>CAVXTF010000002.1:0-3551723 GCA_963764615.1 uncultured Acidimicrobiales bacterium | reverse complement strand
GGGCGACGAGCCGCTCTCTCCAGTTACAGTCGTAGTTCCCTCGAACTACGTTGGCGTGGCGACCCGACGGCTGTTGGGGACGGGCGCACTCGGGCCGGTTTGCAACCGGGGGATCGGCATAGCCGCCGTCTCCTTCGTCACGGTGTACCGCATGGCGGAGCTTCTTGGGTCATCGAGACTGGCTGGAGTCCGCCGGCGGCCTGTCTCGACGCCGGTCATCGCTGCTGCGTTCCGAGCCGCACTGGCCGAAGAGCCTGGGATATTCGCTCCTGTGGCGGACCATGCGGCCACGGAATCCGCATTGGTAGCCGCCTACCGCGAGCTTCGCGACCTTTCGCTGGCAGCACTCGATTCGCTCGCAGGAAGAAGTGCACGAGCCGCCGATGTTGTCCGTCTGCACCGAATGGCCCGGTTGCGTCTCGAGCCTGAGTGGTACGACGAAGAGGACCTGATAGACGCGGCAATGCAGGTCCTGAGCACCGACGAGTCAGCGATAAGCGGCCTTGGATCAGTCATCGTCTATCTGCCGGAGCGCCTATCGCTGCACGGAGCAAAGCTCTTGAGGGCCGTCGCTGAGCGAGGCGAGGCCGTGGTTCTCGCCGGGACTACGGGTGATGCAGCTGCAGATGCCGAGGTTGCCACGTCGGTCCGGCGCCTCACCGGGACCGAGACCGGTGCCGGCCCAGATCATCCGGACCCGTTGTCGGTGGTCGGTGCAGACAGGACGCGCATCATCACGGCCTCCGATTGCGACGAAGAAGTCCGAGAAGCCGTCCGCGCCGTCATCGATGCCACCCGCACCGGCACGCCACTGGACCGGATCGCCATTTTGCACACGAGCCCCGAACCGTACGCCCGATTGGCGCACGAGCAGCTGACCGCGGCCGGCATACGTTTCAACGGCGCCGCCGTCATGCCTCTCACGGCGCGGGTGGCGGGCCGCACCCTGCTCCAGATGCCGGCGCTCCCCGAGGGCGACTTCCGGCGCGAGGACGTGTTCGCCTGGCTGGCAGGCGCCCCCCTCCGGACTCAGGGGCATGTCATCTCGGTCACCGCCTGGGAACGATTGTCTCGGGAGGCCGGAGTCGTGTCCGGCCGCGCTCACTGGGACCAGTTCCTCGCGACGCTTGGCGTTGACCTCGACGGCGAGGCGAGCAGGGCCGAAGCAGATCCTGACGCGCCGCCTTGGCGGTCCGAAAGCTATCGACAGAAAGCCGAGCAGGCGCGGGGCCTCCGCGAGTTCGTTCTGAGCCTCATCGACGACCTGACAGAGGCGAAGGATCGACGCGCCACATGGGGAGAAACCGCCGCCTGGGCTCGTCGCCACCTCGACGAGCTGCTCGGCGGCGAGAGGCACCGGACGAGATGGCCGCTCGCCGAGCAAAAGGCCGCCGAGCGGGTGGAGCGCGCTCTCGACCGGCTCGCCTGCCTCGACAGCGTCGAGGAATCGGTCTCGCTCGACGTTTTCACCCGCACCCTCGAGCTCGAGCTCGAATCCGACCTCGGCCGGGTGGGGCGCATGGGCGATGGAGTCCTGGTCGGCTCGATCGATATGGGGGTCGGCCTCGACCTCGACCTGGTTATTGTGCTCGGGCTTGCAGAAGGGCTGTGCCCATCACCGACGCATGACGACTCGCTCTCTGCCGGACGACGAGCGCGAGGCCGCCGCCGGCGAGCTTCCACTTCGCTCCGGGCGCGTCGAACGTCAGCACCGACAGCTGCTCGCCGCACTTGCCGGCGCTTCACACCAGGTGCTCTGCGTGCCGCGTGGCGATCTGCGACGCAACATCCAACGGGTGCCCTCGCGCTGGATACTGCAGATAGCGAGTGCCATCGACGGTGAGGACTGGTCGTCCGAGAAGCTTCTCGGTGCCGAGCGGCCATGGCTGAAGCACGTCGCATCCTTCGACGGCGGTCTTCGAAGGATGGACTTCCCGGCGAGCGCACAGGAGCACCGCCTGCGAGCCCTCATGGCCCAGGGCACGCCGCGACTCGACAGATCATCTGTCGATGCCATCGGCGACGCGACGCTGCAGTCCGGATCCGAGGTGGTGAGGGCACGGCTCAGTGATCGCTTCACCCGATTCGACGGGAACCTTGCCGGCCTCGCTGTTCCGTCACCGGCCGAGTTCCTCGCCTCGGCTACCAGGCTCGAGGGTTGGGCCGCCTGCCCGTTCGCCTACCTACTCCGCAATGTGCTCCGTGTTGACGAGGTCGAGAGCCCCGAGGACCAACTGCAGATATCGCCTCGCGACTGGGGAACGCTCATCCATCAGGCGCTGGAGGAATTCATCAGGGAGATTCTCGCCCGACACCCTGTCGATGACCTGAGGCCGCCGCGACCATGGTCCCAGTCCGATCGGGCCCTGATGGCCGAGATCGCAGAGCGGGTCTGCAACCACTTCGAGTCCCACGGCCTCACCGGTAGGCCCGTGTTCTGGCAGCACGACAAGAAGCTCATCGTCGCCGACCTCGAGCGCTTCCTGAAGCTGGACAGCGCCCACCGCATCGAGAGCGGCACGTGGCCCGTAGCGGCCGAGCTGTCCTTCGGTTTCTCTGATTCCGAGCTCGGCCCGGTCTCGTTGAGCCTTCCCGACGGGCGAAGCGTCGACTTCCATGGCTATGCCGACCGCGTCGATGTCGGCGCCGACGGAACCATCCAGGTCGTCGATTACAAGACTGGCCGGCCTGACGACTATTTGAAGCTGAGCGAAGACAATCCGGATGATCTGGGACGTCGGTTGCAACTGGCCGTGTACGGGCAGGCCGCGCGCCTGCTCATGGGCACTCCGGACGCCGATGTCATAGCCCAGTACTGGTTCGTCTCGGCGAAGGGTCGATTCAAGCGCGTCGGATACTCGGTCACACCGGACGTACTCGCCCGGGTGGGCAAGACGGTCGGCATGATCGTCGCCGGTATCGAGGCCGGCGTGTTTCCCAATCACCCCACGGCAAGCAGTACTTCGACGCGGGTGGAGTGCGTCTTCTGCGATCCCGACGGCCTCGGAGTGACCGACCTGCGTAGCCGGCTCGATCGCAAGCAGTCCGACCTGGGTCTTGCCCTCTTCCGAAATTTGGTGGAGCCGCCGGCGCTTATCGACCTCGATGACCAGACCGAAGAGGTCCCAAGTGCCTGACCCGGTCAGTTCCCCCCGATCAGGAAGCCCGTGATCGGATAACGGAGGACCTCGATACGACATTGTTCGTCGAGGCGGGCGCCGGCTCGGGAAAGACCTCCGCTCTCGTCGATCGGGTGCTCGCACTCGTGACGGGTGGCGAAGCCGAGCTGCGGAACATCGCCGCCATCACCTTCACCGAGAAGGCGGGTGCCGAGCTCAGGGACCGCATCCGAAGTGAGCTCGACAAGCGTGCTGCCGCCTATCCCGGAGGCCAAGACGCCGCACGCTGTCGACTCGCTCTTGACCAGCTCGACGGTGCCGCGATCGGCACCCTGCACTCCTTCGCCCAAAGGCTGCTCTCCGAACATCCGATCGAGGCCGGCCTTCCCCCACGTGTCGAGGTGCTCGACGAGGTCAGCTCCAAGGTGGCGTTCGAGCGCCGCTGGAGGATGTTCCGCGACGATCTCTTCGCCGACGCGGACCTGGAACGCACGATCCTTTTGTTGGTGGCCTCGGGCATCAAAGCCGATTCGCTCCGCTTGCTCGCAGAAGCCTTCGACGACAACTGGGACCTGGTCGAGGAGAGGGTTCCTCCAGTCGCTCCTGAGACACCTTCCGCTCTCTCGCTGTTCCCTGCGGCGCTGGCGGCCGTCCGAAAGGTTTGTTCCGAGCCATGCAAGGAAGCAGACGACAAGCTCCGGGTCCGACTCGACGAGATCGCCGCTCGCATGGACGAGCTGGCGGAGATCACAGACGAGCTCGACCTGCTCGACGCCATCAGTAAGTCACCCGCCGAGCCGATGCCGAGCTTCAGCGTGGGCAACATCGGTCACCAGGCCTCGTACAACTGCAA
Organism: uncultured Acidimicrobiales bacterium; assembly: GCA_963764615.1. GTDB lineage: Bacteria > Actinomycetota > Acidimicrobiia > Acidimicrobiales > CAVXTF01 > CAVXTF01. The sequence goes on along the minus strand of CAVXTF010000002.1, from coordinate 3,547,751 downwards.
TCTCAAAGATTTCAGAGCGCGCGTGAAGGAGGCCGGCGAGGGCTTGACGGACGTGTGCGCCCTGGTGGCCAACGGGTGCGCGAAGCGGATTGGCACCGCCATCCGACGGTTCACACTTCAAGCAGCCGACGACCGCAAGCGCGCCGGACAGCTCGAGTTCCACGACCTTCTCGTGTTGGCCCGAGCTCTGCTCCGAGACCCGAAACACGGGCCGGCAGTGAGGGCGACGCTTCACGAGCGATACCAGCGCCTGCTTCTCGACGAGTTTCAGGACACCGATCCCATCCAGATCGAACTAGCCGTTCGCATCGCGGCTGCCGACCCGACAAGTGAGTCGGCGGGCACGCAACTCTGGGAGGAGGTCCCCGTGACACCGGGTCACCTCTTCGTCGTCGGCGACCCGAAGCAGTCGATCTACCGATTCCGCCGAGCCGACATCTCGACGTTTCTGGCGACCAGGGAACGTTTCGGTACAGAGGGGGCCGGCACTGTCGAGCTGACGGCGAACTTCCGGACCGTCCGTCCGGTTATCGAGTGGGTCAACACGACTTTCGCCGCTCTGATGGAGATCCCCGACGACGTAGAGACGACAGTGCCGTCCCAGGCTGACTACCTCCCTCTGCAGCCGACCCGCCCCGCGCCGCGGACGGGGCCACCCGTTTCGGTACTCGGGAGAGTCGAGCATCCGAAGGGAACGACAGCTGATGACATGCGAGCGGCCGAGGCCGGCGAAGTGGCTGCCACGGTGGCCCGAGCGATCGACGAGGGGTGGGATGTCGACGACGGGTCGGGTGGCTGGCGACCCGCGTGCCTGGGCGACATAACGGTGCTGGTGCCCGCCCGTACGTCGCTGCCATTTCTCGAGGATGCGTTCGACGGAGCCGCCATCCCGTTCCGAGCCGAGTCGAGCTCGCTCGTCTACTCGAGCCGAGCGGTCCGGGACCTGCTGATGGTGCTGCGCGCCCTCGACGATCCCACGAACTATCTCCTCACCGTCTCGGCGCTGCGGACGCCGCTGCTCGCGTGCGGCGATGACGATCTCTTCCGGTTCAAGGTTGAGAGGGGAGGTAGGTGGAGTTACCTCGCCGACCAGCCCGACACGGTTCCCCCGGACGATCCGGTACGGGCCGCCCTCGTCTACCTGCACTCGCTCTATGTCCAGCGTTCCTGGCTCGCTCCGTCAGAGCTGTTCGATCGGATCTCGCGCGATCGGCGGGCAATGGAGCTCGGATACGCCGAAGGCAGGCCACGAGACGTTTGGAGGAGATTGCGCTTCGTCATCGACCAGGCGCGGGAGTGGAGTGATGCCACCGGAGGGAATCTGCGCCAGTACCTGCGCTGGGTCAACCTGCAGACAGAAGAGGGTGTGCGGGTCGCAGAGTCGATCCTGCCCGAGACCGATGACGACGCAGTACGCATCATGACGATCCACAGCGCCAAGGGGCTCGAGTTCCCGATCACGATCGTGTCGGGAATGTCCACGGCCGCACAGGCCCATCGTGCACCGGTTCAAGTTGTGTTCCCCCCGACCGGGACGGTCGGTTACAAGTTCGGAAGCAAGGTCGAGACCGAGGAGTACGAGGCATGGAAGCCCATCGACGAGCAGATGAACTTCCACGAGCGCATTCGCCTGTTGTACGTCGCGTGCACGCGTGCCCGCGACCATCTGGTTGTCTCGTTGCACAGGAGGGTGCGAGCGGCCGACCCTCCGGCGCCGAAGCGCACGAACGCCGAGCTCCTTGTTCTCGGGATGGACGACCTCCTCGGCGACCTTCCCGATGGCGCTCTGCCGGTCGACCAGCTTCCACCTTTGGTCCTCACGCCGCCCGCCCCTCCAATGCCGCTAGAGCTGTGGGAATCCGAACTGAGTGAGGCGCTTTCTCGAGCCTCTCGCCCTGCCGCCGTGGCGGCTACGGCTCTCACGGACGAGGGCTCTTTCGATAGCGAGGGCGAACCGGATCCCGGCCTGCAGAAACGGCCACGCGACATCGATCTTCCGCCTTGGCTGAAGGGCCGTTACGGCACTTCGATCGGTCGGGCGGTCCACGGTGTCCTGCAGACGATCGACCTGGCGACGGGCGTCGGGCTCGATGAAGCGGTCGCAGCCCAGTGCGAGGCCGAGGCCGTGCCGGGTCGTGAGGAGGATGTCAGAAGGCTGGTGGCAGCCGCGCTCGATTCCCCGTCGGTGAAGGAGGCCGCTCGCTTCCCGCATTGGCGCGAGGTCTACGCGTGCACTCCCGTCGACGGGCGACTGCTCGAGGGGTACATCGACCTGCTCTACCGGGGACCCGACGGACTAGTCGTGGTCGACCACAAGACCGCCGCCACCTCTGATCCCGACGAGCTTGACCGCCGGGTCGAGGGATACCGGATCCAGGGGGCGTCGTACGCGCTGACGATCGGTGCGTCGACCGCCGAGCCGGTCGTCAGGGTGACGTTTCTATTCCTCACTCCCGACGGTGCGATTGAGCGCCACCTGTCGGACCTCGATGAATCCGTCGCTCGGGTGCGGCACCTCGTCAGTGCCGGGATCGAAAACGTCACCGACTGAGCGCTACCCATGTTGGCACCTGAATAATCCAAAGGTGAAGAGCTACACGGGTTGTACACGACGTTGTGCGCGGAAAACAAGGAGCTAGTCGACGAATTGGGCTCGGCCCTTATTGGAGGTCGGCCTGACAGGTGTCCCACCTGCAAGCCTTGAGAAAGGCCCAAACTACGTAAGAAGCGACGAACTGCGCGCTGCGGGTGACGACCCTTAGTCTTTGGAAGCGGGACGGCTAGCTCTCATCGCCTTCGTTCGGTGGAGAAACGAGGTTTGGCGATTCATTGGCCATCCGGCGCCTTAATTCGACGAAGACGTTCGTTCCGACGACCGACTCCAACTCGGCTCCCAGGGAGTCGATCACCGGACGATCGCCCACGTAAGCCAGCGTGCCTTCTGTGCAACACCAAGCCATGGTTTCGCCTTCGGCGCCCCAGTCGCGGCGTGTCCAGCGGTGCACTGTCGCCACCTCGGTGCCTTCTGGTCCTTCCGTCCAGTCCACCTTGATCGGCAACTGCCAGCAAACAGATGGCTTCCAGTCGATCGGCGACTCGTTCGCCTCGATGGCTGCCAGGTGTAGTGCGCAGCCGGCGCCGCCGGTGAATCCGGGGCGGTTGAGGAAGATGCAGGCGCCATCGATTACCCGAGTGTGCCTTCGGGAAGCATCGCTGAAGATGCCGCCCTCGATGGCTTCGGTGTGACGCTCGAAGCATTCGGGCTCCAATGTGGCGGAGAGGGCTGCGATGTTCCTAGCTTCGTCGTCATCGCCCAGGTCGGCCCCGACAGAGCAGCATCCCAGGCCGAGCTGTTCGGCCGGCTCGGGCGCGATTCCTTTGCAGCCGCGTCCCCAAATACAAGTCCAGTTCGACTCGAGGAATTCCGTGTCGAATCGCCAGATGGTCTCGCCGTCGTCGATCTCTTCCATTCCCTAGAGCTCCGCTCTATCTTCGCCAAGCGCCAGTGCGGCAGCGCCCTTTGTCATGGCCTCATAGAAGGGCCGGAGCGCTTCGGTGATCAATGGCCCGTCGGAAGAGAGGGGAGCCGGGTCGAGTTGGCGAAGGACAAGGTCGGGAGCCACTGCCAACCGCGGTCGGGTCTCTATCGCCTCAAGGTCCTCGTTGCGTCCCCACAGTGATGCCGGCTCGACCAGTGATCGAGCGTGAGTCCGGTCCGGATCGGGCTCGGGCCAACCAAACGGTCCCGCGTGGGATGTCGCAGCTGGATCCGGGGACCGACGGGTTGGTGAACTGCGAGACAGGTTCGAGCCTCGCCTGCGCGCACGGAGATTGGCGAGAAGCTCCGCCTTGCTTCGTCCACGCCACGCGAAAATGAGAAACGGATCGTCGTCGAACGCTTCAGCGAGCAGAAAATAGACGGCGGCGATGTGTTTGCAGGGGTTCTCCCAGTCGGGACACGAACACTCCGAGTCGAACGCCCGCGCCGAGGCCGGAAACAGAGTCCCGAATGATCCCGCAAAGGCCTCTTCGATCTCCTCGGGCATGTCGCCGGCGAGGAGCGAGGCCATGAAGATGGCACTCGACTCCATCACCGCTTCGGCCGCATCCCACTCGCGAGCGGTGAGCACCTTTGTCCTGATCGACAGGGCGTAGGGCGTCGCCCTCGAGCCCTGCACAGAAGCCGTGACAATGCCGGGCCCTATGTCCATCCTGATCACCTGGCCCGTCCGGGCGTACCGCTTGCCCCGGTCGAGCCGCCCTCCGATGCCGACCGACTCGAGGACCGCGATGAAGCGCTGCGACCACCAGGTGTCGCCGATGCGCCCGCGCTGACTCCGCGCGAGCAGGCCACCTTCTACCGGAATCGGTTTCGACGGCGGAGGCCACCAACCGCCACGCCTATCCGGATTCCTGCTCGTCGGCCGGCGCGGTGGCATCAGTCGTCCCCCAGAGCGTCTGCCGACAAGGCGACAACCTCGCGGATCTGATCGGTCGACATCTCGGTGATCCAGCCCTCGCCTTTTCCGACGATCCTTTCCGCCAGCGCTCTTTTGGTCTCGATCATCGCGTCGATGCGTTCCTCGAGCGTGCCCCCGCATACGAACTTCCTGACCTGCACGTTGTGCTTCTGGCCGATCCGGAAGGCCCTGTCGGTCGCCTGGTCCTCGACTGCCGGGTTCCACCACCGGTCGAAGTGGACCACATGGGTGGCTGCGGTCAGGTTGAGGCCTGTCCCGCCCGCCTTGAGCGACAAGAGAAAGACGCCGGGGCCATCCGTGGTCTGGAAACGCTCGACCATGTCGTCGCGCTTCTTCTTGGTCACTCCGCCGTGCAACCACATCACGTCGCAGCCGAGATGCCGTCGGAGGTGCCGCTCGAGCAGGTTGCCCATCTCGGTGAACTGCGTGAAGACAAGCGCCCGGTCCCCTTCGGACACCGCCTCTTCGAGCAAGTCCGTGAGCCGGGTCAGTTTGCCCGACCGGCCCGGGAGCGCAGATCCGTCGGCGAGGAAATGCGCCGGATGGTTGCACACCTGCTTGAGCTTCATCATCGTCGCGAGAACCAGGCCTCGGCGCTCGATGCCCTCCGCTTCGTCGATCCTCGCCAGCATGTCGTCGACGACCGCCTGGTAGAGGCTGGCCTGCTCGCGCGTGAGAGTGCAGAACTCCTTCATCTCGAGCTTGTCGGGCAAGTCCACGATGATCGAATGGTCGGTCTTCAAACGGCGGAGCACGAATGGCCCCGTGATGCGACGGAGCTTCTCCGCCACCTCGTCGTCGCCGTCGCGCTCGATAGGAATGGCGAAGCGTTCGCGGAATCCCTTCTCGGAGCCGAGCAGACCTGGATTGAGGAACTGCATGATCGACCACAATTCGCTTAGCCGGTTCTCAACGGGTGTCCCGGTCATGGCGATCCGGCGTTCCGCAGGGATCGCCCGTACGCTCTGGGTAGTCCGTGCCGCGCTGTTCTTTATCTGCTGCGCTTCGTCGAGGACGAGCCGGTTCCAGTTGATTGTGGCGAGCAGCTCGCGGTCACGGGCGGCAAGACCGTAGGTCGAGAGCACCAGATCCGCCTTGCGGGCGTTGCGTGTGAAGGCCTTCCCCTCGAGCCGGTTCTGCCCGTGGTGAACGTAAACGGACAGTCCCGGCGTGAACCGCGCCGCCTCTCGCTGCCAGTTGCCCACCAGGGACATGGGACACAGCACGAGTGTCGGGCTTTTCGACCGGGAGCGCTGCTCCAGAAGCAGAGCGAGGAGCTGCGCTGTCTTTCCGAGCCCCATGTCGTCCGCGAGGCATGCGCCCGAGGCCGAGATCGCCGAGAAACGCGAGCCACCCGAGGCCCCGCTCCTGGTATGGCCTCAGCTCTCCGACGAACCCGTCGGGGGTGGGGCGCGCCTGAAGTCGTCGGTCCTCGGCACCTGCAAGCAGGTCTCCGAGCCATCCGTCGGCTTCGACCGCAGCGACGGGCAGATCGCCAGTAACGGGCTCTATTCCGATAGCGATCCGGGCGACCTCGCCGGCGGACATCTGATCGGGACCGCGCGCCTTGCGGTCCACAGCGGCGATGGCAGCCGCGATGTCACCCTCGCGCAGCTCCACCCACTGACCCCGGATCCGGACCAGGGGTTGCTTGAGCCGGGCGAGATGGCGCAGCTCGGTGAGTCCGATCTTGTCGTCGCCGAGCACGGCCTCCCACTCGACCTTGCACAACTCGTCGAGCCCGATCGTCGATGTGGTCGAGGCCGGGGCAACCGAGGGGGTGCGGGCCTTGAGCCGGAGACCCACCCGCCTCCTCGAAGACCGCCACCACGGTGGAGCCAACACTCCGAACCCGGCCTGTTCGAGGACCGGAGCACTGTCGCGGAGGAACTCGAGCGCGCCCGTCGCGTCGGTGGCCTGCGCGACGGGCATGGCGGTGACAAGAGCGGACCCGATCGAGGGCACGAGCCGCGCCGCTCGACCCAGCCCACGGAGCAGGTGCTCGTCCGGATGCTCGGCATGACGTTCCAGCGCGGCCAGTTCCGGACCGTCTTCCCAGACGGTCTCGGCGGTGACGAGAAGGCTCGGATCGTCTACCGCCTGAAGGGCGAACTCGATCTGCCAGTCGCCAGAGACCTTTCGTCGTGCGGCCGGGCGTCTTTTGCCGGCCTGAGCGGAATCTTCCCCCGCGTCCTCGTCGGCCTCGTCGAGGGGCGGAATTATGCGGAAGCAGGTTCGTACAGGCTCTGATTCCGTGTTCACGGTGGCGTGCCACGCGACGAGCGCTTCCGAAAGAGATTGCAGCTCGTCGGCGTCACCTTCGACTGATCCGTCGGGAGATCGGAGAGCAGCGAGCCAGGCCGCGACTGCACCCGCTCTCTTCGCAAGGCCCTTCTTACCGCCGGACACCGGAACCGCAATTGGGAGTTGGGTGGCGAACCGCCGCGCCAGCGAGTCGGTGATGCTCCACATGCAGTTGCGCAGGATCTCGTCAGGTGTCCGATTTTCTTGTCTGGTGGTCGCCCGGCCGTGAGCAGGTTCGTACACGTCTGCGGCCATGAATGACAGTGGAAGCGCCCATGCGAGCGCCTCGATCCGGCCGCGGTCGCGCCCGTCGATCAGGGGTCGCCACCGGGCCTGCCAGCCGGCGCCCGTGAGCTCGAGACCGGGGAGGAAACGACCCCGGGTGATCAGTTCCAGCACCATCTCGGCCGAGCGGGCGGCGAACCTGAGATCGAACGCCGGGACGATTCCGGACTGCTCCGAGAGGGCGTCGGTCGAGTCGGCCGTCGTCAACGCGAGGACGACGTCAGCCACCTCGGCAGGTTCCACGATTATCGACGGCGCCGTCCATGTGGGGAACCGCTCGTCGGAAGGAGACATGGTGTGTTCCGGCGTCGTCGTGCCGTCATCCTCGAGCCGCGGAGACCCGGCGGGGCCGCTCCCGACAAGGGGCAGTTCGAGTGCCACGTCGGCGTCGACCGCCTTTGAGGTCGCGTCCTGTGCTGCGAACCCTCCGAGCTCGGCGAGCGCGAGACGGATTCCCTCAGCGTCGAGGGCGAAGGGGTGCGGTTCCGGGCGACCCCTACGCGGAGTCCGACCGCGGCGAGGAGACGCGGTCGCCGGACGTACGCCGTCTTCGGCCCAAAACGCGAGACCGTCCACGCGTCGCAGCCACGCCGCGTGGAGAACGATCACTCACGAATGATCTCAGGCGGGACCTACAACGTGCTGATCAGTGCCTTCTGAGCCGTTACCCAGGTGCGGGACCTGGTGTTCACAAGGCGGTGGAGTGGGGTACACAGGTCCCTGACTGCTGCTTCGCGCCCTGATCGCCTTGATGTTGGTGGCGGCATGTGTCGCGCCGGACGCGTTCCACTCGGTCGCCATGGTCAGGAACTCGAAGGGTGGCGCCGGGACCCCGATGTGATATCCCTGTGCAACCGAGCAGCCCAGCTGGCGCAGGATCTGCAGGTTCGCCTCCGTCTCGACGCCCTCGGCCACGACTTCGATGCCGAGGTCTTTGCCGAGCTCGATAACCGAGCGGACCACGGCGGCGTCGTTCGGGCTGACATCCATCAGCCCGACAAAGGACTTGTCGATCTTCACTTGCTGGACAGGAAGTCGTGTGAGATATGCGAAGGACGCGTAACCGGTGCCGAAGTCGTCCACAGAGATCCTGACGCCTAGATCGGCGAGCGCCTCGAGTTTCGCTATGTGGTGCTTCTCGTCCTCCATGATCTGAGATTCTGTGACCTCGAGGACCAACTGCTCGGGTGGGACGTTGTAACGCTGCAACAGCGCCGCCACCGAGGTGATCAGCTTGTCGTTCGTCAGGTTGCCGATCGAAAGATTCACTGCGACTCCGGTGCCCGGGAACCGCTCTGCCCAGACCGCGCAGGCGGAGAGGGCCTGTTCCATCACCACGTCGGCGAGCGGCACGATCAGGCCGGTCCGCTCGGCGATGGGAATGAACTGGTCCGGCAAGAGGAGCCCGTCCGTCGGATGCTGCCAGCGCGCGAGAGCTTCGGCTCCGCTTATGAGGTTGGTCGTCAGGTCCAGCTTGGGTTGGTAGTACACGACGAGCTCACCACGTTGGATGGCCGTACCCAGGGCAGAGGCGAGCCCGACATGGCGAGGGCTGTATATGTCGCGCTCGGTCGAGTACCCGGCGACGCCGCTGTGGTCCCCTTTGGCCAGATACATAGCCACATCCGCTCGCTGCAGCAGGGTGACCGGATCCTCCGCGTGGTCCGGAGCGACCGCTACGCCGGTGCTCGCATCAACGGCGACCTTCACTTCACCTATCTCGAATGCTTCCGCCCACAGAGGCTTGAGGAGCGCTTCGATGACACCTGCGGCCTGAGACGCAGTCCCCTCGTACGAGACGAAGATGGCGAACTCGTCGCCTCCAAGGCGTGCCGCCTTCACCTCGGGCGGAAGTGCGTCCTTGAACCTCCGTCCGAGCCACTTCAAGAAGGTGTCGCCGGTGTGGTGGCCGAAGGTGTCGTTGATCTCCTTGAACCGGTCGAGGTCCACGAGAGCCACCGCGAGCTTCGTGCCCGCCGGCCGCTCTTCGAGAGCGCGGGTCAGGCACCGGTGGAACTCTCGGCGGTTCCCGAGCCCGGTCAGGGTGTCGTGCGTCGCTTCCCACTGGAGCTGGTCGATCAATTCGTGATTCTCGAGCGACACCGATGCGTGGTTGGCCAGTGTCTCGAATAGCTTGAGGTTCTCGGTGTCGAATGTCGCGACGTCCCCTTCGCGGTTGGCGACGGCCATCGTCCCGATCATCTCGCCGTTGCGACGCAGCGGAACGAGCATCCCGTCGGTCCAACCCTGCGCCTTGATCCAGTTCGCGGGGTCCCTGTCACGCGTCCCGTTGCGCGCGAGAAGGCCGCCGTTGCGTGGTTCGGCCGCGACCCACGACGGGGAGACGTCGACGTCGGTCTGAGCGAACCCGTCCGGCTGGACAAGGTAACGGACCAGTTGGCCTTCGTCGTCTCTTATGACGACTTCTGCGACTTCGGCGCCGAGGAGCTTGCGGGTCGTGTCGAGGAGCCCTTTGATCACGCTCGACTCCGGGTCCGAATGCTGCATCGCCTCTGTGAACCTGTAGAGAAGTTGGAGACCTGAGTAGCGCCGACGGGTGGAGGAGAGCTCGTGGTAACCGGCCACCAGGGTGGCTGCGATGACGACCAGGAGGATCGCCGCATACGGCTGGGTCCCGAGGACCATCGCCGCGCTCAGGGCCAGTGCTGTGCCGCACGACGATGCCAACACACCACTTATCAGGAAGTTCTCGATTACGCCCGGAGGCACGCTCCCCGTCAGTGCCGTGATCGCGACCGCCACCCCGACCGAGCTCACCACACCCTCGATGATCATGGCCGTGAATCCCGCCGCCCAGACCACCGGGTGCACAGCGGATTCGTTGCCGGCGATCGCGTGGTACACGATCACCGCGGCCACCGCTTCGAGGGCCGCGATCGACGTGTTGAACGACAGCTTGTGCAGCGCCTGACGGCGAATCAGGCCCCAGGCGACGATGCATCCTGCGACCTGACCGACGACGACGTCGAAGGACGGCGACAGGACCAGCCCGATGACCAGAGGGATCTCGGTCAGGGTCAACGACCATGTGTTTCGCCGGATGTCCAGGTGCACCGGGAACATCTCTGACGCGGCGAACCCCACCGCCAGCAACCACCATGGCACGACGACGCCGGGGGCGTGCATCGAAGCGCCGGGGAGCAAAAAGCCCCCGACCAGGGCCGACAGCCCTGCAACGGCGACGACGAGCAGCCAGATCCGGACGGTAGCGGATGCCAGCGCCCGGCTCAGGACGCCAACATCCGCTGCTTCATCCGGTGCGTGGACGGTGTCCGCGGGATGCATAGTGAATAGTCGTCAGTGAGTGACGACGGATTGAGTGATCTGAGCGGCCGGATTACCTAGGTCAGCCGGACAGAGCTAGGAACGACACCCATTCCGCCAGAGTCCGGATCGAACCCACCCCATGCCAGGCGGTGCGAGGAATGGGCAGCCACCGCTGCGGCACTACCGGTGACGGTCACCACTGTCGCCGAGGACACCGACAATGCGGCTGCCGCAAGCAGTCCGACGGCCACCTTTCGGATTTTTCCCGCTGAAGGCCGTCGTGAAGACGATTCCTGAATGGATTCCATATGAATTCCCCCCCAATTCATGAGTATTAATCGATCAACGGATCGTATACAACACATAACGGATTCACAAGACTACGAAGCGTGAGTTTTGATTGAGTTTTGCGTCCGTTGTGTTTAGTTCGGTCATTTGGCCTCCGGTGAGCTTTGAGAGCCCTTGGCGTAGCCTTGCGCCGATCCCTGGAGGGTGGAGATGCGCGAGAACTCGCTACGTTTCATCTGGTCCGAGGGGGGTGCGGCGCTTGGCGGCTGGCTGACGGTGCCGAGCAGCTTCTCGGCCGAGATCATGGCCCACGCGGGTTTCGACTGGGTGTGCGTGGACATGCAGCACGGCATGATCGACGAGCTCCAGATGATCGAGATGCTCCAGGGGATCTCGTCGTCGGAAACGGTCCCCCTCGTGCGCGTTCCCAGAAACGAAGCCGGGGTCATCGGGAAGTCTCTCGATGCCGGGGCGTGGGGCGTGATTGTGCCCATGGTGAACTCTCCCGAAGAGGCGCAGGCGGCCGTCGCCGCCTGTCGCTACGCGCCGGAGGGGATCCGAAGCTACGGACCGCTCCGGGCGAACTACTACGCGGGCTTCGATTACTTCTCGAGGGCGAACCGCGAGGTGACCTGCATCGTCATGGTGGAGACCCGCCAGGCGGTGGAGAAGGTGGACGAGATCGCCGCTGTTCCCGGGGTCGACGCCATATACATAGGGCCGGCCGACCTGAGCGTGACGCTCGGACTACGGCCAGGGCCCGACAACTCCGACAGCGCCTTCGTCGTCGCGATCGACCGGGTGCTCGAGGCGTGCGAACGGCACGGAGTCGTGCCCGGCATCGCAGGCAACGCCGAGACGGCGATCAAGAGGGTCGAGCAGGGCTTCAAGCTCGTAGAGGTCGCCTCCGACGCGGGGCTCCTCGGGCTCGGAGCGGGCCGGGCCCTTTCGCAGGTGCGGCCGCCACCCGACGCCGACGCTCCCAAGTCGGCGTACCTGTGACATTGCGCCTGTCGTGACGGCTTCACACGTCCCGAGCAAGGCGGTCGTCGCCATACCGCTCGCCGAGGAGCTGTTCGACCACCTGACAGAGCTCGAAGTGACCCGCATCCCGGGTGGTCGGCACGACGAGTCGTTCCTGACCGCTGTTTCCGATGCTGAGGGCCTGCTCGTGAGCTCGGGCGTCCGGGTCGACCGCGAGGTGATCGAGTCGGCGCCCGCGCTCCGGGTGATCAGCACCATGAGCGTCGGCTTCGACCACATAGACGTCGCCCTTGCTCGCGAGCGGGGAATCGTCGTCACGATCACGCCGGTGCTGAGCGACGCAGTCGCCGACCTGACGATGGCGCTCATGACGATGCTCGCGCGCGGTCTCCCCGGCGCGATGCGCTCCGTCTCGACCGGCAAGTGGAGGGAGGGCTCGGCCGCCCTGGGAGCCGACCTTGCGCACAAGCTGCTTCTCGTCGTGGGTTTCGGGCGCATAGGGCAAGCCGTAGCGACGAGAGCCCTCGCAGCGAAGATGCGGATCGAGTACGTCGACCTCCGGAGCGACCTGCCGGCATTCTCCGGAGTGGCGCGGCGTGCGGGGCTTGCAGAAGGCCTTTACGCCGCCGACTTCGTGACCGTTCACGTGGATCTGAACGAAGAGACGCGGCACCTGATGGGCCCGGCTGAGTTCGCCATGATGAAGCCCACCTCGTTCTTCGTGAACACGTCACGCGGCGGGGTGGTCGACCAGGTCGCTCTCGCGCGGGCGTTGACCGAAGGAGAGATCGCGGGAGCCGGTCTCGACGTCCTGGAAGTTGAGCCACCGCGACCGGACGACCCGATATTGACCGCCCCGAATTGCATCGTCCTGCCTCACATCGGGTCTGCGACCGTCGAGACCAGATACGCCATGGCGCAGTGCGCGGTGGACAATCTGCACATGGTCTTGGCGGGCCGGGAGTGCCCGTACGCCTTGAGCTGACCCCGGACGGGTCCCATGTCCCGGCGATGGGGGCGCGGATATGGTGCGGGAAGGAACGAGGATCGGAGGCCCCGTGCGCGTCCTTCTGGTTGGAGCCGGCGGAGTCGGAACTGCGTTCGCCCGGATAGCCGCACGACATGACGCGTTCGAGCACGTCGTCATCGCGGACCGCGAGAAGGACCGGGCGGAGCGCGCTGCGCAAAGAGCCAGCGACCGGTTCAAGGCCGTGGCTCTCGACGCTTCGGACGACAAGGCGATCGCCGAGCTGCTCCACGCGGAGCGTTGCGACGTGCTGATGAACGCGATCGACCCGCGATTCGTGATGTCACTGTTCCGGGGCGCTCTGGCTGCTGAGGTCAACTACATGGACATGGCTATGTCGCTCTCGCACCCGGATGCGCAGGAGCCGTATTCGAGAACCGGAGTCAAGCTCGGCGACGAGCAGTTCGAGTTGGCAGACGAGTGGGAGAAGCGCGGTCTGCTAGCGCTCGTGGGGATGGGGGTCGAGCCGGGCCTCTCCGACGTCTTCGCGAGGCACGCGGCGGACAACCTGTTCTCCTCGATCGACGAGGTGGGTATCCGCGACGGGGCGAACCTGATCGTGGACGGTTACGAATTCGCACCTACCTTCTCGATCTGGACGACGATCGAGGAGTGCCTGAACCCTCCCGTCATATGGGAGAAGGACAGGGGCTGGTACACCACGGCGCCGTTCAGCGAGCTCGAGGTGTTCGACTTTCCTGCAGGCATCGGCCCGGTCGAGTGTGTGAACGTCGAGCACGAGGAGGTTCTGCTGATCCCGAGGTGGGTCGACGCCAAACGGGTGACCTTCAAGTACGGGCTCGGCGAGGAGTTCATCGAGACGCTCGAGGTGATACACAAGCTCGGCCTCGACTCGACCGCTCCTGTCGACGTCAAAGGCGCGAAGGTCTCGCCTCGCGACGTGGTGGCGGCGTGTCTGCCGGATCCCGCCGAGCTCGGCGACCGGATGCATGGGTTGACGTGCGCGGGGACTTGGGTGGCTGGTACCGGCAAGGACGGCGCGAGGCGCGAGGTCTACCTGTACAACGTCGTGGACAACGAGTGGTCCATGACCGAATACGGGTCGCAGGCCGTCGTGTGGCAGACAGCCGTGAACCCGGTCGTGGCTCTCGAGCTCGTCGCCTCGGGCGCGTGGTCGGGAGCCGGCGTGCTCGGCCCCGAGGCGTTCGCGCCCGGACCGTTCCTCGACCTCCTCACCGAGCGCGGGGCTCCCTGGGACATGGTGGAGATGACCCCTCGCTGAACCCCTTGTCAGGCGCCGGCGACCGCCTTGCTCAGGATCTCCATTCCCTCTTCGAGCAGGTCCTCCGGGATGGTGAGCGGCGGCAGGAGCCGGATGACGTTCCCGTAGGTCCCGGCGGTGAGAACGAGAAGCCCGGCCCTGTGGCAGGCGGATGCCACCGCGGCGGTCGCCTCCTTATCTGGGGTGATCCCGTCGGGCCCGACGAGCTCGATGGCGACCATCGATCCGCGTCCGCGCACGTCGCCGATCACCGGGTGCGATGCAGCGAGCGAGCGCAGCTGGTCGATCATCACCTTCCCGATGCTGACCGAGCGCTCGAGCAGACCGTCGAACTCGATGGTCTCGATGGCAGCGAGCGCCGCGGCGCAAGAGAGAGGATTGCCTCCAAACGTGCCGCCGAGGCCGCCCGGATGCACTGAATCCATCACATCGGCGCGCCCGGTCACTCCGCCGATGGGAAGCCCGCCGCCCAAGCTCTTCGCGGTGGCGACCAGGTCGGGGACCACCCCCTCGTGCTCGCAGGCGAACCAGGTGCCTGTGCGACCGAAGCCGGCCTGGACCTCGTCTGCGACGAAGAGGATCCCGTTCGTGTGGCACCAGTCGGCGAGCCCGCTCAGCCAACCTGGCTCGGGGACGATGAAGCCCCCTTCGCCGGCGATCGGCTCGACGACCACGCACGCGATGCTGTCCGCGCCGATCGTCGACTGGAGCAGCGTCACGGTGTCGGAGAGCTTGCCGGTCCCCCTGAACGGGTACGAGTACGGCGCCTTGTAGACCTCGGGAGCGAAAGGCCCGAACCCGAATTTGTAGGGCATGGCCTTGCCGGTAAGCGTCATGCCCATCAGCGTTCGACCGTGGAATCCGTGGTCGAAGGACACGACTGCCGAACGCCCCGTTGCGTACCTGGCAACCTTCACGGTGTTTTCCACCGCCTCGGCACCCGAGTTCACGAGGAACGAGCGCTTGGCATGATTTCCCGGAGTGAGCTCGTTCAGTGCCTCGCAGACATCGACGTAGCTCTCGTATGGGGTCACCTGGAAGCACGTGTGGGTGAAACGCCGCACCTGCTCTGTGACCGCGGCAACTACCCTCGGAGCGCTGTTGCCGACGTTCGTGACCGAGATGCCCGAACCGAAGTCGATGAAACGGTTCCCGTCGACGTCCTCGACCACTCCTGAGTACGCGCGGGCCACGAAGATCGGAAGGGTCACGCCGACTCCGGCCGGCAGCGCCGCTGCCCTGCGGGCCGAGAGCTCGAACGACTTGGGACCCGGAATGTCCGTGACGATCCTGCGACCACTGGGAGGTTGGCCGTTTTCCAGAGACTCCATCTCTTTCGCTCCTAACTCGCAGGGCCGGGCTCGCGGTTCGGTCGTACGTGCCTCTCATTGCGGTGCGCGCTTCGATTATGCCGCCCCAGGATGATCATGGCCCGGGCGCAGAGCGGATCGTGTGAGGGACGCCGGCTTGTCGGTCGGGTCCGCGGGACGGCAGCATGTGCGCCGGGGGAGGGGGAACGAGGCCTGGACCGATGAGATGAACCTGCTCCTGATCACCTTGGACCAGTTCCGGGGTGACTGCCTGTCATCAGCCGGGCACCCGGTTGTGCGGACGCCGTCGCTCGACCGCCTCGCCTCGGGTGGGGTCCGGATGGCGCGCCATCACAGCCAGGCCGCGCCCTGCGGTCCGGGTCGGGCGTGCCTGTACACGGGTACCTACCAACTCAACAACCGGGTGGTGGGGAACGGGACACCGCTCGACGACCGCTTCGACAACGTCGGGCGCGCGGCGCGCCGAGCGGGGTACGTGCCGACCATCTTCGGGTACGCCGATCAAGGTCTCGATCCGAGGATCGCCACGGGGTCGGGGGATTCCCGTCTGTCGAACTATCAGGGCTTCCCGCCGGGGTTCGAGGTGGGGCTCGACCTTCCCGACGAGCAAGATGCCTGGAGGGCGTGGTTGGGCGAGCTCGGTTACGGCCCGTTTCGAGACGGTGACCACGCGCTGTCGACGGAGCCCGATCGGCCGGTCGAGCACGGGGTGTCTGCCTTCATGACCGATCGCGTGATTGGGTGGCTTCGCCGGCAGGAGGTTCCATGGTTCGCCCACGCGAGCTACTGGAGGCCGCACCCTCCCTACGCCGCAGCGGGTCATTGGTCGACTGTCTACGACCCGGACGATGTCGAGTTGCCTATCCGTCCGCCCGACCGCGAGGTCCCGTTCTGTGGCCGGTTGATGGACCCGGCGCCGGCGGACGAAATGGAGATGCGCAAGATCCGGGCGCAGTACTACGGAATGGTGTCCGACGTGGACCACGAGCTCGGCAGGCTCTTCGACGAGCTCGAATCCCTCGGCATGTGGGACGACACCTTCGTAGTGGTGACCTCCGATCACGGAGAGCAGCTGGGCGACCAGGGCCTGCTCGGCAAGGGCGGGATGTTCGAGGCGAGCTACAACATCGTCGGCATCGTGCGCGACCCGCGCCGGCCCGATCAGCACGGTGCGGTCGTGGATCGCTTCACCGAGAACGTGGACCTGTTCCCGACCATCTGCGAGGCGATAGGACTCGACGTTCCTGCGCAATGTGACGGGTTGCCGCTCACGTCTTTCCTCGATGGAGCGCAACCTGAGTGGTGGCGCGACGCCACACACTGGGAGTACGACTGGCGTTGGGAGTACATCCCGTTCGGGCCTCATCCCTGGCCGTGGGACCGCCGGCTCGAGACCAAGCACCTGACCGTGTCGCGCTCGGACGAATACGCATACGTCCAATTCGACGGCGGCGAGTGGCGTTGCTTCGACCTCGGTCGCGACCCGACATGGCGCACCGAGGTCTCCGACAGTGGTGTGGTGCTCGAACGTGCCCAGGCCATGCTCACATGGCGTTCCAGACTCGCCGACCGGACACTCTCCGACATGCTCGTCATAGGCGGAGGGATGGGCAGAATTCCCCAGGAGATCAGATGACTCTTTCCGAACTGATCGAGTTGTTGACCGGGATGGAGACCGTTCCCGGCGAGGTGGACGGGTTGAGCGAGCTCGACCACGGGCTGCAGTGCGCCCACGAGCTGTCGCGTCTGCGGCCAGACGATGCCGAGCTCCAGGTCGCCGGGCTGGTGCACGATATCGGCCACGGGTTCGCATCCGACGAGCAGCACGGAGCGGCCGGGGGTGAACGTGTCCGCGCCTTGCTCGGAGACCGGGTCGCCGCCCTGGTGGAGATGCACGTGCCGGCGAAGCGCTATCTCGTCACGACGGATCCGGGTTACGTGTCCGCCCTGACCGGCGTGAGCATCGAGTCGCTCGCGGCTCAAGGCGGTCGTCTTTCGCCGGAGGAAGCATCGTCGTTCGCATCATCTGAGTATGCGGAAGATGCGGTGTTGCTGCGGAGGGCGGATGACGCGGCCAAGGTCCCCGGACGCACCGTCCCTCCGCTCGACCACTGGTTGCCCATGCTGAGTGAGGTTGCACGATGAGCACTGACGTACCCGTCCATCGTTCGGTCGTGAGCGGCGGAGCCGTCGCAGATCTCCAGAACTGGACGTCCGAGGTGGAGGCATGGCCCGCCGGCAGCCACATCTGGGGTCATTACGCGGAGCAGACCCCGACCGGTGAGGCGATCTGCCGGACCGAGAACGTGTCGGCCTGCCACGACGGGTTCAGGACGCTCGTGGAAGGAGACCTCCTCGAGCTTTCGGCGTCGGTGCTCGGAACCGGGGTGGTCGACTTCAAGGACAAGGTCAACTACAAGCAGCCTGGAGGCGCCGGATTCAGCCCGCATCAGGACCTGCCCGCTTACCCGGGCGTCGGTACTGTGATCTCGATCCTCGTCGCGATCGACGAATGCACGACCGAGTCGGGTTGCCTCTGGATCGCGGATGGCGTCGACGAGGTCCTTCCAACCGACTCGCGCGGGGTGGTGACGACCGCGGCGTCCTCGTCGCTCAACTGGGTGCCGGTCGAGCTCGCTCCGGGGGATGCGCTTTGCATCTTCGGCCTCGCTCCGCATTACAGCGAGGCGAACAAGAGCTCATCTGCTCGCAGGGTGCTCGTGGCGAGCTACGCCCCGTTGAGCGAGAGCTACAGCAGGGACCGCTACTACTCGGCGAGGAGCGCCGGCATGCAGGCCGCGTCTGCTCGAGACGGCCAGTTCCGCATCAGTACCCTCGCCGACTTTGAGGGAGTCGAGGTCCGCAACACCGGCCCTGTCGCCGTCGAGAGCTGCACGCACGGCTGAGCGCTCTGCTGTGTGATCAGGTGGCCTGGCCGGCGCTTGCCGGAAGAGGGTCCTCCGCGGGTGGCCCCAGACCTGTCCGCCACTCCCGAGGCCCCCGCAGAGTTTTCGCTCCCGATGATCTCGGAGAACCTTGCGGCCAGCAAGCACCAAAGAGCCCCTGTATCTGGGCACTAGTGCTCAGTAAGGTTCTGTATTAGGCGCCATATTCATGGGGGGGCGATCGATGACCGATCGATCCGAACACACCGATCTCTCTACTCCCGCGACCGAGCTCCTGGCCGCCAACGCCCTCGATGCGCTCCGGGGCCCCAT
The DNA here is from genome assembly GCA_963764615.1 of uncultured Acidimicrobiales bacterium. Taxonomy (GTDB): domain Bacteria; phylum Actinomycetota; class Acidimicrobiia; order Acidimicrobiales; family CAVXTF01; genus CAVXTF01. The sequence goes on along the minus strand of CAVXTF010000002.1, from coordinate 3,529,302 downwards.
GAGCAGGGGTGCCGTCCCCACCGCGTCGCTAGCCGATCTGGTCGGCCGTCCGCGCAGCAGCGTGGCCCGTTTGATCGACCGCGAGACGGGGCAGCACGGAGCCACCGGGTTCGATCTGGTCGTGCGCACCTGCTTCGACACCGACCGGAACGGCACGCGCCCCAGGTGGGAGGAAGCCCTCGCGGCATACGTCAGCTCGCAGGGCCCGCCCGGGCTGGAACCGGACCGCGAGTTCACCGAGCCCGTGCTCAAGAGGATGATGGCCGAGGGATTCAGCTCGAGCGGGGAAGGAGACTCGCGGACGCAGGTCCTCGTCGGGTACCTGCTTCACTGCGCGGCTCTGCTGCACCAGTCGGGCGGCCCGGGGGACTGCGGCGAGGGCGGCTCCGGCGCGGGCGGCGGTGCTTGCCACTCCGGCGACGAGTCGGACCGGGCCGCTGCGAAGATCCTGGAGCTCAGGTCCGAGTCCTACTCGCATTCGACAGCTGTCTATACGAGCGCGTTGCGGTTCGTGCTGTCCGCCGGCCGTAGGAGACCGAAGGGCGATCACTCCGTCGAGGAGATCGTCGTGATGCTCCACAGCCTGTTCGACGGCTACTACATCCGCCACGCGCTCGACCCTGCCCGGTACCCGCTCGAATCCCTCGTCGACGCCATCTGGGGTCTTACCGCCGCGATGACGGAGCCGGGGTTCCTCGCGCCGAACGACGGCGGGTCGCCTGTCCGGGACCAGTTGGTCGAGCTGACGCTCGAGCTGGTGAAGAAGAACGGCGAGCTGCCTCCGTTGTCGCAGCTTGCGGAGGAATCCGGTCTCGGTCTCCCGAGTGTGACGAGCGAGTTCCCCGATGAGGAGCAGCTTGTGACGGCGTGCCTGGAGAGCTTGTGCCGGCACGCCATCGAGCTGCGATCGCTCGCAGGCGAGACGGTGGAGATCGCGCGATGGACGATCAGGGGATTCCTCTCCTGGATCGCATCGATCGTGGAGGACTACGGCCCGCTTGTGCGCGCGGCTCCCGACGCCAAGGTCTGGGACGAGCTCGGATCGTCGCTCGACATGATGCTCCTGTCCTCTTCGGACAAGCTCGGACCGATGAGGCGGCGGGAGATCGCGAACAAACTTCTCGACTATGTCCGGAACGGATTGTCGTGGGAGCCGGCGCTATCTGTGCTTCTCGATGTGATCGAGCCGGAGAATTAACGGTCGTTCCCTGAACATTCTCTGCCGCGCGCTCGTATTCATCTGCGGTAAGCCTCGGTAAGGCTTCAGCAAGACTCGGCAAGACGGAGGAGTGCGCAGGCTCTGGCCCGTCCCACGGGTGGTGGCTCCTTACCGGTGCGCGCCCGCGCACCGGATCCGCACGCTGTTCCAACGAAATAACAACGACAAACGACAACGACAAACGACAACGACAAACGACAACGTCGGGAGGACCTGATGGACATTTTGTGGTGCGATCGTTCCGCGCGCAAGGTCGGTAAAACGAAGGCGCAGTCGCCGTCGCCGGCGCGAAAGTGGATGCGGCCGTTGGTGCTGGTGCCCGCCGCCGGCATGCTCAGCCTGGCCGGGTTCACCGCAACCACGGCTGTCGCGAGTGCAGCCCCGGCCAACTCGTTCACTCAGACGAACCTGGTGTCGAACACTTCGTCAGCCGGTGCGTCGCTGGTCGACCCACATCTGAAGAACGCGTGGGGCCTCGCCGCAGGATCGTCCACGCCCATCTGGGTCTCCGACAACAACTCGGGCAAGGCCACCGTCTACAGCGGCGGAATCGATGGGAGCGTGGTGTCGCTCGAACTCACTGTGAAGGTGCCCGGGGGCAACCCGACCGGTCAGGTCTATAACCCAACGACATCGTTCCTCGTGGGCGGTCCCTCCGGGTCGCCGGCTGCGTTCATCGTCTCGTCGGACTCGATCGGCTCCATGCAGTCTCCTGGCGAGATCGCAGCGTGGAACGGCGGGTCGAAGTTCGTCGTAGAGGACAGCCCAACCGGGGGAGCCGGAGGGACCACGCCTGCGGGAGCCGTCTTCAAGGGCATCGCAATCTCGGCGACGTCGAAGTCCGGGCCGATGCTCTACGCGGCGGATGTGGCGAACGGGACGATCGACATGTTCAACGGCAGCTTCCAGTCCGTGAGCAGCGCCGGCGAGTTCGTCGACCCTTCGCTCCCCGCCGGGTACGTCCCGTTCAACATCCAGAATCTCGGCGGCAAGCTCTACGTCACGTACGGCAAGCAGAACAAAGCCAAGACGAACGTCAAGCCTGGCGCCGGTTTCGGAGTTGTGGACGTGTACAACGTCAACGGGAAGCTGCTCCACCACCTGGTATCGAACGGTCCTTCGAGCCCGCTCGACGAGCCTTGGGGCCTCGCCATCGCACCTTCCGGATTCGGGCCGTTCGCCGGCGACCTTCTCGTGGGCAACCTCGGCAACGGGTGGATCAACGCGTTCAACCCGACAACGGGCGCGTTCCTCGGGACCCTTGACGGGACCAACGGCTACCCGATCACGATCGACGGGCTCTGGGGCCTGATGGTCGGCAACTCGTCGTTCGGAGGCTCGTCGTCGCTCGTGTTCAGCGCCGGCCCGAGCGGATACAACGACGGGCTTCTGGGAGTGTTGAACCCGAGCAGCTAGGAGCTAGGCCTTTCAGCTGCGCGAGCGGGCGTACTCGACCACGCGTGAGACCACCGGATCGCTGGCTTTGGCCAGCGATCCGGTGTCCACGGTCGGTTGCGGGTCGTACTCGATCATCAGCTGAACTGCTTCGGCTGCCGTGCGGTCGACCAGTAGCTCGACCACGCGCAGTGCCATGTCGATTCCGCTGGAAACGCCTGCAGAGGTGATGATTCTCCTGTCCAGGTGCTCTACGACACGCTCGGGCGTCGGGACCGCGCCGTGCGCCTCGAGCTCGGAGTAGCACGACCAGTGAGTGGTGGCGGTCAGGTCTCTGAGCAGTCCGGCGGCGCCGAGGACGAGTGAACCGGTGCAGACCGATGTCGTCAGCGTGGTGGATTCGTGCGCGTGTCGGACCCAGCCGAGCACACGCTCGTCATGCTCGAGGGGGCGCGTGCCGACCCCGCCCGGAAAGACGATGAGATCGGGCTCGGACAGATCCTCGAAGGTTGCGTCGACGGTGATGCCGAGCATGGCGTTGTCGCTCCTGACCTCTCCTTTGTCGTGGCCCACGAACGTGATGTCGAACCACGGGATGCGCTGCAGCACCTCGTAAGGGCCGATGGCGTCGAGCGCGGTGAATCTCGGGAAGAGCGGGATGGCGATCGCGAATTGCTCCTCAATGCTTTCGGTCATGCGGGGCTCCCTTCTCGAGCGACGACGCGGAATCGCCGTCTGTATGAATCGGGGGCGACGTTCATGCGCCGCTGGAACACCCTGCGGAGAGTCTCAGCTGTGCCGAAACCGCAGCGGTGGGCGATTACGTCGAGGGTGTCAGCGGACGTCTCGAGCTCGCGCCTCGCGGCTTCGAGTCGGACACGCTCCACGAACCTGCCCGGTGGTTCCCCGACTTCCTCGGTGAAGACCCGCGTGAAGTGCCTCGTGCTCATAGCGGCGGCAGAGGCGAGCGTCGGTATGTGGTGGTCTGCGCCAGGAGCGGACTCGACGAGGGTCTGGACGGCGCGTATTGCGGAGCGCTCCGCCCACGGCATCCATACCGGTGACGCAAACTGCGTCTGACCGCCCGGGCGGTGGAGGAACATGACCAGCCAGCGCGCGACCGTCTGAGCCACATCGGTGCCGAGGTCGGCCTCGACGAGGGAGAGTGCGAGGTCGATGCCGGCTGTCACCCCGGCCGAGGTCCAGTACTTGCCATCGTGGATATAGATGGGGTCTGGGTCGACGCGAAGCGACGGGGAACTCGGAGGCGAGCTTGTCGGCCCTGGCCCAGTGGGTCGTCACCCGGCGTCCTTCCAACAGGCCTGCCTCGGCCGCCAGGAACGCTCCCGTGCAGACCGTGGCGACCCTGCGGCAGGTGGTCGCTGTGGTTGCGATCCACTGGATGAAGTCCCTGTCCTTGCGGGCGTTCTCGACCCCGTCGCCGCCGGGGATGACCAGGGTGTCGATCCCCCTTACGGGGTCATCGGTGGCGCGGGCGCCGGCTGCCGAGGTGGGATCCGGGAGCTTTACGGTGCACAGCCCCAGGCCACTCTCGGCCCACACCGGCTCACCCGTGGCGGAAGCGAGTGTCACCTGGTAGCCGCTGTCGTCGCCGCCCGGGCGTCCGAGCCCGAGCATCTGAGTGACCTTGGTCGCTCCCATGAATGTCTCGTAAGGGCCGACCACGTCGAGAGACTGGACGCCCGGGAACGCGGCGATCACGACCTGGCGCCGGCTCATGAGAACAGCGTTGACCACCCAGGTGCGTGGCGTCAATAACACATATCCCACAGTTTCGGACATCGGGTCAGCGTGGACCGGTCGGAGTGGCTCTAACGGAGACGGGTCGGAGGGTCTTTGCCGTTGCCAGTTTGGTGATTTTGATACACGGCTGTTTACTTGGCATTAACCCGGACCGATTCGTCGCATGACGCCCTTTTCGCCGGCGAGCCGTCGTGGAGTGGCATCTCCCGGCGCTAACGAGCAGGTCGCCGAGCATTTTTGCGCTCAGGAGCCACGAACCTCTTCATCGCCCGGGGAGATGATCCGTCCAGACTCCGTGCGTCCGGCGCGAGGGCGAAGAAGCGGATGGGCGAATTGAAATGATCGGAGGACGACCCGCGAGGCCTTATTCCTCGCCGGAGAATCGCTCCCAGGCCGATTGGCGGGCCATACCGAGTGCATCGCCTATGCGCGCCCAGGTAACTCCTCGCGCTCTGAGCGCTGCGATGTGGTGAGCCACGGCGCGGTCCACGTTCTCGTGAGCAGCGTGGGCTCGCACCATCTCGGCGAGCAGCTCGTCATCGGAGAGACCGTCCCAGGCCTTCAGCGACGGAGGGTTCTCACGAGCAGTCGTCCTCCGGGAAGCCGCTTCGCGAGCTCCTTTCTTCGCGAGCTCTTGGGCGATTATCTCGTTACAGAGACCTACGCACTCATTGCAAATGTAAACGCCGGGCCCAGCGACCAGGCGGACGATCTCGTGCTGGCTCTTGCCGCAGAACGAACACCTCAAGGCATCCTTTGCGGCTGTGCGCTTCACCCGTCTCCCTTTGGCCGCCATGGATGTCAGGATAATCCTGACGAATGCCTGTCAGGGTAAACCTGACATATGACGAAGTCAAGCCGCTAGGCACTCCGGTAGTGGTAGCTGCATATCTCGGTGAAACTCGCGCTCCCGTATAGACGGATGGCCGGAACGTTGTCGTGCTCGACCTGGAGATACATGCGGTCGACCTGATGTTCACCGGCCCAGTCGGCCAGTGCGTGGAGCACGCTCCGTCCGGCACCCTGCCCGCGGGCCAGAGAAAGGGTGGCCATGCCGAACACTCCGGCCCAACCTGTGTCCTCCACCGACCGACCAACTGCCACTACGTCGTCTCCGAGCATTGCGAGTGCGTATGCGGACGGCAGCGCAAGACGGCCGAGCATGTCCCATTCGGCATCGGGATCGCCACCGTTTCCTCGAACCTCGTGCCAGGACTCGAGCCACGACCTCGTCGGATGGTCTTCCAACCGGACGCGCAACGAGCCGTCAGGCGAGTGTTGTCTCACATCTTCGGTCAGCGCGACCTGAATCGACACCAGGCCCATACGGCGGTACCGACGCTCTTCGAGCACGGTGTCGAGCTGCTCCGCACACGCCGGCGGGCATATCTGGAACCGAGCGGTCGAGCCATGTGCGGCGTAGAAGCGCTCAGCCCTGACGACCCTTCGGAGCAGATCGCTTACTCCCTCACCTCCGTGGGGCAGCACGGAACCTATCCACCAAGCGGTGTCGGGCGCGTGGCGGAGCCACCACCCTTCAACTATCTCGACGACTTTCGCCGGAGTTGCCCGGGCCGCTCTCTCCTGCAATCCCCTCAGCATCTCTGGGCTGCCCATGGCAGACGGCACCGACACGCTCAACCCCCTCCACAAAGCAACAAGGATCAGCCCTATTGCCTATGCCGACCGAGCCGCGATGGAGATCGACCGGTCGGCCTCCCAGCGCGCAGGAAGATTGCGCATCACAAGAGCGGAGTCGAGGCTGCAAGTTCCAGCGGGGAACAGTGCTGTGTCCTCGAACAGACTTGAGGTCATGCGCTCGACTTTCATCGGGTGCGCCGACCAGGATGCACTGTCCAGGCGCACACCCTCCAGGCATTCACCGCCGAATTTTGTGGAAAAGCCAAGCGCAGCATCTCGGAAGAACCCCAGAACCTCGTCAAACGAGGTGAAGAGCTTGCTTTGAAACCGATCGGTGGGCACTGCATCGACTCCGAGTTTCACTCGGCCGTCGTGAGACTCCATCTTGATGCGGACCTCGTCGCCCGGCTCATGGACGCGGAAACGCGCGAGGTGGTGGCTGCCGGGAAAGAAGCGTCCCCCAGCCGCCAGGGTGATCCACGAGTCTGTATCGCGCCTCGGGATGTACACGCCGGCGTGTGTGCCGTCCGAGTCGTCCCACTCGACGGCGAAGCGATGTGCCACGTTCTCGGTCGTGATCCCGAGCGCCTTCGGGATCTTCGGCGTACGTATTTGCGCAAGACGGATGAAACAGACACCCCCTACCGCGTGTCCTCTGACGAGTTGAGGACGAAACGGTGCGGGGAGCACGGGAGCTACGTGGCCTGGAGCGATCCGATAATTCACGAGAAGTCTGCGTTCAATCGTGCTTACGACCGTGCTCGTCATCACGCGCTCCTCACGTTCGATTTCTTGGGATCCTTAGACTTGTTACCCCGCCGCTTACGGAGCACGATCTGCTCGGGACACACCACCGAAAGGAAATTTCCCACGCACAATGCGAGACGTTCCTCTACCAGCGAGTAGAAGATCCGGTTCGCGTCCCGGCGTTCGGTCACGAGCCCAGCAGCCTTGAGAACTCCAAGGTGACGCGAGATCGACGGGCCACTGATGTTGAACCGACCGACGATCTCCCCCGCCGAGAGCTCACCATCTTTGAGGTCTTGGAGGATCTGGCGCCGGGTGGGGTCGGCAAGGGCTTTGAAGACCCCGGCGTCGAGGGCAGCATCGACCATATTTCGATATTAGCACATGAGCTAAACAGCTACAAACGATCTCGCCGGCTAATTCATGGCCGACCTGTCGGTCATACGAATCGCAGGCGTCCGTGCCGGGACCGATCAGCCGAACGGGTCCCCAGTCCGCTGTTGAGCCTCTCGGGGTGGGGTTAACCCCAAGGAGAAAAGACCTGCTGGTCGTCTACTCGCAGGGATATGGAATCCTTACCTTTGCTATATGGAGATCGTCATATCTCAGGACCTCGAGAATCGGGCTAAGGAAGCTCTCCGTACCTTCGTGCGGACTCCGTTCACGAAGCGGACTTGGTCGGAGCTCGCCTTCTTGCTCACCGGATCGGCGTTGGCAGCGTTCGGCCTGGCATTCGTGCTGTTCACGATGGCAGCCGGGATGGTCTTCGTGGTCACGTTCCTCGGCCTCGTGATCATCGCTCTGGGTGTCAGAGGCGCAAGAGGGATCGGCGGAATCCAGCGAGCCTTGACCCGCGGCCTGCTGCACGAGCACATCGACGAACCCGTTCCGTTCTCTGCGCGGCCCGGGTTCTTCGGTTGGCTCCAGTCCGCATTGAGGGACGGCACCGGCTGGAAGGCCGTCGCATATCTGGTCTTGAAGGTCCCCCTTTCGATCTTTGGGCTTTTCGCTGCCTTCAGCTTGTGGTTCGACGCGTTGACCTGCCTCACCTATCCGTTCTCTGGAGCAGCTCAACCTTCGGAGTTCGGCCTCGTCCGGTGGTTGTTTGGGCCTGGCTACCTGTCGGTGGGAAACCCCGGATGGATCCGTACGTTTGCAATCGTGTTCACCGGAGTGGTTCTTTTCTTCATCGCTCCTTGGGCCGTCCGAGCCATGATCTACCTCGACCGCTCACTCATGCACGCGATGCTGGCCCCCGATGCGATGGCGGTCCGTGTTCAATCCCTCGAGCAAGCGCGTGCGCAGACCGTCGACTCCTCGGCAGCGACCTTGCGACGGATCGAGAGGGATCTTCACGACGGCACCCAGGCTCAGCTCGTGGCGCTCGCCATGCAACTGGGGATGGCGAAAGAGAAGTTGGCAGAGACCGACAGTGTCGATATCGAACAGGTTCGCACGCTCGTGGAGGACGCCCATCGGGGAGCGAAGGAGGCCATCACCGAGCTCCGGGACCTCGCCCGTGGTATCCACCCGCCGGCGCTCGACATCGGACTCGAGGGAGCACTTTCGACCCTGGCGGCGCGCAGCACCGTCCCGACCGAGCTCGAGGTGGCGATCACGGATCGACCGACGCCTGCGATCGAGGCGATCGCGTACTTCTGCGTCGCCGAGCTCTTGGCGAACGTCGCTCAGCACGCCCATGCGTCGCGAGCCAGGATCACGTGTGCCCAGCACGGGCGCTGGTTGAGAGTGGTCGTACGCGACGACGGAAGCGGCGGAGCCAGACCGTCGGGCACAGGCTCCTCGTCGAGCGGGCTGATCGGCCTCGGTGACCGGGTCCACGCCGTCGACGGGCAGTTCGACATAATCAGCCCTCCGAACGGTCCCACCATCGTCACGATCGACCTCCCGCTCAACGTCTGATGGCAGGTGACCGACCCATCCGGGTGACAATCGCCGAGGACTCCGCAGTCCTGAGAGACGGGCTGGCCAAGTTGCTCGTCGATCGGGGGTTCGAAGTCACTGACGCAGTGAGCGATCCCGACGAATTGCGGCGCTCAGTAGGGAGGGAGCTTCCAGATGTTGCCGTAGTCGACATCAGGATGCCGCCGACCTTCACCGACGAGGGCTTACGAGCTGCCATCGATCTGAGGAGCGGTCATCCGGGCCTCGGCATCCTGCTGTTCTCTCAGTACATCGAGACCCGTTATGCCGCCGAGCTCCTGATGGGAGGCGCTGTCGGCATCGGCTACCTGTTGAAGGACAGGGTGGCCGACGTGAGCGATTTCGTCGAAGCCCTGAGGCGTGTCGCATCAGGAGGCACGGCACTCGACCCCGAAGTCGTGAGCCAGCTTCTTGCGGCGTCGAGGGGCACAGATTCGATCTCGATGTTGAGCCCGCGCGAGAAGGACGTCCTGTCACTCATGGCCGAGGGGCGGTCCAATGCCGCGATCGCCAGCCAGCTCGTGGTCTCCGAGGGCGCAGTCGAAAAGCACGTCGCCAACATCTTCATGAAGCTCGATCTGCCCGTGTCGCAGTCCGACCACCGGCGGGTGCTTGCGGTCCTCAGATTCCTGGGGGCGTGATCAGCCGACACCGAGGGTGACGGCGATGGAAGTGGAACTTGCGACGGAGTTCGAGAAAACGGACTCGTATTCGTAGCCGTTCTCGTCGGACTGGACGTTTGAGATCGTGAGCTCCTCCGTCCGTGCTCCGGACACGACGGAACCGTCCGGCTGGGCGCCGCCGACAAGTCGCGACCAGGTGTTGCCGCCATCCTTGGAGACTTGCCACACGACCTGTGGCGCCGGATTGCCATGTGCGAAAGCCGTGAACGTGGCGGCCCCGCCTTCGTTGACCGCCTGGTTCCAGGGTTGCCTGCTCACGTAGGGGTCGGCTGTCGCCGAGCGGATCCTGGCTGTCATACACGAAGTACGGCGTACGGCCACTTACAAGTTGGCCCTGCTAATGGCATTGACCGAATGTTGTGCAGAGGCGGAACGGGCCGGCACCGAAGCGGTGGGGCGTGACGCGCCTACCTGATCTTGAGCGGCTCGGGATGGTCGATGACGCAGCGCGTTCCTGAGTAGATGCTGATCATGCATTTGTTGCAATGGATGCAATTTCCCGAAGTCGCGGTACCTGCCTGCATCTTGTTGACGAGGTCTGGGTCACGTAGAAGGGCCCGGCCCATTGCGACGAACTCGAATCCGTCGGCCATGGCCTGACGGATCGACTCCTACGGTATTTATCCCACCGAGAAGGATGAGAGGAAGCGACAAGTTCTGGCGGAACTGGCGGGCCATCGGCAAGAAGTAAGCCTCCTCGAACGGGTACTCCTTGAAGATGAACCGTCCGAGCAACTTGAAGCCGATCCGTTGAGGCGTCGGCAGAACCGCCTCCATCTCCTTACGGGGAGCGTCGCCCCGGAACATGAACATCTGGTTGACCTGCGAGCCCCCGCCGGTCAGCTCGAGCGCTTCGAGCACCCCTTCGCGCTCGTAGAGCTTGGCGAATTCGATGCTCTCTGGGACCTGAAGGCCTCCGCGCACTCCGTCTGTCATGTTCATCTTGGCGGTGACCGCCATCTCGTCCCCGACCTCATCGCGGACAGCTCGCAGGATCCTCAGCCCGAGACGTGCACGGTTCTCGATCGAGCCGCCGTACTCGTCGGTCCTGCGGTTCCACTTCGGGCTCATGAACGCCGAGATGAGGTAGTGGTGACCGAAGTGCAGCTCCACCGAATCGAAGCCTGCACCCTTGAGCAACCTCCCACCTGCCGCGAACTGATCGACCACCTCGTCGATCCCGTCAGTCGAGATGGCCTCCACTTTCGTTCCCATCAGGGTGCGAGCCTTCGAAGGCCCGACGACCTTCTTGCCGGGGAGGACGCCGACGGCGCCGGCGTGGCCGAGTTGAGCGGCGATGCGCGCGCCTTCGCCGTGCACCACCTCGGCTATGTGAGCAAGGCCTTCTGCAGCCCCGTCGTGGACATAGATCTCGGCGGGTGCACCCATGCCGTTGCGTGAGACCGCGATGTACGACACCGTCGTCATCGCCACGCCCCCCGCCGCCATCCGCCTGTGGAACTCGACGAGGCTCTCGGAGACGACGTTCTTACGGCTCATGCCCTCGAAGGTCGCAGCCTTGAGAACATGGTTGCGGAGCTCGACAGGGCCGAGCCGGGCAGGCGAGAACGGATCGGAGGTGGGCACCGCCGAAGGGTAATGCCGACTGCTCGGATCGTCCCGAAACGCTTCTGACCAGGGGTCATTGCCCGGTGCGGGTCAAACCTGTTGACTCGAGCAACTTGCAAAGGACCGTTTGCAAAGAGAATGTTGCAAAGCTATCTTTGCAGCCTATGACGCAAGCCGGCCGATCCCACAGAACCGCAGCAGACGAAGCCAGCGTCGACCCGAACGATCCCCGGAAACTGAGGGGTCTTGCCCACCCGCTGCGTCTCAGGATCCTCGGCCTGTTGAGAAGCGGTGGGCCGTCAACAGCGACCAGGCTGGCTGAGGAGCTTGGTGAGTCGAGCGGCGCCACCAGCTACCACCTACGGCAGCTCGCCACCTATGGGTTCGTAGTTCCCGACGAGGAACGAGTGGGCCAGGGAAAGCAGCGTTGGTGGCGATCGGCCGCTCGCTACACGGACCTGCCCCGGGCAGAGGCTCGAGAGGGACACGAAGGAGCTGAAGGCTTCCTGCGCGCCCTTGCCGCGGACTTCTACCGCGAGATGGAGGACTTTCTCGACTCGCTCCATTCGCTGCCCCCGGAGTGGGACGAGGGTTGGACTCTGTCGGACAGGTTCCTCCAGTTGACACCCGACGAAGCGCAACGCCTGCGATTCGAATTGAGAGACCTGATCGGGCGGTTCAGGCGCAACGCGCCAGAGGGCGAGTCAGAAGTACCCGGCGCTGAATTGGTACTGGTCCAGGTGCAGATCCTCCCGAGGGCCGGCACGTAGGCCGCAATGACCACGGTCACGGGGGGAGCTCTGCTCAAGCACCGGGACTTCCGGCGGCTGTGGGCCGGAGAGACGGTGAGCGAGCTCGGCACCCAGGTAAGCGTGCTCGCGGTTCCGCTGCTCGCCGTTCGGTCATTGCACGCAAGCACCTTCCAGGTCGCGCTGCTGACCGCGACGTCCACCGTGGGATTCCTCGTCGCCGGCTTGCCCGCGGGCGCCTGGGTCGACCGGCTCAGAAGGCGAAGAGTCATGATCGCGGCCGATCTCGGTCGGGTTCTAGCACTTGGATCGATTCCGATCGCGTACGCGTTCGGCAGGCTCGGGCTACTCCAGCTCTACGTTGCGACTCTCGCAGCAGGGCTGCCCACGGTCTTCTTCGACGTTGCGTACCAGTCGTATCTTCCGTCGTTGGTAGGTCCCGAACACGTGGTAGAGGGAAACGCCAAGCTCGGCGGAAGTGCGGAGGTTGCGCAGCTTGCGGGACCAAGCCTCGCAGGCGGCCTCGTCCAAGTGATCGGCGGGTCCTACGCGATCGCCGTAGATGCCGTGAGCTTCCTCTTTTCCGGTGTCTGCGTGAAGAGAATCCGCAAGGAAGAGGACGACCCATCCGAACACGCGAAGGGAATAGCCAACCTCGGCAGGGAGATAGGCGAAGGACTGCGTTTCGTCGTCAAGCAACCTCTGATCCGTTCGATCACTGCGGCGAGCACCATCTTCAACCTTTTTTCGGGTGTGATGACCGCGGTGGAGGTCGTCTTCTTGGTCCGCGTTGTTCACGCACAGCCGGATGTCATCGGATTCTCGTTCGCAGCAATTGGGGCCGGTGGCCTTGCAGCAGCTCTGTTCGCCTCACGACTTTCGCGACGCTTCGGTGGTGCGCGGGCCACCATGGGCGGTGCGCTGTTGAGCGTTCTCGGGTTCTTGATCCCGCTTGCGACGCCGGGAGTCGGGGTTCTGTTCTTCGCAGGCGGTTACGCGGGGTCCGCATTCGGCACCTCGCTGTACAACATCAACCAGCTGAGTTTCCGGCAGCGGCTCTGCCCTCCCAACCTTCTCGGTCGAATGAACGCCACAATCCGGTTCGTGGTGTCGGGGGTATCCCCAGTGGGCGCGCTCGCAGGCGGGCTCATCGGAACGGCGATCGGCCTCAGACCGACCATGTGGGTGGCCGCGGCGGGTCAGTTCGCGGCGGCAGGATTGCTCCTCATGTCACCGTTGCGCAAGTTCCGCGACCTTCCGGGCTACGACTAGTGCCAACCCTGCTGACCTTGTACCGTCCGTGGCTCGCGGTGCCATAATGCGAATGGCGAGGGGGGGAATGATGGGGCAATTGGTGGGTGGCCTTGATGGTTGTCCTGTCGGCTGGGTGTTGGTTGCGACGCCCGCCGACGGCAAGGGATCATCTTGCGTGAAAGTCGTAACCGATTTGGGCCGAGTGTTCGATGCGCTGGACTCTGGCGAGTTGGCCGCTGTGTCAATCGACATCCCGATTGGCCTTCCCGCTTGCGGACCTCGCCTGTGCGACGTCGAAGCGCGGAAGTTGATAGGGGAACGTCGCAGCTCAGTGTTTCCGGCACCGCTCAGAGCCGTCCTGGCGGCTCGGACTTACGACGAGGCAGCCACAATATCGAGGTCGATATCCGACAAGAGCCTTTCCAAGCAAGCGTTTGCGATTCTCTCGAAGATCCGCGATGTCGATGACTTGATCACTCCTGAGAAGCAGAAGTCGTGGAAATGCATCCAGAGGTGAGCTTCACCGTGCTGGCCGGCAAACCCATGGCGTGTCACAAGAGCAAGCCCGAAGGGCGTGCCGAACGCCTGGCCTCGTTGCGAACCGTCTTTCCCGACATCGACGATCATCCCGCCAAGCTTGCGGGCGCCAGTGACGACGATGTTCTCGATGCGTTCGTCGCGGCCTGGACCGCACGGCGCTACGCGTCAGGGACCCACCTCCAATTGGGCGGCGACACCGACGAGAGGGGACTTCGCATGGAGATGATCGCCTGACCGAGAAGTCAGGCGCCGGCAACAGCTCCTACTGCATGTGCTCGCCGGCATTCACGAGCAGCGACTGCCCGGTGATGCCGTGCGCACGATCGGAGGCGAGGAAGATGACGGCCTCTGCAACGTCGCCGTCGGTAGCCATCTCACCGAGTGGCATGTCCTTGGTCAGCTCCGCGAGTACCTCTTCCTCGGGTATTCCCTTGGATTTGGATGTCCACCGGACGTAAGCCTCGACCGGCGGGCCCCACATCCATCCCGGTGCGACGTTGTTCAACCTGATGCGCTTGCGACCGAGCTCGATGGTCATGTGCCGCATCGCGCCGATCACGGCCGCCTTCGAAGCTGCGTACCCCGCCTGGGGCATGATGGCTGGAGGGTCGTACATAGTCTGTGAGCCGACGAAGACGATGGCGCCGCCGGCGGGCGAGAAGTGCGGCAACGACGCCTCGACCATGTAGAGGCCGCCGAAAAGGTTCACCTCGATCATCTTGTGCCAGTCGTCCCAGTTGGCGTCCTGGACTCCCCCGAAGACGGTGTCCAGCGCCGCCAGGTTCACCAGCACGTCGACGTGACCGAACTTCTGCGCAGCAGCGGCCGCAAAATCGGCGCAAGACGTGCGGTCGGTGACGTCGAGCCGGTACGCGAGCGTCCGCTCTCCTGAAGGATCCAGGTTGTTCGCCAAATCCTCGACGACCGCAATGGTCCGCGCGCCGAGCACCACCGTCGCGGCTTCACGGATCGCGGCCTCAGCGATCTCGCGCCCCAGACCCTTGCCGACCCCGGCGATGAGAACCGTCTTGCCGTCGAGCATCGGTGCAGGTCCGGTCATCGCTTCTCCTTCTGGCCCCGAAGCGCTTTCGGCGTTCAGATGAAACACATATCTACGCGTTCCGGACGCGCAGACTAACAGGACACCCAGCCCCGCCTCTTTGCAGCGTCGGTGGCGTGAATGCGGACCGGCCGAACGCCGGCCGGTCGCCCCGGGCCCAGTCAACCCGGGCGGCCAGTCAACCCGGGCGCCGTGAAGGTCCTCAGGCACCGGACGTACCGCCAGCTATGTCGAGGGCTCACCCGGGAAAGACAGATGAAACCGGTCCCCGTGGGTGACCTGGACCAACCGGCTCCCAGCATTGACTACGCTTCGTGGCGAACACACGGCGGTGTCACTGTTGCCTGTCGGATCGCAATCTCTCCGGCACGGGGGCTCGTCCGGATCCGTTGGGGGCACGATCAGGAGGATCTCCTGAAAGGAGCGGTTCATTGTCTCGATTCCTAACCAGTTCGCGCGCTGCACGCAGGGTGCTGATGGCCACGGTCGCCACACTGACGCTGGCAGCGACGTCCGTCGGTGTCGCGGCCGCTGCCCAGGGAGCTCAGCCGGTCCGGTCCGCCAAGGCGACCGTTTCGAACGTACGGCCGGCGTGTGCTGCCTCCGACAATCCGGACGTCATGACCTGCTTCGTGCTCGTCCGCACCGACATCAAGCAGCATTCCGCGGCATCGTTCGGCTTCCTCGCCCCGACCGGCGACGGGTTCGGACCTTCTCAACTGCAGAGCGCCTACAACCTGCCGTCCTCCACGGACGGTGCGGGCGAATCGGTCGCCGTCGTCGACGCGTACGACGACCCGACGGCCGTGTCCGACCTCGCCACCTACCGATCGGCCTGGGGGCTTCCGGCGTGCGACCCCTCCACCGAGGCGGGCTGCCTGACCAAGGTGAACTCGAACGGGAAGACGAGCCCGCTGCCCGCGCCCTCTGGTACCACCGGCTGGGCGACCGAGGAGTCGCTCGACGTCGACATGGTCTCCGCGATCTGCCCGAAGTGCCACATCTACCTGGTCGAGGCCACAGGGCCGGCGAACGTCGACCTGGGTGCCGCCGTCGACGCGGCGGTCAAGGTTCTTCACATCAAGTACGTCTCCAACTCCTACGGTGCCAACCAGAAGCGCAGCGATCCCAGTGACGACGCCAAGTACTTCGACCACCCGGGTGTCGCGATCGTCGTCTCAGCCGGCGACAGCGGTTACGGGACCGCCTACCCGGCGGCCTCGAGCTTCGTCACCGCCGTGGGCGGAACCAGCCTCGTGAAGGCGAGTGGAACGAAGAGGGGCTGGACCGAGACCGTCTGGAACGGGACGGGTTCGGGCTGCGCCTTGTACGAGGCGAAGCCCTCGTGGCAGACCGACACGGGTTGTTCCATGAGGACACAGAACGACGTGGCGGCGGACGCCAACCCCAACACAGGGGTGGCCATCTACGACACCTATGACGAGAGTGGGTGGTTGGAGGTCGGGGGAACGAGCGTGTCTTCTCCGATCATCGCCTCGGTCTTCGCACTCGCCGGCAAGCCGAAAAAGGGGACCTACCCCTCGTCGTACCCTTACGCCCACACGAGCGACCTGTATGACGTGACGAGCGGCAGCGACGGAACGTGCAGTCCTGCATACCTCTGCAAGGGCGAGGTCGGATACGACGGCCCGACCGGTTGGGGCACCCCCGACGGATTAGGAGCCTTTACGAAATGAAGCGGACCATCGGTCTCGGACTGGGAATCGTGGCAGCCCTCGCTGCCGCGGGCTGCAGCTCGTCGTCGGGAAACGGCATCGCTACCGACTCGGTGAGTCAGATCCAGAGCAGTGTCGAACAGGCGATGGGCGCGGCGACGTCGGTCCAGATCAACGGAACGACCTTTGAGAGCGGTAAGACGACCACCTTTCAGATCGCCACGTTCTCGAGCGGCGATTTCAGCGGGACCATCGAACAGGCAGGTAACTCGCTCCAGCTCAGGAAGATCGGGAGCACCGACTACCTGAAAGGGACCGTCGGTTACTACGAATCGGCCGGTCAGTCTGCCTCCGTCGCCACTCTCCTCGGCGGGAATTGGGTGTACGGACCCGATTCGCAGTTCGGGTTCGGAAACTCGTTCAGCATCTCGAGTCTGGTTAGCAGCGTCAAGAAACCCGACGGGACACTGAGCAAGGGCTCATCCTCGACGATCAACGGCCAGGCGGCCTTCTCGGTCAACTCGTCGAAGGGCGGGGTGATGTGGGTGGCGACCACCGGCCCCGCCTACCCGATCCAGCTCGACGACTCTTCGTCGAGTGGCGGCACGATCAATTTCAGCAACTGGAACCAGGCGTCGGCCCCGGTCGCGCCGGCGGGGGCAAGGTCCCTGTCGAGCTTCGGCGGTTAGCGCACCGCCGGGCCTGATGGTCCGGCATCAGATCTCGTAGACGGCTCGGTTCAAGTGGCGGGGGATCCCGGCGCCACGAGGGGCCACGGGTGGACGCGCTCTGCGACGAGTGCCAGGTCGAGCAGCAGAGGTTCGCGGTGATGACCGGCGAGCACCTGTACCCCGACAGGCAGGCCGTCGACTGTTCCCGCGGGGATGCTGATGGCCGGGCTCCCGTTCATGTTCGAGGGAGCCGTGAGTGCGGCGTTGTTCATCATCGCCCTCGAAAAGCCGAGCTCCTTGATCAGGTCGGCGCCCGGAATGGTCGATGGCGGTGGTCCCTCCGCGGCGAACGCGACATCCGGATTGGTCGAAGCCATAACGAAGTCCGCCGATTCGAAGAGGTCCGCCATGGCCTCGTTCAGGTCTCTGCGCCATGACTCGATCGCCGCAGCTCGCTCGAGGTTGAACCTGTTCCTCGCGGATTCGAGCCCGAAACGCATCTCGGTCGACAGTTCCTCTATGCAGTCCGGGTAGGCGTCACCGAGATCCGCCACGAACGCGACTTGTCCCGCCATCGACCACTGACCCCGAAGTGGTGGGAGCTTCGATACGACTTCGACGATCTTGAGACCTGCCGCGCGCGCGATGAGCTCCGCAGCTTCTGTTACGACTTCTGCAACTTCGGTGCGCACCCTCGCGGTGCCGAGGTCCGGGATGATCGCGACCGTCCGGCCGGCGAGGTCAGAGGTCCCGAGCGCCGCCTCCCAGCCGCCGACCGCCGGCAGGCTCAGCGGGTCACGTGCGTCGAAGCCGTTGCAGCAGTCGAAGTAGCGCGCCGTGTCGCGTACCGACCGGCTCAGGCAACCCTGGACGCTCGTGATCGGCTCGATGCCCGACCGGGGGCCCTTGGGGATGCGCCCGTAGGTCGCCTTCAGACCGAACAGCCCGCAGAACCCTGCGGGGATGCGGATCGATCCGCCGCCGTCACTTCCCGTGGCGATCGGCAGCAGCCCTCCTGCCACAGACGCGGCGGTGCCTCCCGACGAGCCGCCTGGGGTGCGCTCGGGGTTCCACGGATTTCTCGTCGTTCCGTGGAGCTCGGTGGACGTGCAGTTGATCCCGCCGAACTCGCTCGCCGTCGTCTGAGCGACGAGCAAGGCTCCGGTCGCGCGCAGCCGGGTCACGGAGGTGTCGTCCTGCTCTGCCACACGTTCGGCGAAGACCATCGAGGCGTCGGTGGCGGGCCAGCCGCCGACGTGCTCGAGCTCCTTCACGCCGAAGGGCACCCCACCGAAAGGAAGAGACACATCCGCTGTAGCTGCCCGCTCGCGCGCGGTCTCGAAGTCGGTGTGGCTGAAGGCGTTGAGAGGCGAATGCTCGATCGCATGGATGCAGGCGTCGAGTGCCTCGAGCGGCGAGATGCTCCGCGCCCTGAAAGCGTCGACCAGGCTGGTTGCGTCCTCGAGCCAAGGTGTCGTCATGCAGCCGACCGTAGCCTCGGAGCCCGAGGCGGGGCCGAGTCAGAGACTCATGATCGCCCGGATCCGCGAGGACGAGGTCAATGACCTCGCGAGCGCCGACCCGCCACCCGAAGCGTCGTGCGGCGAGCGGCTACCGCCGGCGTGATGCTCTACTTGTCCACCCCGGGCTTGTCCACCCCGGCGATTCTCGCGGCAGCGAGGAGCGAGAGAAAATGGGGCGTGCCCGACGCCATCTTCGCGGAGCTGCGCCTCGCGGAGATCTACGACCCGTTGGACCCCGACAGGAGCGACCTCGATGCCTACCTGGCGATGGCCGACGAGTTCGAAGCGCAGTCGGTTCTCGACCTCGGCTGCGGTACCGGCACGTTCGCATGTCTTCTGGCCGAACGCGACAAGGCGGTGACCGGCGCCGACCCGGCCGCAGCCTCGGTGGAGGTCGCCCGCCGCAAGCCTTACGCCGAGCGGGTGCGTTGGTTGGTGGGAGAAGCCCGATCGCTTCCACCGCTTCAGGTGGACCTCGTCACCATGACCGCCAATGTCGCCCAGGTCTTCCTCACCGACTCGGATTGGACCGGGACCCTTCTCGCGGCTCGTTCAGCGCTGCGCCCGGGCGGCCGCCTGGTCTTCGAGACCAGGGATCTCGCGAGGCGAGCGTGGCTCGGATGGACACGTGAGCAGACCTTCGTCCGTGTCGAGATCCCCGGTGTCGGAGCGGTGCAGTCCTGGGAAGATCTCGCAGAAGTCGATCTGCCTTTCGTCTCGTTCCGTTCCACTGTCTTCTTCGAGGCTGACGGCGCAACCCTCACGTCGAGCTCCACGCTGCGATTCCGGTCACGGGAGGAGATCACGTCCTCGTTGCACGAAGCAGGCTTCGTCGTGGAGGACGTCCGGGACGCACCGGACCGGCCCGGCCTCGAGTTCGTCTTCGTCGCCCGTTCGACCGGCGCAACTTTGCCCGCCGATGTGTCACATTCGTGACCGCCGCGGTGCTTAGTGGGTGATGGACTTGCACGCACGGAGTGAGCGTCACCCCGATCGCCATCAGCGGACTGCCGCGTCGTCGGGGTTCGAGTCGTTCTTCCGTGAGCACTACCGGCCGGTGGTCCGGCTCGCCTACAGCGTGGTCGGAGACTTCCAGACGGCACAGGACGTCGCGCAGGATGTCTTCGTGGCCGTTCACGGGCGATTCCCTTACGGCCAGGAGCGGGCCGCCGGATGGGTCAGGGTCGCCGCCGTGCACACGGCGTTGAACGTGGTCCGGGGTGAGCAGCGACGCGGCAGGCGTCAGTTCCTCGCGCGCGGAGCCGACACCGTGGCGAGCGCCGAGGACGCGGTAATGGACCGCGAAGCCCGCGATCAGGTCCGTCGGGCCCTCGGGCACCTTCCGCGGCGGTCCGCCGCGGTGCTCGTGATGCGCTACGGGGGCATGAGCTACCTCGAGATCGCTGAAGCGCTCGACATCAAGGTCGGGAACATCGGGACCCTGCTCAGGAGAGCCGAGTCCGCACTCTGCAAGGAGATGGACCGTTGAGACACGCAACCGAAGGAGAGCTCCGCCGGCTCTACGACGACCCCCTGGCGGTACCGGACCGGATGTCCGACCACGTGGCCGCGTGCCGGCGCTGCGCCACCCGGCGGGCAGGGATCGCTCAGGCGACGGAGCGCTGCACCAGAGTGCTTTCGGGTCCGCAGCTGGTGCCCGACGTCGACGTTGCCTGGGCCCGGTTCGAGCGCCAGATGAGCGAGACAGAAGACAGCGGCCGCGAGCGGGTCGGGGTCGTCGCCTCGGCTCCGTGGAGGCGCCCCAGGCTCATGAGGGTGTCGCTTCGGACCGGGGTCTTGATCGCTGCCGCGGGTGCGGTGGTCGCGGGCACCGCTGCGGCAGCGACCCTCACGACGGTGTTCGCTCCGACTCGCGTGGCGCCCGTGACCCTCAATCAGAGCGACCTGCAAGACATTGCAGATTTCATGGGTCTCGGGGACAGCCACGTGATCGGAGGGTTCTCCACCCCGAGCGGGTCGCGCGCGCTCCCGTTCGGAACGATCCGCTGGTTCTCCTCGGGCCGGGCAGAGGCGGTGACGTCGCTCGCCCAGGCCTCCTCCGCCGCCGGCTTTCCCGTTTCGCTCCCCTCTCATCTCCCTTCCGGCGTCGGCCGCCCCGAGGGGATCATGCTCCAACCGCGGGTGAAGGTCACCGTGACGTTCGACTCCTCTGCTCAGGGTGTCGCGGGGGCCTCGGTCGTTTTATACGCAGGCCCCGCCGTAGCCGTCGAGTACGGGTCGGCGAACGGGATCGACCTGCCGACGCTCGCTGTGTTGACCATGCCGCGTCCGACGGCTGTCTCTTCTGGGGCGACCATCAGTCAGATCGAGGCCTTCTTGCTGCGACAACCAGGTATCTCGTCGGAGCTCGCCGAAGAGCTTCGCCTGCTCGGTGATCTGGGGACGACACTTCCGGTGCCCGTGCCGCCGGGCGCGTCGGTCCGCTCCGTGGAGGTGGGAGGATCGCCCGGTGTTCTCGTAGCTGATCCCTCGGGTGTCGCTTCCGGGGTTATCTGGGAGAACAGCGCGGGCATGGTTCACGTCGTGGCGGGGATCCTGGATCCACAAGGTGTTCTGAATGTCGCTGATCAGATCGGCTGACCTTACGGTCGCCGGCGAAGAATCGATCTTGGCGGGCGACCCCGATCGGTCGACGGCCTCACCGGCGATCCGCGCCGTAGGCCTGAACAAGCGCTTCGGCAACACGGTTGCTGTGAAGTCCATCTCGATGACGGTCGAGCGCGGCGAGGTGTTCGGGTTCCTCGGCCCGAACGGTGCAGGCAAGACCACCATGGTGAAGATGCTGCTCGGGTTGGCGCGTCCCACCGGGGGCGAAGCCATGGTTCTCGGCGCTCCCGTCGGCGATCGCGAGACGAGGCGGCATATCGGCTACCTCCCCGAGCTGTTCCGCTACCAGTCTCTGCTCACAGCGAGAGAGGTGCTCCGTCTGCACTGCAAGCTCCTCCAATTGCCGAAGCAAACCTGGGAGGAAGAGCAGAGAAGGTCTCTCGAGACCGTCGGGCTCTCAGAACGAGGCGACGACCGTGTGGGCACGTTCTCGAAAGGGATGCAGCAGCGGCTCGGGCTCGGGGTTGCGCTGCTGGGCGACCCGACGCTGGTCATGCTCGACGAGCCGACGAGCGCTCTCGACCCTGTCGGCCGACATGACGTGCGCGAGATCATCAGCGGACTGCGTGATCGTGGCGCAACCGTCTTCCTGAATACACATCTCCTCGAGGAAGCAGAGCACGTGTGCGACCGGGTGGCCGTCATCGACAAGGGCATGACCGTTGCCACGGGCACCCTCGACGAGCTGCTGGGTCACAACACGAGGGTCCGGCTGAAGGTGAGCGGGCTGGCCGATCGCTGGTGGATCGGGCTCGATCGTTTCGGCCGGTGGCAAGGCCAGAACGAGTGGGCCGTCGTCGAGGGGATCGAGCCCACGCGGGTAGCGGACCTCGTCGCCCATCTGGTCGCGCTCGGAGGTCGTGTGGAGGCGGTGATACCCGAGCACAAGAGCCTCGAGGCCCGCTTCTTAGAGCTGCTCGGTGACCGGTGAACCCGACCTTCACGATCGCCGCGCTAACGGTGAAGGAGGCGGTACGCCGGCGCCTGCTCGTTGCCTTCTTGGCGATCACCGTGGCGATCGTCGGATTGAGCGCGTGGGGTTTCGACCGTTTGAGCCATACCAACAGCATCACTTCGGGTGAAAGTCAGGTGGCTCTTCCGCAGGCTCTCATCCTGTTCATGTTCATGTTCAGCTTCGTCGTCGCGTTGAGCGCATCTGCAATCGCTTCGCCGTCGATCTCCTCTGAGATCGAGTCGGGCGTCCTCATGACGGTGCTGACACGTCCGGTCCGCAGGACCGAGGTGCTCCTGGGCAAGTGGCTGGGCCTCGCCGCGCTGCTCGCGGGATATGCGGGGGTTGTATGCGCACTCGAATTCGGCGTGGTCGACTGGGTAAGCGGCTTCGTCCCCCCGGATCCGGTTCTCGTTGCCTTCTACCTGTTCACCGAGGGCGCATTGTTGCTGACCGTCGCGCTTGCGCTCAGCACGAGGATGTCGGTCATCGCTGCGGGCGTCGTCGGTGTCGCCATCTTCGGCGCGGGTTGGCTGGCGGGTGTCGTGGGGTCACTCGGCACCGCGTTCAACATCGGTGCACTGAGGGTCCTCGGTCAGGTAGGTCGCTACGTGATCCCCACCGACGGCCTGTGGCACGCCGCCATCTACTACCTCCAGCCATCTTCGATCACCAGCTTGCAGTTCGTTCAAGGCCGAAGCGATCCCTTCTACTCCCAGAGCCCGCCGTCGTTTCTTTACCTTCTTTGGGTGGTCTTCTGGTTCGTGGTCGTGTTCGTAGGAGGGGTCGTCAGTTTCGAGCGTCGCGAGTTGTGAAATGCGCTCGCGTGGGCGCTCCGGATAAATAGCTCCCCAATTCACAATGCCGCAGACCGGCATTCATTGCTGAACGCAAATTAACGTATTGAATCGCGCTAGACGCAACCGACGAAGCGTTGTACCTTTCGAAAATCGCGGGCTCCAGGAGCGCCGCCAAAGGCGCCTGACCCGCCCTGAAGGGAGTTGCCATGTCACGCCTCCTCAGGTCCCGCGCCAGGCGCTATGCACTCGTAAGTGGGGTGCTGATTCTCGGGCTCGCGGCGTCGCTAGTCAGTCTGCAGGCTTCCGCAGGTGCAGCGCCGCAAGCCACCGGGCCTAAGAACTTGAGTCACTTTCTCTGTTACGAAGCGGCCCCGACGAAGGGCTACAAGATCCCGGGCAATGTGATCCTGGAGAACCAGTTCAACACGAAGGGTTTCTCGCCCACGATCTCTCAGGATCCTTTGATCCACTGCAACCCGGTGAAGAAGACGGTCGTCAGCGCCTCCGGTACGAAGACCGTCTATCCCATCATCAACCCGAACGCTCACCTGCTCTGCTACGCGATCAAGGCCCCGACCCAGACGACCTATACCGTTTCGGTCACAAACCAATTCGGGACAGCCGAGCTCAACACGGGCCAACCTCAGGATCTTTGTCTCCCTACCTGGAAGAGCCTGACCGGGCCGCCGGACAAGTCACCGAAGCAACCACCGGGCCTGTCGCACTTCACGTGCTATCCGGTCACCTATGTCCCGGGCACGGCGCCGTTCCAACCTCCTCCCTCGATCAAGCTGAAGGACGAGTTCGCACCCAAGGCCGTGACGGTGCAGGTCGGCAGCCCCGAGCTTCTGTGCGTGCCGACCACCAAGATCGTGAACGGCGTCGTCTACAAGGCCATCGATCCGAAATCACACCTGCTCTGCTTTGAGGTCAGCCAGACTCCGGTGATCAACCCGGTGTTCGACGAGAACCAGTTCGGAACCGATCAGGTCAACATCGCGCAGACGTCTCTTCTGTGCCTTCCGTCGTTCAAGACGATCGTCTCCTGAGGATGAACTGAACCGGTGAAGAGTCCGCTCAGTCCCGCCTGAGACGATCGAGGAGCAGGTCCACCGTCTGTCCGGCCTCTGTCCGGGCCAGTTCCGGATCGGGCGATGTTGCGACGTACTGGGCGGCAGCCATGACGCCCGCAAGAAGCATGCGTGTGAGCGGCTCGACCGGCGTATCTTCGATCGAGCCGCTCGTGATCGCCGCGCTCACTGCTTCGCGTGCGAGGCCGAGGGCGTAACGGTCGGTGACCTGCTGCCTGACGTCTGCGGGTAGCACCGCAGGTCCATCGATCGCGCAGACCCGTTGGACCGCCGGGTCCAAGACGGCGTCGAGATAGGCGTGGCAACCGGCACGGAGCTGCTCGAGAGGATCGCCGCCTGAGCCCATCGCGGCGGTGGCGACGCTCGCGACGACATCTTGTTCGACGGCCTCGTACACGGCGAGGAACAGCGCCTGCTTGTCACCGAAGTGGTGTTGAAGAGCACCGCGGGTGACACCGGCCGCGGCGACGATCTCCTCACGGCCCGAGTTGGAGTAGCCCTTGGTCGAGAAGAGAAGACGCGCCGCGTCGAGGAGAGCCGCCCTCGTGGCCTGTCGCCGTTCTGCCTGCGTCCGTCTGGTTCTCAGATCGCCCTTGACCATCCGCCCGACCTGTATCAGTATTCATGCAACCCGCATGCATGTTAGTTCTCCAGAAGGGAGAAGCGATGACCCTCAGTCGTCAGGTCGTGGTTCCGGGAATGTCGGCGGAGTACCAGACATTCGGTGAGCTGATCAGGGGACTTTCCGGCAGCCAGTGGGAGTCCCCGACCCGATGCGAAGGGTGGCGGGTCGCCGATGTTGCCGCTCACGTCATCGGCCAGCTCACCGACGTGGTCAATTTCCGTCTCGAAGGTCTCGGCACTGCCGAGGTGACCGCGAGACAGACAGAAGAGCGCAAAGGCCGGGCACCCACGGAGCTCGCAGACGAGCTCGACGCGAGCGCCAAGCTGGCCGGTGATCTCATAGCGGCCTTCGACGACGACGCGTGGGAGGCCCCCGGTCCCCAGGGCGGGAGCACTTTGGGGTTCGGGGTCGAGTCGCTGTGGTTCGACACCTACCTGCACGACGACGACATCAGGTCGGCGCTGGGCATGCCGAGCCGGCGGACCGAGGCGCTCAGACCTTCGCTGTCGCACTTGGCGCACGTCCTTTCGGAACAGGGTTGGGGCCCGGCCGATCTTGCGTTCGAGGGTTTCGAGAGCTTCCCGGTGTCGGGAGGCGGTCAGAAGACCATCTCGGGCGATGCCTTCGAGTTCGTTCTCGCGTCTACCGGACGCGGCGATCCTGCGTCGCTGGGCCTCGATGACACGGTGAACATCTACCGCTGAGCTGAGGAGCTCCGCGGACCGCAGGGCCCGGGGATCCGGTCGAGACCTGCCGCGCGCCGCGCGTCCTCGTTGCCGGTGGGACGCTCGAGGGGCTTCGACTCGGGACGCTCGGTACGATCGGCGGCAGAACCGTCGTCGCCGCGGAGACTGAGAGTCGTTCCTCCCCATGTCCGACCCGGAAGGTGAGCGACAGCTGATGCCGGGGCCACGAGCCCCGAACCACCTGCAGCCGGTCCTCAAGCCGACTCACCGCTGGCGCAAGGTGCTAGGTGCCGCTGCAAGCGTCGCCCTCCTGGTGTTGATATTCGCCGGTGTGATTCCGCAGGTGGCTAGCTATTCCGACGCCTGGAAGCACCTGACCGAGGTCGCACCTTGGTGGTGGGTGGTGATCGCGGTAGCTGCCACGATCTGTCAGATCTCCGGCGTCTGGATCTACCAGGCGGCGCTGGACGGACTCCGGTTCATCGACGGCTTCTTGGAAACACAGACAACGATCGCGATCTCGGGAACGGTGCCGGCAGGCGGGGCCGTGGCTGTCGGGATGACCTACAAGATGTTCTCCTCTTTCGGCTTCTCCGAGCTCGCAATCTCCACAGCAGTGATCACGACCGGATTCTGGAACCTGGCTGTCAAGTTCGGATTACCTGTCGTCGGGGTTGCGTTGTTGGCTGTGACTGCCCACCCGACCGGTGGCGCCGTAGGTGCCGCCATCACAGGCGCGGTCGTGATCGTCGTCGCGGGAGTTGCGTCGTGGTTGGTATTCCGGTCCGAGACCGGCGCTCACTCGCTCGGTCGTCTGGCTGATCGTGTCGTGAACCGGGTTCTCCGATTGTTCGGCAGACCTCCATCCGATCGAGTCGAGCGTTCGCTCCTGCGGTTCCGCACGCAGACCATTGACACGGTGCACCGGCGGGGTTGGCTCCTCACCTGGGCGGCGCTTGGCGCTCAGGTGACTGCATTGGTTCTCATATTGGTCATCGTCCGCGCCGTCGGGGTCGCCTCTGGGCAGGTCGGCTTCGCCGCGGTGCTGACATCCTTCGCAGTTGCTCGGGTTGTCGGTGGGCTGTCGATCACCCCGGGCGGCCTGGGGACCTTCGACGCGACGTTCGCGAGCATGCTCACCGCATTCGGGGCGAAGTCGTCGCAGGCTTTGGCGGCGGACCTCATCTGGAGATTGACGACATATCTCTTCCCGATCCTGCTCGGAACCGTTACCTACATCATCTGGATTCGCGGGGAGGAGCGTTCTGCTAAGAACGCATCATGACGACCGTCGAATACTCCGAACTTCTCCGGGACAAAAATGTTGTCGCGGCCATTGACTTTCACGAAACAACCATCTACCCGACCGATGCCTCTCACGGTCAGGTCCCCGAGCACGTAGTCGCAGCGGATCCGCACGGTCGGTTCCACAAAGTGCATCACCACGCCGGGAACCCCAGGGGCACCTACGAGGATGACAGCCCGGCCTACTGGCAGGAAGTGACCGAAGCCCTGGCACCCGCCGGCGCGATCCTTCTGTTGGGGCACGGTGGGGGAAAGGCGAACGCTTCGCACGAGTGGGTCGCGTACGTCGAGAAGCACCGCAAGGATGTCGCCGCCAAGGTCGTCGCCGACGTGCGCGTGGACATCGATCACCTGGACGACGCGCAGGTGCTCCGCCTCGCCCAGTACTACTTCTCCGAACAACCGCCCCGCGACCACGGGGACGCTCGTTGGGGGAGCGTCTGATGACGATGCTCGGCTACGACAGGATCTTTGCCTTGGCCTGATCGAACTCGGTGTCGGTGATGACGCCCTTGTCTCTCAGGTCTGCCAGCTTGGCCAACTCGTCCGCAGTGCTCCCGTGCCCTGAGACCCCCTGAACCCAGGATTGAAACGCCTGGTTCTGCGCTTGGGCGATCCGAATGTCACGCTCGTGCATCGAGCCGCCGCGAGCGATCAGGTAAACGAGCACTCCCAGAAGCGGGAGGATGAGGATGAACAGCAACCAGGCCGCCTTCGCCCACCCGCTCAGATCGTGGCTCCGGAAGATGTCCCAGATCACCCGGAACAGGATCATCAGCCAGAGGATGAAGACGAAGATGTAAAGGATCGTCCAGAAGGCATTCAGCAGTGGATAGCTGGACGCGAACATGTGGCGCCTCCTTGGTCAATGGACCTCCAGATCGTGACACGATTCGGCAGGGCACACCACTGGTTTCGACAGCGTCTATCTTGAGCCGGGACCGATCGATCTCGCGAACGGCGGAGGAGCGGTGGCCCGGGTCAGGTTCGAGGGTGTCACCAAGAAATTCGGGGACGTCAGCGCCGTCGACAACCTCGACCTCGAGGTCGGAGATGGCGAGCTCTTGGTCCTCCTGGGACCTTCGGGGTGCGGCAAGACCACGGCGCTTCGCATGGTTGCCGGTCTGGAAGACGTGACCCTCGGAAGCGTCTCGATCGGCGGCGCCGTGGTGAACGATGTCGCTCCGAAAGATCGTGACGTAGCCATGGTCTTCCAGAGCTACGCGCTCTATCCCCACATGACGGTGAGAGGGAACATCGAGTTTCCCCTTCGCCAGCGCCGCGTGCCGAGCGAGGAACGAGATCGGCGGGCGCTGCAGGTCGCTTCGACGCTCGGGCTCGAGGCGCTCTTGGACCGCAAACCAGGTCAGCTTTCTGGCGGCCAGCGGCAACGGGTCGCTCTGGCGAGGGCCATCGTCCGCGATCCGAAGGTCTTCTTGATGGACGAACCTCTTTCCAACCTGGATGCGACACTTCGGGTCCAGACAAGGGCAGATATCGTCTCGATTCAACGCCGCCTCGGCACCACGACGATCTATGTCACCCATGACCAGGTCGAGGCGATGACCATGGGGCACCGGATCGCCATTATGCGTGCCGGCCAGCTCCAGCAGGTCGCCGCTCCTCAAGACCTCTACGAGAACCCGGCGAACACCTTCGTCGCCTCATTCCTTGGAAGTCCGGGCATGAACCTCGTGCCGGCCGTCATCGATCGTGACGTTGCCGTCGTCGGTTCAACAAGAATCCCTCTGCCCGATCATCTGAAGGGGATGAGCGACGGCTCTGTGAGGTTGGGTTTCCGACCCGAAGCCGCGTCGTTATCGACGACGGGCATCCCCGCACGGGTCGATCTCGTCGAGCTGCTCGGGGCCGAGACGCACACGATCTGCTCGCTCGGGGACGCAAGCCGAGTAGTGGTGAGGCAGGAACGGGGCCAGAACCGGCCTGATCCCGGAGAGCACGTGACCATAGCTGTAGATGCGTCGCAGCTCCACGTTTTCGACGAAGACAGCGGTCAGCGTCTGCAACCGGCCCGATGAGTGCACGTACCGCCAGGATCCGGCGCGATTGGGCCCTCGCCTATCTACTGTTGCTTCCGGCGGTTCTCATCTTCGCGGTCTTCACCTTTTATCCGTTCCTGAGGAACTTCAAGCTCGCCCTCTACGAGAATCCCCCTTACCCGGGGCTGCCCTCGCACTACGTCGGTCTGAGCCAGGTCGGTTCCGTACTGGGATCCACGGAGTTCCATCAGAGTCTCGTGTCCACCTTGCTGTTTGTGATCATGGTGGTTCCTGCGGGACTGCTCGGCGGGCTACTCCTGGCGGTGGCCGCCCACCGGAAGATCAGGGGAATGGCGATCTACCGGATGATCTTCTCCTCGACGGTCGTGAGCTCTGTGGCAGTGGCTGCGGTGGTCTTCGGAACTCTGATGGATCCCGTCGTCGGGCTCCTCCCTTGGCTCGGGATCAACCCGCGCCCGGCGATCTTGGAGAATCCGACCTGGGCGTTGCCGGCGGTCGCGCTCGATAGCCGTCTGGCAGTTTCTCGGCCTCTCCTTCATCATCATGACTGCAGGACTCCAGTCGCTACCGGAAGAGGTGCTCGAGGCGGCACAACTCGACGGCGCGGGCAGCTGGACGACGTTCTGGCGGTTCACGGTGCCGCTTTTGTCTCCGACGCTTTTCTTCGCCCTCGTGGTGGGCACGATCTTCGCGTTCCAGAGCTTCGGTCAGATCGACATCCTGATCGGACCTCAGAATGCGGCGTTCACTCACACCAACGTTCTGCTCTACTACATCTACCAAGCTCTTTCGGTCCAGGATGACCCTGGCGTGGCCGCGGTCCTTTCGATCGTGCTCTTTGCGATCCTGTTCACGCTGACACTGTTGCAACTCCGGTTCCTCGAGCGACGGGTCCACTATGGCGGTATCTGAGCTCCCCTCTGTTCGCGTTCGATCCATTCATCGCCGGGTTCGCCTGAGCGTGCGATACGTGCTCATGACGCTCGGAGCGGCAGTGATCCTGTTCCCGCTCTACATGGCGATCGTCAATTCGCTTCTCCAACCCAGCCTGATCGCGCACCAGCCTCCGCCGCTGTTTCCTGTCCATCCAGTTTGGGGCAGCTACTCACAGGCCTGGACCACTGGGAACCTTGGGATCTATCTGCGGAATTCCGCCATCCAGACAGCCCTTATCGTCGCAGGACAGCTCGTCACCTCGATCCTCGCTGCTTTTGCCTTCGCGTTCATCGAGTTCCCCTTCAGGCGGACCTTGTTCTTCATCTTCCTGATGACGCTCATGGTGCCGTTCGAGGTCACTGTCACCAGCAATCTCTCAACGGTGACATCGTTGGGTTGGTACAACACCTTTCAGGGGCTCACCGTTCCGTTCATGGCCACGGGATTCGGGACCTTCCTGCTGCGGCAGGCGTTCTTGCAGATACCTCGCGATCTTCGTGAGGCTGCAGAGCTGGATGGGTACGGCCGCCTCCGATTCCTTTGGAGCGTCGCGATTCCTCTCGCGCGTCCGGCGATCGCTGCTCTCGGTGTCTTCAGCTTCCTTGCTTCGTGGAACCAGTATCTCTGGCCCCTTCTTGTCACGGGCAACGACAACTCGGTCCGAACGGTCCAGATCGGACTAAAGCAGCTGCTGGACACCCAGATCGACCAGGTCAACGTGTCGCTCGCCGGGACCATCATCGCAATCGTCCCGCTGGTAGTCCTGTTGCTGATCTTCCAGAAACAACTCGTCAGGAGCCTGACGGCTGGAGCCGTCAAATAGCCGACCTCTCCTCTTCGAGGGACCTGCTACAAATGGACGATGCCCCTCCGCCGCCCGTTCGCTTCGATGTCAATCGGGCTCTGCCTCTGCGTCGCCGGGGTGTTCCTTAGCGCATGCTCTTCGTCGAGCTCCTCCTCGTCCCCTTCGGTCTCGGTCAGCAAGTCGTGTAACCCAGGCGCGCTCACCGGCGTTTCGTCACCGGTGACGATCAATTTCTGGGAGTCGGCCGCCGAAGCGAACGCCCAGGTACTGACGTCGCTCACGAACAAGTTCAACAGCTCCCAGGACAAGGTCCACGTCAATCTGGTGAGTCAGGCCAGCTACGACGACACGTGGCAGAAGTATCAGGCGGGCCTCTCCAACGGCGAGCTCCCGGACGTCGTCCAGCTCCAGGACACCGACACACAGGGCGCCATCGACACTGGGTCGTTCCAACCGGTGGTCGGCTGCATGGCCGGATTCGACTTCACGACGGGCGATCTTCTCCCCAGTGCCCTCGCGTACTGGGACGTCGGCGGGACACAGTGGGCGATGCCCTTCGCTGTCTCCGGTCCGGTCCTCTATTACAACAAGCTCGCCTTCACGAAGGCAGGGCTCAACCCCGACCAACCACCGACCACGCTTCCCGAGCTCGTGGCTGCCGCCAAGGCCTTGAAGCAGCACGGACTGGGCGGGATGGGCCTGAAGATAGATCCCTGGTACTTCGAGACATGGCTGGCCACGGACAACCAGTTCCTTGTGAACAACAACAACGGCCGCACATCGCGGGCCACCCAGGTGGCGTTCAACGGGCAGGTCGGCGTCGGGATCTTCACTGAGCTGGACCAGATGGTGAGCAGCGGCGACGCCACCACGAATTCGGCACTCGGGGCAGACGAGTACGACAACCTGCTCGGCGTGGGCTCCGGCAAGTACTCGATGACCATCGACACCTCGGCAGCGCTCGGGACGATCCAGCAGCTGCTGTCGACCGGTCGTTATCCGAATGTCGAGCTCGGAGTCGCCCCGTTCCCCAAGTACGACGCCGCCGCAGATGGCGGAGTGCAGCCCGCCGGAAGTGCCCTCTGGATCTGCAAGAAGTCGTCGAACGCCAAGCAGGCCGCCGCATGGGAGTACATCGCTTTTCTCGACTCCGCGACTTCTCAGGCGACCTGGTCGGCAGGAACCGGTTACATACCCCTCAGAACCTCCGCCGCGCAGAGCTCGCTGGTCCAGAGCTACTGGGCGAAGAATCCCGGGTTCAAGGTTGCGTACACGCAGTTGACGAGCGGTTCGCACACCGACGCCACCGCCGGCGGCGTTCTCGGGCCGTTCGACGACGTGCGCACGGCCGTCGCGAATGCCGAAGCTTCGATGTTCGTAAGCGGGGTCTCTCCCGCCGCTGCCGTCGCGACTGCCGCGAGTGCAGCCAACCAGCTAATACAGAATTACAACCAGCGCCTGGGCGTCGGATAACGACGAACCACCTGAATCGGGACCCGCGTGGCGACGACGGCACCATGTGAGCCGGCGATCGCCATAGGCCGAAGTTGACGACACTCGGTGAAGCATTGGTTCTGTTCAGAAATTCCCTACCGCCTCGGCGGCGCCGGCTGTGCCTGAGGGTGCCTGCCCGAGCTCCGAGTTTGCACCTCCCGCGCCACCGGGTCCCCCTGACCCGAAGTTGATCGTGGTCCCCGAAGCAATCGTGGCCGTGGAGGAATTCGCTTCTACGACGCCGATGCTCGGGCCGCCCGGGCCTCCGCTTCCCGAGCCACCTGCACCACCTGCACCTCCGTCAGCGCCGGGGGCGCCGGCGCCGGCAGTTCCACCTTGGCCTGGCTGGCCCTCGCCTCCGGTGCCGAACGATCCCCCGAGGCCTCCATCGCCGCCCGCACCGCCTGCACCCCCGTTGCCGGCCGTTACCGTGCAATTCGCGTCGACGGAGACGGCGGAGTCCCACAGGTAGATCCCGAAAGATCCCCCACCGCCTGTTCCGAGCGTTCCGGCTGTCCCGCCCCCGCCCCCGGCGCCACCTCCACCGCCGGCGCCGCCCGAGTCATCGATACCCTCGGTGCAGAGAAATGCGTCGGACACGTCGCCGCTGCCGGAGCCGCCGCCACCTCCGCCGGAACCTGAGTTTCCGTTGCTACCGCTCTGACCGAAGCCGGTGATCCAGGTGGCAGTCGCCGTTCCGGACGACGACCCGGCAGGGCCGTTGCGCCCGTCGCTTCCCGACCTACCCCCGGTGGCGTCGTCGGGGGCGTTCACTCCGGGAGGACCACAGAGCGATCCGGCACTGCTCGTGCCCTGTCCCCCTGTGCCCCCTTCCGGGCCCGAGCCGTTGTCTCCCGGCAGACCATCTGTGTCGCCGGAGACCGCCGCACCGCCGTCTCCACCGTTGAATGCCCCGGAGCCTCCGGCGCCGCCGTCGGCACCATTCGCACCGTTGCCGCCAAGGGTGCCGTTGTCCCCGCTGGAACCAGAAGTGCCTGGGTTGCCAGCTGCCGCGGACACCGTCACCCACTCGAGGTCGATGTCGGAGTTCACCTCGCGCAGTCCGTAGACACTCAGGTCGACAGATGGATCCGGCAAGCCGGAAATGGTGAGCAATTGCAACGTGACGCCTGTCACGTCCCCCGCGACCACCGCCGCCGGTCCACCACCTTCGATGGTGGTGGCAGCGCTGAGCGAGCGTGTCCACGTTCCCGGCGTGTAGCCGCCGTCAACGTTCACGCCGCTGTCCAATTCCAACGACGAAGCGCCCGAATACGTGCCGGCGGACACATAGACGTCAGGAATCGGCGAATCCGCCGCCGCAGCAGTGATGCCGGCCTGGATCGTCGCTTTTGGCGATGCCTCCGTCCCGGGATTGGCGTCGTTGCCGGTCGTCGCCACGTAGATCGCAGAAGCAGGGGATGCCGCTTTCGTTCCGATGAAGGTCTGGTCGGGAGCAGGCACCCCTTTACTGCTCAGGACCGGATCGGTGCTCGGCACCGTGTAGGTCACGAACGGCGTCACCGTGAGATCGCTGGTCGTTCTCTCGGCGAGGTGGATCACGAGCTTCTTCGAATGCGCGGCTGCTATCGAGGTGACGACATACCCTTCGACCGAGAACGGGAACGGTCCTGTCTTCTGCTTCGAGCAAGTCACCGGCTTCGAGTAGGTCAGGACGATCTTGTCCACCTGTCGGCTCCCGTTGGGTGCGACCATCACCGCTTTGACGATGGTGGGAGCCACCGATGCGGCTGCAGTGCCGGCGGACAACGACACACCGACTCCACAGACGACGACGCCGACGACAGAGAACCGCGACAGCTTTCTGAGCACTGCCCCGCACCCCCGCTTCTGTAGGTGCTCCACACAGTAACTAGGCAGGGACGCAGGCGCTATCGCGTCACCCATCCCCGAGAACGGCGACGTTGCTGGCGGTCGACGAAACCTGTGTGACGTGTGTGACGCGTGAGCCCACATCTACCGGCTCGTTCTCGATCTTGGCGCTGCTCCCGGTTCCCAGCTGGCCGTTGTCGTTCCCGCCCCATGCCCAGAGGCGGCCGGTGTTGTCGATCGCGTAGCACGAGTAGCCGCCGGAGTTGACCTTCACGAAGGTGACTCCTGCCGGCACGTCGACTCGGACCGGAACATGGGAGCTCGTCCGCGTCCCGTCGCCGAGCTGGCCCTTCTCGTTGTTCCCCCACGCCCAGACCGAACCGTTAGCAAGGATCGCGATGGTCTGGCCATTTGCCGCGCCGCTGCCACCCTGGAACACCTGACGCACCGCGGCGGGCAGCTTCACGGATACGGGCACGTCACTGTTGGCGGTGCTGCCGTCGCCGAGTTGCCCGGCGGCGTTGTAACCCCAGTCGTAGTAGCTGCCGTTGCCGAGCAACGCACCCGAGCCCTCCCACGAGGAGGTGAGCGCGGTGACGTCCGACGTTGCCGGAGGACCGACGACCGCAACCGGCTTTGAGCTGCTCGTGTAACTGCCGTCACCGAGCACGCCGCCCTCACCGTCACCACACGCGTAAAGCCGGCCGTTCGAGTCGAACACCGAATGCGTCCTGGCGCCTGTCGCCAGCGTCACGTCGCTTAGCGGGATCTGCAGCGGGCGAACTTCGATCAGGCCGGACAGGCAGAGGTCGCCGTCGCCGTTGAGCCCCCATCCCCACACGTCGCCGCGCGTGTCGACGGCGATGGCGCCGTCGAACGGCATCGGGTTCGCGAGAGACGCGATCTTGACGCCGGCCGGGAAGTCCACCCTCACGGCCGTCGTGGAGTAAGGAGGCTTCTCGCCGTTTCCGAGCTCGCCGTAGCTGCCGACGCCCCACGCCCAGACCACACCCTCGGACGTCAGCGCGTAACCGTCGGAATTCGACGTCGCGATCTGGACCACCCGCCCGCTGATGTCCGGGACGGGAGCCGGCGTGTCTAGCTCGAGCTGGGCGATCTTGCCCCTGTTCCCTACGACACCGAACCTGTAGACGACGGGGTTGCCTGAAACGGGCGACGACGTCGGCGGGGCGGTCACCGACGTGGCGCTGCTGCCGCATGCAGCGAGCCCGAGCGCGCCGGCAAGGCCGCACCCGACGGCCACGATCGAAAGGCGGCGTCTCATACCCCGATTCGACCACACCGCCGTTAGGGCTTTATGGCAGTCTCGTGATCGTTCTATGAGCGCCAGGTCGGTTCGCGCATTCATGCGGATGGTTCTCCGTCACACCCGGTTGACCTCGGCGCGATGAAAAGGCGGCAGTCATGTTCATGATGAGATTCGCGATGCGGTCCAAGAGGACAAACCCGTCGGAGCGCGCCGATGCTTACCGAGCAGCTCTCGATATGTGCGCCTGGGGGGAGACCCGCGGTTGCGTGGCCGCTGTCGTCAGCCAGCATCACGGTGTCGATGACGGATATCTGCCGTCGCCCGTACCCATGGCCGCGGCCATCGCCGCTCGTACCGACACGCTGCCCGTGAGCGTCGCAGCCCTGCTGCTCGCGCTGTACGAACCGGTGAAGCTCGCTGAAGACCTCGCAGTGGTCGACCTGATCAGCCAGGGACGGGTGTCGTACGTGGTCGGCATCGGCTACAGAGATGAGGAGTTCGCCATGTTCGGAGTCGACCGCCGTCAACGGGCGAAGATCGTCGAAGAGCGCATCGGGATCCTCCGCGAGCTCTGGACAGGGGCGAATGTGTCGGTCGACGGTCGTCCGAGCAGGATCTCCCCGCTGCCGTTCACCCCCGGTGGGCCGATACTGGCGTACGGGGGAGGGACAGAGGCGGCCGCCCGGCGCGCGGCCCGGCTCGGTATGTACTTCGTAGCGGAGACACACGACTCCGGTCTCGAGGCTGCGTACCTCGACGAAGCAGATCGGGTCGGCGTTGCGCCGCTCGGCTGCGCCTTTCCTGCCGCCAATGCTCCGCTGACCGTCTTTGTCTCCGACGACCCAGACAGAGCGTGGACGGAGATCGGCGAGTACCTGCTTGTCGACGCCTCGGGCTATGCCCGGTGGAACGAGCACAGGCTGGCGACGGCCTCCGTCTCATTCGCGGCCAATGTGGCTGAGCTCAGAGATGAGCGAGGCGCGTACCAGATCATCACTCCCGAAGAGGCGGCCGACTACATCGGCATGGGTGTCCCACTTGCACTCCAGCCTCTGGTGGGGGGAATGCCACCGGAAACAGCCTGGCGCTACCTCGAGGCGGCTGCAGAGGTGTCCGCCGCGTGGACGCCACGCGAACCCGGGCCTGGCTGAAGCTCCTCAGTTCCCCGAAGGGTTGAGCGGCAGCGGGTGCCCTATAGCCGAGATGCTCACCGCCCGCGAGCCCGTGGGCCTGGCATTCTTGTCGAGGCTCCTGTTGCGGTACTTCGACATCAGGTCGGTCAACTCGTCGCCCAGCTGTTCGAGCTCGTCGGGTGTCAGGTAGGTGACCGCAAAGTTGGCGAAGGCGGACTTTCGCCACTTCTGCGGGTACGAACGCCGCTCGTCGAGCCAGCGCTGCACCCTTTGGTAGCTCCGTTCGATTATGACGCGGGTGAAAGTCTGGCCCGCGATGCTCAGCTCGGGGTTGTCGGCGTCCTCGGTGTAGGACGTCCCCAGATTGACCAGGCGCCAGGGCCGGCTCCGTCCCCGTCCGCCCTCCGCCTCTTCGACGAACCCGTATTTGGCGAGCACGTTGAGGTGCCACGACATGTTGCCGGGGCTGTCGTCGAGGATCGTCGCCGCGGCTGTGGCGGTTAGGGGGCCTTCCCGGAGGAGCGCTTCCAACAGCGCCAGTC
Organism: uncultured Acidimicrobiales bacterium; assembly: GCA_963764615.1. Lineage (GTDB taxonomy): Bacteria > Actinomycetota > Acidimicrobiia > Acidimicrobiales > CAVXTF01 > CAVXTF01. Next base: position 3,492,746 of record CAVXTF010000002.1, on the reverse strand, counting down.
GGATCGGATGGGCGAGCGCGCGCATGACTACGGGGTCGGTCAGTTGGCGGCGCCCCGGGTCGCGCGCGACGAGATTCGGCTTCGGTTCCTCGCCCGGGTCGGGGACGGGATCATCGAGAGCAGATGGGGGATCAGGGACGCGAGCGGGCTTGTGGTTGGCGGACTTTCGCGCATGTGCCGAACGTGGCGCGCGTGCAGGTGTCACAGCGACAACCTCGCGTGGCTGGAGGAGAGCGGTCGGAGCTGGTCTGTCGACCTGGTTCGGTTCTGGACGAGGCGCAGCCCGGCGGTCATCATCCATGCACCCACCCTGACCTCTGTCCGGCCCAGGGGACCGTGCGAAGAATGTGTGCGAGCCCGGCCGGGCCCGCGGCGCGGACGGCCACCCGTTACGGGGTGACGGTCTTTGCGCAGGTCTTCCAGCCGTTGCTCAGCGATCGATTCCAATACCAGGGGATGCATTCTCTTCCAACCTCCTTCTACCTCGTATAGCAAGAACCCTTGTCACAAGATTCACTGTCACAAGAACTCCAATGACAAGGATACTTGTCACAAGGTCTCTTGTCAAGCCTCTGACAAGGATCCTTGTGAGGATCCTGCTGCAGCTGTGCGCTGGCCCGACGCCAAACCGCGGCAACATGGCGACATGGACGTTCTCGTGGTCGTCGGGTCCGCAGACCCTCCCGAAAGGCTGGCGCTGCGTGCCCACCAGGTCGTCGTCGTTCCTCCCGACGAGACGCTCGCAAATCTCGTCGCCGACCTGCGGGGGCGGTTCCCGCGCCAGGTCGGCGTCTTCGGCCCCGGAGCCGTCGACGTGGCGGCCCAGCTGCAGAGGGCGGGCCTGCCGATCGAGCTGCATGCCGACGACGTCGACCCTGCGACCCACGGCCTCGAAGGGGTGGAGGTGGTACCGCTCACCGACACGGGCCCTCCCATAGACGCCGCCGACTCGCTTCTCGACCTGGTGGGCGGAACCCCGCTCGTCCGGCTCGACAGGACGGCAAGAGACCTGCCGTGCCAGCTCTTCGCAAAGCTCGAGCTGCTCAACCCCGGCGGGAGCGTAAAGGACCGCCCGGCGATAGCGATGATCGAAGAGGCCGAGCGCCAGGGCCTGCTGAAGCCGGGATCGACGATCGTGGAAGGAACTTCGGGAAACACCGGGATCGGGCTAGCGATCGTGGCGGCCCGCCGGCGTTACCGGTGCATCTTCGTCATGCCCGACAAGATGGCTCCTGAGAAGATCGCGCTGCTGCGCGCTTACGGGGCCGAGGTGGTGGTCTGCCCGACCGCAGTCGCGCCCGACCATCCCGACTCCTACTACTCGGTGACCGCCCGACTGGCAGAGGAGATCCCCGGAGCGTTCCACCCGAACCAGTACGCGAACCCTGCAAACCCGAAGTCGCACGAGCTCACGACCGGCCCCGAGATATGGCGCCAGACCTCGGGACGGATCACCCACTTCGTTGCCGGCATCGGCACGGGGGGGACGATCAGCGGGGTGGGCCGTTACCTCAAGTCCATGAACCCCGACATCCAGATCGTCGGTGCGGACCCCGAGGGATCGGTCTACTCGGGTGGCTCGGGACGCCCGTATCTCGTCGAGGGGATCGGCGAGGACTTCTGGCCGACGACGTACGACCCGAGCGTCGTCGACCGGGTCGTCATGGTGAGCGACACCGACTCCTTCCTCACGGCGAGCCACTTCGCCACAGAAGAGGGGATCCTCGCAGGGGGTTCGACTGGCACAGCGGTGTTCGCCGCGCTCTCACTCGCTCCCGACCTGCACCGCAGTGACGTGGTCGTCGTGCTCATCCCCGACTCGGGCCGCGGCTACCTGTCGCGCGTCTACTCCGACGAGTGGATGGCGGACCACGGGTTCCTCCGGACGACCGGCCATACCGTCTCGGAGGTCCTTGAGCGCAAGAGCGGGATACTGAGCGGGCTGATCCACGTCCATCCTTCCGAGCTGGCCCGCCAGGCGATCGCCGTGATGGCCGGAGTTCGGCGTCTCGCAGCTGGCGGTCATAAAGGCCGAGCCGCCTCTGGCGGCAGCCGAGGTGGTCGGTGCCGTGTACGAGCGGGACCTGATGCAGCGCGCGGTCGCGGATCCCGGGCTGCTCGACCTGCCCGGTCGAACAGGTGATGGGCCCACCGCTCCCGACGGTCGGCAGCGGCGAGCCGATGGACGTCGCGGTGCGACGCCTGGAAGACGCTCCCGCGGTGCTCGTGCTCGACCGTGGGCACCCGGTCGGCGTCCTCACCCGGTCCGACGCGCTCGCGTTCCTCGCTCAGTCCGGCGTGGCGAGGGACCTGTCCCGGTGACGGAGTCGCCGAGACGGACGCGATGCGGGCTCCGGGATTCGAGACGCTCGCCGTCCACGCCGGCCAGAGCCCCGACCCACAGACGGGCGCCGTCGTCACCCCGATCCACCTGTCGACGACCTTCGCACAGAGGGCGGTCGGCGAGCACAAGGGATTCGAGTACTCGCGCACCGGGAACCCGACGAGGGCCTCTTTCGAGGCGACTCTCGCCGCCCTCGAAGGTGCGGCGCACGGGTTCTGTTTCGCGAGCGGCATGGCGGCAGAGGACGCGCTGCTCAGAAAGCTCGTCGCCGGCGACCACCTCGATCATCCCGAACGACGCCTACGGAGGGACGTTCAGGTTGGTGGACAAGGTGCTGCGCCCGACGGGGATCTCGTACACGGCGGTGGACCTCACCGATCCCGCCGCGCTCGAATCGGCGTGGCAACCCGCCACCCGGCTCGTGTGGGTCGAGACGCCGAGCAACCCCATGCTCCACATCGTCGACATCGAGCGCGTCGCATCATCGCGCACGACCGCGGGGCGATGTGCGTCGTGGACAACACCTTCGCCACGCCGTATCTTCAGCAGCCGCTTTCGCTCGGCGCCGACGCGGTGGTCCACTCGAGCACCGAAGTACCTGGGCGGGCCACTCCGACGTCGTGGGCGGTTTCGTCGCGACGAGCGACGACGAGCTCGCCGCTGACCTCGGCTTCATGCAGAACGCCACGGGAGCCGTGCCGAGCCCGTTCGACTGCTATCTGGTGCAACGCGGGGTCAAGACCCTTGCGGTGCGCCTCGACCGCCAGTGCGCGAACGCGGCGGGGGTGCGCTGGTCACCTCGCCGCGCACGAAGCGGTCGACAGGGTCCTCTACCCGGGACTCGATTCGCACTCCGGCCACGAGGTCGCTTCGCGCCAGATGCGCGCCTACGGGGCGATGGTCTCGTTCACCATGCGCGGTGGCGAGAAGGCGGCGCTCGAGAGCGGCAGCGCAGGATGGAGGTGTTCACCCTCGCCGAGTCGCTCGGAGCGGTCGAGTCGCTGGTGGAGCACCCCGCACGGATGACCCACGCGTCGGTGGCAGGTTCGGAGCTGTCGGTCGATCCGGCGCTCTTGAGGTTGTCTGTGGGCCTCGAGAGCCTGAGCGACCTGCTCTGGGACCTCGATCGCGCCCTCGACGGCGCGCGTGAACGCGTAACGAGCGGCCTGCAACCCCGGAGCGACCGGCGGTCCCGTCCCGAGACACGCAGTCGCCCTACCGATCTGGAGGAACGATGACTGCCGGAGCCGCCACCTCTGCGATCGCACTCGAGCAGCAACCCGAGCGAGTTGAGTCGAACCAGCCTGTCGGGACGCTGTTGTCGGTCAACGTCGGCTTGCCGAAGGATGTGCCTTGGCAAGGGAAGACTGTCTTTACAGGGGTCTTCAAGGACCCCGTGCCCGGTTCCCGCCGGGTCGGCAAGCTCAATGTTGAAGGCGATGGTCAGGGCGATCTGGCGGGCCACGGCGGCGAGCAACGTGCAGTGTTCGTTTACCAGATCGACTCGTATCGGTACTGGGAACGAGAGCTCGGACGACACGACTTCGTGTATGGACAGTTCGCCGAGAACTTCACTGTGGAGGGACTAGCCGACGATGTGGTGTGCATTGGCGATCGCTACCAGATTGGCAGCGCGATCTTCGAGGTGACGCAACCTCGCGTCACCTGCTATCGCGTCGGGATCCGCATGAACGATCCGCGGATCCCCGCGTTGCTTGTCTCCCACCACCGTCCGGGCTTCTACTTCCGGGTGCTCGAAGAGGGCGAGGTACAAGCGGGAGACAAAATCCTGAAGCTCTCCTCGGGACCCGAGCAGATGACCGTCGCCGACGTCGACGCGCTGCTCTACCTGCCCGGGCACTCGCGCAAAGAGCTGGTCCGAGCACTCCGGGTTCCCGCCCTGAGTCCCGGATGGCAGGGCTCGTTTCGAGCTCTGCTGAATGAGGAATCCGGCAGCGGCAACGCCGGCCTCGCGACAACGAGCCCCCCTCCCGCCTGGCCGGGCTTTCGTCAGCTGAGCGTCAAAGCAATCACGAGCGAGAGCGACTCGGCGATTTCGATACGACTCGAGGACCCCACGGGCGTTCCACTTCCGGCCGGCCGACCAGGTCAATATGTAACTCTGCGAGTCCAGCCCGACAAGCGGCAACGGGCGGTGTTGCGCAACTACTCGCTTTCCGGACCGCCGGGGGCGGGCTACTACCGGATCACCGTCAAGCGCGAAAGCCATGGCGCCGCGAGCACTTATCTTCATACCCGTCTCGCCGTCGGCGACCAACTCGACATTGCAGCACCACGCGGCACGTTCATCCTCGATGAGACGCACGCGCCTGTGCTGCTGATCAGCGCCGGGATCGGTGCCACACCCGTTCTCGCCATGCTTCAGGCGTTGGCGCAGGTGCGCTCCGACCGACAGATCTGGTGCCTTTACGGCGCACGCAACGGTCGCGAGCACCCGTTCGCCTCGGAGGTCCGTGGCCTGCTCGCATCGCTGCCGAACGTACGGGCCCACGTTTACTACAGCCGCCCCGACCCGAATGACGTCGAGGGCCGCGACTTCGACAGTGCGGGGCGTCTAACCGCCTCGTTGCTCGCCGAACTGAAGCCACCCTCCGATGCCGAGGCATACATGTGTGGGCCCACAGCCTTCATGGACGAAATCAGCGCGGGTCTGGCCGCCTTAGGTTTCGATGCCTCCAGTGTCCACACTGAAGTGTTCGGGCCTGCAGCGAGCCTGACACCAGGGATCGCGGCTACGCCTGCGCGGGCTCCCCACCCGCGAGCCGGCCAGCCCGGAAACGGCCCGACGATCGCGTTCGCCCGCAGCGACCTGACGATCCCATGGAGCAGCGACTACGGCAGCCTGCTCGAACTAGCCGAGGCCTGCGACGTACCCGTCCGCTGGTCATGCCGAACCGGTGTCTGTCACACCTGCGAGACGACGCTCATCGCGGGAAATGTCGATTACAACCCCGACCCAGTTGAAGCTCCCACTCAGGGCAGCGTGCTCATTTGCTGCTCGCAGCCCCGCGACGACATAGTTCTCGATCTGTGACGCCAGAGTTACCATGGCGAGCGACGGACCCTGCGGGCTTGGCAGACGCGTGGGCGATGATCGAAGAAATCTGGAGCACGACCGTCACCCGGGCAAGAAAGCTGCCAGAACCGCTCCTCCACGAGCAGGTTGCCGGCGAGTGGAGCTTCGTGCAGACGCACCGTCACCTGGTGCTCGCCACGGACTGCTGGCTGCGGCGGATGGTGAAGGGGATCGCCCACCCGTACCACCCGTGGGGCCTGGCTGGATCGTGGCTTACCAGTCCTCGCCGTTGGGGTATCGATCCGGACGCCGACCCGTCGCTCGATCAGGTGCTCGACCTGCGTCGGGAGCGCATGGATGAGGTAAACGAAGTGATAGCCGGCGCGAAGGCGGAGGAGCTCGAGCGGAACTGCGTCCCTCCCGACAGCCCCGGCCACCCGCGGAAGGACCACACCGTGCTCGAGTGCCTGCACGTGATCCTGAAAGAGGAGTGGCAGCACCATCGATACGCCGTCAGGGACCTCGAGCCGCTAATGGGATTCGGTAACGCCAACCGCACGTTCAGCTGCGAGCGCGAATAAGACGAGGGCCACTCGTTCCCTAGTCCTGCGCGTCCATGTCCAGGACCTTCTGCGCCAGCTTCTTCGGTGCGACGAGGGTGTAAGAGGTCCGCACCCACTCCTCGACCTCGCGCCAACGATCCTTGCTCACCCGCTTGCCGATGGTGACGGTGACCCAGCCGCTGCGACCGAGCCCATACCCGGTCGGCACCGCATCCGCATCTGTCGCAACGACCGCTTCGGCCTCTTCTTTCGGCAGCTTCACTGTCAACGAGGTCGCCTCGGGATTGGTGAAGACGAAGTTCTTTCCGTTCACCCGGAACGTCGGCTCGCCGCCCCAGGCTTCGATGTCCACGCGCTTTGCCGCAGGAAGGAGCGACACGATCTGCTCGAGGCGGTCCATGTTCGGCGCCATCGTAGCGGCTGCTTCGTCCGTTCACGTCGGATCGAACAGCACCGGCAGGCTCGGTCGGCGACCTGAAGGGGATCCCCTCGACCTGGGTGGCTGCGCGTCCGGGTCGAGTCGCAGGTTCGGGAGCCTGTCGAGCACCGCACTCACGCCGACCCGGAGCTCGAGCCGGGCGAGATGCATGCCGAGGCATTGGTGGCGACCCGTCCCGAACGCGATGTGCGGCTTGGCGTCGCGGTCGGGGTCGAACCGCTCGGGATCCTCGTAGCGGCTCTCGTCGTGGTTGGCCGATCCCGTGCAGCAGACCAGAGACGCCCCCTTCGGGACCTGCGACTCCGGCGATCTCGACCGGCTCAGCGACTCGCGGTTCACCATCGTCACGGAGGTCTCCCACCTGAGCACCTCTTCGATCACCCGGTCGATCATGCTCGCGTCGGCAAGAGCACGGTCCATCACCTCGGGGTGCGTGAGCAATGCGAACAGGGTGCTTCCCATGACCCTGAAGGTGGTCTCTGCTCCCGCGGGCAGGAGCAAGCCGTAAGAAGCCGTAGACGTGCTCGTCCGAAAGGCGCTCACCGTCGATCTCGGCGGTGACGATGTCCGAGACACGAGGTCGTCGCGTTGGATTCGCCCGCCTCGCTGCGACGATGGGCTCGAGGTACTCGCGCATCTCGCTGCGACGCGGGCATGCTCGAGCCGTAGTCCTGCGGCCCCTGCGAGATCGCGAGCGCCCACTTCTGGAATTGCTCGAAGTCCTCGACCGGCACCCCGAGCACGCCGGCGATCACCTGCACCGGGTACCGGCTCGTCACGTCCGCGACCAGATCGGCACGCCCGAGCGGCGCGATCGGCGTCCAGAAGTGCCGTGATCGTCGGCGCGATCAGCTCCTCGTCCCATCGGGCGAGAGCCGACGGCCTGAATGCCTGGGCGACCAGCGACCTGTAACGACGGTGCTCGTCGCCGTCCATGCCGAGGATCAGCGCGCCCATCACCGGACCCATGGTCTCGTTGTTTATCCGCGACGAGAACCTGTCAGGGTCGCGCAGCACCGCCTCTACGTCGTCGTAACGGGTGACCATCCACGTGGGCCGGCCCATCGTCGCGCCGTCCACCTCGACGACGGGCTGGTCGCGGCGGCACTCGGCCCAGAAGCCGTAGATGTCCAGGTCCATGCCGTCGAGAGCGCCCGGCTCCGATCCACCCTGATGCGCTTGCCCGCCTGCCCTGCTGTCCACTTCTTACCTCCGTCCGCCTTTCCTTAGCGGGTCGATCTTCGCCGGCACCGCAGGCTCGCGCTACCGGTCGTTCCGCCTCGGGGTCCTCTTCGAGCACCCCGGGCACCTCGCGCCGGGCGATCACATGGACGTCTATCCCGGCCTCCTGAGCGTTTCGCAGCACCCGCCTCACGACCTCGCCCTCCGTCATCTCCTGCCATCGGCTGCGCCTCGAGGATCCGAGGACGATCTGCGTGATCTGATGGTTCTTCGGGCGTACTCCACGATCGCCTCGGCCGGATCGTCTGCTGCGAGCTCGTCCCATTGGGCGCCGAGATCGTCGGACAGCTTGCGCAGCGCATCGATCGCCGCGCTGTTCCGCTCCGGACATCGCTCTGTGTCTCCGCTCACGTGCACCACGTGGAGCTCGGTCTTGAGCCGCGCTGCGAGCCTTGCGGAGCGCCTAACAGGGAGTCTGTACCCGGAGCACCTGTCACGCAGACGAGGATCCGTTCGGTCGTCTCCCAGATCTGGGTGACGTCGTGACGCCGCAGGTACTCGAGGAGCGTCCTCGTCCGTCTCGTCGGCGAGGAAGCGGAGGGCGAGCTCGCGCAGAGCGCGACGAGGTTCTCGGTCTTGAAGAAGTGGGTGAGTGCCTGGGGAACCTTGTCTGCCGGGTAGATGTTTCCGTGCAGCATCCGGCGCCTGAGCTGCTCGGGGGACGAGTCGACGAGCTCGATCTGGTCGGCCGAGCGGACCACCCAGTCGGGGACCCGCTCACGCACCGCGATTCCCGAGATCCGTTCGACAGCGTCAGCGAGGCTTTCGAGGTGCTGGATGTTGACCGTCGTTATGACCGAGATCCCGGCTTCGATCAGTTCGAGGACGTCCTGCCAGCGCTTCTCGTGGCGGCCCGAGCCGGGAACATTGGTGTGGGCGAGCTCGTCCACCAGCGCGACCGTCGGCTTTCGCGCGAGCACGGCGTCGAGGTCCATCTCCTCGAAGGTGGTTCCTCGGTACTCGATGACGCGCCTCGGGACCGTCTCGAATCCCTGGCAGATCTCCACGGTGTGCGCCCGGCCGTGGCACTCGACGAAGCCGATCACGATGTCGGTGCCGCGTTCGAGCTCGGCGTTTGCCCTCGTTGAGCATCGCGTAGGTCTTCCCGACGCCGGCGACCGCACCGAGGTAGATCCTGAATCGGCCGGCTTCCTGGACGACGCTTATGGTGTCCTCGTCGACCTCGGTTACCTGGGGGACGTTGGTCACGCCCACAGTCTGCTCCCGGTCATAGGTCCGTGCATAACGGGTGCCGGCCCCGGTGGTGGGCTCCGGAGCCGGCACCGTTTGCCAGCAGAGAACGGCCGATCGGCCTGCGCAGAAGTGGACTTACTTCATGCGGGCGATTGCGCCTCGAGGCTCTTCAGCGCCTCGTTCAGCTGCAGGACGTCGATGTAGCTGGAGCCCAGGAAGCCGAGCGGCTCCCGTGGGTCTGGCTCGAGATCAGCGACCGGAGCGCAGAAGCAGAGATGCCGGTAGCAGCCGAGACCATCGGGATCTGGGCAATGGCGTCCTGCGGCGTGATGTCGGGGTCCAAGCCGCTGCCCGAGGTGGTGACCAGGTCAGGGGTGGGATCCACGCCTCGCGCGTGCCAGTAGGCCACCAGCGTCTCGGTGTTCTTGAGCAGGACCGCCGAACGCGGTCCGAGGTTGGTGGCACCCGATTCCCCGCTCGAGCCGTTTGCCTCGAGCGGGTTGTCGCCGCTGTAGGGGCCGAGGTCGTCGGGACGTCCCTGGAACACACAGCTGCCGAGCGGGTGCCCGGGCACTTCGTGTCGGACCAGTTCTGTCCGATGAGGGTCGACCCGTTGGGGGTGATGGATCCGTCTGCCTGACCTTTGAAGAACAGCTGGGCGACTCCGGTGCCGGCGAATGCGTAGACGAAGCCAAAGAAGACCGTGATGACCACGATCGCGATGACCGATTGGCGGAGGTGAGCAAGCATCAGATTCTCTCCATCAGTAGGCGTGGAGGGCGACGAGGATCAGGTCGATCAGCTTTATGAAGATGAACGGCACGATGATCCCGCCTACTCCGTAGATCCAGACGTTGCGTCTCAGGATCGCAGCCGAGCTCGCGGCGCGGAACCTCACTCCCCTGAGAGCAAGAGGTATCAGTGCAACGATCACGAGGGCATTGAAGATCACAGCCGACAGCACCGCGCTCTCCGGGCTGTGGAGCCTCATGACGTTGAGTGATCCGAGTTGCGGGTACGTGGCAGCGAACAGGGCCGGGATGATCGCGAAGTACTTCGCGACGTCGTTGGCGATCGAGAACGTCGTGAGCGAACCCCTCGTGATGAGCAATTGCTTGCCTATCTCCACGATGTCGATCAGCTTCGTCGGATTGGAGTCCAGGTCGACCATGTTGCCGGCTTCCTTTGCGGCGGTCGTGCCTGTGTTCATCGCGACACCGACGTCCGCCTGCGCCAGCGCAGGAGCGTCGTTCGTGCCGTCTCCGGTCATGGCGACGAGGTTCCCGCCCTCCTGCTCCGACTTGATGAGCTCCATCTTCGTCTCGGGCGTCGCCTCGGCGAGGAAGCTGTCGACTCCTGCTTCCTGTGCGATCGCTGCAGCGGTAAGAGGATTGTCACCGGTGATCATCACCGTGCGGATGCCCATCTGGCGCATCTCGGCGAACTTCTCCTGGATGCCCTGCTTTACGACGTCCTTGAGCTCGATGACACCGAGCACCAGCGGACCGTCTGCGACCACGAGTGGGGTGGAGCCGGCGCGTGCGATGCGGTCGACGATCGCCTCCAGATCCGAGGGGATGGTCCCGCCCTCGGAGGCGGCCCAGGTCTTCACCGAGTCAGCCGCGCCCTTGCGGATGCTCCGCTCCCCGAAGTCGAGCCCGGACATCCGGGTCGTGGCGGAGAAGGGGACGAACGTGTGCTCGCCCGACAGCTCGCGCTCGCGTATGCCGAAGCGCTCCTTTGCTAGTACGACGATCGAGCGCCCCTCAGGCGTCTCGTCGGCGAGGGACGCGAGCTGGGCCGCGTCGGCAACCTCCTGCTCTGTGTGGCCGCCCACGGGGAAGAAATCCGAAGCCATGCGGTTTCCGAGCGTGATCGTGCCCGTCTTGTCGAGCAGCAGCGTCTGGACGTCGCCCGCGGCCTCGACCGCCCGCCCGCTCATGGCGAGCACATTGCGCTGGACGAGCCGGTCCATGCCCGCGATCCCGATGGCCGAAAGGAGTGCACCGATGGTGGTCGGGATGAGGCACACGAGCAGTGACACGAGGATGACCACCGACACCGTCGCGCCTGAGTAGTGGCCGAACGCCTGGAGAGTCACCACGACCGGCAGGAAGACGATCGTGAGGACGGCGAGCAGGATGGTGAGTGCGATCTCGTTCGGGGTCTTCTGCCGGTTGGCACCCTCCACCAGGCTGATCATGCGGTCGAGGAAGGTGGCGCCGCGCTCGGCTGTGATGCGCACCACGATGCGGTCGGACAGAACCCGAGTTCCTCCCGTGACCGCGGACCGGTCGCCGCCCGACTCGCGGATCACAGGTGCCGATTCGCCCGTGATCGCCGACTCGTCGACCGAGGCGACACCTTCGATGATCTCCCCATCGGAGGGGATCAGATCGCCCGCCTCACAGACGACGAGGTCGCCTTTTCCGAGCTCCGATGCTGCTACCCGCTCCTCTGTGCCGTCTGGCAGGAGACGCCGCGCCTCGGTCTCGGCGCGCATCTTGCGCAAGGTGTCGGCTTGGGCCTTGCCCCGGCCTTCGGCCATGGCCTCGGCGAAGTTGGCGAACACCACCGTCAGGAAGAGCCAGATGGTGATCGACCAGTCGAAGATGTGCGGGGTGGGCGATGGCCTCGATGAAGGTGACGATCGTGCCGATGAGAACCACGAACATGACGGGGTTCTTCACCTGCACCCTGGGGTCGAGCTTCTTCAACGAATCCACAAGCGCGTGCCTGAGGATCTCGCGGTCGAAGAGGCTCCGGGCCTCGGCCACCCCGTGGGGTCCGGTGCTCGGCTGGGGCTGCGGTTGTGCAGTCAAGGTTGTGGTCATTAGAAGAACTTTCCGTGGCTCAGCTGCTCGACGATGGGGCCGAGGGAGATGGCAGGGAAGAAGGTGAGGCCACCGATGATCACGATCACACCGACGACCAGGCCGACGAACATGCCGTTGTGGGTCTTGAACGTCCCGAGCGACTCGGGAACGACGTTCTTGGCCGCCAGCGCACCCCCGAGAGCGAGGGCTGGGATCATGACGCCGAACCTGCCGATCAGCATGTCAACGGCACCGACGACGTTGTAGAACGTGGTGTTGCCGCTGAGGCCGGCCATGGCCGAGCCGTTGTTGTTGGCCTGTGAGGTGAGGGCGTAGAGGATCTCGGTGAATCCGTGCGGCCCCGAATTGAGTGGCCCGGCTCGCCCGGCGTGGATCGACACGGCGATGGCAGTGAGGATGAGCACGATGATCGGCATCACCAGTGCGGCGAGCCCGGCCAGCTTCACCTCCTTGGCCTGAATCTTCTTTCCGAGGTACTCGGGCGTTCGCCCGATCATCAATCCACCGATGAACACGGCGATCACGGCGTAGATGAGGATCGTGTACATCCCGCTTCCCGTCCCACCTGGTGTGACCTCGCCGAGCATCATGCCGGTGAGCGGGCCGAAGCCACCCATCGGGTTGTACGAGTCGGTGGCGCTGTCGACGGCCCCGTCTGAGGTCTGCGTCATCGACACGTTGAACAGGGCACTGGTCGTATCGCCGAAGCGAACCTCTTTGCCCTCCGTGTTCCCGACGGTTGAATGGACACCGGCCGTGACGACGGCGGGGTTGTTCGTGTGCTCCGAGTAGCTCGTGAAGCCGACCCAGACACCGAAGATCAGCACCATGGCGGCGAGCAAGGCGGCCCCGTGCTTGATGCTGCCCACCATCTTGCCGAAGGTGTAGGTGAGCGCGAACGGGATCGAGAGGGTGAGCCAGATGTAGAGCAGGTTGGTGAACGCCGGTCGGGTTCTCGAAGGGGTGGGCCAGGTCGACGTTGAAGAACCCACCGCCGTTGGTCCCGAGCTGCATGATCGAACCCATGAATCCCGCGGGGCCACGGGCGATGCATTGGGAGACCCCGTTTATCGTGTCATGGATGCATGCCGGCCCAGCGAGGGTCTGCACGGCGCCGCAGGCGACGATGATGATGCCGGAGATGAATGCGATCGGGAGAAGGATGTAGAGCATGCAACGGGTGATGTCGACCCAGAAGTTCCCGATCGTGGGAGATTTCCGCCGGGAGAAGCCCCGCACCACGGCGATCGCCGCGGCGATGCCCACGGCCGCGCTCACGAACTGCTGCACCGTGAGCACACCGATCTGGGAGAAGTACGACATGGAGGTCTCCCCGCCGTAGTTCTGCCAGTTCGTGTTGGTCATGAACGAGACGATCGTGTTGAAGCTGAGCGCCGGCGGTACGGCGCCGAAGTGCTGAGGGTTGAGCGGCAGCGACCCTTGAATTCTCAGTAGCAGATAGCCCACGCCGACGAACACGGCGGAGAAGATCACCAACGCGCCGGCGTAGCGCTTCCAGGTCTGCTCGTGATCGGGTCCGGTGCGCAGGAGCCGGTAGAACGGGCGCTCGGCCCATGCCATGTAGTGCACACGGCCCTCGAAGACGCCGGCCATGTACGAGCCGAGGTACCGCCAGGTGATCCCCAGCGCCACGACCAGAACGACAATGGTCCAGAAGAAGCCCATCAGAACCACTCAGGCTTGAACATCGCCACGCCGAGGTAGATGAAGACGATTATCGACAAGGCGAGCAGGATTCCCTGTACCGCGGTCATACCCGGTCCAACGCCCAGATCAAGCCGAGCATCACCACGGCGAACGCGACGACGCCGAGAACTGCGAGAAAGTCAGCCATGGCCGCGAGTGTGGCCGCGGGTGCGTGAAAACGGCGTTTACGAGAGTCGTCTCCGCGTCAAAAAGGTGTGAATCGGCCTGCCCGGTACTCTGTTGGGCATCGGATCTGGGCTTGACGGACGGATGTGAGAGGACCGGAGAAGGGCGGATGATCTCGGTTCGTCGCAGTGTCGTGGGGACCTCGTTAGCGGTGGGGACGATCGCCGTCCTCACCGTCGTCATGCTCCCGTTCCGGGACCACCTCGCGGTGGCGCACCCCCGGGCTCGTCCTCGTCATCCCAGTGGTCGTGGGCGCCTTCGCAGGCGGTCTGGCGGCGGGGATCGTCGCCGTCGTCGTCGGATTCGTCGTCTACGACCTGGTGTTCATCCCGCCTTACGGGACACTTGCGGTCGCACATGGCGAGTACTGGCTGGCCCTGGCGGTCTACGCGGTCGTGATGGTGATCGTGGTCAGGCTGGTGACCGCTCTCGATAGCGCCAGGTCGGACGCGCTTTGTCGCACGCGACCGAGGCCAGGAGGCTGTTCGAGCTGTCGGAGCTCCTCGTGGAGGAACACTCGGTCGCCGAGCTCGTAGAGACGATCGTCGTGACCGTCCGCTCCGTGTTCGGGACCACAGGCGTGGCCCTCCTTCTTCCTGTCGGTGACCGGCTCGAGGTGGTGGCCGCCTCGGGCGAAGCCGTTCCCGGAGAGCGAGCTGGGCTCTCTGTCGTCGTCCTCGACTGCCCGTCGGCCTCGGCACGAACATGGCCGGAGGCGACGACCTGCGCGCAGTCGCTCTTACCACTCCCGGGGGTCCGGTCGGTCTGCTGGTCCTTCACGATGTTCCCGGAGCGCGCCACGACCGCGAGTTGCTCATGACCTTCGCCAACCACCTGGCGCCTCGCGCTCGAGCGTGCACAGCTCCGCCAGACGGCGCTTCATGTCGGCAACCTCGAAGAGGTCGACAGGTTGCGTCAGTCGCTGGTGGGCGCCGTCTCCCACGATCTGCGCACGCCGCTCGCGACCATCAAGATCGCCGTTTCGAGCCTTCGCGACGCCCGGTCGAACCTGTCGGAACAGGACCGCGACGAGATGCTCTCACTGGTGGAGAGCCAGGCCGACCGCCTCGACAGGCTCGTGACCAACCTGCTCGACATGACGAGGATCCAGGCAGGCGCGCTCGAACCGCGCCGCCAGGCCGTTGGGGTGGACGTCCTCGTCGAGGACGCGGTCGAAGCGCTCGGGCCGGCCAACGGGCCTCCGGTCCTGTACGTGGATCTCCCCGACGACCTGCCGCTCGTCGACGTCGACAGGTTGCTCGTGGTTCAGACGCTCGCCAACCTGCTGGAGAACGCGGCACGTTTCGCGCCTGACGGCACCCCGGTCACGGTCCGCGCCGTTACGCAGATTCCCATGCGATCCGCGTGACTGTCGAGGACCAGGGCCCCGGCGTACCGCCGCCCGACCGCGAGGGCCTGTTCGAGATGTTCAGCCGTCGCGACGCCGGGGGGCAGGGCGGGGCTCGGTCTCGCCATCGCGAAGGCCTTCGTGGAGGCGCACGGGGAGAAGATCTGGCTGGAGGACTCCCCGTCCGGCGGCGCCTGCTTCACCTTCGACCTGCCGAGGGCGACCTCGCTCGTGGCGGCATCTTGAAGCAGCCCCGAGTGCTCGTGGTGGACGACGACCGGGCCCTTCTACGAGCGCTGAGCGTCGGGCTCGGCTCTCACGGATACGAGGTGTTGACGGCCAGCGACGGAACGGCCGGAATAACCCTCACCGCTCTGGACGAACCCGATGTCATCCTTCTCGACCTGGGGCTTCCCGATATAGACGGCCTCGACGTCTGCAGCCGCATACGGCAATGGACCGACGTCCCGGTGATCGTCCTGTCCGCGGCAGGCAGTGAGCAGCGCAAGGTCTCCGCTCTGGACGGGGGAGCCGACGACTACGTGACCAAGCCGTTCGGCATGGCGGAGCTCGAGGCCCGCATCCGTGCCGCGTTGCGTCACAGAGCGAAGCCTGATTGCGGACCGACGAGACGGAGCTCGACGTGGGAGCGATCCACATCGACCTCGTCCACCACGAGGTCTCGCGTCGGAGGAAAGCTCATCGAGCTCACGAGCAAGGAGTTCGACATCCTCGCGTTCCTCGCCCGCCACGCCGGCAGGCTCTGCACCCAACGGATGATCCTCGAGCAGGTGTGGGGAGCCGGTTACGGGACCGAGTCGCAGTACCTGCGCGTCTACGTCTACAGATTGCGCCGCAAGCTGGGCGAGGAGGGCGGCAAACTTCTCCGCACGTCTCCAGGCGTCGGCTACACGTTGGGCAGAGCCTGTCTGAGCGGCGTCTGACCTCGGTCAGTTCCGGGTCCGCCGCCGTACCGATCTCAGAGTTGTCGCGAGCTATGGGTCCCTAGCCAAGGAGGGCATCGGGAAAATGTGCGGCTCCGATGCGGTCGCGGCCATGGCCTCCGCAGCGAGTCGGCCTCTTCCATCGGAGTTGCGGCGGCTGCCGCGCGCGGAGACCGCGGGCAGGAGCGCCAAGATCCCCGGCGTGCAGAACGCATGGACTCCCGGCACCGAAAGCACGAACCGGATGTTGCGTCCGAGGACTCTCCGGTGCGACGTACGGCTCGTACCAGGTGTCAGAAGTGTGGGCCCGTTCTCCCCACGGTCCGCGCTGCAGCCGCCTTGATGGCCATCACACCTACGTCTCGCCTGCCGCCTCTTCGAGAAGCGCTTCCGCCGGATCGGCGGTACGCGGTGTCGGCCCACAGGCGCGGGTTGACGGGGAACATGACGGTGTCGAGGTCGTAGCGGCGCAGAGCCTCGAGATGCGCTTCGGGCGCCGTCAGATTGTGCCCGGTTATCCCGACGAACCGGCAGAGCCCCTCGTCTCGCGCGGCAAGGAGCACAACTCGACTGCACGGCTGCGCGCTTCGAGCTCGTCAAGGTCTGTGACGGCGTGCATCTGGTAGAGATCGAAGCTCTCGCAGTGAAGGAGCCGGAGCGACTCCTCGAGCTGGGCGCGCACACCAGTCGGGATCCTTGCGTTGCGTCTTGCACGCCACGAACAGGCGGTCACGCGCCGCTCCGACAAAGGGCCCGAGCAAGCTCCTCGGCGCGTCCGTATCGGGGCGCCACGTCGAGGTGGTTGACACCTGCGGACAGCGCTGCGGCGAAGGACTCGGCGGTCTGCTCCGGCGTCGAGCGGGCGAACGCCGCGCCGCCGAGGATGCGCGACCGATGACCGGTGTCCGGTGCGCCCGAGGGTTCTGGTCTCCATCGACCGAAAGTTAGACCTGCGACGGGGGCATGCGCTCAGTCGGGCGCAGTCAGTCGGGCGCACTCAGTCGGGCGCAGTCAGTCGGGCGCAGTCAGTCGGGCGTGGCGCTTCCGCCTGCGAACCGCGCGGGGGAGAGACCCGCGATCTGAGCCGGAACCGAACCCGACACGATCGAGTCGGCGACGAGGGCCGCGGTGTAAGGGCCGAGCAACAGGCCTTCGGTCCCGTGCCCCGTTGCCACGTGAACGTTCGACCAGCCCGGCAGCAGGCCGAGCAACGGCCGGTCGTCCGCCGACCTCGGCCGTAGCCCGACGCGCACGTGCTCGACCGTCGCGTCGGCGAGCCCGGGTGCCGTGCGCAAACCCTCGCGGAGCAGTTCGTGGATGCCTCCGGCGGTCTGCCTCGTGTCGAAGCCGGCTCGGGCCTCGAGCGTCCCCCCGCACGCGATGCGGCCTTCAGGCCACGGGACCAGGTAGTGGCTGAAGACCGGCTGGACGATCGGCCAGTGACCGGTCTCTGCCCCGGGAAGCCGCATGTGGATTATCTGACCCTTCATCGGGCTAACTGGCAGGTCGGCTCCGAGCTGCTCTGCGAACCTGGAGGACCAGGCGCCTCCGGCGATCACGACGGCTCCTGCTGCGACCGACCCCCCGCTGGTCCGGACACCGAGAGCGCGCGGGCCGCTGAGATCGAGCTCTGTCACCTCGCCCTCGATCGTCCGGAGCCCCCTGCTGGTCGCCGCATGCGCCACGGCCGCGGTCGCGAGTCGCCCGTCTATCCGTGAAGCGTCGCGGCTGAACAGAGCCGACCGCACGGGGGCGAGAGGAGGAAACGCGCGCGCCGCATCCGAAGGGTCGATCCCGACCACGACTCCCGGCGTGCGGCGCTCCGCTAGGCGGATCCCGGCCGCGATCCATTCGTCCTCTGCCTCGGAGGTCGAGATCCGGATGAGCCCGCAGACCTCGACACCGGTGCCGCCTGCGCCGTCGCCGGCCACCCGTTCGGAGAGCAGTCGGTGGTGCTCTCCGGCCGAGCGGGCGAGTGAAGCCCAGTCGTCGTCCGGATCGAGGAAGGTCTCGGGGGAGAGGATCCCGGCCCCTGCGTCAGTGGCGCGCCCTTCGTGGTGCCGGTCGACCAGCGCAACGTCCAGGCCCCTGGTCACGAGCTCGTAGCAGAGAGACATGCCCACGAGGCCGCCGCCCACCACCACGACGTCGCAGGTCTGGTTTCCGGTGCCTTGCACTGAGCTCGACGGTAGCCGCCCGAGTCACCCGGCTGGGGGTTCGAAAACCTATTTCCGGCCTCCGAACAGGTGATATGTGGGCGGGCCTCGGTCTCCGAAAGAAATTCGGGAATACTGAAATATCTTTTACACACCAGTGTTGTAATCTTGTAAGTAAGAAATCAATCAACGGAATGGAGTTACAGAATGAGACACGGACACGGAGAGTTCGCCCCCGAGCGCGGGCGACGCGGTGGCCGCGGCGCATGAGGGCCAGGTTCGGCCCGGTGCGCGAGCAGCGGACGACAGCAGAGCAGCGCCAGCAGATCAAGGCTTGGTTCACGGGGCGGCTACCTGACAATTGGTACACGGGGACACCGCAGGTCACCGTCGACGACGACGAGATCCTCGTTGTCGGGTCGCTGGCCGACCTGACCCTGGACAAGGACACTTCCGACGAGGACAGGCGCACGGCCGAGCAGGCGCGGATCACGCGCTTTCGCGAGGACACCCGCGAGGAGCGGATGCGCATCGCCGACGAGGCCCAGGGTGCCTTCGGTCGTCACGTTTCGTGGGGAGCGCGCGTCGGCGACACCGACGAGCAGTTCACCACGGCGAGCGTCCCGGTTATGACGAGGCTGCGCATCGACGAGCGCCAGGTTCTCGACACGTTGATCGACGCGGGCGTCGCCCGCAGCCGCAGCGAGGCTCTGGCGTGGTGCGTCAGGTTGGTCGGCGAGAACGAGGCGAGCTGGATCGCAGACCTCCGCTCTGCTTTCGAGCAGGTGGAGCGGGTGAGGGCGCAAGGCCCGAGCTCAGAGTCGACACCCGGCACTGGCGACGGAGGAGCAGCCTCCTGACCTCAGCCCTTCTCCCCTGACTCTGCCTCCTGACCTCTGGGTCCAGGACCTCACAGGTTCAGGACGTCTCAGCAGGTTCGGGACGAACCCTTAGTCAGGACACGAGTGGGTTGCGGGAATCAGGCGTCGCGCTTCACGGCGCGCCACGCACCGAGCGCCAGCCATCCCGCGACCCACGCGGAGATCACGATCGCAACGCCGAAGACCGGCATCGCCGGAATCGACAACAGGCTCCCCGAACCGTTGGGGCCCCCACCGCCTATAGCGGTCAATCCTGAGGGTTCGAGCTGTGCCATCGCCACGCCGACGAACGCCCGTTGCAGGTTGACGAGATGGGGAATGCTTACCCCGCTCAGTAGGGGCGTCACGACGAGTTGAAGGGCTATCAGGATCGCAACCGTCGCCGACCTCGATCCGGTGAGAGACCCGAGGCCGAGCCCGATGACGAATGCGACCAACACCTGGAGCATCAACCAGAGGCCCACCTGCACGAGCACGTGTATGGGCGGCGTCGCCGGTTCGAGCACGGCGTTCGGCACCACGACGACCGCGCCGCCGTGGTTGGAAAAGGCGTGCTGGATGCCGGTGATGGTCCGGACATTGCCGCTCGGAGCGAAGTACGTGGCCACGATCGCTTCGAGCGCGTATGCGACTGCGGTGACCGGGATGATCACCAACAGCCCGGCGGGCACCTTCGCGATGAAGATCGCGACACGCGACCTACCCGTCGCCACCAGATGGCGGAACACGCCGTCTGACAGGTCGGTCGACCCCGCCGCAGCGCCGACGAGGACCGCAGCGATTCCGAAGGTCTGTATGAACGCGAAGCTGAACCCCCGGAACTTCTGCAGTCCGCCCGCAGGCCCGTAAGTGTTGGGGTCCGCAGCGTGCAGGATCAGGAATATCCCGTCGATCACGACGAGGATCCCGACCGTGAGTATGAGCACCGCCACCATCAGGCCGCGTCTCTTGCGCAGCTCTAAGAACTTGGATGAGACGACCCTCCAGGGAGGCACGATCGATCCCGCGGATCGTGAGCCATCGGGCGCCTCGGGACGGTGAAGGGGGTCGGGGTCGCGAGGGGCGTCGCAGTCGCGACTGCGGTAGCGACCGGCGTCTCGGGCCGGGGAGTGCTCGCGCCGGCCCCGGCATCCCCGTCGTGCGTGCCGCTCACGATGCGGCGCCTGTGCGTCGCCGGCGGCCGGAGCCCCGAGGGGAGTGGTCACCGACAAGAACCATTCCTCGAGTGACGCCCGGACAGGCTGGAGTCTGAAGACGGATACGCCTTCTGCGACGAGGCGACGGTTCATCTCGGCCACGTGCTCGCGCGACGAGCTGGCACTGAGCGTCACCCCGAGGCCGTGAGGGCCCGCCTGGACCCCTGACACGACCTGCACACCCCCGAGCTCGCGCATGCGCGGCGACGATCTGGTAGGCGCGCTCGACCTGGTCGCACTCGATCTGGAGCCCGACGGTCGTCGCCCGCAGAAGCTCGTCGATGGTGCCCTGCCGAACGACCCGGCCCCGGTCGACGATCGCCACGGCGTCGCAGGTCCGCTGGATCTCGTCGAGCAGGTGCGAGGAGAGCACGACGGTCCGCCCCTCGCTCACGAAATCGAGAATCATCTGGCGCATCTCGCGCATGCCCGCCGGATCGAGACCGTTCATCGGCTCGTCGAGCACGAGAAGATCGGGATCCCCGAGCAGGCAAGCAGCGACTCCGAGCCGCTGGCGCATTCCCATCGAGTAACGCGATACCCGGTCGTCGGCCCTTTCGGTCAGACCGACCCGTTCGAGGGCAGGAGCGATGCGGCTCCGGGCCTCGGGCTCGCGAGCAGATGCGATGACTCTCAGGTTCTGGCGACCGGTCAGGTGCCGGTGGAACCGCGGCTCGTCGACGATCGCTCCGACGCGCGCCAGAGCGGTGGCCCGTTGTTCGGGCACCGGAAGGCCGAGAAGCGCCATGGAGCCCGAGTTGGCGCGAGTCAGTCCCGAGCAGCAGGCGGATGAGGGTCGTCTTCCCGGCGCCGTTCGGCCCGAGGTACCCGAAGGCGCATCCCCGCGGCACCTTCAGGTCGACCGAGTCGACGACGGTGTTGGAACCGAAGCGCTTGGTGAGGCCCCGCGTCTCGACGGCGAGCGACTCGTCGGGACGGCCGCGCCGCAACGCCAGGGTCGCTCGCGACCGGATCTGTCGTGATCGTCAAAGCTGTTATCCGATCCCCCGGCCGACGTCTGCGACGATCACAGATGGTCCGGGTTCGGCGAATGCTCCGGGCGAGCATCGAGGTCGAGCTCCTCGGAGGATGTGGCGCGCTCGGCGGGCACTCCCATCCCCCGTGCGAGCGACACGAAGTCGAGCGGTGGTGGGTCGAGCTCGAGCATTGCCTTGGCCGACGGGCCCGGCGGTCTCGCGCCCGACCCTCGACAGTTCGAGCTCCGAGGATCGCGTACGAGCGGTTCTCGAGGATCACTGTGGTGACGTCGAGCGATTCGCGCGCCTGGGTCCACCACGACTGAAGCGTGTACATGGCGCTACCGTCGGCCTCGAGACTGACAGCACTCTGCGCCCGGGGGCTGCGATCGCCGCACCGGTCGCCAACAGGAAGGCCCTGGCCGATCGCTCCTCCCGTCAGGCACATCCACTCGTGCGGTGGGCACCCGCCGTCGCGCCCGACATGTAGATGCCGGCGGTGTTGGACTCGTCGGAGACGATCGCGCCCTTCAGGGAGGGTCGCGCCGACGGCGTCGGCAACCGACCGTGGCGAGCTGACCGTCGGCGCCGGCGGGGGGACTGCGGGTCGCGCGTCTCGCGGTGCAACGGCTCGAGCCGCACGGGCGCCTCGAGAGCCGACGAGGTCGGCCAGAGCCTCGAGCGCTGCCAGGCGCGTCGTCAGCGCCTGCTGCGAGCACGTAGACCGCGCACCCTGGAGGCACGAGGTCGCTCGGCTTGCCCGGGTAGGCGAAGAACGACACGGGGGACAGGGCGTCGACGAGGACGAGGGTCGTGACGCCGTCGAGTTGGAGGGCTGCGAGCTCGGCAAAGTACCCGAGTCGCTCGACCTCCGGGATGCCGGCGCCGCGCTCGAGCACGGCAGGAAACGTCTCGCAGAGCAGCTTTGCCCCCGTCGCCGCAGCGACGCGGCCGGCCGCTGCGAGACCACGTCGACGTGTCGCCGTCCCCCCGACCATGATCGCCGACGCTCCCCGGCAGCCTGCAGCGCCTTCGCGACTCCCTCGACACGGCGCCCTGGGCAACGGCGTGCGAGTACGCGCAGCCGCTCTCCTGTGTCGCCCGGCGGGCGACCGACGGCTGCGCTCCACCTCGAGCCACGACAGGTCCGCCGGCACGATGAGCGTCGCGACTCGCCTCGGCGGGCCCCATGCCGCGTCGAGCGCCGACTCGACGTCGGCTCCAAGGTCGTCGAGCTGCGCGCAACGGTGAACCCAGCCCGACATCGGCGTTGCGAGGCGACTCGATGTCCGATTCGAGTGGCGGGTCGAAGCGCTTGTGGTAAGTGGCGTGGTCGCCGACCAGATTGACGATCGGTGTGTTCGGCGCGCCTCGCGTTGTGGAGGTTGGCGAGGCCGTTCGCGAGACCTGGTCCGAGATGCAGCAGGGTCGCGGCGGGCTTCCGAGCGATCCTCGCGTAGCCGTCGGCGGCGCCGGTGACCACGCCTTCGAACAGACCGAGGACGCCGCGCATCTCGGGCACGGTGTCGAGCGCGGCGACGAAGTGCATCTCGGAGGTACCGGGGTTGGCGAACGTGACGTCGACGCCGTTCGAAGCGAGCGTCGAGATGATGAGCTGCGCTCCGTTCACGGCAGGGCTCACCGGTTCGCCGTGGCCGAGGTGAGAGCCTCGCGACGTTGCCGCCGCGGGCGGAGATGAAGGAAGTCCCGGCAGGTTCCCCGGCCCGAGGATCCCGTTCGGGTCGAACGCCTGCTTCAACCTCTGCATGAGAGCGATCACGACGGGGTCGCCGAGCTCGAGGAAGTATCCGGCCTTCGCCTCCCGAGACCGTGCTCGCCCGAGATGGCTCCGCCGGCGGCCGTCCCCTCGACGAGCAGCTCGCGCACGAGCGGGATCCGGACGTCGGGGTCGGGTTGGAACACCGTCAGGTGGACATTCCCGTCCCCTGCGTGCCCGCAACCGATCACGAGCGAGTTGTGCTTGGTGGCGAGCGTCGCCGCGAGCAGCCAGGTATCCCGGGATGGCGGCGCGCGGGACGACGACGTCGACGATGTCGTTCGAACCGGCCGCCTTCGCGACGAAGAATGCTCGCTCGCGCGCCTTTATCAATTGCTCTCCTGCGGTCGGCGGCAGGACGAAGACGTCGATCGCGCCGAGCTCGTCGAGAAGGGTGGCGACGGCCTCTGCGTCCTCGTCGACCCTGTCGGACCGCGATCCTTCGAGCACGACGACGAGGTAGGCGGCAGTGGCGCTTCTGATCTCGTCGGAGATGCCGAGGTCGAGCCCCGCGGCCTGCGTGATCCCCGCCATGGTGACCTGGTCGATGTACTCGAGCATGAGCGGGGCCGCACCGGCGCTCACGATCCGCGGCACCGCTTCTGTCACCTGTTCGAGTGTCGTGAAGGGTGCGAGCAGCGTCGCGCGATTCGCGAGCAACGGAGACGAGCTTGAGGGTGATCTCCGTCACGAGAGCGAGAGTGCCTTCCGACCCGACGAGAAGTTGGGTCAGGTCGTAGCCGGTCGAGGACTTGACGAACTTGCCACCCGGTGCGGATCACGTCACCGCTCGCGAGCACCGCCTCGAGCCCGAGGACGTGGTGGCGGGTGACCCCGTACTTGACCGCCCTCATCCCGCCGGCGTTCGTGCCGACGTTGCCGCCGAGGCTGGCGCTCGCCTCGCCGGGGAACACGGGGTAGACGAAACCGAGGGGCGCGAGAGCTTCGTTGAGCTGTGCGAGCGTCACGCCGGGTTGAACGACCGCCACATGGTTCGCGGTGTCGATCTCGAGTATCGCAGTCCATTCGCTCGAACGAGATGACGAGGCCGTCGGGAGTGGGTGTGCAGCCGCCGGACAGCCCGGTGGCGCCGCCGCGCGCCGTGACACCGACATGCTGCTCGTCGCATGCCCGGAGCACCCCGGCCACCTCGGCAGTGGTCGCGGGACACACGACAGCGAGTGGCGTAACGCCTCCTACGGTCAGGCACTCGTCGTGGGTGTGGTCCTCGCGAATCGCGTCACCCGACGCTGACGTGCTGCTCACCGACGATCCCGATCACGATCTCGACGATGTCGCCCATCTGAACCCTTCCCCATCATTCGGCCTGTCGCTGCGGCCTGTACCAACAGCGCTGCACCAACCGCCCTGGCCAACAGTAGGCCTTACCTCCGGCAGCTCCTACTGCGCAGCCCGCGGGCCGGCGGTCCTCATCCATCTGTCGGGGGCTGCGTCCCTCCTCGCCACCCGGGCGCTCTCGGCCTGCTCGTCGAGCATCGAACGTCCCTCAGCAGCGTCACGGTGCGCGGCGCGCACCCTCACAGGCCCCCGGGTCGAGTCGAGGTGCAGCGTGGCGAGCCCCCAGAGCTTCTGCCAGGGGCCCGCTCTCAGGCGAACGCTCTGGGTCCTCGCGTTCGGGACGACGTCGATCGTCGGCGCGAACAGTCCGTGGCGGCTGACGAAGATCTGCGAATTGCTCCCCGCGGCCATCTTGCGCCACCAAAGCGGCGAGCACAGGCGGCGCGCCGCGGCGGGCGCGTCACCTGGACGGAGTCGATCTGAACGCCTCCGAGGACGTATTCCGCAAGTCCCCGTGCCACGTGCAGGGGAGCGACCGGCAGGAGCACCCGGTTCGACGACTTGCGAGCGGCCCGTTACGCCGGCGACGTTCATGTGCACCGTCGCCCACCCGAACGGGCGCCAGAACAGAGGCTGGCGGACGCGCAGCGCCTGG
Organism: uncultured Acidimicrobiales bacterium; assembly: GCA_963764615.1. GTDB lineage: Bacteria > Actinomycetota > Acidimicrobiia > Acidimicrobiales > CAVXTF01 > CAVXTF01. The sequence goes on along the minus strand of CAVXTF010000002.1, from coordinate 3,467,964 downwards.
ATCCTGCCAGGCGGCACGGTCTGTGCTCTCGTCGACAGCAGCCCCGACCGCAGGCGCAGCCCGTCGGGTGAGTCGGCCACGGTGAACTGCCACGAAGCGTTGAGGCGGCGCCAAACGTCTCCGCCCACGACGAGCAGGAGCGGGACGAACACGGCGAGCCCGACCCCGACTGCGGTCGATGAACCGTTGCTGCTTTCCGCTCCGAATGCCGCTACGAGCGGTATGAGGAACAGCAGCAGACCGCGTGACGAGGCGAGGTCGAGCAGGGTCGAGCCGATGAGCGCGCCAGGTGACACGACCACGAGCGGGCGCTCGGGAGCCTCTGCCACTCCGGGTCCGAGCCCCGCCGCACGCCCGAGCAGCTCGGCACGCAACTGCTGGGCGGTGTCTGACGTGAGGTAGCGCAGCCGCACCGAAGTGTGCTCGGTCCCGCCCGTCGTGAGCCGGAGCTCCGCCAGCCCGAACATCCGCGCGACGAGCGGACGCAGGACGTCGACGCTCTGGAGACGGTCGAGCCTGAGGCGTTTCGACTGGCGCCGAAGCAGGCCCGAGTCGACGCGCAGCTCGCCCTGCTCGACCCGGTAGCGGGTCACCAGCCACGAGATGAGCCCCCCGATCATCACGACCACCGCGATCGCCTGCGTAGATGGCGATCGTGATCCCACCGCCGCCGCTCGAGTCCCCGCCCGACGACCTGGAGCTCGAAAGGTTGGCGACGGCGACGAAGACGAGCACGCCGATCAGGCGTGCGCCCGTGACGAGGGGGGTGAGGGGGTGGAGGCGGTGAAACCCGCCGTGAAGCTCGGGCGAGGGACCCGCCACTGAGTATCCGGGTGGCGCGGGCGGAGGTGGCAGCGAAGGGCGGCGGTGGTGGTGGTGGCGGGGCAAAAGGCGGCGGGCCCAAAGGGCGAGGCGTTGGAGGCGGTGGGACGCCTACCCGGTCATAGTCCGGCCGCATGAGCCTCCCCGAGAGCGGCGAGCCGGTCCCTCAACCTGCCGGCGTCGTCGGGACGCAGGCCGCGAATCCGGGCGTCGGTCGAGGCCGCGGCGGTGTGGAGCTTGACGTTCACGAGCCCGAACGAGCGCTCGATCGGGCCGGCCACCACGTCGACCAGCTGCATGCGCCCGTAGGGGACGACAACCAGGGTCTTGAACAGCGCGCCGTGCACGACGAGCAGGTCGTCCAACCTCTCGGCGTAACCCCAGGACCGCCAGTTGCGCCCGATCATCCACCACGTCCAGACGAGCACGACGACGGCACCGGCCCCGACCCCGATCGCGGCCGCGGTGCTGACCGCCGAAAGTCCGCCTGCGAGACCACCGCCCACAACGAGGACGACTGTGGTGTCGATCGCTCTGCGCATGGACCGCAGGCGTTCGGACACTGGGGTCCACTGGCTTCCGGGCGGCGCCTCGAACGCGCCCACCTGTGCGACGCCCATCGACTGCGAGCGTATGTCGCTCAACCGGTCACCGGCCCGCCTGCCGTAGCTGCTCGGCGAGCGCCGCCAGCCTGACGTCGACCACGACGGTCCGGGCTGCCTTGTCGTGAAGCGACTGACGCTTCTTGTCCCAAAGGGGCCAGATCAGGTCGACGAAGAAGCCCGACAGGCCGAGCAGGATCACGCTCCTCAGCGTCGCTCGCCCTACGCTCACCTGTCCTCCGCCGGCGTCGTCGCGCACCGCAATGCCGTAGAGCATCATCCCGATCGTCTGGCCGCGCCGCGAGCTTCCGAGAAGTGTCAGATACCCGATCCACACGAGCGCGGAGACCCCGAGGAACTCCATCAACTGACCGCTAGGGGGTTTGCTGTTCGCCGACGACAGGACAAGAGGGAACACCTCGTGACCGAACTCGCTCAGGGCGAACGAGAGCACGAGGAAGTCGACGGCGATAGCGAGCGCGCGCTTGAAAAACGACGCGAGCGGCCGGCCGAGAACGTCGAGCGGAGCGGAACCGGCGAATCGCGAGAGGCCGGTTGCGGGCCGCGGGTGACCGTTGTGGTGCTGCTCGCCGCCGGCGAGCCACGAAGGGTGTTGCGGGGCGGCTTGTTGCCCGGGCGGTAGCCACGAAGGGTGTTGCGGGACGGCATCTTGTCCGGGCGGTCTCCACTCCGGCGGGGGAGGCGGCCACAGGGGAACGGGCGACGCCGGTGGTGCGGGCGCAACACCCGGCGCCTGGACAGGCTCGGCCGCCCCCGGTCCACCGGGAGCTGACGCTGGCCCGGCGGGCTCGGTGTCGGTCGGCTGATCGTCGAAGTGGGGCACCGCAGCTCTCTCCCCACCGGGCGAGCACCCGGCAGTGGTGCGCGGGAGGCCAATCTTCCCACGGCGGACGGGCAACCGTGGATCGGGCATCCGTGGATCGGGCACCCGCCGACGCCGTGACAAGCATCGTGAAGGCTCATGCCCGCAAGGAGATGCAAGGATCTGCGGGCGTGAACTGGGTCGACATCGTAGTGCTCGTGATCGTCGCGGTCTCTGCGGTGAGCGGGCTGCGGCGCGGAGCTGCGCTCCAACTCTTCTCGTACGGGGGCTTCTGGGGAGGGCTTTTTCTCGGAGCCGTGCTCACGCCTCTGGTGGCGTCCCACATCCACTCTTCGACCGGCAAGGCGGTCGTCGCCATCTTGCTGGTCCTCGGACTCGCGTTCGTGCTCGGCACCGTGGGAAGCATCATCGGAGTGCATTCGGGCGCAGCCCTGCGACGGCTCAAGCTCGGTCCGATCGACTCCGCGCTCGGCGTAGGGGTCGCCGTGATCGCCACTTTGCTCGTCGTCTGGCTCGCCGGAAGCCTGATCGGGGCTTCGAGCTTCACGAGCCTCGCGTCCGCGATGCAGAACTCGCGCATCGTGCGCGCTCTCGACAACGTCCTCCCGCAGCCGCCCACGATATTCGCGAGGGTCGAGACCTTCCTCGGTCAGGAGGGCTTCCCGCTCGTGTTCAGCGGGCTGCCACCTGCGATCGCCGGCTTCGTCCCGCTGCCCGGCAACTCGGCGGTCAATCAAGCAGTCGACGCAGCCGGGCCTTCGACCGTGAAGATCGAGGGTCAGGCATGTGGCCTAACGCAGGAGGGATCGGGCTTCGTGGTCGCTCCCGGTCTCGTCGTCACCAACGCACACGTCGTGGCGGGAGTCGCACGCCCGGACGTCATCGATTCGGAAGGATTGCAGCCTGCGACGCCGGTCGTCTACGACCCCGTGCTCGACATAGCGGTGCTCCGGGTAAAGGGGCTCACCGTGCCGCCGCTTCACCTCGACCCGAACCTGGTCGGCCGGGGTGCGACGGGAGCGGTCCTCGGCTTTCCCGAAGGAGGCTCGTTCAAATACGGGGCCGCCGGGGTGATGGCGGCCTTCCAGGCCACAGGCTGGGACATCTACGGCAACGTCGAGGCCACCCGCTCGATCTACGAGATAGACGCAGTCGTCCGCCCGGGGAACTCGGGCGGCCCGTTCGTGGAGCCCGACGGCGAGGTGATCGGGGTGGTCTTCGCCCGCTCCACGGTAAACGGCAGCGTCGGGTACGCGCTCGCCACGCCGGCCGTCCTCAAAAGGGTGCGCACCGCCGAGGCGTCGAGCGGGTCGGTGTCGACACAGGGATGCACCTCGGGCTAGGGCCCGGGCGCCGATAGGTTGTTCCAGTGACTCTGCGCATCGAGGACTACGGGATCATCGGCGACACCCACACGGTGGCGCTGGTCGGGAGCAACGGCTCCATCGACTGGCTCTGCCTGCCTCGGTTCGACTCGGACGCCTGCTTCGCTCGCCTCTTAGGGTCTGACGACAACGGCTACTGGCAGCTCCACCCGGCAGAACCGGTGGTGTCGACCTCGCGTAGGTACAAAGAGGACACGCTCGTGCTCGAGACGGACTTCACAACCGCCAACGGCACGGTGAGGATCGTCGACTGCATGCCCATCCGCGAGACCCATCCCGAGGTGATCCGGGTCGTCGAAGGCGTGAAAGGCACCGTCGCCATGCGGATGTGCCTGGCCATCCGCATGGGCTACGGGTGCACCATCCCGTGGGTCAGGTACCAGGACGGGCTACTCACGGCTACCGCCGGGCCCGACGGGCTGGCCATATGGACCCCGGTGGAGACACACGGTGAGCATTTCCAGACCATCGCCGACTTCACCGTGACAGAGGGGCAGGCCATCCCGTTCGTCCTCACCTGGTTCCCCTCGCACGAGGTTCCTCCTCGGCCCACCGACGCGTGGTTCTCGATACAGGACACGGTCTCGTGGTGGGAGGCATGGTCGGCGCTGTGCACCGTCCAGGGCGAGTACAGGGCCGCGGTCCTCAGATCCCTCATCACCTTGAAGGCGCTCACCTACCAGCCGACGGGCGGCATCGTCGCGGCGGCGACGACCTCGCTTCCAGAGACGCTCGGAGGGGTGAGGAACTGGGACTACCGGTACTGCTGGCTGCGCGACGCCACATTGACGCTCACGTCGCTCATGCGCGGGGGCTATCACGAAGAGGCGATGGCGTTTCGCGACTGGCTGCTTCGCGCCGTGGCGGGCAACACGTCCGAGATCCAGATCATGTACGGCCCTGCGGGCGAGCGGAGGCTCGACGAGTGGGAGGTCGACTGGCTCGCCGGCTACGAGGGGTCGAAGCCAGTCCGCATCGGCAACGCCGCGGCCGGCCAGTACCAGCTCGACGTCTACGGCGAGCTGATGGCGGCGCTCTACCAGGCCGCGCGTGCGGGCGACGTGACGACCGAGCCCGCCTGGGACCTTCAGATCGCTCTCATGAATTTCCTCGAGACGGGTTGGAAGGAACCTGACGACGGCATATGGGAGGTCCGGGGCCCGCGCCGTCACTTCACGCATTCCAAGGTGATGGCCTGGGTGGCGGTCGACAGGGCGGTCCGCTCGATCGAGGATTTCGATCTGGATGGACCTGTCGACAGGTGGCGCCAGATGCGTGACGCGATCCACGCGGAGGTCCTCGAGAAGGGATACAACACCGAGGTCGGCGCCTTCACGCAGTACTACGGTTCGGACGACCTCGACGCCAGCTTGCTGATGATGCCGCTGTTCGGGTTTCTCCCGGCGACCGATCCAAGGGTCCGTTCCACGATCGAGAAGATCGAAAAGGACCTTACAGAAGACGGGTTCGTCCTCCGCTATCGGGCGGAGGAGGCGGCCGCCGTCGACGGCCTGACCGGACGCGAGGGAGCTTTCCTCGCATGCTCGTTCTGGATGGCGGACTGCCTTGCGATGATCGGGCGCACCGACGACGCACGCGCTCTGTTCGAACGCCTGCTCGGGCTGCGCAACGATCTCGGCCTGCTCTCAGAGGAGTACGACTCCGTCGCGAAACGGCAGGTGGGCAATTTCCCGCAGGCGTTCTCACACGTGTCTCTCGTCAACACCGCGTGCCACCTGAGCGGACAATCCCTCGACGAGTTGCTCCCGAGCCCCGACACCGTGCGCGCGTTGCGGCGGTCGGTGTTGCGTCGCGACCGGGGACTGTCGCGGAGCCACGCCTACATGCCGTACGCCAAGCGCAATCGCGCGAAGGATTCCGACGGTTCATCCAAAGATCGAACGACTGCGAGCAAGAGGAGGTCCGAGGGATGAAAGCGCTCCGGGTCACACCGATGAAGGCCGGCACAGCGGGACTCGAGGACGTTCCGGAGCCCCCCGAGTCCGACGGTCCCGTCCTCGTAGAGACGATCGCGATCGGGGTGTGCGGAACGGACATCGAGATCATCTCGGGCAAGTACGGCTGGGCGCCGCCCGGCTCGGACCGGCTCGTGCTCGGCCACGAGTCGCTCGGACGTGTGCTCGAGGCTCCCGTCGGGGGACCGATCGGAAAGGGCGACCTGGTGGTGGGAATCGTCAGGCGCCCTGACCCGGTGCCTTGCATCAACTGTGCGGCAGGCGAATGGGACTTCTGTCGCAATGGCGAGTACACAGAGCGGGGGATAAAGCAGCACGACGGATACTGCTCGGAGCGGTACCGCATCACGACCGACTTCACGGTGAGGGTGGACCCGAAGCTCGGGCTTCTCGGGGTACTGCTCGAGCCTACGAGCGTCGTTGCGAAGGCGTGGGAGCAGGTCGACCGGATCGGCAATCGCGCAACCTTCGAGCCGAAGACGGCGGTGATCACCGGCGCAGGACCGATCGGGCTGCTTGCCGCTCTGATCGGGATCCAGCGCGGGATGGATGTGACGGTGATCGACCAGGTGACGTCGGGACCCAAGCCCGACCTGGTCAGCGACCTCGGAGCGCACTACCACACAGGGACGATCGAGTCGGTCGGCTCACCGCCCGACGTCGTGATCGAGTGCACAGGTGTCGACTCCTTGGTCTTCGACGCGATGGACCACCTAGGCCCTGGTGGTGTCGTCTGCCTGACGGGCGTGTCGTCGGGCGGAAGGACGATCGACGTCGACGAGGGACTGCTCAACAGGAACATGGTCCTCGAGAACGAGGCTGTAGTCGGGTCTGTGAACGCGAATCGGCGTCACTACGAGGCGGCCGCCGACGCGCTGGCTGCGGCAGACAGGTCGTGGCTCGAACGGGTCGTGAGCCGCAAGGTCCCCCTGGATCAGTGGTCCGAAGCCCTCGACCGCCAGCCCGACGACGTGAAGGTCGTCATACAGGTGGGCCCCGAACCGGCCTGAGCATGTCCGCGACGCTCATCGCACCTGGGATAACCCAGATCGACACGCTGCTCGGCGGTTGGGAGCGGATGACCGCGGGATACCTGGTGGACGGGGACGCCCCGCTGCTGGTCGAGACGGGGAGCCAGAGCTCGGTCCCGGTGCTGTTGGATGCGCTGGCCGAGCTCGGCGTGGCAGCGGGGGATCTCGCCGGCGTGGCGGTGACCCACATCCACCTCGACCACGCGGGCGGCGTCGGCGACGTCGCGCGGGCGTTTCCCTCGGCGACCGTCTACGTCCACGAGAAGGGCGCTCGCCACCTGGTGGACCCGACCAGATTGGTGGACTCGGCGAGCAAGGTCTACGGACCCCTTCTCGACTCGCTCTACGGGCGGCTCGACCCCACGCCGCAGGAGCGGATACACGTGCTTCAAGACGGTGAGGAGATCCGCACAGGGCCAGAGCACGTCCTCACCACGGTCGATTCCCCCGGGCACGCCAAGCACCACCTGGCTCTGCACGACTCGGCGAGCGGGATCCTGTTCGCCGGCGATGCCGTCGGGGTGAGACTCCCTGACGCGGGGGTACTGCGACCCGCCACTCCTCCCCCCGACTTCGACCTCGACCTGGCGGTCAACTCACTTCACCGGTTCGTGCAGCGTCATCCGACCGGACTGGCGCTGGCGCATTACGGACTTCTCGGTGACGCAGGATCCGTGCTCGCAGAAGCAGAGCAGACCTTGCGTTCCTGGGCGGGTGTCGCAGAGCAGGCGTGGAGAGAGGGAAGAGACATCGCCTCAGCGCTCGACGAATCGTTCGCGGCCGACTACTCGGGGCTCGACGCGTCGGAGCGCAAGAAGCTCGAGACATTGAACGGGGTCCACTCGAACGCGGCGGGCTTTCGCAGATGGCTCGAGACGCGCTCCGCCCGGGGAGACGAGCAGGCAGGGATCAAGGTCTAGGAATCAGGATTTAGAAGTAAGCGTGAAGGTCGTCGACGCGGTCACCGTGTGCGTGTGGGGAGTCTTTGCGTTCACGGTATGCGAGCCGGTTGCTCCGTCTACGCGGACGCCCCTTATCTTGCCGGTGCAGCTGAACGTCCCGTCTGAACCGACCGTCGTTTTGCAGATCTTGAAGCCCGGCTCGTCAGGCACCCCCGTTTTGTAGGTGATCTTCACAATGCTTCCCGGCGTGAAGCCCTTTCCGCTCACCGTCACGTGCGTCCGGGGCGGTCCGCTCGACGGCGAGATCGAAAGCGACACTCCGCCCACGTCGAGATCGGCGACTCCGAAGATTCCCGACGAGTCCGTGGCGGTGATGATCACGTCACCCTGAGACACACCTGTCGCCAGGCCCTGCGATCCAGCGCTGTTGGAGATCGTGGCTTCGGAGGTGTCGGAGGTCGACCACGTGACCGAATCGGTCAAGTCCTGCGTGCTCAGGTCCGAGTAGTGGCCGGTCGCGGTGAACTGCTGAGTCCCGTACTGCGCGATCGACGCTTCTGTCGGCGAGACCGTTATCGCGAGGAGCACAGCGGGAAGGACGGTCACTACGGCAGTTCCCTCTATCGACGTGTTCGGATCGGTCGCCGTGATGGTCGTTGCCCCGGTGGCGACAGCGGTCACCTCACCTTGAGATCCCGAGCTGTTCGAGACGGTCGCGGCAGAGGTGTCAGATGATCCCCAAACGACCGAATCGCTCAGATCCTGGGTGGTGCCGTCCGAGTAAATGCCTTTGGCCGTGAATTGCTCGGACTCGCCGGCTGGGATATTTGCGGCGATCGGTGACACAGTGACGGCAAGGAGGACAGCCGGCAGGACTGTGACTGCGGCGATTCCCTCTATCGATGTGGTCGGGTCGGTCGCCGTGATGGTCGTTGCCCCGTCCGCGACGGCGGTCACCTCACCTTGCGAGCCTGAGCTATTCGAGACTGTCGCGGTGCTCGTGCTCGACGACGCCCAGGTGACCGAGTCGGTCAGAGTCCTGCGTGCTCCCGTCGGAGTAATGGCCGGTCGCGGTGAATTGCTCGGACTCTCCGGCGGGGATGTTGGCGGCCAGAGGCGACACCGTGACGGCAAGGAGGACAGCCGGCAGGACTGTGACTGCGGCGACTCCCTCTATCGATGTGGTCGGGTCGGTTGCCGTGATGGTGGTGGCCCCTGTGGAGACGGCCGTCACCTCACCTTGCGAGCCTGAGCTATTCGAGACTGTCGCGGTGCTCGTGCTCGACGACGCCCAGGTGACCGAGTCGGTCAGATCCTGCGTGCTCCCGTCGGAGTAATGGCCGGTCGCGGTGAATTTCTCTGACTCTCCGGCGGGGATGTTGGCGGCGATCGGTGACACCGTGACGGCGAGGAGCACAGCCGGCAGGACTGTGACTGCGGCCGCCCCGTCGATGGACGTGGTCGGGTCGGTCGCCGTGATGGTCGTGGCCCCGTCCGCGACGGCAGTGGCCTCACCTTGCGAGCCTGAGCTATTCGAGACTGTCGCGGTGCTCGTGCTCGACGACGCCCAGGTGACCGAGTCGGTCAGATCCTGCGTGCTCCCGTCGGAGTAATGGCCGGTCGCGGTGAATTGCTCGGACTCTCCGGCGGGGATGTTGGCGACAAGAGGCGATACCGTCACTGCGAGGAGCACCGCGGGGAGGACTGTGACTGCCGCCGTCCCATCGATGGACGTGGTCGGGTCGGTCGCCGTGATGGTGGCGGCTCCGTCCGCGACGGCGGTGACCTCACCCTGTGTTCCAGACGAGTTCGACACCGTCGCGGTGCTCGAGCTTGACGACGCCCAGGTGACCGAGTCGGTCAGATCCTGCGTGCTCCCGTCGGAGTAATGCCCGGTCGCGGTGAACTGCTCGGACTCTCCGGCGGGGATGTTGGCGGCGATCGGTGACACCGTGACGGCGACGAGGACCGCCGGCAGGACTGTGACTGCGGCTACTCCCTCTATCGATGTCGTCGGGTCTGTCGCCGTGATGGTGGTGGCCCCGTCCGCGACGGCGGTCACCTCACCTTGCGAGCCTGAGCTATTCGAGACTGTCGCGGTGCTCGAGCTTGACGACGCCCAGGTGACCGAGTCGGTCAGATCCTGCGTGCTCCCGTCGGAGTAATGCCCGGTCGCGGTGAATTGCTCGGACTCTCCGGCGGGGATGTTGGCGGCGATCGGTGACACCGTGACAGCAAGGAGGACAGCCGGCAGGACTGTGACTGCGGCGGTTCCCTCGATCGAGGTCGTCGGGTCGGTCGCGGTGATGTTGGTGGCTCCGTCCGCGACGGCCGTCACCTCACCTTGCGAGCCTGAGCTATTCGAGACTGTCGCGGTGCTCGTGCTCGACGATGCCCAGGTGACCGAGTCCGTCAAGATCCTGTGTGCTCCCGTCGGAGTAATGGCCGGTCGCGGTGAACTGCTGGGTCTCCCCGGCGGGAATGTTGGCGGCGAGAGGCGACACCGTCACTGGCAGGAGCACCGCCGGAAGGACGGTTACCATGGCCGTTCCCTCGATCGAGGTCGTCGGGTCGGTCGCGGTGATGGTGGCGGCCCCCGTCGCGACCGCTGTGACCTCGCCTTGCGAGCCCGACGAGTTCGACACGGTCGCAGTGCCCGAGCTCGAGGTGCCCCACGTGACCGAGTCGGTGATGTTGCTCGTGCTCCCGTCTGAGTAGTGGCCGGTCGCAGTGAACGGCTCCGTCTCTCCGACGGGAATGTTGGCTGTCAGCGGTGACACCGTCACTAGCAGGAGAGCGGCGGGAATAACCGTGACTGCGGCGACTCCTTCGATCGAGGTGTAGGTCGCACCGATGGTTGCCGCACCCGTACCGGTCGCAGTCACGGTGCCCTGTGAGCCCGAGGTGTTCGAGACCGTCGCGACCGACGAGCTCGACGTCGACCAGGTGGCCGAGTCGGTCAGGTTCTGTGTGGTCCCGTCGGAGTAGTGGCCGGTAGCGGTGAACGGTTCGGACTCCCCGAGCGGGATCGATGCGACGGTGGGCGACACCGTAACGGTCAACAGAACCGCAGGAAGCACCGTCATCGCGGCGGTCCCCGTGACCGAACCGTCGACGGCCATGATCGTTGCCAGTCCGGTCCCGGCGGCTGTCGCCACGCCCTGCGACCCGGAGGTGTTCGAGACGGTAGCCACCGCCGTCGAGGAGGACGACCACGTGACCGTGTCGGTCAGGTTCTCGGTGCTCAGATTCGAGTAGTGGCCGGTCGCGGTGAACTGCTGCGTCTCGCCGTTGGGCACCGACACCGCGGTCGGTGCCACGGTGATGGTCAGGAGTATCGGGCTCCCGAGAGCCGACGCCGGCGTAGCGCTTGCTACCACTGCCATGAAGGCTGCCAAGGCAGCAAGAACCACGAGAAGCAGGCGAACGCCCGCTCCTCGCCGACCGACCAGGTGCGTCCCCAATTCCCCCTACCTCCTGTGCTGGTCGCCTCCTTTCCCTACTAAGACGAGAATGAAACTACGTTTTCTCGGCGAACGCGAAACTGACTTCGTGCTGGTCGAGTGGTGGTGCAGGTGGGGCAGGAGTCGACGACCGGGAAAGATGTGACGGCGGTCGTTCCGGTCGTTCAGGTCGTCAAGTGAGAGCGATGGTGAAGTTCCCGAGCCCCGTACCGCCGTCGTCCTCGATGAGGATCACCCACGTACCCGTCGAGTTGAGGGTGTAGCTCAAGGTCTCGCCAGGCCCTGCGGCAACCGATGTGCCCGCCGGATCGAACAGGTCCATGAGGGGCTCGAGGGTGCCGGTCACCCCGGTCAAGGTGGCTGTGATCTTCTCGCCGTTCTTGCCCGCGAGCTTGAAGCACCTGACCTGTCCGTCAGTGGCGATGGAGCTTGCGTCAGAAGCGCCCTTCTTCACGAGGGTGGGACACTGCACGGGATCGGTCAGTCTCTGTATCGAGATGTTGTACTTGCCCGTGACTGCACCCCTGTCGGCGTAGACGAGCAGGCTCTGCGTTCCGGACTCACTGAGCATGCACTCCAAGGTCCCGAGTTCCACGCTCCCGCATGGCTCGGAGCCGTCCGGCGCGCCGAGGGTCATCTCTGGTGTACCGAGCGCACCCTTCACGCCGACCACGTGCACGTAGTCGACATCGCCGGAATTGCCCGAGAAGCTGAAGCACGAAATGGCCGCGATGGTCTTCACCTTTCCCTTGAGCGTGGTGGGTCCGTAGGGCAGGTTCTTGCAGCCGACCGCTAAGTCGGTCCGGTTAATCGCAACGTTCATGGAGCCGGTGTGGGTGCCGTCCGCGTCCGACAGCTCGATGGTCCATGTGCCTGTCTCGTCGAGAGGGCACCCACCTGGACCTTCGTAGGGCCCACCGCAGTTCGAAATGCCGTCAGGCTTGAAGATGTCGATGAAAGGGCTGACGTCACCCGACGTGACGTCGAGGTTGGTGAACTCAAGATCGCCCGATGTGCCCGAAAAGGTGAAGCAGTCGATCTCGCCGGCCACCGCGATGTTCGCCACCTGCGGTGCCTCCCCGTAACTGATCGCCGCGGTGTTGGAGCACGCCGGCATCGTGTCTGCGCGTTCGAGCGTGCGCGAGGCTCCGGACCGGATCACCGAGGCCGAGGCCGACGAAGGTGCGAACAGGCAGATCCCGACGGTGACGAGCAACGCCGCCGCCACAGGAAACACCCGGGCCGGGGCGCCCGCCTCATGCAACCGTCTCACCGGTCGCCGCCACCTGGCCCGGGTGAACCTGAGAAGGCGGACATTGATTCAGTATGAGGCAACGACTGTTCTCTTACAAGGGAGTTACCGGTCTCACCTGTGACATGCAACGCTCGGGGTATGCAGACAGGTGTGGGCACGTCGGAGGTGCTTCTTTTCCCCGAGTGCATCGAGCTTCTGGAGGCCGCTGCCGAGGACGGCCTGATCGGGCGGCTCGCCGTCTCGACCGACAAGGCCCCGATCGTGGAGCCGGTCGCCTTTGACTACGAAGACCGCGCAATCGTCGTGCATCCGGGCGGCGGGATGTTGGCCGACTCGGCTCCCGGGTCGCTCGTCGCATTCGAGGTCGATTACGTCGACATGGCGACGCTCGATGCATGGACGGTGCTCGTGCGGGGGCTCGCGACGTCGCGGGACGAGACCCACCAGTCGCGCACACCTCTTGATCTGCTTCGTGCAGGCGTTCAGGTCAACGGGACCCGACTGCTCGTCGTGCGCCTCGATGTCGTGACCGGCCGGCGGTTCGTGCTCGAAAGCCCGAAGCCGCGTCCCGGCCAGGTCAGCGCAGCGGTCGCTCAGGCAATCAGCGGAGCTGCTCGTAGCGGACGCCCGTGAGCTCTTCTGAGATCTCCCACAGGCGTCGGGCCGACTCCGCACTGGTGGCGGCCCTGACGAAGCGGACCTGCTTCGGATAGCCCCGCAAACCGAAAAGCTGATCAGGACCGAAGTACTGGGCGCCACTGACCGCAGGAGCCGTAGCGGCATAGAGGACTGGAAGCGCTCCCATCACGGCCGTCTGAGCGAAGACCGTGTTCTCCAGATCGGTCACCCTCTCCATGATCTTGGAGCCGCTCATCCGCGGGCCGACGCGCTGCAGGTTCGTGGCCGCGTAGCCGGGGTGCGCGGCGACGCTCACGAGGCCTTTCGACGAGGCCCTTCTGTCGAGCTCGAGCGCGAACAGCTGGTTGGAGAGTTTGGACTGGGCGTAAGCAGTCCACTTCCCGTAGCGCCTCGTGCTCTGCAGGTCGTCGAACTTCATGCGGCCGATCCTCGCCACCTCACTGGACAGCGCGACGACCCTCGACCCGGACCGCGCGATGAGCTCCTCGAGCAGGAGCCCGGTGAGCGCGAAATGACCGAGATGGTTTGTACCGAATTGCATCTCGAACCCGTCAGCGGTCTCGCGCCGGGGGATGGCCATCACCCCTGCGTTGTTCACCAGGATGTCGAGGTGATCGTGCGATGAGGAGTAGTTCGCCGCGAAGCTCCGGATCGAAGCCAGCTCGGCTAGGTCGAGGACTTGTACGCGTGCGTCCGCAGCGGGGTGGCTCTCGAGGATCCGCTTCAACGCCGCATCGCCCCTCGCCTGGTCCCGGCACGCGAGCACGACGCTCGCGCCGGCACCCGCCAGGGCGATAGCCGTTTCGAACCCGAGCCCGCTGTTCGCTCCGGTGACGACAGCAGTACGACCTTTTTGATCAGGGATGTCCCTTGCCGTCCATCTGGGCATCAGAGCGCCGCCTCTCAGCTCGCGGGTACGAGCTCCACGACAGGGATGACCCGCGAAGTCTTCTGCTGATACTCGGCAAATCCCGGATAGCGCCGGGCCTGCTCGGCATAGATCCTGTCGCGCTCTTCGGCGGTGACATGTTTGGCATCCGCGGCATAGGTTTCGTCACCGAGCTCCGCGGTCACCCGGGGATTTGCAACCAGGTTGTGGTACCAGTCCGGGCTCGTGTCCGCGCCGGCCTTCGATGCAAAGACGAACCTGCGCCCGTCGAGATCGAGGTACATCATCGGATTGACGCGCTCTTTGCCGCTCTTCGCACCCTTGGTGTGGAGCAGCAGCAGGGGCGCGTCCTTGAACTGGCCACCCATCTGACCATGGTTTGCCCGGAACTCCTCTATGACCTTGCTGTTCCAATCGAGCGTGTCGCTCATTCGCTCTACCTCCGTGTCTATGACGAAGTTAACGGGAAGGGCCGGACAGCGCGGCATCGTCCGCGCCGAAGTCGTCTGGAGCGGATCCGATCTCTGCGAGGTACTCCGCGCCGGGAGGATTGTCGAGGTCCCACTTGACCGTCCGCACGAGAGCCTCCTCCGGGTCCGTCTCCTCCCAGCCGAGGTCCGAGCGGATCTTGTGAGAGTCCAGGAGCAGGTGCTGCTCCATCCGGCCCGTGATCCGCAGATCGTCGGGCAGAAGGCGATCGTCCACCCGCACGAGCTCGGTAGGGACACCCGAAGCTTCGATGATCTTCTGGGCCAGCAGCCCGATTGTCCATGTCGCCCGCTCGACGACGTTGAAGATCTTGCCGGCCGGTCGAAGCTCCACTGCAAGGCGGACCGCCTGAGCGACATCGCCGACGTAGCAGCGACTGAACAAGAAGTTGGCAGTTCCGACCGGGATCCTCGGGCGCCGGGCACGGACCCGACGGAGAACGAACTCGTGCCGTCGCTGGTAGTCGTGCTCTCCGTAGACTGCGCCGAGCCGGAGGACCGTCCCGTCGAGCGCGAGGTACCTCTCTTCGACCTCGAGGTTCTCGTCGTCCGCTGCCACCACGAACCGGCGCTCACGAGTGGGAGCCGTCTCCGTCAGCGGTACCGCATCGGTGCTCGTGCCTTCGTGCAGCGAGTTGAATGCCCGGTAGACGTCGCCGCTCGAGAGCGCCACATGATGCAACCCTGACGGCAGAGCCCGCAGAGCGTCGTCCGCATCACTTCCTGACCGCGCCGAGACATCCACTGTGCAATCCGGTCGGAACAGTTCGAGCTCGGGTGCGACCGTTCGCAAACGCGCCCGCTCCACATGCAGGTGCTTCGACCTGCCCGCAGTGGTCGGTTCGTGCTCGCCTCGGTGAACGACGAGCACCTCGTGCCCCGCGGATTTCGAGCTCGGCCACCACGGCCCTTCCTATGAACCGGGTTCCCCCGAGCACGATCACACGCACGCCGTGCCGGGCCTCCGCACTTCTATCGCTGTGACCTCTGATCGCCGGTGGCCTGACGGCGCTCCGAGGTCCTGAGGCGCCGCGACTTTGCCCGCGGTCGGATCCGTGTCCGACTCCCCGGTATCAACCTGGAGTCCCTGCTCGAGCGCGAAGAACGCGACGAGGGCCGCCGCGGCCATCACACCGGCCATCACGTAGAACACGGTTCGCGACGCGTACGCGAAATCGAGTTGGATGAAGTGAGGAATCCGGGTGATGCTCGAACCGCTCGAGCTCTGCCCCTGGGACTGGGAGATGCCTGCAGCTATCTTCGCCGCCAACTTGTGGGGTGTTCCCTGCGCGATCAGTGACGACGTCACCCTGGAGCGGAATTGTGAAACCGAGATCGTGCCGAGTATCGCGAGTCCCATGCTGGCGGCGAAGTTCCGGACGGTCTGGGTTATGCCGGTCGCCTCGCCGTAGGAGAGCTTGCGAGGCGCGATTGACGGCGTCGGTACTCGCAGGGCCGAGCATGAACCCCATTCCGGCGCCGGCGAGGACGATGTACCACTGCTGTGAGTTCAAGTTGAGCTGAGTGACCTTGCCTGCCCACAGGTAGAAGCCGACGGCCGCGAGGGCGCAGCCCAGGACCACCGGACGCTTTGCCCCAGCCCGGTCGAGCATCCGGCCGCCGATCTGCGCGGTTATCACGAATCCGACGAAGAAGTAGAGGAGGATGACGCCGACCTGCTGGGCGGACTTGCCGAGGGAGATCTGCCCGTACTCGCTAGAGAAGAAGAACACCGGTATGAACACCAGCATCGCGATCCCGAGAACAATGTTCTCGATCGCAAACGCCCGGATCCGGAAGATGCCCACCTGGATCAGCGGCGACTCTGTGCGCATTTCGACGAGCACGAAAGCGACGAGAAGGATGACGCCGGCCGCTATCGACAGGGCGATCCCGGGATTGCCCCAGCCCCACAGGAACGACTGCTGGAACCCGAAGACGCTCAGGCCGACGCCCCCGCCCACGAGGACGAGGCCCCTGTAGTCCATCGGTGCGGGCCGGTGCGCAGTGTCTGGCTTCGAGATCGCGATGAGCACGAGTGCGATGACCGCGACTGGAATGTTCACCCAGAAGATCGCGCGCCAGGTCCACTCGGTCAGATATCCCCCGAGCACCGGCCCGACAGCGGTCAGCCCCCCTGCGATGCCGAAGAATTTCGCCAAAGCCTTGCCGCGCTCACGCAGCGCGAAGGTCTGCACGACGATGGCGAGCGCCGCGGGGAACATGATCGCGCCGCCCGCACCCTGGACCGCTCGGAACACAACGATCCACGCTTCCGCCAGGCTGCCCTTAGGGGTGAGACCGCACATCGCGGACGAGCCGGCGAAGATGATCACACCGAGAACGACCATCTTGCGATGCCCGACCGTGTCGGCGAGACGGCCGCCGAATGCGAACAGTGCGGCCAGCGCGAGGAGATAGGCGTTGACGGCCCACTGCACACCCGTGTTCGAAAGGCCGAGCTCCCTCTGGATTTCCGGTACTGCGATCGACACGATCGTCTGGTCGATGAACGTCATCGCGACGGCGAAGATCATCGCGGCGAGGACGAGGTTCCTCGACTGACCACCGGCTACGGGTGCAGTGCTCATGCCTCCGGATGTTGTCGGGTCCGGGGAACGCTGTTCACCCGGTGCACGGTACACCCTCGCGCATGCCAGATCCCATTGGTGCAAATTGGTGCAAAACCCGTCAGGACTGGGACAGCTCCAAGCCTGTGAACTCGAACGCGGCCGAGACGGGCCACCCGGCGAGACTCAATTTCCCGAGTGTGCGATCCTCAGCTGCTGGAGTCTATGTACCAAGTGCCGTTGACCAATTCGAGCGCCGCAGGACTGATGCCGGCACTGGAGGAGGTCGCATTCGCGAACGCTTCGGCGAAAGTCACCCCGTCACCGGGCATTCCGGAGCTCGCGTCCGAGTTCGATGAGCACTGGCCTTGTATGCAGACCTGACCTGTCACTGCTACGAGCGCTTCGTCGCCGTCAATTACTTGACTGGCGACCTGCGCGTGGCCCGTGATGCCGGTGAAGTCAGATGGCGAGCAGGTCGATTGCTGCGAAGGTACGACGAGGGCGCACACCTGCGTGCCGTTGTTGGAGAGCAAGGCGTTGATGAACGAGTTCATGGTCGTGGTGGGTGAATTCCCGCCGCCGCCCACTAGGACGACGATGAGCACGATGACCAGGACGACCGCGGCGACACCGCCACCGATGATGGCGAGGGTCCTGTTGTCGGGTCGACCCCGCGCCGGAGCGGGTGTCGGAAAGCCATAAGGAGAAGCGCTTCCCTGAGTCTGGAACGGCGGAGTCTGACTCGGCGGAGCGTAGGGGGGTGGTGTCCCGCCGTAGGGAGGAGGCGTACCCTCGCCGTAGGGGGAGGTGTCCCACCGTATGGAGGAGGTGTCGTTCCGTAAGGCGGTGCCGATGGGTCCCCGTACGGTGGCACGGAGGGATCACCGGCGTAGGGAGGCACAGAAGGATCGCCGCCATAGGGCGGCGGCTGGGGATTCTGCTGGCCGCCAGGATTTGAGTCCATCTTCGTCTCCCTCAGCACTTCCAAGCCGCGACCTGGATGGTCGACGGACCGCCTGCACAACAGTATGCGACGTCGTGTGTCCCACGCAGCGATCCAAATGGAAAACAGTCCACAAAGCATCAGTGCCGGGCCCCCGAAAGGGGCCCGGCACTGCGGATGCCGTGACGACGGGAGATATCGTCGTCAGTTCTTCATGACGTGGTGGTCAGTTCTTCATGGCGTGAAGGAACGCCACTCCGTTTGGAGTACCCACTCCGGTCATGTCGTCGTAACCCGGACCCGTGAAGATCTGAGTCTGAACTCCGACTGTCTGCAGCAAGTAGGTGTATCCCTCCGACGGGTTCAGATCGTTGGTGAAATTCGTACGCACCGTCGCCTCGGGTGTCGGGGTGTTCAGGACGTCAGTGATCGCAGACGTACCCGACTCCTCGTAAAGCAGCGGGTTGATGAACCCGACTGCCGAGCCGGTGTACTGGATCGCGTCCGCCAATACCCCTGCGAACAGGGGCGACGACAGGCTTGTTCCCCCCAGACGATAGGTGGCGTACTTGGTCCCGTGCGGGAACACCTGGGTTTCCCCGATGCGCAGCCCCGTGTTCGGGTCGGCAGGCATGGCCACGTCAGGCACGGCGCGCATGGGGGTGCTGCCGTAGTACTCGCTGATGGAGGTTGGCACCAGGCCCACCTGGTAGAAGGGCTGCGTGTAGAGGATGCTCGTACCGCCTCCGGCACCGCTGCTGTAGTCGCCGGGGGAGCCGGCGCCCACGTGTGACCGTTCAGGATGGAGTAGGAGTTCGACCAGCCGTTCTGGAACACGATCTGCCCGCTCGCACCGATCTCGGTGCTGGTGCCTCCGACGCCAGTTGCCCATGGGTCCGACGCCGGGAAGTCCACTGACTTCCCGTAAGACGAGTCGGCCTGGTCCCCGTCGTCACCTGAGGAGAACTGCACCGTGACGCCCGTGTTCGCAGCCTCGAGCAGGAACTCGGTGAAGAAATTCAGCTGACCGCTCGGAACCAGGTCCTCGGGGCCGAACAACCAGGAGTCCGTCTCGACGCTTGCGAGGTGGTCGTCGATGACCGACGCCCATGCCTTGTCAAGGCCGCCGCCACAGTTCTTTGCCCCCACATACAAGACGTTCGCCCCGGGAGCCATTGCGTGCACGGACTCCACGTCGAGGGTCTCCTCGCCGTACCAGCCCTGCGGACCACATTCAGCCTCGAGGTTGTAACCGTCCGGCGGAGGGGTGTCCTGGGCGAACTGGTCGGCGGTGAACGGCGCTATGCCGTTCTGGCTTGACCACTCGTTGGCGTCGCTCAGGATCGTAGGGGCGGCGTAGGCATCCACGATGGCAACAGTCACGCTCGCTCCGTCGAGACCCTTTGCGATGCTGCTCGACAGGCCGAAAGCTTCCTCGTATTGCTTGGCGTTGTATCCGCAGATCGTGTATGGCCACTTCTGCCCGTACGCCTTGGGCTTGTTGGTGGCCTGTATCTGCCCGTAGTAAGCGGAGCAGGGCTGAACGCCGTAGCGGACGCCCGGAGGCGGCCCAGGGAGCGTGTCGGCCGGCTGGGCCAGAGAGCCGCTCGAGTCCAGGTCGACGATCCCGGCCACGGTGCCTGCAAGCTTGGCAGGAATCCGGTAGTTGGATATCGGCTCGTTGAGGTTCTTGCCGAGGTAGCGGTACGTGTCGAGTCGGGTGCCGACGAGCTTTTCGGCCTGCTTCATCGTTCCCGTGACTTCCACGTACAGACGGCTCGACGCCACCGAGGCGACCGAAAGGCCCGATCCACGTGCCCACGACTCGACGGCCGCCACAGAAGCCGCAGACGGCGAGTAACGCGCACGGAACTGGGCGGTGGTGAGGAAGTGCCGGTATTGAGGGTTGCCGGGCGACGAGACGGCCTGCGCCTCTGCCGCCACGGCCGATGCGTGGGGATAGGCCAACAGGACTTCGAAATCGACCCGCTGGTTGGCGGCTGCCGGTCCCAGATCGGTCGCATGAGCCACGAAGGCAGGCCGGCTGGCCGCGAGAGCCACGGTTCCCGAATTCGTCGCTGCTGACACAGCGGAGGTGCCCCCGATCAGGAATGTCGCCCCGATCGATGTGACGGCTACAGCCGCGAATGCGACTTTCCGTCGAAAACGACTCTTCATGCAATTCCCCCTTGTCTCACTCTGGGGCCCCCCAGTTGAGCTGAGCCCGAAAACGCAGCATCGCGGCTCTGGGAACGATCGTCAACAATCAATGCCCAAACGTTGGACCGCGACCCGCTCCCATGCGCCACAATGGCTCAAAGGGGGTGATGATGCTGATGAGCCTCGAGCTCGCCGATCACAAAGAACTCCGCACTGCCCCCAGGCGTCACTCACGACACATTTCGTTGATGTCGCCAGGGTCCGTAGCGGTCCTTGCATCAATCGTGGTGCTCGTCGCATCTGAACCGACCTCGTCGTCTGCTGTGGCTTCGATTCGAGCAAACCAGTCGTCCTCACGCCCCACCGCGGATGCCGGGGGAGCGAACAAAGACGTATGGGTGGCAACGAACCACGAAGCGCACGGCGAGCTTCAACCGGTCAAGGGCCCAGGATCCACTCTCACCGTGGAAGTGGGAAACACCCTCAACTCGTTCGCCACGTCCACGAAAGGACCACTCGGACTTGCGACTGCGAGCGACATGGAAGGGAGCTCTCAGGCATTCGTGGTCTCACCCACTTCCAGTCAGGTGTTCGCGTTGTCGGGCTCGTTCACCAACCTCGACGGTTCTGCAGTCCTCCCCGACGATCAGTGGGGATACGTTGCAGATCAAGGGTTTTCGGAGTCCGCTGCACTGGACGCCATAGATCTCGCGAGTCGTGACGTCTACCAGATCACGTCTTTGCCCGGCTTGTCGCCGGCGCTCAGCGCGGTGGCGGCCTGTCCCGACAGTACGACCGTCGTTGCGACGGACAACGGGGACAACCAGCTCGACATCTTCTCGGGCGTCGATACAGACCCGACGGATCCCACCGTGACATCAGTAGGGGTGGGGTCGGACCCGGTCGCGGTCGCATGCTCCGTGGGCTTCGCGTATGTCGCCGACGAAGGCAGCTCCACGCTCGAGGTGGTCGACCTGGCGACCGCTGCGGTGACGAGCACCATTCCAGTTGGGACGTCTCCCGATGCTGTCGCGATCGGCTCGGGGAAGATCTACGTGGCGAACAGCGGTTCGGACAACGTCTCGATCATCAAGATCGGTTCGACATCGGTGAAGAAGACGGTTGGAGTCGGTACCGAACCGGACGGCATCGCCGTATCAGATGACATCTTCGTGACCAACTACGGATCGGACTCCGTCTCGGTGCTCTCGCCGCGGGGCCGTCTTCTCAAGACGATCGAGGATGTCCTCTCGCCGGAGGCCATAGCGGTCGTAAAGCAGTGAGTGAGCCTTGGCTTCGGTGGTGCTCGTCATCTTCCTGGCCGATTTGTGTGGCTCATGTTGAACTTGATGCGGACGTCGCTAAAGGACAATCACCCGCCGGGAGTTGTGCGCATCGATAAGCGTTGAGCCCTTCAGTGAGTCGCATCCCGACGGTTTCTCGACAAGTGCCGATTCTCTCTTGCCGTGTTAACGTGACCGCGTTGAGCGCATACCTACGAAAATCAAGATCTACAGCCCTACGTATCCGGCCGGTCGGTCGCCCGTGAACCCGGCAGGCCGGCGTAAGCCGCGAGTGCTGTAGCTCGCTACCTATGACGACGGTGGCGAGGTGAGCGCGCGCCTCCTTCCTTA
This sequence comes from uncultured Acidimicrobiales bacterium, assembly GCA_963764615.1. GTDB lineage: Bacteria > Actinomycetota > Acidimicrobiia > Acidimicrobiales > CAVXTF01 > CAVXTF01. The sequence goes on along the minus strand of CAVXTF010000002.1, from coordinate 3,446,357 downwards.
TATCCCTCGGCTCACGGTCGACTGGGCCCGGCGTCCCGGGGTCGCAGACATCGATGTCCCGCATTGCCAGACCCTGGACGCAACCATGGTCTTCGGCGACGTGTCGGGATTCACCAAGATGTCGGAGCGGTTGGCACGACACGGCAAGGTCGGAGCCGAGGAGATCGCCGACGCGATCAACGCCTGCTTCGAGGAGCTGCTCGGGGTCGCGAACCGTGCTGGCGGCAGCCTCCTCAAGTTCGGTGGGGACGCCTTGTTGCTTCTGTTCGACGGCGATGGTCACGCTGTTCGTGCGGCACAGGCGGCGATCGGGATGCGCGCCCGCCTACGAGATGTCGGGCGGCTTTCGACGTCGGCCGGCAAGGTCGTCCTGCGGATCTCCATCGGTGTTCACACAGGCTCGTTCAACGTTTTCCTGGTAGGCGGGTCGCACCGGGAGCTGGTCGTATCGGGCCCGGCGGTGACCGCCACTGTCGATGCCGAGGGTACTGCCACGGCGGGTGAAATTGTCATGAGCGCAGCCACTGCGTCCGCCCTGCCTCCTGGTTGCCGGGGACCGGCCCGGGGAAGCGGCTTTCTCCTGCGCAACCCGACGGCGCCATTGTCGGAGGTACCGATCCAGATCCTCGAGATGCAGGACCACGAGGTGTCGCGATATGTGCCCACGGCCATAAGGGAGCACCTGCTCGGCGGCGGCGCCGACCCGGTCCACCGCACGGCCACCGTGTCGTTCCTGCACTTCGACGGAACGGACGAGATCGTCAACGGCGAAGGACCCGAGCACTGCGCGACTCTGCTCGATGCCACTGTCCGTCGCGTGCAGCAGATCGCCGAAAGCTACGAGGTGACCTTCCTCGGCACGGACGTCGACCACGACGGGGGAAAGATCATCCTCGTCTCCGGTGCACCCCGGCGGGTCGGAGACGACGAGGAACGTATTCTCACCGCGCTGCGAGAGGTGGTCGACGCCGATCCACCTCTACCGCTGCGTATAGGTGTGAACACCGGACCGGTCTTCGCCGGAGACGTCGGTCCCGCTTACCGGCGGACGTTCACGGTGATGGGCGACACCGTCAACCTCGCTGCACGGCTGATGGCGAAGGCCTCACCCGGTCAGGTGCTCGCCACCCAAGAGGTGCTCGACCGCTCGCAACGGTCATTCGTCACCGACCCGTTGCCTCCTTTCATGGTCAAGGGCAAGCGTCGTCCTGTGACCGCTTTTGCAGTCGGCGACGCCACGAGGGCGCGCGTCGATCGCCGGACCGTCCTTCCGTTGGCCGGTGTCGACGAAGAGCTCAGCGCATTCGAAGAGGGCCTGTCCGCTTTGAAGCGTGGTGAGGGCCGCGTCGTCGAGATCATCGGGGACCACGGAAGCGGAAAGACGCGTCTGGTGGAGGAGTTGCGCCGCCGGGCCTCTGAGCTGCCGTGTCTGAATGTCACATGCGAAAGCTACGAGGCGACCTCTCCGTATGCGCCTTTCTGGATCCTGTTCCGCCAATTGATCGGTGTCGATGCCGACTGCGAACGCGATCTGGTGGTCCGTCGCCTGAGCGACACTGTCAGCCGCGACGCGCCGGAGTTGAGCCCTGTCCTGCCGCTCCTGGCGACCCCGCTCGATCTCGATCTTCCTGACACGCTCGAGACGGCGCGCCTCGAGCCCGAGTTCCGACGCCAGGCCGTCGAGCAGGCCGCGACCGAGTTCCTGCTGAAAGTTCTTCCGCTCCCGGCACTCCTGGTCATGGAGGATGCCCACCACATGGACGAGGCATCACAGGGCCTCGTCCGGCGCATCATCGACCTCGTGGATACTCGAGCGATCCTCGTGTGCCTGACAAGGCGCCCGACAGGAGGCGGCTTTCTTGCCGACGCGGCGGCCCATCTACGAACCCTGCAGCTTTCTCCGTGGTCGGTCGACACCGCTGTCGATGCCCTGACGCGCCTTACGAACGAGTTCCCCCTTCTTCCTCACGAGATCCGGTCTTTGGCTGAGCGCTCGACCGGCAATCCACTGTTCCTCGAAGAGCTGTGGCGCGCTCGCGTCGCGGGATCCGCGATGGAGGCGCTCCCCGACTCGATCGACACCGCCGTGACCGCCCAGATCGATCGCCTTCCTCCGCGCGCCCGCCAGACCTTGAGATGCGCTTCGGTGTTGGGAACGACCTTCCGCCCGCGCGACCTTGCCGACCTGTTGCAGCCTGACGCAGACGTACCTGACGTTCTGGATTCGAATCCCGGTGGGCTTGCGGACGTCGTAGGTGGCCTCGAGGACTTTTTGGTGGCCGACGGATCCGGCATCGTCCACTTCCGTTCGGAGATAGTGCGTGAGTGCGCCTACGAGGAGCTTCCCTACCGGCGTCGGCGTGAGCTCCACGGGCGCGCCGGCGAAGCGATAGCAGCGAGCCTCGGGGAGTCTGCCGACCAGGAGGCGGAAGTCCTGTCGCTTCATTTCTTCCATGCCCAGAGTTACCCCAGGGCGTGGCATTACGCGTGCGTCGCGGGACGGCGTGCCCGCGAGAAGTACGCAAACGTCGATGCCGCCACACACTTCGAAAGCGCCTTGTCGGCAGGCAGAAGAATTGCGGACCTGCCGGGGACGGAGTTGGCATCGGTATGGGAGTCCCTGGGAGATGCTCGTGAGCGGGCGGGGGACTATGAAGGCGCCGCGTCGGCTTACCACAAGGCACGCCGCCTCTTCGGTGAGGACCCGGTCGCCGCGGCGGAATTGTGCCTGAAGGAAGCGTGGATTCCGGAGCGTGTGGGCCGGTACTCGGAGGCAGTCCGCTGGATACGTCGTGGTCTGCGTGCGGTCGCGGGCGTAGCCGGAGTCGAAGCCGGTCGACGACGGGCGCAGCTCACGGTCTGGTACGCCATGGTCCGTCAGGCGCAAGGCCACCATCGCGAGGCCGTAACCTGGTGCGAGAAAGCCATAGCCGAGGCGCGCGACTCCGGCGACAGAGATGCCGAGGCTCATGCTCTGTACACGCTGGACTGGGCCTGGATGTCGCTCGGTCGGTCTGATCGGTGCGCCGACTCCCTGCACGCGTTGGAGATCTACACCGAGCTCGGGGACCTCGGGGGACAAGCGGTGGTCCTGAACAACCTTGGAGTCCTCTCCTACTTCCGGGGCGACTGGGATGACGCCATCTCTTATTACGAGCGCGGTCGCGAAGCGCGCCTGGCGAGCGGAAACGACATCGACGCCGCCTTCGGTACTTGCAACGTCGCGGAGATCCTTGCCAATCAAGGTCACTACGAGGAGGCCGACCGCCGGTTCCGAGAAGGGCTACGGATCTTCAGAGCGGCGAGGTACCGGTACGGGATCGGCTACACGCTGCTGTTGTGGGGACAACTGGCGGGCCGCATGGGATCCTTCGACGAGGCCTACGAGCGGCTGAGCGCCGCCCGGATGGAGTTCGAAGCATCCGGCCTCATGAGCGAGATGCGCCTGGTGGACGCCCGCACCGCGGAGTGCATGACCTGTGAAGGGCGATCAGCGGAGGCGATCGCGATCGTGGAGCGTCTCGTTGCGACCGGCTCTGCGGGGCTGAGCGCTGAGATGGCGCTGCTGCAACGAGTACGTGGAAACGCGCTCATGGATCTGGGGGACTTAGTCGGCGCGTCCGGAGCTCTGGATGTCAGTCTGCAGAGCGCAAAGGACCTCGATGCTTCCTACGAGATCGCTCTCACCCTCGTGGCTCAGCAACGCCTAGCGCGTCTGTCGGCGAACGACCCGCTCGGGTACGAGCTGGAAATCCGGTCCAAGGTCATCCTGGATCAACTCGGAGTCGTGAAGGCGACCGACACAGCATCTGTTCCATCTGACTCCCGAGTACCTGATGCAGGCCGGCATGGTCGCGTGCGCCGCGCCCATTCCACGGCTGGTGGGCTCGTCGGCTGACTCCGATCGTCATCACATTCGCCCGTTTACATCCGGTATTGATCGGACTGGGCGATTCGCAACGTCAAGTAACCCTGGTTATCTGGAGCCACCTAAACCTGTGCTTCAGCACGTCGTATTCGCGGTGACCACGTCGGCTGTGATAACTGGGCTGGTGATGATGGTGCCAGTGGGGAAATCCATCTCACACAAAGTAGTGACTCCGGCACATTCCGGGTTCAAAATAGCAAGAGCTGGTGGGATCGAGCGCGAACCATTCGGGCCAACAGGAGTTGCAGATTTTGGCCCGATTGCTCCCAAGACTTGCCGCCGAGACGCGTGTTAGCTTCTCACGGAGTTCCAGTCTGCGGGATTGCCGTGCGGGGCGGAGATGGGCGGGAGGCAAGATGAAGTTTGCTGGGCGGAGTTCGTCGACCCGATCGGGTGCGACCTCGAAGTGCGGATCCGTCATCCGGGTAACCCTCGTGACCGTCTTCATTGTGGGCACGGGAATGGTACTCACCGCGGTGACCCCAGGCATTGCGGCCGCCAGCGAGACCGACTGGTCGGCACCAATGAATGTGGACGGTACCAACGCATTGGTGTCGGTGTCTTGTGCGAATCCTTTGTTCTGCGCGGCCGTCGACCTTCATGGCGATGCGCTCACATACAACGGCTCGTCATGGTCGGCACCCGACATGGTGAACGAGGGAGACCTGTTCGCCGTGTCGTGTCCGAGCGCCACGTTCTGCGTTGCTGCAGGGAGCGGCGGCGTGGAGAGCACATGGAACGGCTCATCGTGGAGTGGCCCGGGACCCGTTGGATCGGATACGTACGACTTGATCTCCGTGTCATGCACAAGCTCTCGCTTCTGCGTAGCGGTCGATGACAACGGTGGCGTTGACAGCTGGAACGGCTCCGCATGGACAGGCCCAACCGCTATCGACCCCGGCGTCCAACTGGATTCGGTCGATTGCACGAGTCCTGCATTCTGTGTAGCCGCCGACCACCAAGGCAATGTCTTCTTTTATGAAGGGACGAATTGGACAGGCGCCGACGACATTGACGGGAACGCTGCAATCAACAGCGTCTCGTGCACGAGCACAACATTCTGCGTGGCCGTCGACGCCCAGGGGAACGCGCTGACCTATGGCGGGTCTTCATGGTCGACGCTCATAATCGATCCGGTATCCATCTACTCTGTTTCTTGCGCGACAAGTACCTTCTGCATGGCCGTAGACGCCAACGGGTACGCTCTGAACTACGACGGAACGTCATGGTCGGATAATGAGGTCGACCCAGCGTTGTCCTTGTATTCCGTGGACTGCCCGACGACCTCCTTCTGCGCCGCGGTCGATCTGGAAGGCAACGCGCTTACCTACGGATGGCTGTCTGCGAGCTACACCTGCGATTTCCCCGGCCTCGGCTACGTGGCAACCCCAGTGCTGCTGTCGGAGTCCCCGTCGCCGCCCGCTTCGATCACAGCGCCAGGCACCTTCCAGACCACGCTTTCATCCGAGGTGACGATTCCGTCTGCGGCGGTCAACAACGCCCTAACGCTGGGTGCGTCGAGCATCACCATCGGAACGCAATCTGTCGAGACAGACGCGCTAACGCCCTCTGACACACCCAGCCCGTCTGTCGATCCGAACACGCTTTCCTCGTCAGCCACGAACTTGCCAATCACGTTCGCGCCCCAAACGAACACCCCTTACACCTTTCCCACGACCTACAACCCCGAGACGTGGCAGACCGTGAACGTCGCAGGGACCGTCGACTTCACGCCGGGTGACATCGATTTAACGCTCACTTATCTCATCGACGATGTGCCGACACCCGAGTCGGTGGCCTGTACTCCACCATCTGGCGTCGGCGATCTGGACACCACCAACGTGGTCGCCTCGGGACCCACCCCGAGCTTCCAGGTGCCGCCTTCTGTACCGCCTCTTCAGTCCCAGGTCACTGCCCGCTTGGACGGCGGTTGGGCACTTGAGATCACGAACACTTCGACGGTGGACGTGGACGCGGTCAGCGCGGCGATCACGGTCCACGGTGCGGGAACCCTCACCTATGACCTCGCCGGTATGGCCAACACGGGGACCACCTGCGAATCTTCTGGACCGAACAAGGCGACCTGTGACGTAGGAACGCTGCCCGGAGGAGCAACCGAGACTTTGAACATCCTTGTCGAGACGAACGGGCTTGCGGACGGCTCTTCGATCACGGGAAACGTGAACGTCACGTCTTCGAATGCCCCTGCGCAGTCGTCTTCTCTAGACGCGATCGATGTCGTGGTGATCCAAAACGGTGCGGTTGCCGTGGCGGTTCCGACAGTCACCCTCATAAGTGACGTCGGCCCGCTGAGCGGGGACAACCCAGCCAAGGTGAGGCTGACTCTCCCGGCAACCGTCCCGAGCATGGGTCCGTTCCGCCAGCAGGATGGAAGCGACACCAAGATGAAGTCACCGCCGGTGTCTGTGACCATAAAGCCGCTGGCGGGCTCCCAGGACCCAGAGCTCTGCCCACCAGCTTCGGGCGGTTGTGAGGGCGACATCATGTCGGTCACTGGCGACTTCAGCGCCTACACGAGCACCGCCGACCCCATCTCGGTCGTGGTCAAGATCTTTTACGGCGCGTCGGTTCCCGCCGGAGTGGTGTACTTCCAGGACTCCGCCAGTTCCACTCCCGTGCTGTTGCCGAGTTGTGTAAAGACGAATGGTCACTACAACACGCCGTGTGTGTACGGTCACGAGAAGACGGTCGGCCCACCAGGAAGCCTGAAGTCCTTGGACACGGTCTTCTTCACCGGTAACGATCCCTTAGTGGGTCGCCGCTGAAGTCCTGTCGTTCGGACCCCGGCAGCGGGCCCAGAGCAACGGAGTCTGGATCGGACGGAGATTGCATAGATACTGTCGCAGTGGTGTCGCCGGCGAGACGGAATTCGGCATGGATCGGCTCGGTCTGCCTCGTGGTCGTCTCAGCTCTCGGTTGTGCGGCGTGCGGCCAGGCCAATCCCGTGAAATCCGCCATCGTGACCGTCTCGCCGAAACCGTCGAATTCGCCCGTACCTCCGGCCTCAGGCCCGCTCAAGGCACCGCATACGTCTATCACCCAGGACGGACAGTTCCTCACTGATATCACGGAGGCCGACCCGTCGTTGGTGACATACGAGCGACAGCAGGGCAACGTGGCGCTTCGCGCCCTGCTGACGGATGGATCGGCCTTCTGCTCCCTTCTGCAACGCGGGGGCGGGATCGACAATGCGCTGGTGAGCGTGGCGGTCGGGGCGCGAAGCGATGAGCCCCAGACGCATCTTCCCTTGTCGGTCACGACGTTCAACAGCATCGAGTCGGTGGCGTTACTGACTCTCTGCCCGTCAGATCTGAAACTGCTGCCGGGTCCGGACCGGAACAAAATCCACAACCTGGGCGCAGCCCTTGCGAGTCGCACGGGCTGAACGGGCGTCACACGGTGGCAGGCGCTCCGATGCACGTCAGACATAAAGAGCGAACGGGAAGTAACGAAAGTGTGCGGCATTTCTGATCTGCGTCTTCTGACCTGCGTCGCTCCCTGTCAACGGGTCCAGCCATTTTGTCATCGTTCGCAATCCGTTAACACAAACTTGGCGCATTGTTAACTGAGAGATGGCCCATTGCACGCGTGCCGTTTACACGGAGATTACCCGCCGTACCTACGGTTCCTTTCATGCGTATCTCACACTCGACGAAGAGTCGCCGTCCCTGGACTGGCGCGATGCTGGCCGCCACTGCCGTGTTGGCGTTGTCTGGTCTGACCGCCTCGGGCGCGCTCGCAAGCACTAACGCTGCGACAACGGTTTCTACGACCTGCCCGATGGGCAGCGAGCTCGAGCAACCGACAGGCGGAACAAGTGGACAGGACCAGTGCGTGATCACGTCCACCGGCACCGCTGTCGGAGCGATCAAGCACGTGTGGCTGATCATCCTCGAGAACAAGTCCTACGACGAGTCATTCAGCGGTCTCAACCAGAACAGCTACCTGTGGCAGACGCTTCCGCAGCAGGGGGCCTTGCTCACCAACTACTACGGAACCGGACACTTCAGCATGGACAACTACATCTCGCTGGTGTCCGGTCAGGCCCCTTCGTACGCAGTGCAGGACGACTGCTCGACCACCGCGAACATGACCAACGACAACGGCGCGATCATCACCACCGGCACGGTCGGCACGTCGACCGACACAGACGGGACCGCCAACGGCAGTGGCACATACACCAACCCACCGGACCCGACCGGCGCAGGCAACGGCAACTACGGCCAATTGCTGGTGCACGGAGGCGTCGACGCCGCTCTCGGCAACAACGGCTGCGTCTACCCGACTGACGTGGCGACGGTCTTCAACCAGTTCAACTCCGCGGGAGTCACGTGGAAGGGCTACGCCCAGGACCTCGGTGGCGCACAGCCCGTCGGCTCCACGACTTATGTGACCGGCTCCAAGCCCGGAGTGACCGACACCGTTCCCGGACGCGATGACGGAGCCTGCGGTTACCCCGGCATGTCGAGCAACGATCCCGTCACCAACCCGACCAACCTGGTGGCCCCGAGTGGCGATGTTTCGAGCTTCACCGGTGCGCAACCGGCCAACGCCAACGGCAACGGCGACCCCGCTGACCAGTACGTGGCCAAGCATTTCCCGACCGGATGGTTCGCCGCGTTGGCCGGCGAGTCGGCCGGCACCCAAAGCGGCGTCTCGTACCCGTTGCAACAAGCTCTCAACGAGCCGGCCACGCCCGAGTACGACGGGCCGGGCGCCCCGACCAACGGAACGACCGACACCAACTGCGACGCCAACCACGTGTCCAACCTGGACGACCCCACATACGGCCTCGAGCACGACCTCAGCCTTCCGGCCGACGAGGTCCCGGCGTTCAACTGGATAACGCCCGACAACTGCAGCGACGCCCACGATGCCACTTGTCAGGGCAACAACCTGTCCGGCGCCTTCAATGCGAACGGCACGCCGAACTACACACCGACCGGCCTGCCGGCCTACGACCCCGAAGCGACCACCCCGCTCAACTACACCGGCGGGTTGTATGCGTCCGACCTGTTCCTGCGGTACTACATCCCGCTGATCGAGCGGTCGGCGGCGTTCGCCGACGGTGGACTCATCGACATCACGTTCGACGAGGCCAACCCCCCGTTCACGATCGGAAACAGCTTCAACAACGTGCCTGCTCCCGGAGACAACACCACCTATTCCGCGCCGGCCGACCAACCGACTTACGGGAGTGCCGGGACCTTGGCACCGGGTGCCAGCTCCCTCTACGGCGCCTACGGGGTCCTGACCGACGCCGCCGGCGAGAACATAGATGGTCAGAACGTGGACACCGAGCCGACGGGACCCAACGATCCCGAGGTGACCGACAGCTCCGGCAACCAACTCCAGCCGGGCCCCGGCGCCTCCGGATTCATCGACAGGGCCACTGGTCTCACCGGTGAGAGCCCATACCTGAGCGGCTCTCCGGGCACGAGCACCGAGCCGGCCCTGGTTGCCCCGGCCTCGAGCATGGTGACCGACGCCAAGATCAACGCCGACGACACCGGCCGCCTCGTGTCGGGCACCGACAGCTTCGGCAACACCATTCCCGACGACACCTTCGTCGGGGAAGTAAGCGACACCGGCCCGGTGTCCCTGGGGTCCAACGCCAGCAACACCTCGGCGTCGAACAACTACGCCAAACCCTGGATCGGCACCTTCCAGCTGCTCAACGACAGTGGCCAGCCCGTCACTCTGCCGAATGGATTCGACGGCAACGTGACCCTGGGCGCCGAGGGAGCGACCTCGACCGTGGGAAGCTCTAGTTGCCCGAGCGGCAGCGAGGCCGCGACCACCAGCGGGTGTGTCACCGCCGACCCTCTCTACGACCCCACCGACTTCACGCCGGGCGGGGGAGACACCGGGACCGTGCTGATCAGCCCTCTGATCAAGCCGGGAACGGTGTCGAGCAGGTACTACAACCACTACAGCACGCTCCGCACGCTGGAGGACCTCTTCTTGATCGGGCAGTCCTGCACGGAGCCGAGCAACATGGACACTCCACTCCCGGCCGGCACCGTCTGTGGGGGAATGGACGGCCAGGGCCATCTGGGCTACGCAGCCCAAGCGGGCCTGGCCGACTTCGGGCCCGACGTATTCACCGCGCAGCCGTACACGGTGGTCACCTCGCCGCCGGGTTTCAAGGCGGTGGCGGGGACCGGCTCGGGAACGTTGTACTGCCCCGACCACGTCAACCTCGGTTACGGGGGTCTCAACGGTAAGCCCGGAGCGGGCGGCTTTGGAGGCAACGGAGGTACCGGGGGCGCAGCCGGCTGCGGAAGTAGCGGCGGAAAAGGCGGCAACGGCGGCAAGGGAACCACCGCGGCCGGCTTCGGCGGCAACGGCGGCAACGGCGGCAACGGCGCCTGCCCGCCCGAGGAATGGGTCAACGGAGGCTGGTTGACGGCGACCGGCTCCCAGACGACTCCGTACGACAACCCGCCTTGCAACGGCACGGGCGGCCCGGGCGGCAACGGCGGAAACGGTGGCAGGGGAGCCGGGTCGACGCCCGGTGGCAACGGCGGCGACGGCGGCAACGGGTCGCCGGGAGTGCCGGGCCAAAACGGCTATAAGGGCGCGAACGGTTAGAGGGATCGCAAACAGCCGATGCACCTCGGCGCCAGAGCGATAGAGCGTAAGCGGGGTCGGGCCTTCGGGCCCGGCCTCGGCCGTGCCACGGGGATGCTGCTCATCGCCGTCTGCGCGCTCACTCTCGCCGGTTGCGGCGGAGGTGGAGCCAGGTACCCGTCTTTCTTGCCGAAGAAAACCCTCAACCCGGACGTCGATGCCTCGCTCGTCGGCACGATGACTAAGCCCGCGCTCCAGATCGAAGGCCTACCTGTGGACGTCCAAACCAAGGCGTTCGACGTGTCGATCACCGTCAGCGGACCGATCGTGCCTGGCGAAGGCCTGCCGGAGCAACCTGCTGCCACCACGTGTACCTGGACCGTGACGATGAAGGACGCCACCGCCGACGTACCGGTGTCCATAGCCGACTTCCACTCGGTCGACCATCTCGGGTCCGTGTTCCTGATGGGGCTCGTCCCCGGCGAGCATCCTCCGCCGCCGGTCCTTCACCGGGGTCAGACACTCACCTTCCAGCTCCGCGCCTATGAATTGACCGGTGAGGGCATGATGCAGTGGGCGCCCGACCACCGACATGTGGTCGCATACTGGGACTACACGGTGGAGAACGACTGAGCCGGGCTATCGAACACCCGGAGTACGAACGAGTGTGCACAAAATGCGGGTACCACTGGGAGGTACCGAGTGCTTACGTCCACAGTGCCGCGGACGTTTCTGCGACGGAGAGCGTTATCGATCCGCAAAAGACGGCGGAAGAATTCAGATTCGTTCGACGGCTCGGAGCGCCAATACGATACGTGTCCAGGCTGCGGCGCATACAAATCCTTCACCGAGCACCACCTGCTCCTCGAGAGCTAGCAGCACGACCTCCTGGAGAACGGAGATTCACGAGTCTGTGATCGAGCCGAGCGCCCGTCGCTAAGTAAACCGCTACTCGCCACGCCCAAACCACCGAGCGACTCGCACGGATCCCCACTCTCTCTTCTCCGCAGCACGCGCAGCAGTTGGCGCGCTCGAATTTGGCGACCGGTGTGTCATAGGAGAGGAAATCGACGTCGATTCGGGCGACGAGGCCATCGCCTAGCTCGACATAGCACCCAGCTGCTCCGTCATACGGTGGCGGGACGCTCCCGTCGGTCAGCTGGGATATGAGCACCTCGGCGACAGTTGCCGCTTCGCCTTCGGCGATCCCTCCGGCCCGGGGGACCGGTGCGCTCGTCACGTCACCGATGGCGAAAACTCCGGCGAACTTGGTGGCGAAGGTCGTCGGATCGACCGGGATCCATCCGTCCTCCGCCAGGTCGCATTCGACAACCACCTTGGGGGCACAGTGGACCGGGATTCCCAAGAAGAGGTCATAGGGCAACTGCCGCCCATCGTCGATGTGCGCGACGTGATGTTCGGGGTCGAGCCGGCTCACCCTCGAAGAGGGCCAGTACTCGATGCCATGTTCCTCGAGAATCGCCACGATCGCCGCAGAGGTTCTCTTCGAGATCGGAATCGGCATCGGCATCGGGCTGACGAGGTGGATGGTCGACAATTCACGAAGTCCGCGTTTCGTGAGATAGTCGGCGAGAAGCAGTGCAGTCTCGTTTGGCGCGCCGGGACACTTGAAGAACGACCCGAGTACGCCGACGACGACGGCTCCCCCATCGAAACCTGCCAGTGCGTCGCGGGCACGCTCCGCACCGGCGGTGGAGTAGAACTCGTACCCGTCTTCCACCAGTCCCGGGGTGGCCGCCAGGTCGTAGTCCGCGCCGAGTGCGACCACGAGGATGTCGGCGTCGTAGGTCGATATATCGGTGACGACTCGGCGACGCTCGGGATCGATCGAGGTCACCGTCTCCTGCCGGAATTCGACCGCAGGCTTGGCGATCTGCCGATACGGGTTCCACAGGTCGGAGGCCTCGCGTCGACCAAAGATGATGTCGAGTTTCGAGAAGCCGAACATGAATGAATCGTTCTTGTCGATGAGCGTGACGGAAGCCTCGTCGGGTACCGACTCAGAAAGCCTGGTCGCGAGTTCGAGGCCACCGAAGCCAGCGCCGAGAACGACTATGTGCTTAGGCATGGGCGAGGGTAGCAGAGCCTTCTGCGGGATTGCCTCTTCCCGAATTCGGCCGTCGCGTCCAGCCGCTCGACTCTCTTACCGGTTGCCTCGCGTGATTGGTGTCTCGAGCCACATCAGCCAGTAGTGGGTGAACTGCACGACGTGACCGGTGCCGGCGGACAACTCGACGAGTTGCGCTTCAGAGTAGAAGTTCTTGAGGACCTCGAACCTCGTGCCATCCTCGAGGCGACGTTCCTGGTAGGTGTTGGCCGAACCGTCTACTCGAGTGATCGGGTGATTGCTGCCTTCGACATAGTTATTGTCAAGGAGTACAACCAATCCTGCCGAATTGACTCGGTTCACAAGTGACTCGACGAACTGGGCCCCCCGTGCGCGCTCGATATGGGAGAGAAAGAAAGCCGCCGCCACCGCGTCGTAGGTCCCAGTAATCGACTCAGGCTCAAACGCGTCGGCAACCTCGAAACTGACGACATCCGGCGGGTAACTACGGCCCTGCGCAATTGTGAGCATCTGCTCATTGATATCCGTGGCAAGAATCCTCCTGGCGCGCTCGGCCATGAATTCGAGTCCAAAAACCGGTTCCAGCGGCCAACTCGAGAATCCGGCAACCAGCCAACAGCTCAGAGAGGCGCTCTCCGAGTGCAGCAATGTCATCTTGACGCTCGGGCTTCGCATACACGTTGTCGTATTCCGCAGCCCGCAGGCGGTAGTAAGCGACCAGGTCTTCGCTCATCTGGTTATCCCAACCAGCTCGAGGATCTCTGCCCACCCGCCCACCTCAGAGGAATCTTCGATTGCACACGGAAAGGCCGCAGCTCTGAGTATCTCGAGAAGTCCCATCCAGGTCCGTAACGACGAGGCTGACTCCGTAGTGCTCCACCAAAGCGACGACTCTATCTGAATCGCCCCAACCCTCCTCGTCCACCCGTCCCGTCGAGAGGCGTTAGAGGGGACCACCTGATGGTCAGCGTTCCGGCATCGGATACGGTTTCAGCATGTCTGCGCGGAGGTGACGGCAATGGGGACCGAAGATCAAGAGCGCGAATCGAGAGCGCGGGAACTCGGTCGGGCTATCGAACACCCGGAATACGAAAGAGTGTGCACAAAATGTGGGGACCGGTGGGACGTTCCGAGTGGCTACGTTCACTCCGCCGCACACTTCTCTGCCCGGTGGCGCGCCCTCGATCCGCAAGGAACCGCCGAAGAAGTAGCTTCCTTCGACAGCGCAGACCGGCAATATGACACGTGTCCCGGCTGCGGCGCATACAAGTCCTTCACCGAGCACCGCCTGTTTCTCGAGAGCCGGCAGCAGGACATCCTGGAGAATGAAGAGTAGAGAGCCTCGCGCCTAGCGTGCCCGAGCGGGCCAATGGCCTCGATCTGGCATCTAAGTTGGAGACATGCAGACGCAGAGTTCGAGATTCCGAATGGGACGGCTCGATCACGTGCACATCCGCGTACCGGACCGGGCGGAGGCTGCCAGGTGGTACGCGGAACATCTCGGGTTCGAGCCTGTCGACGCGTACGATTTCTGGGCAAGTGGGTTCGAGGGCGGTCCGCTCCAGATCTCGGCCGATGGCGGTAAGACGATGCTGGCGCTGTTCGAGGTCAGCGAGGGCCACCCGCTGGTCCCGCAGCAAACCGGCGTCGCGTTCAGCGTCGACGCGGACACCTTCATATCCTTCGCCCGCTCACTGCCCAGCGGGATCGACAATCCGAGCGGAGAGCGTCTCGTGCTTGCCGATCTCTTGGACTTCGACATGTGCTGGGCGTTCGATCTCGTCGATCCGTGGGGAAACCTGTACGAGCTGAACTGCTACGACTACGAGCGGGTTAGGGCCGAACTGGTCGAGGCCAATTCAGTGGAGTCCGTCCGCTACTGGCCACGCGAGCTGTACACGACGTACCTCGGTTCCGCGTCGTCCTAGTCCCACTAATTCAGGGTAGCGAAGTGTCTGCTCACGCTGGTCCTGCTCGCATGGTCACCCTGCACATGAAGGCTCTCTGTCCGTGGCAAAGGTCGCCAAAGAAGCAGCCGCCAATGCCGGCGTGCCGCTATCGACCGTCGACCTGATCGAGACCCGCGCCAGCCAGATAAACGGGTGCGCCGTATGTCTCGACATGCACACGCGCGCAGCGAAGAGACACGGGATCACCGAACAGCAGCTCAACACGCTCGCCGCTTGACGCGACTCGCCCTACTTCGACGAGGCCCAACGTGCGGCCCTGGCGCTGGCCGAGGCCGGCACCCGACTGGCCGACCGGCCCGACGCAGTCCCCGACGACGTGTGGGAAATGGCGGCTAAGCGCTTCGATGAACCGGCGCTCGTCGCCCTCGTTCTGAACATCGGCCTGATCAACACGTGGAATCGGCTCAACGTCATGACCGGACAGGTGGCCGGAGAGTGGACGGCCCATTACGCCGGCTAGCCCGCCGACTCGCATGCCCGCTTAGCTATAGCTAGTTGCGAGACATCATCACGGTCGTCGTACCCTGGGGTGTCGGGACCTTGAGCGTCAGCGACGATGAAGAGCATGAATAGGTTCCAGAGATGCCACCAGTCGGAAAGCCATCGGCTCTGCTCGTGCGGCTCGTTCCCAAGATGGACTCGGTCGTTCCGGGGCTCCCGCCACCTCTTCAGGCAGACCCCGAGACCGAGCGCTACAGACTCTTCGATGCGGTGGCTTCATGGCTCGGATCTGTCTCCCCTGACGGAGAAACCATGCTCGTCATCGACGACCTTCACTGGAGCGAGCGATCCACCATCTTGCTCCTACGTCACCTGGTTCGTTCAGCCGAGCCGATGAGGCTCCTGATCGTCGCCACCTACCGCGACACCGACGTGGGCCCGGACCACCCATTGACCGATTTTCTGGCTGACCTCGGCACCGAGGCGCGCGTGCAGCGGATACCGCTCGCGGGGCTCGATCTGCACGCGGTGAACGAGATGGTCAACGGTGTGGGTGGAAACCGGCCCGGCGACACGATCCCGGAGCTGAGTCAGCTGCTTTGGTCCGAGACCGTCGGGAATCCGCTCTTCGTGCAGGAGATCCTTCGCAGTCTTGTTGAGCGAGGAATCCTGCGCGAGCGGGGCGGTCTGCTTACGACGGTCGAGCCCATCACATCGATCGACATTCCGGAGAGCGTGCGTGAAGTCGTGGTTCGCCGGCTCGGCCGTCTGAGGCCGCGCACAAGGATGGTCCTGTCCGTGGCAGCGGTGACCGGTGTGGCGATCGATTACGACGCGGTGGTCGCTGCCACAGGACTCGACGAAGAAGATGTGCTCGACGCTCTCGACGAGGCAACGGCTGCTGCCATCGTCCGCGAGACGCCGTCCGGGTCCAGCGAGTTCGTGCACCCGCTGGTTCGCTCGACCATCTACACCAACCTCGGGTCCGCGCGACGGCATCAACGACACCGGCACATAGCGGAAGCCCTATTACAGCGCTCGGGTAGCGATCCAGTATCCGTCTCCTACCACCTCGACCGGGCCAACGTGGCCGATCCGCGGATCGTCGAGCAACTGGCGACGGCCGGGAACAAAGCGCTTCAACGCCTTGCATTCGACGAGAGTGTCAGGCATTTCGGTCGGGCGTTGGATGCACTCGCAACCGTAGGCCCCGCGTGGCGGGGCGCACTCGCCGTGTCGTGCATCTCGGCCGGCGATCACGAACGTGCTGCTTCCATAGTCGACGACCTGATGACCGACCGAGAACCAGCCTTCCCTCAGGACATCGCCTGGCTTCTTGGCCATTCCGTCCTGGCCGAAGCCGTGGCCGCGGTGGGCTCACCCGAGCAGGCGGAGCGCGAATACAAGACGTTGCTTCCATACGCCGGCAGGATTCCCAATCTGGCCATGGTTGCGCGGCCAGCGGTGAGCTTGTGGCTGGCCATACTGGCAGCCCGCGCAGGATGGACGGATGCGGCCTCCGGTCATTTCTCCGACGCCGTCCATGAACATGAGCGAATCGGAGCTCACGTATTTCTCGCCCTCACGCGGCTCGAGTGGGGACAATTCCTTCTCCGGCAAGGCGAAACGGAAAGTGGCCGCGCGTTGCTCGCCGAGGCCGAAGAAGCGGCCGTCCGCCTGGGGTCGACCGGAATCGCGACCGCCGGTGCTGCTCTACTGACGCAGGCTTCTGCCTGAATCAGCCCACGGGCATCGAGGCTGCCGAACTGCGCGGCAGTCTCGGGCGTTGTTCAGCCAGTTGAGTTAACGCTCGACCATGCGAACAACAACTCAGGCGTGCCGGTCGTTTCCGCCATCAATTCCGCCCACGAAGCGCTCGGCGAGTCAGCGGATCCCACCACGCAAGGCGTGCATGTGAAGGGGGCGAGTATGTTGTCGCGGTGACCCCAGCACCCGCCGGTATCACCGGGGTCGCAGTCCACATTGGGCGAGTTGGTTCCGTCGTCGTACATCCACAGGTAGAGAGCTCCGAGAGGAGAGGCGAGGCCTTCCCCGGAGTTGCTGGTCCAGTAGTTAGTCGGAAACCCTCCCGGAGGTTCGGGATCCGAACCACTGTCGGCTCCTACTTGAGCCGCGGGCTCGAGCGCCGTCGCTATTCCTTCGAATGGAGCCAGTCCGCGCGCCGTTCGTTCGAGGTTGGTCGCGACGAACAGCTGCTCGGCCGGCGTCAGAGCTGACCAGTCCGAAGGAAGCTCCATCGGTCCGAGACCCTCTGAAGCCCTCGCATGATCGATGGCTTGAAGAGCTTCGTCTTCGCAAGGGCCTGACAAGTCAAGTGAGCTGGAGGAGCAAACGTCGAAGAAGTTTGGATTGGGCGGCATGCTCGCTGAGGGATTGCCCAGCGCCGGCTGAGGAGCAGATGTATGTGGCGTCGGCGTAGTTGTGGTCGTGGGCGGTGCGGTGTGCACCAATGTCGTGGGGGGCGCGGTCGAAGGCGTGGCGACGGGCTCGGGCGGAAGCGTCGTGGTAGTCGATCGCGCGGTCGTGGAAGGAGTGGCGATAGTGGAATGAGGGGCGATGGTGGAAGGAACGTTGATACGGGCGGTCACACGCGTGGGATGCGCACGGTTCTGTACCGGCCGGGTCGATGGACTCGCGGCCAAACCAGATGAACAACCTGCGACGACGGCGAGGCTCGCGATCACCAAGCGACCGGCCCAGCGGCCGGTCGTGAGCTCGTTTACTGACATCCTTAAATGTTTCGTCCTTTACGGTCCGCATCTTGAACGACCAGGTGACGCCGTACGAATGTCGCAATGTTCACAAGAGAACATGACGTTCATTCCGAAACGCCCGGGGTCGCAGCAGACCTTCGCCCATGTTTTTGGTCGAGGTTCTGGCTAACACAGTTCCCAACCTTCGCGGGTGGCAAACCCGGAGACTTCCGCGTATTGGCTTGTCGAACGGCCCCGCTTGACTCGAAATTGTCATACAAAAACAACACATTCGGTTCGGTTGCACGAAGAAGTGATCGACAGGTCCGCACGCCGGACGCGGTCCCAAGCCGCCACTAGAACCTCATGTGCCAAGCGCACCCACGAGTGGAGACATCTCGGCGGGAGCCGATCATGCGGCAAGCTGCTACGGTGGCCGCGACGGTCAGCGGGCCACGCGCGCGGTCGTATTGGTCGCGGAGGGGTGATGGCCTATGTTGTCGCTCAAGGCAGGGGCACTGGTCACCAGCGCATTCCTGATCTCATTCGCTGGTTTGATAGTCCCCGTCGGACAGGCGCAAGGCACTCCTACAGCCTGGTCGGTTGTCCTGAGCCCAAACAACGGGGACGGCGAGAACCTCGCTTACGACACATTCAACTCCGTTTCGTGTCCGGCCGCCAACGAGTGCTTTGCGGTCGGCATGAACGGAATAGATCCCGAAATTGGATCTCTTATCGAAGAGTGGGATGGATCGAATTGGAATCCGGTCGCGAGCCAAACGCCACGAAATAGCAGCGCTCTACCAAGCAGCGTTCTCAACGGCGTGGATTGTCCTAGTACTAACTTCTGTATGGCGGTGGGTGATTACACGACCAAAAAAGGTGTGCACACTCTTGTCGAAACTTGGCATGGGAAGAACTGGAAGGTTCAATCAAGTCCGAACGTCGACTCGTTCAGTAACACTCTCACCGCTGTCTCTTGCACGAGTTCCGACTACTGTGTCGCCGTAGGCGACTGGCCCAACGGCGACACCAAAAACGATAGATCGGAATTGTTTGCCGAGTTGTGGAACGGAAACAGTTGGTCGATCACGGCGAATCCAATCAACCCCGGTAACGCTTCTAATACATTCGACTCCGTCTCGTGTACGGAGACGCGAATATGTAGAGCAGTGGGTACCTACGCGAGGAACCCTCAGCCAGGTTGGTACAAGACGTTGGTCGAAACCTGGAGTGGCGACCGCTGGACGTTATCGACTAGTCCGAACCCCGGCGAGTCCAACACACTTGACAGCGTCTCTTGTCTCAGCGCTACGGAGTGTGTGGCTGTAGGTTACCGCTTCTCCTCCACAAAGGAGACTACTAATTCGTTCGTCGTCACGTGGAATGGCACGAGTTGGTCGCCTGTGCATAGCCCTAATCAGGAGATAGATGGCACAAATTACTGGCAATTTCCTTGAAGGCGTTTCGTGTACCAAGAAGAAGAGCTGTGTCGCGGTCGGTCATTACTGGAACGAAGATGACACATCCCTGACGCTCGTCGAGTCCTGGAACGGGTCGGCATGGTCGATCGTCACCAGCCCGGATGTGGCGAGTCAGGACAATTACTCGAACTTCCTGGTGGGAGTGTCGTGTACCGCTACCACTAGTTGCATTGCTGTCGGCAGTATCTCAAACGAGGATGGCGATCAGACACTGGTCGAGAGCTGGGACGGAACAAGCTGGAGTATCGGGACCAGTCCAAACCCGGGAGTGGACAATTCCCTTTCCTCGGTGTCGTGTGTCACTTCTACCGATTGCGTGGCAGTGGGGAGCTTCAACAGTCTGACCCCTGAGTCAGATCTGATCGAGACGTGGGATGGGACAGCTTGGTCGATCGCCCCCACTCCCTCGTTCGAATTTGGAAGTGGGCCCACTCTTGAGGGAGTCTCGTGTTCGAGTTCTACGAGCTGCATGGCTGTCGGCAGTGACTCCAACTCAGGGCATTCGCAGACGCTGGTCGAATCGTGGAACGGCACCAACTGGTCGGTGGTCTCGAGTCCCAGTCCCGGCACGAGCAGTAACGTCTTGAACGCAGTTTCTTGTACCAGCTCGATCGATTGCGTTGCGGTGGGCACGTATGCCTCTTCTGGTTCGCTACAGACTCTGGTCGAAGCCTGGGACGGAACGAGCTGGTCGGTCGCCTCGAGTCCCAACGTGGGTTCTGGCGATAACGCGCTCTTGGGAGTGTCGTGCGTCGGTTCCTCCGATTACTGCGCGACAGTCGGGTATGCGTACAACTCTTCGAACGTCGGCGAACCCTTGATCGAGACTTGGAATGGCGCCGACTGGTCAATTGCGTCGAGTCCCAACCCGAACGGTGACTTCAATCCCCTGACTGCAGTCTCGTGCGCCGATGCCAACGACTGCGTCGCGGTGGGCCGCTATTACGAGGCTGGGACGGAGTATCAGACGCTGGCCGAAGTGTGGAACGGGAGCGACTGGTCCATCACTCCTACAACCGACGAAGCTGGCTACAACGCACTGGACGGAGTGTCTTGTGACAGTCCCACCGACTGCGTCGCAGTAGGCCAGTACGACCAAAACGGCAACGGGAACTCACAAACCGAAATCGAGGATTGGAACGGATCGATCTGGTCAGCTGCAGTCAGCCCGAGCGAGCAATCGAGCTTCCTTGATGGAGTGTCGTGCGTCGACTCGGCCGACTGCGTTGCCGTAGGTGTCTACGAAGTGGGCGCGTACACGTCGTACCCGTTCGATTCTCCTTCGCGAGACACCCTCGTAGAAGTGGGTTCCGATTCGTAGCGCTCCCTCGCGACCAGGCTCAACCTTGTGAACGTGTCAATGGCGGAGGAGGTGGGATTCGAACCCACGGTGGCCTTGCGACCACAACGGTTTTCGAGACCGTCCGATTCGTCCACTCTCGCACTCCTCCAACTGCACTTCGCGCCTTTCGTGCCCTCCCGTCCCAGATTGTTTGCCAGGACTGATAAGGCGGACCATGGTGGCACAGCACGCCAATCGTATCGGCACGATGCGAGAGCGTCCCCCAGGCTCAGGGGCTCGGGCCTCAGCGAGCAGCGGGCCAAACACAGGCAAGCAGGACAGGCTGAACCTGGCCGACTCCGTACTGGCTAACGATCTATGACTGAGGACGCAACGGCCAGACCTGGTCCCTTGACAGTCCAGCTGACGAATCCGAGACTTGTCGTTCGGCGGAAAATTACTGGGGAGGGGATCCATGCGACTCGTGACGCGCCAGCCTTTCAGTGTGACGGCCTCGAGATGTGTACTTGCGGTGGCACTCGGCTCGATCGTCATTTGGGCGGGACCAGCAGTGGCCTCCGCCTCTCAGGCCCGGCCCTCCGGTCAGCTTCGGCCTTCAGGCCAGGCGGAGATAAGCGAAGCGAGCAGCATCGCTTGGCAGCTCGCCATGGATGCCAAAGCACAGAACGCCGGCTGTGCGACCGCGGCAAAGGGCGGGGAGAACTGCTATCTAAGGGTTCTCAGAGCCTCCACTCCTGCGATCAAGAAGTGCAAGGTCGATGAGCAGGGCGGATATTCGGCCTGCAACATCGAATCTGCTTACGGCTTGAAGAGCATCTCGAAGACCGACGGATCGGGGGTCACGGTGGGCGTTGTCGACGCTTACGACGACCCGAACGCCGAGTCGGATCTGGCCGAGTACAGGTCCGTGAACGGACTTCCCGCCTGCACCACCGCGAATGGTTGCTTCGAGAAGGTGAACGAGGAAGGGGTGCAGGGCGACTACCCGCCCGGCGACATGGGGTGGGGATTCGAGATCTCGCTCGACCTCGACATGGTCTCCGCGATCTGCCCCTTGTGCCACATCATCTTGGTGGAAGCCACCACGTCGGGGAGCGGAGACATGTATCCGTCCGTGGGTGAAGCAGTGAGCCTCGGAGCCAATGTCGTGACCGACAGCTGGGGCAGCGACGAGTACGACGGTGAGACCGGGAACGACGGCAACTTCGACATTCCGGACGTACCTATCACGTTCAGCTCGGGTGACGGCGCGTACCAAGGCGGTGTCCAGTACCCGTCGGCGTCGCAGTACGTCATATCCGTCGGCGGTACGATGCTCACACCCAAGGACAACGCTAGAGGGTGGAAGGAGAAAGCCTGGGCCGTCAAGCCCTCGGGGGGCGGGGAACCGACTCAGGGTTCGGGGAGTGGATGTTCCTCCTATGAGCCGAAACCCTCGTGGCAGACGGATCCCGACTGCTCGATGCGCATGACGGCGGATGTGAGCGCGGTCGCGTCCGACGTGCTCAGCTACGACACGTACCAAACGGGCGGTGGAGGCTGGTACTACGACTTTGGCACCAGCATCTCGTCGCCGATCATCGCTTCGGTCTACGCGCTGGCTGACAACTTCTCGTCGGTTACGAGCCCGGTTTCGATCCCGTATGCACATTCCTCCTCCTTGTACGACATAGCGAAGGGATCCACCGGAACCTGCACCTACGCCTACTTCTGCCATGCCGAAGTCGGTTACGACGGACCGACCGGTCTCGGAAGTCCCGACGGCGACGGAGCCTTCTGAGTTCATGTTCTGAGTTCACGCAGCACATCCGCCCCGGCGGCGGGGCAGACTTCGGCGGTGACCAACGTCAGGGAGCTCGCCGACAAGTACCACGGGGAATCGCTCGACGCCCATCCTTTCTATGCCAGCGAGCTGGGAATCCGCGGCCGAGACGACTGCGTTCCCGATGAGAGCGAAGAAGGCGACCACCGGCGCAGGTCCCAGATAGAAGCTGTGCTCGCCCGGGCGGGCGAACTTCGCGGCACGACGTTGTCGGGCGACGAAATCGTCACGGTCGATGCGTTGCTGTCGGCCGCCAGAGAGGACCTGGCGGAGTTGGACATGGCGGTCTCCGAGTACACGGTCACGACCAAGACGTACTTCGGTCCGCCGTTGCTCATGGCGACGGCTGCTCGCACCATCCTCACCGACGCCCGGGCAGCCGAGGACTTCGTGACAAGGCTTCGGCGAAGCGGGCGGTGGATCGACCAACTGTCCGACAGGCTGCGTTCTGGTGCCTCCAAAGGGCGATATCCGATCGCAAATGCAGTCGAAGCGACGATCGCATGGGGGGAGAAGATCCTGGGCGATCCGATCCCCGAGCCCCTCGCCGCGCTTCAACCGCCGCAGGGTTGGTCCGGCGAGGCCGCGTGGAGGTCCGATCTCGACAACGTCGTGATGCAGACCGTCAAGCCGGCTATCGGCCGCTGGGTGGAGCTGCTTCGAGAGCTGCTCCCCCGATCGCGCCCGGCGGAGCAAGCCGGCCTCGCATACCTGCCCGGCGGCGAAGCCGACTACGCGCGGGCGATCGAGATCCACACCACCTTGTCGTTGAGCGCGGAAGAGCTGCACGAGACAGGCCTCGAGGAGGTCGACCGGCTCGAGGAGCGTTGCCGTCGCCTCGGCCACGAGCTGGGTCTCGAAGATCTGTCTGCCGTGCACGCCGCCATGCGGTCGTCTGCAGGGAACACCGATCCGCGACAATCGATGGCCGACGCACTTGTGGCGGTGAGACGAGCCGAGAGCCGCGCCGGCGAGGTCTTCCCCGAGCCACTTCCGCCTCCTTGTGATGTGAGCGCCATGCCTAAGGTCGTCGCGTCGAGCGGGATGGCCCCCCACTACACGCCGCCCCGGTTGGATGGGAGCAGGCCGGGCACGTACTGGTTCAACACCGAGCTCCCAACGGCGGGCACCGGCTGGGATCTCGAGGGTGTCGCGTTCCATGAGGCGGTTCCCGGCCACCATCTACAACTGTCGCGGATCCAGCAGCTGACGAACCTCTCCGATTTCCAGCGGCAACGGAGCATCACCGTCTTCTCCGAAGGCTGGGGGCTCTATGCCGAGGATCTGGCGGAGGAGATGGGCCTCTACTCGGGCACCGAAGCCTTGATCGGCGCCACGACGGCCTCACTCATGCGCGGGGTCAGGCTCGTCGTCGATACCGGCATGCACGCCTTCGGTTGGAGCCCAGCTCGCGCTCTCGAATACTTCACGTCGCACGTCCCGATGCCAGAGGCGTTCCTCGCCAGCGAGATCGACCGGTACATCGTCCGCCCTGGCCAGGCGCTCGCCTACCTGACGGGAAAGCGCGAGATCGTGGGATTGCGCCACGAGGCCGAGGGGCGTCTCGGCAGTCGTTTCTCGTTGCCCGAGTTCCACGCTGCGATCCTGGACCACGGATCCATTCCGATGCCGCGTGCTGCGAAACAGTGTCGAGGAATGGACGGCGAGTCAGCTGTAGCGGTCCCAGCGTCAATGGAGGACTTGTCACAGCTGTCTGAATAGACTACTCTGGATCGAGTACCCGCTCCGGAGGAGTTCATGGCACCTCGCAATCGATCCAACCCTCTGGCGCTCGCCGTCCTCATAAGCCTCTTCGAGCGCCCTATGCATCCGTATGAAGTGGCCACCACGCTGCGCCAGCGCCACAAGCACGAGAGCGTCCGCCTCAACTACGGATCCCTCTACGCCGTGGTCGAGTCCCTCGAGAAAAGGGGTTTGATCGCGCCCCGCGAGACCGCTCGTGAGGGCCGCCTTCCCGAGCGCACCGTCTACGAGATAACAGACGCCGGCCGTGTCGAGGCGCACGATTGGTTGACCGAGCTGATTGCCACGCCGGTGAACGACTACACCGCTTTCGAGGCGGGCTTGTCCTTCCTTCCAGCTCTTCCTCCCACCGACGTGGTCTCTCTGTTGCAAGAGCGCGCTCAGCAGCTTCACGTCGAGATCACTCAGGCCCATGCACTGCGCGAGGTCATGGAAAAAGCGGGACTCTGGCGCTTGTTCTGGGTCGAAAGCGAGTTCCGAACGATCCAGCGCCAGGCCGAGCTCGATTACGTGAAGCGCCTGATTTCGGACATCGAGTCCGGGTCGCTCGAAGGTCTCGACTGGTGGATCAAGGTCCACGAGGGTGACGGACCGATCAGCCACCCGGACTTCTCCGAACAGATCTGAACTTCGAAAGGAGATTCCAATGGATATAGGTACTGAACACGCCATCGTTACCGACGGACTCCGCAAGACGTTCGCCTCCCGTAAGGGTCAGGTCCAAGCCGTTCGCGGCGTGAGCATCTCGGTCGGCAAAGGCGAGATCTTCGGGTTGCTCGGCCCGAACGGCGCCGGCAAGACCACGACGCTTCGCATGCTCACGACCCTGCTACCGATCGACGAGGGAAGCGCGACGGTCGCGGGCTTCGATGTCGCCGGCCACCCCAAGCGCGTGCGAGAGCGCATCGGTTACGTGAGTCAGTTGGGCGGAGCCGACGAGCTCGCTACGGGCCGCGAGAACCTCGTCCTGCAGGGCCGGCTCTATGGAGCCTCGCTCGCCGAGGTGAACCCGCGCGTCGACGAGCTCGCCCGGATCCTCGACCTTGCGCAATTCGCGGACCGGCGGGTGAAGACGTACTCAGGGGGCCAGCGCAGGCGACTCGACGTAGCGCTCGGGATCGTGCACCAACCGGCCGTTTTGTTCCTGGATGAGCCGACGACCGGTCTCGATCCCCAGAACAGGGCGAACCTCTGGGAGCACCTGAGCGCACTAAGGGACCTCGGCACCACGATCGTCCTGACTACGCACTACCTCGAGGAAGCAGACGTTCTGTGCGACCGGATCGTCATCGTGGACCACGGCCAGATCGTGGCCGAGGGCTCACCGCGTGAGCTAAAGCGACGCGTCGCAGGTGACGCCATCGTGATCACCGTCAAGGACCCCGAGGTGGCGAGCGGACGAGGCCTGGCGCTGCTCGGCGAGAAGTCATTCGTGCGCGAGATATCGGCTGACGGCAATCAGCTCCGCCTTTATGTCGAAGACGGAGGCCAGGCGATGCCGGAGCTCCTGCGGGTCCTAGACAACGAACACATCGGCATCAAGTCGATGAGCCTTTCGGAGCCGACACTCGACGACGTGTTCCTCAGGCAAACCGGAAGATCGCTCCGCGACACCGGCGCGGACGAAGGCGCCGCACAGAAAACGGAGGTGGCAGCGTGAAGACAGTCATCGACACCAGATTGCTCATGCAACGCCACGTGGTGCAGATGCTGCGGAACCCTGTGTGGTTGTTCGTCGGGTTCTCGACGCCTCTGCTCTACCTGGTGCTGTTCACGCCACTGCTCAAGCACTTCACTGGCGGCGGCTCCACAGGCCTCGTGCTCGGCGTCTTCCTCCCCGGAATTCTTGCGCTGCTCGCGTTCGCAAGTGGCATGTCGGCGGGCTTCGGCACCATCTTCGAGCTCCAGTCGGGGGTCATCGAGAGATTCCGGGTGACGCCTGCGAGCCGGTTTGCGATCCTGATGGGGCCTCTTTTGTCGGGGATGTCCATGATGTTCGTCTTCGACGCCGTGGTCGTTGCGGTGGCGAGCGCGCTCGGTTTCCACATCAATTGGGCAGGGATCGCGATTCTGGCCGTTCTGCTTGCACTTCTCATGATCTCGATGGCGGCGTTCTCTGTTTCCACCGCCCTCGTTACGAAGGAGATCAGTGCATTCGCCGCCGTCATAAACGGCCTGAACCTGCCGTTGTTGCTCCTCGCCGGGGTGCTCCTGCCCATCTCTGTCGGCCCGACGTGGATGCAGGTCATCGCCCACTTCAACCCGCTCTATTACGCAGTGGTGGGAGCCCGGGCGCTGTGCTCAGGGAGCTTCGGCGCAGCCGCTGTCTGGCAGGCGTTCGCGGTGCTCGTGCCGCTGTGCGCAGTTGTGGTGGCCTGGGCGACGAATGTCTTCAAGAAGGCGGTGGCCTGAGGGTCTGGCGAGTGGGGTGCTCCGGAGCGGGCCTCGAAGCCACCGGTTGCTCCGGTCAGGCCCTGCTACTTAAGGAACGCCCGCGTATACAAATCACCAATTTGAAAACCAAAGGTCGACACCCGGACCCTCGACCCTTGGACCCCCCCGAGCCTCGAAATTAATTCGCCCCATCCGACGGCTCACGCAAGCCGGAGAAGAACTCGCTCAGAAGCGCTCCGCACTCGGCTGCGCGAACCCCTCCGGTCACAGGTAGCTCGTGGTTGAGGCGTGGGTCGGAGCAGAGGTTGTAGAGCGATCCGCAGGCTCCCGCCTTGAGGTCTACAGCTCCGAAGCAGAGCCCCCCCATCCGTGAGGCGACGAGCGCTCCCGCGCACATGGCGCAAGGCTCGAGAGTCACGGCAAGGGTGGCGGCCTCGAGCCTCCAGGTGCCTAGAACGCTTGCCGCCTCGCGGATGGCGAGGATCTCGGCGTGCGCAGTCGGGTCGGCTCGCAACTCGCGTTGGTTGTGAGCGCTTGCGACCACCTGGCTCCCGACGAAGACGACCGCTCCCACCGGCACGTCGCCGTGGTTCAGTGCAGTGCGGGCCTCCGCCAGCGCGAGGACCATGGCAGCGTCGTACGACAGGCCTTCAGGGCCCTCGCCCGACTCCCCAGACTCGGTCACGAGAAGACAACGTTAGGGCAACGACACCGTCAATTCCCCGTTCTGACCGGGAACTTCTGCTAAGAACGTGTCGAAGGCGGGAGCAGTGACTTCTAGATTCTGCTGCCCAGGCTGGCGAGGAGTGACGAAATGATGAGTGACACGGTGGGCTCGGATCGTCCAACTGACGTTCGCAGGCGGTGGTCGATCACCAAACTGGCGACTTCCGTCGTCGTCCTCGGCGGAGTGATGACGTTCGGGCTCGCCGCCGGCGCGGCAAACGCCAACAGTTCTGGACCGTCGACGCTCCCTGGGGTGAAGGCGTCGGTGGCACGGCCGTCGGTCGCACAGACGCCCGCGGTGAAAGGGACTGTGGCAAGCCCGATGGTCACCGAGCCCCCGTCGACGGTCGGCACGGATTTCTGGACCGCCTTCGGGGCTAACTGCCCGGATTGCGACACGCAGGTCAACTACATATTCCTGAGCGGCAAGACGGCCACCACGGCAACCGTCGCCGATCCGGGCGCCGGCTTCACTGATACGGTCCACGTCACGCCTGGATCGATCGCGGTGGTGGCGGTCAACAATTCGGAGATGACGACGGGCAACGGTACCCAGAACCTGGGTGTTCACGTCACCGCGGGCGCCCCCGTGTCGGCGTACGGCCTCGAGGACCAGCCCTACAGCACGGACGGCTTTACAGCCTTGCCGGATAACGCCATCGGCACCGACTACTACGCCCTCGGCTATGACAATACGGTCGCTCCAGGCGCCTTACCCAGTGAATTCGACGTTGTAGGGACAGTGAACGGCACGAAGGTCACCATCCACACCGACGTCGCCTCCCCGCTCGGCGCCGCCGGGACGTACACCGAGACCTTGAACGTCGGCGAGGTGTATGAGCTGATCGGTACTCTCGGTGACGACCTCAGCGGGACGCACATCACCTCCACCCACCCGGTGGCGGTGCTCGCCGGTGCGCAGTGCACCAACATCCCGAACGATGAATACGGCACGTGCAATTACGTCGCCGAGGAGATGCCTCCCACCAACGAGTGGGGAAAGAATTTCGTCACCGAGCCCTTGGCGACACGAACCAAGGGTGACACCTTCCGAGTACTTGCCGACACCAACGGGACGGCCGTGTCGATCAACGGTACGAAGGTGGCCACGCTCGCAGCCGGCGCCTTCTATCAGACTCAGCTGACGGTCGCCTCGGTGATCGAAACCTCGCAACCCACCCTGGTGGCCCAATACTCCGACTCGGACTCGTATGACGACGTCAATGCGGACCCGTCCGAAGCCCTGATCCCGCCCTACGAGCAATTCCTCAACTCCTACACGGTGGCGACGGCACCTGACACCAGGTTCACGAACTTCCTGAACGTCGTGGCGCCGAAGGCCGAGGTCGGCAAGGTGACCCTCAACGGTTCCGCCATCGCGGCCTCCCACTTCACCGCCATCGGTTCGACGGGTTACTCAGGCGCACAACTGTCGGTGGCGACGGGCACCTACACCGTCACGGGACCGCAGTCCTTCGGCCTGACCGTCTATGGATTCGGCCTGACCGACGCGTACAGCTACCCGGGCGGCTACGGAGCCGGGCAGGTTGCCAACGCGACCTACCTGACGCTCGACCCGCCGGCGCAAGACGCCCTGGTCGGACACCAGGCATGCCTGACGGCGACCGTCGAGGATCAGAACCACAAGCCGCTAAGCGGGATCGGGGTGAGCTTCGCCGTAACCGGCACCAACCCGACGAACGGGTTTGCGACCACCGGAGCCAACGGTGAGGCAGTGTTCTGCTACACCGGCGCCCACCTCGGCCTCGACAACGTCACCGCCAAGGTGTCGAGCCTGTCCGCCAGCGCGACGGTGGACTTCACCAACCAGGCTGGGTACCGCCTGACGGGCTCCGACGGAGGCCTTTTCGCGTTCGGTTCGTCGGGATTCCACGGCAGCGTTCCGGACATCCCGGCGATCCACCTGGCCAAGCCGGTCGTGGGGGTCGCTTCTGACGCCACCGGTGGTGGGTATTGGCTCGCCGGCGCCGACGGCGGTGTGTTCGCCTTCGGCGACGCCAAGTTCTACGGCAGCATCCCGCACAGCCCGGCGATCCACTTGGCAGCTCCGATCGTCGGCATCGCCGCCACTCAAGACGGCGGTGGGTACTGGCTAGTCGGCTCCACCGGCGCCGTGTACGCCTTCGGTGACGCCAAGTACTACGGCGGCGGCGGCACGTCGATCGTGGGCATCGCCGCCGACGCGACCGGCGGTGGCTACTGGCTCGTCGGTTCCAACGGCGGGGTGTTCTCCTTCGGTGCGGCCAAGTACCACGGCAGCATCCCCGGGACCCCGTCGATCCACCTGGCGGCTCCGATCGTCGGGATCTCCTCTGACGCCACAGGCGGCGGGTACTGGCTCGCCGGCTCCGACGGTGGGGTGTTCTCCTTCGGTGACGCCTTGTTCCACGGCAGCGTCCCGCACAGCCCGGCGATCCACCTGGCCGCTCCGGTCGTCGGCATCACCGCCACGCCTGACGGCGCCGGGTACTGGCTCGCCGGCTCCGACGGCGGGGCGTTCTCCTTCGGGAGCGCGCTGTTCGACGGCAGCATCCCGCACAACCCGGCGATCCACCTTGTGGCGCCGGTCGTGGGTATAGCGGGTGTGCCTCCGGTCTGACCCGTCTGCTCGATCAGGCAAAGATGATTTACCGATTCACCTCGTGAGGGGGGACGAGGTGACGGTCGTGGCGAAGGGATGACCAACGCCTAAGGCTGAGGCAGCGGGGTGGCTGCTCCGGTGACTCCCCACGCGAACGAGCGCGACAAGATCTTCGACGAGCTGCTCTCTCGAAACGTCGGGTTGGCGAGCCCACCGCGCGCCTGCGAGATGGACCATCCCCACGATTCCGTGTGCCCACGTCGTTGCGGACCGCTGATCGAGAGCGTACGCAGCGAGGGTCTCACGGATGACTTGTTCGATCGACCCCGCGATTCGGTCGATCGCGGCGACCATAGCGGGGCTACCTAGAGGGGCCTGATGGGTGAGGAACCCGTAAAGGGCCGGGTCCTCCTCGATGAACGCGATGTAGCTCTCGATAGCCATTCGGATCATCTCCTCGGGATCGTCTGCAGGGACGTCCGCGAGGGCGTTCATGAGCCGGTCGACGAGGTCCTCGGTGAAATGCTCTGTCACGGACGCGATCAGGCCGTCGCGATCACCGAAGTAGCGGTAGAGAACGGGCTTGGTAATGCCGGCCTTGGCCGCCATCTCGTGCATCGATGCGCCCGGCCCGACGCGGCGGATGACCTCGAGAGCCGCGGAAATTAGTTCTTCACGCCTCCCCGGACGGCGCCGGCCGATAGGTGGCGGTGCTGTCCCCGTCTCGAGCGTGGATGTTGAACTTGTCTTCCCCACGATTCCATCATGTCCCATGGAAAGACTCCCACCAGCCTTTTCGCGCCACTCCACCTCGTTGACATATGTGTTACCCGGAGTAATATCAACCGTAACCCGGCGGCACTTTCGGATTGCGAAAGAGTTTTTGTTCAGGGCAAGGGTCTCTAGTCACAAAGCGGTCCGTGTGATCAGTGCCGGAGTGCACGACATGTGATTCGTAGAACCCAACACGAACGAAAAAGGGGGAACGCGTGAAACAAGCAACTAGGGGATTCGCGGTCAGCCTTCTGATTTTCGGCTTCGCAGCCACGGCAAGCCTCGTGGCGTCTCCCGCTTCGTCGGCCGCGACCGCCGACGCCGTACCAACTGTGACGAGTGTCTCGCCGAGTTCAGGGCCAGGTTCGGGAGGAACGATCGTCACGGTCATGGGCACGGGCCTGGCCGAGGTAACCAAGGTTCAATTCGTCTCGGGCTCGGCTGTCGGCGTAGGAACGGACCTGAGCGACATCTCGGCGCACGAGCTACAGATCACGTCTCCGACTGGTGATCCAAACAACAGTCCGTATGACATCGAGGTCACTTCCAAGGCGGGCACCTCGGCCGCAAATCCCAACGACGAAATTCACCTACACCCCGGATACTTCGCCAGGAACGATCTCGGTCCACGCATCGAACCTGTCGATCCGGAAGGCGGACACGCTCACCATAAAAGGCACCGGCTGGACACCCGGCCTACTGGTCCTCATCACGATATGTAATGCGGACGCTTCAAACGTCAGCCCATTTGTTCAGATCGAGGCTTTTGACTTCACACCGGATGCCTGCGAGCCGATCACAGTGGCTCTCTCACCAGCCGGGAGCTTCGCCGAGGTCAAATTGAGCGGTCGCCATGCGGGAGACTTCACGTGGACCGGAACCCTTGATCCCGGACAGCTCGACCCCGCTGTAGACAGTCCGCTGGCGGAATGCCCGCAGGACCAGGCGCAAGCAACACAAGGTATCCGCTGCATCGTCGGAGTGGCCGAGCTGCTCGGACTCTCTTCTGACGGCAACACAGCTGATACGTCGATCTTTTTCGCGCCGCCCGCACTCGACTACTCGGACACGTGGCAGGGAGGACTAGGCACCGCAGCCCAGTACGACGTCACGCTCTACGACGTCGGTGCATACAACGAGAGCGGAGATCCGCCGGTCACTTCTGCTACGGGAATACCGAACACAGGTGGATTCGCCACCGAGGGCCTTCTCTGCGAATCGGGTACCGGCCCGGGATCAAACCCGCCTGAGCCATGCGTTCCCGAACTCAACACGCCGGTTGAGAGCAACAAGGGGGTCTGGACTGTCAGCACAACGGCCTGTCAGGCCGCGTCGTCGTTGGGGGGAACCTCGTGGTCGTCGACTCCTCTATGTACATACGGTGAGGCAAGCGGCGAGCCGATCTTGATCGAGCTCACGGGATACACAGCGCCGAAGGGCACGTCCTTGACGAACCAGATCCCGACTGACGTGCCGCTCGACTGCACGGGAGGTTCCGCGTCCACTGATCCGTTCACGTGCTCCGTCGAAGCGAACGCCGGCAGCAATGTCTTTGACCCTGGCGGGTTCAACACCGGCATTACGGACGCCGGCACCGGACAAGCGCCGCCGGCCGCTCTCCAGGACCTTCAGCCCGGTACGTACACGTTCGAAGCCATCGGTGAGTACTCGCACAACGTCGCCACGGCTACGTTCGAAATTGCCGCTCGGGCCATCCAGCTGAGCTCCCCCCGAGGCGTCACAGAGAGTGCCCCGGATCACGCCGGGGCACTCTCTGTATCGGACCCTGGTTGGGAAAACGATCACGTCGAATTCTCATTGTCGTGTGACCGCGCGGTCTTGGACAGCTGCATGGGGGCTTGACCTGCAGCTATTTGGCGGAGGAGATGGGATTTGAACCCATGGACCCTTGCAGGTCACACGATTTCCAGTCGTGCCGATTCGGCCGCTCTCGCACTCCTCCGGGCTGCCTCGCAGCATCGGGAGAGTATCGTCTGACGGGCAGCTCGACGTTCTGTGCGGCGGCCGGGTCCTGCGCAACGTGCGCTCGTGAACCGAGTCAGGGCCGGAAGGCAGCAGCTCTCAGCGGGTCCGTGCGTGTGCCGCAGCAAACCTGGCCGCCGCACCGAACGGCGAGATCCTCCCTCTGCCAGCCGTCAGCGACACGTGTCAGATCCGGGTCGCAACTCCCCGGGGGCTATCTGACAACCCGCCGGTAGCATCACCTCGATGACCGGGTCCGAGCCGACGCCTGCCGCGCCCGACACCCCGGCGCCATATCTGTCGCTCTACCGCCGGTTCAGGCCTCAGCGTTTCTCGGAGGTCCTCGGCCAGGAATTCGTCAGCCTCGCGCTCAGGAACGCCGTCCGCGAGGGCCACGTCGGGCACGCTTACCTCTTCAGCGGGCCGCGCGGAACAGGTAAGACGTCGTCTGCGCGGATACTCGCGAAGGCACTCAACTGCGCGGTGCCCGAAGACGGGGAGCCTTGCGGGATCTGCGCATCGTGCACCGAGATCGCCGCCGGGTCGTCCTTCGACGTGCACGAGCTCGACGCCGCATCCAACAACGGTGTCGACGCGATGCGGGACCTGGTGGCTCACGCCGCTCTCGGCACTCCCGGCCGCTGGAAGGTCTACATCGTCGACGAGGTGCACATGCTGTCGCAGGCCGCGTCGAACGCCCTTTTGAAGACTCTCGAAGAGCCCCCTGGACACGTCGTCTTCGTGCTCGCTACGACCGATCCTCAGAAGGTCCTACCGACGATCAGGAGCAGGACCCAGCACTTCGAATTCAGGCTCATCGGGCCCGACACGCTTCACGCCCTGCTCGAGAGGGTGCGGACCGAGGCGGGACTCGACCTGCCGGAGCACGCCGTCGAGATGGCGGTGAGCAAGGGTCGTGGGTCTGCGCGCGACGCACTGTCGGTGCTCGACCAGGTGGTGTCGGCAGGGATCGTCGAGCCTGACACTTCTTATCTCCGCAACCTGGCTGAGGCGCTTGCGACCCGTGACGCGACCGAAGCCCTGGTGGCGCTCGCTAGCGCCGTGGCCGCGGGCCGCGACCCGCTGCTCGTGGCGGGAGAGCTCGCCGACCACCTCCGCCAGGGATTCCTCGCGATGGTTGCTCCCGATCTCGTGACGCTCGACGGCGACGAGCGAAGCGAGGTCGCAGACATCGCTTCCAAGATGGGCCTTCCCGCCCTCGTCCGCGCCGTCGAGGCGCTCGGGTCGGTCCAGGTGGACATGCGCGAGTCGCCTGACCCGAGGTTGCACGTCGAGGTCTGCCTGCTGCGCCTCACCCGGGCGGAGGTGGACGACTCGTTGCCGGGCCTGTTGGAGCGCGTCGAGCGCCTCGAGCGCGCTCAGTTGCAGCCCTCGCCAGGGCCGGGTGCCCCGTCCGCGAGCACCGTGTCCGTTGGCGAGCCGGTAGCCGCGGTATCCCCGGATCCTCCGCACCGGCAGGCTCCGCAGGCATCGAAGCCGGCCACACCGGCTGGACCGGCTGGACCGGCCGAAGCGGCAGCATCGGCCGTCCCCGAGGACTCAGATGATTCCGGCAGAGCAACGGGCCCGGCCGTCGCACGGCGTTCTCTGGGCGCAATCCGACGCGAAGCGGCCGCCCGGGCCGCTTCAGGAAAGGAACCCGCGGCCGCGCCGGGAAAGGATCCCTCGCCAACCAAGCCCGTAACGGTGCCCCCGCCGGCGATTAAAGGCTCATTCCCGACACGCGACGAGCTCGTCCAGGTCTGGGGCGACGGTCTGCTCGCCTCCCTTCCGCAGCGGGCCAGGGCGAGGTTCCGCGTGGGCCGGTTCCTCCATGTCGACGACGGTGTCGTCGTCTTCGCCCTACCGAACGAAATGCACAGGAGTTACTGCGAAGAGGTGATCGGACCGGTCGAGTCCGCGCTGTCCGAGCGGTTCGGCGTCGCGGTGAAGCTCCGGTTGATCACCGATCCCGACGAAGAGGGCGCGGCACCCCGCGGATCCCGTAGTGGCCCGGGACGCGCCGACGCCGGCTCGAGGGCGAGCTCCTCGGCCGCATACGAGGCGCCCCAGGCTGAGCCCGAGCCCGAAGACGAGCCCGATCTGCTCGATCCCGCCGTTCTCGAGGCCGAGACGGAGCCTGCGGGTGATGCGCTCTCCCCGGAGGAGCGCCTCAAGCTGACCTTTCCCGGGGCCGAGGAGGTCTGACAGAGGGTGGCTTCAGGTCCGCTCCAACCGCTGATCGACGAGCTCGGCAGGCTGCCCGGAATCGGGCCGAAGACCGCACAGCGCCTCGCGTTCCATCTGCTGAAGGTCCCTTCTGAGGACGCCATCAGGCTTGCCGACGCGATCGTCGCGGTGAAGGAGCGCATAACGCTCTGCGGACGCTGCTTCAACGTCGCAGAAGGCGGCGAGTGCGAGGTCTGCCAGGACCAGAGGCGCGATGCGACGCTTCTCTGTGTCGTAGAGGACCCTCGCGACATCATGGCCGTCGAGAAGACCCAGCAGTTCCGCGGCAGGTACCACGTTCTTCACGGTGCGCTCAATCCGATCGAAGGGGTCGGCCCCGACCAGCTGAGGGTGAGGGAGTTGCTCGCACGCCTCGAGCCCGAGGGCATAAAAGAGGTGATCCTCTGTACGAACCCGAACCTCGAGGGTGAGGCGACCGCCATGTACCTGGCCCGGCTCGTCCGACCCCTCGGGGTAAAGGTGACCCGGATCGCGAGCGGGCTACCGGTCGGCGGTGATCTCGAGTACGCCGACGAGCTGACGCTCGGGCGCGCGCTCGAGGGACGCCACGAAGTGGGGGACTAGCCGGGCTTAAAGACCTCAGGCGGCGCCGAAAGGTCTCAGGCGGGCGTGCGCAACACGATCGCGTCGCCCTGACCGCCGCCTCCGCAAAGCGTCGCCACGCCGGTGCCCCCGCCGCGTCGCGCGAGCTCGCCGAGCAACGTGAGCGCGAGGCGCGTCCCCGACATGCCGATCGGGTGCCCGAGGGCGACCGCTCCGCCGTTCACGTTGGTCTTGTCCTCGGCGATCCCGAGGTCGTCCATCGATGCGAGGCCCACGACGGCGAACGCCTCGTTGATCTCGAACAGGTCCACGTCCTTGACGCCGAGGCCGGCCTTGCCGAGCGCCTTTCTGGGCCGCGTTGGCAGGTTGCAGCAGCAACGACGCGTCCGGACCCGACACCTGCCCGTAACCGACGACCTCGCCGAGAGGCGTCGCGCCGAGCCTCTCCGCCACGGCCTTCGACACGACTACGACGGCCGCCCCACCGTCTGAGATCTGGCTCGCGTTGCCCGCGGTGACCGTGCCCTGCTTGTCGAACGCGGGCTTCAGCGCGCCCAACGATTCCTGGGTGGTCCCGGGGCGCACGCCCTCGTCGGTGTCGACGAGGAGCGGCTCGCCCTTTCGTTGCGGGACGCTTACAGCGACGATCTCGTCTACGAATCGCCCGTCTTTTATGGCGGC
Organism: uncultured Acidimicrobiales bacterium; assembly: GCA_963764615.1. Taxonomy (GTDB): domain Bacteria; phylum Actinomycetota; class Acidimicrobiia; order Acidimicrobiales; family CAVXTF01; genus CAVXTF01. Next base: position 3,410,295 of record CAVXTF010000002.1, on the reverse strand, counting down.
TGCCGCCCTTTCGTGCGACAGTGCGGCAAACGCGTCCTGCCGTTCACGCGAGATGCCGGCCTCCTTGTTGTACTGCTCCGTGCTCTGCCCCATCGCGCAGTGGTCGAATTGGCAGTAGAGCCCGTCGTACATCATCGAGTCGACGAGGGTTCCGTCGCCGAGCCTGTAACCGGCGCGTGCCCCGGGAAGCAGGTGAGGGGCCTGCGTCATCGACTCCATCCCCCCGGCCACAACGATGTCGGCTTCGCCCGAGTTGATGAGAAGGTCGGCGAGGTAGATCGAGTTGAGGCCAGAAAGGCACACCTTGTTCACGGTCGTCGCCGGCACCGACATCGGGATCCCGCCGTTAACCGCCGCCTGACGGGCGGTTATCTGGCCCTGACCCGCCTGGAGCACCTGGCCCATGAACACGTAGTCGACGTCGCCGGGAGCGATGCCGGCGCGCTCGAGGGCTGCCGCGATGGCGAACCCGCCGAGGTCCATGGCGCTGAAGCCGGCGAGGGCGCCTGACAGCTTTCCGATCGGCGTGCGGGCGCCCGCGAGAATGACCGAGCCTGGCATGGCGAACCTCCTGGGAGCCCTGTCGAGGGATCTGGACGGATCTGGACGAGATGGCCGGCTACCGCCGGCGCGCCGATTGTACCGGCCGGCCGGCCCATCAGGACCCGCCGTTACCGTCGGGTAACGTGCTTCGGATGGACGCCATCAGACAGGCGATTCTGAACGGGGCACCCGGCCCCGAGCTGGCAGCGCTTCCTCTTCCCGATTCCTTCAGGGCTGCGTACGTGCTGCGCGAGGAGTCCGGCATGTTCTCCGGCCTGGCCTCTGAGGACAAGGACCCCCGCAAATCGCTTCACGTGGGCGACGTTCCCACCCCTGAGCTCGCCCCCGACGAGGCCATCGTGGCGGTGATGGCCTCGGCCATCAACTTCAACACGGTCTGGACCTCCATATTCGAGCCACTCCCGACCTTCGGGTTCCTCGACAGGCTGGGGCGTGAGTCGTCTTGGGGCGAGCGTCATGCTCTGGATCATCATGTGGTGGGATCAGACGGGTCCGGAGTCGTCCTCCGGGTCGGGTCCGCTGTGCGCAATTGGGCTCCCGGCGACCGGGTCGACGATCCACTGCAACTACGTCGACGACCAGGACCCGAGCTCGCACGACGACTCGATGCTCGGGGCGAACCAACGCATCTGGGGCTTCGAGTCCAATTTCGGCGGTCTGGCAGACCTGACCATCGTGAAGGCCAACCAGCTGATGCCGAAACCCGCGCACCTGTCGTGGGAGGAGGCCGCGATCAACGCGCTCTGCAACTCGACGGCTTACCGCATGCTCGTGTCGCGAAACGGCGCCGCGATGAAGCAGGGTGACGTGGTGCTCGTGTGGGGGGCGTCGGGCGGGCTCGGGAGCTTCGCCGTCCAGCACGTGCTGAACGGCGGCGGCACGCCGGTAGGTGTCGTCTCCTCGCCCGAGAAGGTGGATCTGCTCCGCGACCTCGGGGTGGAGGCGGTGATCGACCGCAAGGCTGCCGGATACCGGTTCTGGTCAGACGAGCACACCCAGGACGAGTCCGAGTGGCGCCGCTTCGGCAAGGACATCCGCGCCCTCGCAGGCGACGACCCCGACATCGTGTTCGAGCACCCGGGTCGCCAGACGATGGGGGCGTCGGTGTTCGCCTGCAAGCGTGCAGGAATTGTCGTCACCTGCGCAGCGACCTCGGGCTACATGATCGAGTACGACAACCGCCATCTGTGGATGAAGCTGAAGACGATCAAGGGCTCCCACTTCGCCAACTACCGCGAGGCCTGGGACGCGAACCGCCTGGTGTGCCTGGGCAAGGTCGTTCCACCGCTGTCGGCGGTCTACCCTCTCGACGAGGTGGGCGAAGCCGCTTACCAGGTGCAGCACAACCTGCACGAAGGGAAGATCGGGGTTCTCTGCCTTGCGCCACGCGAAGGGCTCGGCATCGACGATCCGGAGCTCAGGGCCAAGGTGGGCGAGGATCGCATCACCGCTTTCAGGAGGCATGAAGCGTGAACGTTCCGAAGCGTGTGAGCGTCCCGTGGAACAGCCTGCGGCCGCAGATCGCGAGAGTTCTGCGGCCCCAGGCCCAGAGCGCCCAGACGAGCGGCCTGCTCCAGGAGATCGACCACGTCGCGATCGCCGTGCGTGACCTCGAGGCAGCGATCGAGTGGTATCGCCGGGCGTTCGGCGCCGTCGTGGTCCATCGCGAGGTAGTCGAGCGCGACCAGGTGGAAGAGGCCCTGCATCGCGGTGTCCGACTCGTACATCCAGCTGCTCACCCCGACCGAGCGACTCGTCGCCGGTGGCGCGGTTCTTGGAAAAGCGCGGCGAGGGCCTCCACCACGTCGGCTACCGGGTGAAGGACTGCGCCGCGGCGCTCGAATCGGTGAAGGCGTCAGGCGTCGAGACGATCGACGAGGCCCCGAGGCCGGGTTCCCGTGGGACGACTGTCGCGTTCGTCCACCCGAAGGGCGCCTTCGGCACCCTCGTCGAGCTCGTCGAGGAGTAGGCAGTCCTACCGGCTCACGAGGCTGGGGACCCCCCTACCGGCTCAGATAGCCTTCGCTCATGGACCATCCGATGACGCAGCGGCTGGCCGAGCTGAAGGCCCGCAAGGAAGAGGCTCTTCATGCCGGGCCGCCTCATGCGGTCGAGCGGCAGCACTCCAAGGGCAAGATGACGGCTCGCGAGCGCATCGAGTACCTGCTCGACGAGGGCTCGTTCCAGGAGCTCGACATGCTCGCCCGCCACCGTGCCCACGGCATGGGCCTCGAGCGGAACCGCCCTTACACAGACGGCGTGATAACGGGGTTCGGCACGATCAACAAGCGCAGGGTCTGCGTGTTCAGCCAGGATTTCACCGTCTTCGGCGGGGCGCTCGGCGAGGTGTTCGCCGAGAAGATCCACAAGGTGATGGACCTTGCAGAGTCGATCGGCGTCCCGATGATCGGGCTGAACGACGGCGCGGGAGCTCGCATCCAGGAAGGAGTCGTGTCACTGCACTCCTACGGCGGCATCTTCTTCCGCAACGTGCAGGCCTCGGGCGTGATCCCGCAGGTGAGCGTGATCATGGGGCCGTGCGCGGGTGGTGCGGTCTACTCGCCCGCGATGACGGACTTCATCTTCATGGTCCAGGGATCGAGTCACATGTTCATCACGGGACCTGACGTCGTCAAGACGGTCACCGGCGAGGACGTCACCCTCGAAGAGCTCGGCGGAGCGATGTCGCACGCGACGAAGTCAGGCGTCGCCACCTTCGTCGCCGCTGACGAGAAGAGCTGCCTCGACGAGGTGCGCGACCTGCTGTCGTTCCTGCCGTCGAACAACCTCGAGGAGCCGCCGACGGTGGTTCCAGAAGACGATCCCGACCGCGGGACGCCGGAGCTCGTCGACCTGATGCCGTCTTCGCCGAACCAGCCCTACGACATGAAGAAGGTCGTCGAATCGGTGGTCGACGACGGCGACTACTTCGAGGTGCACCCGCACTGGGCCATGAACATCACGTGCGGTTTCGCCCGCCTCGACGGCAACGTCGTCGGAATCGTGGGCAACCAGCCCGCGGTGCTCGCAGGTGTCCTCGACATCGACTCCTCCGAAAAGGCGGCCCGGTTCGTGCGCACCTGCGACGCCTTCAACATCCCTCTCATCACGTTCGTCGACGTGCCGGGGTTCATGCCGGGGACCGATCAGGAGTACGGAGGGATCATCCGCCACGGCGCCAAGCTGCTCTACGCGTACTGCGAGGCGACCGTCCCGCGCATCCAGGTCGTGGTCCGCAAGGCCTACGGGGGCGCGTACGTCGTCATGAACTCCAAGTCGATCGGTGCGGACCTGGCCTTCGCCTGGCCCTCTGCAGAGCTGGCGGTCATGGGCCCGCAGGGCGCGGTCGAGATCGTCTACCGCCGAGAGCTCACAGCCGCGGACGATCCGGTCGCGAGACGCGCCGAGCTCGTGGAGGAGTACACCGAGAGGTACGCCAACCCCTACGTCGCGGCCGAGCGTGGTTACGTTGACGACGTCATCGACCCGACCGATACGCGCAGAGTCCTCGTAAGGAGCCTTCGCCTGCTTCGGTCCAAGCGCGAGGACCTTCCGAAGCGCAAGCACGGCAACGTGCCGCTTTGAGCCGATCGTGACCCGCGCCGCCCCAGAAGTCGTATCCGTGCGTCCCGAGCCGGACGCCGCGGTGCTCGAAGCGATTCAGGCCGCGGTGAGCCTCGCCTGGCCCGAGCCGCCCGCGACCGAGCGGGACCTGGCGCCTCCGTGGCGCTTCAGCGGGAGGTGGTGGGCGCAACCAGCTGCACTGCGCCGCGACCGCCCGAGCTTCACTGCCTGACGGCCCAGCTAAACGGTCGTCCGATGTGACGACCCAGTAAACGGTCGTCCGATGTGACGACCCAGTAAACGGTCGTCCGATGTGACGACCCCAGTAAACGGTCGTCCGATGTGACGACCCCAGTCAACGGTCGTCTGCCGGTGTCGACCGCGTCATCCGTCTGCGCGCCATCCCGAACACCGCAAGGTTCGTGACGGCCATCACCATCGCCACCACGCAGAACACGGCGATGACCGACCGCTGCTTGTCGTGGCCGAAGAGCACGACGACGAGAAGTGCTCCGAACACCACGAACACGCCGGCGCACAACGGCACGACGTTGCGAACGACGAACCGCATCCCTACCGGCAGCGTCTCGATCTGGGCCCGGAATTCCGATTTGTCCATGCGCGTCGCAGATCTCGGCTGCTCGTGTCGGAGTCCGGTCGCCCTACGCCCGGGCGGCCATGTCGCGATGCTTCGCCGAAAGCTCGGCGAGCTCCGACATCATTCGCGAGACCTGGAAGTCCTTCGGGGTGTAGATGGCCGCTACACCCTTGTCGCGCAAAACTTCTGCGTCCTCGGGCGGGATGATCCCGCCTACGACGACCGGTGCGTCGACGCCGGCCGCCCTGAGCCTGTCCAGCACCTCGGGCACCAGATCGAGGTGGCTTCCCGAAAGGATCGAAAGTCCAACCACGTCCACGTCCTCGTCGCGCGCGGCTGCCGCGATCTGAGCAGGCGTCAGGCGGATCCCCTGGTACACGACCTCAAAGCCGGCATCGCGAGCGGCAACGGCGATCTGTTCCGCGCCGTTCGAGTGCCCGTCGAGACCTGGTTTGGCGACGAGAAGGCGCGGCGGGCCGCCGTCGTGTGCGAACTCTCGGACCCGCTCGCGCACGGCGGAAAGCGCGGCCTCCGGACGCCGGCCGACCGCGCCCGAAACTCCGGTCGGCGCGCGGTACTCACCGAAGACCTCGCGAAGCACGTCGGCCCATTCGCCCGTGGTGCCTCCTGCGTGGGCGAGCGCGATGGTCGGGGCCATCACGTTCTGTGATTCGTCTCGCGCCGCCTCGCGCAATGCGTCGAGCGCGGCCTTGACGGCGCCTGCATCGCGGTTGCGCCGCCAGACGGCGACCTCCGCCGACAGCTCGGCCTCGACCGCCGGGTCGACCTTCAACACGGTGGCGATGCCGTCCTGGGCGGACTCGAGCGGCGACGGCTCCGTCTCGGTGAAGCAGTTGACTCCGACGACCTTCAGGTCGCCCGATTCGATCCGCCCGACACGCTCGGCCTGGCTAGCTACGAGCCGGCCTTTCAGCTCGTCGACGGCCTCGAACGCGCCACCGAGCCCAAGCACGTCCTCGAGCTCTTTCCAAGACGAGTCAGCGAGCTCCGTCGTCACGCGCTCGATTACGGGGGAGCCGTCGAAGATGTCGGGATACTCGAGCAGGTCGGTCTCGCACGCGAGGATCTGTTGGATGCGAAGGGACCATTGCTGGTCCCACGGCCGAGGCAGGCCGAGCGCCTCGTTCCACGTGGGGAGCTGGATCGCCCGAGCACGTGCATCGCGCGAGAGGGTCACGCCGAGCATCTCGAGCACGATGCGCTGGAGGTTGTTCTCCGGCTGCGATTCGGTGAGCCCGAGGGAGTTCACCTGCACCCCGTAGCGGAACCGCTTCAGCTTCGGATCGGTGACTCCGTAACGCTCTTCGCATATCCGTTCCCACAGGATGCGGAACGCCCGCATCTTGCAGGTCTCCTCGATGAAACGGATGCCGGAGTTCACGAAGAAGGAGATCCGTCCGACGACAGAAGGGATCTCCGAGGCGTCCACCTTGCCTGAGTCCCTTACGGCGTCGAGGACGCCGATCGCCGTGGCGAGCGTGTAGGCGATCTCCTGTGTGGGTGTCGCCCCCGCCTCCTGAAGGTGGTAGCTGCATACGTTTATGGGGTTCCACTTGGGGACGTGACGGACCGTATGGGCGATCATGTCGACGATCAACCGCCTGCTCGGTTCAGGGGGGAATATGTAGGTGCCCCTCGACAGGTACTCCTTCACGATGTCGTTCTGCGTCGTACCCGAGAGAAGCGACGGATCGGTGCCGGTGTTCTCCGCGTGAGCGATGTAGAGCCCGAGCAGCCAGGCGGCTGTCGCGTTGATCGTCATCGAGGTGTTCATCTCGCCGACGGGGATGCCGTCCATCAGCTCTGCCATGTGGCCCAGGTGGGCGACCGGCACCCCGACCTTGCCGACCTCGGCGGCGGCCTCCGGCGCGTCGGGGTCGTAACCGGTCTGGGTGGGCAGGTCGAAGGCGATCGAAAGGCCCGTCTGACCCTTGGCGAGGTTGCTTCGGTACAGCTCGTTGGATGCGCGTGCGGACGAGTGACCCGAGTAGGTCCTGATCATCCAAGATGGATCGGGCGACCGCCTGGAGGGCCCGGGTTCGGCTGATCGCGCCATTGCGCTCACGTCCTTATCTTGCCCGGCTCCGGCCGTCACTGTGACAGGCCGACCACAAATAACTCGCCGCGGGACGCGGCCCGCAGGTGTCAGTGCCTGTAGTCGTAGAAGCCCTGGCCGGACTTGCGGCCGTATTGCTCGGCCGCCACCATCCGCCTGAGCAGGGGGACGGCCGCGTAATTCGGTTCGCGGAACTCGTCGTAGAGGGCGTCGAGAATTGCGAGGCTCGTGTCAAGCCCGACCAGGTCGAGAAGCGCGAACGGGCCCATCGGGAACCCGCATCCCCCCTTCATGGCCGAGTCGATGTCCTCCTTTGACGCGACCCCGGACTCGAGGAGCCGCACCGCGTTGTTCAGGTAGGGGAAGAGCAGAGCGTTCACGACGAACCCTGCCTGGTCCTTCACCGTCACGGGGGTCTTGCCGCAGGTCTCGGCGAACTCGCGGGCCGCCTCGATCGTCTCGTCGTTCGCTGTGATGGGACGCACGACCTCGACCAGGGACATGACAGGCGCCGGGTTGAAGAAGTGGACCCCGCACACCTTCTCCGGGCGACCGGTCTCCATGGCGAGCTCGACCACCGGGAGGGTCGAGGTGTTGGTGGCGATGACGGTGTGGTCCTTGCAGACCCGGTCGAGCTCGTGGAAGAGGTGCTTCTTCACCGCCATGTCCTCCACGACCGACTCGATCACGAGGTCACAGTCGGCGAGCTCCGCCAGGTCCGATGTGGCGGTGACCCTGCTCAGTGCCGAGTCGCGGTCCGCCTCCTGGACGCGTCCCTTGTCGACCTGTCTGGCCAGGGACTTCTCCATCCCTGCGAGGGTCGCGTCGGCGGTCGACTGCGACCTCGAGCGCAGCACCACGTCGAAGCCGTGAAGCGCAGCGCACTCGGCGATGCCCGATCCCATGATCCCCGACCCGACGATGCCAAGGCGCTGTACCGACATAGGGTCCTATGTTACCGGTCAGTAGCCTCGGAGCCTCCTGGCCACCATCAGGCGCCCGAGGGGGCTCTCGCGGCACCCTTTCCGTTGTCCTCGGGGACTCCGCCCGCGGGTCGGCCTTCGGCTCCCTGCCCGAATCCCCTGGAGCTCATCCTCGTGAAGGCCGCAGGCATGATCCGGTTGAGCAGCTCCGGTGCGAGCCGGTAGGCCATCCAGGTGCGCCTCGCGTGGTGCGGCGCCACGATGATCGGCCGGTTGCGGACGACGCCGGCAAGGACGTCACGTGCCAAGAGCTCCGGCGGGTACGCCTTGCCGATGAGGCGCTCGAGCATCTCGCGCCCGCCCGTAAAGTCGCCGACCGGCGGCAGGTCCTGGGGGTTGGGCTTGTCCAGGATCGGAGTGTCGATCACACCGGGACACACGACGCTCACCCGGACTCCGCGCTTCTGTGCCTCGGCGCGCAGACTCAGGCTGAGGCCGACCACGGCGTGCTTGGTCATCGAGTAAGGAGTGATCCCCGGCGCCGGCACGAGGCCGGCTAGTGAAGCCGTGTTGACGATGTGCCCACGGCCCTGGCGTGTCATCACCGGGTACGCGGCGAGCACACCGTTTACGACTCCGCGCAGGTTGACGTCGATCGCGCGATCGAAGTGGGCGAGGGTCATGTCGCTCACCTCGCCACCGATCCCGATTCCCGCGTTGTTGAACATCAGGTCCAGGTGGCCGTGGTCCTTGGCGGTCCGTTGCACGAGCTCTGTCACGGCTTCGGCGTCCCTTACGTCGAGAGCGGCCGACGACGCCCTTCCTGGGGGTCCGGCGTGAAGCTGTTCCGATGCTCTCTGGGCTCCGACCTCGTCCACGTCGGCGAACACGACCGACGCGCCACGGGCCGCCAGGGCGGACGCGATGGCCCGGCCGATTCCCGAGGCGGCCCCCGTGACGATCGCCACCTTGCCCTCGAAGTGGGTGTCTGGCGGCATCGCCGCAGCCTATGTGAGGAGACCCGATCAGGGCCTCGAACACGGGGCCAGCACGTTCCTGCTGCAAATAGGCGGGCGACCCGTGCTCGCTCGTACACTCGCGGGCCGTGAGCGCCGGCCCAGGCCCGATCGCACTGGTCGGCGGAAGCGAATGGACAGACGGGTGCGACTTCGACGCGACCCTTCTCGAGGAGTCCCGGTCCGACGAGGTGCTGATCCTTCCGACGGCCGCCGCCTACGAGCACCCCGAGAAGGCCGTGGCGACGGCCCAGGCGTGGTTCTCCCGTCTTGGTGCCCGGGCGACAGGCCTGATGGTGCTCGGCAGGACCGACGCCGAGGACCCCGGCAACGCAGAGATCGTGCGCCGGGCGTCATTCGTCTACCTGGCCGGCGGCTCGCCGTTGCACCTGCGTTCAGTGCTCAAGGGCTCGGCCACCTGGTCGGCGCTGCTCGACGCATGGCGAGGTGGGGCGGTGGTCGCGGGATCGTCAGCGGGTGCGATGGTGCTGACCGACCCCATGGTGGACCCCCGCGGGGGAGCGCTCACCGTCGGTCTCGGGATGATCGAGCACCTCGCGGTGATCCCGCACTTCGGCAACGAGAACTCAGAGAAGGTCCACAGGTCGGTGGTGCTTGCGGCGCCCGGCCTGCCGGTGGTCGGCATCCCTGAGCGGACCGCGCTCGTACGGAATCCCGACGGGAGCTGGAGCCAGTCAGGTGTCGGCGAAGTTCAGGTCTTCGTCGACGGGCATCCGGCAGGGATTGCCGCGCTCCCTGAGTTCCGGCCCGCGACCGGCCCGGCTGACCGGCCCTAGCTGACCGGATCTGTCCTGCGGTCCCGGCTATTCGGACTCGGTGACGGTGACTGAATCGATCTGGACGCGCTCTTTCGGCGAGCCGCCGCCCGAGCCCACGGCATCGAGAGCGGCGACCGTCTCGAGCCCTGCGACGACCTTGCCGAAAAGCGAGTAGCTCGGTGGCAGTCGCACGCCGTCCGATCCGCTGATGATGAAGAACTGGCTCCCGTTGGTGTTGGGGCCTGAGTTGGCCATCGCGAGCGACCCGACCTCGTAGCGTCCGGGCGGAGGAAGCTCGTCTGCGAACTTGTAGCCGGGTCCGCCTCGTGCCCGTGCCTGTCGGGTCGCCCCCCTGGACCACGAACCCCGGGATTATGCGGTGGAACACGACGCCGTCGTAGTAGCCGTTGCGGGCGAGGAACACGAAGCTGTTCACGGTCCTCGGCGCTGCGACCGGGTCGAGCGCGATGGTCAGGGAGCCCTTGGAGGTCTCCATGACGGCGGTGTACCTCTTTGAGGGGTCGATGCCCATGGCGGGCTCTGCGTCGAATTGCTTGTTCGAATTTGCCACTTCTCTCCTGATTCCTTGTCGTCGCCGAGCTGGCTCTTGCTCAGCTCTCGGTGATCGTGACGCTCAGCATCCTGTGGGTCACGGTTGGCGGCACCCCGCTGGCGCTGCCGTCGTCGTTGATCTTGTTGACGACGCTCATGCCCGAGGTGACCTGACCGAAAAGCACGTAGTCGTTGGGCAGGGACTCGCCGTCCGACCCGGTCACTATGAAGAACTGGCTACCGTTCGTGTTGGGGTCGGTGGATGCAGGACTGTTCGAATTCGCCATCGCGACCGCACCGAGCGGGTACTGGGGTGTCCCCTTCTTCGCGAGAGGCGGTCCATGCTCGGCGAATTCGTACCCCGGCCCACCTGTGCCGGTGCCGGTCGGGTCGCCTCCTTGCACCACGAATCCCGGGATCACGCGGTGGAAGATCACGCAGTTGAAGAACTTGTTGCGGGCGAGGAACACGAAGCTGTTGACCGCGATCGGTGATTCTTTCGCGTCGAGGGTGATCACAAAAGTACCGGTGTCCGTCTTCACGGTTGCTGTGTATGTCTTCGAGGTGTCGATGGTGAGCGGAGGGGCCTTCGAGTACTTGGTCTTGGTGAGCGGCGTCGAGGGGCTGGACGGGCACCCCGCAGCCACGGCCGCGGTGTCGAGGGCGGCCTGGCGGGCCGAGGCCGCAGTCGTGGTGGAGGTCGAGCTCGAGGAAGTGGTCGTTGTAGATGAAGTGGTCGTTGTAGATGAAGAGGACGACTTGCCGCTGCTGAAGCCGCCGGCCAGAGCGATGATCCCGATTACCACGATGGCTATGAAGCCGATGACCGTGAACCGCCGGATGTTGGCCTTGCGCTTTCGCGTCCGCTCGAGCTCCGCGAGCCGAGCTGCGCGGGCGGCCTTCTGCCGAGCACGTTTTTCCTGCCTGGGCACGGTCCGACACCATATCGGAGTGTCCGGGGGGGCTCGGATCGGGTCAGAAGGCCGTCGAGGCGGGGCGGTGCAGGCAAGTAGCGTCAGCACGCGTGGGACTCATCGTGCAGAAGTTCGGGGGCACGTCCGTAGGCGACACCGACAGGGTGCGGGCCGTCGCGGACCACGTCGCACGGACGAAGCGGCACGGCGACGACGTCGTCGTGGTGGTGAGCGCCATGGGCAAGACGACCGACGACCTCTTGCGGCTCGCGGGCGAGGCGTCAGACGTCCAGCCGGCGAGAGAGCTCGACATGCTCCTCACATCGGGGGAGCGGGTCTCGATGTCGCTTCTTTGCATGGCCCTTGCCGCCTGTGGGGTGGAGGGGGTCTCGTTCACAGGCAGCCAGGCGGGCATCATCACGGACACCGACCACACGAGGGCGAAGATCGTAGAAGTGCGGCCCGAGCGCCTGAAGGAGGCCCTCTCTCTGGGTCAGGTCCCTGTCGTAGCCGGTTTCCAGGGAGTGTCCACCGACAAGAACGTGACGACCCTCGGTCGGGGGGGTTCCGACGTGACAGCGGTTGCGCTCGCAGCTGCTCTCGGCGCGGACGCCTGCGAGATATACACCGACGTCTCGGGTGTGTTCTCCGCCGATCCGCGGATCGTCCCGCAGGCCAGGCGCTTGCCGAAGGTCGAGTTTCGAGGAGATGCTCGAGATCTCCTCGTGCGGCGGACGCGTGCTCATGCTCCGCTCCGTCGAGTTCGCCCGCAACCACCATGTCGCGCTGCACGTGCGCTCGAGCTTCACCTGGGAGCCGGGCACGTGGGTCACGGAGGAGGACTCCACCATGGAGCAGGCCGTAGTCACCGCTGTCGCGCACGACGACACCGAGGCGAAGGTCACAGTCACCGGCGTGCCCGATCATCCGGGTGTCGCGGCCCGGATTTTCCGGGCTCTCGCCGACCGATCGGTCAACGTCGACATGATCGTGCAGAACATGTCGCTGCACGGGACGACCGACATCTCCTTCACCGTCCCCGGTATCGACCTGCAAACGAGCCTTCAGGTAGCGAGGGAACTAACTCCGGAGATCGGTGCAGGTGAGGTCCTCGCCGACGAGCACATCGCCAAGATCGCGCTCATCGGTGCCGGCATGCGCAGCCATCCGGGGATCTCGGCCACGATGTTCGAGACGCTCGCGAAAGAGGGCATCAACATCGAGATGATCTCCACGTCTCCGATCCGCATCTCGTGCGTCGTGCGCTCCGACATGGGCGAGCAGGCGGTGCGCGCCCTGCATCAGGCCTTCGACTTGGAGCACGGTTGAGCGCAGTTTGAACCTCTAAGCTCTCGCAGATGAGAGTCGGCGTCGTAGGAGCAACCGGCCAGGTCGGACAGGTCATGCGCTCCGTGCTGGTAGAGCGGGAATTCCCCGTCGACCAGGTTCGATTCTTCGCTTCGTCCAGATCCGCAGGCATGCTCCTCGAATGGGAGGGCGGACAGGTCGAGGTGCAGGATGCGTCCGAGGCCGACTACCAGGGGCTCGACGTCGTCCTGATGGCGGCCGGAAAGTACGCGTCACGCGAGATCGCACCTCGTATTGCGGCCGCAGGGTCCATCGTCATCGACAACTCGTCCGCATGGCGGATGGATCCGGACGTGCCTCTGGTGGTGTCCGAGGTGAACCCGCAAGCACTCGACAGGATCCCGAAGGGCATCGTCGCGAACCCGAACTGCACGGCCATGGTCGCGATGCCCGTGCTGTGGCCGATCCACCTCGATGCCGTCCTCAAGCGGGTCGTCGTCGCCACCTATCAAGCGGTCTCAGGCGGCGGGCTCCCGGGCATACGCGAGCTCGAGGAGCAGATCGCAAAGACAGCCGACCGGGCGGCGGCCCTGACGTTGTCGGGACAGGCAGTCGAATTCCCGCCGCGCTCGGTCTATGTGGAGCCGATCGCCCACAACGTGCTCCCGCTAGCGGGATCCTTGGTGGACGACGGGTCAGGCGAGACCGACGAGGAGCAGAAGTACAGGGACGAGAGCAGGAAGATCCTGGGCATCCCTGACCTTGCGCTCGTCTGCACATGCGTGCGGGTCCCCGTCTTCTGCGGGCACGGTGCCGCGATCACGGTGGAGCTCGAACGCGAGCTTTCGGTGGAAAGGGCCATGGAGATTCTCGCTGGGGCTCCCGGAGTGGCGCTCGACGATGTGCCGACCCCGCTCAAGGCCGCCGGCGGCGACGTCTCGCTCGTCGGCCGGATCCGTCGCGATCCCACCGTCGCCCACGGACTCAGCTTCTTCGTAGCGGGAGACAACCTGCGCAAGGGAGCGGCGCTCAATGCCGTGCAGATAGCGGAGACCCTGATCGAAAGAGGCGTTCTCGCTTCCTGAGAATCGGTTCGCCTGAAAACGGGCCTGGCGCGATCAGTGGTCGGAGGGCGTGGCCGGCGGCGCGACCAACGCCGCAATACGGCGCGTGAGGTTCACAGCGTGGTCGCCGAAACGCTCGTAGAACCTGGCGACCAGTGCCGATTCGATCGTCACAGGTAACGACATGGAACCGCTCGCGATCTCGGCGGTGAGGATGACGTGGAGGTGGTCGAGGTCGTCGTCGAGGTCCTCGACCTCGTCAGCGTGCTCTGCGGAACGGTCCGCGTACGCGTCTGCGGTCAGCCTCCACATCTCCGAGCAGAGCTCGCCCATCCGTTCGACGAGGCCCCGGGCCCTGTGCGACATCTCGGTGCCGAGCCCGCGAACCGCGCGGCTCGCTACGTGTTGGGCGAGGTCGCCGCTGCGCTCGAGCTCGGGAAGCATGCGCAGCACCGCCACCAGATAACGCATCTCCTCATGCCCCGACGCGTCGACGAGCTGACCCTGGGTGAGCGTCTCGATCTCGCGGTAGAGCATGTCGATCATCTCGTCGCTGTCGGCGAGAACCCGGGCGGTTTCGCGATCGCCAGAAAGCAACGAGTCGGTCGCTCCTGCCACCCCCTCGCCGACGAGGGCGAAGAGCTGGATCATCTCGCGGTTTATCCGGTCGATGGTGGCCTCGGACTGCGTCTGGGGCGCGATTCCCGGAAGGCGCTCGACCGCTGCCGGTTCCACCTGCGAAGCATCGAACCAGGACGGGTCCACCCGCGCGGAATCGTTGCGCGGTCCCTCTTTCGCTGACGATGGGTGTAAGGGCGGGGCGAGGGCCCGTTGCTGTTCACGTGATGTGTCGCCGGTGTCGAATGCCTCTGCCTTGGATTTGCCGAGATCTTCGAGCATGGTCAAGACGCTAATGCGTCCACCACACGTCTCTACTCCTCGATGATCAGCCGCGGTCCCGAGGGCCAGTCGAAGTACCGCCAGGTCCAGTTGACCAAGACGACCAGGCGGTTGCGGAACCCAATGAGGTAGACGAGGTGGAGCCCGAGCCAGGCGAGCCACCCGAGCAGGCCTCGTATCACCGGACCCCGGGTCAATTGGGCGACAGCGGCCCTTCTGCCGATCGTCGCCATCTGACCCTTGTCCAGATAACGGAAATCGGTGGCGTCGAGCCCGTCGCGCCTGCGCAGGATCTGCTCCGCCGCGTGACGGCCCGACTGGATCGCGACCTGCGCCAGCTGCGGGCAGATCTCTTCGGACAAGCCCCGGTGCTTACCCACCGGGACGGCAGCCGCATCGCCGACGACACTCACCTCGGGGTGCCCGTCGAGTGACAGGTCGTCGCGGACGACGACCCTTCCGCCCTTCGCCTTCGGCACCTGAAGCGACGATGCGAGGGTCCCGTTGACGGTGACACCTCCAGCCCAGATGACCAGATCTGCGCGGATGACAGCGCCGTCGTGGTCACCACCGAGGCGCAGGCTGCCTTCCGACACCTCGACCACCGGCGCACCCAGCCGCACGTCGACTCCGCGGCCCCGCAATGTCTCGAGCGCGGGTACGCGCCCGCCTTCTCGTGGAATCCGGACAGCAGGCGGTCGTTGGAGTCGAGCAGGACGACCTTCGTGCGACCCCAGTCGAGCTCGAGCGAGTCGCTGCGGCGCGACGCGTCCAGCAACTCCATCACCGCTCCTGCGGTCTCCACCCCGGTGGCTCCTCCGCCGACTACGACTATGCACGCGCCACCGCCATGGAGTTTCGGGTGGGCCGCGGCTTCCTCCAGGCAGCCGAGGAGCAGATTGCGGACCTTTCGCGCGTCGCCGAGCGTGTAGAGAGGGTGAGAGTGCTCCGTAGCACCGGCGATCCCGAAGAACCCGGCAGTTGCACCCGTTGCGACGATCAGCGCGTCGTAACGGAGGATCGAGCCGTCACCGAGCACGACACGGCGCGCGTCGAGGTCCACCTGCCTGACGTCACCGTAACGAAAGGTGACGTCTCGCCGCTTCCTGAAGATGGTCCGGACCGGATACGCGACGTCCGACACGTCAAGACCGGCGGTGGCCACCTGGTACAGCAGAGGTTGAAAGGTGTGGAAGTTGTGACGGTCGACGATGGTGACTTCTACACCTTGACCCGAGAGGCGCTTAGCGGCGGAAAGTCCGCCGAAGCCGGCCCCGATCACGAGCACCTGCATCTTGGATTCCTCGGTGATCAGATCTCCCTCACTCCGCCATCACCGAACGCGCGGCGCCGGCGATGTCATCAACCTGCGGCAGAATCGCCTTTTCGAGACCTGGCTCGTACGCGACCGGGGTGTCGATGGCGCCGACGCGCATGACCGGCGCGTCCAGGGACCAGAAGCAGTGCTCTGCGGCCCAGGCCGCCACTTCCGCACCGAAGCCCGCGGTGATCGTGTCCTCGTGAACGACGAGGAGCCTGCTCGTCGTCTCCGTGGACTCGGCGACCAGATCGTGATCCCACGGAGAAAGCGACCGGAGGTCCACCACTTCGGCGTCGATCCCCTCTTCTGCGAGTGTGACGGCCGCATCGAGCGACTTCTGCACGGTGGCCCCCCATGTGACGATCGTCAGATCGCGTCCCCGCCTTGCGACAGAACCGCTTCCGAAGGGCACCTTGTAGCCGGCGAGCGGCATGGGGTCCGCTGCGTAACGCTGTCTATAGAGGTGCTTGTGCTCGAGGAACAGCACAGGGTCTTCGCAGTCGAAAGCGGTCCTCAGAAGGCCGACAGCGTCAGAAGCCCGCGAGGGGAAGGCCACGAGCAGTCCCGGGATGTGACAGAAGATGGATTCTCCACACTGCGAATGCCAGATTGCCCCGCCTGTCAGGTAGCCGCCGATCGCCACGCGGACTACGAGCGGACACTTGAATGCGCCGTTCGACCGCCACCTGATCGTTGCCGCCTCGCTGCGGAGCTGTTGCATGGCGGGCCAGATGTAGTCGAAGAACTGGATCTCGGCACAGGGCCGTAGTCCCCGTATCGCCTGCCCGATCCCGCGTCCGACGATGTTCGACTCGGCGAGGGGGGTGTTGAAGCACCTCGCGGAGCCGAACCTGCGCTGCAGGCCCCTCGTGACTCCGAAGACACCGCCCTTGCCCTCGACCTGTTCGAGAACCTCGTCATCGGCATCGGCCACGTCTTCACCGAAGACGCGGATCCGCTCGTCAGACTCGAGCAATTCGTGCAGCGCCGTGCGGATCGCATCCGCCATGGTGAGAGAGCTCTTCTTGTCGGCGTCGTCGGTATCGGCGACTGACACGACGCCGCCGGTAAGTGCTGAAGGCGACGGGATCGTCAGCGGGGAACGCACGAGGTTGCTCGTCACGGTCTTCGGGTCAGGGCGTGCGGCGGCCAATGCTTCTTCCGCTGCTAGCCGTGCTTCTTCGCGAGCGGCTTCGCGAATGGCCGAAGCCGCGTCGGCATCGAGGATCCCGGCCTCGATGAGGTCGTTCTCGAACACGTCTATCGGATCGTGGACAGCTTCGTCGGCGAGCTCGTCGCGGCCGCGGTACTTCGTCTGCGCGTCTGCAGACGAGTGTGAGTACGGCCTCGTCACGCGCGCATGGATCAGACCTGGACCTTCCCCCGCGCGGACTCGGGCTACCGCCCTCGCGCCCTTGTTCCTGCACGCGGCGTAGTCCCAACCCTCTACCTGCGTAACGGCCAAACCCCGAAAGCCGCGGACCAACTCGTTTATCGGTGCCGGTGTCTGGTCGGAGGATCTCACCGATATGGCGAATCCGTTGTCCGCGACCAGATAGAGCACGGGCAGGTGGAGCTTGCACGCCGAATTCAGACTCTCCCAGAACTCGCCTTCGGACGTCGTCCCCTCTCCGAGCGAGACGTAGGTGATCTCGTCGCCTACTGCGCTGCACCCGGGGAGTCCCGGTCGCGGTGCGATGTAGCGAGCGGCTTCGGCGCACCCGACGGCGGGAAGGCACTGACTGCCCGTCGGGCTGGACTGGGTGACTATGTTGAGGTTGGCGTCCCCCCAGTGGCACGGCATCTGCCGGCCGCCCGACGCCGGGTCCTCCGCAGAGCCGACAGCCTCGAGCATCACGGCCTTGGCGCTGACGCCGAGAGCGAGGACGAGGGCCCGGTCCCGGTAATAGGGGAAGAACCAGTCCGATGCTGGGCGCAGCGACCTGGCCAGAGCGGTGAGGACCACCTCGTGCCCCGCGCCGGAAATCTGGAAGAAGACGCGGCTCTGCTTCTGCAGCATGATTTCGCGGTCGTCCAGAGCCCGAGACAGGCATGACAGCCTGAAATCCTCGATCAGCTCTTCGCGCGACAAATTCCGCAACGAGTGCCCGTGGACCGCACCACCGTTGCCGTTAGCGGCCACCGGCGACTGGGCGCGTGCCCGGCCCGGGCCTGTGGCTCGGGCCACCGCCCCTTTGCGCATCGCCAGCCACGCTACCGGCTCGACCGTCGTGCGGTCCGCACCGATGACACACCCGCGAGCTACCTTGCAAACACCGACCCTTCCAGGGTCGATCGAGCCGTGGAAGGTCTGTTCACGATGACATCCGTTGCGCAGGATCTCGTGCCGGCGAGCCCGTTTCCCGATCGGTGGGGGCAACCGACCTGGTCGGGCCGGTTCACCGAGGTGGGAAGGAGACACCAGTGATTACCGGGCTTGCAATCGGCTTCGTGGTCGGGGCCCTGGTGGCCGTCTTCGTGGCGGTCCTGTTGAGAAGCGTCCGCGCAGGCAGGGAGGAGTCGTACCACGCGATCGAGCTCGCGAGAGCCCGGTCGGACGCCGAGCTGCTGCAGGCGGAGCTCCAGGCCGAGCGCAGGGTCTCTGCGGAACGGCAGGTCGCATGGGAAGAAGCACGTAACTCTCTGAAAGGTGAGTTCGCAACCCTTTCGGCTACCGCGCTGCGCCAAAGCAACGAGCAGTTCCTGCAACTGGCCAAAGGCAAGCTCGAGCTCGCCCAACAGGCGGCCAAAGGTGACCTGGATCAGAGAACGAGGTCGATCGAGCAACTACTCGAGCCGCTGCGCGAGCAACTCGGTCGTTACGAGGAGGGGATGCGTCATCTGGAGTCCGAGCGTCAACGCGCTTACGCAGGTCTCGTCCAACAGGTGAAGCAACTCGGCGACTCCCATGATCGCCTGCAGCTCGAGACCCGCAACCTTGTCACCGCCCTTCGAGCCCCGGCGACAAGGGGACGTTGGGGAGAGCTTCAGCTGCGACGCGTGATGGAGATGGCGGGGATGCTCGAGCACTGCGACTTCGACGAACAGGTCACCTCCCAGTCCGAGAGCGGTCGGATGCGACCGGATGTGGTGGTCAGGCTCTCCGGCGGCAGGAACGTGGTGGTGGACGCAAAGGTCCCTCTACAGGCCTTCTTGGAAGCGATGGAGGCGCTCGACGACGACACGCGCAAGTCCAACATGATCGGGCACGCACGCCAGTTGCGCGCACACGTCGACTCGTTGTCGAAGAAGGCGTATTGGCAGCAATTCGACGTCACGCCTGAATACGTCATCGCCTTCATACCGGGCGACCCTCTGCTCGCTGCCGCGTTGGAGCACGACCCGTCACTTCTGGATCATGCGGTCGAGCACCGTGTGATCCTCGCGACACCCACATCCCTGATCGCTCTTCTGCGCACGATCGCATTCGGCTGGCAGCAGGAGTCGCTCGCTGAGAACGCGCTCGAGGTGCAGAAGGCCGGTCGAGAGCTCTACAGGCGTCTGTCGACGTTCGGTGATCATCTGGCCAAGGCGGGTAGGAGCCTCGGAGGCGCGGTGGACGCATACAACAAGGCCGTCGGATCACTCGAGCGCAACGTGTTGCCGCAGGCGAGACGATTCAACGACCTCGGTGTCGGCGTGTCGGACCAGCCGATGCCGGAGGCGGAGCCGATCGACGCGATGCCGAGGTTGCTGCAGGCGCCCGAGCTCGTAGCCGGCGATTTGGATTCACACGACGGGGAGTCAGGCCTTACGGGGGCCGAGCCAGAAGGACCCGTTCGGATGCTCCCGCTCGCGGGCATCGAGACGATGAGCTCCCGTCGCCACGGGTGAATCCGTAAGCGCGAGTCGAAGCACCTGTTGCGGGCTCCATACTGGACGGGTGCCCGAGCTCACGATCGTGATGCCGTACTACAACCCGGGAGACCGCCTCGGGCGCAACGTGAGCGACGTCGTCGCCGTCCTCGAGCGAACGGAACTCGACTTCGAGGTCATCGCCGTATCGGACGGATCGACCGACGGGAGCGGGGCGAGCCTCGAGCCCTTGGAGCACGGGCGCGTCCGGAGGATCGATCTCGCCAGGCACAAGGGCAAGGGCGAGGCGTTGAGGGTGGGCCTGACCGAGGGGCGCGGCCGCTACCTGGGCTTCATCGACGCAGACGGTGACCTGCCTGCAGACCTCCTCGGGCCGTTCGTGACCGAGATCCGCTCGGGGGACGTCGACATCGTTCTCGGCAGCAAGCGCCACAGCGGTTCTGAGGTCGAGTACCCGATCGTGAGGCGCCTCTACTCCTGGGGCTTTCAGCAGCTGGTCCGGTTGCTTTTCGACCTCGACATCAGAGATACGCAGACCGGCATCAAGGTGCTCAGGCGCGAGGTTCTCGAAGCCGTGCTCCCGCAGATGGTGGAGCAGAGATTCGCCTTTGACCTGGAGTTACTCGTGGTGGCGCGGCTACTCGGATTCGACAGGTTCGCCGAGCTCCCTGTCCGGATAGAGAGGCGCTTCGGAAGCACGATCTCGCTCAGAGCAGTGGCCGGAATCCTCGCAGACACGTTCTCCATCTGGTGGCGTCTGCGGGTGACGCATCAGTACGGGGCGGGGGCCGCGTCTCCAACGTCGGGGGTCGAGAAGGGGGCTGGACCTCAGGCTCCGGAACGCAAGGCTCAGGGGCTCGATTTGCCTACGCTCACCGAACCCTCGTAACTTCTCAGGGCGCTCCTTACTCTCACTCAGAGTCTTCCCAGCTTGGTCGGGCATCGTGAACAAGGCGCCCACCAGGCCTGATATCCGCTGGTCCACTTGAGGGAAGGCTTCACACGGTAACGTGACCGGGTACTGAGCGGTGCTGACGCAACGGCTCGGCCTAGGCGTCGGGCAAAGGCTGGGTAGAGGAGTTGCCGGTGCAGTCGAGGTCGATTGTCAGATGTCGACTTGCATCTAAGGAAGTTCTGACAAGAGCCGGAGATGGCAACGTGGGTCAACGTGTCCACATCGTCGTCACGGCCCGCAAACAGGAGGTAAAGCGTTGAGGATCCTCGTGTTGGGTGCGGATGGTTACCTTGGGTGGCCGACGGCTCTGCACCTGTCGAGGCAGGGTCACGATGTGGGGGTCGTCGACAACTTCTGCCGTCGCCAATACGACTTCGAGATGGGAGTCGAGAGCCTCGTTCCCATCCGGACCCTTCAGCAGAGGGCGCGCACATGGTCCGAGGTGTCGGGCAAGGACCTCGATGTCCTCGTCGGTGACCTGACCGATGCGACGTTCGTCGACAGGATCGTAAGAGAGTTCGCGCCGGAGGGCATCGTGCACTTCGCCGAGCAGAGGTCGGCGCCTTATTCGATGATCGACCGCGCACACTGCGTCTACACGCAGGTGAACAACGTTGTCGGGACGCTGAATCTCCTGTATGCGATTGCGGAGCACGACCGCTCGATCCATCTGGTCAAGCTCGGCACGATGGGCGAGTACGGAACCCCCAACATCGACATCGAAGAGGGATTCATCGAGATCAACCACAAGGGAAGGACCGACGTCCTGCCGTACCCGAAGAGGCCGGGCTCCTTCTACCACCTGTCCAAGGTTCACGACAGCCACAACATCGAGTTCGCGTGCCGTATCTGGGGCATCCGCGCGACCGACCTCAACCAGGGCGTCGTCTACGGCCAGATGACCGACGAGACTTCGCTACACCCCGACCTCGCAACGAGGTTCGACTACGACGGCGTTTTCGGTACGGTCCTCAACCGTTTCTGCGTACAGGCCGTAGTGGGTCACCCCCTCACCGTCTACGGCAAGGGCGGGCAGACCCGGGGCATGATCGACATACGTGACACGCTCGCCTGCGTCGAGCTTGCTCTGCTCAACCCTGCAGACGAAGGCGAGTTCCGGGTCTTCAACCAGTTCACCGAATCGTGGTCGGTTCTGCAGATGGCCGAGCTCGTATCGCGTGTCCACCCGAAGGCGGTCCTCGAGCACATGGACGACCCGCGGGTCGAAAAAGAGGAGCACTACTACCGCGCGGCGCACACCAAGCTTCTCGACCTCGGCCTCGTCCCTCACCTGTTGTCGGAGCAGACAGTCCAGTCACTGCTTTCGATGGCGGAGCGCCATCGCGACCGGGTAGACCCCGCCGCGATCAACCCGACTGTCAACTGGCGGCGCACTGAGAGCCGTCTTTTGACCGCTGGATCCACCACGGCGGTCAACTGACCCACTCGTGAGCTTGACCGCTGCCCCCGAACACTGAGGGGTCGCGGGACGAAGCCACGGGGCCGGCCGCCGCACGGCCGGTATGGTCACGCCGATGCCCAAGAAGAGGCGGCGCTATTCGCGGCGTAAGGGCCTCGGTGCTCTGGCGCTCCAACGGCGGTGGCTGACTGTTTCATTGGCAGCCGGCCTGACGGTGGTCGGAGCCTTCGTGGCTGTGGTCGCCGTTCAGATCGGGCCCGCTGAGCGCACCTATGAGAGCAGCGTCGACGAGAGCTTCGCCGCCTCGGTGACACCCATCGCCGACGAGAGCAACGACACCGGGAGCGAGCTTTCGTCCATGCTCGGCGGAGCCGATGCACGGATCGGCTCCGCGTCACTCGTGGCGACCCTGGACTCCATGATCGGTGACGCAAACGAGGCGGTCGGCCAATTCGAGACGCTGAGCACACCGCCCGACCTGACGGGTGCCGCTTCGTCTTGCCTGTCCGCGCTCGAGTCACGCGCCCGGATTCTCGGGACGTTCCGGTCGTCGGTCGCCACGCTGGTCTCGATGTCGGCGACTGATGCCGGGAGGAGATCCGACGAGGCCCAGGCTGAGTCATCCATCGAGCACCTTGGTCTTAGCCTCGGCGCCGCCGACGAGTCGTGGTCCGATTGCCGAAGTGCCATGCTCGACGCACCAGGCAGATCGCGGAACTCCGTCCCTTCATCTGTCTGGGTCGGCCCCGATCCCGCTTGGGAGCAGGCGTCGGTCGTCAGCTTCATCGACGACCTGACGCAGTCGGCGCCGCTCGTCCCGACACCCCCTCTGGTGATAACAGCGGTGTCGGCCTCCCCGCCGGCCGTCGTCACGTTGCGGGGCGTCGACGAACTGCCAGTGACGAGCACCCTGACGCTGCACGTCGTCGTGGCCGACAAGAACAACCTGGAGGAAAAGGGGGTAGTGGCGACCGTCTCCTTGACGCCCGTCGGTGCGACAGGAGACCCCGCCTCCTCTAGCTCGGAGGCATCAATCGGTCCCGGCCAGGCGTTCTCCTTCCATCCGCGTGCTCTCGAGGTTTCCCCGGGTGCCTCGTACACCCTCGAAGTGACCGTGACCGGCCCCGGCCAGAGCGCTCCCGCCGTTCGCAGCTACCGGATCTCGGTCGACTCGTCCAACGGCGTCACGACGTCCCGCTGACCTGGGCGCATCCGCATACTGCCCCACCGCGCCCAGGGGCCGGGGGAGCACCGGTCGTGGTCATAGGTGTGACCGCGTGCCCCGGGTGGATTTAGGATCGTGAGTCGAAAGAGAACGAGGAGGCCGGTTCGTGCCAGAGAGCATCACGATCATCGACAACCGGACCGGCAACCAACTCGATATCCCGATCGAGTTCGGCGGCGTATCGGCGGCCGAGTGGCAGAAGCTGCTCCCCGGCATCTGGTTCTACGACCCGGGGTTCACCGCCACGGCCGCGTGTGAGAGCTCCATCACCTTCGTAGACGGGGACGAAGGCATTTTGCGCTACCGCGGCTATCCAATCGAGCAGCTCGCCGAGGACTCGACCTTCCTCGAGGTGGCCTACCTGCTGCTCCACAGCGAGCTGCCGACCGAAGCCCAATTCGAGCGCTGGCGCCACGAGGTCACGTACCACACCTTCATCCACGAGAACGTCCGCAAGAGGTTCTTGGAGGGCTTCCACTACGACGCCCACCCGATGGGGATGCTCGTATCCGCGGTGGCGGCCCTGTCGACCTTCTATCTCGACGCGAAGGACATCTTCGACCCCGAATCGCGAAGCAAGCAGATCACCCGTCTCATCGCGAAGATGCCCACGCTCGCGGCGGCGGCCCACCGCTTCAGTGTCGGAATGCCGTTCGTCTACCCGGACAACTCGCTCGACTTCTGCGCGAACTTCCTGTCGATGATGTGGAAGGTGGCGGAGCCGCGCTTTGAGGCGGATCCCGTCCTGGCACGTGCGCTCGACGTCCTTTTCATCCTGCACGCAGACCACGAGCAGAACTGCTCCACCACCGCGATGCGTGTCGTCGGCTCGTCTCACGCCGACCCCTACTCTGCTTGCGCAGCCGCGTGCGCAGCTCTGTACGGCCCGCGTCACGGAGGGGCCAACGAGCAGGTCATCAGGATGCTCATGGAGATCGGCTCGATGGACGAGGTGCCGGCCTTCATCGACTCGGTGAAGAGCGGGCGAGGCGGCCGGCTGCAGGGTTTCGGCCACCGCGTCTACAAGAGCTACGACCCGCGGGCGAAGATCATCAAGCGCACAGCTGACGAGGTCTTCGAGGTCACCGGCAAGAACCCGTTGCTCGACATAGCGCTCAAGCTCGAGGAGATCGCCCTCAACGACGAGTACTTCACGTCACGACGCCTCTACCCGAACGTGGACTTCTACTCGGGCCTGATCTACCAGGCGATGGGCTTCCCACTCGCCATGTTCCCGGTTCTGTTTGCCATTCCGAGGACCGCAGGATGGCTCGCTCACTGGCAGGAGCTGCTCGACCAGGACAGCAAGCTGGCAAGGCCCCGCCAGCTCTACATCGGGCCCGACGCTCGCGACTACGTGCCCATGGATCGTCGATCAGATCCCGCCGGCTGATCTGACCAGGCGCATCAATCCCTCCTGCACCATCGACACCACGAGAGTCCCGTCGCGCGAAAAGAGAAAACCGCGGGCGAGGCCGCGCGCTCCGTACGCGTTCGGGCTGTCCATGTCGTAAAGGAGCCACCCGTCCGCGCGGAACGGTCGGTGGAACCACATGCAGTGGTCGAGGCTCGCACCCATGAATGCGGCATCGTCCCAGACGACGACATGAGGGGCGAGCATCGTGTCGAAGAGCGACATGTCCGATGCGTAGGTGGCGATGCACGAGTGCAGGAGCGGATCGTCGGGTAGCTCCCCGTCGGCGCGGATCCAGAGTCGTTGAACGGGCGGGCCCGGTTCGTGCTGCATCCAGGGCAGCTCGCCTATGTGGCGCTGGTCTATCGGATGGGGCTTCGCGAACCACTCGGACAGCTCGTTGCGCATGGGCTCCAAGCGCTCGAAGAGCGTGGGCAGCTCCTCGGGTGCGGGCACCTCCGGCATCGGGAACTGGTGGACGAAAGCACCTTCCTCGTCGACGTGGAAAGACACCGCCACGTTGAAGATCGCGTGGCCGTGCTGGATCGCGACGACGTGCCGGGTGGTGAACGAACGACCGTCACGGATGCGATCGACCTCGTAGAGGATCGGCACCGAGGGGTCACCCGGACGCAGGAAGTAGGAGTGCAACGAGTGGACGCGTCCACGCTCCACGGTGCGGCCCGCGGCCATCAATGCCTGCGCCGCGACCTGGCCTCCGAATACCCGTTGGCGATTCTCGTCGGGGCTCACGCCCCTGAATATGTTGACCTCGATCGGTTCCAGGTCGAGGAGCTTCACGAGAAAGTCGAGCGCTTCGCCCATCGTCCAATCCTAAGTGGCCCGCGCGCCCGGGGGTTTGGTAGCTACCGTGTCGTCTCGTGACGACGGCAAACTTTCCTGACGGGTTCTTGTGGGGGACCGCCACCGCCGCTCATCAGATCGAGGGTGGCAACGTCAACAACGACTGGTGGGTCTTCGAGCACACACCGGGCTCCGGTTGTGTCGAGCCGAGCGGCGACGCCTGCGACAGCTGGCACCGCTGGTCCGAGGATCTCGACATGGTGGGATCTCTCGGTCTCGGGACGTACCGGTTCTCGGTCGAGTGGAGCCGAATAGAGCCCGAAGAAGGCGAGTGGTCGACCGCGAGCCTCGACCACTACAGGCGGGTCATCGCCGGATGCCGCGATCGCGGAATCCTTCCGATCGTCACGTTCCACCACTTCACGACCCCGAGGTGGCTCTCCGACAAGGGTGGTTGGGAGGCGGCCGACTCGCCTGAGCTCTTCGCACGTTTCTGCGCACGCAGTGCCGCCGCAATAGGGGACATCGTCGGGATGGCGTGCACCTTGAACGAGCCCAACATCGTCTCGCTGATGGGATACCTCGCGGCCGTGTTCCCTCCCGGCGTGCAGGACGTCGTGCGCCGGCGCGCCGTGACGGCCAACTTCTGCCGCGCGCACCGGCTCGCGGTGGAAGCGCTGCGGTCGGGCCCTGGGGATTACCCCGTGGGCCTCACACTCTCGATGACCGAGTACCAGGCGATGCCGGGCGGCGAGGAGCGCAGGAACCGGATCCGCCGCTCGATGGAGGACGTCTTTTTAGAGGCGACGGTCGGCGACGACTTCATCGGGGTGCAGAACTACAGCAGGATGCGCGTCGGCCCCGAGGGCGCCCTAGACGTCGAGCCGGGTGTCCCGGTGACCACCATGGGATACGAGCGCTGGCCCCAGGGCCTCGAAGCGACGATCCGCCGGGCATGGGAGGTGACAGGCGGGACCCCGGTGCTCGTGACCGAGAACGGGATCTCCACCGAAGACGATTCGGAGAGGATCGGCTTTGTGAGCGAGGCCCTCGAGGGGGTGCTCCGCTGCCTCGACGACGGGATCAGGGTCCTCGGCTACACGTACTGGAGCCTCCTTGACAACTTCGAGTGGGCGCTCGGCTACGGACCGAGGTTCGGGCTCGTGTCGGTAGATCGACAGACATTCGAACGCCGCGCCAAACCGAGTTCCGAGTGGTTCGGACGGGTGGCCAAGTCCAACAGCCTGCTCGATGGTTGAGCCTGACGCCGGGGACGGCCGGCAGAGGCAGTTGCCACAGGTTCAACGACCGCAACAGATACAGTTGCAAAGAGACTCGGAGACAGAGGTGTCTCCCAAAGCGCCCCAGGGTAGATTGGTCGGAATGCCCGAGCTCATCGAGCGCCTCGTGGAGTTCTTGAAGACACCGCGCGGCCGGACCATGATCAAGTTCTCCTGCGTTTCGGTCATCTCGACCATCGTGGCGCAGGGGACCCTTTGGATCGTCTTCTACGACCTGCGCCTATGGAGCGCGGTCACGTGCAACATCTTCGCCAACGCATGTGCGACCCTCCCGTCTTACACGCTGAACAGGCGTTGGGCGTGGGGAAAGTCGGGCAGGTCGCACCTGTGGAAGGAAGTGGTGCCTTTCTGGTCGCTGTCAGCCGCCGGTATGGCGATGTCGATCGGCACGGTCTCGCTCGCCGCACACGAGGCCCACATGCATCACTTCGGACACCTGTCGACAGCGATCCTCGTGAACGCGGCCAACTTCCTCGCGTTCGGCATTCTTTGGGTCCTCAAGTTCGCGGTGTTCAGCCGGTTGTTCAAGGCCGCGACCGGCGAGGAGCTCGAGCCCATGTTGATCGAGCTCTGACAGGTCGTCAGGGAGCTTCGAACCACACTGCGCGTTCGGCCGAGCGATATCGGACCTCGGTCGGGCATCTCGAGGACGCTTGAGTCACTGCCGGTCACTAGTGAGCCGTGACCGCCTCGTCCGCGAAGAGCGACCGCCTCGCCTGGGAAGTCAGTCCCGCATGTTCTGGAATTGAAGCGGGATTCCCAGATCCTGTTCTTTCAGGGACTTGATCACAGCCTGGAGGTCGTCGCGCTTCTTGCCAGAGACCCGGACCTGATCACCCTGTACCGACGAGCTGACCCCCTTCAGGCCGAGGTCCTTCACGATCTTGTTGATGCGCTTGCCGTGCTCGGCGGATATACCCGCCCGGATCGTCGTCTTCTGGCGGGCCCGGCCCTTCGAAGCCTCTTCGACGCGACCGGGGTCGAGAGACTTGAGCGAGACCTGGCGACGTACGAGCTTCTCCTCGAGAACCTGGCTGAGCGCCTTGAGCCTGTCCTCGGTGGCGGACTCGAGCACGATCTCGTTTCCGGAGAGCACGATCGAGGAATCGGTCCCTTTGAAATCGAACCGGGTCCCCGCTTCGCGACTGGCTTGGTCGACAGCGTTGCGAACTTCTTGCATGTCGACCTCTGAGACGACGTCGAACGTAGGCACGGGATCACCCTACCCCTCGACCGTTGTCCGGCATCGGAGGTGCCGGAGCCGGCGTCCCGGCGTCGCAGTCGGGCTAGTGAGCGCGATATCGTCGCCCGCCTGGGGTCGGTGCCCGAGTGGCCAAAGGGAGCAGACTGTAAATCTGCCGGGAGACCTACGAAGGTTCGAATCCTTCCCGGCCCACGACCCGCTCGACGTCGTCGTGTCGTTGCTCGAACTGCTCATCACGACTCAAGTCGGTGGGGCGATCTCCGGCTGTCAAAGGTCGTCCGGGTTCAGCGTGTAGAGCGGCAATCCGTTGGCATGTGCCGTGGCGGCGATGAGCAGGGTCGTCCCACAGCTCTCGTCGAGGGTTTTCGCACTTTGTATACGCGCGTGTATCAAAAACGTCAATTTAAATATGCGGCGGCCCGCACGTCCCCTTTCGGCGGTGCTCATCTCTCGATCGGGTGAGACGATGTCGGGAGATGTCGAACCGGGATGACGAGCGCATACGCGCCACACTGCTTGCCCGTAGGGCTGAGCTAGACGGCGAGGTGGCCGAGCTCGCCGAGCCGGTCCGTGCCCCCGGTGTGCAGATGCAGTTCGGAAAGCGTGCAGGGGACCACACGAGTGATGCCGTGATGCAGATGCAGCGCACGATCTCCGCCGGCCAGCTCCACCAACTGTCGCTTGAGATCGATCGTGCTCTCGCCAAGTTGGCTGACGGCAACTACGGGATCTGCGACGTCTGCGGGGAAGCGATCGCGCAAGAGCGTCTCGAAGCTCTGCCTTGGGCGATTCTGTGCGTGGGGTGCAAGGGCAAGGCAACGGCCTGAACCGCCGGCTGAACCCGCCGGCCGCACAAAGTTTGAACAAGGCCCCTTGGGCGCCGGGTTGTTGCTTCGGCCGTCCGTGTTCCATGCCGATTCCACCTCAGGGCAACTTCACGTTCATGGACGGTTCAGGAGAGGGTGTGGCCACAGACGACGGGCGCATGACCGAATACGGCGACGTCGAGCCTCAGGCCGCTTTCTGGAGACGCCATGTGCGCATCGGTGTCTCGCTGTACGCCGTAGGAGCGCTTGGCGTCCTGATCTACGCGCTCGCAACCCCGGGCGGCATGCACCGTCCGGCTCTCCTCGTCATCGACGGGATCAGCCTCTTCCTGTCTCTGACTGTGTTTCGTTGGGTCGGTCTGCGGCTCGTCACAACCAGGTGGAGGGAGCAGTTCTTCTTCGCGTGGTCGGTGGCGTCCGTCGTCTTCATCGGAAGCGCCGCCGCGATCGACGGGGGTACGCACAGCCCCCTTTCGTACCTGCTCGTCCTTCCTCTCATGTTCGCCGCGCTCGCTTACTCGCCTCGGTACGTGACGTGGCTGGCGCTGCTGGCCGTCGTGTGCGCCGCGGCCATCGGCTCTGCCACCCCACACCCCCAGGCGGCCGCGACCCTCATCATGGTGCTCGCAACAGGGATCGCCGGGATACTCACCGTCGGAGGAGCTTCCAACCGCGCCCAGCTCAACAATCAGCTCGTGGAGATGGCCGCGCTCGACAGCATGACTGCTTGCCTGTCGCGTGGTGCGTTCAACAGGCGCCTCTCCGAGGAGGTCGACCGAGCGCGCCGGTACGGGCGGACCTTCGGTCTCGTGATGGTGGACGTCGACAACCTGAAGCGCCTGAACGACACGGCCGGTCACAGAGCCGGTGACGAGGCATTGCGGGCCGTCGCCGCCGGTCTCAGAGCCGCCGCGCGCGCATCGGATGTGGTCGGCCGCCTCGGAGGAGACGAGTTCGCCGTGCTGTTGCCCGAGACCGACTCGTCCGACGTCGAGACCGTCCTCGAGCGCCTCCGGTCGGTCAGGTACGGCGAGGGGGAGCCCTTCCCCGTCACGCTCAGCCTGGGATCCACCGTCTGGTCGGGTCCTCCCGACTCGGCCGAGGCGATGTTCTCGCGTGCCGACGACGCTCTCTACGCGGCCAAGCATGCTGGCCGCGCGAGGTCGGTCGCTTGGGATCCTTCGACCTTGCACCTACGAAGTTCTTTGTCAGAGACAGGGTCGGAAGGCGCTCACGAGCCGAGCCCCGCGCAGCAATGAGCCTTTCGACAGCCGGCACCTGAGCAAAGAGGCCTTGGCCAGCTCCGTTGTCCTGGCGCCGGCGACCGTTACAATGCGATGACGAGCGGGCCGTCGGGAGTCCGCGCCCGGCCCCCGACAGTTGCGAGATGCGCAATGCGACATGCGCGTCGATCCGCGAGCCGATGGTGGGAGGAGGAAGGTGGCAATCGCAGCCAACCGCCTGCGGCCTGTAGGCGAGCGATTGGGCCTTTTCTCCACGGCTGCGTGGGACCGGGTCAACGAATGGGACCGGTCGATCCGCCGCTTGCGTCCGGTCGACGCGATCGTGCGATTCGCGCAGGCCCCGGTCACCAGGGACGTGAGTGGCAGTCGTTTTCTCGTGGGTCCGGCCGTTCTCGGGTTCATAGCGACGCTCCTGCTCACGATCGGGGTGAGCCAACCGAGCTCGCCTTTCGTGCTCAAGCAGCCGGGCGCCTGGTTCTTCGGCGTCACCCAGAGCGGGGGCCAGTCGTCAAACGGCGTCTTCTTCTCGCTGGTATGCGTCTACGGCGGCCTCGTGCTGTTCGTGAGGGTGTGGCTCGGACTCGTTAGGTCCCTGTCGCACAGCCAGGGCGTCGCCATCCGCAAGCTCGTGTGGCTGCTGGTCATCTGGTCGATCCCAGTACTCCTCGCGCCCCCGCTGTTCAGCCGGGACATCTATAGCTACGCGGCGCAGGGCGAGATGATGAGCCACCACATCAGCCCGTACCAGTACGGGCCGTCCGTGCTCGGGCTCGGGTCGGCGTTCACCAAGCACGTCGACCCCCTGTGGTTCAACACACCATCTCCGTACGGTCCGCTGTTCCTTCAGGTCACCGGAGTGCTCACGAGCCTTTCCGGCCACAACCTGCTCGTCGACCTGGTGCTGTTGAAGGTCCTTGCCCTATCGGGAGTGATCCTGATCGCAGTGGCGCTTCCGAGCCTCGCAAGGAGTTTGGGGCGTGATCCGGCCAAGGCGTTCGGGCTCGCGGTCCTGAACCCGGCGACGATCCTTCACGGGGTGGGCGGGGCACACAACGACGTTTTGATGGCGGGCCTACTCGTCGCCGGCCTCGCACTTGCGAAACGCAAGCACCCCGTGCTCGGGATCGTCTTGTGTGCTCTCGCGGCTTCGGTGAAGGTGCCGGCCGCCATCGGAATCATCTACATAGGTTGGGACTGGGTGCCGGCGCACACCTCGATCCGCGAACGTGTGAGACCCGTCGTGACCGCCGCTCTGATCGGCGCGACCGTCATGGGGACCCTGTCGCTCGTGACGGGTCTCGGGTGGGGATGGCTCGGGGATCTTTCCGGTGCCGGTTCCGTGCGCTCGTGGCTTGCGCCTGCGACCGGAAGCGGCATCTTCATCACCGACGTGTTGCACATGATCGGAGTCTCGGTCGGTGAGCAGAGCGTGCTCTCATTCACGCGCGGTCTCGGCCTCGTGGCTGCCGGCGTGATCGGCGTCTGGTTGTTGCTACACGCCGACAAGAAGGGATCGTTGAGGGCGTTAGGACTCACCCTGCTTGCCGTCGTGCTGCTCGCACCCGTCGTCCAGCCCTGGTACCTGCTGTGGGCCCTCGTTCTTCTCGCACCCGTCGCGGTCGGATGGGTCAGGCGGTTGCTCATCATCTTGTC
The DNA here is from genome assembly GCA_963764615.1 of uncultured Acidimicrobiales bacterium. Lineage (GTDB taxonomy): Bacteria > Actinomycetota > Acidimicrobiia > Acidimicrobiales > CAVXTF01 > CAVXTF01. The sequence goes on along the minus strand of CAVXTF010000002.1, from coordinate 3,378,852 downwards.
GGTCGCGGCCGTCTTCCTCGGGCTTCCTGGAGGAGTGGCTCTGCTCCATGACTTCCGGTACTCCAACCGGCTGTATGTGGCGGTCGGGCTCCTCGTGCTTCTCGCAGTGTTCCTCGCTCCACTGGGCAAGGTCCGCCCCGCTCGCCCTCCGGAAGACTTGGACCTACACGAGAAAGGTCCGAGGGTCGTCGAACCGTCAAGGGAAGACGCGGGTGCCCTCGTTCGTACGGGATCGCCGGGGGCCCGTCACGTCCACACGCCGTCCAACGGGCACATGCACCGGCCCGTTCGCACCAAACACGCCGACCTGGAACCTGCGGGCGGCCCGCCCGCGTCGCTCGACGGCTGAGGCCGGGACGTGAGCGGTCGCGTCAACATCTCGTCGGGATCGCCGTTCGAAAAGACGATCGGCTTCAGCAGGGCGGTCAGGACCGGGGACCGTGTGCTCGTGTCGGGCACCGCCCCCGTGTACGACGACGGCTCGTGCCCCGACGACGCAGGGGCCCAGACGATGCGGTGCCTCGAGATCATCGCGTCAGCTCTTGCGGAGGCGGGATCCGACCTCAGGCATGTCGTCCGGACCCGCATCTTCATTACGTCGGCCTCTGACGCGGCATCGGTTGGCGAGGTGCACGCCGAGGTGTTCGGAGAAGTAAGGCCTGCCGCGACGATGGTGGTCGTTGCCGCGCTGCTCGACCCTCGTTGGAAGGTCGAGATAGAGGTGGAAGCGATCAGACCTGAGTGATCAGACCTGAGTGATCAGAGGAGCCGCTGAACCAGGGTGACGTCCAGCCAGCGGCCGAACTTGCGTCCCACCTCGCGCTCGACCCCTATCACCTGAAAGCCGCACCTCTCGTGCAAGAGCACAGACGCCTCATTACCACCGGCAATCCGACCGATCACCGTGTGGAAGCCGTGGCGGGTGGCGAGCTCGACGAGCTCGTCGAGCAGCAGGGCGCCCACCCCCTTGCGCCTCCAGGCGGCCGCCACATACACGGAGTCCTCGACACTCGTGGAGTATGCGGCGCGCTCGCGGTATGAGGACAACGACCCGAACCCGCAGACTTCACCACCCTCAGTCGCCACCACCGCCGGATGGGCCCCCGCGTGGCGGTCCAGCCACTCGATCTGCTCGGCCGGGGTGCGCTCGACCATGTCGAACGTCGACGTGGAGCCCGTGACCTCCACGTTGTAGATGGCCCTGATGGCTTCTGCGTCGCCGTGGTCGGCGAGTCGGACCTCCATCGGCCGATCGTACAGAGCTGCCGCACGTCCCGACCGGGACCGGAGGCGCTGCAGCCCTACGACTATGCTCTCTTGGCGCGGCTGGCCTGGAGGTCGTGTCGTGTGGGCCCCCTTAGCTCAGTCGGCAGAGCACAGCCATGGTAAGGCTGGTGTCGTCGGTTCGATTCCGACAGGGGGCTCCGTGGCGGCGTAGCTCAGTCGGTTAGAGCACACGGCTCATAATCGTGGGGTCGCGGGTTCGAGTCCCGCCGCCGCTACCACTCGGAAGGCTCGGAAGTCGAAGGACCAAGCAGCAACGACAGGGCAAGACCAAACGGAGCACTGGAGCACGGCATGGCCAAGAACGAGAAGCGCGTGCACGTCACCCTCGCGTGCGAGGTCTGCAAGCGCAGGAACTACATCACCACGAAGAACAGGCAAAACGACCGGGAGCGGATCGAGCTGGTCAAGTACTGCCGCTTCGACCGGCGTCATACGCCGCACAAGGAAACCCGCTAGGGGTTCGCGTCGCGGGTGCGGTTGTTGGATCCGGCCGCGCCCTTGGGGGTTCCGCCGTGGCATTATGGTCTTTCCTGTCTAACTGGTCTCGCTCCAATTGATCAGGCAGAATTGCGGCACCAGAGCAGCCGGAAGGGACAAAAAGCCCTGATAGGGCAGTAGCTCAACTGGTAGAGCACCGGTCTCCAAAACCGGCGGTTGGGGGTTCGAGTCCCTCCTGCCCTGCGTTCGAGACCACCGGAGGACTGAGCCAGAAGTGAACCGAGAGACAAAGCGCATGCTCCAACGCCAGGGGCAGATGGAGGCCGACGGCTCGCCGTCGTCCCGCCGGACCGCGCCCCCGCAGAGGACCCGGCCCCAACCCCAACAGCAGACCCGCGCCCCGATCGGTTCGCGCATCCTCGAGTTCCTGCGCGAGGTGCGCTCGGAGTGGCGGCAGGTCGCCTGGCCGACCCGCTCGGAGATCCTGAACTCCTCGCTCGTCGTGTTCGTGGTCCTGGTGTGCCTGGTCTGCTTCATATTCGGCCTCAACTGGCTCTTCTCCCACGGGTTCATCGACCTGTTCACCTCATGAGCGACATCGAAGACCAAGAATTGAGCCCGGCGACCGAGATCGCCGATTCCTCCGATTCCTCCGAGCTGGCCGACGTCCTCGGCAGCGGCGGCGGCATCACCGCGGCTCCGGACGGCGGCGGGGTGCTGGACGAGATACAGGCGATCGAGAGCATCGGTGCCGCAGAGGAGATCGCGGAAGAGCCTGTCGCCGAGGAGGAGAACGAGTACGACGACGAGGAGGAGGACGCCGTACTCGTCGAGAGCCCTTACGACCGACCCGGGCGCTGGTACGTCGTGCACACCTACGCCGGTTACGAGAACAAGGTGAAGTCCAACCTCGAGAGCCGGATCGTCTCGATGAACGTCGAGGACCGCATCTTCGAAGTGGTCATCCCGATGGAGGACGTCGTCGAGTTCAAGAACGGCAAGAAGGTCGTCGTCCAGAAGAAGGTCTTCCCCGGCTACCTGCTCTGCCGGTGCGACCTCGACGACGACTCGTGGTCGACGATCCGCAACACCCCCGGTGTCACCGGGTTCGTCGGTCCGGGGACCAAGCCGCTGCCGCTTTCCAGACGCGAGGTCGAGAGCATCCTTCAGGTCAAGATCGAAGGGGTCGAGCCACAGAAGAAGACCCGTCCACGTCTCGAGTACGAGGCCGGCGAGACGGTGAGGGTCAAGGAAGGGCCGTTCGCGGACTTCTCGGGCCAGATCGCAGAGATCAACGAGGACCAGGCGAAGCTCAAGGTGCTCGTGAACATATTCGGGCGCGAGACCCCGGTCGAGCTCGAGTTCAGCCAGGTCGCCAAGCTCTAGCCAGGAGAAAAGAAATGCCTCCCAGAAAAAGGGTCCTCGCCATGGTGAAGATCCAGCTGCCGGCGGGCGGCGCCACGCCGGCGCCTCCCGTGGGCACCGCGCTCGGACCGCACGGTGTGCAGACGATGGAGTTCTGCAAGCAGTACAACGCGGCCACCGAGAACCAGCGTGGCCAGATCATCCCGGTCGAGATCACCATCTACGAGGACCGGTCGTTCACCTTCGTCCTCAAGACCCCGCCGACACCCGCCCTCGTCCGCGAGGCGGCAGGGCTCGAAAAGGGTGCGGCGCTCACCGGTCGTGAGCAGGCCGGGACCATCACCGACGCCCAGCTGACCCATATCGCGACCATCAAGCTTCCCGACCTCAACACCGACGACATCGAGGCGGCCAAGCGCCAGGTCGCCGGCACAGCACGCGCTCGATGGGCGTGACGGTCGCCGGATGAGCTCAATGCGGATCTCCGATCGGACGGCAGGGTAAGCGGTGCGGACAGCAAAGGAGCAACTGTGAAACGGGGCAAGAAGTACGAGGCCGCCGTGGAGCGGTTCGACCGGCAGCACTTCTACACCGTCAGCGAGGCGGTGGATCTCGCGAAGGAGATCGCAAAGGCCTCGTTCGACGAAACCGTCGAGCTGGCCGTCCGCCTGGGGGTTGACCCCCGCAAGGCCGACCAGATCGTGCGCGGGACGCTGTCGTTGCCGCACGGAACGGGTCGAAGCGTCCGGGTGGCCGTCTTCGCGGCAGGAGACGGAGCCGCCGAGGCGCGTCAGGCAGGCGCCGACGAGGTCGGTGCAGATGACCTGGTGGCAAAGGTCGAAGGTGGGTTCGTGGACTTCGACGTGGCCATCGCAACACCCGACCTGATGGGCCAGGTCGGCAAGCTCGGCCGGATCCTCGGCCCCCGTGGGCTGATGCCGAACCCCAAGACTGGCACTGTCACCAACGACGTCGGCCGGACTGTCGCCGAGTTCAAAGCCGGACGGGTCGAGTACCGCACGGACAAGGTCGGAAACGTCCACGTTCCGGTGGGCAAGATCTCGTTCTCACGCCAGGACCTGCTCGAGAACGTCCACGCCGTGATGGAGGAGTTGTCTAGGGCCAAGCCCGCTTCGTCGAAGGGTCGTTACCTGAAGGCGGTGACCCTCTCGTCCACGATGGGCCCGGGAGTAAGGATCGACCCGGCCAAGGCGCGCGAGATCGACGAGGACCTCGCCGCCACGGCGTAGTAAGTTCGAGCGGCTTCGGACGGGGCCTGCCGGCCCGGGAAGACGACACGAGAAGTAAGAATACAAAACTAGTAGACAGTCAGATATACAAGAGCAGTTCGCCGTAGACCTCCGGTTGCGCCTCCGGGCGCGTAAATGGGCCGCAAGGCCCGCCCGACGAGGCGAGCAAAGCAGGAGATCCCGCTCAGAGGGCATTCCGCCCTTGCTCGGCGGCTGCGGCGAAGAACGAGTTGTTGACGAACGCCGCGTGCGAGCACGAGAGCGAGGACTTAGATGGAGAACCCGAGGCCCGAGAAGGTGGCCGTCGTAGAAGAGGTGCGGTCGCGCCTCGGCGACGCCACCGGGGCCATCCTCACCGAGTACCGCGGGCTGACCGTCACTGAGATGGCCGAGCTGCGCCACGCCCTCGAACGGGCGGGCGGCGACTACAAGGTCTACAAGAACACCCTGGTGAAGCTGGCGACGACCGGGGGGAGGCACGAAGCACTCCATACGCTTCTCGAGGGGCCGACCGGAATCGCGTTCGTGACTGGCGAGATCTCGGCTGTCGCAAAGGCTCTTCGCGACTACTCGAGGGCGAACCCGCACCTCATCGTGAAGGGCGGCATGTTCGGCGACGACGTGCTGAGCTCGTCCGATCTGACGGCACTCGCCGACCTGCCTCCTCGTGACGTGCTTCTCGCCAGGTTCGCAGGCGCCCTCGCTGCACCGTTGCAGCAGATGGCCGGTCTGCTCCAGGCGCTGCCGAGGAACTTCGCCTACGGGCTGTCGGCGCTCATCGGCGAACGGCCGGTAGAGGCGGATGTGCCGCCGGCGGAGGCCGATGTGCCGCCGGCGGAGGCTTCTGCGCCGGAGGTTCCGCCGCGGAGGCTTCTGCGCCGGAGGTTCCCGCTGCGGAGGCCCCTTCGGACGCGGCGACAGAAGAAGTACCGGCGACAGTAGCGGCAGCGGAGACAGAAGCGGCAGCGGCGACAGAACCTGCGACAGAAGAAGCAACGGCGACAGAAGCCGCTGCGGAGACAGAAGCGGCTGCAGCAGAGGAAACAGAAGTGACGGCGGGGGCTGCAGACGCCACGACCGACAGCGCCTCAGACGCCACGACCGACAGCGCCTCCGACGCCAGCGCCTCCGACGCCAGCGCCTCCGACGCCAGCGACAGCACGGACGCAGCGACCGAGAAGCACGACCGAGACGACAAGACAGACGAGATCAAAGGAGCAGAACGGCAATGGCTGAGAAGACACTTACTAAGGACCAGATCCTCGACGGGATCTCTGCCCTCACCGTCTTGGAGCTCTCGGAGCTGCTTAAGGACTTCGAGGAGCGCTTCGGCGTAACAGCGGCAGCACCTGTGGCGGTTGCAGCAGCGCCGACACCAGGCGCGGCCGCCGACGGAGCAGCGGGCGGCGAGGAAGAGCAGACCGAGTTCGACGTCATCCTGACGGCCGCGGGCGACAAGAAGATCCAGGTCATCAAGGAGGTCCGGTCGCTCACCAGCCTTGGTCTGAAGGAGGCCAAGGACCTCGTCGACTCCGCTCCCAAGCCGGTGCTCGAGAGGGTCACCAAGGACGACGCCGACAAGGCGAAGGCCAAGCTCGAAGAGGCCGGGGCGACCGTCGAGCTCAAGTAGCCGGCGGCGGAGGGCATGACCGGCCGGAGCAGCGGGTGCCTGCGGGCGCTTGATCCTTGACGGATCCGGCGCCCGTCCGTACCCTTCAGGTGGGCGCAGGCCCGGACTCGACCCTCGTAGAGGGTGGGGGTTGCCTTGTGTTCGCGCGGGCGCTTATACTGTCCGGTTGCCGTGCCCCGTCTTCGCGCCACCTGTTTTCCGACCCCTGAATGACGCGCGCCCCTGCGTGCTCACACCCGGCCTTCTGGCCGGTACCCGTCCGACCCTATGAAGCTGATTGCCGCCGGCGGCGGCATCTGCCCGCTGTTCCGGCTCGAAGTACCTGCTCTTACTCACCTCCACGTCTGGAAGGACAAGGTCGTTGTCTTCACGCTCCAGGAGCCCTGAACGATTTTCCTTCGCCAACCTCGACGAGGTCCTCGCTCTGCCGGATCTCGTCTCGGTACAGCGAGACTCTTTTCGCTGGTTCTTAGACCGCGGCCTGGCGGAGGCCTTCGCCGACATCAGCCCGATCGAGGACTTCACCGGGCAGCTGAGCCTGGAACTGGAGTTCGACCCGGGCGATGTCGACCTTCGTCCCCAGCCGAAGTTCTCGGTCGACGAGTGCAAAGAGAAGGACATGACATACGCGGCGCCGGTATTCGTGCGCGCGCGTTTCATGAATGCGAGCACCGGCGAGATCAAAGAACAGACCGTCTTCATGGGTGACTTCCCGGTGATGACGGACAAGGGCACCTTCATCATCAACGGCACTGAGCGCGTGGTGGTGAGCCAGTTGGTCCGCTCACCCGGTGTCATCTTCCAGCCGGGTCGCGACGCGAAGACGATTGTCACCGGCACCGTTCATCCATACAGGGGTGAGTGGATCGAGCTCGATGTCGAGGCGAAACCCTCCAAGGACGTGACCGCCGGCGCACGCGTGGCGCGCAAGCGCCGGCTTTCGCTGTTCGTGCTGTTGCGGGCCCTCGGATACGAGGACGAGGCGTTCCTCACCAAGTTCGTCAGGCACTTCGATTTCCTCGAAGGCCAGTGGGAGAAAGAGCGCGACCTGACGCCGACGCGTGAGGAGGCACTGCTCGAGATCTACAAGAGGGCCAGGCCCGGGGAGCCTCTATCGACCGAGGCCGCGCGCGCCTACTTCGAGAACGCCTTCTTCAATCCCAAGCGCTACGACCTGACTCGAGTCGGCCGGTACAAGCTCAACCGCAAGCTCGGCCCCGAGATCGAGCGCATCGCCGAGATCTTCCAGATCGACCTCGAGCGCCCTGCCCCCGACCAGGGGGTGCTCAGCCCGTCCGAGATCCTCGCGACCGCCACCTACATGCTCCACCTCGCAGACGGTGAGGCGGGCTACAGGATCGACGACCAGGACCACTTCGCCAACCGCCGCATCCGTTCGGTCGGCGAGCTGATCCAGAACCAGGTCCGCGTCGGGCTCTCGCGTATGGAACGCGTAGTGCGTGAACGCATGACCACCCAGGACGTCGAGGCGATCACCCCCCAGACGCTGATCAACATCCGGCCTGTTGTCGCCGCCATCAAGGAGTTCTTCGGCACCAGCCAGCTCAGCCAGTTCATGGACCAGAACAACCCGCTGTCGGGCCTCGCGCACAAGCGCAGGCTCTCCGCGCTCGGCCCTGGCGGCCTGTCGCGTGAGCGAGCCGGCTTCGAGGTCCGTGACGTGCACAGCTCCCACTACGGCCGCATGTGCCCGATCGAGACTCCCGAAGGCCCGAACATCGGCCTTATCGGTGCCCTCGCCACCTACGCCAGGGTCAACGAGTACGGCTTCATCGAGACCCCCTACCGCCGGGTCACCGACGGGCGCGTCACCGGCGACATCGTCTACCTCGCAGCCGACGAGGAAGAAGAGCACGTCATCGCCCAAGCCAACGCGACGATCGACAACGACGGCTCCTTCACTGAAGAGCGCGTCCTCGTCCGCCGCGGGCCGCAGGGAGCCGGAGTCCGCGTCGGCGCGACCACGACCTCTTACGGGACGACGAGCGAGATCGACTACGTGCCGCCGACCGAGGTCGACCTGATGGACGTCTCGCCGAAGCAGATCGTGTCGGTGTCGACGGCGCTCATCCCGTTCGTCGAGCACGACGACGCCAACCGGGCGCTCATGGGCGCCAACATGCAGAAGCAGGCCGTGCCGCTAGTGGTGCCCGAGGCTCCCTACATCGGCACAGGGGTCGAGGCGCGCGCCGCGCAGGATGCCGGCGACGTCATCCTGGCGGAGGGCGACGGTGTGATCACCGAGGTCTCCGGAAGCCACGTGGTGGTCGAGTACAAGTCCGGCCAGAAGGACCGCTTCACCGGTTCGGAACTCGGCAGGCGCACCTACCGGCTGGCGAAGTTCCGCCGCTCGAACCAGAACACCTCGATCAACCAGAAGGTCCTCGTGGACGAGGGGCAGACGGTCACCCTGGGCGACGTCCTCGCGGACGGCCCGGCCACTCACAACGGCGAGCTTGCCCTCGGCAAGAACCTCCTCGTCGCCTTCATGCCGTGGGAGGGCTACAACTTCGAGGACGCCATCATCCTTTCGCAGCGGCTGGTGCGCGACGACGTGCTCACATCGATCCACATCGAGGAGCACGAGGTCGACGCCCGCGATACCAAGCTCGGTGCGGAGGAGATCACCCGCGACATCCCGAACCTCTCCGAGGAGATCCTCGCCGACCTGGACGAGCGTGGGATCATCCGGATCGGGGCGGAGGTCGACGCGGGCGACGTGCTCGTAGGCAAGGTCACCCCCAAAGGTGAGACCGAGCAGACGCCCGAAGAGCGGCTGCTGCGCGCGATCTTCGGCGAGAAGGCCCGCGAGGTCAGAGACACCTCTCTGAAGGTCCCCCACGGCGAGTCCGGAAAGGTCATCGACGTGCGGGTGTTCTCACGCGAGGACTCCCACGAGTTGCCGCCCGGGGTCAACCAGCTGGTGCGCGTCTACGTCGCCCAGAAGCGCAAGATCTCGGAGGGCGACAAGCTCGCCGGGCGTCACGGGAACAAGGGCGTCATCTCCAAGATCCTCCCGGTCGAGGACATGCCCTATCTCGCCGACGGGACCCCGGTCGACATCATCTTGAACCCCCTCGGCGTGCCGAGCCGGATGAACGTGGGACAGGTGCTCGAGTCCCACCTCGGATACGCAGCCCGCTACGGCTGGGGCGACGTCGGGGACCAGGGCCCTGCAATCTTTGACTCCGGCACCAAGACGAGGCCGAGGACCGATCCCGCCGTGTGGGTCGCGACGCCTTCGTTCGACGGAGCGCACTGGGACGAAGTGGCAGATGCCGGCAAGCACCCGACCATCCGCCAAGTGTTCGAGCAGCTGCGCCCCGATTCCGCCGACGGCACACGCCTGATCGGGACCGACGGCAAAGCCACCCTCTACAACGGACGCACCGGCGAGGTGTACGACAACCAGATCTCTGTCGGCTTCGTCTACATCCTGAAGCTCGCCCACCTGGTGGACGACAAGATCCACGCCCGCTCCACTGGCCCGTACTCGATGATCACCCAGCAACCGCTCGGTGGTAAGGCCCAGTTCGGTGGCCAGCGATTCGGCGAGATGGAGGTGTGGGCACTCGAGGCTTACGGCGCCGCCTACGCGCTACAGGAGCTGCTCACGATCAAGTCGGACGACGTCTTAGGCCGCGTCAAGGTCTACGAGGCCATCGTGAAGGGCGAGAACATCCCGGAGCCCGGCATCCCCGAGAGCTTCAAGGTGCTCATAAAGGAGATGCAGTCGCTCTGCCTGAACGTCGAGGTCCTCTCGACGACAGGTGAGGAGATCGAGATGCGCGAGCTCGACGAGGACGTGTTCAGAACGGCCGAGGAGCTCGGCATCGACATATCGAGGCCCGAACGAGGGTCAGACGAAGAAGACGAACGGCGCGCGGCGGAGAGGAGCTTCTAGCGATGCTCGATGTCAACGATTTCGATCAGCTTCGTATAGGTCTGGCCACCGCGGACGCCATCCGCTCGTGGTCTAACGGCGAGGTGAAGAAGCCCGAGACGATCAACTACAGGACGCTGCGCCCCGAGAAGGACGGGCTGTTCTGCGAGAAGATCTTCGGGCCCACCAAGGACTGGGAGTGCTACTGCGGCAAGTACAAGCGCGTCCGGTTCCGCGGCATCATCTGCGAGCGCTGCGGGGTCGAGGTCACGCGTTCGAAGGTCCGCCGCGAGCGCATGGGCCACATCGAGCTTGCGGCTCCCGTGGTGCACATCTGGTACCTACGCGGAACCCGCAGCTGGCTCGCGTACCTCCTCATGGGCACAGAAGCCCGCGAGGAGCTGAAGGCGAAGCAGCTCGAGAAGGTCATCTACTTCGCTGCCAACCTTGTCACCTGGGTCGACGAGGAGAAGCGCCACGAGGACCTGCCTGCTCTCGAAGGAGAGCTCCAAGAGGAGATCTCCCAGCTCGAGCGCCAGCGCGACCTCGAGATCGACAAGCGCTTCAAGATTCTCGAAGCTGAGCTCAAAGAGCTCGAGGCGGGCGGAGCCAAGGACGCGGAGCTGAAGGCTAAGCAGCGCCTCGCCGAGCGCGAGATCGGCTCGGTGCGCGAGCGCGCGGAGGCCGACATCGACCTGGCGAAGCGGGCCTTCGACGAGCTACGGGACCTCCACCACCGCAAGATCATCGAGGACGAGCTCCTGTGGCGCGAGCTCAAGATCCGCTACGAGGACTACTTCGAGGGCGGGATGGGCGCAGAGTCCATCTCGAAGCTCATCGCGCGCATCGACCTCGACGAAGAGGAGATCAAGCTTCGCGAGATGATCGACGCCGCGGACGGGCGTAGGCCCCTTTCGGCTCAGCGTCGCCAGAAGGCGATCAAGCGGCTCAAGATCGTCACGGCCTTCAACCGGCGCGACGAGCACGGCCGGCGCATCAACGACCCGCGCGCCATGATCCTCGGCGTCGTGCCGGTCATCCCCCCGGACCTCCGCCCGATGGTCCAGCTCGACGGTGGCAGGTTCGCGACCTCCGACCTGAACGACCTCTACCGCCGGGTGATCAACCGGAACAACCGTCTGAAGAGGCTTCTCGATCTCGGTGCTCCCGAGATCATCATCAACAACGAGAAGCGGATGCTCCAGGAGGCTGTCGACGCCCTGTTCGACAACGGCCGGCGCGGCCGGCCCGTCACCGGGCCCGGGAACAGGCCGCTCAAGAGCCTGTCCGACATGTTGAAGGGCAAGCAGGGGCGGTTCCGTCAGAACCTCCTCGGCAAGCGCGTCGACTACTCGGGCCGTTCCGTGATCGTCATTGGCCCGACCCTCCAGCTGCACCAGTGCGGGCTTCCCAAGCTGATGGCGCTCGAGCTGTTCAAGCCTTTCGTCATGAAGCGGCTGGTCGACAACGAGCTCGCGCAGAACATCAAGTCCGCCAAGCGCATGGTCGAGAGGCGTCGCCCGCAGGTCTGGGACGTGCTCGAAGGGGTCATCAAGGAACACCCGGTCCTTTTGAACCGGGCCCCGACGCTCCACCGTCTCGGCATCCAGGCCTTCGAGCCGGTGCTCGTGGAGGGCAAGGCGATCCAGGTCCACCCGCTCGTGTGCACGGCGTTCAACGCGGACTTCGACGGGGACCAGATGGCGGTCCACCTGCCTTTGTCGGCCGAGGCCCAGGCCGAGGCGCGGGTGCTCATGCTGTCTGCGAACAACATCCTGTCGCCCGCCACCGGACGTCCCATCACCGTCCCCACCCAGGACATGGTGTTCGGTGCGTACTACCTGACCCTGTCGGTCGAAGGCGAGCCCGGCGAAGGGCGGTTCTTCCGTCACGCCCACGAGGTCGAGCACGCGTTCGAGGAGGGCAAGGTGGCGCTCCACGCGCGCATCACGGTCCGTCCGTCGCCTGGAACCTCGCTCTACTCTGCGGTCGCCCGGAGCCTCGAGCTCGATCCTGACTCCGAGGAGCAGATCGCGATCGAGACCACACCGGGAAGGCTGTTCTTCAACGAGGCCCTGCCCGAGGGCTTCCCCTACGTCAACGACGTGGTGGGAAGGCGCAACACCGGCATCGGCGCCATCGTGGAGGAGATAGCGGCGAACGAGCCGAAGAACGTCGTGGCCGAGAGCCTCGACCGGATCAAGGCGCTCGGCTTCCGTTACGCGGCCCAGTCGGGGCTGACCATCTCCATCGACGACGTCCGGACTCCTCCGGAAAAGGCGAGCATCCTCGACCGCTATGAGCGCGAGGCCGAGAAGGCGGAGACGCAGTTCAAGCGCGGTGTCATCACCGACGACGAGCGGCGCCAGAAGGAGATCGAGATCTGGACGTCGGCGACCTCCGAGGTCGGCCGGGCGATGGAGAAGACGCTCTCTGCGATGGCGTTCAACCCGCTCGACATGATGGTCGACTCCGGTGCCCGTGGTAACTCCCAACAGATCCGCCAGATCGCCGGCATGAAGGGCCTCGTGTCGAACCCCCGTGGAGAGATGATCCCGAGGCCGATCAAGTCCTCGTTCCGTGAGGGTCTGTCGGTCCTCGAGTATTTCATCTCGACCCACGGCGCCAGGAAGGGTCTCGCCGACACCGCCCTTCGAACGGCGGACTCCGGTTACCTCACTCGCCGTCTCGTCGACGTCGCGCAGGAGCTGATCATCAGGATCGAGGACTGCGGCACGTCTCGCGGGGTCTGGCTCGAAGACGTCGTGCCCGACGAGGCGGGGAAGCGGTCGTACCTCGAGACACGCGCTTACGGCCGGATACTCGCAGAGCCCGTGGAACTGTCGAACTCCGAGACGATCGAGGCCGGCACGATACTCACCGACGAGATCGTCGAGCAGCTTCGCGACGATCCGGCGGTCAACCGGGTCCGTGTCCGTTCGGTCCTCACCTGTGAGTCCGAGCACGGCGTGTGCACCGCCTGTTACGGGCAGTCGCTCGCGACGGGCAGGCTGATCGAGCTCGGTGAGGCCGTGGGCGTCATCGCCGCTCAGTCCATCGGCGAGCCCGGCACGCAGCTGACGATGCGTACCTTCCACACCGGAGGAATTGTGGGTGAGGACATCACCCACGGCCTGCCACGTGTCGTGGAGCTCTTCGAGGCTCGCACTCCGAAGGGTGCCGCGGTGCTTGCCCACCACTCCGGGGTCGTGCGGGTCGAGGAGGAGGAGAACGGCCGGCGCATCACGGTGGTCGCTGACGACGGCACGGAGGAGTCCGTCCTCGTCTCGTCACGCGCTCATCTCGAGGTCGTCGACGGCCAGGATGTCTCCGCCGGCGAGTCGCTCGTCGAGGGCCCGAAGGACCCGAAGGAGCTTCTCGAGGTGAAGGGCATCCGCGAGACGCAGCAGTACCTGGTCGAAGAGGTCCAGAAGGTCTACCGGGACCAGGGTGTGTCGATCCACGACAAGCACATCGAGCTCATCGTCCGCCAGATGCTGCGGCGGGTTCTCGTCGCGGAGCCGGGCGACGCGCCGTTCCTCCCGGGCGAGCGGGTCGATGCTCAGGTCTACGCCGAGGTCAACCGAGGTCTCGTGCAGGAGAACAAGAGGCCTGCCGAGGGACGCCCGGAGCTCATGGGGATCACGAAGGCGTCGTTGGCCACCGAGTCGTGGCTGTCGGCGGCGTCGTTCCAAGAGACGACCCGGGTGCTCACCGAGGCTGCGATCGAGGGCAAGTCGGACCAGTTGTTCGGTCTGAAGGAGAACATCATCATCGGCAAGCTCATCCCTGCCGGAAGCGGCATGGAGCGCTACAGGAACATCGTCGTCGACATGCCCGACGCTGCCGGGCTTTCCCTGCGCTCTTACGGCTTCGAAGGCGAGACCGAGGACCTCGCGGCGTGGCTGCGCGATGTCGGCGGTCCGGCCGAAGGCGGCGAGCTGGCCGAGATGAGCCTCGTGAACGGCGGCGACAGGCTCGGCGAGCTCGGTTGTGCCGACGGCGGCGAGCCCTCCCCGTGGGGCAGGTCGCTCACTTCGGACCCGTTCGGAGTGGACGGCGTCGAGGCGCAGCCGGAGCCTGTCGAGGCGATAGCCGACGTGGCGACGGAGCTGTCCACGAACGGATCGGAGGCCTCGAGCAACGGGTCCGATGACATAGGCGAAGGACCTATCGAGGGCAGCGCCTGAGAGTCCGTGTCGCGCCTGCGGCAGCGGGCCGGCGACAGTTAGAAGCTCACTGAACGACCCCCGGTCCCGAGCGATCGGGGGTCGTTCAATTGGTGCCCGGATGCCGTCGGCGTAGTTGGCGTTCCCAATGCCGCAAGGCCGAATGTCGCGCGGGCTGTCGTAAGAATCCGTCCGTCCATGCTCTATTAGAGGGAGCGAGTACCGGCGAGGAGGCCCGTGGGCGGAGATTCCGGAGAGGCGGGATTCCGGGAGTTCGTCTTGGACGTCGAGCCGCGCCTGCGGACCGCGCTCGTCGCGGCGTACGGACACGAGCGGGGCCGCGAAGCAGCCGCAGAAGCGCTCGCGTATGCCTGGGAGCACTGGAAGGACGTGAGCAAGATGGACAATCCTGCCGGTTACCTCTTCCGTGTCGGACAGAGCAGGACCCGCCGGCCGCGGCACCGTGCTCCGTTGTTCCAAGTGACCTCCCCGGAGTTGCCCTGGGTGGAGCCGGCGCTCCCCGGTTTGCTGTCCAAGCTTTCCGAACGCCAGCGTGTGGCGGTCTGCCTGGTTCACGGTTACGGCTTCACGTTCAAAGAGACGGCCAGCCTGATGGGCATCGGCCTGTCGTCGGTGCAGAAGCACGTCGAGCGGGGTCTCGCGCGACTTCGTGAAAAGTTGGAGGTGCCAGACAATGCCTGACCTCGCTGAGCAGATCCGCACCGTCATCGATGCGGGTGGGCCTTCTATCTCGGCCGACGAGGTCATGAGTCGCAGCTCACAACCGAAGTCGTATGTCGTAGGTCGTCGCCGAGTGAGCATGAGCCGTCGAGCCGCCGTCGCGTGGGGCGCGGTGGTCACGGTCGCACTCGCGGCACTGGTCGTGGGAGTTGGCTTCGCGACGCTTCCGGGCGGGACTCCGGACGGCGGTGCTCCGCTCTCACCTCATGACCTGACCACTCGGTCGTTCGTAGTGGGCGTCGATCGTGTCAGGTTCACCTATCCGTCCATCTGGGAGGCGCGCCAGTACCTCGACGACCAGAGGGGCTTTTCTCTGGCGGTCGTCTTCGTGGCGTCCCAATCGCTTCACGACCCTTGCACGACGACCGACACGTCGAAGGTCTGCCTGAATTACGCAGTCAGCCAGCTCGCTCGCGACGGCGTCTATCTCGAATGGTCGTACGGATATGACGGCGGTGCACCGGGCCCGGGCACGGCTCAGGGTGGCCGCCCGTCTTTCCAAAGATCCGCGATCACGGTCGACGGCCGGCCCGCGACGATGGACGTTCAAACGCCCGGCGCATGTGCGTCGATCGGCGGTGACGAGTCGATCGCCGTTTACGTGGGTCCCGGGTCAAGCGGATGGCTCATGGAAGCCTGCCTCCGCGGTCCGGACCTCAACAGGTCGTATTCCCAGATCCTGTCCCTGCTCGAGTCGACCCGGTTCAACCCCCAGATCGTTTCGCCTTAGGCGAGTCGTCGAAGGGGGTTGGAGCAGCGGGTTGAACTAGACGGACCCGGGCGACACATCTTCGTGCGGCTCGGCGGCGCTCGTCTGGGATTCAATGAGCGCCGGCGCCGTTGCCTGTGGCGTAACCCCGTTCGGCGCCGCCCCGTTCACGGGCACCTTCTCTCCAAAGTCCGTCGAGGGCGGACGGTCAGCGGGCCGATCCGCGATCTGGGCCTGTCGCTTTGCGTGCCCGAGAACCGGATCGGGGAGTGGCGGTGTCGGGTGGCGCTTCAGGCCGTGAGGCAGTCCGGTGCGACCCTTCACAGCGAGTGCCGTCAGACCTCCGATAAGGATGATGCCGATCGAAACGGTCGCGGCGAGCACTCCGTAAGGGACAGCGTCGTTGGACGCGATGAGCGTCCACATCTGTCCTCCGCTGCCCGAGACCATGGTCTTCCTCTCCGCCAGCCGTCGACACGATTCGAGGTGAACCCGATTCGGTTATCGGCTCTTCCGGGTCATGAGAAGAGGAGAGTCATGAGAAGGGAGGAGCTGTCATGAGCGGGAAGTTGAGGCAACAAATGCCGCGGAAATTGATATACCACGCAGTGCGTCGGCTTCAACACCGATTTCGGGGCCGGGCGAACGTGTTGAACCTAACTACCCATATTGCGCTCTCAGGCACGTCTCAGGCGGGTCCCAGTAACCGCGCAGAGTGATGAGATTCCCACGGAATCGCCAACTTTTTGTTGACATCCCGTAGGGATTCACGTTACAACTCTCCTTGCAGTTGACAAGGGATTTTCGGCCCCTGGTCAGCTGGCCAGTTGGCTGCGGGAGTGATCGGCCCGTGGGGGGGCGGGCCCGCAGCCAAGGGGGGAGCTGGGCCGTGGCGTTCGATCGCCGCACAATCGGTAAGGAATCTTCGCGAAGCGCGGGCGCTTTCTCGTCTGAGGACGGCGCCCAGCGCTTGGCTCCAATTCTGACGGGCCCTTTCGGCAGAGCACCGCGCAGGTCCGCCTTTACGCGAGTCCCCCCTGGCGGCGGGGCTCTCATTGTCCTCTTCCCGCTCGACAGCAGCGCTCCGGAGGCTGCCGACGTCGAGCAGAGTCCGGACCTCGGCGACGGGCGAAGTGTGGCGGTTCGCGAGGGCCGAGCCGATGTTTTCACCGACGTTCGTGCCCCCGTTCCCCCCCCGCCGTCGCCGGACCCGACGGAGTCCGGCGAGCATCTGAAAGACAGGCGACGTGACGATCCCCGGCCTGCATTTGGTCGTTTGGCCCGAGGGTCGCGAGTGGCGAACCCGGCCCGTTCCTGCAACAAGAGCCTCATACCGAAGAGATATCTCTGAAGCGCCCTGCGTAAGCGCCTGCGTAAGCGCCCTGCGTAAGCGCCCTGCGTGAGGGCTCTGCGTAAGCGCTCCGCGTAAGAAGTGGCGGCCCTTGACCGCCGGCCCTTCGAGCCCGATGAAGGTGGAGGCCTGTTGCCGGGCGGCATCCTGCCCGTGTACCATTTCCTGCTCGCCCGTTTGGGGCGGGCCGTGTCGCGGGGCCGTCCACCGGCCGAGACCTCGGACCGGATCCCCAGCCGCCGACCGCAAAACAAAACAAAAGAGAGCATCGCGTGCCGACCATCGAGCAACTCGTCCGAAAAGGGCGGGCGACCAAGCCCTCCAAGACGAAGACCCCGGCCCTACGGGGCGCCCCCCAGCGCCGCGGGGTCTGCACGCGCGTGTTCACGACCACCCCGAAGAAGCCCAATTCGGCTCTCCGCAAGGTGGCGAGGGTCCGTCTCACGAGTGGCACCGAGGTGAGCGCCTACATCCCCGGTGTGGGCCACAACCTTCAGGAGCACTCGATCGTCCTCGTCCGCGGGGGCCGTGTGAAGGACCTGCCGGGTGTCCGCTACAAGGTCATCCGGGGTGCCCTCGACGCTGCCGGCGTCCGCGAGCGCAACCAGGCAAGGTCGCGCTACGGCGCCAAGAAGGAGTCCTGAGGTGCCCCGCAACGGTCCCGCCGATCGTAGGGATCTGCTCCCCGACCCGGTCTACCGCTCGGTCCTGGTCACCCAGGTGGTGAACAAGGTCCTCGAGCGTGGCAAGCGGACCCTCGCAGAGCGAATCGTCTACTCGTCGCTCGATCTCGTGAAGGAGCGGAGCAACTCCGACGCCGTTTCGGTGCTCAAGAAGGCGGTCGAGAACATCCGCCCCGAGCTCGAGGTCAAGTCCCGCCGTGTAGGCGGTGCCACTTACCAGGTGCCTGTGGAAGTGAGGCCGAGGCGGGCGACCACCCTGGCCATCCGCTGGCTGGTCGGTTACGCGGGTCAGCGCAGGGAGAAGACCATGGCCGAGCGGCTGGCCGGCGAGGTGCTCGACGCCGCCAACGGTGCCGGGGCAGCAGTGAAGCGCCGCGAGGACATGCACAAGATGGCGGAATCCAACAAGGCGTTCGCTCACTACCGCTGGTGACACCGGTGAGACCCTAAGCATCGGCATGGAACATCGGCATGACCGCCCTGGCCAGGCGGTAAAATAAGGAGCCAGGGCGTAGCCGGCGTGACCTCGCAGGTGCCGGCGCCTCCCGGTCTTGTGCTTACCGCACGTCGCGTTCCCGGCATTCGGCAATAAACCGCCAAGAGCGCCGCGCCGGGCCCGCATCACCGCAGGACGCCACTCACATCCCTACTAGCAGCATCCGAGAAAAATGGCTGATCCACGACCTATCAGAGAGTTCCCCCTGGCCAGGACCCGCAACATCGGGATCATGGCTCATATCGACGCGGGCAAGACCACGACGACCGAGCGGATCCTCTATTACACCGGCAAGAACTACAAGATGGGCGAGGTCCACGAAGGCGCCGCCACCATGGACTGGATGATCCAGGAGCAGGAGCGGGGGATCACGATCACTTCCGCCGCGACCACCTGTAAGTGGCGCGACACCTGGATCAACATCATCGACACTCCGGGCCACGTCGACTTCACGGTCGAGGTGGAGAGGTCGCTGCGCGTCCTCGACGGGGCGGTTGCGGTATTCGACGCGGTCGCAGGCGTGGAGCCCCAGACCGAGACGGTCTGGCGGCAGGCGAACAAGTACCACGTGCCGCGGATCTGCTTCGTCAACAAGATGGACCGGATCGGTGCGGACTTCCACCGCACCGTCGAGATGATCAGGGACCGCCTCGACGCCGCCCCCGCCGTGATCCAGCTCCCCATCGGCGTCGAAGGCGGATTCTGCGGAATCGTCGACGTTCTCGCCATGGAAGCGCTCATCTGGGACGACGACATGGGTGAGAAGTGGCGTACCGAGCCCATCCCCGCAGAACTGCAGAACCAGGCCGACGAGACCAGGCACCTGCTCGTGGACGTGCTCTCGACCCATGACGACACGATCATGGAGAAGTACGTCGCCGAGCAGGACATCACCGAGGGTGACCTCAGAAGGGCGCTTCGCGCCGCGACCATAAAGAACGAGGTCGTTCCGGTTCTGTGTGGCTCGGCGTTCAAGAACAAGGCCGTCCAGCCGATGCTCGACGCGGTCGTGGACCTGCTTCCGAGCCCGCTCGACGTCGCTGCGGCGAAGGGCGTCGACCCCAAGGGCAACCCGGTCGAGATCAAGGCAGACGACGCCGAGCCGTTCGCGGCCCTCGCCTTCAAGATCATGACCGATCCCTATGTCGGCAAGCTCACCTACCTGCGCGTCTACTCGGGCACCCTGGCGAAGGGCGCGAGCATGCAGAACGTCACGAAGGACCGCAAAGAGCGCGTCGGCCGGATCCTCCAGATGCACGCCAACCACCGCGAAGACAAGGACGCCGTCTTCACCGGCGACATCGTGGCGGTGGTCGGCCTGAAGCACACCACGACGGGTGACACCCTCTGCGCGCCCGAGCGCCCCGTCCTCTTGGAGGCCCTCGAGTTCCCAGAGCCCGTCATCCACGTGGCGGTCGAGCCGAAGACGAAGGCCGACCAGGACAAGCTCTCCAAGGCCCTTTTCGCCCTGTCGGAGGAGGACCCGACCTTCAGGGTCAGGTCCGACGACGAGACGGGCCAGACGGTCATCTCGGGGATGGGCGAGCTGCACCTCGAGGTGCTGGTCGACCGGATGCTTCGCGAGTTCTCGGTGGACGCCAACGTGGGTAAGCCCCAGGTGGCGTATCGCGAGACGATCCGCAAGACCGCAGAGAAGGTGGAGGGCCGCTACATCCGGCAGTCGGGTGGGCGCGGCCAGTACGGGCACGTGGTGATCACGATCGAGCCGACCGGTCCCGGCGGGGGCTACGAGTTCATCGACAAGATCACAGGCGGCGACATCCCAAAGGAGTACATACCTGCGGTCGACGCAGGCATCCAGGAGGCTCTCACCTCAGGCGTGCTAGCCGGCTACCCAACGGTGGACGTGAGGATCATCCTCACCGACGGCTCGTACCACGACGTCGACTCCTCCGAGCTCGCATTCCGGATCGCCGGGTCCATGGCCGTGAAGGATGCGGCCAAGAAGGCGGGGCCGGTGCTTCTGGAACCCGTCATGGCGGTCGAGGTGGTCACGCCCGAGGAGTACATGGGAGACGTCATCGGAGACCTTTCGAGCCGGCGGGGCAAGGTCGAGGGAATGGAGCAGCGGGGCACGAGCCAGGTGGTCAGGGCTCTCGTGCCGCTCGCCGACATGTTCGGCTACGCTACCGACCTGCGTTCGCGGACCCAGGGTCGCGCCACGTACACGATGCAGTTCAGCGCTTACCACCAGGTGCCGGAGTCCATCGCGCGCGAGATCGTCGCCAGGGCCCGGGGCGAGTGAGCCCGCCGCCAATACGGCGACCAGCAATGCAGCAAGAGCAGTAAGCAGTAACAGCACACCTACTAAGGCCGGCCCGAGGGGGCCTGGCCAGCATCAGGAGCCGGAGCGACAGCCATGGCGAAGAAGAAGTTCGAGCGTAACAAGCCACACATCAACATCGGGACGATGGGCCACATCGACCACGGTAAGACGACGCTCACAGCCGCGATCACAAAGGTCCTTTCGGAGAGCAACCCGGACGTTGCTTTCGTCGCGTTCGATCAGATCGACAAGGCCCCAGAAGAGAAGGCCCGCGGCATCACGATCCAGATCGCGCACGTCGAGTACGAGACGGCCAACCGGCACTACGCCCACGTGGACATGCCCGGCCACGCCGACTACATCAAGAACATGATCACGGGCGCCGCCCAGGTGGACGGGGCGATCCTGGTCGTGTCCGCGGCGGACGGCCCCATGCCCCAGACCCGTGAGCACGTGCTGCTCGCCCGTCAGGTGGGTGTCCCTCACATCGTGGTGGCGCTCAACAAGGCCGACATGGTGGACGACGAGGAGCTGCTCGACCTGGTGGAGCTCGAGGTCCGCGAGCTGCTCTCGAGCTACGACTTCCCGGGCGACGACGTCCCGGTCATCAGGGTGAGCGCGCTCAAGGCCCTGGAGGGCGACCCCGAGTGGACCCCGAAGATCCTCGAGCTCATGGATGCGGTCGACAGCTACATCCCCGAGCCCGAGCGTCCCATCGACAAGACCTTCCTCATGCCGATCGAGGACGTCATGTCCATCACCGGCCGCGGCACCGTCGTGACCGGCAAGGTCGAGCAGGGCCAGGTCAAGGTCGGCGAGGACGTCGAGATCGTCGGGCTTCGTCCCACCCAGAAGACGGTGGTCACCGGTGTCGAGATGTTCCGCAAGCTCCTCGACCAGGGCCAGGCCGGCGACAACATCGGCGCGCTGCTCCGCGGCACGAAGAAAGAGGATGTGGAGCGCGGCCAGGTGCTCGCGAAGCCCGGGTCGATCACGCCCCACACCAACTTCGAGGCCAACGTCTACGTGCTGACCAAGGAAGAGGGCGGGCGCCACAAGCCGTTCTTCAACAACTACAGGCCGCAGTTCTACTTCAGGACCACGGACGTCACCGGTTCGATCACCCTGCCCGAAGGGGTGGAGATGGTCATGCCGGGCGACAACACCGAGATGGTCGTCGAGCTGGGCAAGCCCATCGCCATGGACGAGGGCCTGCTGTTCGCGATCCGCGAGGGTGGTCGCACCGTCGGCTCGGGCCGCGTCGTCAAGATCCTCAAGTAGCGGTTCGCAGGCTAGGGACGGGACGGATTACATGGCAGACGGCAACAGGCAGAAGATCCGGATCCGGTTGAAGGCGTACGACCACGAGATTCTCGATCAGTCGACCGAGAAGATCGTCCAGACTGTTCTGCGCACCCAGGCCAAGGTCCAGGGCCCCGTCCCGCTGCCCACGGAGAAGCACCGGTTCACCGTCATCCGCTCTCCTCACAAGTACAAGGACAGCCGAGAGCACTTCGAGATGCGTGTCCACAAGAGGTTGGTGGACATCGTCGAGCACACCCCGAAGACGGTTGACGCCCTCCAGCGTCTCGACCTGCCGGCCGGGGTCGACATCGAGATCAAGATACAAACAGTCTGACTAATGGCGGTCTGACGTCCGCGCCTGGCCTGTAAACCCCCGCTTAGTGAAGCGTGGGGCCATTGTGGTTATCGCAACAACCACGCCGGGAGTTACCACGCGCCGCTGTTGACACCCCTTCTATGCCGGTGATATCAACGCTTCGTTGGCGGACGAGGAGAGGCGGGGCGTCATGGGTGGATTTCTTCAGTCAGTGCTGGTTGCTCGCGGACGAAATGCTGCGAAGACCGTCGCCAGATTGTCCGGGGTCGCAGGCGCCGGAGCCATTCTGGTCCTTGGCGTAATGGCATCTCCTGCGGGTGCGGTTTCCTCCGCTCCGCACGTGCGACCGCTGACCTCCTGCACGGACAGTTGGAAGACGGCCACCTCAGGTGCGTGGGCCACGGCCGGCAACTGGTCGACCGGTGTGGTGCCCACGTCGACCGACCACGTCTGTATAACTGTCGCCGGCACCTACACCGTGACGATCACTGGCAGCGCGTCAGCAGGCACTCTCGTCCTTGGCGCGTCGTCCGGAAAAGAATCTTTGAAGGTCCTTGGAAATGCATCATTCGACTCGTCCCTCTCCCTCTCTACAGCGACGGGCAGCGAAATAAAGAAGGACGGAGCCCTGAAGCTCATCTCGAAGAACGTGTCAGGCGCGGGCTTCGCCATGATCGAAGGCGGTCCCTCAGTCACTCTCGAGAACAAAGGCACATTCCTGACGTCGGGGGGAGAGAACGCCGACATCTACCTGAGGGTCAATATCACCAATGACGCAGGCGGGATCATCAAGATCAAGGGTGCCAACTCGGATGAGGACGGGGGTGCCGGCGCCACGAACATAACCAACAACGGGTCGTTCACCGTCACCAGTTCGGGCATTCTCACTGTATCTTCCAGCTGCTCTTTCACCCAGGCCGGCGGGACCCTGTCCAACCACGGAGCCATTTCACAGACGAGCGGGACGTTCACCCAGTCCGGTGGCACGGATTCGGGGAACGCGATCTCCATCACGAGCTCGACGTTGGTCGACAGCGCAGGTGCGGGCAGCTTCGACCTGTTCTCTAGCGACACGCTCTCGGGAACGATTCCGAGCGGGCAGACGGTCGATGCAATTGGAAACCCGAGCGAAAACGTGGAGGTCACCCTGGGTAGCAACGTGACCAACCACGGGACGTTCGAGCTCGACTCCGGGACCGCTGCCGGCAGTGGCTTCGCAATGCTCTACCAGTCCTCGAGCGATTTCACCTTCACCAACGCCGCAACCTTCGAGACCCTCGGCGCCACCGTGAATGACGACTACCTACGAGCCGACATCACGAACGACAGCGGTGCGACGATAACGATCGACGGTGCCGCGACTCATGAGGATGGAGGCAACGGTGCCACGACGTTCACCAACGACGGAACCCTCTCCGTCGGGGCGAGTGGCGGTCTCACTGTGTCAAGCAACTGCTCGTTCACTCAGAGCGCCGGGACTCTCACCAACAGCGGGTCGTTCACGGTGAACGGCGGAACGTTCACCCAGTCGGGTGGCACGGAGTCCGGCACCGCGATCTCCATCACGAGCTCGACATTGGTTGACAGCGCTGGCGGGGGGAGCTTCGACCTGTTCGATAGCGACACCCTCTCGGGAACCCTGCCTGCAGGTCAGACAGTCGATGCAATAGGAACCCCGAGCAGCAATGTGGAGGTCACTCTCGGCGGCAACGTGACCAACAACGGAACGTTCGAGCTCGACTCCGAGACCGCCTCGGGCAGCGGCTTCGCCATGCTCTACCAGTCCTCGAGCGATTTCACCTTCACCAACTCGGGCACTGGCACCTTCGAGACCCTCGGAGCGACTATCTCGCCCGACTACCTGAGAGCCGACATCACCAACGACAGCGGTGGGACCTTCACCATCGACGGCGCCATGACTCATGAGGATGGAGGCAACGGTGCCACGACGTTCACCAACGACGGGACCCTCTCCGTCGGGGCGGCCGGCGGTCTCGCTGTGTCAGGCAACTCCTCGTTCACTCAGAGCGCAGGGACTCTCACCAACAGCGGGTCGTTCACGGTGAACAGCGGAACGTTCACCCAGTCCGGTGGCACGGATTCGGGGATCGCAATCTCCATCACGAGCTCGACGTTGGTCGACAGCGCAGGTGCGGGCAGCTTCGATCTCTTCGCTGGAGACACGCTCTCGGGGACGATTCCGAGCGGGCAGACGGTCGAAGCAATTGGAAACCCGAGCAACAACACGACCGTCACACTGGGTACCAATGTGACCAACGACGGGACGTTCGAGCTCGACTCCGAGACCGCCGCCAGCAGTGGCTTCGCAATGCTCTACCAGTCCTCGAGCGATTTCACCTTCACCAACGCCGGAACCTTCGAGACCCTCGGCGCCACCGTGAATGACGACTACCTGCGAGCCGACATCACGAACGACAGCGGTGCGACGATAACGATCGACGGTGTCCAGACGAAGGAGGACGGCGGCAACGGAGCGACCAGCATCTCCAACGGCGGAACGCTCTCCATCGGCGACGGCGACGGTCTGGCGATCTCCGGGAGCTCGACATTCAGCCAGAGCTCCGGCGGTACGTTCTCGCCCACCGTGGATGCGACGACGGGTGTGTGGGGCATAACCGGTGGGACCGACTCCGTCGCCGGGACGCTCGACGTCAACACCGTCGGCTCCCCGACCGTTGGGAACACCTACAACGTGATCGGCAGCGCGACCCTCGGTGAGCGGCACTTTCTCGACCGTCGACGGTTCGTACAGCGTGACGTACACCACGACCGCCGTGACCGTGAAGGTGACGTAACTGGTCGCGGCAGCGCCATCAATGGGTCGTCAGGGGGGTCTCTTCCGGGAGGCCCCCCTTCGGCCGTCGGGAGGAGACCCCGAGCAGTAGCGGCAGTGCCCGGGCTGGTGTAAAGTGCTTCGCCGGGTCTGCGAGGACCCACCTGTTTTTCGACGTCCCTGAGCGCCCGTCGGGCCATCCCGACGGGGACCTTGGGGCACAACCTGGTAAGCGCTCCGCTCGGGTCCCGGGCGGAGCGTTGACGTGCGAGCGTGCCGTTGGGCTTCCGCGGGCTGCAAAGCCCGCCCGAGCGCGGCGGCCGGAACAACGGAAGGACCACGCAACCGTGGCGACGAAGGCGATCGTCGGCGAGAAGGTCGGCATGACACAGGTCTGGGATGACCAGAACCGTTCCGTGCCCGTGACCGTCGTTCGAGTCGCGCCCGTGAGAGTGGTGCGGGTCAAGACGACCGAGAACGAGGGCTACTCGGCTCTCCAGGTCACCTGGGGGATTCGAAAGGCACGAACGATGTCCAAGCCCGAGCTCGGGCACTTCGAGACCGCCGGGGTGGAGCCGGGCAAGAAGCTGGTCGAGCTGCGCATAGATGACACGACCGGCTACGAAGTCGGCCAGGAGCTTCATGCAGGCCTGCTGACCTCGGGTGAACGTGTCGATGCCATTGCGGTCTCGAAGGGCAAGGGCTTTGCAGGCGCGATGAAGCGGCACAACTTCAAGGGCCAGGGGGGCGCGCACGGCAACCACAAGAAGCACAGGTCCCCGGGATCGATCGGAGCGTGCGCGACTCCGGCGAGGGTGTTCAAAGGGACCCGCATGGCCGGCCGGATGGGCGGTCACCAGGTGACCACGCTCAACCTCGAGGTCGTCCAGGCGGACGAGGAGAGAGGGCTCGTTCTCGTGAAGGGAGCGGTCCCCGGTCCGAGGGGTGGGGTCGTCATCCTGCGCGACACGGTCAAGGGCGCAGTTGCCAGGGGTGCGTCGTGAGCATCGCCGAAGCTCCCGTCGCCTCGGTGCGAAGGCGCGAGAGGCCAGAACCGGTGACTCACGAGGTGGAGAGACGGACCGCTGGTGGAGCGGTGCTCGGAACCGTCGGGCTCGACCCCGAGTGGTTCGGCCACGAGCCGAACGTCGCTCTCATGCACCAGGTGGTCGTGGCGCAGCTCGCGGCGGCGAGGTCCGGGACCCAATCGACCAAGACACGTGCCGAGGTAGCCGGCGGCGGCGCCAAGCCGTTCCGCCAAAAGGGCATGGGTCGTTCCCGCCAGGGATCCATCCGCGCGCCGCACTGGGTTGGTGGCGGAGTGGCGTTCGGCCCGAAGCCGCGCAGCTACCGCCAACGCACGCCGAAGAAGATGATCCGCCAGGCGCTTCGGTCCGCCCTCTCCGACCGCGCGGCCCTCGGACGCGTCGCACTCGTGAACGACTGGGCGTTCGAGGTACCGAAGACGAAGATGGCCGTCGCAGCGCTCGCGGCGCTCGGGCTCGAGGGTCGCATACTCATCGTTCTCGGCCAGGACGACGTCGTCGCGGAGCGCTCGTTCGGCAACCTCCAGCGCATCCAGACCGTGCTGGTCGGCGAGCTCAACACCTACGACGTGCTCAGAAACGACTGGATCGTGTTCACCGACGACTCGCTGCCGGGCGGTGTCGGCGACATCTCGTCGCACAAGCGTCCCGAGGACGTGGTCGTCGAACCCACCGACGCTCCGGAGCAGAAGACTCCAAAGACCACACGCCGTCGGACGACCGCCAAGGTGACCGCAGATACAGATACAGATACAGACACAGATACGGACACAGATACAGACGCAGAAACCGCAGACGTCGGCAGCGTCGAGACGGCGGCCGAGGACGCGGAGACTGTGAGCGCAGAGAGCGAAGCCGACGCAGTCGCAGACACCGACGACGAGGAGAGCGAGGAGACCGAATCATGAGGCACTCCGAGCACGTTCTCGTCCGTCCGGTCGTCTCCGAGAAGTCCTATGCCCTCATGGACGAAGGCGTCTACGTCTTCATCGTGGCGAACGACGCCAGCAAGCTCGAGATCCGCACCGCCGTCGAGGACGTGTTCGGCGTCAAGGTCAAGAAGGTGAACACCTTGAACCGCAAGGGAAAGACCAGGCGCAACCGCCGCACCAACACGATCGGCAACCGCCCCGACACCAAGCGGGCGATCATCACGCTCGCCGGCACCGACCGCATCGACCTGTTCGAGAAGAGCTGAGAGGACCCGTCGGATGGCGCTTCGCAAGCGAAAGCCCACAAGTCCTGGGCGCCGCTTCCAGACTGTCGCGGACTTCGCGGAGATCACGCGCTCGCACCCGGAAAGGTCGCTCACCGCACCTCTCGCATCCACGGGTGGCCGCAACAGCTACGGCCGCAAGACTGCACGTCACCGCGGCGGCGGCCACAAGCGTCAGTACCGGATCATCGACTTCAGGCGCGACAAGGACGGCGTCCCCGCGAAGGTGGCCGCGATCGAATACGACCCGAACCGCAACGCCCGCATCGCGCTGCTGCACTACCACGACGGCGAGAAGCGTTACATCCTGGCTCCGGCCCAGGTGAATGTCGGCGATGTGCTCCAGAACGGTCAAGGCTCGGAGATCCGGCCCGGAAACGCCCTACCGCTCCGCTACATCCCGGTCGGATCGACAGTGCACAACATCGAGCTTCGCCCAGGCGGTGGCGGGAAGCTGGCTCGCGGTGCAGGCATGAGCGCTCAGCTCGTCGCGAAGGAGGGGCTGTTCGCCACCTTGCGCCTCCCGTCGACCGAGATGCGCCGTGTCCCCATCGACTGCCGCGCCACCCTCGGCGAGGTGGGCAACGCCCAGGCCGAGCTGGTCTCGATCGGAAAGGCCGGCCGCAACCGCTGGAAGGGGATCCGGCCACAGACCCGTGGGGTGGCCATGAACCCGGTCGACCACCCTCTCGGAGGTGGCGAGGGCAAGTCCTCGGGTGGACGGCACCCGACCTCACCTTGGGGCAAGCCCGAGGGGCGCACCCGATCCAGGCACAAGACCTCCGACCAGATGATCGTGCGTCGCCGGCGCACCCGCGGAGCAAGGCGATGAGCGCGATGAAGGGAACAGCACAACATGCCGCGTAGCTTGAAGAAGGGCGCCTTCGTCGACGACCACCTGTTGAAGAAGGTGGACGCACTCAACTCCACGAACGAGCGCCGCGTCATCCGCACATGGTCGAGACGTTCGACCGTCATCCCCGACATGGTCGGCCACACGATCGCGGTCCACGACGGGCGCAAGCACGTTCCCGTCTACGTCACCGAGTCGATGGTCGGCCACAAGCTCGGAGAGTTCGCCCCTACGCGCACGTTCCGCTACCACGCCGGCCAGGAACGGTCGGGGAGGCGCTGACGTGCCAGGCACCAAGACCAACGAGCGTCCGGGGACGAGGGCAGTCCTTCGCCATTACAGGATGTCCGCGTACAAGGCGCGCCAGGTCCTCGACCTCGTGAGAGGTGAGGACATCACGACCGCGCACGAGATCCTCCGCTCGACACCGCGCGAGGGTGCACGGGTGATCGACAAGGTCCTGCACTCCGCCGTCTCGAACGCCGTCGAGATGAGTCGCCAGGCGGGTGCCGCGATCGACCCCGAGGAGCTGTACGTGTCCGCATGCTTCGCGGACGAAGGCACGACGCTCAAGCGGTGGCGCCCCCGTGCGCGGGGCGCGCCACCCGGATACGGAAGCGCACGTGCCACATCACGGTGATCGTGAGCCGGCTCGACGACGAGCGGATAGCAAGGCTCCGCGTGAAGCGTACGGAAGCCTCGGCCGCTCTTCGCAGCCGCCGGGTCGCCGCGTCGCGACTGCGCAGGCGCTCCGAGGGCGGCGATGCCGAAGCGGGCGCGGACGCAACTGCAGCGGAAGGCGGCAACAGAAGGTTGCGTCGTTCGAGGGGTACGGGGGCCGACGCCGAATCGGGCGCCGCCGACGAGATCGAGACCGACGAAGAGCTGGCAGAGACAGAAGACCTCGGTGAGACCGACGAGCTCGAGACCGACGAGCTCGAGGACGACGAGCTCGAGGGCGACGACTCGGACGCGGCCGAAGCGGAAGCCGACTTCGAGGCGGAGGACGCCACAGAGCCCGACGAGACCGACGAGATTGACGATGCAGTGACAGACGATGCAGTGACGGACGATGCAGTGACGGACGATGCAGTGACGGACGATGCAGTGACGGACGAGGCGGACACGGACACGGATGCGGGCGACGCCGTCGACGATGACGGCAACGGGGAGACGGACTGATGGGTCAGAAGGTAAACCCCTACGGGTTCCGCCTCGGTGTCACGACCGACTGGAAGTCGCGCTGGTTCGAGGATCGCCACTACCAGGACTTCGTCATCGAGGACTGGAAGATCCGCGACTACCTGATGTCGCAGCTCGAAGCGGCCGCGGTGAGCAGGATCGAGATCGAGCGCACCCGTGACCGGCTGCGCGTCGACATCCACACCGCACGTCCCGGCATCGTGATCGGCCGGCGCGGTTCTGAGGCCGACCGCCTGAAGAAGAAGCTCGAGGACATCACCGGCCTGCGCAACCGCATCCAGCTCAACATCCAGGAGATCAAGCAGCCCGAGCTCGACGCCGCCCTGATCGCGCAGAGCATCGCCGACCAGCTCGCCCGCCGCGTCGCGTTCAGGCGTGCGATGAAGCGCGCCATGCAGACCGTGACGAAGGCCGGCGCCCAGGGCGTCCGGGTCCAATGCTCCGGTCGCCTCGGTGGCTCCGAGATGGCCCGCAAGGAGTCCTACCGCGAGGGCCGGGTCCCCCTTCACTCGCTGCGTGCCGACATCGACTACGGGCTGCGCGAGGCGAAGACCACATTCGGGCGTATCGGCGTGAAGGTCTGGATCTACAAGGGCGACATCCTCCCCTACAAACTCTCGTCCGAGGACAAGATCTCGCGCGAGGCGGCCATGGCCGCCGGCGAGACGTCGGGCCAGGCCCGCCCCCGTCGCCTCATCACCGCAGGCGGTGGCAGGCGCAGGGCCGACCAGGCCGAGCCGGGGTCTGCGCCCGTCGAGATCGCCGTCGACGGTGAAGAGGTAATGACACCCCCGGCCCCGTTGCCGGGCGGTGCGCCCGCAGACGGTCAGGTCGACGACCTCGAGAGGCTCCTCAGGGAAGAAGAGGAGATCGAACGTCGCACCAGGACCGAACACCACGAGACGCCGCACTTCCGCAAGGAGAACGACTGACCATGCTGATGCCTCGCAAGGTCAAGCACCGCAAGCAGCAACGTGGCCGCCGCCGTGGTTACGCCAAGGGCGGGACTGCGGTCACGTTCGGGGACTTCGGCATCCAGGCGATGGAGCCGGGATGGCTGACCGCGCGCCAGATAGAGGCCGCCCGTATCGCCATGACCCGCCACGTCAAGCGAGGCGGCAAGGTCTGGATCCGCGTGTTCCCTGACAAGCCCGTGACCCAGAAGCCTGCCGAGACGCGGATGGGATCCGGAAAGGGCAACCCCGAGCACTGGGTCGCCGTCGTAAAGCCCGGTCGCGTCCTGTTCGAACTCGCCGGCGTCGACCGTGAGCTCGCGCGTGCCGCTATGGAGCTCGCCATCCAGAAGCTTCCTTTCAAGGCAAGGTTCGTCGTCCGACCCGGTACCCACGGTGCGCCGGAAGTGGACGTAGATCCCATGAAGGCGTCGGCACAATGACAAAGGCGGCGGAGCTCGCCGAGCTCGACGATGACGAGCTGCAGAACAGGCTCGCGGGCGCGCGCCGTGAGCTGCTCAACCTCCGGTTTCAGGTGGCCACGGGTCAGCTCGACAACACCGAGCGCCTCCGCGAGGTGAAGAAGGACATAGCGCGTGCCCTCACGATCCTGCGTGCGAGGGACCTATCGGAGCAGGACGTGGAGCTCGAGCCTCTCGTGCTCACGCCCGTGAGGCGCCTGCCGATCGACGAGTCAGGCGGAGTCGACGATGAGGCCGAGGTCGAGGAAGAGGAAGAGGCCGGCGAAGACGCCGGGGAGGAAGAGGAAATACAAGATGCGCCCGGGGACGGCTTCGGTGCGGAAGCGTTCGACGACGAGGAGCCCGGCGATGCCGAGGCGTCTGCAGACCTCGAGGCAACCGGCGACGAGGCAGCCGACGAGGAGGATGGTCAGTGATGGCAGAGCTCGGTGACGCGGCTCCCGAAGAGACCGCGGGCGCCGGTGATGGCGCCGATGCTTCTGCGGATGCTCCCGCGGCCGTGAGCGCTCCTGCCCGCACGGCGCCGAGCGCTCCCGCGAGTGCGCAAGACCACACCGAAGACTCGGGTCGCAGGGCCCGCAAGATTCGCGAGGGCCTCGTGGTATCCGACAAGATGCAGTCGACGGTCGTGGTCGCCGTCACCGAGCGCGTCAGGCATGCACGGTACGGAAAGACGGTCCAGCGCACGAAGAAGCTCTATGCGCACGACGACCAGTTCGAGGCACGGATCGGGGACAGGGTCAGGGTCGCGGAGACCCGGCCCATCTCCAAGCTCAAGCGCTGGCGCGTGACCGAGGTCCTGGAGCGTGCCCGATGATCCAGCAGGAGTCGCGCCTGAAGGTGGCCGACAACTCCGGCGCCCGCGAGGTCCTGTGCATCAAGGTGCTCGGGGGCTCGAGACGACGTTACGCGAGCATCGGCGACATCTTCGTGGCGACCGTGAAGGACGCGATCCCCGGTGCCCAGGTGAAGAAGGGTGAGGTCGTGAAGTGCGTTGTCGTGAGGACGAAGAAGGAGAAGCGCCGCCCGGACGGCAGCTACATCCGCTTCGACGAGAACGCGGCAGTGCTCATAAACGAGCAGCAGCAACCGAGGGGTACGCGCATCTTCGGGCCCGTCGGGCGCGAGCTGCGCGACAAGAGGTTCATGAGGATCGTCTCTCTTGCTCCGGAGGTCTTGTGATGAAGGTACGAAGAGGTGACATGGTCCAGGTGCTGTCGGGCAAGAACCGCGGCAAGCGCGGCCAGGTCATGCGCGCCTTTCCACAGAAGGGCACAGTGGTCGTAGACGGGGCCAACATGGCCAAGCGAAGCACCAAGGCACGCGGGCAGACCATGCAGGGGGGCATCATCGACAAGGACATGCCGATGCCGGCTTCGTCGGTTGCGATCGTCTGCTCGGCGTGCGGCAAGCCTTCCAAGATCGGTATGCGCGAGGACGAGGCGGGGCGCAAGCTCCGTTTCTGCAGGCGATGCGGGTCGGACCTGTGAGCACGCCGGAGACCGGTGCCGGGACGCCAGTGGACGGAGCCGATACGCCGGAGACCGGTGCCGGGACGCCAGTGGCCGGTGCCGGCAAACCGGCCAAGAAGCAGGCTCGGAAGGCGGCACCCGCCAAGCGTGCGGCTTCCTCTTCTAAGCGCGCCGCAGCTTCTGCTGCGTCCCCGTCACCCTCGTCGCCTTCCGATGAGGCCACGTCCGATTCGACCGCGTCTGAAGCGACTGGCTCTGACGCGTCTGCTTATGGCGAGGGCCCTGCCCGTGGCGGCGCTTCCAAGAAGAAGGGCAAGGCCACTCACCCCCGCCCCCGCCTCAAGGAGCGCTACGACACAGAGGTCCGCGCGAGGCTCGTCGAGACGCTCGGGCTTTCGAACGTGATGGAAGCCCCCCGTCTCGAGAAGATCGTGGTCAACATGGGAGTCGGCCGGGCCACGCAGCAGCCCTCGTTGATCGAGGGAGCGGTCAGGGACCTCGAGGTGATAACGGGGCAGAAGCCCCTCGTGACCCGTGCCCGCCGTTCCATCGCCCAGTTCAAGCTCCGCGAGGGTCAGAACATCGGCGTGAAGGTGACCATGCGCGGTGACCGCACGTGGGAGTTCCTCGACCGCCTCATCGCTCTTGCGATCCCGAGGATCCGGGACTTCCGTGGGCTGTCGCCGAGCTCATTCGACGGCCGCGGCAACTACACCTTCGGCGTGAACGAACAACTCATCTTCCCCGAGGTCGACTACGACCGCGTCGACACGACACGGGGAATGGACATAACCATCTGCACCACAGCCCGGACAGACGAGCAGGGCCGCGCCTTTCTCGTCGCATTCGGGTTCCCTTTCCGGCAGGAGGCTGCTTAGCACCATGGCCAAGAAGGCACTCATCGAGAAGCAGCAGCGCAAGCCCAAGTACAAGGTCCGGGGTTACACCCGGTGCCGGCGATGTGGGCGGCCCAAGGCTGTGTTCAAACGGTTCGGGCTCTGCAGGATCTGCCTGCGCGAACTGGTCCACGCCGGAGAGATCCCCGGCGTGACGAAGGCGAGCTGGTGAGGGGAGGGGAGCGACCGTGACAATGACTGACCCGATTGCGGACATGCTGACCCGTCTCCGCAACGCCAACACCGCCATGCACGACACCGTGAAGATGCCGAGCTCCAAGCTGAAGGAGTCTCTGGCCGTGGTCCTCGAGAAGGAGGGCTACATCTCGGGATTCGAGGTGAAGCCGTCGACGAAAGGACCTGGCGACGAGCTCGAGATCAAGTTGAAGTACGACACAGACCGCAACAGGACCATCGCCGGCCTACGCCGGGTGTCCAAGCCGGGGCTGCGCATCTACGCGCACGCCGACCGGATGCCGCGCGTCCTCGGGGGCCTCGGGGTCGCCGTGCTCTCCACCAGCAACGGGCTCATGAGCGACCGCGAGGCGCGCAAGCGCCACGTCGGTGGGGAGGTGCTCTGTTATGTCTGGTGAGGTGCGCATGTCCGGTGAGGTGAGCTGATGTCTCGCGTCGGGCGGTCGCCTATAGCAGTACCTGCAGGTGTGACGGTGTCCTTCGATTCCGACAGCGTCACCGTGAAGGGACCTCAAGGCGAGTTGAGCCGCGTCCTGCCGACCGGGATCTCCCTTCGCCAGGAGGACTCGACCGTCCTCGTGGAACGGCCGGACGA
Organism: uncultured Acidimicrobiales bacterium; assembly: GCA_963764615.1. Lineage (GTDB taxonomy): Bacteria > Actinomycetota > Acidimicrobiia > Acidimicrobiales > CAVXTF01 > CAVXTF01. Next base: position 3,345,216 of record CAVXTF010000002.1, on the reverse strand, counting down.
CCAGCGTCACCATCGCGCCCTCCACGGGCTCACCCGTAGCCTGGTCGCGAACATGGTCACCGGCGTAACGGCCGGGTTCACCAAGGAGCTCGAGATCGTGGGCGTCGGTTACAGGGCGGTCGCCCAGGGATCGGAACGCCTCGAGCTCGCCCTAGGGTTCTCGCACCCGGTCGTGGTCAACGCTCCGTCGGGTGTCAGCTTCGAGGTGCCCGTGCCCACCCGGATAATCGTGAAGGGCATCGACAAGGAGAAAGTGGGCCAGGTGGCCGCCGACATCCGCAAGATCCGCAAGCCCGAGCCTTACAAGGGCAAGGGAGTCCGGTACGCGGGCGAGCGCGTGCTGCGCAAGGCCGGAAAGGCAGCCAAGTAGTCATGGGTTCTGCAGCAGCCCACAAGCACGAGTTGCGGGTCCGCCGCCACGCCAGGGTCCGCAAGCGCATCGCGGGCACCTCCGAACGGCCGCGACTCAGCGTCTTCCGCTCGGCGCGTCACATCCGAGCGCAGGTCGTCGACGACACCACTGGTCGCACACTCGCCGCGGCGTCGACTGAGGAGAAGTCGCTCGGAACGTCGGGCGGCAACATCGCTGCCGCTACGGCGGTCGGCAGGCTCGTGGCCGAGCGAGCCAAGGCCGCAGGGGTCACACGGGTCGTGTTCGACCGGGGCGGCTTCCGATACCACGGTCGTGTCGCGGCCGTTGCCGACGCCGCCCGAAAAGAAGGACTGGAGCTCTGACGATGCTGGACGGTCAATTCGAAGAGAGGACGATCCGGGTCAACCGGGTCGCCAAGGTCGTGAAGGGCGGTCGGCGCTTCTCGTTCACCGCGCTCATGGTCGTGGGCGACGGGAACGGCCGCGTCGGGTTGGGTTACGGCAAGGCGAAGGAGGCCGGTCTCGCCGTCCAGAAGGGAATCGAAGAAGCCCGCAAGCACATGTTCGACGTCCCGATCGCCGGCTCCACGATCACCCACCCGGTCACCGGTTCGGCAGGTGCCGGCAAGGTGCTGCTCAAGCCCGCCGCGCCAGGTACCGGCGTGATCGCAGGTGGTGCCGCACGCCAGATCCTCGAGATGGCGGGGATCCAAGACATCTTGTGCAAGTCGCTCGGGTCGTCGAACGGCATCAACGTCGCGCACGCGACGATCGCGGGCCTCCAGTCGCTCAGGCGTCCAGAAGAGGTCGCCCGGTTGCGGGGCAAGACGCCCGACGAGGTGACTCCGGCCGGCGTCCTTCGCGCCTACAGGGAGCGTCAGCGATCCGCTGACCTGTTCCATGGAGCCGGCACATGACCGAGAACGAGACCTACCTGCTCATCACCCAAACCCGCTCTGCAATCGGGACCAAGCCCAAGCACCGGGGCACGCTCCGTGCCCTCGGCTTGCGTGGGGTCGGTCGCGCTCGCGTACTTCCCGACCGGCCTGAAGTGCGCGGAATGATCGCCCGGGTCCCGCACCTGATCGAGGTCGGTCCCGCCACTGCAGAGCAGGCGGAAGCCCAGCACAAGGCCCAGACAAAGGCCCGCGAGGCCAGGCAGCCTCGCGGGGGAGGATCCCTTCAATGAAACTGCACGAACTGCAACCCGCGCCGGGAGCGCACCGGGCCCGGAGGCGGGTGGCGCGCGGCATCCGCGGCAAGGGCGGCAAGACCGCAGGCCGCGGAATGAAGGGCCAAGGGGCTCGTGACACCATCCCTGCCGGCTTCGAGGGTGGCCAGCTCCCGCTCATGCAACGCATCCCGAAGCTGAAGGGGTTCAAGAATCCGTTCCGCATCGAGTACGCACCGGTGAACCTGCACACCTTGCAGACGTTCGCAGGTGACGTGGCGACGCCGGAGACCCTCGCCAAGGTCGGCCTCGTGAAGAAGGGCGCCTTCGTGAAGGTCCTGGCGCGAGGCGAACTGGACCGGGCGATCCGGGTCGAGGCACACGCCTTTTCGGCCGCCGCCCGACAGGCAATAGAGCAGGCGGGGGGGACCGCCTTTGTCCTGCCGGCTCCCTACGGAGGCCGCCGGCCGCCGGCCAAGGGCAACGCTCTAACCAACCGGTAACCGCCGGCGCCGGGGAAACCCCTGACCAATATGCCGGGGAGACGCCTGACCAACATGGAGCCGGGGCCGGATATCCTTCGGAGCCTGGTCTCACCCGGCTCGGATGCGTGTTTCGCAGGAGGGTTCCGATGCTGTCGAACCTGAAGAACATCTGGAAGGTTCCTGACCTTCGCAACAAGGTCGCGTTCACGATCCTGGTCATCGCCATCTACGAGCTGGGCGCGAACATCATCACCCCCTACATCTCGGCAACCGCTGTGGCGCAGCTCGAGACTCAGGCGAAGCAGGCGGGGATCCTCGGGTTCCTGAGCTTGTTCTCCGGCAACGGCCTGCTGCGCATGGCCATGTTCGGGCTCGGGATCATGCCCTACATCACGAGCTCGATCATCATCCAGTTGCTTTCGACGGTGATCCCGAAGCTCGAGGAGTGGCGCGACCAGGGTGCGCTCGGCCAGAAGAAGCTGACCCAGACCACCCGGTACCTGACCCTCGGCCTCGCATTGCTCCAGTCGGCGAGCCTCGTCTACCTGTTCCATCACGGGGCTTCGAGCCTTCTCGGCTCTGCCAGCGCCAGCATCAACCTGATCCCGAACTTCACCTATTGGAAAGCCGCGTTCATCGTCCTCACGCTCACGACAGGCACCTGCTTCGTCATGTGGCTCGGCGAGCTCATCACCCAGCGCGGGATCGGCAACGGCATGTCCATCCTGATTTTCGCCAACGTGGTGGCCGGCATCCCCGCAGGCGGAGGAGCGATCCTCGCCCAGGGCGGGGATTTCAAGTTCGGCCTCATCGTTGCCCTCGCTCTGGTGCTCCTCGTGACGGTCGTCACCATGGAGCAGGGCCAGCGCCGGATTCCTGTCACCTTCGCCAAACGAGTCGTCGGACGCCGCGTCTACGGTGGGTCCTCCACGTACATCCCGCTGAAGGTGAACCAGTCGGGCGTTATCCCGATCATCTTCGCCAACTCACTGCTCTATATCCCCATCCTGATAGCCAACTTCTCACCCTGGGCGGGATTCAGGTCATGGGTGAACAACGAGATCACCCCGACGAGCCTGTTCTACGTGCTCGGGTACGGGTTCCTCATCCTGGTGTTCACCTTCTTCTACGTCTACGTCGCCTTCGACCCGCACCAGCAGGCTGACATCATCCGTAAGCAGGGTGGGTTCATCCCGGGGATCCGTCCCGGTCCCCCCACCGAGAAGCATCTTGCCGCGCATCCTGAACAGGATCACCGTTCCGGGCGCCACGTACCTCGCCACGGTGGCCGTGCTTCCATCGCTGCTGATGGCGTTGTGGCACCTGCAGGGTTACCCCTTTTTCGGCACGACGCTTCTAATCGCGACCGGAGTGTCACTCGAGACGATGCGACAGATCGACAGCCAGTTGATGATGCGCAACTACGAGGGCTTCCTCAAGTAGCCGCGTGGTACCCGGCGTCAAGCTTGTGGTACTCGGCAAGCAGGGAGCCGGGAAAGGGACCCAGGCGGTGGCACTGTCCCACCACTACGTGGTCCCCCACATAGCCACTGGAGACATGCTGCGATCCGCTGTGCGCAGTGGTTCTGATCTGGGCCGGAAGGCCAAGGTCATCATGGATCGCGGCGAGCTCCTGTCAGACGAGATGATCATGGCGATGGTTCAAGAACGGCTCAACGAGGCTGACGTGAGAGCACGCGGCTTCGTGCTCGACGGCTGCCCGAGGACGGTGCACCAGGCCGAGATGCTGGCCAAGCTTCTCGAGGCGGACGATCTCGATGTCGCCCTCGATATCGAGGTGCCGACGGCCGAGGTGCTCGAGCGCCTCGCCCAACGGCGGGTCTGCTCGGACTGCGGCACCAACTACTCGACGGCCCATCCGCCGAGGATCAACTGGACGTGCGACATCTGCTTCGGTGAGGTCGTCCAGCGCGAGGACGATACGGAGGACGCGATACGCGTGCGACTCGAGCTCTACGAACGCGAGACCGAGCCGCTGATCGCCTGGTACCGCGAGCAGGGCCAGCTCGTCAGTGTCGACGGCCTCGGCAGCCCTGACGTGGTGCTCCGTCGAATCATCGACACCGTGGAGGATCACCGTGGCGGCAGGACCACCTCGTGAGGAGTTCGGCATGAGGCGGTCACTATGAGGCGTTCGGCCGAAGAGATCGCCAAGATGCGCAAGGCCGGCAAGGTCGTGGCCGAGATGCACGAGGTCACCCGAGCAGGTGCGGCGCCCGGTGTCACCACGCTGCAGCTCGACAAGCTCGCGCGCGAGGTCATCGAGCGCCGGGGTGCCAGGTCCAACTTCCTCAACTACCGGGGCTTTCCCACGACCATCTGCACGTCGCCCAACGACATGATCGTGCACGGCATCCCGGGCGGCTATGTGCTGAAGGAGGGTGACATCCTCTCGATCGACTGCGGCGCGATCGTGGAGGGCTACCACGGAGATGCGGCGTTCACGATGGCGATCGGAGACGCCGGGCCGGAGACGAACCGCCTGCTCGAAGTGACAGAGGCGAGCCTGTGGGCGGGGATCGCCCAGCTCGAAGCGGGCGGCCGCCTACACGAGGTGGGCAGGGCGGTACAGAAGGTGGCCGAGGCGGCCGGATTCTCGGTGGTCCGCGAATACGTGGGACACGGGATCGGCACGGCTATGCACGAGGACCCCGCTGTGCCCAACTACTGGCCCGGGTCGCCCGGGCCGTTGCTAAAGACCGGGATGGTCTTCGCCGTCGAGCCGATGGTCAACATGGGGGGACCCGAGACCCGGATGCTCGACGACGGCTGGTCGGTCATGACCGCCGACGGAAGCCTTTCGGCCCACTTCGAGCACACCATCGCCGTCACCGACAACGGTCCTGAGGTGCTCACTCTGGCGTGAGGTTGCGGTGAAGGCCCTTCTGCGACGCCCACGCTCACACTTCTGGTCACACCAAGTAAACAGGCGTGTATCAAAAACGTAAATTTTTGTTGCCGAGGTCGAGGTACCGAACGAAGGTCCCGAGCCTGAACCTGCCGAACCCGCCCAACCTGCCCAACCCCGCCGGACCCGCCCAACCCGCCGGACCCCGACCTCGGCCGTCCAATTTACGATTTAGGGAACAGTACGGTATACTTATTAGCGATTTACATTGCCCGTTCCGACGTCCAGTGGCATCCGGTGTCCAAGTGGTGGCGTCCGAGCACTAAATCGGGGTGGCCGAAGGGCCGGTCCAGGCGTTATGATGGACGGTCGGCCTGCATGGCCGGAGGTTTCGGCTCTCCGCAGGGGGATCCAGAGCCCGGCTTCGATCATTTGCAGGTATTCCGAAAGGGTCGATTGCGCTCGAAGAGCCGCGTCGACCATGCCGGACAGATCGCAGAAATACAGAAATACAGAACAGGACAACCGGAAGGACGAGCCGGCGACCCGCCGGGCACCGACCGGGGAGGACAAGGAGAGAGTCACTGCCAAAGCCGAAGGAGGATGCGATAGTCCTGGAGGGGACGGTCATGGAGCCGCTCCCGAACGCCATGTTCAGGGTCGAGCTCGAGAACGGCCACAAGGTGCTCGCGCACAGCTCAGGCAAGATGCGCATGCACCGCATCCGCATACTTCCCGGCGATCGCGTCCAGGTTGAGATCACCCCCTACGACTTGAGCCGGGGACGGATCACCTACAGGTACAAGTGAGCGCGGCCCGGCTGCATTTCGAGCACCGGGCGCAGAGCTCGAAGGGTCGACGGAGATGAAGGTACGACCGAGCGTCAAGCAGATATGTGAGAAGTGCAAGGTGATCCGCCGGCACGGCCGGGTGATGGTCATCTGCGAGAACCCGCGCCACAAGCAGCGTCAAGGCTGAGGGCTGAAAGGACTGAGTATGGCTCGTATCTCGGGAGTGGACATCCCCCGCGAGAAGCGGCTCGAGATCTCTCTTACCTACATCTACGGCATCGGCCGGACGCTCGCTCAGAGGGTGTGCGACGAGACCGGGACCAATCCCGACACCCGGGTGCGCGACCTCACAGACGAGGAGGTTACCCGGCTCAGGTCTTACATCGACGCCAACCTGAAGGTCGAAGGTGACCTGCGGCGTGACGTCACCCAGGACATCAAGCGCAAGATGGAGATCGGTTGTTACCAGGGAGTCCGCCACCGCCGGGGGCTCCCCGTGCACGGCCAGCGCACTCACACGAACGCACGCACTCGTAAAGGTCCGAAGAAGACCGTCGCCGGGAAGAAGAAGGTACGTAAGCACTGATGCCCCCCACCAAGAAGCAAGGCTCGAAGGCCACCGCCCGTCGCCCGAGAAGGCGCGAGCGCAAGAACATCGCCTACGGCGTGGCTCACATAAAGAGCTCGTTCAACAACACGATCGTCACCATCGCCGACCAGGAGGGCAACGTCCTCGCTTGGGCGTCCGCCGGCAACGTGGGCTTCAAGGGTTCGCGCAAGTCCACTCCGTTCGCCGCTCAGCTCGCCGCGGAGCAGGCGGCGCGCAGAGCGATGGAGCACGGAGTCCGCAAGGTCGACGTCCTCGTCAGGGGCCCGGGCTCAGGCCGCGAGACCGCCGTCAGGTCGCTCGCTGCTGCAGGCATCGAGGTGTCAGGCATAAAGGACGTCACCCCCATCCCCCACAACGGCTGCCGCCCCAAGAAGCGGCGCCGGGTGTAACGGCAGAAGGCGGACAGAACCACATGGCGCGTTACACAGGGCCCGTATGCCGGTTGTGCCGGCGTGAGCGGACCAAGCTGTTCTTGAAAGGCGAGCGCTGCTACTCGCTCAAATGCCCGGTGTCGGAGGCAGTGACGGATCGTCACAGCCGCGCATACCCACCTGGCGAGCACGGTCGAGACCGGATGCGTCAGGGGTCCGAGTACCTGTCGCAGCTGCGTGAGAAGCAGAAGGCCCGCCGCATCTACGGCATCCTCGAGAAGCAGTTCCGCAACATGTACGAGGAGGCCAACCGCCAGCCCGGCATCACGGGGGAGAACCTGCTGCGCATGCTCGAGCTGCGGCTCGACAACGTCGCGTTCCGAGCGGCGTGGGGAGCCAGCCGGGCCCAGGCCCGCCAGCTCGTTCGCCACGGCCATGTGCTCGTGAACGGCAAGCGGGTCACCATCCCGAGCTACCGGGTACGGGTGGACGACGTCGTATCGCTCAAGCCGGGGTCGAGAGAGCTGTATGTCGTGAGACGGAATCTCGACACGCTCGACCGGCAGCTGCCTCTCTGGCTCGACGCCGGCGATGGCAGGAACCAGGTCAGGGTTGCCTCCCTGCCGGAGCGCCAGCAGATCGACGAGTCGGTGCGCGAATCGCTGATCGTCGAGCTCTACTCCAAGTAACCAACCAGACAGAACTCGAGCACCACCGAATCACGAGCACGTTCCGACCTGGCGGACACCGCCGGTTCCGGAGCACCGAACTTTCACCAGACCAGCTCTCCAACCAAACAGACCACACACGAGATCCCAGGAGTCCTCGCCCATGCTCATCATCCAGCGCCCCAGTGTCGAGGCTCTAGGCGAGGAGGCCCAGAGCCGTCAGCGTTTCGCGGTGAGCCCGCTCGAGCCCGGCTTCGGCCACACGCTCGGCAACTCGCTGCGCCGCACGCTCCTTTCATCCATTCCCGGCGCAGCGGTGACCCAGATCCGCTTCGACGACGCCCTGCACGAGTTCACGACGCTGCCGGGGGTCAAGGACGATGTCACCGACATCATCTTGAACCTGAAGGACATCGTGCTCCGCGTCTACTCCGACGAGCCCGTGACCCTGCGTCTCGACAAGCGGGGACCCGGCGACGCAACGGCCGGCGACCTCCAGGTCACCTCCGACGTCGAGGTGCTCAACCCCGAGCTGCGCATCGCCACGCTCAACGCCAAGGGCCGCCTCGCCGTCGACATAACGGTGGAGCGGGGTCGCGGGTACGTGTCGGCCGAGCGCAACAAGCACTCCACCACGATCGGGGTCATCCCGATCGACTCGATCTTCTCGCCGGTGCGCCGCGTCGCCTTCTCGGTCGAGCCGGTGCGCGTCGAGCAGTCCACGGACTTCGACCGCCTCGTGCTCGACATCGAGACCGACGGATCCATCACCCCTCGCGAGGCGCTCGCATCGGCCGGTGACACGTTGCGTTCGCTCGTCTCGCTCGTCGCCGATCTCGAAGACGAGCCCCGCGGGCTCGAGCTCGGCGAGGTCGGCAGCGCGACGAGCGGCTCGCCCGATCTCGACCTGCCGATCGAGGACCTCGATCTGTCCGAGCGCCCGCGCAACTGCCTGAAGCGCGCGCAGGTCAACACCATCGGCGAGCTCGTGGAGCGCACCGCCGACGACCTGCTCGCAATCACCAACTTCGGGCAGAAGTCGCTGGACGAGGTGATCCAGAGACTGGACGAGCGCGGCCTGTCATTGCGGATCAAGGACTGATCAGATGCTCGGGACCCCGAAGAAGGGCCGCCGCCTCGGCGGCGACGCGGCACACCAGCGGGCGATGCTCGGGAACCTGGTGGCTTCTCTGATCGCAGCCGAATCGCTCGTCACGACCGAGACGAAGGCCAAGGCCATGCGCCCGGTCGTCGAGAAATGCGTGACGGCCGCGGTAAAGGGCGGCGTCCACCAGCAGCGCAGAGTCGTGGCCCTGATACGGGACCGCGACATGGCCCACAAACTCTTCTCGGAGATCGGTCCGCGGTATGCGGATAGGCCGGGCGGATACACCCGCATCTTGAAGCTGGGCCCCCGACAGGGTGACGCGGCGCCCATGGCGCGCATCGAATTCGTCTGATCCGACGGAACCGCAACCTGCGCTGACCCGACTGCCGCTGCCAGGCTTCGAGGAGCCGGCTGAGCCGGCTGAACCGGCGATGCCGGCGGAACTGGCGATCGAGGAGCCGGCGGAACCGGAGCCGGCGGAACTGGAGCCGGCGGAACTGGCGGAACTGGACGTGCCCCCCGAGAGTGCGGTCCGCGTGCGCATGGTCGTCGCCTATGACGGTTCGGGTTTCCGCGGCTTCGCGCGCCAGCCCGGGCAGCGCACCGTGTCGGGTGAGCTCGCCCGCGCCATCTCGAACTTCTGCCGTCACAGCGTCGAGCTGGTCTGCGCGGGCAGAACCGATTCGGGAGTCCACGCACAGGGTCAGGTGGTTCACGCGGACGTCGATCCCTCGATCGATCCGGTCGCGCTCAAGCGCGCGGTGAACCGGCAGCTCTCGCCAGAGGTCGTCGTCCGCTCGCTCGTCGTAGCTCCCACCGGCTTCGATGCCCGCCACTCCGCGACGAGTCGTTCCTACCGCTACCTCGTCCTCGAAGCCCCAGAGCCCGACCCGCTTCTCGCAGGATTCGTATGGCACGTGGCGGACGGGCTCGACCTGCGGTCTATGCGGGCAGCGGCCGATGCGCTTCTCGGAGAGCACGACTTCAGCGCTTTCTGCCGGAGGCCACCGGGCCACCCGAAGGACTCACCGATCGTGAGGCGGGTTCTCGACACGCGCTGGAGCGTGGCGTCTTTCCTCGACAGGGACCTCGGCGTTCTCGGCGCCCGCGGCGCCCGGGGCGCCCGCGGCGAGGGCGAGGGCGACGGCACGGCATCGGACGGCTCCGAACCCGAGGACGGTCGCGTCGACTCGGGGCGACTGCTGCGTTTCGACATACGCGCAACATCGTTCTGTCACCAGATGGTCCGCTCCATCGTCGGGGTGCTGGTGGAGGTGGGACGCGGTCGCATGCGGCCGTCTGACATTCCGAGTCTCCTGGCGAGCGGGAACCGCCAGGGCGCGAAGGTTCTGGCCCCGCCGCACGGGCTGTGCCTGATCGGAGTCGGCTATGCGGCTTCGGTTGGCACGGACTCTGGCTCCGCGGGCTCTGCGGGCTCGGCGGGCTCGACCTCGGACTCGGCGGACTCCGCCGACTCGGCCTCGGCACCAACCGGGCGGATCCGGTAGGCGCATCGGGCTCCACCCGAGAGCAGGTGTTCCGTCCGCTCGACCGACACGTCGTCGCCGAGGACGGCCCTGAACACGCCGAGCTCCGCGCGGCAGAAGCCGGCACACGCCTCGGCCGCCTCGCATATGGGGCAGTGGTGCTCGATGAGGAGCAGATCGTCGCCGTCTCCCGTCACCTCCGCCATGTAGCCCTCCGCCGTGCGGACACTCGCGAGCGCCTTCGCCCTCGCAGTGAGCGAGTTCCCGGCGCGGCTCACGGCGGTCTCGTAGTCGCGCTGTTGCGCCCTCGTTCTAGTGGCGATCACCTCGTCGAGAACGTCAGCCCCGGCGACTTGGCGGATCGCGTCCACGAGCTGAGCGGTCAACTCGCCGTGACGGTCGGGAAACAGGCCGTGCGCCTTTCGAGTCAGGCTCCATCTTCCGGCAGGCCGACCCGGCGCTCCCGTGCGCTCGTCCGACACCGAGACGAGCCCCTCTTCAGCGAGCCCGTCGAGATGTTGGCGGACAGCTGCAGTCGTCAGCCCCAGATCCGACGCGAGCTCCGCCGGCGTCGAAGGGCCGAGCAGCTTCAGGTGGTCCAGAATGCGCCGGCGCCCGACCGACAGCACGACCTCCTGCGGATCGCTCATTCGTCGACCGCCCCGGCCGAGACGTCTGTCTCCTCGTAGAGCGGCTCCCCCCGCCGCAGGCGCGTCGCGATGTGCACGACGTGGGACAGCTCCCGGCGCGTCGGAGTGTGCGCGGCGAGGAATCGTGCGGTTCCCGCCATTATCAAGGCGCCCTGATCGCTCCCCGGCGGCCAGGCAGCGAACTGCCGGATTGACGCCTCGAGAATCTGGTACCAGTGAAATCCGGCGTCCTCTGTCAGCAGTTGGCGGCCGAGGGCGGAGATGACCGGCCTCGGGTCGGCAGGGTGCTCCGGACCGCCGGTGGTGAGCAGGCGGAAGACGATTCCCCCGGCTTCGTCCACTTTGCCTTCCGAATCCCAGCAGGACGCGAGAGCGGTCAAGTCTGCCGGCCCGTCGAACGTCGAGGGCAGCCTCGCCGCGGGCACGTTGAGGAATCGGTCCAGGTAGACCCGCAACGCGCACTGGTAGACACCGCGCATGAGCTCAGGTGACGGCGCTCTCACCATCGACTGGTGCAGCGCGTTCGCGGCGGTGAACGCGTGATGCACGACGTTCCAGTCGCCGTGGTCGTTCTGGGTGTGGAACCTCACGATCCGAAGGGCAGCTGCGTAGGCGACGGCGCGTGCGAGCTGTTCGGGCGTGGCGCCCGCGTCCAGTGCGCCGTCGATTGACCCGACGACATCGTGAGGGGACTCGGAGAGCAGTGCCCACGCGAGCGCGTCGAGGTCTTCGTTGCTGAACCCGTCGGTCTGCTCTGCGCTCGTCGCCGCAACGGAGAGCCTCGTCGCGAGGTCCGCGGTCGAGTCGCGCAGCAAGACAGTCAGGTCGTCAGGATGCCGCCAGGAGGATTCCTCTTCGTGGCGCTGTGCGCGCGCGGTCTGCCCGACGAGGGTCGTCAGCACCTCGGCCGCCGTGTCCCATCCCAGATCCTCCAGGAATTCGAAGGCCTTGTTGGTGAAGTCGAGCACGTGGCCTTCGTCGATGAACACGTGATCGGTCACTGCAGCGAGCATCATCGTCGCGACGTCCGGCTGCGCATTTCCGGCCGCGATAGCGGTAGCGAGGGATCGCTCTGCCGCATCGGACGACCGCGTGTCGATGAACCTCCGGTACCAGCTCGACAGCCGTTCGATGTCGGGCGCCGACGAGAGCGGCTCGAGGGCGAACCGCGCAGGCCGGCCGACAGTGTCGTCGGATACGGCGACGAGACCGTGGACCAGAGCTAGCGCGCGGTCGGTTGGATCGAGAAACGGGCAGATGTTCGACATCGCAACCAGCACAGTGAGCCCCGTTCCCCAGCCAGGTCCCCGGTACTTGACGCCGAAACGGACCCCGACGTCGACGATCTGGCGGACGTCGACGCCGGCACTCAACAGACCGATCACCGCTTTCGCGATCACGAGCGAGATGCCTTGCTCCAATCCCTCCTCGAGACGTCGTTGCAGACGCTCGACCTCGGCGCCCTGCGGTTCGACCACCACGCAGACGTCGCCGCCCGAAAGATCGACCTCGTACGCCGGGACGTCGTCGGCGAAGGGGTCGAGGGTCCCGCCCGACACGAGGTCGAACCGGGCATGGTGCCAATGGCAAGTGAGCAGTCCCGACTGGACCGTGCCCCTGTGGAGCGGGAAGCCCATGTGCGGGCATCTGTCCTCGACCGCGTATGCGCAGCCGTCGTCCCAGAAGACACATACAGGTCTAGAGCCGACCTTGCCCGTGAGCTGTCCCGCTTTCTGGAGCTCATCGAGCGTTCCGATCTTCACGCGGGTCGCGTTGCCGGACCGCCCCTGCCCCTGCGCCTCCGACTGCGCCTCGGCCTGCACCTGTGGCTGACTGGTCATGCCTCGATCGTAAGTCCGCGGAGAGAGTTCAACAAGAGGAGACTTTCGAAATTCCCTTCGCTTGCGACTCCTTCTTTTCCTTTCTGTCGCTCTACATTCACTGTTACACCCTCTGAGTAGCTTGCATGTCATGGCACGCGTGCTTCGCGACATCGCCGACGCCGCGGACAACCCGACGGCTCAGGACCTCGTTGCCGCCGCCGACGTCATCAAGCGCTTCGTGAAGTTCTTCGAGCCTGACCTGTATTCGGGAGATGACGCAGAGACCCTCGTTCGGGTCTTTTCCGAGGTGAAGCATGCCTGTGCCTCGGGGGTCATGCTCGCAGCTAGGCGGGTGCAGGCCACCCACCTCCACGAAAGAGAAGGCCACAAGCTCGCACCTACGTACCTAGCTGCGATCACAGGTGAGTCGGTCGGATCCGCGGCTTCGATGCTGGAGATCGCAAAGTCGATAGAGGCACACCCGGCGATATCCGAGGCCTTCAGGTCGGGGAAGCTCTCTGAGGCAAAGGCAAGACAGATCGCATCTGCCGCTGACGCCCGTCCCGACCAGGAAGAGAACCTCGTTGCGGCCGCATCCGAGATGGAGCTCGGAGGCCTGAAGCGCCACTGTGCCGACGTCCGCCAGAGCGCACTTTCAAAAGACGACTCGGTCGAGCACTACGAGCAGATGAGATCCAGGCGCTTTTGTCGCATGTGGAGCGATCAAGAAGGCTTCGGAAGGTTAGAGGCGAGGCTCACCCCGGACGCATTTTCGGTGCTCGGTGCCTGCATCGAACCCTTCCAGACCCGCGAGTTCGACCTGGCCAGAAAACAGGGTCGCCACGAGCCTCGTCACGCCTATGGCGCAGATGCGCTCGTCGCCATGGCCAGGCACAGTCACGAGGCTGACGGTTCTTCCAAGGGCCGAGACACCCTCGTCCGGGTACGGGTGGATCTCTCAGCTCTCAAGAGGGGTCGGACACAACCCGGTGAGACCTGCCAGATACCGGGGTTGGCCCCGGTTCCGGTCGCGTTGGTGAGACAGATCCTCGGAGACTCGCTACTAGAGCTCGTTATCACCGAAGGCAAAGACGTGAGAACGGTCTGTACGAACTCCAGGCACATCCGAAGAGCACTTCGAGTCGCACTAGAAGAACGAGACCAGACCTGCTGTGTGCCCGAGTGCGAGATGGCCGACCCCTTGGAGATCGACCACCGCACCGATTTCGCAAAGGGCGGGGTGACGAGCTTGGAGAACCTCGCCAGGTTGTGTCCATACCACCACCACCTGAAGACCAACAGGGGTTGGACCCTAGAAGGCAGAGCCGGCAACTGGCGGTTTGTCAGACCGGACCCACCACCTGGATCTGGTCACCCCCAGCACCTCGACCAACCGAACCGAGCCTCTTCGACCGACGGCCGAAGGAGGGCCAAGCGGGCGACCGGACCACCGGGGCAGAGCAAGCTGCTCTGAGCCCCGAAACGCGAAGACGCACCCAAGACCGGGAATTGTCCCGCCGAAGAATGGACCATCGCCCCTGGTCGCACGATCACGTTTCTTCTGGAATTGCTAGGTGCCCGGTCCGATCTGACCGGAACGATCGAGGAGAACTGCCGGTGCGAGTGGATCGGAAGACCCGACTGTGTGCCTGCGCACTGGTCGTACTTGCCGGTGCACTGGCCGCCTGCGGTGGTTCGGGAAAGTCTGGGTCGACGACCAGCACCTCTACTGGTATCGCACGTAATGCCACCACGGCGCTGATTCTTGGTGCGGACGGGATCGGGAACGTACAGACCGGTGAAGTTCAGGCTGTCGCCGTCCAGACCGTTACCCGTTACCTCGGCCGACCGACGAAGCCTGCGGCAGCGGGGCCCTGTAACGGGACCACCGAGGTGGAGTGGTCCGACCTGTCATTGGAGTTCGCTGACGGCGCACTCGACGGATATCGCTACCTCATAGGGGGGCTCTCAGGTGCCGGCGAGCTCCACCCTCAATCGGGCCGCGCAACCCCATTACTCAAAACTGCGGCCGGTGCCACACTCGGGATGACTCTCGCCAAGGTGGGGACGCTGTACCCGCGAGCCGACTTCAGTGAGGAGCAGGGAGGGTCCATCGTCGTCCCCGGCGCCGAGGCAGGCAACAGGCTGTTCCTCGGATTCTTCAGCTCCACCTCGTCGACGCCACTCGCCGAGATCAAGGGCGGCAATACCTGCGGGGATGTCTGACCTCGATTGCGGACTGGACGGTTGTCGGACCGCTGTGCCCACCTCGAGGCAGGGCGACAAACCGTGGGCCTCGAGCCGGCGACCCCAAGCAGGGGAGACTCAAGGCGGCGGTCCGTCGCCCATCGGTCCCGGCCGGCGCAGGCTGACCTCCCTAGGCGGCCAAGCCGGGCCCTGGTTGCTGAGGGGTCCGGCGGTCACGTAAAGTAGCTGGTTGACCGTTTGGCCGTAAAGCCGACTCACGCCTGCGCCCAGGCTCGCCGAGCTAGCTTGCCTAGGCTCACCGGGCTCGGGAACCGGATCGTGAGTGGGCAGATGGTGACCGGTCCGACGGGTCAAGCGGGCGAAGCATTTGCTTTGCTCTCTGACCACGCTCACGACTCAAGAACCGACAACCGATCGCGACCCATTCACCCACGACGACGAGGACATTGAGTGCGCACGTTCTCACCAAGAGAAGATGAGATCACCAAGCAGTGGCACGTGGTCGACGCCGACGGCATGGTCCTCGGCCGGATGGCGACCGAAGTTGCCTCGCGGCTGCGCGGAAAGCACAAGCCGATCTTCGCCCCGCATGTGGACACCGGCGACTTCGTGATCGTGATCAACGCTTCCAAGGTCGTGATGACCGCTGACAAGGCAGGAGACAAGTTCGCGTACCGCCACAGCGGTTACCCGGGCGGGATCACCTCGGTTTCGTACGCCGAGCTGCTCGCGACCAAGCCGGAGGAGCTTGTGCGCCGGGCGGTCAGAGGCATGCTCCCGAAGACGAGGCTTGGCCGGCAGCAGCTCGCGAAGCTGAAGGTCTACGCAGGCCCCGACCACCCGCACGAGGCGCAGCAACCTCAGAAGCTCGATCTTCCCGGCGCTCGCCGGCAGCTGGACCAAGGGAACTAGGAGACAGATTGACCACGATGTCGACGACCGACGCCCCAACCCCGACCGGTTCAGAGACCGAATCAGTGGCTCCCTCAGACTCCGGCTCTGAAACGGCCTCTGACCCCGGAACGGAGACCGTCCAAGAGCCGACAGAGCCAGAAACAGTGACGGAGCCCGAGAGAGCGCCCGTGACAGCCGAGACCGGCGAAGCCGAAATCGCGACCGACCCGGCAGAGGCGGAGGCAGAGGCAACGGCAGAGGCAACGGCAGAGGCAGAGACGCCCCCCGCCGGCCACGCACACACCGGATCGAGGGGAGGAGCCGCAGCCGGATCCTCGTCGGCGAGCTCGGGTGCAGCACCGGCGCGACCCGCTAAGCCCGTCTGTCAGACCACCGGTCGACGCAAGAGGGCGGTCGCCCGCGTCCGACTCCGTCCCGGCAACGGCAAGATCACCGTCAACCGCCGCGAGTTCGACGCCTACTTCACGTCGGCGACCCACCGCATGATCGTGAGCGAGCCACTTCGCATCTCGAGCATCGCGGACCGCTACGACATCGACGCCACCATCGACGGCGGCGGCGTCTCGGGCCAGGCCGGCGCGCTGCGCCTCGGGATCACGAGGGCTCTTATCGTCATCGACCCCGAGCTGCGCACGAATCTCAAGAGGGCCGGACTTCTCACGCGCGACGCCCGCGAGAAGGAAAGCAAGAAGTACGGCCTCAAGAAGGCCCGTAAGGCGCCTCAGTACTCGAAGCGCTGATCGAAAACAGTGGCCGCCCGGTTCGGCACTGATGGGATCCGCGGCGTAGCCAACGCAGAGCTGAGCCCCGAGCTGGTACTGGCGCTCGGTCGTGCCGCAGCACGGGTCCTGCCCGCGGAGTCGTTCCTGATCGGGCGCGATACCCGCCGGTCCGGGCCGATGTTGCAGGCGGCGCTCGCGTCGGGCATGGCGAGCGAGGGCGCGGACGTGGTCGATCTCGGAGTTCTCCCTACGCCGGGAGTTGCCTGGCTCTCCGACCGCCGCTCGGTGCCCGCCGCCGTGGTGTCGGCGTCTCACAACCCTTTCTCCGACAACGGCGTGAAGCTGCTTGCAGCCGGAGGCCTGAAGCTTCCCGACTCGATCGAGGCGGACGTCGAAGACGAGCTTCTCCGGATCCTCGACGGACACGGGCATGGACCTCGCGCGCCGGTCGGCCACGCGGTGGGCCGGCTCACGAGCGATCCCGACGCCGCCGAGCAGTATGCGGACCACCTCGTGGACATCCTGGATCCCGGCGCCCTCGACGGCCTCAAGATCGTGATCGACTGCGCGAACGGAGCGGGCTGCGAGTTGGCGCCCGGCGTTCTCGAGCGTCTCGGGGCGACCGTGAGCGTGATCGCCGGCGAGCCCGACGGCTCCAACATCAACGACGGTTGCGGCTCGACGCACCCGGAGGCTCTCGCTCAGGAGGTCTTGAAGGACGGCGCGGACCTCGGTCTCGCCCTCGACGGCGACGCGGACCGGCTCGTGGCGGTGGACCACGAAGGCAGTGTGCGCACCGGCGACGAGCTTCTCGTCATCTTTGCCGCGGACCTTGCAGAGCGAGGTCAGCTCGCCGGGAACACGGTTGCCGTGACCGTCATGTCGAACCTCGGTCTGCACCGCGCGATGGCGCAACGTGGAATCCTCGTGCGCGAGACGCCGGTCGGCGACCGCTACATCCTCGAGGCCCTGGACTCGGACGGGTTGTCTCTCGGCGGCGAGCAGTCCGGCCACCTCGTGTTCAGGCGCATCGCGACCACCGGAGACGGCACTCTCACCGGCATCCTGCTCGCCGACCTGGTGAATCGCTCGGGCCGCAAGCTCGCCGAGCTCGCAGCCGAGTCGATGGTCCACGTCCCCCAACTTCTCGTGAGCGTCACCACGGCCGACCCCGCCGGGACCGTCGACCACCAGATCGTGCGCGACGAGCTGGCAGCCGTGGTGGTCGAGCTCGGAGAGGAAGGCCGGGTGCTCGTGAGGGCGAGCGGGACCGAGCCCGTGGTGAGGGTGATGGTGGAGGCGACCGACGCGGAGGCTGCGCGATCTGCTCTGGATCGTCTGTGCGATGCGGTGGCGGCGGCGCAAAAGGCGCTCTGAACAGGCTCGCCCGACTCCTCCCCCTCCTGCCGTAGCCTTTGGAACATGTGCGGCATCGTCGGGGTAACCGGAAGCACGAAGGCGCTGGACATCATTCTCGACGGCATAGAGCGCCTCGAGTACCGGGGCTACGACTCTGCGGGCGTCGCTCTCATGGGCCCGGACGGCATGTGGCGGGCACGTGCGGCTGACGGCACCCGCTCGTTGGAGAAGCTCAGAAAGGTCGTCGAGGGCGACGCTCCCGAAGCGCACTCCGGCATCGGCCACACCCGGTGGGCGACCCACGGCCATCCGACCGAGCAGAACGCCCACCCTCACACGGACTGCACCGGAACGATCGCAGTCGTCCACAACGGCATCGTCGAGAACTGGTGGGAGCTCGCCAACGAGCTGCGCGAGGCGGGCCACGTCCTCGAGTCCGACACCGACACGGAGGTGGTCGCCCACCTCGTCGAGTCGGCGCTTGCCGGCGGAGTGGGCCTCGTGGAGGCGGTGCGCATCACCCTCGACACGTTGCGCGGTGCGTTCGCGCTGGCAGTCATGTCGGCTTCCGAGCCTGACACCATCGTCGCCGCCCGGCGCGTGTCACCGCTGATCGTCGGTCTCGTCGCCGCTCACGGTGAGAAGGACGATGGAGCGCTCGCGCAGGGCTCTCCCGCACCTAAGGCCGGTGTCGGCCTGCTCGCGTCCGACATTCCCGCTCTTCTCGGCATCACCCGCTCGCTGTGGGCGCTTGAGGACGGCCAGATAGCAGAGATCGGCCCGGGCACCCTGAGGGTGACGACGCTCGAAGGCGAGGTCGTAGAGCCGACCGCCCTTCATGTTGACTGGGACCTCGAGGCGGCGCAGAAGGCCGGCTACGACGACTTCATGAGCAAGGAGATGCACGAACAACCGCGAGCGGTCGCGGACACCTTGCTCGGACGGCTCGCACCTGACGGGACGATCGTTCTCGACGAGGGCAAGATCGGCCGAAAGGAGCTCGTCCAGGTCGACAAAGTCGTCATCGTCGCGTGCGGCTCCAGCTACCACGCGGGCCTCGTCGCGAAGTACGCCATCGAGAGGTGGGCACGCCTCCCGGCCGAGATCGACATCGCGTCCGAGTTCCGTTACCGCGACCCGGTTCTCGACCAGAGGACGCTCGTGATCGGGGTGAGCCAGTCCGGCGAGACGGTCGACACCCTCCAGGCCATGCGCCAGGCGAGGAGCGAGGGTGCCAGGCTGCTCGTGATCTCGAACGTCGTGGACTCCTCGATGGCACGCGAGGCGGACGGCGCCCTCTACACGCGGGCCGGGCCCGAGATAGGCGTCGCGGCGACCAAGACCCTTCTCACCCAGATCGTCTCACTCGAGATCCTCGCTCTTTACCTTGCCGAGATGCGCGGCACCCTCACCGCGCAACAGGTCCGTGAATCGCTCGATGAGCTCGGCCGCCTGCCCGACGTGATCTCGACCGTGCTCGCCCGCGACCCTGACGTCTCGGCGGTGGCGAAGCAGTTCACTAGCACGAGGGACTTCTTCTACCTGGGCCGCCACGTCGGTTACCCCGTCGCGATGGAGGGTGCCCTCAAGTTGAAGGAGCTCGCCTACGTTCGCGCCGAGGCTTACCCGGCCGGCGAGCTCAAGCACGGGCCCATCGCTCTCATAGAGCCCGGCTCGGTCGTCATAGGGGTGGCGACGAGGACGAGTCTGAGAGAGAAGATGCTCGCCAACATCTCGGAGGTGAAGTCGCGAGGTGCGACAGTTGTCCTCGTCGCTAACGACGGCGACGAGGACACGGCGCGACTCGCCGATGCGGTTCTCTGGACACCCCAGATGAGCGAGCTGCTCGCTCCGGTCGTGGACATCGTCCCGCTCCAGCTTTTCGCCTACCACCTTGCGCGCCTTCACGGGCACGACGTCGACCGGCCGCGCAACCTGGCGAAGACGGTGACGGTGGAGTGAGGCTCCCGGGCTGCGGTCTGCTGTCGGGGTGACACCTTCGGCCGTGGTCGGCATCGGCGTCGACGCCGTGGACATAGATCGTTTCAGGAGAGTCTTGACGAGGCGACCGAACATCTCGCAGCGTCTGTTCACAGAAGCCGAGCTGGCATACGCGCAGCGCGGCGGAAGATCCCGCAGCGCGTCTCGCCGTCAGGTTCGCCGCGAAGGAAGCTGCGCTCAAGGCCCTCGGCGAAGGGATCGGCGCGGCACCCTTCAGCGACATCGAGGTGGTCCGCAGCGCACATGGCGTGCCGCGTTTGGTTCTCCACGGAGATGCATCGCGCCTGGCGCGGGAAAAGGATGTAGAGCGCTGGCATCTGTCGCTCACTCACACGGGGAATGTGGCGGTCGCGAGCGCCGTCGCAGAGGGCGGACGCTGATGCGGCCCGTCCTCACGGTCGAGGAGATGCGCCAGGTCGATGCCGACGCCCTCAAGCAGGTGAGCGAGTCGGTCCTCGTGGAGAGGGCGGGCACGGCGGTCGCGACATGGGCGCTTCGGCTCTTGGGCGGCGCGTACGGCCGGCGTGTAGTGGTCGTCGCAGGCAAGGGCAACAACGGCGCCGACGGGCGGATCGCGGCGGGCAGGTTGCGAGCGCGCGGAGCGCGAGTGGTCGTCGTCGAGGCATCCGAGGCCCCCGAACGTCTCGTTGGCGATCCCAGGTTCGACCTCGTGATCGACGCCGCATACGGGACCGGATTCAGGGGCACTTACAAGGCTCCTTCTGTGCCCCCCGGAGTGCGCGTTCTCGCAGTGGACATACCTTCGGGGATAGACGGCAACACGGGCGAGGTCGCCGGTGAGGCGCTGCGAGCGGACCTCACCGTCACCTTTGCAGCTTTCAAACCCGGGCTGCTCCAGGGAGACGGCCCTGTGCTCTCCGGACAGGTCGAGGTCGCAGACATCGGTCTCGACGCCGGCGGTGCTCACATCTGGCTCGTCGACGACGGCGACGTGCGGCGCCTTCTTCCACCGAGGCCGCGTGAGGCTCACAAGTGGCAGTCGGGTGTGGTGGTTGTCGCCGGATCGCCAGGCATGCTCGGGGCGGCGTCGTTCTGCGCAAAGGCCGCCTACCGGGCGGGGGCCGGGATGGTGCGTCTCGCAGTTCCGGGCGAAAGTGCCGCGAACATGCCGGCGAGCGAGGCGGTGTCGTTCGAGGTTCCGCGCCATGGATGGGCGTCTACGGTGCTCGAGGTCGCAGAACGCTGCAAGGCTGTCGTGATAGGTCCGGGAATCGGCCGTGATCCCGAGACACGCGCCGACGTCCGCACGGTGGCTGCCGGTGCGCGCGTGCCCGTAGTGGTCGACGCAGACGCGCTCTTCGCACTGGGCAGGGCGGACGATGTCGCAGCCGTCGCCCGCTCCCGGCACGCGGACGCCGGCTGGCTGGTGCTCACACCCCACTCGGGTGAGTACTCGCGGATGTTCGACAAACCGGTGGGCGCCGACAAGATCCGTGAGACTGTCGCGGCGTCGAGCGCAACCGGATGCGTCGTGCTGTTGAAGGGATCCACGACGGTGGTGGCGGATCCGGAAGGTGACGTGCGCGTCGTCATGTCCGGCGGCCCGAATCTCGCCACTGCGGGGACAGGGGACGTCCTTTCGGGCGCCATCGGGGCGTTCGCCGCCCGTGGCATCGGTCAACTCGAGGCCGCGGCCCTCGCGGCTCACGTGCACGGGCGCGCTGCGGGGCTCGGACCCCCCGAGGGTCTCGTTGCCGGCGACATCCCCGACCTGATCGCTCGCTGGCTGTCGTCGGAGCTGCACGAAGGCTCGTCGTCGGGCTCGTCGTCGGGCTCGTCGTCCGAGCTGCACGAAGGAACGGGCCGCCGTGGCTGAGGCGTCCCTTCGGCCCGTCTGGGCCGAGATCGACCTCGACGCCGTGCGCCACAACGCAGGCGTGATGAAGCGCGTTGCCGCGCCGGCGGCGTTGTGCGCGGTGGTAAAGGCCGACGCTTACGGGCACGGCGCCGTCGCCGTCGCCCGCGCCGCGATCGAGGGCGGCGCCACCTGGCTCGGCGTCGCAGTCGCCGAAGAGGGAGTCGAGCTTCGCGAAGCCGGCATAACGGCACCGGTGCTCGTGCTATCCGAGCCTCCTCCTGAAGCGATGGTGGAGGCCGTGTCGAACGGCCTGGTGCTGACCGTCTACACGTGGGCCGGCATAGCTGCCGCCGAGAGCGCCGCGGCGTCGGTGGGAACGTCCAAGAAGATCGACGTTCACCTGAAGGTGGACACGGGGATGCACAGGGTGGGCGCGGATCCCGAAGAGGTGCTCACGCTGGCGGCGGCGGTCTGCGAATCGCCTCATCTGCGTCTCGGCTCGGTCTGGACGCATCTGGCGGTGGCCGAGGGGCTCGGTGAAGAGGACCGGAGCTTCACCTCCGAGCAGATCAGGCGTTACGACGAGGTTCTCGCGCAGCTTGAAAGCGCGGGGATCGCTGTGCCCATGCGGCACGCCGCCAACTCCGCCGGGGCCATCGCCCACCCGGCATCGCGCTACGACATGGTGAGGTGCGGGATCTCGCTGTACGGGGAGCTCCCTGCGCCTGAGCTGGCTCCATATCTCGACGCCGCAGGCGCCGGGCTGAGCCCCGTCATGTCGCTCAAGGCCCGCGTGGTGCTGGTTCGTGAGCTTTCCGCCGGCGAGCGCCCGTCTTACGGAAGGCGAAGGGCCCTAAGTGAGGATTCCGTCGTGGCTGTCATCCCGCTCGGTTACGCCGACGGAGTGCCGCGGGCGTGGTTCGACCGCGACGGCACCGTGCTCGTGGGTGGGCAACACCGCCCGCTTGCCGGTACGGTGACCATGGACCAGATCGTCATCGACTGCGGCGCTGACAGCGGCGTAAAAGTCGGCGACGAGGTCGTGCTGATCGGCCGCCAGGGGGGAGCGAGTCTCAGTGCCTCTGACTGGGCGGACTTGCTCGGGACCATCAGCTACGAGGTGTTGTGCGGTATCGGGCCGAGAGTGACCCGGGTGATCGTGGGGGAGCTGGGTGGAGACCCGGAGGAGAGCATGAGCGGCAACAACGACAGAGACGACACCGCCGCGAGCCCGACGAGCGTCACTGCTGGAGTCACTAAGTGAGCCGGGTGAGCCGGCCGAGCCGGGTGAGCCGGCCGAACCGGGTTAGCTGGCCGAACCGGGTTAGCTGGCCGAGCAGCGTGAATCGGTGAGTGGACCGAACCGCGGCAGGCGGACGGCGGGTCTCGCCGCGCTCGGGGCAGGTGCGGCACTGGCGGCCGGTTGGGCCGCGCAGCGGCGTCTCGTCTCGCGGTCGTCGGCGACCGAAGAGGACATTGCCCGCGAAGAGCTGGTGTTTCCTGCCGACGTCGAGCACCAGGACATCGAGATGGACGACGGGGGCCGCATCCATGTCGTCTCGCGCGGCCGCGGCCAGCCCATCGTCCTGCTTCACGGTGTCTTCCTGAACTCAGGCATCTGGGTGCACCAACTTTCAGATCTGTCCGACGAGCTCCGGGTGATCGCCGTGGACCTGCGCGGGCACGGACGGTCAGTGCTCGGCTCCGACGGCTTCGGACTGAAGGTCCCCGGCACTTCCACGGGTCGCGATAGAGGTCCGGAGACTG
The DNA here is from genome assembly GCA_963764615.1 of uncultured Acidimicrobiales bacterium. Lineage (GTDB taxonomy): Bacteria > Actinomycetota > Acidimicrobiia > Acidimicrobiales > CAVXTF01 > CAVXTF01. Next base: position 3,322,020 of record CAVXTF010000002.1, on the reverse strand, counting down.
TTCGCGACACGGGTCACCGGTTCATCGAGGACCCTGTCGGTGATCTGCTCGATCCGGCGATCGTCGGGCATGCCGGTTCGAACGGGCTGGCCGGAATGCCCGCGCAGTCGAGTGCCGCAGGATCCGGCGGGTATTCAGGACATCAGGGGTATTCCGGCGTCTCGCTTGAACCGGTGAAGCCAAGCAGACGAAGGACGCGTGTCCGGCTTCTCGGACCGAGGCGCAACGCGCCACCAGCACTCGACAGGTTGGCGCTCGATGTCAGGCAGGTGCTCGCCTCGCTCGACGTCGAGGGAGGGGTGCTCGTCGGCCACTCCATGGGAGGGATGGTCGCCGTGCAGGCGATCGCCCGCATGTCGGCCGAGGAACGCCATCGCCGGCTGTCGGGCTTAGTGCTCACGAGCACCACCACGGGGCCCTTCGTCGAACTTCCCGGATGGGATCTCTTCGCGGCGTTAAGCGCACCTGCGGCACTCCGGGCGATCAGGGCCTCTGTGCGCTCGGGCCGGGGAGCTATACCCGAGGGGGATGTCAGGTGGTGGGCGAGCCGCCTCGGGTTCGGCGCCGAAGCACCTCCCGCGCAGGTGAAATTCCTGGAAGCGATGCTCGCCGAGACGGATCCCCTCACGATGGAAGGCCTTCTCGAGCCATTGGCACGCGTGAACCTCGCTTCGGTGCTCGACTCGGTGGACATCCCGGCACTCGTGATGGTCGGAACGCACGACCGCCTGACCCCGCCGTGGCACGCGAGGCGGCTCGAGTCCCGACTGCCCGATGCGCGCCTCGTGGAGCTCGCGCGCTGTGGCCATATGCCGATGCTCGAGAGGCGTAGAGAGTTCGACCGCCTTCTCGAGGAGCACGCCCGCAAGGTGAGCTGAAAGGCGCGAAGGACCCCCTGTGCGGACCCTCGGGACCCTCGCCGAGGTCCGTGACGTCGCGTTGTCGTGCACGAAATGCTCGCTCGCCAAGGGACGCACTCAGGTCGTGTTCGGCGTGGGCGACCCCAGCGCTCAGTTGATGTTCGTCGGAGAAGGGCCCGGGAGGGACGAGGATCTCGCCGGTGAGCCTTTCGTGGGCAGGTCGGGAAAGCTTCTCGACAAGCTGATGTGGCAGGAGATCGGTATCGACCGGAGGAACTGCTACATCGCCAACGTGGTCAAGTGCCGCCCACCGAACAACCGCGACCCGCTTCCGGGCGAGATCGAAGCGTGTCGTCCCTGGCTCGAGTCGCAGCTCGAGCTGATCGACCCTTCGGTCGTCGTGACGCTCGGCAACTTCGCCACCCGGCTGTTGCTCGGCACCGCCGAAGGGATAAGCAAGCTCCGTGGCAGGTCCTACCCGTATCGCAACGGTCATTTGGTACCCACATATCACCCCGCAGCCGCTCTGCGCGGTGGTGCCGAGATAGTCGCCGAGATGCGTGCGGACCTCGTGCGGGCAAAGTCGCTGCTCACCGAAAAGGCGAGGTAACGAACGAGGTGAGCGAGGTGAGCGAGGTGAGCGAGGTGAGCGAGGTGAGCGAGGTGAGCGCGGTGAGCGCGGAGCCGGCTCGTCTCGCGAGGTTCTCGGTGTCGAGCCCGAAGGCCACGACAGAGCTCGGTCGGCAACTCGCACGATGTCTCGTTCCTGGCGACGTCCTTCTCGTGGAAGGTGATCTCGGAGCGGGCAAGACCACCTTCGTCCAGGGACTGGCCGCAGGACTCGGGGTGACCGGTCCCGTGACGAGTCCGACCTTCACTCTGATGCGCGTGCTCGAGTGCCAGGCCGACCGACCGGTGCGCAGGCTCCTTCACGCCGACCTCTACCGGCTCGATCATCTCAGCGAGGTCCTCGACCTCGGTCTGCTCGAGCTCGTCGACGACGGTGCGGTCGCAGCGGTGGAGTGGGGAGACGCCGGAGCACCAGTTCTCGGTGAAACCGTGCTCGAAGTGCGCATCGAGCGGCCTGAGCAGACCGAGCAGACAGTACCGGCCGAACCGACCGAATCGCCCGGAGGTGAACAGGATCGCATCATCACGATCCTCGGGACCGGGACGTGGAAGCGGCGAGCACGGGAGCTGGCCGGCGCGATGGCGACTTCGGCTTAGCTGATAGTCGACTTCTTGTGCTGGTCCTCGCCATCGAGTCCGCGGCTGACGCCGCGGGCGTCGCTCTCGCCGACGATCAGGGCACGCTTGCGCAGGCGACACTCGGAAGGGGGAGGCGCCACGCCGAGACGATCGCCCCGTCGATCAGGTCGTGCTGCGCGGCTGCAGCCGTGAACCTCCGGCAAGTAGATGCGATCGTGGTCGACTCCGGGCCCGGTCTCTTCACCGGCCTGCGGGTCGGTGTCGGAACGGCGAAGGCCCTTGCGTACGCGCTCGGTACTCCGCTTGTCGCGGTGTCCAGCCTCGATGCCCTCGCGTGTGCGGCCGCGCCCGCACATAAGTTAACAAGCGCGTCTACAAGTTCCCAAAGTGACAACCAAGGAAGCACTCCTCTGACAGATGCAGAGTCAAGCGACCAGACCATCGTCGCCGTGCTCGACGCCCGCCGAGGCGAGGTCGTCTCAGCGGAGTTCACGCTGGCGGCAGATGGCGGAGCATCGGGTCACCTGGTGCGCGTCGGCGAAGACTGCCTCGAGGCTCCTGCCGCGCTCGCCTCGCGGCTCACTACGCAGCTCACTACGCAGCTCACTACGCGGCTCACGACGAGGCACAAGACGCCCCGTGGCGCCGGAAGCCCCGCCCCGACCACGACTCTCGTGGGAGACGGAGCACTCCGCTACGCCGAGATGTTCAGCGAGGTTCCCGGCGCGCTGATCGGAGCGCGCTGGCTTGCCTCGCCCCCCGTGGCGGTGGTCGCCGAGATGGGCGTCGAGCTCGCGCTGCTCGGCAGGTTCGAGGACCCGCTGACCCTCTCGCCGCGATACGTCAGGCGCGCCGACGCGCGCATCAACTGGGCGAGCCGGGCGCCACGCACCGGCACCGAAGCCGGCACCGAAGCCGGCGCCGAAGCCTGAGCGCGGCGTCCGGCACAATCTGGGTCATGGCTCTGGAGCCGAGAAGCGTCGTAGGCGCAGTACGGATCTTGCCCATGCGTCGCAAGCATCTGCGCGACGTGCTGCGTATCGAGCAGAACGAGTACATCAGGCCATGGTCCCCGACGCTGTTCACGTCGGAGCTCGCCCAACGATCGACGCGGCGTTACACGGTCGCGACGATCGGCCCCGTCGTGGCCGGGTACGCGGGATTGATGTTGGTCGAGGACGAGGGTCACGTGAACACTCTGACCGTCGACCATTCATGGCAGCGCAGGGGGATCGCGTCGATGCTCCTTCTCGATCTAGCCCGATCGGCGCTCGGCGCCGGCTCGCGGCATCTGACTCTCGAAGTCCGAGAGCACAACGAGCCTGCCAAGGCGCTCTACATGAAATTCGGATTCGCTCCAGTCGGAATCCGGCGCAACTACTACGCGGAGGAAGGTGAGGACGCCATCGTGATGTGGGCCCGCGACTGCGACAGCTCGGAGTACGCCGACCGCCTCGCCAAGATCGAGGCAGGGATCGGGCTGGGCCAGTGACGAACGACAGGGCCAACATGGCCAACGGGGCCACGGTTCTCGGGATCGAGACCTCGTGCGACGAGACGGCGGCTGCGGTCGTGCGCGAAGGACGCGAGATCCTGTCGTCGATCGTGTCGAGCCAGGTCGATCTGCACGCGGAGTACGGCGGCGTGGTCCCGGAGATCGCGGGGCGCGCGCATCTCGAGCTCCTGACCCCTGTGATCGATACGGCGCTCAAAGAGGCGGCCGCAACAAGACAACCACCGGTCGACGCGGTCGCCGCGACGATCGGGCCGGGCCTGATCGGCTCGTTGCTCGTCGGCGTCTCAGAGGCAAAGGCTCTGTCCCTCGCATGGGACGTGCCGTTCGCCGGCGTCAACCACCTCGAAGCTCACCTGTTCGCGGCGTTGCTCGACCACTCCGGTCTTGGAGGGCCGGGGCCCGGATGGCCGATCGTGGTCGAGCTCGTCTCGGGCGGTCACACGATGCTCCTCGAGATGGGCGGACCGAGGCGCTACAAGCTCTTGGGCGAGACGCTCGACGATGCGGCGGGGGAGGCGTTCGACAAGGTGGCGCGGTTTCTTGGTCTCGGTTACCCCGGGGGGCCGGCGATCCAAAAGGCGGCCGAGTCGGGAGATCCGACGGCGTTCTCCTTCCCGCGGGCCATGCTCGGAGAAGGGCTCGACATGTCTTTTAGCGGGATCAAGACCTCGGTGGTCACGACGGTGAGACGTCACCCGGACGCCGCCAACGAGGACGTCGCGGCGTCGTTCCAGCAGGCGGTCGTCGAGGTGCTGGTGGAGAAGGCCGTGCGGGCGGCCGACCAGATCGGGGCGCAGGGGATCTGCCTGGCCGGAGGAGTGGCGGCGAACGGCCCGCTGCGGCGGGCGCTCGCCGCGCAATGTGACGAGGCCGGACTCGCCGCCTACCTGCCCACCCCGGCCATGTGCACCGACAACGCGGCCATGGTGGCCGCCGCGGGATGGTGGCAGCTGGCTCACCTGGGCCCTACCCCCCTAGACGTCGCGGCCGATCCTTGTCTCAGGCTGGAGCTCACGGGCTGATCCGGAGCACCCAGCCCATTCAAGGCACCGGCGCCGGAGCACGAAACAACCCCTCCACCAGGCGCGGTTGCCGTCGCCGCAAGCTCCCGCTACGATTAGCACTCGTCACGTTAGAGTGCTAATCCAAGAATCCAAAGAATCCAAAGTCAGCGCCACAGGAGGCTCGCCAGTCATGAAGCTCCAGCCCCTCGAGGACCGGATCGTCGTACGCCCCGGAGAATCCGAGGAGACCACCGCGTCGGGCCTGGTCATCCCCGACACAGCCAAAGAGAAGCCCCAGCAGGGTGAGGTGCTCGCAGTCGGCCCCGGCCGTCGCACCGAGAGCACCGGCGAGCTCGTCCCGCTCGACGTCTCGACGGGCGACACCGTCGTGTACTCGAAATACGGCGGGACCGAGATCACAGTCGAAGGCGAGGACCTGCTGATCCTGTCCAGCCGCGACGTGCTGGCCAAGGTCAAGAAGTAGCTCCACCCGGCCCGCCGCGCCGTCAAGCCGAACGCTTCGGCGCCGGCGGAGCCACCGAACAGGCCACCAACCCCCAGGCCACCAACACCCAGGCCACCAACACCCAGGCCACCAACCCCCAGGCCACCAACCCAGGTCCAGAACTCACCAAAAGCGGAGAAACCCATGCCAAAGATGCTCAAGTTCGACGAGCCCGCGCGCCGCGGCCTCGAAGCAGGTGTCGACAAGCTCGCTGACACCGTCAAGGTCACGCTCGGCCCCAAGGGCCGAAACGTCGTCCTCGACAAGAAGTTCGGTGCCCCCACGATCACCAACGACGGTGTCACGATCGCCCGCGAGGTGGAGCTCGACGACGCCTTCGAGAACATGGGCGCGCAGCTCGTGAAGGAGGTCGCCACCAAGACCAACGATGTCGCGGGTGACGGCACCACGACCGCCACCGTGCTCGCGCAGGCGCTCATTCACCTAGGGCTCCGCAACGTCGCGGCCGGCGCTAACCCGATGGCGCTCAAGAAGGGCATGGAAAAAGGCGTTACCGCAGCCGTGGATTCCATCAGGGCCCAGTCCCGTGAGATCCAGGGCAAGACGGAGATCGCCCAGGTTGCCTCCATCTCGGCCGGCGACGCGTCCATCGGTGACGTGCTCGCCGACGCCATCGACAAGGTGGGCAAGGACGGGACGGTCACAGTCGAGGAGTCGAACACCTTCGGGCTCGAGCTCGACTTCACCGAGGGAATGCAGTTCGACAAGGGCTACCTGTCGCCGTACTTCGTGACCGACCCCGAACGCCAGGAAGCGGTGCTCGACGACGCGTACATCCTCATCTGCAACCAGAAGATCTCCGCGGCGCACGACCTCGTGCCGGCGCTGGAGAAGGTGATGCAGTCGTCGCGTCCACTTCTCGTGATCGCCGAGGACGTAGAGGGTGAGGCGCTCGCGACGCTCGTCGTGAACAAGATCCGCGGCACCTTCAGCTCCGTAGCGGTGAAGGCACCGGGCTTCGGTGACCGCCGCAAGGCGATGCTCCAGGATCTCGCCGTACTCACCGGCGGTCAGGTGATCTCCGAGGAGATCGGCCTCAAGCTCGAGCACGCGACCATCGACCTGTTCGGCAGGGCGCGGCGCGTCATCGTCACCAAGGACGACACCACCGTCGTCGAGGGTGCCGGCTCAGTGGAGGACGTGAAGGGTCGCATCGCGCAGATCCGCCGCGAGATCGACGACACCGATTCGGACTGGGACCGCGAGAAGCTTCAGGAGCGCCTCGCCAAGCTCGCCGGCGGCGTCGCCGTCGTGCAGGTCGGAGCCGCTACCGAGGTCGAGCTCAAAGAGAAGAAGCACCGCATCGAGGACGCTCTCTCGGCGACACGCGCCGCCATCGAAGAGGGCATCGTCGCAGGCGGGGGCACTGCTCTGGTACGCGCACTGGCGGCAGTCGAGACCGTGGCCGAGAAGCTCGAGGGTGACGAGGCGACGGGAGCCCGCATCGTGCTGCACGCACTCAGCGTGCCTCTCGAGTGCATCGCGTCGAACGCCGGCCTCGAAGGCGCGGTCGTCGTGCGCGACGTCGAGAAGGCGAAGGGCGCGCACGGGCTGAACGCCAACACCGGGGTGATCGAGGACCTGTTCAAGGCAGGCATCGTCGACCCGGCCAAGGTGACACGCTCGGCGCTCCAGAACGCAGCTTCGGTCGCAGGGCTGCTGCTCACCACAGAGGTGCTTGTCGCCGACAAGCCCGAGAAGAAGAACGACGCCGCTGCTGCCGCGGCCGCCGCAGGTATGGGCGGGATGGGTGGCATGGGTGGTATGGGCATGATGTGACCTGGCTCGGCGGCGAGCAGGTCATACCGAGGCCCCCAGGCGCCTATGCCGGGGGCCCGGCACCTTGGGCGGCGTTGCCGCCCGAGAAGAAACGGGGGTTCACGCTCGAGCGCGTCCTAGGCGCGCTCGAGCGCTCCGAAGTCTTCGTACCCGTGGAACCCGGCTCGCCTGTTGGCGCGGCTGCCCGAAGCGGCCGGCACCACTGAACCGGCCGCCACTCACCGCCCCCGCCTCGGTCATGCCCGGCGTGTTCCTGGAGGGGGACAAAATTCCCTCAGCGGTGCTCGTGGCGATGTTCGAGGAGTCGGGCGAGACCCGCGTCATCCTGACGAGGCGGTCCGGGAATCTCCGGTTCCACCAGGGCGAGGTGAGCTTCCCGGGCGGGAGGTGCGATCCCGGTGAGAGCTCGGCGCAGTGCGCTCTGCGCGAGGCCCAAGAGGAGACCGGCCTCGACCCGGGCCTGGTGACCGTGACCGGTTACCTGAGCCCGATCGCCACGTTCTCGTCCGAGTCGTTCATCACGCCGGTCGTGGGAACCCTCGAAGCCAGACCACACATGCGGCCGAACCCCGCCGAGGTGGATCGGGTCTTCGACGTCGAGCTCGCCGCTCTCGTGGCCGATGGCCTGTTCCGCGAGGAGCGCTGGCAATTCAGGATCCCCGCCGGCGGGGGCGATCCGGTGCGCGCCACCGAGGTCGCAGACCGACTCGAAGCGCCCGAAGCGCCCGACGCGCCCGCCGACCGCGGCCCGAAGCGCCCGACGTGCCCGGCCGTCCGCTCGCAGCCGACGGCTCGTTCCCGGTCTGGTTCTTCGAGCTGCCCGGAGACACCGTGTGGGGTGCGACAGCCAGGGTGCTGATGGAGCTGCTGCGTGCGGTGCTCGACGTCTGAGGGGTCGATGTCTGAGGGGCGGGTCGATGTCTGAGGGGTCCGAGAAGCGAGGCGGAAGGCTCAGTCGGCCCCGGGGCGGGGCGGTAGGGTGAAGGACGCGATCAAGCGTGCGACGAGGAGGCGGCCGCATGGCTGAAATCGAGATCGGAATCTACAAGTCCGGTAGGCGCGCCTACGGCTTCGACGACATCGCGATCGTGCCGAGCAGGCGGACACGTGATCCGGAGGACGTGGACATCTCGTGGGAGATCGACGCGCACCGATTCGAGCTGCCGCTCATGGCCGCTGCGATGGACGGTGTGGTGAGCCCGCACACAGCGGTGCTCGTCGGCAAGCTCGGCGGCCTCGGGGTGCTGAACCTCGAAGGGTTGTGGACGCGCTACGACGACCCGATGCCGTTGTTCGAGGAGATCGCGGATCTTCCTGACGACAAGGCGACCGCCCGGATGCAGCAGATGTACTCAGAGCCCATCCGGCCCGACCTCGTCACCGCGCGGATAAAGGAGATCAAAGCCGGCGGTGTCGTGGCGGCCGCGTCGGTGACCCCGCAGCGGACCGCCGGGCTCGCAAGTGCCATCCTCGCCGGCGAGCTCGACGTGCTCGTCATCCAGGGCACCGTCGTATCGGCGGAGCACGTCTCCAAGACTTCCGAGCCGCTCAACTTGAAGCGCTTCATCCGCGCGTTCGACATTCCCGTCATCGTGGGCGGCTGCGCCTCGTACCAGGCGGCTCTCCACTTGATGCGCACCGGTGCGGTGGGCGTGCTCGTCGGGGTCGGTCCCGGAAACGCATGCACCTCGAGGGGCGTGCTCGGGATCGGCGTCCCGCAGGCCACGGCGATCGCAGACGTGGCGGGCGCACGGATGCGGCACCTCGACGAGACCGGCGTCTACGTCCACGTGATCGCAGACGGCGGGATCAGCCGGGGTGGCGACATCGCCAAGGCGATCGCCTGCGGCGCTGACGCCGTGATGCTCGGCTCGCCCTTGTCCTCGGCCGAAGAGGCGCCATGCCGGGGCAACCACTGGGGAATGGCGACATTCCACCCGACCCTTCCTCGGGGCACGCGGGTACGTACGAGCGTGCGCGGGACGTTGGAGCAGATACTTCTCGGCCCGGCTCACGAGAACGACGGCCGCATGAACCTGTTCGGGGCGCTTCGCACCGCGATGGCGACCTGCGGGTATGCATCGGTGAAGGAGTTCCAGAAGGCCGAGGTGATGATCGCCCCTGCGCTCCAGACTGAAGGCAAGGCCCTCCAGCGCGCACAGGGCGTGGGGATGGGTCACTGAGCCCCGCCCAGACACTGAGCCCGGACACCATCCTCGTCGTCGATTTCGGCGCGCAGTACTCGAGGCTCATCGCCAGGCGCGTCCGCGAGGCGCGTGTCTTCTCGGAGATCGTTCGCTACGACACGCCGGTCGACGAGCTCATTGCCCGAAAGCCGCGCGGCATCATCCTCTCCGGCGGTCCCGAATCCGTCTACAGCGACTGGTCGCCATCCATCGACCCGGCAGTTTTCGAAGCGGGCGTGCCCATTCTCGGCATCTGCTATGGCGCGCAGCTCATGTGCCAGGCTCTCGGCGGTCGCGTCGAGCGAACCGGACGAGGCGAGTACGGCAGGACGACGCTCACACGGTCGTCCTCGTCGCCCCTCTTCGCGGACTGGCCGCCCGGCACGACGTCAGACGTGTGGATGAGCCACGGTGACGCGATCACAGCTGCGCCGCCGGGTTTCCTCGCCACCGCCAGCACGCCCGATGCACCCGTCGCCGCGATGGACGACCGGGAAAGACGTATGTACGGCGTGCAATTCCACCCCGAGGTGGTTCATACCGATCGGGGACAGAGCCTTCTCGAACGGTTCCTGTTCGACGTCTGTGCCGCGCGCCCGACCTGGACACACACGAACATCATCGAGACGTCGGTTGACGCCGTTCGCACTCAAGTCGGCTCGCGTCACGTCCTTTGCGCGCTGTCCGGGGGCGTGGACTCGGCTGTCGCAGCGGCACTCGTCCACAAGGCCGTCGGCGACCAGCTCACGTGCGTGTTCGTCGACACCGGGCTGATGCGCGCCGGCGAGGCCGAGCAGGTCGAAGAGACGTTCCGCCGGCAGTTCAACGTGGATCTCGTGCACGTGAAGGCGGCGGACCGGTTCTTCTCGGTGCTCGCCGGCTTGACCGATCCTGAGGCCAAGCGCAAGGCCATCGGCGAGACGTTCATCCGCATCTTCGAGGAGGTGGCGCGCGACATCGCGCGCGATGCGGACGGTGCCGGCCTGCTCGTGCAGGGAACTCTCTACCCGGACATCATCGAGTCGGGGACAGAGGACGCCGCTGTCATCAAGTCGCACCACAATGTCGGTGGCCTGCCCGAAGACATGGCCTTCGATCTCGTCGAGCCCCTGAGGCTGCTGTTCAAGGACGAGGTGCGTGCGGTCGGGGAGGAGCTCGGGCTTCCCGAGGAGATCGTATGGAGGCAGCCGTTTCCCGGGCCGGGTCTGGCGGTCCGGATCATCGGTGAGGCCACACGCGAGCGCGCGGAGATCCTGCGGGCGGCGGATGCGATCGTCGTGGAGGAAGTGAGACGTGCGGGGCTCTACAAGGAGCTCTGGCAGAGCTTCGCGGTGCTGCCCGCGGTGCGGACCGTCGGCGTGATGGGCGACGGGCGTACCTACGCGTATCCGGTGGTGATACGAGCAGTCACCTCGGAGGACGCCATGACGGCGGACTGGGCGCGGCTTCCTTACGAGCTTTTGGAGAGGATGTCGACCCGCATCATCAACGAGGTGGAAGGGGTCAACCGGGTGGCTTTCGACGTGACCTCGAAGCCGCCCGGAACCATCGAGTGGGAGTGAGCGGCCAGCCGGCCGGGGCACAGCCCGGCGGTAGGCTTGAAGGGTGGCTCTGAGCCCCGCCAGCAAGAATTTCGGGTCGGAATTCTGCCGCGAAATCGGAGCAACTTTCTTTCGGAGCCACCGATGCGGAGCCGCCCCTTCCTTCCGTTCCTCCCGAACCCACCGACGAGGGGTCGTTCGAGGAGTCACTCGACGAGCCGTTCGACGAGCCGGCCCCCCCTCGGCCGGCACGGCCGGCGAAGGCGGTCGGGCGCCCTGACTCGGGACCTCATCGCGAACGGCCCAAGTGGCTCCTCGACGAAGCCGGTCTCGCCGGGCTGCTCGAGGGATTGAACGAACCGCAGCGCGAGGCGGTCTGCCATCCCGACGGCCCGCTCCTCGTCGTCGCGGGCGCGGGCTCCGGAAAGACGAGGGTTCTCACCCGCCGGATCGCGTACCTCGTCGGATCGGGTCGCGTGCCCCCGTGGCAGGTGCTCGCGATCACCTTCACGAACAAGGCGGCCGACGAGATGCGCCACCGGCTGCGCGAGCTTCTCGGCGAGGTCGCCGACCGGATGTGGGTGTCCACTTTCCACTCGGCGTGCGTGCGGATCCTGCGTTCACAGGCGGACCGGCTCGGCTACCGCAAGAGCTTCACGATCTACGACGACGCCGACAGCCGCCGCCTGATCGAGCAGGTCGAGCGCGACCTCGACATCGATACGAGGCGCCTGTCACCCCGTTCGGTGCAAGGCGCCATCTCGGCGGCGAAGTCCGAGCTTCTCGACTTCGAGACCTACAAGTCGAACGCCGAGACGTTCCTCGAGCGCCGCGTCGGCGACATCTACGCCGAGTACCAGCAGCGCCTGCACTCGGCTTCCGCGATGGACTTCGACGACCTTCTGATGGTCACCGTCAACCTCTTCGACGCGTTCGACGAGGTGCTCGCCGCCTACCGCAGCAGGTTCCTGCACGTGCTCGTCGACGAGTTCCAGGACACGAACCGGGCGCAGAACGAGCTCGTGCTGCGTCTTGCCGCCGAGCACCGCAACATCACCGTCGTGGGGGATGTCGACCAGTCGATCTACAGATGGCGCGGAGCCGACATACGCAACCTCCTCGAGTTCGAAGAGGCCTTCCCGGACGCGGCCGTCGTTGCGCTCGAGCAGAATTACAGGTCCACCAAGACGATCCTCGATGTCGCGAACGCGGTCATCGTGAACAACGTCTCGCGTGTCCCGAAGGATCTGTGGACGGACGTTGGGGACGGTGACCCGGTCTGCCGGTACCGCGCGGAGGACGAGCGCGACGAGGCTCTGTGGGTGGCGTCCGAGATCGGCCGGCTTCACAGGGCGGAGGGTCTCCACTACGGCGACGTGGCGGTGTTCTACCGGACCAACGCACAGAGCAGGGTGCTCGAAGAGGACCTGGTACGCGCCGGCATCCCCTACAAGGTCGTCGGTGGAACGAGGTTCTACGACCGGCGCGAGGTCCGCGACGTTCTCGCCTACCTGAAGGTCCTTCTCAATCCAGCCGACGAGGTGTCGTGCCGGCGGATCGTCAACGTGCCCAAGCGCGGGGTCGGAGACACGTCGGTGGACCGCATGGCGAACTGGGCCCGCGTGAACGGCCGTTCGTTCGCCGATGCGCTGTCACAGCCAGAAGCCGCAGGGCTGTCCGGAAAGGCGGCGAAAGGGGTCAAGTCGCTTGCGGCGTTGCTCGACGAGCTTAGAGCGCTCGCGGACTCGGGCACGTCTCCCGCTGCGATCGTCGAGGCCGTCCTGCAGCGCACCGGGTACGGCTCGGAGCTCCGCGAGGAGCGCACCTTGGAGTCGGAGGGAAGGTTGGAGAACCTGACCGAGCTCCAGACGGTCGCCGCGGAGTACGACACGCTCAGCTCGTTCCTCGAGTCGGTCGCGCTCGTCTCGGACGCCGACGAGCTCGACGGCGACGGGACGAGGGTGTCGCTCATGACGCTGCACGTGGCGAAGGGCCTCGAGTTCCCTGCAGTGTTCCTCGTAGGGATGGAAGACGGCATATTCCCCCACGCGCGCTCGCTCGACGACCCTGCCAGCCTCGAAGAGGAGAGGCGGCTGTTCTACGTCGGCATAACGAGGGCCCGCAGGTTCCTTTACCTGTCGCACGCGTGGAGCCGGACCGTCTTCGGCTCGACGTCCCCCGCGATGGCGAGCCGGTTCCTGTCCGAGGTGCCCGACGAGCTCGTTCGCGACTCGGGCCTGTCGTTCCTACACCGTCCCGACCCGGCGCGCCTGCCCGGCGAGAGCGGGAGGGGCGAGTCGGGGGCGTGGCGTTCGAGGTACTCGGACAGATATTCGGATCGGTCCTCGGAGCGGTATTCGGAGCGCTTCTCGGACCACGATTCGGAGCACTACTCCGAGCTGGCCGATGAGGACTTCTCCCAGCTCCCGGACGAGAGTTACTCGCCGGAACGATCGTCGCAGCGCTCGTCATCCCGCTCCTCCGGTAGCAGCTCAGGACGCTCCTCGGGGCAGAGGTATCCGAGCTCGGGCTCCTCCGAGCCCCGGCGCCCTCAGAGTGGATCGGGGCGCAAGGTGAAGAGCAGGTTGCCGAAGATGGCAGAAGAGCGCTTCAAGAAGGGCCTCTGATCATGGCCGACTCTTCTGCTGCTTCGGCGGGTCCTGCCTCCTCCACCCAATCGGCCTCCGATGTCTACACGCACGGACACCACGAGTCGGTGCTGCGCAGCCACACGTGGCGCACCGCCGAGAACTCAGCCGGCTACCTGCTCGATGAGCTCCGTCCCGGGATGGAGCTGCTCGACATCGGATGCGGTCCGGGGACGATCACCGTCGATCTGGCGTCCCGCGTCGCACCCGGACGGGTGCTGGGTCTCGACCGCGAAGCTCAGGTCATCGAACAGGCGAAGCAGCTGAGATCTGAGCGCAACATCGGCAACGTCAGCTTCGAGGTCGGCGACGTCTACGAGCTCGAGCTCGCGGACGATTCCTTCGACGTCGTCCACGCGCACCAGGTGCTGCAGCACCTGACGGATCCGGTCGCTGCTCTCACCGAGATGCGGCGGGTGCTTCGCCCGGGTGGGCAGCTCGCGGTGCGTGATTCGGACTATGGCGCCAAGATCTGGGCTCCCCAAGACGAGCGCCTTGACCGCTGGATGGCGCTCTACCACCAGGTGACGAAGGCCAACGGCGCCGAGGCGGACGCCGGGCGTTTCCTGCCGGGCTGGGTACGAACGGCTGGATTCGGAGACGTCAGGGTGTCGAGCAGCACGTGGACGTTCGCCGACGCAGAGACGTGCAGGTGGTGGGGGGAGCTCTGGGCCGATCGGGTCCAGCTCTCGTCGTTCGCCGAGCAGGCCGTCGGCTACGGGTTCGCGGACACGGCGGAGCTCGCGTCCATCGCAGAGGCGTGGCGGCAATGGTCGGTCGACCCGGGGGCGATGATCGTGATCATCGGGGTCGAGGTGCTGGCTCGGAAGTAGCCGGCCGGCTCGTCCCGGCGGTCCGGGCCGCACGGGTGGCCCCGCTCGTCCGGGCTGGCTCGTCTGGGCTGGCTCGTCTGGGCTGGCTCGTCTGGGCTGGCTCGTCTGGGCTGGCCCGGGTGCACGCGCTTACACTCAGGGCCCGATGAAGCGCCCGTATCGCGTGGTCGTGGCGAAACCGGGTCTGGACGGTCATGACCGTGGTGCAAAGGTGATCGCCCGGGCACTTCGCGACGCCGGCTTCGAGGTCATATACACCGGGCTCCACCAAACACCCGAGCAGGTCGTGCAGGCGGTCGTCCAGGAGGATGCCGACGCCGTGGGTCTCTCTCTGTTGTCAGGAGCTCACCTGACCCTCGTCCCCAAGATTCTCGAGGGGCTGCGGTCCGCTGGGCTCGAAGACACCCTCGTCATCGTCGGAGGCATCATTCCCGACGACGACGTCCCGGTGCTGAAGGCGATGGGTGTCGCTGAGATCTTCACGCCAGGCGCCCCGCTTCCTCGGATCGCCGGGTGGCTTGCCGAAACCCTCGACGAGCGGGAAGGGGCTGCCTGACCCGGAAGTGTGCGAGCCCGGCGACCGGAATGTGCGAGCCGGTGCCCCGCGCCTAACGTCCCGATCACTTCCCGATCGATCTGAGCGAGCGAGTGTGTCCCCCTAGCGCCAGCGCCCCATAACGCCTGCCTGTGAGCCTCACCTGACCCGCTGCCCACGGGCGACGGCAACCGCTGGGCGGGCAGGAGCGCCCGACGGCTTGAAGCATCGACCGAGAGCGCAACAAGCGAAGAAGCGAAGAAGCAACGAAGCGAAGGAAAAGGAAGAGGAGCAAGTGGACCTACACGAGTACCAGGGAAAGCGATATTTCGCCCGGTTCGGGATACCGACCTCGCCGGGGGGTGTCGCCGACAACGTAGAAGAGGCCCTCGAGCAGGCCGAGGCCGCCGGATACCCGGTCGTCTTGAAGGCCCAGGTGAAGGTCGGGGGCCGCGGCAAGGCCGGCGGCATCCAGATCGCAGCCACCCCGGAGGAGGTCCGCAAGCACGCCAAGTCGATCTTCGGCATGCACATCAAGGGCCACGAGGTTCTCCGCCTTTGGATAGAGCATGCATCGGACATCGCCGAGGAGTACTACGCGAGCTTCACACTCGACAGGCCCGCGAAGCTTCATCTGTGCATGGTCTCCGCCAGGGGCGGGGTCGACATCGAAGAGGTTGCAGAGACCGACCCCGACGCCATCGCCCGGCTCCACGTCGACCCGGTCGATGGCATGGACCTCGACAAGGGCGCCAGGATCGTCGCGGAGGCCGGGTTGAACGAGGCGGCGCGCTACCAGGCGGCCGAGATACTCGTGAAGCTCTACGACTGCTACGTGAAGGGCGACTGCGACCTCGCCGAGATAAACCCTCTCGTGCTCACCACTGACGGCAGGGTGCACGCTCTCGACGCGAAGGTCACGCTCGACGACAACGCCGCCTACCGCCACCCCGAATGGGACGAGTTCGCCGGCACCGAGGTCTTGGACGAACGGGAGCTGCTCGCCCGCGAGAAGGGCTTGAACTACATAGGCCTTTCGGGCACCGTCGGCATCATCGCTAACGGCGCAGGCCTCGCGATGAGCACGCTCGACGTCGTCACGCAGGTGGGCGGGTCAGCGGCGAACTTCTTGGATATCGGAGGCGGGGCGAACGCGGACGTGATGGCAGCGGCGCTCGAGGTGATCAACTCCGACCGCAACGTCAGGTCCATCTTCGTGAACATCTTCGGCGGCATCACCCGCGTCGACGAGGTAGCGAATGGGATATTGGAAGCGCTGACCAGGGTGGACATCCGCTCTCCGATCGCACTGCGACTCGACGGCACAAACGCCGAAGAGGGCCGGCGGATCCTCGCCCCGCACCTGTCACCGACGCTCGTGTCGGAACAGACGATGCTCGACGGTGCCCGCCGTGCCGTCGCCCTTGCAGGAGAGCTCGCATGAGCATTTTCGTTGACGAGACGACGACGGTTCTGGTGCAAGGGCTCACCGGTAGCCAGGGCAGGTTCCACGGGATGCGGAACAAGCAGTACGGGACCAAGGTGGTGGGCGGGGTGACCCCCGGCAAGGGCGGCAGCCACGTGGACGGGATCCCCGTGTTCGACACGATGACCGAGGCCGTCGAGAAGACCGGCGCGGTGGCGTCGTTCGTCGTCGTGCCCCCCAAGGCAGCGAGCGCAGCGATCCTCGAGGCCGCAGGCGCAGGGATCAAGTTCATCGTGTGTATAACCGAAGGCATCCCGGCCCAGGACGAGGCGCTCTTCTACAACCTGCTCAGGCGTGACCATCCTGAGACGCGGCTGCTCGGACCGAATTGCCCGGGGATCATCTCGCCGGGCAAGTGCAACATCGGGATCACCTCTGGCGACATCGCGCTTCCCGGAGGGCCTGTCGGGATCGTCAGCAGGTCCGGGACGCTCACCTATCAGGCGCTGCACGAGCTCTCCCAGAAGGACGTGGGCCAGACCACCTGCGTGGGGATCGGCGGGGACCCCGTCCCAGGCACCAACTTCATTGACTGCCTCGAGGCGTTCGAGCAGGACCCCGACACCAGGGCGGTCATGCTGATCGGCGAGATCGGCGGATCAGAAGAGGAGCGGGCCGCTGACTTCATCGACCGCAACATGTCCAAGCCGGTGGTCGCGTACATCGCGGGCGTGACCGCGCCTCCGGGCCGGAAGATGGGCCATGCTGGTGCGATCATCTCGGGTTCGAAGGGAACTGCGCAGGCGAAGATGGAAGCGCTCGCTCAAGCTGGTGTGACGGTGGCGCAGAACCCGACCGAGGCGGCCGAGATAATGGTCGACATCGTCGGCCAGCTCGGCTGATCCGACTCACCGGAGCACAGACGCACCGGAGCACAGACGCACCGGAGCACAGACGCACCGGAGTGCGTCCTGTGGGCGCTGGTAGCGTCGCCACAGTGCGCCTCGGCATACTCGTATCCGGCACGGGGAGCATCCTCGAAGCCCTGTTGGACGACGGCCTGCCGGTGACCGTCGTCCTCGCCGACCGGCCGTGCCGGGCGCTCGAGATCGCCGAGCGCGCATCGGTCCCGGCTGTGCTCGTCGACCGCTCGGAGTGGGGCGGTTACGGTGCCGATTTCGACCGCTACGGGTATACCCGAGCGGTCACCGATGCGCTCCGGCAGCACCAGGTCGATTTGATCGCGATGGCGGGCTTCGGGACGGTGCTCGATCAACCCATCCACGACGCGTATCCGATGCGGATGCTCAACACGCACCCGGCGCTCCTTCCAAAGTTTCCCGGCTGGCATGCAGTGAAGGATGCGCTCGCCGCCGGCGCCCAACAGACCGGGTGCACCGTGCATTACGCAGTGCTCGCGATGGATGCAGGACCTGTCGTCGCCCAGCGGTCTGTGCCCGTTCTGCCGGTCGATACGGAGGCGACGTTGCACGAGCGGATCAAGGATGTCGAACGCCGGCTCTACCCGGAGGCGATACGGATGGTCATGAGCGAATTGGAAAAAGGCCGCGAGGCCGGGGGTCTGAAAGAGGCGGTTTCGTGAGAGCACTTCTGTCGGTCTACGACAAGGCGGGCATCGTGGAGCTCGCGGCGGGGCTCTCGGAGCTCGGCTGGGAGCTCGTCTCGTCCGGAGGGACGGCCAGAGCCCTCCAAGACGCCGGGTTGCCTGTGGTCAAGGTCTCTGACGTGACCGGCTATCCCGAGATGCTCGGTCACAGGGTGGTGACTCTTCATCCGGCGATACACGGAGGGATCCTGGCGGATCGCGACGTTCCAGAGCACGACCGTGATCTAGAGATGAACAAGATCGAAAAGATTGATCTCGTCGTCTCGAACCTGTACCCCTTCGGCGCAGACCCGTCGATCGAGATGATCGACATAGGTGGACCTGCGATGGTCCGGGCTGCGGCGAAGAACCACGCGCACGTCGGGATCGTCGTGGACCCGGCTGATTACGTTCCCGTGCTCGACGAGCTACGAGCGAACGGTCGTCTCGGCGCGGCCACCCGTCGCTCACTGGCGAGAAAGGCGTTCGCCCACACTGCGGCGTACGACGCGGCGATCGTCGGCTGGCTCGACGGTGACGAGCTGTTGCCGCCGACTCTCCACTTCGCCCTCGAACGCACCGACCAGTCGCTCAGGTACGGCGAGAACCCTCACCAGAGCGCTGCGCTCTACCGCCCGATGGCCGGATCCGAAGCGGGATCGCGGGGCGTGTCTGGCACGCCGCCATGGTGGGACGTGGCGGTGCTCAAAAGCGGGATAGCGATGTCGTATCTGAACATCTACGACGCCGACGCAGCGATGCAGCTCGCCTACGACCTCGGCGAGGGTCCCGCAGCGGTGATCGTCAAGCACGCGAACCCTTGCGGGGTCGCTGTCGCGGCTGACCTCGAGACCGCTTACCAGCTTGCTCTCGAGTGCGACGAGCGCTCGGCGTTCGGTGGAGTCGTCGCTCTCAACCGGCCTTTGGACTCTGCGACGGCCGCCCGGATGGTCGCCGGGCCGCAGGCCGACGTGGTGGTCGCTCCCGGGTACGAAGACGGCGTGGTCGACATGCTCGCGAAACGGCGCAAGAACACCCGCGTCGTCGAGTCACCGCCACCCGCCCGTGAGGTGCTCGACCTCCGCCAGCTCGGTGGCGGGTTCCTCGCTCAACAGGCGCACCATTTCGCCGCCGGGCGTGACCAGTGGAGGGTGGTAACGAAGGCCGCTCCGACCGAGGAGCAGTGGCCGGATGCGGAGCTGGCCTGGCGGGTCTGCGGGCACGTCAAGTCGAACGCCATAGTGCTAGTCAAGAACGGCCAGGCGGTGGGGATCGGCGCCGGACAGCAGAACCGTGTCGAGGCCGGCGAGATAGCGGCGAAGAAGGCTGCCGGAAGGGCGCGCGGAGGGGCTTGCGCGAGCGACGCGTTCTACCCGTTCCCCGACGGTGTGGAGGCCGCCGCCGCAGCAGGGGTCGCGGTGGTGGTGCAACCGGGCGGAGGCATGCACGACGACGAGATCATCGCCACAGCCGACCGGCTCGGGCTGGCAATGGTCTTCACCGGCGAGCGGCACTTCCTCCACTGAGGATGAGGTTTGGATTGGAGGCCCGGCGACGCCGACGGAGGGCGACCTTTGGTTTTCAGTTTGACGAATTTGATACAGGTGCGTTTACTTATCGCCGAAACGGCAAGCCTGCCGCGACCCCTCTCGGCCGGCCCCTGCCAGCTCCTCGAATGCGAGCGATGAAGAACCACCAGGCAGCGGAGGCTCGGAGATGACTGCTCAGGTGCTCGACGGCGAGGCTGTCGCCGCTCGCATCCGCGGCGAGGTCGCAGAGAGTGTGCGCCGCCTCCGGGAGCGCGGCACGGTTCCCGGTCTCGGGACGATCCTCGTGGGCGACGACGGCCCGAGCGCTCGATATGTCGCTCTCAAGCTCGCGGACTGCGCCGAGGTCGGCATCGACTCGTTCCACGAGCATCTGCCGGCCGACATCTCGCAAGCCGATCTCCACGGGGTAATCCTCCGCTTCAACGCGGACCCCGCTGTTCACTCGATCCTGCTGCAGCTGCCGCTTCCTTCGGGTCTCGACGAGGAGCGCGCGCTGTTGTCGATCGACCCGGCGAAGGACGTGGACGGGATCCATCCGGTGAACCTTGGGCGGCTCGTGATGGGCCGCCCCGGAACCCTGTCGTGCACTCCGGCGGGGATCGTCGAGCTCCTTCACGCATACGGTGTCCCCATAGAAGGCCGCCACGTCGTGGTGATCGGTCGTGGGCTCACGATCGGCCGACCTCTCGCACTGCTACTTGCACTGAAGCGACCAGGATGCAACGCCGCTGTGACGGTCGTGCATACAGGGGTGCCCGATATCGCGCCCTATGTGCGGCAGGCCGACATCGTCGTCGCAGCTGCAGGTTCGCCACGTATCGTGACCCCCGAGATGGTGAAGCCCGGTGCCGCAGTGATCGCTGCCGGCACGACCTTCGAGGGGAAGAAGGTCCTCTCAGACGTCGACGAACGCGTGGCGGAAGTCGCAGGGTGGTTGAGCCCTCGCCTGGGAGGAGTGGGGCCTATGACAAGGGCCATGCTCCTTCGAAACGCTGTGGACGCGGCCGAAAAGGCGGCCGGCGAGGCTGCATAGAACGCCGAACAAGCCGAAGAAAGGGCGGTTCAGGCCCGAGAGTAGGCTTGAGCAGCTATGACCCTCATCTCGGACCTGCTGGCGAAAGGACCGACGTTCTCGTTCGAGTTCTTTCCCCCGAAGAACGACGCCGAGCAGGCGACGTTGGTCCGCGCTCTTCGCGATCTGGAGACATTGTCGCCGTCGTTCGTGTCGGTCACCTACCGCGGCGGGCGCGAGTCGCGACAACGGACGTTCGACCTCGTCACCGGGATGCTGCGCACCACGACACTCACTCCGATGGCGCATCTCATCTGCGTCGCTCACAGCCGGCTCGAGCTCGCCGAGATCCTCGTCGCGTACAGAAAGGCGGGAGTCGAGAACCTGATGGCACTCGGAGGCGATCCTCCCGATGACCCGTCGTTCGGTGAGGGCGACCTGGCCCACGCGTTGGAGCTCGTCGAGCTCGCCCGAGCGATCGGCGGATGGTCCATCGGGGTCGCCGCTCATCCCGCCGGGCACCCCACATGCGTTGACCTTGCAACAGACCGCAGGTTCCTCGCCGCCAAGCTCCGCCTAGCCGATTTCGCGGTGACGCAGTTCTTCTTCGAAGCCGACGAATACCTGCGCCTCGTCGACGACCTTTCAGCCCTGCAGATGGACAAGCCGGTGCTTCCGGGGATCATGCCCGTGACGAGCCTCAGCTCGATCCCGCGGATGGCCCAAATGGGGGCGGCTTTGCCCGGATGGGCCGTGGAACGTCTCGAGAAGGCCGGTCACGATGGTCCAGAGCAGGTCCGCCGAGCTGGGATAGACATGGCGACGGAGCTCTGCGCCCGACTCCTGGAAGCGGGAGCACCTGGACTCCACTTCTACACCCTCAACCGGTCGAGCGCGACCCGCGAGATCTACGACTCGCTCGGTCTTGCGAGCAACCCGGTAACCAACGACTGAGTAACTTGGGTCGCTTGAGCCATCTCAGCAGTCCAACCCCGGCAGACCGATGACCGTCGCCGCTCCTTCCGGGTCAGTTCTTCCCGAAGCCTCCGCAGATCCAGTCATCCGCACCGAGAATCTCACCAAGATCTACGGGGGCACCGACTTCCGTGCGGTGGACGAGCTGAACCTGTCGGTAGAAACTGGCGAGATCTTCGGTCTGCTCGGTCCGAACGGGGCAGGGAAGACGACCACGGCGGGAATGCTCACGACCCGAGTCATCCCGACCTCGGGCCACGCCTTCGTGGCGGGCATCGATGTCGTTGCGCACCCCGTCCTCGTGAAGCAGCTGATCGGGACGGTGTCGCAGACGAACACCCTCGACAGGCAGCTCAACGTCTGGGAGAACCTGTATTTCCACGGACGCCTGTTCGGAATTGGTGCGGCGGAGTCACGCAGGACGGCTGACGAGCTTCTCGAGAAATTCCAGCTCTCCAGATTCGCGAAGGCCTCTGTCTACGCCCTGTCGGGTGGTATGGCGCAACGCCTGATGGTCGCCCGTTCCATTTTTCACCGTCCAGCGGTGTTGTTCATGGACGAGCCGACGGCAGGGCTCGATCCTCAGGGCCGGCTCGCTCTGTGGGACATCCTGCGCGAGCTCAACGCCGACGGCCAGACGATCTTGTTGACCACTCACTACATGGAAGAAGCAGACCGGCTCTGTCGCCGGGTGGCGATCATGGACCACGGGAAGATCCTCGCCCTCGACACCCCGGCCGGTCTCAAGCAGGGAGTGGGCGCGGACACGATCGTGACGGTGAAGGCCGCCGGCGATCAGAAGCAACTTGCAGAGATCCTCGAACGAGATCTCGAGGGCATAACCAGGGTCCGCGAGACCGAGGACGCGCTCGAGCTTCACGTGAAGGGTGGCCAAAGACTGTTGGCGCGCGTGGTAGCGGTCGCAGAGAACGCAGGCTTCGAGGTTGCGGATCTGTCCGTGGCGGAGCCGAGCCTCGAGACGGTGTTCATAACGCTGACGGGCAGGGAGTTGCGCGACTGATGGTTACGACGCGAGCCGATACAAGTGTCCATGCCCACATAACCGCGACCCCGACGCGCTCGAGCTTGACGACGAGCTTGACATCGCTGCGCGCTCTCATGCTCCGGGATCTGGTGGTACTGAGGAAGAACCTCGCCGAGTTCGTGATCCGCACCCTCGTGCAGCCCTTCCTGCTCTGCTTCGTCTTCCTCTTCGTGTTCCCGAAGATCGGTCAGGCCGTCGGGGGAAGCAGCGCCGGGGGAGGGTCCGCAGGATCGGCGGAGACGGCGTTCGCCACCGTCCTAGTTCCGGGCGTGGTCGGCATCTCGATCATGTTTCAGGGTGTCCAGTCGGTGGCCCTGCAGATGGCCCAGGAGTTCGGTTTCACCCGCGAGATCGAGGACCGGGTCCAGGCACCTTGCCCCATCTGGCTGGTTGCGATCGCGAAGGTCCTGTCCGGGGCGATCCAGGGAATCCTGTCGGCGATCATCGTCCTTCCGATCGCCTCTGTCGTCCACGCAGCCCACGTCAACGCTCTCATCAACGAACACTGGTGGATCGTCCTCACCGTCGTGCCGTTGTCGTGCATAACGATGGCGTCGCTAGGACTGCTGTTGGGGACGAGCTTCGAGCCGCGCAACATAGGCCTCATGTTCGGATTCGTGGTTCTTCCGATCACCTTCCTCGGAGGTACCTACTACGAGTGGATCAGGCTCGCCCCGGTGAAGATCGGCGGTTGGCACTGGTTGCAGACCGTGGTCCTCGTCAACCCGTTGATCTACGTAAACGAAGGTATGCGGGCAGCGTTCACCAACGCTCCCCACATACACCTGTACATCATCTATCCGGTTCTCATCGGCTTCTCCGCGCTGTTTCTCACGATCGGGCTGCACAACTTCAGAGGCAAAGTGCTCTCGTGAGCCCTGACGTCGACGTCGCGATCGTCGGCGCGGGCTTCGCTGGCCTGGTGGCTTCCCGCGAGTTGAAAGGGTCAGGTGCGAGCGTCTCGGTGCTCGAGGCACGCGACCGTGTCGGCGGCCGGGTGATGAACGCGTCCACGTCCGACGGCACGGTCGTAGAGCTCGGAGGACAGTGGATCGGGCCGACTCAGGACCGGGTGATCGCGCTGGCGGACGAGCTCGGCCTGGAGCGTTATTCGACCTACAACACGGGCGAGAACCTGGTCCACGACGGAAAGAGACTGCGAAGATACAAGGGAGCGATACCGAGGCTCAGCCCGGCGGTTCTGGCGGACATCGGTCAGGCCCAGCTGCGACTCGATCGTATGGCGAAGCGTGTGCCGCTCGACGAACCTTGGACCGCGCGCCGGGTGAAGAGCTGGGACGGCCAGACCGTCGAGAGCTGGATCCGTCGCAACGTCCGCACGCGGCTTGCTCGCGAGATGCTCCGTCTCGGGGTGCGCGCGGTCTTTGCCGCCGAGGCGGCGGACCTGTCGCTGCTCCATTTCCTCTTCTACAGCCACTCCGGTGGGTATCTGGACAGCCTGTTCAATGTGCAAGAGGGTGCTCAGGAACAACGTGTGGTCGGCGGGACCCAGCTGATAGCAGAGCGCGTGGCGGACGAGCTCGGCGGGGACGTGATCCTCTCTGCACCGGTGCGCAAGGTTTCACTGCAGGCCGGTGACGCCGAGACGGTTGTGGTCGAAGCCGGCGATCACACGATCAGTGCAAGACGGGTCGTCGTGGCAGTCCCGCCCGCGCTTGCGGGGCGGATCGAATTCGAACCGGCGATGCCGCCTTGGCGTGACCAACTGACGCAGCGCATGCCGATGGGCTCGGTGATCAAATGCATGGCCGTCTATGACGAGCCGTTCTGGCGTTCCGACGGCCTCACCGGACAGATGACCGACGTAGAGGGTCCCGCGCAGCTGACATTCGACAACTCGCCGCCTTCTGGTAGTCCCGGGATCCTGCTCGCGTTCGTGGAAGGCGCGCACGCTCGGGAGCTCTCCCACAGGTCCGCCGACGAACGGCGGAACTCGGTCGTCGCTTGTCTCGCCAGGTGCTTCGGGCCAGGTGCGGAGAGCCCGAACGAGTTCCTGGAGCTCGACTGGTCGGCAGAGCGCTTCAGCGGGGGTTGTTATGGCGCCTTGCTCGGTCCGGGAGTGCTGAGTGCGTACGGACCTGGACTACGAGAGCCCTGCGGTCTCGTTCATTTTGCAGGGACCGAGACTGCACCTGTCTGGGCTGGTTACATGGACGGTGCCATCCGGTCGGGGGAGCGCGTAGCGAGGGAGATCACGTCAGCCCTGTCGGGCTGATCGGTGAGTCAAGGTAAAGCACGCTCGCATGCGCCGAGATGACCTTCTTCGGGCCTCGCAGAACGGGGCTTCAGGGTGTCCCACCGAACCGGCGATGTGGGACCTTCTGGGAGCAAGGGATCTCTACTCGGGTGATCATGGAGCCTGGGCGTGGATGGTCTCACCTCGGGCCAACATCTCGACAAACTGGTCGATGCGCCTGGAGCGGGTTTCGGGTTTCTTGGCGCTTCCGATCCTGTAGAGAATGGCGTACCGATTCGCACTGGTGAGTGCCTCAAACATCGCCTTCGCGCGAGGATTAGTACTCAGGGCAGCGAGAAGATCCTCCGGCACCTCAATGCTGGCTTGCCCGGCGTAGGCGGCCTCCCATCGACCGTCCTCTTTCGCCTGCCGCACCTCGTCTTCGCCGGATCGATGCATTCGGCCGGTGGCGATCAGCTTTTCAGCGATGGCAGCGTTCCGTTGAGACCACGGGCTGCGAGCTTTTCGAGGCGTGAAACGTCGTCGGAACGTAGCGTTGTCACGACGCCCTAATTGACCATCAATCCAGCCGAAGCAGATCGCCTCTTCAAGCGCCTGGTCGTACCAGAGGGTTGTCGGATCGGGCCGTTCCCTTTTTGGCTAGTACCAGCCAGACACCTAGTGAATCGGCGTGATGGGCGTTCAACCATCTTCGCCATTCGCCAGCGTCCACGACCAGTAGCTCTGGGACATCCACGGCGTTTACCGTATCCCGCAAGTGTCGTTGTGGGATACGGAAGTTGTTCTTTACCATGTGCCCGCTGCCCTTCGTCAAGTGACATTCCCGAACTCTCGCATGGGCCGAGATGACCTTCTTCGGGCCACGTGGAACCGGGCTTCATGGTGTCCCGCGCTATTTGAGGAACTATCGTGCGGAGGGTTGCCCACACGATGCGCGAGGAGACGGATGCCGGCATATCTCGTTCTGATGCAAGAGATCAATGACATGGACCGGTATCGCAATGAGTACCTGCCTGGTGTGGGACCGTTCCTGCAGAAGCATGGCGCAGAAGTCCTGGTCGCAGGCTCTGATGCGGAGCCCGCCGAAGGTGATCCGCCGAACAGCACGGTCGTGATCCGCTTCGCCGACGCAGATGCAGCTTGGGGCTTTCTGAATGATCCCGGCTACCAGCCGCTGAAGGAAATCCGGCTAAGCACTACGTCGCGAGGACAGATGGTGGTCGCGACGGAGTTCACGCGGGCCGGGTAACGACGCGGTTTCGCCGCGGGTACGGAACGAAGGTTCCGGAGCGTCCCACAATGCTGTTCTTTCGTACGCCGATCGGTGTAAGACAGAACTATGAACCACGATCGTGAAAGATCCGACGCTGTCGCGGCAACCACGGGCGGAGCGACCATCCAACTGTGGCGAGCCCCGAATCGAATTTGGCCCGCGTTTCCGACCCTGGTTGTGGTCCGGACCGCATCCCGGCTCGGCCGGGGCCGGGGCCAACGCCGGAGTCCCGCAATCGGTGAGGGTGGTGACGTCAGCGTCTTCCTCGACGGCTCGAAGGTGGGCGCCATCTCGCCCAAGGAGATCAAGGTGTACCAGGTCTCACCTGGGGAACACTCCTTGAGTCTGCACTTCCTCGGGGGCTTGCGGAGATCGAGGAAACTCTCTGTTCGTCTAACCGAGGGCGAGGAGAAGCAGTTCGTCTGTTTGCTGAACGCGTTCGCCTGGCCATGCATCCGGCCGGCCACTCCCAAGGATGTCGCCGCAATAGAAGGGTGACAGAGAACGCGGCCGAGGCGGTCCTCACAACTTCAGATGGGCGCTGATGACTCGGACGCTCTCTCGCCCGGCGTTTGGGGCACGGGAATCTAGAACCTCCAGCGTGTTTGACTGAAACTTCCTCCTTTGCCAAATCCGAAGGCCGTTTCGGGTGATACGCGATAGACCAGAACTTCGGCTCGCCGGATGGCGTCCCCGAGACCGGACCACGTTCCATCTGGTGCGACGAAATGTTGTCCGTACTTCGACTCGTAGGTGTTAGCGACACGTCCAAGCTCACCGTGGTCCGTCACGCCTTCGGCGGCTCCTTCAATCACGAGATCGAGACCGTCGAGGGTGCTACGTCCCGTCGTGAGAACGCAATGACAGTTTGCTGAGAGGTTCTTCGCTTTTCGTTCGTCTGGACCAGTACAGAAGTACAGAGCCCCGTCGAGCCAAACTGCCAACAGGGGCGTGACATGCGGCCGGCCATCAGGTCGAACGGTCGAAAGCCAATACACCTCAGCGCCCGCCAGCTCACCCCGAGCCCGGGACCACTCGGTCGGTGTCGCATTCGGGCTGCTGAAGGCACTCAGCTCGGTTGCTGGAACTGGTTCAGCCATGTCGCTCTCCCATCGTGGTAGGCACGTCTAAAGCTTCTCAGTAACGACCTGTAGGGCAAGTTCGAGTTCGGTTTATCCGGCGCCCTTCGCACCCGCTCAGTGCCGGCACACATCCCGGTCGGGTCGACAAGACCGAAGACTGCCGCACGGCCCAGGGCACACCGTTGTCGGGAGTGTTAGCAACGGGCGGCGCTTCCGCGCAGTTATTCCGATGTATGGACGGTGAACCCGTGTTCGTGACAGTCATCCACCGAATTCACGACCCCGAAGGCTTTCAGGCCGCCGAGGCCAAGGCACTCGAAGCAACTCGCAAAGTAGCCGGCCGAGTCGGGGAGCCAGACCGGCCGTTCGGCGTTGATCGCAGGCTGGGGGACCGACGTTCCGAGGGGTACCGAGTCACGTCCCAACACGACACGAACTCACAGGCCACTCTCGAGATACATTCCCGAACGCTCGCGTGGGGCCAGATGACCTCCTTCGGGACTCGGAGCCGGGCGTGAGCTACCCCCTACCCGGCGTTAGGGACAGTTCAATTCAGAGACGACCGGCTGAGCCAAAAATGAACCATCGCGTCGCCTGGATCTCAGTCGTCCAGCCCTCTGCCTCGATGAGAGACTGCAGCTCACCTGGCTCGTACATCACACTGACGACCCGGTACTGCGATCTGTCGCGAAGACGACGTAGGTGAAGGTCGGTTTCGTATTGGAGAACGAATGGATCCTTCGCAATCGTGTTTGGCACAGGATCGTTTCGATTGTCGATGAGGAACGCCCGGCCCGAGGGAGTGAGGCATGAGTGCACGAGGGACCAGAACTCGCCGAATCGGGCCCTTGGTACGTGCGAAAGCCAGAAGGAGAAGAACACAGCGTCATAATTGGAGTCCGGTTGCCAATCGAAGAGATCCGCTACGACATAGTTGACATCGGAGCGTCCCACCCGTGCCTGGTTGAGGGCGAGAACCTCAGGCGAACTGTCCACAACGGTGAGACGGTCGGCTGTCCGTGCGAGACGCTCAGTCCACCAACCAGTTCCACCCGCCAGTTCCAAAACTGAGCCCTTAGCGCCAAAGGAGGTTAGGGCGTCGTCCACGACCGCTACTTGGCGCTGCCATTCGAGCAGCTGTTCTTCGCCCCGGTCATACCGACCACGTCGCTGCCACCATTCGTCATACTCGGGCGCTCGCGCCCGATAGTACGAACGCTGCTCGGCGAGCAGGTCGTCGTCGTTCACGTCCACAGTTTCGCGCTCGTAGCTGAGTGCCTCGAAGATTGGCCAGCCACGAGCACGTGGAACCAGGTACGGAGACGACTGAACCGCATTGGTTCCCATACTGCGGCAGAGGCCAAGTCACTTGCTCCTAGGCGCTGGCGGATAGTTCTTAGGCCCTGACGCACCAATGAGTGGCACGGAATTCCCGAACGCTCGCATGCGCGACCGACACTTTCTCCGACCGAACGCCGTCGGACGTTCTCGACGGCCCATCCCGGAAACGTTCGGAGCGCTACGAGATCGGGATGCCCCGGGTCAACCGCCGTCGCAGGATGGACATCGACGATCATGGATGTCCGAGCGTTCGCTCCATATTGTGCGCTGCTACGACCGCAGCCCAGCACGTAGATGTACCAGCACGTAGATGTACCAGCACGTAGATGTACCAGCACGTAGATGTACCAGCACGTAGATGTACCAGCACGTAGATGTACTGGCCGTGGTCGGGGTGCTCAGTTCTTAGGGCGGAGGGACCGGTACGCCGGTTCCCACATCGCCGCCGCTACCGCGTCGTCGAACGTCCCATCGTCCCGGCTGGCGACTCCGTCCTCCACGGCCGCCCGAGCGACCGATGCCGCAACGGCGGCTGACGTCTGGCGGAGCGTGTCGAACTGCGGGAGAAGGGGGGTGCCCGGACGAGTGGCGTCGATCTCGTTGGCCACGGCGCGTGCCGCTGCCCGGAACATGCCCGAAGTGATCCGCGACGCCCGGGCGACGATGGCGCCGAGGCCGAGACCGGGAAAGACGAGAGCGTTGTTCGCCTGGGCAACGACGAAGGTCTCCTTCCCCACCGTGGCAGGCGGGAAAGGGCTGCCGGACGCCACAAGGGCCCGTCCTTCGGTCCAGGTAAGGAGGTCTGCCGGTTCTGCTTCCGAGAGGGAGGTTGGATTCGAGAGGGGCATGATGATCGGCCGCTCGCAGTGCGCTGCCATTGTGCGCACCACCTCCTCGGTGAAACTCCCGGGCTGACCGGAGGTACCGATGAGAATGGTCGGGCGGACCCGACGAACGACCTCGGCGAGGCCGATGCGCCCGTCTCGGTCCCTGGCGAAGGCCTCCGCCTCGTTGTCGGGCCGGGCGAAGGGTCGCTGGAAGTCGCGGAGGTGGACAGCGGAGGAATACAGCAGGCCGCGGCTGGACAGGGCCCAGATGGCCCGGTGTCCGTCCGCCGCCCCATCCTCTTCGACGGCTGTTGCAAGCTGTTCGGCAATGCCGACGCCGGCAGTGCCAGCACCGTGGATGACGATGCGCTGATGCGCAAGGCGCCCGCCACTGGCCTCCAGGGCCGACAGCACTGCCGCCAGGGCTACGGCTCCGGTCCCCTGGATGTCGTCGTTGAAGGTGAAGCGCTCGTCCTTGTAGCGATCGAGGACTCGATGGGCGTTGGCTGCTCCAAGATCTTCCCAGTGCAGCAGGGCGTGAGGGAACAGGCGGCTGGCGGTCTGCACGAAGGCGTCCACAAAGGCGTCATAGATGGGCTCGTCCACGCGAGTATGGCGGTTTCCGAGGTAGAGCGGGTCTTCTAGAAGGCTCTGCCGGTTGGTGCCGACGTCGAGTACGACGGGCAGGGTTCGGGCGGGATCGATCCCGCCGGCCGCCGTGTACACCGAGAGCTTGCCGATCGAGATAGCGATCCCGCCGACACCCCAATCCCCGATCCCGAGGATCGCCTCGCCGTCGGTCGCGACGATGAGGTCGATGTCGTCGGGGCCGAGGTCTGACGCTCGCAGGGAGATCTCGATGTCATCAGGGTGGTCGACGGAGAGATAAACGCCGCGGGTACCGCGGAACTCCTCGCTGAATTGCTGGATCGCCTCCCCGACGGTCGGGGTGTAGACGATCGGCAGCATCTCGGCGAGATGGTCACGCAACAGACGGAAGTAGAGCACCTCGACCCGCTCGTGAAGAAGGGCGAGGAAAATGTTCTTGGCGAGGTCCCCCTGTTGCGCCAAGAACTGCGCGTAGGCGCGCGATACCTGCTCGTCGAGGGTGAGGACGGCAGGCGGGAGCAGACCGACGAGCCCGAAGGCTTCCCGCTCCTCGCGCGTGAATGCAACTCCGTGGGTGAGGCGGGGGTCGGAGAGGAGCTGACGGCCCCGCAGCTTCGTCTCGACGGCAGGCGACAGATGCTCCACCTAGATCACACTACGTGCGCCCGGGCCACTCCTCCGACCGTACGAAGGGCACTCAGGTGTCTTCGGCCGTGACCGAGGCTGGCACTGGTTCTAACCACTGATTGCGAGCGCCAGGGGTGCTGCGAGCGCCAGGGGTGCTCCCAATCGGGCCGGCCGACGTTCGGGAAGGCTAGAGGCACGGGCTCCAGGATCCTCATCGGAGTGACTGCCTGCTCGTGATGGATATGGTTTGAAGATGACGGATCCCGACGGAAAAGTGGTGCTCACCACAGGAGCAAACTCGGGAATCGGTTTAGCGACAGTCGTCAAACTCGCCACGCTGGGATTTCGATCGTTCGGCACGGTGCGATCCGAATCCAAAGCGGCCAAGGTCACCGCAGCCGCTGAAGCAGCCGGCGTCTCCGTGCAGACAATGATGCTCGATGTAACGGATGAAATCCGATGTGCGGAGGTAATCGACCAAGTCCGGCCGTGGGCGATTGTGAACAATGCCGGCTATTCCGGAGTAGGCGCCATCGAGGATGTCAGCGATGACGAAGCTCGTCGGCAACTTGAGACAATGGTTGTGGCGCCGATGCGTCTGGCTCGTTTGGCCCTGCCCCACATGCGGTCCGCCCGAGATGGTCGAATCGTCAATGTCTCATCCATCTACGGTCTGACTACCACACCGTTCTCGGGTTGGTACCAGGCCTCCAAACATGCGCTCGAAGCAGCGTCGGATGCGTTGCGGTTGGAAGTCGCCCGCGACGGAATTCGGGTCGTCCTCATTGAACCCGGTGGTTTCAAGACAGGTATCTGGGAGGAGTTTGAATCTGACGTCTCACGACGGGAGGATTCAGGCTACGAGGCCGCCTACCATCGGATTCAGCTGCTCCTCGCTCCCTTCATGAGATTCATGGGAGAGCCTGAAGGCGCGGCAAAGATAATCGCCAAAGCTCTCACTGTGAAGGCGCCGCAAGCCCGCTACCTCGTGGGACGCGATGCCCAGATGATTGCCGCTGCCCAACCGTTTCTCCCCTCGGTGGTGCGCGACCGAGTTACACGGTTCTTGGTCGGTCTATGAGAGACCCTTCACTCCTCATCCTCGCCACTAAGGGTTGGTCAGTACCGAACGCACGTCGAGGTTCCGGAAGCGAGGCGGCCCACTCATGATCTGAGCCAAGCCCCCCGAGAACGCCGAAGTCGCAGGATTGCTCTGTTGCTCCATCGCCTTTTCATAGGAAGGGAACTCCACTATCGATATGTAAGTTCCGGGCCTATCGCGGTCTTCAGTGATTGTTGAAATGGACGCTGTCAATACTCCAGGATGCTCAACTCGAAACCGCTCGAGCGCCGCCGCGACCGCATCAATGTCGGTCGCCTCAAACTCGACGAACTGGATAAACCCTGCCATGTCCCGCCTCCTCTTCCAGTGTTAGCGAGTGACATGATACGGCCTCCGGTTGTAGGCGGCGACCTGTCCGCGCGGTTACTTCAGGTGTCACAGTCGGGTCACCTACCGACCCCGCGTTTGGGAACCGGGCGCCGTAGACGCATACTGGCAACATGAAGAAACATAGGAACTACTGGATGTACAGCATCGGCTGCTTCCTGGTCTGGGGCATCCGTTTGGCTGTTGTGGGAGCGCAGGGGAAGCGTGACAGGACGCACAGCAATCTCCTGGTATTTGGTGGATGGGTCATCGCCTGGGTCTCGGGCACCATCGCCAGATTCGTCTACCCGCCGCCTAGCCGATGGCTCGCATCGAGTGCTTCAGCACCGCGAAATCACACACTGGACTTAGATCGAAGAGGTCTGTGATCAAAGTGCCGCCGTATCACCGTCTCGGGTGACAATTCCCGAACGCTCGCATGGCGATGCACTGCCGCCAGATCGACCAAACTGGGCAGGTGTTGGAATGGGAGCAGACGACGGTAGATGCCCGCGACCCGGTGAGCCTGGGGACCTGGTGGGCGACGGCGCTCCGGTGGGTGGTCGTGAACGACGACGTTGACGAGTTCGAGATACGAGCTGAAGTCGACCGCCTACCGGGGATCCTGTTCGAGCCGGTTGTTTCGGAGAAGCAGGGAAAGAACCGGCTGCACTTCGATCTGCGGCCTGATGACCAAGATGCCGAGGTCGAACGCCTACTGTCGCTCGGCGCGTCGCGCGTCGACATCGGTCAGGGCGAACAATCGTGGGTTGTTCTGGCCGACCCCGAGGGGAACGAGTTCTGCGTGCTTCGCTCAAGGGATCAGAGGCCGCCTCTTTGACGGAGCGCGCGCCTAGCGATATCGACGAACGCCGAAGGCGGTCGCAACCGACACAATCGTGAGGTGGTCTCGCAACCTGTTCACCATTGGCCGTCTAGTTGGGCCACGGATCATTGAGGCTAGTTGGTTGGGTCACGGATCATTGAGGCTAGTTGGGCCACGGATCATTGAGGACTCCGAGCTGAATGAATAGACCGAGCTTGTCGGCTCCGATCCATTCCCTGACGACCTTGTCGCCCTCGAAGTGCATGATGGTGACCACCCATTCGTCCACTGCCCGTCCCGTCGGGGGCCGTCCCACGTATCCCCCTGTGTCCGTGCCGCGGAATGTCGCCCTGAGGACGACCGTGTCGCCTGCAACAATCAGCTCCTCGACGTCCAGGTGGACGTCAGGAAACGCCTGGTGATAGTGGCGGATCGGCTCGATTCTGGCCGAGGGACCCGTGCCGAACATGTTGACGTAATTCTCGCCATATAGTTCGGCGGCCGCGTCGTAGTTTCTGCCATTCCAGACGTCGTCGACGAACGCCCCGCACTCGCGCCTCGCGCTCAGCAACTTCCATCGCTCACCCCGTTCTCTATTCGCAGAGATTCCACAAGATCGCCAGAACTATGGACTCTACGTCCTACCGATCTACCTCCTGCGAGCGAGCATTCGACTGAAAACGAGAGTGATTCCGATGACAAAGACTCCGCCCGCGAGCAACATCGCCCAAACTCCGACCCAAACGCCCAAAATGGCCAGGCTCATAGCTACTAAGACGATGATTGTGAACTCCGTTCGGGACCTCGCAACTGCAGGTTGGGCAGCCTGCTGAGTCACCTTGATCATCATCCGTTCCCAAGCAAGAAACCCCGCCCCGCAGACGAGCCACACGATCGTGACGATCAGTTTCGACCCCACAACGCCATCTAATCACCTGCGCGATCGGGACGTAGGGCTCATCGGAGACCTACGGACCCTTTAGAACCACTCAAGAGCTTTGGCGGTGAAGCACTTGACTTCCTCGCGTGTGGCGTCTCGCCCTTGCCCCGAGCGCCAGGAGCCCTCATCTCGAACGCAGACTGTCAGCTCGGGCGCGTCCACCCATGAGCACCGGATCGCCGTCACTGTCCCTGGTTGTTGCAGGCTCGCGTGTAGCTCGCGGGCGAGCTGACGGTACTGGTTGCCCTCAGTGAGGGTGGTCGCCGTCGAGGACAACCTCACTGTGTCCGACCGCCGCTCGTCCTCGGCGCCCGGAGAGTAGCGGAAGCGCACGTACTCGTCGCCTGCGCGATCCTCTTCGTACCGAATGTTGGTCAGCTCGCCGGCGATGATCGTCGAGGTGAAGTTGTAAGGGTGGTCGTGGATTGGCGGTTCGCCGACGTAGTAGCTCGGGTCCCAGAGGTGGAGTCGGTACTCCCGTCTGTCGTCCAGCCGGAGGCCCATTAGCCCGATGTCCTGCATCCTCCAGTGGAAGTCCTCGGCGTGTTGGAGCATCGTGAGAACCAGGGCCTTGCTCAGCGTGTCGCTCATCGCGTTCTCGTCCCACCACCGCTGGGCGACTTGCCCAACCATCAAATCACATCACTGTCATTCGCTTGGGTCAAGGGGAACGACTAGAGAAGTCGCCACTAACGACCGGCTCGGGGCTTAGCCACACGCCTCGATCGTCTCGGAGTGACAATCCGTAACGCCGCTGTCAGAGGCGACCACCTGCTGAGAGTCAGGCCCATTCCACCGCCGCGGCCAATCGATCCAAGGATTCGGTCATGGTTTCTCGATTTCGCCTGACGCGATCCTTCACCCCGGTCACGAGCGGTGAGATTTGCATGGCGAGCCAGTTACGGTGGTCCTCCCAGCGCTCGATCACGAGGCACCCGCCCTCAGCAGGTTGGAACTCGTACGTCCATCGAGCAACTTTGATCGGGCCAGCCTTCACGTCAAATCCGAACCGTTTACCTGGCTCGCACGCAGTTACTACGCAGTTCTCCGTCACTTTGGAAAGCCTTGTCTTGGTGAGCCACGGCATGCTCCTCACCACCTGGACCACGAGATAGGACTCGACGATCCGTTGTCGTTTTGGTCGAATCTGCGGACGCCCGACGCTTGGGAGATCAACCTCGACCAGAAGTCGCTGGAGCGGCTCGTATAGGTGCAACGCCAAAAACGGGATAGATCGCCGCCACGGCATCGAAGGCCGACAACGGCGCCCTCCACCTGACATCCATGTGCGGCCTTGCTCCCGCCGCGAACAGGAGATAGCGCTTGATGATTGGAGCCCGATCATCAACCGGCACCTCCACGAGCCGCACGGGCCGCCTTCTCCCATGGGTCAACACGGCGTAACCGTCCGAGGCTCGAACGTTCTTCACCCAGTTCGACTGTTCGCCGAACATCGAGACCAGGTACCACGAACTCCGGTAGCGGACAATCGCCAGGGGTACACGGATGACCTGCCCGCTCTGCCGCCCACGGACCTCGAGCACCGACGCAATCGGGAGAACACGTGGAAGGGGGCCGGCGACGAACCGACGATGGATCGCCTTTGCCTCGGGTGTCGGTCTTCCGCCGGGATAGAGCGCTCTCTTGCTGTCTGCCCAGCTCACGCGACCATTCTTCAACATCCCGAGCTCTTCAGCGGGCTGTCGGCTGAGCGCTTTTGGCTCCGTCCTGGGTATCGTTGGCGCAAAGTGCACGGGTCAGTGCACCTATTTGCCCAACCCATAAGGGAGCCCCATGATTTCAATCGTCGTGAAGTTCGACGTGCGACCAGAATGCAGTGACGAGTGGATCGATCGCATAAGCGAGTTCACTCAGGCCACTCGCCAGGAACCAGGCAATCTATGGTTCGCTTGGTCCCGTAGTGTCGAGAACCGAGATCAGTTCGTTCTCATCGAAGGATTCCGCGATGCTGATGCCGGCGCTGAGCACGTCAACTCTGAACATTTCAAGGAAGCCATCCGGCAGGCGCCTTCGATGCTGGTCGACACCCCAAAGATTCTGTACGCGGAGATCCCAGGAACTGAGTGGTCATTGTTGGCCGAGATGTCGGTTCCTGATGGCGCTTAGAACCGTCGTCTGAACCATAGGATCTGAACCATAGGATCTGAACCATAGGAAACGTATCGAGCAGTCAGCGGCGGCGGAGGCTGTCGAACCGTATGTCTGCCGAACCGTATGTCTAGAGCGGCGATTGTCGTTCAGAGCTCACGCAATGCGGTAGCCAGCGGCTCGAGCACGCCGGGATCCAGAGGTGGTCGGAGGTAGACGATGCCAAGCTCGGCGCCGACCTCTGACAATGAGGCGGCCTGCTCGGCGGTGGCCTTCGGATCCCCGGTGAATATGACGTGACTGGAGAGGAGAATCTCCTTAGGGTCGCGGCCGAGGTCACTGCAGTGCTGATGCAGGACGTCGCGTTTGCGGGCGAACTCCTCTGGCGTGCCCCCCACGAAGTTCCAGTGCTGCGCGAACCGGGCTGCAGTGCGCAGCGTCCTCTTCTCGCCACTACCACCGACGCAGATCGGCGGATGGGGGCGCTGAACCGGTTTGGGCTCGTTGCGGGCGTCGCTGAGCTGGTAATACCGGCCATTGAACGTCGTGGTCTCCTGAGTCAGGAGCCCGACGATCACCTCGCATGCCTCCTCGAAGCGATCGCTGCGCTGTACTGGCGTGCCCAGCTCGATCCCGTAGGCACCCGATTCCTCCTCGTTCCATCCGGCCCCGATGCCAAGCTCAAGCCGGCCCCCGGACACGATGTCAAGCGTTGTCGCCATGTTCGCCAGGATCGCCGGGTGGCGATAGTGGATGCCGGTCACGAGTGTTCCCATGCGCAGGCGCGTGGTTGCCTGCGCCAGCGCCGTCAGGGTGGTCCAACCCTCCATGCATGGACCAGTGTTGTCGGAAAAGATCGGATAGAAGTGGTCGAAGGTCCATCCCGACTCGAACAGCTCGATGTCGTCGGCCGCCTTCCAGACGGCCAGCATGTCGGTCCAGGTCGTATCCTGCGGCGAGGTCTTGAAAGCGAAGCGCATGAGCCCCACGTTATGCCCGGCTAGCGACCGTACAGACCGCGTCAGTACCAGAAAGGCGAGAGCGCTTTCGTGCGCGGCCTTGTCCAACCACAATGGCGGTGTGGAGGTCGCACCGGTCCTGCCGCGAATCGATGAGCACAGCATCTCGGTGGACGTTCCGGCGGACGAGGCGTGGCCTCTCGTAATATCTGTGTTTGAACGCCTTACAGATCGAGCAGCGTGGCGTGCCCTCGCGAAGGCACTCAGATGCGAGCCGGACCGTGGGATCGGCAGTCCCGACACAGTTGGGGCCTCGGTACCCGGCTTTCAAGTAACACGATGCCAGGCCCCGACTGAATGGGCGCTAGAGGGAAGGCATCTGTTCTCGACCTACTCGCTCACGTTTCGAATCACTCCCCTCGATAGCGACCACTGCCGAGTCCGTGCCGAATCGTCCGCAGTGTTCCCGGGCCACCACGGAACGGTCTATCGCGCGCTAGTGATCGGAACCGGAGGCCATGTGATTGGTGTCCGTGGCATCTTGCGGAAAATCAAGATGGAGGCCGAGCGTCCACGGGAGTCCGGGTCCGGCCGACGGACCCTAGGGGACCCCTAGGTGTACCGCTCGGCTCAGGAGTCCGTCAGTCAGTCGAATCAGCGTCGTTCTCCTCGCCACTGGCCATGGGCGCGTCGAGGTCCCAGCCCTCCTGGTCTTGAAGTCGAGAGCTGGTGCGCCGCGTCGGCTCTCCAAGGCCATCGGGGTCGTCAATGCCGCCGTCGAGAGTGACCAGATCTTCAGGGTCGTCGAGTTCCGCCCCGATCTCTTCGAGTTCGCGTTCGTCCACTTGAAGCGTCGGATCGAGCGAGGGGTCTTCGTCCACCTCTTCGGTGAAGTTCGAATCGATCCTGGAGTCCTCATCGAGTGCTTCGTCGCCCTGCTCGAACGCTTCTGTGCCCAAGGGCTCGTCGGGTGACCAATCGTCGTTCTCGCTCATGGCGTCGTCTCCGTCCCGTGTCGTCCGTGTAGCCCATCGTTTCGTGTAGCCCATCGTAAGGTCATAGCGCTGGATTTTCGCCGGTCCCACGCCCCGCTGTCATGCTTCCGAGATGAGGACGAGGGCAGGCGGGCAGCTGCCAGAAGCGATCAGGACTCGATCTGATACAGGGTTCCGCAACCGGTGACGCCGCCCGGGCCGCCGTCGCTGCAGCCCGACGCCGTACCACCCGACCGGGTCGTACCGAGTAGATCTCCATCGGTTTCGGGCACCAGCGGTGCCCACTCGGGCTCGGCTCCGTCCGGCGGACCCGAGAAGCGGTACAAAACCTTGAAGGAGTAGCTAGAGCCAGCCGGGGTCAATTCGAACACCGTCCCGCAACCACCGTTGCAACCCGTTCCGCCCCCAGTGGCAGTGCCAAAGATATCTCCGTTGGCCTCCAGAAGGACCGGGGATTCGGGAAGTGCGCCCTGTTTGGGGGTGAAGCCGTGGAGAACGCGTTCGGTGTATCCAGGGCCGGTCGGGGTGAGCTCGAAGACCGTCCCTTCGCCGCCAGCGCCGCCCCCGTATTCCGTCGTGCCGAATATGTCGCCGGTGGCGGCGTCGATGGTCAGGGCAGCGAAGGGATTTGAGCCGTCGGATCCGCCTTTGAAGTTGTACAGGTCTGTGTAGGCGTAGTGCTTGCCCTTGGCGCGCAGCCTGAACACCAAGCCGTCGGTGTGAACGTTTCCTGCGCCATACCCCGTGCCGTAAAGGGTGCCGTCGGCGGCCATGGTCAGCCCGGCTTGGGGAAGGGCTGCTCCGAACGGGAAGTCATGCAGCACCTGTTCTCGGTATCCGGTCTTGGTCGGGCTGAGCTCGAAGGCGACGCCCCCATCGGTCGTTCCCCCGAACTGGGTCACACCGAAGAGATCTCCTGACGCGTTCAGCACGAGCGTCCCGACGGGCTGACTCCCGTCGGTTCCACCTGTGAACGTGTGGATCACAGTCTCGGCGTCGTGAGTTCCCGTCGGGACCAACTCGAAGACCGTGCCCTGCTGGTCGGCTCCGCCGACCGTTGTCTCTCCGAACAGGTCGCCACGTCTGTTCGCCACCACGATTCCGTCCGGCTTGGAACCGTCACCTGGCGCGCCGAACGTGTGGAGGATGGACTCGGTGTATCCGGAGCCGTCCGGTGTGAGCTTGTAGACGTCGCCGTCGCCGTGCCTGCCCCCGAAGACGGTCGTGCCGTAAAGGGTCCCGCCCGCTCCGAGGGACACCCCGGACAGGGGCCCGGCACCGTTGGGGCCGGCGAAGTCGTAGAGAACCTGCTCGTTCGCCAATCGCGACGAAGCCGAGGCCGGTTCGACGGTGGCGGCTGTCAACGTCGCCCCAGTCAAGAAACCAGCCACGGCTCCAGCCCGGACGGCTCGCCATTGACGACCTGCACGCGACATGTTCCATCCCTTTTCGGCCGCCAGAGCCGCCAGAGCCGCCAGAGCCGCCAGAGCCGCCAGAGCCGAGCTCAGTCGGAAGGGCGATCGTAGTCCCGGCGTACGGGGGGAACGCCGGCGTACGGGGGAAGGAAGGTGCTCGGGTGCGGCTCGAGACCGCAAGATCCTGAGCCGTGACACACTGACTACTTGCGTTCCCGAACGGCAGGCATGTGGTGGGGCGCCGCGATCGAAGCGCCGGACCCGGGGCGCTTGGCGAATTTCTACTCGGAGTTGCTTGCTTGGCCAGTCGTTAACCAAGAACCGGGAACGGTCGTCCTCGCAGCGCCGGAAGGTTCCATCTACGTCGTGTTCCAACAGGCGTCCGACTACCGGCCCCCTGTATGGCCGCCGAGACCCGGAGAACAGCGTTCGATGATGCACTTCGACTTCCAGGTCGACGACCTCGACTCTGCCGTTGCTGACGCGGTTGCACTTGGAGCGACGGTCGCCGAACATCAACCGCAACAGAACGTCCGGGTACTCTTAGACCCGGCCGGCCACCCGTTCTGCCTTTGTCGAGAAGACGGCTGATTCTCGAACCACTCCACCCGCGTGTCGTAAGCAAATACAACGCAAGTCCTTGATCACGCCGCTCAAAAACCGACGGCCTTGAAGAGCTCCAGTTATCGACGTGGCGACGTGGTGACGAGGCGACGAGGATTCGATCAGGACTCCTGATGAGCTCCCTCCCCGACTTGGTACGCCTCCTTCACCCACTTCGCGAACTCCTCGTCGATCTGCGCAATCTTCGTCACACGAAACTGATGCACGAATAACTTCTTCGTGTATGGCGATACCCGGAGGAACCTTTCGTCCCTTACTACCCGTTGCAGATCCAGGAATCCATCGAGATAAGAGCTGCGGGGCTTTGCGCCGGCGAAGCCCCGGTGAGTGCCCTTGAAGGCGATGGCAGTTTTGGTGATCCTGTACGCGACCGGCCCACAGGCAGCGATCAAGTCTTCGAAGCGTCGATAGAGGTCGACGACACTCTGTGGCTTACCTGCAAGATGGCGCTCGACACTCCAATCGTTTCCAGGCTCCATCGGGTCAGAGTATCGATCCGCGAACATGTTTCCGACATCAATAGCCAGCCGCTCCGAGCACCGACAACGCCGGCGGACAAGAGCCATGGCACAATGCTCGTTCGTGCGCCACAACCCGTTACACGCCACAGAAGATCCCGAGGTGGTCCGTCGACTGATCGGCGAGAACCCTTGGGGGATCTTGGTCAGCAACAACAACGGCGGGCTCGTCGCCTCGCACTACCCGATTCTGCTCGACGACGAGGCCGAGGGTTTGACCGTCCTCACGCACGTAGGTCGACCCGACGAGTTGAACCACGGATTCGGAGACCGCGAGATTCTGCTGATCATCCAGGGGCGCAACAACGGGTACATCTCGCCGAGCTGGTACGCACCGGGAGCGGTACGGGCCCCGACATGGAACTTCAGCGCGGCGCACTGCTATGGAGTGCCGCAACTGCTCGACGCGGAGGAGAACCTCGCGGTGCTCGGCCGGTTGGTCGCGCATTTCGAGCGCCATGTCGAAGATCCGATGTTCCTGGACCCGGACTGGGGTCGCCCGGTTGCCCAGGGAACGTTGGGTATCAGGTTGCCGATCACCCGTTTCATCTGCAAGGTCAAGATGAGCCAGGACAAGGACCCGGTCAGTCAGCGTCAGGTGATGGCGGCGTTGCGAACGCCGGGGCCGTACCAGAATCCCGAGCTCGCCGACGATATGGAGCGCGCTCTCTGCACCGAATGAGTCGTCACTTTCGCTCGAGAATTCGCCTGAGGACATTCTCCGCGTCCGCTGCCATGTCTCGGACGATGTCCGTTGCTGAGCGCGTTTCTGTGATGAGGTCGATGGCTTCGCTCGCCCAGACGGGGACGACACTCATATCGCCGCTTGCAGCTGTCTCTCGGAAGCTCCGCTGAGCCTCGTAGTCGCGCCCTAACTCATTCTCCCGATCGCGCCAACGATCCAAGAAGTCGTTTCGGAGCGACCTTCCGGGATACCTGGCAGGCCAGTCAGCTCCGCGGGCGATGTCGAGCACGCGGTTCCGTTCGGTGTCCTCGCCGCGACCGTTCAGGATCGCCTTCACGATCTCCGCGTCGACGACGGCCTCTGTGCTCGCCTGGAAGCGCGTACCCACGAGCGCCCCTGCAGCACCGAGGCTGAGTGCCGCTGCAAGGCCACGGCCGTCCGCGATACCGCCCGCAGCGAGCACGGGTATCGGGTTGACCAGATCCACCACGGCCGGCACGAAGGGCAAAGTGGACCGTCCAGGGGATCCTCCGTGGCCGCCCGCCTCCGTTCCCTGCGCCACGATCACGTCTGCACCGACGTCGACAGCGCGGCGTGCCTCGTCGAGGTCGACGACCTGGATGATCAGCTTGGCGGCGGACACCCCGATCAGCTCGGCAAAAGGCCAGGGATCGCCGAAGGAGAGCATGACGGCGGTTGGTCCGAGCTCCAACGAACGTGCGACCGTCTCAGCCGAAACCGCCCAGGTCAAGAATCCCACACCCCAAGGCCGGTCTGTCTCCCGGACGAGAATCTCGACCTCGCGCTCGAGCCAGTCGACGTTCTCGCGTCCGCCGCCGATGAGACCCAGGCCCCCTCCGTTCGATACTGCCGCCGCCAATGCGCCACCGGCGGATCCGCCCATCGGTGCGAGCGCGACGGGATGCTCGACCTGCATCATGTCGGTGAACTTGGTCCGCAACGTCACCAGCCCGGTCCTGTCGCCGATGACAAACTCGGTCTTGTGGCCGATGACGACACAGTGTCGAGCGCGCTAGCCGACAACCGTCACTTGCAGCATGAGCGGCCCTCCGGGTACGGGCGTGCAGGGTGTCGGGTTGCACACGTCTGGACCTGCGACGAATGGCACCTCAACCGATGCCGCCCCGGGTCCGATCGCTTTGAACCTGGCGTTGAAGTCCGTACCGCCGTGACTCGACACCAGAGTGAGAACGTGAGTGTCGGAGATGTCCGGAGGTCCCGGCCACTTGCCGGCAGACATGTTTCCACCACCGTTCATCACGAGGATTGAGCCGACCTTGATGCAGGCACGGCTCAGTTGACCCGGCCCCTGGAAGGGAAGGGTGACGGTTCCGCTGAGACAAGCGAGAGTTGTCGGGACGGTGATACTTGGCGGTGGCCCCTTCGTGGTCACGGTCGCCCGAGAGGCCGTATTCGTGGTGATCGACGCACGCTTGGTCGTTGCCGTCGATCCCGTGGATGTCGAGCAAGCAGCGACGCAAAGCCCGAACAAGACGATCACCATCAGCCGCATTGCTGACATGGCACCCGGTTTACACCCGCTGTGGGCCGGGCCGGAGCCGACCAGGTTGTCGACGCCCGTCGGGTCCGGGGAACCCGGTCACCTGCCCCAAGGCGACAGAGACTTTCGTCCCCTGACAAGGGCACGGCCCCGGATTCAAACGGCTCGGCGCCGGATTATGG
Source organism: uncultured Acidimicrobiales bacterium (assembly GCA_963764615.1). GTDB lineage: Bacteria > Actinomycetota > Acidimicrobiia > Acidimicrobiales > CAVXTF01 > CAVXTF01. The sequence goes on along the minus strand of CAVXTF010000002.1, from coordinate 3,279,588 downwards.
CGGCAGCCACAGACCGGTAGGCTCCCGTCTCGTGCCAGAACGCATAACCATGCAGCCGGGGGACGCGCTCGTAGTCCCCGACGAACCGATCATCCCCTTCATCGAAGGTGACGGGATCGGAGTCGACATTTGGCCCGCGGCCAAGCTCGTCCTCGACGCCGCAGCCGCCAAGCACGGCAAGAGAGTCGAGTGGAAAGAGGTCCTCGCCGGAGAGAAGGCGTTCAACGAGACAGGCAGCTGGCTTCCCGACGAGACGGTGGAGGCCTTCAGGGAGCACCTGATCGGGATCAAAGGACCCCTGACCACCCCGGTGGGCGGCGGGATCCGCTCGCTCAACGTCGCGCTCCGACAATTGCTCGACCTCTACGTGTGCCTGCGTCCGGTCAGGTGGTTCACCGGCGTGCCGTCGCCCGTTCGCCATCCCGAGCTGGTCGACATGGTCATCTTCAGGGAGAACACCGAGGACGTCTACGCCGGCATGGAGGTACAGGCGGGATCCCCCGAGGCCATCGAGCTCGCTGCGTTCCTTCAGGAGAAGTTCGGCTGGAAGCTGCGCGACGAAACCGGCATAGGCATCAAGCCGATCTCCGAAGAGGGCTCGAAGAGGCTCATCCGTGCCGCGATCCGCTACGCGCTCGACCACGGTCGCAAGAGCGTGACGATGGTGCACAAAGGCAACATCCAGAAGTTCACCGAGGGCGCGTTCAGGGCATGGGGCTACGAGCTCGTCAGGGACGAGTTCTCCGACGTGGCGGTCTCCTGGGACGATTCCGGCGGCAAGCCGGGGGACAAGCTGCTCGTGAAGGACGCGATCGCCGACATCACCCTCCAGCAGGTGCTCACCAGGCCCGACGAGTTCGATGTGATCGCGACGATGAACCTGAACGGCGACTACCTGTCGGACGCACTCGCCGCCCAGGTCGGCGGCATAGGAATCGCGCCCGGCGGCAACATCAATTACGTGACGGGACACGGGGTGTTCGAGGCGACCCACGGCACGGCGCCGAAGTATGCCGGGCAGGACAAGGTGAACCCGGGCTCGCTGCTCCTCTCCGGCGTGCTCATGTACGAGCATCTCGGTTGGACCGATGCGGCGGCCGACATACTCCGCGCGCTCGAGGCGACGATCGCAGAGAAGATCGTCACGTACGACTTCGCCCGTCTGATGGACGGCGCAACCGAGGTGAAGTGCTCCGAGTTCGCCGCCGCAATCGCCCAGAGGCTGTAGAGCAAAGGCTGTAGAGCAAAGGCTGTAGGAGCAGAAAGGTTCGACCAAGCGTGAAGACTCCCGTCAACGTCACCGTCACAGGCGCAGCCGGCCAGATCGGCTACTCGCTGCTGTTCAGGATCGGTTCCGGGGCTCTCTTCGGGCCCGATCAGCCGGTGGCCCTGCGACTGCTCGAGATCGAGCCCGCCATGTCGGCGCTTGAAGGCGTCGTGATGGAACTGCAGGACTGCTCGTTCGAGCTTCTCGCCGGCATCGAGGCGACCTCCGACCTGAAGACGGCGTTCGACGGGACCAATTGGGCCCTGCTCGTCGGATCGATCCCGCGCAAGGAGGGCATGGAGCGAAGCGACCTGCTCAACGTGAATGGCGGGATATTCGGACCTCAGGGTGAGGCCATCGCACAGAACGCCGCCGCCGACGTGAGGGTGCTGGTGGTCGGGAACCCGTGCAACACGAATTGCCTGATCGCGCGCTCGCACGCTCCCGAAGTGCCGGACGACCGCTGGTTCGCGATGACGAGACTCGACCAGAATCGAGCCACCAGTCTCCTCGCCCGCAAGGCCGGTGTCGCTGTCTCCGATGTCCGTTCCCTAGGTATCTGGGGCAATCACTCCGCGACTCAGTTCCCGGACTTCGAGAACGCGGTCATCAACGGTGCACCGGCTACCGATGTCATCGGCGACGACGAATGGCTCAGGTCCGAGTTCATCACGACCGTGCAGCAGCGGGGGGCCGCAGTGATCAAGGCGCGCGGGGCGTCGTCTGCGGCTTCCGCAGCGAACGCGGTCGTCGACTCGGTGAGAAGCGTGACGTTCGACACCGATGCAGGGGACTGTGCGTCGCTCGCGGTCGTGTCACATGGGGAGTACGGCACACCAGAGGGGCTCATCTTCGGGTTTCCGGTGCGCGCGAAGTCCGGCCGCGTCGAGATCGTGGACGGCCTTTTTCACAGCGAGTTCGCATCCGGCCTGATCAAGATCACGACCGACGAGCTGCTCGCCGAACGCCAAGCGGTCGAGGCCCTGCTCGTCTGACGTTCTGGAGATCGCCGAAAGATCCGTCTGCCGGACGGGACCCCGCCGGCGACAGGAGCGAAAGGATCAGACTCGGGCGAAGTCGCCGATGTCGATCCCTACCTTGTTCAAGAACGTGAGCTTGCGTATCAGTGCTTGGCGCCACGCGGCGAAGTCTGATTCGAAGTGCACCCGGTCCCCGTCCTCACAAGCGTGCTCCAGTTCGTCGAATGCTGCGTCCTCTGCGTCGAGGAGCTCGCGGTAGCGACGAAGTGACTGGTCGTCGAGCACACCTGGTATGGCCATGGGACCTCCCCTTCCCGACATCCGATCCGGACGTCTGTTGGGTCAAAGATACTCCCGTCCCCTGGCGATTGGCACCGGCGGAATGACAAAGATCCAGGTGGTTAACAGAATTGCAACACTTGCAGGGCGTTTGCATCGGATCCTGCAAGGTTGTACGGACGGGCGTTGTGCTGCGGACCTTTGTTCTCCGGACCGCTGAGTGGTGCCCTGGGGAGCCGGCCCAGGGATCGTGACTCAGGCGCCGCCCGTTTGGGTGGGCTCGCCTTCGCCGGGGCTCGCCGCCCCCGTGGCTTCCGTAGCGGCGACCCCGCCGGCCCCGTCGCCAGCCCGGTCGGCCCCCGCGGCCGCAGCGGCGCTATCAGCAGATCCGTCGCCACCCCCGGCCTCAGGCGCAGCAGGCGGCCCCCAGTAGCCGTCGGGCGGTGTACCCCCAGGGACGGTCGACGCGGTAGGCCGCTCAGGGCCCGAAGAGCCTAAAGAGCCGGCCCGCGAACCGTACGGCGTCGCGCCGTCGAGCGTGTCGCCTGGCTCCGGGGGTAGGTGGATCGGGGAGGGTGTCGCGTCCGGGGCCGGCACGGGGGCGACCTTGCGGCCGAGGATCTTGCGGCCCAACCACGCCACAGGGTCGTACTTCGCGTCGACCACGCGTTCTTTGAGCGGGATGATCCCGTTGTCGGTGATCTTGATGTGCTCGGGACAGACCTCGGTGCAGCACTTGGTGATGTTGCACATGCCGAGACCCATGCGCTCTTGGATCAGCTGGCGACGGTCGTTCGTGTCGAGAGGATGCGATTCGAGCTCCATGTAGCGGATGAAGAACCTTGGTCCCGCGTACTTCGCCTTGTTCTCCTCGTGGTCGCGGATCACGTGGCAGACGTCCTGGCACATGAAGCACTCGATGCACTTGCGGAATTCCTGCCCGCGCTCGACGTCGACCTGCATCATCCGGTAGGTGCCGTCGGCACCGGGAGCTTCAGGCTGGAACGCAGGGACCTGTCGCGCCATCTCGTAGTTGAACACCACGTCGGTGACGAGGTCGCGGATGATCGGGAACGCCCGCATCGGTGTGAGGACCACCGGCTCTCCCTCGGGCAGGGTGTCCATTCGCGTCATGCACATGAGCCTCGGGACGCCGTTTATCTCGGCCGAGCACGACCCGCACTTGCCCGCCTTGCAGTTCCAGCGGCACGCGAGATCGGGCGCAGGACCCGCCTGCACGCGGTGCACCACATCGAGGACGACCTCGCCCTCCTGGGCGGGAAGCGAGTACTCGACGAAGCTCCCACCGCTCGCGTCGCCACGCCAGACCCTGAGAGTCACGTCCGCCATCAGTGGCCCTCTCCGAGAAGTTCTGCAAGCTCTTCAGGCATCTCGAGAAGTGGTTCGGGCGTGATCGTGAGCTTGCCGTCTTCGGTCATCCGCTGCACGAAGTTGACCTTCCCCATCTCGGGGTCAGGTCCCGGGAAGTCGTCTCTCGTGTGCCCTCCGCGGCTCTCCTTCCTGTTGAGAGCGCCGGTGGCCACGAGTCGCGACACCGTGAGCATCGACGGGATGTCGGTGGCGAGATTCCAGCCCGGGTTGTATGCCCGCCCTCCGCTCACCGACATGGCGGACGCACGGTCGTCGAACTTGTCGAGCGCTTCGAGCGCCTCTAGGAGCTCGGACTCCGTTCTGATGATGCCTACGAGGCTCTGCATGGTCTCCTGCAGGTCGTGATGGATGTCGTAGGGGCTCTCCCCGCCCTGGCGATCGAACGGCGCGAGGGCGTCCTCGATGATGCTCGAGACCTCGGCCGGATCGGCGGGCCTCGGACTTGCGACATGCTCCGCGTAGTCGGACGCGCCCATGCCCGCCCGCCTTCCGAACACGAGAAGGTCCGACAGCGAGTTCCCCCCTAGCCGGTTGGCGCCGTGCATGCCGCCCGCCACCTCGCCCGCAGCGAAGAGGCCGGGCGTGGTGGTGGCCTCGGTGTCGGCGTCGACGCGCACCCCGCCCATGATGTAGTGGCACGTGGGACCGACTTCCATCGGCTCCGCCGTTATGTCGACGCCGGCGAGCTCCATGAACTGGTGGTACATCGACGGCAGGCGCTTGCGGATGACGTCTGCAGGCCGGCGGGTCGCGATGTCGAGGTAGACGCCGCCGTGCGGGCTACCCCTGCCGGCCTTGACCTCGGAGTTGATCGAACGTGCCACCTCGTCGCGCGGCAGCAGCTCGGGCGGCCGCCTGTTGTTCGCGTGGTCCTCGTACCAGCGGTCGGCCTCTTCTTCTGTGTCGGCGGTCTCGGCTGCGAACATCGGAGGGATGTAGTCGAACATGAAGCGCCGGCCCTCGGAGTTGCGCAGCACCCCGCCGTCGCCTCGCACACCCTCGGTCACGAGGATCCCCCTGACCGACAGCGGCCAGACCATTCCCGTCGGGTGGAACTGCACCGACTCCATGTCGATCATGTCGGCCCCTGCCCAGAGCGCCATCGCATGGCCGTCGCCCGTGGACTCCCACGAGTTGGACGTGTAGAGCCAAGCCTTGCCGACGCTTCCGGTCGCGAGGACCACCGACCGGGCCGTGAACACCACGAACTCGCCCGTGGGCCTCCAGTAGCCGACGGCGCCGGTCACTCCCGCGTCGTCGCGCAGCAGCTTGAGGATCTTGCACTCCATGAACACGTCGATCCCGAGCGCCACGGCGCGTTGCTGGAGCGTCCTTATGAGCTCGAGGCCTGTTCGGTCACCGACGTGGGCAAGCCGCGCGTAGCGGTGACCACCGAAGTCTCGTTGCAGGATCCGGCCGTCCTTGGTCCTGTCGAACAGCGCTCCCCAGCGCTCGAGCTCGTAGATGCGGTCGGGCGCCTCGAGAGCGTGAAGTTGCGCCATGCGGTAGTTGTTGAGCATCTTGCCGCCGCGCATCGTGTCGCGGTAGTGGACCTTCCAGTTGTCCTCGGGCCAGACGTTTCCCATCGCGGCGGCGGCACCACCCTCGGCCATCACGGTGTGCGCCTTGCCGAGGAGGGACTTGCAGACGAGCGCCGTGCGCAGCCCGCGTTCTTTCGCCTCGATCGCCGCGCGCAGTCCCGCCCCGCCCGCCCCGATGACGATCACATCGAAGTCGTGAGTCTCGTATTCGGTCATGTCTCAGAACAGCTTCGGGTCGGAGAACACGCCTGACGCGACCAGCCGGACGTAGAGGTCCGCGAGGGCCACGAAGATCAGGCTTGCCCAGGCGATCTGCATGTGACGGGCGTTGAGCGGCGTTAGCGCCTTCCAGATCCGCGCGCGCAGCGGATGCGCCGAGAAACGGTTGACGTTGCCGCCGCACAGGTGTCTGCACGCGTGGCACGAGAGGGAGTAGCTCCAAAGCAACACCGCGTTCACGGTGAGCATGAGTGCCCCGATGCTCACGCCGACTCCCTCACCGGGCTCGCCGTACGCGACGACGGCGTCGATGGTGAGGATGACGTTCAGCACGAGTCCCAGGTAGAAGAAGTAGCGGTGCGCGTTCTGCAAGATGAGCGGGAAACGTGTCTCTCCTGAGTACGTCCCGTCCGCGTCGGCCACGCCGCATGCGGGAGGCGCCTGCCAGAAGCCCCGGTAGTACGCGCGGCGGTAGTAGTAGCAGGTGAGCCTGAAGCCGAGCGGGACGATCAGTATCAAGATGGCGGGCGAAATCGTCCATTGCACGAGCGTGAAGCCCGGGTGGCTCCCCGGTACGCAGCTGCCCGCCAGGCAAGGTGAATAGAACGGCGAGATCAGGTCGCGATGACTGGCCGCCCCCACGAAGTAGTTGCGGTTCTGGAAGGCCGCCCAGGTCGAATAGACGACGAACGAGGTGAGGATCCCAACCGTCACCACCGGGCTCAGCCACCAGCGGTCCTTACGGAGCGTCCTCTCTGAGTCCGGCCCGCCGCGTACGCCGCCGAGAGATACCGGCGTCGGCGCGACCGGCACCGGACGGACATCCTCCACCGTGCTCACCCCGACCTCTCACCTCATTTCGGTTCCGTGGCCGGGCGTCCCTGGCCGGCAGTTTAACTGCGTTGGTGCGAAGGACCATCCCAAGGCGGGAGTTCCTGACGGCGCATCATCTTTCCACGGGTGCCGGTGACGGGGCGAGTCTCCCGAGGAGGCTGCCCGGTGTCGGGCGCGTAGGCTCGGCTCCATGAGCCAGACCGCCTCGCACTCCTCGCAACCCTCGGATCTGCCCACCACTCTCGGAGATCTCGAGGCTTCTGGATGGAGATCCATCCCGGTGCACGAGGAGCTCCGGCGCAACGCCGCGAAACGCGTCGGCGGCGGGATGCCGCTCATAGACGGGGTCCTCGGCTTCGACGAATCGGTCCTGCCGCAGTTGGAGAACGCCCTTCTCGCCGGCCACGACGTGATCCTGCTCGGCGAGCGCGGCCAGGCGAAGACCCGGATCGCAAGGTCGCTCGTCAGCCTTCTCGACGAATGGCTGCCCGTTGTAGCGGGTTCGGAGGTCCGCGACGACCCGTTCGCCCCCGTGTCGCGCTACGCGATCGACCTAGTAGCCGAAGAGGGGTCGGACACTCCGATCGCTTGGGTGCATCGAAGCCAGCGCCTCTCCGAGAAGTTGGCTACACCTGATACCTCGATCGCCGACCTGATCGGCGAGGTCGACCCGATCCGGGTCGCGGAGGGGCGTTACCTGTCGGACGAGCTCACCCTCCACTACGGGCTCGTGCCCCGCTCGAATAGGGGGATCTTCTCGCTCAACGAGCTTCCCGATCTCGCAGAGAGGATCCAGGTCGGCCTGCTCAACGTGCTCGAGGAGCGCGACGTGCAGATCCGCGGCTTCACGGTGAGGCTGCCGCTCGACATCGTTCTCGTGGCGACCGCCAACCCTGAGGACTACACCAACCGCGGGCGGATAATCACTCCGCTGAAGGACCGGTTCGGCGCCCAGATCCGCACCCACTACCCGGCCGACACCGAGACCGAGCTCGCGATCGTCTTCCAGGAGGCGCACATCCCCGAGCTTTCGGAGGGGGATCCGAGGATCGAGGTCCCGGAGTTCATGGGGGAGATCGTCGCCGAGCTGTCCCAACTGGCGCGCGAGAGCCCGCACCTCAACCAGCACTCGGGCGTCTCGGTCCGTCTCAGCATCACGAACTACGAGACGCTGGTGGCGAACGCACTCAGGAGGGCGCTTCGTCTCGGGGAGCCAGACGCCGTGCCGAGGGTTAGCGACCTCGGAGCCCTCGTGAGCTCGACTCAGGGCAAGGTGGAGATAGAGGCACTCGAGGAGGGTCGCGAGGAGCGAATTCTCCACGCGCTCGTGTCGGCGGCTGTGCTCGCGGTGTTCCGGCGCCGGGTCCCGACCGACAACCTGGCGGGGATCGTGGCGGCTTTCGACGACAAGCGCGTGGTGCACGCCGGCGACGATCTTCCGGCATCTGCCTACGCGGACACCCTGTCGCAGGTGCCCGAGCTCGCCACGCTCGCCACCGGGCTCGCCGGCTCGAAGACCCCGGGCGCCGTAGCGAGCGCCACCGAGCTGATCCTGGAGGGACTGCACCTGACGAAGCGCCTGAACAAGGACGCCGCAGGGGCTCGGGCGGCGTACAGGGCACGCTCGTGATGATGGGTGCCGGAGGCTGCGTGTCGCGGCACCGTCGGTGCTCCGGAACGGTCGGTGCGGCGCGTGTTTGAGCGCAGCTGGTCTTACTCGCGCTGGGACGGCACCCAGCACGGGATCACAGACGAGATCGACAGCCTGTTCGACGAGATCGCAGACGACCTGCTGTACCACGGCGACCCCGACGCGGCGTTGCGCCGCATGCTCAATTCGGGCTTCCGCAAGCCGGGGGAACGAGTGCAGGGATTGCGCGACCTGATGTCGCGCCTGCGCCAGCGGCGCCAGGCCGAGCTCGACCGCTACGACCTCGGCGGCGCATACCGCGAGATCGCAGAGGAGCTCGAGGAGGTCCTTGCAGAGGAGCGCACCGGGCTCGAGGAGCTCGCCGAAGAAGCCAGGGCCTCAGGCGACGAAAGGCGCAGGCAGGTGACCGACGAGGTCGTGGCCGAGCGCAACATGCAGCTCGAGCTGCTGCCCGAGGACCTCGCGGGCCGGGTGAAGGGGCTCCAGGAATACGAGTTCGCGTCTTCCCAGGCGCGCGAGCACTTCGAGGAGCTTCTCGAGCGGCTGCGCGAGCAGGTGGCGAAGAGCTGGTTCGACCAGATGTCGGAGGCGCTCACCAATCCCGACCCCGAGCAACTCGAAAGGGTCCGCCAGGCCCTCGACGGGCTCAACCGGATGATCGAGCAGCGCGAGTCCGGCGAACCTCTCGATCCGACGTTCGAGCAGTTCATGGAGCAGTTCGGAGACCTCTTCCCCGGAGATCCGAAGGACCTGGACGAGCTCCTCGCTCAGCTCGCGGCCCAGATGGCGGCGGTCCAGGCGGCACTGGACTCGATGAGCCCAGAACAGCGCGCTCAGCTCCAGGCACTCGCCGAGTCTCTGTTCGAGGACATGGACCTGCGCTGGCAGGTCGACCGCCTGATGGGAAACCTCCAGAAGGCGGTGCCGGGGGCCGGTTGGGGCCGTCGTTACCGCTACGGCGGCGACCAGCCCGTCGGTCTCGACGAGGCGGCGGCGTCGGCCCGCAGGTCTGGGTGAGATGGACCAGCTCGAGCAGTTCCTGCGCTCGGCCGCCTCGCCGGGAGCGCTCGCCGAGGTCGACCTCGACCAGGCGCGCGAGTACCTGGGCGAGGATGGCGCCCGCTCGTTGCAGCGCCTCGCGAACCTGGCGCGCGAGCTCGAGGATGCCGGGCTGATCAACCGGCGCGAGGGTCGCTACGAGCTGACGGCGAAGGCCATACGGCGAATCGGGCAGAAAGCGCTTTCAGAGCTGTTCGCAAAGCTGACCAAGGACCGGCCCGCCGGTCACCGTGCGGCGTTCATCGGCACCGGCCACGAGCGCGAGGGCCAGACGAAGCCTTACGAGTTCGGTGATCCGTTCACGCTGCACATCGAGCGGACCGTTCACAACGCGGTGCGGAGGTCCGGCTCGGGAACACCGGTGAGGCTTCACGCCGGAGGACTTCGAGATCGAGCGCACCGAAGCCCTCGTGCGCTCGTCGACGGTGCTCATGGTCGACCTGTCGCTGTCCATGCCGATGCGCGACAACTTCCTCGCCGCCAAGAAGGTTGCGATCGCTTTGCACACTTTGATCTCGACCCAATTTCCCCGTGATTTCCTTGGGCTCGTCGGCTTCTCGGAGGTCGCGCGCGAGATAAAGCCCGAAGAGCTTCCGGGTGTCTCGTGGGACTACGTCTACGGTACCAACATGCAGCACGGGCTTCTTTTGTCACGACGGATGCTCGCCCATCGCCACGGCACGAAGCAGATCATCATGATCACAGACGGCGAGCCGACCGCCCATATGGTGCCGGACGGGGCAGGTGGGAACGAGGTCTCCTTCAGTTACCCGCCCACCGCAGAGACCGTGAAACGCACCCTGTCCGAGGTGGTCCGCTGCACCAAGGCGGGGATCACGATCAACACCTTCATGCTCGACCCCGACCGGTCACTTCAGGGGTTCGTCGAGCAGATGTCGCGGCTCAACCGCGGCAGGGCGTTCTTCACCAATCCCGAGAACCTCGGCGACTATGTCCTCGTCGACTTCTTAGAGCACCGTCGGAGCCGCAGCTCGCGTTCTTCAGGCGCGCCAGCTGGTCCCGGGCCGGCGGGGCAGAGTGGTTCGGGGCGCGGCACGTGGCGTTCAGGGTCTGCGACAGGGCCCTGGCGGTCGCGTCCTGGCCCCGGCATGTGGAGCCGGTAGAGCCCGACCTGGGTCTCACGCAACCCTCCCGGCCGTCCGGTTGGATCCGGAGGGTGAGATTTGCGCCGCCACTCAGCGTGACGAGAAATCGGATAATCCCTGGGCGTCCCCTTGCGCCGTGCGTGGGGATCGGTGATGATGACACGATTGTAATTACACCGATGCCACGGTGTGGCGAGGGGAGGCGTACCGGTGGACTTCGCTTCACTGTGCGACCGACAAGAACGGGAATGGCAGTCGAGGGCCAACTGCATGGGCGTGGACCCCGACCTCTTCTTCCCCGAGCGCGGCGCATCGACGCGCGAGGCGAAAGAGGTGTGCCGGGGTTGTGTCGTGCGCGAGGACTGCCTCGAGTATGCGCTCGCGAACGGCGAGAAGTTCGGGATCTGGGGTGGCCTGTCGGAACGTGAGCGCCGGCGTCTGCGGCGCCAGCGGGCCATGGGCCGTCGCACAGCCGTCTCGGCTTCCTGAGGTTCGCACCGGCCTGGAAAGTCGCACGTACCGTCTGTAGTGCCGGCGCTGCCCCCCGGGCGCGCCGGCGGCTACGGCTTCCTCAGGTGGCGCGGGCTTCGAGGAGGGCCTCGATCGAGTGCTTCTCGTCGAGTCCGAGCTCGGCCAGCCTGTGGGCGGGAATGTCAGCCAGGACGCGCTTGGGCACGAGGCCGACAAGCTCCGCATGCTCGATGCCGGTTCCGGACTCGGCGGCGAGCATCGCGACGCTGTCGTAGATCTGCACCGGGCCCGTGTGAAACGGGTCGATCAGGTTGACCGACACCTGGACGTCCGAACCGACCCTGAGCCCGAGGGCGCGAACCGTCGGGCCCCTGACAGACCGGGCTATCGAGCGCGCGAGCTCCAGTTGTTCCTGGGGTCCGTCCCATCCCTTTGGCCCGCGGCCGTCGCGGGCACCCGACAGCCACAGGTTGTAGGCGACGAGCAGGGGCCGGGCTCCCACAGCGCACGAGCCCGCGGTCAGGTGGGGCTCCGGCGGCCCCGCGTCGGGTCTTAGCGTGCGGAACGCATCGCGGCGGACCTCGGGGAGCGACCGTTCAGGCCCGTAACAGAAGCACGGCAGCCGGAGCTCTGTCGCGGCCCATCTCATGAAGTGAGCGTGTGCGGCGAGCGCCTCTTCGATCGGGCCGTCCGACAAATTTCCGTCGGCGTCGCGCCAGAGCGATACGAAAGGGATGACGTCGACAGAGCCCATACGTGGGTGCACACCCTCGTGCTCACGGAGGTCCACCATCTCGACGGCGGTGCCGGCGACCATCTGCACCCGATCGAGCAAAGAGGCGTGAAGCATGTCTGGAGCAGGATCGCCCCCCGTTGCGGCGGGGCGGTGCGGCGAGGCTTCGTGGTCCGCCGAGCACAGCGTCAGCACACACCGGTTGTGGTGAGGGTCGGTGTGCGTGTCGAGCAGCAGCTCGCCGGCGGCGTCCTGGAGGGCCCTGATAACGGCAGGGTCGCGCCCTTCGCTGATGTTGACGACGCACTCGAGGCCGCGCCAGTCCTTCAGGCCGGCAGCCGCCGACCGCAGGTCAGCTGTGCGCGTGCGGTGCCTTGCTCAGACGTCGCTGCCGGAGGATCCGCCGGCGCTCACGCTCCGAAGCTCCGCCCCAGACGCCGTGGTCGACCCGGTTGGCGAGGGCGTATTCGAGGCACGGCCCCTTCACCGGACAGTCCGCACAGATGCGCTGGGCGACCTGTACTCCGACCCAGTCATTCGGGAAAAAGATGGTCGGATCGAGGTCTTTGCACTTCCCAGAGCTCATCCAGTCCGCGTCCATCGCACCTCCAGCGACATGCAGATTCTACCAGTCGACTTGACGGCCATATGTGTTCGTAACCAGGCATTTACCCGTTCACCTGGCGGTTCAACAAACTCATGTCTTGGAGGTATACGACGTGAACCTTTGAATCGTTCACAGGAAACTGCCGAATCTTTCACAGCAAGCGCGGAAGCCGCCGATTCGCTGACCTGCGCACGGTTAGTCTGATCGCGAAGTCCCGTCACGGGCACAGGCCTGCACCCGCGGCAGAAACGCATGTCCCAGGGAGCACGCCGCGAGAGGAGCTCACAGGTGTCGGAAGTTCTCGAGGAGCAGGAGCCGCAGCCGCCCCGAGGTCACGTCCGGGTCGTGTATCTCGGCCCCGTAGCACCGCACTGGGAGGTGCAGTCCGACTACGGAGACCCGACGCTGATCGACCAGTTCCGCGATCGCACCATTGCGAGATTGACCCTTCTCCCGCCTCACGACCCGCAGTTCAGGAGGAACCGCGAGCGGGTCGTCCGTGACGCGGAACGCGAGCTTCTCGAGCTCGACTGGGACCTCGGAGTCCCCGACGAGGCCGAATCCGGCACAGAGGAAGCGGTCGACCCCGAAGGGTGAGCCCCCAAGCGCAGAGCTAGGACTCGGGCAGGTCCTGCAACTTCAGTCGTTCCAGCCACAGTCCAGGGGCGTCCACCTCGGGCGGGGTGGGAAGGGTGGCGGCGGACTCCCACAGGCGTGCGAGCCCTTCGGCTCCGCTTCGTTCGACGACGCCGTTCACGAAGGCGGAGCCCCTGTCGACCTGGGCCGAGCCGACGTCGAGCCCCAGGAACGCCTCGGTACTGCTCATCGACGCGCGTCCTTCGACCTGGTTGCGTCGCCAGGCTTCGGCAAGCACCGTGCGGTCTCCGAGCAGCCTGCTGCCCGTCTTTTCGAGGACGTACTCGACGTACCCGGCCATGGCGGCAGTCAGGGCCGCCAGCTCGCGGGCCGTCCTCGCACGTTCGGGGGAGAGATCGACTCCGAGCAGTGCCTCGGGATCGTCCATGAGCAGTCGTTGGATGGACTCGGGATCAGAGGGGTCGATGCCCCCCAGAAGTCCGGCGAGACCGCCGGCGTCACGCGCCGCCCCGCTCATGAACTCCTCGAGGAGGCCCCTCATTCGATCGGCGACGTAAGGGCGCGTCACCACGGCGTGCATGGTCAGCTCCCTCAAGCAGACCCACAGTCGGACCTCGTCGAGCGCGAGGCCCCAGTCCCCGGCGAAGCGGTCGATGTTCGCAGGCACGAGGAGCAGGCGCGAGGCGTCCGTGCGCGGGATGGGGAGCTCGTAGGAGCCCATCGTGGTGCGCGCGAGGTGGCCCACCGCCGAGCCGAGCTGCATCGCAGACAGCATCGGGCCCATGGTCGCCATGACCTTGTTGAGCAGATCCTCCTCGTCGGGCCCGAGATCCCCGGAGTCGAGATCCGAGCCGGAACCCCCGGAGTCGAGATCGGAGCCGAAATCTCCCGAGCCGCGACCGCCACCGGGTTCGTCCGGCGGGCCCAGCCCGCGTTCGGGCCGGCCGAAGCGGTCGGTGATCTCGCCGCCGGGCTGCCGACCGGGCGCGCCCGGCCGGACTTCTCCGCCAGGCTCGGTCCCCGCCGAGACGCCGGCCGTCATCGCAGAGAGCAGGAACTGCCAGTCCTCGACCGTGTGCCATGCCCAGGATCCGGGGCCCACGGCGAGGATCTCGATCGCCGATCCGCCCGGCGTGATCGAAAGGCCCGAGACCTCCGACACGTGTAGCTCCGCGACCCTCGCGAGCTCTTCGAGCCGGATCCGCTCGGTCGGTTCGACGTTCGCCTCGGACCCTCCAGCGGCGACGTTGTGCGCGAACATCCGGGCCATCTCGAGACGTTGGCCCGATCCCGTGCCGGTGTTGCCCATCATCTGGACCAGGTCGCCCAACAACCGTTCGAAGAAATTCCCTTGGCCCGAAGGTCCCGTGCTGGTCACGCGCGCATCGTATTCGGCCTCACTGCCGGGACCGGCCGGCCATGGCTCAGGGAACTGCGGCCGTGAGCACGGGGGACAGCACCATCACCTGACTCCCACGGACTACATGGAGCTCGACACGTGCGCCCGGAGGTTCCAGGTAGAGGCGGCCGCGAAGGTCAGCCATCGACGCGATCGGGTGTACGCCGGTCGAGGTTGTTATCCCGACGACCACGTCTCCGGGCTTCAGGCCTGCCGCTGCGGCGGGGCTCGACTGGGGGACCGAGACCACGAAGGCTCCCTTGACGCCCTGAGCAGTGGTTCCCTGCACATCGAGCCATCCGTGGACAACTTCGTGGGATTCGACGAGTTTCGTGGCCACGCCTACGGCGAGCCACGAGGGGACGAATTCCCCCATCTGGTCAGTCGGACTCGAGTCGGTTGCACTGAGGATCCCGAGCACGTCACCCGAGGAGTTGAGCAGCACTCCGCCGGGAGTGGCGATGGGAGTGATGTCGACGTCGATGGCGTCCATGAGCTGCGAGGAGACATCGGCCCCGTTGACTTCTCCGATCGCCGGCACGAGCACGTCGGAGCCGCGACCGAGACATGCGAGCATCAGCCACTGACCGGCCGTCACGGTCTGCTGCGCGATTGTCACGACCGGCATCGGCCACGGGACCTTCACCACTGCGATGCCAGACGCGTCGTCCACGCCGAGCACGTTCAGAGTGCGCGAGGCGCCGGAGGGATCGGACGCTTCGACCGATTCCGACTTTCCGACGAGTGACGCCGCCGTGATCGCGACGGTCTCGCCTGCGACAGAAACGGCAACTCCGCTGCCGACCGCCTTGCTTGCTCCGCTTCCGACGACGATCCGCAGCATCGACGGTTCGACCTTTTTCACCGCATTGCAGGCAGTCTGAGACATCCATGACACCGCGGATTGCTTGGACGCCACGTTGTTGAGGTCGGACATAGTCGACGTGGGGGCGATGGCTTTGAGATGAATTGGGACGTTCGGGTCGTGGCGGCAGTGATGGGGTTCGAGGAAGTTGCGGCGAGTGCCACAGCTGCAACCGCAGCCGTCAGTGCCGCGGTACCGACCACGCCTGCCGCCAACAGGCCGAGGCGATCCGACCGCTTGGCGCGGCGGTGCGCGTCGACAGTGAGCCTGCGCGATTCACGGCCAATTTCCGAGGGATGCAGCCAAAGGCGGTCGTCTGGTGGGATCCACCCCCGGAGGATGCCCTCGTCGCCGCCCAGGCCTTCGGGTATTCCCCCGTCTGATTCCTCGGCGGGAACTATAATTTCGCCATACGCGGACCCATCTGGGTCTTCGAACGGCTCCTCTCCCGGAAAGGAGCTACCACTGAGGTTCATCGGGCGTCGAGGATACCTTCGGACCTCACCGAAAGGGCGTCGCCTGGCGGCCCGGGTGGGTTCAAGCCCTACGATGGCGTGGTGCGAGTGTTGTTTAATGGCTAGGGATCTAGCCATAGACCTCGGGACCGCCAACACCCTCGTCTACGCGCGTGGGCCGCGGCATCGTGTTGAACGAGCCGACCGTGATAGCGCTCAATTCGCGTAGCCAGGATGTGCTTGCGATCGGTCACGAGGCATGGCAGATGATCGGACGTACCCCGGGGTACATCGTGGCGGTCAGGCCGCTACGGCAGGGTGCGATCACCGATTTCGATATCACCGAGCGGATGATCCGCCTGCTCCTGCAACGATGCGGCGTGTCGCGCTTCAACCGACCGCGCGTGTTCTCATTTGCGTTCCTTCGGCGATCACATCTGTCGAACGGCGAGCTGTGACCGAAGCGGCGCGCCGTGCCGGTGCATCCGAGGCGTTCTTGATGGAACAGCCCATGGCCGCGGCGATCGGCGCCGGACTGCAGATACACGAGCCTGTCGGCAACATGGTGGTGGACGTCGGCGGCGGCACGTCGGAGTCCGCCGTGATCTCTCTGGGCGGTGTCGTCGCGGTCAGAGCTCTGCGGTGCGGCGGGTTCGATCTCGACTCGGCCATCCAGCTCTACGTGAGGCGGGTTCATGGGATCGCCATCGGTGAGCGCACAGCCGAAGAGGTGAAGCTCGCGATCGGTTCCGCCGCGCCCGTACCCCGACGAGGTCTACGCCGAGGTGCGCGGCCGCGAGGTCATGAGCGGGATGCCGAGGGTGGTGAAGCTGTCGCCCGAAGAGGTTCGCGGAGCCATAGAGGAGCAGATCCGACAGATCGTGAGCGCCGCGGTGGAGTGCCTGGGAGAGGCTCCGCCGGAGCTGGCGCAGGACATCATCTTTCAGGGCATCCACCTCGTCGGCGGAGGTTCGCTGCTCCGCGGGCTCGCGAAGCGACTTGCCATCGAGACGGCTGTCCCCGTGCACGTAGTGGACACGCCGCTCGAATGTGTCGCGGTCGGTGCCGGCCGGTGCCTGGAGTCGTTCGACTCCTTGCGTTCCCTTTTCATGGCCGGCGTCTGAACGTTCTTACTGGTCCGTTCTTTGTTGGCGACGGTCTGATTCAGCGCCGACTCGAGCGCTGACTTCAGTGCCGACCGAGAATGTCCTCTGCCGCCTGCCGGACCTGCCAGTCGCGATCGGTCAGGCAACGCTCGAGTACCCGTTGTGCGCGCGGGTCGTCGAACGCCGCGAGTGCGACGACTGCGCGCCGCCGGATCGGCGGCTTGTCACCGATCGCGTCGATCACGATCGCGATGGACGAATCGTCGCCGATCGCACCGAGGGCAGCGACGGCCGCCTCGCGACAGAGCGGGTCGTCGTGGCCGCCGGCGACAGCGCCCAACGCATCGACGGCGCCGCGTCGGGCGCGCGGCGCAGCACGACCGACGAGCTCGCCGAGTGCCCAAGCTGCCGATTCAGCGACCAGGGGCTCGATGTCGGAGAGCAGTGCTACCAGTGGCCCGATGATCTGCCCGAGCTCCGAACGCCCGGGTCGCTGACGCCCGGCGAGCTCGCAGGCTCGGCGCCTGACCCGTTTGTCGGGATCAGAGAAGGCCGCGACGATCATGTCGGGCGTCAGGTGGCCGGTGGCGTCGAGGGCGCCGATCGCAGCGGCGCGCACTGACGGCTCCGCATGGTGAGAGAGCTCGAGCGCAGCCGTCACGTCGCCGGTGTGCCCAGCAAGCAGAGCCAGGCGCCGGTCTGCCGAGACGCCGCCGCCCGGTGAGGTGCGTCCGGAATCAGGGGGATCCGTGGCAGGCTGGGAGCCGCTTCGCGCCGACACCATGACCACCTCCGAGCAGACTCTACAGCCGCCCTCCGCCGAACCTCCCGGCTACATGGCGCCCAGCCGGCGCAAGCGCTGGCCGTACGTGACCGGTGGGATCCTCGGAGTGCTGCTCATTTTCGTGATCGTGAGCTTCCGGATAAACCTGAATTATTTCGCGGTGATACCGGGGCAGGCGCAGGCGGTCGGACCGCTCCTCTCCGTTCCGTCGAACCTGGCTCATCCGATAAAAGGCCAACTCCTTCTCACCGATGTCGGGGTCGGCGACGTCACGCTCGGAAACTGGCTGTACTACAAGCTCGACTCGAACGCGGTGCTCTATCCGAAGTCCGACTTCATCGCGACCGGGGCCACCGAACAGGAGTACGACCAGCAGGGCGTGGTGGAGATGGACGAGTCCCAGCTGACCGCCGCAGCGGTTGCCTTGCGCCAACTCGGGTACAGCGTTCCGTACCACGACGCCGGCGTGCTCGTGTGGCAGACCGTGCAGGGAACGAACGCGTATCCGACGCTGCAGGTCGGGGACGTGATCACATCGGTTGACTCCATTCCCACTCCCAATGCGGTGACGCTGTCGAACGCGATGGCGGGCCGCAAGCCGGGTCAGCAGGTCACCCTCGAGGTCGGCACCGTCGACCAGCCCCAGAAGGGACACGCCGTCAAGGTCACGCTTTCTCCCGAGAAGGAGAGTGGCAAGACCGTCGGGGTGATCGGCATAGAGGTCTTCACCCAGCCTGGTTGGGACTATCCGTTCCACGTGAGCGTCAACCTGAACAACATCGGCGGACCTTCGGCGGGTCTCGCTTTCACACTCGGGATCATCGACTCGCTCACAGGCGGCAACATCACGGGGGGCCGCACGATCTCGGCGACCGGGACGATCTGCGCGGACGGCAGTGTGGGACAGGTCGGGGGAGTGCCGCAGAAAACGATCGCCGTCGAGAACGCGCATGCGACGGTGTTCATGGTTCCGCAGCCCGAGAAGTCCCAGGCTCAGGGGAAGGCCTCCAGCTCACTTCGAGTCTTCGGCGTCAATACTCTCCAGCAGGCGCTCCAGGATCTGAAGAGCCTGGGTGGCAAGCTGGGTGCTGCGCTCAAAGGGCCGCCGGCAGGTCCGGGCGGCCACAGTCTGCCTTCCGCAAACGATGCCCCCTTCCCCTGCGGGCTCTGATCCCCACGGCCCAACCTGAGTGTGGGTTCTGATCCCAACTGTGAGTCCTGACGATGAGTAGGAGTCCCCGGCGTTGTGCGGCGAGGGTCGTAGGCTCGCGGTGATGGCAGAAGACAGGCCTATCGCCATCTCGTCGTCCGGTCGCCTGGGGCCCGACGAGGTGGCCAGACACACATTCGGTACCGCCCGGCGAGGCTTCGACCCCGCCGAGGTTCGTGCCTTCCTCGAAGAGGTGGCGAGAGAGCTTTCGGCGGGGCACGACCGCGAGCAACAGCTGCGCAAGGACGCGGCCGACGCCGACGAGCGCGCAGCGAACCCCGTCCTGGACGAGGAGACGCTCACGACCGCCCTCGGTCAGGAGACCGCCCGCGTGTTCCGCGCCGCCCACGAAGCGGCGAACGACATGGTCAACAGGGCGCAGTCCGAAGCCAATGATCTGGTCGCGGCGGCCGAGAGCCGCGATGCGCAGTCACGCGCGGAAGCTGAGAAGGCGTCCGCAGAGCAGGCAGCCGCCCTTCAGAAAGAACGCGAGCTCGCTCACCGTCAGGCGGAGCAGGAGGTCTCAGGGCGACTCGAGGCGGCTCGTCGCGAGGCGGAGGAGCTACTCGAGCGAGCCCGTGCCGAGTGCCGTTCGATGGTCCAGCAGGCGCAGGATCTCCGCACGAAGGTGCTCACCGATCTGACGAACCGGAGGCGCGTCCTGCACCTGCAGATAGAGCAACTCCGGGCCGGTCGCGAACGCTTGTCCGAGACCATCCAAGGGGCGCGCCAGTCTGTCGACGAGATCGCCGACGACCTGCTGCGCGCCGAGGACGAGGCGAGGCTCGCCGCCGAGGAGGCCGGCCGCACCGCGGCAGGCCTGCCGGACACCGAGGCTGAGGAGACTCTCCAAGCGCCGGGTCCCGTCGCCGGCCCCGGCTCGGACGCAGCCTCGAGCGAGCCGGAGGCGATCGGCGCGATTTCCGACGACGCCAGTGGCGGCAAAGGGGTCGAAGCTTCGGGTGAAGACGACGGGTTTTCGACCGACACCGTGAACGGGTCGGGTCGGGAGCGTCAGGTCGAGGATCTCTTCGCCAGGCTGCGCGCTAGCGGTATCGGAGAGGATTCTGGTGCCTCTACGCCAGACGAATCCGGAGCGACTGGGAGCGCGTCGTCCGGAAACGAATCCTCCGGCCACGAATCCTCCGGCCACGAGTCCTCGCAGATCGCGTCGTCGGACGCCGGAAGTGGTGCCGACGTTTCGGCATCCACATCTGAGGCGACCGGGCAGCGAGGGACCGTCTTGATCACCGGCGAGGACATATCCGTCGAGGTCCCCTCGTCGGGAGCCGCGATCGAGGGGCCAACGGGCGACATGACGGCGGGCTCCGATGACGAGCCGACGCTCGTGTTCGAACGCCCTCTCCAGCTGGTGCGCAGGGACGAATTGCTCGGTCCGGTCATCGCGGGACTCGCGCGCCGGGTGAAGCGCGCGCTGCAGGACGATCAGAACGACATCTTGGACCGGCTCCGCAGTCAGGGCGGGTGGAAAGACGGTGTTCTTCCCGAGCTCTCCGAGCACACGGCCCGGTATGTCGAAGCCTCGAAGGAGATGCTCGCCGAAGCCTCGCGGGCGGGATCCACCTTCGCCGGCGTGACGATCGAGCGCGCCCAGGACGTCGGCGACGAGGCAGCCGAGCTGGCAAACGCCTTGGTGGGCCCCTTGCGGCGCCGGCTGGAAGAGGACTGCCCGACCGTCGACCCCACTGACGACGCCGCTCTTGTCGAGCACGTCGGTGCAGCATTTCGCGAATGGCGCGGAGACCGGACCGAGAGGCTCGCGGGCGACCACGCCACAGCGGCCTTCTCGGCGTCCGCGGTTGCGGGAACATCGCGAGACTTGACGATTCGCTGGATCGTCGACGACGAGGGCGCGCCCTGTGCCGACTGTGAAGACAACGCGTTAGCCGAGGACGTCACTCCCGGCGATCGTTTCCCGACCGGGCATCCCCACCCGCCGGCGCACTCTGGTTGCCGCTGCCTGCTCGTCGTGCGGACGACCTAGGCTCGCCACCCGTGCGCAGACCGAGCGACGTCCCGCCTCCGGCGGCCCGGATTAACCCTCGCGGGCACCGTCGCCTGCGCATATGGATCATCGTCGCGATCGTCGTCATCATCGTGCTTCTTGCGTCGCTCAGGACGCTCGCGACCTTCTATACCGACTACCTGTGGTTCGGGTCCGTTCACCAGCCGGCGGTGTGGCGGGGGATTCTCGGGGTGAAGCTGAGCCTCTTCTTGGTCTTCGCGGCAGTTTTCTTCGTGGTCCTGTGGGTGAACCTGGCCAT
Source organism: uncultured Acidimicrobiales bacterium (assembly GCA_963764615.1). Lineage (GTDB taxonomy): Bacteria > Actinomycetota > Acidimicrobiia > Acidimicrobiales > CAVXTF01 > CAVXTF01. Next base: position 3,258,748 of record CAVXTF010000002.1, on the reverse strand, counting down.
CGTGGACCGCATGACCCCGAGCATGCTCACGCTCGGACCCGAAGACGAGCTCGTCCGTCGTTACCAGCACATCGTCACGCCTCGGGCCTTCCTCGTGCGCACGATCGTCTCGATCGTCATCGCACTCATCGCGGCTTCGAGCACCATCGGACAGTGGCAGAACTGGCTGCTCTACGTGCACGCCGTGCCGTTCGGCGTGAAGGATCCTGAATTCCACAAGGACATCAGCTTCTTCGTCTTCAAGCTTCCGTTCATCCAGTTCGTGATCGGCTGGGTGTTCGCATCGCTTGTCGTGATCACGATCATCACCGCCGTCGCGCATTACCTGAACGGAGGGATAAGGCCTCAGGGAAGGCCCCCCAGGGTGGCTCCTCAGGTGAAGGTGCATCTTTCGGTCCTCGTGGCCGTCATCGCCGTCGTCAAGGCCGTCGGCTACTACTACCAGCGCTTCACGCTCGACTTCTCCTCCAACGGTTATGTCCAGGGGGCCGCGTACACAGACGTCCACGCCAGGCTTCCCGCGATCTCCATGTTGTTTTGGATCTCGCTGCTCGCCGCAGTGATCCTTCTGGTGAACATCCGGAGCCGAGGTTGGCTGCTTCCTGTTCTCGCCGTGGGGCTCTGGGCCTTCGTCGCCATCGTGGTTGGCGCGATCTACCCTGCCGTGGTCCAGGCGCTGAAAGTGACCCCTGCGCAGAGCACGCTCGAGCTGCCGTACATCCAGCGCAACATCCAAGCTACGCAGGCTGCGTACAACCTGACATCATCGAACGTCACCCAGGAGTCCTACGCGGCGACGCAATCGCTTACTTCGTCAGAGGAGCAATCGAACGCGGCGACCTTCTCCGACATCAGGCTCTGGGATCCGGAGTCTTCGCTTACAGGGGCCACCTACGCCAAGCTCCAACAAGAGCGTTCCTTTTTCCAGTTCAATACGCAGGCACTTGACCGTTACGAAGTGAACGGGACAGTCACTCCTACCATCGTGGCCGTCCGCCAGGTGAACAGCAGCAACTTGCCTGCGCAAGGGTGGGTCAACTCGCATCTCGAATACACCCATGGCTACGGCATGATCGCCTCGCCTGCCAACGTCCAGACTTCGAGCGGCACCCCCTCGTTCAGTCCAGGCATCCAGAACGTGCCGCCCACGTCCGACAGTTATCCGTCGATCACGCAACCCGACGTGTACTTCGGGGTGAACAGCCCGGGTTACGTCATCGCCGATACCAAGCAGGCCGAGATCGACTATCAGGATGCAAACGGTCAGAACCACTACTCGACGTACAGCGGGACCGGCGGTGTTCAGCTCAATTCGTTCTTGAAGCGTGCGGCGTTCGCGATCCGTTTCGGCGATCTCAACGTCCTGATCTCCGACCTGATCACTCCCGATTCTCGCATGATGTTCGTGCGCGACATCCAGGCAGAGGTCAACAAGGTCGCGCCGTTCTTGAGCCTGGACAGCGATCCGTATCCCGTGATCGTCAACGGCGATATCGACTGGGTGCAGGATGCCTACACGACGACCGGGAACTATCCCTACGCACAGGACGCTGACACGAGCGCGGTCTCTTCGAACAGTGGGCTGAGCGGACTCACGTTCAATTACATCGAGGAATTCGGTGAAGGTCGTCATCAACGCCTACACCGGGAACATGACCTTCTACGTGATGGATCCGCAGGACCCGATCATCAGGACGTGGATGGCCGCCTTTCCTTCGCTGTTCACCCCGGAGTCACAGATGCCGGCGGCGCTTCAAGACCATCTGCGCTACCCGGAGGACATCTTCACGGTCCAGACCGCGATGTACGGCCGCTACCACATCGACAAAGCGGCCGCTTTCTACAACGCCGGCGACGCGTGGAGCTTGTCGGAGAGTGCTGGGGCGGGCTCGCCGACTGCAGCACTGCAGAACACGGTCACGACCAATGCCCAGGGCCAGAGCGTGGTGGGTCAGGTCGTGCGGATGGCACCGATCTACCAAGTGCTGCAAATCCCGGGGGAACCTGCCCCGAGTTTCAACATCATGGAGGCATACGTTCCGGTCTCGCAGAACGACAGTGTGCAGACCCTTGCCGGCTTTGTATTTGGCGACTGCGATTATGGTCCAGACTACGGAAAATTGACGGTATTCGAAACACCGGCGGGGGTGAGCATCGACGGGCCCGCACTGGTCGACGCGCGCATCCTCGCCAATACGACCGTGTCCCAGAAAATCACGCTGCTGAACTCCGGGGGCTCTTCTGTCGTGCTCGGGAATCTGCTTGTAGTGCCGGTGGACGGGGCGATCCTGTACTTCCGGCCTCTATACGTCCAGGGCAGGAACTCCTTCCCGGTGCTCCAAGAAGTCATCGGCGTGTACGGAGGTCAGGGCAGCAGCCAGGTTTACATGGAGCCGACGCTTTCCCAGACGCTTTCTCAGATCTTCGGGACGACGACCTCGCCGACTACTCCTACGAAGCCGACGCAGCCTCCGCCGAGCACCCAACCAGTGTCCGGCCAGGAGCGGGTACTTATCTCACAGGCGTACACGCTCTCGCTCAAGATCCAGGCCGATCTGCGCGACGGCAACCTCGGTCAGTACCAGGCGGATGTCAACCAGCTGAACAAGGTGATCGCCCAGTTGAATCAGCTGACCGCCAAATCGAAGAAGGGCACGTCGACAACGACCACGACAAGTCCGACGACCACGACTACAACGAGCCCGACGACGTCCACCACCACATCAACGACGTCGACGAGCGGCACGACGACTACCTCGTCTGTCGGGACGACCAACGACACGTCGGGCACCAGGAGCTCGCCGAGTACGACGACCGACGGGGTGGCTTGAGCCGGAGGTCCCTCCAAATCGCCAGCTCGGTGGGCCGTGTGAGCTTCGCCTGTCGGGCCGGCTTGTGGAGAGATCGGCACTCGGTGGTATCGTCTCGGACCTCACCGCGGGGTGGAGCAGTCTGGTAGCTCGTCGGGCTCATAACCCGAAGGTCGGAGGTTCAAATCCTCCCCCCGCCACTGCCGAGAAAGCCCTGGTCCGGACATGTTTTCCGGGTCGGGGCTTTCTTGTTTCTTGGTCTCTGGTCTGTAGCAGGCTCGGGACCGTGGACCCGAGGCGAAGGCGTCGAACAGACCGACAGAAGCCATGAGCAATCTCCTGACGCATCAAGCGCGTCGCATTCGGTTTCACCAATTTCCTGCACTTCAGGATCAGAGTCCGGTGTATTTTGGCAAGCCCAACTTCAGAGTCCTCGCCTCGTCGTGGCGACATGACCGCCGACGTGGCTCACGCTGCAAAGACCGGAAGACCCACATTTGTCCACGGAGCGCTCACATAAGGTTCGCCCATGGACCCAGAGAGGCTCACATTGGTGACCGGGGCCGTCGCCGGAGGTGGCGGCTGCGTGGCCCGGGCTCCTGATGGTCGGGTCGTCTTCGTGAGGCACGCCCTACCCGGCGAAACCGTGCTGGCCGAAGTCACCGAATCAACGACCTCATTCCTCCGGGCCGACGCTGTCGAGGTCGTCACTGCCTCACCGGATCGAGTCGAGCCTCCTTGTGCCCATGCGGGTCCCAGTAAGTGTGGAGGCTGCGACTTTCAGCACGTCGGTTTGAAGGCTCAGCGCCGACTCAAGTCCGACCGAATTGCCGATCAGCTCCGCCGGGTGGCCGGGATCGAGCGAGCCGTTGAGGTCGAGTCGGTTCCCGGCGATCATAAAGGTCTGGCCTGGAGGACTCGGATCCGCTTGGCCATCAACGAAGAGGGACAGCCGGGATTCCGCCGCCATCGATCCCACGAGATAGAGGTGGTCGATCACTGCCCTATCGCCCACCCCGGTATCGAGTCCATCGGCATCTTTCGCGACAGCTGGCCAGAGGTAACCGAACTTGAAGCCATCGTCGCCACCGACGGCTCTGACCCGCTGATCACCACCTGCACGGGGCACGGTAGAAGGCCAAGTTTCCCCGAGCTGCTCGCCGGCCTTGTCGTGAATGGCAAGGTGTATAAGAAGCCGGGCTGCACTTGGAACATCGTTGACGGCATCTCGTTTCGGGTCTCGGCCGGCGTGTTCTGGCAGGTGCACCCGGGTGCTGGGACCGCCCTGTCCGACGCCGTGCGATCGGGTCTCCAGGCCAAGCCCGGTGACCGAGCAGTCGATCTCTATTCCGGCGCCGGTCTCTTCTCCGTACTGCTGGCCGCTCAAGTCGGAATGAAAGGTTCTGTATGCGCTGTCGAGAGGGATCGTCACGCCTGCGACGACGCCGTCTTCAACGCCCGCGATTATCCACAGATCAACATCCGAAACGCAAACGTCTCACCAAAGCTGGTCGAAGACGGCATCGGGTCCCCGGAGCTGCTGGTGCTCGACCCTCCCCGAGAAGGTGCTGGCAAGGCCGTTATGGGAGCAATCGAGCATCACGCTTCGACCATCCGCCGAGTGGCCTATGTGTCTTGTGACCCCTCGTCGTTCAGCCGGGACATCCGCATCCTCCTGAACTCGCAGTGGACGATCACTTCGCTACGCGCTTTCGATATCTTCCCCATGACAGAGCATGTCGAACTGGTGGCGATAGTGGAACCCCCGCCAGTCTGAAGATATCGCGGGAGCGAGAGAACCAATAAAGGCGGTGACATCTCCTCGGCATTCATCGGGCATGATGGTGACGTGGGCTCTGCAAACGACAAACCGCGTAAGCGCAGACATCCTCTCCGCAAGGTGCCCAAGTACGAGACGCCGAATACGCTTTCGTTCCCAGGTCTTACCGGCGAAAGCGGGTTTGGCCAGTCGTCGGGTCGTTTCGGTCATGGCTCAGACGGCAAGGAGTACGGCAGGCCCGGATTGATCGGCAGGGGCTTTCTCAGAGTTCTGGGCATGCGCCAACGAGGTGCAGAAGTCGAACGGCCTGTCAACCCGGAAGCGGAGGAAGAGAGGCCATCTGAGTAGGCCCTTTTCATACTCGGGAAGGGCGGATCCCGATTTCTGAGCCAGGTTCTCTAGTTACTACAGGCGTTGCTACAACTCCGACAGAGCTAGCGATACGGGCAAGCACTGAGCGGACGAGCGATCCAACTCACGCGGGCTCCGGCGACTAGTCACCAGCAGATAGACAATGCTCAACGCCCGCATAACCCGAAGGTCGGAGGTTCAATCTTCCCCCGGCACTAAAGGACCAGGTAGAAGCCCTGAGAGTTGAGCCTGTCCGAGCCTCTATTCTGACCCGTTACTACGCCCGTTGGTCCCCATCGTCCGTCATCGTAAGCGGGTGATCGGACGGCTACCGCTACCGGGGCCGGAAAGCCGACAAGTCGGCGTCAGGGTATCGATCGCAAACGTCGCTCCAGGTGCGGGACGTCCAGTAGCGATGGCCGCGGGGTGGAAAGCCCACCAACTCCAGCTGCCGAGGTGTGGCTTGCTCGACGAATCGGTACCAAGATTCGCCCAGCCGCTCGGTCAGGCTCATCTTGTCGTACCAGATGCCACTCACGGTGCGATAGCTGGCCTTGAGCGAGAAGCGAGCACCACCCGACGCGCTCATTGCTGTCCCGCGGTGGTAGGTGCTCGTCTTGTAGGCCAGCACAGTTCCGGCCGGACCGGCGGTGCTGACCTCATAGGCATAGATCTCAGGGTGCTCCTCGCGGGTAATGCGCGGCGGCCACATCGGGAGGTTTCTGGTGTGGTGTTGCGATACCACGTGGGTGGGTCCGAGTTCTTCGGCGACTCCGTGGATATAGATGAACATCTCGACCTCGGCCAAGCTCGGATCATCCGATGGCACTACGGGAGTATGGTTCCCGTAATCGCAGTGCAGCTGCTGGTCATAGTCCGTGGCGCCGCTGTACTTCGCCCAGTTGTGCGCCTCGTACAAGCGGATGGCCGCCGTGCCGAGGAGCGCTTCGGCGAGGGCGGCGATCGGTGGACTCAGGCCGAGGAGAGACCACTCGACGCTCGAGTACGGGAACACGTCGATGCCAGCGAAGGCACCGCCGGTGAAGCGGGCATTGCGGGCCGGATCGGCCCCGGCGTGGTATTCCTCGGCGGTCGGGAACATCAGCTCGAGTTCGGCTTGCGCCGGCGCGAGGTCGTCCTCCCTCAGGAATCCGGGAAGGACGGCGTACCCGTGCTCGTGAAAGTGCTCCGTCGCCTGCGCAAGTATTGGCGTCCGGTTACTCACCCGACCCAACTTTAGCGAGCCAGCTCATCGGGTGAGCGAAAGGCGGGCCGTTCTACACGAGCCGCGAATCGTCACCTTCGACGACGATTGCCTGGCCGTCTCGAAGGGTTCTGAAGGGCAGGCCGTTGTGCAGCAGGTGTTCCACAGCTAGTTCGGCAAGAGGGGCCTCGGGGTGCTGAGACCGCCAATGGGGAACGATCCGCCACGGAACCCAATCGAGAGTCGTTGCTTGGACGTCCTCTGGATATCCAGCCGGCAGGGCGTCGGGTTCGTCCATGAGACGGATGCCTTCGAGGTCGGGAGCTGTAACGCATATACCTGCGCTGTATCCGGCGTAGACAAGTCGTCCATCATCGAGCGGCTTGAACGCTGCCTGCCCGAAGCGAGACTGGGTCATCGCTCTTGCCAGCACGAAACTGTTGCCACCTACGACCCAAATCAGATCGTACGTATCGAGCCGGATGCGCAGTCCGTCGAAGTCCGCGAAATATGAACGAAGGTCCAACTCCTCGCATTCAAAACCCAGACTCGCTAAGTCTTCTGTTTCTCGCTGCAGGTTGAGAAGTCGGCTGTCCCCATAGATATCGCAGGCGTTGAACACGAGCGCCGCTCGACCGGCCCGACCCACGAGGTCACGGAGTGCGCCGCGATTGCGGGCGAGACGAAACGAACTCAGGTAGAGCTTCACAAATGACACTCTGCCATCGGCAGCGGGGATGGCCCATCGCTCCTTCGACTTCGAGGACGTCCGGCCTTCGAGGAAGTCCGGCTGGGTCAGTCGAGTCCTAGCCTGACACGCAACGGCGGGCCGACGATGGTGGTGCCATGCCGTCTGGTGGCTGCCTTGATGCCGTCAGACTGCTCGGGTCCTGGCGGGACTCGAGCCATGTCCTCGATCATGGGGAAGAGTCCTCCCGGGGTCATGAGGTTTATGACCCGTACGACGTCGTCGCCGTTGTGCAGGTTGTCGAAGGTGTGTGCCACTCCCGGTGGGATGCTGAGGAAGTCGCCCGGTTCGAGGTCGAAGATCTCTTCGCCGGCCTGGACCGTCAACAGCCCTTCGAGCACATAGAAGGTGTCGTCCTGCTCTTCGTGGATGTGCAACGGTGGGCCCGTCATCGGAGCGAAGGCGGCAGCCATGAAGTCGAAGCGTCCCGCGGTGTCGGACGCGGTCGCCTTGAACAGGTGGGGGCTGCCGAACGCCAGCTGACCCTCGTCTGCCTTGGTCAGGAGGTACCCGCCGGTGTCGGCCGGGGTCGTCGTCTCCGTCGTGAGTCTGGTCATGTTTCCTCCTCCTCCGGGTTCGGTTGGAACTCTGCGACGGAGACAGCTTGCGTCCGCGACGGGGGCGGATACATCGGTGAGACCACGTAGCCCGCCCGGCCGATTACGTAGTGGGCCTCTGGGTACCGCGTCTTTCCGGGCGGATGGCCGGAGCCATGAGTGCAGCCAACTCTGTGCGTGACTGATCGCAGCAGCTCGTCGCCGGCGGACCTGGAGCACCGGGAGCCCGCGTGCGGCCTCGTCGTGCGGGGTGTTTCAAGAAGGTGCAGGAGGGTATGGGCGAGCGCAAGTTGCATTAGGAGGAGTTGTCGATGTCATTACGGTTCGCGCGCGCCGTCCTTGTCATTGGCCAGCTCCTCGCAATCGCCTGTCTGACGCGCGCCTTGGGAGTTGCTGCTTATGCCGGTGCCACCCCTCTCTGGGAACCTCGCTCGGCGCGCGGCGTACGACGAAAGCCACATGAGGGCCTGCGAATCCTTGGTGGTTCGGTTGACAGCCTCAAAAGCCTCACCCGTATCAGGTGACGTTGCGTGACTGATCGGGTCACGACACTGGGCGAGACGGGATCGGGGAAAAGCCCGCCCTCGCTCCTCAAAACGAGTGGCCCGGGCATCGGCGAATGGGCCATCGAGCCACTGGAAAGGACGGGGCGCAAGCTGGGCGCCGCCTTCGGCCAGATCGGCGACCTGGCGGCGATGGTCCTCGACGCGACATATGTCACCGGCGAGGCGTTGGTCCGTCGGCGGTTCCCCTGGCCGGAGTTCTTCGTGCAGATGTGGTTCCTCATCTCGGTCACATTCCTGCCTACGCTGCTGATCTCGATCCCGTTCGGCCTGGTGATCGTCCTCGAGGTCGGTGGCCTGGCTCAGCAGATCGGGGCCACATCCATCGTCGGCGCGGTGGACTCCCTGGGAATCGTGGCGCAAGCAGCGCCAGTCATCACTGCAATCCTGCTTTCCGGCGCCGGCGGTTCTGCGATCTGCTCCGACCTCGGGGCCCGCACCATGCGCGACGAGATCGACGCGATGTGGGTAATGGCCGTCGACCCGATCGAGCGGCTGGTGGCCCCGCGGGTGCTGGCGACGATTTTGGTGGCACTTCTTCTCAACGGGATCGTTGCCTTCGCTGGGATCATGGCAGGGTACTTCTGCGCGGTGTACATCCTGCACGCCAGCGCCGGAGGGTTTCTTAGCTCGTTCAGCATCTTCGCCCAACCGACGGACTTCATCCAGTCGGAGCTGAAGGCCGGAATCTTCGGCCTGCTCGCAGCAGCGGTGGCATCGCACCAAGGTCTGAGAGCAAAGCGGGGCCCGGCGGGCATAGGTGAGGCGGTCAACCGCTCAGTGGTCATCACCGGCGTCTCGCTCTTCGTGCTCAACGTTCTCATCACCCAGATCTTCTACGTGATCACGCCACCGAAGGTCCTCTGATGGCTTCCCGCCCCTCGACCGTGCGTCCTTTGCACGTAGCCTCGCAGTCGGTTGTCGCGCGAACCAACGACGTCGCATCACGGGCCCACGGCCAGTTCGAGATGTTCGGCCGGATCCTCTTCTTCGTCGTGGAGGTCGTTGCTTACATCCCGTACACCCTCCGCCATTTCCGAAAGGAGATTTGGCGGCAGCTAGGGGACGTCACATTCGGCAGCAGGATGCTGGCAGTGGCCGCGAGCACGGTCGTGGTGGCGACGCTCATCACCGCGGTCGTCGGAATCAACCTGGGGATCTCGGGCCTGCAGGGCCTGAACATCCTCGGTCTTGGACCGCTCGCCGGCGCTCTGTCGTCGTTCGGCAACACGCGGGAGTTGGCACCCCTGCTCACCGCCTTCGGCCTCGCCGCCCAGATGGGTTGCCGGTTCACCGCTCAACTCGGGGCTATGCGGGTGTCCGAGGAAATCGACGCCCTCGAGGTGATGTCGATTCCTTCGCTGCCTTACCTGATCACCACCCGGCTGATAGCAGCGCTCATCATGGTGATCCCGCTATATCTCTTTGCCCTATCAGGCGCCTTTCTCGGCTCCCAGCTGACGGTGCTGTTCGTATCGAAACAGGGCTCGGGCACGTACCTCCACTATTTCTATCTATTTCTGAGCCACAAGGACGTTCTTCTGTCGGCGGTGAAGGTCATCGTGTTCTGCTTCATGATCACGATCGTCCACTGCTACTACGGCTACAACGCTACGGGCGGCCCCGAGGGCGTCGGACGAGCCGCCGGCCGAGCAATCCGCGCGAGCGTCGTCGGCATAGCGATCCTCGACATGCTCATGACGTTCCTTTTCTGGGGCCTGTCGACACCCTTCCGTGTGTCGGGATGACAATCGCGCCCCCCGCTCCACTGGAGGCCCCCGCCAATCGTGGCCCGCAGCAGTCGCGACGGAAAACACCGCGGTACGCGTGGTGGGGGGCTTTGGCAGTGGCCATCGCGCTGGCTGCGGGCGTACTGGTCTTTGCCTCCTTTGGTGGGGAGTTCACCAACTTCGTCGAGGTGACGGCCGAGCTTCCGGCATCGTCTACGGCGGTCGCACTCAACAGCCCCGTGGAGTACAGGAACGTGCAAGTCGGCACAGTTGTCAGCCAGGGAACATCCATTCCCGGCGGCCTGGTTTCGATCGTCCTCCACATCGACCCGTCGATGGCGCACTCGATTCCCGCAGATGTCAGGGCCACGGTCGCTCCGGTGTCGTTCTTCGGCAACGAGTACGTGGTCCTGGTCCCCCCGGCCCACCCGGACTCCGCAACACTTCGCGCGCGGGAGCAGATCCAGCCAGTAGCGACTGGCCAGACGGCCTCGCTGCAGGCTCTTTTGAGCAATCTCGACCACTTGCTGATCGAGCTCCACCCAGGTCAGCTCGATGCCGCCCTGACGGCACTTTCGAGCGCGCTCGTGGGGCAGGGGACCTCTCTCGGGAAGAACCTCGTCGCTGGCAACAGGTATCTCCAGGGGATGCTGCCGCTCTGGCCGAAGGTCGTTGCGGACTTTGAGGCGTTCGATCCTGTGGCCAACTCTTTCTCGGCAGCCACGCCCGACCTGTTGCAGATCCTCGCCAACCAGACGGTCACGAGCAAGACCATCAACAACTCAGCCTCTAGCGTCCGCAACGCGGTCTCGGGCGGAGCGACGCTCACGGAAGACGCCGACAAGCTCTTCGACGCCATTCAGTCACCGTTCAAAGTATTGACGGCCGACGCGGCTCCGTTCCTCGAAGACCTGTCCCAGAACCCTTACGAGATCGCTGAGCTGTTGTCCGGTTTGAACAAGTTCGCCAACGCCTTCCTGGCGGCCGAGGCCAACGGGCCCTACCTGTCGGTTACGGCGACGGTGAAGGTGATCAACCCCGCCGATCTCGGCATCGCCATCCTCGGCGGCTCGCCGTCGACTTTGATCGACGCCATCTCGTCCGGGCTGGGTACGCAGTACGTCAACCCGCCCCTCTACACCGCAGCCGACTGTCCGCGCTTCGGTTCCCTGTCGAACTGTGGAGGTGCCGCGAGTTCCGGAGAAATTGCAGGACTGGTTTCCAAAGTCCTGCCTGCCGCGGAGGAAACCGAAGCTGTCGGGCAGATCTACCAGTCCGTGGCCGGGCGGCCTCCGGCCAACGCAACAGTCAGCTCGCTCCTGCTTTCGCCTGTGCTCGAGGGCATGGTGACCAAGTCGTGACGGACCACACCCAGACCCGGGTGCCGACGGACGGGGCAGACGAGCGGGTCCAGCATCGCCGTCGCGAGCAGAGGACACACCATCATTTCCCGGGCCTCAAATCGACCATTGTCAAAGTGGTGTTGTTCACCGGAATGTCGTTGATCATCACGTCGATAGTCCTATTCTCACTTCTCGACATCGAGGTGCATCCCACCGCCGGGTACTACGCCGACTTCACCGACGTCTCCGGCCTGCAAGCCGGCGACACGGTCCGAGTCGCCGGAGTCGAGGTAGGCAAAATCGGCGGTGTCTCGGTGCACGGCAACGTTGCAAGGGTGTCCTTCAGCCTCGAAACGTCTCAGCACGTCACGACGACGACTCGGGCGGCTATCCACTTCGCCAATCTCCTGGGCGAGCTCTACCTCGACATCCTGCCTGGCTCACCCGGGGGTACGCCGCTGAAGCCAGGCGATGTGATCCCGGTGTCCCAGACGACTCCGCCTCTGGACCTCACCGCGGTGTTCGATGGTTTCCAGCCGCTGTTCTCGGCGCTTTCGCCCACGGACGTCAATCAGCTCGCCGGGTCGATCATCGATATCTTCCAAGGTGAAGCTGGGGCGACCTCGAGCATCATTTCCGAGGTTTCGACGATCACCGACAACCTCGTCGAACGCCAGGACGTCATCAACGGACTTTTGACGAACTCGGCCAGCCTGCTACGCACCGTCGGCTCCCACGACGCTGACCTTGGCAACCTGATCGGTAACTTCGACACCCTCGTGCGGGGTCTGGCCGCTTCGAAGACGCAGATCGCAGGCGCCATCAGCAACGTGAACAAGCTGACAAACCTTGCCGCCCACTACTTCGGGGAGTCGCAGCCTCAGTTGGATCAGGACATCCAGGGTTTGGCGACCGCGACGAGGTCACTGGTGGCAAATCAGTCGAAGATCAACAGCTTCTTCCAGGGCCTACCAGGTCTGTTGAACACAGTGGCAAAGGTCCAGACCAGTGGCAATTGGATCCAGGCCTACGTGTGCGACCTGACCGTCAACCTGATCGGCCCGGGAGGCGGCCCTGCGCCTCCACTGAACATCTCGATCATCCCCGGCGCGTTCCCGGCCAAGGGTGTGTACCCCTCGAACATCACCCTTCCAACGGGTGCAATCGGCGATCAGTCGGCACACACGGCGGCTTGTTCGTGAAGCGTTTCCGCGAGCGCAACCTCCGCGTGTTGGGTGTCACGACCGTGGTGCTGGCCGTCGCACTGGTGGTCGGCGCGCTGGAGTTCCCGAAGCTGCCGCTGATCAACGACCAAGCCACCTACTCCGCATACCTCAGCGATGCCGCGAACCTGGTCGCCTCGGACCAGGTATGGGTCTACGGCGTCGACGTGGGCTCGATCACAGGGATGACCCTCGACGGCGCCAAGGTCAAGGTGACCTTCACGGTCAACCCGGGGATACACCTCGGATCGACGACATCGGCGGCCGTCGTGGTCCAAAGCCCGATAGGCACCGAGGTGCTGAAGCTGATCCCGTCCGGGTCCGGGAGCCTCGAGGGCAGCATCCCGCTGTCGCGGACATCGGTGCCGTTCACGTTGGTTGACGCTCTGTCCGGCTTCAGCCAGGAGGTGCAGGGATACAACAAGGAGGCGCTCGAGAAGTCCTTCGACGTCATGGCCGAGAACCTTTCGGCCACTTCCGGCGCCGAAACGCAGGCTGCATTCAAGGGGTTGGCGCAACTGTCCCAGATCTTCGGGAGCCAGTCAGGTGCCATCGCCTCGGTCATAAGCCAGGGTGCCGGCATATCTTCGGTCCTGTCGCAGCGCAGCGGTCAGCTCTTCGACCTGGTGGGGCAATCCGACATCGTCCTCCAGGTACTGGAGCAGCGGCGCGCGACGATCAAGTCCCTACTCGACGGAACTGCAGCACTCAGCCAGAAGTTGAGCCAGTTCCTTTCCAGCAACAGCCCACAGCTGACGACCTTGTTCGACAACCTCAAATCGGTGTCTGCGGTGCTCGCCCAGAACGCCGACAACGTGGGCAGGGCAATACCCCTGCTCGCTGCTCTGGCCAAGTACACGGCCAATTCCACAGGGTCCGGACCGTTCGTCGACGCGGTCGTCCCGACACTCCTCATCCCGGACAACGTCTTCGAGCAGTGCTCGGCGCGTAACGCCTTCCCGAGCGCCAATCCCCAGGTGGGCTGCCACCCATGAGGCGCATCTCGTTGCGCATTCGGCTGGTGGTCGCCGGTGTCGTCGCCGCCCTGGTCGTGTCCGGGATCGCCTTTGCGCTCACTAGCGGTGGCGAGCCGACCATTACGATCTCGGCGAGGTTTGCCACGGCGCCCGGGCTCTTTGTGGGCAACCAAGTCAAGATCCTCGGGATGCGCGTCGGCCGCGTGTCGAGCGTCACGCCCGGACCGACATACGTCACCGTTCAGATGGAGATCCCGTCGTCGACGAAGATCCCCTCTGATGTTCAGGCGTTCATCATGGCGCCGAATATCATCAACGACCGCTTCGTCCAGCTCAACCCTCCGTACACAAGCGGCCCGACGATGCCCAACCACGGATCGATCCCCGAGTCGCGCACTGCAGTGCCGGTCTCGGTCGACCAGGTCATCGACAGTCTCAATCAGTTCGCTCTCGCCCTCGGCCCAAGCGGTGCCAACCAGAGCGGTGCGCTGTCCAACCTGTTGCACAGCGCGGCCGTGGCATTTGGGCCAAACGGGTCGGCGCTGCACTCGACGCTCCTCGATCTCGGGCAGCTTTTCGGGACGCTGTCATCACAAGGTCCCGACCTGACCGACTTGTTCGACAACCTCGGAAACCTCAGCAAGGTGGCATCGCAATACACCGGGACGTACGAGTCATTCGCCAAGGACCTGGCCGCCGTGAGCTCCATTCTGTCGTCAAATGGGAGCGACCTGGGCAGCGCACTTGCCGAACTACAGCAGTTCCTGGGTCAGCTGGCGAGCTTCATCCACACGAACGCGAGTGCCTTCGGGGGCAGCGTCCATAACCTGAACGTCTTCGCCGGCGCGGTTGCGCGAGAGCAGGCCCAGATGGAGCAGGCATGGGGGATCCTGCCCGTGGCGTTGCAGAACATCAACAACGCAATCGACCCGGCGACTGGGGCGCTGCGAGCGCGCGTCGACGAGGAGAGCAATTCTGCCGCCTTGGTGCAGTCGGTGTGCGGCGACCCGTTCCTCCACCTGTTGCCCCTTGTCTTTGCTCCGCAGCAAGACAAGAAGGACGCCACCCTCGATCTCGGGTGCGGGCTCCAGGGACTGCTCACCGCACTTCCCATCCCGCCCGGCGCGTCGACCGGACCCAACATGTCGCTAAGCGCCATAATCGGGAGGAAGCAGTGATCCGGCGACGGTGGGCTCCCGCTCTGGTCATGGGGCTCGCCGTTTGCCTCGGCGGTTGTGGCTTCCACGGACTCAGCCTGCAGTCGCTACCCAAGCTCGGGGGAGTCACCGGCGCGACCTACCCGATCTACGCGAATTTCGCCAACGTCCTGAATCTTCCCGTCGAGGGTCAGGTGCGCGTCGGGCCGCAGGTCGTTGGCGAGGTAACCAGCATCTCCGCTGTCGACTACCAAGCCTCGGTGACGATGAGGATCGAGAAGAACGTGACGCTCCTACAGGGCACCACCGCCCAAGTCCGCTTCGACAACCCCTTGGGAGACGAGTACGTCTTGCTCACCGCCCCGGTAGACACGCAGGCGCCGCACCTGCGCTCCGGAGCGAAAATCCCAGAGTCCGACACCAGCACTGCACCCAGTGTCGAGGACACCCTGGGCGCTCTCTCACTGGTGCTGAACGGCGGCGGCATCAATCAGCTCCAGACGATCATCCACGAGCTCAACAACACGTTCAACGGCAACCAGCCACAGATCCGTTCATTTCTTGGAACCGTGAACGCGGCTGTCTCCAGCCTCGCAGACGGGCGGACGGCTCTGGACGACTTCCTGGCATCGGCCGGCAACCTGACCCGGGAGCTCAACGGCACCGGCGGGGCCGGGGCCAAAACGATTGGCAACGGGATCGCCTCGATCGCGCCGGCGATAGGCGTCCTAACGAGTGAGAACTCGTCTCTTGACCGCCTGCTCGGCGCTTTGTCGAACCTCGGCGCGGTGGGCACGCAGATAGCCCAGCAGAGTGGCCAGAACGGGGTGGACGACGTGAGAGCGCTCCTGCCCGTGGTCGACCAGCTCAACGAGGTGTCCCAGCAGCTGGCGCCGGTGCTCTCCGACGTCTCGCGCTTCGAGGCCGAGACGCCGAAGGTCGCGCCGGGTGACTATCTGCAGGTGGGCGTCGTCGCGAACGTCATACTCCCGTCAGGGGACTTCGCTCCGAACGTCGACCCCAGTGATCCGGCAACCGGTTCTGGCGCACGGGCGATCACCCTGCTTCTCGACGGTAGCCTGCTGTGAGACGTCCGGCGGCACGATTGGTCGCGTTTCTCGGGGTCTTCATCGTCGGCCTCTACTTCATCGGCGTCGACGTCCTCAACTACCACCTCGGCGCCCAGCCCTTCACGGTCACGGTTGTGGTTCCGGCAGCTTCGGGTCTCTACCCGGGAGCAAGCGTCGACTATCGCGGGGTGGTTGTGGGCCAGGTGACGTCGCTCGACCTGTCACCCACCGGAGTGACGATCAAGCTCGGGGTCAACGCAGGCACGCGGATCCCCGACAACGGGGTGGCCGAGATAAAGCAGCTGTCCGCCCTGGGCGAGCAGTACCTCGACTTCCAGCCCTCCCACGCGGGCGGACCCTACCTGCGAGCAGGCAGCGTCATACCGGCTTCTCGCGTCGTCCTACCGACGCCCATCGGTACTGCGCTGGACAACTTCAGCTTGCTGCTCAACAGCGTGAACGGCAACGACCTGCAGACCTTCGAGAGCTGGCTTGCGTCCGCTTTCATCGGCACTGGTCCGGGACTGCACCAGATCATCACCACCGGACAGCAGCTCTTCAACTCCCTGGCTGCAGCCCAGCCGGAAACGGTCAATCTCATCGAAGACGGAAACACCGACCTGCACACCTTCAACGCCACATCCGGTGACTTTCAAACCTTCGCCAAGAACCTCGCGTCGTTCACCGGGCAGCTTGTCAGCTCCAATGGCAACCTGCATGACCTGATCAACAATGCCTCGGCGGCTGCCAGCACGGTCGGCCCATTTCTCGCCTCGAACAACCCGGCGATCGCAGCTTTGATAGCGAACTTCGCCACCGACGCGCAGGCGGCGAACGTTTACCAGCCAGCCGTGGAGGCCCTATTCCAGATCCTGCCGGTGGTTGCCAGCCGCGCCGCCGGGGCGCTCACGGGCAACGCGGCTCACGCCGAGGCCGCTTTTAACATCGATCAGCCGGTCTGCGCGTACGTGCCGGAGACCTCCATTCACGGCCCAACGCAACTGACGGGCCTCGCCGAGCTCGACAACGGCTGCTCGACCAGGAACCCGGACATGCTCGAGCGCGGGGCATACAACTCGCCGGGCGGGTGAAACAAATGCGCCGAAACACCATGGTCCTGATTCTCGCCCCCATTCTGGTCATAGGCGCGGCGTGCGGACCCGTGCGGGCTAGCGTCGCCTCGCGGCCCGCATCCAGGTTGCAGAACGCCAGCGCCGAGCTCATCTCGTCGCTTCGACTGGCTTCTGCGATCGACCTCCCACCGCTGCCATCCGACTGCATCCCTTCGAGCACCGGAAGCCAGCCGCAGATCGGCGTATACGCGACATTCACCGGCACCGCCACGATCAAGAGCCCGTACGGACCGATTGCCGACGCCACCCTCAGCGGCTCCGTCTGCGGGATAGCTACCGTGATCAACCGTCCGCCCAACGAGTGCACCTCACCGCCCGACCAGTACGCGTCGCTCCACCTGAACTTGCCAGCCGATGGAGAGCACATAGACATCCCGGCCGTCAACATCACCATGTTTCCGAATCTTTCGATCCCTATAACCCATATCACCGTCGTTCCCACGCCCATCACTGCGACCGTCTGCGCCGTCGCCGCCCCGGGTCCGATCGAGGTGACCGTGACGGCATCCCTTCCGGCGGACGCCCAGGTCCTCGGCGCAAGCTGTGTGCTCACGGCGACCATCCCCGTGAAGGCAGAGATCTACGGCCCGCTCAGCGGTTTCACCATCTCCGGCACCAACCTTCCCTTCGTGATCCCACGCCTTAAGCCTTCGCCAAGCTGCCCCACGGACCTCACCTCTGTCGCCGACAAGCTGCTTGGCCTTCCACTTGCACAACCCGCGAACGAGATCACCATCACGGGCACAGGTTTGGCCTACCAGCCGTGAAATGGCCTGCTGTCTGTACCACTGGAGGACCATGACACCACTTCCCGACCCTGCGTACTGCTTCACCGTGTTGGCGACGCCTGCATACCGATCGGGGAAGGAAGCATGAGCCACTGCGAGCGCCGTCGGGGGCGGTTGCGGTTGAGCATCGGTGCCGCCGTGATTGTCGTCGTGTCCGTCTCGACGGCCACTTTGTCGGGACCGGCGGCTTCGCCCTTGACGCCGCGACTCACGGCTGCTCGCGCCCCGTCCAGCGCAGGAGACTCGTTGGCCGCCAGCGTGGCCGATCATGTGACAGCCGCCACCGGAGGGCCCTGCCCCCCGAACCCCACCTATCCGGACAGCCCGACCGACCAGACGCAGTACGGGGTGCCCTTCACCGCCGACATCTTGGACGGCACCGTCAACGTCGGCTACAACGAGGACACAGGTGGGCCGGGCACAAAGCCCCTTACCAACATGCCCTGGTTCCCATGGACGCTCCACGTGACCGGTCTGAGCGGCACTGTCAGCGGATGTGTTCCGCTCCCCGGCCTATCGCTCACGGTGCAGCCCACCAACCTGCAGGTCAACACATACGGGTACATGCAAGGGCCCGACAACTGTTCGAGCTCGCAGGATGGATGCAACCTCGCCCCCCATTCCTCTGCCACCTTCAGCTTCACCGGTATTGCCGACCCGGGGCAGACGAACCTGCCTCTCTTCCTGGCAGGCGACGGCATAAACGCTGCGGGCGCAACGACGATTCACTACCAGACGACCCCTGCGCCCGGGTCGGGCCTCGAGGTCGGCGTCCCGACCTTCACCAAGGAGTACCCGTATCCCGAGACTGGTCGGGTGACGAAGGTGAACTTGCCGGCCGGGTCGCCTCCCGGGGCGAACCTGAACCCCGACGTTTACGGGGGGTCCGTCACCGTCACGAACACGACCGCTTCGACTGTCACATCGATCACAGGAGAAGAGAGCGCAGGATTCATGTCCGGCCCATCGACGCTCGCACCGTATGGCGCGCCCGGTGACACCGGCACCTACACCTTCACATTCGACGGCAGCAGCTATGGGTACCTTCCCGACGAGCAGGCGCTCCCGCTGACCTTCTCGGGGGAAGGAGCCTCCGGGCTCGTGGACGGCGCGAGGATCGCCTACTTCACCATGCCTTCCCTCAACGTGTCGAGCATTGCGATCTCAGCTGCGACCATCAACGGTCAGTCCGCCATGAGCGCACCCGGGCCCCAGGTCGCTGTGGGCTCTGTTTTCAACGGCACGGTCACGCTCACCAACAACACCTCCTCGACCGTGACGGGGATCTCTGGGGAGACTGGTCAGGCAGTGCAACTCCTCGCGACGGTCGGCCCGTCGGGCGTCCAGGAACCACCGCTCGTGCTTAGCGGATTCTCACTCAAGGTGTCCGCGACGAAATCCCTCGCCGCCACGGTCGTCGGTGCCCGGCCCGACGCGTTCGGCACCACCCCAACCGGTGCACTCGATTCGACGGCCACCGCCACGGCGGCGGGCGTCTTGTCGGCTACCTCCCCGTCGCTGGCGTGCGGTGCGCCGGTTACAACGAAGGTGACGACGGGTTCCTCGACGGTTGTGCCCGCTTCGCCGGCGGGCGATCCGCCCCACCGCGCCGGGCCGCAGTGGACGGTGCAGGGCGAACCGATCACGGGGGCTCTGGAGGGAGCAACCGCTCGGCTGGTATCCAACTCCTTCCCGCTCAAGATCCCCGAGCAGCCCCCACCCGGCTACACCCAGACCTGCGGCGTCTTCGGTGAGCTCTTCAACTGGGAGATCGGTGGCGTCGAGCCAGACGGCTACTACTACAACTGCCCTCACTGCAAGACCTATGGGGATTCGGGCCCAGTCGACGCCGGCGCCGCATTGGGCGAAGTGCAGGTCGAAATCGACGTGGTGCTCACGAGCGTCGGTGGGCTCCCCGTCTGCCGTCCGACGACGACCGCCCCGGTTGCCTGCAGTGGCTAGAGAAGGCGCGCCGGAGGGACGAGCCCACGGCGGGAACACAGCGCTTCACACATTTGTCGAGGCCGATGCGTCGAGAAGTTGACCCGCGGGAAGATCCTTTCGCGGGATATGTGGCTCGTGTGGGTCGTGATCACGGGTATGGGTTCCCCCTTGGAGGACGGATAAGGGGCAGGGCAGGTGGCCATCGACGCAGATCAGCTACGCGTCGACACTCCGATGTCGGAAATCACCGCTTGCGGGCGTGACGGGCAGCTTTTTCTACCTTGTCGCTGTTTGACGCAAGGGCATTTTGGATACGAATGGAGTTGGTGGCCGGGGGTTCGCAACCTTCGGATTCTGTCGACCCGAAGGAGGTCAAATGATCCACTCGACGAGGGGACCGCTGCGGCGAGTAGTTCTGTCAGTCACGTTGCTTGCTGGTGTCATGGCCAGCGTTGCGGCGTATTCGTCGCCCGCGCTTGCGAGTACCCCGGCAGCGAAGACTAAGACGACGACGACGACATACACGTTGTCGTGCGATACCGGTATCGCGAACGGTGATGTATCGGTCACGACAACCCAGACCTATCCGAAAAAGGTGGCGGCCGGGGCGACGTTCACGATCCAGTGGTCGAGCGTGACCACGGTAGAGGGCGCCTTGGCGTCGGCTGCATACGCCTTAGCCCCGGGTGGCAAGGAAAAGGGCACTGTCACCACTGACGACGATCTGAGCACGGACGGCACACCGAGCACCCTCAACGTCGCCGGTACGAAGGGCGTCAAAGAGCTAGGCAAGATCAGCAGCGCCAGCAGTTTCCCCATCTATACGCCGAAAAAGGGGTCCCCTCCTCTCACCACCCCCTCGTTCACGGCCGGTACGGCCGGGACCGACCAGATCAGCGCCGGAGATGATGACGCCACCGTCACGATCTACAACTCATCCGGCAGCCCGGTGACCACTACCTCGGCGGACTGCACCCCTGTGGGGACGCCCGCGGTCATTGCAACTATCACCGTGACCTGACGGAATCGGCAACGCCGTCTTTCTGGACGATCCTTGGGCTGGCGTCCGAACAAAACGCCAGTCTCGCCGTTACGGGAGATTCCGAATCATGCAATACCTATGTGACCATTGGAGAGTTGAACAGGATCGTTTGCTGGCGGCGAATGCCGTGACCATAAGAGGCTGCGTAGCTCATTGGAGGCGCGTAGCGAGCGTCGACGACCGCTTCGGGCGCCAACCCACTCGTGGCAGACGCGTTCACTAGGGAGGATGACAGATGACCGAAACCCTCGAAGCGCCGATATATCCGCCAGAGGAGAAGGGCGCGGGCCTCGAGTCGGCTGACAAGTCCTCCGCTGTCAAAACGACGCGCTCCAAGGGGGCGGGAAGGACGAAGTCCACCACTAAGGGTTCTAAATCTTCTCGGGCCACTTCCGAAGCGAAGGCGTCTCGGAGTCGGACTACACAGTCGGCCGCAGCAAGAGGTAAAGCCAAGGGAAATGACTTCGTCCTTGCCGCGCAAGAAGTAGAGGAGCTTGCCACCAACGGCTCGGCGGAGACGGCCGAGCCGTTGACGGTTGAGGCTCGGGCGGTCGAGGCTCCGGCGGTCGAGTCAGCTGACTCCGAAGAGCTCCAGCCGAGCTCACCCGTGGGGGAGTCCCAGCCGGAGACCACGAGGCGCCGCACCCCCAGCTGGGTTGCCGTCCGGAGTTGGGTCGGGAGCAACATCCTGCTGTCAATCATTACCGTCGCGTTGGTGGTCGCCGTCGTTTTTCTGACCCTGACACAGCTCTCCTTGAACAGCACGAACTCACTCAACAGCGCCCGCGCGAGCGCGCTCGCCGCCGCCAAGAGCTACGCAGTCGAACTGGCCAGCTACAACTATCAGCACCTCGAACAGGACTTCGGCAAGGTCCTGGCCGAGTCCACTCCCACGTTCAAGCAAGACTTCAACCAGTCGACAGCAGCCTTGAAGACCGCGCTTACCCGCTATGACGCCTCGGCGTCGGCGAACGTCGTCGCTGCGGGGCTGGTCTCCGCAACCACCAGCCGTGCAGTCGTCCTGGTCTTTCTCAACCAGACGGTCGACAACACGCTCCAGAGGAGCAAATCGACGACCGAGAGTCGCGTCGAGATCACCCTTTTGCGTTCGGGCGGTCACTGGCTGATCGATCAGGTCAGCCTGCTCTAGGTCGGCGTCGGCCCTCGGTACCTCCGAGGTG
The DNA here is from genome assembly GCA_963764615.1 of uncultured Acidimicrobiales bacterium. GTDB lineage: Bacteria > Actinomycetota > Acidimicrobiia > Acidimicrobiales > CAVXTF01 > CAVXTF01. The sequence continues at coordinate 3,237,147 of CAVXTF010000002.1, read as the reverse complement.
GCGATGGCTTGGCGGAGCGCTGAATAGGTGCCACTTCCGCGCAGAACCTCAGGTGCCGGCACACATTCGGACGAGTTGACCGATTATCGAGGCCCCCTCACTCCGAGAAAAATGGCATGACGTCCGCGGCGAAACGCTCGAGAGCCGAGACGTCTGTCGACCCAAACCGCAGTACAACGTGGTCGACTCCGGCTTCATCCAGAAGGCGAAGGTCGGCGGCCACCTCGTCGGGCGTACCGACAAACCTAGGTCGGTTGTCGTCGGCGACCCATGCCTCGGGTTGATAGCGGAACTCCGAACCGATCGCCGGACGCCGCGCCGGCGGTGGCCATGAACGGCGGTCGTAAAGTACGGCCGTTGTCATGCAGCTGTACGAGAAGGTGAATGGCCCAGTCAGGCCAGCTTCATTCCGAAGGGCGAGAATGCGGTTCCGGGAGGCCGCATACTTGGCCGCCGGCGTCCACAGTGGGTGCCAGCCGTCACCGAGCAGAGCGGCGCGTCGCTCTGCTGCAGCGCTATTGCCCCCGACCCAGATCGGCACTGGGTCTGGTGCTGACAGGACGATGACGCCTTCGAGAGGCGAGCGAAGATCGCATAGGACTGCATCGGTGCGCGCCGCACGCTCTTCGTAGGGTCCAGCGCCGAGTGCGTCGAACTCGCCTCGCAGATACCCGATCCCAACTCCGAGGATGAGACGGTTACCGGCTAATTGCCCCATCGTGGCCGCCATTGCTCGGACGAGCAGGGGGTGGCGGTACGGACCGACCAAGATGTCGGTGCCTAACGCGATCCGCTTTGTGATGCCGAGCCCGAAGGCGCAGCTAGCCAGGGGTTCGAAGAATGGTGGAGAAAGGTTCGAGCCTGCGGCCTCCTGCGGCACCACGATGTGGTCGGGGAACCAGGCCGAGGCGTAGCCCAACTCCTCGGCTGCCACAAGCAGGTCGCGGACGGCAGGTCCAAAGGCGTAGGAGCCGTATGCCGGAATCGCCACACCGAATCTCACCGCTTCATCACCACCGGATCTCGGACTTCACCGGTAGTGTCGATGCAGATCGCCCAACAGCAGCGGCCGGACTCGGCGTTCCGTGAACCGCCAGCCGGACTCGACCAGTTCGAACCGGTCCTCATAGATTCCCGTAAGGATGACCTCGATTGGGGCGCCCACCTTCACGCCCTGTAGGACTACGAACGTGCAGACTGACGAGGCAGTGCGGCCATCGGGTTTTACGTCGATAGTGAGATTGGAGATTTGGTGAGTCGTACGAGGCGTTCCTTCGTAAAGCTGGACCCGTTCGAAGATTGTCCGAATGGCCTCGGCGCCACGGAGCACGGGCTCGTCGGATTCGCCCGACCTCCACTCGGCGTTCTCGAAGAGGGATGCCACGCCGTCAAGGTCGCCAGTGTCAATTCGAGCCGCGTAAGCATGCACGAGGGCCGTGATAGCAACTCTTGCCCCGCTCGCCTGAGCGTTCACAAACCCTCACGTTTAGCCAACACAGACCCCTGGAGCGAACGAGGACGGAAGCGAGGCGGCTCGCCTCGAGCATTTTGGAACTGCTGCCGCAGGGAGGCGCGCGCGGTGATTGGAGACGATCAGTCCTCGATGTCGGAAAGGAGAAAACGGATCCCGCCCGTGGCCGCCTGGGCCAGTCCGCCGGCGAGCTCACCTGCCTCAGGTGACGCGAGCGCGGCACACGCGGTCGCGTAGTCGGAGAAGTAGATGTCGATGGTCCGGTAGGCGGGGGTTGGGGAGCCGTCCTCTTTCGGGAAGACCTTGGCCGATTCGACCCGCTGAATGTTGGAGATCTTGCCCAGAGGTGCCCTGTAGGCCGGGGAGTCGTAGTGGGCCTCAAAGGCGCCGGGATCGTTTGGGTTGTCGACGATGATGGTGAGCTTGACCGGCATGAAAGCCATTATAACGAGGCGACACTCGCAAAAACAAAGCTTCAGCACTACTCGACCGAGCGGTAAGCCCCGCCACCCACGCTCGCACCCGCTCTGCCATCTCCCAAAGAGCCCCGGTAGGGATATCAGTCAGCGTCGGACGGGTCATCTTCAAATACTTCCTGCCCCTGCGCATAGTTGCGATCGGTCTCAGATGCGATCAAGAGAAGGCCGAGGATCTCCGCCGCAGCGAACAGCCGCGTGATGAGCGGCCAAACGATCGTCGCGGATCGGTTCCCGATCTGTCCGCGCGCATATCGTCCAACGATCGCTATCCCTGGTCCTGGACGCGTGCAACCGGGTGATACTCGTAAGATGCCGGTGTCAATGGGCCACTACGAAATGTTCTTTGTTGCGAGCGCGGGCGCATCTGCTGCCATCCTCGGCCTACTCGTTGTGGCCGTGTCGGTCGTCAACGCCGACGATGCGGACGCGAAGACTCGGGAGAGGCGGACTGTTCTGGCTGGAAGTGCCTTCCTTTCTTTGGTCGACGCCTTCTTTGTCTCGATTGTCGCCTTGACCGGAGGCGCCTCGGTCCTCGGGACATCCAACCTCGTGATGGCGTTGGTCGGCTTGCTGGCCACCAGCCGCTTGATACCGCGAGCAAAGCAGGCCGGAAACTTCTCCCGCGGCTTTCCAACTCGCAGGCTCAACCTCGCCTTTGCAGTCATTTCGGCCGGGGGCTATTCAATCCAACTCGGCCTTGCCATTGCGCTCCTGGCCGACGTTCAAAGCTCCGCATTGCAGCGCGCTTTGGTGCTTGTCATCGTGGGGTTGTTTGGAAGTGCGTTAGGACGAGCATGGGAGGTCACCGGGATACGACGGCGATCGGGCTGGGAGGTCGCGGATCGGGTCGGGCACGGTGAGGAAGTCGGTCCTTGATAACGGCCACTTCGCACTCGACGAACAGCCCGACACGGTTGGGCGCCTGATCGGGGAGTTCCTTTATCTGCAAGCAGCCAGGGGGACCTGACGTCAGGGCGGCGTGTCGTCCATCCGTAGGAGCTACGAAAGTCGTTCGGCGAGGTAGGCGAGCGACATCGGGTATCGGTATTCGATCCGGCCGTGAGTTCCTTCGAACAGTTCGAAGTGGACATCGTCGACGCCGATCTCGGCGAGCGCACTGCGGAATGCTTGTGCGCCGATTTCCAGAAACCACTCGTCGTTCTTCCCGCCGTCGATCCAGATCGCTCGAAGACCGCGAAGTGCGTCCACGTGACCTGCCACCATGCGGACAGGGTCCCAGTCCAGCCATTTTTGCCATATGTCGTATCGGAGCCTGCCGGTCTCGGGGTTGAAGGGAAGCAGCGGCGTTCCGTCCTCGTCCGCGGAGAAGCACGCGGCGACGCCGAGTGTCATCAAGAGTGTCTCGTCGGCCTCCTTCGTGAACGCCACTCGTCCTTGAAAGTCCTTCCACCACTCTTCGATCGAACCGTCGTACTCGCGCAGTGCCCTTACAGCCTTGGCGAACTCCGGGATGTAGCAAAACTCATACAGGGCGTCCCCGGCGTGGGTCGCCAGCCCACCGAACAGATCCGGGCGGAGCATCGGCGTGATCATCGCCCCGAATCCTCCGCTTGACTTCCCCTGGATCCCTCGGTGCGACGCCTCCTTGTAGGTGCGGTAGTGGGAGTCGACGAAGGGCACCACGTCCTCGCACAGGTAACTGTGATAGCGCCCGGTCCCAGGGGAGTCGACGAATTGCGACCCTCCGTACGCAGTCCAGGCGTCCACGTAGACGACAATGCACGGCGGCGCCGAGCCTCGGGCGAAGAGGTCGTCGGCCGCCTCGGTGAAGGGGAGCCGATAGGCGCTGCGGTTGGCCCACATGCTGAGGTGGCCCGTGTATCCCTGGAGCACGTACACGCTCGGGTATGACCTGGCGGAATCGTCGTCATAACCAGGCGGGACGTACACCCACAATGGGCGATCGCTGGGATCCCCGAGGGGATTACCCACCAAGGCGCGAGAGCTCACGACATGGTGGTCGATCCTCCCTGCCAGCTGTCTCTCCCAAGGAAGGGGCATGGTTCCTCACCCTAGAGCCCGCCCCACCGTTCGACACCATCTTCAATGTTCCTCAGTCCGGCGTCCTGGTGCGGCAGCCGAACGAGTCGAGGTGCGCGGGAATGCTCGGTCATCAGAATTGTGGTGTTCTGTTGAGGTCAGACCGGGGTTTCTCGGGACCTATCAGCTTCTGTGTGCGTCGTTAGTACTGTGATGCCGAGGAGGTGCATGTCATGACCACCGCTGTCATCGGCACGGGAGGGATCGGTTCGGCTATCGCCCGCCAGCTCGCGTCCGGCGGCGAGACCCTGCGGCTCTCGAGCGCCGACAGCGAGTCGGCACGCAAGCTGGCTGCAGAGATCGGTGGAGCTGCGGTCGTTGTCCTCGACAACCGCGACGCGTTGCGAGGAGCCGGTGCCGTCGTCCTCGCGCTTCGGTTTGCTGCGCTGAAGGGCGTCATTGACGAGATCGCCGACCCGCTAACCGACAAGATCGTGGTCGTTCCGAGCAACCCAGTCGGCATCGACGCGCAAGGCAACGTCGTACACCTCCTGCCGAAAAGGCAGTCCTCTGGCGAGGTAGTAGCCGGGTGGTTGCCGGTGGGGGCGCGCTTGGCCATGGCGTTTGGAACAATGTCCGCCGAACTTCTCGAGTCCTCTAGCAACCGGTCACCGGAGCCGGCGGTCCTCTTCTACGCGACCGACGACGACCGCGCCAGCGAGGAAGTCGAGCGGTTGATCCGGACGGCCGGCTTCGAGCCGGTGGAGGTCGGCGGAATCGAACAGTCGGGTCGACTCGAGGTGGACGGCGACCTTCACGATCTCGTAGTCGGCCCCGCAGAGGCGCGGTCATTGATCGGCAGGGCCTGAGCGTTCCGCCAGAAATGTCGTCGGCGAAAAATGTTCGTCGAAGGAGTGTCGATGGCTAACCGGACAGAAGAATCCAAGTCGTTGGTTCGCCGAATTACTGATGAGATATGGACTGGCGGACATCTCGAGCTCATTGACGAGCTTGTCTCAGACGGGTTTATAGACCACGTCGAAATGCCAGGACTCAAGGGGATAGGGCGTAGGCGATACCGGTCCTCGGTTGAGCTGATCCGTGGGGCGTTCCCGGACTACCGGGAAGAGATCATCTGGCTCGTCGGCGAAGACGACCGTGCCGTGTCGTTCGTCCAAGGGAGTGGCACGCACCTCGGCAACTTCCACGGAATCGAACCGACCGGGCGCAAAGCCCAATGGCAAGCGATGGGATGCCTTCGTTTCGTCAACGGTCAGGCCGTCGAGCGATGGGGATTCGGAGACCCCATCGCCATGCTGCAACAGCTCGGCGTCTTCGAGTGACGAGCACTCGGGTCAGACGCCAGCTCGCCTATCCGGTCGGAACCCAGTGGCAGTCCGGTGGCGCGTCGTTGCCCCGTGACCGACCCAACGCCAGCCTGTACGGCGAACTCGGCATGACGGTCCTGAGCGAGCACGGGCTGGACCGCTTTGGTCGAGGCGAGCTCGGTGACCATGACTGAACAGCGTTCCCCCGACCGAGCCAGCGACCTTTGGCGCAGTTAAGGTCGATAGATGGCTCGCGAAGTTGTGACGGGTTACTGCTGGCCCCAATCGGTGCGCGCTGGCGATCAGGTCGGTCTGCATATGTCGTCGTCTGGTGGACGGCCCGTGCGCGTCGAAGTGGCACGCATAGGAGCGCGACGCGAGGTTGTGTTTAGTTCTGAAGCGGTCGCGGCCGACGAGCATGACACGCCGAAGGACGCTTCCTCGAAGGGGTGCGGGTGGCCCGTCGCTCTCACCCTGGGCGTCCTCCCGACCTGGCGCTCGGGTTATTACGAGGTCGTCATGGAAATTGACGTCGGCGAGAAGGTGAGGCGCGACTATGCGTTCTTCGTTGTCCGTCCGTCACCTGGCGCTCGCATTGTCGTCGCACTGGCTACCAATACGTGGCACGCATACAACGACTTTGGCGGAACTAACTTGTACACGGGCGGTACCCACGTTGCGATGAAGCGACCGATGTCGGCCGGCTATCTGTACAAGCCGCCGGGCAAGGGCCGTCGCGTGACGGGGACGGGCGCGCCCGATCCGCAGAACGCTGCGCACGTCGGCTACATCCAGATCAACCATCTGTCGAGCTACGCCGGGTCCGCCGGTTGGCCCGACTGGGAGCTGCCGTTCATCGAGTGGGCCGAGCGCGAGGGGTTCGAGATCGGTGTGTGCACGAACGCCGACCTCGAAGAACACCCTGAAGTGTTGGCCGGTACGGCCCTTTATCTGTCCGTCGGCCATGACGAGTATTGGACTCGAGGAATGCGCGACACGGTCGAAGCCTTTATTGCAAATGGCGGCAATGCAGCATTCTTCTCGGGCAACACGTCGTTGTGGCAGGTACGCATCGAAGGTGACGACCACGACGTGATGGTCGGGTACAAGAGTTTCTTCAAGAGCGACCCCCTGATGGGCACTGACCGCGAACGGGATGTGACGACATTCTGGTCCGACGCAGTCGTCGCACGCCCTGAGAACTACATGACGGGTGTCTCGTTCACCCGCGGGGGATATCACCGCATAGGACGCAATGTGGCCGCAGGCCTCGGTGGCTACACGGTGCATCGCGCAGGTCACTGGATCTTCGACGGCACCGGGGTCGGTTACGGCGACGTCCTCGGTTCCGGCGCTACCGTCGTCGGTTACGAGTGCGACGGATGCGTGTTCACATATCGCGACGGATTGCCGTATCCGACTTGCGAAGACGGCACACCGTCAAGCTTCGAGATCCTCGGCACGTGTCCGACGCAGCACTTCACTCGCGAGACGTCGCCTCGTCCGCCCAGGCCAGGCGAACCGAGCGAATTGGAGTACATCGCGTCACGAATATTTGGGACGCGTGATCCCGAGGCGATGGAACGTATCCGCCATGGCCACGCGGTGCTTGGCACGTACACGAACGAAGCGGGTGCGACAGTGATGACGTCGGGTTCGACCGACTGGGCCCATGGGCTGGCAGAGAGAGACCGACAGATTGAACAGATCACCCGCAACGTCCTGACGCGGCTCGGCGTCGGCCAGCCACTGGCCTAGTCGCCCGTCTTATGAAGTTCGCCGTCAAACAATTGTCGACTCCCGTTTCTCACTCAACGGGGTTTTATCGACACTGACGAACCGACGTGCCTGGTCGACCTATCGTAGCTATCACCCATGGCCATCATCTCGTTCTCCCAGCGGTTGATCCATCACGCCGCGGCCGTTCCAGCAGCTCCTGCCGTCACTTGTGGCGAACGCAGTGTGACCCGGGCAGAGCTTGAAATAGCCGCCGACGCCCTCGCCCGGCAACTGCTCGCAGATGGCGTGAAGCTCGGGGACTTGGTCACCATCGCTCTTCCCAACTCCATCGACTGGTTCGTAGCGGTGGTGGCCACGTGGAAGATCGGCGCAGTCCCCCAACCGGTGTCGTCTCGGCTCCCAGCTCGCGAGCTGGCGGCCATCGTCGAGCTCGCCGATCCCCCGGTGGTGCTTGGTGCCGCCCCGGATCTCTTCCGCGATCGCATTTGTCGACAGTTGGGCTATGTCGCCCCGGCGGCTGACCCGGACGCGGAGCCGTTGCCCGATGCGATCTCGCCCGCGTGGAAGGCGCCGACCTCAGGCGGTTCCACCGGCCGGCCAAAGCTCATCGTGGCCGGCCAGCCCGGAAGCATCGATGACGCGTTGCCTCCACTGTTCCTAATCAAGCCCGACGGCTGCATGATGATGCCGGGTCCCCTCTATCACAACGGTCCGATCGTGTGGGCTTGCACAGCACTGCTCGCCGGCAACCACGTCGTGCTTCTCCCTCGCTTCGATGCCGAATCCACCTTGGCCGGCATCGAGGAGCACAGCGCAGATGTCGCTTACCTCGTGCCGACGATGATGAAGCGCATCTGGCGGTTACCTCTGGACGTACGCGAACGATATGACCTCTCGTCACTTCGCGTCATTTGGCACCTCGCCGAGCCCTGCCCGCCGTGGCTCAAAGAAGCGTGGATCGAATGGCTCGGGCCCGACCGCATCTGTGAGCTGTACGCGGGCACGGAGGCGCAGGCGGCCACCGTGATTACGGGCACCGAATGGCTCGAGCACCGCGGCTCGGTTGGCCGGCCGTTCAGCGGATTCGTCAGCATCACCGACAAGGAAGGGAACGAGGTGCCCCCCGGCGTCGAGGGCGAAGTCTGGCTCAAATCGGACCTCGACAGCCCTACCTACCGCTACATCGGCGCCGAAGCTCGCACGCGCGAGGGTGGCTGGGAGTCTCTCGGTGACAATGGTTGGCTCGACGAGGACGGTTACCTTTACCTTGGCGACCGCACGACCGACATGATCCTCACTGGAGGCTCCAACGTGTACCCGGCTGAAGTCGAGTCGGCCATCGCTGAGCACCCGGCGGTGCATTCCTGTGCGGTAATCGGGTTACCCGACGATGATCTAGGCAACATCGTGCACGCGATAGTCGAAGCAGATCCCGAGGCGCTTCAGATCGATGAGTTGCTCACCTTCGTAGGGGAGCGTCTCGTCCGCTACAAGGTGCCCCGCACCGTCGAGATCGTGAACGAATCCTTACGCGACGATGCCGGCAAGGTCCGTCGTAGCGCCCTGCGCGCCGCGCGCCTCCAAACGGTCATGGAGTCCGCTGACTGAGCGGGCCGGTTTTCAGCCGACAGATGAAGACCGAGCAGTGCGACGAAAAACTTGGCAACTAGTGGCGCCTTCGAATCCGGTGTGGCGGAGGATTTGCCAGCGGGCCGGCGGTTGACGCGGCTCTCGTGTTGAGCCATATGTCCTCGCCAGTACCGCAAGGTGGCATTGGCAGCTCACGCGGATCATCGGCCGTGAGCCGATAGCGTGCTCCCCAATGGCTATACCCTACAAGTGGACCGTCCTGTGTCTGGCCACGCTCGGCGTGGTGATGGTGACCATCAACCAGTCGATCCTGCTCATCTCCCTGCCCGACATGTTCCGCGGAATCGGGCTCAACCCGCTCGCCCCCTCCAACGTGTCGTACTTCTTGTGGGTGCTGATGGGATTCCTGTTAGTGACGGCGGTCCTGGTCGTCAGCCTTGGCCGGGTCGGCGACATCTACGGTCGCACCCGGATGTTCAACCTCGGCTTCGCCGTGTTCACGTTTTTTTCCATTCTGTTGTCCGCCACCTTCCTCACGGGTGTGCCGGGCGTCTTATGGATCATCGTTTTGCGGGTCTTTCAGGGCGTTGGCGGGGCCTTGCTGTTCGCTAACTCCAACGCCATCATCACCGACGCGTTCCCGCCCGGTGAGCGGGGTCGGGCGATGGGGATCAATGGAGTGGGCGCGGTGAGCGGGTCATTCCTCGGCCTCATCCTGGGCGGAGTATTGGCACCCATCGAATGGCGCTTGGTGTTCCTGGTATCGGTGCCGTTCGGGCTCCTTGGCACCATCTGGGGCTACAGGCGCCTACGGGACACCGGCCTGCGGGTTGTCGCCAGGGTCGATTGGATTGGCAACGCCACCTTTGCGATCGGGCTGGTCGCCCTGCTCACTGGCATCGTGTACTCGCTGCTTCCTCATGGCGGGCATCCCACGGGCTGGACGAATCCTTGGGTGTTGGCCGGAGTGTTCGGAGGTATCGCCACACTCGGCTTGTTCGTCTGGGTCGAGACGAAGGTTCCCGCCCCCATGTTTCACCTGGAGCTATTCCGGATCCGGGCTTTCGTCATGGGCAACGTGGCCGGACTGACCGCTGCGCTCGGTCGGGGCGGACTGCAGTTCATGCTCGTTATCTGGCTCCAGGGCATCTGGCTGCCACAGCACGGTTACAGCTTTGACCAGACGCCACTTTGGGCCGGGATTTACATGATCCCGCTGACGCTCGGATTTTTCCTCGGCCCGATCTCCGGCAGCCTGTCGGATCGTTACGGCTCCAGGTTGTTGACATGTTTGGGCTTGACTCTGTCGGGAGCGGCGTTCCTGCTGATCGAGTTGCTACCCATGAACTTCACCTATTTATGGTTCGCTCTCCTGCTCTTCTTATTCGGGATGGGCATGGGACTCTTCTTCTCACCAAACCAGGCCGCCATCATGAACAGCCTCCCGCCAGATCAGCGCGGAGGCGGCGCCGGCATGACTGTGACGTTCTTCAACTCGGCCACGGTTCTGTCCATGGGCCTGTTCTTCACCATCGTGACTCTCGGGTTGGCAGCCGAGCTTCCGTCCCACATGTTCAACGGGCTGACGGCCGCGGGTGTCAACCCGGCAGCCGCCCACCTTGTGGCCAACGAGCCGCCGATCGGCAGCCTCTTCTCCGCATTCCTCGGCTTCAACCCCATCAAAGAATTGCTAGGACCAACAGGTGCCCTACAGCACCTGCCGGCTCACCAGGCTGCTTACCTGACAAGCCGGTCCTTCTTCCCAAAGCTCATCGAGCAACCGTTCGCCCACGGGCTGCACCTGGCGTTCACCCTTGCTGCTGTGGCGGCTGCGATCGGCGTGGTCGCTTCTGCCCTGATGGGCCGACGCTACGTCCACTCCGAAGTGCCGGAGTTCGAAGAGGCAGCCGAGGGTGTCGGAGAGGAGATGGCCCGAGCCTGACCAGATCGGCACACCAGCGCCAACCGTTCACATCCCGGACGGACAGCGACCGACTAAGCCAGGATGGCCATCAACTGCCGCCGGCGAACTACTCCAAGGCCTCCCTAGTCTCGATCCGATGAGTCGCACCTCTCCTAGAGTCAGCAACGTCCTTGACGCCTTGGACGTTCCGATCGTCCAAGCGCCAATGGCGGGCGGACCCTCCACTCCGAAGCTCGCCGTGGCGGTGAGCCGTGCGGGTGGGCTCGGCTTCCTCGCCGCTGGATATCTCACCGCCCAGCGTCTCCGAGAGGACATCTTGGTGACCCGCGCCCAGACGGGGCTGTTCGGAGTAAATGTCTTCGTCGGCGGCGGCAAGCCTGCCGATCCCGAGCGAGTCAAGGTGTATGCGGATCTTCTGCGCGTCGAGGCGAAGCGCGTCGGGATAGATCTCGGACAAGCGCGATTCGACGACGACAGCTTCGAGGAGAAGGTTCATGTCTTGAAGCTGGAGCCTGTAGCCGTCGTGTCATTCACGTTCGGAATACCGCCCCGATCAGACATCGAGCAGCTCCAGGCTGCCGGATCGGAGGTATGGCTGACGGTGACCTCGCCGGAGGAGGCACGCAACGCCTCCCAGGCTGGCGCCGATGCACTGATCGTCCAGGGGATCGAGGCGGGCGGCCATCGTGGCGTCTTCGTCGACGACGAGTCACAGTCAGATTTGTCGCTGCTCGCAGCCTTGCAACTCGTGAACGCCAAGGTGGATCTGCCGCTGGTCGCGGCCGGCTCGATCACGACTGGCGCCGCGCTCGCCGCAGTGCTCGTCGCTGGAGCCGTCGCCGCCCAGATAGGTACTGCATACCTGCGAACTCCTGAAGCCGGAACGAGCGAAGCTCAGCGAACAGCTACGTCGTCCGACACGCCGACGGTCCTCACGCGGGCGTTCAGTGGACGGTTGGCCAGAGGGATCTCCAACCGGCTGCACGTCGAGTTCGGCAATCAGGCGCCGAGGGCCTATCCCGAGGTCCATCACCTCACATCTCCGCTTCGCGCCCACGGTCGCGCCGTCGGCGACCCCGATCTCATCAACCTCTGGGCGGGACAGGCTCACAGTCTCGTCGAGACGCTTCCGGCCGCCGAGATCACACGTCACCTCGTGGAGGACGCCCGCGCAGCCCTGGAGATCGGTGCGCGGCGCCTTGGTCGGGAGCTCTAGTTGTCGCAGGCTACCCTCGACAACATGACGCCAGAGGAGATGACCGACCTAGTGCATTTGCGCCGGGCTCGGGATCTCATGGACCGCGAGTACGCACGACCCCTCGACGTACCCGCCATTGCCCGGACGGCGCTCATGTCGTCCGCTCATTTCTCTCGCAAATTCCGGGGGGCCTACGGCGAGACGCCGTACTCCTACCTGATGACCAGGCGCATCGAGCGGGCAAAGGCCTTCCTGCGCCAGGGGATGTCGGTCACCGAGGCGTGTTTCGCCGTGGGGTGTACCTCGCTCGGCTCGTTCAGTTCCCGCTTCACCGAGATCATCGGAGAGACTCCGTCGCAGTACCGTGCTCGTGACCACCGCGACCTCGAGATCGTCCCGTCCTGCGTGAGCATGTATGCAACGCGACCGCGACGAGCTCGTGCCGCAGTCTGAGTGAATCGAAGTGCGCGGGCGGCCGACTCCGAAACTGAGCAGGATCGGAGAAGCAACCGAGCGGTCGGTACTCGTACGCTGCTTGGCATGACAGTCACCGTCTCCGCAATGTTCATCCCAGTCCAGGACCCCGACGCCGCTCTCGGCTTCTACTGCGACGCCCTGGGTCTCGAGGTCCGAGTCGACGTGTCGAACGGTGGCTTCAGGTGGGTCACCGTCGGAAGTCCAGGTCACGGCGTCGACATCGTCCTGTTCCAGCCCCACGGTGGTCGCTCGCAGGCCGAGGGGGATGCCCTCCTCTCCCTGGTCCTGCAGGGCTCCCTCCAGGCGGCGATCTTCCGCTCCGACGACCTTGACGCCACCTTCGAGCAGGTGCGAGCCTCCGGTGCCGAGATTCTCGAAGAGCCGGCGGACCGGCCTTGGGGCGTCCGAGACTGCGCCGTGCGCGATCCGTCTGGCAACCTCGTCCGCATCGCTCAGGCCTGATCGAGCCCTCGCCGTAGCAGTAGCGGAAGAGCAGCCCGAACGTGGCCACAAGAACTTCCACGCGATCATCCGCGTCGCGCCCCGCTGATACCCACGACCTGATCCGGGTCCACGGCGCACGTGTGAACAACCTGAAGGACGTCAGCGTCGAGATCCCGAAACGCCGCCTGACCGTCTTCACCGGCGTCTCGGGCTCCGGCAAGAGCTCGCTCGTCTTCGACACCATCGCGGCGGAGTCACAGCGTCTCATCAACGAGACCTACAGCACGTTCGTGCAGGGGTTCATGCCGTCACTGGCGCGGCCCGATGTCGACGTGCTCGACGGGTTGACGCCGGCGATCATCGTCGACCAGCAGCGCATGGGCGCAGACCCACGCTCAACCGTCGGCACCGCCACGGACGCCAACGCGATGCTCCGCATCCTGTTCAGCCGGCTCGGCAAGCCGCATATCGGGCCACCGAGTGCCTTCTCCTTCAACATGGCGACGGTACGGGCGCGCGGCTCGATTACCGTCGAACGCGGCACCGGCAAGACGGAGCGCAAGACCTTTACCCGCCAGGGCGGGATGTGCGCGCTCTGCGAAGGCCGCGGCGCGGTCTCGGACGTCGACTTGAGCCAGCTGTTCGACGACTCGAAGTCGCTCGCCGAGGGTGCGATCGTCGTCCCCGGTTGGACGATCGACAACTTCTTCGCCGTGAAGCCGTACCTGGAAGCCGGCTTCCTTGACCCGGACAAGCCGATCCGCAAGTACACCAAGGCCGAGCTGCACGACTTCCTCCACCATGAGCCGACCCGGGTGAAGGTGAACGGCGTCAATGTCACCTACGAAGGGTTGATCCCGAAGGTGGAGCGTTCGTTCCTCTCGAAGGACCGCGAGACGCTGCAGCCGCACATCCGGGCATTCGTCGAACGGGCCGTCACCTTCACGACCTGCCCAGACTGCGGTGGCACCCGGCTCAACGAGGTAGCCCGATCGTGCAAGGTCAAAGGGATCAACATCGCCGACGTCTGCGCCATGGAGATCCGCGGGCTGACCGAATGGGTCCGCTCGCTCGACCAGCCGTCGGTTGCACCGCTCATCGCCGCGCTGTGCCAGACCCTCGACTCGTTCGTCGAGGTCGGGCTCGGCTACCTGTCTCTCGATAGGGGCTCGGGCACGCTCTCGGGCGGCGAGGCGCAGCGCGTCAAGATGATCCGCCAGATGGGCTCCGCGCTCACGGACGTCACTTACGTCTTCGACGAGCCGACGGCGGGCCTGCACCCGCACGACATCGGGCGGATGAACGACCTGTTGCTGCGATTGCGAGACAAGGGCAACACCGTTTTGGTCGTGGAGCACGAGCCGGAGACGATCGAGATCGCCGATCACGTCATCGACCTCGGTGCCGGAGCCGGCACGGCGGGTGGGAACGTCTGCTTCGAGGGCACCGTCGAGGATCTGCGTCGAAGCGGCACCCTCACCGGCCGCCATCTCGACGACCGTCACGTCCTGAAGGACACGGTGCGGAGCCCGTCGGGAGTTCTCGAGGTCCGAGGAGCAACCACGCACAACTTGCAGAACGTCGACGTGGACATCCCGCTCGGCGTGCTCGTCGTCGTGACCGGCGTGGCCGGGTCCGGCAAGAGCTCGCTCATTCACGGGTCGGTGTCCAACCGGGACGGGGTGGTCGCCGTCGACCAGCGCCCGATCCGGGGGTCGCGCCGGAGCAACCCGGCGACCTACACGGCGTTGCTGGACCCGATCCGCAAGGCCTTCGGGAAGGCGAACGGCGTGAAGCCGGCTCTATTCAGTGCCAACTCCGAGGGTGCATGCCCGACCTGCAATGGCATCGGGGTCATCTACACGGACCTCGCGGTGATGTCGGGAGTGGTCACGACGTGTGAGGAGTGCGAGGGCAAGCGTTTTGATGCGTCGGTGCTGAAGTACCGTCTCGGCGGCCGCGACATCAGCGAGGTGCTCGCCATGTCCGTGGACGGCGCCGCCGAGTTCTTCGGTGGTGGCAAGGCTCACACGCCGGCCGCGCAGGCCGTCCTCGAGCGGATCAGCGATGTCGGGCTCGGCTACATCTCCCTGGGACAGCCGCTCACCACGCTGTCCGGCGGGGAGCGTCAGCGGCTGAAGCTGGCCACCCACATGGGTGAGAAGGGTGGCGTCTACGTGCTGGACGAGCCGACAACCGGGCTCCACTTGGCGGACGTCGAGCGGCTTCTTTCGCTACTCGACCAAATCGTCGACTCCGGCAAGTCGGTCATCGTCATCGAGCACCACCAGGCGGTCATGGCGCACGCGGACTGGATCATCGACCTCGGTCCCGGCGCAGGCCACGAAGGTGGCCGCGTCGTATTCGAGGGCACTTCGGCCAATCTGGTCGCCGAGCGTTCGACGCTCACCGGCGAGCACCTCGCGGCTTACGTCGGGACCTGACTCGCGGGCTCACGAACAGGCCTTGTTGGTCCCTAACATCCCGAACACGCGGGCATGCGTGATCGCCGTTCAGATCCGCTCATACGAATAGCGACGTATCTTGGTGTTGTGGGCGATGACACCTGGGCCGGTTTGGCTGACAAATTCGCCGATGAGGCTTATGCCTCGGTAAAGGGCCACGTGCGCACCTATGTGTTGCACCAGCAGCTGCTCGAGCATCTGCCCGAGCCACCGGCCACGGTGTTGGATGTCGGTGGCGGCGCGGGCCATCAATCGTTTCCGCTGGCGCAAGCCGGCTACGAAGTGACGTTGCTCGATCCGTCGCCCGCGATGCTGGACAAAGCACGACAGCGACTCCGGCGCCTGCCTGGTGAGGCCCAGCGACGGGTGACGCTCGTGCAGGCCGACGGCGAGAAGGCCTACGACGCGGTGAATGGCCGACGCTTCGCAGCTGTGCTGTGCCACGGCGTGCTCGGGTACCTCGAGAAGCCCGAGCCGTTGGTCAACCAGTTGTGCCGGTGTGCCGCTGCCGGAGGCGTTGTCTCGATAATGACGGCGAACGCCAAGACGATGGCGGTGCGGCCCGCCTTGGAACGGCGGTGGGATGACGCGTTGGCGGCGTTCGATGCGACCCGCGAGGTTGGGGTGCTGGGAGTGCCGGGCCGAGCCGACACGGTGGAGGAACTCAGTGAGCTCATGCAGAGCCAGGACGTGGAGCCACTGCGCTGGTACGGGGTGTGGCTCTTCGTCGACTGGCTCGAGTTCAGCGGAGCTGAGTTGGACCCCACCGACTCGAAGCAGGTAGCGGCGACCGCCGCAGTTGAACTCGAAGCCAGCCGACGAGACCCCTACCGGCAGCTCAGTCGAGTCTTCCATCTTGTGGGACGCAAAGGTCCGATCTGACGCAAAGCACGTGGCATCTTCCCCGTTCGCGCGTCAAACCCGCAACGAGACCGCACCAGACGCCCGGCTCTAGGTACAGTCGCCGGGGTGACCAAAGGGAACGACATGGAGAGCATCATCGTTGAAGCGGCCGGGCACGAGGTGACGGTCAGCAACCCGGACAAGATCCTGTTCCCTGAGCGCGGCGAAACCAAGCTCGACCTCATCCACTATTACGAAGCAGTCTCGGATGCTCATCTTCGGGCGGTTGGTGGCCGCCCCGTCATGCTCCAGCGTTTCCCGCACGGGGCGACCGGATCGTCGTTCTTCCAGAAGCGTGTTCCGGAGAAGCGACCTGAATGGCTCGAGACCGCGATCGTCTCAACTCCGAACGGCACCGACTCACAAGCCTTGGTCGTTCGGGACCTTGCACACGTGCTGTGGGCCGTAAATCTTGCGTGTCTGGGCTTCCACGTGTGGCCGTCGAAAGCCGACGATCTGGAGCACGCAGATCAACTGCGCATCGATCTGGATCCGAGCCCTGGAGTGTGCTTCTCGATGATCCAAGAGGCCGCCGAAGAGACGCACCGGCTGTTCGAAGAGCTGAGCTTCGTCGCGCTACCTAAGACGACGGGAAACAGGGGTATCCACGTTTTCGGTCAGCTCCAACCACTCTGGACGTCTTATGAGGTGCGCGCCGCAGCCGTAGCAGTGGCACGCGAGCTCGAGCGCCGGCGACCCGACCTGATAACTGCAGCTTGGTGGAAAGAGGAGCGGGGGTCGAGGGTTTTCATCGACTTCAATCAGAACGCACCTCACAAGACGATCTTCGGGGCATGGTCGGTGCGAGCGCGAACGGGCGCCCAAGTTTCCACCCCTTTCGCTTGGGACGAGCTGCAGAACATCGTTCCGGACGAGCTGACGATTGAGACGGTGCCCAAGCGTCTTCGCGCACAGGGTGACCCATGGGCGGACATGGCCGTACAACCTCAACTGTTGGACCCGCTGATCGAGCTTCACGAACGAGACCGCGCCGCAGGTCTGATGGATGCCCCGTGGCCGCCGGTCTACCCCAAGATGCCCGATGAGCCGCCGAGGGTTGCTCCCAGTCGAGCTAAGAAGTCCGACGGCTGAATCCCTACGGGGTAAGCGGGTTCATTTGGTGGTCACATTGTTGACGATCGGCTCGTATGCCCTACAGGGCCCGTTGCGTAGGCTCGGGGAGATACTCCTAGCGGATCCACGGGTACGGTGCGCGTGCAAGCAAATCGCACAAAGGGCTTATCCGGCGCAGCGAGCAAAAGAAATGGTGTAACTGCTCCTTGCCATTCTCAATTTACCGCGCACCAGGCGCTTGCAGCAAGGCCCCGGTCGGTGTGCAGAATCTCCGTCCCAAACGAGAATCGAGGAAAACGGAGGGGGTGGTGTATGGCCAAGCATTCGGTCGTGATCGCCGGAGGCGGTCCGACAGGGATGATGCTTGCGGCCGAGTTGGCGTTGGCGAAGGTCGATGTCGCGGTCGTCGAACAGCGTCGCGATGCCGTCCTGGTCGGCTCGCGGGCAGGCGGTTTTCACTCGCGCACGATCGAACTGCTGGATCAGCGTGGGGTCGCTGATCGGTTCCTCGCGGAGGGTCAGGTAGCTCAGGCCGCGATGATTGGCACGACCGTCTTGGACATGAGCGACTTCCCGACGCGCCATCCGTATTCACTCGGGATCTGGCAGAACAAGATCGAGCGGATCATGGCTGCCTGGATCGCCGAGCTGCCGCTGCGGATCTATTACGGATGCGAGGTGACGGGCTTCACGCAGGACGATACCGGCGTTGACGTCGAGCTGTCCGAAGGCGAGTCGCTGCGGGCGCAGTATCTCGTTGGGTGCGACGGAGGACGCAGCGTCATCCGCAAGGCAGCCGGCATCGAGTTCCCAGGATGGGATCCAACCAAGAGCAACCTGATCGCCGAGGTCGAGGTGACCGAGGAAACGCCGCGGGGCACTCGCCACGACGCCACTGGCGTCCACGGCCTCCACCAGATGGAGGACGGGAAGACCGTTCGGGTCATCGTGACCGAGCAGCAGCTCGGGCCCAGCAGCGAGCCCACACTGAGCGATCTGAGCGGGGCGCTCATCGCCGTCTACGGCACCGACTTCGGGATCCACAATCCCACGTGGATCTCCCGGTTCACCGACATGACACGTCAAGCCGCGGCCTACCGCGCGGGACGAGTCCTACTTGCGGGCGACTCGGCGCATGTGCATTACCCGGCAGGCGGCCAGGGCCTCAGCCTCGGTGTTGGGGATGCCGTGAATCTGGGATGGAAGCTGGCTCAGGTGGTTAACGGGACTGTCCAGGAGAGCCTCTTGGACACCTACCACAGCGAGCGCCACCCGGTTGCTGCTCGCGCGCTTCAGCACACGATGGCTCAGGGGGCGCTCCAGCGCCGGGACGAGCGCATGAAGCCCCTGGTCGATTTGGTGTCGGAGCTGGCGGCCATGGACCAGCCTCGCAAACTGTTGGCTGGGATCATCTCGGGCCTCGACATTCACTATGACCTCGGAAACGGTCACCCCCTGCTCGGACGCCGCATGCCCGATCTGGATCTGGTGACCGCCGACGGCCCGCTGAGGGTTTTCTCCCTGCTGCACGACGCCAAAGCGGTGCTGGTCAACCTCGGTGAGCGAGGCGTCTTGGACATCGATTCATGGGCTGACCGGGTCCAGTTGCTCCATGCTGAATATGCCGGCTCGTGGGAGCTTCCTGTCCTTGGCTCCGTCGCCGCTCCCACCGCTGTGTTGATCCGGCCGGACGGATATGTCGCCTGGGTAGGAGACGGAACAGACATGGGATTACGTGGCGCCTTGGCTACCTGGTTCGGAACGCCGTGACGAGACGCGATGTGCGGGGTGTTCCTCAGCTGCCTCCGGCGTAGTACTCCGAAGCGTCACCTTCGAGCGCCACCGACTCGCGGCCGTCGACGCCGACTGGGACAGGCCCTGCAACGGTGACGCGCTCGGCCCGCCGGCGGGCGTTGCCGTAGTCGAACACGGCGATGTGCTGGGTGGCGCGGTTGTCCCAGATGGCTAGGTCGCCCGCCCTCCATCGCCACCGCACCGTGTGCTCGGGCAGCGTGACATATTCCTGCAGGATGCGGATCAGGTCTCGCGAAGCTTGCGGGCCGAGGCCGACCACGGTCTCGGCGAACCCGCCGAGCACGAGAGATCGCTCCCCGGTCTCCGGGTGCACCCGCACTGCCGGATGCTCGGTGCGGAAGACCTTGGACACGAACTGGCGGCGATGGGCGCTTACGACGTCGTTCGCCGCCTCTTCCCGACTCGAAGGCTTGGCGTAATCGTGGGTGTTGGTATGCACGATGCGCAGCGTGTCGGCCAGTTCCCGCAGCTCTTTGGGGAGGCTCTCGTAGGCCGAGACCGTGTTGGCCCAGATGGTGTCGCCGCCCACATCGGGCATGACCACACCGTGAAGGAGCGTGAAGGCAGGCGGGTGATCGCAGAAGGTGACATCGGTGTGCCATCGGTTGGCAGGCGCCGCTTTGGCCGAGTCAATCTCCTCGAGGAACGGTTGCGACTCGGGTGAGGGGATGGTCGGGTGTCCGAGTGTCAGCGGGCCGAGCCGCCGGGCGAAGGCAACCTGGCGGTCGTAGTCGAGGCTCTGGTCGCGGAAGAACACGACGCGATGAGCGAGTAAAGCTCGGCGTATCTCTGCGACCGTCTCGTCTTCCAACTGGTCCCCGGTGTTCACGCCGCCGATCTCGGCGCCGATGCGCCCGGCGAGGCGTTCCACCGTGAGACCTGTCGCTGTCCGCACGATTGTCATGGTTGCACCTCCTCCGCACATGTTCTACTGCCTGGGCGGGACGGTGAAGGTTCGGAGCGCGAGCCCCCGGTGAAAGACGGAGCTTCCGGGGTGTGGCTCGGAGCGGCGCCCGGACCGTGGGTGCGACCCTAGATTCCGAGAGGAACCTGCCAAGTGAGCACCGTGCCTCCCGCTGGCGGGTTCTCGACGTCCAAGTGTCCATGCAGCTTCTCGGCGCGGCGGCGCAGATTGGTCAAGCCCCAGCCACCCTCGCGGACCTCGTCGGTCTCCATTCCGCGTCCGTTGTCGGTGATCGACAGCTGACAGCAGTCGTCTTTGACGGCGAGGTGGATGCTGGCCTGAGTGGCTTGGGCGTGACGAGCGACGTTGGTAATGCCTTCGCGTAAGGTCGCGAGCAGGTGCTCAGCGATTTTGGCGGAAATGGCCGTGTCTATCGGTCCCTCGAACGAACTGGGGACCGCGAATCCGACGACTATGCGCAGCTCGTCCACAAGCGAGATGACCTGGGCCCGCAGGCCTTGCTCGTCGCCGACGAAGCCGAGGGCGAAGATCGTGGATCGGAGCTGACGGATGGAGTCATCGATGTCCGAGATCACGCGGTTGAGCCTGTCCGAGACATCGGTGGCTTGGGCAGCCCCCGCGATGCCTTGGAGAGCGAGGCCGATGGCGAAGAATCGTTGGATGACGGTGTCGTGCAGGTCGCGAGCAAGTCGATCTCTCTCGTCGTAGACGGCAACGTCTTGTGCTCGACGGTGAAGGCGGGCGTTCTCGATGGCGATTCCCGCTGCCACGGCGAGGGCACTGACCAGTGCCTCGTCATCGCTGGTGAACTCTGACCAGCCGATCTTGTCGGTGAGGTAGAGGTTGCCGTAGACCTCGTCGCGCACCTTGATCGGCACACCCAAGAACGAGGTCATCGGTGGGTGGCCCACCGGGAACCCGTAGCTCTCTTCGTGTGAGCCAAGCTCAGCCATCCTGAGCGGTACGGGATCAGTTATGAGGAGACCCAAGACCCCACGTCCGGTCGGACGTATTCCGATCCGGTCTTCTTCGTCGGGATCGAGTCCGACGGTGATGAACTCGACAAGCCCCGACCGGTCGTCATTGAGCACCCCGAGCGCTCCGTAGCGAGCGCCGGTCATCGAGCGAGCTTCTTCGGTGACATGGCGCAGCAGTACCTGCAGGTCGAGGTCAGCCTCGATCAGCAACGTGGCATCGAGTATGCGCCGAAGCGTGGTTGGGTCTTCGATCGAACGGTGGGGCATCGGCAGGGACCCCTCGCTAGAAATCTCGGTCGCAGCGAGGGAGAGGGCTGTCGTGGGTCGCCTGCGCAAGCTGCAGCACCGTCTGGTCGGGGACTCGCTGCCGTAGCTCGGGTGCTGCTGCGTCCTCTGTCCAACCGTCATCGACGGCTAGTTGGAGCAGTTGGACCATGGCGTCGACGATGGTCGCGCGCCGTCCATCTATTTCGGGGAGTGGTGAACAGCCTCCGCTTGCAATCAAATCCTTCTCCCATTGGTCGCCATTGGCAGACCGCCGGGGTCCAGGACGGAGAGCAGAAGCAGCATGACTATAGCTCGCCGCATGTGCGGGGGCGTTCCGGCAGCTCGAAGCGTTCGCCGACGATGGCGCTCTCGTCCTACTTACGGCAACAAAGGGTGTCGAAAGGTCTGCTGCCGTGGTTCTGCGAGACCTGCTCGTCGAATCGCGAGAGCCGATGTCGTGAGGGACCTACCTCGAGGGAGCGTGCTTATTCCCCGAGAAGGGCGAGAGATCTCATGGTGTTCGTGCACGCCCTTGCAACCTCCTGGCCTTTCACCTCGAAGTGTGAGGCGAAGAACGACATGTGCTGCTCGTGCTCGTGGAAGTGATGCGGAGTGAGCACAGCGGAGATGACAGGGACATCCACATCTAGCTGGACGCGGATTAGGCCGTTGATGACAGCTTCAGCTACGAACTCGTGGCGGTAGATGCCGCCGTCCACTACGAGGCCCGCAGCGACGACCTGAACCGCCCCGGGAATGGTGACTGCTCCTTCCTTTGAGAGGATGGAGCGATGTCAGAAGGGAAGCGAGTATCCCGTCGGCCATATCCGGCGGAGTTCAGAGAACGAGCCGTCCGGATGGTGTTCGAACATCAGGACCAGTACCCGTCGCAGTGGAAGGCGGTTCAATCCATCGCCGCGAAGCTGCAGGTGAACCACGAGAGCCTGCGGCAATGGGTTCGAAGAGCAGAGACCGACGCCGGACACCGGCCCGGGCTCACGACTGACGAGCGTGGCCGGATCAAGGATCTCGAGCGTGAGGTGAAGGAGCTTCGCCGAGCCAACGAGATCTTGAAGTCTGCAGCGGCTTTCTTCGGGGCGGAGCTCGACCGCCGACAGCCGAGATAGTGGCCTACATCGACAATCACAAGGACCGCTTCGGGGTCGAGCCGATCTGCAGGGTGCTCACCGAGCACGGTTGCAGGATCGCCCCGAATACCTACTGGGTGGCAAAGAAGCGCCCGCCATCTCAGAGAGCGGTGCGCGACGAGTACCTGAAGGTGGAGATCGCCCGGGTGCATTCGGACAACCTCGACGTCTACGGAGCTGACAAGGTCTGGGCCCAGCTCAATCGCGAGGGCATCCGGGTTGCCCGCTGCACCGTTGAGCGCCTCATGGGGCAACTGAGCCTGTCGGGTGTCCGGCGTGGAAAGACGTTCAAGGTCACCACGCGCACCGACGAACGTCAGCATCGTCCGAGTGACCTCGTGAAGAGGGACTTCACCGCGCCTGCCCCGAACCGGCTGTGGGTGGCGGACCTGACCTACGTAAAGACGCATGCCGGCTTCGTGTACGCCGCTTTCATCATCGACGTGTTCAGCCGCATGGTGGTCGGATGGCAGATCTCGGACTCTCTTCGCTCCGATCTCGCCATCGATGCGTTGGAGATGGCGGTCTGGAACCGCACAAGAGCAGGCCAGGTCTTAGACGGTCTCGTCCACCACAGCGATCGCGGAGTCCAATATTTGTCCATTCGCTACTCCGAGCGCCTCGCACAGAACGAGATCGTGGCGTCGGTTGGAAGTCGCGGCGACTCGTTCGACAACGCGATGGCCGAGGCATTCAACAGCCTCTACAAGTGGGAACTCATCTACCACAGCGGACCATGGACGGGCCTCGACGACGTGGAGTTCGCCACCTTGGGCTACATCGACTGGTTCAATCACCGCCGACTGCACGGCGAGATCACCGACGACAACACCTACGTCACACCAGCAGGGTTCGAAGCCAGCTACTACCGTCAAGAGGCGTCTGCCGAGATGGCGGCCAGTCAATAAACCGGGCAGTCACGAAACCCGGGGCGGTTCAACCGCGGAATACCGACCCGTTAGAGCAAGCCGCTTGGCGTGCAAGGGAAGCTCGAAAGAGCCCGACACCCTGAAGAAATCGACGTGGACCAGAGGTATTCCGAGTAGCGCAACTTCTTCAGCGAATGACTCCCGGCATCGGTCGACGATCGACTCGTGCCAAGACGACTGCACGAAGGCGATCCTCGGGTCTTCTGGTCCAGTCATTTCGCGAAGCCTCCTGTTCCCGTCGCGGTCGGCTCATCCCAGTGCCGACACCACGCCTTCGGCACCCTGCCGCGGCTAGGTTCTTGAGCCATCACAATCGATTTTAGAACGTGTTCTAGTTTTGCTCAAGGGATCGGGGGATCGTCGGCCACTCTTTGCAGACTGTCTAGGTCTTTGACAGTCTAGCCAACGTACTATAGAGTCTCGGAGTGCCTACGCCTTCAGTAGCCGACACCTACTTCTCGATCCCCGAGCTGATGCGCGAGGCGCGCGACGTGTATCGCGACACGGTGCGAAGAGCGCTCGAAGCCGTCGGGTGCGACGACGTCCCGCGAAACGCCGCTTTCGTCCTCGCCGGTTTGGATCACAGCTCGCCGGAAACCGCGTTCAGTCCTCAGGCCGATGTCGTCGCCTCGCTCGGATTGAGCAAGCAAGCGGCCAGCCAGCTGATCGACACCCTCGTGCTCCGGGAGTATCTCGAACGCCGCAACGATCCCGAGGACCGACGGCGGATGGAGGTCCGGTTGACCGATCGCGGCTGTACTGCAGCGATCGCGATCCAAGCGGCGACCGATGCAATCGAGGCTGCGCTTGCGCGCCTCATAACTGCCGACGAGCTCCGCGGACTGCGAGCCGGTCTCGCCGCATACAGAGCGATCCGTGAGCGGTCAGGCGACTGAGCATGTCGCCGGCCCGATGATGGAGTCCTGTATCCGTCCTTTTGATACCCATGCGCTGTACCTGGCGATCGATGCCAGGCGGAGCGAACGACCTGTCAGCACGCGCTGTTCATGCTCCGGTGGCTCGGCCGGACTCCCGAGAGCTTTCTTAGTGGCGCAAGTGCTGAGGACGATCCCCATTTTGCGTTGCCTGAAGCCGGTCCGGACCGTCGACTTCGCTGGAGTCTCAAGTTGCAGTACGCCGCGATGGACGAGAAACGTCGCGAGCAGGCTCTGACCTGGGCCTCGCTCGCGTCGATCCTTGGGTGCACTCCCAATCAGATCACGGCTCTGCGCACCGCAAAGTTCGCTACCGGCATGGATCTGGCGATGCGAATCGTGCAGTGGCTCGAACGACCGGCGGCCGACTTCGTTTACGTCGCACGGTGGTGAAGGTCGTCGGAGCGTCCGGCTTCTAGACGCGACCACTGCGCGGCAGGACGTCCGTTGGTCCGGGTCACCGAGCTGTCGACCGGCCAAGGTTGCGGCCAGTCGGGGGGCGAGTCTTCCCACGTCTCTTGACGTCCGTAGACCGTCAGGTCCATGAGCGCGTAGCTGTAGTCCATCGCCTCTACGCCACGGACGGTCGTCCAGTAGGTTTCGAAAACGCGGTCACCGTCTCGCACGTAGCACACGATGTGCATCATGCCGATGTGGCGCCCGACAAGGAGCGCGTCGGCGGATGGTTGCGCTGTGTACCACGGCATGTCCCAACCCATGAAGTCGTGGTATCGAATGCTTTCGTCGAAGGGACCCTGACAGAACACCGCGTAGGTGATGTCGCGAGAATGAAGGTAGGAGAGCTCCTGGACCTGCGTCGTGACCCACGTGCAACCTTCACACTGCTGGGCCGCGGGCCGGCCGGGGTTCCACATGAAGAAGTAGGCGATGAGTTGTCGGCGCCCTTCGAACGCCTCGAGCAGAGTGAGTGACCCGTTGGGCCCGGTGAGCGCGAGGTTCGAATCGATCTCGACCATGGGTAGGCGCCGGCGGGCAGCAGCAATTGCGTCGCCTTCGCGTGTGTGCGCCTTCTCCCGAACCCGCAACTTGTCGAGTTCGGCCTGGAAGGTCGCCCGGTCGACGGCCGCGGGCATACCTGGTGCCTTCATCGTGCCGTCCGCCGGGGTGTCGAGGATTGTCGATACATCCTTCATTGCTGTGCTCCTCATTCTTCGGGCGACAACTTCGTTAGAGCCGTCGCGTCTTTTTTGCTTCTTTGTGTGCGGCCTCGGCTAGCCGCTTGATGGTGGCGAGCCGCCGGTCCCATTGCGCAGCAAGGTCAGCCATCGTGCGAGTGACCTGATCGAGACGGGCTGCTTCAACCCGGTACAGGACCTCGCGACCCTGTTTGCGTCGAATGATCAACCCGGCCTGTTCGAGCACGACCAGGTGCTTGGAGACGGCTTGACGGGAGAAGGGCACCCGTCCGGCCAACCAGCTGGCACTGACCTCGCCGTTGGTGACCAGTAGGTCGAGCACCCGGCGACGAGATGGGTCTCCGATGGCCGACCACAACTCATCATCGGTCTGTACCGTCATAGCGATTGGTGCTTCGCGATCACGTGGGCGAGGTGGTCCAAGTACTCGACCCAGCCACCCCGATGCTCGTCCGCATAACGTTCCTTCTCCGTTTCGGGCCAGGCGAGCAGTTCGTGTCCGCTTTCGGCCACTCGAAGTCGGGTCCGCTCGTCACCCTCCGAGGCCAGCGTGAACTCAACGAGCATCGAGTTGCCTGCCACCGGTTCCTCCTCGCGTGGATGGTTCCAGCGGAACGAGAAGCGAGTCGGTGGATCGACCGCCTCCACGACGACGGGGCCGCCTTGGTCTCCGAACTCCATGTAGCCATGAGCGCCCGGTTCGACTACGAGTTCGACCCGATCAGCGAACCACTGGCTCATCTGATCCGGCTCGGTGATGGTGTGCCATACCACCTCTATCGGTGCCTCGATCAGAACCTCACGCTCAATCACCAGGTCTGTCATCAATGTCCGATCCCTCCTTTGGGCGCCGACCGCCATCGCTGTCGTAGGTGTCCGACGCCGTGGCGAACCTGTAATCGCTCAGCCCGACTCATGAACTGCAACCGATAGTAGCACGTGAGAGCCGGATATGCAACCAAAAGTTGCATGTAGCCTTCGCGGCGAGGTGACGACTGTTCCGCGGCCACAGCAGCTTGTTCGACGGGTCGTCTCTCAGTTCATGCATCCCCGCGGCCTTTCCGGGCACCTGGTGGGCTGGGAGATGGCGCTAAGGCCGTCGAACCGGAAGCGCAACGTCTGGGCGGTATCGGTCATGGACGTGCAACCCGACGATCGCGTGCTCGAGATCGGCTTCGGGCCGGGCATAGCGGTCCGCGAGATCGCAAGACGGGACACGTGGCCAAGTGTTCGGCATCGATCTGTCGGCGGTGATGTGCGCCCAGGCTGCGCATCACAACGCGGCGGCGATTCGCGCGGGACGCGTAGCGCTAACGGTTGCCTCGATCGAAACCCTACCGCCTTTCGATCGCCCGTTCGACAAAATCCTGGCTGTCAACAACATGGGAATGTGGTCAGATCCAGTGCAGCGACTGAAAGAGCTCAGGGACCTGCTGCGCGACGGAGGGGTCATCGCGATCGTTTCGCAACCCCGGTGTCCCGGAGCCACGGCCCAGACAACGGATGCTGCGGCAAGCGAGATCGTCGATGCACTCAGTGCGGCCGGCTTCGGTGCGATCCGAGTCAAAAAGTTGGACCTCAAGCCTCCCGTTGCGTGTGTCGTAGGGGCTGCGGGTGCCGGACAAATTCCGCGAGCGTGTAATCCTGACTCAGTCGGCTTTGAGACGCGACCCGATGATCCGAGCAAATTCCGGTCCACCCAGAGCCTGGTGAAACGCCGTCATCTCCTCGGCCATCCGACCGTGGACCGAGTGCTCGTCGGAGCGTAGGAGAGCCTTTGATGCTCGCACGGCCCCCGGCGGCTGTGCGGCAAGCCCGTGAGCCGCTTCGAGAGCTGCTTCGAGCACGGGCGTGACCGCTGCATTAGCCAATCCCCACGCGGCAGCCTCACGCCCATCTATGTGCCGGCCGCACAGAAGGAGCTCCGTTGCCCGGCGTTCCCCGATCACCCTGGGCAGGAGCAGGCTCGACGCAGCCTCGGGGACGAGGCCCAACTCCACGAAGGGAGCCCAGAGCTTCGCTTCGGGTTCGACGTACACGAGATCGCAGTGAAGGAGCAGGGTGAGCCCGACTCCGATAGCGAGACCGTTCACTGCCGCCACGATCGGCACACGGACCGACGAGATGGTCGAGAGAAAGCGAACCACCTCGTCGAGATTTGCACCCGTCGCGAAATCAACGAGGTCGTTGCCGGCGGTGAAGACATCGCCGACACCGGTTATGACTACGGCCCTTACTTCGTCGCCGCCGTCTGCGTCACATAGAGCATCGGCCATCGCGCCGTACATGGCCTGCGTGAGGGCGTTGCGCTTCGAGAGCCGATCGATCGTCAACACCAGGACACCGTCGTTCAACTGAGTCTTCACGCCGCCCGCCGGAGTCGGCCCGAGGGTATTCGCGGCCTCCGCCATGGGCATGCCGGATCCGGGGACTTCGCTCATGATCTGCCGCCTCGCTATCTGAAGGGACGTTCAGCAAGCTAGTGCCGCTTTCAAGAAGGGTTACCGACGGTTGGCTGACGTACGCCTCGTCGATATCTGGCTGACAGCAGTCACTGACATCACCTGCTATGGTGATGTCAGCAACTGACATCGACCGTCACCACCTCCGAAGACGGCTCGATTGACTGGAGGTCTCCATGCGTGTTTTCGTCACCGGCGCGTCCGGCTGGATCGGTTCCGCTGTCGTACCCGAGCTCATCGGCGCAGATCATCAGGTTGTCGGGCTGGCTCGCTCGGATGACTCGGCGGCCGCGCTCATTGCGGCCGGAGCGGAGGTTCATCGCGGCGGCCTCAATGATCTCGACCGCCTGAGCCAAGCGGCCAAGGCATCGGACGCCGTGATCCACCTCGCCTTCAAGCACGACATCGCCTTCTCGGGGGACTTCCAAGGTGCTGCAGATGCAGATCGCCGCGCTGTCGAGATCTTCGGCGACGCGCTTGCAGGTTCGGATAGACCATTGCTCATCGCTTCGGGGACGCTCGGGCTCGCGCCCGGTCGGGTGGCGACCGAGCGTGACGGGCACGGATCCGACCCCGCCACAGCTGCTCTTAGTTCCGGTCCGAGCACCCGCTGGGCGACTTCGGAGTTAGTGCTCTCGTTCGCTTCGCGCAACATTCGCTCGTCCATCGTGCGTCTTCCTCCCACCAACCACGGCGAGGGAGACAACGGGTTCATCGCTTCCCTTGTCGGCATCGCCCGCGAAAAGGGGGTATCGGGCTACATCGGCGACGGGGCCAACCGCTGGCCCGCGGTGCACCGGCTCGATTCGGCCCACTTGTTCGCGCTGGGGCTGGAGAAGGCTCCGCCGGGGTCGACGCTGCATGCCGTCGCGGAAGAGGGCGTGCAGATCCGCGAGATCGCCGAGGTCATCGGACGCCATCTGAGGCTGCCGGTGGTCTCCATCGCTCCCGAGGACGCCGGCGAACACTTCACTTGGATGTCCCACTTCTTGGCATTCGACAGCCCTGCATCCAGTGTGGCGACGCGCGAACTACTGGATTGGAAGCCCACGAAGCCCGGGCTCATTGAGGATCTCGACGAAGGTCACTACTTCGGCACGCCATCCGCGTGACCAACCGTCCCTGAGAGGGTGCGGGGCCGCACCACTGGGTCATCGATGACTTTCGACTCCGTCAATCGTCGAATTCACTGTTGCTCTGTGAGCGATCGGTCGTTGCCGAACAGCTTCAAAGAGAGCCGATCTGAGCGCGTTCATGCCCACAGCGCATCAAGGTTCACGGTCACCTTTTCACACGGCGAGCTCGCGACCTTGAAGTCGCGCTGGCGCTCTTCTGTGACCTCGAGGGTGGACCGGACCCGCTCGTCGAGGAAGCGGCTCAACGGAGCAAGGCTGTGTCGATCGTCTCTCGCATGGCGGTGGTGAGGCATCCGCAAGGGAGCGTAAAGGTGTAATTCATCGCGAGCTCTGGTGACCGCCACATACAAGAGCCGACGCTCCTCGTCGAGACCGTCCGCGCTCTTTAGTGCCATGTCACTCGGAATCGCTCCGTCGACCATATGAGGGAGATGCACGATCGGCCATTCGAGTCCCTTGGCCGAATGGATCGTGGAGATGACGACATAGTCCTCGTCGAGATGAGGCTTTCCGGCCAGGTCCCCGGTGGACGCCGGGGGGTCCAAGGTCAGGTCAGCGAGCCATGTCGCCAGGTCGTCGACCACGGCAACTCCACTCACGAGGCGCTCGAGGTCCTCGAGGCGGATCGCCGCATCGCCATATCGGTTTCGGACGAGGGGGGTCAGTGTCTTCAGCACGGCTTCGGCGCGCGTCCCTGGTGTGGTCTGGCCCCGGGCGTCGAGAAGACCCCCGAGCGATTCAGACAGCTCTGTTCGAGTCGTGGCAGGAGATGCAGCCACGATCTCCGGCCACCGCGAAAGGGGGTCGCCACTCGACGGGCCTGCCACCGCTATCAACGCGCGGGCACGTGTCGTTCCGATATTGCGGTGGAGGCGCAGGAACCGGAACCATGCAACCTCGTCATGCGAATTGTCCAGGAGCCGGGCGGCGGCAACGAAGTCCTTGACGTGTGAAGCTTCGAGAAAACGAAGACCTCCATACTTGCGGTAAGGCACCTTGCGAACCGACAGCTCCACCTCGACGAGATCGCTGTGATGGGCCGCCCGCACGAGTACAGCCTGGTTGCGAAGTGGGACTCCATTTTCGTGGGCCTCGAGAATCTGATCTGCGACGACTCGGGCCTCCGACGACGCGTCGTGACAGCGCAGGAGCCTGGGTCTCGGCCCTGCTCCGCGGTCGCTGTGAAGATGGATTCCGTCCTCGCTGCTCGGACGAATTACGTTCGCCACATCGAGAATCGGCTGACGCGACCGGAAGTTCCTGTCTAACTGGACGACGGTTGCGTCCGGATAGGAGCTCACGAGGCTCCGGAGATGCACGGGGGCCGATCCCCGGAATCCGTAGATCGCCTGCGCGGGGTCGCCGACCACCGTCAAGCCCTTCCCCTGTGGAGCGAGCAGCCGAACAATGTCCACCTGCAGCGAATTCACGTCCTGGTACTCATCGACAAGCACGTAGCTGAACCGTCGCGAGAGCTGGGGTCCTAGCTCGGAGTGCGCGAGGAGGGCACGCCAGCACAGGAGGAGATCATCGAAGTCCAATACCCCTGAGCGGCGTTTACGAGTTGTGAAATCCCTGAAGAGCTCGGCGATCGCTTCCAGATGCGGCTCGCACCACGGGTATTCCGCTGGCAACAGCTCGCGCAGGGGCCGCTCGTTGTTGATGCAACGCGAGTAGATCTCGACGAGCGTCGCTGACCGCGGGTATCTGACAGCGTTCCCACTCAGCCCGTGATCTGCTCGAAGCAAGTCCATGAGGTCGCACGAACCACCCGGATCCAGGACACCGAATCCTTTCGGAAGGTCGAGAACTTCTGCATATGCCGCCACATGGCGGTGAGCCACGGCGTGGAAGGTGCCTCCATGGGGTCGAACGTTGCCTCGCATACCGGTCATGTTCGATGCGCGCGCGAGCATCTCGTCTGCGGCCCGTCGGGTGAAGGTGAGAAGAAGGATGCGTTGCGGGAGGACGCCGCGGTCCATGAGGCACGCAACACGGGCGGTGAGTGCTCGCGTCTTTCCGGTACCGGCGCCGGCGGCCACGATCAGAGGTCCCTCCCCATGGGTCACCGCCTCCATCTGCCGCGTCGTCGAGCCCCTCGTCCCAGTCGGTGGTGGTATCGAACATATGTTCGTAGGATAACCACCTGACGGGGATCCGGGAATCTCGGCTCGGAGGACGGGGTTTGCACTGTTCGTCGGGCTGCCGGCA
Organism: uncultured Acidimicrobiales bacterium; assembly: GCA_963764615.1. Classification (GTDB taxonomy): domain Bacteria; phylum Actinomycetota; class Acidimicrobiia; order Acidimicrobiales; family CAVXTF01; genus CAVXTF01. Next base: position 3,206,091 of record CAVXTF010000002.1, on the reverse strand, counting down.
TTTGTGGAATTTCTCTATCGAGAGGAGAAGCCATGGCGATGTTCGCAGTCACAACCGCCAAGGGCCCCAACTGGGACGACGGCCGCTCGATTCGCGATCAGAAGGGTTGGGCCGAGCACGCCATCTTTATCGACGGTCTCGTCGAGCGAGGAGTAATCGTTTTGGGTGGCCCGATCGGTGGCGGAAGTGATGAGGACGTCGCTCTACTGGCCGTCGACGCGGCGAGCGAACAGGAGCTGCGTTCCGCATTCAGCGACGACCCTTGGGCAGCGAATGGGGTGTTCCGCATCAAAGAGGTCCGACCCTGGACGTTATGGCTCGACGGTAGCAGAGCCGGGCTCGGTCAACATCAAGCCCCCTAAGTCCCCGCCGCCAACAGCATCAGTAGGGTTCTCGTGCCACTGGGGAGGGAGGTCGGTCCAAGTCCGCCGACTGGATCGGCCGTTGTCGGCTCGTCGTCTCTCAACGTTTGCCGCACCCTCCCCGGTGGCGATCCATAGTCAGTCCGGGACCGGAACCCACCGTTTGTCGGCGTGATCCCATCGCGTAGGACGACACCCCACAATCATGTGCATTTGACGGCAAAGGGCGGCAGGGTCTTTCGGCTCTAGTTTGCCGGGAACTCAGGTGCTGGTCGGCCAGGGTCTGACGCAATATGACGCGGCCGGTCCCGACGGTACCGTAGGTGCAGAAGCTCTTCGAGGTAAGAGTGACTGGAGAGGAGGTGGCGCGATGAGTGGGGCCACAGAAAAGGCGATCCTGGCCGGAGGGTGCTTCTGGGGAATGCAGGATCTGATCCGCAAGCGCCCGGGCGTGCTGTCGACACGGGTGGGCTACACCGGGGGAGACGTCGCAAAGGCGACCTACCGGAACCACGCTGGCCACGCCGAGGCCATCGAGATCACCTTCGATCCGGAGAAGACGAGCTTTCGCGATCTTTTGGAATTCTTCTTCCAGATCCATGACCCGACGACGATGGACCGCCAGGGCAACGACCTCGGCTCCAGCTACCGATCGGCGATCTTCTACCTCGACGATGAGCAGCGTCGCATCGCCGAAGACACCATCGCCGATGTCGAAGCCTCTGGACTGTGGCCCGGCAAGGTCGTGACGGAGGTGGTGCCGGCAGGTCCGTTCTGGGAGGCCGAGCCCGAGCACCAGGATTATCTAGAGAAATATCCGAACGGCTACACCTGCCATTTCCCACGCCCAGGCTGGGTGCTGCCGCGCCGGAGCGACGCCGTCGCCGGATAAGAGGACAGCCGGATAAGAGGACGGCGGTCCTCGCCTTCCAGTCTGCGACTCACCGACAGGCCCAGAGGCAAAGCGCTCCCACGAAGCCGCAACGCTCGCCGGCCAATACTTGGTCGGCGCGACGGATCAAGCGCGGCAGCTCATCTCCCACGCTCATGACCAGGTCGGTCAGCTGAGAGCTTCCTGGCCCGGCCATCGCGACTGCCTTTCACTACTTGTCGTCTTCTGTCGGGTTCTATCGGGCCGTAGAAAATAGTCTGGGGCTGTGGACTTCAGCCGGGATCTGCGTGAAGACGTGATATCCGGTGACATAAGCGTCTCTTTCCGGCTGTGGAAGCGACCGAAGGTCCGCGTGGGCTCCAGGTACCCTGTCGGACCGTCGCAGATCGAGATCGACTCGCTCGAGCTGGTCACCTTCGCTTCCATATCTGCCGCCGATGTCCGGCGCTCGGGAGAGCCCGATCGCGAGGCACTACGTCGGCGCGCCGCTCACGCGAGCCCGATCGCAGACGACACATTGCTCTACCGTGTCGCCTTTCACCTGGTCGAGACCTGAGAGCCGGACCTGCGCTCCGGCCGGGTGGTGTGTCAGACGTCAAGTAACCACCGGATGGGGGTCTCCTTGCTCTATAGGCATGTCGGGTATCGAGCTGTACTCCGACCACGAGCCGGGATACAGGCGCCCGTGCCCCAGACCGCAGCGCTCGAGCACCAGCAGGTTGTGGCAGGCGGTTACCCCGGACCCGCAATACGAGACGACGGGCGTGTCAGCCGAGACCCCGGCCGCCTTGAACCGCTTCAGCAGCAAGCCCGACTCGAGGAGCCTCCCGATCTCGTCGAGATTTGCTCTGCACGGAAGGCTTCGTGCCCCGGGTATGTGCCCGGCCTTTCGGTCGACCGGCTCCACGTCACCCCTGTAGCGCTCAGCCGGTCTGGCATCGATCACGACCTGTGACGGGTCGGATGCATCCTCGATCGTGGCCAGGCGCTCTCTTGGCCATGATCGGGCAGTGAAGTGACGAGTCTCGACAGCAGGTTGTGCGGTCTCGAGCAGAGGCTCGTTGCTGCAGAGCCCTCCGTCCAGGCAAGCGGCATCGTGGCCTGTTGCACGAAGCATCCACACAAGTCGGGCGGCGATCACTCCACACTGGTCGTCGTACGCGACAACGATGCTGTCGTCACCGATCCCCACCGCGGACATCCCTGTCGCGAAGGTTTCCGGATCGGGGAGCGGATGACGCCCGCGACCCCAGGTGGGATCGCCGGCGAGCCATTGGTCGAGATCTACGAAGACCGCACCCGGCAGGTGTCCCTTGTTGTAGGCGTCGCGACCCGAGCGACCGTCCAGGTACCAGCGAACGTCGGCCAAAACGACCTGATCTCTGTGCTCCTCCAACCATTTCGGTTCGACGAACGGCGGGATCATCAAGCCGTCGCTCGGCCCCCGGCCTGGTCGGCATAGACGGCCTTCAGCCAGATGTCAGCCAGAACGTCGAGCACCTCGCTGTCTGCCAACGCGGGTTGCTGAGTGGCGATCGAGGAGTGGATGGTCCTTTCGTTCATCCAGTTCAGTGCGATCGCGAGTTGACGGGCCGGCATCCCGTCGGGGGCCGCACCGCGGGCTCTTTCTGACTCGATCGCGAACGTCGTCTCCGCCACGAAGGTCTCCATGACGTCTTCCCACAGTGCACGCACGGCGGGGCTGGTGCCTGCAAGCTCTGCAGCCGCGATCGTGACCGGCGTGTGCGCCTTGAACGTCTGGTAGATGGCGTCGAGAGCTTCGCGCCAAGCTCGTTTCGGGTCGTCTGCGAGTCGCTCGAGGACATCTCCGCGGTTTGACCGCGCCTCTTCGACGACCCTGTCCAGCAAGGTCAGCAGCACAGCTTCCTTCGACGGGAAGTAGAAGTAGAACGTCGGGCGCGAGATCCCGGCGCCGCTCGCCAGGTCGTCGACTGATATCTCGCTGAACGGGAACTGCTCCAGCAGGCGCTCGGCGGTGACGAGGATCGCCCGTTCGCGGTCGTCGCCGCTCACCCTCCGCGAGCGCCGGCCGCGGTCGACGGGCGGCTTGCTCGAGGCGGGTAAGGGAGTCACGAAGGCACATAATACCTGGCCCGAGCGGCCATGTCGACAACCTGTAGACAAGATCGACGCGGTGTTGATAACCTTCATCGCGACAGGAACGACCGCTGTCGCGAGGGTGGTCGCGTCACGACGAGGAGACTCTTGTATGGCCCGGGAACACTTCGACGTGCTCGTCATCGGTGCCGGGATCTCGGGAATCGGTGCGGCTTACCGGCTACAGACCGAGTGCCCGGGCAAGTCGTTCGCCATCCTCGAGGGCCGCGGCTCCCTCGGCGGGACCTGGGACCTCTTCCGCTACCCGGGAATCCGTTCCGACTCCGACATGTTCACCCTCGGTTATCCGTTCCGGCCATGGAGTGGAGCGAAGTCGATCGCAGATGGTCCTTCGATCCTCAGCTATCTCCACGAGACCGCAGAGGCATACGGGATCGATCGTCATATCAGGTTTAACCAACGCGTGATCAGCGCGGCGTGGTCGAGCGAAGCCGCGAAATGGACAGTTGAAGTGCAAGCTGCAGACCCGGACGACGGCGTGACATCCGCTATTAGCTACACCTGCAGCTTTCTTTACACATGTTGCGGGTACTACAGCTACAAGGGAGGCTTCCTCCCCGACTTCGAGGGCATCGACGACTTCACTGGTCAGATCGTCCATCCGCAGCAATGGCCCGAGGATCTCGATTACAGGGACAAACGCATCGTGGTCATCGGCAGCGGGGCGACCGCCGTGACTCTGGTGCCGGCGATCTCCCGAGATGCGGCGCATGTGACGATGTTGCAGAGATCGCCGACGTACATCACCGCCCTGCCTTCAACAGATGTTGTCGCCGACAAGATCCGGGCGATTCTTCCCGAAGACATCGCCCATCGCATCGTCCGCTGGAAGAACGTCCTTCTGACCTTGTTCTTCTTCCAGCTGTCCCGCAGAGCACCGAAGATGATGAGAAAGATGATCACTGACGCCGCCGCCAAGGCACTGCCGCCGAACATCAGCGTGGATCCGCATTTCGTCCCGAACTACAACCCCTGGGACCAGCGGATGTGCCTCGTCCCCGACGGCGATTTCTTCAAGGCGCTGCGCTCAGGCAAAGCGGATGTGGAGACCGACCACATTGCCAGGTTCACGCCAACGGGGATCCTCCTCGAATCCGGCACCGAGCTCGAGGCCGACATCGTCGTCACCGCGACGGGTCTCACGCTCGTAGCAGTTGGCGAGATACGCATCACGGTGGACGGACAGCGGATCGACCCCTCGGACACATACACCTACCGCGGATACATGCTGAGCGGGATACCCAACTTCGCCCTGTGTGTCGGGTACACGAATGCCTCGTGGACCTTGCGTGCCGACCTCACCTCGCGGTCAGTGTGCAAGCTGCTGAGACACATGGACGCCAACGGCTACGTCAAGGCGGTTCCGACCGTCGATGGATCCAGCATCGAGCCCCGTCCGCTTCTCGGGCTCAATTCCGGGTACATCCAGCCGCGCGTCGGGTGTCCTGCCGAGACAGGGATCGCGTGACCCGTGGAATCTTCGCCAGAACTACGTTCTCGATGCCTTTACGACGCGGTTCGGTGACGTGAACGAGGACATGGTGTTCACCCGTGGACCGGTCGGGGGCAGGTCGGAAGTGGGAGACGGTCCGCTGTCTGAATCGATCGGCGCCGAGACCGTTGGCGCAAGTGCATGAAGTTCGAGTAGCCGCTACTGGCTGTCGGCTGCGTTCACTGGTGACTCAGTCGCCCACCGCCAACCTTTCCTGAGCGAGTGTCATGGCAGCAGCGAGTGGCGTTATTGCCTTCTCGGCGGCACGGCGGAGAATGGTGTCGGTGCTCGTGAAAACTTGCTCGACGTGCGCGCGCGAGCTTGCTCGGCGTCATATCCCAGGTACTCGTGGGCGATGTTGACCACCCCTCCTGCGTTTGCGACGAAGTCCGGCACGTAGACGATGCCTCGTGCCGCAATGTCGTCTGCAATCGACTGGGTGCTGAGCTGATTGTTCGCAGCGCCGACGATCAGAGGACACTCGAGATCACCGACGGTGTCATCGTTCAGGATGCCACCGAGCGCGCAGGGAGCGAAGATGTCGCAGTCCACCTTGTGGATCTGATCCGTCGCGACGACGTTGACCGGCCCGAGTGAGGTGACCGCCTCGATGGCCCGATCCGATGCGTCAGCCGCACTGATGGAGCAGTCTCTGTCGAGGAGAAGGCGAACGATCTCGGATCCGACCTTGCCCACTCCGCTCACGGCGATGTGCCTGCCGGCGAGGTCGCGGGTTCCCCAGATCCACGCGCTGGCGGCCTCCATGGCGCAAAGCACGCCGACTGCCGTCATCGGGCTGGGGTCACCCGAACCGCCGCGGCTGACCGATGTTCCAGCTACGAACCTCGTGTGGTCCTTGAGCGCATCCATGTCGGACTCAGTCGAACCGACGTCTGCGGCTGTGATGTAACGACCTTGGAGGGTGTTGAGGACAGCGGCGTAGTCCTCGATCAGTTCCGGGGTCTTCATCACGGCCGGATCGCCGATCAGGACCGCTTTGCCGCCACCGAACGGAAGTCCTGCGACGGCGTTCTTGAGACTCATGGCTTCAGCCAGGTTGCATACCTCGGCGACAGCAGCCTCGAGATCGGGGTAGATGCGGATACGCGTCCCACCGAGCGCGGGCCCCCGGACAGTCGAGTGAATCGCGATGGCGGCATGCAGTCGCGAGCGACGGTGCCACACCGTGAGCACTTCTTCGGGAGGGCCGGGAAAGGACCCGATCGGCTGTGTCGTGGTGAACAGTTTACGATCCCCACTCGTGTCATCGAAGATGCGCCACTCGGGCCCGCCTGAATTCCTCGACGACGACTACCTGCTTTTCGGCGACACCGCCCGGATGTTGTTCCATGACGTGGCCCGCCCAGCTCCCATCGTCGATCTTCACAATCATCTTTCTGCGAAGGACATCGCCTCGGACCGGGTGTACGAGACGCTCACCGACCTGTGGCTCGAAGATGACCATTACAAGTGGCGCGCGATGCGAGTTGCAGGATTCGACGAGAGATTGATCACCGGTGATGCGGACCCCTGGGAGCGATTCTCGGCTTGGGCCGCGACCGTCCCGAGGTTGGTAGGAAACCCGACTTTCGTCTGGACGCATCTCGAGTTGCGGAGGGTGTTCGGCATCGACGTCCTGCTCACCCCCGAGACATCTCGCGACATCTGGGACGAGGTGAACCACCAATTGCCGAACTGGTCCGCGCAACGTCTTCTTTCGCATTTCGACGTCCGGATCGTGGCTACGACCGACGACCCCTCTGACGATCTTTCAGACCATGCGCGCCTCGGGGAAGGTCGGACCGAAAAGGAGCCGGTCGTGATCCCGACCTTCCGGCCTGACGCCTCCCACCGCCTGCTCGCAGAACCGGTTGCATGGAACGAGTGGGCACACCGTCTCGGGCTCATGTCCGGTTTCGCGGTAGAGGACCTGGGATCGCTTCTGGCCGCGCTCGAGTTGTCGTGGCGACGGTTCTCGCAACTCGGCGCAAGGGCGAGCGATCATGGAGTCGAACGTCTGCCGGATCGACACCGTGATCCGGACTTGGCCAACCTGGCGGTGCTCCGATCCTGCGGAGGAACGGTCCCCGATCCCGCCGAGCGCGAAGCGGTGCTCTCAGAGGTGTTGGCTCTCGCGGCGCGGCTGGCATTCGAAGACGAGGCCGTGCTGCAACTGCACCTGGGCGCTGCCAGGGACACCTCGCCGCGCATCTCCGCCCGTCTCGGGCGCGACGCGGGTGGAGACGCAATCGGCGACGGGCGCCAAGGGCCTGGTCTGGTCCGACTGCTCGGCGGGCTCGAGGCAGGGGGCTCGCTCCCGCGAACGGTCCTCTACAACGCCAATCCCGCCGACAACGAGCTGTTCGCGACGGTGGCGGGTGCCTTCTCGCGTGCCGGCATCGACACCCCGGTGCAGTGGGGTCCCGCCTGGTGGTTCAACGACCACGAACGCGGGATGCGTCAGCAACTCGGGGTGCTGTCGGAATCGGGCCTCCTGGCCGGCTACATGGGGATGGTCACCGATTCGCGGTCCCTCCTCTCGATGAGTCGCCACGAGCTGTTCAGGCGCGTGCTCTGCGATGCCATCGGCCGGGACGTGGACACCGGACGTGTCCCTCGCGACCTCGACCTGCTCGCACATCTCGTACGCAACATCTGCACCGGAAATGCAGCCCGATACTTCGGCGTGGCGTATTCCCCGTAACCAACGGGATCGCTTGACGAGTGACCTTTCGTCGTGGAGAGTTGGACCAACACATCAGACCCTGGAGAGGGGGACGCGATGGGACGTTTGATCGCGTGTGGCGGTGTCTTGTCTCTGGTTCTGGTTGTGGGAGTCGCCTTGGCGGTCCCGATGACGTCGGCGTCGGGTCAGCGTCCCGAACAGGCGTCGCGCTCCAAGCTGGTCGATGCCACTTCGTGGGCGTTCATATCGGTGGCCCAGTCGTCGAAGCACGACGCATTCGCAGTCGGCTATTCGAGGTTGCCGTCGACCGCTCCTGTCGGACTTCACTGGGACGGCAAGCAGTGGGCCCTGACGCCGATGCCTCACCCTTCGGGAGGAGCGATCCTCTACAGCGTCACGGCTGTTCCCGGGACCAAGCACTTCCTGGCCGGCGGTGAATCTTGCACGTCCGTGGCCTGTCCCGAGGCGTACATACTCGGATGGAACGGCACCTCGTGGTCCCAGATGGCACTTCCTGCTCTTGCAGGTTCGACCGATATCGCGAGTGTCAGCGCATCGTCGTCGACTGACGCATGGGCCGTCGGGCAGTCGTGCAACGACCTGAAGGGCAAGTGCAACGTGTTGCTGCTTCATTGGAACGGCGCGAAGTGGTCACAGGTGACGATCCACGGCCTGGCGAGCATCTTCCCGGATCTGTACTCGGTAGCCGATCTGTCGCCGACTGACGCGTGGGCGGTTGGAAGCTCGTTCCTCGGCTCTTTGGCTCTTCACTGGAATGGCCGTGCCTGGGTGGACGTTGCCGTGCCGGGAAGCGGCGGGTTCACAGAGGGGATCGACGCTGTCGCTGCGATTCCCGGCACCTCTGAGATCTGGGCCCTCGAGGCAGCCTCGGGTGGGCAATTCATGTTGAGGTGGAATGGCTCGAGTTGGCGAGGGTTCCCGTTGCCGCCGGAAACAGGAAGGCTCAGGTTTTACACCGTCTCCGACGTTGCCGCGTCAGGCGCAACGAACGCGTGGGATGTCGGCTTCTCCAACTCGCCCACAGGCACCCAGCCCACCCTGACGGTGCATTGGAGCCACAGCAAGTGGTCGACAGTCGCATCGCCGAGCCCGAAGCCGGCGAACGAACTGTTCGGTGTCACGACCTCGTCGGCGTCGAGCGCCTTCGCTGTCGGCGTTGCCTTCTCGCCCCTCCAGACCACAGCTTCAGGACTGCTTCTCCAATGGGACGGGACCTCTTGGTCCAAGGTGAAGGTGCCAACTCCGAAAGTTCCCGCCGACGCGACGCCTCGAGCCGGATGGCTCACGGAGGGTCGGCAGTTCTGAACCAGACGGATCGCCGAGGCCAGGATCACAGGCCCCGGGAGCAGAACGGGATCTAGCTCCGCGAGCGGCCACGAAGAGGCCGTTTGGGTCGCGTCGGGAGATAATGACCGAAGCCGCGACCGAGAGGGGCTCGACGTGTCTTACCGGGTGATCCAGTGGGCGACCGGCGGGGTGGGCCGGGCCGCGATTGAAGGGGTCCTCGAGCACCCCGACCTGGAGCTGGTCGGTTGTTGGGTGCACAGCAAGTCAAAGCATGGCGCCGACGTCGGGACGCTCGTCGGACGCGAAGCGCTCGGAGTCACAGCCAGCGCCGACATCGACGAGGTTCTCGCGATTGACGCCCATTGCGTGATCTACAGCCCCCTCATGGCCGATTCCGACTCGATCGAGCGCCTGCTCGAATCCGGAAAGAACGTGGTCACTCCGCTCGGGTGGTTCTATCCGCCCGACGCCGAGCGGGACCGGTTCGACGCCGCAGGTCGACGGGGCGGAGTGACGCTGCACGGGACCGGCATCCACCCCGGTGGCATCACCGAGCGATTTCCGCTCATGCTGTCCGCGCTCGTCGGGTCGGTGACTCGCGTGAGAGCCGAGGAATTTTCCGACATCCGGACGTACGGTGCGCCCGACGTGATCCGTGACTGGATGCTCTTCGGCACCGATCCTGAACAGGCGCGCACGAGCATCATGGCCGAAGCCCTCGGTGCGGGCTTTCGCCAGTCGGTGTGGATGGTGGCCGACGAGCTCGGCTTCGGCCTCGATCCCGACCTGCGCACCACTCACGAGATGGCGGTCGCGACGTCACCGGTCGACTCGCCCATCGGGCCGATCGAGCCCGGCAAGGTCGCCGCGCAGCGATTCCGTTGGGAAGGCCTTGTCGACGGCGAGCCGGTCGTTACCGCTGCCGTCAACTGGTTGATGGGAGAGGAGAACCTCGACCCGCCGTGGCGATTCGGCCCTGAAGGTGAGCGATTCGAAGTGGAAGTGACGGGCGACCCCGGCGTCTTCGTAACGTTCAAGAAGCTCCATCCCGAGAGCATCGAGGCGGGGCTCAGGCGCAATCCCGGGATAGTCGCAACCGCCATGCACCTCGTGAATGCGGTCCCCTATGTTTGCGAGGCCGAACCCGGTCTCAAGACCTATCTCGACCTGCCCCTCGTCGCGGGGCGTGCTGCCCCGGACCTGCAGCGGGCGCGGCATCGGTGATCCTCGACAGATTCTCGGTACGCGACCGTGTTGCGATAGTCACCGGCGCGGGCCTCGGCATCGGCCGCGGAATCGCGATCGGGCTCGCCGAGGCAGGTGCGGATGTGGTTCTTGCCGCGCGCACGAGCTCTGATCTCGAATCGGTCGCGGAGCAGATCCTCGCGATGGGCCGCAGAGCTGTGCCAGTTCCGACCGACGTCACCGACCGCAGTGCCCTCGAGAACCTGGTGGCACGAACGATGGAGGAGTTTGGCTGTCTCGACATACTCGTGAACAATGCCGGTGGCAGCATGCCGGGACCGGCCATGACGACGTCAGAGAGGTCCCTGGAGAAAGCCTTCTCCTTCAACGTCACAGCCGCCTTCTCCCTGACCAAGCTGGCAGCGAGAGCGATGGTCGACTCGAGCGGGGGAGGAGCCGTGGTCAACATCTCGTCGCGCTCAGCGAGCATGACGCAGACAAGCTTCGTAGCCTACGGAGCCGCCAAAGCTGCCCTTGACCGGCTCACGCGGAACATGGCGCCAGAGCTTGCGCCACGGGTTCGGTTGAACGCGATCGACGTAGGCGGTGTTGCCACGCGCTCGCTCGAGGTCGTGCTGACCGACGATGCTCTGCGCCGCCAGTTTCTCGATGGAACGCCGATGCGCCGACCGGGTGAGCCCGAGGACATAGCTTGTGCGGTCCTCTACCTCGTCTCGGACGCGTCGTCGTGGGTGACCGGGAAGGTCTTCGAAGTCGACGGCGGGACAGAGTGCCCGAGTATCTCCGTTCCCGTCCCGCCACTGGAGCCGAGCTCCTCCTCGACGGTGCCCGGATGATCAGGGAGCCGAGCCGATGAGTGATTCGGAGTCACCGGTCAGCGGGTTCTCGCACATCCAACTCCTCGTATCGGATGTCGCCGCGTCCGAGCACTGGTATTCACTCGTCCTGGGGCTGGACAGGCTCGCCGCCGACGACGAAGGCACTTACGTGGCTCTCCGGCACAGGCGGAGCAGGACCGTCGTCGTGTTGAGCGACCAAGGTTCGGTCGCCTCGGGGGTGCAGGAGGTCTCGCGACTCGATCACATCGCATTCGCGGTACCCGACGGCCCGGGTCTCGAGTCGTGGGCAAAGCAGCTGCGCGAACAGGGGATCGACCATTCCGGTGTGGTCGACGAGCTGGGCAAGCCTTCGTTGCTGCTCACCGACCCCGATGGGATACACGTCGAGCTCGTCGCCCCGCCCGGTTCGTGATCGACAGTCCCGTCAGGGCCGCCGGGAGCATCTCGGTTCAGTCGAAAGGAGCAGGCAGTGGAGGTCGGAGGTAGTGCACTCGTCACCGGCGCAAGCCGCGGAATCGGACGGGCGATCGCCGTTGAGCTGGCGAACCGTGGATTCGACACCGTGGCTGGCATGCGCGATCCGCGAAACGCGGATTCTCTCCGCAGCTCGGCGGACGGCAGGATCTCAGCTGCGAAGATGGACGTCACCGATCCGAGCTCCTTCGTAATTCCTGAAGATCTCCGCGTTCTCGTTAACAACGCCGGCGTGGACTCCGAATACCTTCCCGTCGAACACTCGAACATCGCAGACTGGCGCGCGCTGTTCGAGACCAATGTTTTGGGGACGGTGTCCGTCACGGCAGCGGCGATCCCGGCGCTCAGATCGAACCAACCGGCCGTTATCTGCAATATCACGTCATCGTCGATTCTCGCGAGCGTCCCCTTCTATTCTGCGTACCGTGCCACGAAGGCCGCGGTATCGGCATTCGGCGACACGCTCCGCGTCGAGGTCGCACCTTTCGGCATCCGGGTGGTCGAGATAATGCCGGGCCCGATCGACACCGACATGTTCAGGTTGAGCACCGGAGAGCAGGTCGCCTCGCGATTCACCCGCTACCGACGCATGTCCGAAGTCGCAGCGGATCTGCGGCGCGAACATGCGGATCCGATGGTGACCCGGCCGGAGGATGCGGCGTCACTCATCGTCGGCGCGATCCTCGATGATGACGGTCCGATGCGCTACGGATGTGATCCCCTGTCCATCGGATTTCTCGACCTTTGGCGCGGATCTGACGACGAGACGATGTTCTCTCTCACCGGCAGGTCGATGATCGACCTTGTCGAAACGGGTGGAACTGGCGGCTCGGACGCGGCCGACGACGGTATCGGCTGACAAGGTCTTCGTAGTGACGACGTTCCCATAGGTTCTTCGAAGTGGACCTCGCCACCGTCGCCTACGAGCTCTACGGGCTACCCCCCGGGGAATTCGTATCGGTCCGCGATGCCAGAGCTGCTCAGGCTAAAGCCGCAGGAGATCGCGAGCTGGCTCAGGCGGTCAAACAACTGCGCCGGCCCACTACCGGAGCGTGGCTGGCGAACCTGCTCGTGCGGGAACGCCGCGAGCAGGTGACCGAGCTTCTCGATCTTGGCGACGACATGCGCAGGGCTCAGCACGACCTCGCCGGGGACGATCTCCGGCGTCTGTCACAGAGACGCAGACAGCTCGTGTCGGTGCTCGGGGAGGAGGCCTGGGTGATCGCGGCCGAGCATGGCCACCAGATGAACGAGTCGAGCCTTCACGAAGTGGAGGCGACCCTCGAGGCTGCGGTTGCCGACGGCGCAGCCGGCGAAGCCCTGTTGTCCGGCAGCCTGACGGTCGCTCTCAGCTACTCGGGTTTCGGGTCGGTCGACCTGACAGGAGTAGTAGCCGCACCCGCCGCACGACCTTCAAGGTCGCCACGCCCGCAACGGACGTCCAGGGCGCAGGCCGAGGAGGCCCGGCCCGTCGCGGACCGTCGCCGGCAGAAGCGGATCGAAGAAGCAGAAGAGCAGCTTGGCGCGAGCAGAGCGAGAGTCGTCGCCGGGGGGAGAGCAGTGGCCGAGGCGGACGATCACCTGAGTACGGCGCAACAAGAGCGCGCACGCCTCGAAGAGCACATGTCAGACCTGGAAAACCAGTTGCGGAGACTACGCGGCGATCTCGAGCACGCCAAGCGCGCCGAGCGCGATGCGCGAAAGGCCCGGGATCTCGCGGACCGTGAGTTACGGAAGCTTCAAGATCGACTCACTGAGGTGACCGGAGAGCTCGGAAGCCTTCGCTCGACCGGCCAATAGAGCTGTCGCCGGCGATGAACCGCGTCAGAGTCGGATCAGTCCTGCATTCGTCGGTGTGAACCCGCAGACGTCGAAATAGAAGGCGCGCAGATCGTCGTCGAAGTCGACATGCAGCCACTCGCACCCTGAAGCCTTGGATCCTTCCCTGGCCACCTCCACGAGCTTCGTTCCGATCCCGACATGGCGTGACTCTGTCGAGACCATCGTGTCCTGGAGCCACGCATGGACGAATCCGTCCCACGGGACGTTGACGAACCCGACGAGCGTCCCGCTCTTCCTGGCCACCACCCACCCGACACTGTGGCGATGTGTGAGCTCTCTCCAGTCCCACTCTTCGTCGCTGAACACCCGGGTACCGAACGCCTGCGCATGCAGAGCGTTGACCTCGCTGCTCGTGAATTCGCCTCGCCACTCGAAGACGATGCCTTCCTCGTCGCACATCTGGATCATCATGACCGCCGGAGGACGCGACCGCTGACTCGTACCTCGACGGCGCCGCCCCTCACATGGTCAGCGGTTGGCCGCCCGGGCGGCGACCGGCCACCTGTCGACCACACGGTCCCCGTCGATGACCACGAGCTCGGGCACGAGGTTCACGGCCGTGCAGACGTGATTCGGCACCACCGCGACGATGTCGCCAAGCCGGGGGCCGGCCCCTTCGAGCTCGACCACCGCATGGTGCTCCCATAGGCCGACGACCCGTGCGTCGGGCCAGTCTGCGAGCCTCCCGTGGCCCGTCGCCCACGCGGGTCGGTCCGCACCAAGAACCTTGGATCCGGCATCGAGCACGATCCGCCCCGGCGCGGGACAGCTGACGACCGTGGCCGCCACCATGAGAGCGACGTCGTCCATGCCTGCGGCGCCCAGCTCGACCTGTTGTGCGTCGTTGAACACGTAAACGCCGGGTCGCATCTCGGTTAGATCTCCCTGGCGTATGTGGCGCGCGCTCGGCGTAGACCCACCGCTTCTTTCGTCGCAATCGAATCCCGAGGCAGTGAGGACATCTGCAGCCTGACGGAGTGCCGCCGCTTCGTCTTCGGCGGCCTTCGCGCCGGCACCGGGCATGTAGCTCTGGCCGGGAAAGGTGAACACCCCCGACAACTCGAGGTCGATCCGTTCGGCTGCCTCGGCGACCTCGGAGACCTCGGAGGGAAGCACACCACATCGTCCGAGCCCGCAGTCGACTTCGATCATCATCCTGAGATGCCGGGCTATCGGGGCGAACCGCTCCACCGCTTGTGGTGAGTCGGCACCTACGGTGACCTGTGCGCGATCCGCGAGCCGGCCGAGCCGGACGATTAGGTCTTCGTCCGCCCATAGCGGGTACGCGACGAACACGTCGGTCACATTGGCGTCGCGTCCGTTAGTGCCGGCATCTTGTGTGAGGATCTCCGCCTCTCCGACAGTGGCGACGCTCAACCCTCTCGCCCCATGGGCCATCTGCCTGGCTGCGATCTGCCTGCACTTGTGAGTCTTGGCATGGGGCCTGAGGGAGATCCGCGACTCGCTTGCGAATGCGGCCATGCGCGACAGGTTCCGTTCCACGCGATCGGCAAACACCAGCGTGGCCGGCGTCTTCAGGCCACCTGGCAGACGCGGGCCGACGAGCACCTGAAAGCCGGAGGCTCAGGAGCCCTGCGTTGAGGCAGGGTCCGGAAGCGCCGGAAGGGCCACAACGGGCAACTTCGTCCCGACCACCTTGTCGGCCGCCTCCATTTCCGATTCCACCTCTGCTCTGTCCGAGGCCAGAAGACCTTCGGCGCTCCGGAGCTGGCTCAACGCCGACTTGTCGCCCAGGTCGCCGGAGAGCGTCTGGATCGATTCGATGGCAGACAGCGCGTCCGACGTCGCCCAGAGGGTGACGGTCCCCACCATCTCGCCGATCGGCTTTCCTGAGGCAGATCCTGGAACTTCGATGTCCGAGGACAGCTCGTAGATCGATTCGCTGGTGAACGAGCAGGCCGTCTGATCGTCTCTCAGAAGGCCGGGCACGGCCGCAATGTCGGCCTGGGTCAACGAGTGCGACTGCTCGTCGCCGTAGATCTGGAACGACTCCTTTGCTGCATAAGCGCACGGCCCGACGTCTGCATTCACCTCCTGGATGACAGCTTTGTCGCCCGAGATCTGTGACGCGATCGTCGAGTTCGTGGGGAGATCGGTGACGACGGTCACTGCGAGCACGACGATCACCACCGTAGAGACGATGACCGACCTCTTCTTGAAGAATGTCGCCAGCTTCGCTTTCATGAACCCACCGCAGGTGCCCCGTGTCGGCTCGCTGCGTTGCTCCGAACCGCCCCCGTGGCGACGTCTCCGGTTCCGAGCAGGGATTGCACCGACGATGCGATACCAGAAGCGAAGCGCGTCTCGGTCCCGATGGGCAGGCTGTAGGTCCCGGTGCTGTTCTCGTTGGCGAACGGAGTCGCTCGCAGCCGTAACCTGCCTTCCGTGTCGATGAAGTAGAGAAGCTCGTTGTGCGAGACGACGTCTGTCGACTTCTGAACCTCGATCGTGACACCGTAGGCGCTCCACACAGAGTCCAGCTTCGCGAGCGTCCCCGTCAGGAAGTGCCACTGTCCGAATTTCCCGAGACCTCCGGCGGCCTGCGCTTCGAAAGCCGCTTCAGGCGACGTAGCGACGGGATCGGTGTTCACCCCCAGGATCACGACTTTCGATGCGTAGCTCCCGAGGTCGATGAGGGCAAGGCGCAGCTCGGTTGCCACGACCGGGCAGATGTCGTTGCACGTGGAGTCGAAGAACGACAGCACGACGACTTTTCCGCGCAGACTCTGTAGCGAGATCGACAAACCGCGCGCGGTCTCGAGGGCGAACGGGGGAGCGGGCGAGGGATCAAGCTTCGTCAGGCCTAAGAGCGCCGGGATCGAAGCGGGCAATTGACTCCCCACGGGTCCTGGATGCGCGGGTGTCGGTGCGGATGTGGCGCTGGACGGAAGTCCCGGAGGATTGGTGCCGGCTGTCACCGCAGCGGGAGTGCCGACGGGACCGCCGAAGAAGTGGTCGAACAGGACACCGCCGAGGCCGAGCACGACGAACGCGACGACGGCGATGATCAACGCTTTGCGAGGAATGGGCGGAGCCCCCTGTGCGAACTTCGCGGCTCTGTCGTCGACCTGGCCCTTTTCGGGGTCCTGTCCCATCCCCTCGGAACCGTCGGGTCCCGGGACTACCGGTCCGGTCACGCTTGACCGCCAGGTTCGAGCTTCTCGAGCCACGAGTGAAGGTCGGCGTTAGTGAGCTGGCCTAATGCGACCCCGGCCACGCGGCCCTGAGCGTCGATGAAATACGTCATGGGCAACGCTTCCACGAGGTAACGGGAAGCGACCAACGCCTGCGGATCGACCCCCACCGGGTAGTCGGCATGGGCGTGCGCCAAGAGTCGCCCCGCTGCCGAACGGTTCGAGTCGTTCGTGTCGACCCCCACCACGTCGATGCGTCCGTTCTCGGCCCGGGCGAAGGTGGCGAACGCTGACAGCTCCGCCTGACAGTCGGGACACCATGACGCGAAGAAGTTCACGACGACCGGCGAGCCGCGTAGCTTCGACAACTCGACGTTTCCCTGGCCGCTCAGGGGGTCGAGCGAGAAGTTCGGTGCAACCGTCCCGACCTGAAGCGACGGGGCGGGAGAGTCGGGGAACGTGCGCGGCCGAGGCGGGCTCGTGTGCGAGGTGACCACGACGGCGACGAATGCGATGAGCCCGAGCGTCGCGATCACCGCTATGACCCTGAACAACCGGTCGGGTCTCGGCTGCCGATCGGACCGGAAGCGGCGGATTGTCCCGATCACAGTCGTAAACCTAGAGGCCGTGAAGGGTCGAGTGGCGGGGGTGACGTTGTACCCCGTCAATCGTTCCGTTAGCCTCCGAACGACGTAGGCAGAGCAAAAGGGTACCCCGCGCTCAGGACGGTTCTTTGATGCCCGGAATGGGCCAAGCTCCCCAGACCGACGACCCTACGGTCGTATCGGCTTTCCACTCAGCGCTGGCCCATCAGGGCCTCCTTATACTCGTTCTGCTCGCTTTGCTCGCCGTCGGCTGGAACGTCGCGAGGACGCTCCAGTACCGCCGGTTCGTTCGCGCTACAGCTGCGGCGACGAGTCACGGCGGGACGGACAACACCGGGACGGACGCCCGAGGAAGTGATGCCCCGGGTGGACCGCTTCCGCCAGAGCCGTTGGCCCGCAGGGTTCTGCGAGTGGGATTTGCAGTGCTCTGGATCTGCGACGGATTGCTCCAGTTGCAGTCGGCCATGCCGCTCGGCATGCCCGGTGGCGTCCTGCAGCCGGCTGCAGCGTCGTCCCGTGGATGGACCCAGGCGGTCGTCAACTTCGGTGTGACGATCTGGGAGAGACATCCCGTACAGGCGGCAGCGGCGACGGTCTGGATCCAGCTCGGGATCGGGGTCATGTTGCTCGTTGCGTCCCGGGGGCGCTGGTCGCGCCTTGCGGGTCTCGGTGCGGTCGCGTGGGGACTTGTCGTCTGGGTGTTCGGCGAAGCTTTCGGGCAGATATTCGCGCCGGGCCTGACGTGGCTCTTCGGCGCGCCCGGTTCCGCGCTGCTGTACGTCGTCGCGGGCGCCCTGGTCGCCCTTCCAGAGCGCTCGTGGTACGACGAGCGGCTCGGCCGGCGGATCGTCGTCGGTACAGGCGCGTTCTTCCTTCTGATGGCGTTCCTCCAGGCTTGGCCCGGTCGCGGGTTCTGGCAGGGCCACGAAGCGTCCGGCTCGGGCACCCTCGCACAGATGCTCGGTCAGATGTCCGCGACGTCGCAGCCGCACCCACTCTCGGCGACGGTGTCGGCGTTCGGGCGTTTCGACCAGGCACACGGCTGGGCTGTGAACCTCGTCGTGGTCGTGGCTCTGGCGTCCATCGGGGCGCTTTTGTGCTCCAGACGCCCAAGACTCGTCCGCGCTGCGGTGATCGCGGGCACGGTGGTCTGCCTCGCGGACTGGCTCCTCGTGCAGGACCTCGGCGTGTTCGGGGGGACCGGTACCGACCCCAACACCATGCTTCCTTTCATCGTCGTTCTGGTCGCGGGCTACCTGGCGATCTCGAAGGTCCCGGCGGCGGAGCCCGTGGTCGTCGCTTCGGTGAGCCCGGATACTCGCGAAGGTCCGTGGTGGGCGCGGATCTCGGGGAGGGATCTGGTCCGCTGGCTCGCCGCGCTCGGCGCGATCGCCGTCATCCTTGTCGGCGCGGTTCCCATGGCGTTCGCTTCGGTGAATCCGAAAGCCGACCCAATCGTCTCAGAGCTCACCGACGGGACCCCCGACCTGGTTGACATCCCCGCACCCGGCTTCGATCTCCTCGATCAATCCGGCCACCCTGTTGCGCTTTCGAATCTGAAGGGACGCGTGATTGCGCTCACGTTCCTCGACCCCGTCTGCACGAGCGACTGCCCGGTCATCGCCCAGGAGTTCCGCGAGGCAGCCGAGGCCCTCGGCACCGAAAGCAGCAAGGTGGAGCTGGTCGCCATCGTCACCAACCAGCTCTACCGGTCTGAGGCCGCGGTAGATGCCTTCGACCGGCAAGAGGGTCTCGATCATGTGCCCAACTGGCTCTACCTCACGGGAACCGACAGGCAACTGGAGAGCGTTTGGAACGCCTACGGCGTCCAGGAGCAGGTCGAGCCAGGCGGGGCGATGGTCGCCCACTCTGATCTGGCCTACGTGATAGACGGCAGTGGTACCGAGCGGGCCGTCCTCGACACTGATCCAGGTCCGAGAACCGCGGTCAACATGTCATCGTTCGTCGTAGTTCTCTCGACGCAGCTAAGGCGCGTGCTCCAGCAGTGAGGAACGGCCGGACGACCCGACCATCAGCCAGACCCCCGGGCGAGCCGGCATGAGCTATCTGGTCGACCACTGGTCGTTCGACCCATTCCTTGTTATCGCCCTCGTTCTCGTCGTCGCCAACGAAATAGGGCTCGGGCGTCTCAGCAGGCGCAGCGATCCCAGGCGCACGCGTCGCCGACGCCTGCATTCCCTGGCCTTCTA
Organism: uncultured Acidimicrobiales bacterium; assembly: GCA_963764615.1. Taxonomy (GTDB): domain Bacteria; phylum Actinomycetota; class Acidimicrobiia; order Acidimicrobiales; family CAVXTF01; genus CAVXTF01. Next base: position 3,186,881 of record CAVXTF010000002.1, on the reverse strand, counting down.
CGCGGGGCTCGCGGTGCTCGCGATCGCGATCGCGTCTCCGATCGACTACTGGGCGGGCGACTACTTCTTCGTCCACATGATCCAGCACGTGTTCCTCATGTTCTTCGCCCCCGCCCTCGTGGTCATCGGGGCTCCCTGGCTGCCTCTTCTGTTCGCCGTCCCGGTGGGGGCCAGGCGCCGGATCATGCGATCGGTGCTCCTCGGAGGCTGGGCCAGGCCACTGCGCAGTGTCGGCCATCTCGCGCTAGCGCCTTGGACCGGATTCATCGCGCTCAACGTGGTGATGGTCGCCTGGCACGTCCCCAGGCTCTTCGACCTGGCCGAGACCAACCCGAGCGTGCGCATCTGGCTGATGCACGGGAGCTTCTTCATCGCGGGCTTACTGTTCTGGTTGCAGATCATCCCGTCGCACCCGATGGTGCCGCGGTTGTCGGTGGTCGGCCAGTGCGTCGCATTGATAGGTACGAACGTCGCGATGTTCGTCTTGGCAATGGCTCTGAGCCTTTTCACCGCCACGTCGTGGTACCCGGTTTACGCGCATGTGACGGGAGTAACAATGTCGCCGTTCGCCGATCAGCAGATAGGGGCGGCGATCCTGTGGGTGTGCGGTGACCTTTGGGCCATCCCTGCGCTGGTGTACGTCATCCGTCGCGCGCTCGAGGATCACGACGACTTCGGCGAGCTGCTCGACCGCGCTCTCGGCAGGTTGACGGCCGGAGCGGGCGCGACATCGGCGGATCATCCGCTGCAGTGACGAAGCGTTCGCAAACGCTTGACGCTTTCCTCAGCCTTCCTTAAAGTCCCCTTAAGGAAGGTTTCCGTTTAAGAGAGGGTGTCCGGCCAGCAAGAGGCGCGCCCTGGTCCCTAGGGGCTCAGGCGTTCCGTCAACGCTAAGTGAGCCGCCCGTGGGTCGTAACGGAAGGATTGCCATCGTCGGCGTGCTCTTCGCGATAGCCGTCGGTCTTGTGGTGGTCACCGTCATGGCCTTCCTCCGCTCGAGCCCGGCGACAGTCGACTTCGCGTCGGGTCACCAGAGCGGGCAACCGGTCAACATGACCATTCAGACGGTGGGTGCGCTCGGATACGGCAATCACCTCACGTGGGTCTCTTACCTGACCTTGGACCCCGAAGGCCAGTGGGTCCACACGACGCTGTGGGACCTGCCGGCGAACACGCGCATCAACGTGACCGTCGAGGAATTCGACACGGGTAGCCCTCTTCGCAACCAGCAGATCGGCATGGTCACCGGAACCATCGGTGACGACATGACGGTGAACGGCAAGACCACGAACCTCATCAACTCGAACGACCCGAACGGCCAAGGCGTCGCTCACACGTTCTCGATCCCGACCCTCGGCATCAACGTCCCGCTCTACGGGGTCAACGGCAGTGCCGCGAGCTTCTGCGCCGTGGCGGCCCCTTGTCCGCTCAGCGCCGAGCACAACATCGTCAAGTTCTCGTTCATGACTCCTGGCCCCGGCCAGTACCCCTGGCAGTGCTTCGTTCCTTGCGGGGCCGGCTACCTGTTCGGCAACGGCGGTCCCATGCAGACCGTGGGCTACATGGACGGTTTCTTGAAGGTGGTCGCCTGATGCCGTCAGAGGAGTCCGCCGGGTCCACCATCCCGGCAACCGAGCCCCGGCACGGATGGCGCATGATCGCGATCTGGGCGGTTCTGTCCGCCATCGGTGATCCCATCTTCTACTTCCTGGCAGGGCCTCACATCCCGCCCGGGACCATGACCAACACGGCGAACGGGGCCCAGTTCGACTTCAACGTCCTGCTCATCCTCGCACTGCCTGTTCTGATCGCCGTGTGGGTGTATCTGGGTTACGCCCTCTGGATGTGGCGCGCGAGCAGGGGCGGCCCCGAGCCCGTCGCAGGTCCTTACAGCCGTGGGCACCTCGGGATCCAGGTGGGCTGGATCGCCACCTCGACAGCGCTCGTCATGGGTCTGTTCGCGTTCGGCACCTATGAGCTGGCGAACGCGGGAGCAGGTGGTGGCGAGGGTGCCAACCCGCTCTGGACCCCGAGCTCCCACAGCATCCTGCCGATACAGGTCATAGCCCAGCAGTGGAAATTCACGTACCGGTATCCGACGTTCGGCGGGTTCGAAACCCCGGACCTGATGGTCCCCGCCGACACGACGATCGCATTTCACGTGACGTCTCTCGATGTGATCCACGATTTCTGGGCGTACCAGCTCGGGGTGAAGGCCGATGCCAATCCTGACGCTGACAACATCGCGTACACGAGCACCACGAACCAGGTCGGACAGTTCACCGTGCGCTGCGACGAGCTTTGCGGCCTCTGGCACGGAGCCATGTACAACTTCGGGCACGTGGTGTCGAAGACCACGTTCATGTCGTGGGCGCAGTCGACAGAAGCGGCACTCGCGGCGAACACGAAGCTGCTTCCGGCCTTTGCGTGGACTTACGTACCTGATGCCAACGGGGCGGACGGGGGCTACTACCCGGACAACGTCGATCCTTACAGCGGAGTGGAGACGTACGGGGCGCAGAAGGTGAGCCCGTAGTGGTCCCTTGGGCGGGTCACCCGAGCGACCGGAGCGACATGCAGGAGAGGTCCAGATGGCTATAGACATCGAGCCTGCGAAGCCCGCGGTAGGTCATCCCCCCGCGACCGCGAGACGGTCCCCGTGGTTCGGACAGAACGTGTTCACGGCCATGCTCGGCGGCGTCGCGGGTTATGCGCTCGGACACTGGATCGGTAACACGATCGCATTCGGCTACCCGAACACTGCGGGCAACGGGGAGAACGACGTGGCGATCGTCCTCGGCCTGACGCTCGGCACGGTCGGGTTCCTCCTGGGTTCAGGCTCACTCAATTACCCGTTTGCGAAGCTCATCGGCCGCGAGCCTTTGCCCCCGGTCCCCGAGACGACCTGGGTCCGCTATCTCAAGTTCACGACGGACCACAAGGTCGTGGGCCTGCAGTACCTCTTCGGCGTGCTTCTGTTCTTCTTCACCGGCGGTCTTCTCGCAATGGCTATCCGCACCGAGCTGCTGACCCCCGCCAATCACGTGTTCGGACCCGGGACGTACATAGCGGTAGTCGGTGAACACGGGACGATCATGATGATGATGGCCTCCTCCGTCGTCGTGGGGCCGTTGGGGAACTTCCTCGTGCCTCTCATGATCGGCGCCCGCAGGACGGCGTTCCCCCGACTGGAAGCCGCTTCTTTCTGGACATTCTTCGCCGGTTACTTCGTGATCCTGGCGGCCCTTCCCCTCGGTGGGTTCCCCACCGGTTGGACGGGGTACGCGCCCCTGCAGACCCAGGCGACGGGGGGAATGGACGCGTATCTCGTCGGCTTCGCCGTGATCGGGGCCGGCATGATCATGGCGGGGTTCAACCTGTTGGTGACCATCATCCACTACAGGGCCCCGGGGATGACCTGGGGTCGTGTCCCCATCTTCGTCACGTCGGTGCTCGCAACGTCGGCTCTGCTCACGTTGGCGACCCCGACCCTTGTTGCCGCAGGCCTCTTCGGAGTGCTCGACCGCACCGCGCAGACCGCGTTCTTCGTGAACGAGCACGGGGGAAGCTCGTTTTTGTGGGAGAACCTCTTCTGGTTCTTCGGGCACCCCGAGGTCTACATAATGGCCCTGCCGGGGTTCGGGATCGTGATGGAGCTCCTGCCGGTGTTCACGCGAAAACCCCTGTTCGCGTACAAGGTCGCTATGGCAGGGATGATCGGTGTGGCGCTGCTCTCGTTCTTCGTCTGGCAGCACCACCTGTTCAACAGCGGCATCAACCCCGACATGCGGCCGCTGTTCATGCTCACGACCGAGCTCATCTCGATACCTACCGGATTCCTTTATCTGGTCACCCTCGGCACCCTGTGGAAGTCCAAGATCCGACCTGCAGTGCCGATGCTCTTCTGCCTCGGCATGCTGTTCAATTTCCTAATAGGCGGGGTGACCGGAGTCTTCCTGTCGGACGTCCCGGTGGACGTGACAGTGCACGGCAGCTTCTTCGTGCTCGCGCACTTCCACTACACGATCATGGGGGGCTTGATATTCGCCTTCTTCGCCGGCGTCTACTACTGGACCCCGAAGCTGACGGGCCGCATGCTCGACACTCGGCTCGGCAAGATCCATTTCTGGGCGATGTTCATATTCTTCAACCTGACGTTCTTCCCATTGTTCATCGTCGGGTTGCTGGGACAGCCGAGGAGGGTGTTCGAGTACGCATCGAACCTTCAGGTCTGGAACGATTTCTCCTCGGTGAGCGCGTTCTGCCTCGGTGCGTCGTTCCTCATCTTCATCGCCAACTTCGTGTGGACGATCATCATCGACCCGAGGCGTGCACCTGACAATCCGTGGGATTCGAAGGGCCTTGAATGGCAGACTCCGAACCCGGTTCCTTACTACAACTTCGAGAGGATTCCGGTGGTGATGAACGATCCATATCACTACGGAGAAGCCGAGCCGTTGCCAGTCGCCGACCTCGGTGCCGGTATGCAGACCGCAGGCGTGACCACCGGTGGTGCCGTCACCGAGTCGACCGTCGACCCGAGACCCCCGAACCTATGAGCGCCGAACCTATGAGCGCCGAACCGGCCGGCAACGGCAGCAACCGGACTGAGGCGGCCAGCCAGCCTCACTTCCTCACCGAGACGCCGGAAGAGATCGCGTACGAGCTGAGAGCGGCAGAAGGGTCCCTTTGGACCGGCAGCCGGCTGCTCGTGGGGATAGTGGTCTTCGCCCTCGCGTCACTTGCGTTCGCTTACTTCTACTTACGCTCGAGCAACAACGCCGATCTGTGGAGGCCGGGAAACGTCACGGCTCCCGTCGGGACGGGGGCCGCGATCTTCGCTATCACGGCCGCCTCGGGGGTGCTCGCGATCTTCGGGAAGAGGCGGTTGCAGAAGGGCCAGAGGATCGACTGGCAAGTCGCAGGATGGACCGTGGTCCTCGGCGGCCTCATCGCCATGGGGCTTCAGATCTGGGAGCTCACGCAGCTGTCGTACTTCCCGGGCTCGAGCGGGTACGCATCGTGCTTCATTGGTTGGGCATCGATGAACATCGCCATGCTCGTTGGCGCCACCTATTGGATGGAGACGCTGCTCGCCCGCTCCCTGCGCCTGCGGCGAGCGCTCGTCGAGGAGGGCGGAAACCTGACCTCGCCACTGCCGGCCGAAAGGCTGTTCAGAGCCAACGTGGAAGGGTGTGCGTTCTTCTGGGGATTCGTCGCGGTGGCTGCGGCCTTCTTCTGGTTGCTGTTCTACGTGATCTGACCGATTCGTGAGAGGCTTTGCTCCATGACCAGCGGCGCGAAGGATATGGCGCGCAGCCGGGCAGAGGGAGGTTGACGGTGTTCGCGAACGACATCTATCTCGGTCCCGAGGCTCTGACGCTGGCTATCCCGCTCGGCACCTTCTGCGTGGTCTTGTTGCTGGCGTTCTTCCTGCGTCGACCGGACCAGTGACCGGAGGGGCCGCTCGAAAGTGGCCCCTCAGCAGGATCGGCGCGGAGGATTCGGGGCCTGAACCGGATTATCACTCGACCTGGCGGAGTGCATTGCTTGTTCCTGCCGGTGTCCTGCTCGTCTTCGTAGTCGTGCCTCAGTTCGTCACCTGGGCGCGCAGCTACGAGTGGGTTCAGGCAGTTCAATTCGCCGCCCTCGCCGTTGTCGGTCCTGCGTTGCTCGTGATCGGCGCTCCGTGGAGATCGGTCGGGCTAGGTCGTCGCGCCCTCGAGCTCTCGGAATCCCGTAAGCGGCACCCAGAGCCCGCCAGGAGCGCCGGGTTCCTAGTGGTGGAACTGGGAGTTCTGGTCGCGTGGCGGACACCGGCGGCGGTCAATTGGCTGCAAGGGAGCACGTGGCGCGTGCTTCTGGAGGCGGCCGTCCTGATGATCGTCGGCGTCCTCTACTGGTTGGAGATCGTCGAGTCTCCTCCTCTTTCACCCCGCTCGACCCAGCCGGTGCGCATGGTGCTCGCGGCGTCCGCGATGTGGACGATCTGGGTGCTCGCATATCTGGTAGGGCTCTCGCACGCCAACTGGTACCGGTCTTATCACCACGTGGGAGGGCTGAGCCTCGCGGCAGATCAACAGGTGACGACAGGAGTGCTCTGGGCGATCTCGGCGTGCGTGTTCATTCCTGTGATCTTCCGGAACCTGGTCGTCTGGCTTCGTAGCGAGGAGGACCCGGACCGCGAGCTGCACCGGCTTGCAAAGCTGGAGCGCCGCCGTCAAGCATGGCACCCGACCGAAGAGCGCAAGAAGCCGGTACCCCCACAAGCCTGACGGCTGCCTGCGGCTGCGATCCATTGTCGACCATGCGAAGAGACACTTCAGAGATAGCTCCCGACCGGGACCGCAGCGAGCAGCCGCCGTCAGGTTCGATCGGATACGGCCTTTTGATCCAGTACCGGATATTGGCCTTCACGACCGCCATTCTGCTCATCGTTCTGGTGTTCGTCGGCATACCTCTTCAGGTCGCGGCCCATCGTCGCGAAGTGGTGAATGTCGTAGGCACGCTTCACGGATTTCTCTATCTCGTCTATCTCGTTGTCGCGTTCAGGTTGACGTACAGGCTCAAAGAGCCGATATGGAAGATGGCGTTGATACTGCTTGCCGGCACCGTTCCGTTCTGCGCCTTCATCGCCGAACGCAAGGTGACGAGGCACTTCAATGCGCTCACCGGCTCTCGGCACGGCACCGCCCGCCGCTCGGCGGCTTCGCGCACGACCCGTGCCGAAGCGCTTCGCAAGCGCTGGCTTTCTCGCAGAGCACTGCTGCTTCACCTCGAGGTCGCCATAGTCGCTCCCGGATGCGTTGTCGCCGGCTGGTGGCAGGCCACGAGGGCCCTGGCGGGCAATGGCTTGAGCTGGGTGTATTCGGTCGAATGGCCACTTTTTGCCTTGCTGGCGATCTGGGGGTGGTGGCACCTGATCCATGAGGATCCGGAGGCATACAGGCAGAGACGACTACGCGCGGCCGACGCCGGGCGGGCCGAGGGGACCGGCGCCGGCGGTGATGCGCCTATCGCAACAGACGGCATGTCCGACATGCCCGAGGGCGGGACTTCGCCAGGTACCGGGCGCGATTCAGAAGCGATCCGCTCGGCGAGGATTCTGGCGATGCTCATCTGCGCGGAATTCCTGCTCGGGTTCGTTGCACTCGCCTTCGTCCCGTTCGGCCGGCGCAGCGGTTGGGTCCCGTCCAAGGGGGAGGTGATCTATCTCGTGCACGCGATCTTCGGTGCGTTGCTCGTCATCGGAGCGACAGTGCTGCTGCTGCGCTCCAGAGATTGCACGCGGGCCGTCAAACTGTCTGGACGCTTCGGGTTCGCAGGTCTTTTGCTCGCGGCGGCAGGCGGGCTTCTCGTCGCAGACGAATCTCTGATCAGATTCCTCGGGATGACGCTGATGTTGATGGGCGCCGCGCTGTCGGTCTTCGGCTACATGATTCCGAGGCTTCACAGCTCCACCAGAGACCTGCGAACGGCCCGGGTGGGGACCGATCGTCACTAAGGCGGGATGTCCGCGGGCGCCGGCGAATCCAGCGTCCTGGTCGTCTCCGAGATGGGACCGGGCAACGGCACTGAATCGGTTCGAGACCGTCGGGATTCAAAAGGTCAGGCAAGAGGCGTACCATCGCTCACAGCGTCACTGCCGCGTGCTACTGAAGAAGCCTTCACGCGAAGCACAAGGAGAAGCGATGGCAACTCGAGAAAGCGCACCCAACGGAGCGCCCTGCTGGGCGGACCTGTGGACCTCCGACGTGGAGGGCTCCGCGAAGTTCTACAGCGAGCTGTTCGGGTGGGAGGCCCAAGAGCCGAGTCCCGAGTTCGGTGGGTACTTCATGTTCACCCGCAACGGCGTGCCGGTCGCGGGCGGCATGGGTGACATGGGTGACATGCGGGCCAACAACACCTGGAAGGTGTACCTGTCGACCGATGACATGGCGAAGACCGTCGAGGTGGCAGAGGCCGAGGGTGCCCAGATCCAGTCTCCGTCGATGCCTGTGGCCGACCTCGGCGTCCAAGCCGTCTTCACCGACGCGACCGGTGCAACCATCGGTGCCTGGCAGCCGGGAACCTTCCCGGGGTTCACCGTGCTCGACGAGCACGGAGCTCCGAGCTGGTTCGAGCTCTTCACGAGGGACTATGCGACCGCTCTCGACTTCTACCGCTCGGTGTTCGGCTGGGACCTTCAGACCATTGGAGACAGCGACGAGTTCCGTTACTCCGTGATGCGCAATCCGAGTGCGGAGGGGGAGCTGGCCGGCGTAATGGATGCGAAGGGATTTCTCCCCGACGGTGTGCCTGCATTCTGGTCCGTCTACTGGGAGGTCGACGACGTGACCTCTTCTGTGGAGTCGGTGAAAGCGCTGGGCGGCTCGGTACAGGCCGAAGTTGAAGACACGCCGTACGGTCGTATGGCCACGGTGAGCGACCCGTCGGGCGCTCAGTTCAAGCTGCGCACCGGACCCAAGTGACGTATCGGGATCGTCGCTTCACCTCAAAGCGGCGGGTCTGAAGGATCTGGCGAAGTCCGTCCAAAAGAGGTGATGCTGGCTGGATGCCCAGCGTCCTGACAGAGAACATCCGCACCGGCGTGACCCTGATCACGCTCAACAGGCCGGCATCGCTCAATGCAATGACGGCCGAGCTCGTCTCAGAGCTGCACCAGGTTCTCGGCGCGGTTTCCGCGGACCGGGAGTGCCAGGCCGTGGTCATTACCGGCGCGGGTCGCGGGTTCTGCGCCGGCCTCGACCTGAATGGGTACGGCACGGCCCCCGGTACCGAGAACCTGGACGGGGTCGAGGCTGGATTTGCGACCCAGACCCATATCGCTGCGCTCGTTCCGCGCCTGCGCGCAGTGCCCCAACCTGTCATCGCAGCGGTGAACGGTCCCGCTGCAGGAGGAGGGCTCGCTCTCGCACTCGCGAGTGACGTGCGCATCGCCGCGACTTCGGCCAGGTTCAACGTCGCGTTCGTCCGGCTCGGATTGTCGGGCTGCGACATCGGTGTCAGTTGGCTGCTTCCCCGGCTGATCGGGGCGTCGAGGGCCTGGGAGCTGATGTTGACGGGGCGCATCATCGACGCGGACGAAGCGGAGCGCATCGGCCTGCTCCTGAAGGTCGTTCCCGACGGGCAGGTGCTCGACGCTGCGCTCGAGACGGCCGGTCTCATCGCAGCAAACAGCCCTTGGGGGGTGCGCATGACCAAGGAGGTCATGTGGTCGCAGCTCGAGGTTTCATCGCTCCAGGCGGGTATCGACCTCGAGAACCGAACCCAGGTCCTCTCGACGATGACCGGGGACATGCGCGAGGCGATCCGGGCCTTTATCGACAGGCGACCTGCCGAATTCGGCAAACGCGACGGGCCTTGACGCGCTCCGGCGCACGAGCGGCTACGTCGTCTGAGCGAGGGTCTCCTCGAGTCGCGACGGGTCCGACGGCGCAGGAAGGGGTTCGCCGGTCTCGAGCAACGTCTTCAAACTGGCGAGGAGTTGCGGCCAGCCTTGAGAGACGCCGGCGAGGACCTTGCTCGTAGGCCCGAAACCGTCGTGGACGACGGTCAGCTCGACCATCGGTCCGAGCGGCTCGATGTCGAAGCTCACCTTCGATCGCGGCTCGCCCGCCATCTGCGCGCGGTACTCCTCGCTGAAGCCGTAGGCGTCCGCCCACTCGGTGGTGAAGGTGTGCCAGGTATATGCCAGTCGGCGGTACGGGTCCGACTCGAGTACCACCTGCTCCGGATCTCCGATTCTCACGCCGCCCTTGTCGAGCACGACGGTGAAGGTCGACCCCGCCTTCCAGTCCGATTCGAAGGCGAGTCCCCAGTACCGCCTCGTGAACGCCGGTTCGGTGAGGCCCTGCCAGACCATTTCGGGAGTGGCTCGGATGTATGTGGTGTAGACGAATTCCGGCTTCTGCATCGACGTCTCCTCCAGTGCTCGTTTGAGGTCCGCAAGTGCCGCGACCCTCGAGTGGTCGTAGTGGTTGATCCAGCGTTCGGCGATCTCGTTGATGGGCGCGACGTTCAGGTAGTGGAGCTTCTCCCTGCCCCGTCGGATCGTCGTCACCAGGTTTGCCGCCTCGAGGACATCGAGGTGCTTGGTAACCGATTGGCGGGCCATGTCGAGCCCTCTGCACAGCTCGGTGAGGTTCTGACCGTTCTGCTCGTTCAAGCGGTCCAACAGTCGCCGGCGGCTGGGATCGCTCAAAGCCCTGAAGACCGCGTCCACCCTGTCCATCCGAATTCATGCAGCCGGATAGCTGCACGACTTTATTATGCAGCCGGCAGGCTGCCTGTCAAGAGCGCGTCAAGAGGGCGTCAAAAGAGGCTGAACAGGGCCCCACACGCGTCTACTTCACGACGCGGTAGCGGACGTGGGTGACGTGATCCGATTCGACGACCCTGGTGCACTCGAGGTCGATCTGGTGGCCCTCGAGGTTTGCGAAGAGGCTGACGCCGCCGCCCAGGATGATCGGCACCAGGTCGACGTTGATCTCGTCCACGAGCCCCGCTTTCAGGTACTGCTGGGCGACATCGGCGGCGCCCACGGCGATGTTCCGTTCTCCGGCAACGGCGCGCGCCTGTTCGAGGGCGCTTTCGATTCCGTCGGTCACCACGGTGCCGCCGGTCCCCGGTCCCACGTGGCGGTCGGGCGGGTTGTGGGTGAGCAGGAAGAACGGAGCGCCCAAGGGGTGATGGCCGCCCCACCCGTCAGCGATGTCGAACGTGCGCCTCCCGGTGATGATCGCCCCGACGCTGAACGCCTCCTCGGCCACCGCCCGGCTGCGCTCGGCGGGCTTGAAGCGGTCGTCGGGGCCCACCCGCACGGTTCCGGCCGACCACCACTCGAAAAGGCGGGCCCCGCCGTCGCCGAGCGGGTTGTGCGGACCGTCGTTCGGGCCTGCGATGAAACCGTCGAGCGACATGGATTGCCCGATGACCACCTTGCCCATCCCTTCAACCCCCAGTTTCGGTTCGGCCGCGCACATACGGGCAGCAGCGTCACACCCAACGCCTGGGATGCTCCCATCCGGCACCGATGAGTTCCACCCCGCCGGCCCGTCTTACACACGATGGCCAGAGCCGTTTTGGATCGAAGTGCATTAGCGTCTGTCCCGATGGCCGTGAGCGAGGCGTCCGTTGCTCAGGGTGACCTGGAGCGATACAGGCGTGAGCTGACCGGTTACTGCTACCGCATGCTCGGGTCGGGCTCGGAAGCCGAAGACGCCGTTCAGGAGACGATGTTGCGCGCCTGGCGCAACGCCGAGCGGTTCGAGGGCCGTTCGAGCCTCCGGTCCTGGCTCTACCGCATCGCGACGAACGTTTGCATAGACATGCAGCGGCATTCTCAGCGCAGAGCCCGTCCCGTGGAGATGGGCCCTTCTTCGCCGCCCGATGAGTCCCATCTCGGGCCGATGCTGCCCGAATGCACCTGGATCGGGCCCGTCCCCGACGCGCGGGTCGCGCCTGAGACGTCGGATCCCGCTGAGTTCGCGGAGTACCGCGAGACGATCCGTCTGGCTTTCGTCACCGCCCTGCAACACCTGCCTGCCCGCCAGCGCGCATCGCTCATCCTCTGCGAGGTCCTGCGCTGGCCGGTGAGCGAGGCTGCGGAGTTGCTCGACACCTCTGTCGCCGCCGTGAACAGCGCCCTTCAAAGGGCGCGTGCGACGCTTGCCGGCTTGCCTCCCGAGCCCCATCCCGAGGTGTTGGACGAAGCGCGCTCCGAGCTACTCGACCGGTATGTCGAGGCGTTCGAGCGGTACGACATCGACAGGCTTGTGGCGATCTTGCACGAGGATGCCGTGCAGCAGATGCCGCCGTTCGCCATGTGGATAAGGGGCGCGGAGAACATCGGACGCTGGATGGTGGAGCCGGGCCCGAGCGGATGTCGCGGCTCGCGGCTCGTGCCGACTAAGGCGAACGGCTGCCCGGCGTTCGGGCAGTACCGGCGCGACCCCGAAGGGGGCTACACGCCGTGGGGGTTGCAGGTGGTCGAGGTCTCAGGCGGTCGGATCATCGGACTCAACGTCTTTCTGAGCACATCGGAGATCTTCCCGGTGTTCGGCCTTCCCGCGCATCTCGACGGGTAGGCCGGCGAGCTCGATGAGCTCCTGCAGCCGAGGACACACGGCATCGAGGACGACGCTTCCGCCGAGGCGGGAAGCAAAAAGCTGCAGCCTCGCGATCTCGTCCACGTCTGACAGATCCGGGTTCCCGCTTCTGGCCATGACCCAGGTCGCCCATATGGTGCCGTCGGTCCCGACGAATTCGACTTGGCACCGCCATCGGGCTGCAACCATCACCAGGGTGGACGTGATCCTCCCGAAGATCTCATCGCGGGTCTCGGTGCTCGTTGGTCGGGTTCGGCCCGTTGCGCCCTGCGGCAGGAAGGAGATGAAGAGCGGTGGAGTACCTGCGCCTCGGCCGGTCGGGACTGAAGGTCTCGCGGATCGGCCTCGGAATGATGAGCTACGGAGACCCGTCGGTACAGCGATGGGCATTGGACGAGGAGCATGCCGGACCGATCGTCCGGCTGGCGGTCGAGTCGGGGATCACCTTCTTCGACACTGCCGACGTCTATTCGAAGGGCCGTAGCGAGGAGATCACAGGACGGTTGCTCGGGAGTCTCTTCAAATTCCCGTGACGAATACGTGCTGGCAACCAAAGTTTTCTTCCCGACCGGCGATGGACCGAACGACAGTGGCTTGTCGCGCAAGCACATCACGGCCGCCCTCGATGCGTCGCTGCGCCGCCTCGACACCGACTACATCGACCTGTACCAGATCCACAGGTGGGACGAGCACACAGCGATCGAAGAGACCATGGCATGCCTCCACGAAGCGGTCACAGCCGGCAAGGTCAGGTACGTCGGCGCTTCGACCATGCGCGCATGGCAGTTCGCCAAGGCCCAGTACACAGCTCGTGGCGCAGGTTGGACGGAGTTCGTGTCCATGCAGAACCGGTACAACCTGCTCAACCGGGAAGACGAGCGCGAGATGGTCCCGATGTGTCTCGATCAAGGAGTGGGCCTCATCCCCTACAGCCCCCTCGCGCGAGGTCTTCTCGCAGGAACGAGGGCGCGCGGTGGTGAGCGTCGCACGATCAGATCCGGCGGCGATGAACGGACCTATCGCGATGCCGACTTCGACGTGGTAGACGCCGTCAACGCCGTTTCAGCCGAACGCTCCGTGGCTCCGGCCCAGATCGCGCTCGCGTGGTTGTGTGCCAGACCCGGCGTGGTCGCACCGATCGTCGGCGCAACCAAACCTGCGCACCTGGAAGACGCTATTGCGGCAGTGGACATCCGACTCTCGGAGGGTGAGGACGCGCGCCTCGTCGCGTCGTACATTCCTCACAGCGACGGCGATTACACGTGAGAGGCCGTAATGCGGCATTGTCGATCGACCTGGACCACTTCCCGTCGTCAGGGACAGAGCTGACAGGAGCAGAACCGTGCACACTTCAGACGTTCGGTACCGAGCCGAAGGCCGCGACATGGTGGGCTATCTCGCATTCGACGACGAGCGGGCCGGCCCCATGCCGGCCGTGCTGGTGTCACACGAGGGCCCAGGGCTCGGGCGCCACCCGAAGGATGTAGCTGGGCGGCTCGCCGCCCTCGGCTACGTGGCGTTCGCCCTCGACTACCACGGCGGCGGCGAGCTTCTTGCGATGCCCGAGGCGATGGAGCGCCTGAACGAGCTGATGGCCGATCCCTCGCAGACAGGGCGCCTCGCTGTAGCCGGCCTTGATGTGCTCCTTTCTGAATCCAAGGCCGATCCCCGGCGAGTCGCGGCGATCGGGTTCTGCTTCGGCGGAGTCGTGTCACTCGAGCTCGCTCGCACGGGTGCCGACGTGAAGGCCGTCGTCGGCTTCCACCCGGGCTATACCTCGCCGCGGACCGAAGATTCGAAGAAGATCCGTGCGAGCGTGCTCATGCTCTCGGGTACAGAAGACCCCTTCGCAACGGCCGATCAGCGATCCGCTTTCGAGACCGAGATGCGCGATGCCGGCGTCGCTGACTGGAGAATGGAGCTGTACGGCGGTGTCGGACACAGCTTCACCAACACCGACGTCGACGCGCTGAACCTGCCGGGAATGGCCTACGACGCGCGTGCCGACAAGCGGTCCTGGGACTCGATGATCGGCTTGTTCGGCGAAGTGCTCGGGCCTGTCTGATCGGGCGGTTGTGGCGATGCGTCCTTCCATCTTCGAATTCGCGGGCGGTGAACAGGCATTCGTGGCGCTGGCTTCTGCTCATCATGAGCGGTGCCTGCAGGATCCAGAGTTGAACCACCCGTTCTCACACCCGGGACATCCGGACCACATAAAGAGGCTGGCAGGCTATTGGGCCGAGGTCTTCGGAGGGCCACCGCTCTACACGGAGTCATGCGGCGGTCAACCGGCGATGCTCCACATCCATGCCGGCCAGGGCGTCGAGGCGGACCTCGGCGATCGGTTCGTGGCGTGCTTCGTGCAAGCGGCGGCTGATGCGGACCTGCCTGACGATCCGGAGTTCCGTAGCAGCCTGCGCGCTTACATGGAATGGGCCGTTCAAGATGTGCTCGCCTACTCGCCGCGAGGGTCCGAGGTGCCGAGCGGCGCGCCCGTCCCCCGATGGTCTTGGGAAGGTCTCGTAGAGAATCCCTGATCGAAAACGGCTGGCTCGTTCGGCAGTTCGATCGGCAGTTCGAGGAGAACCGCGGCCGGCTACCGAGCCACGACGTTTCCGAGGTCGCGCAGAGCCTGGTCGTCCAAGACGAGCTCGCCTGCTGCCAGATTCTCTTCGAGGTGCGCGAGCGTCGAGGTGCCGGGGATGAGCAGGACCGTGGGCGCCTGTGCGAGAAGCCATGCCAGCGCCACCTGGGCGTGGGTGGCGTCAAGGCGGATCGCTGTCTGCCGTGTCGCCTCGACGGTGAGCACCGGGTTCTCGGCGAAGAACCCCGAGCCGAGGGGGAAGAACGGCACGAAGGGGACACCGTCCGCCGCGCAGGCGTCGAACAACGGCTGCTCGTCACGGTTGGCAATGTTGTACGCGTTCTGCACGCAGGCGACGTCCGTGGACGAGCGTGCGGCCAGATACTGATCGAGAGTCACATTGCTCAGCCCTACGGCACCGATCAATCCCTCCTCGCACAGCCCCTTCATCGCATCGAGTTGCTCGTCGAACGGAACGGTCGTCTCCGGATGGCGGCGCAGGTTCACCACCGGCACCTGATCGAGCTCGAGACTCCGCAGGTTGGCTTCGACGCCGGCGCGCAACTCGTCGGGGGTCTGTGCAGCGAGCCAGTTGCCTCTGTCGTCGCGCGCGGCCCCGACCTTCGAGACCAGCACCAGCTCTTCGGGATAAGGATGGAGAGCCGCATGGATCAGCTCGTTGGCTACGTCGGGCCCGTAGAACTGCGCCGTGTCGATGTGATCGACGCCCCCGTCGACCGCTCGCCGGAGAACCGAAAGTGCCAGCGAGCGGTCGGCAGGCGGTCCGAACACGCCGCGACCGGGCAGCTGCATGGCGCCGAAACCCATTCGTCGCACCGGTCGTCCAGCCAGAGCCACCGCCTCGTTTTCGCGCTTCGACAATTTCGTCCTCCCTTCGGAGAACGACTGTATGGCGGTGGTTCGGCGGCGGATCGTTCCGGCGGAGACTTCCTTTACCGTGTGAGCATCAGCGCAAAACGGCAGGGCCGCCAGATCCATGAGGGAGGAGTCACATGACGGGATCGCCGATCACGGCGCAAGCAGCTGGGACCATCGATGTCGGGGGCGACCTCACGGTCAACCGCCTGGGGTTCGGGGCCATGCGCATCACCGGGGCTGGCATCTGGGGAGATCCACCGGATCCGGATGAGGCGAAGAAGGTGCTGAGACGGGCCGTCCAGCTGCAGGTGAACTTCATAGACACCGCCAACTCATACGGCCCCGAGACGAGCGAGACGTTGATCGCAGCGGCACTTCATCCCTATCCCGACGATCTCGTCATCGCGACCAAGGGCGGGCTGGTTCGGCCCGGTCCGGGTCGCTGGGAGCCGGACGGGCGTCCCGAGCACCTGCGCGAGGAGTGCGAGGGGAGCCTGCGGAGGCTCGAGCTCGACCAGATCCCTCTGTACCAGTTCCACCGGCCCGACCCCAGGGTCCCGATCACCGAGTCGATCGGTGCGCTCGTCGAGCTCAAAAACGAAGGAAAGATCCGTCACATAGGTGTCTCGAACGTGACGGAGCCCGAGCTCCGGGTCGCCGAGTCGATGACGCCCGTCGTTTCCGTCCAGAACAGGTTCAACGTGGGCGACCGCTCATCGGAGAGCCTTGTCGATCTCTGCGAGCAGGAGGATCTGGTCTTCCTCCCGTGGGCGCCCATCTCGGACGCCGGCAACCCTGCGGTCCGGGATGCCGCAGAGGCTCACGGCGCGACGGAGCGACAGATCGTCCTGGCCTGGATGCTCGCGAGGTCTCCTCAGATCCTTCCCATCCCTGGGACCGGGACCGTCGGGCACCTCGAGGAGAACGTGGCCGCGGCGGGGATCGAGCTCACCGACGCGGAGGTCGCTGCCATCACCAAGGGCAGCTGAGGAAACCTGGGGTCCGCTTGAAGAGGGACTTGAGCCGCTAGCCCTATGCGGGAGGTGCCTCCTCTGCCACCCGCCACAGGTACCAGCTCGCTGCGGAGCGGTAGGGGCCCCACCTCTCCCCGCGAGCAGCGACCTCTTGTTTGCTCGGGAGCTCCTTCAACCTGAAGGCCGTCGCGAACCCCCTGCGGAGGCCGTAATCGTCGACCGGAAGCACATCGGGTCGGCCGAGGCGGAAGATAAGGAACATCTGTGCGGTCCATCGCCCGATCCCGCGGACGGAGACGAGACGTTCGATGAGCTCTTCGTCCTCGATGTGCCTCGCCTGGCGAATTGTCGGCACGGTCCCTTCTTCGGTCCGACGAGCCAGATCGCGAAGTGCGAACAGCTTCGCGCCCGATATGCCGGCCGCCCGGATGGACTCGTCAGCGGTATCGAGAATCTGCTCCGGCCTCAGATAAGGATCGTCGGGAAACAAAGCGCAAAGGCGCCCGAATATCGTGGCGGCCGCTCTCGGGCTCAGCTGCTGGTACACGATGGCTTCCGCGAGCGCGCCGAACGTGCTCGGCGTGTTCTGCAGCTGCAGCCCGAAAGGGCCGATCCTGTCGATCGCCTTTCTCAATACGGCGTCGGATGCTCGTAGGTGTTCGACGGCGACCGCCGCGTCGTATCCAGGTGCCTTCGCCCGCGACGCCACGTCGAGATTGTAAGCATGCACTCGCTACGGGCACGCCTGAAGGCCAGACTCTGCAGGTGGTGGGAGCTGGTGGCAGGTGAAGGGAGCGTGACCGTGACGGACGTCCCTGCGGCGAGAGCCCGTGGGCTTCCGCGCGCCGTGCACATCCGCGAGGTGGGCCCGCGCGACGGCCTCCAGGTCGAGAAGCCTGTCGCACCCTCTCAGCGCGCCGCCCTGGTGCTCGCGCTCGCCACGACCGGGATCGTCGACATCGAAGCGGTGAGCTTCGTGTCACCCAGGGCAGTTCCCGCGATGGCGGGCGCGGCCGGGGTGCTCGCAGCGCTCGTGGATCTCGAGCTGCCGGCGGCGGTGACGCTCACCGCGCTCGTGCCCAACGTGCGCGGCGCGGAGCTCGCCCTTGATTCGGGTATGAGGAAGCTCTCGGTCACGGTCTCGGCGTCCGACACCTACAGCGAGCGGAACGTGCGCATGACGACGGAGCAGTCGATCAATGAGGCCGCCCTCGTCTGCGCCATCGCGTCACGTGACGATGCTCCCGTCGATGCCGTGCTCTCGTGCGCCTTCGGGTCACCCTACGAGGGCGACATCTCGCCGGGCGAGGTGAAGAAGCTCTGCGACAGGCTCCGCTCGAGTGGTGCCGCTTCTGTCACTCTGGCCGACACCACAGGTATGGCCACTCCCCGGATCGTCGGTGAGGTCCTCTCGACGGTGGGCACAGATGTGGGAATGCATCTTCACGACACGAGGGGCACTGCTTTGTTGAACCTGTACACGGCACTCGGGGCGGGTGTCACCCGGTTCGACACGGCGATCGGCGGGTTGGGCGGCTCTCCGTTCGCACACGGCGCAGGAGGGAACGTGGCGACCGAGGACGTCGTCGCACTCCTGGACGACCTGGGGGTCAGCACGGGCATCGATCTCGGCGAGCTGCTGGGCGTGAGCCGGCAGGTCGAGGAGATGGTCGGACATCCGGTTCCGAGCCGGGTCGCGCACGCGGGACCGCGGACCAGACTTTCCGACGTGAGCGAACCGGAACCGGGAACGCGACCTTGACCGCCGTCACAGAGCGCATGCTGCTTTCCGCTCCGGTGATCGTGATCCACGGCGGAGCCGGAGCGTTCGAGCGTGTGAATTCTCCGACAGACGAGGCAGAGCTCGCCGACGAGCTCGGCCGCGCATTGCAGTCGGGGTGGGCGGTGCTCCAGCGCGGTGGCCCGGCGCTCGAATCAGTCGTCGAGGCCGTGGCGGCCTTGGAAGACGGTGGCAGGTTCAACGCAGGGGCTGGCGGATCCCCGACGATCGACGGGACCCTGGAGCTCGACGCCGCTGTCATGGATGGCCGGACCGGGGCGGCTGGCGGCGTGTGCGCCGCGACGTGGCCGAGGAACCCCGTGAGGGCAGCTCGGGCGGTAGCTGCGCTCGGTGGGCCGGCGCAAGGTCCGGTGCTGCTAGCAGGGGTCGGGGCCGACCGCTTCGCGGCCGAAGTCGGTCTGGCGAAGATGCAACGACCAGCCGATCCGTCCGCAGGCCGAGCAGGGGAACCGGCGTCGTCGGCCGGGACCGTCGGTGCGGTCGCAGTCGATGCATCGGGCCACGTTGCCGCGGCCACGTCGACCGGGGGCAGAGCCGGGCAACGACTCGGGAGAGTCGGCGACTCCCCGATCCCCGGAGCAGGGACATGGGCAGACGACGAGACGGCGGCGATATCCGCGACCGGAGACGGCGAGGCATTCGTCGTCGCGGGGTTCGCGCACTTGGTCGACTGGGCGCTTCGCGACGGGTGGAGCCTCTCGGACTCGGTCTCGCGGGCGATGACGGAGGTCGCGAGACGAGGCGGCGAGGGCGGCGTGATCGCAGTCACCGCTGCAGGCGAGGTGCTCTTCTCGTTCGGCACGAGGGCGATGGCGCGCGGCTTGAAGGACTCCACCCATGCACGCGTCGCAGTGCTCGGAAGCATCAATAGCGGCCTGCGTTCCCCGACAGAGAGGTGACCGCCAGGTGAGCCCCCTTCCTCTTATGACCCGGCACGCCACACAAGGCATGGTCTCGAGCATCGATCACCTCGCGTCAGAAGCGGGCGTCGCCTGTCTCAGATCGGGTGGATCCGCGGCCGACGCGGCCGTCGCCGCATCCGGCGTGCTCGCAGTCACGTCCCCGCACATGTGCGGCATGGGCGGGGACCTCTTCGCACTCGTCGGCATTCCGGGCATCGGCGCTCCCGAGGCGCTGAACGCTTCAGGAAGAGCCGGGAGCGGGGCAGACCCGCGTCGTCTGACAGCGGAAGGCAACTCGTTGATGCCGTTCTCCAACGACCTTCGCTCGGCACCCGTGCCGGGCTGCGTCGATGGCTGGCTGGCGTTGCATGGGCGCCACGGCAGGCTGCCTCTGTCGGACGTACTCGGGTACGCCATCTCGTACGCATCCGACGGCTTTCCCGCATCTCCTCTTCTCGCCGGCACTGTGAGGAACCTCGACGGCGCCGCGGGTTGTCCCGATCTCAACTCCAAGCCGATGAGAGCCGGCCAGATCGTAAGAAGGCCCGGAGTGGCGTCTGCGATGCAGGCGATCATCGAGCAAGGGCGTGCGGGGTTCTATCTCGGAGCCTTCGGACGTGGCCTTCTGTCCATGGGCGCGGGCGAGTACGAGCCTTCGGATTTCGAGCAACCTCTCGCCGACTGGGTGCAGCCGCTGGCGGCGAGGGTGTGGGACCACGATCTGTGGACCATCCCTCCCAATTCGCAGGGATACCTGACTCTGCTCGGAAGCCTGATCGCCGAGGGCCTGCCTCTCCCCGACGATCCAGGAGATCCTCTTTGGGCCCACTTCCTCGTCGAGGCCGCGCGAGCCGCCGCCTTCGACCGTCCGTCCGTGCTCTACGAGAATGCGGACGTCAGGTCTCTTCTCGAGCGCGACGAGGTCGAAAGAAGGCGAGGCCTGATCGGAGCGGACCACCGCGCACTGCTCGGGTCGGCGACGGACGCCGGCGACACCATGTACATGTGCGCCGTCGACTCGGACGGGATGGGAGTCTCGCTCATCCAGTCCAATGCGTCGGGTTACGGATGTCTCGTCTTCGAGCCCTCGACAGGGATCGGTCTTCACAACCGGGGCATCGGTTTTTCGCTCGTGGAAGGTCATCCTGCGGAGTACGGACCGCGGCGCCGTCCTCCTCACACGCTCGCGCCGATGATCGTGACGCGCCCTGACGGCTCGCTTCGCGGTGTCATAGGGACGATGGGAGGCGATGCGCAGCCGCAGATACTTCTCCAGTTGCTCACTCGATGGCTGCATCACGGCAGATCGCCGGGTCAGGCCATGGAGGCGGGCCGTTTCACTCTGTCGGGATCTGCGCGCTCGGGCTTCGACACGTGGGCGGATCCCGACGGCACGTGTGTCGAGCTCGAGGCGGACGGTCCCCCTCTTTGGGCGGAAGGCCTGACCGCACGCGGTCACCGGATCAACGTCGTGACCGGAGTGTCAGGGTCGTTCGGCCACGCGCACCTGATCGATGTCGGGCCCGACCCGGAGGACGGCACTGCACGGTTGCTCGGCGGTGCGGCAGATCCCAGGGCGCTCGTCGGATCGGTGTCTGCCTACTGACCTCGATCTACAGGTCGCTGCATTTCTATGTTCAAAATGGACTGCTCGGGTCCGGGTCGGTGCTCTGGTCCGCTGGGTGGGTAGGAGCGGGTGTCGCGAGGGCAGCCACCGAGACAGCTCCCGACTCCTCGAGCAGATCTGCGACGGTGTCGACCGGGGGAGGTGCTCCGAGCCACGGCCCGTTCGTTTCGGGTTCCGTGAGCTCAGGAGCCGGAGCCGGTTCCTCGCCGATGACCGCCACGACAGGATCGTGGTCAGGCTCGGCGGTGGCCTGCGGCACGACGACTTCCTGCGGCACGACGACTTCCTGCGGCACGACGACTTCCTGCGGCACGACGACTTCCTGCGGTGCCACGTCGGCCGGTGTCGCCACGACGTCCCTCTTCGCCTTCGGAGCGGCGGCCTTTTTCGAGGCGGCCGCCTTCGGGGTACGGGTTTTCTTGGCAGCTGCGCTCTTGTGTGCGACCGTGCTGTCTGCGCCCGTGCTCTTCTTTGCAGCCCGCCGTCCTGGTGCCACTCCGACGGCGACAGCTGCGGGCAGACCCGCAGCTGCAAGAAGCTCGTCGAGTGCTTCGGGGATCCCCTCTGCGATCTCGTCGGCGCCTGCGACGGTCTCGCGACACGCCATCAGACCCCAGTTGAGCACTCCTCTGTAGCTCATCACCGTGATGTTGAGGCCGGCGCCTTCGAGGATCGGGCCAAGCGGGAACCCGGCGACCATCTCCGAGCCCGCGAAGTACAGAGGGAAGTCGGGCCCTGGGACGTTCGAGACGATCAGGTTGTGTATCGGCCGGTGGCGATCGGCGAGCTTCAGCCGGCTGTAGGTGCGCGCAGCTGCTGCGAACACGTTCGGAGTGGCGTGTTCCACCCAGTTGAGCAGGACGTCCGCACCGAGGGCGTTGTGCTCTTCCTTCGCTCCGCCGCGTGCCCTTGTTGATCACCTCGAGTCGTTCGAGGGGATCGGCGAGCTGAGTGGGCAAGCTCACGAACATCGCCGACACCCGGTTCGATCCCTGTACCCCCTCGGCGTCGTGCACCGAGACCGGTACCGTCGCGACGAGCGGAGAATCCGGTAGCTCCTCGTGCGACTGCAGATAGCTCCGCAGTGCTCCCGTGCAGATGGCGAGCACGATGTCGTTCACGGTCGTCCCCATTGCGTTCTTCAGCCGCTTCACGTCGTCGAGCGAGATGGACGCGAAGGCGACCTTGCGATGAGCCGTGATCGCTGCGTTGATCGATGTCCGCGGCGCGGTCAACGGGAGCGCCGCCTTTCCGGCCGACTCTCCGCCGCTTACTCGGACCTTGCGCACGTCGAGCAGCGCGAATGCCGTCTTCCATGCGAGCCTCGCGATGCGCGGAGGCTTGGCCAGGCGGGTCGCAAGCGCCTGTGCGACGAGCTCGACGTCAGAAGGGATGCGGCCCTGTGAAGATGGTGACGAGTCGCCGTCTCCGTCCGCACCGGTGCCCTTCGTCTCGGCTTTGGGGTTGGCCTTCAGATCGAACAGCTGAGCGAGAAGCTCGGCTCCCGACACGCCGTCGATCGTGGAGTGGTGCATCTTCGTGACGAGGGCGATGTTCCCGTTCTCCAGGCCCTCGACGATGTACATCTGCCAGAGCGGCTTGGAGCGGTCGAGTTGGCGGCTGCAAACGTCGCCGACGAACTCCGCCAGCTCGTGCATCCCCCCCGGGGCGGGCAGTGCGGCCCGCCGCAGGTGGAAGTCGATGTCGAAGTGAGGGTCGTCCACCCAGTAGGGGTGACCGAGTCGGAACGGGACCTGGACGAGACGCCGAGTGAACACGGGCGCCTGGACGAGCCTCCGCTTGACCAGGTCATGGACCCGCTCGAAGGAGTAGCCGCCGCGGATCGTCGAGGGGTCGAAAACCGCCGCCATCGACACGTGCATATGGAGAGTCGGGGTCTCCATGTATAGGAAGCTCGCGTCCAGCCCGCTCAGGCGCTCCATTGTCTGCCCTCTTCCACGTCTCTTCTTCCACCTCTCACGTTATGAACAGATCTCGCTATGAACAGAGTGTGACCCCTTTTTGCAGTGATGACCAGGATCCGATGATGCCCAGGAGTCGCCTGGTCGACGAAACCGCCGGATGATCCGGTCGGCCGGGATCCCGATGAACTTGGCCGGTGGTGAAACTTGGCCAATAAGGGTGTCTCGCAAACCTTTCTGCGTTCGGCCAGGATTGTGAAATGGGATGGTCCTGGGCCTATCTGGCAGTCAGCCTCGTCGGGGCGGCATTCGTGGTCAATGCCTACATACCCTCGCGAGGGGGTGCCACCTCGGTTCTGAGCTTCTTCAGCGGGTGGCTCACCGGAGAGCTTCCGCTCCATCACATCTTCTGGCAGGCCCTGGCGACGGTGATCTTCGGTCTCCTGGGGGCTTTCGGCTTCTGGCCGGGTTGGGTCGGGCTCGGAGTCACGGCGGTCGCGTGGCTCGGCCTGATTGGTCTGCACCGCGAGAGCCACAGGTCGCGGGCAGTGGTCGACAAGGCACTCGAAGGGATCGTCGGCAGCCCCACGACGCTGCCCGGTGAAGAGCTCGGCGGCCTCGAGCCCGAGCCCGAGCCCGAGCCCGACGGAGACACGATGTGGAGGGCGTGGCGGCTCGTCATCCCCATAGCTCGGCGCGGCCGCTCCTTCGAGATGATCCGCAACGTCGACTACGCGGGCGACGGGCTGAAGGCTCACCGCCTCGACATCATCCGGAGGCGCACCGACCAGCCTGCGGGCGGCCCGGTGATGGTCTACATCCACGGGGGGGCCTGGATCATCGGAGACAAGCGCGAGCAGGGATTCCCGATGCTGCTCGAGCTCGCAAGGCGGGGCTGGGTCTGCGTAACCGTCAATTACCGGTTGAGCCCGAAAGCGACCTGGCCCGACCACATCGTCGACTGCAAGATGGCGATCGCCTGGGTCCGCGAGCACATTGCCGAATACGGGGGAGACCCAGGATTCATAGCGGTGTCAGGAGGTTCCGCAGGCGGCCACCTGAGCGCTCTCGTCGCCCTTACGCCCGGGGATAGCTCTTTCCAACCCGGGTTCGAGGACAAGGACACCCGGGTCGACGCGTGCGTGCCGGTCTACGGCGTCTACGACATGACGTGCACATCTGAGCCCGGCTCCAGGCGCCACGTGGTGGTCTACAACAAGGGTCTGCTCCACCTGCTCGAGCGGCGGGTGTTCAAATGCCGCCTAGACCAGGACCGGGAGCGCTTCGAGGCGGCCTCCCCGCTCTACCGGGTCAACCGTGAGGCACCTCCATTCTTCGTGCTCCACGGGATGAACGACACGCTCGTCCCGGTCACAGAGGCACGCCGATTCGTCAAAGCTCTTACCGACGCGTCGGACTCGGTGGTCGCTTACGCAGAGCTGCCCCGCACCCAGCACGCATTCGACGTGCTCGCCTCTGTCCGCCCGGCAAATGCCGTCGCGGGGATAGTTCGGTTCCTCGAGGGGGTGAGGCGGGGCCGGGTCGTGCGTGGACCTGAAATCCAGGGTCCGGATATTGGGCCGGAATTGCTGGACCTTCCCAAAAGCGTTCGACCTGACGTACCATCACATCCCGGCTAGAACGTGTTCTCAAAATTTGAGCGCCACTCGGACACCGAAGGCGTCCGCGGGGCAGGGGATTGACGGCTCAGCCCCACGCCCATGGGCGGAGCGAAGGAGAGCAACAAGTGAGAAAAACCCGTGTCGTAGCCATGCTCCTGGTTGTCGCCCTGGTCGGTGCGGCCTGTACGAGTCACAAGGCGGTTAACTCCGGCGGCGGAGGTACGACCCCGACCGTCGCTCCGACGATCAAGTTCGTGGACGCCGCCAAGCAGTCCTGCTCCGCAGCGGTGACCTCGACCTGTCTCGGCGTCGGGAACGTCTCTACGATCTCGGGGATCGTCCCGGGCCTGTTCGAGGGTGCCGCGGTCGGCACCGACGCCTACCTCTCCTACATAGACAGCACCCAAGGAGGTGTCGGCGGCCGCAAGATCGCCTTCTATTCAGAGGACGACAAGTTCAGTGGCAACGCCAACAGCGCCGAGACCCAGGCGCTGCTGAGCAAGGTCATCGCCTTCGCCGG
This sequence comes from uncultured Acidimicrobiales bacterium, assembly GCA_963764615.1. GTDB lineage: Bacteria > Actinomycetota > Acidimicrobiia > Acidimicrobiales > CAVXTF01 > CAVXTF01. Next base: position 3,161,940 of record CAVXTF010000002.1, on the reverse strand, counting down.
ATCGTTCTCCCTCGAAGACGAAGACGGCGGTCTCATCCTTAAGACCCACCCCGATGTGCCGAACGTCTCGGTGTCCCTGTCGAGCTTCACGAACTCGCTGGCGAACACGTTCTCGGTGAACCCTCTTTCGAACGGATGGGGCCTCGGTGCCCTCACTTACTTCAAAGAGCACTTTCCGACCGCCATCCAGCACGTAGGCCTCATGATCGCCCAGGAGTCCTCAGCCGAGGCGCAGGCGGCGGGCCTCCAGGCCGCCATGGTCCATCTCGGATACCACATCTCCTACTCGGCCGACTACGGACCCCTCAACACCAGCTTCACGACGAACATCCTTGCGATGAAGGCGGCGGGAGTGCAGTTCGTCGACCTGTCCAGCACCGATGCGGCCAACGCGGAGCACATGGTGCAGGAGATGTACCAGCAGGACTACCACCCTCAGGTGATCGAGTCCGCAGGGCCGATCTACGTGGACAACTTCACCCAGCTCGCGGGCGGCCCTCAGGCCACCAACGGGATCTGGCTACCCCAGGGAGCCGCCCTGTACCTGGGTGGTGACTCACAGTCCGTGCCCGCGGTGGACACGTTCCTCGAATGGGTGAACAAGGTCCACCCGGGCTTCACGCCCGACCTCTACACGCTCTATGGATGGGCATCGGCAGAACTGCTCGTCCAGGCGATCAAGGCCGCCGCTTCCCCCCTCAGCTCGCAGACGGTGCTCGATGCTCTCCAGCAGATCACGAGCTTCAATGCGAGCGGGCTGCTCGCTCCGGCGAATCCCGCGGGAAAGGTCCCGCCGACTTGCTACGTGATGGCGCGGATCGTAAACGGCGACTTCGTGAGGGTCCCCCCGTCTCCGAAGTCCGGCTTCATCTGCGGGGCGTCGTACTACCACCCGCCCAGCTAGGGTCTGTCCGGGTCCAGGGGGATCGGATGATCGGCTGAACATGGCAGGCCCGTATCAGGGGGATCGCGGCACCGAGAAAATTTCGCCGCGAGAGTCGAGGCGATGAGCCTTTTCCTGTCGTTCACCGTGCTAGGAGTGGTCGCCGGCGCAACGTTTGCCGTCTCGGCCTCGGGCCTCGTCGTCACCTACGCGACCACCGGCGTGTTCAATTTCGCGCACGGCGCGGTGGGGATGGTGTGCTGCTTCACCTTCTGGGAGCTCGCATACAACTACAACCACAGCACGATCCCCGTGTGGCTGGCGCTGATCCTCGTGATATTCGTCGAGGCTCCGCTACTCGGGATCGTGATCGAACGCGTCTTCATGCGCCGCCTGCACGGCGCGTCGACCGCCCGCTCGTTGATGGTCACGCTCGGACTTCTTCTGATTCTCCTCGGTATCGCAGAGGGGATCTGGAGCGGGGAGACGCAAAGGCAACTACCTTCGTTCTTCTCGACGGTGACGGTCCGGATAGCGGACGTGTCGTTGTCAGGAGAGCAACTCATGACCGTCGCCGTTGCGATCGTCGTAGCCGTCGGCCTCTGGGCGTTCTTCCGTCGGCTGCGCATCGGTGTGGCGATGAGAGCCGTAGTCGACGATCCTGAGCTTCTTGCCATGGCGGGCGCTCGTCCGATCCGCGTGGCACGCATGGGTTGGATCCTCGGCTCGATGCTGGCGGCCGTCGGGGGCATCCTTCTCGGGCAGGCCATCGGGACGATCGACCCGACGACACTCACGCTCGTGGTCGTGAACAGCTTCGCTGCCGCGGTGGTGGGGCGCATGCGCTCGTTGCCGATGACGTTCCTCGGCGCAGTGCTTCTCGGACTGTTCGACAACTACGTGATCGGCTATGCCCCTACCGGTTGGAGCTGGCTCGCCAACGCCGATCTCGCGGTGCCGATGATCTTCCTGTTCATTGTGCTGCTCCTGCTTCCCCAGGACCGTCTGCGCGCCATAGGCCGGCCGGTGGCGGCCGCCGCCCCGCACGTGGTCAAGCTCGGTCAATCGCTCGCGGGAGGCGCGACCGTCGTGGTCCTGTCGATCCTCGCTGCGATGTTCCTTTCCGGCACGTTGCTCACGACGGTGAGCACAGGCCTCGTGTTCGGGATCGTCGCGCTGTCGCTCGTGCTTCTGACCGGTTATGCGGGCCAGGTGTCTTTGTGCCAGCTGACTTTCGTGGGCATCGGGTCGTTCGCCATGGGCCACATCGCAGGTGGAGGATCGTGGCTGGGCGTGCTCGCCGCCGTAGGCGTCGGAGCCGCGACAGGAGTGGTCGTGGCACTACCGACACTGCGGCTGAGGGGGCTCTACCTCGCGCTTGCGACACTTGCCTTCGCACAAGGTGCGGTGACGATTTTCTTCTTCCCCGAGATCGACACCCATCAAGGTCTCAAGATCAACGACCTGAACTTCTTCAGTGTGTCACTTCAGTCGGTGCCTCAACAGACGGTCATCTACGGCTGCCTGTTCGCGCTCGCCGCCGTGCTCGTGCTCGCGATCAGAAGGGGCCCGTTGGGTCGGAGACTCGTAGGCCTCTCGGATTCCCCCGCTGCATGCGCGACCGTGGGACTCGACGTGAAGCTGACCCGGCTCGGGGTGTTCGCGGCATCAGCGGGCCTCGCCGGCCTGGCGGGAGCACTTTACGGAGGGGTGTTCGTGTACTCCCAGGACTTCATGCTCTTCACCAGTCTCCAGCTGTTGCTGTTGCTCGTGATCTGGGGTGTGAGGAGCGTCACCGGAGCCTTGTTGGCCGGTGTGAGCCTGGCGGCTCTCACACTGCTTTCTAGCAACAGCGGGCTCGAGGGTGAGCTGCCTTACCTGCTCACCGGAGCGGGCATCGTCATGATCGGATGGATCCCGAACGGCATTCTCGGCATCGGTTGGTTCAATCGCGCGTCCGCCATGCGACGAGCGATCGACGCTACGAACAGGACGGGACGCACACCCGCGGCTGTAGGAACGAGTGCAGATGCCGCCTGACGCCGCGGGCGCGCTCGAGTCACGCGAGGTGTCGGTCCGCTTCGGCGGTGTTCAGGCTTTGCTCGGGGTGTCGATCCCCGTCGCACCAGGGGCCGTGTCGGGATTGATCGGTCCGAACGGGGCCGGAAAGACGACCTTCTTCGATGTGTTGACCGGCTTGCGACGCCCCGACAGCGGCCGGGTGATGCTCGCCGGACGCGACATAACGCATCTGGGGACCCACAGGCGCGCGAGGCTCGGCCTCGCCAGGACGTTCCAACGTCTCGAGCTCTTCTGGTCGCTGAGCGTCGAGGAGAACGTGCTCGTCGGCGCCGAGGCGAAGCTCAAGTGGTGGCGCACCGGAACGAACCACAACGGACACTCCTCGGACCCTCTGGGAGATCTGTCCTCTTCGTCGATATCGGCACGACAGATGGTCTCCGACCTGCTCGACAAGGTTGGGCTCGGCGGGATGGAGAACGAGCAGGTGGGCTCGCTTCCGACCGGCCAGGCGCGTCTCGTCGAGCTTGCGAGGGCTCTCGCTACGAGGCCGCAGGTGCTGCTTCTCGACGAGCCGAGCTCGGGGCTCGACGATGCGGAGAGCGCGTCGCTCGGCAAGCTTCTCGTCGAGCTGGCGAACACAGGAATGGCCGTGCTGCTCGTGGAGCACGACATGGACCTGCTCATGGGAGTGAGCGACACGGTCACCGTGCTCGACGCCGGGAGCGTGATCGCGTCGGGGACCCCCGAACAGGTGCGTGCGGACGCGGCGGTCCGCAACGCCTACCTCGGCGACATGGAGCACGTTCAGGCTCAATGACTCTCGCGGCCGCTTCCCCCGAGGATCAAATGCCGTCTGCCGGGCAACGTCCGCCGTCGGCAACGGATCCCGACGCCGCGGCCGACAACGACCGCATGCCGAACGAGGATTCACCCGCTCTCGAGCTGAACGGTGTGTGCGCTGCCTACGGGCGGATCGAAGTTCTCCACGGGGTCGACCTACTGGTGCCGAGGGGCTCTGTGTTCGTGCTGCTCGGCCCGAACGGTGCCGGAAAGTCGACCATCTTGAAGGTCGCAGGCGGCCGGATGCGCCACACGAAGGGAAGCGTCCGCATAGACGGGGACGCCGTGGGCAAGGTGACCGCCGACACACTCGCGAGAACCGGGGTCTGCACCGTGCCAGAAGGAAGGGGGGTGTTCCCGAACCTTTCGGTCCGCGAGAACCTCCTCATGTGGACGTATCGCGGGGGAGTGAAGCCTGAGGAGGCGGAGAGCCGCGCGTTCGAGCGCTTCCCGAAACTTTCGGCCAGGCGCAAGCAGCTCGCCGGCACTTTGTCCGGTGGCGAGCAACAGATGCTCGCAGTGGCGAGAGCACTCGTCGGTCGCCCGCGCCTGCTGCTGCTCGACGAGATCTCGATGGGCCTTGCGCCCCTTGTGGTGGTCGAGCTGTTCGAGGTCGTACGCCAGCTAGCGGCCGACGGCATCACGATCGTGCTTGCCGAGCAGTTCGTGCATACGGCGCTCACGCTCGCAACGCACGGCGCCATCGTCGTGCACGGACGGGTGGAACATGTGGGATCACCCGAGGAGCTCCGTCAAGCGGCCGTCGGTGCGTACCTTTCGGACGGCGGCCACTGAGTCGCTGAGTCGCCGAGCGGCTGAGTCACCCGAGCCGCTGAGCCACTGGGGTACTCGCCACTGGGTACTCGCCACTGGGTACTCGCCACTGGGTACTCGCCACTGGGCGAAGGGACCTCAGGGCTGTTCGCCAGTGACCTCGGCGAGATCCACCTCGACCGACCACTCCCCGGAGCGGGTGACCATCTCCTCGACGTTGCCCGCGTTCTGAAGGTCAGATGCGCCTTCTGCGAGGTGGACGAGTGACTCGGACGGCGCAGTGACGACGAGGCGTCTCACTTTGGCGCGCATCCCCAGCTTGGCGGTGGTCTTCGACTTGCGGATCGCGGCGAGCACCTCTGTGGCCGCGTCGAGCACCGCCGAGTCACCCGAGACGCCGGGCAGTTCTTCGAAAGAAGGCCACGGCGAACGGTGCACCGAGCCGTCGTGCCACCACGACCAGACCTCTTCGGTGACGAAGGGGAGGAACGGCGCGAGAAGGCGAAGCTGCACCGATAGAGCGAGCGCCAGGGTCGCCCGGGCAGACGCGCTCGTCTCGACCGACTGGTCTGCGTAGGCGCGGTTCTTCACGAGCTCCATGTAATCGTCGCAGAAGGACCAGAAGAGCGTCTCGGTGCGTTCGAGAGCTCGCGCGTAGTCGAGCTTCTCGAACGCCTCGGTCGCCTCGCGGACAAGGTCACGCAGACGAGCGACAAGTGCCAGGTCGACCGGAGCGGTGATTTCGCTGTTGTCGGGAACGTCACGGTCCGCGAGGACCGAAAGGCAAAAGCGCGACGCGTTCAGCACTTTGATCGCCAATCGGCGCCCCACTTTCAGCTGAGCCTCGTCCATGACCGCGTCGATGCCCGGACGCGCGGATGCAGCCCAGTGGCGGACCGCGTCGGAGCCGAACCTGTCGAGGAGGTCCATGGGGGTCACGACGTTGCCGATGGACTTCGACATCTTCTTGCCTTCCGGCGCGAGCACCCAACCGGATATCGACACGTGCGTCCACGGCAGCAGCCCGTGCTCGAGCTCAGACCTGACCACGGTCGAAAAGAGCCATGTCCGGATGATCTCGTGGGACTGCGGGCGGAGGTCCATCGGGAAGACGCGGCCGAAAAGGTCGGGATCGTCCACCCAGTGCCCCGCAATCTGAGGCGTGAGTGACGACGTCGCCCACGTGTCCATCACGTCGGGATCGCCGACGAATCCACCTGGACGTCCGCGTTGCTCGGGCGAGAAGCCTTGAGGGATGTCGGACGTCGGATCGACCGGGAGCTGGTCGTCGGTGGCGAGGATGGGATGGTCGTGATCGACGGACCCGTCCTCGGCCACCGGGTACCACACCGGGAATGGGACTCCGAAGAAGCGTTGGCGGCTGATGTTCCAGTCGCCGTTCAGCCCCTCGACCCAGGCTTCGTATCGGTGCACCATGTGTGGTGGGAGCCAGACGATCTCGCGGCCTCGCTCTATCAGGAGGCCCCGCATCTGCATTGTGCGGACGAACCACTGCCTGCTCGACACGATCTCGAGGGGATTGCTCCCCTTCTCGTAGAACTTGACCGGGTGCGTGATCGGCTTCGGCTCGCCGTCGAGGTCCCCCGAGGACCGGAGCATCTCGACGATGACCCGGCGCGCCTTTCGCGTCGTGGTCCCCTCGAGATCTGCGTACGCCCGGACAGCCGCTTCGGGGTCGTCGGACTCCCAACCCTCGTCTCCCCACGTCACCGCCCGGAGCCTTCCGTCGCGCCCGACAATGGTGCGGGTCGGCAGGCCGAGCTCTCGCCACCAGACCACGTCGGTCGTGTCGCCGAACGTGCAGATCATCGCCATGCCAGTGCCCTTTTCCGGGTCTGCGAGCGGGTGCGCGACGACGGGCACCCTCGAACAGAAAAGCGGCGTCCTCACCTCGGTGCCGACCATCGATGCGTACCTCGAGTCGTCCGGATGGCAGACAAGAGCGACGCACGCGGGCAGGAGCTCAGGCCTCGTCGTGTCGATCTCGATCCACTGCGACCCGCCTGCCGATCCGGCTGATCCACCACCGTCGGACGGGTCCACCCTTGCGAAGCGGATCCGGTGGTAGGCGCCTGGGATCTCCTTGTCCTCGAGCTCCGCCTGCGACACCGCTGTCTGGAAGTCGACGTCCCACAACGTGGGGGCCTCGTGGGAATACGCGTGACCCTGGGCCAGAAGCTGCAGGAACCCTTTCTGGCTCGTCCGCCTGGACCTGTCGGAGATCGTCGAGTACAGCAGGCTCCAGTCCACCGACAGGCCGAGCCTCCTCCACACCTCCTCGAAGACCTGCTCGTCTTCGGCGGTGAGCTTGTGGCAAAGGGTCACGAAGTCAGGACGCGAGACCGACACGAGCGGCTCGTCCTTCTGCTTGTCCTGGCGCTGCGCCGGTGGCGCGAAATCGGGGTCTTGGCCCAAGGTCGGATCGCACCTGACCCCGAAGTACTGCTGGACCCTGCGTTCGGTGGGGAGCCCGTTGTCGTCCCACCCCATCGGATAAAAGACGCTGTAGCCCCGCATCCGCCGGTAGCGGGCGACCGTGTCCGGGTGCGTGTACGAGAACGCGTGGCCCATGTGCAGCTCGCCGGAGACCGTCGGCGGCGGGGTGTCGATCGCATACACCTGAGCCCGCTGCGCCTGCCGGTCGAAGCGGTAGGTCCCTTCGCGCTCCCAGCGCTCGGACCACTTCTGTTCGAGGCCTTCGATTCCCGGCTTTTCGGGCAGGCTGGGAGTGCGAGGCGCCTGCACGGGTGGCAGCTCGAGGATGGCCGGCTCTGCGGAACCTCCGGCGAGCGGTTTGGTCAGGGATCCTCGATCGGGCGCAGTCACAGTCGGATTACCGTATCCGAGTGCTCCACCTGCACGACACAGCCACAGGCACCGTACGCCCGCTCGATCAGCGTGATGCGTCGGAGGTGTCGATGTACGTCTGCGGGCCAACGGTCTACGACGTGCCCCATCTGGGGCACGGTCGCTTCGCTCTCGTGTTCGACGTGCTTCGCCGATATCTCGAGTTCACCGGTGTCCGGGTCCGTTACGTGTCGAACATCACCGACATCGACGACAGAATCATCGAGCGGGCGAGGGCCGAGAGCCGTACCGAGGCGGATGTCGCCGCCGAGTTCGAGGTGTCGTGGTGGGAGGCGATGGATGCTCTCGGAGTGATGCGGCCGACCGAGTCCCCCCATGCAACCGCTTGGGTGGCCGAGATGGTGAGTCTCGTCTCCGAGCTGATCGACCGTGAGAGCGCGTACGTGTCGGACGACGGGGTCTACCTGTCGGTTGATCGCATACAGGATTACGGGCTGCTCGCCCACCAGAGTCTGGCCTCCCTGAAAGCCGGCGCACGCGTCGAGGTGGACGAGCACAAGCGCTCACCGGCCGACTTCGCTCTCTGGAAGAACGCCAAGCCCGGCGAGCCCTCTTGGGACGCGCCGTTCGGTCGCGGGAGACCGGGATGGCACACCGAGTGCGTCGTCATGTCGCTCGGCCTGCTCGGCGACGGTTTCGATCTTCACGGCGGCGGCCTCGACCTGGCGTTCCCCCACCACGAGAACGAACGTGCGCAGGCCGTCGCTCTCGGGAGAGCCTTCGCCAGGCACTGGGCCCACAACGGCTTCGTCGAGGTCGAGGGACAGAAGATGTCCAAATCTCTCGGAAACTTCACCTCGCTCATCGACTTGCTCGAACGCTCCGACTCGCGGGCTTACCGGCTTCTTGTTCTCCGCTCGCACTACAGGTCGCCGATCGAGGTCACGCGGTCGACGGTCGCCGACGCCGAAGCCGCTCTCGCCCGGCTGGACAACCTGGCGAGGCGATTCCGACTCGGACCGGAGCTGGTAGACGAAAAGGCCATCGCCGCTGAGAGCGCGATCGACGCTGGAGCCGATGCCGAAGCGCTCGTTTCGTTCGCTCTGCGCATGGAGGACGACCTCGATACTCCGGGCGCCGTCGCCCTCGTCTTCGACCTCGCGAACGCGGGCGAATGCGAGCGCCGACAGGGGGGAGACGGACCACGGTCACAGGTTGGCGTTGACGGCGGCCTTGATCTGCGCTGCGCTGGGACTCGTATTGCGCGGCGGGAATCGACGAGGAGCCCGACGAGGAGATCCGTGCACTCGCGGAACGGCGCGACGCCGCTCGGGCAGCAGGAGATTTCGCGCTCGCCGATGTTCTACGCGACGAGATCAAAGAACGCGGATGGATTCTCAAGGACTCGCCGGACGGCACTCGACTGCACCGCGCATGACATAGGTCTCACGGGCGCGCGCAATACCGAGCGGACTACGGTTTGGGCCCGAAGGGCACCCGTTGTGCCGTCGCCCGAAGGGCCCGGTTCCTCGGGCGGTCCTCTTTGTCCTGCGGTAGCTGGCCGCAGCTCGAACGAGGGGAGAAGACGTGCCGTCGGGAACGGTCAAGTGGTTCAACTCCGAAAAGGGCTACGGGTTCATCGCGCAGCCCGACGGCGGGGACGACGTATTCGTCCACCATTCCGCTATCCAGATGACGGGGTACCGCACGCTCGAAGAAGGCCAGGCGGTCGATTTCGAGTTGAAGGAAGGCCCGAAGGGACTCCAGGCGGTGGAGGTGAAACCGGCCGGGAGCTGAGAGGGCGAGACGGGCTCAGGCAAGCCTGCTTGGAGCCGCCTGTTCCGGGGTAAGTTACCGTAGAGTAACATAGTGGGGGAAACCCGGTGGACGCTGACGCGGACGGAGGGACAGGTGATGACGGATTTCTCGCTCGATCTCAACGAGGACCAACTTCAGCTCCAGAAATGGGTGCACGACTTCGCGGAGGGCGTCATGCGCCCGGCCGGCCACGAGTGGGACGAGCGTGAAGAGACTCCTTGGCCGATCATCGAAGAGGCTGCGCGCATCGGGCTTTACTCGTTCGAGTTCCTTGCCAACGGCTTCACCGATCCGACGGGGATATCACTTCCGGTCATATACGAGGAATTGAGCTGGGGAGACGCGGGCATTGCGCTCGCCATCATGGGCAGCTCGCTCGCAGTTGCGGGACTCGCCGCGAACGGGACTCCGGAGCAATTGATGGAGTGGGCTCCGCAGTGCTTCGGGACACCGGGAGACCTGAAGCTCGGTGCGTTCTGCGTGTCTGAAGCAGATGCGGGTTCGGACGTCAGCTCTTTGAAGACGCGCGCCAGGTACGACGAAGCGACCGACGAGTGGGTGATCGACGGCACGAAGACCTGGATCACGAACGGCGGCATCGCCCACCTCAACGTGGTCGTCGCGTCGGTCGAGCCTGAGCTCGGGTCGCGTGGCCAGGCGAGCTTCGTCGTCCCTGCGGGTACGCCTGGCCTGTCTGCAGGCCAGAAGTTCAAGAAGATGGGCATCCGTGCGTCGCACACGGGCGAGGTGGTGTTCGACAACTGCCGGTTACCGGGCCGCTTTCTCCTCGGGGGAAAGGAGAAGCTCGACGAACGTCTCGCACGCGCCCGCGAGGGCAAGCGCACTAGCTCGCAGGCGGCCATGGCGACCTTCGAGTCGACGCGCCCCTCGGTCGGAGCACAGGCCATCGGTATCGCTCGTGCCGCTTACGAGTACTCGCTCGACTACGCAAAGGAAAGGCACGCGTTCGGCCGCGCGATCATCGAGAACCAGGGGATCGCCTTCAAGTTCTCCGACATGCGTACGCGGATCGACGCGTCGCGACTCCTCGTGTGGAGAGCGAGCTGGATGGGGGCGACCAGCAAGCCCTTCACCGCCGGCGAGGGGTCGATGTCGAAGCTCTACGCCGGGGAGACCGCCGTTTGGGTCACCGAGCAGGCCATCCAGATCATGGGCGGCTACGGGTACGTTCGTGAGCACCCCGTTGAGCGCTGGCACCGCGATTCCAAGATCTACACGATTTTTGAAGGCACCTCGGAGATCCAGAGGCTGGTGATCGCGCGAGCCGTCTCAGGCATCCACATCAAGTAGCTGACCTGCAGGTTTTCCTCGGTTTTCCGACAAGAGGCAGAAGCGCTCTCGGACGGGCCGTGGTACCACAAACGTTTGTGGTACCAGCGAGTTAGTGACCCGCTAAAGGCAGTTGGGCCCACAAATTGAATGAGCGTTATGGGCGGAGGCGGGGATAGGCAGAACGCGCGAATTGGCGATCGGCCCACCGAGCATTGGTCGGCGGAATAATCAAGCGGTCTGAAGGCGACGAAAGACGGTAACTCGCCCCCTCTACCCATTACCCGCAAAGGACGATTGCCCTTCGGCCAGTGGACAGGAGCCAATTAGACAATGCTTGGCACATGGGGCGCGGTCGGAGCCGTTTGCTCGTTTCGCAACGAGAAGATACGTTCGCTCCACCGAGAGATCGAGGGGTAGCCATGAGCAACCGGGCATTTCGAAGCTGGGGCAGCATCTCCCCTTCCGGGAACGGGAATCGGCGCCTTCCCCTCCTCTTCATGGCGACGGCAGCCACGGCCGGCAGCATCGGCCTCGGTGTGTTCGGTGCCGCACTACTGGCGCAGCCCGCTGCTGCGGTGACGGTGACCCTCACGGTCGCCACCACTGGGACCGACACAGGAAACTGCGTGAGTTCGTCCTGCGCCACGCTCGGGTACGCGCTGTCCAAGGCCGCTGCAGGCGACATCATTTTGATTCAGCCCGGCACCTACATGGCATCGGCCGACCCAACAGGAACGTCGAATACTGTGCCCGCGGCACTAACCGGCCTGACTATCGAATCCGACGCCGCTCTGAGCGGTAATGCCGCCAACACCATCATCCAGGGCGCTGCCTCGAACGGGTTGATGGTGAACGCGAACAGCGTGACGGTAAACGGTCTCACGTTTAATAACTCCGGGGCAGCGGGCATCTTGGTGACTCCTCCATCTTCGGCCACCGCTCCCGCGGCAGTCACCGGCGTGACAATCAAAAATGTCGTGAGCAACAACAGCGATCAGTGCTTCAAGACGCCCTCGACCCACGTCTGCACCGCCGCCATCGGCGCCGGCGACTACGGGGAGTCGATCTGGTTGCGGAGTGTTACCGACTCCATCCTCGAGAACTCGACCTTGGAGAACGGTCTGGGGGGCGGCCTACTCGTCAGCGACGAGGTAGGCCCGAGCTTTGGGAACACCATTGAGAACAACATGTCTGTAAACAATCAGTTGGGCTGTGGCATAACCCTGGCGGCGCACAACATGGCCGCCATCTTCTCCACCGGTCCCAAAGCGGGCCAGCCCAACCCGGCGGGGGGCGGCGTTTACAACAACACCGTTCAGGGCAACACCTCGAGTGGCAATGGGGCGACCGGCATCGGCGTGTTCAACGCCGCGTATAACAACGTTATTAAGGGAAACACGTTCGATAAGAACGGTGAGCCAGGTGTGAAATTGAACCCGACGTTCCCCGGTGGAGACGTGAATGGTAACTCCGTCATCGGCAACACCATCGGCGTGAACTCTCTCCTAGATGGTCCTGGCGGTGGCATTCCAGGTAGCCACAACTCCGGCTCGACGCAGACCACCGGAATCATGGTCGACGCCCCGGCAGGGCCCGTGACCGGCACGATCATTCAAGGCAACACGGTTAGCGGGAATTACTACGGCATCTACCTGCAGCCCGGGGCGTCCAGCTCGACGGTGTCGGGCAACACCATCACGGTGACCAAGGGCGGGGTACCGCTCTTCATTGTGGCGGCCCCGGGCAGCGCGTACTGGCTGGCGAGTTCCAGTGGTGGCGTGTTCAGCTTCGGCCGGGCTCCCTTCGAAGGCTCGGCCGGGCGCATCACCCTCAGCCAGCCAATCGTGGGTGAGGCAGCCGCTCCCGATGGTGGTGGCTACTGGCTGGCAGCCAAGGACGGTGGCATCTTCACTTACGGCTCTGCCACCTACTGGGGCTCTCTCCCGGGCGACCACGTCCACGTGTCGGACATGGTGGGCATCGCGCCGACGGCTAACGGTGGCGGGTATTGGCTCGTCGGGTCCGACGGCGGGGTCTTCGCCTTGGGTCGCGCCGCCTACTTTGGCTCGCTCCCGGGCGACCACGTCCACGTGTCGGACATCGTGGGCATTGTGCCTACGGCCGATGGTGGCGGCTACTTCCTGGTGGGCAAGGACGGTGGGGTCTTCGCCTTCGGTGACGCCGTCTACGCCGGGTCGCTCCCGAGCCACAACGTCCACGTGTCGAACATCGTGGGTATCTCCGCCAACCCCGCCGGTGGCGGGTACTGGCTGATAGGGACTGACGGTGGGGTCTTCGCCTTGGGTCACGCCTCCTACGCCGGGTCGCTCCCGGGCGACAACGTCCACGTGTCGAACATCGTGGGTATCTCCGCCAACCCCGCCGGTGGAGGGTATTGGCTGATAGGGACTGACGGCGGGACCTTCGGTTTCGGTTCAGCTCCCTACCTCGGCTCGCTCCCGGGGCTCAACATCCACGTGTCGAACGTCGTGGGCATAACGGCGACGCCATGACGACGACCACAGGGAAGGCGCCCGGCGCCGCTCACGCAGTCGCGGCCGTTCCACGATCCCTGGCCCCCATGGGACAGAATCCCTCATTCTTGGCACCGGAGCGGTTGGTTTCTGGTACCGCCAAGCCGCTGACCAGGTGAAACGCGACAACCTGAAGATCTACACGATCTTCGAGGGGACCTCGGAGATACAGCGCCTGGTGATCGCCCGAGCCGTTTCAGGGGTGCACATCCGCTAGGCATGCGCTAGTTGTCGCTTCGCCCCTTTACGATGGTGGCCGATGTCGCCGGGGCGTACAGGCGCCGACCGAACCTTGGGCCGAATTGCGTCGATCACCGGCTGTACCCGCCCTCAGGGCCCGATGACCCGTGAGCCGATGAACCGATCAGGCCCGACCGTGGGCCGTTGCCGGCCACCGACCGGGAACGGAGCCTTCCCGCGGGCATACTGAGCGGGCGCGTCGGGGGCAGAGGGCGGCATCCCAGCGGGGTCACAACGAGGTGATCAGAGCGAAGTGAGCGCAACGCGATGAGCACGTACCGGGCAAGGCGACAGAACAACGCCCTACTGGCAGCGATCGTCGCCGTGGTCGTCGTGGTGACGGCCGGAGTAGTCGCGATCGTGGTGCTCCACAAGCCGACTTCGAGCTCGGCGAACGGCGGGGGAGGCTCCAACACGACCTCGACCTCCGGATCCGGTCATGGGATCGTCACCGAGGCGGTCTCGTCCACCTCTCCGACGGCCGGCGAGACGGGAGTGTCTCCCGCGGGCCCGATCCAGGTGCATCTCACCCAACCGCTCGGGGCCGGAAGCCCGATGCCGACAATCTCCCCCCGGGCGCCCGGATCGTGGGCGCTCACCTCCTCAACGACGCTTACGTTCGAGCCGTCGGCGTCGCTAATCCCTTTCCGCGTGTATACGGTCACCGTTCCGGGGGGCCCCGACGGGATCCGTGCCTCGAGCGGTGACCATCTCGGATCCACCGTCCGCTTCGGCTTCAAGGTTGCAGCAGGCTCATTCCTGCGTCTCCAGCAGCTTCTCGCCGGTCTGGGTTACCTGCCGGTGTCCTTCTCGCCCGCCAGTGCCACTCCGATCCCCGCTTCCCAGGAGGCCATCACCCAGCTCGGGAGCTTCAACTGGAGGTGGCAGAACCAGCCCGCCCCGCTCACAACACTGTTCGTCCAGGGAGAAGACGACGTGCTCACCCAGGGCGCCGTGATGATGTTCGAGAGTCTCCACGGGCTCGCCACCGACGGCATAGCGGGTCCGGAGGTATGGAGTGCGTTGCTCCAGGCGACCGCAGCTCATCAGAGGGACCCGAACCCGTGGGACTGGGTCTATGTGCAGAAGACGCCATTGCCCGAGATGGTCTTCGCGTACAGCAACGGGAAGGTCGTCTTCCAGACCCAGGCCAACACGGGCGCTGTCGGTTTTGCTACACCCGACGGTTCGTGGCCCGTCTACCTGCACTGGGCCACCGCCACGATGACGGGCAAGAACCCGGACGGGACCACCTACGACGACAAGGGCGTGCTCTGGGTGAGCTATTTCCACGGCGGTGACGCTCTCCACGCGTTCCTTCGCGAGGGCTACGGATTCCCGCAGAGCCTCGGATGTGTCGAGATGCCTACGGCCGCGGCGGCGGCGCTATGGCCGCTCACCCCTGTCGGCACCGTCGTCACCATCCAATAGGAAGCAACGGCTGAGCGCTTGCCCGGCACGGACCCGGCCGTTCCCTGTACCAAGGTCGCGAGACTGGTGTTCCTATGCACCGGAAATGCCGCGCGTTCGGTGATGGCCGGGCGAGTGACAGAGGCCCTCGGACTGCCCGTCTTCGTCACTACTGCAGGCACCCATGTCGTCGAGAACCAGCCAATGAGCAGGAGGACCCGGGCTGCGCTCGACGGGCTCGGAGTCGAACCGGGTCACCACCGGAGCCATCAGCTCACAGCCGTCGACGTCGAAGGTGCCGACCTGATCGTCGCCATGGAGGCCGAGCACGTCCGCTACGTGCGCCGTCTTCACCCAGAGGGAGCCGCACGCACCGCCACGATCTGCTACCTCGCGAACGAGCTCACTTCCGGAGCCGAACCGCTGCGTGAAAGGGTGGAAGCACTCGCGCTCGAAGGGGTGTCGCCCGAGATCCAGGGTGATGTCGCCGATCCCGCCGGGGCGGAGGAGCCCGAGTACCTGAGGTGCGCAAGGCAGATATCGGCACTCCTCGAAAGCCTCGCTCCCTGCCTGTCGAACTGAAAAGGCCCGGTCAGGCTCGAGCAGGTGCAGTTACAGAGAGCCGGCGCAGTTAAAGAGAGCCGGCGCAGTCACAGAGAGCCGATGTTCAGGTCGCGAGCTCAGGGTGACGCAACGAGACCTGTGCGCATTCCTCACAGACGGACTCGGGGATTACGCCGGCGCGCATCAGGGCGGAGAAACAGATGCATCCGAGACAAATCCCTGCTGCCGACTCGAGGAGAGCTGCGGCGGTGAGCATGCCGAGAAGGACCCACGATGCCAGGTGCCAGCCCGGCCCGAACCAGCAGATGAGGGCGGCCGTGCTGAACGCCGTCCCCATCGCCTGAGCGAACCGCTTGGGGGGCCCGGGAACCGGTCGTGCGGGGCCGAGCCTGGGAGCGACCACTCGCACCGCCAGCTGGCCGAGCGGGCTCGCCTTGGGGCCCGTGGCGACGCGAGCCCAGAAACCGTAGGCGATCACGATGAGCGGCCAGCCCTGGCGCGTCGCGAATGCCACGGCGCACATGGCGACGACCCCGGCCGCAACGGTGCGCGCCGCGAGCTCGTTCACGGGGTTTGGGAAACTGAAGAACCTAGCCATCTCCCTAAAGCTTATCGGTTGAGTCAGGTTTTGTTAAGCCCTGTGTGGCGGCAGAGCGAAGATGTGGTGCTCAGTCCCGGTGCACGGACCGCAGACCGGCCCAGGCGAGATCCGCCACCCTTCTGGCGAGGCGATCGGCCTCGAGCTCGTCGGTTTCCGATCTTTCCGGCGCTGGGTCCGCGGCCGGGTTGTCGGCGTCGGTGGCCGTTCCTCCTGCGCTCGCGAGCCAGTGGCGACTTGCCCCGGTCGCCATGCCGACCACCGCGTAAGCGAGGAGACGCCGGTGCTCGGGGTCGAGACCCGCGTCGATCAGAGGACCGACAGCCTCGGCCACGGTGTCCTCCACCCGCCTGAGCGAGCGCGACAGCTCAGGGTCGTCCGGCACGTCACTCCCGAACAGCAGGCGGAACGCGTCCTGGTAGGTGACGACGAGATGGAAGTACGCCGCGAATCCCGCTTCCACCTGCTGGCGGGGACCGCCTGCACGGGTGGTGGCGTCGTCGATGGCGACGAGCATGTCGCGGGCGACCGAATCGACCAGCTCCAGGTAGAGCGCCCTCTTGGAATCGAAGTGCTGGTAGAGCAGCGGCTTTGTGACCCCTGCGGCAGAGGCGATGTCGTCCATCGTCGTCGCCGCGAAGCCTCTGCCGGCGAAGAGGCGTAGTGCCACCTCGAGCAGCTGCTCACGTCGCTGGTCGGCGGGTAGGCGGCGCGCGATCGGATCGGCGGGTCCCTGCACCTGGCGCGAGATCGTCACAGAGCCGAGCGTACCCGGCTCTCTCAGTAGTCCTGAGGTCCGGCTCGTGGCTCTGAGGACTTCACCACGCCCATCCGGCCCGGTCCATCACACGGGCTAGCCGCTCCGGCAGGTCCGCCAGCGAGAAGCTTCTTCTCGCCACCCCCAGATTGTCCTCGAGCAGCGCCGTGTCCGGTCGGCGGAGCCACTCCACTAGCGGCAGGGGCCGATCGATACGGAACCAACGGAATCCGAATGCCTCGAGCTCGAGCGCTACCGGGTACGGAGCTATCGAAAGGGGCCGGCGGTGGATCGCGGACTCGACCGCCGGGTTGCCGAACCCCTCCCAATGAGATGGCATCACGACTACGTCGCACGCGGCGTAGACGTCCGCCATGGAGGTCGCAGGAGCTGTGGCCGGAAAGCCGCGGAGCACGGGCACCGGTGCGGCGGTGAGCAGAAGCTCGAGCTGCGGTCCGTAACCGTCTTCTGCCGCTCCGAGGAGCCAGTAAGCGGCGCCGATCGAGCGTGCGAGCTCGATCCCGCCGGGCACGTTCTTGCGTGGGATGGCACGCGTCGGCTGGAGCACCACGAGCTCGTCCGCGCTCACGCCTATGTGCTCGCGAGTCCTTTCGCGGTCGCCGGGCCCAGCGTCGGTGTCGAAGCAATTGAGGATCGCCGTGGCGGAGATCGCGCGCTCTGCGAGCTCGCGGCGGCTCAGCTCGTTGACGGTCACGTGGATCCACGCCGAGTCGTCCGAAGGGGGAGGCATCGAAGCCGTCTGCTCGCGCTGCCACGGCAGGTCGTGGTGGTGCATGACCGCGCGTCTCGACCTGAGGACCCGTGTAAGCACGTCCGCCGCGCGTGGGTTGAGGGGTAGGGAGCAGATGTTCTCGACCACCGCCATATCTGCGCCGGCAAGCGCGCTCTGCACCTCAGCAGTCGTTGGAGGTTCAGGAGCACCCATCGCCAGGCCCGGCAGGAGGTGGTCAACCGGGCCCTCTCCCGCGACGGTGACGACGTCGAATCCAAGCTGGCCTAGGGCCCACTGCCACTTGGCGGCTTCTATCGCGACGCCGTCTGTGCCGCCGAGCCTGAAAGACACGATGGCGGCGGTGGGTCCCGGCACCGTCGGGCAGGATACAGGTGGACGCAGACGCGGGATCCAGGAGCCTCAACTCGGCCGGGGTGCCTGTCGGGAGCTACCGTCGTCTTCGTGACCGCAGCAGGGACCAGCGAGCTCATCGTGGACACACGCGGGGGAGTCACGCGCCTTACGATCAACCGACCTGAGCGCCGCAACGCCATGAGCTGGGAGGTGATCAGGGCGCTTCGCCAGGCGGTCGGTGCCGTGCACGACGACCCCGCGGTGCGGGTGGTCATCCTCACAGGCGCCGGCGATGAAGCGTTCTGCTCGGGAGCCGATCTCGGTTCGATGGGTCACGGAACGGCAACCGGAGGTCCGGAGCCGGAAACGTCCACTGCGGAGAGGTCGACTCCGCAGGAGGCTCCCACGCCGTCTTCGTTTCTCGCCCAGCACCGGGCACGTGGAGAGCTCGCCGGCCTGTTCGAGCAGCTCTGGGGCCTAGGGAAGCCGACGATCGCAAGGGTTCAGGGCTGGGCGATGGCCGGAGGTTTCGGCCTGGCGCTCGCGTGCGACATGGTCGTCTGCTCGGAGCGTGCCCGCTTCGGTGCGCCTGAGGTGAACGTCGGGCTGTGGCCCTTCATGATCACGGTCCCGCTCGTGCGATCTATGCCGCCCAAGAAGGCGCTGGAGCTCATGCTCACAGGGCGGGTGGTGGGGGCCTCTGAGGCGGATCGCATCGGCTTCGTCACCAGGGTGGTCCCCCATGACGAACTGGACTCGGCGGTAGACGAGCTAGCGGCGGTCCTCGTAGCGAAGTCGCCCGCCTCGGTGAGGCTCGGCCGTGACTCGTTCTACTCTGCTTGGGACATGGCCACCGGCGACGCTCTCGCCCATCTACATGCGATGCTCACTCTCACCAATCTCACCGAGGACGCCGCAGAGGGGATCTCGGCGTTCCTCGAGAAGCGCCCGCCGAGGTGGCAGGGTCGGTGATCGACGGGTGCCGGCGCACGTAGCCACAGCGCATGAAAGAACGCAAAAATCACAGGGAGCCACCGCTCGGCGGCAGATCGGGTCGGGGACATCGTTGGCGACACGGGGAGAGGACAACTATCGATGAGGGCGAAGCGAGCGCTTATCACGGGCATAACCGGCCAGGACGGCTCTTACCTGGCTGAGCTCCTACTGAGCGAGGGCTACGAGGTCTTCGGGATGGTGAGGCGCTCTTCGACCGTGAACTTCGAGCGGATCGCCACCATCCAGGACCGCCTCACGCTCGTGCCCGGCGACCTGCTCGACGAGGTCTCGCTAATAGGGATCCTCAGGGAGCACAAACCGACCGAGATCTACAACCTGGCAGCGCAGTCCTTCGTCCCAACGTCTTGGAGCCAGCCGGTGCTCACCGGTGAGACCACCGCACTCGGTGTGACCCGCATACTCGATGCGATCAGGATCGTCGACCCCGAGATCCGCTTCTACCAGGCGTCGTCCTCGGAGATGTTCGGGAAGGTCCTCGAGGTTCCACAGACGGAGAAGACGCCGTTCTACCCGAGGAGCCCATACGGGGTGGCCAAGGTCTACGGACACTGGATCACGATCAACTACCGCGAGAGTTACGGGTTGCACGCGTCCTCGGGGATGCTCTTCAACCACGGGAGCCCGAGGCGCGGCCTCGAGTTCGTCGAGCGCAAGGTGAGCCACGGGGTTGCCCGGATCGTGTGCGGCCTCGAAGACAAGTTGCCGATGGGCAATCTCGACGCGCAGCGCGACTGGGGATTCGCCGGCGATTACGTACGGGCGATGTGGCTCATGGTCCAGCAGGACGAGCCCGACGACTACGTCGTGTCGACCGGCACCACCCACTCGGTGCGCGAGCTGTGTGAGATCGCGTTCGGCCACGCGAGCCTCAACTGGCAGGACCACGTGGTTATCGACAACCGGTTCCTTCGCCCGGCCGAGGTGGACCTGCTCATCGGGGACCCGGCAAAGGCGAGGAAGATCCTCGGTTGGGAGCCTTCGCACTCGTTCGCGGACCTCATCACGATGATGGTCGACTCGGATCTGGCGCTGGTGCGTCGCCAGACAGGCTGACGGGCAAGGAAAGGCCGAAACCGCAAGAAGATGAACGTCGCTCCGGCCATCGCCACGATCTCAGCCGACCCGCTCGGCCTTCTGGTGGCCTTCGGCGCGGGGATGCTTTCGTTCCTCTCGCCGTGCGTGCTTCCTCTCGTGCCGGGCTACGTGTCGATGGTCTCGGGGCTGTCGGCGGCGGACCTGGAGAACGCGGAGCGACGCGACCTGCGCCCGGTGCTCGTGGGCATCGCGGCGTTCGTCCTCGGGTTCACGCTGGTGTTCACCGCGCTCGGCGCAACTGTCTCTGCCCTCGGGAAGGTTCTCGACCACAACGAGCGCTCGTTCGAGATCGGGTCTGGGATCGTTGTAGGGCTGCTCGGGCTGTGGCTCGCAGGGATCGGCACTCCGGCCCTGTTCCACCGCGAGCGCCGCTTCCACCCGCTTCCCTCGAAGCTCGGCCCCTGGGCTCCCCTCGTCATGGGCATGGCGTTCGCCTTTGGGTGGACCCCGTGCATAGGACCCGTGCTCGGGGGGGTGCTCACCCTGGCCGGGGTCAGAGCGACCCTCTTGTCTGGCGTGGTGCTGCTCGTCACGTACTCGCTCGGCCTCGGGGTCCCCTTCATTGCCACCGGTCTCGCCTTCGGGCGGCTGACTGCCGTTGTAGCGCGGGTGCGCAGGCGCCTGTGGCTCGTGGACATCGTGGCGGGGATCGGGCTGATCGTCTTCGGGGCCCTGCTCGTCACAGATCAGCTCCACTGGGTCTCGTCACTCGTTTCCGATGCCCTGCGCGACATCGGCCTAGGGCGCCTGACCGTGAGCTGAGAAAGCTCCTGGCCAAGCGGTCTGCCAGGGTTCGGCCGCCGTCCCCGGGGGGTCGCTTGGAACAGCAGCAGGGGGCACCCGTAGCATGGGCGGCGGCCATGGCCCCCGCAGTGCTCCTCCGTACCGCCGTCGCGATGACCGGGCGGTTCCCGGCTCTTGCCGGCGTCGACCTTCAGGTCGACGAGGGGGAGGCCGTGGTCCTCACAGGTCCGAACGGTGCAGGCAAGACGTCGTTGCTCCGGGTGTGCGCCGGCCTGCTTCGGGTCACGAGCGGGACGGCCGAGGTTCTCGGTCACGATCTTGCAGACGACGTCGTCGCCGCGCGCCGCGAGGTTGCCATGGTGGGTCATTCAGCCGCGCTCTACGACGACCTGTCGGTTTCGGAGAACGTCCGTTTCGCAGTGCGGGCCGCGGGCGGCGACCCGCGCCTCGTCGAGGAGGCGCTCGATCGTCTCGGACTCGTGGGTCGACTCGCGCGCAGCCCGGTCGGACGACTCTCCGCCGGCCAGCGCAAGCGTGTCGCCCTCGCCGTCGTGGTCGCGCGCAAAGAGCGCGGCTGTGGCTCTTGGACGAACCTCACGCCGCCCTCGACGCCGCCGCGCGAAGCGAGTTGGCCAGGCTCGTCGCAGAAGCGGTGGACGACGGCGTCACCGTGATATCCGCGTCGCACGAACCCGAGGCGTCGATGGAGATCGCCACGCGCACAGTCGCCCTTGCAGGCGGAAGGGTCGTGGCCGACAGCCGGCTCTCCGCCTCGGTGCCCGACCTGGCACACACCGAGCCCGTTCCCCCGGTGAACGCTCAGGTCGTTATCCCGATTCGCGGAGGTCCCAATGTGGCGTGACGCGGCGCTGGTCGCCGGCAAGGACATCCGCATCGAGATGCGCTCCAGGGTGCTCGTCAACCAGGTCGCACCTTTCGGGGTCCTGGTGCTCGTGCTCTTCGCGTTCGCGCTCGGTCCCGACGCCCAGGATCTCGTCAGGGCCGCGCCCGGTGTCTTCTGGGTGGCCGTGCTCTTCGCAGGTCTTCTGGCGATCCAACGGGCATTTGCCATCGAGAGCTCGGACGGCGCACGCGACGGGCTCCGCCTCGCCGGCCTCGACCCGGCAGGGGTGTTCCTAGGAAAGGCGGCGGCGGTATTCGCCCAACTCGTTGTGCTCGAGCTGTTGCTCGGCGCCGGAGCCGTGCTCCTGTTCGGCGCTCACGTGCACGACCTGTGGTCCCTCGTGGCCGCATGTGTCGCCGGCACGGCGGGGCTCGCCGGTTCCGGGGTGTTATATGGCGCGCTTGCTGCGGGTCTCAGGGTCCGCGAGACGCTCCTGCCGCTTCTCGTACTGCCTGTGGTAGCACCGGTGCTCGTCGCGGGCACCAAGGTTTGGCAGGCCGCGCTTGGGACCGGGACGGGAACTCCGGGTTCGAGCGGCTGGATGCCACTCCTGCTCGTCTTCGCGGTGGTCTACGTGGTGCTCGGCGTTCTGCTCTACGGGGTCCTGCAAGAGGAGGCCGAGTGACCGCACTGCTCGAAGCGCGCGCCGATGCCGACGCTCCGGGTCGCCGCCTTCCCGCTCCGTGGAGCAGGCGCACGGTCTGGGCGGTCCGTGCGACTGGTGTAGCCGCACTGGTATCGATAGCCGCGACCGTCTGGCTCGGCCTTTGGGTCACTCCACCCGACAAGGTGCAGGGGAACCTGGTCCGGCTTGTCTATGTGCACCCGCCGATCGCCTGGGTGGCGCTTTACCTGTCTTTCGGCACTGCATTCGTGGCGACCCTGCTCTGGTTGTGGAAGAGGACCAGAAGCCCGTATTGGGACCGCCTCGCGGGCGCTGCCATGGAGGTGAGCGTGGTGTTCACCGCTCTCACCCTGTTGACCGGAGCCATCTGGGGGCGCCCCACGTGGGGAGTCTGGTGGGCCTGGGATGCGCGGCTCACCTCGACGGCGATGCTTCTCGTCATGCAGCTCGGATACCTGGCCATCCGCCGGGTGCCGGGCGACCTGCACGCCCGCGCGCGGCGTTGTGCCGTGGCGGTGTTGATCACGGCCGTGGACGTTCCCATCGTCCATTTCTCCGTCGTGTGGTGGCACACCCTGCACCAGGGCGCGACGGTGCTAAACGCCAACCTGTCGCCGACGATCCACGGTTCGATGGCATGGACCCTTCTGCTCGGGTTCGTCGCCTTCACTCTCGCGTTCGTATGGATGCTCGCGATGCGGTTGCGCATCGAGACCTTGTCCGACGCGCTCGAGGGAGTGTCGCTCGAGATCGCGCTCGGCGAGCGGTGGGCTGAAGGTGCGGCCCCGGCCCCGGCGGGAGGCGCCGAGGCCGTGGAGGTCCGGACATGAGTTACATCGACGCCGGTTACGCGGCTGCTCTCGGGACGGTGTTCCTCTACGGGTTGTCACTCGTCGTGCGGCGCCGGCGCCTCGACCGGCTCGCAGCGAGAGTCGCAGACCAGAGCACCGAAGAGGGCCCGTGACCGCGCTCGACACGCCGAGCAAGCCGGCCGGTCAGGGTCAGGGCGACTCCCGGTCCGGCGCCGGTGTGCCGGGCGGAAGGCCCGGCCGACCTCGACGCCCCCGGTCGCGCAAGCGCAAGGTCCGCCTGCTCGTCGCCGGCGCGGTGCTCGTGGGCGCGTTCGCCTATCTGCTCGTAGAAGGACTGACCAATTCGCTCAACTACTTCGAGACCGTCAACCAGGCGATCGCTCAACGCGCAACGCTAGGCACGCAGACTTTCCGTCTCGAGGGGGTCGTGGTTCCGGGCACCATCCACCCCACGTCCACCGGCGTGAACTTCACCGTGGAGTCGAGCGGTGTCAAAGAACCCGTCGTGGAGACAGGTCAGCCCCCTCAGCTCTTCCAGCCGGATATCCCCGTGGTGCTCGTCGGACACTTCGCCGGCCCGGTGTTCGCGTCGGACCAGATCCTCGTCGACCACACGTCGCAGTACATAGCGGAGTACCCGTCGAGAGTGACGGCCCCGAACGGGTCGATCGTCGGCGTAACGAAGAAGCAATCCAATACGACCCGGTCATCGGCTCCGTGAGGTGAACGCTCTACTGGGCCATATCGGCGTACTGCTTTCGCTTTGCGCCGCCGTCGTAGGCGCACTCGTCTGCGTAGCCGGGATCGTCAAGCACAGGGGCGATCTTCTTCGTTCCGCTGGCATCTACGCGGCGCTCTTGTTCGTCGGGGCGCTGCTTGCCTCTGCCGCCATGCAACGCGCACTCATAACCCACGACTTCTCGGTGGCCTACGTCGCGGCGAACTCGAGCCGCCAGACACCCCTGCTTTACACGATCACCGGCATGTGGTCGGCCCTCGCCGGTTCGATCCTTCTATGGGGACTGATCCTGTCGGGTTACGTCGCGGCGGTGGCCATGCGCTTCAGGCGTTCGGCGTCTGATCCGCTGGTCGGCTGGGCGATGCTCGTGCTCTTCGGAGTGGCAGCGTTCTTCTTCGCGCTCATGGCCGGTCCTTCGGACCCTTTCAAGACCATCACGGGCACGATCCCGACCGACGGGCTCGGTCCGAACGTTCTGCTCCAGGACAACCCGCTCGTCGCATTCCATCCGCCGCTTCTGTACCTCGGGTTCGTGGGGTTCACGGTCCCGTTCGCGTTCGCGATCGCTTCGCTCGCGACCGGAAGGGTGCGCGAAACCTGGCAGGCGGTGACCCGCCGCTGGACGCTGCTCGCCTGGGCGTTTCTCACCGCCGGGATCCTGCTCGGCGCTTGGTGGTCCTACCAGGTGCTCGGTTGGGGTGGCTTCTGGGCCTGGGACCCGGTCGAGAACGCCTCGTTGCTGCCATGGCTCTGCGCGACTGCATTCCTGCACTCTTCGATCGTCCAGGAGCGTCGTGGATTGATGAGGGTCTGGAACCTGTCGCTCGTGATCGCGACGTTCTGCCTCACGATCCTCGGGACGTTCCTCACCCGATCGGGTGTCGTGCAGTCGGTGCATGCGTTCTCCGACTCCGACATCGGCCCGTTGCTCCTCGGATTCTTCGGCGTCGTTCTCGCCGTAGGTCTCGGGCTGATCGCATGGCGCGGGGACCGGCTGCGCTCACCCGGGGGGATCGACTCGGCGCTCAGCCGCGAGGGTGCATTCATCCTCAACAACCTGTTGTTCACCACCTTCGCTTTCATCGTCTTGCTCGGCACGGTGTTCCCTCTGCTGTACGAGGCCTTCAGAGGCCAGCAGGTGACGGTGGGATCGCCGTACTTCGACACGATGACAATCCCGCTCGGCCTCGGCCTGCTCACCCTCATGGCCGTCGGCCCCGTTCTTCCCTGGCGAAAGACGACCGTGTCGACTCTGCGCGACCGGTTGACGATCCCGGCCTGTGCAGGCGTCGGGGTGGTGGTCATCTGCGTAGCAGCCGGGCTTCGGGGTCTCGCGCCGCTGGCCGCGTTCGGCCTGGGCTCATGGGCCGCGGCGGCGAATGTCCAGCAGCTCGCGATCTCGGCCATGGCGTCGCGACGTCACGGGAGCGGAGCGTGGCGCGGGCTTGTGGGCCGTGCGAACGGTGGCATGGTCGTGCATCTCGGTGTCGTGATGGTGGCGGTCGCGCTCGCAGCGGCGACCTCGTTCGGGCACCGGTCCGAGGCGGTGCTGCGACCCGGTCAGAGCGCGACAGTCGACGGACACACGTTTGAGTTCCTCGGGTTGCGCGAAGTCAGCACGCCAGCCTCACAGGCGACGCAGGCCCTCGTGAAAGTTGACGGCGGCGGAGTGTTCCATCCCGCCGTCACGTCGTTCGGCACCAGCTCCGAGGCGGTGGGCACCCCGGCAATCGACTCAGGACTGAAAGACGACGTCTACCTCACAATCGACACGCTTCCGGTGTCACGCGGCGGGCCTGTGACAATCGGCGTCACGATCCAGCCGCTCGTCATGTGGCTGTGGGTGGGGGGCGGTGTCCTCATCTCGGGCTGCGTGCTCGCAGTGGTCCCGGTCGGTCGGAGGCGCCCGCGGCGGATCGCGCGGAGCCCGATCGTCGCGGGAGGAAGCCCGGCCCCGGGTCCAGATGACGAGCCCGGTGGCGGCATGGTGGCTCACGGCAGCGACGAGGAAGACACGGTCGAAGACCCGATCGGGGTGCCGGTCCCGTGACCACCCCGTCGAGCGACGTGATGCAGCATGAAGAACATCCGGGCGAACTGCGCGAGCCGACCGTCCGTCGCAGGCATACGGCGCGCTGGGTCGCAGCCAGCATCCTGATCGTCACTGCGGCGCTCGTGGCGGTGCTCGCGACGAGGCCTCAGGCTGCCGACGAAGCGAGCTCCGCTCTCGTGGGCCAGCCCGCCCCGGGAATATCCGCCAATCCACTCGCGGCGGTCACGACGGTCGACGGCAAGACCATGCTCTTGTCGAGCCTGAAGGGGCGCTGGGTCGTCGTCAACTTCTTCGCGAGCTGGTGCCCCCCTTGCCAGGACGAGGAGCCCGAGCTCGTGTCGTTCGCTTACGACCACCGGGGTGCCGGCCAGCCGGTCGTGCTCGGGATCGTCTACGACGACTCGGCGGGCAATGCCAGATCGTTTCTCCACTCGACGGGGGCGACCTGGACGGCCGTCGTGGATCCCGGTGGGCTCAAGATCGCCTACGGCGTAACCGGCCCGCCCGAGACATTCGTCGTCGCTCCGAACGGTGTGGTCGAAGCCCACTACATCGGTCCGATAACCGAGTCATGGTTGAACCAGGTGATCGCCAGTGGCACCGCTGCGGGTCTCTGACGTGCGGATCGGAACAGACGCGGACGCGGCCCGGCGCAGCGGAGTTCGGCGCAACGCAGTGTGGGCGGTCCTCGGGATCGCGCTCGTATGTGCTCTCGCGGTGGGAGCGTCCGGCCACGGCGCGCCCGCGACTCCGGCGCAGCGCGCGGAGGCCCTCGACGCGGAGCTCCGCTGCCCGAGCTGTGACGATCTTTCGGTTGCCGACTCGTCGGCAGCATCTGCGGTCGCGATCCGCCAGCTCGTGCTAGCAGACACTGAGGCGGGCATCTCCGACTCGTCGATCGTTTCATACCTCCAGAGCAGGTATCCGGGGATCGAGTTGCGCCCTCCCGCGAGCGGGATCGAGGGCCTGGTCTGGTTCGCTCCTCTGGCGGGTTTCGCGCTTGCGATCTGCGTCATCGGTGCGGTGTTCTGGCGCAGACAGCACGTGAGAACACCGCCGGCGCCCGCGGAGGACGATCGCAGGATCGTTGCCGACGCGCTCAGGGCCGCCCAGAGCCGGGCCCAGCTGTGAGCGGGTCGGGACTTCGCTACGGGCGCGGTGGCGTCGCGTCGCGCGGCGACGAGCTCGAGATCGAGCGTGATTTTCTGTTGAAGTCCCTGCAGGACCTCGAAGAAGAACACGTTGCTGGTGATGTCTCGGACGACGACTACACGCGCCTTCGCGACCGGTACACCGCCCGAGCGGCAGAGGTGCTCCGAGCTATAGACAGCAGTCAGGCCGCGGCGGACAGGGACGACGACAGTGACCAAGCAGAGGCAGACCGCACAGCGAAGGCCCGGGTCGACGTCAAACGGCGGACGTCCACCGGCAGGACCAAGGCCAAGAGCCCTCTTTTGGTAGGAGGCGTCATCTGCCTTCTCGCCGGCGTGACGGTCGCCCTCGTCGTCTCCGACACGAGTGCCCGGTTGCCGGGGAATACCGATACCGGCGGTGTAACCCTGTCGCCGGGTCAGCAGGTGCAACGCGAGCTGTCCCAGGCGGGCGTGCTCCAACAAGAAGGCCAGATCGCTCAGGCGCTCCAGGTCTACCAGCAGGTCCTCTCGCAGGAACCTGGCAACGCGGACGCTCTTTGCGAAGCCGGCTGGCTCGAATTCGAAGCAGGGGTACTCGGCGGCAACGAGAAGAGCCTCGAACAGGGCGAGTCGTACGAGCGGAGCGCCGTGAGCGCCGCCCCGGGTCTCCCCTCGGCTCGCGCTTATCTCGGATCCATGTTCTTCGTCGAAGGAGAGGTGGCCCAGGCGGTCGTTCAGTACAGGGAGTTCCTCGCGGACAAGCCGACGGCGGCCGAGATGAGCCCCTTCCTGCCCGACATCCGAAGGGCGTTCTCAGAGACGAAGACGTCGCTCCCCTCCGTCGCCGCCGCCAACCCGCCGACGAAGAAATCGACGACGACGAAGAAGTAGTAGGTAACGAAGAAGTAATCAGGTCCGCAGCGACCTCAGCTCGGAGATCGCCCGGGCGAAGGCCGGGCCGAAGGCGTCGGCGTCGTCGTCGGTGGACGACCATCCGACCGACACTCGCAGGGAGCGGTCGGCGTCGGCACCCATCGCTTCGAGCACCGGCGACGGAGCGAGCGATTCGGAGGCGCACGACGATCCGGAGTGCGCGGCGATGCCCGCGCGATCGAGCGCAAGCAGAACCGGCTCTGCCTCCACCCCGTCAATCCCGAGAGCCACGATGTGGGGGACTCTGTTAGAAGCATCGCCCAGCACCTTCACGCCGTCTACCGACGTGGCGTATCCGATCATCTTCTCGGTGAGCGACAGGGCGCGCTCTGATTCGCCCGACAGGCGCCCGGGTTCGCACAAGGCCTCGGCGGCCGCACCGAAGCCGATCGCTGCAGGCAGGTTCTCGAGCCCGGCCCGCCTGGCCCGCTCCTGATCACCCCCGACCATGAAAGGAGAGAAGCGCAGCCCTCGTCTCACCACCAGCGCACCGATACCGGGCGGCCCACCCAGCTTGTGGGCACTTACCGATACCAGGTCCCCTCCAAGTTCGTCGAGGTCGAGCTTCATGTGGCCAACGGCGGCCGCGGCGTCCACGTGCACGAGCACACCGCGGTTGCGGCAAATGGCCACGATCTCCTCGACGGGCTGAACCGTGCCGACCTCGTGGTTGGCCGCCTGGCAGTTCACGAGAGCGAGCGGCGCCCCGTCTTCCTCCACGCGTCCGACAGCGGCTTCGACGGCGTCGGGAACTATTCGGCCGAGACCGTCCACGGGCAGCGTGACGACCGGTGCCAGACGCTCTGACGCCTGGCGGACGCTCGAGTGCTCGACCCCGGCTGAAGCGATCGGCCGGCCCGGATGAGCCTGTGTCGCCGCCCATACCGCCGCGTTCGCCGACTCGGTGGCCCCGGAAGTGAACACCACCTGCCGCGGTCGCGTCCCCAACATGGCCGCAACCTGCTCGCGTGCTTGTTCGAGCGCGTAGCGGGCCGCACGGCCCTCTGCATGGACCCGCCCGGGGTCCGCAGGAGGAGCCCCGGTTCCTTCCAACCACGACACCATCGCTGTCACCACTTCGGGGCGAGGAGGGGAGGTGGACGCGTGGTCGAGATAGTGACGGGTCACATCAGGCCCGTGTCAGGTGTCAATCGGGTGTCACCGGCGTAAGGCGACTCACCCCGCGTAGCACGCGTGATCGCTGCCCTCTCAGACGAGGGCGGCGCAGGCGTCGTCGCCGCGTGCCCTGCTCGAGAGCACGACCGGCGTGGAGCCCTGCACCATCTCGCCGCAGAGGCCGGCGAGAAGCCCGCGGACCATGCCACGGTCGACAGCACATATGACCGGGTGCGCAGACGCGGCTTCGCCGAACGGGCACTGCTCTGCGACCACTGCCGTCGCCGTCCCCCTGTCCTCGGCGTGGGCGGCGAAGCCTTGAGCGGTGAGCGCGTCCGCAACGGTGTGCATCGCCGCGCGCAACGAACGCTGTCCCTCGCCGGGTTCCATCCTCTCGGCGAGAGCCCGGCCGTATTTCTCCCCGACGCGTTCTGCCATTCGCTCGGCGTCCTCGGGGCCGAGCAGAGTGAGGGCTTCGCCGAGGAGCGAGACGAGCAGGTCGTCGCGACGGCCGAGCATCTCGACTGTCGGGTCGGTGTGTCCGCCGTCTGCGGCTCTATAGCGCTTCGACGGCCTGCCGGCTCCGGCGGACGGGGGTCGTTCCAAAGTGACCTCGAGATAGCCGCCTGCCGCCAGCCGGTCGAGGTGGTGCCGGGCCACGTTCGGATGAAGAGAGAAGACGGCCGCAACCTCGGATGCCGTGGTGCCGGGAGTGGACCTGACGTGGAGATAGATCTCGCGGCGGGTCGGGTCCCCGAATGCCGCTGTGACAGCGGCGACAGCCGCAGCGAACCGGCGGTCGGAAGGTCCGGGTGCGCCCGAGTCCTCTGCTCGGAGGACGGGATCCGGTCCGTCTGTGTCGGATGCCGCGGCGACCTCTTCGCCGGCCCTCGCGCCACCCGCGCCGGCTACAGCATGCACAGCACTAGTCTACCGGCAGGCGGCCGGACGCCCTGGTCGTGAGCGATATCGGTCCGGCTCGCGACCCGCAACCACCTGCCTGGAGGAGTTCTTGAGCCCGTCCGAAGCCGACGTCCGGCTCGCCGTTGGAGCCGTCTGGGACCCGGACCTCCGCCGCGGGCTCGCGGAGCTCGGCATGATCGGAAGGGTCGAAACGCACCGTCGCAGGACGAGTGTCGAGATCCTCGTTCCGGTGCAGGGCTGGTCAGGGGCCGCCGAGCTCGCCGACCGGGTGCGCGCCGAGTTGAGCGCTCCTCGCACCGGGGAGGCCTGGCCCGACCCGCAGGTGGACCTGCGGGTCATGACAGGAGAAGAGCGCGCAGAGCTGCTCAGGCGCCTTGCCGCTCCACGCGGGGGAGAGCCGGCACCGGTCGCGGCGCCCCGGGGCGCGAAGTTGCCCCACGCGCCAGGCGGGCCGCCAGGGCCGCTCGGGCACGAGGAGGGCAGACCCAACCGGTTCATGATCCCCGGATCGCGTACCCGTGTGATCGGAGTGTCCTCCGGCAAGGGCGGTGTGGGGAAGTCCTCGGTAACCGTCAATCTGGCGGTCGCGCTGGCGGCCATGGGCCGCGAGGTCGGGCTGTTGGACGCAGACGTGTACGGATTCTCCGTGCCGGGGATGCTCGGGGTGGACCGCGACCCCGCTGCGATCGACGATCTGCTCGTGCCACCTGTGGTCCACGGTGTGCGCGTCCTTTCCATGGGTTTCTTCGTTCCCGACGACCAGCCCGTCATCTGGCGCGGCCCGATGCTCCACAAGGCGCTCGAGCAGTTCCTCGTCGATGCGTACTGGGGTGAGCCCGACTACCTGCTAATCGACATGCCTCCCGGTACCGGTGACGTCGCCTTGTCACTCGGGCAGTACCTGCCACGGACAGAGGTCGTCGTCGTCACCACGCCTCAACTCGCGGCGCAGAGGGTCGCCCAGCGTTCTGCACTGGCGGCGCGCACCTTGAAGCTGCCGGTGCGCGGAGTCATCGAGAACATGTCGTGGTTCACCGGTGACGACGCAAAACGCTACGAGCTGTTCGGCGCAGGTGGAGGAGATGCACTGGCAAGCTCCCTCGGAGTGCCGCTTCTCGGCAAGCTCCCATTGATCACAGAGCTCCGCCACGCGGGCGACATCGGCGTGCCGGTCGCGATATCGGACCCCGACGGGGAAGCAGCTCGCTCGTTTCGCGACCTGGCGCAACAGGTGGACTCGCTCGGACCGTCGCGGATCTACAGGAGCGAGCTGGCAGTTCACTGATCAGCATCGGAGGCCTCTCCTTCGCGCACAGCCGCGGGCGACGTCTCACGCGATCCAGTGGATCTACCCTGAAACACGTGGCTGGTTCACGACATAGATAGCTTCAGGACCCCAGACCGGGAACGGAGCCGAATGGTTGTGGGCGAAGCCGAGCAGCGCTTTCGAACTCTCTATAGGTGGTCGCGGCCTCGGCTGCTTGCTTACGCCATCCGCCGCACGAGCTCGCCGGAGGATGCGGCCGACGTGGTATCCGAGACGTTCGCCGTCGCCTGGCGACGGCTTGACGACGTCCCACCGGGAGACGAGGGCCTGCTGTGGCTCTACGCGGCATGCCGCCGGGTGATCGCAAATCACAGTCGACGTGAAGCACGCCGAAGCGAGCTCACACGACGAATGGGGATCGAGCTGCGTGCGGCGGTCGCCGACCCTCTCGACGCCGGACCTGACGAGCTGCTTGCGGTTCACGCCCTGCGGAACATCGCCGCCGATGACAGGGAGATCCTGATGCTCGTCGGTTGGGAAGGTCTGTCGGGATCGCAGCTCGCCCGTGTGCTCGGTTGCTCGCCAACCGCTGCACGCATCCGGCTACACCGGGCGCGGGCACGGCTCGTGAGAGAAATGGAACGGCTCGGACTCGTCACGAAACATCAACGAGCATCTCGACATTCACATCATCGAGAGCCAGTACCGACAGATACGCCGAAGGGGGCGTGAATCAAATGAACAAGATCCACCCGGAGCTTCGCACGCTCGACCCGGTTCGCATGTCCGCGCTCGAGGATGCGTCGTCTCATCCGGTTTTCGATGAGCTTCTCGAAGACATCGTGGCGGGACCCCGGGATCCCCTTGCATCTCGGCCTGCAGGGCATGACGAGCTCGGACGGCGCCAAGCTCGCAGCCATCGCCGGCTCGTCGTCGCATCAATGGCCGGAGTTGCCGCGGCGTTGCTGGTGGTGGCCGTGCTCGCAGCGCAATCCCCGAGCGGCACGACGCACCCTGGAACAGGCACGGGTGCATCGGCTACCTCAGGTCCGGTCGCCGCACCAAAGTGGAGGCTCGTGAGCGACATCGACCCGTCCTGGCGGACGGTGTCGGCGCTCGGCTCCGGAATGGGAGTGTCTCTCACGTGCCCGAGCACGACGACTTGTTATGCGGTCAACCTCGATCCTCAGCAAAGCGCTCCAGGTACATACAACGAGATCGAGGTGACCCACGACGGCGGTGACACGTGGCAGGAGTCCAGCTTGCCGGTCACGTTGTCCGACGCCACGGGACTTGCATGCGCTGACGCCGACACGTGCGCCACGCTGGGTATGGACGCATCGGGCAACGCGACATTCCTCGAGACGACCGACGGCGGCAACACCTGGGCAACGGAGGCCGGACCGAGCCAGATCACCTCGAACATCGGCGTCACGACGCTCGCTTGTAACACCTCCGAGTCCTGTGTCGCCGTCGCCTCCGACCCGGGCGGTCAATCGGGAGCGGCACTGTCGTTCGTTACCGACGACGGAGGCGCCACTTGGACCGACTCGAATCTGCCGACGGACTTCGTCCCGGGCGGACAAGGTTCGATGCAATGCCTGTCGGCGGAGGATTGTGTCGTAAGTGGCTTCTACCAGTCGCCCGACGGAAGCCCGGGAATTCCGCCTGGGACAGTCCTCTACACCACCGACGACGCGACGACCTGGACAGCGGCAACCCTTCCGCCCGGACTCGGTCCGCTCGGGTCATTGTCGTGCGCAGACGCTACGGATTGCGTTGCGAGCTTCTTCGGTGACGACGGGTCCTCGAGTGAGATCGTCGTCTCCACCGACGGAGGTCGGTCGTGGTCGGAGGCCGATGCATCGGGACTGCCGGCTGCATTCCTCATGGGCGTCTCGTGTCCCACTGCCTCGGAGTGCTGGGCCGGCGGATTGGACCGGGCTTCTGGCGGGTCGGGCGGATCGGGAGCGATCGCCGTCAAACTCGGTCCTGGTGCCCAAGGTGTCGTCGCGTCGACGGCGGACGGCGGTCAGACATGGCAGAGCGCGCAATTGCCGGAGGGAGTCATGGCTGTGGTGAGCATCGCCTGTCCGAGCGACACGGGTTGCTACGCCATGGCGATCCAGAGCCCGACTCAAGGATCCCAGGCATCGTTGGTGCTGCTCGCCTATGGCGGCTGAGCCGGCCGGTCGGCGAGTTCATTGTCGAGCTCGCCACGAAGTCAGCGTCTGCGCCAGTCCTCCACCCCCCGCGGCAACCGGTCGGGATCCCACCCGAGCTCGGAGATTGCGGTCGCCATGGCGAAGCGGTCCGTCATCCCGGCCACGTACGCTGACAGCGGTCCTGAGCGCCTGCTCGCTTCCGGCGGGGACCCCCGACTCGCGCACCGCAGGGATGGCGTTCGGCCGGTCGGCGAAATATTCGACCAACCCACGCAGCACCTCGACCACTGCGATTCCCTGCGCGACTGATGCAGGGCGGAGATAGATGCGCTCGTAGTCGACACGTCTGAACGCCTCGAGAGCTTCGGCTAGGTCTCGCGTCCATAGCAGACCCGTCCTGTGGCAGCCGTTGCCGCGACGACCCCTTGGATGAATGCGCCGAGCTGCTTCGAACGTTCGCGTCCCGCAGCGCTTCTCCACCTCCAAGGGCAGCATGACGGGCGTGACGATCCCTGTCGAGCAGGCGTCCTCCCAGTCGTGGCACACGTAGGCGATGCGGTCGGCCCAGCTCACCACCTCGCCCTCCGGAGTCGAAGGCGCAGGGCGCGACCACGAGTGGTTGCGGATCCCGTCGACGGTCTCCTCGCACAGGTTCAGACCGGCGAGCGAGACGTCCGCTCCCCAAACCGCATGGTCGAATCCCTCGGGCAGGAAGCATGCGAGAGCATCCTCGCTCGCATGACCGGCCGGGCCGTGACCGCAGTCGTGCCCGAGAGCGATGGCCTCTGCGAGCGTGACGTTCAGGCGCAGGGCGCTCGCGATCGAAGTGGCCACCTGGGCGACCTCGAGAGCATGGGTGAGTCGCGTCCTCTGGTGGTCCTCCGGGAAGATGAACACCTGGGTCTTGCCGGCGAGGCGCCGGAACGAGGTCGAGTGCAGGATCCGGTCACGGTCACGCTCGAAGCAGGTCCTCCACTCGTCGGGCTCCTCTTCGATCCGCCGCCTTCCTGCGCCTTCGGACCTCGTGGCGCCGGGTGCGAGCAGGAGCTTCTTCGAACCCCTCTCGGGCCGCCCGGGTGAGGACCGACCCGTCCGCCCGGCCGCCGCTCGCCGGCCTGTCGCTCTCAGGCCCGCCGGGACCTGTCGGGTTCCCGACTCAGCCCTCGAGTCGGCGTGTGCGGTACGTGCGCCCCCGCGTCGTGCGGTGGCCGGCCATCGTCGCAGCCCACTGCCGGCTCCTCTCGGATTCGTGCAGCTCCTCGGAGTCGGAACGGGAGCCCGCGTCGCTCTGGGCCCGAGCCGGTTCGACACTCCCCATGGTTCACCTCCTGGCGGGATCGGCCGGGACCGGCCTGAAACCGGCATCCACGGACGCTCCTAAGGCTTCAAGTGTGGCCCACCGCTGTATCGTCATCGGAACATCACCGCGGACCGTCGTTTCAGGCGCACAGATGCGAGCGACGACCGCCACCGGGCAAGGGCCGACCGAAGGAGCAACGAAGTGGACGTGCGGATAGGGATCGTCCAGACCGATGAAGGAGCTCGAAGTCGTGCTGCCCGAGGACTCGGACCGCAGTCAGGTCGTAACTGAGATCGAGTCGACCCTCGGCAAGCCCGAAGGGGTGCTCAGGCTCACGGATCGGCGAGGGCGGCTGGTTGTAGTTCCAGTCGGACCGCGTCGCGTACGTGGAGGTCGGGGCCCCCGAGGCCGACCGCAGGGTGGGCTTCGGAGCCCACTGACGCCGCCGGCCCTTGGGGCCCGTCCCGAGATAACCAGCGGGCCCGCACTCGCCGGCTCTGCTCGACCGGCGCCTTGTGTTCGTCACGGGTAAAGGCGGGGTCGGAAAGACCACGGTCGCGGCCTCGCTCGCGCTCCTCGCGGCCGAGCACGGCAAGCGGACCCTCGCGTGCGAGATCGACGCCAAGGGCGACCTGGCGTCGTTCTACGAGACAGGGCCTTCGACCTTTGCGGGAAACGACGTGTTCCCCGGCCTGCGCGTCATGTCGATGGACACAGAGGCGTCTCTTCGCGAGTACCTGAAGCTCCAACTGCGCATCCCGGTCGTGGGCCGCATCGGACCACTGGCGCCGCGCGTTCGACTTCGTCGCGACAGCCGCGCCCGGAGTACGCGAGATCCTGACAGTCGGGAAGCTCTGCTACGAGGTCCGCGAGAAGCACTACGACATCGTCGTCGTGGACGCGTCCAGCGACTGGGCACATCGTCGGCCAGCTGGCCGCTCCGCAGGCCATCAACCAGCTGGTGAAGGTGGGGCTCATCCGGGTCCAGACCGACTGGATGCTCGACATCCTCTCCGACCCCGCCCAGACGGGCCTCGTGATCGTCACGACCCCAGAAGAGATGCCGGTGAACGAGACGATGGAGCTCGCAGGACGCCTGAGCGAAGAGACCACCGTCGACCTTGCGGCGGTGGTGGTGAACCGGGTCCTTCCCGAGCTCTTCGGGAGGTCGGAGGAGCAGGTGTTCGAAACCCTCTGCACTCCCGAGCCAGAGGCAGCTCTCGGGCGTCTCGTCGGCGACGACCCCGACACCGGTGCTCGAAGGTGCACGGCTCGCCGTCCGGCTGCGGCGCACCCGGGCTTGGCACCTCGACCGGTTCAGGTCAGGCATCGACCCCACCGTTCCGATGCTGCTACTGCCGATGCTCTTCACCCGCGGCTACGGCATGCGGACCACACGCCAGGTCGCGCGATCACTGTCCGAGGAGCTCGGTTTCTGATGGCGCGCCCGGACGAAAGGCGCGAACGCACCTCGGACGTTCCCGAGCACGAATCCGACCGCGCTCCGGGCAGATCACAAGGACAGGGGCGCCAACACGGGCAGGCTCCGCCGCAGATCTCGGGCGGCTCCCTCGACGGGTTGCTCGCCTCTCGCGAGATCGTCGTCGCGTGCGGGCCGGGAGGGGTGGGCAAGACGACCACCGCCGCGGCTGCGGCGGCGATGGCGGCGTGGCGTCACGGCGGGAAGGTCCTCGTCCTGACCATCGATCCCGCCCGCCGGCTGGCCGACGCGCTCGGGCTGAAGGGGATCGGAAACAGCGAGACTCGTGTTCCCGACGAGGCGTTCACCCGAGCAGGCGCGCGCCCGAGGGGTGAGTTGTGGGCAGCGATGCTCGATACGAAGGAGTCGTGGGACGCCCTCATCCGCATGCACGCGCCTGACGAGCGCACCCGTGACGAGATCCTCTCCAACCCGCTCTACGGCACAGATCTCCTCGCGCTTCGTCCAGAGCCACGACTACATAGCGATGGAGCGGCTCTACGAGATACATGCGGGGGGCGACTACGACCTGATCGTCGTGGACACGCCACCCACGCGAAACGCCCTCGATTTTCTCGACGCTCCCGAGCGCATGGCCGAGTTCTTCTCGAGCCGCCTGCTCAGGTGGCTCATAATCCCTTACCGTTCACGTCTCGTGAACGTAGCCTCGCGGCCCTTCTACCAGATCGCAGACCGGATCCTCGGCACGCAATTCCTGGGCGACATCTCGCAGTTCTTCATCTTGTTCCAGACGATGTACGACGGGTTCATCGAGCGCGCACAGGCGGTCGGCAGAGTTCTCGCCGACCGGCGAACGACCTTCATCGTCGTCGCCACGTTGGAGGCGGCGCCGTTGCGCGAGGCGCAGGTGTTCGTGAGGGAGCTCGGGCGGCGAGACCTCCACGTCGGCGCAGTGGTCCTGAACAAGGTGCTGCCGGAGTACCTCCGCGACCCTTCGGGCAGGCTGGTAGCCGAGAAGCTGAAAGACGGCGCGGACGCGATCGCGCAGAAGCTGGTATCTGACCCGAGCCTGAACGGCGTCGAAGAGGCGCCCCTCCGCAGAGTGCTCAGCGAAGTGGGCTCCAGCTACCTCGATTACAACGTGGTCGCGCAGCGCGAGGCGGAACAGCGCGCCGAGATGGCGAACGTGCCCGACGTGCTCGTCAGCGTCCCGTTCTTCGACACCGACGTGTACGACATGGAGGGCCTGCTGAGGCTCGGCGAGCGGCTCTGGAGCTGACCGTGCTCGACTACCACCTCCACCTTTGGCCCCACGGCCAGCGCGACACCGCCCCGACGGTCGAGCACGTCGCTGACTACTGCGAGCTCGCGCGAAGCGTGGGCGTGTCAGAGATCGCCTTGACCGAGCATCTGTTCCGCTTCGTGCAGGCGGACCACCTGTTGAGGGGGTTCTGGGACGACGAACCCGACGCCGCTCTTCGGGCGTCGATGGTGACCTACTGGGACGATCACGCCAGAGCCGACCTGGACGCGTACGTGGAGTGCGTGCTCGAGGCGAAACGGCAGGGCCTGCCGGTGGTTCTCGGTCTCGAGGTCGACTACTACAAAGGGCGGATGCAAGACGTGGAGCGCCTTTTGGCCGGGTACCCGTTCGACGTGCTTCTCGGTTCTGTCCACTGGATCGGCACTTGGCGGTTCGACGATCTGAGCGATGAAGTCTCGATGAGCGAGTGGTCGGCACGCGACGTCGACAGTGCATGGGACGACTACGCGTCGTCGATGGAGGAGCTCGCGGCTTCGGGGGTCTGCGACGTGCTCGCGCACCCCGATCTCATAAAGGTCGCAGGCTTCAGGTCGGGGGCGCCCGAGGAGTGCTTCGACCGGCTCGCGGAGGCTGCGGCGAAGTCGGGGATGGCGGCAGAATGCTCGTCGGCCGGACTGAGAAAGCCTGTGGGCGAGGTGTACCCTGCTCCGCCACTTCTGCAGCGCTTCGCCGCTGCCGGAGTTCCATTCACGACCGCGTCCGACGCACACCGGCGCGAGCAGGTCGCCGACCGCTCGTCGGAGCTGTCCTCGTTGTTGGCCGCCGCGGGGATCTCGACGCTCCGGTCCTATTCCGCAAGGAGCCCGTCGAGCGTCCCTCTGGCGCCCGCTATCTCGGGCGGGAACGAACCGCAGAAACAAGACAGCTCGTCCGAGGCGCCGACGGGGCGATCGGGCCGATGAGCGTGTCACGCGAGATCGAGATCGGGACCGCCGACGTCGGAGCGGACTGCCGCGACCATGTGCTTCGCCTGTTGGGGACGTGGGCGGTGTTGTCGGACCTGTCGTTCTCCGACCTGTTGCTCGTGACCCCCCAGGAGGTCCCCGGAGGGACGGTGCTCGAAGTCATCGGACAGGTGAGGCCCGCGACGAGCGCCACGCTCGTTCGCTCGGACCTCGTCGGCGAGTCGCTCCGCCTGCGCGAATGGCCGGCGATCGCTCACGCGCTCGCCAACGGCGAGATCGAATGGGGGCTTGCGGGCCTGGCAGCATTCAATCCGGCTCCGTACCGATCCCTGAGCGAGTACGAGACAGGGCAGGTGCCGACGGTGTCGGAGGAGGCCCGGCTCGAATGCGTCCCCGTCCGTTGCGGTGACACGGTGGCCGCGGTCCTGGTGCGCGTTTCGACGATCGAGCAGCGACGGCGTCCCGGACGTCTCGAAAGGACCTACAACCAGCTCTACCAGCGGCTCGCGGCGATGGTCGCCGACGGCTCTTACCCGTTCTCTAGCGAGGAGACCCCAACCGAGGACGCCCCGCGCGTAGGCGACGGGTTGGTGGTCGTCGAGACCGACGGG
This sequence comes from uncultured Acidimicrobiales bacterium, assembly GCA_963764615.1. GTDB lineage: Bacteria > Actinomycetota > Acidimicrobiia > Acidimicrobiales > CAVXTF01 > CAVXTF01. The sequence goes on along the minus strand of CAVXTF010000002.1, from coordinate 3,123,183 downwards.
TCGATCAGGTTCGCGTCGCCCAACGCAATGAGCGCGCTGCATCGCATGGGTGTGAACACGACGGTCGAGAACCACACCCTGTCGGAGCTAGGTGTCGAAGAAGGCGCAGTCGCAAGGGCTCTTTCCACCGGGAGGCCGGTCATCGAGGAGATCGAGCGGAGGCCTGACGTCATAGTCCTCATCCACTGCATCCCGTTGCTCGACGGCTCGAGCGTCACCGGTGGGATGGTCCTTCTCAGAGACGTGACGGACCTGCGTCGCCTCGACCGTCTTCTGCTCACAAAGGACGCGGCGATCCGCGAGGTTCACCACAGGGTGAAGAACAACCTTCAGACCATCTCGTCACTCCTACGGTTGCAGGCGCGCCGCCTCGAACCAGGTGAAGCGCAGAAGGCCTTGAGGGAGGCCGAACGGCGGGTCAGGTCGATCGCCGTCGTGCACGAGGTGCTGTCGCGCGATCCCGGTGAGGAGGTGCCGTTCGCCGACATCGTGGTCGCGCTCGTTCGGATGGCGGAGGACTCGGTGGTCGGACCGGGTGCGATCGAGATCCGCGTGACGGGCGATCTCGGCGAGGTCGGCGCCGGCGTTGCCACTCCCCTGGCGGTCGTCATCGCCGAGCTGATCCAAAACGCGCTCGAGCACGGGTTCAAGAACGACGTCAACGGTGACGGCTCCGAGCACCCGGCGCGTGTGCCGGGTGCGGCGGGCCACGTCGATCTCGTGCTAGAGAACGACGGCTCGCGCCTGCGGATCCAGGTGCGCGACGACGGCGTCGGACTGCCTGCGGGCTTCGACGTGCATGCGACCAACACTCTCGGGCTCTCGATCGTGCGCGACCTGGTGGAGAGCCAGCTGGGAGGCACGATGAGCATGAGCAACCGCGACGGAACCGTCGTTGACATCACGATTCTCCGCGATCCGTCCACAGCGGATCACGCGTGGTGACCCATCTGCTCGGGCTTGGTTGACCCGATCAGCCGAAGCTCTGGCTCGGTCCTTCTCCGATGACCCGGACGACGGACGGCGAGTCGATGTCGACCGCGTCCGCCATCGCTCCCGCGTGGACCCGGCTGTCCTTGCCGACCGGCAGTGTGCCGTCGTCATGTGAAAGCCGGTAGCCGACGCCGCGCACGGTCTGAAGCCAGCGAGGGGAAGCTGGATCAGCCTCGAGCTTGAGGCGAAGGCGCCGGACGTGCTCTGTGACGGTCGCTGGGTCCTGCCAGTCCTGGGTGGAGCCCCAAACGTGCTCGAGCAGCTCCTCGCGGCTGTAGACCTGGTCGGGCGACGCAGCGAGGAACGCAAGCAGGTCGAACTCCTTCGGCGTCAGGTCGAGCAGATCTCCGTCGAGCTCGACGCGGTGCATCGTGCGGTCGACAACGAGTCGACCGAGCTCGATGCGACCTGTGGCCGCAGTTACCTGACCTCGCCGGAGAACCGCGCGAATGCGCGCCTCGAGCTCATGCAGCGAGCACGGCTTCACCACGTAGTCGTCGGCTCCGAGGTCGAGCACGCGGACGCGCTCCTGCTCCTCGCCTCGCCCGGTGAGGACGATGACCGGCATGCCTCCGTTGCGCCGCAACCGGGCGAGCACGTCTTCACCCGCTAGGCCCGGTAGGCCCAGGTCCAAGACGACGAGGTCGTAATGGCCCATCGACGCCTCGCGCAGGGCGCTTGGACCGTCGGTGGCCTCTCCGACCTTGTATCCGAACCGGCGAAGGAACTGGCTCGTCGCCGAGCGGCTCATGTCGTCGTCCTCAGCGAGCAGGACGGCGTTCCCCTCCATTGTCACTCGAACCACCTCCCTCGGGTGATCTCGTTTGCTGTGCTCTTGCCGTCAGATGAACTCACTCAGTGTGCTCCTGTCCCTGTTCCTCCCCAGCCACCCAGGGCAGCTTGGGCACGACCTGTTCAACGAAGAGGTCCACGAGCCGCGCGTCGAAGAATTTGCCGCGCTGCGTCAGGAGCTCCTCGATGGCCTGATCGATCGTCCAGGCGGTTTTGTAAGGGCGCTCGTGCGTGAGGGCGTCGAAGACGTCACACACGGTCACGATACGGCCCTCGAGCGGGATGGCATCGCCACGCAACCCGTTCGGATATCCCCCCCCGTTCCAACGCTCGTGGTGGGTCTCCGCTATAACCCGTGCCACGCGCAAGATCTCTGAATCGGTCTCACCGATGAGGCGGGCCCCGATCCCAGGATGTTCTCTAACTATCTCGAATTCTTCGGGTGTCAGCTTGCCCGGCTTTAGGAGGACGTGATCCGGGATGCCGACCTTGCCGAGATCGTGCAGGGGCGCGGCGTGCTCGATGAGCTCGGCACGGTCGAGCGGCTCCCCGGCGAGCAGCGCGAGTCTTCCGGCGCTCACCCCGACGCGATTGGTGTGCTCCTGTGTCTCGTCGTCACGGAACTCGCTCACCAGGTACAGGCGTTGCAGCGTTTCTGACTGAGCCCTCTCGAGGGCCGAGGTCCTCGAACTCACGAGCTTGTCGAGCTCCTGCGTGTGCTCTTCGAGTCGCAGGTGCAACCGGCGGGCCTCGAGGTAATTGAGGACCCTCAGGCCCACCTCGGTCGTGTCGAGGGGCTTGGTGAGGAAATCGGTCGCCCCGGCGCCCAAGGCGTCGTGGCGGGCCTTCGGAGTCGCATCGGCGGACAGAACCAGGGCCGGGAGGAACTCGCCGTCGCGACGAAGCTCGCGGATCATCTGTAGAAGGGCGATCCCGTCGACGTGCGGCATGTGGAGGTCCAGCAAGATGATGTCGGGCTGCTGTTCGACGAAGACCTGCCTGAACTGGCGAGGGTCCGTGACCGAACGCACCTTGGTGAACCCGTTTCGCTCGAGGATCGACTCGATGAGCGCGACGTTCGCCGGCTCGTCGTCTACGACGAGCACCTCCGCTCCACGAAGCAGGCCCTCTTCGAGGTTCAAAGTGCCGCCCCCCCGAGCGACTCGACGCGCACCGCAGAAACAGCGTCTCCGGGCTCCACAGTCGCGGCCACCGTTCCGGCGGTAGGCGCGCTTGCGTGCCTAGCCACCGCCGAAGTGGCGACCGCACTTACTTCCACAACAGACCGTATCGGCACTGCCCGGGTCACCCTTGATCGGGAGCGTTGCACCAGGCACTGATTGTGTCGGCGCGGGCACGAGGTACGGCTCACGCTACGTCGTCCGGCGCCCTCATGTCGACGATCCGGGCGCGGCGAAGAGTCAGTCGTTTTGGCTTGTGCCGACAGCTGCGGGGAGCGCCGTCGTACAGGGGGCAATTCGAGGATCGGCCGTTAGAGGCGGCCGCTATCCGAGGAGGAGATCAGCTGGCGCGTCGTCTTGCGGCGAGCCAGGCCTTACGCAGCTTGCGCCGCTCTTCTTCTGATGTTCCGCCCCAAATTCCCGACTCCTGGTTCGTGGCGAGCGCGAACTCCAGACAGGGCTCGAGCGCCTCACACGACATGCAGACTCGTTTCGCCGCTTCGATCTGCTCGATGGCGGGTCCTGTGGTCCCGATAGGAAAGAAGAGGTCGGGCTCGGTGTTACGGCACGCCGCGACCTTTCGCCAGTCGTCTTCGTCCCACTCAACTGAGCGGTTCCACATCAAGGCCACGGCGTGCCTCCTCCAGGTACCGTGTTGACGCATTCCGTGCGCCATTGTGATCCGTTTCACATGCGGCGCCGCTCGTTCGAAAGGGGACCAAGCGAGGCTGTCAGGCGGAACGGGCACATGTGAACCTAGTCCCAAGCGTGGCCGTCCGCAAGCACGAAACGTGATGCTTCGAGATAGCCAACATTCAGGATTACTGAAAGAGGTTGAGATGCTCCAAAGTTGGTGCATCATTTGACTCGTAACCGAGGGCTTCGAACCACGGAGGGTGAGGTATCCGTCATCGCCCACCGGGGCGGATCCGGTACATGGCGGGAGAACACACTCGAGGCCTTTGCGGGCGCGCGATCGGACGGCGCCGACGGGGTCGAGCTCGACGCCCGCCTAACGCGCGACGGAACGCTCGTCGTCCACCACGACGCCGCTCTCGAAACAGGAGAGACGATCGAAGCGCTCTCGAGGAGGGAGCTGCCGGACTGGATCCCGGATCTCACCGCCGCTGTCGCGGCTTGCGACGGGATGCTGCTCGACGTGGAGATAAAGCTCGACTTCCCCCGGAACGTGGGCAGGCTCGACGCCGGCAAGAGCAGGGCGATCGGGACGGCTCTCGCCGAGTCGCTCGGTCGCAGCGACGGGTCGACAATCGTTTCCTCGTTCTGGCCCGACGCCCTGATCGCATTCAGCGAGGCCGCTGCGGGGTTCGCTACGGGCCTTCTGGTGCACCCCGCAGACGACGCCCACAGGGCGGTCACCAGGGCCTCGAACCTGGGTTGCTCGGCGCTGCATCCCTTCTATCTGGCCGTAGACCCGTCCCTCGTCGAGCGGTGCCACCAGGCGGGACTCGAGGTCGGAACCTGGACTGTGAACAGCTCCGACGACGTCCGGTCGATGGTGTCCGCCGGCGTGGACGCGGTGATCACCGATCAGGTATCAGTGGCGCTCGGAGCGGTCGGCCGGAGGCAGTGAAGTCCACCCGGCCGGCTCCCGTCCGGCCGGGTCCCGAGGCGTCGGATTGGTCCGCGGCCAGCAAATTCAGGAACAATCAGTGTCATGAACGTCGTCGTCTGCACCAAACAGATCCCCGACCCGGCCGCTCCCCAGCAGATCGATCCGGCCACGAAGAACCTCGTCAGGTCCGGGAAGCTGATACTCGACGACTCGGACGCCTACGGCGTCGAGATGGGTCTACAGCTCGTCGACGCCGCCGGCGGGGGGGAGGTCACGATCGTCTCGGTCGCTCCTGGCGGCGAGACGTCCGGCCTTCGCACCGCTCTTGCCATGGGGGCGGCGAAGGCCATTCTCGTGAGTGACGAGGCGCTCGCCGGATCGGACGCTCTTTCGACGGCGAAGGTGCTCGCAAAGGCGATCGCGCGGGCCGAGCCGGACCTGGTCCTCGCCGCGACGGAGTCCACAGACGGGTACACCGGGACCACACCAGTGCAGCTCGCGGAGCTTCTCGGCATGCCGTCGATCACGTTCGCCAAGCACGTTGAGGTGGCGGACGGAACTGTCAAGGTTCAGCGCCAGACCGAGGCGGGCTACGACGAGGTCGAAGCACCGCTGCCTGCGGTCGTGACGGTGACCGCGGGTGTCGTCGAACCTCGATACCCGTCGTTCAAAGGGATCATGGCCGCCAAGTCGAAGCCGATCGACCAGCTGACCGTCGCGGACCTCGGGCTCGACGCATCTCAGGTCGGAGCCGAAGGCTCGCGCCAGGAGGTCATATCGGTCGCCGACGCCGAGGCGCGTACCTCAGGCGAGATCGTCGTGGACGAGGGCGACGGTGCCGATCGAATCGTCGCGTTCCTGGAACGACTGAAGATCGTCTGATCTCTGTCTCCTTGTTGTTCACTCGCTCTCGTTCGCACTTTTCGCTCTCTTCGTAGACAGGAGCTACCGGAACGATGTCCATTGAAAAGGTCTGGGTGCTGGCGGAGGTTGCCGACGGCAGCCCCGTAACCACGAGCCTCGAGCTCTTGACGGCCGCCCGCTCGCTCGGCAACGTCACAGAAGCCGTCACGTGGGGTCCGGACGGTGCAGCAGTTGCGTCGACACTCGGCGAGTACGGAGCCGGCACGGTCTACGACGTCGGGGACTTGGGCGATGTGCTACCCGGGCCCTCGGTTGCGGGTGCGATCGCAGCGCTCGTCGAAGGCGGGAACAGCCCAGACGCACTTCTGGTTCCGGCGACTTATGACGGGCGCGACATCGCTGGGCGACTCTCGGCCCGGCTCGACCTGCCCGTCATCACCAACGTCGTAGGCCTCACAGCAGATGGTGACGACCTGATCTCCGAGCACGCGATCTTCGGCGGATCGCAGGTGGCCATGGCGCACTTCACGTCGAAGCGCCCGTGGATCTTCGTCGTGCGGGCCAAGTCGTTCTCCGCGGAGCCCGGAGGTGCCACCACGCCGCAGGTCGTGCCCGCGGCCGCACCGGACCTCGGTGCGACGGGAAGCGCCAAGGTCCTCGGGCGCCACGTCGAGGAGCGGACCGGGCCGAAGCTCGACGAGGCCGAGGTCGTCGTTTCCGGAGGAAGGGGACTCGGTGGAGCAGAGGCCTACGCCATGATCGAAGAGCTCGCAAAGCTTCTCGGAGGGGCTGCGGGCGCAAGCCGGGCCATCGTCGACGCTGGATGGGTCCCCTACTCTCACCAGGTTGGCCAGACCGGTAAGACCGTGAAGCCGACCGTGTATCTGGCCTGCGGCATCTCGGGAGCCACTCAACACATGGTTGGGATGAAGGGCTCGAAGAACATCGTCGCGGTGAACAAGGACCAGGACGCCCCGATCTTCTCGATCGCCGACCTAGGAATCGTCGGCGACGTGCACAAGGTGCTCCCGAAGCTCATCGAGCTTCTCAAGAACCGCTGAAGTACCGCCTCGCCCGCTTCGGTGCGGGGCTTCGCAGATTGCGCAAGTGGCTGAACAGAGCCGAGCCAACAAGAGCTTGAACTAGAAGCAAACGGACCAAAACAAACGAGCGAAATAGCTAGCTCAGGTCCGTAAATTCCAGCGCTCAGCGAGGTACCATCGCCCGTCACCTGACGATGGTGGTCGGCCACTGTTCGCGGGTGAGCCGAGGGCCCATGCTATTCCCGACCACCGACTTCGCCATCTTCTTCGCAGTGGTCTTCACGGCCAACTGGCTGCTTAACCCGTTCCCGCGCTGGTGGAAGCTTTTCATGATCGCGGCCAGCTTCGTCTTCTACAGCTGGTGGGACTGGCACTACGTGCTGCTGCTCGCGGCATCCACGACCATTGCGTGCGTCGGGGCCCTCACGATCGCAGGGTTCGAGGGTCGAGCGCGCAAGATGGCGCTCATCGGCTCACTGGCCGGCCTGTTGGGGCTGCTCGGCTGGTTCAAGTACTACACGTTCCTGGCGGTCAACCTCGACAATCTGACCCACCATCTTTTCAACCTGAACGTCCTTCCGCTCAAAGAGGTCCTGTTGCCGGTCGGGATCTCCTTTTACACCTTCATGGCGCTCAGCTACGTGATCGACGTCTACCGAAAGGCGTTCCCTCCAGCCCGCCCTGTCGACCTGGCTGTCTACCTGTCGTTCTTCCCCCACCTCGTCGCCGGTCCGATCGTGAGGGGGCCCGAGCTCCTGCCGCAGATCCGCCACAAGCGCGACCCACGTCACATCGACTTCGGACGTGCCGCCTGGCTCATCGCCGCGGGGCTGTTCAAGAAGATGGTCATATCGGCCTACATATCGTCGTCGATCGTGGACCCCGTCTTCGGCTCCCCCCACACCCACTCGAACATCGAGATCCTCTTCGCCATCTACGGCTACGCGATCCAGATTTACGCCGACTTCAGCGGGTACACCGACATCGCAATCGGAGTAGCGCTGTTGCTCGGGTTCAGGTTCCCGCTCAACTTCGACGGCCCCTACACGGCGGTGTCGCTCCAGGACTTCTGGCGGAGATGGCACATGACGCTCTCCAGGTGGCTGCGCGACTACCTGTACATCCCGCTCGGTGGCAACAAGGGATCAGAGGGGCGCATCGCAAGGAACATCATGATCACGATGCTTCTCGGCGGCCTGTGGCACGGGGCCGGATGGACCTTCGTCTTCTGGGGCGGTTATCACGGGGTGGGGCAGGTGGTGGGCCGCTGGAGGAGGAGCAGGCGGACAGCTCTCGGTCTTGCGCCGGACACGAGCAAAGGCCGGAGGGTCCTCGAGAGGGTGGCCACCTTCCACCTCGTGTGCCTCGGATGGGTGTTCTTCAGAGCGACGAGCATGAGCATCGCGTTCACCATGATCGGCCGGCTCTTCACGGCTTGGGGCGCGTTCCCCTTGGTCACCCCTCTGGTGGTGATCACCATCGTCGGTTCCATCGCGAGCCAATACGTCTCTCAGGACATGGTCCGCGACCTGCAGGCCGGCTTCTCGCGCCTAACTCCGGTGGCACAGGGGGCCATACTTGGAGCGATCCTTCTCGGCATCACGACGCTCGCCCCCGAAGGCATTCAACCGTTCATCTACTTCCGATTCTGACTCCGACGCTTTTGAAGGCCGGCCGACACTGACAGACCCGTTCTCCTCCCGCCGTCGTCGTAAAGCCGGGGCGCCTCAGGCCCCGGGCACTGACCGTCGCGCCCCGACTCAGCGCGAACGGCGCCGCCTCGGGCGGACGTGCGGGCACCTCTTCGGGCGGACGTCCAGGTGGTGCAGGGGGACGTCCGGCCGGCGGGAACGTGGCCGCCATAAAAGGAGCGGCAGCAGGGCGGTCGGGGGTCGAGCGCAGACCAGCTCAGGTTCGTGAACCGGGCGCCGGCGCAGTGACGGTCCTGACGGAGATCCACACCCGGCATGACGCCGACACCCAGCAATCAGGTGCCGGGGGCACGGGTGCAGGGGTCGTCGAATCAGCTCGCGGGGAGGTGCCCCCTAACCGGCTCGCGATCTCGTGGAAGAAGGTGCTCTTGGCGGGCATCTTGTGCTTCGTCGTCTGGACGATCCTCGATGCACAGACACTCATGAACTCAGCCGAGGGATCTCCGCTCGGAGCACGCAGGACCGTCGCGATGGACGTGTTGCGCCCGATCGCCTGGTTAAGCCGCGAGACGGGCCTCTATCACATAGTCGGTGCGGCCGATCGCATTCTCGGTAGAGGTGGCTCGGGCGCGGTGCAGGTCTCTTCTGGCCCCTCGATCAAGGTGACAGGGCCGCCGGCGACGGTTCCGGTTACGACTGTCGTCACGACGAAGACCGGTAAGCATGTGACGAAGTCGGTCGTCCTCGCGGACGGGTGGGCGCCGTTCCCCAAGTTCTCCGCCGCCTCGCCGATGCGCGTCCTGATCGTCGGCGACTCCGTCGGCACCGATCTCGGGCAGTACACGCTGGTCGATCAGCTGGGCAGCACCGGAATAGTGTCGGCGACCCTGGACGGCCACATCTCGACGGGTCTCACGAGACCCGACTATTTCAACTGGCCGGCGGAGCTCGAGAACGACCTGTCCCATTTCCATCCGCAGCTCACCATCATCTGCATCGGTGCGAACGACGCGCAGAACACCATCGTGAACGGTCAGGTGTTGGTCTACGGCACTCAGGCCTGGGACAACATGTACTCATCGCGGGTGGGGGCCTTCATCTCAGAGGCGACGTCGGCGGGGTCCCGCGTCCTGTGGGTCGGGATGCCCCCCATGGCGAGCTCCCAATTGAACGCCCAGATGCAACATCTCGACTACCTGTATGCCACCCAGGTGAGCCGGCACAAGGGCGCGATGTACTTGTCATCGGTCCCGTCGCTAGGCGGTCGCGGAGGGAGCTACACCGCATTCAAGACGGTCGACGGGTCATACGAAGAGATCAGGACCGACGACGGGATACATCTCCAACCGGCCGGCGCGCAGTTGCTCGGCGAGGCCGTCATCGAGGACATGGACAAGGTCTACCGCCTTCGACTGCAACCCTGACGCAAGAGACTCATCATGGACACCTCCGAAAACCTGGTGATATGGGTTCTCCGGCACGCCAAGGCTGCCGCAAACGGTCCAGATGGAGACGTCACCCGCCCGTTGACCGGCAGGGGAAGGCGTCAATCCAATTCCGTCCGCGAGCATCTCGAGGCACTCGGGCAGAGTGGGGTGGACAACCCGTTGCTCCCAACTCTCGTCCTGTGCTCCCCGGCGGCGAGAGCGGCGAGACCGCTGAGATCGTCATGCCGGCGTTGAGCGACGCTCGCATCCAGTTCGAAGACATCCTCTACGACGAGGACGCAGACGCAGTCGTGGAGTGGCTGAGGCTGCTAGACCCTGCCGACATCCGGCTCATGATCGTCGGCCACAACCCGACCCTGCACGAGCTCTGCGTGTTGCTCACGGACCGCTCCGATCACGAGGAGCTCGAGACGGCGGGACTCCCGACCGCAGGACTGGTGAGGCTCGACGTACCCGCCGCATCCGAGAGCGGCACTGGCTCAAAGTGGACGGCCCTGGCGCCTGGGTCCGCCAGGCTCGGTCATCGCTTCGTGCCCCATTCCTGAGCATGTCGTTCTCCCGGAAGGTCCGTCGACCGGCGAGTCGACTCTTGCGGGATACGCGCGTCGGGAAGGACGGATCTCGGTTAGGAAATTCCCCCTAAATATACATCTGTGTGTATCAAATTAATATACACGGGTGTATCAAAAACGCCAAAGTAGATGGCCGAGGTCGGGGTAGGGCGGGAGCAGCGGCCGGACAACGAGCTAGACAATGAGCTATACGAGCGGCCACGGGTAACGCGGGCCGCCCCCAGGAGCCTCAGGAAGCTTCCCCCGACCGAGAAGCCTGGTAGCACGCTTGCGGAGCGCATCGATCTCGGCTCGATCGAGGAGCAGTTCAAGCGCCGGCGGCGTCCCGTCTTCCGACAGCCTCGAGAGCGCCTCTGTAGCGGCGTCCGGAAGCGGGTCGCCGGCGAACTCCCAGATGACCGTTCTCAGCTTGGGCTCGCGATGGAAACAGAGCCCGTGGTCGATCGCCCATATGGTTCCGTCTTCGCCGAGGAGGCAGTGCCCGCTCTTGCGGTCGGCATTGTTGATCACGACGTCGAACGCGCAGATGGAACGAAGCCTGTCGTGGTGGGACTCGTTCTCCAGCAGGGTGAAGTAATGCTGTTCGAAGTCGGCTGCGACGAACCTCTGTAGTGATCCCTGCCCGAGGGGCCCGTCCGTGCGCGAGATCGTCTCTGGAACCAGGTCCCAGCCCGTCGCTGCCGACACCTCGTACGCGGCGACTTCGCGCCGCCAGAGGTTGTCACCGAAGTCCCAGAGGGGTCGTTCACCGCGCCCCGGCTTGTAGATCGCGGCGAGCTCGGCCTCGCCGATCGCGCAGCTGGCCAGGTAGGTCCGATTCGAGCTCCACGGCATACGGCCGAGAATCTCGACTTCCCCGCAGCCGAGCAGCGTCAGGTGATCGGGGGGCGGTGGCCGTTTGTCCGTGGGCACTCGTGACCAGCTGGGTCGAGAGGCAGCCCGCACATCGGGCAGGGCGGCCTGCCCGCTTCTACGAGGCTCGTCGCTCGTATGGCGAAAGCCGTCGCCTGAGCACGCGTGACCGCGCACCTGGCGACGTCCCCATCCTCTCCTTCTGCCACGAGCTCCTCTGCTACCAGGACGATTCGGTCGCTTTCCTCGTCGTAGGAGACCCCGAGGGTCCCGACGACCCATCGCGGCTCGCCGGCGTCATCGAGCTCGAGGTCCTCCGGCACCTCTTCGGGCCGGGGGAGATCGCCGAGAAGCCGGACGAGGTACTCGGCAAGCACGGCGACCTGTTGCTTCTCGACTTTCACGGTCAAGGTCACGGCGCCGCTGCGGCACTGGAGCAGGAACGTCCTTCGACCGACCGGACCGACTGTGCCGACGGTGAACCGGTCCAGATCGCCGAGGTCGAATGTCTCGTTCATGGCCGGCTCCATAACCGGTTCAACCTCATGAGAGGACCAGATCCGACAGGCTCGAGGTCGTGTTGACGCACAGAACATGAGCAGTGGCGGGCCCTCTCACCAGCGCGGTGACGCTGCACGGGGAGACCACGAATCGCTGGAAGAGGTCGAGGGGCACACCGGCGACAGCGGATATCGCCGCCTTGATCGGATCTGCATGCGAGAACGCGACAAAGGTCTGGCCGAGGTGAGCGTTCGCGAGACGGTCGAGCGTCGTGATGATCCGGTGTTGCATCGTCTCGAATGAGTCACCTCCGGGGAACTGAAAGGTGCTCGGCAACGACTGGACGGTCCGCCATTCCGGAAGGCGCCGCAGGTTCTTCAGCTCCGCGCCCGTCCACTCGCCGAAATCGCACTCGATGAGCCCCGGGTCCATCTGCACGGGCAGTCCGAGCAGATCGGAAAGTGGCTGTGCGGTCTCCATCGCCCGTTCGAGCGGTGAGCTGTAGATGGCGACAGGTCGGCGCTTGATCGCGGCGATCCGCTCGGCAGTGGCTTGCGCCTGCTTGCGACCGTCGTCGGAAAGGTGAAGTCCCGGAGCCGTCCCAGGGAGCACCTTGCCTGTGGTGGGCGTGGTGCCGTGGCGAACCAGGAGCGCGACAGCGGAGGTCGGCTGTTTCTTCGGGGGCACGCAGGCATCGTACGCTGCCGACATGGCGGACCGGCCGACCGCAGAGACCCTCGAGGCGCTCGATGACGAGATCGTCTCTTGCCGGCGATGTGAGCGCCTGGTCGCCTGGCGTGAGGAAGTTGCCTCCAACCCTCGTGCCGCATTTGCAGGTCAGGAGTACTGGGGGCGGCCCATTCCCGGGTTCGGGGACCCCGCAGCGTGGCTCTGCGTCGTCGGGCTTGCTCCGGCGGCGCACGGCGGCAATCGCACCGGGAGGGTGTTCACGGGCGATCGTTCTGGTGACTGGCTCTACGCGGCGATGTGGCGTGCAGGCCTCGCCAATCAGCCGAAGAGCGTCGCTCGCTCGGACGGGCTGCACCTCAAAGGAGCGTATGTGACCGCTGCTGTCAGGTGTGCTCCGCCACAGAACCGCCCGACCCCCGAGGAATTCCGGACGTGCTCGGGTTTCCTCCGACGCGAGATCGAGTTGCTCGAGAACGTCCGGATAGTGGTCGCGCTCGGGGAGCTTTCCTATCGCAGTGTGTGCGGTCTGTACGGAATAAGACCAAGGCCGCGCTTCGGCCACGGTGTCGAGGTCCGCGCGCCTGACGGCACCTACGTGGTGTGCTCCTACCACCCGAGCCAGCAGAACACCTTCACAGGCAAGCTCACAGAGCAGATGCTCGACGCGGTGTTCGAAAGGGCCAGGGCACTCGCCGGCTGACCGGCTGACCGGCTGACCGGCCCGGCGATCAGACCGGAGTCGCAATCCTTCGAGGGGCCTCGACAGCAGTAGCCGGCCACCGCTTGCGGCTCACCCGTGCGAGCTTGCGCAGCAGCTCGAGCGCGCCGGGGTCGTCGTCACCTGGACGTGTCTCGATGGCGCGGTCGGCGATCATCCCGTCGATGATCTGACGGCCTTGCTCCGTCCGGATGATGGTGAGCGTCCAGTCGCTGAAGGCCCCGATCCCGCCGGTCGCGATATCGGCGTGCTCCGCCGCAAAGTCCGGACATGCCTTGCAACCCTCGCGCGTCCATTCATGGCCTTCTTTGAGCGGCACCTCGTGGTAGCTCCCGTCGCGGAGCCAGATCTGGAAGACGCCTTTTATGTTGATCTTGGCGATCCGGTCACGCTCGAGCCCGTAACGGCCTTCGAAGAGCTCGGAGAAGATCGCATCGTCGAACGTCTTGGAACACAGCAGTCCGATGGTGAGCGAGAGCCGGCGGGCCACCTTGCCCGCCTTGCGCGTCGACATGACGGCGGGCACCGACGCCTGGCAGCTCATGCCGACGAGTGCGATTCGCTCGGCGCCCTCGGCCACGGCTTGCGGATACGCGAGCGTGTTGGCCGAATACGTGTAGCGGCTTCCTGCGGTGGCGAGCACCCCCGCGCGGTCGCGCACCACGGCAGGCACCGCTTTCCACGTGGACCCGCCCTCCAGCGCCGAGACCAGAGCGGCGTCGATGGCGTCGTGCTCGAGCGCCCAGACCAGGATCGCCGAGACGAGGCCACCGTCCTGCCCGGCCTCGAGAAGCTCCGGATCCGTCGCCCGCGCGAGAACGATGTCGGAGGAGATGCCGGCGACCTCGTCCTCGTTGCGCTCGCGCCCGAACATCGCGGTGTCGATCTCGGTCTCCCAGGTCCGAAAGCGCGGGCACGCCCGGGTGCACATGGTGCATCCCTTCACCCCGTGCGTGCAGTCCTCGGGACCACCGTCCGCCTCGACCTTCCAGGGCCTGAACGCATTCTCGTGGTCGTACATCAAGACGTCGTGAGGGCAGGCGATGACACAACCGGCGCAGCCGGTGCACAGTCCTGAGGTCACGACCTCTTTGTAGAGATGGGCCCAATGCAGCTTCTCGGGGGGCACGAGCCCACAGTACTTCAGGGCCCCAGAACCGCAGGTCCCCTGTGCCACCACCGACGTTCCTGAGCACCGAGATGCGGCGGAACCGCCCGGCGCCGCAGGCCTCCAGATATTTCGCAAGGTCGTGAACGGAGAGCCGTCCTGCCCGGTAACCGAGACAGACGTCGGGATCCACGCCGTTCCTTGACACGCTTCACACCGTCACCGACGTTCAGTCCACCGTTCCGCGAAACGGCGATGTGAACCCTTACGGGATCGCAACCGTCCCTTACCCGGTCGGCAAGCTCGTGAAGAACGGTCACCTCTGGAGGCGCGCTCGATGCACCACTCGGGTTGATGCTCGCTCCGAACGGGGACGTGATCGCGGCGAACGCCGACGACGGGAACGCGGTCTCGATCGGTTCAGCCCCCGACGCTGACGCTTGCGGTGATCAGGTCACAGCTTCGACGAGAACCTTCGCAGCGTGGCCGTCGCTCCTGACCTGGTACCAGGCGTGGCGGATCTTGCCGTTCGCACCGATGAGAAAGGTGGAGCGGATCACACCGACGGTCTGCCTGCCGTAGAGGGTCTTGGTCCCGTAGGCGCCATAAGCGATCATCGCCACGTGCTCGGGGTCCGATAGAAGGGTCAGGTCGAGGCCGTACTTGGACCTGAAGCGTCGGTGCTTCTCGGCGCCGTCGGGTGAGATCCCGACGATCACCGCTCCGATCTCGGAGAAGGCGTCGAGATTCTCGTTGAACTGGCACGCCTCTTTCGTACAGCCGGGTGTGTCGTCGGCGGGATAGAAGTAGACGACCACCGACCCGGACTTGCCGGCCTCGCGGCGCAGCGACGCCAGAGACACTTTCTTCCCGTCCTGATCGGGCAATGTGAACGCGGGGGCGACGTCCCCCGCAGCGAGCCTCGTCATCGCGAAACTCTGGCACAAGGGTCCGCCGCCCGCCCGTCGTGCCTGGTCAGGACCCCCTCCTGGTAGAATGCAAATGCTTCAGGAGGACGATGACGACCAAGCATGCCGCAACAACCTTCGAGCGGCTCGGGGTGGACCCGAGATTGGCGAAGGAACTCGCAGACCAGGGCATTCTCGCCCCGTTCCCAGTACAGGCCCTGACCATCCCAGACGGGATCGCAGGCCGCGACGTGTGCGGGAAGGCCAAGACCGGCTCAGGTAAGACGCTCGCCTTCGGCATCCCCCTGCTCATGCGGTTGGGCAAATGCCAACCCTCCCGCCCCGGTGGCCTCGTCCTCGTGCCCACCCGTGAGCTCGCCCAGCAGGTTCACGAGGTGCTGCGACCGCTCGCCGAGGCGGTCGGACGAAGGGCGGTCGCCCTCTACGGCGGAGCAGACATCGAGGCGCAGACCAAGCGGCTGAAGAAGGGATCCGACGTCGTCATCGCCACACCGGGAAGGTTGATCGACCTGATCGACCGCCGCGAGGTCTCGGTGGCAAAGGTCGAAGTGGTGGTCGTCGACGAGGCGGACCGCATGGCGGACATGGGCTTTCTTCCGCAGGTCGACTGGGTGCTCAGGCGAATCGAGTCGGAGCACCAGACGATGTTGTTCTCCGCGACCCTCGACGGCGACGTCAACCGGCTGGTGAAGAGGCACCTGCGGGATCCGATCTTTCATCAGGTCTCTTCGCCGACGACGACAGTCGAATCGATGGAGCACCGGTTCCTGAGCGTCCACCAGATGGACAAGGTGAAGGTTGCGGCAGCGATCGCATCGAACGCCGGAAAGTGCCTGGTGTTCGTCCGCACGAAGCGCGGCGCCGACAGGCTCGTTCTGCAGCTGGGCAAGGAAGGAGTGCCTGCGGCCGCGATACACGGCGATCTCCGCCAGTCGAGCCGCGACAGGGCTCTAGAGGACTTCTCGAAAGGTCGGCTGCCCGTGCTCGTTGCGACCGACGTCGCTGCCCGCGGCCTCGACATCGAAGACGTCGATGTGGTCGTTCACTTCGACCCGCCCGAGGACCACAAGTCCTACGTACACCGGTCGGGCCGGACGGCGCGTGCCGGTGACAGTGGCGTCGTCGCGACGCTCGTGCTCTGGGACCAGGTGATCGAGGTCGAACGGATCCAGAAGCGTCTCGGTCTCGACGTTCCGATCGTCGAGGTGTTCTCGAACGACCCTCACTTAGCGGACCTGGCCTCGTGGCGTCACGGCGAGGGCGCGGCCTGAATCGTCTGCGGCGTCTGACACCTGACCGTGTGCGACACGCTGTGTCTGCTACGTGACGGGAGCGCTCTTTTCGCAAAGAACTCCGACCGCCCCGTCGCCGAGAGCCAGCTTCTCAGGGCTTACCCGGCGCGCGCAGCTGGTGGCGTTGTAGAGACCCAGTACCTGACCATCGACGACACGGGTGCGATCCCCGCGGTGCTGTCCCAGCCGACGTGGCTGTGGGGTGCAGAGCACGGCGTGAACGCATTCCACGTTGCGATTGGCAACGAGAAGATCTGGGGCACCTCCGACCCTTACGCGGCGGAGCCCGCACTGATCGGGATGGACCTCGTCCGCCTCGGCCTCGAGCGCGGCGGAACGCCGACGAGGCCATCGACGTGATGACGTCGCTGTTGGAGCGCCACGGCCAGGGTGGCATCGCGGACGCCTCCACCCGCGAGCCCTACTGGTCCTCGTTCCTCGTCGTCGACCCGGTCTCTGCGTGGGTGCTCGAGACCTGCGGGACGACTTGGGCGGCGAGACCGGTGAGCGGTGGGTCGGCGGGCGCAGCGATCTCGAACCGGCTCACCATCCGCACCGACTGGACGCGCGCGTCGTCGGACGTCGCCCGTGGCGCGGACTTCGACCAGTGGCGCAGTCCTGACGCGCCCACCGGTCACGCCGACAGGCGCCTGCGCTCGAGCCGCGAATACCTAAGCTCCGTCCGCGCGGATCCGGGCAAGGGCGATCCCCGTCACGCCGTCGGCCACCTTCGCGACCACGGTTCGGGCCCGTGGGGGATGCCGGGTATCCCTGGGCCAGTTTGCGAGCCTCCGGAGGCCGCGTTCTTGGACGGCAGGGGCGTCACGATCTGCATGCACGTCCGGGGATTCCAGGCCACGACGTCGTCGATGGTCGCCGACCTGCCGGAGGACCCGGAGCGTCCCGCCCGGGTCTGGGCGGCCCTCGCGAGCCCGTGCGCGTCGGTGTACGTGCCCTTCGTCGTCCCGCCACCCGCGCACCGCGGTCCGGCGCCGTTGCCCACCGTCTTGTCCGACGAGAAGGCGGCCACGCGGTTCAGCGAATTGCGTCAGGCCGTCGAAGACGCCCCGGGTCCGGAGGTTCTGCGACGAGTACGTGCGGGGCTCGACACGGTGGAGGCCGCACTCTGGGCGGAAGCCGAGGTGCTCGGCAACGAGATGTCCGCACTGTCCGCACTGTCCGCATGGGAGGGGTTCGCAGGCTCGGCTTCCGAGCGGGTAGTCGCCGCGCTCGACGCCCTCAGTGACCTCAGTGTCCTCAGTGAGGGTGGTCTCGGCCCGACGCCCCCCGCATAGGCTCACTCTTCATGACGTCCACCTCTCCACAGCCGACGATCCAACTCGACGAACCGGGTGAGGACGTGCGTCGCATCTTGGCCGTCATGGCCCACCCCGACGACGTGGACTTCGGAGTCGCAGGTTCGGTCGCAGCCTGGACCGACGCCGGGATCGAGGTGAGCTACTGCATCGTCACCGACGGCGCCGCCGGGGGATCGGACCTGTCGGTCTCGCGTTCTGACATGGCCGCCCTGCGCAAAGAGGAGCAGACCGCCGCGGCTCTGGTCGTCGGCGTCAAGGATCTGACTTTTCTCGACTATCCCGACGGTCGCCTTGTGTCGTCGCTCGAGCTCCGCCGCGACATAAGCCGTGAGATCCGTCGCGTGCGTCCCGACCGGGTTGTCTGCCAGTCGCCCGAACGCATGTGGGAACGCATCTACGCGAGCCATCCCGACCATCTCGCCGCGGGCGAGGCGACGGTGTGCGCCGTCTATCCCGATGCGCGCAACCCGTTCGCCCACCCCGAGCTCCTCGAGGAGGGTTACGAGCCCTTCGCAGTGCCCGAGCTCTGGCTCGCCGCCTTCACAGGGCCGAACAGAGCTGTGGACGTGACCAGGACCTTCGACCGCAAGATCGAGGCGCTCAAGTGCCACGCCAGCCAGGTGGGGGACGGCAGCCAACTCGCCGAGCGCATCCGCACGTGGCTCGAGCCGGCCGGCAAGGCGGCGGGACTTCCCGAAGGCGGCCTCGCGGAGTCGTTCAAGGTGGTCGGGACCGGACCGCTGATCGTGCGCTGATGGTGAAGCTCACATGCCTGGTGCGCAGGCGCCCCGGCATGAGCCCCGAGGAGTTCCACACCTACTGGCGTGACCACCACGGCCCGCTCGTCGTGTCGACCGTGAGCGGCAGTCACGTGATCCGCTACGTGCAGCACCACCGGTCGCTCGACGACTACTCCGGCGACGACGATCCGGGATTCGACGGAGTGACCGAGCAATGGTTCGCGTCGATGGACGAGTACCGGGCGCACGTCTCCGAGCCCGACTTCTCGGCGGTGTGGGCAGACATCGAGATTTCCTCGACGTCGATCGTCTCTTCTTCGTTTTGACCGAGGAGCCCGTGGTCGTCGTTCCCGGAACGGTGCCGGATCCGGAGTAGGCCTTAGGCGTTCGCTTCAGGACGCCAGTTGGCGGAGCACGTAGTGAAGGATCCCACCGTGGCGGAAGTACGACGCCTCCATGGGCGTGTCGATCCGCACTCTCGCCTTGAACGTGACGTCTCCGGCGTTGACGGTGACTTCTTTGGGGATCCCGCCTTCGTTCAGAGCTTCGAGCCCGGTTATGTCGAATACCTCGTGCCCGGTCAGCCCGAGGCTCTGCACCGACTCACCTTCTGGGAATTGCAACGGGATGACCCCCATGCCGATCAGGTTCGATCGGTGGATCCGCTCGAAGCTCTCTGCGATGGCCGCACGCACTCCTAGGAGGGAAGGTCCCTTGGCCGCCCAGTCCCTGGAAGACCCCGACCCGTACTCGCGGCCTGCGAGAACGACGAGCGGCACCCCTTCGGTCGCGTACCGCTCGGACGCTTCGAAGATCGACATCTGCTCGCCGTCGGGCAGGTGAACGGTCACGCCACCTTCGGTCCCAGGTGCGAGCAGGTTGCGCAGACGCAGGTTCGCAAACGTGCCCCTGGTCATCACCTCGTGGTTGCCGCGCCGGGCGCCGTAGGAGTTGAAGTCGGGTCGCCGGACCCCGTGCTCTTCGAGGTAGCGCGCAGCGGGCGTGGCGGCCCCGATCGAACCGGCCGGCGAGATGTGGTCTGTCGTGACGCTGTCGCCCAGGATCGCGAGCACCCGCGCTCCACGGACGTCTTCGATCGGCTCGGGCTCGGGGCCCATCGAATCGAAGTAAGGGGGACGGAGCACATACGTCGAACCGGGGTCCCACGCGAAGGTGCCACCTGTCGACGTGTCGATCGCGGCCCAACGCTCGTCGCCCTCGAACACCGACGCGTACCTGTCGGTGTACATCGCGGACGTGATCGAAGCGCGTACCGTGTCGACGATCTCGTCGTCGCTCGGCCACAGGTCGGCGAGCGTGACATCCCGGCCGTCGGGCGTCGTGGCGATCGGTTCTGTCGACGGATCGAAGTCCATGGTCCCGGCGAGGGCGTAGGCGACCACGAGAGGCGGCGAGGCGAGGTAGTTGAGCCGCACCTCGTTGTGCACGCGCCCCTCGAAGTTGCGGTTGCCCGACAGCACGGAGGCCACCGACAAGGAGCCCTCTTTCACCGCCTCTGAGACTCCCGGCAGCAGCGGTCCGGAGTTGCCGATGCAAGTCGTGCAACCGAAGCCCACCAGATCGAACCCGAGGGCCTCGAGCGGCTCGAGCAGATCGGCGCGCTCCAGGTAGTCCATTACGACGCGCGAGCCCGGTGCGAGGGACGTCTTCACCCACGGCTTCTGGCGGAGCCCGAGCTC
The DNA here is from genome assembly GCA_963764615.1 of uncultured Acidimicrobiales bacterium. GTDB lineage: Bacteria > Actinomycetota > Acidimicrobiia > Acidimicrobiales > CAVXTF01 > CAVXTF01. The sequence continues at coordinate 3,103,213 of CAVXTF010000002.1, read as the reverse complement.
GACGGCCTTCCGTGCGACCAGCCCCGCGCCCACGAGCACGTAGGGGTTGGACGTGTTGGTGCAGCTCGTGATCGCGGCGATCACCACGCTGCCGTCGGTCAGCTCCGCCTTCGTCCCGTCTTCGAGCGTCGCGGTCGCCGAGCGGGCGGCGGGCTGCGCGCCTGCCTGAGCATGGCTCGAGCTGAGGGCGGCGTGCAGACCCTCCTTGGCACGCGAGAGCGGCACCTGGTCCTGGGGACGCGCCGGTCCGGCGAGACTCGGGACCACCGTCGACAGATCGAGCTCGAGTGTCTCGGCGAAGACAGGCTCGAGGTCGGACGCCCACATGCCCTGCTCCTTGGCGTAGGCCTCGACGAGAGCGACGTGATCTTCGGACCTACCGGTGAACCTGAGGTACGCAAGGGTCGCATCGTCGATCGGGAATATCCCGCACGTGGCGCCGTACTCCGGTGACATGTTGGCGATCGTGGCCCTGTGCTCGACCGGGAGGTTTCCCATGCCGGGTCCGGTGAACTCGACGAACTTCGCGACCACCCCGTGATGTCGCAGGATCTGGGTGACCGTGAGAACGAGGTCGGTCGCGGTCGTGCCGCTCGGGAGCTCGCCGACGAGGCGGAACCCGACGACCGGGGGAACCAGCATGGAGATCGCCTGACCGAGCATGGCGGCCTCTGCCTCTATCCCGCCTACTCCCCATCCGAGCACGCCGAGCCCGTTCACCATCGTGGTGTGCGAGTCGGTCCCGACGAGGGTGTCGGGGAACGCCCAACCGTCCGGCGACTCGAACACCACGCGCGCCAGGTACTCGAGGTTCACCTGATGGCATATGCCGGTTCCCGGCGGCACGACCCGGACCCCGTCGAACGCCTGCTGCGCCCACTTGAGCAACTGGTAGCGCTCCACGTTGCGCGAATACTCGATGTCTACATTCGTCGCGAACGAAGTCGGCAGTCCCGAGGACTCGGCGATCACGGAGTGGTCGACGACGAGTTCGACCGGCACGAGCGGGTTGATCCGGTCCGGGCTTCCTCCGAGCGTCCCGATCGCGTCGCGCATCGCGGCGAGGTCGACGATGGCGGGAACCCCCGTCAGGTCCTGCATGAGCACCCGCTCGGGGCTGAAGCCGATCTCGCCGCCGAGCCCGGCCGCGCCGCTTGCGGCACCTGCAACCGCCTCCACGTCGGTGGCGTGGACGTTGACCCCGTCCTCGTGGCGCAGAAGGTTCTCGAGCAGCACCTTCAGGCAGAACGGCAGGTGCTCGACGTCGAACCGGTCCGCCAGCGCGTCCAACCGGTGGATGTTGAGCGTCCGGCCGCCGACCGTGATCGTCTGTTTGGACCCGAAGCTGTCCGATACTCGAACCGGTGTCGGTGACATGCAGCCCTCTCCTTCCTCGAACTTTGTCGTGAGACCGTCGGTGCTCCGGTGCGGTCGGTGATGGTCAGTCGTGCGAGCGGTAGCGGTGCACCGCCAGGGGGGCGAGCACGAGGAGCAGGCCCCCGATCCAAGCGAGCGCCTCCCAGACCTCGGTAGCGGTCGAGCCTCCCGCGAACAGGTGCGACGCGACAGCGGAGGACGAGGGCCTGCCGATCATGAGCGCGCGTGCAGCATTGATGACGACGGTCACCGGCTGGTGGGAAGCGAAGGCCTGCAGCCAGCCGGGCATGCTCGACACCGGCACGAAGGCCGAAGATGCGAACGTGAGAGGCAGAAGGATCGGGAAGCCCATTAGCTGTGCCGTCTCGCTGTTCGGAGCGGACAGGCCGATCACCGCCGCTCCCCAGCTGATCGCGTACGCGAACGCCAGGATCACGAGCACGCCGGCGACGTACTCGGCTGCGTTCGTCCCGACGCGGAACCCGACGGCGAACCCGATGGCGGTGAGGAGGACGACGACGCCCACATTTCTCACCAGGTCCGAAGTCGTCCTTCCGGCGAGAACTGCCGAGCGTGCCATGGGCAGTGCCCTGAACCGCTCGATCAGGCCTTTCTGCAGGTCCTCCGAGATGCCGATGGCGGTGTTCATGGCTCCGAACGCCACCGTCTGGACGAAGATGCCCGGCATCATGAAGTCGACGTACGAGAAGCCGGGGGTTCGTATCGCGCCGCCGAACACGTACCGGAACAGCAGCACGAACATGATCGGCTGCACGCTCGAGAAGAACACGGCTTCGGGGATCCGGGTGTAGGCGATCAGGTTGCGTTTCGTGACCGTCAAGGTGTCGAGCGCGAGCCATTTGAGACCCACCTGGCCGGCCTGGCCTGTGGCGGGCGGCGACGCCTCCGAGAACGAAGAGCCCGCAGTCGGCAGGGTCGCTGTCACCGTGTCGCTCCCTTCGGGCGGCCTCCGTCGTCAGAGGGCGTTGGGTCCGAGTCCGTGCGGTGCCCCGTGAGGGCGATGAAGACGTCGTCGAGGCTCGGCTCTCTGAGCGCGAGCGTCGCCGGGGCGAGGTTGCAGTCCTGGAGCACCCGCAGCGCCTCCGAGACGACCCCGGGCCCGTCGTCCACGTTCAGCTCGACGGTGGTCCCCTCGATACTGGGGTCGAGGCCGCGGATGTCTCTCAGAGCTTCGGCGGCGCGCCTGGCGGAGTCGGTGTCCGCCATGCCGATGTCAAGAACCGTCGCGCCTAGACCGGCTTTGAGCGAGGCGGGCGTCCCTTCGGCGATCAGCTTCCCGTGATCGATCACGACGAGATGGTCCGCCAGGCGGTCGGCCTCCTCGAGGTACTGGGTGGTGAGGAGCACCGTGGTTCCTTCATGCACCAGGTCCTCGATCATGCTCCAGACGTCGGCCCGGCTCTGGGGGTCGAGGCCCGTGGTCGGTTCGTCGAGGAACAGCACCCTTGGCTTGGCGACGAGGGCTGCAGCCACGTCGAGCCTGCGGCGCATGCCACCCGAGTAGGTCTTGGCCGGCCGGCCGGCGGCACCCGTCAGGTCGAAGCGCTCGAGAAGCTGCGACGTGCGCTTGGTCACCACCGGCCACGGCAAGTGGTTGAGGCGGCCGATCATCTGCAGGTTCTCCTTGCCCGTCAGGTTCTCGTCCACGGTGGCGAACTGCCCGGCGAGGCCTATGAGGCTGCGCACGACCTGTGCCTCTGACGCCACGTCGTGCCCGAGCACCCGGGCCACTCCTGCGTCGTGGGGGATGATCGTGGCGAGGATCCGCACGATCGTGGTCTTGCCCGCCCCGTTCGGACCGAGCAGCCCGAAGACGGTTCCCGCCTCGACCTCGAAGCTCACACCGTCCACGGCGCGCACCTCGGTGCCGAAGAGCTTCACGAGCTCGTGGACTTCGACGGCTATCACCGGGTCATACTCTCAGAGTCCCCACACCAGGCCTTCAACCTAAGGCGCGAGTCACCTGAGCAGGTAATGATGCCGGTACCCGACAGTAGCGACCGCTTCTTCGACGTGGTCCTGCGCCAGCGCGCCCACAGGGGCTTCAACGACGAGCCGGTCGGAGACGACGTGATCGGCCGGCTCCTCGAGGCCGCGACCCACGCTCCTAGTGCCGAGAACCGCCAACCCTGGGTGTTCGTGGTCGTGCGGCGCGACGATCTTCGCGAAGCGCTCGGTGAGATCTACCGGCATGCATGGGAGTCGGGAGCAAGGGAGCACTCGGCGCGGCGTCTCGATGAGCGTCTTTTGGCAGAGGTGGACGAAGGCGCGCGCGGGGGAGTCGCCTCGGCGCCGGTTCTCGTGGTCGTGTGCGGGGACAAGGAAAAGAGCCACGAGAAGGCCCTCGCTGCCTCCATCTTCCCTGCGGTCCAGAACCTCCTGCTCGCGGCGTGCGCCCTGGGGCTCGGCTCGGCCCTCACCACCCTTCCCGTGATCGACGCGAGCGGGGTCTCGAGGCTGCTTCAACTGCCGGATCACATAGTGCCGATGGCGGTCGTCCCCATCGGCTGGCCGTCGCGTACGCTCGGGCCGCCGCGGCGGGACCCGATCGGGCAGAAGGCCCACCGCGAGTTGTTCGGCAACCCGTGGTGAGCTCGAGGCTCGGTTGCGCAGAGCGCCGCCGGAGGGCCGCCGGAGGAGAGTGGCAGCTTGCAGAAGCACGATTACTCGGTGGTCGTAGACGGGACGCCCGTCGAGGTCTGGAAGCTGTTCTGGTACAGAGGCCCACGCCCCAAGACCGACGGTGTCGGGATAGAGATCCTGCATCCCGGCGACGAGGCCGGAGAGGGGCTCGTCAGGCACTGCACGTTCAGGGTGCCCAGGTACCTGTTCACCGGTGGAGTCGGGTACTCCTGGGAATGGCTGACCGAGGTGAAGCCATACGAGTCGTGGAAGTACGACGCGGTGGGAAAGCCGCTCTGGTCGAAGGCCGAGGGAAGGACGCGGTTAGAGGATCTCGGCGACGGGCGCACGAGGATCCATTTCAGCGAGAGCTATCACGCGTTCAACCCGGTGACCCGTCGGCTGCTCGAGCGAAGGGTGCACCGTTTCATCTCGCGCGACAACGACAAGCTGATCACGAAGGCCGTCAACTCCGGCCTTAAGGCCATGCGGGCGAAAGGGCCCCCGGACTCTCAGTGACCCCAGATCTCGCCGACGATGATCGCCGCGATTATCGGCCCGATGACCCCTACGGAGATCACCCCGACGGTCACGCCGATCACCAGCTTCAGGATCACCAGACGGCGGTCCGCCTTCGTCGGCTTCGGCTCCACGACGGCCATGCCACGCTCCGCAAACTCGAATCGGCCGGCACGGCGGGAGTTCCCGTTGACCGGCCGGGTGGACTTGGAGAGAAGATACCGCATGATCCACCGCGACGGACTGTGGTGGCGCGATGGCGCAGCGGGACCGAGTAGGTGAGCTCCGTACCCTCTGTGCCCTCTGTGCCCTCCGTGCCCTCCGTGCCCTCCGTGCCCTCCGTGCCGGGAGCCCAGTCTCAGGCCCACTCGCAGGCCCGGAACGCGGCACTGCGCAAGTGGTCCCCCGTGGCCCTTTCGGTGGCAGCGGCGCTCGGCTGGTCCCTTTTCGTGGCGGTGCACGGGAGCCAGGTGGACATCGACGTCTACCGGTTCGGCGGACGTCACATTTTCCACCCCGACCTGTATTCGGCCCGCCTCGGGACTCTCTATTTCACGTACACCCCGTTCGCCGCGCTCGTGTTCGCGCTGCCTTCTTTGACCTTGGGCACGTTGCCCCTGCAGGTGCTGTGGGCGCTCGCCAACATGCTGGCGCTAGCGGGGCTCATATACCTGTCGATCCGGATAACCGTCCCGAAGCTCGAGCGCCCGCGAGCCGCGTACACCGCACTGTTGCTGCTGACTCCGGCGTTAGTGCTCGACCCCGTGTTCATAAACGTCGGCCTCGGCCAGATCAACCTGTTGCTGACCCTGATGATCCTGTGGGACCTTTCGAACGGCCGTGGCGTCGGACGTCGCAAGCTGCCGACAGGCGTGGCGACGGGCATCGCGGCCGCGATCAAGCTCACGCCTCTGATCTTCGTCCCCTACTTGGTGCTCACCCGCCGTTTCCGCGCCGCCTTCAACGCGGCGGTGACCTTCGTGGTTTGCGAGGCGCTCGCATACCTGGTCGCGCCCCACGACTCATGGGTCTACTGGACCAAGGACGTCTTCGACTCGAAGCGTGCCGGCGCGCTTCTCTACACGAGCGACCAGAACCTGACGACCGTGCTCCAACGGTTCCATCACGGGCCAGTCCCAGCCTCGGTCACCGCGCCCGCCATCGCAATCGTGTCGGTCGTCGGGCTCCTGATAGCGGCGTGGGCGCATCGCAGGTCTTCGGTGCTGCTCGGGCTGCTCGTGTGCGCTGCGACCGAGCTGATCGTCTCGCCCATCACCTGGGTGCATCACATGGTGTGGATCGTGCCCATCCTGGTTTGGCTCGCCGTCGCTCGTGACAGGCCGCGCATGGGGCCCTTCATAGCGGCGGTCACGTGGTTCGTGTTCGTGATCGCTCCGATCTGGTGGGTTCCCCATTCGCACGTCGTGTCGTCGAACCCACCCGAGCTCCACGAGCACGGATGGCAGTTGGTGGCGGGCAACTTCTTCTTGATCGCGACGATCGCCTTTATCGCCGGAGTCGGTGTGATGCTCTGGCGGCGGGGCCGATCACGCGGTCATCTCGGCGAGCTTGATGACGGTCTTCCAGTTGCGCGTGGTGGCGCTCGTGGCGAGCCGCCTTTCGAAGACGGTGTTCGTGAGCTTCGACCTTCCGTAGCCGTCGGGGCAAAACAAGTAGATCTCGCTTCCGGCGACGCGGAACTCCTCGGTTCCGTCGGCCCGAGGAAGCTCGGCGACGCGCGCGGCCGAGGGGGTGTCGGCGAGAAAGGTCACGTGGAGGGTGGCGAGATTGTCGGTCCTGCCGAGGAAAGGGTTGTTCCGGAGCACGAGGGCGAGCTCGTCGCGGGACCTGAGGAGGACCGTGACGTCGAGACCTAGCTCGGCGCGGACCTTCTTCTCGATCGAGTCACGCACGCGGCTCACGTCGGACCGCGGGCTGCTGAACACGATGTTCCCGCTCTGGACGTAGCTGGTCACGCCCTTCAACCCGAGCGCGGTGAAGAGCTCGCGGAGATCCTCCATCTTGACCGGGCTCCGCCCGCCGACGTTGATGCCTCTGATCAGGGCCGCGAACGTTCTGGTTGTCGCCATCGCTCGGGTGCAAGGGTATGCGCATCTCGCCGTGTACCGAGTCGAGGAGGTCGGTCCCATTGCGCCACGCCATCTTCGTGCCGAACTTCGGTGCGTTCTGCGATCCGGCTCTCGTCGCCGATCTCGCCCATCGCGCGGAGTCCGCGGGCTTCGACGGCTGGTTCTTGTGGGACCACGTCATCTACCGCAACCGTGACGAACCGCTCGCAGATCCGTGGATCACTTTGGCCGCAGTGGCGGTGAACACGAGCAGCATCACACTGGGCCCCATGGTCACGCCTCTGCCGCGCAGACGGCCGTGGAACGTCGCCAGACAGGCCGCCACTCTCGACCACCTGAGCGGCGGGCGGGTGGTGCTAGGCGTTGGGATCGGCTCTCTCGGAACGGTCGAGTTCACCGGATTCGGTGAGGTCGAGGACCTGATCACGCGAGGCTCGATGCTCGACGAGGGCCTCGAGCTGATCGAAGCCCTCTGGAGCGGGGAAGAGGTGCACCACCAAGGGCCTCACTACAGGGTCGAAGGAGTGAGTTTCCGGCCCCTTCCACTCCAGAGCCCGCTGCCGGTCTGGGTGGCAGCCGTATGGCCCAACCGAAAGCCCATGCGGCGCGCCGCTCGCTGGCAGGGAATCGTGCCCCTCGGACTGCCGGGTCCCGAGGCGATGCCGGAGGTTTTCGCGAGCGCCGGCGAGGGAAAGGACGTCGCCGTGAAGGCCGGCGGGCACCCCGTCCGCGCGTGGGAGGAGGCGGGTGCGACCTGGATGCTCCACGAAGTCGGCCCTGACGGGTCGGTCAGCGAGGTCGAGGAGCTCATCGATGCAGGCCCACCCGGATAGGTTCGAACCGCAAGGCCGGTCCTCCGGGCCGGACGACCCGACGTCCGCGCCGGAAAGCCCTCGACGACGATGATCTCCGTCGACGATTTGGTGTTCTACGTGGACGCCGCGATCGATTCGATGATCGGCATCGTCACGGGGCTGGGTGACGATCTCGCCAACGAGCGCCCGCTCATCGATGGCGCGAACTCGCCCTACGCGATCCTCAACCATTGTCTCGGCGTGATGAATTTCTGGGCCGGCCACGTCGTGCGCGGCCGCGAGGTAAAACGCGATCGCGCTACAGAGTTCACGGCGTCTGGACCGGTCAAGGATCTGGTCGAGCGTGCACGCGATGCCCAGGCGCAATTCCGGGCCGACATCTCCGGCCTGGAGCCTTACGCCGCACCCCGCGGAGCGCTCCCGCCCAACCATGGCGACCACCCGCAGTACAAGACGCAGGGCGGTGCGCTGATTCACGTCTACGAGGAACTTGCACAGCACCTCGGTCAGATGGAGATCCTGAGGGATGTGCTCGTTGCCATGACGGACGAGCGTTGACGAAAGGAGACCAGATGCCGAAGGAAAACGACGAATCCGAAGACGGCATGTCCTTGGGCGGCGCCCGACTTGGTCGCCGCCGCTTCCTCCAGGCCGGGATGGCGGCAGGGGCGGCCGGGGTGGGCCTGTCATCCAAAGCAGGTTCTTTGATCGAGACCGCTCTGAAGCACAGCTCGGATGCCACGAGCCTCGGGGATATCCAGAACGTCGTCATCCTCATGCAGGAAAACCGGTCGTTCGACCACTACTTCGGCACGCTTTCGGGCGTGCGTGGCTTCTCGGTGGGGCCTGTGCTCGAGCAGACCGTCGGTGGGATGACCTATCCGATCTTCGACCAGTTCGGTTACGAGCCGGGCGTGGGTGTGACCTCGTCGGGTTACATGCAGCCGTTCCATCTGAAGAGCGACCCGCCCACGAAGGACGGGCAGACGACCAACGACATCAGTCACAACTGGGGGCCGCAGCACCAGAGCTGGGACTCGGGCGCAATGGACGCCTTCATGACGGCTCACCTGGCGGCCGACGGCGATACCAACGGCCCGCTCACAATGGGCTACTTCACCCGTAAGGACCTGGCGTTCTACTACGCACTCGCGGACGCGTTCACGATCTGCGACGGGTACCACTGCTCTGTTCTCGGCCCGACGGACCCGAACCGCGTCATGTCGATCTCAGCCACGATCGACCCGGCTGGTGTCGCAGGCGGACCGTGCCTCGTCACGCAGACGAGCGAACGACAACTCGACTACGGGACGTTCACCTGGACGACGATGCCCGAGCAGTTGAGCGCTGCGGGAATCAGCTGGAAGGTCTACAACGATCCGACCGCGCTGCTCGAGCTGAGCCCGTTCCCGTACTTCAAGACCTTCTACGATCCTTCGACGCCCGCGCAGGTCGAGATGGCAGCGCAGGCGCTCAGCAACATCTATCCCGTCAACTTCGAGGCTGACGTCGCTGCGGGGTCGTTGCCTTCGGTGTCGTGGATCATGCCCCCTCTCGCAGAATGCGAGCATCCGGCTGCACCGCCCGAGTACGGGGAGTACCTCGTGCAGCAGATCCTCCAGATCCTCGTCTCGAACCCCGACGTGTGGAGCCAGACCCTCTTCATCGTCGTCTACGACGAAAACGGGGGATTCTTCGACCACATGCCTCCTGTGACGCCGCCCGCGGGGACAGAGGGCGAGTACCTGACCGCCGACCCCCTGCCGGCGGACGCCTCCGGGATCGCCGGGCCGGTCGGTCTCGGATTCCGCGTGCCTTGCCTGATGATCTCGCCGTTCAGCAGGGGTGGCTACATGTGCTCGCACACCTTCGACCACACTTCGACGCTGAGGTTCTTAGAGACGCGCTTCGGAGTCGAGGTGCCGAACTTGTCGGCGTGGCGCAGGTCGGTGACGGGCGACATGACTGAGGCTCTGGCCCTCGGACTTCCACCCGACACCTCCGTGCCGACGCTCCCCGCCACCTCACTCGGCGACACCAAGGTCGCCGAGCAGGCGGTGATCAACGCGCTAGCAGGAACAGAGGACGTGGGAGTCTCCTACCCGCTTCCGACCACCAACAGGATGCCCGTCCAAGAGACGACGCCCGCGCGCCACTCAGTTCCTCACTGACCGGCCGGCCTACACGTTGCCGATGATCGGTCCTACCGACTGGCAGTCGGGCACAAAGTTGGTCGAGTCCGGACCCAGGGCGTTGATCATGTCGGCGAGGGCGTTCGAGTCGTAGGAGATCGAGATGTGGTCGCTGCCGTCCTGCGCGCATTGGTTCTGCAGCAAGATGTTCTGCACGTTCGACGCGGAGGGCAAGAAGGCGTTGGTGTAAGGGGTTACCACCTCGTCGTCCTCGGTCTCGATCACGACGTACTTGACGTTCGAGACTGTGGGAGTCTGGTTGAGGCTGTCGAGGAACGACGATCCCTGCAATTGCTGCACGCAGGCCTCGCACTTGACAGACAGAAGGGCGGTGGAGACGCCAAGCAAGCCGAAGTCGCTTATCAGCGTCGTCAGGCCGTCGACGGTCGTGCCGTAGTTGGACGGCGCAAAGCCCACCAGCATGTTGACTTTCGATGCCCCGCCGAGATCGTTGATGTAGTAGCGAGGCATCATGCCTCCTTGTGACCAGCCCACGATGTCCACCTTGCTTGCTCCGGTCTCCGACAGCACCTTGTTGACAAAGCTGGAGAGCTCGCCGGCCGACGTCGAGATGTTGCCCATGGCGTTGAACATCGAAGGGTCGATGGTTTGGCCATAGTTGAAGGCGTACACGCAGTACCCGTTGTTGACCAGATCAGGGGCGATGGCGCCGAAGCTGTTGTACATGCTTGCGAACGTGCCCTCGGAAAGCACCACCGGGTAAGGGTGAGCAGAGGTGGGCTTGCAGCCGGTATTCGCTCCCGATGGCGACGCGTACCAGTTCCAGACAAGCCCAGAGGTGAGGAATTGGTAGGCCTCACCTGCCTCCGATAGTTGGGCCGCGGCAGGGAGCACCCCCGTAGTGAGTGTGGCGACCACTCCCAGCACGCCGGCGGTCATGGCGTGTCGGCCGAAACGCCGCTTGACTCGTGCCATCATGAGCTCCCCCTCTTCTCGGCGTATGCCTGGCCTCAGCGGACAAGAGTCGCCGGTTGGCGCTCCGCCGGTGTCGGTACCCAACACCTCGCCCGCAACAAACCTCGCGGGTGACCAGAGTGCGCCGGTCAGAAAGTGCGCCGGTCAGAAAGTGCGCCGGTCAGAAAGTGCGCCGGTCAGAAAGTGCGCCGGTCAGAAAGTGCGCCGGTCAGAGAGTCAGCCCGGTGAACACGACGAGCCGTGCGCCCGGAATGCCGTATGCCACGGCACCTGCGTGGGATCGGGGGCGAAGTCCCCGGTCCGGGAGTCCTGTATGTACCTGACCGGCGGATCATCCCCACGTGCGATGCGTTCCACCGCTTCGAGCAGGCGCTCTATGTCGGCAGGGGTCGTGCTGATGCCTGCGCTCGCCCGCACGGCTCCAGGCATGCGGCTCCTGTCCCCGCGGAGAACGTCCTCGCGGTACGACGCAACGTCTTCGTGTGACAGCCCGAGAAGCCGCGTCAGGTAGGGATGTGCGCAGAAGCAGCCGTGCCTGACCCCGATCGCATCTTCGGCCGCGAGCCTGGCCGCGACGAGAGCGTGCGGGACTCCTTCGACCACGAAAGCCGCGACCGGCAACGTGTCTTCGCTGAGCGCGGGCCCGAGCAGACGGACCCCTCGTATAGACGCGAGCCCGCTCCGAAGCTGGGTGGCCATACGGCGATCGTGCCCGACGATGACCGGCCAGCCGAGATCGTCGAGAAAAGTGGCAGCGGCATGCAGGGCCACGGCTCCGATGACGTTCGGGGATCCCGCCTCCTCGCGATCGGGGGGATCGGTCCAGACGACCTCGTCGAGATCGACGAGATCGACAGCCCCTCCGCCGGCGAGGAAAGGATCTCCTTCCGCGAAGGCCTTTCTCGGCCCGATGAGAACACCTGCACCGAAAGGGGCGTACATCTTGTGGCCGCTGAACGCGATGAAGTCGGCACCTCGCGGCAGCGGGCGATGTGGAGCGAGCTGGGCACCGTCGACGACGACCGCCACCCCACGCCCGTGGGCCGCTTCGATGATCTGCTCGATCGGAGGCTGCCACCCCGTGATGTTGGAGCCGCCGGTGACGGCAAGTACCTTCGGTGCGGGCGCTTCGTCGAGCACCCTCTCCACGTCATCGAGGCCGAACGTCCCCTCGGTCCCGCACTCGACGTAACGGCAGGTGGCGAGCCTCGACCAGGGGAGCATGTTGGCGTGGTGCTCCACGACCGTCGTGGCGACGACGTCGGTTCGTTCGAGCATGAGCCGGTAGGCCAACTGGTTTAGGGCTTCTGTGGTGTTCCGGCAGAAGATGGCGACATCGTCGGTGCCGGCACGGCCGGCGAACTCGATCATCGCGTCGCGAGCGTCCTCGTAGGCGGCGGTGGAGAACTGCGATTTGAATCCCGCGCCGCGGTGGATGCTCGAGTACCAGGGAAGAAACTCCTCGACGCGTCTGAGCACCGATGGCAGCGAGCCCGTCGACGCGGCAGTGTCGAACGATACGTACTCGCGGTCGCACCCGTCGCAACAGGGAACAACGATTCCCTCGCCCACGAGGTCTACGAGCGGCACCGAAGGGTCGTGAGCGGGGAGCGCTCACGCTCACGACCGTCGAATCGTCAAACGCCGCAACGGAGGCAGCGTGGGGGGAGGCTGGCGCCTCGGCGGAAGGTCGCTCAGTAGCTCTGCCGTCGCCTCCGTGACCTTGCGCACCGCTTGCTCGAACGCATCGTCTGTCTTCGGCGACGGCGACTGCACTCCGCTCACCTTCCGCACGTACTGGCGGGCGGCAGCCTCGATCTCCTCAGGAGTCGCTTGCGGTTCGAGGCCGCGGAAGGTTGTGATGTTCCGGCACATGAGGTGAAGGATACGACGGGTGCCGGGTCAATCCTGCCTGGCGGCACGCCCTGGCCGTGCCCTGACACTCCGTGCCCTGACACTCCGTGCCCTGACACTCCGTGCCCTGACACTCCGTGCCTGACGATCAGTGGAAGCGACGCATCCTGGCGAGCCGGACACCTGTCGCGGGGTGTTCGGCGTTGGTTCCGGGCGGCGCTGCGTGGGCGGCGGCCGCCTCTGTGACCAGCTCGACGACGAGTTGTTCGTCCTCGGCTCCTCTCACATGAACCTCGAGCCAGTCCGCGCTGGCGGACCGGCGCAAGGTGACGGACGGAACCTCGCGAAGCTCCGCCCGGCGACTGCGGATCAGCGCCGCGGTGAGGCGGATGTCGATCACGTCGTCTTCGTCGAAGTGAGCGATCTCCTTGCCGTTAACCCAGAGGCCGCGGCCCTCCTTGAAGGCGGACTCGCCCTCTTCGACTCCGTCGATCGCCGCGAGCTGAGCGAGCAGTGACCCTGGTCGCCTGCTCCGTCGCGCGGACTTCGGCTTGCGGTCATCCGACTCCCTCATCCGGCCTCCTCTCCCTGCCAGGAACGCCACAGAGCAGCGTACGCGCCGTCGTTTTCGAGCAGCTCCGCATGCGAGCCCTGCTCGGTTATGCGGCCGCCCTCGACCACGACGACGATCCTCGCGTCGTGCGCGGCGTGGAGTCGATGTGAGATGGCGATGACGGTGCGTCCGGTTAGAAGGCGCGAGATGGACCGTTCGAGGTGCCGCGCCGAGCGCGAATCGAGAAGCGACGTGGCCTCGTCGAGCACGAGCGTGTGCGGGTCGGCGAGCAGCAGTCGTGCGATCGCGACCTGTTGCGCGAAAGCAGGTGGAAGGAGGACGCCGGCAGATCCGATCCGTGTGTCGAGCCCGTCGGGGAGCAGGCGGAGGTTGCTCTCGGCGTCGACGGTGGCGAGCACCGACATCAGCTCCTCGTCGCTTGCTCCTGGCGCCGCGAGCCTCAGGTTGTCGCGCAGCGAGCATGCGAAGAGATGATGCTCCTGCGTCACGAGAGCGATCTCGCGCCGGAGCCTCTCGGGTGGCAGGCGCGAAGGGGCTACCCCCCCGACCTCGATCCGTCCTTCGCGCGGCGGGTGGATACCGGCGAGAAGCAGCGCCAGAGTGCTCTTCCCCGCTCCGCTCGGCCCGACGACGGCGAGCCTGGTCCCCGGCGGGGGAACGAGGTCGATCCCGTGCAGGACGTCATGGCCCTCGCGGTATGAGTAGTGGACATCAGACGCCACGAGACGATCGTCGGTGGGAAGCAGGTCGGTGACCGGAGAGGGCGGTACTTCGCTCACCCCAACGACACGCGAGAGCGATGCGGACGCGAGCTGAACCTCGTCCTGCCATGCGAGCAGGGTGTCGATCGGCACAACGAGCTGCTGGGCGTAAAGGGCTGCAGCTGCGACGGCTCCTGCGCTCAGGCGACCGTCGATGTGCAGCAGACCACCGATGATCATGCACAGAACCAGGGGCATCACGTAGCTCGCTTCGCTCGAGCCGAAGAACACCGTTCTCAGCCAGAGTGTGCGGCGCTCCCAGCCGACCCAGTCGCGAATGTCCGAGTCGGTCCTCGCGACGCGCGCGCAGGACCGAGGCCGAACGCCTCGATCGTGCGTCCCGCCGCGACCGTCTCCTGGATGCTGGCGTTCACCCGGGCGAACGACGCCGCTTCGTGCTGGTAAGCCGGACGTGCCTGCTTCAGGTACCAGCGGGTGCCTAAGGCCAGTATCGGGATCGACGGCACGAGAGCCAGTGCGAGCACCGGCGCGGTCAGCACGAGCGCGATGATCGCGAGCACGGCTGTCACTGCCGCGACGAGCAATTGCGGCAGCCCCGCGCGGACCGCCTGTGACAGGTCGTCGACATCGGTCGAAGCCCGCGTGAGCAGATCGCCCGTGCCGGCGCGCTCCACGAGTCCGAGCGGAAGGCTGAGCACGGACTGGATCAGCCTCTCGCGCAGCCGCGCGAGCAGACGCTCGCCGAGCACCGCGCCGAGGCCGCGGGTGGCGCCCGTGAGGACCGTCTGCACGACGAGCGCAATAGCAAACAGGAGGGCGGCGATCTCGATGGTGGAGTTCCCCCTGTGCGGCCCGACATCGTCGATCACGTACTCGAGCAGGCGCGGACCGACGAGGCCCGCGGCGCTCGCGACGACCTGGAGCCCGATCACCAGGCTGAAGAAGGGACGCTCCTGGCGGAAGAGCGCGATGACGTGACGCCACGTCGTACGGCTGGACGCGATCGGAAGGATGTGGCGCTCGGCCGCCACCTCGACGACCGTCATGCCGCACCCCTCATGACCACCGACCGGTAGCCCTTGTCCGTGGCGAGCAGACGCGCGTGGTCTCCTTCGGCCCGCACCCGGCCGTCGATGAAGACGACCCGGTCCGCCTGCTCGAGGATCAGAGGGCTCGTCGTGAACACAACGGTGGTGCGACCTCGGCGGATGGCGTGCAACCGCTCTGCGATCAGGGCCTCTGTGTGTGCGTCAACGGCGCTCGTGGGCTCGTCCAGGACGAGGACCTCGGGGTCTGCTCTGAGCGCCGCGGCGAGCACGACGCGCTGGCGCTGGCCGCCTGACAGGCTCCGTGCTCGCTCGGGAAGCTCGGTGTCCAGCCCGTCTGGGAGGCCTTCGACGATGTCTTCTGCGGCAGCCGCTTCGAGCGCTTCTTCTATGGTCGGACGTTCGTGGCCGCCGTCGGGCGCGAAGCTCGGCATGTCGACCGCCTGTGCGAGGGTCCCAGCGAGCAGTTGCGGCTCACGGTCGACCACGAGCACGTGCCGGCGAACAGCTTCGATGGGCAGCTCGTCGACGCGTACTCCTGCGATCGACACCCATTGGCCGGCAGGCGCGTCCGCGTGGCGCCCCAGGCGAGCGGCGACCTCGCTCGCCTCGTCCGGGTCGGGGGAGACGACGGCGGTCAGTGCGCCCGGTGCGACGGTCAGCCCCGTGCTCGAGTCCGATATGGGGCCGGCAGGCGCCTCGAGGTAGTGCGACTCGGGGCTGTGCAGGTCGGGCTCACGGCGTAGCACCGAGAGCACGCGACTCGCGGCGACAGTGGCTGCGGACCACCGCGTAGCCGCCTCCATGAGGGTCTGGATGGGCAGCAGCAGGAATGCTGCATAGGCGTAGTAGGCGACCAGATGGCCCGGAGAGATGCGGCCTTCGACGACGAGCCGCGCACCCAGATAGGTGACGCTCACGAGGATCGCGCCCGGGAAGAGGACCTGGAAGGAGTCGAGGATCGACTGGACCAGAGCGGTGCGCACCGTGGCGCGCCTGACCGCTTGGGATGACTCCACGTAACGGCCGGCGAACTCCTCCTCCCCCCCGAGCCCGCGAAGTACCCGAAGGCCGACCACCGTGTCGGCGGCGATCGACGATGCTTCCGAACGGCGCTCCCTTTCGACGGACTGGCGTCGTTCGAGGGGTCGCATGACCGGCAACACGGCGAGAGTCGCGATCGGCGCGCTCACCAACAAGATGATCCCGATCGGAGGTGATGACACGAGCAGGATCACCGCGACAACCAGATACGAGAAGACGGCACCGGTGCCGCGCGTGGTCACGTCGAGCATGCGCGCGATGCGCTGCACGTCTGTCGTACCGATGCTTGCCACCTCTCCGGCGTCGACGTGCCGGGGAAGGTCCGCACCGAGTCGCACCGCCTGGCGCGTCACGAGCTGTTGCACGCGCACTGCAGCGGTCAGGAAGTTCGTCACGGCCCTGCGGTGGCGTAGCACTCCCGCCACGGCCTGGATCACTCCCAGCGCGAGAACGACCATCGACCATGCGATGAGGCCGCTCTTGTGCTTGTCGACGACCGCGTTGACGGCGGCACCGATCGCAGCGGGGATCAGGCCCTGAGCCCCCATCCAGACCGCGCCGAAGAGACCGCCTGCCGCGACGGTGGAACGCTGCTCGCGGCGAGCCAGAAGAGGAACCTGACAGGTGAACGGAGGTCCGGTTCACCTGGATCGGGGAGGGGGAGACGGGCGAGCACAGAGCCGAACAGACTACGCCCGGACCAGGGTTCCCCGGACACCCGGAAAGATCTGTCCCTCCGCTCTTCGCGACCCGCTCCGTGCGATCGCGCTGTCGCGGCATACCATCGAACAAATGCGCAGGAATCTGACAGAGCGTCAGCTCGCGGTGGCGTCCGTCTTAGTGGTGATCGGCTTCTCTGTTTGCGCGTGCGGGTCCGGGTCCGGACCTGGATCGTCAGCCGGCCCGCAGAAGACTGGGGGATCCTCGACCACGACGCACACGTCTGAGCCGGCGACCTCGCCGACGCCCGCTCAGCTGGCCGCGGAGGCCGACGGCGCCGCGCCGGCAGACACGGACAGCGCCGGTGTGGAATGGCTCTGCCGACCCGGAGAGGCCGGCGACCCGTGCACCTCGAGCCTCACGACGACCGTCTTGCCCCAATCGGGGCCGACCCACGTCGAGCACTTCGCCGATGCGTCCGACCCCAAGATCGACTGCTTCTACGTATACCCCACCGTGAGCGAGCAGCCCGGAATCCTGGCGAACCTTCACATCGATCCGGCGGAGACTTCGGTTGCGGAAGCTCAGGCGTCGCGCTTCAGTCAGGTCTGCCGGGTGTACGCGCCGATGTACCCGCAGTTCACCCTCCACGCGATCCTCAGTCCTGGTGGCATCACCGCCGCAGACGCGCTGAAGGCCTACTCGGGGGTCGCAAAGGCCTGGGACGACTACCTGGCGCACTACAACGACGGGCGGGGGGTCGTGGTCATAGGGCACTCGCAGGGTGCGGGGATGCTCATCGATCTTCTCCGCAGGCAGGTCGACAACGACCCGTCGGTGAGGCGGCTCCTGGTCTCGGCGATCATCGCGGGAGGCAACGTCACGGTCCCGATCGGAAAAGATGTCGGTGGGAGTTTCGAGAACATCCCGGCCTGCACGAGATCTACGCAGACCGGCTGCGTGATCGCATACTCGTCATTCGACCAGCAACCTCCTGCCGACAGCCTCTTCGGAAGACCGGGCCAGGGGGTGAGCTCGCTTTCAGCCGGCTCCGGCATTCCGGCTTCCGAGCTACAGGTCCTCTGTGTAAATCCGGCGTCGCTGTCAGGTGGCAGCGCCCCACTGGATCCCTTCTTCCCCTCGGTAAGCATCGCCGCAGGTCTCGGGGCGCAATCCGCAGGCGCGCCGAAGGTGCCTACCCCGTGGCTCACCGAGCCCGGCCTCTACTCGGGGCAGTGCCTCTACCAAGACGGGGCCAGCTGGCTGCAAGTGAGCGCTCCGATCAATCCCGAAGACCGCAGGAGCATCGTCAGGCAGACACTCGGGCCGACGTGGGGGCTGCACCTCGTTGACATCAACATCGCGCTCGGCAACCTCGTCGCCGTGGTCGCAGACGAGGCCGTCGCCTATACCTCATAGGGCTCGTAGACCCGCGGCGCGGTGACACCTAAAGGGCCCCGCCGAAGCGGGGCCCTTTCTTGATTCTCAGTCAGCCTGCGAGCAGCTGGATCGGGCTCGCAGTGTCGTCTAGTTGGTCAGCTGACCACCGCCGCATTCCCGTAATTCTGGCCCGTGGTGGACGTGAAGATGATGTTGGCGTCGCTGTCCGGGGTGAGCGCCGGGCACCCGGCCGCGGGAGCCGACGAGCCCGTCGCGGACTTCCCGTAGAACACGCCGGCGCTCGGGAAGGTCGCCTCGCCCGTGACGGCCCAGGACGCCTGAAGGTCGAATGCATACCAGCAGGTGTTCGTCTTGGTGCTGTCGACCGCGAGCGAAATGCCCTGTGCATCGCCGCCAGTTGGCGTGGTTACGTTGAACACCTGGACGCTCACGCAGTTCCCCTGCGTAGTAGGGCAAGCTGCCCCGACTGACCAGTCGAACTCGGGTGCCTGCGTGCTGTATGTCGTAGCGTTGGTCGTGTACGCCGTAGCTGTCTGGTAGACGGCCGCTGACTCAGTGAGGGCGTTCGACAGGTTCGACTGCGCCGCGCGGTCGTTGGCGCTACTGGTCACCCCGAGGAACGTCGGGATCGCGATTGCCAGCAAGATGGCGATTATGAGCAACACCACCATCAACTCGATGAGGGTGAAGCCGGCCTCTGTGGCCTCGAGGCTCTCAACCTCGGCATCGAGCGCACGAGCGTGAGCGCGGGCGCGTGCCATCCTGATTAGGTCCTTCATATCCCCCCCGATCGATTCGGCCGCCGGCCGATCGGCATCCCGAGGACGGGCCACTCTCGGTCCGCACTTGGTTAGCCATGAGCAATGATTTGTAGAAGAGACATTAGCATAACCAACAAAGCTTTATCAATCCCTCTCCACAAAAACAACAACAATCACTCGACTCCCAGGTGCCTCCATGCCTGTCGCCGGTGGCCATGTCACAGTCCCCCAGCCCTCTGGGCTGGGTCGATGGGTTGAAGGGCCTGCGCCGGGGCAACGCGCTACCTTCCGATGGTCGACCGATGTGAGTTGCCGATCGACCCGCGTGAGAGGGGACCCGATGACGAGGCTCGGCGGTCTTTCGAGAAGAGGCAGATCATTGCGCACCGCCCTGGCGGTCGCAGCGATGGTCATGACAGCGACCGTCTGGGCTGCGTCGCCGGCGAGTGCGGCGCCGAAGGGCTCGATCACGGGCTTCGTCCGCGACAAGGCGGGCAACCCAGTCGCAGGGATAGAGGTCTACGCGTACGAAGCGGGGACGACTCAGATCGCATGGGAGGCCAACAGTGCAGCCAACGGCTCCTATTCAGAGCTTGACCTCAAGACGGGCGAGTACGACTTGTTCTATTTCCCTTCTGGGTCGACGGGAAGCTGGCTGAGTGCCTGGTACAAGCACGCTTCGAGCGAGGCAGATGCCACGCCCGTGAACGTCGCGTCGCCGAGCGCGACCCACATCGACATAACGGTTCGGCCCGCCGCCACCATCGACGGCATCGTCACAGACCCATCTGCGAACCCGGTGGCGGGGATTGAGGTCTCTGCGTACCAAGCCGGAACCAACGAAGTCGTCTGGGAGTCGACGACGGGGTCTGATGGAACCTTCTCAGAGCCCAACTTGGCTACGGGGAGCTACGACCTGTACTACTTCAACACGAGCCCACCGGGAAGCTGGCTGAGCGAGTGGTACAAACACGCCACGAGCGAGTCCTCGGCAAAGGCGGTCGTGGTCACCGTGCCTTCTGTCACGAACGTGAAGATCCATCTTCAGCCCGCCGCGACGATTACGGGGACGGTCACCGACAGCTCGAACACTCCGGTGCCCGGCATCAACGTCTATGCATACGTGGCCGGCACGACCGATATCGCGTGGGAATCGGTCAGCGGGGCGGACGGTTCGTTCGCCGAGACGAACCTGCCGGCCGGAAGCTACGACCTCTACTACTTCTCGGCTGTGGGTGCCTACCAGAGCGGCTGGTATCTCAATGCCAAGAAGGAGAAGAACGCGACGCCTATAGCGGTGGTTCCGCCGCAGACCAAGACCGTCCACATAGTCGTCGTCCCCACCCCGTAGAACCGGAAGGCTGCGGCGGCCTGCCCCGTCGCCTTATTGCCGGGCAGCTTCCTCGACAGTCAGCTCGGCTGCCGGATCCGCCTCGAGACGTTCCTCCGGTATTGGGAGGCCGCTCTCCACCGAGCGTCCGTACGTTCCTGCCTCCAGGCGAGCCTCAGCGTGTTCGATCTGCGCCAACCTGTCGCGCAGCCCTGAGATCAAAGCGTTGTCCAACCCCTCAGCTGTGAGGCGTTCGGCGGGATCCGCTATGTCCCCCGTCTGGTTTTCGGCCCTCCGATCCTCATGGAAGGCCTCGGTCGCCTCGTGGAGAAGCCCTTCGACGCGCCGACGCTCGGTGTCGAGCAGCTCCCTCGCTCTTTGGTCGTTCATGCTCCCTCCTCAGGGTGCTTCGCTCCAAGGGAATCATCCCGGGCGACAGCGTGTAGAAGCTACCGGGTGAGCTCTCCACCGGGAGGACCGCTCAACCTCGTACCAGATCCCGATGACCGGAGGTGAAGATGGCTCGAATTCTTTACACGGCCGAAGCAACCGTGACGGGTGGCCGTGTCAACGGTCACGGTCGCACCGCTGACGGCGCCCTCGACGTGCAGCTACGCACCCCGAAGGAGATGGGTGGAGAGGGTGGCGGCACCAACCCTGAGCAACTGTTCGCGGTGGGCTACGCAGCATGCTTCGAAGGGGCCATCGGCGTGGTCGGCCGCCGTGAGCACGTCGAGGTCGGCGATGTGTCGATCGTCAGCAGAGTGAGTCTGCTTCCGACCGAGGATCGCGGCTTCAAGATCGCAGCGGAGCTCGACGTGACCCTCCCGCAGGTCCAGGACCCGGAGCAGGCTGGTCGGATCGTTCTGGCAGCTCACGACGTCTGCCCTTACTCGAATGCCACGAGGGGCAACATCGACGTCAAGTTGACTGCCAACGGGCGGAGCGTGGGCTGAGCTCTGGCTCCGGTGGCCGGGCTCGGTTCGCGGAATTTCTCGAGCCGGAAATAGATGACAGGTCAACTGTGTTGGATCCTGTAGTTGACAGATCAACTGTCAAGGTCATCGCAGACAGGAGCAGAGATGAGCACAGTTACCGAGACCAAGGCCCCCACTCAGGACGTGACCGGGGACTACACGCTGGACGTTGCCCATAGCCGGATCGGATTCGTGGCGCGCCACGCGATGGTGACCAAGGTCCGAGGGTCGTTCAACGACTTCGAGGGAAGCGGCTACTTCGACACAGCCTCGCCCGAGAAGTCTCACCTGGAAGTCACGATCAAGGCGAAGAGCATCGACACCAGGAATGCCGACCGTGACGCGCACCTGCGCGGCAACGACTTCTTCGACATGGACAACTACCCGGAGATCCGCTTCGTGAGCTCCGGCGTCGAGGTGGTGGACCCCGCGACATACCGGGTCACCGGAGACCTGACGATCAAGGGAGTCACCAGGCCCGTTTCGATCGACTTCGAGTACTCCGGTGCCGCTGTCGACCCGTTCCAGAACCACAGGGTCGGGTTCGAGGGCTCGGTGACGATCAACCGCAAGGACTGGGGCATCAACTGGAACGCGGCCCTCGAAGCGGGCGGCGTACTCGTGAGCGAGAAGGTCGTCCTCGAGTTCGAGGTGTCAGCGGTCAAGAACGCGTCGTAAGCCTGAGCCTGACCTGAAGGACGGGCGAGGCGCCCACCACATTGGATACCCCGCCCGTCCCTACAGGCCCGGTGAGTTGCGAAACCGGCGTTGTTAGCGTGGAGGCATGAGCAATCCGAATTGGCTGCAACCTGAAGAGCAGGCTGCGTGGCGAGGATTTCTCCGCACGTATGAACAGCTGTCGGCTGTGCTAGGCCGGGAGCTGTTGCAGGACTCAGGATTGTCGATACAGGACTACGCAGTGCTGGTGGCACTGAGCGAGAGCCCCGAGGGCCGGATGCGACCCTTCGAGCTCGGACGAGAGCTCGTCTGGGAGAAGAGCCGGCTGTCGCATCACATGACGCGGATGGTCGAGCGTGATCTGGTCAAAACGCGAGAGGTGTCCCACCGATCAACGCGGAGCGTTCGTTGCCATAACACCACGGGGGAGAAAAGCGATCGGTGCGGCGGCGCCGGCGCATGTTGCGGCGGTGCGCCGCTATTTCATGGATGTTTTGACACCGCCCGAGCTCGACACACTTGCCGAGATCTCCCGCAAGGTCGGGTCGGTCCTTTCAGAGACGTTGCCGTGCGACGAAGAATCAGGAGGCGAAGATGCCCGCAGTGACAGTTGAAGACGTTTTGACTCTGCCTAGAATTCCCACACCCGATGCCGTGGGGACGCGTAAGCGGGGAGTGAAGTCGGTGACTACGGCCCCGTCGGGGCTCGAGGGCGAGGGTTTTCCGGTCCGCCGCGCGTTCGCAGGTGTGAGCACGGCCGAGCTCGATCCTTTCATCCACATGGACCAGATGGGCGAGGTCGAGTACGCACCAGGGGAGCCGAAGGGAACTCCTTGGCACCCGCATCGAGGCTTCGAAACCGTCACCTACATGATCGACGGCATCTTCGATCACCAGGACTCCAACGGCGGTGGCGGACGGATCACAAACGGCGACACCCAGTGGATGACCGCTGGCTCCGGAATCCTCCACATCGAAGCTCCGCCCGAGCAGCTCGTCGCTACAGGCGGCCTCTTCCACGGCATCCAGCTGTGGGTCAACCTTCCCCGGGCGAACAAGTGGAACCCGCCCCAGTATCAGGACATCCGCGGGAAGGAAGCCACGCTTCTGACCACGATGGACGGGGGAGCCTTGCTGCGAGTGATCGCGGGTGAGATCGGTGGCCACAGCGGGCCCGGATCGACGTTCACGCCGATCTCGTTGGTGCATGCCACCTTGAGCGCCGGAGCAAAGGTGGAATTGCCATGGCGAGCGGACTTCAACGCGCTCGCGTACGTGTTGGCCGGATCCGGCAGTGTCGGAGACGAGCAGCGGCCGATCAGGACTGGCCAGCTCGCTGTCTTCGGGGCGGGAGACACGCTCACTCTCACTGCCGCTACGACCCGCGATGTGAGCCCGGACTTCGAGGTGCTCCTGCTCGGGGGTCAACCGATCCGCGAGCCGGTCGTCCACTACGGGCCGTTCGTGATGAACACCAAGGAGGAGATAGTCCAGGCCCTCGAGGATTATCAAGCCGGCCGCCTCGGGACCGTACCGGCCCACGTACTCCCCCACCGCCACCCCGGGGATGTGGAACCGGCGGACATCTAGAAATACCCTTGCGTCGGTGGATGACGACGCGGTCGCGTTCCCGACGTTGGACGAATCCGAGCTCGCGGTCCTCGACTCCCTGGGTACTCGTCGATCCGTTCTGACCGACGAGTACCTCTACCGGGAGGGGGATGCGAGTTACGACTTCTACGTGATCCGGTCAGGGGCTGCCGAGATCACGGTGAGGGACGGTGGTGAGGAGAAGATCATCGCTCGGCACGGCCCCGGGCGGTTCCTCGGCGAGCTGAACCTTCTGACCGGTATGAGGGTGTACGTATCGGCCCGGGTCGTCGAGCCGGGTGAGGTAATCGTGGTTCCGGCGGCCTCACTCCGCCACCTCCTCGCCACCAGGCCAGGACTGGGGGACAAGATCCTGGCGGCGTTCATCGCTCGACGGTCCGTGTTGTTGAGTGGCGCAACGGCCGCGATCCGGGTGGTCGGCTCGCGGTTCTCTCCGGAGTCTCTCAAGTTGAGGGAGTTCCTGTCTCGCAGCCGCATCCCGCACGAGTGGCTGGACGCCGACGTTGAGGGCGCGGTGGAACAACTTCTGCGCGACTCGGACGTTGATCCCTCAGATCTACCGGTCGTGATCGCCTCCGGGGTGGTTCTCCGGCACGCGACGCCCGGAGATCTTTCCTCGTACCTCGGACTCACTGTCGACAACCTGCCGGAACGTTGTTTCGATCTGGTCGTCGTCGGCGGAGGCCCCGCGGGTCTTGCAGCCGCGGTATATGGAGCTTCTGAGGGGCTCACGACCCTAGGGCTCGAGATGGCGACTGTTGGCGGGCAGGCGGGGGGAAGCTCGCGGATCGAGAACTACCTCGGATTTCCTACAGGAATCTCCGGCGGCGATCTGACACAGCGGGCTTTCGTCCAGGCGGAGAGGTTCGGAGCGCATCTGACTGCTCCCTGCGCTGCGACGGCGCTGCGCGAGGAAGCGGGACATCTGGTGGTCACGCTGGTGGATGGCTCCGAGGTCGCGGCACGGGCCGTCATCGTCGCGAGCGGCGCAAGGTATCGGCGACTCGATGCCGAAAGGATCGAGGAGTTCGAGGGAAAGGGCGTGTACTACGCGGCAACCGACATGGAAGCCCGCCTATGCGGAGGGTTGTCGGTCGTGATCGCCGGCGGCGGGAACTCAGCGGGCCAGGCGGGTCTGTTCCTCGCAGACCGCGTAAGCTCGGTCACCTTCGTCATCCGCGGCGACGATCTGAACAAGAGCATGTCGCGCTATCTGGTCGACCGCATAGAGGACGATCCCCGCATCAAGGTGAAGACCAACGCTCGGATCGCCGCCCTGGAGGGGGAAAGGAGTCTGAGCTCGGTTCGCATCACGGATCCCGAAGGCGAAGAGATCCTCAGGTGCGCGGCCCTCTTCTCCTTCATCGGCGCCGAGCCCTCGTCTGAATGGTTGTCGGGATGCGCGGCGCTTGATCGGAACGGGTTCGTCCTGACCGACCGCTCGCTCGGTCAGGAATTATTGGACGAGCGGTGGGAGGCGTTGGACCGTCTTCCGCTTCCGTTCGAGACCAGCCACCCCGGGATGTTCGCCGTCGGAGACGTGCGGTCCGGGTCGATGAAACGGGTGGCCTCGGCAGTCGGAGAAGGCTCGGCAGCCGTGCGTTCCGTCCACGAATATCTCGCCTTCGCCCACTGACACCTTCGACCGCATTGGGTCCGGGCGCCGAGGACACCGACCTCGGGGGCGGTTTCAAGTGGTGAGCGCAACGAGCTCGGCGAACTTCTCACATGGTTTCATGAATCCGAGGGTCTTTCTCGGCCTGCCGTTCAAGCTGCGCTGAATGGCTGACAGGTCGTCTTCTGTGAGGGTGCTCAGGTCCGTGCCCTTCGGCATGTACTGGCGTAAAAGGCCGTTGGTGTTCTCGTTCGATCCGCGCTGCCAGGGAGAATGTGGGTCGCAGAAGTAGACGGGCACCCCTGTGGAGACGGTGAAGCTCTTGTGTGCTGCCATCTCCGATCCCTGGTCCCAGGTGATGGACCTTGCGAGCTCTTTCGGAAGGGTCTGTATTGCCTTTGTCATTTGCTGCTCTACGTCTTTGGCCTTGTGGGTGTCTGGAAGGTGAAGTAGCAGGCAGAACCGGGTGGAGCGCTCGACCAGGGTTCCGACTGCGGATCTGTTCTGCGTGCCCATGATGAGATCCCCCTCCCAGTGACCAGGGACCGCCCGGTCTTCTGCTTGGGGCGGACGCTCTGAGATCATGACCATGTCAGTGATGTTTCTCAACTCGCCTCGGCCCTGGACGTAAAGCGACCGGTAGATGGTCTCGTGGCTCAACTGCATCGTCGGATCTTTATGGTGCTCTAGGCGAAGGCGCCTCGAGATCTCCTCGGGCGACCACAGCTCAAGGAGCCATTCGGTCACCTGCTCTTTAAGGGCCTCGCAGGCGGAGAGCTTTGAGACCTTGGGCCGCTTAGAGGCTAAGTGAGCGCGGCAGTGCGCACGCCAGGACCCGTAGAAGCGGACGCCGCCGTTTCTCTTGACCTCCCTCGTGACAGTGGACGGAGCTCTGTGAAGGCGCCTGGCGACAGAAGACATCGACTCACCCCTGGCGAGCGCCGTGTGGATCTCCTCGCGTTCAGCCGCCTGGAGGCTCTTGGCTCTCGGCTTCCAGGACTCGGGAGCATCTTTTAGGGGATCGTCGCTCACCGGTTGGATCCGCCCGGTTTTCAAATTGGTGATTATGAAACTCCCGCGTATACATATCGCCACACGTCGTCGAATTTGGACCGGCTTGTCGGCGCTCAGGCTGTCTCGACAACAGACACCGGGGGCCTCCATGCAACGCTTTATAGTAATTGCCGTATAAATAGCTAAAATAATCCTCATAAGGTGGGCGGACCTACATGAGGGAAGTGAGATCGGGAATCCAACGCCTCATGAAGTCGTCGAACATCGGGACGGTGAAGTCGATCTCGCCCCAGCGAGGGGAGTAGCACAAGGCCTTTCTGAGCAGGCCCTCCCTGGTCGGCCCCAGAGCGGTTGTTTTCTTCTGCAGTAGTCGGGCGACATCCCCCGAGCGCACCGGGCCGGGACCGAGTTCGGCCATTGCCCTCAGATACAGGCGTTCGGGGTCGCTCGTGCGACCCGTCCTCACACGGAAGAAGCCGTCGTCGAGCTCGGCTCGGGCAACCGGAATGCTCCGGTCGACTTCATCGGTCCTGATCAGGTCAGGACCGTCGGCCACATTCCAGGCCTGCTTGCCGAACTCCTGCAGGAAATAGGGATAACCGCGAGTGACATCGATCACACGCTTCAGCGCCGATTCCTCCCAGACGACCCCTTCGTCCTGCGCCGGCACCGCGAGCGCCTCGCGAGCTTGGTCGTCTTGCAGAGACCCGATGACCGGAAACGTGAACATCCTCTCGGCATACGACTTCGCCTCACCGGTCAGCGACGCGAGCGACGGAAGCCCCGCACCCGCGACGGTGATCGGCAGCCGCAACTGAGCGGCTCGGTGAAGACCCATCACCAGGGCTTCGAGGGTCGGCTGAGCCACATAGTGCAGCTCGTCGATCGTGATCAGAAGGCCGGTGTCGTGGTCTCGTGCGACCTCCCCCAACTCGATGAACAACGCAGAGAGGTCCATCGCCAGGTCGCCCGAGTCAGCGGGACCGTAGACAGCGTCGATGTCGATGCTCAATTCGGGCCCGCCAGGGAGACGGATACTGAACGCCTTGAGCACTCCGAGCGCGCGCCGAACCCGCTCTCCTATCCGTCGTTTCGCTTCCATCGACAGCAGCACTCGGCGAAATGCGGCGGCGAGCCTCGGTGCGAGTTCTCGGTCCTCGCCGACCTCGACGTGCTCGTGAAAGAAGCCCCTTGCATCTGCGAGCTGCTCGAACTCGTTGAGCATCACCGTCTTGCCCACACCTCGCAGCCCCGTCAACATCTGGCTGCGTCCGTCACGTCCGAGCCTCAGGCGTTGCAACGCGACGTCCATGGCCTCGATCTCGCCGTCTCGACCGACGAGAGCCGGTGGTCGGGTTCCGGCGCCGGGACAATACGGATTTCGAACGGCATCCATTCAGAAGACAATATACGAGTTTTAGCTATTTATAGCGATTGGCATATAAATCCTTCCATGGAGATCCTGTGGCAGGTCGAGAGTGACCCGTTAATTTTCCCGGCATGCTCGACGGCCGTCGTCTCTCGAGCACCGCCGCCTGGGTGCGCAAGAAGGATCCCGGGCTCATGGCAGTCAAGCGTTCGGTCAGGGCCGCGATCGTCATGCCCACGGCTTTCGCTGTCGGGCATTTCGCCTTTTCCAACTCCCAGATCGGCTTGTTCGCCGCATTCGGCTCCTTCTCTTTCTTGCTCCTCGTGGACTTCCCCGGTCGGCCTCGCTCCCGTCTTGTCTGTTACCTCGGCCTCTTCATCGTCGGTGGGTGCCTGATCTCGCTCGGTACGGTGGTCTCAACTCAAAAGGTTGCCGCCGTCGTCGCAATGGGGGTTGTCGGCTTCACCGTTCTTTTCGCGGGCATCGCCTGGCCTGAGGCCGCGATCGGTGCGACCGCCGCTCTCATGACATTTGTGCTGCCGGTGGCAGTTGCTCAACCCACCGCAGAGGTCGGCCCGCGTCTGGTCGGGTGGGCGCTCGCCGGAGCATTCTGCATTCCCGCTTGCATGCTGATCTGGCGCCCCCCATGGCACGACGATCTCCGTCGTCGTCTGTCCGCCTCGCTCGATGCCGTTGCGGCGCTGGCCGAAGCCCATGCAAACGGAACGCGAGACCCCGAAGGACTTGCCATCGTGAACTCCGAGTTGTCGTTACTGCGCCAGCAGTTCGCGGGCACGCCGTACCCGCCCACCGGGCATGCCGCAGGAGCCGTCGCTCTGGCCAAGCTCGTCGGCCGCGTGGAGTGGGTGGCACGGAACACCTCTTTGGCCAGGGACCAATCGCCGTCTTTGGAGCTTCCCGGCGTTCGAACGGTGATCGGAGCCTCGGCCGAGACCCTGAGACTGAGCGCTTCGCTCATATGCGACGGCGATGCGCATCCGGTGGACGACACCGCGCTGGTCGAATTGGTCAAACAATCGTCGCTACGCCTCGACGAGGTTGCTCGCGCCAACCTCGAAGCCGACGTGTCTCACCTGACTGGACCTCACGACGCGTTCGAGGGTCGCACAGCCGGGTCGGCTCCTGTGCAGGCAGAGACCGGTGACGCTCGGGGAATCGCGTCTTCGTTGGACCCGAGCTTCCAGGCGCGGGCATTGGCAATCGCGACCGGAATGGTGGCGGAAGCTGCGGTCGAAGCGACGGGGGTTCGCCACGCGCGGGACCGCATGATGGGTGCGAACGAAGATGATGCCTCTCGCACAGTGTGGAGGAGACTCGGCTCTCATTTGTCGTTCCGCTCCGTGTGGTTCCGAAATGCCCTTCGAGGTGCGGCCGGTCTTGCCCTGGCAGTTGGGATCATCGAGATGACCCAGGTCGAGCACGGCTTCTGGGTGGTTCTCGGCACGTTGTCGGTGCTTCGGTCCAGTGCGCTCGGCACCGGCTCGACGGCCCTGCGCGCGGTCCTCGGGACTGCCATCGGCGTGGTGGTCGGTTCTGCACTCATGATCGGGCTCGGCGGCCACCCGGTGGTTCTCTGGCTGCTCCTGCCACTCGCAATTGTGATCTCGGGGACTGCTCCGTCGATGATCTCTTTCACCGCCGGTCAGGCGGGATTCACCGTTGTAGTGATCATCCTGTTCAACGTCATCGCGCCCACCGGATGGAGAGTCGGCCTGACGAGGATCGAAGATGTTGGGATCGGTTGTGCGGTCAGCGTCGTGGTCGGCGTGCTCTTCTGGCCCAGGGGAGCCACCGCTGCACTCGGAAGGGCCCTGTCCGACGCGTTCGTCGCGAACTCGGGATTCCTTGCCGACGCCGTCGACCGGCTGACCGATACGGTGCGTCGAGTCGACACTTTCCGGTCGCAACGCACGGCGCACAGGACATACCTTCGACTCGACGACGCCTTCCGCCAGTTCCTCGCCGAACGTGGCGCAAAGGTCGTGTCGGTGGAGACCATCGCCAATCTCTTCACCGGTGCGAACAGGATTCGTCTGGCGGCATACACCCTGTCGACTCTTCCTGTCATCGAGGCAGGGCCCGAAGCGGAGCTCGAGTCGGTGGCGATAGCCGGTGCCGTCCTCCGCGACTCGTACGCGTCCAGCCATCGCTGGTACGAGCAATTTGCAGAGATACTCGCTGAAGGAAACACCTCGGTTGAGCCTCCTCCCGAACATGACACGACGTTGCACGACGTTCTGCGTGAAGCGTTTGAGGATGCACGCGCAAAAGGACGTGCCGACAGCATGCGCACGATGCTCAGGATGCTCTGGGCCGACGAGTTGCTCGAGGCCCAGCGCATAGTGCAGGTCGACCTGAGCAGGTCCGCAGATCTGTTCGTCCGGCATCGGCGCCACGCCCTCATGACCTGACGGATGAAGCGGGCGTGGCCATGAAGACCTGTCCGAGCCATGTATATGCATACTGCAATTGTATGAAAGATATGGCGCATACGGCGGATACAGGAGGATGCTCCAGCTGTCGATTCTTTGGCCATGGTCAGGCGCAACTAGACGTTCTTTCGGTCTTAGATCCCCGGTCGGCGGCCCGGTCTCAATGGAGGAGAGGACGGTTGGGCTGAGGCTGCCCTCTCCTTCATTGAGAGCCCTGATCGGGGTCCTCCGTTGAACGCGCGACCCTTCTGCCGAACTGAAGCGCCGATCTGTGCGGTGGCCGAACGCTCGCGACTACGGTGCCGATTCGTGGCGGACTACGACGCAATCGTCATCGGCGCCGGCCACAACGGACTGACCGCGGCCGCCGTGATGGCGCGAGGTGGCCTACGGGTTCTGTGCCTCGAGAAGAACCACTTCATCGGCGGGATGTCGTCCACGACCGAACTGATCCGGGGCTACCGTTTCGAGTTGGCAGGTTCGGTCCAGTTCCCGATCCCGAACGAGATCTTCGACGATCTCGGCTTCGATTCGTGCCCCATCTACGAGCCCGAGGTGCAGTCCGCCAGTATCGGATCTTCGGGTGAACCTCCGATCCTTCTTTACTCAGACCCCGAACGGCTACTCGCACATCTCGGCGACGTCCTCGGCATGGACGCGGTGATGGGGATGGCCGAGGTGGCCGCCTGGGCCGAAGCGCCTGCGCGGGCGATCGGCCGGTTCGATGTGAGAAAGCCGCCGAAGTCGCTCGACGAGATGTGGGATTGTGCGTCGAACGAATCCGAGCGCCAGGCGATCCGTACGGCCATGTTCGGATCTGTTATGGATGTTGTCGACCGTTTCCTTCCGGATCGTGTCAAGCACGCCCAGGTCCGGGGCATGCTGAGTTTCCTGTCGGTCAACTCCACATATCTCGGCCCTTATACGCCCGGCAGCGCGCTCTGCCTTGCATTCGCGCTTGCGTCACCGGGGGAAGCGACGATGTCCAAGGTACGGGGAGGAATCGGCGCCATGGCGGATCATCTCCGGGTCCTATTCGAGACGAACGGAGGCGAACTGAGGCGCCATGCGAAGGCGTCGAAGATCGTGGTGTCCGAAGGACGCGTGGTGGGCGTCGAGCTCGGAGAAGGCGAGGTTGTGACGGCGCCCGTCGTCGTTTCCAACCTGGATCCCACGGCGACTTTTACCCAGCTCGTCGACAGCGAGTGGATCCCGGATGACTTCGCAAGGCGTGTAGGGGCGATCGACCACCGCGCCGCGTATTTCCAGGTGCACTTCGCCCTCGACGGATTGCCCGAGTTCACCGGGCCTTACGACGTCTTGAACTATGGAGGTCTCCGACGGAACGTGACGCTCTTCGGGACCGCGGAGCAGATGCAACTCGACTACGAAGGCTGCGTGCGCGGCATTGTGCCTCCGTCACCATCGTTCAACATCCAGATCCCGACGATCGACGAACCTGAACTTGCCCCTTCGGGCAAGCATGCGGCCAGTAGCTTCGCCTTCTACTTCCCGATCGGCGCCACTCACACCGACCAGACAAGGCTTCGTGACGAGATGGCGGGACGGATCATTTCCAAAATCGCCGCGGTGGCGCCGAACTTTCCGGACCTGATCGAGCGCCAGTTCAACTATCCGGCGTACACGTACGAGCTGATGTTCGGCTGCACCGGGGGTGACTTCACTCACGGGCTGCTCGAGCCTGCCTTCATGGGCCCGTTCCGCCCGGGACCACGTGGCTGGGTCGACAATCCGATCCCGATCGACGGCCTCTATCTATGCGGTGCGGGCTGCCACGGGGGACCGGGCGTCACATTCATCCCCGGCTACAACTGTGGATACGAGGTCCTCGAGGCCCGCGCGACTCGATGAGAGCGGGTCTGGGATAGAGCTGACTCTGTAGAAACCGTCGTCACGTGCGGAGCCGAAGCCGACCACGGGTTCAGCGATGGCCACCTGTGGACAGGAGCAACAGGTCGAGAAACGCGAAACCGGTGGTGGCCACAACGATCGAACGGGTGATCCAACCAGTGACGCGCGCCTTTGTCCTGACAGCGGTACCTCCATTGGTCGCTTGTCGAGCGGGAGTTCTCCCATACGGGCTCACCAGATTCACCCGTTGACCATTCGACCCGGCTCGAGAAGAGATTGCGCTCATTGGTCAGCCTCCTCTCAGTGCCGATTCGAGCTTCGCATCGCTTGGCACTACACGACCGTCGTCGTGCCCCGTATCTTCGGCGCCGTGACGTGGTCGATCGCCGCTGTCGAGCAGACGCAGCATCTCCCTGCCGAGGACGAGCCCGGCGAGGGCGAAGGCCATTATCCACGACACGGTCTCGATGCGGCTTCCACGTAGGTAGTCCACCGCTGTGACCGCCAGCACTACGAGCACCGGAGCGTATGGAGCGACGAGCGAGATCGCGGACTGCTCGGTCTGAGACACTTCAGGCGCCGGCGACGTGAGCGCCCACAGGGCGCCGAGAGCGATGAGGAAATAACCCGCGACCCAACCCGTGTCTAGGTAGCTCCCCCCGCTGTAGGTGTTCACCTCGGTCAGATACGCGAACGCACTGTCTGAGATCGCGAAGGCGACCACACCCGCCATGACCAGCTGAAGCCGGATCCTGCCCGAGTGCCCCGCACGGGCGATCAGGATGATCACGAGCGACACCATGATCACGTCGCTTATCGGGTAAGCGAGCGAGATGATCTGCTTCAACAGCCCGCCCTGATGCGACCGGTAGAGCGGACCGAGGACCATCGCCCAGCTCGCGAACAGCAGCGAGGTCGCGATGATACAGCTGTCGAGGACTTCCTGCGCCAGCGTGGCGGGCCTACGAGGTCCCATCGGATAGAGCACGAGCCCGCAGAAAGCGAGGGGAACCGCAGTGAGAAAGCCAACGTCGGCCAGAGAGGGAAACGGCACAGGAATGTTCTTCATGAGCGCGTAGTAGCACCAGACGGCTTCGCCGGCACCCCACGCAAAGCTGGACGCGGCGAGTAGCGCCCATGTGGCCCGAGCTGTGGGCGCCCGAAATGCGGCCACACAGCACACCGCCGTCGCGCACCATGCTGCGGCGGCCTGGCCGGTGTCGTCGACCCAAAGCGTCACGTGTGCGCCGTCGAGGTGGAAGACGACCCAGAGCACGAACAGGAGGGTCGACGCAGCGGCCAGAACGGACCCGACGACGAACGGCTGCTTCGAACTGGCCGGGCCTATCACGCGAGCCTCTGCGTCTACCACAAAGTCGCAATCGGCCTCCGGGGCACGTCGGACTAGGGCCGAAGGTCCCTAATCTGTCATTCTCGGCTTCCGGACGCCGATCTCATCGCAGGTAACTCTCGATCACGGGCGCAACAACGCAGGCGATCTCGTCGTTCGAGGCACCAACCAGAGGTTCCAGCTGCACCACATGACGGAGCATCGCAATTCCCACCAGCTGCGCCGCGATCAACGATGCACGAAGTCGTGAATCAGGCTTGTCGATCAAACTGCTGAGCCGCACCAGGAGGGCTTCGGTCACGAACTCACGCAGCATCCTTGCGGCAACCGCGTTGGAAACGGCAGATCGCACGAGCGCCAAGATGTCGTCTCTGTGCTGCGGGTTATCGAGCATGTTCAGATGCATCCGGACGATCAGTTCGGCCGCCTCAGCAGCACCGGCGGCCTCGAGCCCGGGGAACATCTCTGAAGGGCGGACCGGCCAGCGAAGCGCAGCGGTGAAGAGGTTCTCCTTCGTTCCGAAGTAATGGATAAGAAGAGCGGGGTCGACTCCGGCATCCTCCGCGATGCTTCGAAGGCTGGTGGCCTCGTAGCCTCGCGCGCCGAACCCGCGCAATGCGGCCTCGAGGATTGCTTCTCTGGTATCCGGAGAGCCCGGTCTCCTCCCGGTACGGCTCATCGGTTCGCCATTTCCGACACGATGATGACGAACGTCTCTTCGAGATCTGCAGGCACCACCGATACGGCGGCATCCACGTTTCCAACCCGAAGGATGTCTTCAATCGCATCTTTGCGTCCAGGTACCCGGAGCAGGCTTCCCTCGACCTGCACGGTGAAGCCCGCCGAATCAAGGAGCTCGTAGGCGCGGCTCCAGTCATCGGCCCTCACCTCGACGACCCTTGCGTCTGCGACCAGATCGGAGACGGTTCCTTGTGCGGCGATCCGGCCGTCGACCATCAGGACGAGGCGGTCGCACTGCTCGGCCTCCTCCATGTTGTGGGTCGTGACGAGTATCCCCACGCCGCTCTCCGCGCTCTCGCGGATGTCCTGCCAGAGCCTGGTGCTGTTCAGAAGGCCGACTCCTGAAGTCGGTTCGTCGAGCATGAGAAACTCGGGCCGATGCGAGAACGCGACGGCAAATGCCAGCCGCCGCTGGAGACCGAGTGGCAGCGAGCCGACCAGCTGATCCTTCGATCGTCGAATGCTCTCAGGCAACGGCGGCCGGCCGGATCTGAAGGCGGCGGACGTGAAGTTCCAATTCTCCTGCACGGTCATGTCGTCGTAGAGCCCCAGTGACTGAGGGACGTATCCGACGCGGCTACGCGAGCTCGTCGACGGGGGAGACCCGAAGAGCTCGACCTCGCCGTCGGATGGAAGTAGCAGCCCGAGGATGAGTCTTATCAGGGTGGTCTTGCCGGCGCCGTTCGCTCCGAGCAGCCCGACGATCTCACCGCCATTGACGGTCAGGTTGACATCTTCGACAGCCGTGAATTCTCCGAACTTCATGCAGACGCCGCGGGTTTCGGCTAGCGCGCTCATGAAACTGCCGTTTCCTGCTCGTCGGAGAGCGCGGCGATGATGACGGCTTCCTCGAAGCCTGGTTTGATGACCTCGGTTCCTTCGGGCAGGTCGCCCGAGGGGGACCAGGTGCGCCAGGTCGATCCCCATCGCCAGGACCACCCCTGTGGCCGCGATCGCGATCGGACCAGGCCGACCTTGCCGGGGATCTTCGAAACGATGTCAGCAGGCGACCCCTGTGCAATGGACCGGCCTTGTTCGAGCAAGACCACCGTTGAGGCGTGATGAGCCTCGTCGACGTATGTGGTCGCCGCGACGACAGCCGTGCCCGCGGCCGCCGATCGCGATATGAGGCGCCACAATTCCACCCGGCTCACCGGGTCCACCCCGGTCGTCGGCTCGTCGAGGACGAGCAAGGACGGACTATGGAGCAGTGCCATGCCCAGGGCGAGCTTTCGTTGCATTCCGCCCGAGAGCTGCCCACCCAGACGCGTCCTCGCGCCTGCCAAGCCAATGCGTTCGAGGAGCTCGCTCGACCTGGTCGCGAAGTCGGCACCGTCGACGCCGTACGCGCGTCCCGAGAATGCCATGTTCTCTTCGACGGTGAGATCGACGTATAGGCCGGCCGTCGCCGGAACGTACCCGATGTCCTGCTTCTGCGGACGCCGGACGATTCCACTTTCGAGGCGGACGAGCCCAACCAGAGCTCTCAAGAGAGTGGACTTCCCCGCTCCGTCCCCTCCGATGACCACGTTCACAGTCGAGGGGCCGGCGTCCAGGCTCACCTGGTTCAGTGCGGTTCGCGAGCCGAAGCGCACGCTTGCGGATTCGAGTCCCCAGGTCACGCTGCGATCGCTCCGACGGACGACCCAGCACTGTCTGTCCGCCTCGCTCTCGGTGCCAGATCACGTCGGAAGCGAAGGATGGCGAGGCCGAAAACGATGCCTGCCATCAGGGCCAGGTAGAGAAGTGGCCTCCAGAGAGCCGTGATCGGCGTGGCCTTGAGCATGACCCCACGGCTGACGTCGATGAAGTACGACAGCGGAAGGATGTACGCGAGCCATCGGACACCTGTCGCCATGAGAGTGATCGGGAAGATGAGGCCGGACAGGAGAACTTGGGGGATCACGAACATCAAAGCGAGCTGCACCGCTTGTCCCTGGTTCTGAGACACCGTCGAGATGAACACGCCCATGCCGAGCATCACCATCAGGAACAAGATCGCACCGAGGGCGAAGGTTGCGACACTGCCGGCAAACGGCACGCCGAACAGGAACATCCCGATCAAAACGATGACCACTAGGTCGATCGATGCAAGCAGAAGGTACGGGGCGATCTTCCCGATGATCACGTCCCATGGTCGAAACGGCATTACGGCGAGTTGTTCGATCGTGCCCGCCTGACGTTCGCGGACTATTCCGAGGCTCGTTATCAGTGTGCCGATCATCAACAGGATCAGACCGGTCAATCCCGGGATCATGATCCACGAAGTTTTCAAATGCGGGTCGTAGAGGATCCGGGCGGTGACATTCGGAGTTGCCGACCCCTGTTGCTTCGAGACCTGGGCCAGGTGCGCGAAGGCGTTCTGTGCAGCCTCGACGAAGAAGAACTGGGTCCCATCCAACAGTGCGAGAACCTGCCTTTGACCTGTCACCAGTCCGACGGCTGCATCGCCGTCTTGGAGACGCGACTGCGCATAGGCCTTTCCAGCGGCGGGATCGACCTGCACGACCTCGAACGGAGATTTGAGATGGCTCGCGACAAGGTCCGCCTCCGGTCCGACAACGACCGTCGGGATCTTCGAGACGTCGAAATTCGCTGCGTAGCCGAAAACAACGAGTAGCAGGACAGGCAGCACGATGAGCATCGCCAACGTGCGTCTGTCCCTTTTGAGCTGCCGGAACTCCTTCACGATCATTGCCCACATAGCCGTGCTCCTCGCAAACTCAATGACCGCTGAATTCTATGCTTGTTGAATTACGGAGTCAAGCCTGAATCAGAGAGTCAAGCGTTGGAGAGCGGCTGGAGAGGACGACAAGGCTCTTGAGCGATGTCCGTGCCCGCGCATATGGCAGCCGGCAATCGGTGGCGGGTTCAGGGAACGTTGAGGGGACAGCCTTTGTAAAAGACGTGGGGGTTCGACACGACCTCGCTGGAAGGCGGAACCACGATCTTCGGAGCGTGGCCGATCTCGCTGAACGAGGTGACGAAGGCCTTGCCGGCCGATGGGAAGGTCTGCGTTATCTGCACCACATAGCCACTTCGCACAACAAAGGTCTCTGTCACGGTCCCTTCCCGGCTCACAGTGAACACATCGCCGTGCGCTACGACGTCGGTTCCCTGGAGGCTGTACGAGGCCGTGGCGAAGCCCTCTGCTGTCATCTTGATGTACCTGTCGTGAGGTCCGCAGTGATTCGGTCCGAAGTGGTACCCGGATTTCAAGGCGAAGGACCACGACGCGATGTACTCGGTGTTGCCGACGTCTATATCGCTTACGAGACCGCTGTCGATGGTCTCGATAAGGTCAGGGGCATTCGTGACGATTACTTCGCTGGGATCAGTGTTCGTCGTGGATACGTAGCCCGAGGCGTCGAACGTCGCGTTGATGGCTGCCTGGAGTTTGCTCTTGGCGATGCCGCTGCCCGGCGAAGCCGGCTCATTGGAGCTCTTCGACCTGAGTGGACCGTATGCAATGACCAGAGCCAGCACCGCGATGGCTACGACCGCGACGAAGGCGAGGCTCACGACCCGGAGATGTCGGGGGAATCGGGACGCTGAGCTCTGAATGGCGCTCACGCCCGCTTCGGTCCCGATCGAGGCGACAGGTAACTCGGCGACCGCTCGAAAGGTCTGACGCAACCGCTGTTCTATTAGGTCGAGATCGCTCATTTCAACTCTTCTCGTAGTTTGGTGAGCCCTCGATGCAATCGTGATTTGACCGTTCCCGGCTTGCACCTGAGAACCCGGGATATCTCGGATTCGGACAGATCCTGGTAGAAGCGCAGTACCAGCACCGCCCTCAGGCGGAACGGAAGTCGACAGACCGCGGCCCACGTCTCGTCGAACGCGGGTTCGTCGAGGATGATCCGCTCTTGGGGGGATGAGCGGCGTTCGAGTCGGAGCCGTCGCAAGTGGCTCTTTGAGAGGTTGGCAACGATCACGCGGAGGTAGGCATCGGGATTCTCCGGTTCACGCTCAAGTTGGTGCATCTTCAAGAACGATTCCTGGACGATCTCCTCTGCGACGCCGGCTGATCCCGTGAGAAGACGCGCGAGGCGGACCATCGCCTCACGCTGACGGCCGTAGAGCGCGGCCAGCTCAGAGGACCTCATAGGGCTCGTCATCTCATGTACAGCCTCGCCTCCTGCAAGACCCATTGCCAGATGCCTTACCGAGCGGTTGTCCTGACCACACCCCGTATGACGCACAACCCCGTCGAGAGGTTCCATTTCCCGTCCGGTACCTTCGCCACGGCCGAGTAATGCTGCTGCCGTCATAGGCGAATATGAGACCGTGACTGCGTCTCGTTGACCCAGTTGGGCGCGGTGACAGGTTCGTCGTGGGCGAGTTGATTCATCAATCGACCTTGCGCGATGGCCGATCAGGATTTGTAACGTAATCCATATGAAGTTGACGTCCGGCGCGCCGGCCTGGCTGGCGGCGTTCACAGCATCAGAGCGCCCGGACTTATGGGCTCTCGCACGCGATGAGCGACCGTTCGAGTCCTTGTGGCCTGAATACAACCACCACGGCAACCACACCGGGGAATACTTCGGCTCGTTGGTACCGGACCGTGCTGACTTCCAGGTTCTGTTCGTGGATCGGCGCTCCGACCGTCTCATCGCGAGGGCTCGTACCATTCCGTTCCGATGGGACGGCACCCTCGCGGATCTCCCAGCTGGAATCGATGCCCTGGGTCTGAAGGCTGTCGGAGAACGGGACACTCACACCGCGCTGTCTGCGCTGGCCGCTGAGGTCGTAGCCGACTACCAGGGCAAGGATCTGAGCAGACTCGTCGTGCAGTCGATGAGGGCGCTTGCCCAGCGGCACGATTTGCACTCGCTGGTCGCTCCGGTCCGGCCGTCGTGGAAGGACCGCTACCCGCTGATCCCGATCGACCAATACGCCGAGTGGCGGCGCCAAGATGGTCTTCCTTTCGATCCGTGGCTACGGGTGCACGCCCGACTTGGCGGCCGAGTCCTTCGGTCCGAACCCCGATCGCTGCAGATCACAGCGCCAGTGCAGGACTGGCAACGATGGACCGAGATGGTCTTTCCCGAAGACGGCGACTACGTCTTCCCGTCAGGCCTTGCCCCGTTGAGGGTCGAGGCGGGCATCGGTTATTACTGGGAGCCAAATGTCTGGGTGGTACACGACGTCTAGAAGCATCGCGTTCAACCCTTGAGGGCTCCGGCAGTCAGCCCACGGACGAGCTGGCGCTGGAAGACCAACAACAAGAAGAAGATCGGAAGGGACGCAAGCAGCGTGCCGGCGAAAATGACGTTGATCTGGTCTACGCTCAGCGCGTTCAGTTGACGGAGCCCGATCTGCACCGTCCTGACACTGTCGGTGTCGGTCACTATGAGCGGCCATAGGTATTGGTTCCAAGCTCCCAAGAAGGAGTACAGCGCGAACGTGCCGATCATCGGACGATTCATCGGAACCACGACCTTCGCAAGGAATCGGAGGTGACCATACCCGTCGAGGGTGGCCGCGTCCTTCAGGTCGCGTGGTAGTTGCATGAATGCCTGGCGAAACAGAAAGACCCCTAGACCGCTCGCGACGAAGGGCACGATCAGGGCAGGGAACGAGTTGAACCATCCGAGAAACACGATCGTCTGGCGGTTGGGCACGATGATCGCCTCCATCGGCACCATGAGCGTGGCGAGGCAGACCATGAAGATCACCCTTCGGAATGGGAACCGCACGAATGCGAATGCATATGCGGCCAGTACGGATGTCACGACCTCGCAAACGCTGATGGCCAGAGACACGATCACGCTGTTGCGCAGGTAAACGTCGAGGTCGGCAGCCGTCCAGGCTTCGGAGAACGCCGACCACAGGGGGTGGGTCGGAAACAGGACCGGGGGCCTGTGAGCAATTTGCGCCGGCGTTAGGAGCGCATTCACCACGGTGATGTATATGGGGAAACCGACGATGACCGCCATGATCACGAGCAGCAGGTATCGCGCCGCGCGGCCGGCGATGAAGCTACTGCTGTGATTGGCGCGGTGTCTCCGCACGGGCGGAGCCGGCGAAGAGATCCTCAGGCGATGGCGCCCGCCCTGCGAAAGGTCTGCAGCATCAGCGTGCATAGAACACCCGTTTCTCGACGAAGCGGAACTGCACGAGCGTGAGGACGAGCAGGATCACGAAGAGAGCAACAGACATCACCGCAGCCAACCCGTAATTGTTCTGCTGGAATGCCGCTTGGTAGATGTAATAGATCAAGACGAGCGTGTGGTTGTTCGGGCCCCCTTGGGTGAGGAGGTCTATCTGGCCAAAGGCCTGGAAGGAACCGATGACCCCCACGACCGAAGCGAAGAAGATCGTGGGTGACAAGAGCGGAAGGGTCACGCTTCTGAATCTGAGCCAACTCGAAGCACCGTCGACGCTTGCGGCGTCCATCAGGTCTTCGGGGATAGATGCGAGGGCGGCGCTCATCAAGATGAAGATAAAGCCGATGTTCTGCCAGATCGAGACGACCGCGATCACCGGTAGCGCCCAGGTGGGATTCTCGAGCACCCCATTGCCGCCTCGCACTCCCAGCCAGTAGCTGAGAAGCCCGACAATCGGGTTGAGAAGAGTGAAGAAGATCACAGACGCGACCGCGGTCGACGTTGCGACTGTAGACGAATATATAGTCCTGAATACGCGGATGCCCGCGATGCGCTGGTTCGCCAACATGGCAAGCGCCATGCCGAGGACAATCCCTGCAGGAACGGTGAGAAAGACGAACACGACAGTTCGCCACAGGCTGCTCAGGAATAGTGAAGAGCTGAGAACCGACCCGTACTGTGACAGGCCGACGTACCGCGAGGGAAGGTTCGGGAACGGCGGGGTCTGGTAGAAGCCGAGCCATACCGCGCGGACGAGCGGGTAGAAGACGAACACACCGAACACGGCGAGCACCGGCGCTACCAGAGCTAGGCCTGCTAAGCCCTCTCTCATCGCCCTTCTGCGGCGCAACCGGGCTCCGGGACTGGTGGGTCTGCGTCTTGACGGCTCAGACTGCATCTACCCGCTCGCCTCTCGAAGGCTCGAACAGATGGAGGTCCCCGACGAGGCCGAGCTTCACGGCATCCCCCGTCCTGAGGCCGGTCTCGTTTTCGTCGATCCTCACGCTTACGAGCTGGCCTCCGTCCAACCTGCATGCCGCGTGGTGCTCTCGGCCGAAGGACTCGACCAGGCTCACAGTGGCGCTCACGGTTCCCTTGTCGGTGACTCGCAGCGAGTCGGGGCGAGCCCCCACGAGTGCCTCCATCAGTCCTCGGCGTCTTGCCGCCGCTGCCAGGCCTGCGCTCAAGGGGAGGGATCCGCCCCTGACCACGGCAGTCATGACCGCACCGCTTTCGGACAGCCTTGCCGGCACGATGTTCATGGGGGGAAACCCGATGAACCCGGCGACGAAGGCGTTGGCGGGGACGTCGTGTACCTGGGCCGGCGTGGCCAACTGTTGCAGGACGCCACCACTCATGATGGCGATGCGTTGCCCCATTGTCATCGCTTCGATCTGATCATGCGTCACGTAGAGCAGGGTGATGCCGAGCCTTGCGTGGAGTTCGACAAGCTCCGCGCGCATCTCGAGGCGTAGCTGGGCATCGAGATTGGAAAGAGGCTCGTCCATCAAGAACACCTTCGGCCTTCGCACGATCGCCCGAGCCAGGGCCACCCGCTGACGTTGCCCACCGGAAAGCTGCGCCGGCTTCCGATCGAGCATCGAATCGAGCTGGAGGCTGTGAGCGACGTCTGCAACCAGGCGTCCCCGGCTCGACTCGTCCATGTGGCGCGCTCTCAGTGGGAACTCGATGTTCTTCTTGACTGTCATATGCGGGTAGAGCGCATAACTCTGGAACACCATCGCGACGTCGCGCTCGGCCGGACCGATGTCGTTCACGATCCCGCCGCCTATCCTGACGACGCCTTCGCTCGGATCCTCGAGGCCTGCGACCAATCGCAGCACCGTCGACTTGCCGCACCCCGAAGGCCCCAAGAGAACGAGAAGCTCTCCGGCAGAGACCTCAAGCGAGAGAGAGTCCACGGCGACGACGTCGCCGAACCGCTTGGTTACCTCGTCGAGCCCGACCGATGTTGCCTCTACTGCGGCGAGTGCCGACACGGCTTACGACTGAGCGCCGCTAGAGCCGGCTGTCGTAACTCGATATGGCCTGATCGGCGGTGCTCGCCGCCTGTGCGAGGGCAGCGAGCGCGCCTGTGCCGTTCGATATCGACGTCAGGCCGTCTTGGACGGCGTTGTCGACTTGGGCCTGCGCTCCGCAGACAGGCCCTGCTGTCGCGGCTGACTGAGGGCTTGCGAGGATCTGGTCGTACGCCACTTTGAACTGTGGGATCTGCGCCCATCGGGATTGCAGGGCTTCCTCTGAGATAGCGGACTTACGTACCGGGATGTAGCCAGACGCCGCTGCCCAAGTCGCTTGTTGGGCCGGCTCGACCAGGTACTTGATGTACTGCCAGGCCGCGTCCTGACGCTCGTCAGATGACTTGCTGACCATATATAGACCTGCACCGCCCACGAAGACGCCGCCGGTCGCGCTTGGTCCGGGCATCGGGCCTACTCCGAGTTTCACATCCGGATAGCCGCCCAACAGCCCGACGACCGTCCCGAGAGCAGCCGAGGTCTCGAGTGTCATGGGAGCAATACGGTTCGCGATCGCGAAGAGGTTGTCGTATGTCGTGGCCGACGTCGGTTGTGCGAGCTTGGTGGAGTACATCTGGTGGTAGTACGACGCGATCGTCTGTCCCTCTGCGTCGTCGAATACGACCGATGTCGCCCTGGAAGTTCGCCCGTTGCCGTTGTTCAAGAGGGGTTGGGACGCCATCGCCAGCCATTCCTCGAAGGTCGAAGGGGACAGCTTCAGGCTCATCCCGTACTTCTGTGTTTCCGAAGACACGATCTTCTGAGCTGCGGATTGAAGATCCACGAGTGTCGTCGGCGGCGTGCTCGGGTCGAGGCCCGCCTTGGTGAACGCGTTCGCGTCAAAGTAGAGGACCTGGCTCGAGATGTTGAACGGCACTGCCCAGATCACACCGCCCACCTTGAAGAAGTCGACTGTCGATGCCAAGAAATCGGAGAGGTCGTAGTGATCGGCGTCGATGGCCGCCTGGGCGGAGACGATGCTCTGGCTGTCGATCATGAGCTGCAGGTCCGACGACTCCATCTGTACGACGTCGGGTAGCGCGCCTCCGGACAGGGCAGCCGTGTAGAGGGTGAGCGTGTCGGTGTAGCTGGCCTGGTTTACGAGGCTGACGGAAACATCCGGCTGCGACGCGTTGAAGGCACGCGTCATGTTTTGAAGCGCAGTCAGGTTTGCGCTCTGCATCGAATGCCAGAAGGTGATCGCCACGGGTTTGGACTTGGCATTCGCTGCTGCGCCCAGCGGGAACACAGGAGCCTTCGTTGTTGGGACACCGCCGGACTTGGGGCTGGAGGTGGAACAGGCGCCGAGAAGCACTGCTCCTGCCAGGCCGCCGCCGCCGGCGAGGAACCGCCTACGATCGACAGTCCGGCCGGACCGGTCAGACCTGCCCTCGTCATCTCTGCTGGCGGCCATCCCACTCCCATCGTTCGTATCGGAACGCTCGCATGGACGAAGCCAAGTTGCAAAGACTTCGACGGCACGATCTCCGAAGAAGGGTACGACGACCGGCCTCGGGGATGTGTGCTCTCTGTGTACGGGTTTCACGCCGGAAACGAGTGACTTCCCTGCACAGTGTCATGCCGTTTCATTGTATGACAGGGTTATCACCTTTGAGCGCTAGACGCTGAGTGATTCCTGCAATTGTCGACGCGCACTGACACACACTTACGCCGCGGAATTAACTCTGGACCAGAATTTTTGACGTAGGGTCGCCTGGTGCCACAACTTCGAAGGCGGGACAGCATGGGAATTGTGACGAACGAGGGCCGATCGCGGAAGTATGCGAGGACCGCATTTACCGCAGGGATCATTTTGGCCGGGGCAGCGCTCGCGGCTTGTGGTGGTGCCTCAACTGCCTCGTCGACGACCACCTCGTCGACCTCCGCGAGCACGACCACAAGCGGGATATCGTCCGCAACTACCGTCTTGCCTCCTACCTCGACTTCGACAGACATCAACTACGGTCAGCGATTCCTCACCGATGTGGCGCCATGGAACGCCGCTACCGCGGACCTCAACTCGTCCGACGGGCTCACCTCGCAGGCAGTCATCACTGCCGCGAACGAAGCCGTCGTCGCCGCCCGGAGCCTCCTCGGGCAATCGTGGCCGCCCACGGCGCAGGCTGACGTCCACACCTTTGCCGTCGAGCTCGACACAATCAACGAGGACGTGCAAGAAGACAACTTGACGA
The DNA here is from genome assembly GCA_963764615.1 of uncultured Acidimicrobiales bacterium. Taxonomy (GTDB): domain Bacteria; phylum Actinomycetota; class Acidimicrobiia; order Acidimicrobiales; family CAVXTF01; genus CAVXTF01. The sequence goes on along the minus strand of CAVXTF010000002.1, from coordinate 3,059,221 downwards.
AGTTCAGGGATGACGTCACGACCCTCGACGCAGACGCCAACGTGGTTCGAGCCGACCTCGGTCTTCCCTCGATCAAGTAAATGGATAGTTGTCTCGCATCCAGATGAGACGGTGATCGCGGACCTTGAAGCGGACGCGCGGCTACCCCTCATCGTTCGGAAAGCAGGCCTCCTCGAGTGCCCGGCAGATCGCGTGGTACACCGGAAGGTGGAGTTCTTGCACGGCGCTGGTGTCGTGGCCGGGTACCCTGATCCATGCATCGGCCATGCTGCCTAGGGGAAGGCCCTCCTCGCCAGTGAGAGCGATGACCTCCATGGAACGAGCTCGAGCGGCGATGGTAGCCAGGATTACATTGCGCGACCGGCCAGACGTCGAGATGGCCCAGAGGACGTCACCCGCCTTCCCGTAACCGAAGACCGGTTGGGCGAAAACTACGTCGGGACCGAGGTCGTTGGCGACTGCCGTCAGCAGGCTGGTCTGGCTCGACAGGCACACCGCCCGCAGGGCGCCGTCGAGTCGGTCGGCTAGATCGGCTGCCTCCTCCCGGTGCCCAGGGACGGCGGTGAGCAGCGTCTCGCGCTCCGAAACGGAGATGGGGCGCCTCCTCGCGATTCCTTTCATGAGCTCGCCGACGATGTGTTCCGCGTCCGCCGAGCTGCCTCCGTTGCCGCACACGTAGACGGTCGAGCCTGCTCGAAAGCACCGAACGAGGATTTCGAATGCCGCTCCGAGTGATTCGCGTTGCGGCACGAGAACTGGGTGGCGCACGAAGAGCTCATCGAGTGGCGTCATGGAGTTTCGTCCTCATGGATCTCCAGCTCGCATAGGTCGACGATCCGGACCGGTTCGGTGGTGTCGTCGGGAACGAAGACGGAGCACAGCTCGTGCGGGGACAGTTGCGACTCCCACGGCTCAAGTCGACCCCTGAAGGTGAGCACGACGTTCGTGGGCCTGCCGGAAACCTCCAGGATCCTGAACACGCTCCCCGGCGCGCTCTCAGCCCGCTTGGCCGCTGCAACGATCACCGAACCTTCTGCCACCTCGAGCCCACTACCGGACGGTGCGAGTGGACCGGGATGCCACGTGTCGATAACGACAGGCGGGGTCAGCAGGTGTTCCTCGGCGTGCTTCGCTGCCCCGTCGTGCCACGTGCCTCCGTGCGGATGGACTCGGATGCTGAAGCTGTGTGCTCCCTGATCCAGGAAGGGATAACCGATGGGATCGTCTGCACCCCATCCTCGACCGTGATCCACGACACGCGGCGACCGGACGAGAGTGAGTCGGAGCATGCCGCCCAGGACGTCATATGCGTAGGTCCCGTTGGAAGTGCACGTCACTCCGCCGCCGCTTCGTTCACTCACGTCCACCCAGTGGACCATCGGTTCTTCATGGCCTGTCACAGAGCGCTCAGCAAATCCATAGGGCGCCCCGGCAGCGCAGGCGGGATCGACGATCGCCAGGGGGATAGCGAGCTTGAGCAGTCGGTATCGTTCGTGCCACTCGAGATCGACGTTGATCTCCGCAAACGGCCGCTCCCGATACAGCGAAATCTCCTGGGTCAGAGTCGAGCTTCCAAACACGAACCGCGAGCGGACCGTGGCCCGGAGCGGTCCCCGTTCGGTGATCTCGACACCCTCGCAGTGCCACGGTCGTTCTTCGGCGTCGTAGCGCTCGATTCCGTGAGACCAGGTGTCGCTCGTATCGTCGATCACCACTGCACGGACGCCTTCACTCCCGATCCATTGCCTCGTGGTGCGCTTGTCAAGGAGCCGGAGAACGACCCCGGACGTCTTGTCGATGGCCAGTTCGAGACAGTCGTTTTCGATCGTGCACAGCGATCCGTGCTCCTCGGCGCCCACTGCAAGTCGATCGTCAACCCGAGGACCGCCATCCCGTCCCGCGATGTGGAGCCAGAACCGTCCGTACCCGAAAGGGGGGAGGGGCAGCTGGAGCAGGGTGCGGGAACGGCTGTAGGTCGCCTCACCGGAGGTGACGTGCTGGACCTCGAGGAATGTTCCCGTCGTGTCGGTGCAGGCCCCCATGGGATAGGGGATCGTCACGGTGACGGTCGTCGCCCATGAGAGCGGGTTGCACACGACGAGTGGGATCGGCAGACCGCCGAAAGCGGAGGCTTCAAGACCCTCGGCGCTTTCGGCTCCAGCTGTCCAGGTGTCGATCGATTGAGCGAGCGCATGCACCGCGAGGGTGTTCACACGATCGGCGACGGCCCGTGCCTCGGAGACAAGGAGATCCACACCTTCGGTCGAGAAGTTCGTGCAGGTGCCGCCGAGCGAGTCATGGAACTGGGATAAGAGAAGTGACCGCCATCCGCGACCGAGCTGCTCGGCAACGTCCAGCCTGCGGCCGGTCATGATTCGGCACAGAGTCTCCATCTTCTCCGCGACCACCAGCTCTTGCTCGCTCTGGCAGTTGGCTCGCTTTGTCGCCGCGCGAGCCGAGTAACACCCGACTGAGTGCCATTGCAGGTCGCCTCTGACCTCGGGACGTGGAGCGTTGCCGATGTGGGCGAAGTACGTCGAAGGGCCGCCCAACGAGACCCTGCCATCGGTCGTCGCGCAGATCTCACGAATGGTTCTAAGAGCAGCTCGGGTCGGTCCACCCCCGTGGTTGCCGACGCCGAAGAAGCACATGAGTGGGATGCCGAGCTCGTTCGAATTCTCGAGAAGCTTGGACGTCCGGTCCCGTAGCATTTCTTCCTCTCCGAGAGCGTCCGTCGAGTAGCTGAAAGGGATCCTGTAGGTCGTGATGGCTGTGCCGTCGGAACCCACCCATTCAAAGAGTGGTGAAGAGATGCTCTTCTCCTTCTCGTCGGGACGCATCATCACGTACGCCTGGATACCAGCCTTGACGAGGATCTGGGGCAAGCTGGCGGCGTGCCCAAATGCGTCGGGATTCCAACCGATCGAGGCTCCGAACCCGAAACGTGACACGAGGTAGCGCTGGCCATAGAGAAACTGACGACACACCGATTCACCAGAGGGGACGTTGCAGTCGGGTTCGACCCATTGACCCCCTACCAACGTCCACCTCCCGGACTCGACTGCCTGCCGGATCCGGGCGAACATCGCTGGGTCCACCTGCTCCACCCACTCGTAAAAGGCTGACGAGCTGGCACTGAAAACGAGGTCGCGATCCTCGTCCAATCGATCGAGCGCGGCTCGGAAGGTGGCGAGTACCTCGTGCATGCCTTCGTGCCAGTCCCAGATCCAGACCGGATCGATGTGCGCGTTCGCGACCATCAATACCGAGGGAAGCCCCGCTCGATCAGCGATGGGATCTGAGGAGCTGCGTGCGGAAGCTCCTGCGGTCGGTGACGCAGACCGCGACGCCGCCGTGGGTTCACCGCTCATCAATCGTCACGATACAACTGAGCGGATCCAGACCCCCCTAGCCGTCGGTCCTGCCTGCACTGACCGGAAAAGCAGACCGATACGCGCCACGAGCCCGGGGTTGCAGGGCCCGCCGAGAAGGTTCCTCCGAGCCCGCTCACTCGATGACGGCAGCGGCGGTGCCAACTGAGAACGTGCCGCCGTTGGGGGCGGGGTGGAACGGCGATGCGAAGGTCTCGCCAACGCGGGTGCGGTCCTCGCCAACACGGAGGTCCGTTGGGAAGCGGCAGAGAAGAACCTGCGTGGGGGATCCCGATTGACTAGCCGCTAACCGCAGTAAGATCTTGCTCGATGAACGGTGGTGAGTGACAGGGAGTATCCATACATCGCGCACGATCGCCGTTGTGGCGATCTGGTCTTCGACTTCTTGATCGCCGATTCGGTAGCTGCGAGCTGGTACGACTACCCCGATCAATGGTTGCCGGAGCGCGGATGGTGCCGGGAGCACATCAGTCCGGGCGACGTCATCATCGATTGCGGGGCACATCACGGGATGATGTCGGTGCTGTTCGGCTTGTGGACCGGGCCGACCGGTCGTGTCATCTCGTATGAGATCCTGCCGTGGAATGCCGACGTGGTCCGCGAGAACGTCAAGCTGAACCATCTCGACAACGTCGAGGTGCGAGCCGTCGGTGCGGGCGACCGCTCAGAGCGGCTCACAGCGACGACCAACGACAAGAACATAATCGTCGGCCAGCCAGGCGTCATAGGGCTGGACGGACCGACGGTGGAAGTGGAGCTCGTCCGTCTCGATGACGACCTTGGTCGGTTCAAGGCGGACTTTCTCAAACTCGATGTTGAGGGCAGCGACCTTGAAGCCCTGAGGGGCTCGCAGCGGCTGTTGCGCTCTCGGCCGACGATCGACCTCGAGCTACACAACTTATTGTTCGCGGACCGAGTAGGGACTCTCACCGAGATCTTCGAAATCGTGACGCCGCGTTGGTATCGGTACGAGATCCTGCCGGAGATTTTTTCGCCGGATTGGATCCACGTCGACAAGGGTCTGCCAGATCTCGAATGGCTCGCCAAGTACGAAAACCCCCACGTTGGCTGCGTCCCGCGCAGGAAGCGCCGACCAAACTTTCTGTCGTCCAAGGGACAGTCCAAAGCTCAGCGGTCCGACAAATCAGACTGAAGAGAGATATCGCCGCCTGTGGCGCCTTCGTCGATTTCTCGTGCCGCAGGACCACCCCCCGTTGGCAGGACTCCTCTATTAGGAGGCAGTTCAGGTCAACTGCGACGCCGTGGGCCGTTGGGATACCTTGGGTGTGTGGCGTCGTGGCAGGCGAGTGTTGACACAGCAGAGGTGCCTGCCTCCCCAGTCCTCGAACAAACCGAATCGGAGTCTCCACTCCCTCGGAACCGTCACCGGCGCACTCCCGCCCGCGGTTTGTGGAGGTCGCTCGATACGAGCTTGATGGGTTGGTTCTGGCTCGTCTCGGCCATCGTGCTCATCGTTCAACTGGTCGGTCTGATCATCTACAGCAATTACCTCTATGGGCGATTCGACGTCTCGACCGACTTCGCTCACAACGCTCAGGCCTGGTACCTGATAGGTCATGGGGACTTGAGCCCGGTCGACACGATCAGGCTGATCACGACACCGTTCTGGCGTGACCACTTCGATCTCATAATCTGGGTTCTGAGCCCGCTCAGATGGCTCTCGCCCTCGCCCATCGTGCTCTTGTGGGTTCAGGACATCGCGATCGTCGCGACTGAAGCCATCACATTGCTATGGGTTGGCGGGATCTGCGCCGAACAGCTCCGTACCCGTACGAGTCGCAACGTCGCCGGCATCATCGCCTTGATTGCTCTTGTCGCGAACGCGTGGTGGTACGAGACGGTGTCGTTCGACCTTCACATGCCTCCGCTCGGAGCTCCCTTCCTGGTGCTCGCGGCCTATTCGTTCTGGAAAGGTAGGTTCCGGCTCGCTCTCATCGCGTCAGCTCTCAGCCTGCTGTGCGGTGCTGTGGTGGTCGAGCTCGTGATCCTGGTGGCACTTGCAGCTCTCTGCTCACGGCGTATACGCCAAAAAGGGGGAGCAAGATGGGCGATCGGCACAACATTCGTGGGTCTCGCCTGGTTCGGGTTGGTGAACATTCTCGGTGCCAACCAGGCGAGCAATATTGCTTCGAACTACGGCTACCTCACCGGCACGAGCTCATTGCACGTGGGCATATCGGCGATAGTCCGCGGGGCATTGACTCATCCATCGCGCCTCTATACGACGCTCCAGGCACACTGGAGAGCAGTTCTCTACGAACTTCTGCCGACCGGATTTGTAGGTCTCGTCACCTGGTGGGGCCTGTTCTTCTTCGTCGGCCTCCTCCTCCTGTCCGCTGCGACGGCAAGTCCCGTTTACTCGAGTTACAGCGCCGCGTTCCAGAACCTGCCAGCAATGCCGTTCCTGTTCATCGGATCGGTGATGGTTCTCGTCAGGCTCGCCTCCTCCCCGCGGCGCGTGCCGACGGAAGACAAGCCGGCCGAGTCGGCAGCGCGGCACACCGAAAGTAACGCCCGAAGGAATGTGGCTCGTGTCGCACCAGCGGTGGCTCTATTGCTAGCTCTGACCGCCACGGTGGTCGTGGTGGCCCAGTCGGACATCATGATCCGGCGCATACCGCACGAACGGTTTCTTGTCTCCGCTGATCAAGCTTCTGCACTCCAACAGGCGACCACCCTTATTCCTACCGACGCCGAAGTCATAGCTTCTTACGGTATTGTCGGCCGATTCTCGGAGCACAAATTCATCTGGGAGCTCGTCGGTGCCGGACAGCGTTTCGAGGTGAACGCGAGCTCCATTTACTTCGTCATCACCCCGACGGCTGGTTGGGAGACGATCCGGGCGCCCGACGCCACGGCGGACGTCCAGTACCTACAGAAGGATCTTCACGCGAGGACCCTCGTAGACAGTGCCGGCGTTTGGCTTCTTGAGTGGCACCCCCCTCATAACACGACGACGTTTGTGTTGCCGGGACGCAAAGGCGTATCCAGCTAAGTCGGGATGATCGTCCTGATGCCCTCGACGGACGGCGTTTAGATGGCCGAGCACTCCCGAACGATGGCTTTTTCGATCGACACCGAGCGATTGTCATTGCGACTACGCACAAAGGATGACGCTGAGTGCAACCTCGAACTCCTTCGTGTGCACGAGGGTGGCACGGCGCTGTCGATCGGTGAAGTTGAGCAGCGAATGGTCGAGCAGAACGAACGAGCGCAAGTAGATGGCTTCGGACTATTGGGTATTCGGCGGCGGTGCGAGACCAGCCCGATTGGGTATTGCGGACTAGTCATTGGTCGGGGAACCTTCGAGGAACCAGAAATCGCCTATGAGATCCTTCCCCAATTCCGGGGCAACGGCTACGCCACGGAGGCCGCTGGAGCAGTGACCGAAGCTGCTTTTGCGACGGGCAGGGAGCGCTTATGGGCGTCAGTCGGCAGCTGGAATGCACCGTAGTTCCGAGTCCTTGAAAAGAATGGGTTTCATGAACATCACAGCGGCTGCGACGAGCGGGGCGAATTCGTCTACATGGTTCGGAACGCAGCAAAGTGACGAGTCCCAAACTGCGCCCTGTCGTCGGATCAGCTGGGGCACATTCGGGTTCACCTGGGAACGAGTGCTAACTTTCGCGAGCGGAAAACACTGCTGAAGTCCGAACAGCCGTTTTGGGTGCGCTTCGAGCGGCCCCCGGCAGGACTCGAACCTGCGCCACCGGCTCCGGAGGGCAATCCGGTTCGTCTAATGGGTCTAACTTGTGCACCTCTGTGCCCCTGAGCTGGGTCTCTCGTCCAGCCTGATCGGTGCTGTCTTGTCAGTGTCCCCGCGTTGATCGCCATGATTGATCGCCAAGTCCTGGACCCAAGGGCCCCTGGCCGAGTGGTGTCGGACGCTCCGCTCCTGTTCTGGCGACCTTGCAACCTCACGATTAGGACTGATGGGGTAGCGGTGAGGGGTTCCGCCGCGTCGCACCCAGCATCCATTCCCGTGCCGTCGACCCATCCCGGCCGTACTGCATGGTGGGCGACCGAACCGTCCTTCACCTCCAAACCTTCCCTAGAATTCGACTCCATGGCGACCGCCCGATCCCCTCAGCTTGGGCCGGAGGCACGACCTGTTGCCTTACCCGAGGGGGACGGCCACTCATCGAACCCCAAGGCCAGTGGGCGCGTGCAGCTACCCACCCACGTCCGCTGGAGCGGAGCGCCGAAAACCTACGATCTCGACGTCCGTCAGGACCGGATTCGCGTCTATGAGCAGGTCCTGCGCGAGGGTACCGCCGACGACGTTCGCTTCTATGTGGATGTCGACCAGTTGATCGAGCTTTGGGACGATCTCGTTTTGCCGAGGTCCGTGCGTAAGGCATGGGCAGGATGGATCCTGCGGCATCGCAACGTTGAAATCGCGTGCTAACGCCTCTCCAACGTCGGATAGCGACGATCATTGGCAAACTCCCGGAGGCAGAGCTGTTTGCTCTTGCCGGAGGGGGCCCACCCATCGCCAGAGGTGATGTTGATCGTCAAACCCGTGATCTCGATTTCTTTGGTCCGGACCCAGCGGGGGTCGACAAATTGGTGCCTGCCGTAGAACGTGCTCTATGCGAAGCCGGTATGAATGTCCGTCGCGTTCGGGAAGGAAGAGGGTTTTTTCGCCTCGAGGTCCGAGAGCTCGAGGAAGTCACAGAGGTCGACCTTGGAGCTGATGCCAGGCTCTTACCAATTGAACGCGGAGAGTTGGGTCCAATTCTCGCCGGCGAGGAACTTGCTGTCGACAAGGTACTTGCTGTTTTCGGCAGAGCCGAAGCAAGAGACTTTGTGGATCTTGCCGCGGTGGCAGATCGTTATGGACTCGTACACCTCTGTCAACGCGCACTCGACAAAGATCGCGGGTTCGACCCGCAGGTACTTCGAGAGATGCTCGATCGGTTCGACCGACTTCCACGCGATGAGTTCGAATTGCCAGATCAAGCCTACGAGCGACTTGTGTCAACGGTTGATCGATGGCGTGGAATCGTCCTCGAACTTACTGACGAGCAACTTCAGATTCGTCGAGAGCGCGGCGACGACTTTGGGCTCAGTCGATAGGGTTCTTAGCCGAATTGATGGCGCACTATCACTGGAAAGATCGGACGGGCTCGATGGGGGGGCGACGTTCAGAAGAAAGCAGCAGCTGGAGAATGCGAGATGCATCTCTCAATAGGCGCCTAGGCGTGGAGACCTGCCGGGAAGTCTTCGACGAGCAGGATCCCGCTCTGGTCCCTGGCTGGGCGTTGGTGGAGCAGGACGGTCGCCGCGAAGCCACCTCGCCTCCTACCTCGGCGCTGGTCAACGGGAGGCAGTCCGATAACCCTTGATCACGTCTCTTCTGCGATCTGGCGTCCAGTTCGGTGGTGGCGCATGTTTCACAGTCTCGACGAGGTGAAATCCATCTGGGAGTACGGCACAGGTCGGGAACTCACGCCGCACACTGTCGACTTGACCCCTGACGGCGAGCGAATGGTGCTCGCGTATCTCCGATCGCGTGCCGCTGGGCCTCGGACGAGCGTGCACGAGTTATGAGCGCCGACGCCACCAAGGAGTATCCCGCAGGCGACAGCCCCTTCTGTCAGACGTGCGCCAGCCTGCCGGCGTCGCTCGCGGGCCACTCCAGCTGGCACTGACCTCGACTTGGAGGCGACTGATCACCGCTATTTGATCGCCGCGCCGATTAGTTGCGATAGGGAATGCCGAATTTTAGGCCTGTGACCTGGGATTTCTGGCGCCCCCGGCAGGACTCGAACCTGCGCCACCGGCTCCGGAGGCAAATCCGGAACGTCCGGTGCATCTTGCCCGTGGGTCTCAGTACTCCTGAGCTGGGCTTGTCGTCTTTCCAAATACAGACTGTCCTGGCGGTGCTCCTGAGTTGATCGCCAAGATTGATCGCCAACACCTGGACCCAGGGCCCCCTGGCCGAGCGAGCACGGTCTCGGGCATCTGCTCAACCCTGTAGATCCAGGCGAGGCGTCACGACTTTGGATCGATCAGGCCTGAGAGGTCCTAAGCCGCCGGGCTCTCGGTCTCCCGTTCGTGGAACCAACATGGCTGGATCGCCCGGCCATCACCCGGGTGACTGCGTCCAATCCAACGGTGCTCGGATGGTTAAGCAGGCTCAATGATGGAAAGCCGTACCAGGAAGGGAACCGGCTCGATGATCGGATCTCCGGCTCGGTTTCGTTACCTGACGAAATACCGAAACGAGTACGTCGACCGAAACGGGGGATGGCGGCGTCTGGACGCTTGCAGGCTCAATCACCATCAAGTACAAAATTGCAGGGCATCAAGTTAAGGAGACCGAATGAAAGTACGGACGCTTTTGGCGGCTGCTGTAGCTACAGCGCTGGCCACAATGGTGACCAGTTCCATGGCATCGGCAAGCGAGCCGACGACGACGGGTACACCGTATTACCTGGCGGGTGTGAATACTGGGCTGACCTCCACGCTCAACAGTCTCTACTCAACTTTCAAGGTCCCAAAGGTCACATGCCCGAGCAAGCCGACTTATCCGCCGTTGACCATCGACGACGAATTAGTCGGATACAGTTCAACTTATTACACCGTCACAGTGATCGGGCTACAAGTCTCCATCCAATGCTCCGGGTCGACTCCCTATTATTCATCCATCCTCTATGCAGGTGGTGTTTCGGGGGAGAGTGAGCCCATTAGCCCTGGTGACTCCATTCAGCTAAACTTATATGAGAACAACAGCAGCAACGCGAGCTATGTTCAGATGACATATGTGAGCACCGAACAGACCGTTACCGAGAGTGGACCGGGATTCAGTACTGACGTCAGTGCGCAATTGACAGTTCAGGGTGGGGATGCCACTACCGAAGGGTCTAAAGGCCCGTATCCGATGTTCACGACGATTACATTCAAGAACTCAACGGCCGACACCAACGGCGTTTCCACCTTCCTCAACCAGTGGTACGAAGCAGATGGCAAAGGCAGGGTCATGATTGCGCTGGGTCCCTTTAACAAGAAGGGCACGGGATTCACCCTGACATTCGAAAGGGACAAGTAGTCCCGACAGACATCTTCTCGAGTGTCGAGGGGATCAGCTTGATGGCGAGCCGGTACCTATCGGAAGTTGACGACAAGAGCCGCGGCGTTTCTGGCGTCGAGCCACTGAGTGAGCACCAGGTCAACCGAAACTGGAGCATTCGGCGACGCGTCCGGCCTCAGCAACTTCGGTGAAGAACTTCGCAAGAGCGCAAGCGGGGTCACGCTTTGTGCCGTGGGCGGTCTCGGACACGTACCAGCGCTTGCGCACTTCGCGGTTGTAACCGACGTAAACGGTCAACTTCTTGGTCGTCTCCACGCGCTGGATGGAGGCGTCCAACTGCGACCGCCATCGACCGGGATCCAGTGATCACCGAGATTGATCACCAACGCCGCTTTACCACCCACAGAGGGCGGAGAATTTTAGGCCTGTGACCAGGGATTTCGAGCGCCCCCGGCAGGACTCGAACCTGCGCCACCGGCTCCGGAGGCCGGTGCTCTATCCGCTGAGCTACGGGGGCTTGACCCACTGACTTGACCGACCGGGATGCCTGCTCGTTCAGTTGGCACCCGATCTGAGAAGGGGCCGTACGAGCGGCGGTCTCTCGCCGCCGGTACCGCCCCAGCACTGTAGTAGTACGCCGCGCCTTGGCCGGAGTGCCGCCGTCGAACGGACGACGGAGACGGAGCACGACTAGTGCCCGGTCGTACCGCGTATCCTCGGGCGCACAATGTCCGCCCGCCAGCAGATCGCTGAGTCCGTATCGCGCGCACTCTCCAGGCTCGGAGTCGAGGTTCCTCCCGACGACGTCCACCTGGAGAGGCCGGCGAGGCTGGAGCACGGCGACTGGTCGACCAACGTCGCCCTCGTCAACGCCAAGAAGCTCGACCGCCCCCCGCGCGAATTGGCATCCGATCTGGCCGAAGCAGTCCGTAAGGATCCCCCAGCCCACCTGATCGAGGTCGAAGTCGCCGGACCGGGCTTCGTAAACCTGAGACTCGCCTCGGGCTGGCTGCACGACACCCTTGTCGAGGTCGTGACCGAAGGCGAGCAGGATTACGCGCGCACCAACCTCGGCCACGGAGAGAGGGTCCAGGTCGAGTTCATCTCCGCCAACCCGACCGGCCCGCTTCACGTCGGGAACGGCTGGTGGGGCTCCTACGGCGACGCGCTCGCCCGGGTCATGTCGCGCTCGGGATGGAACGTCGACCGCGAGTACTACGTGAACGACACGGGCGCTCAGGTCCGCACGCTCGGAGCGAGCCTCCTTGCCCGCCGCCGTGGCGAGCCCGTCGCGGACGACGGGTACCAGGGTGCGTACGTGACAGAGCTCGCGGCGCTCTACGAGGGCCCCGACGACCCCTCGGATCCCGAGGCAGTCGAGGCCGCGGGGCGCTACGCCACTACACGAATTCTCGAGCAGATCCGCACAACTCTCGGATCCCTCGGGATCATCTTCGACAATTGGTACAGCCAGGCGTCGGTGGAGGAGTCAGGTGCGGTCGCAGAGATGATCGACGTCTTCCGGGCACAGGGCCTCGTCTACGAGCAGGACGGCGCCACATGGCTCAAGTCGAGCGAGCTCGGCGACGCACGCGACCGCGTGCTCGTGAAGTCCAATGGCGACATCACATATCTCGGCGGCGACCTCGCCTATCACCGCGACAAGTTCCTCGTACGAGGTTACGACCGGGTTATCGACGTCTTCGGTGCCGACCACCAGGGCCAGGTCGCCAGCCTGAAGGCAGGCGTCAGGGCGATGGGCGTCGACCCCGAACGGCTCGAGATCAAGCTCGGTCAGATGGTGTCGATCCTCGAGGGCGAGCAGGCCGGCAGGATGTCCAAGCGCGCCGGGCAATTTCATATCGCTCGACTCGCTCATAGCCGACATCGGTCCTGACGCGACGCGCGCCTTCTTTCGCTCATGAGCTCGCTCGACCAGGCGGCAGCGTTCGACATCGAGGTGGTTCGCAGCCAATCGATGGAGAATCCCGTTTACTACGTCCAGTACGCGTACGCCCGGATCTCCTCTATCGGCAGGGTCGCAAAAGAGCGCGGCATCGAGCGGGTGCCCCTTCGTCGAGCCGACTTGAGCGTCCTCGACTCAGAGCGCGAGCTCGACCTTCTCCGGTGCCTCGAGGAGCTTCCCGACGTGATCGCCGAGGCCGCCCGCGACCGAGCCCCGCACAAGGTGACCGCCTGGGTGCGGCGCCTCGCGGGTTCGTTCCACGGCTTTTACCACGACTGCCCTGTTCTCTCCGACGAAGTGGGTGACACGGTGCGACAAGCGCGGCTGTGGCTGGTGGAGGGGGCCCGCATCGGCATCTCGGTCGGGCTCGGAGTGCTCGGCCTGAGCGCCCCCGAATCCATGTGAGCCCGCGAGCGCTGCCGGATCCGCCTCCCCCCGACGAGGGACCGGTCGATCCTTCCCTCCTGCCGGACAACGCCGAGATGCTCCCGGGGGCCGCGCTGCGCATCGCAGGCGTCGACCTGATCGAGCTCGCCGAAGAACACGGCACCCCACTGTTCGTATACGACGAGCAGCACATGCGTTCGCGTTGCCGCGAGGCCCGCGAGACCTGGGACGAGGGAGTCGCCTACGCGACCAAGGCCTTCCTGTGCCTCGCCATGGCGCGGCTCGCGTCCGACGAGGGTCTGTATCTCGACGTGTCGACAGGGGGCGAGCTGCACGTGGCGCTCGCGGCCGGCGTCGCGCCAGGCACGATCGTGCTTCACGGGAACAACAAGGACGATGCCGAGCTCGAGTCGGCGATCCGCTGCGGGGTGGGCCGTATCGTCGTCGACTCGTTCGACGAGATCGACAGGCTCGCCGCACATCTCGATCGCTCTGGCGGCCGGCGTGTGGCAGTGCTCGTGCGAGTCACCCCCGGGGTGGAGGCGCATACGCACGAATTCGTCCGAACCGGACAGGAGGACTCAAAATTCGGTTTCGGGCTCTCATCGGGGGCCGCGGCGTCCGCAGTGAATCGCCTGAGGGCGATGCCGGGGGTCGAGCTCCTCGGCGTGCACGCCCACATCGGCAGCCAGGTCTTCAGAGCCGAGTCGTTCGCCGAGGCCGTAGCGGTGCTCGGGCGATTCGTGGTGCCGCTCGGACTTCCCGAGCTCTGCGTGGGCGGCGGCCTTGGCGTCGCCTACGTCGCAGGCGAGCAGGCACCGACCATCAGCGAATGGGCGGCGACGGTGAGAGATGCGGCCAGACAGGCCGGTGTCCCGGCAGACGTCCGCCTGACCGCCGAGCCCGGCAGGGCGATCGCGGCCTCGGCAGGGGTGACGCTCTACACCGTGGGGACCGTGAAGGAGCTTGCCGGCATACGCACGTATGTCTCTGTCGACGGCGGGATGAGCGACAACCCGAGGCCGGTGCTCTACGGAAGCGGATACGAGGCCTTCTTGGCGCGCGCCCCAGAGGCACCGAGGCCGAGGGCAGTCACGGTCGTCGGCAAGCACTGCGAAACAGGCGACGTCGTCGTCTCGGACGCCCGAGTCCCCGAGGACCTGCGGGTTGGAGACATCCTCGTCACTCCGGTCACCGGTGCCTACGGCTACTCGATGGCATCCAACTACAACAAGGTTCCCCGTCCGGCGGTGGTGTTCGTGCGCGACGGTGCGGCCCGGGTCGTGGTTCGTCGTGAGACGCTCGACGACCTTCTGTCCCGAGACGAACCCTGAGCCGGCGCAGAAGGCCGGCGGGGTGCGTTCCCGGGGCTAGCTTTGGCTGATGGTGAGCCCGGCCGCCCGCAAGACAGTGCGCGTCGCCGTGCTCGGAGCCGGCAACGTCGGCGGCGCTCTGTGCCGGATGCTTCTCAGCGATGCAGATGGGATCACCGCGCGCGGGCGTACGTCTCGAGCTCGTCGGTGTCGCCGTCGCCCATCCGAAGAAGAGACGCCCGGGGATCCCTGAGGCCCTCGTGACCGGTGACGCGAAGAGTCTCGCCACCGATCCAGGCGTTGACGTGGTGGTGGAGCTCATGGGCGGCATCGATCCCGCCCGTGTCGTCGTCGAAGCGGCGCTCGCCGCGGGAAAGCCCGTCGTGACCGGCAACAAGGAGCTGATCGCGGCCTACGGCGCGGACCTCGCACGCTCGGCGTCGCAGATAGGTGTCGACCTTCTCTACGAAGCAGCTGTCGCTGGTGCCATCCCGCTCGTGCGGGCGCTTCGCGATTCGCTCGCGGGAGAAAGCGTCCGGCGCGTGATGGGGATCGTGAACGGGACCACGAACTTCATCCTGACGATGATGGCCGACGGAGGCGTCCCTTACGAAGAAGCGCTCTCTGAGGCACAGCGCCTGGGGATCGCCGAACGTGATCCCACCGCGGATGTGGAGGGCTTCGACGCAGCCGCGAAGGTGGCGATCCTCGCGGGGCTCGCGTTCCGCTGCGACTATCCCGCCGAATCGGTCCACCGCGAAGGGATAGTCGGCCTGCGCGGAGTGGACATCGGCTTCGCCGACCGGCTCGGATACGTCGTGAAGCTGCTCGCGGTCGCAGAGAGGACCGACTTGCTCACCACTGACGGTCCGGAGCACGAAGCGGACCGCGTGCCCGAGGTGTCCGTCCGTGTGCACCCGGCACTCGTACCGCACGATCATCCGCTCGCGTCGGTGCGTGGTTCGTTCAATGCCGTGTTCGTGGAGGGAACGAGCTGCGGGGAGCTGATGCTCTACGGGCGCGGGGCCGGCGGGCCGCCGACCGCGTCCGCGGTTCTCGGCGACCTCATAGATGCGGCGAGCCATCTGAGCTCGGGCGCGCCGGGCAGGCCGGTTCCGCGCGGCGAGGTGCGCACGCGGCCGATCGAAGACCTCCGCTGCGCGTGGTACCTCAACATGGATGTGTTCGACCGGCCCGGCGTGCTCGGCGCGGTCGCAACCGTGTTCGGCGACCATGGCGTGTCGATCCGGTCCATGGAGCAGGTCGGGCTGGGTGACGAGGCGAGGCTCATCTTCCTCACCCACATCGCCCGGGAAGGGGACATCAGGGCGACGCTCGTCGATCTGAACGAGCTCGACATGGTCGAGCACGTGGGCGGCGTCCTGCGGGTGGCGGGTGACGAAGAGGAGCGATGACGCCCTCACCTGCGGCTAATGCCTGGCCCGGCGTCATCGAGGCTTACCGGAGTTTTCTTCCAGTCGGCTCGTCGACGCCTGTGGTGACCTTGCTGGAAGGGGGGACCCCGCTTCTCGAGGCGCCCAAGGTCTCCGATCGGGTGGGCGCGCGGGTCCTTCTCAAGATCGAAGGCCTGAACCCGACAGGATCGTTCAAGGACCGCGGTATGACTCTCGCCATCTCGAAGGCGGTCGAAGAAGGTGCCAAGGCGGTCGTCTGCGCGTCCACAGGAAACACCTCAGCCTCCGCTGCCGCGTACGCGGCGCGGGCTGGACTGACCTGTGCCGTTCTCATCCCGGAAGGTCACATCGCTCTCGGGAAGCTCGCTCAGGCCCTCATCCATGGCGCGCGCGTCCTGCAGGTAAGGGGAAACTTCGACGAGGCACTCTCAATAGTGCGCGCGCTCGGACAGAAGGCTCCCGTCACCGTCGTCAATTCCGTCAACCCATACAGGATCGACGGACAGAAGACGGGCGCGTTCGAGATCGTCGACGTGCTCGGTGACGCGCCCGATGTGCACTGCATACCGGTGGGAAACGCGGGCAATATCACCGCCTATTGGAAGGGTTATTGCGAGTACAGGGCCGCCGGCCGCGCCACCAGGCTCCCACGGATGCTCGGGTTCCAGGCAGAAGGTGCAGCCCCGATAGTGAACGGAAAGCCGGTCGAGCATCCCGAGACGGTGGCGACCGCGATTCGTATCGGGAATCCCGCTTCGTGGTACGGGGCGACCGCGGCGGCGAGCGAGTCGAGCGGCGGCATCTACGCGGTCACCGACGACGAGATCCTCGCTGCTTACCGCTTCTTGGCGTCGGAGGAGTCGGTATTCTGCGAAGCGGCGTCAGCGGCATCGGTGGCGGGTCTGATCAAGCGGGGAGCCCCTGAGGGTTCGACGGTCGTGTGCGTGCTCACAGGTCACGGGTTGAAGGACCCGGACCTCGCCATAAGCCAGATCACCGTCCCGTCCGCGGTCGATGCAGACGAGGGGAGCGTCCGCGAGGTTCTCGGTCTGTGACAGGTCGCGGGGTCGTCTGGGAATACGGGGGAGGCTGCGGTGTTGACAAAGTTGCCGCAACGAAGGGCCCACGGTGCTGTGCGGTAGCTGGGTTGCTGGCAACAGGGCCCGTAGTGGGTTAAGATACTGATTGCTGTCCCCCCGACACTCCAAAGTGAGGGTGGTGGCTTCCGGCCCAGTCCCTTAGGTCTTGGTCACGGCGGTACCGGCGCCAATTACACCGGCTCGGTTCCCTTTCCGCCCCGCGCGGCTCGGTTTTCTGCACCCTGCCGGCGAGGCTCGATAAGCGAGGTAGTACATGCCTGCGGAACAACAACTCGAGCGATCAGTCCTCGAGCGCAAAGAACGCGAAGAGCTCCGGGCGATCGCACAGGCGATGTCGCTGCAGACGACGTCGAGGAGCAAGAAGGCCGACATCATCGACCTGATCCTGCGTGCGGCCGGCGTGGAGGTTTCCGACGCGGCCGCAGCCAGGACGAACGGCTCGGCGGGCGGGACACGGGGACGCAAAGCGGCTCAGGCCGTCGCATCCGACACGGATAGCGAGACCGTCGCGGAAAAGCCGAGCGTGACCGGTACCTCGTCCAACGGTGAAGTGACCAGCTCTGTCGCGGTCAACGGGTCGGGGTCGGGCACGGAGAACGGATCCGCTGGGATCCTCTCGGATGCTCCCCGCGTCGCCACTAACGGCGCAGGGGCGAAAGATCATGAAATAGAGGCGGAGGACCAGTCGACTGCCGGTGCCGAGGCGGGGGCGGGAGTCTCGGACTCGGGTACCGTCACAGACGACAGGGTCGATTCCCGACAGCCCGCACGCCAGGCCGGGGCGCAGCCGAGGCAAGGCGCGACCGATTCAGGCAGCCGACGTTCGCGCAGGCGGCGTGGGAGGGAACGCCCTGACCGGCCCGCCGGGAGCGGCGGGACCGGCGGCTCGGGCAGCGACCGCGAGCTGCAGAGTGGCGGCCAGGAATCGCAGTACCAAGGTGAGCTCGTCGCAGTTAAGGGGCTATTCGACTTGCGCGACGAGGGATACGGCTTCTTGCGGGCCGACGGCTACCTGCCGAGTGCGCGCGACGTATACGTCTCGATCAGCCAGGCCCGCAGGTTCTCGATCCGCAAGGGTGACTTCGTGGAAGGCGCGTGCCGGCCGGCCGCTTCCAACGAGAAGTTCCCGGCCCTCATAAGGATCGACTCGGTTTCGGGCATGACCCCCGAAGAGGCGAGGAACCGTCCCAAGTTCGAGGACCTCACTCCCTTGTTCCCCGACTCGAAGCTCCGTCTCGAGACGCCGGGTGCCACCGACAACCTCACTGCTCGCATAATCGACCTTCTCTCCCCGATTGGTAAAGGCCAGCGCGGCTTGATCGTCTCTCCGCCGAAAGCCGGCAAGACGACGATCATGAAGCAGATCGCCCACTCCATCGAGATCAACAACCCCGAGGTCCACCTGATGGTGCTCCTCGTCGCCGAGCGGCCCGAAGAGGTCACCGACATGCGGCGATCCGTTCAGGGCGAGGTGATCGGCTCCAACTTCGACCGTCCGGCCGAAGAGCACACTGCGGTCACCGAGCTCGCCATCGAGCGTGCTAAGCGGCTCGTCGAAGCCGGCAAGGACGTGGTGATCGTCCTCGACGGGATCACCAGGCTGGCGCGTGCCTACAACCTGGCGCAGCCGGCGACGGGGCGGATCATGTCCGGCGGCGTCGACTCCGGCGCCCTCTACCCCCCCAAGAAGTTCTTCGGTGCCGCCAGGAACATCGAAGAGGGCGGGTCGCTCACGATCCTCGCGACGGCTCTCGTCGAGACCGGATCACGGGCCGACGAGCTGATCTTCGAGGAGTTCAAGGGAACCGGAAACATGGAGCTGCGGCTCGACCGGCGTCTCGCCGAGCGCAGGCTCTACCCGTCGATCGACGTGAACGCGAGCTCCACACGGCACGAGGAGCTGCTGTTCGACAGGGGCCAGCTCCAGCAGGTGTGGAAGCTTCGCAGGGTCCTGAACGCCCTTGCGGCCGACGGCAACTCGGCGCCTGGGCTCGAGCTCCTGATGGACAAGATCCGCTCCACGCGGTCCAACGACGAGTTCCTTGCGGAGATCGCCAAGGGCGGCGCCCCGCCGGTCTGATCCGGGGCCGGTCTGCCTCAGCCCCGCAGGGCGGGCAACAGCCCTCTGGACGCTAGAATGAGAGGCGAAATGAAAGCCGAGATCCACCCCAACTACGTAGAGTCGTCCGTGCGCTGCTCGTGCGGCAACACCTTCATGACCCGTTCGACCAAGGGCGAGCTCCACGTTGAGCTGTGCAACGAATGCCACCCCTTCTTCACCGGAAAGCAGAAGCTCGTGGACTCCGGGGGCCGTGTCGAGCGTTTCGAGCGCCGCTACGGCAGGCGTTCGTCCCGAACCAAGCGCTGAAGAGCCTGCGGGTCGTCGACCCGCGCCTCGCGACCGTGACGCACCATGGATCCTGATCGTCTCGCGGCCTGGAAGCGTGAGCGCGAATCGGTATTGAAGGAGCTGTCTGACTCCGCCGTTGTCTCGGACAGGGTGAGGCTCGAGCAGGCCTCGCGGCGCCACAAGGAGCTCGACGAGCTCATCTCCACAGCCGAGCGTCTCGAGCGGGCCGAGTCCGATGTCACGACCGCGCGCGAGATGCTCGCTGAAGGCTCGTCCGACGACCGTGAATTCGTACGCGCGGAGCTGTCCTCGGCGGAAGCAGAGGTGCTGCGGCTGGAATCCGAGCTCCGGGGGCTTCTCGTGCCGAGCGACCCGAACGACGGACGCAATGTGATCATGGAGATCCGCGGCGCCGAAGGCGGGGAAGAGGCGAACCTCTTCGCGCGCGACCTTTTCGACATGTACACCCGGTACGCAGAGAGACGGAAGTGGCCCCTTCGTGTGCTGTCGGAATCGGCTTCAGATCACGGCGGGCTCGACGAGGTCGTCTTCGTCGTCAAAGGATCGGACGCCTGGCAGCGACTGCACCACGAGGGGGGACCCCACCGCGTCCAACGCGTTCCCGTGACCGAGTCACAGGGCCGGGTGCACACGTCGTCGGCCACCGTCACGGTGCTTCCCGAAGCCGGGGAGGTAGAGGTCAAGATCGACCCCTCCGATCTGAGGGTGGACGTCTATAGGTCGACCGGACCAGGGGGTCAGTCGGTGAACACCACGGACTCGGCGGTCAGGGTCACACACGTCCCGACGGGGATCGTCGTCGCGATGCAAGACGAGAAGAGCCAGCTGCAGAACCGGGCCAAGGCGATGCAGGTGTTGAGGGCCCGCCTGTTGAAAGCCGAGCAGGACCGTCAGGCGGCCGAGCAGTCTGCCCAGAGGCGGACTCAGGTCGGTGCTGGTGGGCGCTCCGAGAAGGTGCGCACCTACAACTACAAGGAGAACCGCGTCACCGACCACCGGATAAAGCTCACCTTGCACAAGCTCGACCGGGTTCTCGACGGCGAGCTCGACGAGCTCGTCGACGCACTGCTTGCCGACGAGAGGGAACGGCAGCTCGAATCCAGCGCTGTCGGCGGTGGTGGTGGCGGCGGGGACTCCGAAGGCGGGTCCGATTGAGCGCGACCCCGACTCCCGCCCCGGCCGTGGCCGTGGCCGTGGCCGTGCGCGATCTGCTCCTCGGGGTTGCCTCGAAGCTCGGCTCCGCGACAGAGGCGAGGTGGCTCGTCGAGCAGGCTCTCGGATCGAGCGGCGTCATATCTCAGGCCGCCCGTGGGATTGCGGCCACACCTTCCGAGGTCGCCGCCTTGGATGCGATGGTGGACCGCCGCCTCGCAGGCGAACCTCTCCAGTACGTGCTCGGGTCCTGGGCGTTCCGGAGTCTCGAGCTGTCGGTCGACAGCCGGGTCCTCATCCCGCGGCCCGAGACCGAGGTCGTGGTCGGGCACGCACTCGACGAGCTCGGGCGACTTGCCGAAGAGCGGCTGCCTCGCTTGAAGCGCCTGCCGGGCGAGCCGGGCGAGCCGGGCGAGCCGGGCGACGATCCAGGTCAAGGCTCGATCATCGCTGTCGACCTCGGCACGGGGTCGGGAGCCATCGCCTTGTCCCTGGCAGTCGAGGGGCCCGCACGCGTGGGCGACCTGCAGCTGCAGGTGTGGGCGACCGACTTGGACGCCGCCAGCCTGTCGGTCGCGGCGGCCAACGCTGACAGCGTCGCAGCGGCCCACCCCCGAAGTGCTCAGGTCAACATGCGGGAAGGCTCTTGGTTCGAGGCGCTTCCCGCGGACCTGGCAGGCAGGATCTCGCTTATCGTCGCCAACCCTCCATACGTCTCGGAGGACGAGTGGGCGGGGCTCGATCCGGTGGTGCGCGACCACGAGCCGCGCCGGGCTCTCGTCGCCGGTCCCACCGGCACGGAGATGATCGACCAGTTGCTCGCGCAGGCCCCCGATTGGCTCGCTCCCAATGGCGCCATCGTCCTCGAGATCGCGCCTAACCAGGCAGATGACTCGGCACTCCGGGCGATCGTCTCCGGATTCGACACGGTCGTCGTGCGTCGCGACTTCGCCGAGCGGTCACGCGCTCTCGATCGCTCGGTGTACGAGTCGGGCCTGTAGTAGTCGTTGTCACTCTCGTCGTCGAGGTCGTGGTCGTGACGCGGGTGGTCGACTCGGTCGACTCGGTCGACGAAGCGGCTGCGGCCATAGGAAATGGTCTCGTGGTCGCCCTGGCCACCGACACGGTCTACGGCCTCGTCGTCGATGCCACGCAGAAGGATGCGGTGGGCATACTGGCCCGCCTTAAGGGAAGGCCGGGCGACGTCCCTGTGCAGGTGCTCGTGGCCGGGATGGAGCAGGCGCTGGCGATCGGGGACTTTTCGCCGATGCGCTACGCGTGGCCTTTGCCGTCTGGCCGGGAGCCGCGCACCCTGGTCGTGCCGGTGCGCCCGGGCGTGGAGTTGCAATCTGGGCGGCGACGGGTCGACCGTGGGGATCCGGTGGCCGGCTCACGATGCTTGCCGTCGGAGCTCTGTGCCCGCTGCGGACCTCTTGCGGCTACCAGCGCGAACCGCCACGGGGAGGCCGCCGCTCGAAACGGCCGCCGAGGTTGCAGAGTCATTCTCGGGCCAGGTGGCCCTGGTGGTCGACGGTGGCCGGTGCCCCGGGCGGGCTTCCACCGTCGTCGACCTGACCGGTGATCGTCCGCGCGTGCTCAGGGTCGGCGCGGTTTCAGAAGAAGTTTTATTGGAGGCGTTCTCGAATCCGAGCGATTAGCTCATGCTTATGCTCTTGCTCTTGCTGCCCACCGGGTCTGCGGCAGTCTTCGCCGATGAGCAAGCGTAGGGTGTCTTCGCCGATCCTAAATTGACGATTTTGATACACAAGTGTTTACTTATCCGGAAAAAATGTGTGCCAGCACGACGTCTGAGACGAGCGCAATCGAGGTCTGGGACGAGCGCACTAGCGCACTAGCGCACTAGCGCACGAGCCTCAGTGGACCTCGACGTGCCCGTCGGTGCGCATGCGGGCACGGCGACCGCAACCCTCCTCGGCCATCATGAAAGACAGAGTGTCGGCGTCGCTGATCGTTCCCCAGGCCCTTGCGCCCTCCGCTGTCAGCAGCGCCACGATCCCGAGCTCGGGTGAGCCGTCGCGACCGACCATGACGGTGTATGTCTCGACCTCGCCTTCTGTGTTCTGCTCGCCGACCGGAGCAGGCGCGCGTTGCGGGAGAGCGTCCACCTCGCTTCTGCACGATCTCGTAGCGGAATCCGTCGGTCGGGGGAGTGCTCGACCAGACACCGACGGAATGCTTCGTCGAGTACCAGCCGAGTCCCGTGACGAGCCCCGTGCCACCCGACCTGCGCAATGTGGTGGCGAGGGTCGCGATGGCGTGACTCACGTAGTTGTTGCCGGGACCGCCGGCGAACCCGAGGCCCCCGGTGAGCGTGAGCGGCCGGCCGGGATCGTTCACGGGGAGCCCGATCTCGCCCGCGGCGATCTGCACCGCGCACGGGAAGCACGAGTAGATGTCCAGGTGTGCCACGTCGTCGATCCCGATTCCGCGAGGGAGAGAGCGCAACCCGACGCCAGCCTTATCGCCGGTGACGAGTGAAGGTCCATGCGGTGGGTGAGGAACCAGTGATCGTTCGCATCTGATCCCGAGACCGGGAACACGAGATGGTCCTCCGGCGACACCGGCGTTCTTCGCGCGATTCAAGGGAGCACATGATGAATGCCGCTCCCTGGTCCACTCGGTCGTTCGCCATCTCGAGCTTGGGATATGGGAACGCCGACCATCCGATTGTCAGGCCCGATCGCTGCGGATCTCTTCGGCGGTGCGAGCTGTCCGGCTCCACGCGTAAGGGTTTCGGGAGGCGACGTCGGAGAACTTCGCCCACATCTCTGAGACGAACACGGCATCGTCTTCGATGCTCCTTCCCGACTTGAACCTGAGCGCGTTCGCGAACAAAGGGAAGACCCTGACCGGACGGTCGAGTGACGGCAGAACGCTCGAGAGCGGTGACCGGATCGCGTTCCTCGTCGAGGAGCACCGGCTCGGGAGTGCCGGCAGGCTGCGCCGTCCATGCGAGAACCGGGTGGTCCGGGTCACGCCTCGCCGACACCCTCGTCCCGAGGCACTCGGCACCCGCGATCGAGCGCGACGTCGAGCCTTCCTTCCGAGATGGCGAGAGCGGTCCGGCTCGCGATCGACTGGGGGCCGTTGCCACCGATGCTCGCGAGAGCCGTCTCGGGCGGGGAGATGCCGAGCTGCTCGGCCACCAGCAGCCCGGGGTTGGCGTACCGCCATGCGAGAGGTGGCAAGGATCCGCAGTGAGTCGGCCTTTTCCAGGAGCTTGCGGCCCGCTCCGGGGGCGCCGCAGTCGGCAGCCGCATCGACGAGTGCCTGCACCATGAGCTCGACCGGCTCGGGTCTCGCCGTGATCGGTTCAGATGCTCTGGGGCGCGAGGTCACCTGACCGGCTCCCACCAGCACCGGAGTGCGAGGGTCCAAGCTCACGGCGCCGGAGCGTAACCTCGGCGACCACCCTCAGTCCTCTCCGGATGGCGGACCGCCGACGACCGCTGTCATGGCCTGCGACCGTGGCACCAGAGTCGCGGCCGCCAGAGTCGCGGGCGACAGCCTCGGTATGCTGCACAAATGGGGATCGGGACCGGTAAAGCGACCGGTCCAGGGGCCGTGTCGGAAGTCGGCGGATCCAGGGTCGCTCGGAATCCGGTTCCAGGGTCCTGCGGGCCTGCCGGCGACGTCTGAGGTGTCCTCATACTGGTGGTATGCGCTTGTGGGCGGCATAGCTGCCGTCTGCACATTTGGGGGCACCTTTGCGGTCAGGGCGATCGCGACGCGCATCGGTTTCGTTGACGAGCCCGACGAAAGGCGGATCCACACCAAGACGACTCCGAACGGTGGTGGGGTCGCCATGTTCGTCGCGTTCCTCGTGGCGATGATCGTGGCATCACGGATCCCGGCTCTACGCAACCTCTTTCAGGGATCGTCCGAGCCGTTGGGAATCGTGCTCGCTTGCACGGTCATCGTCGCCGTCGGTGTAATCGACGACGCGCGTGACATGTCCGCCCCGGCCAAGATGTCGGGTCAGGTCCTTGCCGCGATGGTCCTGGTGTTCCTCGGCGTGACGATGTTCTGGTTCAAGCTCCCGTTCGCGGGCCTGATCGTCCTGTCGAGCTCGGTAACACCGCTACTCACAGCGCTGTGGGTGATCGGCATGACCAACGCGGTGAACTTCATTGACGGGCTCGACGGGCTGGCGGCCGGGGTGGTCGCGATAGCCGCAGGCGCGATCGCCGTTTACGGGCTCCACCTGATGTCCGACGGCGTCCTGCAGGGCGACAACGTCGGGCCCCTGGTGGCGGTGATCGCCTGCGGGGTCTGCCTGGGGTTCCTCCCGCACAACTTCCATCCGGCCCGCGTCTTCATGGGCGACGCCGGGGCGCTCTTCCTCGGTCTGCTGATGGCGGTCTCGACGATGGTGATCGGCGGCAGGACGACCGACGTCACCGGGCAGACCTACTTCTTCTTCGCACCCCTTTTGATCCCACTCTTCATCCTCGGGGTGCCCATCGTGGACATGGCTTTCGCTTTCGTGAGGCGGACTGCCAAGCGCACCCAGTTCCACTCTCCTGACAAGGACCACATACATCATCGCCTGGTGAGGCTCGGCCATGGTCCGCGCCGCACGGTGGTCATCCTGTGGGCGTGGACCGCTCTGTTGTCGGGGTTCGTTCTCGTGCCCCTCTATTTCCCGCGTGGCAATCTGTTCATACCTCTCGGATTGGGCGTGCTCGTCCTGTCGCTTTACACGTGGTTCCATCCCGGGTTGCGCAAGGGCGACCCGGTACTCGACGGAGAGAACGGGACCGAGGCCGGCGCACAAGCACAAGTACAAGCACAAGTACAAGTACAAGTACAAGCACAAGTACAAGCCGGAGCAGACGGTGCCGACCAGTCGGTTGCTCTAACCCGGACCCCTCCGCCCGGGCCCCCGGCCAACCGGCCGCGGCCGGCCGACGCGGGACAGATGCCCGTCGCTCCGGGGCCGAACGGCGACACGGGCGAGCCCAGGATCTACCGGAGGTTGCTGACGCCAACTGAGCCCGGGGGGCCCACCTCGCCTGCACCTGCCAACGGCCGGCATACCCGCTGAGGCACCGGGCGGCGCCGTTTTGCCGCAGACCTGCTCGGGGTGCGAAAATGATGGTGTGCGTCTACCGCGTCTACAGCGTCCCCATGATGCTCAGGTCTGCCGATCGGGTATCGTTGCGCCGCTCGCGGGCTGCATGCCTAACGCGTGACAGAAGACGATCCCGACAAATGCACCACCCCTTTAACATCGGCAGCGCGTGGCCCGTCGAAGGTCCCACCGGACGAGCAGGCGACGCCCGGGCTGTTCGCTCTTGCGGGATTGGGCGTGTCGATCGCACTCTGTGTCGCCGGAGGAGTCGGTCTGGGCATCTACCTCGACGGGGCAACTCACCACTCACCACTTTTCACGCTTCTCGGTCTTGCATTCGGCGTCGCGCTGGCAGTCGCTGTGGCTTACGCCGAGATCAAGAGGTTTCTCTGACTCAGGCGGGTGCACGTGATTGAAGGTTTGATGGACTTCGACGTGGTGCGCGTCGGTTGCGCGCTGCGACGCACACGCATTCTGGCGGCGGCGCTGGCGACGGTGGGCCTGATCGTCGCCTACCTTCTCGGTGAACCACTCGCGGGGATCGGGATCGTCATCGGCGCGGCGCTCGGAGCGTTCAGCACGCGCTGGATGGATTCGTCGGTCGCACGCCTCGAACAACTCGGCGCGAAAGGGCCGAAGGCTGCACGCCGGCCCCTTGCGATGCGCACCCTTGCGAGGCTCGGCGTCCTCACCGCGTGCGTGGTGGCGATGCTCATCTTCGTGACGCCCATGGGTCTCGGCGCACTCGGCGGCCTCGTGCTCTATCAGATCGCATTCTTGTCGAGCATGATCTCCGCCGTCTTCCGAGGGACGATGCCGCGATGAGCTTCTTCGCGTCACCTTCGGCGGCCCACCCGATGACGGTGTTGATGGCTTCGGGGAACATCAACATCAACAACCACGTGAGCGGCAAGCTCTTCGGACTGTCCGTCGAATGGGACATCGTGTGGTCGACCCTCATCGCCGGAGCGATCGTGAGCGCACTTGGCCTCGCCGCCGCCCGCAAGGCCACGTCGAAGGTCCCGGGGAAGCTTCAGCTTGCCTACGAGACCATCGTCGACCAGGTGAACCAGCTCGTGGAGTCGACGGTCGGCCCGACTGGCACGCGCATAGTGCCGCTCGCGTTCACCCTCTTCATCTTCATCCTCGCGGCCAACTGGCTCGAGGTCATACCGAGTGCACCACGAGGCGGGACCGAGTACCTGCCCGCTCCGACTGCGAACGTCAACCTCACTTACGCACTGGCCTTGGTCGTCATCGTCGTCGTGCACGTCGCATCGGTCAGGGCGCGCGGCATACGCGGCTACATCAGACACTACTTCAAGCCCTTCCCCTTCTTCTTCCCGATCAACGTGATCGAGGAGGTCACCAAGCCCATCACGCTCGCGCTCCGGCTTTTCGGGAACCTTTTCGCCGGCACCTTGATGCTGCTTCTGATCGCCGCATTGCTGCCGGTTTACATCGTCCCGTTCGGCGACGTGCTCTGGAAGCTCTTCGACATGTTCATCGGTTTGATCCAGGCATTCATCTTCGCTCTTTTGACGATCGTCTACTACGGCATGGCCACGTCCCACGACGAGCCCGCAGGAGTAGGAGCAACGGAGGCTGCGCACTGATCAAGTCGAACACCGAGGTCGATTCGTTCTAACTAAACCCGTGGGTGCCCGAGCGGCTCGAGGTGCTCCACAAATCAAGATGTCCAAATCCAAGGAGGAACAATGGCAGGAGTTTCAGACCAGGCGGTCCAGCTCGCTGGTGCCATGGTCGGTGGTGGCCTGGCGCTCGCTGGCGGTGCGATCGGTGCTGCGGTCGGCGACGGCTTGGCCGGTAGCCAGACGATCGCTGCGATCGCCCGGCAGCCGGAGATAGAAGCCAAGGCCCGGCTTTACCTGTTCATCACGGTCGGCCTCGTCGAAGCCATGTACTTCATCAACCTGGCGTTCATGGCTTACTTCGTCTTCGTCCTCTACAAGAAGTAGAACGGCCGGTTCATGCTCGCATCGAACAGCAATTTCCTGGTACCCGACGGGACGTTCATCGCCGAGCTCATCGCGTTCCTGTTGATCCTCGGGTTCATCGCCAAATGGGTTCTGCCTCCTTTGAACAGGGCGATGCAGGCCAGGCAAGAGGAGATCCGCTCCTCCCTCGAGGCTGCCGACGAGGCCAAGACCGAAGCAGACGAGACTCGGGCGCAGCGCCAGGGGATTATCGACGAGGCGCGTCAGCAGGGAAGGGAGATCGTCGCCCAGGCAAACCGGGCAGCCGACCAGGTCCGCGCCGACGGTCAGTTGAGAGGACAACAGGAGTACGAACGCCTCGTCGCGAGCGCCGACGCCGAGATAGCGCTTGCACGACAGCGGGCTCTTGACGAGATCACCTCGCGCATTGGTGCTCTCGTGTTGTCGGTCGCCCGCCAGGTCATCGAGCGCGAGATCGATGCTCAACGCCACCGCGCTCTCATCGACGAAGCCGTCTCGGCACTACGCGCCGAGGCCGCCGCCACCGGTGCAGCGAGTCCCGGACCAGGTATCGCAGACGGTGCGAGCCCCGCCGACGGCGGGACCGTCACCTGAAGGCGCACGGATGCTGAACTTCCTGCGGGGTTACGCGGTCGCCGTGCTCGAGAACGCCGCGTCCGGGTCCTCTGCCGACGGCTCCCCACCGGTGGGCGTGGAGGACGTTGCGCGCGATCTCGGCGCGGTTTCCGAGATGATGTCGCGCACATCCTCGCTGGTCGAGGTCATGACCGACGAGATGGTGCCGACGGCCGCGAGACGCGCTGTGGCGGACGATCTGCTCGCGTCGCGGGTCGTCCCGCCGGCGCTGCGCATAGTGGAGCGAGCGATCGTGGTCGAGCGAGCAGACAATTTGTTGCCCGCATTGAGCGAACTGGCGGAGCTTGCCCTGCAGTTCTTCGAGCTCGGGGCCGATCAATTCGCAGCCGAAGAGCCCATCCTCGGCCGGGTGGGCGCCAGGCATGTTGCGTCGGGCTACGCCGCGGCGGTGCTCGAGGACGTGAGGAACCTGGCCGACCTCGAGGAGATCGAACAGGAGCTCTTCACCTTCGCTCGCGCGGTCGAGTCGAACGACAGGCTCCGCGCGGCGCTCGCCGACTCGAGTCGTCCCATCGGCGACCGGAGACAGCTGATCTCGGACGTTCTCGGCGGACGTTCGAATCCGGTGACGGTGCGCCTCGCCCGTGCGGCGATGCACAGCCGCTCGCGGGCCGGCGGGTGCGCTCGAATGGATGGCAGAGCGCGTCGCAGAAGCGCGCGGCTGGCGCGTGGCGCGGGTCATGACAGCGCGTGATATCGACCCGGACGAGCGCGCTGCGCTTGGCAGTGCGCTCGAGGCGCTCACCGGAAATCCGGTGGAGTTGTTCGTGACCGACGACCTGGCTCTGCTCGGAGGAGCGGTAATCACGGTCGGGAACCTGCTCGTGGACGCAAGCGCTCAACACAGGCTCGACCAGCTCTACGAGGAGCTGCTCGGGTCGGACTACCTCGCAATGGAGACGAACTAGCGGATGCAACTAGCAAATGGGAGCTGACTGATGGCAGAGCTGGTCATAAGTGCTGACGAGGTAGAGGCGGCCCTCGCCCGCCACGTCGCCAACTATTCGCCAGCAGTGATCGCCGAGCAGGTGGGGCGGGTGGTCGAAGTCGGCGACGGGATCGCCCGGGTCTCCGGTCTGCCCGGCGCGTCCGTCAACGAGATCCTGGAGTTCGAAGACGGGACGACGGGCCTGGCCCTCAACCTCGACGAGGACACGATCGGAGCGGTCATCCTCGGGGGGGACCAGCACATAGAAGAGGAGCAGATCGTCCGAGCGACGGGCCGCATCCTCTCGGTGCCCATCGGCGACGCACTTCTCGGTCGAGTCGTAAACGCGATCGGAGAGCCGATCGACGGCAAGGGCCCGATAACGGCAGAAGGCGAGCACCGTCTTGAAGTGCAGGCCCCCGGCATCGTGAAGCGCCAGCCGGTGTCGGAGCCGCTCCAGACAGGCATCAAAGCCATCGACGCAATGACACCGATCGGGCGCGGCCAGCGCGAGCTTCTCATCGGCGACCGCAAGACCGGCAAGACGACCGTCGCTGTCGACACGATCATCAACCAGCGCGGCAAGGGCGTTAAGTGCATATACGTCGCCATTGGTCAGAAGGGCTCGTCCATCGCCCAGACCGTCGCCACGCTCGCCGACCATGGGGCGATGGAGTACACGGTCGTCGTCGCCGCTGCCGCCTCGGACGGAGCGCCTTTCAAGTACCTGGCTCCGTATGCCGGCTGTGCGATGGGCCAGCACTGGATGGACAAAGGGGAGCACGCCCTGATCGTCTACGACGACCTGTCGAAGCAGGCCGATGCGTACCGCCAAATCTCTCTTCTCCTCAGGCGGCCTCCGGGCCGCGAGGCCTATCCGGGCGACGTGTTCTACCTGCACAGCCGCCTGCTCGAGCGAGCCGCCAAGATGTCCGACGAGTTCGGTGGCGGGTCCTTCACGGCCTTGCCGATCATCGAGACCAAGGCTGGCGACATCTCGGCGTACATACCTACCAACGTGATCTCGATCACCGACGGGCAGGTCTTCTTCGAGAGCGACCTCTTCTATGCGGGCGTCAGGCCGGCCATCAACGTCGGCAACTCCGTCAGCCGGGTCGGGGGCGCTGCCCAGATCAAGGCGATGAAGGAGGTGTCGGGAACCCTCAAGATCGACCTCGCCCAGTTCCGCGAGCTCGAGGCGTTCGCGACCTTCGGGTCCGAGCTCGACCGCGTGTCGCAGCATCAGCTCGACCGCGGCTACCGCCTGACCGAGCTGTTGAAGCAGGGGATCAACCAGCCTGTGCCTGTCGAAGAGCAGGTCGTCGTGGTCTTCGCGGGGACGAAGGGATACGCGGATGGCGTTCCGGTTCCCGAAGTGCAGCGTTACGAGTCCGAGCTCCGCCGCGTACTTCAGGTCAAGCCATTCAGACCTTCTCGAGACCATCCGCGAGACCGGGCGGCTGCCCGAAGGCGACGCTATGGACAAGGCGATATCCGCCTTCAACGAGCTGTTCGACACGGGCGAGCACGGAGTCGCGGGGTCTCCCGGCGCCAAGCCGGCAGACAAATCCGTTGATGCACCCGCCGCGGCCGCGGGCGCAGAGGCAGGTTCCTGACAGATGGCGGGCGGTCAGGAACGTGCGCTCAAGCGAAGGATCCGCACGATCCAGTCCACGAAGAAGATCACCCGTGCCATGGAGCTGATCGCCGCCTCGCAGATCGTCCGCGCTCAGGCCCGGATCGCTGCGGCCGGCCCTTACGAGAGGGCGATATCCCGGGTCGCAGACGAAGTCGCGATCGAGCTCGGCAGCCATTCGGGCCGTTTCATGGGAGCCGTCGACGACCCGAAAAGGGTCCTGCTCCTTGCACTCGTGGCCGACCGCGGATTGTGTGGCGGATACAACGCGAATGTCTTCGCGCGCGCTGGACCGGATGGTCAAGTCCAAAGGGCCGGATATGGAGTATCGGGTCGTGACGTCCGGCAAGAAAGCCCCCCCATATCTGAGATACAGGGGGATCCACCCCGAGCAGTCGTTCATTGGCATGTCGGACAGGCCCACGTTCGAAGACGCGAGGCGCATCGCCTTCGCAGTTAAGGCTCCCTTCGTCGACGAGACGGTCGATCAGGTACTTCTGATCTCCACGAGATTCCTCTCTGCCGGAACGCAGGTCGTGGAAACGCGCCAGATCCTGCCGATCCCTGTCGGGCCCGCGATCTCAGAGGACGACGCTGACGACGAAGGGTCGACACACCGGGCCGCGAGCCTTCAGACGGGGCCTCGCGGGTACACCGAGTTCGAGCCAGATGGCGTCGACATCCTCGACGAGCTGGTCGCCCGGTACGTGGAGGCTGCGGTATTCCAGGCGATGCTGGAGGCCGCCGCCAGCGAGCACACTGCGCGTCAGCGCGCGATGGCCGCCGCCACCGAGAACGCCGACGAGCTCACGAAGACTCTGACCAGGGTCATGAACAGGGCCCGTCAGGACGCGATCACGACCGAGATCATGGAGATCGTGGGGGGCGCAGAAGCGCTCCGCCAGGGTCCTGAGGAGGAATGAGCAACATGACCACCATCACCGCTCCGACCGGGTCCACCGAGGAGGGGTTGAAAGAAGGCCGTGTCGTGGCCATCGCTGGTCCCGTCGTGGACGCGGAGTTCCCGCCGCATGCGCTGCCTGAGATCAATTTCGCCGTCGAGATGGACCTCGTGCTCGACGGCCAAAAGGTCACTGTCGTCGCCGAAGTGGCGCAGCAGATCGGAGAGGGGCGCGTCCGCTGCATCTGCCTGAAGGCGACCGACGGGCTCGTGCGTGGTGCGCCTGTGCGTAACACCGGACGGGGGATAACGGTGCCGGTAGGCGACGCCGTGCTCGGCCATGTCTTCAACGTCATGGGTATTCCTCTGGACACCGACGACATCGGCCCCTACGACGACCGCTGGGACATCCACAGGGACGCTCCTGCGTTCGACAGCCTCGAACCGCGCTCGACGATGTTCGAGACGGGAATCAAGGTCATCGACCTCCTCGAGCCTTACGTGCAGGGAGGGAAGATCGGTCTGTTCGGAGGCGCCGGGGTCGGCAAGACGGTGCTCATCCAGGAGATGATCAACCGGGTCGCGACGAATCACGGCGGTGTGTCCGTCTTCGCAGGGGTGGGGGAACGGACGCGCGAGGGCACGGATCTGTGGCTCGAGATGCAGGAGTCCGGCGTCATCGAAAAGGCCGCACTCGTCTACGGCCAGATGGACGAGCCTCCCGGCGTCCGGCTGAGGGTTGGCCTCTCCGCGCTCACCATGGCGGAGTACTTCCGCGACGTGAAGAGCCAGGACGTGCTGCTGTTCATAGACAACATCTTCAGGTTCGTCCAGGCGGGATCCGAGGTCTCGACGCTTCTCGGTCGCATGCCCTCGGCCGTGGGTTACCAGCCGACCCTCGCCGACGAGATGGGTGAGCTGCAGGAGCGGATCACGTCGACGAGGGGCCGGTCGATCACCTCGCTCCAGGCCGTGTACGTGCCGGCCGACGACTACACCGACCCTGCGCCCTTCACGACGTTCACCCACCTCGACGCGACCACCGAGCTCTCGCGCCAGATCGCGGCCCTCGGCATCTACCCCGCCGTCGACCCTCTCGCGTCGACGTCGAACATCCTGTCGCCAGAAGTCGTCGGCCAGAGGCACTACGACGTCGCGCGGCGCACCCAGAGCGTGCTGCAGCGGTACAAGGAGCTCCAGGACATCATCGCGATCCTCGGGTTGGACGAACTGTCCGAGGAAGACCGGGTGACGGTAAACCGGGCGAGGAAGATCCAGCGTTTCTTGTCGCAGCCCTTCAACGTCGGCGAGGTCTTCACTGGCCTCAAGGGCGTGACGGTGCCTGTGAAAGAGGCCGTCGAGTCGTTCGAGGCGCTCTGCAACGGGGACCTCGACGATGTGCCGGAGCAGGCGTTCTTGAACGTCGGCGGCGCGGAGTCGGTCCTCGAGAAGGCACGCACGCTCGAGCAGGAGAGCTGAGCGGTGGCCGAGTTCCTGGCGCGCCTCGTGACGCCCGAAGCGGTCGTCTTCGACGAGCAGGTCGAGGCCGTCATGCTCCGCACGGGGGCGGGGGATGCGACGTTCATGGCTGGGCACTGCCCGCTCGTCGGTTCGGTCGTCCCGGGCCTTGTCCGCTTCGTGCGACCGGGGGGCGAGGTACAGCGCGTGGCCGCTCAAGGCGGATTTGTGCACATGGACGGCGACGGAACGGTCACGGTGCTGCCACCATCGGCTGAGCTCGCCGAGCAGATCGACACCGAACGCGCCAGGCGCTCTCTCGAAGCTGCCGAGTCGAAGCTTGCCGAGCTTGCAGACGCGGGTCGCACGAGCTCGGAACAGGACCGGGAGCAGGGACACGCGGTCACAGATGTCGAGGTGGAGGAAGCCGAGGCACAGAAGAGGCGCGCGCTGGTCCGAATCGAGGTGGCCGGCGGCTGAGGCCGTCCGCGCGATCCCGGCGACGTGATCGGGGCGACGTGATCGGGGCGGCATGATCCGGGCGGCGAGACCCGCCGACGCCGAAGACGAGCGCTCGGTCGAGCGTGCGGCGGGAGCCCGCTTCGCCGACATTCAGATGCCCGAAGTCGCCGCGCACGAGCCGATCAGCGCGCAGGCACTCGCCGAATACGCGCGGGACGGTCGTTCGTGGGTGGCGACCGATGCCGACGACAGAGCGATCGGCTATGTGATCGTCGAAGTCGTCGCCGGTTGCGCGCACGTCGAGCAGGTGAGCGTGCATCCCGACCACCAGGGCGCCGGGCTCGGCCGCGCTCTGCTCGAAGAAGTGGAGAGATGGGCGAAGGGCCAGGGACTGCGCGCCGTCACCCTCACCACCTTCAAGGACGTCGCATGGAACCGCCCGCTCTACGAGCACCTTGGCTTCACGGTGCTGGCCGAGAGCGAATTGTCCCCGGAACTACGCCAGATCAGGGATGCCGAGACGGCGCGAGGTCTCGATCCGTCGACCCGGGTCTGCATGCGCAAGACGCTTGGGCCGCTTGGGCCGCTTGGGCCGCTTGGGCCGCTTGGGCCGCTTGGGCCCGCCGGGCCGAGCCGGGGCCAATGACTCCGGCCGGGGTCAGCCGAATTCGATCTGGCTGAACTCGGCGAGCTTGTGCAACGCATGGCGCGCGGTGACGAACCGCACGGTGCCCGACAGCGAGCGCATGACGAGCGATTGCGTCGTGGCGCCGAAGTCGTGGTACCGGACGCCCTGGAGCAATTCGCCGTCCGTTATCCCGGTGGTCGCGAAGAAACAGTTGTTGCCACGCACCAGCGTGTCCGTTACGAGGATCTCGTCGAGGTCGTAGCCGGCGTCGACAGCCGCTTTGCGCTCCTCGTCGTCGCGGGGCCAGAGCCTGCCTTGGATAGTCCCACCCATGCACTTGAGAGCCGTCGCGGCGAGTACGCCCTCTGGAGTACCACCGATACCGAGCAGGAGGTCGACGCCGGAGTCCGGCCACGCCGTCGAGATAGCCCCTCCCACGTCGCCGTGCTCGATGAGCTTGATCCGCGCTCCGCTCGAACGCACCTCGTTGATGAGGTCGGCGTGCCTCGGGCGGTCGAGGACTACGACGGTCACGTCGCGGACGGACTTGCCGAGAGCCTTCGCCACCGCCTCGATGTTGTCGGTCGGTGACCTGGTCAGGTCGACCGCGCCCGCCGCTCTCGGACCGACAGCGAGCTTCTCCATGTAGACGCAGGGTCCCGGGTCGAACATGGTGCCACGGTCGGACACCGCGATGACCGCGAGAGCGCCACCCCGGCCCAGGGCGGTGAGAGTCGTCCCTTCGATCGGGTCGACCGCGATGTCGGTCTCAGGAAGGGACCCGTCGCCGATCCGCTCGCCGTTGAACAGCATCGGGGCACGGTCCTTCTCACCCTCGCCGATGACGACGATCCCGTCCATGGACACCGTCTGGAGGACCACCCGCATGGCGTCGACGGCTGCGGCGTCGGCACCTTCCTTCTCCCCGCGCCCCATCCACCTTCCCGCGGCAAGCGCCGCCGCCTCGGTGGTGCGCACGAGCTCCATCGCGAGGTTCCGATCGGGGGCACGTTTCTCCTGTGTCACCGAGACGACCATAACGCCTGGCGCAGGCATCAGGAGCCCACAGTGGGTGCCGGTGGCAAGAACCACACCCCGGACGGTTACCCTGTTTTCGAGTGATGCCGCAGCCCTTGCGACGGCGGTTCGGAGCCCTAATCGGTATCGGCCTTGTAGCGACGGCAGCCGCGGGATGCGGCGGTGCCAGTAGGGCGGCGGTCCGGAACAACACGAGCGCCCCGACCGTCACGCGGGCAGTGACGCCCGCGGCACCGCCTCCGGCACCGCTCGTATGGTCACGGTGCACGGCAGATCCGGCGCTCCAGTGCGGCAGTGTCTCTGTGCCCGTCGACTACGCCCGTCCCGATGCAGGCTCGATCACGCTCGCCGTCACCCGGGCTCCTGCCCTCGACGGCTCCGGATCGAGCCCCACGCTCGTGTTCAACCCGGGTGGGCCGGGCGAAAGCGGCAACCAGATCCTTCCTGTCGTCCTGGTGATGCTGCCTGTTGCCATCCGCCGACATTTCAACATCGTGAGTTTCGATCCCCGCGGAACAGGCGCAAGCGATCCGCTGCAGTGCGGCACGCCACCATGGGCGTTGACGAGTCTTGCGCCGGTCTCGCCGCCCGGACAGCCCCTTGCGGGTACAGCGGTCTTCGCCGCAATGGCCCGAGCCTGTCTGAGGCAGGCGGCCGGCACGGAGCCCTTCGTTGATACCGTCGACACCGCACGGGACATGGACAGGATCCGCCAGGCGCTCGGACTGTCCACCATCAGCTTCTATGGCCTGTCTTACGGGACGGTTCTCGGAGCGGTATATGCCGACCTCTTTCCGCAACGTGTGTCCACCATGGTCTTAGACGGCGCGGTCGACGTGAACGGAACCTTGACCCAGCAGGCCGAAGAAGAAGCGCCGGCCGAGGAGCAGTCGCTCCTGCATCTTTTCGCCGCATGCCACGCAACGGCTCGCTGCCCGATGGGACCCGATCCCGAATCCTTCTTAGAGAGCCTGGCAGCGTCGCTCGCGAGGCACCCACTTAAAGCACCGGGCGGCCGCGACACCAGCCCTGTCACCGTGGGAGATCTGGACACGGCGACTCTGTTCGCTCTCAGCGTGCCCGCGTTCACTCCGTCGTTCTACGAGGCGCTGACCGCGGCGGCACACGGCAACGGTGCACCACTGCGCAATCTTGCTCTCCTGTTCGTCGACGACATCGACGGAGCACCGCTCGTCGATGCGCTCTGGGCGATCACCTGCAACGACGCTCCGGACCATCCAGGTCCGGTCGCGGCAGGCGATCTTGCCCGAGCCCTCCAGGCCAGGTATCCGTTGATCGGCGCCTACTCCGTGACGTACACGTTGGGCGGATGCCTCTACTGGCCACAGGCCCGACAGCCGGTGAGAGACCTTCACCCCACCCGGGCACCGCCGATCCTGGTCATCGGCAACACGGGTGATCCCAACACCCCCATCACCGAGGCCAGGCAACTG
This sequence comes from uncultured Acidimicrobiales bacterium, assembly GCA_963764615.1. GTDB lineage: Bacteria > Actinomycetota > Acidimicrobiia > Acidimicrobiales > CAVXTF01 > CAVXTF01. Next base: position 3,022,853 of record CAVXTF010000002.1, on the reverse strand, counting down.
GCTGCGATATTTCCTTCGGCGAGCATGCTCACGTGGAAGGGCTGGGGCCACACATGGTTGCTTAGCGGTTCGGGCGACGCGTGCATGAAGGGCCTCGTGACCGCGTACCTGTCGGGAGGGGGACTGCCGCGTCCCGGCACCGTGTGCGATTGACGCGGTGCGGGCCGCCGGTGACACGCTCTTGCTACCTGTAGCCCGACCCGCCGGGCGGATTCAATTTGACGTTTTTGATACTCTCCTGTGTACAACGCCGTGTATCAAAAACGCCGAATTATTGTCGGCACCTACGCCTTGTGGACAACGGTGATGGGCGGTTAGGGATAAAGGGCCCGCCGATTTGGCCATACCCCTACCGGTAGGCTTGAGGCCACAATGAGTGACGAGTCGGCCAAGGATCGTTGGCAACGCGCGTACGACGCCTCGGCGCATCGCGATGTCGACTTCGAGACGATGTCGCGCGTCCCGCTCGAAGCGGCCTACGGGCCCGACGAACGAGCCGGCGACCGAGCCGACGAAACCGCTGACCGCAACAGGCGCATCGGCTGGCCCGGACAGTACCCGTACACGCGCGGCCCTTACGCCTCGATGTACAGGTCGAAGCTCTGGACGATGCGGCTGTTCGCCGGGTTCGGCACCGCCGAGGACACGAACGCCCGCTTCAAGGAGCTTCTGCGAAGCGGAAGCGACGGGCTGTCGGTCGCGTTCGACCTTCCCACCCTAATGGGCCGCGACTCGGACGACCCGCGCTGCGAGGGTGAGGTCGGGAAGTGCGGGGTGGCGGTCGACACCCTTGCCGACGTGGAGGACCTCTTCTCTGGCATCGACCTCGGTTCGGTCACCACCTCGATGACCATAAATTCCCCTGCGCCGATCCTGCTCGCCATGTACGTCGCTGCCGCGGCGAAGTCCGGTGTCGAACGGTCGAAGTTGGGCGGCACTCTGCAGAACGACATGCTGAAGGAGTACCAGGCCCAGAAGGAGTACGTCTTCCCGCCGAGGCCTTCGGTGAGGCTCGTGACGGACGTGATCGAGTTCTGCCAGGCCGAAATGCCGAGGTTCCATCCGGTGTCCGTATCCGGTTACCACATTCGCGAGGCGGGCTCTACTGCGGTGCAGGAGCTCGCCTTCACCCTCGCGAACGGCTTTGCCTACGTGGAAGCCGCGCTCGAGCGCGGGCTCGGTGTGGACGACTTCGCGCCGAGGCTCAGCTTCTTCTTCAACGCGCATGTCGACTTCTTCGAGGAGATCGCGAAGTACCGCGCGGCGCGCCGGATCTGGTCGCGTTGGATGTCGGAGCGGTACGGCGCGAAGAGCCCTCGTTCACTACAGCTGCGCTTCCACACCCAGACTGCAGGTGTGTCTCTGACCGCGCAGCAGCCCGAGGTCAACATCGTGCGCACCGCGATAGAGGCCCTCGCCGGTGTGCTCGGCGGTACCCAGAGCCTCCACACGAACTCGATGGACGAGGTGCTGGCGCTTCCGACGGAGCGCGCCGCGCGCATAGCTCTACGGACGCAGCAGGTCATCGCGCACGAGACCGGGGTGACGACAGTGGCCGATCCTCTCGGCGGCTCGTGGTTCGTCGAGTCGCTCACAGACGAGATGGAGCGTCGCGCCGAGGAGATCTTCGCCACCCTCGACACATGGGGGAACGGATCGATGCTCGAAGGAGTGCTGGACGGGATCGAGCAGCGCTGGTTCCAGTCCGAGATAGCCGAGGCGGCGTACGACCTCGAGCGGCGCATCTCTTCTGGCAGGAGGATCGTGGTCGGGGTGAACGCCTTCACGGAGGGCAACGACGAGCCTCAGCCTCCGATCCTCCGCATCGGGCGCGAGGTCGAGGAGCTCCAGCTGAAGAGGCTCGCTTCGGCCCGCCAGGCTCGCTCGGACGCCCAGGTCCGTGCAGCCCTCGCCGAGCTCGGGCGCGGTGCCGCAGGGGACCAGAACCTGATGCCTCCGATACTGCGTGCAGTGGAGGCATATGCAACAGTTGGTGAGATCATCGATTGCCTGGCCGGGGTGTTCGGGCGCTTCACCGAAGAGCCGGCGCTCTAGAGCCGACTAGGGCCTGACCTGGCACCGCGCCACACGGGACAGGGCAGGTCATACTTGCCTCCGTGGATCACAACGACGATCACAAGATCGATCACAACGACGATCACAAGATCGATCACAAGGACGACGAGCAAAGCGGTGCCGACAGGCACCACGCCGCCAGGGCCGACAGCTTTGTCGTGCAACCGAGCGGACCGTTGCACGGCACCGTCCGCGCGGGGGCGCGAAGAACTCGGCGCTGAAACTCATGGCGGCGTGCCTGCTGAGTGAGGGCCGCCACGTCCTTTCGAACGTGCCCGACATAACGGACGTCGCGATCATGTCGGAGGTCCTCGGCGCGATAGGCGTCTCGGTCGTGCGAGGCGACAGACGCGGTGACCTCGTCATCGTCACACCGTCCGAACTCGTCCCCGAGGCTCCCTACCATCTCGTCGAGAAGATGCGGGCGTCCATCGTCGTGCTCGGCCCGCTACTCGCACGCGCAGGGCGCGCGAGGGTCTCCATGCCGGGCGGCGACGACTTCGGAGCGCGCCCGATCGACTACCACCTCAACTCGTTCCACAAGATGGGTGCGGAGTTCACGACGAGCCACGGTTACGTAGAAGGCATCGTCGGAGGAAGGTTGTCGGGAGAGGTGATCGTGCTCGAGTACCCGAGCCACACCGCGACCGACAACGTGCTGATGGCGGCGGTGCTGGCTAAGGGCACGACCGTCATCGAGAACGCGGCACGTGAGCCGGAGGTGGCCGACCTCGCCGTTTTCCTCCGTGCCATGGGAGCGCGCATCACCGGCGCCGGAACCTCGCGGATCGTGATCGAAGGCGTCGACGAGCTCGAGCCCGCAACCCATCACGTCATCGCGGACAGGGTGGTGGCAGCGACGTTCCTCTCTGCAGCAGCGATCGCGGGCGGTGAGGTCGTGGTCGAGGATGCTCGGGTCGACCATATGACCATGCTTCTCGGCAAGTTCCGGCAGATGGGCGTCGACATATCGCAGCGACCCGACGGCCTCGTCGCCTCGGCGGACGGCCGCTTGAAGAGCGTCGACATAGCGACCCTTCCTTATCCGGGCGTGGCGACCGACTACAAGCCCTTCCTCGTCACCATGCTCGCTGTCGCAGACGGTGTGGGGATCGTCACGGAGAACCTCTTCTCTGGACGTTTCAGGTACATCGACGAGCTCAGGCGCATGGGGGCCGACATCCGGACCGAGGGACACCACGCCGTCGTGCGCGGTGTCGACCGGCTGTCGGGCGCGCAGGTGCGCGCGACGGACCTCCGCGCCGGCGCTGCGCTTGTGCTCGCGGGCCTCGTCGCCGAAGGTGAGACCGTCGTCTCGGACGCCCATCATGTCGACCGCGGCTACGAGGACCTGGCGGGCAGGCTCCGGTCGCTCGGTGCCGACGTAGAGCGCGTCTGAGAGCCGGCAGCCCGTCGTCCCGAATGCCCGAAGAAGAAGGAACTGAGCGAGCCCGGCTCCCTGACGATCCAGAGGGTCTCCTCGCCGTCGCCCGGGGAGGAGACCGCCTCGCGCTCGCAAGGCTCATCTCGCGCCTCGAGAGAGGTGGCGCGGGATCGCGCGAGGTTGCGGCCCTGGCCTACCGGCAGGGAGTCGAGCCGCCGACAGTCGGGATAACGGGCGCCCCTGGCGCGGGGAAGTCGACGCTCGTGTCGCGCCTCATCGGCCTCATCCGCGAGGAAGTGGACGCGCTCGCTGTGATAGCGGTGGACCCGACGTCGCCCTTCAGCGGCGGCGCCATCCTGGGAGACCGGATCAGGATGCAGGACCACGCACTCGACCCACGGGTGTTCATCCGGTCGATGGCGACGCGCGGGCACTTGGGCGGCCTTGCGCTCGCCGTCCCTGAAGCCGTGCGGATCCTCGCCGCCGCGGGCATGCAGCGCATCCTGATAGAGACGGTCGGCGTCGGCCAGGTCGAGGTCGAGGTGGCCTCGGCAACCGACACGGTCGTCGTGGTCCTGACGCCCGGGTGGGGTGACGCCGTCCAGGCCAACAAGGCCGGCCTGCTCGAGATAGCCGACGTGTTCGTCATAAACAAGGCCGACCGTCCTGGCGCGCGCCAGACCCGTCTTGACCTCGAGCAGATGCTCGACATGTCGAGCCCGGGCCCGTGGCGACCGCCGATCCTGGAGACGGTGGCGTCCCAGGACGTGGGTGTGGGCGAGCTGTGGGCGGCGATCAAGGATCACGAGGAGTCCCTCGCAACCTCAGGAGAGCTCGCTCGCCGGAGGCGCGAACGGCTCGACCGCGAGTTCCGCCGGGTCCTTTCGGCCAAGGTCGCGGAAGAGGTGGATCGCGTCTGCGGGCTCGACCAGCATGCCGGGCTCGTGGGATCGGTCATGTCTCACGAGACAGATCCGTACGAAGCAGCCGAGATCTTGATCGCCCAAGTGGGTTCGGCCCCCGAGGCAGCCCCCGAGGCACCCCCCGAGGCGGCCCCCGGTGCGGCCGGCCAGGCGAAGGAGACGTGACCGGCGGGGTTCTCCTTGGTGGACAGCTCGCGCGGGTACGGTGCGGAGCGTGCCGAACGAGCCGAGCGAGACGACAGGGTCGAACGAGCAGAGCCACTCGAACGAGCAGAGCCAATCGAACGAGAAGTCGGGCCCCGGTGGTGGGAGCGAGGTTCTGGTCGAGCTTCGCCCCGACGGCGTTGCCCTAGTAACCCTCAACCGCCCGAAGGCGAACGCGCTGTCCATCGGGCTTCTCGGGCTGCTCGCGGAGTCCATCTGGGGGCTCACAACGCAAAAGCCGGGAGCGCTCGTGTTGTGGGGAGGCGAGCGGATCTTTGCTGCGGGCGCCGACATCACCGAGCTGTCGGGCACGGGCGCCGCAGCGCGGATCTCCGACGCGTTCGGCACTGCTACGGCCGCACTGTCGGGCATCGGATGCCCGAGCATCGCGGCGATCTCCGGGTATGCGCTCGGGGGCGGTCTCGAGCTCGCGCTCGGCTGTGATTTCCGAGTCGCAGCCACATCCGCCGCGGCTCGGTCAACCCGAGATACTTCTAGGCATCATCCCGGGTGGCGGCGGGACCCAGCGTCTGGCGCGGCTCGTAGGCCCGTCGAGCGCGAAGGATCTCGTCATGACCGGACGACAGCTCTCTGCACCCGACGCGCTCTCGTGGGGCCTCGTCGACCGGGTCGTGGCGAACGGCGAGGTGCTCGGCACCGCGCTCGAGCTGGCGGCCTCGCTCGCTGCGGGGCCGCGCATCGCAGTCGCGGCGGCCAAGCGCGCGATCGACGAAGGGCTCGACACCACCCTCGAGGCAGGGTTGAGGATCGAGCGCGACGCCTTCGTCGAGGTGCTCGACACCGAAGACGCCCGACGCGGGATCGAGTCGTTCGTCGAGCACGGCCCCGGCAAGGCGACGTTCGTGGGGCGCTGATCATCACGTGACCGGAAGGCCGGCCCGCCGCGGCCCGTCGCGTCCCCGGGTCCCCTCCCGTTTCAGGTCGCACGCCGACCGCCGCGCACAGAGCGCCGAGAGCCATCCCGACTGGTACAAGCGGGCGGTCTTCTACGAGGTGCCGGTGCGCGGCTTCTACGACGCCAACGGCGACGGCGTGGGCGACCTGCGAGGATTGCAGGAGAAGCTCGAGTACCTCCAGTGGCTCGGGGTCGACTGCCTGTGGCTCCTGCCTTACTACCCGTCGCCGATGCGCGACGGCGGTTACGACATAAGCGACTTTCTGTCCATCCACCCCGATCTCGGCACGACCGACGATCTGGTGCTGCTGTTGGAAGATGCCCACCGGCGCGGGATAAGGATCATCGCGGACCTCGTGATGAATCACACGAGCGACGAGCACCCGTGGTTCATCGAATCGCGCAGCTCGCGGACCAACGACCGCGCCGACTGGTATGTGTGGAGCGACGACGATCAGAGATGGCCCGAGGCTCGCGTCGTGTTCGTGGACGTGGAGACTTCCAACTGGACGTGGGACCCCGTCCGCCAGCAGTTCTTCTGGCACCGTTTCTACTCCCACCAACCGGACCTGAACTACGACAATCCCGATGTCGAGGCCGCGATGCTCGGCGTGGTGCGGCACTGGCTGGATCTCGGCCTCGACGGTTTCAGGCTCGACGCCGTCTCCTACCTTTACCAGCGCGACGGCACCACGGGAGAGAGCCTCCCCGAGACCCATGCCTTGTTGCGCCGGCTCCGCAAGGAGGTGGACTCCTCTTACCCCGAGGCGGTGCTGTTGGCGGAGGCCAACCAGTGGCCCGCAGACCTCGTCGACTACTTCGGCCAGGGCGACGAGTGCCAGATGTGCTTCCACTTCCCGCTGATGCCGCGGCTGTTCATGGCTGTTAGGCGTGAGCAGCGCTTCCCGGTCACCGAGATCCTGAGCCAGGCCCCTCAGATCCCGCCCTCGTGCCAGTGGGCGATCTTCCTGCGCAACCACGACGAGCTCTCCTTGGAGAAGGTCTCAGAAGAAGAGCGCGACTACATGGTGTCCGAGTACGCGAAGGATCCGCGCATGCAGCGGAACATGGGCATCGGCCGCAGGCTCGCCCCGTTGCTCGACGGCGACCGTGGGCTCGCCGAGCTGCTCGTGGCACTGCTCCTGTCGCTGCCAGGGAGCCCGGTGCTCTATTACGGCGACGAACTGCTCATGGGCGACAATGTGTACCTGGGCGACCGCGACTCGGTGAGGACGCCGATGCAGTGGAGCCCCGACCGCAACGCCGGCTTCAGCCGCGGAGATTTCGCCCAGCTCTACCTGCCGCCGCTGATGGACCCAGTTTACGGGTATCAGTCGGTGAATGTCGAAGCCCAGCAACGCAGCCCGAGCTCGTTCCTTCATTGGATGCGCAGGATGCTCCAGGTCCGCAAGGCCTACCTGCAATTCGGGACAGGTGGATTCGAGACCGTCGATTGCGCCAACCCGTCGGTGCTCGCTTACGTGAGAGTGCCGGGGCGCGAGCGCCAGGACGGTCAGCCGATCGATCCTGCGCCGGTGCTCTGCGTGCACAACCTCAGCCGCTTCGCCCAGCCCGCATGGCTCGACCTAGTGCGCTGGTCGGGGCGCACCCCTGTCGAACTGCTCGGCAGGGTACCTTTCCCTGGAGTGGCAGGTGGGCTCACCCACATGACGCTCGGGCCGCACGGCTTCTACTGGTTCGAGCTCGTAGAAGAGACCTTGCTCGACCCCGAGCCGAGGCCGGAGTCGTTCTGATGCCGCACCGCCGGCCGGAGTCGTTCTGATGCCGCACCGCCGGCCGGAGTCGTTCTGATGTCCTCCCGCAGGCCGGAGACGGGCTGATGCCGCCCAGGGGTTCGGGTGCCGCCGTCAAGGGCGATCCCGCGCTCGCGGGCCTAGTCGGCTCGTACGCGGCGCGCAGGCCCGGGTGGTCTGGTGTCGCAGGGCCGGTGACGGTGATCGACGACGAGATGATGGTGACCGGACGCCCCGGCGTGCACGACGTCGTCGCGGACGTCGGAGGGACGCTCGTGCACCTTCCGGTCGGGCTGAGAATCCCGGGCGACGAGTCGAGGGTCCTCGCTGGGGTCGAAGAAGCCGTGCTCGGGTTCCACGACGATCGCGAGGGCCTCGCGGTCGCGTTCGACGCGGTGCGCGATGCCGACACGGCGGCGTTGCTCACCCATGCCGTGACCGGAAGGACGATCGATCCCGAGCGCGTCCGTCAGGTGCGTTTCGACACCAGCTCGGCGACCCTCGCTTTCGACAACCGGATCGACTTCACGATCTTCGACCGCCTGGTGGCGGGCCCGCATCCCGGGCTCGAGCTGCTGATCGGGCTCGACCAAGCGGGCTTCAACCATGTCGCCGCCCCGGTCGCGGTTTGGCGGCGCGGAGGGCGCGATCTCGGAGTGGTCCAAGAGCACCTGTCGGGCGGGTCCTCGGGGTGGGCGATGGCGCGGGCGTCGGTGCGCGACCTCTACGCGGCGCGCGTCCCTGCCGAGGACGCCGGGGGAGACTTCGCCTCAGAGGCGAGAAGGCTCGGGACGATGACCGCGCGGATGCACCTCGCGTTGGCACAGGCCTTCGGCAGGCGCGACGAACGGATCTCGTCCATCGCCTCTGCGGTCGAGGCGAGGGTCGGCGAGAACGCTCCGGCGTTGCTCGAACGGTCCGATGTCGCCGAGCTTCTCGTGTCGTTGCTCGGCTCCGACGAGTCGTGCGCGATCGTGCGCGCACACGGCGACTTCCATCTCGGGCGCGTTTGGCGCGCCGAGCAGGGATGGATGGTCGTCGAGCTCACCCCGGGCGAGCACCCGGTGAACCGGCCCGGGGGCGTGCCAGGCGATTCCGACCTCGACGCCGAGGTTGGCCCCGGCCCGACCGAGCGCTCTCCCCTTGCCGACGTGGCGGACATGCTGTGGTCCTTCGGGCGCGTGGCGATGGTGGCCGCCGCCCGACGCGATCCGTCTGGGCACGAGAACCTCGGCCCGCTCGCGGCCGAGTGGGAGCGGCGCAACCGCCGGGCCTTCCTGATCGGCTACCAGGCGGTCCCCGGGGTGACCGAGCTCGTGCCCAGGAGCCGCGAGGGCGTTCAGCGCCTTGCGGGGTTGTTCGAGCTCGACCGGGCCGCTGCACGTCTCGCCCGTCGCAGGTAGGCAGGTAGGCAGGCGGCCCGAGTACCTACTATGGCGCGATGCGCATAGGGATCCTCACCGGCGGAGGAGACTGCCCCGGATTGAACGCCGTGATCCGGGCCGTCGTGCTGACGGCGCGCCGGCGTCACGGAGACGAGCTGATCGGTTTCTTGGACGGTTGGCGCGGAGTCATGAACGACGTGTCGGTCCCGCTCGACGAGACGCGCTGCAGGGACATCCTCGCGGTCGGCGGAACGATCCTCGGGACTTCGCGGACGAACCCTTTCGGCACAGACGGCGGAGCGGAGAAAGCCAAAAAGACCCTGGAGCGCAACAACGTCGACGCGATCGTGGCGATCGGGGGTGAGGACACTCTGGGAGTGGCCGACCGGTTGGCCCAGCTCGGGGTGCAGGCGGTCGGTGTGCCGAAGACGATCGACAACGACCTGTCGGAGACCGAGTTCACGTTTGGCTTCGACACGGCTGTTCAGATCGCGACGGACGCGATCGACCGGCTGAGGACGACCGCAGAGTCGCACCACCGGGTCATCGTCTGCGAGGTGATGGGCCGCCATGCCGGCTGGATCGCGGCGTATTGCGGCATCGCGGGTGGCGCCGCCGAGATATTGATTCCGGAGCTTCCGTTCGACGTCGACGCCGTATGCAGGGGGCTTCGCGACCGGCATGCCGAAGGTCAGTTCTCCTCGATCGTCGTGGTCTCAGAAGGCGCCACACCGGCCGAGGGCCCTGACGCAGAGGCCGCACGGCGCGCCACCGCCACCGACGCGGTCGACGCATTCGGCCATGCGCGCCTCGGTGGGATAGGCGACTGGCTCGCACGCGAGATCGAGCTGCGGACCGGATTCGAGTCCCGTACGACGATCCTCGGACACGTCCAACGCGGAGGAACCCCGACAGCCCACGACAGGGTTCTCGCTACCAGGTTCGGATCGGCGGCGGTCGCCGCGGTTCACGACGGCGCATTCGGAATGATGGTGGCGCTGAAAGGCGGCGACATCGTCCGGGTGCCCATCGCGGATGCGGTGCGGATACCCAAGACTTGCGACCTCGACCTGATCGAGATGGCGTCGGCCCTCAGAGGCTGACGTATCAGGAAGCCTGGCGGATCAGGAAGCCTGGCGGATCAGGAAGCCTGGCGGATCAGGAAGCCTGGCGGATCAGGCGGTCGCCACTCCGGATTCCACGAGCGACACCCTGAGCTCCTCCGCCGCCTGCTCGGGCGGCACGATGTTTATGAGGACGCCGGTGCCGAGCTCGAATCCCGCCTGGGTGGTGAGCTTCGGCCACACGTGCACGTGCCAGTGGAACGGCTCGGGTGCGCGGAACGGTGCCGAGTGGAACACCAGGTTGTAAGGCACGTCTCCGATGTGGTCCTGCAGTGATGCGAGAGCAAGGCGCAGCGATCTGCCGACGGCCACCAGGTCGGCGGGCGAGGCGCGGTGCAGATGCGGGCCGTGGTTGCGCGGGATGACGAGCATCTCGTAAGGGGTGCCGCTCCAGAACGGGCAGACGACCGCGACGCGCTCGTCGGAGTACACGACGCGGTATCCGGTCGACTCCTCCGCGTCTATAGCTGTGCAGAGCAGGCAGCGCCCCGTGAACCTGGCGAACCCCGCTTGCTCCTCTGCGAGCTCTCTCGGGACGAACGACATTCCGAGAAGCTGGGCGTGCGGGTGCTCGATCGACGCCCCTGCTTCGCGTCCGGAATTCACGATGGCCTGGCTGTAGCGCATGCCGGCGATGGTCGAGTGCTCCTCGATGCGGTCCCTGATTGCGGCCATCACGAGGCCGGCCTGCTCTTCGTCGACGCTCTCCCAGGCCTTGTCGTGCGAGGGGGACAGGATGAGGACCTCGTGGATCCCCCCGGCGGTCGCCTGGGTGAACACCGGGCCGCGGTGCTCGACGACGAATGCGTGCTCACCCTCGAACGCGGGGTACAGGTTGGGCACGACCCGCACGAGCCAGCCGCCGCTCGGACCGTAGGTCTCGAGTGCGGGCGGGGTCGATCCCTCGTTCCCGGGGCAGAACGGGCAGGGAAGCGAGGTGTCAGCCTGCACCGCTGAGACTCGAGGCGAGAAGACGAAAGCTGAGGGACGGCGCGCACGATCGACGCTCACTACGACCCATCGCCCTGTCAAGGGATCCAGGCGAAGCTGGTTCATCTTCCGCTCCCACAGACGTTCGTGCTTGATGCGAGGGCTCTTCCCCGAGGCGCCCCTGTTCCCGTCTCGCGGATCGGCTGTCGTGCCGTGCTTAGGATCCCTCTTCCCGCCCTTATTGCCGGCGCCACTCTGAGTGTTTGTCGATCTCGGCGGCACCGGGTTGTTATCGACACCAACGTAGTCGCCTATAAGGCTCGACTATGCGCATCGTCACATGGGCGCCGCTCTCGGTGCCGTTAATTTTCTGTGAACCGGCTTCCCGGGGCAGCATGATCCGGTGCTCCGGCCCGTCGGCGCGACCTCCACTCCCACCGGGGCCGCATTCGACATCGTGCTGCTGGCTCACATCGGGTGTGTCCTGGTGGCGTTCGCGTCCCTTGTCGTGACCGGCACCCAGGCCTGGAGAGCACGGCGAGGCCCGACAGCGGCCGGCCACGAGAGCGTCGCACGGTACTTCAGCCCCGGGGTCAACTGGCCGGGAAGGGCGCTTTACGGCGTGCTCCTCTTCGGGTTCGTGCTCGTGGCCATGAGCCAGGGCGCCTATGACCTGGGGGACACGTTCGTGCAACTGGGTCTTGTGCTCTGGATCGCGTCTGCTGGGTTGGCCGAGCTCGTGGTATGGCCCTCCGAGCGCCTGCTCCAGCGGGTCGTGTCCGGGGAGTGGGGGCGTGAGGATGCACGGAGGATCGGGGCCCGGGTCGCGATCTCGGCCTGGCTCACCTGCGCAGTGCTTCTGACGGCGATCGTGGTCATGTTCCAGAAGCCCTGAGGGTCCCGTGCCCCGGAGCCCGAAGGAGCCGACCTCATATGTCCATTTTCAGTACTTGTATACAGGGATGTTCCCTTCTTCCCGGCTGCTTTAGGCTTGTCGTGTGGAGTCGTACCTCGACCACGCCTCGACCTCGCCGCTTCGCCCCGAGGCGCTCGCGGCGATGCTCCCCTGGCTGACCGAGCACTACGGCAATCCCTCGGCAGGCAATGCACCCGGGCGCAGGGCACGCCTCGCACTCGACGAGGCCCGCGACGAAGTCGCCCGCTGCCTCGGGTGCGACCCCGGCGAGGTCGTGTTCTGCTCGGGAGGCACGGAGGCCGCGAACCTCGCCGTCTTCGGTTCGTTTTCCGCTGCGAATCCAGGTCCGGAGCACCGACGGTCCGGAGCACCGACCATCCTCTGCTCGGCCATAGAGCACCCGGCGGTGCTCAAGCCTGTGATGTCTCGCGGGGCAGCACCGTCGCCGTCGGGACCAACGGCGTGCTCGATCTCGACCACCTTGAGTCGTCGCTCGGACCCGACGTCGCCCTGGTCGCTTTGATGCTCGCCAACAACGAGATAGGCACGGTGCAACCGGTCACCGAGGCCGCACGGCTAGTACGCCGGCTCGCTCCCCGGGCGGCACTACTCGTCGACGCGGTGCACGCTGTCGGATGGCTCGACGTCGCGGAGTTGTGCGCCGGCGCGGACATGATCGCCTTGAGCGCCCACAAGTTCGGAGGTCCCAAGGGTGCAGGAGCACTGGTCGTGAGGAAGGGCACACGCTTCATGCCGACCGGTCTCGGGGGCGCGCAGGAGCGCGAGCGGCGACCCGGCACCGAGAACGTCGCGGGGATCGTCGGAATGGCTGCCGCACTGGTCTCGGCCACAGACGACAGGGTGACTGCGGTCGCGAAGACCTCCCTTATGAGGGACCGGCTCGCAGTCTCGATCTGCTCCGCGCTGGACGAGGTCACCGAGACCGCCGTCACCCTGAGCCCCGACGGCAGCGCCGACCGGTCGACCAAGGTTGCAGGCAGTTGCCACCTGACGATCCGCGGGGTCGAGCGCGACGAGCTTCTGTTCCTGCTCGACTCCGAGGGCGTCTACGCATCGGCGGGATCGGCGTGTGCATCCGGTGCCGCCCAGCCGAGCCACGTATTGGAGGCGATAGGCGCAGACATCGGTGTGGACAGCGAGGTGGCTTCGGCTCTGCGCCTGTCACTCGGCCGCACCACTACCGACGCCGAGATCGACCATGCCGTCGCGGTGATCCCGAAGGTCGTGGAGCACCTGAGGGCGTGCACGTGAAAGAGCTTCACGTCTCGGAGGAGATCGTCGCCCATTATCGAGACCACTTCCCTGAGCCGACCAGGCTGTCGAGCCCTCACGGCCGCCTGGAGCTGTTGCGAACCCAGGAGATCATCACCAAGCACCTACCGAGCGGGCGCCTCCGCATCCTCGATGTCGGTGGAGCAGTCGGCACATACTCAGCTTGGCTCGCCTCGGAAGGTCATTCGGTTCATCTCGTCGATCCCGTGTCTCGACAAGTCGAAGAAGCGCGCCGCGCAGCCGGCTCACCGCCGGCCTTCTCCGCCGGCGTCGGCGACGCACGAGATCTCGACGAGCCCGACGCTTCCTGCGACGCCGTGCTCCTCCTCGGGCCGCTCTATCACCTCGTGGAACACGCCGATCGGATTCGCGCTCTCGCCGAAGCCCGCAGGGTCGTCAAGCCCGGTGGTCTCATCTTCGCAGCGGCCATCTCACGTTTCGCATCGCTGTTCGACGGTCTCGCCCGCGGGTTCATCTTCGATCCGCAATTCCTGTCGTTCGTGCAAGCAGACCTGCGCGACGGCCAACACCGCAATCCGACCGATCGTCCGGAATGGTTCACGACGGCGTTCTTCCATCGCCCGGACGACCTCGTTTCGCGAGGGGCTCGAGGCGGGTCTCTTGGTGCGCGAGGTGGTCGGCGTCGAAGGCCTCGCGGGTTGGCTGCCGGACGTCGTAGACCGGTGGGACGATCCGGGCGTCGAAGAGACGATTCTCTTCTCGGCTCGGGCAACCGGCACCGATCCCTCGGTACTCGGTCTGAGCGCCCATCTGTTGCTTGTTGCCGAGCGCGAGCCCGAAGGTCAGTAGCCGGCCCAGTTGAACGAGCTCAGTTGACGAGCCTGTCGCGGCCTTCCCAATAGGGACTGCGGAGCTTGAATTTCTGGAGCTTTCCCGTCGCGGTCCTGTCGAGCTCGGTGCGGAACTCGACCGAACGGGGCGCCTTGTAGTGGGCCATCTTCGACCTGCAGTGCTCGATCAGCTCACCTTCTGTCGCGCTCTGATCGGGGCGCAGGACGACGAGAGCCTTTATCGTCTCGCCCCATTTCTCGTCGGGCACGCCGATCACGGCGACCTCCGCAACGGCGGGATGTTGATAGAGGCAGTCCTCGACCTCGATGGACGACACGTTCTCTCCACCGGTGATGATGACGTCCTTCTTTCGGTCCGCGACGACCAGGTAGGGGCCGTCGAGCCTTCCGCCGTCGCCGGTGTGGAACCAGCCACCCTCGAGCGCTGTGGCCGTGGCGTCCGGTTGCTCCCAGTAGCCGTCGAAGACGTGATTGGAGCGGGCAAGTATCTCGCCGTCCTCGTCGATGTCGATGCTCACCCCGATCGCAGGCACTCCTGCGCGCGAAAGCGCCACCGCCCTGTCGGCGGACCCGAGCTCCGACCATTCCTCCGGCGCCCTGTTGATCGTCAGCAAAGGAGCCGTCTCGGTGAGGCCGTAGATCTGGATCGCTTCCCATCCGAGCTCGGTCTCCACACGTTCGATCGTCCGCGAGGGCGGTGGTGCGCCGGCCATCACGATCCGCACCCCGCCCGACCCGGGGACCGCAGCGCCCGCGTCGATGCGGGCTTGCGCAGCGTCGAGGATCGCGGCGACCACAGCCGGTGCCGCGCACATGAGCGTCACTCCTTCGGCCTCGACGCGATCGAGGATCGTGTTGCCGTCGATCTTGCGCTGGACGACGTGGGTGCCGCCCATCCCGGTCACCGCGTACGGCATCCCCCAGCCGTTGCAGTGGAACATCGGAAGGGTGTGAAGCAGCCGGTCACGGTCGGTCACCGTTACGTGCCATCCGAACGTGACCGCGTTGACCCAGCAATTGCGGTGGGTCAGCTGCACGCCTTTCGGCCGCGCGGTCGTGCCGGAGGTGTAGTTGATCGAACAGGAGGAGTCCTCGTCGATCTCGTGACGTGTGGGTCTGGCGCCGTCCGGTGCAGGGGCGAGGAGCTCCGCGTCGGCGACGCCGTCGAGCACTATGCGCTCGGCCACAGGCACCCCCGCGAGCTGATCGGCGTACTCGGGGTCGACGAGAAGCAGTCGCGAGCCCGAGTGCTCGAGGATGTACGCGATCTCCTCGGCATTTAGCCGGAAGTTGACAGGCACGAGGACCCGGCCGTAGGCGCTGACGCCGAAGAACGCTGCGAGGAAGCGGCCCGAGTTGGGGCTCACGATGGCCACGCGCTCACCCGGGCCGATGCCCATGGCCTCGAGGGCAACGGCCATTCCGCGTGCTCTCGCCTCGAGCTCCGCGTAGGTGATGCGTCCGAGGGATCCGGCGACGCCGGGCTCGTCCACGAGCGCCGGCCTGTCCGGGTGGACGAAGGCGGCCCTGTCCAGGAAGTCACCTACCGTGAGCGGCACACGCATGGCGACCCGGATCGTAGCCGTGCAGGATCGCCGCACCTCCGGCCTACTCTTTACCGATGCGCGTGATGGTGGCGATGTCCGGAGGTGTCGACTCGTCGGTGGCCGCCGCGCTGCTGAAAGAGCAGGGTCACGACGTGGTCGGTGTGACCCTGAAGCTGTGGGGAGGGGCATCGGATTCCGGATGCTGCTCGGTCGCAGACGTCGACGACGCGCGACGCGTCTCGGAACAGCTCGGCCTTGATCACCACACGTTCGATCTCGTCTCGGACTTCGGGCAGTTCGTCGTCGACCCTTACGTCGAGGCGCACGAGCAGGGCAGGACCCCGAACCCGTGCGTGGAGTGCAACCGTCACGTCAAGTTCGGCAGGCTGCTGGCGCGTGCCCGACGTCTCGGTTTCGACGCCCTCGCGACCGGCCACCACGCACGGGTGGACGCACCGGCGTCGGGCAGGTGGCGGTTGCGAAGGGGATTAGACGAGCAGAAGGACCAGTCGTACGTCTTGTCGATGCTCACCCAGCGCGAGCTATGCGACCTGGTGTTGCCCGTGGGCGACATGACCAAGGCAGAGGTGAGGAGCCGGGCGGCCGCCCTCGGTCTGCGGACGGCGTCGAAGCCCGACAGCCAGGATGTCTGCTTCATCCATTCGGCGTTGGGCCGCGAGCGCTTCCTCGCCGACCGCATTGCATTGCACCCGGGGGTGGTCGTGGACCGCGACGGCACCGAGGTGGGCGAGGTCCCCGCTGTCGAGCTGGTGACGATCGGGCAGCGCAAGGGACTCGGCCTCGGCGGACCGCGAGCGCGCAGCTACGCGGTCGAGGTGGACGTTCCGCGCCGTCGGATCGTCGTCGACAGCGCAGAGGGGCTTAGCACGAACCGTGTCCCCATAGATCGGCCGACCTGGGTGGCGGACCCCCTCGGGGTCGGCCGCAGGACGCTCGTGCAGTCGAGCGCGCACGGGCGGGTCTTCGAAGCCGAGTACTCCGGCGATTCGTTGGTCACGACGGTGGCGCAGCGACCGGTCGCGAGTGGACAGACCGTCGCGCTTTACGACCCCGACGAGCCCGACACCGTCGTCGGCTCCGCGCTTGCCGCCTGAGGCGCACCGGACCCGACGATGTCAGTAGACGAGGCCCCGCCCGGCGACGCGGCCAGAGCAGAGGACCTGAGACGCCGGATCGCGTACCACAGCGCCAGGTACCACACCGACGACGCACCCGAGATCTCGGATGCCGAGTACGACGATCTCGTCCGCGAGCTCATAGCGCTCGAGGAGAGTTACCCCGAGCTTCGGACCCCTGACTCGCCGACCCAGCGCGTCGGCGCCCCACCGTCGATGCTGTTTGCCCCGGTCCGCCACCTCGTGCCGATGATGAGCCTCGACAACGCGTTCGACGCGCCGAGCTTGCAGGCGTGGGTGCAGAGGATGACGCGCGTCGCACCCGAGGCAGCAGAGGCGCCTTTCGTGTGCGAGCTCAAGATCGACGGGATCGCCATGTCGATCACCTATCGCGACGGCGTCTTCGCTCAGGCCGCGACCCGTGGCGACGGAAGGACCGGCGAGGACGTGACCGCGAACGTGGCGACTGTGAAGGCGGTGCCCGAGCGACTCTCGTGGCCACAGAAGAAAGGCCCCGTTCCGCATGTCGTGGAGGTGAGGGGCGAGGTCTACATGCCGCTTCGATCCTTCGAGCAATTGAACCGTCGCCAGGCCGAGGCTGGTCTCAGAGTCTTCGCCAACCCGCGAAACTCGGCCGCCGGATCGCTCAGGCAGAAAGACGCATCGATCACCGCTACGCGCGACCTCTCGTTCTGGGCCTACCAACTCGCCGGGGTCGAAGGCGCCGACGCACCGCTGCGGCACTCCGAGGCGCTCGACCTGCTGAAGGCGTGCGGCCTGCCGGTCAATCCCACGACCCGCGTGGTGAAGGGCGCGGATGCCGCGCTCGAAGCGTGCATGTACTGGGAGGAGCACCGTCACGACCTCGAGTACGAGATCGACGGAGTCGTGATGAAGGTCGACGAGCTGGCCCTGCAGGCCAAGCTCGGTGCGACGTCCCACGCTCCGCGATGGGCGATCGCCTACAAGTTCCCGCCCGAGGAACGCACGACCAAGTTGACGCGGATCGACGTGTCGATCGGGCGCACGGGCAGGGCGACACCCTTCGCCGTTCTCGAGCCCGTCGTTGTCGCGGGCTCCACCGTCTCGCTCGCCACCCTCCACAACGAGGACCAGGTCCGCTTGAAAGACGTGCGGCCCGGCGACACCGTCTACGTGCGCAAGGCCGGAGACGTCATCCCCGAGGTGCTAGGGCCTGTACTCGCCGATCGCGACCCCGCGTCGAAGCCGTGGAAGTTCCCGACCAAGTGCCCCAGCTGTGGCGCGCCTCTGGTCCGGCTTCCAGGTGAGAGCGACACGTTCTGCACGAACATCGACTGCCCGGCCCAACGTGTGCAGCGGATCGCCCACTTCGGATCGCGCGGTGCGATGGACATCGAAGGGTTGGGCGAGAAGAGAGTGGTCCAGCTCGTGAGCCTCGGGCTCGTTTCGGACCCGGGCGACATCTACTCACTGACAGCGGAGCAGCTGGTCTCCCAGGAGCGCCTCGGCGAGCTCTCCTCCGACAACCTGCTCCGGGCGATAGCGACGTCGAAGGAGCGCGGCCTTTCGAGGCTCCTCGTCGCTCTCGGGATCCGTCATCTCGGTGGTACCGGCGCACGCGCGGTGGCACGGGCATTCGGGGACCTCGACTCGCTTCTCGTCGCCCCGACCGAGGAGCTGGCGGCCGTCCCCGGAATCGGCCAGGTCATCGCGGCGAGCGTGGCCGACTTCTTGGCGGTGCCGGCCAACCGGGCTGTGATCGACAAGCTGTGCGCGGCGGGGGTGTCCTTTGCGGAGCCCGGGATCCCGCCGGGCGGTCTCGGAGTGGTGTCGTCCGCTACGGCAACTGGTGCGACCGGTTCAGGTGCCGCCGGCGCGGCCACCGGGGCCGCGTCGGGCGTCGCGCTCACGCTCGATGGGAGGTCCGTCGTCGTGACGGGGACGGTCGAGGGCTACACCCGCGAGGAGGCGGAGGCGGCCATCTTGGAGAGGGGTGGCAAGTCGCCGGGCAGTGTGTCGGCGAAGACGTTCGCCGTCGTGCTCGGGAGCGACCCAGGTGCCGCCAAGCTGAAGAAGGCCGAGGAGCTCGGGATTCCCATAGTCGAGGCATCCGGGTTCGAGGCGCTCCTCGAGACGGGGGAGCTTCCGGCCGGTTGACCGCCGCGGCGCCCACGCAGGTGTGACCACGCCGGGTGGGTGGTCCCGCGCACCGAGCACCTTCGACGCGCCGCGGGACGGTCGGTTCCCCCTCTGTGGCCAACGAGCTACGTGTGTCCACCGTTTCTGGTGGTGACGTCTGTACCCTAAGCACGGGGTGGAGGAACGGTCCCCGAAAGGTCCGTCACTGCTAACGACCAGGTAGCTCCCATGGCAACTCTCACAGACACGATCGGTCGCGTCCTGTCCGGTCGCTACCGGATCGAGGCAGCGATAGGCACGGGCGCTTCGGCGCATGTCTATCTGGCCACGGACATCAGCCTCAAGCGGCGCGTGGCGATAAAGATGCTGCACCCGGTGCTTGCTGCCGACCGCGCGTTCCTCCGGCGCTTCCGCGCGGAGGCACAGGCCGCCGCGTCGCTTACCCACCCCAACCTCGTCGCCGTCCACGACTGGGGCGAGGATGCCGACGGTCCCTACCTCGTCCTCGAGTACCTGGGCGGGGGCTCGCTTCGTGACCTTCTCGACGACGGCCAACCTCTCGGTACGGCGCACGTCGCGAGCATCGGCGCCCAGGCAGCGCACGGGCTCGCATATGCACATGCGCGCGGTTTCGTCCACCGCGACGTGAAGCCCGCCAACCTCCTCTTCGACGACGACCGCAGGCGGCTGTGCGTCGCCGACTTCGGCTTGGCGAGGGCGCTCGCCGAAGCAGCGTGGACGGAGCCCGTGGGTGCAACGCTGGGAACAGCCCGCTATGCGGCACCCGAGCAGGCCCAGGGCCGGAGGGTGGACGGGCGGGCCGACGTCTACGCGCTCGCTCTCGTTCTCTACGAGGCGCTCACGGGGACAGTCCCCTTCAGCGCAGACACCACCATCGGGACCCTGATGGCCCGCGTCGGTGCGGAGCTTCCCGCGCACGACTCGCTGTTCCCGCTCGACGAGGTCCTGCGGGCCGCCGCTGCGCCCGAGCCGGACGACCGCCTGAGCGCGGCCGAGCTCGCCCGGTGGCTGTCGGAGGCGGCGCGCGAGCTGCCGGCGCCAGGGAGCCTTCCCGAGGGCCGGCATAAGGCCTGGCGTCCCTACGACGACATCACCGAGATGGGTTCTTCTTCTGGCTCCTCTTCTTCTGGCTCCTCCGGGTCGGGAGGACCCGATCAGGGATCGGCAGATTGCGTCGCTTCCTTCACCGAGTCGAGCCCCGACGCCGGCGCGGACGCGATGGCACTCGCGTCCGCGATCGGTCTGGCAGACCGCACGCCCCATACCGACTCGACCTCAAGTCGCACCGCCGATGTAACGACCGCGGGGGGACTCGCCGGAGGGGCGCCTCCCATCCCCCCTCTTCCTTCTCAGCGAACGCAGCCAACCAACGCGCCTGCGCACGGCGATCTGACGGAGATCGGTGCACCGAACCTGAACACCGGTTACGGCGCGACAGCGAAGGAGGTCGTCGACAAGTCCATGCACCGCCGCAGGTGGCCCTGGGTCCTCGTGTTGGTGGTGATCCTCCTCGGCGGTGCGGCTGCCGGCGGGCTCGTCGCGGCGAAGCACTACTCGGTTTTCACCTCGGTTTTCACCCCGAGCCACAAGGTGCCGAGCCTCAAGAGCATGACTGTCGCAACCGCGACCTCGGCGCTCGTCTCCGACCACTTCACGGTCCGCGTGACCGGACACTCCTATGACGTGGGTGCGCCGGTGGGATCGATTCTTTCGCAGTCGCCAAAGCCCGGCGCGTCGTTGAAGCAGGGCAGCGTCATATCCGTCGTGACCTCCGCCGGGCCGCCTCCGGAGACGGTGCCCGACGTGGGATCCATAACGGCCGGTGGTTGCCAGGCTGCGACCGCCGTGCTGGCCACCTCACATCTCGGTGCGATCTGCGCAATGGCGACGTCGCTCAAGGTCAAGGCCGGGGGAGTGATCAGCTACTCGCCGAAGACGACTGCGCTCTGGGGGACGAAGGTGCGAGTCGTCATCTCGACGGGGCTACCCCAGGTCGCCGTACCCAATCTGACAGGGCTGTCGAAGACGGCGGTCACGGCCGCGCTGGTAAAGGTGCACTTCGCGGTCGCGTTCGCAACGGCGCAGTACTCGGACTCGGTCCCGTCGGGTGAGCCGATCAGCTGGACGGGCGCGGGATCGAAGCTCCTCTACGGCTCCACGGTGACAGTCGAGATGTCGCTCGGCCACGCTCCGATCACGGTGCCCAACGTGGCGAACGGAGATTACGACGCGACGCAGGCCGAGAGCACCCTGCGGGCTGAGGGGTTCACGATTGGTGGGGTCTACGGGCCGTCGGGCCCTGTGGTGTCGACTTTCCCGAAGGCCGGGGAGACCGTCGCGTACAACACCCCGGTCGACATCTACACCGCCTGAGCCGGAGCCGGTCTGCCGGTGCGGCGATGCGAGCTCTGCGAGGCGGCGCGCCTCACCACCTGGTACCACAACGACGAGCTGTGCTGGGTCGCCGAATGCGAGATATGTGGTGTCCCCATGGTGGTCTGGCGTCGCCACGGAGTCGATCCTCCCGACGACGAGCTCGAGACGATGCTCGGGCACCTGGCAAGGGTGGCAGACGAGGTGCTCGGGGAAGGCAACTGGTCTGTCGACCGGCACATGCGACAGATCCCCGACCACTTCCACGCGCACGCGCGCGACCCCCACTGGTGGATGCGCCGGTTCGGAGGGGGCAATTTCCGTCCGATGCCGAGAACATGAAGCCCGATGCGAAGCGACCCGCATTCGGGCTCCGCGTGATCGGGCCTTGATGTCCCTGTGATCAAGTACCTGGGGTCGAAGAGGCGGCTCGTCCCGGTCATCTCCGCTTTGGCGGAACGCGCCGGCGTGCGCACCTGCCTCGACCTGTTCACCGGCACGACCCGGGTGGCACGCGGGCTAAAGCAGTTGGGCGCAGTAGTGACAGCCGTCGACACCGCCCGCTACTCGGAGGTCTTGGCGCAGGCCGCTATCGCCACCGACGCGAGGACGGTGGACCGTGCGGGGCTTGAAAGAGTCATCGCGCATCTCGACGCGCTGCCGGGCCGCCCGGGTTACGTGACGCACACGTTCTGCGAGCAGTCGAGGTTCTTCCAGCCCCACAACGGTGCGCGGCATCGACGCGATCAGACAGGAGATCGCAGAGGAACACGCCGGCACGGTTATCGAGCCGATCCTGCTGGCGAGCCTGCTCGAGGCCGCAGACCGGGTGGACTCCACGACCGGAGTCCAGATGGCGTACGTCAAGTCATGGGCCCCGCGTTCTTACAGACCCCTCGAACTACGGGTCCCCGAGCTGATCGAGGGACCAGGTAGTGCCGTGCGCGGCGACGCATGTGCGCTCGCCGGCCGCCTCGGCGGTTTCGACCTGGCGTACCTCGACCCGCCGTACAACCAGCACCGCTACGAAGGGAACTACCACATCTGGGAGACCCTGGTCGCTTGGGACGAGCCGGCCTACTACGGGGTCGCATGCAAGCGCGTGGAGGTGAAGGACGGGCCACGAAGCCCCTTCAACTCTCGTCGCACCATCCACGGGGCGCTCGCCGGCGTGGTCGACTCGGTCGACGCCGCGGTCGTGGTGCTCTCGTACAACGACGAGTCCTGGATCGGGCTCGCCGAGCTGATCGACATGTGCTCGGTGCGGGGGCATGTGGAGGTGCTGGCCTTTCCCTCCGCCCGGTACGTGGGAGCGAAGATCGGCATCCACAGCCCCTCGGGGATCAAGGTGGGCGAGCCGGGCCGGCTCGAGAATGTGGAGTACATCCTGGTGGCGGGCGAACGACGCAGGGTCGCGGAGATGACCGCCCCGTGGGAGGACGCGCGCTGCTGCTCGCCTGTTGCCTCACGAAAGATCCTCCGGGAAAAGTGATTCGTTGTGGTGTCGCGCCTCGGAAAGGACCGACCTTCCGGTTTCAGTTTGACGTTTTTGATACTTCTCTGTGTATAACGCCGTGTATCAAAAACGCCGAAATCTGCCCGGCAGACAGGCCCTGTGGACATCGGTGATGTCGGGAGGGTTCGGGTCGGCGACGGTCAGACCCGGGTAACCTACGCCCGGCCCAGGGGGACCGAAGCCTGAAGAGGGCGGGTTATGGGCAGGTAGGACAAGCCGGTTCCGGTCAGGGTCGAGATCGAGAGGTGGTGGATCGGTGGGTGCGCTCGAGGGGAGGGTCGCGATCGTCACAGGCGCCGGTCGCGGGATCGGACGCGAGCACGCCCTGTTGTTCGCCTCGGAGGGCGCAAAGCTCGTCGTCAACGACTTCGGCGGAGCGGTCGACGGTTCGGGTGCCGACTCTCCCGCCGAACAGGTGGTCGAGGAAATCCGCGCCCGCGGGGGCGAGGCCGTCGCGAACGGCGACGACGTCGCCGACTGGGATGGTGGCCGCCGCCTGGTCGAGCAGGCGGTCGCGACTTACGGCGACCTGCACGTGCTCGTGAACAATGCCGGCATCCTGCGGGACCGTGTGCTCGTGAACATGACCGAGGACGAGTGGGACTCGGTGGTGAAGGTTCACATGAAGGGCCATTTCGTGCCCACCCGCCATGCGGCGACCTGGTGGCGCGAGCAGGCCAAGGCTGGGCGGGATGTGAGCGCATCGGTGGTGAACACATCGTCGACCTCGGGCCTGCTCGGCAATCCAGGACAGGCCAACTACGGAGCCGCCAAGGCGGGGATCGCAGCGTTCACGGTCATCTGCGCCCAGGAGCTGTCGCGCTACGGAGTCCGCGCGAACGCCATCGCGCCCGCGGCCAGGACGAGGATGACCGAGTCGACCCCCGGTCTGTCAGAGATCGTGAGCGCTCCGAAGGATGAGTCGGTGTTCGACGTCTGGGATCCCGCAAACGTGTCGCCGCTCGTCGCATACCTGGCCACCGGGTCGTGCCCGTTGACGGGCAAGGTGTTCTTCATCCAAGGAGGACGGGTCCGGCTGTTCCAGCCGTGGACGATGACCGAGGGCCTCGAGGGCACGGGGCGTTGGACCATCGAGGATCTCGCACGGGAGGTTCCGGGGATCTCCGGATAGAAGGACGGACCTCGGGATCGACAGATTTTTTCAGCCCGCCGCAAGGAGCTTCGCGCTGGTTGATGAACTGCGCACTCGTCAGGCTTCCAACAGTTGCAGTGCGTCGGCAGATCTGCGCTTCACGTTGCTGTATCCGTGAACCGTCGCCGCGGTGTGAGCCTTCGTGAGAAGGATTCGGGCTTTGTCGAAGTCTCCCGGCGCGCGGCGCCCGGCGAGCATCCTTCCCCAGTGGAGATTCGTCCTAGCCGCGAAGAACTTCCCACACACCTTGTCACACAATTCCGCCGATTGGGCGAAGTACGTCTCCGCTTGCTCATAGCGGCCCAGCACGGTGGAGAGACCTCCGAGATAGTGGCTGATCGGGCCTCCTGTCGTGGCGCCGGTCGTAGATATTTGATCGGTGCACGGGGCGAGCCGCTCAAATAGTGGTCCGGCATACTCAGGATCATGGCATTCGATGACGGCCTCGGCATAAGACGTCATGTTGGTTAGCCAAACCTGGTCCAAAGGAAGGTGAAATCCCGCAATCGCGAACTCCTCCAGCAGTTGGCGGGCGTCATGAATGCGACCATCTTCGGCGTATGCCATCGTCAGCATCGCGATCAAAGTTGGGAAGCCTGGATTCTCCACCACTTCCTGCTTGATTGTCGGGATTAGATCACCCAATGTGCCGCGGTGCCAGTTCACTGTGATGAGTTGCACGCGAAAGAACAGTGCGGCATCGGGCTCACCACCTTCGGTGCCAATTCGAAGTGCCTCTGTTGCTAAGTCCTCGGCCCGATCGGTATCCCCGGCAATCAGAGCACGCGAGGCGTGATCGACTGCGTACCACCACTTCAAGGTCGGTTGATCGAGCTTGTCCGCCATCGACCTCATGATCGCGAGGCATCGGTCCATCTCCTGAGCGTCGCCGGAGTACGCAGCCGAGACATCGCGAAAAATTGCAGCCCAGAACAGAAGCAGGGGGTCACCGAGTCGCTCTGCTCGATCTAATGCTTCGGCAGATCGCGTTAACGAATCCGCGAGCAACGGCGATACCTGGAGCGGATCCGACACCTTGTTCAGGACTCGCACAATGATGGCATCGTCACCTGAGGAATGAGCGATGGCGACGGCTTCCTTTGCCAATTCGAGCCGACGTTCGAGAGGGCTCCCGTAGGCGATTTCCTGACACAAGAACGCAAGTACGAGCGCCCGGTTCTGGTTGTCGGGAGGCAGATGAGCGAGGGCCATCTCCAAGACTTCGATCTTGGCCGAGTCGATGCCTCGAATGGAGCTGACCATTCCGCGATCGTTGGCCAATGCCGCGGCCACGAGCCTTTCGGTGTCATCAAGCTGAGCTGCCCGGCGAGCAGCGTCCAGGAGGGTTTCGCGAAACGCAGGATCTCCCGTCTGGCGCTGCGCGGTTCCGATCCCGATCGCGAGGTCCACGCCAAGGACCGGATCAGGATCGGTTGCCTGACTGTAGAGGTCCAGCGCCTGGGCGTAGAAACGAACCGCATCGGCAGGAGCGAGTGCACGAAGGGCGGCGTCACCCGCTTGCCGCGAGTATCTAATGGCTTTTGCCAGGTCGATCGGCTGTGTGGCCATGAACCAGTGGCGAGCCAGTTCTCCAACGCGGCTCCCTGGATGTTCTCCGCAGATTTCCTCCATTGCTTCGGCTACCTGCCGATGAGCACGAGCTCGGCGGTTGGGGCCGAGCTCTTCGTACAAAGTGTGTTGGATGAGTGCGTGAGCGAAGTTGTATCCGCCGGTGGAATCTGCCGACTCGCGCACCAGTGCCGCCGCCGCGGCGGCTTCAAGGATGTCCAGAAGGTCATCGTCCGAGGTTCGGGTGGCTCGCGCCAGCACGGCGACGTCGAAATCACGCCCGATCACCGCCGCCACCGACAGCACGCGTTCGGTATCTTGTCCAAGTCGTCCGACTCTGGCACCGATCACCTCGCGCACGCTGTCGGGCAGGGTCATCAGCTCGAGGGAAGCTTCGGACGTCCACCGGCCTGAATCGTCCCTGTAGATGACTCCGGTCTCCGAAAGGTGGCGCAAGACTTCGCTGACAAAGAAGGGATTCCCGTCTGTCTCGCGATATACGACATGAGCTAGGCGCACTCCGACATCGTCGAGCGTCTGACCGGCGGCGGCCTCCAAGAACGAGAGAACTCCTTCGTCATCGAGTCCCGACATCTCGATGCGGGAGACTCCACTATGCCTACGAAGTGCCGCCAAGGTTTCAAGCAGAGGGTGGGACCGTGACAGCTCGGTATCTCGAAATGTCCCGAGGATGAGCACCCGCATTGCTTGTTCGGCCGTCGTCAGATGCCGAAGAAGCAAGAGGCTCCCCTTGTCGGCCCATTGGAGGTCATCGAGGATCAGAACGACCGGATGGTCCTGCGAAACTTTGGCGAGCAGACCCACTACCGAGGCGAACAGGAGATAGCGCTCTGTTTCGGAGTCGGTGGCCCTCGATGGCGGTAGGTCCGGGATTCTGCTGCTCAGGACAGGTGTCAGTCGAGCCAATTCCGATCCGTATTGTTCTACGTGGGCAAGAAGCTGCTCCTCTGGAGCATGTGTCACGTAATGCCCGAGCGCTTCCGCGAAGAGTTGGTATGGAGTGGCGAGGTCTTCCTCGCAGTGCCCGAAGAGCACAGATGCTCCGTCGCCGAAAGCTGCACGGCCGACCTCGGCTACGAGTGTCGTCTTGCCCAGACCGGCCTCGCCCGAAATGAGTAGTACCTCGTGCCCATCGCCAGCGCTAACACGTTTGATGGCGTCCTCGATGGTTTGAAGCTCTGTTTGGCAGCCGATCACGCCGACGGTAGGACGAGCCTTCAGACGCTCCGGGAGCGGTGTGGAGATCCCGGTGTCGGACCCCCCGATCGGTTCCCACACGACTTCGACCGTCCCGACAGGGTCGGGCAGACCCTTCAGGGTCAGTTCTCCGAGCGACCGACACTCATGACGGTTCCGCCGACCAGCCATGGCCCGAACGACGTCCGTGGCCAGAACCTGCCCACCCTGACAGGCAGCACAGAGTCGAGCCGCCTCTACGACCGGGTCTCCGAAATAGTCGTCGTCCTCTTGGGTCACTTCTCCGCCGCTCAGACCTACCCGAAGGCCCACGGAGTGCTTGCGGGCGCGGTTGTAGCGTTCGACGCCCTGTTGCATGGCCACGGCGCAGCCCAATGCGGCCGATGCCGAGCTGAAGACGACCATGAGCCCGTCTCCCAGGTTCTTCACCTCGGTGCCGCCGGACTCTGCAACGGCCTGCCGGAGGGTCGAGAAGTGGACTCGGCGGATTTCGTCGGCCGCGTCGGGCGACAGGCGTTGCGACAGCTCCGTCGAGCCCACCACATCGGTGAACAGGATCGTCACGTTCTCGACAGTCAAGAACCGCCTCCCGCCTGGAGGGCACCACAGTAGGCGACAGCCGAAACCGCCCGCTGGGTGACCTGGCGGCCCCTCTGGGGTGAAGCGAATCTCGGGCGCTCCGCACGGGACGCGTCAGATCGAGGACCTATCCGTGCGTGATGGCGCCGCCGGATCCACGCACTTCGGCCGGGTACCCTCGCCTGGATGGGACGCCGCCTCAAGGAGCTGAGAGGTGCGCGCTCCGAGGAGGAGGAAGCGTCGCGCGAAGAGCCCTCCGAGCTGCATGACCCCGCGGACGACCCGGACCGCCTCATGTACGGGACGCCGCACGGCGAAGAGCTCGCGGTCGTCC
Source organism: uncultured Acidimicrobiales bacterium (assembly GCA_963764615.1). GTDB lineage: Bacteria > Actinomycetota > Acidimicrobiia > Acidimicrobiales > CAVXTF01 > CAVXTF01. The sequence continues at coordinate 2,995,569 of CAVXTF010000002.1, read as the reverse complement.
CCTGGCCGCTTCTCATCCGCGAGAGGATCCATCGTCGCGCCCGTTCGAGCGACAGGTACCACTGGCTGGTGCTGGCGGTCGTGCTCGCCGGCCTTTTGTCGAGCAACGTTCTAATCACCGTCTTCGTTGTGGCGCTCCCGAGCGTCGCGGCGGGCCTGCACACGAGCGTGGCGACCATCACCTGGGTGGTGACCGCACCCATGCTGGCGGTCGCAGTCGCCGTGCCTCTCGCCGGAAAGCTGAGCGACAGGTGGGGCCATCGCCGGCTCTATCTGGTGGGGATGATCGGGAACGTCGCGGTCGCGGTCATGTCCGCGCTCGTGCCCGACGCGGGGGCCCTGATAGCGGCGCGCGCGCTTGGCGGGCTGGTGGGCGCAGGCCTCGGAGCGTCGTCGATGGCCTTAGTGCTCAGCATGTTCGAGTCAGGCGACCGGGTGAAGGCGATGGGCTGGTGGTCGATGGTCGGAGCCGGAGGCCCCGTCCTCGGCGTCGCCGTGGGCGGTTTCATAATCCAGAGCATCGGTTGGCGCGCGATGTTCCTCCTCGAGATGGTTCTCGGAACGGTGGCCCTTGTGCTCGCCGTCGCGGTTCTCCCAGAACACGGCGCAGGCCAGCGCCTCACGCGCGGGGCGGGGACAGCGCCTCGACTTACCCGGCGCAATTCTGGCCGTGGCGTCCGTGGGGAGCCTGCTGTTCGCCCTCAACCGTGCTCCGGTCGTGGGTTTCAGCGGTCGCATCGTCTTGGGAGCTTTTGCGCTGTCGGCGGTCGCCGGGATCCTGCTCGTGATCGTAGAACGCCGCGCGGAAGACCCGCTCATCCCCTTCCGCTACTTGAAGAAGAGGAACTTCGCCCTGCCGCTCGGGGCGCAGGCGCTTGCGAATTTCGCCTACATGGGCGGGTTCTTCCTGACTCCTCTACTGCTCGAGCAGGTTTACAAGTACGGCGAGTCGGCGTCCGGCCTTCTAGTCATCGCTCGTCCCTTGTCCTTCGCCTTCTTCGCGCCCGTCGCCGGCTACGTGGCGGTCAAGGTGGGCGAGCGCCAGACAGCGGTCCTCGGCACGTGCTCGGTCGTCGCGTCGATGGCCTCGTACGTGTTCACCGCGTCAACGAGTGGGATCGCGCTGGTCGAGATCGCTCTCGTGCTTTCCGGGGTCGGGATGGGGGTCGCCTCCCCGTCCATCGCGGCCAGCATCGCGAACGTGGTGGACCAGGATGCGCTCGGGACCGCGAGCGCAATGCAGCAACTTGTCGTACAGATCGCGACGGTGGCGGGAATCCAGGTCTTCCAGACGGTGCAGGAGTCGGTGCTCGCCGGGTCCCCGAAATCGCTGCTCGGGTCCTTCCACGTTGCGTTCTTCGTGGGCGGGTCCGTCGCGCTCGTGGGCGTCGCGTGCGCCGTCTGCCTCCGCTCGACCGTCCGTGCCCGCGACCCCGTGGCGGCCGACCTGGCCGCGGGTTGATCCGGCCGGGCACCACCCACCGGTCGGCCGACGTCGCGGCCGAGAAGAAGCCGGTTACTCGGTGATCTCGCGGAGACGCTCCGCGAGGACCTGCGCGGCCGGACCAGGCGGACCGCTCTGAAGATCGATCAACTTCGAGACGTCGCCCTCGACTTTGATCTTCCCAGTCATGAACGCCTGCATCGCGACTTGGGTGTTGCCCTCGACGAGGATGCTCCTCGCTGTCGAGTGGTCGACCGTGACCGTCATGTCTGCCGGATCGATGTGCCCGGAGTCGATCTCGACGACGCCCGAGGTCGTGTCGACGTGCGCGTCGAGCGGTCCTGTACCGAAGGGCACATCCGTGATGACGAGGTTGACGCGCACCGAGTGGGCCACCGTGGCGCTCGTTCCCTCGGCCTCGGCCTCGGCCCGGATCCTGCGGGCGTGCTCGATCCATCCGTTGCTCAGGAAAACGTACGTCGACATGCGAAGCACGATACCTGGGCGGGATGCCGCCGGTCGTGCCCTCCTCGGCGCCCTTTTTGCTACCGGTAGCATGCGGCCGTGGCGCATCCCATCATGCAAGGTGCAGAACCTTTCGCGCATCCGGGCGGCCCCGGCGGGGCTCTGGTCCTCCACGGGTTCACGGGGAACCCCCAGTCCATGCGCCCGATCGCGCAAGCCCTCGCCGGCAAGGGTCTCGCGGTCGACCTGCCGCTTCTCCCGGGCCACGGCACCGACCCCGCCGATCTGGTGGACAAGCGGTGGGACGACTGGTCGGGTGCCGCCGAGCAGGCGCTCGGCGACCTCGAGAAACGCTGCGAGGAGGTGGTCGTCGTCGGGCTCTCCGTCGGCGGGACGCTCGCGTGCTGGCTCGCCGAGCACCACGCCGAGATCCGCGCGATCGTGGTCGTGAACCCCATGGTCGAGCCACCCGCGGAGAGCCTGCGCGAGCTCGTGAAGAGCATGGTCGAAGCGGGCGAGACGTTTGCCCCCGGAGTCGGCTCTGACATCGCGAAGCCCGGGACCGAGGAGCTCGCCTACGCCGGTCTACCGCTCGAAGCTGCACTGTCGTTGTTCGGAGGCGTAGACGAGGTGGCCGCAGGCCTAGGGAGCATCTCGTGTCCGGTGCTCATCCTGACGAGCCGCCAGGATCACGTGGTCCCCGCGTCGGCATCCGACCTTCTTCGCGAATCGGTGAGCGGGCCGGTGGAGCAGGTGATCCTCGAACGCAGCTACCACGTCGCGACGCTCGACTACGACGCCGACATCGTCACCGCGCGGATCGTGGAGTTCGTGTGCTCGCGGGTCGGGCCGGGTGGGACCGCGACATGAGCGAATCGCCCGCCGCGGGTCACCATCTGACGCGCGATGACGCTGCATACGTTGCCAGGCTGGCCCGGATCGATCTCGAAGAGCACGAGCTCGACACGTTCGCCGTCCAGCTCGCCGCGGTGCTCGATCATGCGGCACAGGTAGCCGCGATCGACACGTCGGAAGTCGAGCCGACAGCTCACCCGCTGCCTCTGGTGAACGTGCTGCGCTCCGACGAGCCTCAGGCATGTCTCGACCGCGACGAGGTCTTGGCGCAGGCACCGTCATCGGAGTCGGGTCGCTTCAAGGTGCCGCGAGTGCTCGGGGACGCTCCATGAGCGGGACGACGGTGCCAGGATCGGCGATCGAGCTTGCCGAGTCCGTCCGACGGGGATCGGTCTCGGCGAGCTCTGCATTGGAGCACTCTCTCCTCCGGATCACAGAGCGTGATTCCGAGCTCCATGCCTTCGTCGCCGTCGATTCCGACGGCGCGTGGGCACAGGCAGCGAACGTCGACGCGCTGGTCGTCGTCGGGAGCTGATCCCGGGCCTCTTGCGGGAGTCCCCGTGGGGCTGAAGGACAACCTGTGCGTGAGGGGTCTGCGCACCACATGCTGTTCGAAGATCCTCGACGACTGGCACCCTCCCTACGACGCCACGGTCGTCGAGCGCTTGAGACAGGCGGGCGCGGTCCTGGTCGGGAAGACGAACCTCGACGAGTTCGCGATGGGGTCGTCGACCGAGCACTCGGCCTTCGGGCCCACCCGGAACCCGTGGTCCGCAGATCGGGTCCCGGGAGGGTCGAGCGGTGGCTCGACGGCGGCGGTCGCGGCGGGGATGGTCCCGGTGGCTCTCGGTTCGGACACCGGGGGGTCGATCCGCCAGCCAGCCGCCTTCTGTGGCGTGGTCGGCGTCAAGCCCACCTACGGGATGGTGTCGCGTTACGGGCTCGTTGCGTTCGCCAGCTCCCTCGACCAGATCGGACCGATCACGACTTCGGTCGCCGACGCGGCGGTGGTCTTCGAGGTCATAGCGGGGAACGACCCACGCGACTCGACCTCCCTCGGCAGGCCCTCGCCACGCCTGCACGAGATGTGCGACCGCGACGTCGACTCGCTCAGAGTCGGCGTCGTGAGGGAGCTGATGGAAGGAGCCGACCCCGAGATCGCAGGCGCCGTGAATGCAGCGGCCGAGGCGCTCGCCGCAATGGGTGCGGTCGTGGACGAGGTCTCAGTGCCCGAGGTCCGCCTCGGACTTCCGGCCTACTACCTGATCGCGCCTGCCGAGGCCTCGTCTAACCTCGCGCGCTACGACGGTGTCCGCTACGGGCTTCGCGTCGACGGTGACGATGTCGAGGCGATGAACTCCGCAACGCGCAAAGCGGGCTTCGGAGCCGAGGTGAAGCGTCGCGTCATGCTCGGGACTTTCGCTCTTTCCTCCGGTTACTACGACGCGTACTACGGCCAGGCCCAGCGCGTACGCACAATCATCCTCGGTGCGTTCGAGCGCGCCTACGAGCGCGCCGACGTGCTCATCGGAGCCACGACACCAACGGCGGCGTTCGAGCTCGGTTCGAAGACGGGCGATCCGCTCGCGATGTACCTGTCGGACCTGTTCACCGTCCCGTCGAACCTGGCAGGGCATCCGGCTGCGAGCGTTCCGTTCGGCCTTTCGTCAGACGGACTTCCGATCGGAGTCCAGGTGCTCGCACCTGCGCTCGGCGAGCCCGTCATGTTCCAGGTCGCGGCAGCTCTGGAGCGCGCCGCGTGCCGAAAAGCGGTGTCACCGCGTGACCGCCGCGTCTGCGACAGGAGACTTCGAAGCGGTCATCGGCCTCGAGGTTCACTGCGAGCTCAAAACGGCGACCAAGCTGTTCTGCGGCTGCCGCAACGAGTTCGGTGGCGAGCCCAACACCTTCGTGTGCCCGGTGTGCCTCGGCCTTCCCGGGTCCCTGCCGGTTCTCAACTCCCGGGCAGTCGAGTTCGCCATTTGTATCGGGACCGCGCTTGGAAGCGACGTCCGCCCGAGCAGGTTCGACCGGAAGAACTACTTCTATCCGGACATGCCGAAGGATTACCAGATATCGCAGTACGCGGAGCCGATAAACGTGGGTGGTCATCTCGACCTTCCTGATGGCAGCCGCGTCGGCATCGTGCGCGCTCACCTCGAAGAGGACACGGGAAAGACGACCCACATGGGCGGCGGCGGGCGCATCCACGACGCCGACTACTCCCTCGTCGACTACAACCGCGCGGGCGTTCCTCTCGTCGAGATCGTGTCCGAACCCGACATCCGCAGCGCCGAACAGGCACGCCTCTATGCCGCCGAGCTGCGGGGAGTCCTCGTGGCCACCGGGGCTTCGGACGGGCGCATGGAGGAGGGCTCGATGCGCATCGACGCCAACATCTCGGTGAGACGCGCGGGGACGAGCGAGCTCGGCACCCGCTGCGAGGTGAAGAACCTGAACTCGCTCCGATCGCTCGGCCGTGCGATCGACCACGAGATCGAACGCCAGACAGAGATCGTCTCGGCCGGGGGATCCGTGGTGCAGCAGACGCGCCACTGGGACGAGCAGAACGGAGTGACGGTCGCGCTCAGATCCAAGGAGGAGGCCTTCGACTACCGCTACTTCTCCGAGCCGGACCTCGTTCCGGTTGAACCCGATCCTTCGTGGCTCAACGAAGTGGCGAGCGCCATCGGCCCCATGCCCGCACAGCGCCGCTCAGCATTGAGCGACGCTCTCGGAGGGCAGGTGACCGCCGCAGAGACCGACCAGATCATGACGGTGGTCGACCTGGACCTCGACCCACTCGTGCTGTCCGCCGTGTCTGCGGGCGTCGACGCGCACCTGGCTCTTCGTAGGACCGCCAACGAGGCGGCCGCAGACGCAGAGCGAGCACGGTCGATCGACCAGAATGCGTACAACGCGCTGCTGCACATGGAGCAGCAGGGTTCACTTACGGCGACCCAGTCGAAGATGGTGCTGGCGGAGATGCTCGAGTCAGGCGGGGATCCGAAAGATATCGCCTCGGCCAAAGGGTTCGAGGCCCTGGCGGCAGACTCGTTGGGTGAGCTGGTGGCCCAGGTGGTCGCCGCCCATCCCGACGAGTGGGCCCGCTACTGCGAGGGCGACGACAGAGTGTCGGGGCTCTTCATAAGTGAGGTGATGAAGGCTTCCGACAAGAAGGCTTCCGGCAAGCAGGTGCGCGAAGAGCTTGACCGCCTTCGCAGCCAACCCCGATGAACACCTAGCCTGGCAGCCGTGACCGACGACAAGGCGACCGGTGGCCCGAGCCGGCTGAAGATCCGCAGTTTCGAGGTTACCGACGGCCCGACGAGGGCCCCTGCGCGCGCGATGCTCCGCGCGGTCGGCATGACGGACGCCGACTGGGACAAACCGCAGGTGGGTGTCGTCTCGTCGTGGAACGAGGTGACGCCCTGCAACATGTCGCTCGACCGCCTCGCCAAGCGGTGCAAGGAGGGCGTGCGCGCTGCGGGCGGCTATCCCATCGAGTTCGTCACCATCGCTGTGTCGGACGGCATCTCGATGGGTCACGAAGGAATGCGCGCCTCGCTCGTCTCGCGCGAGGTGATCTGCGACTCGATCGAGACGATGATGCACGCCGAGCGGTTCGACGCGATGGTGACTTTCGCCGGCTGCGACAAGTCGCTGCCTGGGATGCTGATGGCGGCTGCGAGGCTCGACCTGCCTTCTGTCTTCCTGTACGGAGGCTCGATCCTTCCGGGCCGTTACCGCGACCAGGCCCTCGACATCGTGAGCGTGTTCGAGGCGGTCGGCGCGAACGCCGCCGGCACATTGTCGGACGAGGAGCTCTCTCTCATCGAGCGCAACGCGTGCCCGACGCAGGGAGCCTGTGCCGGCATGTTCACCGCCAACACGATGGCGTCCGCGGCCGAGGCTCTCGGAATGTCGCTCCCCGGCTCAGCGTCAGCACCAGCAGTCGACCGCCGCCGCGACGATCTCGCCTCGGACTCGGGCGAGGCGGTCGTCAGGTTGCTCGAGCTCGAGATAAGGCCGCGCCAGATCATGACGAAACAGGCGTTCCGAAACGCCATCGCTGTCGTCATGGCGCTCGGGGGATCCACGAACGCGGTGCTGCACCTGCTCGCCATCGCACACGAGGCGCGCGTGGACCTGGTGCTCGACGACTTCAACGATGTGGCCGACCGGGTCCCGCACATCGCCGACATGAAACCGCACGGGCGATTCCACATGGTCGACCTCGACCGGATAGGGGGCCTTCCCGTCGTCATGGCCGAGCTCTTGGAAGCTGGGCTCATCGACGGAGACTGCCTGACTGTGACGGGCTCGACGGTCGCGGAGAACTTGGCCTCGCTCGACGCGCCGTCTCCCGACGGCGAGGTCGTGCACGCCTTGTCGCGTCCGATCCACACGACAGGCGGGATCGCCGTCCTCACCGGATCGCTCGCCCCTCAAGGTTCAGTGGTGAAGGTCGCGGGTCTCGACCAGGACCCGAGATTCTCCGGTACCGCTCGGGTCTTCGACGGGGAGCAGGCCGCGCTCGAGGCGATACTCGAGGGCTCCATCGAGCCGGGCACCGTCGTCGTCATCCGCTACGAGGGCCCGAAGGGCGGCCCCGGTATGCGCGAGATGCTCGCCGTGACGGGTGCGATGAAAGGAGCGGGACGAGGGGGCGACTGCGCGCTCGTGACCGACGGGAGGTTCTCCGGAGGGACCCACGGCTACTGCGTCGGCCACGTCGCTCCCGAAGCGGTCGACTGTGGGCCGATAGCTCTCGTAAGAGACGGGGACCGGATCCTGATCGACGCCGAGCGCAAGATCCTGGACCTACAGGTCGACGACGGCGTGCTCGCCCAGAGGCGGCAGGAGCTGGTTGCCCCGGCGCCTCGGTACACGACCGGGGTGCTTGCCAAGTACGCCCGTCTCGTCACCGGCGCCGAACGGGGTGCGGTCACAGAGCCCTGATGGTTCACGGCGACGCTCCTGCCCGTTGGTTGCCCGCCTGGCGTGGGCATGGCAGACTGACGGGGACATGACGCGCAGCATCCCCACCCGGCTGATCCTCGTGGTACAGGGCGGTACGCGCCGCGTAGCCCCTCACAGGGCAGCGGGTGCGTACGACCTCCCTTCGGGGAGGTCGTTTCAATTCCGAGCCAGTTTCCGCCGATATTCGTCCCCGAAATTCATCACCCATATCCATCACCCACATCCATCACCTAGGCCATCCAACCGAGCAGAGCGAGGAGCACGAGAATGCGACTCACCGGAGCGCAAGCACTCATAAAGAGCCTCGAGCGTCAGGGCGTCGAGGTCGTATTCGGGCTGCCCGGCGGTGCGATCCTGCCTGTCTACGACCCGATCCTCGACTCGTCGATCCGCCACATCCTGGTGCGCCACGAGCAGGGGGCCGGCCATATGGCCGAGGGCTATGCCCAGGTGACCGGCCGGCCCGGGGTCGCGATGGTGACGAGTGGACCTGGCGCAACGAACATCGTGACCCCGCTCGCGGACGCGTGCATGGACTCGGTCCCGATCGTGGTCATCACAGGTCAGGTCGCGACGACGGCGATCGGCACCGATGCCTTCCAGGAGTGCCCGATCACCGGCGTGACCATGGACATCACCAAGCACAACTGGCTGGTGACCGACGCGCAGGACCTGCCGAGGACCGTGGCCGAGGCGTTCTACGTCGCCACCACCGGCCGCCCGGGCCCCGTCCTCATAGACGTGCCGAAGGACGTCTCCAACGCGCAGATGGACTGGTACTGGCCCGAGTCGATCGATGACCTCGACCTGCCGGGTTACCACCCGAAGACGCAACCCGACGCCGGCCTCGTCGCTGCCGCGGTGGACCTCATCTTGGCGGCCGAGCGCCCCGTCATCTACGCCGGCGGCGGCATCCTGAAGGCGAGGGCGTCCGAGGTGCTGCGACATCTTGCGGAACGCACGCAGATCCCGGTCACGACGACGCTCATGAGCCGCGGGTCGTTCCCCGATTCGCACCCGCTCTCGCTCGGGATGCCCGGCATGCACGGGACGTACACGGCCGTCACCGCGATGCAACAGGCTGACCTGCTGATCGCTATAGGAAGCCGGTTCGACGACAGGGTGACGGGAAAGGTGAGCGAGTTCGCCAAGGGTGCTCGGGTCATACACGTCGACATAGACCCTGCAGAGCTCGGAAAGGTCAGGCGGGCCGAGGTGCCGATCGCCGGGGACTGCAAGGTCGTCATCGAGGAGATGCTGCGCGAGCTCGACGCGAGAGCCGAATCGCCGCGTGCGGACCTGGAACCGTGGAAGGCGAAGATCGCTGAATGGAAGGAACGTTTCCCTCTGACCTACGAGCGCGCGGCACCCGACGGGGTGTTGAAGCCGCAATTCGTCGTCGAGTGCCTGCGCGACCAGTCGCCGGACGACACGATCGTCGTCTCCGGCGTCGGCCAGCACCAGATGTGGGCCTCGCAGTGGTGGCGCTTCGACCATCCCAATACCTGGGTGAACTCGGGCGGTGCGGGGACCATGGGATACGCGGTCCCGGCGGCCATCGGAGCAAAGGTGGGAAGGCCCGACAAGACGGTCTGGGCGATTGACGGCGACGGCTGCTTCCAGATGACCGCACAGGAGCTCGTGACGGCGTCAGCGGAGCGCGTGCCGGTGAAGGTCGCCATCTTGAACAACGCCTACCTGGGCATGGTCCGTCAGTGGCAGGAGATGTTCTACGACGAGAGGTACTCGGAGGTCTACCTTTCGCCAGACCTCCCCGACTACGTCAAGTGGGCGGAGGCGATGGGCTGCATCGGAATGCGCGTGGAGTCGCCCGAGGAGGTCGCACCCGCGATCGACAAGGCGAACTCCATCGACGACAGGCCGGTCGTCATCGACTTCCGCACCGACGCGTTCGAGAAGGTGTACCCGATGGTGCCAGCCGGAGCCTCCAACGACGACATCGTCGTCGATCCGAGCCAGGGCGAGGGGGGAAGGTGACCGCGCCCGCGCCCTACGGTACGGGCCACCGCCACCACATCATCACGGTCCTCGTCGAGAACAAGGCGGGCGTGCTCGCCCGGGTCGCCGGGCTGTTCAGTCGGCGCGGTTACAACATCTTCTCGCTCGCGGTCGCGCCGACCGACGACGAACGTCTGAGCCGCATCACGATCGTCGTCGACGTGGAATCCGCTCCCCTCGAGCAGATCATCCAGCAACTCGACAAGCTCATAAACGTGGTCTCGATCTCCGAGCTCGCACCTGAGGACGCGACCGAGCGCGAGCTGATCCTCGCCACTGTGCAGGCCGATCCCGCCGAGCGGGCCCAGGTCATCCAGCTCGTCGGGGTGTTCGAGGGCCAGATAGTCGGCGTCGGCCACGATCAGGTGACCGTGATGCTCGCCGGGCCGCCGCAGGCGCTCGACGATTTCGAGGAGCTGATCAGGCCCTATGGCATCACGGAGCTGCAGCGGACCGGCCGCATCGCTCTGCCTAAGCTCGAGCGTGGGGGGCACCGTCTCCGTAGCGTCTCCGATGCGTGAGCAGGCGCTCGCCAGAATTCCGACAGACTGACCGACCGTTGTCCGCCCCCATTCGTTCAACTCGACCCGGCATTCGTTCAACTGATAGATCACCCGATCAACCGATAGAGAGGAACCGCGATGGCCAAGCTTTACTACGAGCGCGACGCCGACTCCGAACTGATCCGGGGCCGCAAGGTCGCCGTCATCGGCTACGGGTCGCAGGGCCACGCTCATGCGCTCAACCTCGCGGAGTCCGGCGTCGACGTCAGAGTTGCATTGCGCGAGGGATCCTCCTCGCGCCAGAAGGCGGAGGAAGCGGGCCTTAGGGTCCTCTCTGTCGCCGACGCGGTGTCCGAGTCGGACGTCGTGGTCGTCTTACTGCCTGACACCGAGCAGGCGCGGGTCTACGAGTCGGAGATAGCTCCCCATCTGCGCGACGGCGACGCTCTTTTGTTCGCTCATGGTTTCAACATCAGGTTCGGGCAGATCACCCCGCCACCGGGCGTCGACGTGATCATGGTCGCCCCGAAAGGCCCCGGGCACCTGGTGAGGCGTACCTACACGGAGGGCGGCGGGGTGCCTTCGCTGGTGGCGGTGTCGCAGGACGCGTCGGGCAAGGCTCACGCCCTCGCGCTCTCTTACGCGAACGCCATCGGCGCGACGCGCGCCGGAGTGCTCGACACGACGTTCGAGGAGGAGACCGAGACCGACCTGTTCGGAGAGCAGGTCGTCCTCTGCGGTGGAGTCACCGCTCTTGTGACCGCGGGATTCGAGACCCTCGTCGGCGCCGGCTACCAGCCGGAGTCGGCGTACTTCGAGTGCCTGCACGAGCTGAAGCTGATAGTCGACCTGATGTACGAGCAGGGGATAAGCGGGATGCGCTTTTCGATCTCCGACACCGCCGAGTACGGAGACCTCACGCGCGGGCCGGTCGTGATCGACGAGCACGTCAGAGAGAAGATGCAGGGCATCCTCGCCGACATCCGTTCTGGAGCCTTCGCAGACGAGTGGATCGCCGAGAACCGCGCAGGTCGCCCCAAGTTCGAAGAGCTCCGCCGCAAGGGAGCCGAGCACCAGATCGAGAAGATCGGCAAGGAGCTCCGGGCGATGATGCCGTTCATCGCGGCCGGCCAGCAACGCCTGCAGGACGTCTCGGGGGGCTGACCCGGAGCAAAAGGTGCTCCCCGCCGCTAAGCCTCGGTGACCTCGCGAACGCGTCTGCGGGGTGGCAGGATCTGCCTTCCCATGGAGCTCTCGTGACGGTTCGTCGCAGGTACAGGATGTCGGTGCCGATCGTCGTGGCGACCGTAACGGTGATGGCGGGATGCGGCACTTCGGGGTCGGGCAGTGCCACGACATCGACTCACCCGACGACTGCGTCGTCGTCCACGACCTCGTCGAGCACCTCGACTACTGCGTCGTCAACGACCACCACGACGACGCGCCCGACCACCCCTACGACGTCGATACCAGCTGGTTGGACCGAGACGGGGCTGTTGTCGCAACTGATCATGGTCGGAGCTTCTTACTCGGATCCCGGCGCGTCTCTGGGGGACGTGTCGGCCGGCGCCGGGGGACTCGTGTTCTTGGGCCAACCGCCGGCCGGGTCGGGACCGACCCTCACGAGCGAGATGGACTCGCTGCTGCGGGCGGCTCACATCATTCCCCTGATGGCGACAGACGAGGAGGGGGGTGAGATCCAGCGGCTCTCGAACGTTGTGGGGTCCCTCCCGTGGCCACGCGACATGGCCGAGGAGTGGTCGCCGGCCGAGGTGACGTCACAGGTCACGACGGTCGCGCGGGGCATGAGTGCGCTCGGGATGAACATGGATCTCGCTCCGGTGCTCGACACCGCGAACATCGACAACACGATCGACGACGAGAACTACAGATCGTTCAGCGAGGACGGCGCGACGGCCGGCACCTATGGGCTCGCCTTCCTGAAAGGCCTGACAGACGGCGGGATGATCGGCGTGGTCAAGCACTTTCCTGGGCTCGGCCACGCGAACGGGGACACCGACGCGGGCCCCGCAACCGACCCTCCCCTCTCCCAGCTCGAGACCGACGACCTAATACCGTTCAAACAGGCGATAGCGGCGCACGCCCCGGTCGTGATGATGAGCAATGTCACAGAGCCTGACTGGGGACATACACCCGCATCACTGAATCCAGCCGCGTACGCGTTCCTGCGGGGCCTCGGTTTCGGCGGAATGGTCATCACGGACAGCCTCGACGCGGGCGCGATCTCGGCTATAGGAGTCGACGGGGCGCAAGGGGTGGTCGACGCGATCGAAGCCGGAGCCGACATGGCGATGGTCACCACACCGACCGACTATTCGGGCGCGCTCTCTGGATTGGAACAGGCAGTGTCATCGGGACGGCTGTCTCTCAGTCAGGTCATCAGATCAGTCGACAGGATCATCGCCGTCAAAAACCTGATCCTTCCCGCTGCCGACCGCATCGCGCCGCCCGACTGACCCAGCCGCCGCGGCTTTCTGCCTGCCGGACTGCAAGTGCGAACCAGATGAGCGGGATCTGCAGAGGCAACCGGAACCAGATGGCGATCTTGAGCGCGAGGTTGCCTCCGTTCTGCGTGGATATCGCGTCTTGCAGGTTGGCGGGCCATATCGCGACGAGCAGGGCGGCGGAGGCGATGCCCGCCCATCTGTCGCGGCGCCACAGGCCGATTGGGGTGAACGTCGAGGGATGGGCCAGGTGGATCACCCCGCTGACACTGAACGCGGCTGCGTCGATCCACGGAAGATAGGCCTGCCACGACCGTGGGCTCGGCGTACCCGGAGCAGGGCTCAACCGGCGAGCGCCCCTACGACGTGGTTGATGCACCCGCACAGGCTCGCGATGTCGTCGGGCTCGATGGCGGGGAACATGCCGATGCGCAGCTGGTTGCGGCCGAGCTTGCGGTAGGGCTCCGTGTCGACGATCCCGTTCGCTCGCAGCACCTTCGCCACCATGGCGGCGTCGACGGCGTCAACGAAGTCGATCGTGCCGACCACGTGGCTCCGGTCAGAGGCCTTGGCCACAAACGGGTCGGCGAAGTCGGACTGCTCAGCCCACGTGTAGAGGATCTCCGAGGATCGATCGCAGCGCGACGCCATGCCCTCGAGACCTCCGTTTGCGAGCATCCAGTCGAGCTGCTCGCACATGAGCACGAGGGTCGCGAGCGCCGGAGTGTTGAGGGTCTGGTCCTGGCGCGAGTTGTCGAGCGCCTGCTTCAGGTCCAAGAACGCCGGTACCCACCTGTCGGAGACGAGCCGTTCGATCCTGTCGACCGCGGCCGCGGATACGAGCGCCAGGTAAAGCCCACCGTCTGAAGCGAATCCCTTCTGCGGTGCGAAGTAGTAGACGTCGAACTGCGAAGGGTCCACCCGCAGTCCCCCGGCCGCAGACGTCGCGTCGACACAGACGATGCCGCTGCCTGGGCCGCCGTCGGCCGGCGCGGCTACACCGGCCGGCCTCCTGATCGTCATCGCCACACCCGTCGAGGTCTCGTTGTGGGTGAGGGCGTAGGTGTCCACGGATGCGTCTGCTATCGGCTCGGGGCGCGTGCCGACCGGCGACTCGATCACGACGGGGTCATCGAGGTGCGGGGAGGACGCCGCGGCGGCGGCGAACTTGGAGGAGAACTCGCCGAACGACAGATGTTCAGAGCGCCGGTCGATGAGACAGAACGTCGCGGCGTCCCAGAAGGCGGTCGTCCCGCCGTTCCCTAGGACGACCTCGTAGCCTTCGGGCAGTGCGAACAGCTCGCGCAACCCCGAGCGCAGACGGCCTACGAGCGCTTTTACGGGCTTCTGCCGGTGGCTGGTGCCGAGCAGGGTCGTTCCGGCGGCGGCGAGCGCGGCGACCTGTTCCTTGCGGACCTTCGAGGGCCCGCAGCCGAATCGCCCGTCCGACGGCTTCAGGTGATCCGGGATCCGGATGTCGGGCAGGTCTGTCGGCCCTGGAGAGCCCTGGGCTGGGTTCTGTTGGGTTCCGGTGTGCACTGTCACGTGTGCAAGCATGACAGGCATGGTTCCCCGGTTCGAAACGGCGACTGTCCACGGCCGCATCTCGGCGCGGGTCGGCTCGGTGGAGCCGTCGGCCACCCTGGCCGTCGACGCCAGGGCGAAGGCACTTCGCAGTGCCGGCCACAACGTGATCGGGTTCGGCGCGGGGGAGCCTGACTTCCCCACACCCGCCCACATCGTCGAGGCAGCGGTAGAGGCCTGTCGAGACCCCGCCAACCACCACTACACCCCGACCGCAGGCCTTCCAGAGCTCCGGGAGCAGATCGCGCTCAAGACCGCCAGGGATTCGGGATACGAGGTGAGCGCATCGCAGGTCCTCGTCTCCAACGGGGCCAAGCAGGCGGTGTTCCAGGCCTTCGCGACGCTGTGCGACCCCGGTGACGAGGTGCTCGTGCCCGCTCCTTACTGGACGACATACCCCGAAGCCGTACGCCTGGCCGGTGGTGTGCCCGTACCTGTCGAGACCGACGAGCGGTTCCACATCGACATCGGCCGCCTCGAGGCCGCGCGCACTCCCGCCACCAAGATCCTTCTCTTCGTGTCCCCTTCCAACCCGTCGGGCGCCGTCTGTGATCGCGAGGAGGTCGAGGCGGTGGGCAGGTGGGCCGCGGACAGGGGCCTGTGGGTTGTCACAGACGAGATATACGAGCACCTCGTCTACGGGGGCAGAGTGTTCACCTCGCTGCCCGTCGCCGTTCCCGAGATCGCCGACAGATGCGTCGTGCTGAACGGCGTCGCGAAGACCTACGCGATGACGGGCTGGCGCGTGGGCTGGCTGATCGGCCCCCCAGACGTCGTGGAGGCGGCGACGAACCTGCAGTCGCAGACCACCTCGAACGTTGCCAACGTGTCGCAGAGGGCGGCTCTGGCGGCCGTGTCCGGAGACCTGAGCGCCGTCGCCGCAATGCGCGAGGTGTTCGATCGGCGCCGGATTGCGATCCACCGGATGCTGAACGAGTGCGAAGGAGTCACCTGCGCGGAACCCGAGGGCGCCTTCTACGCCTTCCCGTCTGTGGCAGGTCTTCTGGGGCGCCAGATCGCCGGAAGGACGATCAACTCTTCAGAGGACCTCGCCGAGGTCGCCATCGACGAGGCGATGGTCGCGATCGTGCCGGGAGAGGCGTTTGGAGCGCCTGGCTTCCTGCGGCTTTCTTATGCCCTGTCTGACCACGAACTGGTAGAGGGCGTCACGCGGGCTTGGCGAGCTGTTCGCGACGGCGAGCTGACTGTGGCCCTCGTGCTCGTCACGGAGAAGCTCGCCGATCGCGGCCTCGATGTCATGCGCGAGGCCGGTCACGACGTGCAGGTCCGGTTGGATCTATCGCCAGACGAGCTGATCGAGGCGATCCGTCCGGCCAACGCCCTCGTGATCCGCTCCGCGACACAGGTCACCGCCGACGTGCTCGAGGCGGGAAGAGACCTGGTGGTGGTGGGACGTGCAGGCATCGGCCTCGACAACGTCGACACGCAGGCGGCGACGCGTCTCGGGGTGATGGTCGTGAACGCGCCGCAATCCAACATCTTGTCGGCGGCCGAGCACACTCTCGCTCTGCTGCTGGCGCAGGCGCGCAACATTCCCCAGGCCCATCAGGCACTCGTCGCCGGAAGGTGGGAGAGGTCAAAGTGGGAAGGCGTCGAGCTGCACGGAAAGACACTCGGGATCGTCGGTCTCGGCAGGGTGGGTGCGCTCGTTGCTCAGCGCGCTCTCGCGTTCGGCATGCGCCTGTGCGCATACGACCCTTACGTCTCTGCGGACCGTGCAAGGCGCATGAACGTGGATCTGCTCCCGCTCGAAGAGCTCGTGACAGAGGCGGACTTCATCACGATCCACCTGCCGAAGACACCTGAGACGGTGGGCCTGATTGGTGCGGACTTGCTCGCGAAGGCGAAGCCCGGGCTCCGGATCGTGAACACCGCGCGAGGGGGAATCATCGACGAGGCGGCTCTGGCGGGCGCCATCAGGTCGGGACAGGTGGAGGGCGCGGGCATCGACGTGTTCGCAGTCGAGCCGACGACCGAGTCCCCTCTGTTCGAGCTGCCTTCGGTCGTCGTCACACCGCACCTCGGAGCTTCGACGGTGGAGGCTCAGGACAAGGCGGGCGTCACGATCGGCGAGATGGTGGTGCTCGCCCTGGCCGGCGATTTCGTCCCTTTCGCAGTGAACGTCGCCGCCACAGAGGTGTCAGAAGCGGTACGACCGTTCATGCCCCTCGCCGAGCAGCTCGGTCGGATCTTCGCGTGCCTGAACGACGGACTGCCCGACAAGCTCGAAGTGGAGTACCAGGGGGGCCTCGCGAGCGTCGTCACATCCATCCTCACCTTGTCGGTGTTGAAGGGGCTCTTTGCCGCGGGCACCGAGGAGCCGGTCTCGTACGTGAACGCACCGCAGCTCGCGGAGGAACGTGGTCTCGAGGTTCGCGAGGCGTCCACGACCAAATCCCAGGACTACATCAATCTCATCACGCTCAGAAGCGGCGACCACGCGGTAGCGGGAACCCTCACGGGTCCGAAGGAAGAACCGCGCCTCGTGATGGTTGACGACCATGCAGTGGAGGTTCCTCCTTCGTCGCACATGCTCGTGGTCCGCAACGACGACAGGGCGGGGATGATCGGAGTTGTCGGGACCGAGCTCGGCACCGCCGGTGTCAGCATCTCGTCGATGACCGTCGGCCCTTCTGCGACCGGGAACACGGCACTGATGGTTCTTTCGACCGATCGGCAGGTGCCCGACCCGACGTTCGAACGCCTCAGGGCCGCGGACGGGATCCTCGACATCCACCGTGTGACCGCAACTCCCTAGGCGGCCGCGCCGTCAGGCCCCAGGCCGCGCCGTCAGGCCCCAGGCCGCGCCGTCAGGCCCCAGGCCCTCGCCGAGCGCTGCGAGCCCGGACGACGGGGGGCCAGGTGTCGGTACTGCCGGAAAAGGCCTCGGAGGCAGACGCCATCCTCCGCCAGGCGCTTCTTGCGATCCAGGCCCCTGCGATGACCGAGCCGATCCCGAGCACTCGACGCGCCCGGGATCTGGGGATGCCGGGCACGTCGCAGAGCGTAGTCACGTGGTCTGAGGGCGCCCGTAGCGGCCGTTTCCGCCTACCGCTGTCCACAGGACCTAGGCGCCGGGCATATTTTGGCGTTTTTGATACACGGCGTTATACACAGAGAAGTATCAAAAACGTCAAACTGGCAACGGAAGGTCGGTCGCTGTCCAGGGCGTGACACCCAACGAGCCATTAACGGGGGCTTCAATCTGTCGGAGCATCCGAGCTTTCACTTGAGGCAACGAATTACCGTCCCGGAGGATTTGAGGTTAGGCACCGGGGAATGTCCTAGCTTGACCCAGGGTGTGTTGTCCGCGACGATGGACCCGTTATGACACGGGAAATCGCCACGCGACGCTCCACCTGCGGGTCGCTTCGCGCGACCGGCCTCCTGCTTACCTGACGGCGAGCGCCACATCGCGCTCGCCGACAAGCCCCCTCGCCTAACGGCCGGGGGGTTTTCTCTTTCCCCGAACCTGACACTGCAATTTCCGACAAGAAGGGACCATCGAAATGGCCGGCACCCAGAGCCCAGAGTCCGATCACAACTCGACTCCCGCCGCCAGCACAACGGGTGACGACCCGGGTCATCTCGTGGTCTTCGACACGACGCTTCGCGACGGCGAACAGTCGCCCGGAATCTCCCTCGACGCCGGCGAGAAGCTCGAGATCGCCGAGCAACTTGCTCGCCTCGGCGTGGACTACATCGAGGCAGGGTTCCCGGTCGCAAGTGTCGGGGACTTCGAAGCAGTGCAGGTCATCGCACGATCGGTGGGCAACGGGCCGTCGGCACCGGTCATCGCCGGCCTTTCGAGGACGAACGTTTCGGACGTCGACAGATGCTGGGAGGCGCTGCGCGACTCGGCGCGGGCCCGAATCCACGTCTTCATCTCGACGAGCCCCCAGCACATGGAGCACATGTTGAAGATGACCCGCGAACAGGTGCTGGCGGAGACCCGAAGCGGAGTGAGCCGCGCCCGCAAGCACACCTCCGACGTGGAGTTCAGCCCGCAGGACGCCACGAGGACGCCGCTGGACTTCATGCTCGAGGTCCTGAACGCCAGCGTCGAAGCAGGAGCGACGACGCTCAACATCCCCGACACGGTCGGTTACGGCATCCCCTGGGACTTCGGAGCCCTGATCCAATACATACGCCGCCAGGTTCCAGGCGACTACGTCCTGTCGACGCATTGTCACAACGACCTCGGTCTCGCCACCGCGAACACTCTCGCCGGGGTCCAGGCCGGCGCTCGCCAGGTCGAGGTCTGCGTCAACGGCCTCGGCGAACGCGCAGGCAATGCAGCGCTCGAAGAGGTCGTGATGGCACTGCGGACCCGACCTGACCAATTCCCCGGTGTCACGACCACCGTCAGGACCGAGGAGCTCGCCCGCACATCGCGTCTTGTGAGCCGTCTCACCGGTTACCCCGTCCAGTACAACAAGGCCGTGGTGGGTCGCAACGCCTTCTCTCACGAGTCCGGGATCCATCAGCACGGAGTGCTCGCCGACCGCAGCACGTACGAGATCATCGACGCCTCGGACGTGGGGCAGGTTGGTCGCCAGATCGTGCTCGGAAAGCACTCGGGGCGGCACGCCTTTTCGGACACACTCGCAAAGATGGGCCTGAGGGTCCAAGGCGATGCGCTCAACCAGGCATTCACGCGTTTCAAGGAGCTCGCGGATCGCAAAGTCGAGATCACCGAGGCCGATCTGGAAGCGATCGTCGCAGAAGAGCTCGGTACCGATCTGGTGGGCGGTTACCACCTCGAAGAGCTCGAGGTCGCAGGAGGGACCGTCGGGGTGCCGAGAGCCCGGGTCGTGCTGGTGGCTAGCAACGGCGAGAAGCTCGAGGCGAGCGCAGACGGTGACGGCATGATCGACGCGGCTTGCGCGGCCATTCGTCAGGCCACCGGAGTCGAGGCGACCCTCGTCGGGTTCAACGTCTCGTCGGTCACGGGCGGGATCGACGCGCTCGGAGATGTCGTGGTCCAGCTCGAGTCCGCCAGTCTGCGGGTCTCAGGTCGCGGTGTTTCAACCGACGTCGTCGAAGCCTCTGCGCGTGCCTACACCGCTGCGGTCTCCCGGCTCGAGCGGGTGCGGTTGCGAAACGGTGAGAGCAAGATCAGGATTGAGCCCGGTCCCTGAGCTCAAGTTGGGGGATGCCCTGACATTCCCCTGAGGCTCCTGAGGGTGAAATAGGGCCTGATCCCGATAGCCGGGCGCACCCATGTGGCCGATAATCGATCGGTGGGCGCTCGGAGTCTGATCTGCGATCCGTCTCGGCGAGCTTCCCCGTGGTCTGAGGAGCGCTCGGCCACTGGTACCCTGGTTTGGGCGTCGCTGCCGACGCCTGACGCCGTTGCCCGGGAGCCGAGGGCTCTACACCTCACAGGGCGGGCGACGCTCCTCCTCGAAAGCGTTGTGTGAACCGTTCGCGAACTACCGGGAGCTAACAGCTGATGCACCGATTCTTCACCGGGCTCGGAAAATTCACCGTCAAGTACCGCTGGATCATCCTGGGGGTCTGGCTGGTCGGGACGTTTGCCGCCGTGAAGGCGCTGCCGTCGCTGTCGAGCCAGGTGAACAACGACAACTCGGCGTTCCTGCCGGCGAGCGCCCCCGACGTGAAGGCTGCGAACCTCGCTGAGCCACTGGTCGGCAAGGAGAGCCTGGCTCCGATCATCGTCATCGCCGACCGGACGAACGGACAGCTGACCGCGGCGGATGTCACAGCCGTCGAGCGCGAGGTCAACCTGCTGAAGGGTGTGACGAACGTGAAGCAGGTGCTCTTCTTGGGCACATCGCCGAACGGCCGTGCGGTGCAGATCGAGGCTCTCGCCAACATCGGCGGGTTCGGGATACAACCGGCTCAGAATACGGTCAACGGCACATTCGCAACGTTCCCGAAAGCCGGAGCCCCGACCGGCCTCCAATTCCACGTGGCCGGCCAGATCGCAGACGACGTGGCGCAGAACGCCGCATCGAAGAACTCGGGCAATCAGGTCCAGGACTTCTCGCTCCTGTTCATCATCATCTTGCTCTTCCTCATATTCCGTTCGGTTCTCGCTCCTTTCGTGACGCTGTTGCCGGCCGCCATCGTGCTTCAGATGGGCGGTTCGTTCATCGGAGCACTGGGTTCACACGGCCTGAAGATCTCCGGCATCACCCAGCTGCTGCTTATCGTGATCGTGCTTGGAGCCGGTACCGATTACGGGCTGTTCCTCGTGTTCCGCGTGAGAGAGGGCCTCCGCTCGGGGATGGAGCCGAAAGACGCTGTCGCCCTGGCGGTCTCGCGCGTCGGTGAGTCGATATCCGCTTCGGCGGGGACGGTGATCCTCGCCCTGTTGAGCCTGCTCTTCGCCACGTTCGGCATCTACCACGACCTCGGCATTCCTCTGGCCGTCGGCATCGCGACGATGCTCGTCGCGGGGCTCACGCTGCTTCCCGCTCTGCTCGCGATCCTGGGCCGTGCGGTGTTCTGGCCTTCGCGACCGCGGCCAGGCCAGACCAAGATCGGCTTGTGGGGTCGCGTTGCCGGAGCGGTGGTGGCGAAGCCCGTGCCCACGCTCGTGGCCGGCGTCGTCATATTCGGTCTGCTTGCATTCGGCGTTGCCTTCTACAACCCTGCGGGTTTCGGGGGAGCTGTGGCAGCTCCTCCCGGATCGAGCGCGGCACTGGGCGATGCGGTGCTGGCGCGGGACTTTCCGCAGGCGAGCTCCAATCCGACGAACCTCGTGCTCGTCTACCCGACATCCGTGTGGTCGGACCCGTCGCCGTTGCTCTCTGCGCAGACGCGAGCTCGACCAGTCGTCCCTGTTCAACAAGGTCGACGGACCGCTCGACCCGAATGGGAGCCAGCTGTCGGCGGCCCAGTTCGTCCATCTGCACCAGCTGTTGGGAGCTCCCAAGTCGCTGGCTGCACTTCCCCCGAAAGGTGTGGACGTGTCGATCGTCCTGTACGAGGAGTACCGGGCCGAGGCGCAGTACGTGAGCACCGACGGGCATACGGTCCAGTTCGCGGCAGCGCTGTCGGCAGGTGATCCGGGGACCACCGCGGCCCTCAACGCGGTACCGGCGATGCGCGCGGAGCTCGCGAGTGTTGCCCGCTCGACGGGTGCCACCGCGAACGGGGTGGCGGGCGAGGCGCCTGCGATCTACGACATCAGTGCGATATCGGACAGCGATCTGATTCACATCATCCCGCTCGCTGTGATCGCGATCGCCATCTTGCTCGCACTCGTGCTCAGGAGTGCGATAGCCCCCCTCTATCTGATCGCGAGCGTGGTGCTGAGCTATCTGGCGGCACTCGGACTTTCGTCGATCGTCTTCATCAAGCTGTTGGGTGACGGTGGGCTCACGTTCCTGTTGCCGTTCCTGATGTTCATCTTCTTGCTCGCGCTAGGGGAGGATTACAACATCCTGGTCATGACGCGAATACGCGAAGAGGCGCACGATCGTTCGCTTCGCGAGGCGGTCGTCCGCGCCGTCGGCATGTCTGGGCCGACGATCACCTCAGCGGGGTTGGTGCTCGCCGGTACGTTCGGAGTGCTCGCAATCGTCGGGTCGAGCGGTCCGGGCGGCGACCAGGTACGCGACATCGGGGTGGGCCTCGCCGTCGGCATCCTGATGGACACGTTCTTGGTGCGGACGCTCCTAGTTCCATCGACCGTCGCCATTCTGGGGCGCTGGAATTGGTGGCCGAGCAAGGTCGAAGCCGGAATGGCCTACGGGGGATCCGCGTCGCAGGCAGCGTCGCAAGCCGATCAACCTTCCCCTGATGGCCTCGCTGGTCGCCACAGCGTCGGCGCCGGTGCAGGAGGTGCCTCCCACGATCCCAGTTTCCACACCTTGGACGACGGCGGCGCCGCATCTCCTGAGGGGCCCTTTCCCGCTTGAACGACCTCGAGCGGGAGAGCTTGACGCGACGATCGGAGCTGTCGGCTAAGAGACCGAGGAGACGGGCATCCAAGCGGGGCGCCGGGATGACTCGTAGTTGCCGATGTCGTCCTCGTGTCGCAACGTGAGCCCTATCTCGTCCCAGCCGTTCAGGAGCCGCTCCCGGGTGAATTCCTCGAGCCCGAAGGTGGCGCAGATCCCGGCAGCAGGAGCCTCGAGGGTGCCACGCGACACGTCGATTGTGATCTCGAGCTCCGGGTCCGCGCTGACCGCGTCGATGAGCAGCCTTGCCGTCGCGGGATCGACCTCGACGGGCAGGAGTCCCTGCTTCGTGCAGTTGGTCCGGAATATGTCGCCGAACCTCTCCGACACGACAGCCTCGAATCCGTAGTCCATCAGCGCCCAGACGGCGTGCTCGCGTGAGGAGCCGACGCCGAAGCTCGGGCCGGCGACAAGGATCGTGGCACCTGCGTACTCCGGCTTGTTGAGCACGAAGTCGCGGTCGTCGCGCCACTCCGAGAACAGGCCGGCGCCGAAGCCGGTGCGCTCGACGCGCTTCAACCAGTCTGACGGGATGATCTGATCGGTGTCGACGTCCGAGCGGTCGAGCGGGACCGCCCGTCCGGTAACGATGCGCACGGGCTTCACCGGCCACCACCTTCGAGGTCACCTGGAGAGGCGAATCTGCCTGCCACCGCCGTCGCGGCGGCGACGCCGGGCGAGACCAGATGGGTCCGGCCTCCCCTTCCCTGCCGACCTTCGAAATTCCGATTGGAAGTGGATGCGCAGCGCTCACCGGGAGACAACTTGTCGGGGTTCATCGCCAGGCACATCGAACAGCCCGGTTGCCGCCACTCGAAGCCCGCCGCCACGAAGACCTGGTCGAGGCCCTCTGACTCAGCTTGTTCCTTCACCCGCCTCGAGCCAGGGACGACGAGTGCCCTCACCCCGGGAGCGACCTTGTGCCCGTCGACAACGCCGGCCGCTGACCTGAGATCCTCGATCCTCGAGTTGGTGCACGACCCGATGAACACGGTGTCCACCTTGATGTCACGGATGCGGGCGCCCGGACGCAGCCCCATGTACTCGAGTGCGCGCTCTGCGGCTTCGCGTTGGGAGTCGTCGTCGAAAGCCGACGGATCGGGCACCTCGCCGTCGATCGAGACCACCTGTGAGGGATTGGTTCCCCAACTCACCTGAGGGACGAGCGACGTTGCGTCGATGTGTACGACCTTGTCGAACACGGCTCCTTCGTCTGTCGTGAGCGCCTCCCAATCGCGAAGTGCCTCCTCCCATGCGCCGCCCGACGGGGCATGGCTGCGGCCCTTTACGTAGTCGAAGGTCGTCGCGTCCGGCGCGATCAACCCCGCCCTCGCTCCCGCCTCGATCGACATGTTGCAAACCGTCATCCGCGATTCCATCGACAGGCCCGAGATGGCGGGTCCGCGGTACTCGATGACGTGGCCGATGCCTCCCGAGGTCCCTATGGCGCCGATGATCGCGAGCACGAGGTCCTTCGCGGTGACCCCGTCGGGCAGGTCACCCTCCACTTCTACAGCCATGGTGGCGGGACGCGTCTGGGGGAGCGTCTGGCTCGCGAGCACGTGTTCGACCTCGGAGGTCCCGATTCCGAATGCGAGCGCTCCGAAGGCTCCGTGAGTGGAAGTGTGGCTGTCCCCGCAGACAATCGTCATCCCGGGCAGCGTGAAGCCCTGCTCGGGACCGATCACGTGGACGATCCCCTGGTCCCGGTGGCCCATGGGGAAGCACCGGATACCGAACTCCGCGCAGTTCCGGTCGAGCATCTCGAGTTGCTTCGCCGACACCGGATCGGTCACGACGGCGCCGTTTTCCGTCGGCACGTTGTGGTCGGCGGTCGCGACGGTGAGGTCGGGCCGCCTAACGGTTCTGCCGGCAAGGCGCAGCCCGTCGAAGGCCTGTGGCGAGGTGACCTCGTGGACAAGGTGCAGGTCGATGTACAGAAGGTCGGGCTCGCCCTCGGCCGAGCGAACCACGTGCCGGTCCCAGATCTTGTCGACGAGCGTCCGCCGACCGCTGTTCATCGTCGTCCCCCGGTGCTCAGTCGCCGACAGCGACGATCTCAACGCGCAGCTTCCCCCCGGGCGCGTCGTACTCCACCTCGTCACCTTTCGCGCGACCGATGAGAGCCTTGCCGAGGGGAGAGCCCGGTGAGACCACTTCGACCCCCTCGCCGCGCTCCTCGATCGATCCGACGAAGAAACGCTCGACGTCGTCGTCCCCCTCGTAACGGATGGTCACCACCGTGCCGGCCTCGACGGTCTGCCCGTCACCGGCATTCACATCGACGACAGAAGCGGTCTTGAGGGTCGCCTGAAGCTGGCGGATACGGGCCTCCATCTTTCCCTGGCTGTCCTTCGCCGCGTGGTAGTCGCCGTTCTCGGACAGATCGCCGAGCGCGCGAGCCGCTTCGATGGCTCGCGCGATCTCGACGCGGCCGCGGGTGGTGAGGTCCTCCAACTCGGCCTGCAGTCGTTCATAAGTGGCCTGAGTCAGTTGCGTGGGATCGCCTGTCACGGCCCCAAGGCTACCCGCGGTGTTCACGCGGTCCGTTTGGCCGAGTGGGCTGGTGGCTGCTCCTCGCAGGCGCGGCTTGACGCTCTTGTCAGTGCGCGAGATGATTGTCTGCAATGGCTACAGGGCTCACCCGCGAGGTAATTATCGTCTAGGGCGTGCTCTTCCCAGCGCGCGCCTCCGACCGTCCACTTGGTGGGCGGTTTTTTATTTGGCACTGGGGTGGGGCGGCGGCCGGTCTCTCGGGGCCCGGATTACGGGGGAGGCCCGATTTGTGGGCAAGGATGGGTCAGAAGGAGCAAGGGTGGCAGAGACCGTGAAAGCAGGCTGAAGTGGTCGGGCAGCGGGTGACCGAAGATGCAGGTGGGCGTACCAATCGGCACCGCGTCGCGGTCATAGGCGGTGACGGCATCGGACCCGAGGTGGTCGCCGAGGCCCTGAAGGCTGTACAAGCCGCAGGTGTGAGGCTCGAGACCACCCCCTACGAGCTCGGCGCCGCCCACTACCTGAGAACGGGCGAGGTCCTTCCCGAGCCGGTCTTAGAAGAGCTGCGGGCACATGACGCGATCCTGCTCGGTGCCGTAGGCCCTCCTGTGGGCTCGACCGAGGTCCCGCCGGGGCTCTTGGAGCGGGGCCTCCTCCTCCGGCTGCGCTTCGAGCTCGATCTGTACGTGAACCTGCGTCCCTTCCTCGGCACGCCAGGGGCTCCGAGCCCGGAGTGCGACTTCGTCGTCGTGAGGGAGAACACCGAGGGCACCTACGCGGGTGAGGGCGGATGGCTGCGCAAAGGCACTCCTCACGAGGTCGCCACCCAGGGATCGGTCAACACCCGGATGGGGGTGGAGCGTTGCGTGCGATTCGCCTTCGACCTCGCAACAGGTCGTGAGCGTCGCCGCCTGACGCTCGTGCACAAGACCAATGTCTTGACGTTCGCGGGTGACCTGTGGCAACGCGCGGTCGACGAGGTAGCAGAGGATTACGGGTCTGTAGAGCGCGACTACAACCACGTCGACGCGGCGTGCATATATCTGGTCGAGCAGCCGACCCGATATGACGTCATCGTGACCGACAACCTGTTCGGCGACATCCTCACCGACCTGGCAGGCGCGATTTCCGGAGGGATCGGGTTTGCCGCGTCTGCCAACTTGAACCCCGCGCGCACCGGACCGTCCCTCTTCGAGCCCGTCCATGGCGCGGCCCACGACATCGCGGGTACTGGCAAGGCCAACCCGCTCGCGGCTATCCGCTCTGCCGCTCTGATGCTCGATCACCTGGGAGAGGTGTCCGCAGCAGAGCGCATCGACAAGGCGGTCTCCTCGTACCTTGCCGAAAGACCTGCCGGGGCACCGTTTCCTTCAACCAGCGCCGTAGGCGACGTCATCGCAGAAAGGGTCTGACCGTGCCGATAACTCCAAGCCGAAGCATCTGGTTCGATGGCGAGCTCGTGCCGTGGGAGGAGGCGAACGTCCACGTTCTCAGCCATTCCCTCCATTACGGATCTGGCGTGTTCGAGGGGATACGGGCCTACCGGACCGAACGGGGTGTCGCGGTGTTCCGCCTCACCGACCACATCAACCGGCTCTTCGACTCCGCCAAGATCCTCATGATCAACACGCCGTGGTCGCCCGCCGATCTCGTCGCCGCGAGCAAGACCGTCGTGCGCGAGAACGGTCTGAACGACGGGTGCTACCTGCGACCGATCATCTTCCTCGGTTACGGCGAGATGGGCCTGAACCCGCTGCCGTGCCCGGTGAACGTGGCGATAGCGGCGTGGCCCTGGGGGTCCTACCTGGGCGATGAGGGGATCGCAAAAGGCGTGCGCCTCAAGGTGTCCTCTTGGCAGCGCCACGACCCGAACGCCGTTCCAACCGCGGCGAAGAGCACCGGCATGTACGTCAACTCCTCGCTCGCCAAGGTCGAGGCTTTGAAGGCGGGCTACGACGAGGCGCTGTTGCTCGCCCCTGACGGTCATGTCTCTGAGTGCACGGGCGAGAACGTCTTCATTGTGCGCGGCCGGAACGTGATCTCACCCCCGAATTCGGACGCCGGCGCGCTGCACGGCATAACCCAGGCCTCGGTCGAGACGATCGCACGCGACCTGGGATACGACGTGTCGCACGAAGCCCTGGTGCGCACCGACCTATACACCGCCGACGAGGCGTTCCTCACCGGCACCGCGGCGGAGGTCGTCCCCATCCGCGAGGTGGACGACCGGCAAGTGGGTGACGGGACCCCCGGACCCGTGACGCGCCAGATCCAGCAGACCTTCTTTGCCGCGGTGCGCGGTGAGGAAGACAGGTACAAGGACTGGCTCGAGCATGTCGACTAGCGGGCACTCCCACTCCCACGGCCGGTCCCATCCGGAGATCGCGCCGCGAGACATACCATCGTCGGTGGACATATTCGACACGACTCTGCGGGACGGCTCGCAGCAAGAGGGTCTGTCGCTCACCGTGGACGACAAGCTGCGCGTCGCCGAACAGCTCGATCACCTCGGCGTGGCGTACATAGAAGGAGGATGGCCCGGTGCCAACCCGAAGGACGAGGAGTTCTTCGCGAGGGCGCCGGTCGAGCTGCACCTGTCCACCGCCACGCTCGTGGCATTCGGGTCCACCAGGCGGCCGGGGGTGCGCGCCGACGACGACGAGGTGCTCCGGAATCTGGTGGAGGCCGGAACCGATGCGGTGTGCATCGTCGCGAAGGCCTCCGAGGTGCACGTCACGGACGCTCTCAGGACGTCGCTCGACGAAGCGCTCGCGATGGCCGCGGACTCGGTCGCGTTCCTTCGCGCCCATGACCTGCGAGTCTTCTTCGATGCCGAACACTTCTTCGACGGTTACCGGATCAACCGGGACTTCAGCCTCCGGGTGCTCAGGGCCGCTCACGACGCGGGCGCAGAGGCGCTCGTGCTCTGCGACACGAACGGCGGGTCCTTGCCGCACGAGGTGGAGCAGATCGTGGGAGAGGTCGTGAGATCCTTCGACTGCCAGATCGGGGTCCACTTCCACAACGACGCCGGGTGCGCGGTCGCCAACTCGATAGCGGGGGTGCTCGCCGGAGCCACGCAGGTTCAGGGATGCGTGAACGGTTACGGGGAGCGCGCGGGGAACGCGGACCTGACCGCGGCGATACCGAACCTTGCGCTCAAGCTCAATATCCGCACCATCCCCGCGGACCGTCTCGAACGCCTGACGCCGGTGGCGCACCACGTCGCCGAGCTCGTGAACATCGCCCCTAATCCCCAGCAGCCCTACGTGGGCACGGCTGCGTTCGCGCACAAGGCGGGGCTGCACACGAGCGCCATCGCGCGCAGACGGGACGCCTACGAGCACATTGCCCCCGACACGGTCGGCAACGGGACACGTTTCGTGGTCTCGGAGCTCGCCGGAAGGTCGACCCTCGCGTTGAAGGCCGAAGAGCTCGGGCTGAGCCTGCACTCCGACGCACTCGACGAGGTGCTCGGGACACTGAAGGCTCTGGAACACAGCGGCTACCACTTCGAAGTGGCCGACGGGTCGCTCGAGCTCCTGCTCAGGCGCGCGACGGGTTGGCAGCCCGGCTACTTCGACCTTGAGAATTTCCGTGTCATCTCCGACCACAACGGGGTCGCCTCGACCGAGGCCACCGTGAAGGTCCGGGTCTGCGGCGAGCGGGTGATCGCGACCGCAGAGGGGAACGGCCCTGTGAACGCGCTCGACTCGGCGTTGCGCCACGCGATCGGCAAGTACTACCCGACGCTCGCACACATCCACCTGATCGACTACCGCGTGCGTGTGCTCGACACCAAGCTAGGAACCGGTGCTGTCACGCGGGTGCTCATAGACACGACCGACGGCGACGTGACTTGGACGACCATCGGGGTGTCCGAGAACATCATCGAGGCCAGCTGGCGGGCCCTTTACGACTCCATCGTCTACGGTCTGCTCCGCTCCGGGGAAGACGGCACCGTTTCTCCTGGAGCGGTGGAGGACCGATGACCCAACCGAGCTTTGCGCCAGTTCCACACGCGGACCAGGTCCGCCCGTCCATGCGCCTCAAGACACCTGCGGACTGGCGGGCCGACCGGGTGGCGGACCTGCACGTTGCAGAGCAGCCTCATGGACGGTCACTGGGCGTGCCTGGTCCGGATCAGGGCTATGCCCTCAAGCTCGCAAAAGACCTGTTCCACGACCGCCTCGAGCTGGTCGCGGGGGAGAAGGCCGAGGACGCCGTGTTCGGCTGCTCCATGGTGGCGAGCGCGAGGGCGTCTCTGTTCGGCAGGGCCCCCGTCGGTCCTGACCTCGATATGGCGTTCACTCTGTTCGGCTTCCTCGGTGGAGCTCCGAAGGACCTGATCGACTGGCGTGTTGCGCGCTTCAGCGCAGTGGCCCACCACTACGACGAGCAGCGCCGCCTGGTAGCAGCTGTTGCCCCGGCGACCTTCAGGTTGAAAGCCGACCAGATCCGTGAGCGTCTCGCGCAGTGGCGGGAGCTCGTCGACGTTGACAACTGACAGGAGCAGACCACGAGAAGGGTGAGTTCGACCTCGTCGGTCACGACTGAAGAGGGATGCTGCGGTGCCTGACCGTGAAGACATCGTCCGGCTTCGCCCTGTCGAGGAGAAAGACCTGACGGTACTGGCGCGATTCGACGTCGACCCTTCGCTGAGTGAGCCGTTCGAATGGCGGGGATTTCGCGACGCGCGCGCAGACGGCGCCTTCGTTGGGAACGCGACGGCTATCTCGGTGACGACGACGGAATGCTGATTGCAGCGTTGCATGACGGCGGGGTCGCCGGCATGGTGATGTGGAGAACCGCGGGACCCGCCCCACCGGCGGGCGGGTGCTTTCAGATCGGGATCTTGCTGCTTCCCGAGCACAGAGGTAGGGGTCTTGGCACGGCCGCACAAAGCCTGCTGTGCGAGTACCTCTTCTCGACTACCCTCGCCAACCGGATAGAGGCCTCGACGGAAGTGGACAACGTGGTCGAACAACGTGCATTGGAACAAGCCGGATTCGTTCGAGAAGGTGTCATGCGTGGTCGGGGCTTCGTGCGCGGAGAATGGCGCGATGGGGTCCTCTACTCGCGGCTGCGCAACGATCCACCACCTTCGGAGCGTGATTGATCGTGGATGGGCTGAGGATAGAGGCGCAGGGATTCGAGTTCACCGGTCTTTGCTCCGGACCCGCAGATGGCAGACCAGTGCTCCTGCTCCACGGCTTCCCTCAGACCTCGTGGTCGTGGCACCACCAGCTCGACGCTCTCGGGCAGGCCGGATACCACGCAGTCGCGATCGACCAGCGGGGGTACTCGAGCGGCGCACGTCCTGCAGAAACGGCCGCCTACCACATCGATTTCCTGGTGTCCGACGTGCTCGCTCTGGCGGACGTACTCGGCATGGACAAGTTCGATCTAGTGGGCCACGACTGGGGTGGGATGGTGGCATGGGTGACAGGAGCGCGTCATCCGCAACGCCTGAGAACCCTCACCGTCGTGTCGACTCCTCACCCCGGTGCGTTCGCTGCCGCAATCGCCAACAGTGAGGGCGAGCAGCAGCAACGCTCTTCGTATATCTCGGTGTTCCGCCAGGAGGGGGTTGCCGAATCGGCCCTTCTGGGCGATGACGGTTCGGGCGACGGTCTGCGTGCCATGTTCGCTGCAAGCGGTATCGCCACGGACGACGTGTCCGAATTCGTGGACGCCATGACGAAGCCCGGTGCCCTCACCGCAGCGCTCAACTGGTACAGGGCGACCGAGATCGACTCGATGAACGACGTCGGCCAGGTCGGTGTCCCCACCATGTACGTCTGGTCCACCGACGACATTGCCCTCGGCCGCGAGGCCGCCGAGTCCACCGGTGCTTTCGTGAGCGCGCCCTACCGCTTCGAGGTTCTCGACGGAGTGAGCCACTGGGTGCCCGAGACCGCCCCGGACCGCCTGAACGCACTACTCCTCGATTTTCTCCGGTCTAATTGAGACCGTGGAGGATCCCGCGTTCATGCTGTCGGACACTCAAGAAGAGCTGAAGCTCGCCGTCCGCCGTATGTGCGAGGAGCGCATCGCCCCCCACGCCTCCGAGCACGACCGGAACGCGACCTTTCCATGGGACAGCTTCAAGGCCTGCGTCGAGATGGAGCTGCCTGCGCTCGGCATACCGGTCGCCTACGGAGGAGCAGGGGCCGATCACGTCACACAGGCGATCGTCGTCGAGGAACTGGCGCGGGTGTGCGCGTCCACGAGCCTCGTGATAATCATCTCGAAGCTCGGCATGGTCCCGGTGATGAACTGGGGGACCGACGAGCTGAAGAGCCGGTACCTCCACCGGGTCGCGTCGGGTGCCTCACAGGCGAGCTATTGCCTCTCCGAGGCGGACGCCGGAAGCGACGTGGCCGCCATGCGCTGCAGGGCGGTCCTCGACGGAGACCACTACGTGCTTTCCGGAACCAAGTACTGGATCACGAACGCCGGCGCGTCCGACCTGTACACCGTGTTCGCGAAGACCGATCCAGACGGGGGCAACCGAGGAATCTCGTGTTTCGTCGTCGAGGCTGACTGGGGCGTCGAGGTCGCGAAGCTCGAGCAGAAGATGGGGATGCGCGCGAGCCCGACGGGTGAGGTCGTGTTCGATGACGTGCACGTCCCTGTCGAGAACCGGATAGGGGAAGAAGGCGAGGGCTTCAGGATCGCCATGCACACCCTCGACCGCAGCAGGCCGACCATCGGCGCCCAGGCCGTAGGGATCGCCCAGGGAGCGATCGACGCAGCAACCCGCTACATGCACGAGCGCAAGGCGTTCGGTCATGCGATCGCCGACTTCCAGGGTCTGCGGTTCATGGTGGCGGAGATGGCGATGCGAACCGAGGCGGCGCGCTCGCTCGTCTACCGCGCGTGCAGTCTCATCGATGCCGGCGACCCGAGCGGCAACCTGGGCATGATGGGCGCGATGGCCAAGTGCTTGGCCTCCGACACGGCCATGGCGGTGACGACGGACGCCGTGCAGCTCTTGGGAGGCTACGGGTACACCTCGGACTTCCCAGTGGAGCGCTTCATCCGCGATGCCAAGGTCACCCAGATCTATGAAGGCACCAACCAGATCCAGCGGGTGGTGATCTCGAAGAACCTGCTCGGCTAACAGGCGGTCACGATCGCGCCAGCTCCGACGTCCTCGCTGCGAACGCGGCGAGATGGGCCCATCGCCCGACGAACGCGTTGTAAGCCTGCGCGTCGAGCCCGATGTGGATCTGATAGCAGAGGATCCTGGATTCGATGTCGGCAGTTGCGAACCCGATCGAATCGAAGTGGCCCTTCGTCTCGGCGACGAAGTCGATCCCTTCGGTCCCTCTGAACAGTGGCGCACAGAACGCCAGCCACGCGTGGTCGTAGAGGAAATCGCCGTAAAGCGAGCAACCCCAATCGAGAAAGCCCGTGATCCTGCCCCGATCCACGAGCACGTTGCTCTGGAGCAGATCCGAGTGCACGAGGTTCCTGATCTCAGGGCAGCTGCCGGCGAGGTCCTCGAGCCGCAGTAGAGCCTCGAGAAACGGGCCGTCTCCTGTCGGGGACTCCCTGAGGCGCTCCCGCCAACCAAAGATGCGCCTTCCTCTCGCGTCGTCGCCAGCCGAGACGAGGAACTCTCGCCAGCTGCGATGCGGGGCGTCGCCGTGCGAGTCCCAGACACCGAATCCCACCGTCTGACACAGGTCCACCTCTCGCGCATGGTCGAGCGAGGCGAACAGCCGGGGGAGGATGGCCCTAAATGCCTTGGGACTCATTTGATTGATCGGGGACCCGAAGACGCGCTCCGAGATCGCGTAATGACCGCCGAAGGCGTCACCGATCTCGTACACCACAGGGACGGGCAGCAACTCGTGGGTGTACGAGCCGGCGAGTAGATCCTTCTCGAAGTCCTCGCGCTGGTTGCCGAATCGGATCACCTTTTCCGTACCAGCCTGACGGAACGCGAAGCAGACGGACCACTCGCCGCGGCCGAGAAATTCCACGGACTCGGCCGGTTCTCCGAACCGATCAGCGAGAAATCGGCTCGCCATTTCCTCGTCCACCGGTTCCGTTCCCATTTCGACGGATCGTAGGCGAGGCACGTGAGGAAAGAGAACGAAGCAGAGGCGCCCGGTGCATACGGACGCCTCTGCTCGAATTCATGGGTTGTCTTGGGCGGGCCACCGCGGGTTTTCGTTCACCCGTGACCCAGTCGCGGGTTCAGCTGGTCGCGATCCCCTCGATCCCCGGTGTGATCGTCACCGAGCCGATGGCACTGAGGTTGCCGTTCGAGTTGACGGCGAACTCGTCGACTGCGCCGGCACCACCTGCTTCCGCGTAGAGGTACTGCCCGCCGGGCGACGCCGCCATGTCGATCGGGCCTGCTCCGGTGGTGGCGACCACGCCCGTCGACCCGACGAGTGACAGCGAACCGCCGGGACCGACCCGGTATGCGCTCAGGTCGTTGCTTCCGGCGTTGGCGACGTAGTCGACGCCCTGCGCAGTCGTGATCCAACAGAGCGCGCCCTGCCCGTCCACGAGCGATGCCTCAGCCGACAAGGTCCCGTTCGGGTTGACGACATAAGTCGACACAGTGCTGTGCAACGCCTCCGCCACCACCAGTGATCCGTCAGGCGCGAAGACGAACGAGAAGGGGACCGGTGACGACGAAGCGTTCACGACCGGAGGAGACAGGCTTCCGAAGAAGCCAACCGAGAAGACGTCGATGTTGCTACCACTGGCCTTGGTCGTGACGATGAGCTGGCGCCCGTCGGGGGTGAATCCCACCTGGCCCGGGCCCATCAGGTAGTTGGGCGGGTTGGTGTTCGACAGGTTCAGCGACTGGGATGCATGAGGGATAGGGAAGAGGAACGGTCCGAAGCGTCCGTATCCCTGTACCGAGCCAGCGCCTCCCGCGTTCAGCACGTACACGAGATTGCCGCGCACCGCGATGCTCACCGGGAACTCGCCACCCGACGGGAGTACCTGGAGGAGAAACAGGCGATCCCCCCAGACGAAGAACACCGAGATCGTGTTGCTCCCCGCGTTGACTGCGTAAAGAGTGCTCGACCCCGGGTCGTACACGAGCGAGCTCTGAGAGGCGAGGTCGTCGACGACGGCTCCAGACTCGACGCCGCCCTTGCCCCCGGTGCCGTAGGAGCCGGCGAAAGTGAGGCCCGTGGGAGCCTGGTCGTAGACGTCTATCTGGTTGCCGCTCGTGGAATCCGTCTGGACGAACACGCTGTGGCCGTAGCCGTTCTGTCCTGAATGGATCGAAGGAGCGGTTGCGCGCGAAGCAGCGCCACCGGTTGCCGCGTTCGCAACGCCAGGTGCGGCGAACGCGATGGCCGACAGCGCCAATGTCGCCGTCAGCAGTCGGGCGGGCAGTCTCATTTGATCTCCTTTTGTCGGGAACGGTTCGGGTGTAACACGCGGCTGGTTACGAACGGCCCGATCAGTTCTTACGATTCGAGAAACTCCTATGGGCTGACTGCCTGGAGACCCTTCGCGCAGTGCATGATTGGGACCATGGCCACATCTGCGCCCAAGGTTCTCGTCGTGGACGACGACCCGACGGTGCGCGAAGTCGTCATGCGCTACCTGCTGAGAGAGGGCTACCGAGTGGAGGAGTCCTCGGACGGTGCGGATGCGCTCGAGCGCGCCCTGTGCAGTCCTCCCGAGCTCGTGGTCCTGGACCTGATGCTCCCGTCGCTCGACGGGCTCGAGGTGTGTCGTCAGCTCCGACTTTCGGCACCCGTACCAGTGATCATGCTGACGGCGCGCGACGAGGAAGGTGATCGAATCGCCGGTCTCGAGCTCGGAGCCGACGACTACGTAGCGAAGCCCTTTTCTCCGCGAGAGCTGACAGCGAGGGTGAAGGCGGTGTTGCGGCGGACATCTGGGCCGCTCTCGCCGGCGCTGGCGAACGAGGCCGAGCTCGTCGCGGGAGACGTGAGAGTTGACACCGAAGCACACTGCGCCAGCGTGCGCGGTGAGTCGGTTGCGCTCACGGTGCGCGAGTACGAGCTCCTCGTGCATCTGATGCGCCACCCGAGGCGCGCGTTCCGCCGCGAGGAGCTGCTCGCAGAGGTCTGGGGATTCGAGTACGGGGATGCGTCGACCGTGACGGTCCACGTGCGGCGGCTCCGCGAGAAGATCGAGGAGGACCCAGGTGCGCCCCTCCACATCTGCACGGTCTGGGGATTCGGGTACAGGTTCGAACCGTGATCACGCGATGAGCACGCGCCGCGACTTTAGGAAGATCGGCCCGGTTGCCGTAGGAGCCGTCGGGCTCGCTGTCGCGATCGCGGTTGCTGCAGCAGGGAAGATGGGGATCGGTTCCACGGTCGGGCTCCTCGTCTGGACCGTCGGTGGTGCAGCGGGTTCGACCGTGGTTGCGGTCGCGCTCCTCCGGGTGCTCCGCCGACGGCCCGTGACGGTTCAGGTGACGATCGCCTCACTCGCTCCTGTCGTTGCCGTGGCAGCGGGCGTAGCGGGCGGGTCGTGGGCGATGTTTATCTCGGGACACGACCTTCGCACCCTCGTCGTGATACTGGTGGGTGCGGGCACGGTCGGGATGATCACCGCACTCCTCTTCGGCAACCGAATCGCCAGGTCGAGCGAAGGCCTCGGTGAGATCGCGCGCAGGATCGGAGAGCAGGGCACGGTCGACGGTGGAGACCGCGCGCGCCGCGCGATGCGCGCGATCGCGGACGACGCGGCTCCCGGCGAGCTGGCGACGCTCGCCCGCGATCTGGATGACGCAGTGTCGCGACTGGCGGAGAGCCGGGCACAGGCGACTGCACTCGAGCAGAGCAGGCGCGAGCTGGTCGCCTGGGTGTCGCACGACCTACGGACGCCCCTGGCGGGTATCCGCGCCATGGTGGAGGCTCTCGAAGACGGTGTCGTCGACGACCCCGAGACGATCGACCGCTACCACCGGACCATCGGTCTCGAGGTCGACAGGCTCGCATCGCTCGTCTCGGATCTGTTCGAGCTGTCGAAGATCCATGCCGGAGCGCTCCAACTCCAGCTCAGTCCGGTCCCGCTCGACGAGGTCCTGTCCGACGTGGTGGCCGGAGCGATGCTCCTCGCGAGGGCGAAGGGCGTCGAGCTCTCCGCTTCGCTCGCAGGGGCCCCTGTGGTCAGGCTTGCAGCTCCCGAGATGGGAAGGGCTGTGCAGAACCTCATTGACAACGCGATCAGGCACACACCGCCGGGCGGAACGATCGGGGTGCGCGTGCTGGCCGACGAGGTGGCGGGAACGGCCAGCGTGTCGGTGGCCGACAGCTGCGGCGGGATACCCGAAAAGGACCTGGATCGCGTGTTCGAGCTCGCCTACAGCGGGGACGTGGCCCGGACCCCCGGCGACGGCAGGGCGGGACTAGGGCTGGCGGTGACCCGGGGACTCGTCGAGGCTCAGCTCGGCAGGGTTAGCGTCGTGAACGAGCCCGGCGGGTGCTGTTTCACGATCCGGCTCCCCTTGGCACGTCTGCGCCAGGGGCAGTCGGGAACGCCACTAGAACAGGTTCTCTAAACTGGCGCTGCCCGGGACCTAGGAGGACCGAATGCCCGAAGCCGTGATCGTCGAAGCGACCCGCACGCCCATTGGTAAGCGCAACGGGTGGCTGTCCGGACTCCACCCCGCCGAGATCCTCGGGGCCGTACAGGTCGAGGTCGTAAAGCGCGCCGGGATAGAGCCTTCCAGCGTCGAGCAGGTCGTAGGGGGCTGTGTGACCCAGGCGGGCGAGCAGGGGTCGAACGTGACCCGCACTGCATGGCTCGCAAGTGGCCTGCCCTACGAGACCGCCGCGACGACCGTCGACTGCCAGTGCGGGTCCGCGCAGCAGGCGAACCACTTCGTCGCCAACCTCATCACCGCCGGCGCGATCGACGTCGGGATCGGTTGCGGGGTCGAGGCGATGAGCCGTGTAGGTCTCGGGGCCAACGTCTTCAACGGTCCTGGCAGGTCGCGTCCGCCCGACTGGTCGTTGGACATGCCGGATCAGTTCGGGGCTGCCGAACGCATCGCCACCAAGTACGGGATCAGCCGCGCCGACACCGATGCCCTGGGTCTCGCTTCCCAGCTCCATGCCGCCACCGCTTGGGAGGAAGGCAGGTTCGAGCGCGAGGTGGCGCCTATCGAGGCACCCGTCGTCGGCGCCGACGGTCCTACCGGCGAGCGCAAGGTCGTAAGCCGCGACCAGGGCCCGAGGGAGACGACCGCGGAAGGGCTCGCCGCACTGAAGCCGGTCCTACCCGACGGGATACACACGGCGGGGAGCTCGTCGCAGATCTCGGACGGGGCGGCGGCGGTGCTATGGATGTCACGCGAGAGGGCCGAGGCCGAGGGCCTGCGCCCGCGGGCGCGGATCGTGGCCCAGACACTCGTCGGCTCAGACCCCTACTACCACCTCGACGGACCCATCGCGGCAACGGCGGCGGTGCTCAAGAAAGCCGGCATGACGATGTCCGACATCGACATATTCGAGGTGAACGAGGCCTTCGCGTCGGTGGTCTGCGCCTGGGCCAAGGTGCAGGGAGCGGACATGGACAAGGTGAACGTGAACGGCGGCGCCATCGCTCTCGGCCACCCCGTCGGCTCCACAGGAGCCCGTCTCATCACCACCGCACTGCACGAGCTCGAACGTCGCGACGCGTCGTTGGCACTCGTGAGCATGTGCTGCGGGGGGGCACTCGCAACAGGAACCATCATCGAGCGTCTGTGACAGTGCGGCCGCGGTGAAACGCGGGGACTGGCCGGCGATCCTGGCACTGTCGGTCGTGGTCCTCGTGCTCTCGGCGTGCGGAGCGCCATCGCGCAGCGCTTCGACATCTTCGCCGGCCACGAGCGCGCACCAGTCGGGATCGACCTCCACGCTTCCTGGCCCGACCACGTCCCTCGCGATCGTGCAGCCCGCCATCGCGCGGTGGACGACCTACCACGGTGACGCCCTGTCGAGCGGCGTCGATACCTCGGGAGCGCGACTCGACCCACCGCAGATGGCGTGGAGGTCACCGACTCTCGACGGCGACTTGTTCGGCGAGCCGCTCGTGTTCGGGAGCGACGTGTTCGCGGCGACGGAGAACGACACTGTGTACGCGCTCAGCGCGTCGAACGGCACGGTGATCTGGTCGAAGCACGTGGGCACTGCGGTGACCGCCTCGCAACTGCCTTGCGGCGACGTTGATCCCCTGGTTGGGGTGACGGGCACTCCGGTCATAGATGCACGCCGCGGCGAGATATTCGTGGTGGCGGACGAGCAGACCGCAGACGGCGGGGCGGCGCATCATCTCGTGGGGCTCGACATCCACACAGGGAGCGTCGAGCTCGATCAGATCGTGGATCCTCCGGGATCGACTCCTTTCACCGAGCTGCAGCGGACAGGACTTGCTCTCGACGAGGGACGGGTGGTCTTCGGATTCGGCGGGAACGACGGTGACTGCGGCTACTACCACGGCTACGTCGTCTCTGTTCCCGAGACCGGTGGCAGCGAAAGTTACTTCGAGGTCGATTCGGCGAGCGGGGACGACCAGGGCGCCGTGTGGATGGGCGGGGGATCACCGGTCATCGACGCCAAGGGCAACGTCTGGGCATCTGCTGGAAACGGGTCCGTCAAGTCCTCGGAAGAACCGTACGACGACAGCGACTCGGTTTTCGAGCTCACCGATCGCATGTCGCTAGAGCAGTATTTCGCTCCTTCATCGTGGGCGTCCGACAATGCGAGCGACCTCGATCTCGGCTCGACCTCCCCTGCTCTTCTGCCTGACGGAATGGTCCTCGAGGTGGGGAAGTCTGGCATCGGCTACCTGCTCAGAGAGACCTCACTCGGCGGGATCGACGGGGAGGTCGCCTCGACACAGGTCTGTCCAGGCGTTGCGGACGGCGGTGATGTCGTGAGCGGTTCCGTCGTCTACGTGCCCTGCGCATCGGGCGTCACTGCAGTTGCGGTCTCGGCCTCGCCGCCGGCGCTCTCGGTGCGTTGGACCACCTCGAGCGCGTCTTCCGGACCTCCGATCCTGGCAGGTGGACTGCTGTGGTCGATCGACCGCGACGCGACGCTGTGGGCGATCGATCCGTCGAACGGCGACAGTGCCTTCCACTTCTCACTCGGGGACGAGGCCAACCATTTCCCTACGCCCTCTGTCGGAGATGGGCAGCTCTTCGCACCTGCCGCGGACCAGGTGATCGCCTTCTCCGGTCCATGAGGTCCGCGATGGCCTCAGCGGCGGTCGCCAGGCCGGGAAACGGCTTGATGCGGCACCCTCAAGCGGGCGACCGTAGGTGGTAGCAATGGATTCGACAATCGACCATGACGAAATGGGGAGAGCGTGAGCGGCACCGAGCACCTGAACTTCGAACGGCGTGGAGCGACCGCAGTGGTCACCATGAACCGTCCCGAAGCGCGAAACGCCCTCAGCCTCCCCATGCTCGTGGGAATGGCCGACGCCTGGGCCGAGATCGACGCGGACGACGACATCCGCTGTGCGATCCTGACGGGCGCCGGGGGGACGTTCTGCTCGGGGATGGACCTGAAGGCGATGTCAGGCCCTGAGGCCGAGAGCTACCAGCACCGCCAACAGGCCGATCCGGACCTCCACTGGAAAGCGCTGCTGCGGCACTATTCGTTGAAGAAGCCTTTGATCGCAGCGGTCGAGGGTTACGCGGTCGCCGGCGGGACCGAGATCCTCCAGGCGACCGACATCCGGGTGGCCGGTAAGAGCGCGACCTTCGGCGTGTTCGAGGCAAGGCGCGGCCTTTTCCCACTCGGAGGGTCGACCGTCAGGCTGCGGCGCCAGATCCCGTTCACCGCGGCCATGGACATGCTCCTCACTGCGCGCGCTGTATCGGCCGAAGATGCGTTGCGGATCGGACTGATCGGAAGGGTGGTCGAAGACGGCAAGGCGCTCGAGGAGGCCCTCGACATCGCAGAGGTGATCTGCGGGAACGGCCCCCTTGCCGTCGAGGCGATCAAGCGCTCTGTGCGCGAGACCGAAGGGATGTCCGAAGAAGAAGGTCTCGCCAGGGAGCTCGAGATCGGATGGCCTATCTTCGGGACCGCCGATGCGGCGGAAGGACAACGGGCGTTCGCTGAGAAGCGCAAGCCGGAATACAAGCGGGCCTAGCGGTGACGGTCTCTGACTTCGGTATCTCCGGACCACCCTCGGGCGACGACGGCCTTCCTCGCGATGACGACCCGCGCTACGAGCTGTCCGGACTGGTGAGGCGCCTGAACTCACTGATCGTCGGCGCGCCTTTGGACGATGCCGCAATCGGTTCGGCAACGGCGAAGCTCGAGGATGTCGTCGCCCACCTCGAAGGCGTGGCGGGCCAGGGAAGGCGGCCAAGGGTTCATCCAGACCCGAGGGGCCCGGCGCAGGATTTCTTCCCGACGAGCCCCGTAATCGGCTTCGCGAACCCGATAGCGCCACCGGTCGAGGTCGAAGCGGTCGAGGGGGGCCTGAACGGGCGGGTCTTCTTCGACTACCAGTACGAGGGACCGCCGGGGTGCGTGCACGGCGGAATAATCGCCCTGGTGTTCGACGAGCTCCTCGGTGCGGCCAACATCGCCTCGAATTCACCGGGAATGACCGGAACACTCACGGTCCGGTACCGCAAGCCGACGCCCATCCGGACCGAGCTTCGCCTCGAGGCGCGCTTCGAGGGACGCGAGGGGCGCAAGATCCGAACGACGGGAGCGATGTACGACGGCGACGAGCTGACCGCCGAAGCAGAAGGAATCTTCATCGAGCTGGTCGCCGACCGGTTCTTCGCACAGATGGCGAGGCTCGACCGGAAATGAGCGAGCGATCCGTAGATGGGGGTGGCCGCGAGGACTCGGAGATGGACTCGCTGTTCGGCACCATCCTCGACGCGAGCCCAGACATGTTGTGCCTGCTCGACGTCGACGGCACGATTCTGCGGGTCAGCGGTGCACAGGAGGTCATTCTCGGGTACCCGGTCAACGAGCTCATGGGGCGCCCGCTGCTCGAGCTTGTGCATCCCGACGACTCTCTTTTGGTCCGCGGGAAGCTCCAACGCGTGGCCGTGCGCGAAGCCACACGTTTCGACCTCCGCTACCGGCTCGCCCGGGCGGACGGAGCGTGGACGACCGTCGCGACCCGCGGGAGGGCGGTCCTCGACGACGCGTCGACTCCCATCGCAATCGTCGCGGCTTCGCGCGACGTCACGGGTGATGTCCAGGCCGAGCAGAAGCTGCTGCTCGCCGTGTCCACGGCGGAGCAGGCGAGTCAGGCCAAGAGCGAGTTCCTCTCGCGCATGAGCCACGAGCTTCGGACCCCGCTCAACTCCGTTCTCGGGTTTGCGCAGTTGCTCGAAATGGACGAGCTATCGCCTTCCCAGGAAGAAGCGGTAGCTCACATCCTGCGGGCAGGACGACATCTGCTCGGGCTCATCGACGAGGTGCTCGACATCGCGCGGATCGAAATGGGTCACCTGGAGCTCACGATGGAGTCCGTCGACCTGCTCGCCCTCGTGAAGGACGCGGTCGGGCTGACATCACCACTCGCGGCGAGGGCGGGCGTGACCGTGACCATCGCGGGATCGCTCGACCCGAGGGCGTGTGTCCACGCCGACAGGCAACGGCTGCTCCAGGTGCTCTTGAACCTGCTGTCGAACGCCTGCAAGTACAACTCTTCGGGCGGGAAGGTGAGGATCACCTGCGAGGCGCTGCGGCCAGGTTTCATCGGGGTGGCGGTGAGCGACACCGGGGTCGGCATACGCGAGGAGGACATGCCGAAGCTCTTCGAGCCCTTCGAGAGGTTGGGGGCCGAGCAGATCGGGATCGAGGGAGCAGGTGTAGGGCTCACCATCGCCAAGAACCTCGTAGAGCGGATGGGCGGGGTGCTCGACGTGTACTCCAAGGTGGGAGAGGGCTCCACGTTCGAAGTCGTGCTGAAAGAAGCGCCCGCTCCCCCCGAATCAGACGATCGACCCCCGGACGTCGTCGAAGACCTGGCGTTGGCGCATTCAATGTGCGTTCTTTTGATCGAGGACAACCTCGCCAACCTGACGCTCATCGAAAACGTGCTCACCCGCCGGAGCGACGTGCGACTGCTCGCCGCTATGCACGGATCGCTCGGACTCGACCTCGCACGTGAGCACCAGCCGGATCTCGTCCTGTTGGACCTTCACCTCCCTGACCAGACGGGAGCCGACGTGCTTCGGCGCCTCCAGTCCGACCCCGCGACCGCCGGGATCCCTGTCGTGGTGGTGAGCGCCGACCGCTCAGCCGATCAAGAGCGCGCGATGCGCGAGCTCGGCGCCGTCGACTACCTGATCAAGCCGTTCGACGTGCGGGACCTGCTCCGCGCGGTCGACGCGGCACTCGGAAACTCAGAGCGAAAGACGCCCTGAAGCCGGTCCTACCGGTGGACGGGTCAGATCGCCCGCTCGCGGCCCTCCCAGAACGGGTCGCGGAGCTTGCGTTTGTAGAGCTTGCCGTTCGGATCGCGGGGCATCTCCTCGATGAAGTCGATCTTCTTCGGAGTCTTGAATCTCGCGAGGCGACCCTCGCAGAACGCCAGGATGTCGGCCTCGAGCTCGGGCGACGGCTCGACGCCGTCCACTGGCTCGACGACGGCGCGAACCTCCTCGCCCCAGTCTTCGTGCGGTATCCCGAAGACAGCCGCGTCCACCACGGAAGGGTGACCGAGAAGCACGTTCTCTATCTCTGCCGGGTAGATGTTCGCCCCGCCCGAGATGATCATGTCGGTCTTCCGGTCACAGAGGAACAGGTAGCCGTCGTCGTCGAGGTACCCGACGTCGCCGACGGTGAAGAAGCGCCCGATCCGATTCTTCTCGGTCTTCTGCTTGTCCTTGTGGTACTCGAACCCTCCGGCCGACATCGCCATGTAGACAGTGCCCACCTCGTTTGCTGGCAGCTGATTACTGTCGTCGTCGAAGATGGCGATCTCCGATATCGGCCACGGCCGGCCCACCGTTCCGGGTTTCTTCAGCCACTCCTCGGTCGTGACGAGAGTGCCACCCCCCTCGCTGGCCGCGTAGTACTCGTCGATGACAGGTCCCCACCACTCGATCA
Source organism: uncultured Acidimicrobiales bacterium (assembly GCA_963764615.1). Classification (GTDB taxonomy): domain Bacteria; phylum Actinomycetota; class Acidimicrobiia; order Acidimicrobiales; family CAVXTF01; genus CAVXTF01. The sequence continues at coordinate 2,952,748 of CAVXTF010000002.1, read as the reverse complement.
TGGCGCGTTTGGTGTCGACCGGGCAGGGAGCCGCTGCATGGATCATGTGGCGTAGGGAGGACATGTCGTAGCGCTTGCGGGTCTCTTCGCGAAGTGCGAGAAGCCGGTGGAATTGCGTCGGCACCATATGGGAGGTGGTCACCTTGTGGCGCTCGATCAACTGGAGCATCCCCTCTGGGTCCCACTTGTCCATCAGCACGACCGTGTGGCCCAGGTGGATCGAGGCACCGCCGAAGCGCATGACCGCCGTGTGGTAAAGCGGCGACCCGATGATGTGTACGTTTCCGTCGTCGGGCTGAATCCCAAATAGGAAAAGGACGCCGCCGAGGCCGAGAGCGGCCTCCTCGGGCGATACCGGGAGCAGCGCGCGCCTCACGCCTTTCGGCTGGCCGGTCGTGCCCGACGTGTAATTCATGACATCGCCGAGGGTGCGGTCTTCGGGAACGGTGGTGGGCTCGTGGTCTCGCAAGTCGGCGAACGACTTGAATCCGTCGATCTTGCCGACGGAGTACAACCCTTCGGGTGCCATGCCGGACAGGGTTGCCGCCTCTGCGCATGCGGCACCGAAGCGCTCGTGGCCGACGAGAACCTTCGCTTCGGAATCCGACAGGATGTACGCGATCTCGGGGCCGACGAGGTGGTGGTTGATCGGCACGAGGTACCAACCGGCCTGCAGGGCCGCCAGATAGAGCTCGATGATCTCGATGCCGTTTGGAAGAACGGTCGCGACAGCGTCCCCCACGCCGACGCCCGCTTCGCGCAGGCCGTGAACCACCTGGTTCACCCGACCGTGCAAGCTGTCGGCAGAGTGTTCGGTCCCGTCCGGTAAGACGAGTGCAAGATGGTCAGGGTCGGCTTGTGCCAATGCCCAGAAGCCGAGGTCGGCCATCGTGCGCCTCCGATCGTCGCGTCCGCCCTGTCGTCGTGTGCCGGTCCCGCGACGGCAACACCCCGGGACCTGCCTCGGGGGGGTGAGGAGGCCCGGGGTGGCGCCGTCCTGCGGGTCAAGCTAGAACGTGTTCTCCAACGGGTCAAGGCGCGCCGCCCGGGCCTGACTCCGGCTGGGTGCTCCCGCCAACAAGGCGAGTGTGTACTTTGCGCGAGTTTTGTGCGGCAAGTACGACGGGATTTGGACCGCAAGAGGCCGACGGGCGGGCGAGCGAAGGCAGCACGAGGACAAAGAGACAGAAGAGGACGGAGGGGACGTTCGAGTGGCTGAGTTCTTGAAGGACAAGGCGGTGGTCGTCACCGGTGCCGGCAACGGGATCGGACGTGCCGTCGCCATCGGCTGCGCCGCCGAGGGCGCAAATGTGGTCGTGGCCGACCTGGGCGTGGGCCTGGCAGGCGAGAATCCCACCAGCGAGGTCGCCGACGCCGTGGCCAAGGAAATCAAGGATGCCGGCGGCCAAGCCGTGGCCGTTGCGGACAACGTGGCCAGCTGGGAAGGCGGCAAGCACATCGTCGACACGTGCGCGGAGGCGTTCGGCCGCATCGACGGCGCCGTCTGCGTGGCGGGCATCCTGCGGGAGCGGATGCTGTTCAACATGTCCGAAGACGAATGGGACGCGGTCATCGCGGTACACCTGAAGGGCCACTTCAACATCTACAGGCACGCGGCAGCGATCATGCGCAAGCAGGAATCCGGATCGCTCGTCGGCTTCACGTCGGGCGCCTATGCAGGCAGCATCGCCCAGGCCAACTATTCGGCGGCCAAGGGGGGCATCGTGTCTCTCACCCGATCTGCCGCAGCAGGGCTGCACCGTTACGGCGTGCGCGCGAACTGCATCGCTCCGGTTGCAAGGACGCGCATGTCGGCGAACGTCCCGGTCGAGCTCGCAGACATGGGCGATCCCGAAGACGTGGCGCCGATGGTCGTGTACCTGTTGTCCGACGCTTCTTCACACGTGACCGGTCAGGTCTACACGGCGGTCGGTTCCAGGATCGCCGTCTGGAACCAGCCGGTCGAGGTCCGCGAGATGAAGACCGAGGGCCGGTGGACGCCGGAGGAGATCGCTAGCCGTCTCGACTCGGAGATCGGCCAGGAGCGGATGGGTCTCATCGAGAGAGCCGAGGCCTACAGGCAGGCGGCCGCGTCGGGCCAGAAGCCCAACGCCTGAGGCACGGGGTGCGCTTCAACTTCGCAGAGGCAGGAACCGATCCGTCTTTCTACGCTGCCGCTCGCGCGTGCTTGCGAGGAGGCGGGCTACGACGGGTTCATCGTGCCGGACTCGATCGCGTACCCGGCCGTCTCGGACACCAAGTACCCGTTCAACCCGGACGGCTCGCGTGAGTTCCTCGAGGACAAGCCATTCCTGGACCCGTTCGCGCTGATAGCGGCGCTCGGCGCGGTGACCGAGCGGCTCCGCTTCGTCACCTTCGTGATCAAGCTGCCGATCCGCCACCCGGTGCTCGTCGCGAAACAGGTGGCTTCGGTGGCGGTGCTCACTGGCGACCGGCTCGCACTGGGGGTGGGTTCGAGTCCCTGGCCGGAGGATTACGAGCTGGTCGGGGTGCCGTGGGCAGGGCGCGGGCAGCGGATGGACGAGTGCATCGAAGTGATCCGCGGGCTCACAGCCGGCGGATGGTTCGAGTATCAGGGTCAAGTGTTCGAAGTCCCGCGAATCAAGATCTCGCCGGTACCGGACAGGCAGGTCCCGGTGCTCATCGGAGGCCACGGCGAGCTGGCGCTGAGGAGAGCTGCGCGACGTGGCGACGGTTGGATGCACGGCGGAGGCGATCCCGATGCGCTGCCTGGCCTGTTGTCGCGTCTGAGACAGTTGCGCTCCGAGGCCGGGCGCGATGACGCCCCGTTCGAGGTGCACGTGATCTCGGCGGACGCATACAGCCTCGACGGTCTGAAGAGGCTCGAAGACGTTGGAGTGACCGACGTCATGGTCGGTTTCCGCTGGCCTTACAACGTAGGCCCGGACACCGAGCCGCTCAGCAACAAGCTCGACAACCTGAGAGGCTATGCGGACAAGGTGATCGCCAAACTGAGGCCTTAGGTTTCACCGGACAGGAGCGGACCTTGGACGTGACAACGGAGCAGAGCAGTTATTCCGGGCTCACCCCCCGCGACATGTCGAAGCGTTCGATGGCCGCGATCGAGGCGAAGGACCGCGACGGCTGGCTCGGCTTGTTCGCCGAGGACGCGGTGGTGGAAGACCCCATCGGGCGTTCGATGCTCGACCCAGAAGGCCTCGGGCATTGCGGGCTCGAGGCGATAGCCCGCTTCTTCGACGAGGTCATCGCTCCGAACGACAAGATCAAGTTCACGATCAACCTGTCGTACGAGTCCGGTCCCGAGGTGGCGAACGTGGGGACGATCGATATCACCTTCCCAGGGGGTAGCCAGATCGCGAGCGTCGATCTGGTTTCCACGTACAGGATCGGACCTGACGGGCGGCTCACGTCGCTGAGGGCGTACTGGGAACCTGAGAATATGCGCGTGCGCGACGCCTGAGGGGGACCTGTCGTCGCGCGCCGAGGATCCCACTACAACAGGAGTTCCCCGGCGCCTCGTCGTCATCTTGGCGGTGGCGACGGGAGTCGCGGTCGCCAACAACTACTACGCACAGCCCCTTCTTGCGACGATCCGGGCGAGCTTCCACGCCGGATCGGGGGTCGCGGGCCTGATTGTCACGGCGTCACAGGTCGGCTACGCGGCGGGGCTCGTGTTCCTGCTGCCGCTCGGGGACATCCTCGAGCGCAGAAAGCTCGTGGTGGTGATGAGCATCGTCTGCACCGTGGGGCTCCTAGGTGCGGCGACATCACCTGTGCTCCCTGGCCTCTTCGCGGCGGCAGCGATCGTGGGAGCGACGTCGGTCGTCGCCCAGGTGTTGGTCGCCTTCAGCGCGTCGCTCGCGGGCGACAAGGAACGTGGACGGGTGGTCGGCTCGGTGATGAGCGGGCTTCTCCTCGGGGTCCTGCTCGCTCGTACTGTCGCCGGCTACGTCGCGGAGCTCGGGTCATGGCGAACTGTCTATTTCGTTGCCGCGGTCCTAATGGCGATCCTCGCCGCGGTCCTGTGGCGACAGCTTCCCTCGTACCGCGAATCGCAGGATCTCGGCTACTCGGCCGTGCTCGCGTCGGTCGTGGGGCTGTTCAGAAGCGAGCCGACGCTGCGGCGGCGTTGCCTGTACGGGTTCTTTTCCTTCGCTGCGTTCTCGGTGCTCTGGACGAGCTTGTCGTTCTTGCTGTCGGGCGCGCCTTACCGGTACGGGACAGGGACGATCGGGTTGTTCGGGCTCGCCGGCGCGGCAGGCGCGGCGATGGCGTCGGTCGCTGGGCGGCTCGCCGACAGGGGTCGCCAGGTTGTGGTGACGATGTCGACTGCGCTCGCGATACTCGGGGCGTTCATCGTCATCTGGGTGTTCGCGCACGTACTCGGGGCACTCATAGCCGGGATCATCGTGCTCGACCTCGGTTGCCAGGGGATCCACATCTCCAATCAGAGCGAGATCTACAAGCTCGCCCCGAAGGCGCGCAGCAGGGTGAACGCGGCGTACATGACGTGTTATTTCGCCGGGGGGACGATCGGTTCGGTCGGCTCGGCTCTCTGTTACTCCGCGGGGGGCTGGTCCGCCGTGTCGGCGCTCGGCGTCGCGTTCGGGGCAGGCGCCTTCGCAATGTCACTAACAGAGCCCTCATACGACCGCCGTGCGAAGGCCGTTCAGCCTGCGCGGGTTTCCTAGGTCTCGCCTGAGACCGTCCAGGTGCAGGAGGTCGGAGCGCTTACGGCCACCGTGAAGGTCCCCGACATGCCGAACGACGGCTCGTTGCCCGACTCGGTGAGACCGCCGACGCCGGAGGCAACCTGGCTCAAGGGGTGGCCGGCGCGCATCAGCTGGAACACCGCAGGATCAGCGAGGTCCTCCTGACAATTCACGGTGTAGCTGAACGTGAACGCGGTGGTGGTCGTGAATGGGCCCGTGGTCGATGGACCCGATCCGGTGAACTGGAACAAAGAGACCGTTGTCGCGGTGGGGCCGCTCGAGGGGGTGCCGCCACCCGATCCTGATGATGCGTTCGAGCCGCCGCCGAGCCCGAGGAACAGTCCGATCGCTATCGCCACGAGCACAGTGACAACCATCGCGATCAGCCATGCGCGACTGATCTTGAGGCCTTTGGATGGGGCTGCTGTATCTCTCCGGTCAGCGGTTCTGCGCTCCACCGGTACGCGCCGGTCCGGCACCGAGCGGCGTTCTTCGGCGGAGTCGAGGTGCTCGAGCGCCTCGCGGATAGCAATGGCTTGAGCCGACTCGTCCTTGGCTGCCACCCTTTGGCCGGTAGCGACGGCCGTCGGAGCGGAGCCGGGGCGCGCTCCGTTCTCCGGGGCGGCCGGGTTGGCTGTTGGCGCCTGAGCGCGAGCGCGGACCAACTTGCGGCGTTCGGAGGCGGTGAGCAGCAGCGCTCCGCAGCGTCCGCAGACACGGTCGTCGTCGGCCGACTTGTGCATGCATTTGGGGCAAACGGTTGCCACCTATGAGGTAACGGCTGATCCGGGACTCAGCCTTAGGGGTGTTCCGGCCGATCTGAGGCCGAAAACGTGTCCCGTTCGGGCTCCGGATCCGCCCCAGGCAGGGGGCCTGCGCAGCTCAGCCCGCGGCTTCTACCAGCTCAGGGCCATCGTTTTGGACGCTGTTCACCCTGGTAGAGACCACTAGGCCCGAAAGGGTGCCGGCCGGCGAGGGGGCCAGGACACGTTCCAAGGTCCCTGGATCGAGGGGTCCTGCGCCCAGCCAGGTGTCGATGTCCGAGCTCTCGACCACGACCGGCATCCGGTTGTGGACAGGGGCCACGTCGGGGCCTGCGTCGGTGGTCACGATCGTGCAGCTGTGGATCCTCTGCCTGGTCTCACGGGGCTGGGTGGGGTCCCGCCAGGTTTCCCACAGTCCGGCGAAGGTGAGAGGTTCGCCGTCCGACCTCGTGAAATACAGGGGGACTTTCCGACCGCTTTCGCCCGCCTGCTTCGCCTTCCATTCGTAGAAGCCGTCCGCCACGACCAGGCAGCGCCGTTCTGCGAGCGCCGAGCGGAACGCCGACCGCTTCCCGAGCGTCTCGGCACGTGCGTTGAACTGCTTGTTCCCTATCGAGGGGTCCTTCGCCCACCAGGGGATCAGGCCCCACCTGAAGCTCGCAAGCAGGCGCTCGGGATGGTCCGCCTCGTCCGAGGGATGGCCTGCGGCGTCGGCCTTCTCCTGCCGGGGGTGCACCAGGGCGAGAACGGTCTGGGTCGGGGGGACGTTCCAACGCGGATGAGCGGCGTCGCCCAGGTCAGGAGCGAGAGCAGCACTGAGACGCCGGGCCAGACGCTCGGGAGGCGAGTAGAGGGCGATCCGTCCGCACATCGGCATTCAGCCTAAAGGCTGGGAAAACAGGCCAATATCGCCCCGTCCGGGCAACCTTCAGGGACGCGGAATCCTCTTGCAACCTCGCTGTGCAAAGTTTCCAGCAAGGTTGCTCGACAGCTGCCGAGCAAGGTTGCCCTCCGAGCCTTGTGCGGTGCCGGATCTCCGAGAGAGCGAACCGTCCACGGACGGGGACGATGCGGTCGTCGATGAGACCCGAAGGCGGCCGAGACCCCTGCGTTTGTTTGCACAACAAAAGAACAACGGCTACCTTCACGCTCAAAGGTCCATCCGTCGAGGGCAGCGAGGGGGGGCTGTGTTAGCCGGCGGTTTGGCGGCCCTTGTGGTCGCGCTCGGTTCTTCTGCCTGCGCGGCCACCGGAGGCGCGGAGCTCGTTTCCCACCCGGCCGATCACGTTTCCGCCGGGTCGAGCGATGCGCTCACCGGCTCTGCACCGCTCGCTCCGTCCGTGACGGATGGTCGACGCCCGAGCTCAGCCGACACGACCGTCGCGCACGCGTACTCGCTGCAGCCCGTTGCAATGAGTACAGGTACAGCCATCGTGCAGGGATGGCTGTCGGCTCTCCATGCACTTGACGAGGCGTCGTATACGTCGGACTGGCGGAGCCCTGATCTCGCGGCGACCGAAGTCGAGCCCGAGCTGACCCTCGTCGTGTCCGAGCTTCGCGCCCTCGCAAGAGCCAGGGTCGTGACCACGGGGAGCACGCAATTCGTGAGAGTAGGGGACGTCTCACTGAGCGGCAGCACGGCGCAACTGGTCGGATGCGTGAACCGCGGCGAGATCGAGGTCTATTCGTCCACCGGTCACCCCGTACCCGGCCCCGCAGGGCGCGCCGGCCCAGAGGTCATCAGCGCCGAATTGGCTGCAACTTCCACCGGCTGGAAAGTGAAGTCCGAGACAAGCAAGGAGGAGCAGTGTCCGCTCGCGTGAGGACCGCTTTGTTGGTTCTCGTGATCGCAATCGTCGTGGCAGCCACCCAGGTTGTCTCCGTCCCGAAAGGCGCGGCCGACGCCACCGGTAGCGACGGTCACGGCACGGTAAGGGTGGGAGCGTCGAACGGGGAGTCCGGAAACGGTCATTCCGGAGCGCATGGCTCTGAAAGCAGTGCGCATTCCCCTGGGTCGTGCGTCTATGAGCCTGCGCCTGCCTATTTGGCGCAGGAGCTCGGCGTAGGCGGATCTCTTCCAGGTGAGTGGCTCCTGTTCGGCTGCCCGGGGTTTGACCTCGGAATGGCGAACAGCGGGGCCATCGTCTGGATGAATGTCGTCTGGGTTACGTATGCGTTGCAGAAGTCCGTCACCGCGGATCTTGCTGACGAGGCGGAGTCTTCTGTCACGTTGCCGTCGCCAGTAATCGAAACCGATCCGTCCGGTACGACGTTCGTGAACCTCGCCACCTGGTTGTGGGTGTCGCCCTCGGTCTGGCACCCGTTCACTGCCACGGCCACCGCCGGAGGAGTATCGGCAACCGCCACGGCGACACCGGTCCGGGTCGAATTCACCACGGGCGATGGAGGAAAAGTCACCTGCAACGGGCCAGGCACCCCGTATGACTTGAATGAGTCGAGCTCGTCGCAGACCACCGTCTGTTCCCACATCTACAGATCGTCGTCAGCCAACCAGGAGAGTCCGGACGGCAATCCGAATGATGCCGCCTATGTCGTGACCGCCACGATCACCTGGTCCGTCACCTGGAAGGCGGTGGGCGCGACCGGTGGAGGGAATTTGCCGCCGCTCACGACGACCTCGACGGCTCGGCTGCGAGTCGAGCAGATCGAGTCGGTGAATCTGCCGTGATGGAGGGCTTGACGCGTTCTCGCTCCAAAGCAGCTGCATCGTCTGTCCCATTTTCGTCCCTCGGGCCGATCAGGGGATCCAGTGACGGCAGCCCTCTGCGCGTCGTAGCGAAGCCGAGCGGAAGAAGGCCGGGGATGGCCGTCGCGTCGATCGCCGTCGTTGCCACGTGCTCGGCTCTGTTCGCTCTCTTGTATGTTCATTCGTCTCGCCTTGCGGCGGAGATCGCCGTTTCGCGCCAGGTCGCGCAGGGCGAAATCATCGAAAGATCGGACCTCCGGCAGGTCGATGTCGCTTTGTCAGGCGGAGTTTCGGCCGTGCCCGTGTCCGATGCGGATCAGGTCATCGGAAAACCTGCGGCGGTCACATTGCTCGCCGGCTCGTTGCTCACCCCCTCAGACATCGGGGGATTGCCGGCGCTGTCGTCAGGTCAATCGATAGTGGGAATGGACCTGAAGCCCGGAATGCTGCCTGCCGCGGGCGTCGAGGTAGGCGAGAGCGTCCTCGTTGTCCTGACCGGCCCTGCAGGGACACCGGTGACAGGAAATCCCCCGACACAAACGGGTAAGTCGGGGGCGCCCGGACAGTCGAAAGATGTCACAGTGGCGACCGTTGTCGGAGTCGACACTTCTCCCGGCGACTCAGGAGCGGGCGACGTTGTCGTGTCGGTGCAGGTTCCGCTTACGAGCGCGTCGCTTGTTGCTAACTGGTCAGCTGCGGGCCAGGTGGCCCTCGTGCAGATAGGTGGTTCTCCGTGAGGCCTCCTACCGCGCCCGCCGCCCGCGAAGGCGAAGAACCTGGTCAATGACGACTGTTTCTGTCTGTTCGGCCAAGGGGTCTCCGGGGGCGACGACCCTTGCATGTGCGATCGGCGCAGTCTGGCCGGCGGGTCGTCGAGTCGTGGTTGCCGAGTGTGACCCAGCCGGTGGTGACCTGGCCGCCAGGTTCAACCTGTCAGCCAAGCGCGGGATGGCGAGCCTCGCTCTAGAAGCAAGGCGATCTCCGGCCTCGGCGAAGCTTGATATTGACGAGCACCTCCAGATGCTGCCGGGCGGTCTAGAAATCTTGGTGGGCCCCACCGGCGCGCCGGCATCGAGGACCGTGGATGCCGAGTTCGCTCAATGCCTCGTTCGCATCGGATCGGAGCGGAGCGAATCGACTGTTGTGCCCGATCTCGTGCTCGACTGCGGCCGCGCTCAACCTGGAGCCGTAGGACAGTCTGAGGCTCTCAGGACGTCTCGCCACGTTCTGGTCATCGCGCGACCGACGGTCGAGGCGGTCGCGTCGACGAGATGGATCGCCGAGCAATTGAATAGGTTGCAGAATCGGCATCGACCTGATGACGAACCAATGGACAGGCCGGATCGCGAAGCAGGCCTTGTTCTGATAGGAAGCGGCGCGGTTGTCCCGTCGCAGGCGGCGGAAGCGATTGGGCTTCCTCTGCTTACCGTTATTCCCGAAGATCGTATGGCGGCCGCCGCGTTACGCGGAGAGCCGGCCCTCACGTGGCGACTTGCAAGGTCGCCCCTCGTTCAATCGGTCAGGGCGCTCGTGGCAGGCCTCTTCGGCGTGATCGACGGTACCGCTTCACTCGAACCTCACGAACAGACCTCAGTTGTCCATGGGAGCACCGGTTCTGACACTCGAAATGGATGGCTCGTGGCAAGGTCGATTCGTTCTTCATCCAGGTCCAGCGTGCTTCCACGGCGTCGGGTTCAACAGGTCGGTCCGTGATGCCGTCGTCGAACATGAGCCCCGTGAGTGGAGGCAAGGTGCGCATGGAAGCACTTCCGCCGGTCGCTGCAGCGACAGATCGTGACTTCATAGCCAAACTTAGAACGGCCGTAGCAGCCGATCTTCACGCAGAGCCACTCGGCGAGTTGGGGTTCGAAGATCGCCGCGAGCTCGCTCGCGAGCTCACTCTTTCTCGCCTCCGACGTAGAGACGCGGACCTCGTTGCAGCAGGCATGGCGCCGCTCGATGCCTTGATGGAGCAGCAGGTCACTCAGTCAGTTCTTGACGCGCTGTTCGGTCTCGGTCGACTGCAGGCCTTGGTGGACGACGAGAGGATCGAGAACATCGACGTGAACGGATGTGACCAAGTCTGGGTCACATACGCAGACGGGTCCAAGGTCCAAATGGATCCGGTTGCGGAGACGGACGAGGAACTCGTCGGGCTGATCCGTGCGGCAGCCGCCAGGTTCGGGTTGTCAGAAAGGCGGTTTGACCGGTCGCACCCACAGCTCGATCTTCGACTCCCGGACGGCAGCAGGCTTTCAGCGCTCATGGCGGTCGTGGCTCGGCCTGCAATCTCCATACGGCGGCATCGATTCGTCGACTTGACCATCGAGGATCTGGTCGCGCTCGGAACTGTGAGCCGCGGTGTCGCCGCGTTCCTGTCGGCAGCAGTGCGGGCCCGGAAGAACATTGTCGTCGCCGGAGCGATGAACTCAGGGAAGACGACGTTGGTCCGCGCTCTCGCTTCGGAGATACCGCCCCGTGAGCGCGTCGTAACAATTGAACAAGCCTTCGAGCTGGGCCTCGACAGCATGCCCGACCGTCATCCTGACCTCGTTGCGCTCGAGGCGCGCGAAGCGAACATGGAGGGTGAAGGTGCGATCGGGATGGCGGCGCTAGTCCGGAGGGCCCTGCGGATGAACGCTGACCGCGTCATTGTCGGGGAGGTTCTCGGTGACGAAGTGATCCCGATGTTGAACGCGATGAGTCAAGGTCGCTCCGGCTCAATGTGTACGATCCACGCCGACTCGTCCGCTGGAGTGTTCCGCCGGCTGGCCTCATACGCCGTGCAGGCGCCCGAGCGCCTTCCCCTTGAGGCCACAACCTTGCTCGTCGCCGGGGCAGTCCACTTCGTCGTCTACTTGGACGTGGGGGATAGTGAGGGTCCCAAGTTTGCGAGCGGATCGAGCCCACTATCAGGCAGTGAAGCATCCCTAGTTCGGCCCGGCCTCGTGTTCCGTCCGGTTAGGCGTAGTCGGTTTGTCTCCTCGATTCGAGAGGTGGTGGACGCCGATGGCATGCAGGTCGTGTCGAACGAAGTGTTCAAACCCGGTAACGATCTGTCGGCTGTACCGGATTCTCCTCTTCGTTCCGCCACTTTGAGGGAGTTGACGAGATGTGGCTACGAGCCGCAGTTCCGGCGGGAGGTTCCGTCGTGGCAATGACGATCCTCGCCGTCTGCTGTGGCATCGGGATCAGCTCAGGAATCCTCGCATTCGGTTTATCACTTCGTCCTCGTTTGTCGGAAGATCTCCGTGATCCTCGCGTCGGGCGCCGAGACGCGAGGATCAAGAGCACGAAACTGGTTTCTCATAGGGGCCCGGCGCTGCGGTTGGCTCTCGGGACGATCTTGGCGATCTTGGCTGGCGCTTTGACGAGATGGCCAGCGGTCGTGATTCTTGCTGGATCCGGCGGAATCGGTCTTCCGTCGTTGATCCGTCTGACGCGCCGAAGCGACGTCACCGCCAGAACCGAAGCGATCGCCGTATGGACCGAGCTGTTACGAGACACTCTCGCAGCAGCTTCAGGTCTTTCTCAGTCGATAGTCAGCACAGCGTCAGTAGCCCCAGAGGGGATCCGAAAAGAAGTTGGGGCGCTCGCTTCGCGCCTCTCGAATGGAATGCCAACGCCTGTTGCGCTGCGGATGTTCGCCGACGAGATCGCCGACCCGAGCGCGGACCTGGTTGTGTGCGCGCTGATGCTCGCGGCGACCGCCCGCGCTCAGCGCTTAGTGGAGCTCCTCGGTGCCCTAGCAGATGCCATGCGAGAGGAGGTCGCAATGAGACTGAGGGTGGAGTCCAACAGAGCTTCGGCGAGGAGCGGGATCCGCACCATCATCGTGTTCTCCGTCGGTTTCCTGGGTCTGCTCGCGTTGGTTGCCCGGGCATACCTGGCCCCGTTTGGTTCCGCGAGCGGGCAGATGGTGCTCATCATGGCAGGAGCCTTTGAAGCCGCGGGAATCGTTCTCATGATCAATCTGCTCCGCGACCCACTTCAGCCACGACTTCTTCTTCGGCATTCGACGCTCGAGGGTCCGGCGTGACGACTGCGATCCTGCTCGGAGTGGCAGCTGGACTCGGTCTACTTGGCGCAGGCAGAGCTCTTCGCGTGCGTCGCCAAACGCTGCCCGCGAGACTGGGTTTCCTCGATGCCGACCCGGGTGGGCAATCCGCCGAGGTCTACTCGGAACGTGCATCCGCTCGACGCGAAATTCGTTCCCAGATCCGGCTCTGGCTCGGAGCGCGGGCATCGATAGTCATAGGTGCCCTGCCCTCGATTGGCGACGGATTGCGCGGTGAGCTCGCCTCGGCTGGTTGGACAACCGACTCTCTTGCGGAGCGATGTGCACTCGCGACTCTTGCTGGAGCGATCCTGCCATTCGCACTCTGGGCAGTCTTGTCGGTTCTCGGCGTCGAGATGCCACTCGTTCTTCCCATCTGGGTCGGCTTGAGCGGTGCGGTGGCGGGTGCCACAACGCCCATATTCGGCCTTAGGCGCCAGGCGAGAAAAAGACGACGTCAAGCGCGACGAATGGTCGGTTGTTTTCTGGACCTGGTAGTTCTCGCACTCGCGGGTGGGCTCGGGATAGAAGGCGCGCTGCACTCGGCGGCTTCAATCGGGGACACACGAGTCGCCCACCAGCTCGTGAGGTGCCTGGACGAGGCCCGCGATGCCGGGCGCACGCCTTGGGAAGCGCTCGAGGGGCTCGGCCGCGAAATCGGGGTTCCGGAATTGGTAGAGCTTTCTTCGGCCGTGAGCTTGGCCGGTACCGAAGGAGCACGGATCAAGTCCACTCTTGCAGCAAAAGCGGCGTCGATCAGGAGCCACGAGCTTGCTGACGCCGAGGCGGACGCGAACACAATCAGCGAGCGACTCTTCATTCCTGGAGTGCTGCTTCTGATCGGCTTTCTCATCTTCATCGGTTACCCGGCCCTGGCTCGACTCACTGTGGGGCTGTGAGTCATGTCGAAGGGGTTCAGGTGCAGTCGGTCACAAAGGCGGAAACACGATCAAGGAGAACGCGATGACCACGATGCTTCAGCTGTTGTTATGGCAATTGGGACGAGTCAGGTATCCGATTCGTGCTCGCGACGAACGAGGCAGCACAGTCGAGACGGTCATCCTCACCGCTGTTTTTGCAGCTCTCGCGATTGCCGTTGGGGCGATCATCGTGGCAAAAGTGACCGCAAAAGCTCACTCGATCAACCTGAACTGATCGGCGAAGCTCGGAAGGCGCGGCCGATCGGTTCACGCAAGGAATCCTGCAGGAGCGAGCGCGGCAGTGCGGCCGTCGAGGTCGTCGTCGTACTACCGGCGATGATGCTCGTGATTCTCCTGGCGGTGCAAGCAACCATGTGGGCGGAAGCAGCAGAGGTGGTTCAGGGCGCGGCGGCTGTAGGCAGTGAAACAGCCACCGGCTTCGGAAGCTCGAGTGCTTCGGGCACGGCTGCAACGGAGTCTTACTTGTTCCTTCACGGCGGTCATCTCGTGTCCGGACCGTCGGTGGAAGTTGATGCGCTCTCCGGCGGACTCGTTCGGGTTCGGGTAGAGGCCTCGGCAATATCGATACTTCCCTTTGTGCACCTGAAGGTTTCGGCCGTCAGAGTCGCGCCTGTCCAGGAGTTCCGGGAGTCCGGATGAGAACTCCCGAGCGGTCTTTTTCAGAGCAGGGCAGCGCGGCCGTGGAAGCTGTCGTGCTCACGTCACTTCTCATGATCTTCGTTCTCCTTGCGGTCGCGTTTGGGCGATATGAAGCAACCCGCGCTCAAGTTGCCGGGGCTGCTCGTGCAGCGGCCGACGCGGCGGCGGTCGTGTCGTCGGCGGACATGGCTTCATCAGCGGCTAGCTCCGTGGCCACGCCCGAGCTCGAGGGGAGCGGCGCTTCCTGCACGCGCACCACTGTGTCAACCGATACCCGGGAATTCGTGCCCGGCGGTTATGTGAGTGTCACCGTCACGTGCACGGTTGGATTTTCCGATCTCGGTGTTCCGGGCCTGCCAGAAGAGACAACTGTCGCAGTGACACAGGTTGCGCCGATCGATCCCTACAGGGCGGTCTCATGAGCTTGTCTCTCTTTCGACAGGACCGAAAAAGGGACGAGACCGGCATACTCACCGCGTTCGTGGCTGTGCTCGCGGTTGCATTGCTCGCCATCGTCGGATTGGCAGTCGACTGCGGTCGAGCGGTCTCGGCCCAGAGTCTCGCAGTCGACGAGGCTGGACAGGCTGCCCGCGTGGGAGCTGCCCAGCTGTCTGTGAACGCTCTTCGAAACGGCCACCTCCAGATCGACGGGACGGCTGCGGTTCGAGCGGCCGAGCAGTACATGGTGTTGAGCGGCCATCCCGGAACCGCGTCGGTGCACAACGGAGTCGTCACAGTGCGCGTCGTGGAAGCCGTTCCGACGACGATCCTCGGCATCGTAGGGGTCCGGTCGATATCGGTCTCTGCGACGGCAAGTGCGTCCGATGTGACCGGCGTGGCGGGCAGGGCTGGCTCTTGATGAGGCGAGTCAGGACGCAGGCACGCGGAGGTGGAGTGTCGGTGATGGGAACCGTCGGTTCCCTTGTCGGACTTCTCGTTTTTGCGATCGGTGTACCTGTAGTTCTGGTCGTGGAGAAGGCGGGGTCGCCCCTGACTTTGGGGGTGCACCTGCTCAGCCGCCCGTCGACACTGGTCCACGCCATTGACCACCCCGTCACCGACTCCATCATCGTTCACTCAGTGGTATTGGTGGCTTGGTTGACCTGGGCATGGCTGGTTGCGTGTGTGGTCACGGAGATCGTGGCGCGGTTGCGCGGGCGACCAACCTCCCCCTTTCCCGCTAGCCGCCGGGTTCAGGCGCTCGCGGCATTGGTTGTCGGAGCTTCAATGGCGCTTCTGCCGTTGCCGAAGGGTTACTCACCGATGCGCATATCGGGCATTACCGAAGGACCACGCGTCGAGCAGGTGGTGACTCTCGTCGATCAGTCGATTCCAGCCGCGGACGCGCCAATTCGAGATGACTCCGTCGCAGAACCTGAGTCGGGGCTCCTTATCGCACCTCCGGCATCGGCAAAAGAAGCTCGCACTTACATCGTCCGGCCCGGCGACACGCTCTGGTCCATCGCCGGCCGCGAGCTCGGTTCGCCACTTCGCTGGAAAGAGATCGCGGCCCTGAACATGGGAATTCCGCAGTCAGACGGCATGTCGCTCGTTAATGCCGGGTGGATCCTTCCCGGTTGGGTGCTCAGACTGCCTTCGGCGGCGAACGTCGCTCCCGCTGCAATCGCTCACGACGTGGTGCGCCCCGCAGCCTCTTACGTGGCCGAGCACGAGACCCGAACAGCCGAGGTGACGAGCAGCTCGGTAACCGAAGGTGAGCCGCCTGGAAGCGACAATGGCAGACAGGCGCCCAACCAGGAAACACCAGACGACGAGAGATCATCGGCCGTCCCCGGCCACCGCCAAGGCATTCCGGTGGCTCCCTTCGGGTACGGACTTCTTGGGGCCGGGGTGGTTATGGTGATCAACCGACTACGCCGCGCCCAACAGCGTCACCGACCTTCAGGGTTACGCATCGCCCTGCCCGACAAGGAGCTCGCCGGTGCAGAGCAGCGGCTTCGGTCGTCTGCCGACCACGATGCAGCCGCCTGGGTGGACGCCGCACTTCGCACACTGGCGGCAGCCTGCCGGAGCCAGGATCGTCGTGCGCCACGGGTCGTCGCGGTCCGTGTGCTCGATCGCGCCACTGAGCTGATTCTCGGTGCGCCAGTCGATCCGAATCCCATTGCGCCGTTCGAACGGCTCCCCGAGACATCGTCGTGGTTTCTCCCTCGGAGGATCGATCTGCTCGACGAAGCTCGGGCTGATCCTTGGATCGCCGGAATGGATGTCATGTCACCCGGACTGGTCACGCTAGGAAGGGGACCAGAGGGGCTGCTGCTCGTCGATGTGGAGCAGGCAGGAAGCATCGCGGTCCCTGGTGGAGACGCGGACGATCTGCTGAGAGCCATGGCTATAGAGCTCGCTACCTCCACTTGGTCAGACCAGGTCAATGTCGTTCTGGTCGGTATGGAACGGGTCTCGCACGGTCGCAATGCCGCTGACCCGACCCTCAATGTCCTCGACCGTGTTCGCGAAGCTGCCGATCTGGTGGAGGTGCTACCCGAGCTCCGCCATGTGACGACCGAGCGTTCCGTGATGCTCAATGCGGTCGGGTTGGACCGGACTTCAGACGCACGTCTCGTAGTGAGCGGCGACAGCTGGGACCTGACCGTCGTTTTCTGCTCGTCCAGAGCATTGGTCGCTAACCGAAATGCCGTGGCCGATCTCGTTTCACTCGCAGGTGACGGTACTCACGGATTGGCAACGGTGTGCGCGGGAAGCATCGAGGACGCGAACTGGCTGCTCGAGGCCGGAAGCGGCCCGGTGACCTTTCGAATGGCCGGCGTACCGGCTGCGACGGTATGGCCTCAGACCTTGGACGACGATGCCGGAGAACAGATAGCGAAACTGGTCGACGTCGCAAGGTGTCTCGATGGGGTCGACCTGACAACGCCACCATACGACTCCTTAGAAACGCGTGGTCCCTGCTCCGAGTCGGATGACGTCGGTTCACTGCCAGCGGTCGAGATTCTCGTGTTAGGGCCGGTTGAGGTGGTCGGAGCTGCGCGACCGTTCACTCGTGCCTGGGCGCTCGAGTTGGTGGTGTATCTCGCGATGCATCCCGGTGGAGCTACCAGCGACCAATGGGCGACTCATCTGTGGCCTAACCGATCTATGGCGCAGGCGAGCCTCCATTCGACTGCATCGGCAGCGCGCCGCGCACTCGGAAGCACAGCGACCGGAGAGGACCACCTGCCCAGGTGCCACGGTCGGCTCGCCCTGGGGCCAGGTGTCGCCACCGACTGGGACCGCTTCTGTCGATTCGCGGCATCAAAGGAGCCTGCTTCTTGGAAACGAGCACTCGAACTGATCCGCGGCCGTCCGTTCGAAGGGCTGCGCTCGACCGACTGGGCGGTATTCAGTCACGTCCAGGCGAACATCGAGTCGCTGGTAGTCGACGTGTCGGTAAGGCGGGCCGAGTACTGCATGGATCAAGAAGATCCTGCGGGAGCAGAATGGTCGGTTCGTCAAGGGCTCTTGGTGAGCCCTTATGACGAGCGCTTGTACCGGGTCTTGATGAGGGCAGCAGATCTTGCCGGCAATCCCGCAGGCGTCGAGGCGGTGATGGCGGAACTGCTGCAACTTGTCGGAGGCGAGGTCGAGCCTTATGACTCGGTGCACCCGGAGACATACGAGCTGTACCGGTCCCTTTCGAGGCGGCACGTTCCTGCACGTCAGCGTTGAGCAGTTGCCGGCACTGGCTCGTAGCAAGAAATTCACGATGAAATGTGACAACCTCGATCGTCTGAAGAGCTATGGCTACGTATGTCCTCATTCACGGAGCCGGAGCCGACTCCTGGTACTGGCACCTCCTCGTACCGCGACTTCGTGCCTTCGGCCACGACGTCGTGGCCGTCGACCTGCCGTGTGACGACGACCGCTGCGGCCTGGCCGAATACGCAGATGCGGTGGTGGACGCGGTAGGTGACCGGCTCGACGTGATCCTCGTTGCTCAGTCTCTGGGCGGGTTCACTGCGCCGATGGTCTGCGACCGGCTCGACGTGATCCTTCTGGTGCTGTTGGCAGCCATGACGCCGCGACCGGGTGAGTCTCCCGGTGAGTGGTGGGCCAATACAGGTCATGTATTCCCCGAACCGTTCGATGCGGAGGCGATCTTCGCCCACGACCTCTCTCCTGGGCTGGCCTCCGAGTCGCTTGCGCACCTCCGCGACCAGTCGGGCACACCTTTCGAGAAACCCTGGCCGTTGGAAAAATGGCCCGACGTGCCTACAAGGTTCCTGCTCTGCCGCGACGACCGCTTCTTTCCCGCGGAATTCCAGCGGCGTGTAGTCGGGGACCGACTCGGGATAGTCCCTGACGAGATGACCGGTGGCCACCTGCCCGCCCTTGCCCACCCCGACGAGTTGGTGGAACGCCTCGAGGCATATCGCAACGAGCTGCAGAATCCCTCCGAGGCAACCGATGACCACCGATAGCGATTACATCGAGACGATCGCCGCCATCCGATCCGGGGATATTGCTTCGCTGCAGTGCCTCATCGCCGACAACCCGGACTCGCTGCGTCACGACTCGGCGGCATTGCGAAGGGTCGCACGCCTCTGCATATCGTCTCGGACTGGCCCGGCTACTTCCCGAACGGTCCTCGTGTCGCGAGCTTGCCCATCGAAGCCGGAGCCGACGTGAATGCTCGCACCGACGTGGATCACGGGGAGACACCACTTCACTGGAGTGCCAGCAGCGACGACGATGATGTGGCGAGAGTGCTCATAGACGCCGGTGCCGATCTGGAGATTCCAGACGGGTCGATCGGCACGCCGCTCGACAATGCGGTCGGGTACAGCTGTTGGAATGTGGCTCGCCTTCTGGTAGTCAGTGGCGCCCGGGTAAATGCGCTCCGGCATGCAGCAGCGCTCGGAATGCTCGGACGCCTGGAGGAACTGCTCGCAGACGAACGAGAAGGCAGTCCCGAGAACATCTCTCAGGCCTTCTGGCACGCGTGCGACGGTGGGCAGCGTCGCACTGCGGAGGTCCTCCTCGGCCGAGGTGCAGACCTGAACTGGCAACCTGAGTACGCGAGTGGGACTCCTCTCGACGTGGCGAAAGGCGCAGGGACGCGCAAAGGCAATGTCGTCGAGTGGCTGGTCGGCCTGGGAGCGCGCTCTGCCGAAGGTGGAGAGTGAGCCCCCCGCTGTTGCGGCAAGTTGTCCCGCAAGGTCGAACACTCGTGCTCGCCTGAAAATCTTCGTCTAGCAAGGTTTTTGCCAGCTCGACGGCGAAGTCGCCCTCCGAGGATTCACCCGCTGCCCGCACCGAGCGGCGGCTTGAGGAGGAGCTGATCGATGATCAACACGACGATGTCGGGAAATCTCACCCGTGATCCGGAGATCCGTTACACCCGCGAGGGCCAGCCAACCGCATCCTTCGGTTTGGCGGTCAACAGGCGCTGGCAGCCGCGGGGAAGCGACGAATGGGAGGAGTCGACGTCGTTCTTCGACGTGGTTTGTTGGCGGGACCTGGCAGAGAACGTTGCGTTGAGCCTGGTGAAGGGCTCGCGTGTCGTTGTCGCCGGCAGGCTCGAGCAGCGCACGTGGGAGACGGAGGAAGGCGACCGCCGCAGCCGTGTGGAGCTGGTCGCCGAAGACGTGGGCGCATCGCTGCGGTTTGCCACCGCCGAGATCACCCGCACCGAACGTCGGAACCCGGCCCACGTCGACTCACCGGGGAGCTCCGACCCGGCCGAAGAGGCCGAGGCAATAGGGGCCGACGTCTGATCGGCGTGGCTTCGGGACCGATGGTCTTGCCCCCCCGGGCTGTCGGTCCCGAGTCGCCGGTCATCGCAGAGGTGATCGGCGAGAAGCAGAGCGAGTGACCGCCCTCTGCCGTCGCGAATCTGCGCTAGAGAAAAGGAGAACTTGAAGATGCTGCAGGGTGTCGAAGGTCGACGCCGAACCGTTCAGGCCACGCCAGTGCGTTTTTCACCTGCCGTCATTCTCACCAAGGAGGAAGTCTTCGAGGCGTGCGACTGGCTTGCCACTGCCGAGAGGCTGCTACATGCTCATGGCCACTCAGCAGAGGCATCTAGAGCTTCTGCTCTCTTCATGCAACTCGAGGATCGTCTCGCAGCCCGCTGGCCTGATTCCGAATTCGCTCAGTCAGCTTTCTCCGGCTCGAAGTCGAGCGAAAGGGAGTTGACGCAGTAGCGGAGACCGGTCGGGTTCGGGCCGTCGGGGAATACATGCCCGAGGTGGCCTCCGCATCGTGCGCAGGTGATCTCGGTGCGGATCATCCCGTGGCTGTTGTCGGGGTGCTCCTCGATGATGCCGTCCTCGGCGGCACGCGTGAAGCTTGGCCAGCCGGATCCGGACTCGAACTTGTCGTCCGATCGGAACAGTGCTGCCCCGCACGCGGCGCATCGGAACAAGCCAGGGTCGTGGACGTCGAGCAGGGCGCCGCTCCACGCCGGCTCCGTTCCCTTCTCCCGGAGTACTTGGTAGCGCTCAGGAGACAGTTCCGCTTTCCATTCCTTTTCCGTCTTTTCGATCTCTGGGCTCACTTTGACCAACCTATGCGTTTGCGAGGCTCTTATGCCCGCAGCACGTTGAACGCCGTTGTATACGCAGATGTTCCTTAATTTCAAATTTACTAACCAAGCGTCGGGGTCCTCCCGGAAACCCACGAACCGGCCTCGCCCCGGGGGACGAGCCGGCAGCTTTTGCTAACGTTCCGCCGCCCGCCCGAGGATCTGACCCTCCATGGACCTGCGTGACACCGCCGAGGACGCCGCGTTCCGAGAAGAGGTGCGCACCTGGATCGGCGAAAACCGGGTCGGGGAGTTCGCCCGCTCAGGGGACATCGGCGGGCCCGGCCGGGAGCACGAAGGGTTCGAGGTCCGTCTCGCCTGGGAGCAGGTGCTCGGCGAAGCGGGCTGGACTTGCATCGGATGGCCAGCAGAGTGGGGCGGACGGGCAGCGTCCATCGCGCAGCAGGTGATCTGGAACGAGGAGTACGTGCGCGCCTCGTGCCCGGCTCGTGTCGGCGTGTTCGGAGAGGGTCTGCTCGGCCCCACGTTGATCGCCTACGGGACGGATGAGCAGAAGAGACGCTTCCTGGAGCCGATTCGTCTCGGCCGGGAGCTCTGGTGCCAGGGATACTCCGAGCCCGACGCAGGATCGGACCTGGCGGCCGTGAGGACCTCGGCGGCCCTTGACGGCGACGAATGGGTGATCTCCGGTCAGAAGGTATGGACCTCGCTCGCACAATGGGCTGACTGGTGCTTCGTCCTCGCCCGTACCGACCGGGAGCAGAAACGCCACAAAGGTTTGTCCTATCTCCTTGTCCCGATGCGCCAACCTGGCGTCCACATGAGGCCCATCACGCAGCTGACGGGAACGTCCGAGTTCAACGAGGTGTTCTTCGACGAGGCCCGCACCCCGAAGGACATGGTGGTCGGGGAGGTGGGCGACGGGTGGAGGGTCGCTCTCGCCACGCTCGCGTTCGAGCGAGGGGTTGCGCTGCTCGGACACCAGGTCCGCTTCAGTCGCGAGCTCGACTCCGTGATAGAAGTCGCGCGTGCACGTGGCGCGAACGTCGATCCGGTCATGCGTCAGCGCATCGCGGAAGCCTGGATCACTCTGTTCATTCTCCGGATGAACACCTTGCGCTCGCTTCCGGGGCTCGAGGGACCGCTTTCGACTCCGGAGGCATCCATCTCCAAGCTGTTTTGGAGCAGTTGGCACAGGGATCTCGGAGAACTGGCGATGGACGTCACCGGGCTCGAGGCGACCACGGCGCCGGCACACCCCTACGACCTGTCCGAACTGCAGCGGTTGTTCCTGTTCAGCCGAGCGGACACGATCTACGGAGGCTCGAACGAGATCCAGCGGAACATCGTCGCCGAGCGCGTCCTCGGCCTGCCGCCCGAACCGAAGGGGACCCTTTGACAGATCCGGCCGCACAATCGTCTGCTGACTCGGGACCCGCGGCGCCCTCCGAGCCCCCTGGACACGGACTACTGAAAGACAAGATCGTCGCGGTGACGGCCGCCGCAGGAACGGGGATCGGATTCGCCACGGCGGAGAGATGCCTGCGGGAAGGCGCGACCGTCGTCGTTTCCGACACCCACGAGCGCCGGCTCGGCGAGGCGGCCGATCGCCTCTCCGAAATCTCGGGTGAAAGACCCTTGGCGCTCCGCTGCGACGTGACAGCCGAGCAAGACGTGCGGAGCCTCTACAACAGAGTGGTCGCCGAGTACGGGCGAATCGACGTGGCGGTGAACAACGCAGGTCTCGGCGGTACGACCAACATCGTCGAGATGTCGGACGAGCAATGGTCCTCCGTCCTCGACGTAACCCTCACCGGTACCTTCCGCTGCACGAGAGCAGTTCTCGGTCACATGTACGAGCGGCGTAGCGGTGTCGTCGTGAACAACGCGTCCGTCCTCGGGTGGCGCGCACAGGCCGGGCAGGCTCACTATGCAGCGGCCAAGGCGGGAGTGATGGCTCTCACGCGATGCGCCGCAGCAGAGTCCGTGGCCTACGGAGTCCGGGTGAACGCCGTGTCGCCGAGCCTGGCGATGCACCCTTTCCTCAACCGCGTCATATCAGACGAAGAGCTGGAAGTGCTTCGGAGCAGGGAGCTAACAGGCCGTTCCGCAGAGACGTGGGAGGTCGCAAATGTCATTGTGTTCCTGGCGAGCGACTACTCGTCATATATGAGCGGTGAGATCGTCTCGGTCTCGAGCCAGCATCCTTAAGCGTCTGCAAGAGACGAAGAACAAGAAATAAGAAATAAGAAGAACAAGAAGTAAACCGTGAACTGACACACCGAGGGTCGAGGAGGAGATGATGCGAGCCCGCGTTTTCGTCGAACCGCAGAACGGCGGCACCTACGAGCAGCAACTCGAAGTGGCTCGCACCGCCGAGAGCACCGGCTTCGACGCCTTCTTCCGCTCCGATCACTTCCTGACCATGGGCGGCGACGGGTTGCCCGGGCCCACCGACTCGTGGGTCACGCTTGCGGGGCTCGCCCGTGAGACCTCGAGCATCAAGCTCGGCACGCTGCTCACGTCGGCGACGTTCCGCCTGCCCGGGTTGCTCGCCGTCTCGGTAGCAGAAGTGGACGCGATGAGCCGGGGGCGGGCGGAGCTCGGCCTCGGTGCCGGTTGGTTCGACGCCGAGCACACCGCCTACGGGGTCCCGTTTCCGTCCACGAAGGAACGCTTCGAGCGCCTCGAGGAACAGCTGGAGATCATCACGGGGTTGTGGACCACCCCCGTAGGGTCGACGTTCTCGTTCGAGGGACGCCACTACCAACTGAAGGACAGCCCGGCTCTACCAAAGGCGGTCCAGTCGCCACATCCGCCCGTGATCGTCGGTGGACTTGGGCCGAAGCGGACGCCCGAACTGGCGGCGCGGTTCGCAACTGAATACAACGCTCCGTTCTGTCAGCCGTCTGACGCCTCCAAGCAGTTCGGACTCGTTCGCGAGGCGTGCGACCGCTCCGGCCGGAACCCGCACGAGCTGACATATTCGGTAGCGACCACGATCTGCTGTGGAACCAATGACGCCGAGCTCGAACGACGCGCATCCAAGACCGGCCAGTCGCTCGAGAATCTCAGGGCCTACGCGACGGCCGGCACGCCACAAGAAGTAGTCGACCGTTTGGCAGAGTTCTCGAATGCCGGGGCGCAGGTCGTCTACCTGCAGTTCCTCGACATGGAGGACCTCGACCACATCCGGTTGCTCGGCGAGGACGTGCTCCCGCACACCTACTGATGCTCTGACTGGTCAAGTGGTTTGCACGGCCGATCGACGATCCCATGGGCGCACTACCCTGACGGCGTGTCAGAAACCGGGGGAGCGGCGACGCACGATCGGACGCGTGACCAGGCGAACGACCAGGCGCATGACCTCGAAGGACACGAAGGACACGAAGGGGACGAAGGGGACGACCCTCGTGGGGATCTCAAGTGGGGCACGATCCCGGGCCTCGTCGAGGATGCCGCCGAGCGCTTCGGCGAGCGTGAGGCCCTTGTCGACGGCGATCTGCGCCTGAGCTTCGCCGAGCTCGCCGGTCGGGCGCTCGAGGTCACCAGGGCGGCGATCGCGATCGGGATCGAGCCCGGGGAAAGGGTCGGGATCTGGTCACCGAACTCGGCCGCCTGGGTGGTGGCGGCGCTCGGTACGGTCGGTGCAGGTGCCGTTCTCGTGCCGGTCAACACCCGCTTCAAAGGGGGAGAGGCGGCGCACATCTTGAGGTCTTCCGGAGCACGTGTGCTGTTCACCGTGCAGAGCTTCCTCGGAAGCGATTACCCCTCGATGCTCGCCGGCGAGGACCTGCCGGATCTCGAGCGGATCATCCTCCTGCACGACGCCGACGACGTCCCCGAAGAAGACCCGGAGGCAGAGGTCGACACCTCCGAGATCATGAGCATGGACGAGGTGCCCGTCTACGGTTGGCACGAGTTTCTCGCTGCGGAAGACGGTGTGGTCGAGTGCTCGACCGCGGTCGCAGGTCGAAAGGTGGACGAGTCGTCGGCACGACAGCGCTGGCGGAGCGTCGCCCCAGGGGACCTGTCCGACCTGATGTTCACCTCGGGCACCACGGGAAGTCCGAAGGGCGCCATGACGACCCACCGCCAGTGCCTTCGGACGTTCGCGACCTGGGCACATATCGTCGGCCTCGAAGAAGGCGATCGATATCTCGTCGTGAACCCGTTCTTCCACACGTTCGGGTACAAAGCCGGGATCCTCGCTTGCCTGATGCAGGGAGCGACGCTCGTGCCGGTCGCCGTGTTCGATGTGGACAGGGTGCTCGAGAAAGTGGTGTCCGAGAGGATCTCGGTGATCCCCGGGCCGCCGACTCTCTATCAATCCATCCTCGAGCGAGAAGACCGCGACCGCCACGACCTGTCGTCTCTCCGGCTTGCGGTGACGGGGGCGGCCGTCGTCCCGGTGGAGCTCGTCGAACGGATGAGAGACGAGCTCGGGTTCGAGACGGTGCTCACCGCGTACGGGCTCACCGAGTCGACGGGCGTCGTCACCATGTGCAGGCGGAAGGACCCGGCTGATGTCATAGCCTCGACCTCGGGTCGCGCGATACCGGGTCTCGAAGTGAAGGTCTGCGACGCCGGCGGTAAGGAGCTGCCGCGCGGCGAACCGGGCGAGGTCGTCGTCCGCGGTTACACAGTGTTCTCCGGGTACTTCGGCAATCCAGAGGCGACCGCAGAGGCCATCGACGAAGACGGTTGGTTGCACACAGGGGACGTCGGCGTGATGGACGAGGACGGGAACCTGCGGATCACCGACCGCACGAAGGATATGTACGTGGTCGGAGGATTCAACGCCTACCCGGCGGAGGTGGAGAGCATGCTCGCTCGCCACCCGGGGGTGAGGCAGGTCGCGGTGGTCGGGGTGCCCGACGAGCGGCTCGGCGAGGTGGGGTGCGCTTTCGTGGTGGCAGGGCCCGAAGTGGACACAGCGGCGTTGCCTGAGCAGATAATCGCCTGGGCCAAGGACGCCATGGCGAATTACAAGGTTCCGCGCAAGGTGAGGATCGTGGACGCTCTTCCGCTCAACGCGAGCGGCAAGGTGCTCAAGACCGAGCTCAGGAAGCTGGCCCGAGACGAAGACACGGGCGCAGCGGCAACCGGTTCCGACAGGAGGTAGATCGGCAGATGCGAGGCATCGTTTTCACCGGCAGCGATGCCGAGGTCACCGACGAGCTCACGGTGAAGGATCCGGGCCGCGGCGAGGTGCTCGTCGCCGTCCAGGCGGCGGGCGTCTGCCACTCCGACCTTTCCGTGATCGACGGCACGATCCCGTGGAAGCCTCCGTCGGTGCTCGGCCACGAGGGAGCGGGCATCGTCGAAGCGGTGGGTCCCGGGGTAACGAGCGTCGAGCCCGGCGACCACGTCGTCGTGACGACCCTCGCCAACTGCGGGCGCTGCAGGGCGTGCACGACCGGGCATCCGACGTGGTGCATCCGCAGCCTCGGCAATGTGTCCACGCCGTTCGAGTACGCGGGGCAGCCGGCGTCGAACTTCGCCGCCACTTCGGTCTTCGTCGAGCGGACGGTCGTAACCGAGATTCAGGCGGTCAAGATCTCGCGCGACGTCCCGTTCACGTCGGCTTGCCTGATCGGCTGCGGGGTCCTCACCGGTGTGGGAGCGGTCCTAAACCGGGCGAAGGTGCAGCCGGGAGACACCGCTGCGGTGTTCGGTGTCGGCGGTGTCGGTCTGAACGTTATCCAGGGCCTGAGACTGTCGAACGCGAGCCGGATCATCGCTGTCGACACCGTCGCGGACAAAGAACAGCTCGCAAGGAAGTTCGGCGCGACCGACTTCGTGGACGCAACGACTGCCGACGCGGCGCAACAGATCCGGAGCATCGTGCCGCACGCACCGGGCAGCATCCCGGGCGCCCTCGGTCCCGGAGGCGTCACATGGGCGTTCGACTGCGTGGGCCACACGTCGGTGCTCCGGAGCGCTCTCGATGCGCTCGACTGGGGCGGGACAGCGCTTGCGATCGGCATACCCCCGCGCGGTAGCGAGGTCGCAGTGGACGTGAACGCCCTCGCGTACGTCGACCGCACGCTCATGGGGTGCCGCTACGGATCCGCGCGACCCAGCACGACGTGCCGCTCCTGGTCGAGCTGTACCTCGAGGGTCGCCTCATGCTCGACGAGCTCGTCACCGAGACCCGGCCGCTCGAGGAGTTCAAGACGATCGTGGAGTCCATGCACCACGGGCGTCTGGCTCGGGGTGTGCTCATCGTCGCGTGAGCCGGCCCGGCCATCGCGAAGCGTCGACCGCCGTCGACGTGTTGCGCGCGTCCGCCGAGGACTGCGCCGACGCGGAGGCATACGTCGAATACAAGGGCGCATCCCGCCATAGCCTCACCTTCGGCGGGCTGGACGCGGCCGCCGACGCGTCCGCTGCAGCGTTCGCAGACCGAGGAGTGACGAAGGGCGACGTCGTCGCGCTCTTGCTGCCGTCGTCGATCGACTACGCCGTCTGCTACCACGCAGCCCTCAGGTTGGGTGCCGTCACGAGCGGCGTGAACCCGAGGCTCGGCGAGAACGAGAAGGCCTCGATATTCGGCCGTCTCGGCGCCAAGGTGACGGTGACCGAGACGACAGGTCCGGGAGCTGCAGCGGGCACGGGCAACGTAATCGACCGCGCCGAGGTGTCGGCGGCGGTGTCCGAAGCTGCAGCCGGACGAGGCCGGCGCGCGCCGGGGCTGCCGAGGCTCGACCCGTCCGATCCCGTCGCGATCGTCTGGACTGGCGGATCAACGGGGATCCCGAAGGGGGCGTTGTTCGACCACGACAACCTGCGTGCGGTGGCCGCGGGTACCGACGTGCTGTCGGCTCACGGCGACCGGCGGCTGTCGCCGCTGCCCTTCGCGCACGTCGGGTACATGACGCGAGCATGGGACGAGATCTCGAACGCGATCACAACGGTCATCACCCCGACGCCCTGGAGTGCGGGCACGACCATCGCGCTCATCGAGTCCGAGGCCGTCACAGTCGGCCAGGGGGTCCCGACGCAGTGGGCTCTCGTGCTCGCCCATCCCGATGTGGAGAGCGCCGACCTGTCGAGCCTGCGAGTTGCGGGGACCGGCGCGTCCCGAGTCCCCCCCGGGCTCGTGCGGGCCATGCGCGAGCGCTTAGGGTGCCCGGTCGTGGTCCGATACACGTCCACCGAGACATCCCTCGGCACCGGCACGCGACCCGACGACCCCGACGACATCGTGGCGACAACGGTGGGCCGGCCCGTTCCTGGAGTGGAGCTGGAGCTCGTGGACGATGCCGGGAACGCAGTGCCGACGGGAGAGGTGGGGAAAGTCAGGATGCGATCGGCCGCCGGCATGCGCGGATACGTGGGCCACGGGACCGCGATCGACGAGGCGGCAACCCGAGTCGCTATCGACGCCGGGGGGTGGATATCCACTGGCGACCTCGGCCGCATGGGCGACGACGGAAACCTGCGGCTGGTCGGCCGGTCGGTGGAGATGGTGATCCGCGGTGGCTACAACGTCTACCCGGCCGAGGTGGAAGCGGTGCTCGGCCGCCATCCGGGTGTCGCTCAAGTGACGGTGGTGGGAGCTCCGGACCCGGTGCTGGGCGAGATCGTGGTGGCCTTCGTAGTGCCTGCCGCAAGAGCGGGCAACAGCCCGGCGCAGCCGACCCTCGAGCAGCTGCGGGCCCATTGCCGTGCGTCGCTCGCTGACTACAAGGCTCCTGACCGGCTCGAGATCGTCACCGAGATGCCGGTCACCCCGTTGGGGAAGATCGATTCGAGGGCTCTGTCGGCCCTGGCAGTCGCACGTCACGAGACCCAAGGAGCGAGCGCATGACGGCAGAGTCAGAGACGAAAGAGACAGGGGAGACCAAACAGAAGCGCCCGCCGCGCGAGCACATCGTGATCGCGGCGGCCGATCCGGTGAAGGTCGGCTCGATGCTGCTCACGCTCGTCGACCCGCACCGGGGACACGAGGTGGCGTACAACCGCTGGTACGAGCGGGACCACTTCTACTCCGGCTGCATGATCGGCCCCTGGCAGTTCGCCGGAAAGCGGTTTGTCGCGACCGCCGACCTGAAGAAGCTGCCGCGACCCGGATCCGTCGGTCATCACTGGGTCGCCGGACCGGGGGTCTTATGTCGCGGTCTACTGGGTTCTCGACGGCCACCATGACGACTGGAACCTGTGGGCGGTCGATCAGGTCCGCGCTCTGCACAAGAACGGCCGCATGTTCGACGAGCGCGACCACGTCCACACGCTGCTCTACAAGTACCGCTTCGAGGTGGGGCGTGAGGCCGACCCGGTGCCCGCGGAGCTAGCGCTCGATCACCCGTACAAGGGCATGGTCGCCATGTGGGTGGACGCGCCCGCGGAAGTACCAGAGGAGGCCGCACGAGACGAGCTACAAACGAGGCTCCGCGAGGAACACCTACCTGCGGTGCTCCCCGGCTCGCCCGCGGGGCTCGTCATCGGATGGGAGCCGCTGCCGCTGCAGGTGGACGTGCCCGGCGTCGCGAGATCCGAGTCGCTCGATCGGCGGTTGCTCTTGTTGTGGTTCCTCGACGAGGCACCAGCCGGATCGTGGGATTCGACCGTAAGAAGAGCGCGCGAGCGCATCGAGAAGGCGGGGCACGGCACGGTGATCGCATCACTCCCGTTCATCCCGACGATCCCCGGCACCGACACGTACACCGACAAGCTCTGGCCAGCGTGAGACAGCCAAAGTGACGGAGCCAACGTGAGAGACCCAAAGTGACGGAGCCAACGTGAGAGACACGGACTGAAGAGAGGCAGAGCGACGATGAGCGATCTCGTGGACAGCATCGCCGAACGTGCCGCTGAGCGCGACTGGGTCATAGCCCCGACGTTGTGGGAGCTGATCGAAAGGCGCGCGGCCGCGACACCTGATGCAGTGATGTCGATCGACGAGAACGGGCGGTCGATCACCTACGGCGCCTACCGCGACCAGTGCCTCCGGGTCGCAGCCGCGCTTCACTCGCGTTACGAGGTCGGAGAGGGGACCCCTGTGAGCTGGACCCTCCCGACCTGGCTCGAATCCCTCGTGCTCGTCGGCGCACTGAGCCGCCTGTCCGCGCGCCAGAACCCGATCATCCCGATCTACCGCGAGCGCGAGGTAGGTTTCGCGACCGCTCAGACCGGGGCGAGGCTGATCATCGTTCCCTCGGTCTGGCGCGGATTCGACTACGAGACCATGGCCGGCGTCATTGCAGCGGACACGCCCGGCACGAGCGTCCTCGTCTGCGACCACGAGCTGCCCGAGAGCGACCCCGACTCCACATCGCTTCCGGATCCGCCCCCCCTTCCCGCCAAAGCCGCCGACGCTCCGGTGAGGTGGGTCTTCTACACGTCGGGAACGACGGCGG
Organism: uncultured Acidimicrobiales bacterium; assembly: GCA_963764615.1. Taxonomy (GTDB): domain Bacteria; phylum Actinomycetota; class Acidimicrobiia; order Acidimicrobiales; family CAVXTF01; genus CAVXTF01. Next base: position 2,923,055 of record CAVXTF010000002.1, on the reverse strand, counting down.
ACCCGAAGGGCGCCCAGCACACCGACCTGAGCGTGCTCGCCTCCGCTCTCGCCATGAGCGAGTGCCTCGATGTCGTCTCCGAGGACGTCTCGGGCCTCGTCTTCCCCTTCACGCACATCGGCGGTATCGGCTGGCTGATGGCAGCGCTCATCTCGGGGTGCAAGGTCGTGATAACCGAAGGATTCGACCCTGCAGCCACCCCTGGGTTGCTCGCGAGGAACGACGTGACTCTCGCAGGCTCGGGCACTCCGTTTCACATGGCTTACCTAGCTGCGCAGCGGGCGGCGCCGGGCTCGCGGCTGTTCCCGAAGGTGCGAGCGTTCCCAGGAGGGGGAGCACCGAAACCTCCCCAGTTGCATCACGACCTGAAGGCGGAGATAGGCGGCGTCGGGATCGTGTCGGGTTACGGGCTGACCGAGGCGCCCATCGTCTGCATGGCGACGTGCAGCGACCCCGACGACAAGCTCGCCGACACCGAGGGTCGTGCGACTCCCGGTGTCACCTTCAAGGTCGTTGCGTTAGACGGCAGCACGGCGGGACCGGGGGCGGAAGGGGAGCTGAGGGTGAAGGGTCCGCAGCTCATGCGCGGATATCTCGACTCGTCGCTCGATGCCGACGCGTTCGACGAAGAGGGGTTCTTCCGCACCGGCGACCTCGGCGTGCTCGATGACGAAGGGTACGTCGTGGTGACCGGCCGCTTGAAAGACGTGATCATCCGTCACGGGGAGAACATCTCGGCGAAGGAGGTCGAGGATCTCGTCTACCAGCACCCGTCGGTGGCCGACGTTGCGGTGGTGGGGCTTCCCGACACGCGCACAGGTGGCAGCGCGCTTGCGCCGTCATATCGCTGCGTCCCGAGATGACTCCTCTCGACCTGGCAGACCTCAGAGCCTTTCTCGAGGGCAAAGGCCTGCGAACACAGGCCGTTCCGGAGCAGCTCGAGATCGTCGAGGCAGTGCCGCGAAACCCGGCAGGCAAGATCCTGAAGCACAAGTTGCGCGAGCAGCTCTTGTCGAAAACACAGGTCGAAGGGAGATAGACGTGAACGCGCAGCGGACCACGCCGCCGGCGTCTCAGAGATTCAAGGGCAAGGTCGCTCTCGTTACCGGAGCGGCGTCCGGGATCGGAAGAGCCACCGCGATCCGGCTCGCCACGGAGGGCGCAGCAGTCGCGTGTCTCGACATAACGGAGAAGGGGCTCGAGGAGACGCTCGATTCGCTCGGCTCCCTGGGCGCAACAGCTCTCGGCGCAAAGTGCGACGTGTCGGACGAGGGATCGGTCGACGCCGCAGTGAAGCAGGCGGCAACGCTCGGACGTGTCGAGGTGCTCGCCAACGTGGCAGGGATCGGCGGATTCCACCATGCGCACGAGGTACCTGTGGCGGTGTGGCAGAAGATGATCGGGGTGAACCTGACAGGGACGTTCCTCGTGACGAGGGCGACCCTTCCGGCCCTGCTCGACGGTGGCGGTGCGATCGTGAACGTGGCGTCGACCGCCGGGCTGATCGGATCGGCTTACTCGGCCGCCTACTGCGCTTCCAAGGGCGGAGTCGTAATGCTGACGAAGGCTCTGGCGGTCGAGTACGCGGACAAGGGTGTGCGCGTGAACGCCGTGGCTCCCGGTGGCGTCCAGACCCCGCTTCTCGGCGAGTTCGCGAACTCGCTTCCTGAGGGGGCAGACGCCAAGCACCTATACAGGATCATCAGCCGCATGGGCTACTGCGAGCCGGCGGACATTGCCTCAGCCATAGCGTTCCTTGCATCGGACGAGTCGTACTACACGACGGGAGCGATCCTGTCTGTCGACGGAGGTATAACCGCATGAGCGACCAACCGGCTGCGCCTATGGGCCACGGGGTTAACCAGCAGCGCGCGCAGATCAAGATGTCACCTGCCGAGGTGGATACCTTCATCCACGAGCGGCGGCCGATGTCGATGTGCAGCATCAACCACGACGGATCGATCCACGCGATCGCCATGTGGTACGGCTTCTTGGACGGCCTGGTCGCGGTCGAGACGAAGGCCAAGTCCCAGAAGGTGCAGAACCTGCGCCGCGATCCCCGCCTCACCTGCCTGTTCGAGGACGGGGACGCCTACGAAGAGCTACGGGGCGTCGAGCTCGTCGGCACCGCGGAGATCATCGAGGACCCCGAGCGGATGTTCGAGCTCGGGGTGAGCGTCTTCGAGCGCTATTATGGCGGCTACACCGAGGAATTGCGGCCGTTTGTCGAGACGATGCTGAACAAGCGGGTCGTGGTCGCCCTCCATGTGGACAGGACGGTGTCCTGGGACCACCGCAAGCTCGGGCTGCCACCTACGACCTGAGGTTTGTGGCACGCCAAGCGGCTCTTATTGCTGTTCCATCCTGCGATAAACCCGAAGCGCCTCGGTCAATCGCCGGCGTGATTCGGGTGCGTCTGGTGCGATCTGGAACATGATGTGTTCAACGCCGGCTTCCCTGTAGCCCGACATTGCCACGGCGATCTCGTCAGCCGAACCCGTCAAAGGAGTCTCGAAGGCGCCTGGCCTGGTTCCCTGCAGGTCAGGGAACCAGAGACCGATGAACGCGGTGATACCGATCGTTGCCGGATCTCGACCGACCTTGAGGCAGGCGGCTTCGAGCTTGGCGCGCGGCGCGGCCAACGTCTCGGGTTCGCCCATGTAACCGACGTTCCAGAGGTCGGCGTACTGCGCGGTCAGCCTCAGCATGCGCGGACCGGTTTCGCTCCCAACCATCAATGGCGGACCACCAGGTCGCGGCCCACGCGGCGCGATTTCGCAGTCACGTGCTTGGTAGTACTTTCCGTCGAAATCGACGCGGCCTTCTTTGAGCAGAGGCCTGATCATTTGCAGAGCTTCTTCGAGCCGGTCCACTCGATGGTCGAAAGGTAGTCCGAACGCCTGATACTCCGGCTCGTTCCATCCCGCGCCGATGCCGAGGATGAAGCGGCCGTGACTCACCTCGTCGACCGTCGTCGCCATCTTCGCCAGGATGGCCGGATTGCGTAGTGAATTGCACAGGACCAAGGGGCCGATCTTCACGCGCTCTGTCGCTTCGGCGAGCGCGCTCAGCATGGTCCAGCACTCCCACATTCCCCGCGTCGGCTCACCGGGGTAGCGATAGAAGAGGTGGTCAGCCAGCCAGATGCTGTCGAAGCTATCGGCTTCTGCCTGTTGCGCGATTGCACGGATCGAGTCGTACGATCGCCTGCTGTTGGTTTCGCGATCGTTGGCCAACGGAACGAGCAACCCGATCTTCATAATGGGTCTCGACTTTCTGCACGAGTAAGGACGCGGTCTTGTAACCAAACATACGTTCGTAGGTAGCAGCAACTGCTGCGCCTTAAAGGTGACACGGGGGTGTCACACCCAAGCCCGACCCCGTCCCAGGCGGTGTACGCGACTGAACTGCCGCGTACACCGTCGTGCAGCGCTCTAAGAGAGCCGCTCCACGATCATGGCCATGCCCTGCCCGCCGCCGACGCACATCGTCTCGAGCCCGATGGTCTTGTCCTCGTCCTCGAGCGCGTTGAGCAAGGTGGTCATGATGCGCGCACCCGTCATCCCGAAGGGGTGACCAAGAGCGATCGCGCCGCCCTTCACGTTCAACTTCTCGATCGGGATGCCGAGGTGGCGCGCCGACGGGAGCACCTGTGCTGCAAACGCCTCGTTGATCTCGACAAGGTCCACGTCGTCGATCGTCATCCCCGCACGCTCCAGCGCCTGGCGGCTGGCTCCGATCGGACCTAGGCCCATGATCTCGGGGTTGAGGGCCGACACTCCGCTCGAGATGATGCGGGCGAGCGGCCTGATGCCGAGCTCCTCCGCCCGGGTGCTCGACATGACGATCACCGCAGCGGCCCCGTCGTTGAGTGGGCACGCGTTTCCGGCAGTGACCGTTCCGCCCTCCCTGAACACCGGCTTCAAGGCGGCGAGCCCCTCGAGTGTCGTTCCCGGCCTAGGGCCGTCGTCCTTGGTCACGAGCTTGCCGTCGGGAGTCTCCACCGGAACGATCTCGCGCTCGAAGAAACCGTTCTCCTGTGACGCGACGGCGAGCTGCTGCGACCTGCAGGCGAACGCGTCCATGTCCTCGCGGCTCACGCTCTCCGCCTCGGCCACGTTCTCAGCGGTCTGGCCCATCGCGATGTAGATGTCCGGCAGCCCGTCGAGGGGCTCCCACGGCGTGGTGACCTTCGGCGCCCGGTCGGCCGTTCTGGTCTCTGCGGCCGCGAAGGCGACGTTGTGGGGACCGACGTCCGAGGCTCCTTGCCCGAACCGGCTGACGGTCTCGACGCCGGCGGAGATGAACGCACGGCCCTCGCCCGACTTGATGGCGTGGGCCGCCATGCGGATCGTCTGCAGCGACGACGAGCAGTAGCGGTTGACGGTGACGCCCGGAACGTCGAGCCCTGCGAGCAGGGCCGCCACGCGCCCCACGTTGTAACCCGCCTCGCCGGCCGGTTGCCCGCACCCGACAATCACGTCTTCGATCTCGCCGCCGTGCAACTCGGGAACCTTCTCCATCACGGCGCGCAGAACCAGGGCCGTCAGGTCGTCTGGCCGGCAATCGACGAGCGAGCCCTTCATCGCGCGTCCGATCGGGGTCCTTGCGGTGGCGACGATGACGGCGTCGGGCATGGGTCACTCCTGGGAGACGGGGAACGTCGGTGGTTCCGGGGCCGGTTCGGGCGCCCCAGATTGTCACAGTGACAGCGGGCGGCGAGGCGCCCTAACGGACCTGGATCCACATCGTCTGGTGGGCGCCGATGCCCGCGATGACGCCGGGATCACCCCGGGTGGCGAACCCGGCCCGCTCGTAGAGCGTCATCGCGCCGAGACGCGCGGTGCACCACACGAGCTCGCCGCCTTCGCTACGGACGTGGGCGAGCAGGGAGGCAAGGATGCGGGTGCCGAGGCCCAAGCCTCTCAGGTCCCGGCGCGTGGCCATCCCTCTCACCCTCCAGGCGAGGCCATCACCTGACTGCCAGTCCGGTGCCTCGGGGAGAACCGAGCCGGCGGCGAGCACCGCTGCATCGTCGGAGGGCGAGGTCGAGAGGGCGGCGAAGTGCGCGCTGAGGGGGTCCTCGTCGAGCTCGTACAGGGCCTCCGCCCATGACCTGCCTGTCCTCAGCACAGCGTGCCTGAGCGGGAGCACCACGTCCGGTTCGACCCGCAGGACCCGGAACCCGCCAAGGGGCGTGGTTACTTCTTGGTGGTCTTCGGCGGGAGCTTTCGGGTCTGGCTTGCCGTCGCCTCCATCCGGTGCTGGAGGGTCGACACGAGGGCGCTCCACGTACCGGAGGGTATTGGCTCGTTGGTCGAGTCGTAACCTTCGAGCAACTCTTCGAGGCGACCCGCACCCATGAGGACGAACGTGTTGCGGAAGTTGAAGACGTCACCCGAAACCACGAGTTGCGCCTTCACCACGACGTCGACGGTTTCCACCCCTGGGACCTGACTGATCGGTGTTCCGGTCGATTTCAAAGAGTCGACGGTTCCGCCCATCTGCCCGTAGATCCCACGCAAGTACGAGGTCATGAAGCTACCGAAGCACGAAGGGAAAGAAGTGCCCGCAATGGACGCGAAATCGCTCTGTTCAACGGACGGTGTCGCGACCTCCGACGCGATCGAGAAGATCTGCGGAGTGACGCTCAGCTGAGTGGGATTCGAGTTCGACGGGTTGTACGAGGACGAGTTCCAGGTCGGCGGACCGCCGGAGTAGTAGTTGCCCGTGAAGAGCTGCATGTGGTCCAGGGGGAGGTTCGAGCACTGTTGGAGAATGGCGTACGCAGGCTCGACGACCGACGACGCTGAAGGAAGGAACGGGTCGTTGACCGCCTGCGCGAACGCCTGAGGCTGTCCCGCATCTTCAGGGCCAGCGTCGTCATTGGACTTCCAGCCGCGCAGGTCGAAGTTCTTGATCAGGACGGCGGCAGTCGCCGCGTTCGGGGTCATCGACGCCGGAGGTCCTGAGAGCTCGTGGGTGGGGACCGGCGAGGTGGTCGGAGTGGTCGTCCTCCTGCTGCGGGCCGCGGTCGTGCTCGTGGCGCCTGAGCTCTTGGAAGTGGCACCACCGAGGGCCATGACGGCGACCACGGCCACGGCCGCGACGATGGCGATGGTGGCAAGACCACCGACGAGGACGGGCTTGCGCTTGCGACCGGCGGCCTTGGCGGGGGGACGGCTCGTGATCATCTCCGGGCCGTAACTGCCGGCGACACCCCCGGCCGTGCCCGCGATGCTCAAGCCGGGAAGCCCGCTTGCCGCCCCGTCGAGAGGGGTGCCGGGAGCCGGGGCGGGCGCCGTGCCCTTCACCGGCGAAACGCCCTGGGTCGGCGACGGGTTCGCCGCCGGGGGCCCGGTTTGCGGCGAAGGAGCGGGAGCGAGGTTCATGAGCTGGGCGACGACAGTCGGCGGCAACTGGTCGGCAGGCACCAGCAGACGGAGAGATCTGTCGGCCAGGGCGACCTCGAGCTCGGTTGCCGGCCTGCCGTCGGGGAATGCCAGTGTGAAACCGGGGGCGAACTGCCGTACCGCGCTCCAGGGAAGTGTGCTGGCCTGCGTGCCTGCAGCCCCGGCGACCGTTATGCCGGTGTCTCCTATCGACACCTCGAGATCATGAGCCCAGGTGGGACCTCCAACCGAGCCGGAGACCACTGCGCCGAGCGACACCCCCCGGAAATGCGCCTCCATGACACAAGCGTCCGGTCAGCTGGTTGCGAGCGACTGCAGCAGAGGTGTCCACGCCACGTACCACTTGCCATTGACCTCGATGCACGGAATGACCGGCAGAGGGTTGCACGACAAGCTCGAGTTGCATGACTTGACGATGACCTGGGCGGTCGTGCCCGAGGTGGTGGAGGATCCCAGTTGGGTCGTTTGGACACCCGCCAGAGCGCCACCGGGCACCCCTGCGTCCGACTTCAACGTTGCGAGAGCGGTTGCCTGGTCGGCCGGGTCGACGTCCGAGGCTGCAGCGGCGTAGTTCCCGCCCCCCACCTGGACGGCGAAGTCGGTGGCGATCGTGGCCGGGGACCGGTGCGCGGACGGGTGGGCGAGAATCCAGCCGGTGGCGCCTACGCCGCCGACGATGACGATGATGATCGTCATGTACAGCCACAGTGGCAGGCGACGCTTGAGCTTGCGCTCCGAGGTCACCATCGTGTGGTTTCGCGTGGGCTTCCTGTACGCGAATTGGTTGTCGTCGTAAGCGCCGATTGCCATGGCCCTCGCCTGTGAGGTTGGCCACGCCGAGTGGCGGGGCGCCAAATACCTCTTCCTCGTACATAAGTCGGCGGATCGAGGCCCACTCTTGAGGCCCCAGGCAGGCACGGGGCCCGAAAATGTAACGTGTTCCAAACGAGCGATCGCAATCGAGGCCAGGACTGTCATGGAGATCGGCTTAACCGAAGAGCAAGAGCAGCTCCGAACGGAGCTTCGCGAGTACTACGCCAACCTGCTCACCCCGGACGTCGAGGGTGAGCTCGCAGCTGCCGGGGGGGTCGGGCCGACGGTCCGGCGCATCGTCAAGCAGATGGCGGCCGACGGGTGGCTCGGGATCGGGTGGCCTACCGAGTACGGCGGACAGGGTCGGTCGGCGGTCGAGCAGTTCATCTTCTTCGACGAGTCGATGCGCTCGGGGGCACCGGTGCCGATGCTCACGATCAACACGGTCGGACCGACGATCATGGCTTTCGGCTCAGAGGAGCAGAAGGAGTTCTTCCTGCCGAGGATCCTTGCCGGCGAGCTGCACTTCTGCATCGGCTACACGGAGCCGAACGCCGGGACGGATCTCGCCGCTCTCGAGACCAAGGCTGTCGTCGACGGCGACGAGCTCGTGATCAACGGCCAGAAGATCTTCACGAGCCTGGCCGGCGACGCCGACTACTGCTGGCTCGCCGTGCGCACCAACCCCGATGCTTCGAAGCACAAGGGGATCTCGATCGTGATCGTCCCGATGGACACGCCCGGAGTCAGGGTGGTGCCGATGCAGCTGATCGGCGATCACAACATCAACACCACGTACTGGGAGGACGTCCGGGTCCCTGTCACCAACGTGGTGGGCGGCCTCAACAACGGATGGTCGCTCATCACGAACCAGCTCAACCACGAGCGGGTCACGCTCTGTTCGCCCGGGATCATCGAGCGGGCACTCGGAGACGTTCTCCAGTGGGCCAAAGAGACGAAGCTCGCAGACGGGCGGCGTGTGGTGGACCAGGAATGGGTCCGGATCAACTTGGCCAAGGTTCACGCCAAGCTCGAATTCCTGCGGCTCATCAACTGGAAGGTCGCATGGACCGCGACGCAAGGTCACCTCGACGTTGCCGACGCGTCGTCGATCAAGGTGTTCGGCACCGAGTTCTACCTCGAAGCGCTGCGGTTGCTCACAGAGGTGATAGGGCCGACCGCGACATTGAAACGCGACTCTCCAGGCGCGGTCATCAGGGGAAGGCTCGAGTCGTACTCGCGTGGCTTGATAATTCTCACATTCGGCGGCGGGACCAACGAGGTGCAGCGGGACCTCATCGCCATCTTCGGCCTCGGCATGCCGAGATCCCTTCGCTGATCCGGCAACGGGGAACGAACGGGTTACGGGAGGAAACGCTCGAATGGACTTCTCGCTCACAGAGGACCAGCAGGCGGCTTGCGAGCTTGCCGCCACGATCTTCAAGGATCTGTCGACGCACGAACGGCTGCGCGAGGTCGAGGCGACGGAGAGCCGCTTCGACGACAAGCTCTGGGCGCAACTCGCCGGCGCCGGCCTGCTCGGGTTGTCGGTGCCTCAGGCCCAAGGCGGCGAGGGACTCGGTTTCCTGGAGTCGTGCGTGCTCGCAGAAGAGGCGGGCCGGTTCGCGGCGCCTGTGCCCGTCGTCGCAACCCTGGTGCTCGGTGCCGCCCCGATCGCCACGTTGGGGACAGAGGTGCTGCGCGACAGGTGGCTTCCCGGCGTCTGCTCGGGTTCGACGATCCTCACCGCTGCGCTCGAAGAGCCCGGCGGCGACCCCTTCTCGCCGACGACTAGTGCGACTGCCGACGGCGACGGTTGGCGTGTGAGCGGGACGAAAACGTGTGTGCTCTCGGGCATGCTCGCAGACGCCCTTGTGGTCCCGGCCCGCCTCGACGGTGAGGTCGAGCTGTTCGTCGTCCCATCCGACGCGAAAGGGATGACGAGGACGAAGCAGGTCCCGACGAGTGGCCAGCCGGCCGCGCACGTCGAGCTCGACGGGGTCAAGTTAGGCCCCGACGATCGTCTTCATGGCGGCGGTTCGAGCGGTACGACCGGTGGGTCGAACCTGAGGTGGCTGATCGAGCGTGCGGAGGCCGCGCTCTGCGTGCAGATGGCGGGCGCGTGCAAGGCCGCGGTCGAGATGACAGCCAGGTACACGAGCGAGCGCCGGCAATTCGGCAAGCCCATCGCAGAGTTCCAGGCCGTCGGGCAGCGCGCCGCCGACGCGTACGTGGACGCGGAGGCCGTCAGGCTGACCGCCTGGCTGGCCGCATGGCGCCTCGACGCCGGGTTGCCCGCTTCGTCCGAGGTTGCGGTCGCCAAGTTCTGGGCCGACGACGGAGCCCAGAGGGTCGTCCACGGATGCCAGCACCTGCACGGGGGAGTCGGGGTCGACCGGGACTATCCGGTCCACCGTTACTTCCTGATGATCAAGCACCTGGCGCTTACGCTAGGCGGCACCTCCCAGAGCCTTCTACGGCTCGGCGACATACTCGCTTACGGGCCCGATGCCCGACAAGGTTCCGAGCAACGCGCGGAGCCCGCCCCCGCCTAACGTTCGGGGCATGCCCCTTCACAAGCACGAGCCGCGGGACCATCGCGACGCGGTCGTCACGGTCCGTCCACAGTTTCTCGATCCGGGCGAGGAGATCCCGCGGTTCCGGTTGCCCGATTCCGGCCTTGCGTCCGCGAGCGCCTATCAGGTCGTGCACGACGAGCTCCTGCTCGACGGCGTGGCGAGGCTCAACCTCGCGACGTTCGTCACCACCTGGATGGAGCCGGCAGCCGAGCGCCTGATGGCCGAGTGCGCGTCCAAGAACATGATCGACAAGGACGAGTACCCGCAGACGGCGGAGTTGGAGAAGCGGTGCTGCGCCATGATCGCCCATATGTGGCACGCGGTCGACAGCGAGCATCCGACAGGCTGTTCGACAACCGGCTCGAGCGAAGCGTGCATGCTTGGCGGCCTTGCTCTCAAGTGGCGATGGCGCCAGCGTCGCGAAGCCGCGGGGTTGCCGGCGGACAAGCCGAACCTCGTCACCGGCTCGAACGTCCAGGTGTGCTGGGAGAAGTTCTGCCGCTACTGGGACGTCGAGCACCGACAGGTCCCTGTCGGGCCGGAGGTGACGCACCTGACCGCCGAGGGCGCGCTCGCGCACTGCGACGAGAACACGATTGGAGTCGTGGCAATCCTCGGATCGACCTACGACGGCGCATACGAGCCGGTCGCGGAGATCGCCCGAGGGCTGGACGGGCTGGCGGCCGGAGACGGGCCGGACATCCCCATCCACGTCGACGCCGCCTCGGGCGGCTTCGTGGCGCCCTTTTGCGACGAGGACCTCGAATGGGACTTCCGGCTTCCACGGGTGCACTCCATCAACGCGTCCGGGCACAAGTACGGGCTCGTGTATCCGGGCGTGGGCTGGATCATCTGGAGAGATCACGAGGCACTGCCCCAGGACCTCGTCTTCGACGTCGACTACCTGGGCGGGCACATGCCGACCTTCGCGCTCAACTTCTCGCGTCCGGGCGCGCAGGTCGTCGCCCAGTACTTCATGTTCCTGCGCTTGGGACGTGAGGGTTACCGTCGCATACAGGAAACGTGTTGCGATACGGCGAATTGGATATCCGCGCAGGTGGATTCGATGGAGCAGTTCGATCTCGTCTCACGCCAGTCGGGGATCCCGGTCGTAGCGTTCAAGATCGTCGGAGAGCGCGGCTACACGGTCTACGACTTGTCGGAGACGTTGCGTGCGAGGGGCTGGCTGGTCCCCGCATACCCGATGCCCCCGGACATGCAGGACACGTCCGTCCTGCGGGTCGTAGTCCGAAACGGACTCAGCCGCGACCTTGCGGGCATTCTGGTCGACGACCTGAGGACTGCGGTGGAACGGCTGGAGCGCAGAGGAGGCGTGCCGACCGCCACTGCTGAAGATGAACGGGCGGGCTTCCACCACTGAGCCGCATCACGACCAGTGGTGCCAGGGGGTCAGCTCAGGCGGCCTCGATGTCGGTGTGGCTCATCCAGGTCGTGTACATCTCGGCGTAGCGACCGCCCAGCTCCACGAGCTCGTCGTGCGAGCCCCTCTCCACAATGCGGCCGTCGTCCACCACGACGATGCGGTCGGCCTTCATAGCCGTGGTGAGGCGGTGGGCGATGAGGATCGCGGTGCGCGCTTCTAAAAGCACGTCGAGCGCCGCCTCGATCTTGGTCTCGGACGCAAGGTCGAGGTTCGAGGTCGCCTCGTCTAAGACGAGGACCCTCGGGTGGGCGAGGAATGCCCGAGCAAGTGCGATTAGCTGGCGCTCACCCGAAGAAAGTGACTGCCCGCGCTCGTGGACGACCGTGTCGAGACCGTCGGGCATCCTCTCCACCACCTCTGTCAGGCCGACCTCCCTGATCGCTTCCCACAGCTCGTCGTCGGTGGCGTCCGGGCAGGCGAATGCGATGTTGTAACGCAGGCTCCCGGCGAACAGGAACGGCTCTTGAGGGACCACGCCGAGCTGCCGGCGAAGCGAGTCGACCTTGACCTTGGTGATGTCGTAACCATCTATGAGCACGCGCCCCTCTGTCGGATCGTAGAAGCGGGTGACCAGCTTGGCCATCGTGGACTTGCCGGCCCCGGTCTGGCCGACGAACGCCACGGTCTCGCCCTTTGCGATACGGAGGTTCACGTCCATGATGACGGGCGTGGCCGGGTCGTAGCCGAACGTGACGTGGTCGAAGACGATCTCACCCTCGATCGGCGGTAGCTCCGTCGCGTCGGGATCTTCAGGCACACTCGGCTCGACGTCGAACAGGGTCTGCAGCTTCTGTATCGACGACTGTCCCTGTTGGAACGTGTTGTACTGCTGGACGAGGAGCTGGATCGGGGAGAAGAAACGGTTCAGGTACAGGAAGAATGCGACAAGTGCGCCGGCAGAGAGTGTCTTGTGGATCACCATGTCGCCACCGATGCCCAACAGGGTCGCTTGCCCCAGGTATCCGAGCAGCTGTGTCCCTGGGCCGTAGATCGCGTTGATCTGAGCCGTGTAGTTGTTGGCCTCGCGGTATTTCCCGACGACGTTGCGGTGATGGACGATGTTCTGTCGTTGGCGGTTGCTGGCGGCGACGGTGCGGACGCCGTGCAGGCTCTCGGACAGGTCTGCGAGGACATCGGCGATCCCATCGCGCACCTTTTCGTAACCCCGCTCCGATGCAACCGTGAACCAGATGGTTGCGAGAGTGAGTGCGGGAAGGACCAGGAGCAGCGTGATCACTGCCAGCCGGACGTCGAGCGTGAACATGATGATCGTGATCACGATCATCGTCAGACCTTGCACCGCGAACTGGGCTAGACCGTCCTGGAGGAGTTGCTGGAGGTTTTCGATGTCGCTCGTCATCCGGGTCATGACGACCCCGGCCTTCTCGTCGGTGTAGAAGTCGAGGCCGAGCCTCTGAAGGTGGGTGAACACCTTTACTCTCAGGTCGTGCATCACCATTGCGGCGATGCGGCCGGTCACCTCTGTCTGCAGGAGCTGAGTGATTCCCGAGATCGCTATGGCACCGAGGTAGATGATTGCGACCACCACAATGAGCCCGAGGTCCTTGTGGCCGGGCGTCATGCCGTCGTTGATGCCGATGTCGATCAGCTTCGGGCCCGCCTGGTTGGCGACGCTCAGGATCGTGATCAGGATCAGGGCGATGACCCCGAGCTGCCAATGCCGGAAGACGAGGCTCCGAAGCGTCAGCTTCTGCTTTTCGGAATCGGTCGCCCGGTAGGTGAACGCGATGTCCGGATCGGGATGCTCGGGCTCGTCCGCGAGCAGCTTGTCCACTCCGGCTTGAAGCTCCGAAGGGATTCCTGCAAAAGGCAGTCCCCCGCCTGGGTTCGCGGCGGCACGCGGCCCGCCGGCGAAACCGCCTGCTCCGAATGCGCCAAAGCCCATCAGAACTCTCCCTTTGAAGGTGCTTCCGGCCCCTCGAGCACCTCTTGGTCCTCCACCTGCGCGAGAACCTCCACGTAGAGCGGACAGGTCGCGAGCAACTCGATGTGGGTCCCCTCGGCCACGATCGTTCCCTCGTCCATCAGCACCACGCGATCGGCCAGTCCGATGGTGGAGAGCCGGTGCGCGATCACGAGAGTCGTGCGACCCCGCATGAGGACCCGCAGTGCCTCGTGGATCTGCTGCTCGACCTGAACGTCGACTGCGCTGGTTGCGTCGTCGAGGATCAAGATCGGCGGATTGGCGAGCAGCGTCCTTGCGATGGCGACGCGCTGACGCTGCCCACCCGACATCGTGTATCCCCTTTCGCCCACGACCGTGTCGTAGCCTTCGGGGAGCTCGCGGATGAACTCGTCGGCGCCGGCAGCGATCGCGGCCGCCCGCACGTCCTCGATGTCGGCGTCGGGTCGTGCGTAGGCGATGTTGTCGCGGATGGAAGACGAGAACAGGAACGGCTCGTCGAGGACCACTCCGATGTGCGATCGGAGGCTCGCAAGAGTGAGCGTGCGGACGTCGTGGCCGTCGATCTCCACCGACCCTCTGGTGACGTCGTAGAACCTCGGAACCAGCCGCGAGAGCGTCGTCTTGCCGCTGGCCGTTCGACCGACGAGAGCCACTGTCTCACCGGGTCGCAGGTGAAGCGATAGATCCTTGAGAACGAGCGGGCCGCCTTCTGTGTACGCGAAGTCCACGGAGTCGAACTTGACGTCACCGACGCACCCGACGAGGTCCTTCGCATCCGGCGCGTCGACGATGTCCGGTTGCTCGTCGAGAATCTCGTAGATCCGGTCCGCAGAAGCTGCAGCTCGCTGCCCCATCATGATCAGCATTCCGAGCATCTGGAACGGCGCCTGGAGCATGACCATCCAGAGGCTGAACGCAAGGATGGCGCCGACCTGCAAGTGGCCGTGGATGACCTCGTAGCCGCCGAAAAGCAGGACGAGGGCGAGCCCGAGCTGCGGGAGGTTCTGTACGGCTGGAGTGAACCTGGCCCGAATGTCTGCGTCCTTTATATAAGCCCACTTGAGCCGGTCGGCCGCCTTGCCGAGAGCATTGACTTCGCGCTCTTCGGCGACGAACGACTTGACGACCCGAACACCGTTGATGTTCTCGTCGACGATGGTCGCGACATCTGCAAGCCGCGCCTGGATCAGCCACGAGACCGGGAACATGGCGCTCCGCATCCTTGCGGACACGAAGTAGACCAGAGGGGTGGTGGCCATGGCGATGAACGCCAGCGGGACGTTGATGGAGAGCATGTAACCGAACGCCACGAGTGCGATCGCGCACTGGACCAGTATCGCCGGTGCGAAGGTCAGGTACATCTGCACGGAGCGGATGTCCGAGTTCGCTCTCGAGATCAGCTGACCCGACTGGACCCGGTCGTAGAACGAGAACGACATTCGGGTCAGGTGGTTGTAGATGATGTTGCGCAGATCGAATTCCATCGCGTAAGCGGTACGCATCAGGTAGAGCCGCGATATGTATCCGGTTATCCCTGACGCTGCCGCGAACACGAACACGATCCACACGTAGTGGGACAGCGCGACCTTGTGCAGTATGACCGAGTTGGTGACCGCCTGGTTCAGCAGGTTCGGGATCTGGACCTGAAGGATCAGACCTACGAACGACAGGATGAGAGAGGTGAGCAGCGTGGACTTGTGCGACATCACGATGGGCATCGCACGCTTCAGCCAGGAGAGACTCCTGTCCAGATCGATCGTTGCGCGCGGAGGCGCGTAGAGCGATGTTTCGGTCAGGGGACCGATCATCCCGGCCTCCGAGGCGATGTCGGACCCGGTCGCGCTGGATGCGTTGGTCGGGACCGTGGTCGTCACTTGGACGCTGCCTTCTGCTGCGCCTTGCGTTCGGCCTCCTCGCGGTGCTTTTCGATCCGGTAAGCGTCTAGCGCCGATCGCCAGCACTCAAGTCCGTTGAACGCGTCGCCCTCAGTTGCCTTGTCTGATGTTCCGGCGAGGATCGAAGCGATGTCTGACAGACGCCTGTCGACCGACTCATCGCCTTTCTTCAGCAGCCGGCGCCCTTCGGCGGTCAGGTCATGGCCGACCCGCCGGCGATCGGCAGGGTCGTGATGGCGTTCCACGAGCCCTCGGGTGACCAGTCCGTCGACGACCGCGGTGACGCTTGGCCTGCTCACGGCCAGCCGGTCTGCGAGGGCAGATGCAGCCACCTTGCCCTCGTCCAGCAATATCAGGATCCTGTACTGGGGAAGCGACAGGTCCACCTCGACCAGTGCGAGCTCCACCTGCCGGGCCAGCCGGGCGGCGGTACGGCCGGGACGCGGAGATGATTCGAGACCCATACGGTTAGGATACAGAAATATCTGGATTGTCCGGCCGGTGGGATCAGAGATCGCGCCGGTCTGCCGAACCTCTGGATTCTGGGGTACGAGCCAGACCAACGGGATGAGCGTCTACCACACGGCCATCTACGTCGGTGGGGATCAGATAGTCGAGGCATCGGGCCCGAACATCCATCTAGCTCCACTCGGTCAGTGGGGTGACGGTGACCTGATGCCTCACGGAATTCTGCCCTAGGGGCGCCCCGAAGCCGTCGCCGCACGAAGCGCGAGATTCTGCGGCCCCGACGAACTTGTGACCTTCTCCCCTGGTGGCGCCACCGCAGCGATCGGATGATCGAGTTGTGAGCGCCACGATTACAGAAGACGGAATTGTCAGTTGTCGCCATCACATCACGGGCGAACCAACGGATTATGACGCCCTGTTGGATCTCATCGGAGAGCGACGATTCGTCTTGATCGGAGAGGCGTCACACGGCACTCACGAGTTCTACCGTGAGCGAGCGCGCATCACTCGTCGCCTGATCGACGAGCGTGGCTTCACCGCGGTGGCCGTCGAGGCCGACTGGCCCGACGCCTACCGGGTGAACCGCTACGTCATGGGCTTGTCACCTGATCCGAGCGCCGATGCAGCGTTGTCAGATTTCGAACGATTTCCCGGGTGGATGTGGCGGAACGAGGACGTCAGGACTTTCGTGGAATGGCTTCGGGTTCGCAACGACGCCCACGTAGACCCGGCGACCAAGGCGCGGTTCTACGGTCTCGATCTCTACAGCCTTCGCGCATCGATGGAGGCGGTCGTTGAGTATCTCGACAAGGTCGATCCCACGGAAGCGGCCCGCGCCCGAAAACGGTATTCCTGCTTCGACCAGGTAGGTGGTGAGGGACAGGCCTACGGATACGGGTTGGCGACCGCTAGAGCGATCCCGTGCCAGAACGAGGTTGTCGCACAGTTGGTCGAGCTGCGGCAGCGAGCCGACGCGTACATGCGCCGTGACGGTTGGGTCGCCTACGACGAATTCTTCTACGCCGAGCAGAATGCACGGCTCGTGCGCAACGCCGAGGAGTACTACCAGCAGATGTACCGGGCCGAGGTGTCTTCGTGGAACCTTCGCGACAGGCACATGGCCGGCACACTTGATGCGTTGATCGAGCATCTCGACAGCCAGGTTCCACGGGCGAAAGTCGTGGTGTGGGAACACAACTCACACGTCGGGGACGCACGCGCCACGTCAATGGCTGAACGGGGCGAGCTCAACGTGGGCCAGCTGGCCCGTCAGCGCTACGGTCGCGAGTGCTTCCTGATCGGTTTTACGACGTTCAACGGTACCGTGACGGCCGCCACGGAATGGGGTGGCCCGGCCGAGCGCAAGCGGGTGCGCTCCGCACTCGGCAACAGCCACGAATCGCTGCTTCACGGAATTTCGGGACCCGACTACTGGCTCGACACGTCCAAGCGTCCTGTCCACCAGATCTTGGCCGTGCCGCGTCTCGAACGGGCGATCGGGGTGATCTACCTGCCGGCCACCGAGCGACAGAGTCACTACTTCATGGCCCGTCTGGCCGAACAATTCGACGCAGTGATACATGTCGACCATACGAGGGCTCTGAGGCCGCTCGAGCGCACAACGCTCTGGGACCTGGGAGAGCCGCCTGAGACATATCCGAGCGGGCTTTGAGCATCTGTCCGAGCGGGCTCTGAGCATCTGATTGTGACCAACTGCCCTGGCAGACGTTCCAGGACCGGCGGACAATGAATCTCGGTGATGGAGGCCGAGATGACATTTCGTGACCGGGTCGAGGCAGGCAGGCTGTTGGGCGACGCTCTCGAATACCTCGCAGGTGAGGATACGGTCGTGCTGGGATTGCCGCGAGGCGGCGTGCCGGTCGCGTTCGAGGTCGCGCGTCGGATCGGCGCTCCTCTCGACATCATCCTTGTGCGCAAGCTCGGAGTTCCCTTTCAGCCCGAGCTCGGGATGGGAGCGATCGGCGAGGACGGAGTGTGCATCGTCAACCGAGACGTGCTCCGGATGGCCGGGGTCAGTGAGACTGAGCTGACCGCGGTCGAACGGCGTGAAGCGATGGAGCTCGAGAGGCGTGCCCGGCAATATCGCGGTAGCCGGCCGCGGGTTTCGTTGGCGGGACGCGTAGCGGTGGTGGTCGACGATGGGATAGCAACGGGCTCGACCGCCAAGGTGGCATGCTTGGTGGCGAGGGCCCACGGCGCCAGGCGAGTCGTGCTGGCAGTCCCTGTGGCCCCTCGGTCGTCGATCGCCCGGTTGGAAGATGCCGCCGATGAGGTGGTGTGTCTGGAAACGCCCGAAAACTTCTTCGCTGTCGGCGCGTGGTACCGGGATTTCTCCCAGACGTCCGACGAACAGGTCGTGAGGCTCCTCGACCTTTCGGCCAAGGAAGAGAAAGAGAAAGCGCCTGCAACGTCGCAAGACCCGGATTGCGACGATCCTCCGGTCCGGGACGAGGACGTCGCCGTGCAGGTGGGTGCGACCGATCTTGCCGGGCACTTGACGGTGCCTGAAGTGTTGCGGGGTTTCGTCATCTTCGCGCACGGAAGTGGGAGCAGCCGCCACAGTCCGCGCAATCGCGTTGTTGCATCCGTTCTGAACGAGGCAGGGCTCGGTACCCTGCTCTTCGATCTGCTCACGCCCGAAGAGGAACGCGTCCGGACTCGGGTCTTCGACATAGAGCTTCTGGCAGATCGGTTGACAGAGGTCACCCGCTGGTTGCGCGCTCAGCCCGAGGCGGAGCACGCGCGAGTCGGATACTTCGGAGCGAGCACCGGAGCAGGGGCTGCGCTGTGGGCGGCGGCAGATCGGGCGGCAGACGTGGGTGCCGTGGTCTCGCGAGGGGGCAGGCCCGATCTCGCGGGCCCGAAGCTCGCTGAGGTGCGGGCGCCGACATTGCTCATCGTGGGAGGCCTCGATGAAGTCGTTCTCGAGCTCAACCGCCAGGCGCAGGGGTGCTTTCGCTGTGAGTCCGAGCTCGTCGTCATCCCCGGGGCGACCCATCTGTTCGGCGAGCCGGGCGCGCTCGAACAAGCGGCGAACCTCGCACGTGACTGGTTCGTCCGCCATCTGGCCCCCGAACGAGGTCTACGAACCGGGAGACCCGAGGACCTGACCTCGATCCCCGTCGCGGGAGCGCGGTGACGGCGTTGGACGAAATACCTGCTCTCGCCTACAATTTTCAAAGAGGCGGAGCGAGGGGAGCGGGTGACAGCCACCGAGAATGTCGCGGTGCTATTCACCGACCTGGTCAGTTCCACCGAGCTCGCGTCTGAGCTGACCATAGGTGCGGGAGACGAGCTGCGGCGGGCGCACTTCTCGGCGCTTCGCCAGGCCATAGCCGCCTCGGGGGGCACCGAGGTCAAGACTTTGGGCGACGGCTTCATGGTCGTGTTCCCAATAGCATCCGCCGCGCTTCGTTGCGCGGTGGCCATGCAACAGGCGGTCCACCGCGACAACTCGACCGCGCTGCGCCCACTGGGATTGCGCGTGGGAATCAGTGCCGGCGAGGTGACGCGAGAGGTCGACGACTATTTCGGCGATCCGGTCATCGAGGCCGCCCGCCTCTGTGCACGCGCGGACGGTGGACAGATCCTGGTCGCGGACCTCGTTCGCGCGATGGCCGGTCGACGCAGCTCCCATACCTTCATTCCCATCGGCGAACTGGAGCTGAAGGGACTCGTCGATCCGGTCGTGACCCTCGAGCTCGCGTGGGAGGTCTTGAGCGGCGATGTGTCGGCGGCGAGCGCCGTCGCGCTGCCGTCACGCTTCGAGATCAGACCGGCCACCGGTGTGATCGGGCGCGTCGCCGAGGCGGGGTTGCTGAACGACTCGTTCAAGCGGGTGGCAGCTGGAGAGGGGCGCGAGATCGTATTGATCTCGGGTGAGGCGGGAATCGGAAAGACCACTCTTGCCACCGAGGTGGCGCGCGCGGCGTTCGAGGCGGGCGCGGTCGTGTTGCTGGGTCGATGCAACGAGGACCTGGGTATTCCCTACGGACCTTTCGTCGAGGCGCTCAGCCACTACGTGACCCACGCATCCGAAGAGATGTTGCGTGAGCATGTGCGGATGCACGGTGCGGAGCTCGCGAAGATCGTCCCTGTCCTCCGACAGCGTCTCGGGGACCTGCCTGCTCCCCAAAGCGATGATCCCGACACCGAGCGCTATCTCCTCTACAACGCGGTGGTCGGGCTTCTCGCCCAGGTGTCAGAAGACAAGACCCTCTTGCTGGTGCTGGACGACCTCCAATGGGCCGACCAACCGAGTCTCCGTTTGCTCCGACGAGTGGTCGGAAACACGACATCTCTCCGTCTACTGATCATCGGGATCTACCGTCGCTCGGGGCTGTCGAGCCGCCACCCTCTCTCCCATGAACTCGCCGAGCTGCGGCGCGAGGCTGCAGTGAGCCGCATCGAGCTCTCCGGCCTGGATGACTCCGGAGTGCTCGCGTTCATGGAGGCCGCGGCGGGTCACGACCTCGACGACGAAGGTGTCGGTCTCGCCCATGCCCTGTATCGCGAGACAGACGGCAATCCCTTTTTCGTCGGTGAGATGCTGCGCCACCTGTCTGAGACCGGCGCCATCGTCCAAGACGACAAGGGCCGCTGGACGGCCGCAGGCGACTTCGAGTCGATGGCAATGCCCGAGAGCGTGCGGATGGTCATCGGTGCACGCGTGGCTCGCTTGGGCGAGGCAGTGGCCCAGGTCCTACCGATCGCGTCGGTGATCGGCAGGGAGTTCGATCTGGACCTGCTCGCCCGTGTCACCAGACGTTCCGAGGACGAATTGCTCGACCTGCTCGACGCCGCCGAGAGCGTTGCGCTCATACGCGGGGTCGGCAACAACCCTGGCCGTTATTGCTTCGCCCACGCTCTCATCCAGCACACCCTCTACCAGGACCTCGGTGCGGCACGCGCAGCCCGGACTCACCGTCAGGTGGCCGAGGCCATCGAGGACATCGTCGGTAGCCGACCCGGAGCTCGAGTCGGCGCGCTCGCCCATCACTGGTTCCTTGCAACTCAGCCTGTCAACACAGCCAAGGCCATCAGCTACGCGCGCCAGGCGGGTGAGGCAGCGCTCGCCGGGCTCGCCCCCGACGACGCGGTGCGCTACTTCTCGCAAGCGCTCCAACTTGCCGCAGATATCTCAGACGGCGAGCCGCTCCTCGAGTGCGATCTGCTCATGGGGCTCGGCACCGCCCAGAGACAGGCCGGATTGCCGGCTTTCCGCGAGACCTTCCTCGATGCCGCCGGTCGGGCCCGAAAGCTCGGCGCGGCCGGAAGGCTGGTGGCAGCGGCGCTGGCGAACAATCGCGGGTGGTTCAGCGCGAGCGGGGTGATCGACACCGACAAGGTCGCCGTTCTCGAGGCCGCCCTCGGTGCCTTGCCCGACGAGGACAGCCCGGAACGCGCGCTCGCACTCGCGACGTTGTGCAGCGAGCTCAGTTTCGGACCTCTCGAGCAACGCCGGATCCTGGCCGACGAAGCCAAGGCGATGGCCCGACGTCTGGACGACCCGAGCACACTGATCCGGGTCCTTTGTCTGCTCGACAACCCGCTCCAGATCCCGTCTGCTCTCGACGAGCGGATTGCGAATTCGGCCGAGGCCCTCGCTCTTGCGGATGCGCACGGCGATCCCGAACTTCTTTACCACGCTTGCAGTCCGAGCCAGATCAACGCGATGCAGTCGGGCGACTTCCAACTTGCGGCCCGTTGTCTCGACACCATGAGGGAGTTGAGCGGTCGCCTCCGGCAGCCGACGCTGATGTGGATGACGGCCTTCAAAGGGGCGGGCGAAGCACTCATGGAGGGTGACGACGCGCGTGCCGAGGAGCTCGCCACCGAGGCTCTTCAGATAGGGACCGACAGCGGACAGCCCGATGCCCTCGCCATCTACGGATCCCAGTTGATGTACATACGGCATCAACAGGGACGCCTCGGTGAGCTCGTTTCGCTGATCGAACAGGCGGTCACTGACAACCCCGGCCTTCCGGCATTCCGCCCGATCCTCGCGTCGGCCCACCTCGAAGCCGGCAACGAGGTCACCGCGCTGGGGCTTCTCGAATCGGCTGCTGCCGACGGGTTCGCATCGCTGCCGATGGACTTCGTATGGATGATGGGCGTCACCTTCTACGCGTCCGTAGCCGTCGAACTGAGCGCAACCGACCCTGCCGAAAAGCTCCTCGATCTGCTCGCTCCGTATCACGGGCAGGCTCCCTTCATCGGAACGCTCGGATTCGTTCCCGTCTCTTTGGTCCTCGGAGCGCTGAGCTCGCTACTCGGCCGCTGCGACGAGGCGGAGTCCTATCTTTCCGAGGCCTCCGACATCACGAAGCGGGGCCGGATGAACTTCTCCGCGGCGCTGATCGAGCTCGAGCGTGGGCGGATGTTCGCCGCCCGACGCGGGCAGGGCGATCTCGACAGGGCGCGCACACATCTCGATCTGGCGGCTTCTGCTGCAGCGACCCACGGTTACTCGAGTGTCGAGCGGTCAGCTGTTGCGGCTGTCGCGGCGCTCGGGATCTGAGCTCCTTCGCCTGCGTGCCCGCGCGGTCCAGAGGATCAGCCGCCCCGGTTCATGTTTTCCGAATAAATGCACACTCGTGTATACCGCATTGATATACACAGCTGTATCAAAAACGCCAAAATGAATTGCCGAGGTCGGTCCTCGGTGAGTCCCTCGTGAGCCGCTTCGACCCGCCCAGCGAGGTCCGTACCAGAGCACCCAGCGGCTAGAGCACGAGCTCAGCCATCATTCTGAGCACGTCGGCACTCCCGGCGACGAGCAGCGTCGTGGCGATCGAGTCCTTCCACGCCCCGAGCTCGTCTGCGATCTTCTCTCTCGGACCGACCAGAGCGATCTTCTCGATCATCGAGGTCGGGACGGTTGCCGCAGCCTCGTCTTTGTGGCCGTCGAGATACAGGTCCTGGATCTTGCGAGCTTCTGCCTCGAAGCCCATCCGGCAGAACACGTCGAAATGGAAGTTCATGTCCCGCGCGCCCATTCCGCCTATGTACAGAGCCAGCATCGGGCGGTAGAAGTCGGCTGCTTCCTCGACGTTGTCGTGGACGACGACAGGGCAGAAGGCGATGATCTCGAAGTCCTCCCACGAGCGCCGAGCGCCGGCGCGACCGAAGCCCTCGTTCAACGACGACGTGAACTCGTCCATGTGGTGCGGCGAGAAGAAGATCGGGAACCAACCGTCCGCGATCTCTCCCGCGAGTGCCACGTTCTTCGGGCCTTCGGCTCCGAGCACGATCGGGATATCCGATCTGAGCGGGTGGACGATCGACTTGAGAGGCTTGCCGAGCCCTGTCCCCCCCGGATAGGGAAGGGGATAGTTGGGGCCGTCGTTGGTGACGGGCGACTTGCGGGCGAGCACGTCACGCACGATCGACACGTACTCGCGGGTGCGGGCGAGCGGCCTCGCGAAGGACTGCCCGTACCATCCCTCGACCACCTGGGGACCGGACACCCCGAGCCCGAGCACGAACCTGCCACCCGAGAGGTGGTCCATCGTCAGTGCGGCCATCGCCATCGCCGTGGGGCTGCGCGCCGACAACTGGCAGAGCGCGGTACCGAGACGAACCCGTTGCGTCGCCTGACCCCACCAGGCGAGCGGGGTCAGTGCGTCGGACCCGTAGGCCTCAGCCGTCCAAACGGAGTCGAAGCCGAGACGGTCGGCCTCTACGGCGAGCTCCGCCGCGTGAGGTGGAGGTTGCGAGCCCCAGTATCCGAGTTGCAATCCGAGCTTCAGGTTCGCCATCGGTATCCGCCCCAGTCCTCCTAGTAGCCCCCGCGTCCCTATCCGACCTTTGCGATCACTTCGTCGGAGAAACGCGCGCACGCTTCAACGCGGGCGGCGAGAAGCGTGTCGGCCGGCGTGCCGGCAGGCATCTCAACTGACATCCACGGAGCGCAGAGCATGTCGGTCACCCCCGCGTCGGCGAAGCGCTTGTAGAGATCTGCGTCGGGCCGCGCATTGACGGCGAGATATATGTCGAAGTCGTCGGGGCTCCTTCCCGCATCGGCTAGAGCACCCTTTATGAGAGCGAGCTGGTCCCAGGCATGCTCCTCGGGTCCCGACCCGTGGGTGATCCAGCCGTCGCAAAGAGTCGCAGCGCGCCTAAGGGCCACGGGCGATCCGCCGCCGCCGTAGATCGGCACGGGAGCGGTTGGCGCAGGGAGCATCTTGCAGGCGGGGATGTCGTAGTAGGTCCCGTGGTGCTCTACCCACCCGTCGTGCCAAAGAGCGCGCAGGGCGACGATCATCTCGTCGAGGCGCTTGCCCCTGTTGGTGAAGTCCTGTCCGGTCGCGGCGAATTCCTCCTCGCACCAACCGACACCCACCCCGAGCCGCAGGCGGTTCGAAGACAGGACGGCGGCGGTTCCGACGGACTTTGCGACCGAGACGATGTCGCGCGCCGGGGCGATGAAGACCCCGGTCGTGAACAAGAGGTTCCGGGTCACAGTGGCGAGCCCTGACACGAAGCACATGGGATCGGGCCACTCGGTGTCCGAACCCCAGAACGGTGAGCCGTCCGCCGCCGTCGAATAGGTGTAGCGGCTCTTCAGCTCTCGGGCGTTGAACATGTGGTCCGAGATCATCAGGCCCGTGTAGCCGAGATCATCGCTCGCGACGGCAAGGTCGACGACCTGGTGCGTGGGCAGGAATGTGACCCCTTGGTGGAACCTCACGCTCTACCCGGGTTCCAATACCTGGGGCCCCGGCTTGAAACCGACCGGGATGTGCTTGACGCCGTTTATGAACGCCGACTGGAGCCTCTGGACCTTGCCCTCGGGATGGATGTCGGGCATCCGGTCCAATAGGTGCTGGAACATCACCTTGATCTCCATGCGGGCGAGGTTGGCGCCGAGGCAGAAATGCGGACCGCCGCCACCGAACGCCATGTGCGGGTTGGGGGAGCGCCCGACGTCGAACTTGTCCGGCTCGTCGAACACGTCCTCGTCGCGGTTCGCCGAGATGTGGAAGAACACCACCTTCTCGTCCTCACCCACCTGCTGGTCCCCGATCTGGACCGGAGCGGTGGTCTGCCGGCGGAAGTTCATGACGGGGGTGACGAAGCGCAGCATCTCCTCGGTGGCAGAAGGAAGAAGGGAGCGGTCGGCCCGAAGACGCGCCCACTGGTCGGGGTTGTCGAAGAAGGTTGCCATCGCTCCCGACATCAGGTTCCGTGTCGTCTCGTTCCCGGCCACGGTCAGAAGCAGGAAGAACAATTCGAGCTCCATCTCGCCCAGCTGTTCGCCGTCGAGCTCCACCTGGGTCAGCGCGCTCATGAGGTCGTCGTGCGGGTTGAGGCGCTTCTCTTTGAAGAGGCTCTCCGCGTAGACGTACAACTCGGCCGCCGCGTCGCCCGCCTCCTCTTCGGTGACGCCGTACTCGGGGTCCTCGCGCCCGATCATCCGGTTGGACCAGCTGAACATGGCGTGGCGGTCCGACTGGGGGACGCCGAGCAGGTCGGCGATGACGATGAGCGGCAGTTCGGCCGAGATGTCGGTGACGAAATCCGCCTCGCCCTTTTCGATCACCGAATCGATTATCTGGTCGGCGGTCTGGTGGATCTTCTGCTCGAGCTGGGCGATCATGCGCGGGGTGAAGCCCTTGTTCACGAGCCGCCTGTAGCGGGTGTGAAGGGGGGGATCCATGTTGAGCATGAGAAGCCGCAGCTGGTCGATCTGATCTTCGGGCATGTCCCAGATGAAGGTCGCCTTCTTGGCAGAAGAGAAGTGCTCGGCGTCGCGGTTCACGGCGACGCAGTCGTGGTACTTGGTCACGGCCCAGAAGCCGGGCCCGTCAGCTTCCTCGTGCCAGTACACCGGCGCCTGCTTGCGAAGGGCGGCGAACCACTGGTGCGGCACCTCAGCTACGAAGTTGGCGGAGTCGCAGAGGTCTATCTTGCTCAGGTCCACCGGCTTCCTCCTCGGCTCTTCTAGGGGGCCGATCCGAGCACAAATTCAGAACGTGTTCCAGTCATGATACGCACCCAGGGGCGCCACCTGCGAGACCGTTGATCCGGGCGGCCCGGCCGCCACAAAGTAGAACCTGTTACTATTTCGATCCCAAAGGTGTCCCACGGACGTCCAACAGGGCGCTCCGCAGGCCCACGACCGCAGGTGCCCGGAGGCGACCGGATGTTCCTCGAGGAGACTCCCGAGCAGCAGGCGCTGCGCACGGAGCTCCGGGCCTACTACGCGGAGCTGCTCACCCCCGAGGTCCGCGCGGGTCTCGCCGACGGCGGCGAGGGCGGGGTCATGTGGCGCCAGGTGATAAGCCGCATCGGATCAGACGGCTGGCTCGGCATCGGATGGCCGAAGGAGGTCGGGGGCCAGGGACGGCCAGCGACCGACCAGTTCATCTTCTTCGACGAGACGCGCCGGGCCGGCGCGCCCTTCCCGTTCGTGACGATCAACACGGTCGGGCCGACGATGATGATCTACGGAACCGAGGAGCAGAAGAAGTTCTTCCTGCCAGGGATCCTTTCCGGCGAGATCAATTTCGCCATCGGCTACACCGAGCCCGAGGCGGGCACCGACCTGGCGTCGCTGCGGACGAGGGCGGTGCGCGACGGCGACGAGTACGTCATCAACGGGAACAAGATCTTCACCTCGGGCGCGGACCAGGCCGACTACATCTGGCTCGCTGTGAGGACGGACCCAGATGCACCGAAGCACAAAGGCATATCGATCGTCTGCGTCCCGACCTCGAGCCCCGGCTTCTCGTACAGCATCATCACAACCGTCGGGGGGCTCACCACGTCGGCGAGCTACTACTCCGACGTGCACGTCCCGGTCGCCAACAGGATCGGGGAGGAGAACGAGGGCTGGCGGATGATCACCACCCAGCTCAATCACGAGCGGGTCGGCATAGCGGCGTGGGCGGGCTACGCACGCGAGATGTGGAACGCCGTCGCGCGATGGACCGCCGACACCAAGATCGGCGGGCCTGCCCCCGATTCGGGCCTGCCCCGCACGATGCTCGACCTGCCATGGGTGAGAAGTGAGCTCGCACGCACCCACGCGGAACTGAAGGCGATGTACCTGCTCAATTGGCGCATGGCCGTGGCCGTCGCCGACGGCACGCTCACACCCGCAGCATCGTCCGCGGTCAAGGTGTTCGGGACCGAGCGGACGATCGAGGTCTACAGGCGGCTTCTCGGGATCGTCGGTTCAGGCGGATACCTCGCGCCGGGTTCGCCGGGAGCGGTGATCGCAGGGCGTCTCGAGCAGAGTGCGCGCCAGGCCCAGATCAACACGTTCGGCGGGGGTGTGAACGAGGTGCAGCGCGAGATCGTCGCGACTGCAGGCCTCGGTCTTGCGCGCACTGCCCGGTGATGGGGGCCATTGATGGGGGCCATTGATGGGGGCCATTGATGGGGGATCGTCGGTGAGTGACGAGTCGGCGTTCTTAGCCCGCCTCCAGGAATTCGTCGGCCGCGCGTCGGGACCGCCGATGAACGCGCCCGACGAGGTCAACCAGGCGATGATCCGTCACTTCGTCGAGGCCGTCGGCGACGAGAATCCCGTCTACACCGACGAGAAGGCGGCACGCGCCGCGGGTTTCCCCGGGGTGATCGCCCCGCCGCAGATGCTCCAGGCGTGGGTGATGCGGGGCTACAAGGCGAGCTACTCGCCCGCGGCCGACCGCGAGCGCACCGCTCACGACGAGATCATGACGCTTCTCGATTCGGAGGGCTTCACGTCCGTCGTGGCGACCGATTGCGAGCAGGAGTACATGCGACCACTCGTGCTCGGCGACAGGATCGCAGCGCGCTCAGTCATCGAGTCGATCTCCGACAAGAAGTCGACGGGCCTAGGCGAAGGTCATTTCTTCACCACCCGCCTCGAGTTCGTGGACCAGGCGGGCGATCTCGTAGCGACGATGCGGTTCAGGATCCTCAAGTTCAGGCCCTCCGCACGTCCGGCTGCGCCGCAGGGCGAGGCTGCGCCGCAGGGCGAGGCTGCGCCGGAGCGCCCGTCGCGGCCGATGCCGGCGGTCACCAAGGACAACTCGTTCTTCTTCGAAGGTGCGGCACGCGGCGAGTTGCTCATCCAGCGCTGTGAATCGTGCGGGACCCTGCGCCACCCGCCTCGTCCCGGTTGCCCGAAGTGCCGCTCCCTCGACTGGGGCACGGTGGCGTCGAGCGGGCGCGGGGCCGTTTTCAGTTTCGTCGTCGTGCACTACCCGCAGGTGGGTGCCTTCGACTATCCGTTGCCAGTAGTGCTCGTCGAGCTCGAAGAGGGGACAAGGGTGATCTCCAACATCGAGGGAGTGGAGCCCGCGGACATCCGGATCGGCATGCCCGTCGAGGTCGGCTTCGCTCGTCATGGCGAGGCGCTCACGCTCCCTGTGTTCAGACCGGCTTCGGTAGAAGGGCCCTGATGGACTTCACCTTCGACGAGTCGCAGCAGGCCGTGAGCCAGTCTGCAGAAGCGGTTTTCGGCGGCATCGCAACCGACGTTCGGGTGGCCGAGGTCGAGAAGTCAGACGACCGGTTCGACGAGCGACTCTGGTCCGAGCTCGCGCGCGCAAACCTGCTCGGCCTGTCTGTTCCCGAGGAGAACGGCGGATCAGGTCTAGGCCTCACCGAGACCTGCCTCGTCCTCGAGCAGCAGGGAAGGACGGTAGCGCCGGTTCCTCTCTGGGCCACCGTGGTCCTGGGTGCGCTGCCGATAGGCCGGTGGGGAAGCGAGGAGCAGAGACGCGCATGGCTCCCAGCCGTCGCGTCCGGCGACGTCAGGTTGTCCGCTGGCCTTTCGGACGTCGGTTCGTATCAGGGATCGGTGCCTGAAGTCTCCGCCGTGCCAGACGGCTCAGGTTGGCGTCTCACCGGGACTTGCAGGAACGTTCCGCAGGGCCACCTCGCCTCGCGGGTGATCGTCCCCGCGGGCTCGGCCGACGGTGTCGTTCTCGCTCTCGTTGACCCGGGCGGCTCGGGAGCTAGCTTGGAGCGCGCGGTAACCACCGACCGCCAGGTGCACCCGCACCTCCACCTGGACGGCGCTCAGGTCGAACCGGGCGACGTCCTCGCGCCCCCGGCGGGCTCTGGTCAGGTGCTCGCGGGCATGCTCGAGATGGCAAGGACAGGCTTGGCGGCCATCGCGCTCGGTGTCGCCGAGGAGGCGACCCGGCGAGCCGCCGTTTACCTGAACGAACGCCATCAATTCGGCCACCCTCTCTCCACGTTCCAGGGGGCGAAGATGCGTGCCGCAGACGCATGGATAGACACAGAGGCGATGCGGGTGACGCTGTGGGAGGCGGCGTGGCGGATCGACACCGGCAGGCCGGCAGCCGAAGCGGTCGCCGTCGCCAAATGGTGGGCGTCGGAGGCCGGACAGCGCGTCGTTCACGCGTCCCAGCACCTCCACGGTGGCGTCGGTGCCGACATCAGCTACCCGATCCACCGGTTCTTCCTGTGGGGAAAGCAGATCGAGCTGATGCTCGGTTCGCCTCCGGCCGAGCTCGATGCGCTCGGCGACATCCTCGCCTCGGACCTGAGCGGGAGCACGCGGTTGTGAGCCCCGTTCGCGACACCACGCTCCGTATCGAAGACGTGGAGGTCGGAGACGCGTTGCCCGAGCTGGAGGTGCCGCTCACCCGGACGGTCATCGTGTCGACGGCGATCGCGACGCGCGATTACCAGGACGTCCACCACGACCCGATGCTCGCGGTAGAGCGGGGGTCCAAGGACATCTTCATGAACATCCTTTCGACCAACGGTTTCGTCGGCAGGTACGTGACCGATTGGGCAGGGCCAGCAACGGTCATCGAGGCGATCGCGATCCGCCTCGGCGCACCGAACTACCCGAACGACACGATGGTCTTCTCGGGAGAGGTAACAGAAGTCATTCCTCCCTCTGAGCCGGGCCCGTCTGAGTCCGGCCCGTCTGAGTCCGGCATGGCCAGGGGAACGGTGACGGTGACGTTGCAGGGTAAAAACAGCCTGGGCAATCACGTCACGGGGACGGTTCGCATCTCTCTTCCGTCGCTACCGACGCAGGGCGGCATCGATGTCACCTAGCCGGCCTGACCGGCCTCGCCGGGCGACGTTCGCAGGGACGACGGCGATCTCCGGCATCGGCGCCACCGAATTCTCGAAGGAGTCGGGCCGATCCGAGCTGCGCCTGGCGGTGGAAGCGGTCGCAGCGGCTCTCGCCGACGCAGGGATCGATCCGTCCGAGGTCGACGGGTTGGCGACCTTCTCCGCTGACACGAATCCCGAGATCGAGATCGCGCGGCTCGCTCGGCATGGGCGACCTGACATTCTTCAGCCGCATCCACTACGGCGGCGGCGCGGCGTGCGCGATCGTCCAGCAGGCCGCAATGGCGGTGGCGACAGGGGTGGCCGACGTCGTCGTCTGCTACCGGGCCTTCAACGAGAGGTCGGGTGCGCGATTCGGTGCGGGCGTCCAGGGACGGGCACCTCTGCCGACAGCGGAGAACGCCAACTTCGCCTGGTACGCGCCGTACGGGTTGCTGACGCCGGCAAGCTGGGTCGCCATGTTCGCTCAGCGCTACATGCACGTGACCGGAGCGACGACAGAGGCGTTCGGCCACGTGGCCGTCGCAGACCGCAAGCACGCGGCCACGAACCCTGCGGCCTGGTTCTACGGCAAGCCGATAACGCTCGAGGACCACCAGACGTCGCGCTGGATCGTCGAGCCGCTCCGACTTCTCGACTGTTGTCAGGAAACCGACGGTGGCCAGGCGCTCGTCGTCACCAGCCTGGAGCGGGCGCGCGATCTGGCACGGACACCCGTTGTCATAAAGGCGGCCGCCCAGGGATCGGGCGACCAGCAGGACATGATGACCTCGTACTACCGCGACGACATGACCGGCCTGCCCGAGATGGGCGTCGTGGCGAGGCAGCTCTGGGAGATGTCGGGTGTCGGCCCCGGCGACATCCAGACCGCAGTGCTCTACGACCACTTCACCCCGTTCGTCCTCTGCCAGCTGGAGGAGCTCGGGTTCTGCGGGTTCGGCGAGGCGAAGGACTTCGTCACCGGCGGTGCGATCGAGCTCGGCGGTCGCCTGCCGGTCAACACCCACGGAGGCCAGCTCGGTGAGGGTTACCTGCACGGCACGAACGGGATCGCAGAGGGAGTCCGTCAGGTGCGCGGAACCGCGGTGAACCAGGTGGCGGGTGTCGAGAACGTCGTGGTGACCGCCGGGACCGGCGTCCCGACGAGTGGTCTGGTCCTCGGGCGGGACGGCTAGGGCGCTATCGAGCAGCGCCGAACGCCCCGAGCATCGCCTCTATCGACCGGATGAGAACTGCGGCCATCTCGTCGTCGCGTGCCCTGTCGCCTCTTTCGATCCATGCGAGGGTCGATTCTTCGAGCAGGGCTACGAGCGTCCTCGCGGCCCATTCCCGCAACACGGGGTCAGCAACGCGCCGCGCGATGAGGCTCTGCGCAGTCTTCACGGCATTGACTCTGAAGAGCTCGGAGTAGCTCGCGAAGTCGGGCTCGCGCGCCGAATGGTGAACAAGCAGCCTGAAGCCCTCCGGGTCCGCCGCTGCCGCATCGAGGAAGCCGTTGACCACACCGCTGACCGTGGGCCCGGCATCTCCGTGGACCGTTACCGCGACGGCCACGCCCCTGACGGCGCGGTCGAGCACGGACCTGTACAGATCCTCTTTGGAGTCGAAGTGGCGGTAGACGATCAGCCTGGTGACGCCCGCCTTCTGCGCGACCTCCTCCATCGAGGTGGCCTGAAATCCCCGCTCGGCGAACGCGCGGGCTCCTGCGTCGAGGAGCGTCTCGCGCCGTGAGGCCCGGCTGAGCCGAGTACGCCGTTTAGGGGCCGGCCCCCCAGGCTTAGGAGGCCCGCCGGAGGGGGGAGCTGTGGTTTCTAATTTCGGCATATGTACACAGTAATGTATACTGATGCTCCAAGCACGCATCCCCCGGAGGGTTTGACATGCAAACCGTCGGCTCGTTGGACTTCACCGAGGAGGAGCTCTTGGCGAGTGAGCCTGTGGCCGAGCCCCTGGTGGTTTCGGGCACTCTTTGTCACGGAGGGCTCCGCTCGGACGGCAGTTACTCGTCGCCCCGGACGGCCGTCCGCTCTCCTGCCATAGCGGCGTGGCAGGACAACCACAGAGCGGTCTTCGCTACAGCGCTGCTGGATGCTCCGATCGAGGCTTGGCCACCCGCTTATCCGAACGTCGCTCAAGCGAAGCATCTCCTGCGGAACGACGTCCGCGACCCGATCATCGCAATCTTGACCCGCATCGGGACAGTCGAGGGTTTCGGAGCCGGACTGCGGCACCTGGCGCCGGGCCAGCTTGCGCCCTCGGACATCCAGGCGTGCTTCGACGAGGACGTCATCTCGACCGCCACCTGGCACCTCGGACGCGGGTTGATCGAGGCGCACGCGCGCGACGAGGCAGGTTGGGGTGCGGAGGCCGGACACAACCGGATGTGGTTCGCGGTACGCGATTCAGCCTTCGAGCGCCCGGTGACCGATGACCAGACGGAGATCATGCTTCGTCGTATGGGGATCCAGCAGCCGGCAGGCGGACCGAGCCGCGGTGCGGCAGCACAACCCAAGGGAGCAACAGCGTCGCCTGGAGCAGAGGACCGCATCGTCCCGGCGATCGACGCCGGGCTCGAGGCTCTGATTCGAACCATGACGGGCGTGCTGTTCATCGAGGTTCGGGCGTTCCACCTCTTCAGGTGGGCCGAGGAACTGCTGGCGGACGAAACCTTGGTGGCCGGAGAGGGTCTGCCTTCGAAGCTCGTCTCCTACATCCGCCAGGACGAGACGCCCCATGTCGAGTACCTGCGGACCGCGCTCAGCGAGATGCGCGACCGGACCTTTGTCGGCACGGAAGGCGAGCGGCTGGCCGGCAGCCACGTGATCGGGAAGATCTGGGAGAACGGCCTCTTCCAGGCTCATCAGGTGCGCGAGCCGCAGACACGCGCCACTTATCTCGCCGAAGTGGAGCAAGCGCTGGCCGGGCGATCAAACGGCGGGGATCTGCTCGCCGAGTTTCACTCGCTCGCAGACGCGGCCTGAGCTGAGTCGAGAGCCTGCGCGATCATTCTCACGAACGATTCGGCGAATGCCGCGGGGGTCGGCATGTCGGGCGGCTCCGGAACGTGACCACTTCCTGCAGACGAGGCGGTCCGGTCGATCCCAACCGCGATCGATTGGACTGAGGATGGGTCGAACAGCTCGGCACGTCCCTGAGCGGCCTCCGTGAGCGATGGTATGTCGCTGCAACACACAGGGACGCCTGCCGCGAGGCCTTCTACGACCGGCAACCCGAATCCTTCCTCGAGCGAAGGCTGTATGACCATCGTCGCGGATGCGTAGAGCCTGTCGAGCTCCTTGTCGGTCTGCCGCGAGAGGATCTCCACCTTGCCGTCCCGAGATCCGCTAGCAAGCCGCTGGATCTCGTCGATCTCCACAGGCCGCGGTCGCGCCACCTGCCACCAGTGTGAAGACTCCACCGTTCTTGCAGAAGTCAGATGCGAGATATCCCTGAACCGCTGCAGGAACATTCTTGTGGCGCCTGACCTGGCCTACGTAAAGCAGACGCGGCGGACCACCCCTAGTTTCCGATCTGAGCGCTCTGATGCGACTCGCTCGCGCAGAGTCCAAAGGTAGCGGGATCGTCGCGTCGGGGCGGATCCCAAGCTCGCTGATCAGCAGGTCCCTCGTCGATCCCGAGTAGGTGACAACCTTCGTGGCCGTGTGACACGAACGGCTCATGAACGCCTTCCACAAGATGCGTTCGGCGGCATTGGAAGCCCAGTGCAGCGGGATCAGATCGTGGACGAGAACGACGCAGCGCCGGCTTGAGAGCGGGCGGACGGCGTGAAGCCAGAGAACCACATCCCCCGCCGGCACCGACAGCACATCGCGTTGTGCCGCCCATCGCAGCGGTGACCCGCCGGCCGGTTCCAACCTGGAACCCGCCCACAAATATCTCTCGACTTCAGCAGGGCCCCAGAGCGTCCATTGCCCCGACGGCGCCAGCTCGGCGAGCCCTTCCAAGAACAGCTCGGTAACCCTGCCGACACCTGAGTACCCGAGCCAACGGCAGTCGACCACCACGCTCGGCCCGCTCACGACGGCCGATCCATCACTCGCGACAGCCCGGACAGCACTCTAAAGTGAGCGCCGAAATGAAGGTCATGTTCGCCATCACCAAGGGAGAGGTTGGTGGTGCGCAGGAGCACCTGCGAATCCTCGCACAGGGATTGCTGGAGCGAGGCAACCAAGTGGCCGTGGTCGTGACTCCCGGGTCGGAGCTCGCCGACTCGGTGGCATCTATGGGCGCGACAGTGTTTCCTTGGAATTCGATCTCCGCGAACGCGGCGCCATTGTCGAACCTCGCCGCTCGAAAGGAGCTCAGGGCCGCAGTCGACACATGGAACCCTGACGTCCTTCATCTCTACTCCTCGGTCGCAGGTGCGGTCGGTTGCCGGATCCTGCGCCCACCTAGGGGAGTGACGATCTTCACCTGTCACCACGCCCCGTTCGGAAAGGGTCGGACTTTCAAGAACCGCGCCCTATCACGCCCGGTAGCCCACGCGACTCTTCCTCGCATGGACGGGATCATCACCGACGGGAATCGCGATCTCGCAGCGTTACGCAGGATCGCCAAGCACGTGCCATTCGCAGTGGTGAGAAACGCTGTCCCAGCGGTGGGTGCGCCCGCATCCGACGGGAGATTGTCCCCGCGAGCCATCTGGGTCGCACGGCTCGCACATCCGAAAGACCCTCTGATGGCGGTGACGGCGTGGGAGAAAGTGGTTGCCCGCATACCGGAAGCCTCGCTCACGATCTGCGGGACCGGGCCTCTCGGTCAGGCCTTGCAGGCTCGGGTCGCGCAGAGCGCAGCCAGGAGCAATATCGAAATTGCAGGATTCGTTCCCGACATCTCGGCTCTCCTCGAACGTACGAGCATCTTCTTGTTGATATCCAAGGTCGAGGGTGGGACGACGATGGCCACCCTCGAGGCGATGTCGCAGGGGCTGGTTCCGGTCATCACGGACGTCGGGGATTCGGATCTTCTGACAGCCAACGAATGCGGCGTGGTCGTCAGGTCGTACGATGCCGATTCCATCGCTGATTCTGTGGTCCGGCTGTTGTCGGACCCGGATCGGTACGATCTGCTCAGACAGAACGCTCTCAGGTTCGCGCGTGACCGGACCGTCGACGACTTCGTAGAAGAGACCTTCGCCTTCTACGGACAGGTCCAGGATCTGTCCCGCGTCCGGGTAGCCTGATTGGCTCCGACCGTAAGCGGGATCGTCGTCAATTACAAGACGATGGAACTGACCGCGTCGGCCGTCTCCTCTCTGCTCGGCGAACCGGATCTGGCCGAGGTCGTGGTGATCGACAACTGCTCGGCCGACGGCAGCGTCGAGTTCCTCCGTTCTCATCTTCCGCCGGGCCGGGTGACCGTTGTCGACAATGATCGGAACGCCGGCTTCGGAGGCGGTGTGAACCTGGGGGCCGTCCGTTCGACAGGCGCGCTGCTGTTCGTGATAAACAGCGATGCGACTCTCGAGGCTGGATGCCTTGCTCCACTCGTGCAGGCATTGGACGCCGAAGCTTCGACGGCGATCGCCGCTCCGAGCATCATCGGTCCGGGCGGATCCGTCCAGGTCGACGCGTTCGGTGAGTTCCCGAGTCTTCGGGCGATGATCCTGCGGACCAACCGCCGTCCCCGCGAAAATCTCCGCCCTGACTGGGTTTCTGGGGCGGCGATGCTCATCAGACGGTCCGCCTTCGAGCAGGTCGGGGGGTTCGACCCGGCGTTTCACATGTATATGGAAGACGTGGACCTCTGCAGAAGGCTCAGAGAGCGGAGTTGGGACGTCGTTCGCGTCCCGGGCTCACGGGTGACGCACCTGCCGGGCGCGAGCGGCACCGATCGCGACCGCAAGGAGAATTACCACCGGAGCTTGATGCTCTTTTTACGCCGGCAGGAGGTTCCGGGCTTCAAGATCCGCGTGATCGGAGCAGTCCACAGATTGTGGACGTCGGCGAGACGCTGATCAGTTGGGCTTCTCGGCGAACCGAGCCGGCGTGCCGATGGCCGTCACTCCCGGGGGCAAATCTCTCACGACGGTAGCTCCGGCGCCGACGATGGTGCCGGCGCCGATCGTGAGCCGTTCGATCACGCATGATCCGGTTCCAAGGGTCGCCGCTTCGCCGATGTGTACGCGGCCACTCACGTTCACTCCCGGATTCAGCGTCACGTAGTCATCGATCACCGCATCGTGTCCCACGGTGGCATTCAGGTTGACGTGCACGTGGCGTCCAATCGAGATGTGAGTTGTCAGGCGAGCGCCGGCGGTCACGACCGAGCCAGGCCCGATCTCGACGCCCATTCCCATCGACGAGAGGGGGTGAACGAGGGTGGCAGCCCGTCTTCCTAGGGAGGTGGCGAAGGCATCGATGGATCGGCGCGCGTCACCGTTTCCGATCCCGATCACATATTCCGCATCTACCTCACTGAGGACGTCCTCGACACCACCGAGATAGCTGGCATTGCGGGCCGCGATCTCAGCCTCGTCGTAGTAGATGTCCGCACAGAAACCGAGAAAGTCGAACCGCAAGGATGAGCTGTTTATTGCGACGACGATATCGAGCACTTCGCGTGCAAAACCACCCCCTCCGACTATGACCAAGGGCTTCATACGCGCGAGAACTTCCCATCGGAAGAGTGGCCACCGAATCACTCAGACAACCCCGGATAGTGCCGACGATCAGGTCCAAGTCTTCACGTTCGAGGTCGGGATAGAGCGGGACACACAGAGAGGACTCGTGTACCGAAGAAGCTGCCGGCTTTGGGCTAAAGCTGAACGGGGCATATGGGGTCATCGTGTGGAGAGGAACGAAATAGCGTTTGGTCTGCACGTCGACGAGCGCCAGAGAGCCCTCGACTTCTGAGCGTCGGCTCCCCAAGCCCAGACAGAGGTCCTTGAACGTTGAGATATCCGATGCATCGACGTGCTGCCAGGTCACCAACCCGTCGAGCGCCGACATGTACTGCCGCACGATCTCGGTGCGCCTGGCAAGAAGATCCTCGATCTGCCGCGCGGAGAGTACGCCCAGCGCGGCATTGAGCTCGGAGATCTTCCCGTTGAGACCGATGTAGCGGGACCGGTAGTCACCCTGGAAGCCGTAGGCTCGGAGGTATCTCACGCGCTCGGCCAACCAGTCGTGTCGAGTGGTGACAAGTCCGCCTTCGCCCGATGTCACGACCTTGGTTCCGCTGAAACTGAAGACCTCTGCGTCGCCGAACCCACCAACCTTCACCCCGCGGTGCTGGCTTCCGTAACCGTGCGCCGCGTCGAAGACGAGATAGGAGCCATGTTCTCGGGCGATCCTGCTCAGCTCTTCGACGTCGCATGGGTTCCCGAAGACGTGAGTGGCCAGTACGACCCCCGGCTCCGGAAATCGCTGCATCTCGGCGCTGAGGGCCGCTGGCGACATGTTGTAGGTAGAGCTGTCCACATCTACCAGGACAGGGGATAAACCTGCCCAGACAGCGGCATTCATGGTGGAGTTGAAGGTGAAATCGGACACGAAGCAGGGCGCACGAGGGGGAAGCTCCAATGCGCTCAAGGTGATGATGATGCCGAGATCACAAGACGACACCGCCAGAGCGAAAGGTACCTCGAGGTATGCAGCGGTCTCTCTTTCGAACTGCAATGCGAACTCTCCGAAGTTCGAAAGCATGCGCGAGTCCCATACGCGGCGAACGAGCTCCACGTAGTCGTCGAATGCTGGAAGGGACGGTCGGGTGATGGGGATCATCGGTAAGCCTCGACTATCAGTAGGGAATCGGGACGGCGTTCCAACTTGCAAAGGTCAGGGAAATCGGATTCTCCCCAGGCACGACTCCGGATCTGGGAGAAGCCGGCAGCAGAAATACGCAGGGTGAGGTCCTCCAGGTCGTACAGGTACTGGTGGCCCCAGTACCGGAAGCTCACATTCATCATGTGAGACGCGGTGTCTATGTGCGAGTAACCGGGATTGTCGAGCCAGTCCTGGTCGCGCCATTGGCCAAGATATGAGTCGACGAGGCGCCGGAGATCCGGCATGGCGATCCTCATCACCCCGTTGTCCTGCAACGAGCAGAAGCAGTCGCCCAGGAGTCTCTGGCCATCTTCGAGGGACAAGTGTTCGAGCAGATGCTCGCTGTAGATACGTGACACCGACCTCGGCCTCAGGGGAAGGCCGCCGCGAAGGTCCACGTGCAGATCCGCCTCGGACCTCAGGCCAAGGTCGAGATTGACCCATCCGTCGAGCCTTACGTCGCCACAGCCCAGATGGATCCGCGAGCCCGTGGGAATCTTTGCAAGGGCGTGCCTCGCATGCGCGCGCGCTAATCGTCTCCAGTGGGCCGCAAGACGTGTCTTTGCGACCGACGTAAGGTCTCCCGGCGCTCTGCTCAGGACCGCCATTGTGACTCCGCATAGTGGACGTAGGTGACGCGGTTGAGGAATCCCATCTTCACGCCGGCGCGATGCATCCTCCACCACAGGTCCCAGTCCCCGGGTTGCATCAGTTTCCAGCTCCGATCGTTATGCCGGAAGAACCGGAGACCTGAAGCGTAGAACACCGACCCGTGACTGAAGGAGGATTGGTGGAACGATCCGTCTCCGACGACGTTCCATTGTCCCGGGCTTCCCTCCCACCGCGCGGAGCTCCAGACGAATTCGAGACGGCGCGCCCTGGCTGCTTCGAGCAGC
Organism: uncultured Acidimicrobiales bacterium; assembly: GCA_963764615.1. Taxonomy (GTDB): domain Bacteria; phylum Actinomycetota; class Acidimicrobiia; order Acidimicrobiales; family CAVXTF01; genus CAVXTF01. The sequence goes on along the minus strand of CAVXTF010000002.1, from coordinate 2,884,757 downwards.
ACCTCGACATGGTCCTTCGTCAGCTCGTCGTCGTCGTCACAAGGAGCGATCCATTGTCCCCGTGCGATGGCGAGAGCTGCGTTCATCGGCGCGGCGCCAGCGACCATCCAGCGGTGAACCGGATCGGTCGGGTACCGGCCGCGTTCGGCCAGGTTCACAAAGCGGATGCGGGGATCGTCGACAGAGAGGACAGCTTTTTCCGTTACTTCGTCGCAGTGATCTCCCACGACCAGTATTTCTATGTTCGAGTACGTCTGGGAGATGGCTGAGGCGATAGCCCGATCGGCGACCAATTGACCTCGGTTGTAGGTTGCGATCCGGATCGTCACCAGGGGCTCGTCTTGTTCGAAAGCCCAGTGGGTACCGCGGTCACCCCGAAGCTCCGCAAGGCGCTTCCTGTCGTCGAACGTCTCGAGTCGCTGACGCAGTAGCTCGGAACCGAAGGTGACCGGGTGTTTCAGCGCTCTGGAGCGGCGCAGTATCTCGCCATATCTCCAGCTCAACGACGGCTTCGGCGCCCGGGCCCCGGTGGCGGCGGTCATCGCGCTCATGCCGAGCCTCCGCCGACCGCGAGAGACCGTTCCGGTGTCGCGACTGCCCGTGTCGATCGCATCATGGTTATGAACCGGTCACGTCCGCTCGGTCCGAGTAGCAGGTAGCCAAGCCCGAGGCCGATGCCCGTCGCAGTTGTTGCACCAACGATCAGGCGCCCGAAACCTTCGTGCAACGTGTAGAAGGGAAGGATGCTCACTGCTGATGCCGCGGCACCGATGAGGATCGGTGGGAACCCGTCGCGCCACACGATGCGGTGGGGCGACATCTGGAATTCCCGCCGCACGACGAAGGGAAGGACGATGTCGTTCGATATCACGATGGCAACGAGAGTGGCGTACGCAGCTCCCATCGGCCCGAAAGCGAACACGAACCCGATCGTCATCGCGAGGTTCGCGGCAGCTTCGGCCGCGACCAGCGGGATGAAAGAGCTTTGCCTTCCTCTGGCGATGAGCAGCAGGGCCAATCCGTGCACAGGAACGTTTGCGATCCAGACGCCTGAGAACACGATCAGCACGGTGGTCGCAAGATGGCTTGAGTGCCCGACCACCAGGCTCACGATGTCCACTCGGAGCATGATGAGCGCCCCGAAGCCGATGCCGGCCCCGTAACAAGCCACGCGGGTGAGGAACGCCACCGCGTTCTCCTGGTCCTCGCGTGACGAACTCGCAGACAGAGAGGGAAACGTGGCGTCGAAACCGGTATAGACGAGCGAGATGAGCTGGTTCGGAGCGAGCGATCCGACTCTGTAGAGGGCGATGGCGGCAGCGGTGCTCAAGGCTCCTATGACGAGAAGGTCCGTCGCGGCTATCAGCTGGCCCCCGACACTGAGTACCAGCAACGGAAGAGTGAACATAGCCACACGACGCAGATCGACACGGCGCGCTCTCGTCGGCCTCATAGAGAACCAGGTCTCGTGCAGCCGTATCCACGCTCCTCCGATCGAGCGCGTGACGATCGTGCCGATTAGCTGTCCTGCGCCGAGTGCAACCAGGTGGAGGTGACCGATCGTGGCCACCACGAAGACGATGTTCGCGGCGGCTCCCGCGCTCGATGCAACCGCGGTGACACTGAACCGGCTTCTGCCCGCGGGGATGCCGTCGAAAACGGCTGTCGCAAGGTAGAGCCCGATCGACACCCCGACGAGCAAGATCGTCAGCCTGTCCTGACCCAGTCCGACCCCTTCTGACTTGGAGAGAAGCGGGAGGAGCCAGACGACGAAAGCGGTCGCGGTGAGAGCGGCGGTCCCGAACAGCACGTATGTCGCGTGAGCCACCGCGACGTTCCTTTTGGCTTCGTCGCGTTCAGCCTGAGGGAACGAGTCGTTGTCCTTTGCGACCGAGCGCATGACCGAGAGCGCCAGGCCGAAGTCGACAGTGCCGAGCAGGCCGATGGTCGCGGCCGCCAAGGCGAATGCCCCGTAGCCCGTTGTCCCGAGGTGCCTCAACGCAACAGCGGCGACAACGATGCCCTCGGCGGTGGAAGCTCCGAGTGCGATGTACCGCCAGAGTGCGTTGCGTCCCAGCCCGGTCACGAGGCCGGGGCGATGCCCGGAATTGTTCGTCCGTTGGGCCAATGCCCCGGTCGCCACGACTCCAGACTGCACCACGGGGGCGCGTTTCGAGGACATCCCGTTACAAATCGACCGGCGCCCGCCTGTTCTAGAGCCGTTGGCGCGGAAACTTTGTCGAAAAATCCCTTCAGCCCTGTCCGAGCGGAACGTATCGCGACCCGGCCCTCCGCCATAGGGGGTCAGGGCACTCGAGGCCCTCGGTGCGAAGGGCCCTCACGAGGATCTTCGCGGTCGCGGTCATCGGGAGCTCCTTGCAGATCCTGACGTAGCGGGGCGCCCACTTGGTGCCGAGATCAGGCTGGCCCGCTAAGAACGCCGCGAACGCCTCCGGATCGAACTCTGCGCCGTCTCGCAGTTGCAGTGCGGCCATCACCTGGTCTCCCGTCACCGGATCCGGGACGGCGTAGACGGCGGCCAGAACCACGTCGGGGTGACGCTCGAGCACGCGGGTGACCGGGGCGGAGGCAAAGTTCTCCCCGTCGACGCGGAGCCAGTCGTCGGTACGCCCGGCGAAGTACACGTAGCCGTCTGCGTCGCGGTAGCCGAGGTCGCCCGTCCAGTACCAGCCGTTGCGGATGCGGGCCTGTTCTGCCTCGTCGTTACGCCAGTAGCCCTCGAAGCCGGCCGCACCGTTCGTCGAGACGATCTCTCCGATCGCCATGTCCGCGTTCGATATGCGTCCCGAGTCGTCGAAGATGGCCCGCGGGCACTCGGCAAACGTGGCTTGGTCGACCACGATCACATTTATCCCCAAGCCGAGCGATCCGCTCGGGGCGTCCGGCGTGCGCGAGATGGCCGCTCCGCCTTCCGTCGAGCCGTACCCGTCGACCACGGGCACTCCGAAACGCCGGGCGAACCGTTCGACGTCTGCCGGTGCGCCTTCGTTCCCGAACACGCGCTGGAGCGTTGTTTCCGAGTCGGAGGGATCCTCGGGCGTCGCGAGAATGTAAGAGAGCGGCTTCCCGACGTAGTTGAAGTAGGTGACGCCGTAGCGCCTGACGTCGGGTACAAAGCCCGATGCAGAGAAGCGGCCGCGAGCAGGGAGAGCGACCGCGGCGCCTGCTGCGAGCGCGGGCGACCAACCTGCCATGAGCGCGTTCGAGTGGAACAACGGCATCGCGACATAGCAGACGTCATCGGGAACGATCGAGAAGAGCCCCATCACTGCGCTGCCGATGAAGGCCATCCGGCCCTGCGTGCAGCGGACAGCCTTCGGCGCACCTGACGTTCCGGACGTGAAGATGAGATACCCGAGTGTCGAGGCAGACACGTCAGGCTCCGGCAGCGCATCTTCTGTGTGATCCCGGAGCTTGTCCTCGTACTCGGGAGTGTCGATCACGAGTACTCGAGGGTTGTCGGGGCCAGGCCTTCCTATGCCAGGTCCGAGATCCAGTCCTTCCACCAGCGGCAGGTGATCGAGGTCGGTCACGAGCAGCCGGCACTCGGTGTGCGCGATGTCGCGGGCCAGCTCGTCGCCGCGGTGATTCGGGTTCCCGCCTACGACGACGCTCCCGCCGAGTGCCGCCGCCCCGAGCCAGAAACAGAACTCCGGCACGTTGTCGAGCAGGACGCACATGTGAGGAGTGCCAGCTCCAAAGAGCTCTGCCGCCAGTCCGGCTCGGACCCGCGACCCGCCGACGACGTCTGCCCAGGACCATTGCGAGTCGCCGGCGAGAAGACCCGGACGCTCGTCCCCGATCCTCGCTCTGAGCATCTCGGAAATCGTCTCCATGACTATGCCTGCTTAGCAGCACATGGTGTGACCTGGACATCTTTGCCCAATAGTGGAACACGTTGCATTTTTTCACCTCGGCTGGTACCGTCCGCCGGAGCGGAAGGAGCCCTAATGGAGTTCGGCATCTTCAACAGCATCTGCATGCCGCCGAAGATCCGCCAGGCCTATGGAGCCGATGCGGAGCACAGGCGCCTCAAAGACGAGGTCAACTATGTCAAGGCGGCCGACGCTGCAGGTTTCAAGTACCGCGTGGGTGACCGAGCACCACTTCTTGGAGGAGTACTCGCACCTGTCGGCATCCGAGTCCTTCCTTGCGTTCGTCGCGGCGCAGACCTCCAACATCCACCTCGGCTCGGGGATATTCAACATCACCCCGCCGGTCAACCACCCCGCACGCATCGCCGAGCGCGTCGCGATGCTCGACCACCTTTCCGAGGGCCGGTTCGAGTTCGGCACTGGTCGGGGCTCCTCGACCACCGAGCAGCGCGGATTCGGCATCGACGACCCCGAGCTCACCCGCGAGATGGTCGCAGAGACGCTGCCCGAGATCGTCCGTATGTGGCGCGACGAGGAGTACTCCTTCGACGGGAAGTTCTTCTCGATGCCCGAGCGCAAGGTTCTGCCGAAGCCCTACACGAAGCCGCACCCGCCGCTGTGGGTGGCAGCGGGCAGCCCTTCGACGTTCGAGCTCGCCGCACGCCAGGGCCTCGGAGTGCTGTGCTTCGCATTCGGCAAGCCTGAGCAGTTCGCGCCGCTCATCGAGAAGTACAAGAAGGACATCGAGAACGCCGACCCGGTCGGCGGCTACGTGAACAACAACATCATGGTCACGACCCAGATGCTCTGCCTCGAAGATGGGCAGAGGGCGCGCGAGATCTTCTACGACCTCGACATCGGCTACTACCTGAGCCTCGTGTTCAGGTACCTCGACACCTTCCCACGACCTCCGGGCATCCCGGTCTGGCCGGAGACGGTCCCCGATCAGACGCCCGACCAGATCGAGAAGCAGATCCAGGACGCGAACATCGCGGTGGGCGATCCCGACGAGGTGACGCGGGCGATCCAGCGGTTCGCCGACATCGGTGCGGACCAGCTCAGCTTCGGCATGCTCAGCTCCTCGATGACCGGCGAGGTCTGCAACGAGGCCATTGCCACGTTCGGCAAGCACATCCTTCCGAAGTTCGACAAGGACCCTGTCCACTCGACCACGCGCCGAGCGCGAGGCTCAGGTCGGCTGACCCAGACGTCGGCTGACCCAGACGTCGGCTGACCCAGACGTCGGCTGACCCAGACGTCGGCTGACCCAGACGTCGGCTGACCCAGACGTCGGCTGACAGAGTCTCAGTCGGCGCTCCAGCAGGAGACCAGCTCGTCCACGGTCGTCAGGGTCGCCACGAGGGCCATCGTGTTGTCGATGACGCTTCGGGCGTAAGTGGCCGGAACACCGCAGACGGCGTCTTGGGGGAGCACGACGCGGTAGCCGTGGTTGACCGCCTCGATCGCCAGACCCGGGATGCCGAGGTTGAGCGACACGCCCGTGGCAACCACGGTCGTGACCCCGAGACCCCGGAGAGTCGCGTCGAGCGAGGTTCCCCCGAACGGCGAAACGCCGTGGCGTCTCGCGCTCACGTAGTCGCTCGGCTCGGGCCCGAGCGCCGGGACGAGCTCGACCGCGGGCGTCCCTTCGACGAGGTGGTCGGGCCGGCGCATCAATGCCGTGATGATCGGGGCGTTTCGGGGTGTGCTCGCGCCGTCGGGTCTGAAGCCGGCCGTGCAGTGGACGACGGCCACCCCCGCGGAGCGCGCCGCCGCGAGCAGGCGCGCGCAGGCGCCCACGAGACCCGAGCTCTCCGCCTCTCGAGCGAGCTCGGGAATCGTCGACAGATCCCCGACGACGCCGCGCTGGATCTCCATCGTCACGACAGCAGTGTGGCGGGCCGCCACCATACGGCGTAGATCGGTTGGCAAGATGCCTTCGCCTAGGGCCTTCGCCTAGGGCCTTGGCTTACTGCTGTCCGACCGACTGTCCATCAGACTGTCCGACTGTCCGTCCGACCTCGAGCGGTCTATGACGTCCGACGCCCAGCGGTAATCGGGCTTGCCGCTCGGTGCCCTCTCCACCTTGTCGACCACGTGGAGCTCCCTCGGGATCTTGTAGCCGGCCACGTGGGCGCGGCACAGCTCCTGGATGGCTTCGAGGCTCGGAGCGCTCCGACCTGAGCGCGGCTCCACGATCGCGGCGACGCGCTGGCCCCAGCGCTCGTCGGGAGCGCCGACCACCAACGCGTCCATCAGATCGGGATGGGACCTGACGACCGCTTCCACCTCTTCGGGGAAGATCTTCTCGCCGCCCGAGTTGATGCAAATCGAACCGCGCCCGAGAAGCGTGATCGAGCCGTCGGCCTCGACGGTCGCGAAGTCCCCTGGCATGACATGGCGGACCCCGTCCACGGTTATGAACACCTCGGCGGTCTTGACGGGGTCGTTGTAGTAGCAGACTGGGATGTTTCCGGACCGCGCGATCTTCCCAACCACCCCGGAGCCGGGCTTGACGGGCTCGAGGTTGTCGTCGAGCACGACGGTCTCACCGAGAGAGGTGACCGTCGGCCCGCTCTTCATCGCCGTGGCACCTCGATGGACCATGCTGAGGCCGTTGTTCCCCGACTCGGACGAGCCGACTGCGTCAGTCATGACCAACTGGGGGAAATGGCGGAAGAATTCGTCCTTCACCGCGGGTGAGAACAGGGCTGCGGTCGAGGTGAGCCCGAAGAACGACGACAGGTCGTAGCTCGCGCCCGGCTCGTCGAGAGCTTCGACGAGCGGCTTTCCCATTGCGTCGCCCGTGATCATCACCATGTTCACGCGCTCAGCCTCGACGAGGCGCCACACCTCGTGGGGATCGAAGCGGGCCACGAGGACCACCTTGTTACCGGTGAAGCTCTGTCCCATCACTCCCCACTGGGTCGCCCCGTGCATCAAGGGCGCGACGGGCAGGAAGGTGATCTGGCCGCCTGCGGCAAGCCCTTTTTCGACCATGGCCTCGGGTCTGTCGACCCGCACGCTCGTGAGGGCGTCTATCCCGCCGCCGAGAGCGAAGAACACGTCCTCGTGGCGCCACACGACTCCTTTAGGCATTCCCGTCGTGCCACCCGTGTAAAGGATGTAATGGTCGTCTCCCGACCTCGGCGCAAAGTCCCGCTCCGGGCTCTGTGCGGCGAGTGCATCTTCGTAGGCCGCGGCGTCCTGCCCCGGATCCTCCTCGTTCGAGGAGTCCTCGATCACGATCACGTGGCGCAGGTCAGGAAGCTCGCCCAGGAGAGCCTTCACGCTAGGTGAGTAACTGCGCTGGTGAACGAGGGCTTTCAGGTCCGCGTTGGTGAACAGGTAGCGCAGCTCGTCTTCGACGTAGCGGTAATTGATGTTGACCCAAACCGCCCTGAGCTTGAAGGTCGCCCAGGCGGTCTCGACCCACTCGGCGCAATTGAGGGCGTAGATCCCTACGTGGTCACCGGGCCCGATTCCCTGAGATGCGAGATGGTGGGCCAAGCGGTTCGCACGCGCCTCCATCTCCGCGTAAGTACGGCGTTCTGTGCCCGCGACGAGGTAATCGCGTTCTGCGAAGGCGTCTGCCGCTGCCTCGAAGAGGTCGGCGAGGTTGAACTCCACTAGCGGAAAAGTAGAACAGGTTTCTGTCTTGACGACAAGTGAGCACAGGTCGTCCCGATGAGCGAAACAGATGCCCGATACCCGCCCTCGATACCTGCCTTCGATACCTGCCTTGAACGCCGCTTAGGCCAGGTGAAGGCGATCTTGCTCGGTGGCCAGGGCAGCGACCACCGAACTGGTGACTCCGGCCGCATCGAGCCCGAGCCGCGCAAGTATGGCATCGGGCCTGCCTTGCGGGATGTACTCGAGCGGCAATCCGAGCATCCGGACCGGCGGCAGCGGGCGGTCGAGCTCGGGAAGCGCGCGCGCATGGTGTCCACGAGGAACGTTCCCGCTCCACCGACGCGGATGCCGTCTTCGATCGTGACCACGAGAGAGTGCGCCGCCGCGTCGGCGAGCATGTAAGGGTCTGGCGGCGCTACCACGCGCACATCCCACACGGTCGTATCGATCCCTTGCTGCGAGAGCAGCTCCGCCGCGCCCTCCGCCACTTCGACCATCTTTCCCACGGCCAACAGGCAGACCGATCCGTCGCCGCGGCGCACCATCCGGCCCGCCATCCCGTGCCCCACGTCGCCCGGCATGGCCTGTCGTGCCATCGTCTTCGGGACGCGTATCGACACGGGACCATCGAGCGCCATGGCCTGCTCGAGCATGACGGGCACTTCCTGGGCCGACGAAGGCGCGAACACCGTCATGTTCGGTATCGACAGTGTGAGCGACAGGTCGAGAGTGCCGTGATGGCTCGGTCCGTCGTCCCCGGTGATGCCGGCCCGGTCCAAGAAGAACACGACAGGAAGCTTGTGCAGCCCGACGTCGAGGTTCGCCTGGTCGAACGCTCTCGAGAAGAAGGTCGAGTAGATCGCCACCACCGGCCGCAGCCCGGCCATCGCCATGCCGGCCGCCGCGGTGACCGCGTGCTGCTCGGCGATCCCGACGTCCAAGAACCGGTCCGGGTAGCGGGCCTGCAACGGCAGCAGGCCGGTCGGGCCGGCCATCGCCGCCGTTATGGCGAACACGTCCTCGCTCTTCTCGGCGATGTCGAGCATCGCCCGGGTGAACGCGTCGGTGTAGGACACCGGGGCGACGCCGTCCTCGTTCCGCGCAGAAGCCGCTGGAACTTTGAAGTCGTGCAGGTTCTGGACGTCGTCGTCCTCTGCGGGCGGGTAGCCGCGGCCCTTCTGGGTGAGCACGTGGAGCAGGATGGGGCCGTCCCATTCGGCGGCCCTCGCAAGGTCCGTCTCGAGCCGGATCATGTCGTGCCCGTCCACGGGACCGACGTAACGGATCCCCAGTGCCTCGAAGAAACGGTGCGGGGTCACGATCTCGCGAAGTGCGATGGTGAGCCCGTGCGCTCCCGAATACGCGAGCGCGCCGAGAGCTGGTATCTCGCGAAGGCGCTTGCGAATGCGCTCGCGGGCGTGGATGTACGACCTGCTGAGCCGCAGGTTCGTGAGCCCGGTCGAAAGCCTCGAGATCGTGGGGGAGTACGAGCGGCCGTTGTCGTTCAAGACGATGACGACCCGGCTTCCTGCGTGACCGAGGTTGTTGAGCGCCTCGTAGGCCATGCCTCCGGTGAGTGACCCGTCACCCAGCACCGTCACCACGTGCCGGTCGTCCTCTCCTTTCAGGCTGAACGCCGTGGAGATGCCGTGCGCATAAGACAGCGCCGTCGATGCGTGGCTGTTCTCGATCCAGTCGTGCTCCGACTCTCTTCTAGACGGGTAGCCGGACAGGCCGTTGGGCTGGCGCAGTTGCGAGAAGAGGTCGCGCCGACCGGTCACCAGCTTGTGGGTGTAGGCCTGGTGACCCGTGTCCCACAGGATCACGTCGTGCGGTGAGTCGAAGACCCGGTGGATGGCGAGCGTCAGCTCCACGACTCCGAGGTTGGAGCCCAGGTGGCCGCCGGTCGTGGTGACGGTGTCGACAATGAACGTCCTGATCTCCTCGGCCAGCTCCGTCAGTTGCTCGGGGCTCAGGCGGCGAAGGTCGCGCGGGCTGTTGATCTGGTCGAGAAGCATGTTGTGAGGGTGTCGCCCCGGGGCTCGTGTCTGATGCTGTCTGAGTTGCCGGCGGATATGCCGTAGGACCTGTGGGTGGTCACGCTATCTCGCGACCGGCGGTCTTTGGATGCCGGCCAGGGCCGCGCTTGCCAGGGCGGCGATCCCCCCGAGCAGCAGAAGGCCGGCTCTCAGCCCCTCGTGATCCGACAGGGTGCCCACCACGGCGGGCCCGAGGACCCAGCCCATGTATCCCGCCGCGGTGAAACCACCGACCAGAACCGTCGTCGACGCTGCGTCGGTTGCCGCTCCAGGACGCGGTGACGCGAGCCGGGCCATCGTGAGGGGCCAGCAAAGAGAGATCCCTCCGGCCGCGACGGCGAGGGCGCAAGCCGCCACTGCTGCGCTGTCGAAGGATGCCTCCAGGGCGAGGCCGACCGCGGCGAGGCCCGACCCGAGCACGAACCCGCGCTTGTGACCGAGCCGGTTGATCACGTTCGCCCCCGAAGCCCGGGTGGTCGCTGCTATCAGCTGTCCCGCCGCGTATGCGCCCGCTCCGACGAGCACGCCTGTGGCGAGCCGCGTCCTCAGGTAGAGGACCCCCCAGGTGTCTATCCCGCCCTCTACGACGGCGGTCGCCGCGAACGCGAGCATGAGCAGGACGAGACCCTGGTCCCTGATGGCGACGAAGGACCGCAACAGCGATCCGGATCCCTTCACGGGCGCGATCGGCGGTTCGGCGAGTGCGGGCACCCGGGGCATCTGGTGCACCTGGGGAACTGCTCGGTCATCGGCCGGGACTGTCGCGCCTACACGAGCGAGGAATGCGATCGCAAGCGCCGCGCCGCCCGTCACCATCCACGTCCAGCGCCACGAGATGCTCGACGAGACGAATCCGGCCACGAGCGCCGCGCCGCCGAGGGTCCCGAAATTGAAGAAGGCATGGAAGCGGACCATCCCCCCGGCCGACCCGCCGAGCCCGATGGTCGCGGCGGTGTTCATCGCCATGTCGACGAGGCCGGCCGACGCGACCGCGAGGGCGAATACGGCCACGAACGCGAAGCGTCCTGGGACCGCAGCGGCCGCTATCGAAAGCAGGCCCCAGGGCACCAGAAGAACCGGAAGGAGTCGGTCTGGGCCCGATCGCGACATCGACTGCCCTGCCACCGCGGCAGCCACGCCCCCCGCTGCGATCGATGCCGACAGCAGGATCCCGAGCCCCGCGTTCGACAGGCCCGTGTACTTCTCGACGTCTGTGGTCGCAACCGCCCAGCTGCCCCAGAACACACCGAAGCAGACGAACGCCCCGGCCGCCACGACGAGGGGGCGTTTCATCCGAGCACTCTGGCACACGCTTGAGGCAGACTCGCGGTGGTAACCGCGTCATGCTCATACTTAAGGGCGCGTTCGGAGGGCCACAGGAGGCAGCGATGCAGGCTGAGATCAAGGGAAGCACGATGCCCGTGCTCGAGATGCTGCTCGACCCCGGGGACGTCATCGTCACGGTTCACGGCGACCTGTCGTGGATGACTCCGAACGTGCAGATGTCGCAGACGACCTCGACCGGCGGCCAGGGAGGCGGCGGCCTGCTCGGCGCGGTGAAGAGGATGGCCGGCGGCGGGAGCCTGTTCCTGACCCGCTACGAGTCGACCGGGGGCCAGGGGATGGTCGCCTTCGCGAGCAAGCTGCCGGGGCGCATCTTCCCCGTCGAGGTGACTCCGGGGAAGGGGTTCCTCGTGCACCGGCACGGTTGGGTCTGCGGCACGCCCGAGATCAACGCGACCGTCGCGCTGCAACAGAACATAAGGGGTGCCATATGGGGCGGTGAGGGCTTCATCCTCCAGAAGCTCGAGGGTCAGGGCACCGCGTGGATCGAGCTTTCGGGCGAGGTCTTCAATTACGAGCTCGCTGCGGGCCAGACCATGCTCGTGCACCCGGGCCACGTCGGCCTGTTCGATGACACCGTCCAGTTCTCCGTCATAAGGATGCAGGGCATCAGCAATTACCTCTTCGGTGCCGACGGTCACCACCTGGTGACGATGACGGGGCCAGGCAACATCTGGCTGCAGAGCATGCCCATCCCGGTGCTCGCAGGAGCTCTCACCCCGTACATGGCCCACGACGACCACACCGGGCGCGACGTCGTGGCGGGCGGTGCCGCCGGCGGGATCCTCGGAAGCGTGCTGGGCCGGGGGGTCTGACGCCGGGGGGTCTGACTTAGCGGGCCTTGTCGAGGAAGCTCGCCACCTCGACGACGACGCGCGTGAGCCGACCGGCCCCTACAAGGCCGGCCGGGTCGTTTGCGGTCACCGTGAAGGTGAGCCTCTTTCCCTCCACCCGTTCGAGGACCGCCTCGGCGGTCACCTGCGAGCCGGGTTTCAGTGGCGCAAGATGGTCGAACTGGACCCTCACGTTCACGCTGGTCTTCGAGTCGTCGAACACCCCGTCGAGGGCCCTGCAGGACGCCTCCTCGCAAAGAGCGATCAACCTCGGTGTGGCGAGCACGGGAACCGACCCCGAGCCCATGGCGAGCGCGGTGTCGTCGTCACTGACGACGAGCGAGGCACTGCCGCTCAAGCCGGGCTCCAGATGCACGGCGGTACCATACGAGAGGGTGAGCCCGGCAGCCAACGTGCCTGCGGCGGCGCCCGGTTCGCAGCTTGCAAAAGGCGGAGCGCGCCCGGATGCCCGGCTGCACGAAGGGAGAGATGTGCCAGAGACGACGGCTGCGTCACAAGAGGCGTTGATCGACCCCGATGTGATGGAGAGGGTCCTCGGCGCTGCGCTCGAGAGGGGCGGCGATTTCGCCGAGGTCTTCGCCGAAGACCGGTACGCGACCGGCGCCGTTCTCGACGACGGGCGGGTGGAGGAGCTCTCCTCGGCGCGTGACAGGGGGGCGGGGATACGCGTCGTGGTGGGCGAGACCACGGGCTTCGCCCACACCGCCGAGCTGACAGAAGCCGGGCTCGCCGCCGCCGCACGGGCCGCCGCGGCTGTCGCCCGCGAGGGGGGACCGGTGCGCGTCGCGCCGCTCGTGGCCGGAGGCCGAGGGCTCGAGCGACGGGTGACAGAGGTCGACAAGAGGCGCAAGATCGAGCTGTTGGAGCGCGCCGATGAGGCGGCGCGCTCGACCGCCGGATCGGTGCGCCAGGTTTCGGCTTCATACGGCGACAGCCGTCGCCGCGTGCTCATCGCCACGAGTGACGGGCTGCTCGTCTCCGACGGTCAGGTGCGGACGCGATTCGGGGTGTCGTGCGTCGCAGTGGGAGACACCGGGATGCAGACAGGCCACGAATCTGTGGCTCGCACGGTCGGGTTCGAGCTCTTCGACGAGACAGACGTGGAGGAGCTGGCCCGCACTGCGGCGCGAAGAGCGGTGACGAAGCTGTCTGCGAGGCCCGCCCCGAGTGGAGAGCTCCCCCTCGTGATCGCGTCGGGAAGCGGCGGGATCCTTTTTCACGAGGCCTGCGGTCACGGCCTCGAGGCGGACCACATAGTGAAGGACGCATCGGCGTACGCAGGGCGGCTCGGCCAGCTCGTGGCGAGCCCCCTCGTGACGCTCGTGGACGACGGCACCGTCGGAACCGAATGGGGGACCTTCGGCATCGACGACGAGGGTCACGAGGCTCAGCGGAACGTGCTGATCGAAAACGGTGTCCTCACTTCGTACATGTGGGACAAGCTGCGCGCGCGCAAGGAGGGTAGGAGCTCTTCGGGAAACGGAAGGCGCCAGAGCTACCGGCACCTGCCGATGGTCAGGATGACCAACACGTTCATCATGAACGGTTCTGGCGATCCCGACGCGATCGTCGCTGACACGCCTTCCGGTGTCTTCGTAGCGAAACTCGGCGGCGGTCAGGTGAACACCGCGACGGGGGACTTCGTCTTCGGGACGACAGAGGCCTACTTGATCGAGGACGGGCGGATCACCGAGCCGCTCAGGGACGCCAACCTGATCGGAAACGGTCCCGAAGTGCTGAGCAGGATCGACGCGGTGGCGGGGGATTTCGACATGTGCCCCGGCACATGCGGGAAGGACGGGCAGTCCGTCCCGGTCGGGTGCGGCCAGCCGACTCTCCGGGTGACCGCAGTGACGATTGGCGGGACAGCAGGTGGGTGATGTGACGGCTGGTACTCCCGCCGGAGAAGAGGTGCTTTTGTCGCTCGCTCAGCGCGTTGCAGCGCAGGCGAGGCCTGGTGAGCAGATCGAGGTCTATGCGTCGCGGCTCAACGAGGTCGACGTCCGCGCTTTCGACGGCGAGATCGAATCGCTCTCCTCCGCGAGCGCGGCCGGACTCGGTATCCGGGTGGTGTCCGACGACCGACAGGGTTTCGCTTATGCGGGCGCGCTCGATGAGGACCTGATCTCGGCGACGCTCGCCGACGCGCGCGACAACGCCACGTTCGCCACGCCGGACGAGTACCTCGGGTTGGCGGTTCCAGACGGCGTCGAACCGGTGGAGCTCGATCTATGGGATCCCGGTATCGAGGCTTTGCCTACGACCGACAAGGTCCAGCTCGCGCTCGACCTCGAGAAGCGGGTGCGTGGAAGCGATCCGCGAGTTAGGCAGGTGGTCTCGGCCGACTACGGCGACATGCACGGCGAGTCCGCAATCGCGACTTCGACCGGCATCGCCGCCACCTCGAGGCGCACGCTCTGCAGCTTGTCGGTGTCGGTCATAGCCGGAGACGACGCCGACCGTCACACCGGCGTCGGGTTCGGTTTCGGCAGGGGCCCGAGCGCATTGGATCCGGAGGCAATCGCAGACGACGCGATCGAAAGAGCGATCCGCCTGATCGGAGCGAGGAAGATCCCGTCGTCGGTGGTAACGGTCGTTCTCGACAGGCGCGTCACCTCGACTCTCCTCGCCGTCATTGCAGGCGCGCTCTCCGGTGAGGCCGTCGTGAAGAACCGCTCGATGTTCGCGGGCCGTCTCGGCGAGTCCGTCGGGGTTCCGGACCTGGTCCTGACCGACGATCCGACCGACCCGCGCTCGCTCGGGGCTTCGAGCAACGATGCCGAGGGTCTTGCGTGCAGGCCGAACCTGCTGATCGACCGCGGGACACTCGTGGGATTCGTCTACGACACCACAACCGCGCGCCGGGCGGGAACCTCCTCTACGGGATCTGCGGTGAGGGGTGGTTACGCGACCACGCCGTCAGCGGGTTGCCGCGCGGTGTCGATAGCTCCTGGCACGCTCGACCAGCCCGGAGTCCTCGCCGCAGTCGGAGACGGTTTGTTCGTCCAGTCGGTCACCGGTGTGCACTCGGGGGTCAACCCCGTGAGCGGGGACTTCTCCGTCGGCGTGGAGGGCCTGCTGGTCCGGGGGGGTGAGCTCGCCGGCCCGGTGCACGAGGTGACCATCGCCTCGACGCTCCAGCGAATGCTCCAGTCCCTGGTCGTGATCGGAGGCGACGTCGAGTGGCTCCCTGGAGTGGCGGCCGCTCAGACGGTCGCGATCGACGGGATGTCGCTCAGCGGTTCGTGACCGCTCAGGAAGCTGCTGCTCCGGCTTTGCCGGTCTTGCGCGATCCCGATGCCGCCTTGTCAGGAGAGCTCTTCTCGTTGGTCTCCTTGGAAGTTCCGGAGCTGTTCGTGTCGGAGCTCGAAGAGCTCGAAGCAGACGATTCCGAGGAGGACCCGGATTCCGATGTGCCTCCCTTTTCGGAGCTCGCTGCGACCTTGGAGGATTTGGAGCCGTTGCGGCTGTCGTTCTTGTAGAAGCCCGAGCCCTTGAACACGATCCCGACGTTCCCGAAGACCTTCTTCAGCTTTCCCCCGCACGCGGGGCACTTCTTTAGAGGTTCGTCGCGAAAGGACTGGACGACCTCCAAGTGCTCCCCGCACTTGGAGCACGCATACTCGTATGTGGGCATCGCAACCCCTTCGTCTGCCTCTGCCGTGACCACTCCGCCGGGACGCCCCTCAGCGCTGGATAACGGCCTTTTGGCACTCTCCCCGTACGAGTGCCAATCATAGTCGGAGCCGGGCCAGCGCCTACACTCTGTCCGTGCCCGAACGGTTGACTCACCTCGATCCGCTGGGTGGGGCGCGAATGGTGGACGTCACTCCGAAAGAGCCGACGCACAGGCGCGCCCTCGCCAGATGCAAGGTCATGATGGCGCCGGCCACCACGGCGAAGGTCGCGAACAATGCGATCACGAAGGGCGACGTGCTCGGGACGGCCCGGATCGCGGGGATTCAGGCCGCGAAGCGGACAGCCGACCTCATCCCGATGTGCCACCCGCTGCTCGTCGGTGCCGTGCACATCAATTTCACGATCGGCGACGACCATGTCGAGGTGGAGGCAGAGGTCGAAACCGTCGACCGCACGGGAGTGGAGATGGAGGCGATGACCGCCTGCGCCGTCGCGGCTCTCACCATCTACGACATGTGCAAGTCGGCCGACAGAGCGATGGAGCTCGGCCAGCTCGCCCTCTGGGAGAAGAGCGGCGGGAGCTCCGGGCACTGGCGCCGGTCTCTTCTCGACGGCTCCTCTTGAGCTGATGGCGGCCGCATTGCCGGCCGCCTTGGTTCACCGCCCGAAGAGCTTGCGCCGCTTGCGCGAGGAGCGCGACGAGAACGTCAGGTCCTCGCTGAAACGCACGTTGTCCTCGTGCCCCGGCGGTTCATCATCTTCGGCGTCCCCGGCATCGGAGCTCTCGCCATCGGGTTTGGGTTGCCTCCTCGCGCTCCTCGGTTGATCCGAGGTGGCGCGCAGCACCTCCTTCGCCATCTGGGCGCGCTCTTCGTACTCCTCCATCGGCGGAGGTCCGCCTCCTCCTTTGATGCTCTCGGCGCCGGCGCCGGCGTGGTGCTCAGGTTCGGGCTCGGACCGCTTTTCGTCAGCGAGGTCGATTGTCACCCGCTGCGTCGGTACGCCGAGGATGTCCTCGGGCGTCGCGTTCATGTCCGGGGGAGGGGGTGCCGCGATCGGGGCCTCGTCGGGTTTGGCGCCGAGAGACTTCTCGAGCTCGCGCCCGAGAGCGTCCAGATCGACCGTCCCTGCCTTTGCCTGGCCTGATTCTGCTTGTTCAGGCGGTTTTTTTGCAGCAATGGCTTCCTCGGTCGCCTCTGCCTCAGTGGTGTCGTGCGCGTCCTCGACGGGCGACTTGATGGACTCGGTGGGGACCTTCTGATTTTCGTCTGGACCGTCGGTCGTGGTGCCGGCGTCTTCGTTGAGAGCGGCCGCCGTCTGTTCGGCATCGCCGCTCTTCTCGGCGGTGCTCAGATCGGCTTGCCGGCGCTTTCGTCCCCGCATCTCCGATCACGCTACCTGCCGCGCTCTCTGGCTCCGCGGCAAACCGGACGACAGGACGCACATGCATCTGCGACCCAACACGTTTCGTCACCCGGTCCCGACAAACGCAGCCGGGACCGGGCAGAGCTCAGTCGATCAGGCCCTCGCGGCTGTCCGCAGCTCGTCGAGCGACAGCTCTCCGGTCGCCTCGCCGCCACATTGAGTGCAGTGCTCGACGTGGCGCCAGGACCTCAGCAGCCTCGTGCCGTCCTGGTTGAGCAGGACCACGAAGGATTCGGACACCGGGTCGAGGTCCAGGCCGTAATAGGGCCGCCAATCGGTGGTGGCGAGGCGGCTGTCCAGGTCGAGGCCCTTCAATATGCGACGGAAGCGCATGCGCTCGGTGTCGAACAGCCAGGTGCTGTGACAGGACTCGAGAACGAGAGGCTCCATGTGCGCATCATTGCCGCTCGAAGCGACGAAGCGGACACAGGGGTGTTGCGATCTCGTGAAGATCACTAAGAGTGTGGTGCCATGACCACTGGATGTGAACCTGGACCCGAGGGCTCCACCGCCCGCAGCAGGGATCTCATCCACAACTCCTGTTGCGGCGTCCAATCACTCGCCGCGCGTCCCCTGCCACTCCAAGAGTCATGAGTGCGGCTGTTTAGCACGTAGACTTTCGGACCATGGACCGGGGAGATCTTGACCGTTTACTGCAACTCCTGTCCGAGCTCGACGGCTCGGACCTCCATATCAAGGCGGGAGCTGCGCCCCGAATAAGGGTGAACG
This sequence comes from uncultured Acidimicrobiales bacterium, assembly GCA_963764615.1. Classification (GTDB taxonomy): domain Bacteria; phylum Actinomycetota; class Acidimicrobiia; order Acidimicrobiales; family CAVXTF01; genus CAVXTF01. The sequence continues at coordinate 2,867,198 of CAVXTF010000002.1, read as the reverse complement.
GCTATCTGCGCACACTCGAGGACGAGCCGCGATTCACCGCCGAGGAGACGGTCGCGCTCGCAGCGAGCATCATCCCCGCGAACGTGAGGCCGGTGTTCGATGCCAGGCACGAGGCGGACTTCGCATACAGCGTGCCGGGCGTCGGGCGGTTCCGCGTGAACGCGTACTTCCAGCGCTCGACCGTCGCCCTGGCGATGCGCAGGGTCCGCACGAGCGCCGCGACGATCCAGGAGCTGCTGCTTCCCGACGTCGTACGGAGGCTGTCCGAGGAGCACCGCGGGCTCGTGCTCGTGACCGGGCCGACGGGCTCGGGCAAGACGACGACGCTCGCAGCCATGATCGACCACATCAACCACATCCGCGCCTGTCACATCGTCACGATCGAAGACCCGGTCGAGTACCTGCACCGCGACGACCTCGCTGCCATCGAGCAACGCGAAGTCGGATTCGACACGGAGAGCTTCTCGTCTGCAATGCGTGTTGTGCTGCGCCAGGACCCCGATGTGATCTTCATCGGGGAGATGCGCGACCCCGAGACGGTGTACGCGGCTCTCACCGCATCCGAGACGGGCCACCTAGTTCTGTCCACGCTTCACACGACCAATGCGACCGAGTCTGTGAACCGAATAGTCGACTTCTTCCCGCCGCACCAGCAGGGTCAGATCCGCGTCAGCCTTGCGGGGGCTTTGCGTGGCACCGTCTGCCAGCGCCTCGTCCCCCGCCTAGATGGACGAGGTCGCGTTCCGGCCGTCGAGGTGATGGTCGTGAACGGGCGCATCCAGCAGGCGATTCTCGACCCGCTCATCACTTCCGAGATCGAGCAGATCATCATCGACGGCGAGTACTACGGGATGCAGACCTTCGACCAGGCGCTCGCCAAATACCTCCAGCAGGGAGTAATCGACCTGCGCGAGGCGATGAGCACGGCCTCCAACCCGCACGACCTGAAGGTGATGCTCGAGCGCATGGGCGTGCTGCAGGCCGGCAGGACAGCGACTGCTGCCGCGGCCGCGCAGGCCGCCGCGTCAGCACCTCAAGGCTGAGCCGCTAGCCCACCGAGCCCCACCGGACGGCTGGCCGATATCGGATCAGGATCTGAGCCCGGCGGTCAGAAGGGCTGCGAGCAAGCCGCACGCGGCGCATGACGCCAACGGAACACGCACCCAGTGGGCCGCAGTCGCCGAGCGGGTCCTTCCGCGCAGCCCGATCCCGATCGAGATAGCGATCACGAAGGTCACGGCCGCGCCGACAGTCGCCGCGACGATGCCGAGCCAACCGAGGCAAGCTCCTAGGGGCGCGATAGACGCGATCGCACCGATTCCGACGCTTTCGCGGATCCGCGGTGAAAGTGCCAGGCCACCCGCACAGAGGATGCCGGCCCCGAGTCCGAGGCCCGCATCGAGCAGGGGGCCCGAATGACCTGCGGCTCCCGCTCCGACGACGAGGGCGACCGCGCCGATCGAGGAGCCGATGGCGGTCACGGCCGGCGGGCAGGCCTGACCGTCGGCCTCGATCACGGCTGCGACGCCCAAGGTCGCAGCGAGAGCCCACCATCCCGGGACGCCCCACAGGGGTCTGACTGTGGCGGCGAGCCCTGCGAAGGCGCCGCCAGTCGCGGCTTCGACGAGCGGGTACCTGAAGGAGATCGGCTGCTTGCAGTGGCGGCACTTGGCGCCGAGCCAGATCCACGACAGGACCGGCACGTTGTCGATGGCAGCGATCTCGGCACGGCACGACGGGCAGAACGATCCAGGGCGAACGACCGACAGATGCCTGGGCGTCCTGTAAACGACGACGTTCAAGAAGGAGCCGATCAAGAGCCCCAGAAGGCCGCCGACGACTACGGCGAAGGCGACGCTCATCGGAGTCGCCGCAAGCACCCGGGGTGATGGCTCCGGGGGGCGCTCCGATCGGCGGATGTTCGGATGGGAAAGGACATTGTGTGCGCGCGCCTCCGGCACCCGAGTCGCGCCGCGACGTCCGCCTTTCCTCCTATCGGCATGAGGGTCCGAATTCTTAAGCGGGAAAGCGTGGGGTCGCGATAGCATGCCCTCATCAATTGTTGGTGAGGCGCATCGATAGGACCGGGACAGCGCCTCGATGCTGCCAGCGGAGCGAATTCGGGGTCAATGGGTGCCCCGGACGTGCCGATGGTGAGTTCGTGACTGAAGTCGACTCTGTCCGCCTGCTCGCGAGCGAGTACAACCTCGAGTATGTCGACCTCGACCGGTTTCCGATCGATACGTCCGCGGCTTCAGTCCTGCCCGTCCAGATTGCACGCCAGCACCGGGTCGTTCCGGTGGCGAGGAAATTCGGCGCTCCGGTCATCGCCATCTCCGATCCGGGCGACATCGTCGCGATCGACACGCTGAGAACGAGCATCGGCAGGGAGTTCATCTCTGTAGTGGCGGCAGCCGACCAGATCGACGCCTGCCTCGACCGCGTCTACGGCAACGGGTCACAGGCACCTCCAGCGACGCAGAACGGCGCGGCTTCCGCACCGGTTCCGGGCCTGGAGGGCCTCGGCGGTCTCGAGGACCTCGGCGGTCTCGAGGACCTCGGCGGCCTCGACACCCTCGGCGAAGCAGACGACTTCCCCGGGATCGACCTCGGGTCCGTGATCGAGAGCACGCCGGGCGCCTCCGATCACGCTGATCCCCTCGCCGTCGCACTCGGAGACGCGCTCACCCGCCCGGCCGCGCCTGCTGCGGCGCCGTCCTCCCCGCGCGACTTTTTGGACGGATTGCCGTCGTCGACGGCCCACGAGCCGGCGGTCCCTGCTCCTGGGCGGACCTCCGAAGACGACGTGACGTTCACCGCCGATCTCGTCGAGGTTGCGGTAGCGGAGTTCGAACACGCCGGGGGAGACGTCGGAAGGGAGGCCGCAGACAGCGAGCTCGCTTCCTTCCCTCCGCTCGGAAGAGCGCTCATAGAAGGCGGCCGGGTCTCGCTCGCCGACATGGAGTCGGTGCTCCAAGAGCACAACACCACCGGCCAGACGATCGCCCGGATCCTGACGGCGCGTGGTCTCGTCACAGAGGCCGACCTGATGTGGGGAATGGCGAGCGAGATGGGCCTCGAGTTCGTCGACCTCGACGCGCGAATGGTCAACTACAGCGTCGCATACCTGCTCCCTGAGGCGACCGCGCGCCATCACAACGTGGCGATAATCGACCTGCAGGACAGCATTCCCGTCGTCGCCGCCTCCAACCCGACAGACGTCTTCGCGATGGACGATCTGCGCACGATCATCGGGCGGACCTTCATAACCGTCGTCTGCACCCGGTCGCAGATCAACACCTATATAGACAAGGCGTATCACCAGGGCGGCGACGCAGAGGCTGTTGCCACGACTGCGGCGGCAGAGTACGGCGAGCAATCCGAAGAGGAGCTGCAGGGACTTCAGTCCGTCGTCGAGGACGCTCCGATCGTCAGGTATGTGAACCTGCTCATCCTCCAGGCCCTGAACGAACGCGCATCCGACATCCACGTCGAACCGACTGCCGACAATCTCCGCATCAGGTACAGGATCGACGGCGTCCTCCACGACATGTCCTCGGCGCCGCGCGCCATTGCGGCCGCTGTCGTCACGCGCCTCAAGGTCATGGCGGACATGAACATCGCGGAGCACCGCGTTCCGCAGGACGGCCGTATCTCGCTCACACTCGGGAACCGCGCCGTCGACCTGCGCATGGCGACCCTGCCGACGATCTACGGCGAGAAGGTCGTGATGCGCGTCCTGGACAAGTCCAACGTTCTTTTGAGCTTCGAAGACCTCGGGTTCGACGACGAGATGCTCGAGATCTACCAGAGCATCTACACCAAGCCTTACGGGACGATCCTCGTCACCGGTCCGACCGGATCGGGCAAGACGACCACGCTCTACGCCACGCTTGCAGCGCTCAACTCCCCGGAGAAGAACATCATCACCGTCGAGGACCCTGTCGAGCTCCGGATCAAAGGCATAAACCAGGTCCAGCTCAACCAGAGAGCCGGCCTCACCTTTGCGTCCGCGCTGAAGTCGATTCTGCGCTCCGACCCCGACATCGTGCTCGTGGGCGAGATCCGCGACCGCGAGACGGCGCTCATCTCCGTCGAGGCCGCTCTCACGGGCCACCTCGTTCTGGCCACCCTTCACACGAACGACGCTGCAAGCACCCCGATGCGACTCGTTGAGATGGGTCTCGAGTCCTACCTCGTCACGTCCGCCGTGTCGGCGGCTCTTGCACAGCGGTTGGCTCGCCGGCTGTGTCCCAACTGCAAGGAGCCGTACGAGCCGACCGAGGCCGACATCCTGGCGGCCGGCTGGCGCCCCGAAGAGGTCTTCTCGCGGGACTCCACGCCGAAAGTCCATCGTGCGGTCGGGTGCTCTTCTTGCTCGAACACCGGCTACAGGGGCCGCAAGGCGCTCCTCGAGCTTCTCGTCGTGACAGAGGAGATCGAGCGCTTGATCATCGAAGGCGGGAGCGCCGACGACATCCACAAGTTGGCAATGCAACAGGGCATGGTGACACTGCGCCAGGCCGGACTACGCAAGGCGCTCGAGGGCGAGACGACCCTCGAGGAAATTCTGCGGGTCGTCGCGTGACGCCCGCACGGAGACTGGAGAAAAGATGAGTCCCTCTGCAGCCACCAGGGTCGAGTGGTCGCGTCGTCTGGCGCAGGCTCTCGTTTCAGCGGGCCAGTTGCCCGAGGCTGATTCTGCCGTGCTCTTGGAAGAGTCGAGCGCATCGGGTGTGACGCTTGCGTCCCTCCTCGTGTCGAGGGGGCTTGTGGCTCCACAGGTAATCGTGAGCACATTCGGCCAGATCGCGCAGATGCCCACAGTGGATCTTTACGCGAACGGGCCTTCGCAGGACGCCGTGCTCGCGCTGCCGCCGGCGGTAGCGAACGACTATGCCGCGATCGGTTATGCCTTCCACGACGGGACACTGCACGTGGCGTTCGCTGAGCCGCCGAGCTCTGCCGATATCGATCAGCTGTCCACTCTGTGCGGGACGAGGGTCTCGGCTGTGCTCGCGGATGCCGCAGCGATCGAGCGGTTGCAGGCTCTGGCGCAGGCTTCGCCTGCTCCATCGCCCGCGCCGCCAGCGCCTGCCGCGTCGGGAGCGGCGCCGTCGGGTGCTTCGGGCGTGCCGACCGCCACCGCCGTACCGGCTGCGACAGCGACCCAGGGGCCAGGTGTCATTCAACAGGCGGCGGCAGCCGGCAACGGCTCATCCAACGGAGGGCCGCCCTCCGCACCGCTCACTCCGGCCCAGGCGGCAGCGGCGGCAGCGGCGGAGGTAGCTCTCCACATCGACGACCTACTCCGTTACGCAGTGAGCGTCGGTGCATCAGACCTCCACCTGACGTCCCAGATGCCGGGTTGCATCCGCCTGCACGGGGCAATCCGCCCGATCGAGGGATGCCCGGTGCTCGACAACGAGACCATCAGGGACATGATCTTCGGGATCCTGCCTGCGAACCAGCGAGAGCGTTTCGAGGACGAGCTGGAGCTCGACACCTCTCACTCGATACCTGGTGTGGGCCGGTTCAGGGTGAACGTCTTCCGCCAGCGCGGGACGGTGGCAGCGGCACTCAGGTCGATCCCTCACGAGATCCCCGCATTCGACACGCTCGGCATTCCCGAAGCGGTCCGCTCGTTCAGTGAGATGAGGCGGGGCCTCGTGCTCGTCACCGGGCCCACCGGCTCGGGAAAGTCGACGACCCTCGCGTCACTCGTCGACATAATCAACCGGACCAAGCCGCTTCACATCATCACGATCGAGGACCCAATCGAGTTCCTCCACAACCACAAGAGAGCGATCGTGAACCAGCGCGAGGTGGGCGAGGACACGAAATCCTTCTCCGAGGCGCTTCGCCGGGTCCTTCGCGAGGACCCCGACGTCATCCTCGTCGGTGAGATGCGTGACCTCGAGACGATCTCGATGGCGCTGACCGCGGCCGAGACCGGTCACCTCGTGTTCGGGACGCTCCACACCCAGGATGCGCCTCAGACGATCGACCGCGTGATCGACGTGTTCCCGACAAACCAGCAGGAGCAGGTACGTACCATGCTCTCTGCGTCTCTCGAAGGCGTCGTGACGCAACAGCTGATACTCAACGCCGAGGGCACTGGTCGCCTCGCGGCGTGCGAAGTCATGATGTGCACTCCCGCGATCAGGAACCTCATAAGGAGCAGCAAGACCCACCAGGTCTACTCGCTCATGCAGACCGGAGCGACATACGGGATGCAGACGATGGACCAGGGTCTCGCCAAGCTCGTCAAGGAAGGCCGCGTCACAGAAGCCGTGGCCTTCGACCGCTGTCGCAACGAGGACGACCTGCGCCAGCACATGGCGTCCTAGGAGGGACCCGATGGCACTAACTTTCGATTACAAGGTAAGGGACCGCACCGGCAGGCTCGTGGAGGGCCAGCTCGAAGGCGACAGCATGGCGCTCGTCGTCGGAAGGCTGCGCGAGATGGGCTACCTGCCCATCTCTGTCACGCCCAAGGGCAAGGTCAACCTCTCCACCGAGATCCATATCCCGGGCCTCACCGACAGGGTGAAGCTCGCAGAGGTCGCAGTCGCGACACGTCAGCTGGCAACGATGATCGACTCAGGGTTGTCGGTCGTCCGCGCGCTGTCCGTGCTCTCGAGCCAGGTGGAGAACAAGGAGCTGTCACGGGTGCTCAGCGAGGTCAGGCTCGACGTCGAGCGCGGCTCGTCGCTGTCTGCAGCTGTGGCGAAGCACCCGAAGGTGTTCAGCCAGCTGTTCGTCACCATGGTCCAGGCGGGTGAGGCCGGCGGAAGCCTGGACAAGGTTCTGCTCGACCTTGCATCCACCATGGAGAAGCAGGCAGCCCTGATGCGCAGCATCCGGGGTGCGATGACCTATCCGGCGGTGGTGCTCTGCGTCATGTGCGTCATCTTCCTGGCGCTGTTGATCTTCATCGTCCCGATATTCAAGAACCTTTTCGCGACATTGCACGCCAGCCTCCCCACTCCGACCCTGATCATCATCCACATCTCCAACGTGGTCCTGAGTTGGCGGGCGATCATCGTTATCGCCGTCATCGTCGGTGGGATCGTGGCTTTCCGGAAGTGGATCGCGACCGAGAAGGGCAGGGCCACATGGGACAGGTTCAAGCTGCGTCCCCCGATCTTCGGACCGTTGATGCACAAGACGGCGATCGCAAGGTTCACCGGGACCCTTTCGTCTCTGGTCACCTCTGGAGTCCCGATCCTCGAGTCCCTTGACATCGTTTCCGAGACGGCCGGCAATGTGACGGTCGGATCTGTTCTTCAGGAGGCCAAGCAAGGAGTCCGTGAGGGACGTCCTCTCGCCGACGTGCTGAAGGAGCACGACGACGTCATCCCCTCGTTGGTCGTGCAGATGGTCGAAGTTGGAGAGCAGACCGGTGCCCTCGACAGCATGCTGAGGAAGGTCTCGGAGTTCTACGATGCCGAGGTGGAGTCGACGGTGAACAATCTGACGTCTTTGCTGGAACCCTTGCTCACTGTGGTGATGGGGGTCGGCGTCGGCATCATGGTCATCTCGATGTATCTGCCCATGTTCTCGTACATCAAGCACATCCCGACGAGCTGACCATCTGCATCAAGGTCGGTCCAATTTTGCCAGGAGATCCGACCGCAGGTTCGTCGAAGCAAACGGAACCCTCTAAGGCGCCGCGCCTGGGTGCATCACGCCTTCCGGCGGTTTTGCTCGGAACGCGGGCGACCCCAATCGCGGTAACCGTGCTCGGGGTCGTTCTCGGCACGGCATACACGCTTTTCTGGGGTCCGGTCGTTCGCCACACGTCGGTTTGGATAACGCCCTCGGACTTCTGGGCTACCTACAGAGCCGCGCACTACGTGGGATGGGGAGATCTCGGCGGAATCTATTCAGCTCATGCGGGGGTCGTGACGTTCCCCGGGATCGTCGTGGCTCTCGCGCCTTGTGCGATGCTCACCGGCGCACTCGGACTTCTCGAGAGCTACCCGATCGTTGTTCCTCACCCGACAGCGTGGCTGATTTGCGGGCCCTTGGAAATGGCGCTGGGGTCGATTGCGCTCTTCGGCGCCGATGCCATCGGCGAAAGGCTCGGCGTCTCCCGAGGTCGCAGGGCCGTGGTGACCGCCTTTGTCGCCGTCGGGCTGTTCAACACCGACGCGTTGTGGGGTCACCCGGAAGACGCGATCGCAATCGGCCTCGCCTGCTACGGGCTGGTGGCGGTCATCGACCGGCGAACCGTGGCAGCGGGCTGGATCCTGGGTGCAGCAGTCGCTTTCCAACCCCTCGTGCTCCTGCTCGTCCCCTTGGTGATCGCGACGGTTGGGTTGCGCAAATCGTGGTCGTTGATCTGTCGGTGTGTCATCCCTTCAACAGCGCTTGTCGTCGCTCCGCTCTTCGCCAATTACGGCGACACGGTGCGCGCGTTGGTGGATCAGCCGAATTATCCGAACCTGGATCACCGGACACCGTGGACGAGCCTGGCGCCCACGCTGGGTGGTAGCGGTCGATTTCTCCTTGTGGCGGCTGGCCCGATCCGGTTGCTCTCAGTGGCCGGTGCATGCGTGCTTGCCATTGTCTTGAAGCGCAAGGTCTCGGATCCCTACGTGCTGATCTGGGGCTGCAGCGTCGCTCTACTGCTCCGCTGCGCCACCGAGTCCGTGATGGTCGCCTACTACGTGTGGCCGGCAACGGTGTTGGCGAGCGTGCTGCTGATCAGCAGAAAGTGGGTCCGCACCCTCATCGGGCTCGGTCTTGGCCTGTTTCTCGTCGTCTTTCCGGATCTGAGACTCGGGGAATGGCCCTGGTGGACAGGCACGATCGGGGCTCTGGCCCTGTTGGTAGCACTCGCCGCTCCACCACTCAAGTCCGCCCCGCTAGATGACGATCAGATTGAGGTCATTCACTCGGGATCGTCGGGCATTGCCCACTCGAGCCGGGAGCGGCAACGGGATCAGTTGCTGGTGACCCGGTCAGGCGGAGCGCCATAACAGGCTCCCCCTGGTGCATTGCGGGAAGCCAGTTAGGCGAAGGGAGCACAAAGATGGCACAGGTGGTCGGGCTCGACATTGCAACGAGCGCGGTCCGTGCCGCGGAGATCGACACCGGATCAACACCTCCGACTCTTCTGGCGTTCGGCCAGATCGGTCTTCCCCCTGGGTCGATCGTCGACGGTGAGATCCAAGACCCGAGCGCAGTGTCCGACGCGATCGGCCGCCTTTGGCGCAACGGGCAATTCGCGTCCAAGTCAGTTGTCATAGGAATCGCCGGCCTGCGGGCGATCACCCGCGAGATCGATCTGCCGTTCGTGCCGGACGACGAGATCGACAGCGCGGTCCAGTTCCAGTCCGAGGAGGTCATCCCCTTCCCGCCGGACAAGACCATCCTTTCTGCACAGGTGCTCGCCGACTTCGCAGCTCCTGATGGCACGGCAATGCGCCGGGTGCTCGTTGCTGCGGCCCACCGTGATCTCGTCGAAGGAGTTGTTAGCGCCGTCGAGGGTGCGGGTCTCACCGTAGAGGGCGTAGACCTCGTGTCGTCTGCCCTCGTGCGCGCTCTCGTGGATCCGAAGACCATGTCCGACTCGCCGGAGGCGATCGTCTCGGTCGGGGCAGGTTTGACAGTGGTCGTGGTGCACCAGCACGGACGTCCCCAGTTCGTAAGGACTGTCGGAATCGGCGGGAACGCAACGACCGCCGCCGTTGCGTCCGCCCTCGACCTACCGCTGGCCGACGCCGAAGCGCTCAAGCGTCGTCTCGGCGAGCCGGTTCCTCAGGTTCAGGCCGCAGAGCGCGCGGCGCGCGCAAGCATGTCCGAGCTCGTAGGTGAGATCCGCAACTCGATCCAATACTTCGCGTCGCTACCAGGAAGGGCCCCGATCTCGCGCGTCCTTCTGACTGGTGGCGGATCACGAGTGAACGGGCTCGTAGAGACGCTGCAAGCCCAAGTTCGCATACCCGTTCAGGTCGTGTCAGCACTTTCACGGCTCGACCTGAGGAAGCTCGACCAGAAGCCGGAGCAACTTGCATCGATCGATCCGGTTGCCACGACGCCAATCGGGCTCGCGCTTCCCGAGCCGAATCCCTCGGTGCAGAAGTTCAACTTGATCCCTCCCGAGGTGAAGGAGCGCAGCTTCCAGCGAATGCTGAAGCGCCGTTCCATCCTCGTCGGTGCGACGGTGATCGTCCTGCTCCTTTTGGGGGGCGTTCTCCAGTATCTGCGCTACCACTTCGTAGAAGGCGACGTGCGCACTGCGACCGCTCAGATCTCGACGTTGCAGGCCCAGATACCCAAGTACGACCGTGTGGTGAAGGCGACCGACGAGCTCCGTCAGGCGCAAGGGCAGATAACTGCCGTGTCCTCTTCGTCGGTCGACTGGTATGCCGTGCTTACCGAGCTGACCGCCCGCACGCCTCGGGGGCTGAGCTCGTCATCGTTCACAGGAACGTCAGGTGCGGCAGCAGCTCCCGGAGTCGCCACGCCTGGAGCGGGCCCTTCCGGAATCGGCTCGGTTGTCGTGTCCGTTTCGGGCAGTTACCCGACCGACATCCACTTCAGCCCGGTCGCCGAGTGGATCGACAACCTTTCGGCATCGCCGTTCTTCTATCCACCTGAGGTGTCCCAAGCTGGCAACACTGTGACCGGGCATGACACCACCGTGACGTTCCAGTCCACCGTCCACCTACAGGCCGGAGCAAGCCTGTCCGACAACGGGAGCTTCTGATGGACCAACTGAAGCGTTACTTGTGGCCGATCGCCACTGGTGGGGCGGTCCTGATCATCGCCTTGATCGCTGTGTCTGCCTACATCCTTCCGGAAGGACACAAAGTCTCATCTGCGAATGCGAGCAAGGTCACGCTCCTGGACCAGGAGACGAGTTTGCAGGCGCAGATCACCGGACTCGAGCACGAGTCGAAGCAGGAACCAAAAGATTGCTCGACGCTTCGCCAGGACCTGACCCTAGTGCCGTCGACTCCTACGGTCGACCTGTTCCTCCATCAGATCTCGCAACTCGCGACGAACTCAGGTACAGCAACCCCGAGCGTCACGATATCGAGTGCGGGCACACCCGGAGCTGGCCCCAGCGCTGCGGGAGCAGCGACGGTCGGGATCGACCTCGCCGTGTCGGGGACATACCGGCAGGTGCTCAACTTCTTGAACGGCCTCGACAACGTTCATTCGCTTCAGCGCCTTTACGCGGTGTCCTCTGTGGCCCTCACCGGAAACACGACGACTGGTGCGTCGTCGTCGGTTGACTACTCGCTGCAACTCCAGGGCGCAATCTTCTACAGCACCGGTCAGCAGGACGTGTGCTCGACGAGTTCGGGCGGAAGCGGTAGTCAGAGCACGTAGACGAACCGGTCGGAGAGGGACCTTTTCGAGTCCCAGCTCAACGCGGAGATTCGTGTATACTACAATTGATCTATTGTAGACTACAGTAAATCTGACACCGATGAAAAACGCTCAAGTTTCCTGGCCTTCGGATCGATAACTGTCCAGAGAGGTCTACAAAAACCTTGCGGGTATGGCCGTCGCCTGCAGGGCATGTCCTTCCTAGCGGACGGGCGTGCACAGATGCGGCCGGGGACCATCGGACCTCGGTGGCCCTCCAGCCAATTGCCTATAGGAGGAGAGAATTTATGTTTCAGGCGACATTGCGGCGGCTTCGCGAGGAGCGCGCTGCTGAGATGGGGGGCGAGGAAGTCGCTGAAGGCGGTTTCACCCTGATCGAGCTCATGGTGGTTCTGTTGATCATCGCCATCTTGCTCGCCATCGCCATCCCGACGTTCCTCGGGGTCACCAACACAGCGGGCGACCGTGCGGCGCAGTCGAACCTGACTAACGCCATTACGGAGGCGAAGGCCCTGTACCAGGTGACGCAGGCGTACTCGGGAAGTGCCGGGGCTTACACCACGGGTAACTTCACCTCCCAGGCGCCCGAGTTCGACTGGGTTGGTGTAACAACCGCGACCGCGTGCCCGACCACGACCGCTAACTGCGTGAGCGTGCTCGTGTTCGGAGTCAGCGCGGCCAACGACGCACAGGGCCTTTCCTTTGCCGTCGACAGTGCGAAGACGAACACTTGCTGGTACGGGTTCGACGTGGAGTCGACTCCCGCTGGTCCTCCGGGCCCGCTGGACGCGGCCACCACGTTCGCCAACGCCGGCACTTACTACGGTAAGGCGACCACCATCCCGGTGGGCGGTTGCAAGGCGCTGAACCCTGACACGGACGCCAACATCACGTTCGCGGCCAACACAGGACAGAGCTACAGCAACGCAGTTACCGTCAGCTAACAACTGGAGGAAGTCAAACTCGGCTGGAGCTTTCAGCTGAGTGCAAGAACCAAGGGACCGGGCCTCGCGTATGCGGGGCCCGGTCCTTTTTCGCGCTCGTCGTGCTAACCCCGATGCGTCCCGCTAGTGTCGATTTCACAACAAACAGACAACTGACGACCTTCGGGCACCCCTCCGGCCTGGAGCGTTTCTCGCGGGTCTCTATCGCGGCCGTATGGCCGGCAAAGGCACAGACGCGAGGATGCACGCACGGGTTGCGGAGAACAGGGCGCGAGCGAGAATCGTCGTTGCCCGCGATTCTCGTGTGGCCGGTGAGTGTGGTGTTGCCACTTTCGAGCTGATGCTGGTCGCGCTTATAGGAGTTCTTGTGCTTGCCATCGCGATGCCGGCGCTGTTGCGTACCTCACCTGCCGCGAACGACACAGATGCACGGGCCAACCTGACGAATGCGGTCATCTCCGCGAGGGCCGCCTACTTCGTCGGTCAGAGCTACTGGTGGGAAGGGGTGGTGCTCTCGCCGCTGTCGTTCGACTCGCAGGACCCGGGATTCTCCTGGACGATCGGATCGTGTGCCGGCCAGAGCCCTGCCTGTGTCAGCGAGCAGGTAGTCGACGTGAACTCGCCTGGTGACGGTCAGGGAGTGGTGATCGCAGTCTGGAGCTCGGTGACGAAGACCTGCTGGTACGCCGCAGACCTGGAAAGCGTGCCCAGGTTGCTGTCCGACGACCGCTCAGGCGTGGCGTTCGATTCGTCGCCCCGCTCCGTCGGTCCGCGGCCGACAGGGGTCTACTACGCGAGGTCCGAATCGGGCGAGTCCTCGTGCACAGCGGGGACCGTCGTGCGGTCATCGGGCCCGATCCGTTGGTCGTCGAACCTGGCCGGAGCAGGTGTCATCGGCTGAGGAGAGCTCTCAGAGCGGGCCGTTGTCGTGGCGGCGGGTTCCGAGTCGCTCGCGTCGGCTCGCGAGCAGCGTCAACGCCCTGTTGATGACCTTCCGCGTCTCCGCCGGCTCGATCACGATGTCGACGAACCCCCGCTCTGCGGCGACCCAGGGTGTCAGGTAGCTGTCGGAGTATTCCGACTCGAGCTTTTGGAGCTCGGAGGCGTCGGACCGGCGGTGCAGGATCTGCACTGCTCCGCGTGATCCCATGACCGCCACTTCGGCGCTCGGCCACGCGAGACAGATGTCGTTGCCGATCCCTTTCGAGTCGAGGACGATGTATGCGCCGCCGTAGGCCTTGCGCAAGATGAGGCAGATGCGCGGCACCGTCGCCTCGGCATAGGCGAAGGCGAGCTCGGCGCCGTGACGGATCATCCCGCGCCATTCGAGGTCCTTCCCCGGAAGGAACCCCGGAGTGTCCACGAGGGTGATCAGCGGCAGATTGAACGCGTCGCACATCCTTACGAAGCGTGCTCCCTTCTGTGACGCGGCTATGTCGAGCGTCCCGGCGAGTGCCCGCGGCTGGTTCGCGAGCACGCCCACCGGTTGGCCTCCGACGGACCCGAGCGCGGTGACCAACTGGGGCGCCCACGCGGCTCGCAGCTCGACGAGCTCCCCGTCGTCGACGATCGATTCGGCCACCTCGCGCACGTCGTAGGAGGCGGTCGGTTCGGTCGGCACGACTCCGGCGAGCTCTGGTGTGGCTCGGTCCGGCGGATCGTCGGAGTCGATGGACGGAGGGGCTTCGTCGGTGTGTGCGGGCAGGTACGACACGACGTCGGCCAGAAGCGCCATCGCATGATCGGTGTCGGAAGCCGGGAGAGCGCACAGGCCGCTCGACGTGGCGTGCACCACGGTTCCACCGAGCTCTGAGCGCTCGATACGGATGCCGGTGAACTCGTGGACCATGTCCGGCCCGGAGACGAACGCGAAAGCTTCCGGGGTCATGGCCACCACGTCGGCCAGCCCGAGCATCAAGGCGGTTCCGGAGATGGCGGGCCCCGTCACTGCGGCGAGCACCGGCACGATCCCGGAGCACCGCGCCATACCCGCAGCGGCCACCCCCCATCCGTGCATGGCGGCGATCCCGTCTGTCACGTCGGCACCCGACGACGAGACCACCAGGACGAAAGGCAGGCGTCTGTCCAACGCCGTACGGGCCGCCTCGGCGATGGTGACACCGTCGTCGTGGCTGAGGGCACCGCGATTTCGACCCGGCGTAGACCTCACTACAACCGCAGGACGGTTTCCGAGCAGCTCGATTCCCGACCGGACGTTGCCAGGGACGTGCACGCGTGAGCCGTGCACGGTCGGTCGGCCACCACCGGTGCGCTCCGAAGCGCCCGGTGGGCCTGAAAGGCCGGGATTGCGGGCCCTGTTCGGCGACGGCAGGGTCCCCACGGATGCGCGGCGGACCACGCAAAGGGATGCTACGCCCCTTGCTCACCTGGGTGTGCGAGCATCGTCGGATCGACCGGAGCGAGGACCCTCGGATCCCTCCACAGCTTGGGTGAGACGGCAACCGATGCAAGGAGGCGCCGGTGCAGGCGTGTGTGATGCGACACGGAGAATTGGTCGTCGCCGAGGTGTCGGACCCTCGACCCGGGCCCGGACAGCTGCTCGTCCGTACCATCGCCTGTGGGATCTGCGGGTCCGATCTCCACTTCCTACGACACGCCCCTGCGATGGTGGAGCTGAGCAGTGAGCTCACCGCCTCGCTAGGGGATCTCGCTGCGGTTCTGGCTCCGGCCATCGATCTCGGACGTGACATCGTCATGGGGCACGAGTTCTGCGCCGAGGTGCTCGAGGCGGGCCCTGACACATCCGGGCCCGCGCCGGGAACGCTCGTCGTGTCCGTACCCTTGTTGTTGACCGGGACGGGGCTCCATCAGCTCGCCTACAACAACGACTACCCAGGTGGCTTCGCAGAGCGGATGCTTCTTTCCGCACAGCTCGTCCTTACGGTTCCGAACGGTTTGGAGCCCCGCCTTGCTGCGCTCACCGAGCCCTTGGCGGTCGGCATCCACGCGGTCGCCGCAGCCCGCGTCAATCCACGGAATGCGGGTGCCGTGGCAGGATGCGGCCCCGTCGGGCTCGCGGTGATCTCGGCACTCCGGCTCGAGGGGGTCGAGGTCATAGTCGCCTCGGACCTGTCACCCGCGAGACGAGCGCTTGCGCTCGCACTTGGTGCCACGGACGCCGTGGACCCGAGAGAGGAGTCCATGATCGACGCATGGCGTCGGATCGACCCAAGCCGCGAGCTGGTCTGCTTCGAAGCCGTCGGGGTTCCGGGCGTGATCGATTCGCTCATGCGCGACGTGCCTTTAGGTACGCAGATCGTCGTCGTGGGTGTTTGCATGGAGTCGGACACGACCAGGCCGTTCTTCGCATCGGCGAAGGAGCTCTGTGTGCGTTATGTGTTCGCTTACACCCCTGAGGAGTTCGCCCGGTCCTTGCGAGTGATCGCCGAAGGCGAAGTGGATATCTCCCCGATGATCACGGGCGAGGTTGGTCTCGACGGGACGCCGGGAGCGTTCGAGGAGTTGGGACGGCCCGAGGCCCATGTGAAGATCCTGGTGGAGCCGTCTGGCGCGTGATCCCGGGATCAAAGACGGTGCCCGGCCCGAAGGGGAGTTGGTCGGTTCGCTGGAGCAAGGTGCGGCCGTACGCCCGGGTCGTGTTCGCGATCGCCGCGATCGCGCTCGGTTGGTGGGTCCTGAGCGGTCACACCGCGGAGCTGGCGGGTGCATCCGCGTACCTGACGCACATCAAGTGGGAATGGGTCGTGATCGCGGTGGCTGCGGAGTTCGGCTCGATCGTCGCTTATGCCATCGTGCAGCAACGGCTCATCGCTGCGGGGGGCCTCCATACCGGTCTCGGGTGGTTGACCGGGGTCACGCTCGCCAACATCGCGATCACGAACTCGCTTCCCACCGGTTCGATCATCGCGACGATCTTCACCTATCGCCAGTACCGCCACAAAGGTGCAGACGAAGTTCTGGCCGCTTGGGCGATCGTCGCTCTGCTCGTGGTCACGTCCGTGACACTTGCCGTAGTTGCCGCAACAGGAGTGGGGATAGCCGGCAGTGAAAGCTCCAATCTCGACCTCGTCGGGGTCACGATCGGGGTCCTCGTTCTCACCCTCGCGGTGGGCGCGCTCTTCGTGCAGAGGCGCGCGCTGGTGTGGGCTCTGTCGAGGTCGGTGGCTCTGGTTCGTCGGGTCTTCCCGCGCTGGGGAGCGAGGGCCGACGCGATCGTGAAGCAGTTCGTCCACCGGCTGAACTCAGTGTCCCAGACTCCCCTCCAAATGGTCGTGTGCATGACGTGGGGGCTCGTAAACTGGATGCTCGACTGCGGCTGCCTCGTGATCAGCTTCACTGCCTTAGGGGTCGGGGTGCCATGGCGCGGCCTAGTTCTGGCCTATGGAGCCGGTCAGCTCGCCGCCAACCTGCCGATCACCCCAGGTGGCCTCGGGGTCGTCGAGGGCAGCCTCACCGTTGCGCTCGTCGCGTATGGCGGAGCCGAGACGTCGACCGTCGCTGCGGTATTCCTCTACCGGCTGATCAGCTTCTGGGGAGAGCTGCCGGTCGGCTGGATCGCGTGGGCGTGGCTTGCAGCGCGCCGCAGGCGGACACGGGCAGGTCTCGGCGGCGGCCTGCCTGAAGTCCCGGTGCCGTACCCGCAAAAGGTAGGTGCAAGGTGACAGCGGTGCGTGAACGATGAAGAGAAGCTGGGCGACGTTCTCTGCCACGGCCTTCGTGCTGTCGGCGATGGTCGCGGGAACAGCGAGTTGCGCTTCAGTGGTGCGAAACGGGCTCGGTACGTCGTCGGCCGTCTGCTTCAGAGCCATTCCGGTCGGAAGGTCCGCAGTCACCTACCACCCCACGCGGATCGTGCCGAACGGCGCTCCGCCGAGCCCCGCTCCGCCGAGTCCCGCCTTCGTGGGAGTAAGGTCGGCCACACAGAAGCAGATCGACGCTTTCGGATCGACGCACAATTACGACAAAGCCGTGCTCGCCAAGCGCAACGGTGGACCGGTCAAGAGCATCTGCCTTGTCGCCTTCCGCGGTTCTTTCGACCCGAGTTCCGTCAGCGATCTGCTGCTCCCGGTGCCACCACCGGGGCATCGTACCTACGCGGTCGTCGTCGTCTCCGAGCCTTCGAACAAGCTGCTCGGAACGTTCTTGCGATCGAAAGAACCGATCAGCTTTACCCACACGGTGGGCTGAGCCCCTACGCGCTGGGAGGCGGCTGAGCCGTCGGAGGGGCCGTACCGGAGGCGCCGCTCGATGCCGCGGCGCAGCCCCGAGCGCTCGGCAGGCGTTCAGCCCTTTCGAGTTGACGCTGCACTTCGGCCCAGGTGAGTGGCTCGGTGTCGAGACCCTCCCGGTCGGCAAAATGCGCTTTCGAAAGGGCAACCCAGGCGACGCTCCACAGAACCGGGAGTGTCGCGACCTTGGCAACAACTCCGGCGAGCTGCTGATCGACGAGTGGGCTCAACCCGAAGACCTCGCGCACGTGTGCGAAAGCCGGATAGAGCGGATGGTGGGAGAAGATGAAGATCACCGAAGGAAAGCCGGGAATCACCGATTGAACGAAGAGATACACCGCGCGACCCAACGGAGACGGCCTGCTGGCGCCCGGAATGGTCGTCACGACGGGGGACCAGAGCACGAGACCCGAGATGATCAGCAGCGCATCGGTCGCGGCTCTTGCGGCAGCAGAGGAGCTCTGTGCCGCAACAGCCGGCGTCAATAGCGTGCCGACCGCGATCACGGTGAACGCCACCACTGCCACCTGTGGCCTGCTGACGAAGGCGACAGTCTCGTCGATTGCGCGAGGCCGGGTCAGCCGGGCTGCGAGGGGCGGAGGAATCGACAGCATGAGCATCGGCGCAACCACCAGGATGAGTAGCAGACGCTGGAGGACGAGCGCTGTCAATGACCAGTGGGCCGCAAGGTCCTCGAGCGGCCACGATTCAGCAACGAGGAGCGCCGCCATCGAGGCGGCGAATGCCCACCTCTGTTTGCGTGAAGGGCGGGACTCGCCGCGGGCGAGAAACACGTAGGAAGCGACCAGCGCCACGACAACTGCCAAAGCGACCGGGTGGACCTGAGCCACCCACGGACCGACGACTGCGAGAGTGGCTGCAGGGCCGATCAGAGCCACGGCCTACTCTTGCGCCCGTGGCACGAGTCGACAGGCTTGAAAGGCTCACCGATCTCGTCCTCGTGTTGCTCAACACCACGAGGCCGCTCAGCCTCCGCGAGCTCGGCGACGCCGTACCGGGATTCCCACCCGAAGGCGAAGCGAGGCGTCAGGCATTCGAGCGGGACAAGCGGACCCTTCGCGATCAGGGGATTCCGGTGATCACCGAGACGATCGAGGGCCCCGAGCAGATGGGCTACAGGATCCGGCCCGAGGACTTCTACCTTCCGGATCTCCACCTTGATCCCGACGAACAGGCGGCTTTGAACATCGCCGTGGCCGAGGTCCACCTCGGCGATCCTAGTGGTAGGGATGCGCTTTGGCGCCTGGGAATTCCGTCGCTCGAGTCGCTTGCTCCGGTTGCCAACCTGCCGTCTTTACCTGCGCTTCCGGTCCTTTTCGAAGCTGTGAGATCGCACGCGAGCGTGACCTTCGAGTATCGCGGGGAGCGCCGCCACGTCGACCCTGGTCTTCTTCGCTTCCGTCAGGGTTGGTGGTACCTCGCCGGCTTCGACCGCGATCGCGGAGCGGCGCGTACGTTCCGCGTCGACCGGATCGACGGGACCCCGACGACGGGCGCACCCGGATCCGCTCACCTGCCGGCGGATTTCGACGCGCAGGCTGCACTTCCGGATGCGCCATGGAAGATCGGAGAAGAGCCCACTCGCCCTGTGCGAGTTCTCGTCGATGCGCTCGAAGGACCGCGGGTGGTGCAGCAGTTGGGTGAGCAAAGTGTGAGCGAGAGGCGTCCCGACGGATCTGTGATCGTGGAGCTCCAGGTCTCGAACGAGCCGGCCCTGATCTCGTGGGTACTCGCGCTCGGGCCGCACGCAGAGGTCCTCGAACCGTCCGAGGTGCGCGCGCGAATCGTCGGCTGGCTACGCGCCTTCGATGGTGGGGCGACGTGAGCGAACAGCAGCGCGATGCGGGCTCACGGCTCGACAGGCTCCTGGCGGTGCTGTCGTGGCTTGCCCAAAGGGGTCAGGTGAGTCTGGCCGAGCTCGCCGAGCGGTTCGGGATGAGCCCCGAGCAGTTGGTCGCGGATCTCGAGCTTGCAGCGTGCTGCGGCCTGCCCCCGTACACGCCGGACCGCCTGATGGAGATAATCGTCGGCGAGGAGATGGTCGAAGCGCAGCTCGGGGCCGAGCTCGGCCGTCCCCGCCGCTTGTCCGCCCAGGAGGGGTTCGCTCTCGCCGCCGCAGGCCGTGCGTCTGCGGCCGCCCAGGGCGGTGAGTCCGACAGCGCGCTCGGGAGGGCGCTCGCCAAGCTCGATGCTGCACTCGGAGATCGGGGGTCGGTGGGCGTGGATCTCGGAGAGCCAACCCACCTCGCCGCCGTACGCGAAGCCTTGGCTGCGGGCAGCCAGCTGAGGATCGACTACCTCTCGGCATGGCGGGACGCTCGCTCGACGAGGGTGGTCGACCCGGTCGGGCTGAGCGCGCACGGGGGAAATTGGTACCTCGATGCGTGGTGTCACACGGCAGGGGGGACGCGTCGGTTCAGGGTGGACAGGATCGTGGCCTCGGAGCCGACGGGTGAACCTGCCGTTGCCCACCCGGCGCGCCAGGCAGCGGGCGAAGGTCCCTTCGTCCCGGGTCCCGAGGCGACCCTGGTGCGACTCGCGATATCGGAAGAGAGCAGCTGGCTGCTCGAGTCGGTACCCGTTCTCGAGACCGCTGAGCTCCCCGACGGGAGGACCGAGGTGACGCTCGGGGTCGTGAGCACGGTCTGGTTGGAGCGGCTGTTGCTCCAGCTCGGTCCGAGCGCCGAGGTGCTTGAGCCCGCCGAGTTGAAGCCGGCGGGGCGCGAGGCAGCGCAAAGGGTGCTCGCTCTCTATTCGAAGTAACGACCGCTCTTGTGGCCGTCCGGCATCCGCCGGGCGGGTCTCGCCAACCGAGCCGAGCCCGGACCTCGGCAACAGAAATCGGTGATTAGTAAACGCGGCTGTTCCTCAATTCGAAATTCAAATGTGCCAAGTCCGGTTTAAGACAGAAATACATGAAGAGCGATAAAACGCTATACTGCATCCCCAGGATGGGACCGGGGACGGAGGAGTACTACCTGTAGGCCATAGGTCTGGACCCTCCTGGTGAATGGATGCGACATGAACCCGGGACAGCAGGTCTCGCCGGGCCCGTCAGAGGTTCGGAACACCGAATGTTCCAAGTAGTCGCTACTGGCACCGAGACTGGCAAGCGGGGAGCGTGCGCCTCCCGTCGTCTGCGTAACTTGAAGACAGCGTGCTGAAGGACAACCCGGCAAACTGCATAGTGCTGATCCGTGGTCGGGATTCTGAACAGCACCCTCGCACGAAATTCGCAGAGCGCTCAGACAACTGCTCTCCTGAGTCAAGTAGATCGGGACAGGTAAGTCCGACCCAGAAATAGGGCACCCCTTTGCAACCCCGGCACGCACGAGAGCGTGTCTTGATCAGAGGAACAGATTGGCTGACACCGAGGGCTTCGACGAGCTCTATCGCGCGAGCAGAGATCGGCTCGCGGTGCAGCTTGCCGCTCTGACCGGCAACTTGTCGGATGCCAACGAGGTTGTGCAGGAGGCATTCATGAGGGCCTGGCTCCGATGGGGAACCGTTGGTGGCTACGACGACCCCGAAGCGTGGGTCCGCCGCGTCGCGCACAACCTGGCCGTGAGCCGCTGGCGAAAGGCCCGCAAGTTGGTCCTTCGGGCTTCGGTGCCAGTTGCGGGCTCGGAGATCCCTGGGCAGACGATCCCGATCCTGGCCGCACTAAAGGCATTGCCGGTCCCCGAGCGCAGGGCCATCGTCCTGCACCACGTCGGCGGGCTCTCGGTTACAGACGTGGCGACCGAGCTCCGCGTGCCAGAAGGAACGGTCAAGTCCTGGCTCTCACGCGGGCGCACCCGTCTGGCGGCCGAACTCGACCGCTTGGAACAAGACCCAAGGCAGCACGAAGAACGACGACTCGGGGCGAGTGACACCGACGAGTCGAGTGATCCGAGAAAGGATCCCGTCGATGGCTGAGCGC
The DNA here is from genome assembly GCA_963764615.1 of uncultured Acidimicrobiales bacterium. Classification (GTDB taxonomy): domain Bacteria; phylum Actinomycetota; class Acidimicrobiia; order Acidimicrobiales; family CAVXTF01; genus CAVXTF01. Next base: position 2,845,752 of record CAVXTF010000002.1, on the reverse strand, counting down.
AAGGAGTCACGGGTAGAAGAGCAGTTGGAGAGCCTCGTTAGGACCGGTTCGTCGGGAGGCCACTGGCCGAGCGCATCAGAGATTCGCCAACGAAGCGTTCGACGCCGACGGCGCCGGGTCGGGGTGGTGGGATCGGCTGCGGTTGTCCTCGTCATCGTGATCGCAGTCGTTTCAGGGGCGATCATCGGTCCCCGCAGCACAGGTGGCACTCCCACACAGGCGGGTGTGAGTACTCATATCGGCTCGGCCGTCGAGCTGACCTCGCTCGTCCAGCAAACCAGAACGTTGAACAGCGCAGCCGAGGCCAAGGTTGCCAACGCCGAAGAGGAGTTCAGCCTGAAAATCCTCGGGCTGCTCGTCAATCAGTCTTCATCGGCAAACCAGCTCGTCTCGCCTTTCAGCCTTTCAGAGGCTCTTGCAATGGCGCTGCTCGGGGCTCGGGGGCAAACAGCGACCCAAATCGCCCAAGCACTGGGCTTGAGCAAGCTCTCCACGTCGGAACAAGCTCTTGGTTGGGCCTCTCTCGACGACGACCTCGTGGGGGTAGCGAAACACGATCACATTGCGCTCAACGACGCAAACAGCGTCTGGACTCAGAAGGGCTTTCCGATTGAGCCTGGTTTCTTGAATAACTTGAAGTCCGAATTTGGGGCGGGCGTCTGGCAGACCGACTTCGACCACGATCCAGCCGCCGCCGTTCGTTCAGTGAATGCCTGGGTCAGCCAAGAGACAGATGGTCAGATCCCCTCGTTATTGAAGCCAAGCGATGTTCCTCAGTCCACGGTCGCCGTACTCCTCAATGCCGTTCTGTTCGACGCACAGTGGGCCGCCCAGCTCACCGACACGTCATCAGGGGTGTTCCACGCCCCGGGTGGAGATGTCTCTGCGACGTACATGAGCCCATCGGTTGGTGACAGTGATTACCTGTCGTCATTCGGTCCGGAGCTCGATGCCGTCCAGCTCGCATATTGGAACGGCACCGGCGAGCACGGAAACCGGCCACCGAGTCGGTATGCCGCTCTATTGCTCATGCCCACGTCTGGCTCGCTCGGACGGTTCGTGGGGAGTCTCGATGTCGCGAGTCTCAACGGCATCATCGGCGGTATGTCGAATCAAGCCGTTGATCCTCAGGTACCCAAATCGAAGATCGCGTCGAGCCTCCAACTGGCTACGCCTCTTCAGGAACTCGGGATCACGGACGCATTCGGTCCCGGTGCAGATTTCTCGGGACTCAGCACCATCGCTACACAGATCAGCGAGGTGAAGCAGCAAGCAACGTTGAGTATCACCAAATGGGGAACGGTTGCTTCCGCAGCCACCGCGGTCGTCAATACGGCGACAGCCCTCAGGGAAACGCGTTCTCTGTTGTTCAACCGCCCGTTCCTGTTCATGATCCGGGACACCAAGACCGGCGCCATCTTGTTCGAATCGGCGATCAACAACCCGGCTGACCAGGGCTGAGAAAGCCGACCATTCTCGGCCGGCCCCCACTTCTCCGAGGTGACGGAACCACCGGCAAAAGGGGCGCACCTCGGTGAACTCGACCTTGGCAACAGAAATCGGCGTTTAGTAAACGCGGCTGTTGCTCAATTCCGAATTTCAATGTGCCAAGTCCGGGTTCTCGAAACAGAAAAACATGAAACAACATAAAACACTATAATGCACTATGATTGCATCCCGAGGAGGAGATCGGGTGCTGCGGCTTTCGAAGCTCGGGGCGGGGAGGGAGGAGTACTACCTGCAGGCCGTAGGTCTGGAGCCCCCGGGCGAGTGGTTGGGACGTGGTCCGCAGGCCGCAGGGCTCGTCGGACCGGTTGGTGGGGCGGAGCTCACGGCGTTGATGAGTGGCCGGGATCCTCGATCGGGGCAGATGCTCGGGACCGCCAGGAACCGTGTGCGGGTGACGGGGTTCGATCTCACCCTCGCCGCGCCGAAATCGGTGAGTGTGCTGCACGGGCTGGCCGACCCGGCGGTGTCGGACGAGGTCGCTCGAGGCCATCGAGCGGCGGTGTCGGCTGCGCTGCACTACGTGGAGGACAGGGCGCTAGGCGTACGCAGGGGGAGGGGATCAGAACGGACGGTGGAGCGGCTCGAAGGAGCTTTCGGCGCAGAGTTCCTGCACAGGACCAGCCGAGCTCTGGATCCACATCTGCACTCACATGTGGTGGTCGCCAACCTCGGGCGAGGACCGGATGGCCGATTCAGCGCCCTCGACGGTCGTGGCATATACGCACATGCGGGAGCCATTGGGGCCCTCTACCACGTGCAACTGCGCGAAGAGCTGAGGACGCGTCTCGGCGTCGAGTGGGGTCCTCTCGATCGAGGCAGGGCGGACCTGGTCGGGATCAGCTCAGAGGTGAGGCGAGGGTTCTCCCAACGTGCGGCCGCAATCGAGGCGGATCTGACCGCCTACTCGACGACTGAGTCAGGGCCGCTCAGACGGGGTGGGCACCGAGCGGCGGAGCTCGCTTCGCTCAAGACCCGCCAGCCGAAGGACATGGACATGGGCGCCGACGATCTGAGACCGGTGTGGAGGCAGAGAGCCATGGAGCTGGGACTCGGTCCGGCGCGCATCGAGTCGGTGCTCGAGCGCGACGGTCACGGGCGCAATACCGCTGGGGCTCTCACGCAAGTTCCCGAACAGGTCGTGATCCGGCTCGCATCTGCAGGTCGAGCGGTGTCGAGGCGAAACGTGATTCAGGCCTGGTGCATGGAGCTTCCTCGCGGCGCCCAGGTCAGGGAGGTCGAAAGGGCGTCCGACCGTCTTCTTGGCGACCTGTCCCGAGCAGACGTCCGGGAACTCCGATCGGACCGAAGGTCCCGGGACGGACCGGGGGTCGCCGAACGACGGCTGCCACTCGAGTCGCTCGACCTCGACCCGCTCGCCGCGCCGCCTGGCCGAGCAGGCGTTGGAGCGCCGCATCGCGGTCAGGCGCGACAGATCAAGAGAGCCAGGAATCGATGTGGGGCGCGAGCGCCAGACGGGGTTGGGTCGAGTACTCGACCGCGGTCAAACCGAGCTTGGACTCGGGCTCGGGCTCTGATGAGACCGGAAGGCGATCGGGCCCGCGTCCGAATAACCCTGACGGATGCCCTGTCCCGCACGCCGGGTGAGCTGTTCGGGCTCGTAGAGGAGCCAGTAGGCATTGCGGGCGTGCTTTCGCGACCTGTCGACGCAGACCTGAGCGAGTCGCTCCGGGTCCTCCTCCTCGTTCTCGTGGACGAAGACCTCGAGGACGTGAGTGTTGGTGAGGAGCTGGGCGAGCATGATCCCTTGAGACGCCTCGTGTGCGCAGGCCTGATCTATCGGGGCTTTCCCTGGCATGGCGAGAGCGACCACTATGCGGCACCCCTCTTCGTCGATGAGCTTCTTGCAGGCCACACCGAGGTCCTTGAATCCGGGCACGGTCCGTCTCACGATCTCGAACCGCTCCCCGTAGCCGGGACAGCTCTCGAGCTCGTCCACTGCCTCCGCGCCCATGTCGTAACGGGCGAACATCGTGTCAGCGACACCAATACGGTCCATGAGACGATTCTCCCACGGCGGCCAGGACCGTCGGGGTGGACCCCCGAAGATCCGTGGGTGAGACTCCCTCGTCGATGGGATCGCGTTTGAGAACACCAAGCGAGCCGGAAGGCAGCTGGGCCGAGCGAGACCGGGCCTCCGTGTGGCACGGCTTCACGCAGATGGACGCGTACGCCGCTGCCTCCCCGCTGGTCGTGGAGAGCGGTGCGGGCAGGCACCTCGTAGACGTGGAGGGTCGCAGCTACTTCGACGGCATCTCGTCGTTGTGGGTCAACACCCTGGGTCACCGAGTTCCCGAGCTCGACTCGGCCATCCGCCGCCAGCTCGATCGAATTGCGCACTCGACGATGCTCGGCAACGGGAATCGGGTGGTGATCGAGTTGTCCGAAGCGCTCGTCGCCCACCTGCCGGTCGACCTCGCCCATCTTCTCTTCGCTTCGGACGGTGCGTCGGCGGTCGAGCAGGCTCTCAAGATCGCCTTCCAGTACTGGGTCAACACCGGGTGCACGGATCGCACCGAATTCATGACGCTAGGAGGTGCGTACCACGGGGACTCGGTCGGCTCCCTGTCGCTCGGAGACGGCGGCTTCGGAACCGACCTGTTCGACCCCCTGCGCTTCCCGGTCGTGAGGACCCCGGGGTACGACGACCCCGGATGGCTCGAGAAGGCCCTCGCCGCGTTGGAGAATCACGCCGGGTCGCTCGCGGCGGTGGTTGTCGAGCCTGTGGTGCAGGGAGCGTCGGGCATGCTCGTGGCGGACCCACACGACGTCGGCACGTTGGGCCGCGCGTGCTCCGACGCCGGAGTGCTGCTCGTGGCGGACGAGGTCGCGACCGGCTTCGGTCGGACGACCAAGATGTTCGCGAGCGACTGGGCCGGCCTACGGCCCGACATCATGTGCCTCGGTAAGGGGATCACGGGCGGCTATCTGCCGATGTCAGTGACAGCCGCCTCGGAGCAGGTGTTCGACGCGTTCCTCGGACCGGACCTGAGCGCTCGCACGTTCTTCCACGGGCACTCCTACGGGGGAAACGCTCTCGCCGCGAGTGTCGCGCTCGAGCATCTACGACTGTTCGAACGGTGGAGCGTGCTCGACCAGGCCGTAGCCGCCGCCGAGCTCTTAGGACGCCTGCTCGAACGCGACGTCGCCCCGCACGCAGCGGTGGCCGAGGTGCGAAGGTTCGGACTGATGGCCGGAATCGAGCTCGCCGCACCGGGGCGGCAAGACCGTTGGGGCAGGCGGGTGTGCGCGGCTGCCACGCGTAGGGGCGTGCTGTTGCGGCCCCTCGGTGACGTGGTCGTCCTGATGCCGCCACTCACTTCCACTGCGGCCGAGTTGCAGACGATGGTGACGGCGCTAACTCAAGGCCTCGACGAGGTGGCCGGACGATGACCGGAACGTGGAGCGAGCACGTCGAGCACGAGTGCCGGAAGTTGGAGGAGAGCGGTTCGTGGCGAAGTCCGCGGTCGTTCGACTCAGCGGGTGCCACCGATTCCTCGGGTCTCCTGGAAGGCGGCGCCGCGCGCGTCGTCGCGTTCGCGTCCAACGACTACCTGGGACTGACGACCCACCCGGCTGTGGTCAACGCAGCGCACGCTGCGCTCGAGGTTTGGGGCACCGGATCCGGTGCCTCGCGACTCGTGACCGGGTCGCGTCCCGTGCACCGCGAGCTCGAACAGGAGCTCGCAGATTGGAAGAGGCAAGAACGTTCCACGCTTTTTCCCACGGGGTTCGCGGCGAACCTCGGAGTGCTCGCGACGTTTGGGCACTCAGGCGCCGTCATCTTCTCGGACGAGCTCAACCACGCGTCGATCGTGGACGGTGCGCGCCTGGCGCGCGCCGAGGTGGTGGTGTTCCGGCACGGCGACAGCGAACATCTCGACGCACTGCTCGAGCGACACGGCGACGGTCGCGCGATCGTCGTCACAGATCTCGTCTTCTCCATGGACGGGGACATCGCTCCAATTGCGCACATCGCCGAGTCGTGCCGGCGATCCGGAGCACTTCTTGTCATCGACGAGGCGCACGCTGTGCTCGGTCCCGATCCAGCTCCGCTCCTCGAAGGTGTGACCGCACTCAGAGTGGGGACCCTTTCAAAGGCGCTGGGCTCGGTCGGCGGGTTCGTGGCGGGGCCGACGCGCTTCGTGGAGATGCTGGAGAACAGGGCCAGGTCGTACATCTTCACCACCGCCTTGCCGCCGGCCGATGCGGCCGCCGCCCTTGCCGCGCTCGCGGTGGTGCGCTCCGGCGAAGGCGAAATGCTCGCAGAAAGACTCCGCTCGCATGTCGATGCCGTCTCGCCCGGGCACCCGAGCCCGATCGTGCCGGTGGTCCTCGGAAGCGAAGAGGCGGCGCTCAGCGCGTCCGCGGAACTGCTCGAAGCGGGCCTTTGGGTTCCGGCCATAAGGCCCCCCACCGTCCCGAAGGGCACTTCGCGGCTCAGAGTCACCATGTCCGCGTCACATCGTGAAGAAGACGTCGCCCGTCTCGTCGGGGAGCTCGGGCATCTCCGCTCACGAGGTGCGCGCCAAGTCCTGGCGAGCTGAGTGGTACCAAGTTGAAAGGTCGCCGCCCCGAGAAGCTGGTGGTCGTGGTGGGGACGGGCACAGAAGTCGGAAAGACCTGGGTGAGCGTGGCCCTTCTGGAGGCGGGATGTGCCACGGGTTTGACGGTCGCGGCGCGGAAGCCCGCGCAGTCCTTCGAGCCCGGCAAGGAGCTGACAGACGCCGAACTCCTGGGCTCCGCGAGCGGCGAGGAGCCGACGACGGTTTGTCCGGCCCAGCGCTGGTACGAGATTCCCTACGCGCCGCCGATGGCGGCCGATTCGCTCGGACGGCCCCTCATAACCCTCGAGGATCTCTTCGAAGAGCTCGTGTGGCCGGATCGAAGGGTCGGGCTCGGACTGGTCGAGATGGCCGGCGGCGTCGCTTCACCGATCGCGCACAACGGCGATCCCGCCGACTTGGTGCGCATGCTCGAACCCGATCAGGTGGTGCTCGTCGCCGATGCCGGTCTCGGGACCATCAACGCCATCGTGCTCTCGTTACTATCCCTCGTCCGGTCGAGCGGTTTCGAAGACGAGAACAGGATCATCACCGTGCTGAACCGCTTCGATGCGAGCTGCGAGCTTCATAGCCGCAACCTCGACTGGTTGCAGAGAGATGGGATCGACGCGGTGGTGGCCCCGACCGGCGATGTCGTCGCGTGCGGGCGGAACCTCTTCGAGCGACTGTGGCCACGCTCACAATGAAGTCGCGTTCACAGTGACACTGGGCCGTGATCGCGGCACCTGGCGTCGTATCCCGCGGGGCTGACTAACACCCTGAGCCGCCTGCCGCACTCAGGGCAGAACCTCGGTGGATCGAGCTCGCGGCGACATCCTGCGCACTCCTGCGAGATGCGCCCGCAGCCGGGACAGTGACCCGCGCCCGACGGTCCCGAGCACGGAGCTGTCACATCACCGACGAGAGCACCCCAACCGGCATTCGGAGGTCGGAGAGCATCTGCAGGTCGTCCGCAGGCGGGCGCCCCAGAGTTGTCAGGTAATTGCCGACGATCAGCGCATTTATGCCGGACGTGAGGCCCATGGCCTGCAGGTCGCGGAGGGTGACCTCGCGCCCCCCGGCGTACCGCAGGATCACACCCGGGAGCCCGAGCCGGAACAGAGCGATCCACCTGATGGCGTCCCACGCGCCGACGACCGGCCGGTCGCCGAGAGGGGTTCCGGGCCGCGGGTTCAAGAAGTTGAGCGGTACCTCGGCTGGCCCGACATCTTGGAGCTGGGTTATCAGCTCGACACGCTGGGCGTCCGATTCGCCCATGCCGAGCAGGGCACCGCAGCAAAGCTCCATCCCGTTCTCGACGACGAGCCGGCACGTCTCTGCGCGCTCCTCCCACGTGTGAGTCGTGACAACCTGAGCGAAGAACGAGCGGGCGGTCTCGAGATTGTGGTTGTAGCGGTGCACTCCCGCCTGCGCGAGCTGTCGCGCCTGCTCGGGAGCGAGTATCCCGGCCGACACGGCGACGTTCAGGCCCGTGCGCTCGTGGATCATGGGGACTAGCGAGCAGATGTGGTCGAGCAACCTGGCGTCGGGTCCGCGCACGGCGAGAACGATGCAGAATTCGGATGCGCCCAGGTCGGCGGTCTCCTCTGCCGCTTTGAGAACGTCTGCGGCCTCCAGGAACGGCGTCGCCTGAACTGGCGAGCCGGAGCGAGCCGACTGAGAGCAGAAGTGGCAGTCCTCGGGACAACCGCCGGTCTTCGCAGACAGGATCCCCTCCACCTCGACGGTGGGCCCGCACCACGAAAGGCGCACCTCGTGCGCGAGCGCAGCGAGCGAGCTGACAGAGGAGTCCGGGAGGGCGGCGAGGCCGGCGAGCTCTTGCGAATCGAGGAGCCTTCGCTCGTCCAACAATGCGGCCGCGACATGCCGCAGTTGCTCACGCGCATCTGGGGCGGTCGAGCGATCCGGAAAATCTGCAGGCGGCCTCAGCCGGACCGTGCTACGCGTTGGTGCTCTTAAAGGTTCATCGGCCACCGATCTACCGTAGCGGTCGTGGCGGTCCGGGCCGAGATGGAGGTGCGCCGTGGCATGGGACTTCGAAACCGAGCCTGAGTACGAGGCCAAGCTCGCCTGGGCCAGGTCCTTCGTCGACGACGAGATCCTCCCGCTCGAGACGCTGTCGCTCGACCAGGCCACTCTCGCCAGGTTGATCGTGCCGTTGCAGAAAGAGGTGAAGAGCCAGGGCCTCTGGGCGGCCCACCTGCCGCCGGAGCTCGGCGGGATGGGATTCGGGCAGGTTCGCCTCGGGCTGCTCCACGAGGTGCTCGGACGGACCTTCCTCGCGCCGACCGTGTTCGGGAACAACGCTCCCGACTCCGGCAACGCCGAGCTGCTCGCGATCGGGATCGAGGAGTCGGGGCGCGACGAGCAGCGGTCGACGTACCTCGAGCCGCTGTTGGACGGAAGGCTGAGAAGCGCCTTCTCGATGACGGAGCCCGGAGCAGGCTCTGACCCGACCCTCATCGCGACCACCGCTCAGCGCGACGGCGAGGAATGGGTCATAAACGGCCACAAGTGGTTCACGAGCAACGGATCGGTAGCGGACTTCTTGATCGTGATGTGTGTGACCAACCCCGACGTCCACCCTTATGCGGGTTGCTCGATGATCATCGTGCCCGCGGACACGCCTGGAGTGCAGATGCTCCGCGACATCTCGACGATGGAGGACCCCGAGCCGCATTTCCGCAAGTACGGGGGCCACACCGAGATCATCTACAAAGACGTCCGGGTGCCGGTCGGGAACCTGGTCGGCCGCGAGGGAGACGGCTTCCGGCTCGCCCAGATGCGCCTCGGCCCGGGCCGGATCCATCACTGCATGAGATGGCTGGGCCAATCGCAGCGCGCATTCGACATGCTCTGCGAGCGGGCCGTGTCGCGTCGTGTGCACGGGTCGCTGCTCTCCGACAAGCAGATGGTCCAGAGCTGGGTGGCCGACTCCATGGCCGAGATGACCGCGGCGCGTCTCATGACGCTTCAGGCGGCGTGGAAGATAGACCGCGAGGGGGCGCCTGCGGCGCGCGTCGAGATCGCGATGATCAAGTACTACGGCGCCACCGTCCTGTATAACGTGATCGACAGGGCGATCCAGGTTCACGGGTCACTCGGCTTCTCGACGGACCTGCCCTTGGAGCACATGTACCGCGCGGCACGGGCCGCCCGGATCTACGACGGTCCCGACGAGGTCCACAAGGTCACCGTCGCGCGTCAGGTAATGAAGAACTACAAGCCGGCCGACGTTCCGACCGAACACGTTCCTACGCGACGCAAGGCTGCCGAGGAGCGCTTCAGTGAGATGCTCCAGGCGGCGACCGCAGCCCAGTAGGGCGCCGGCGCGCCGTCAGGCCGTAAAGCAGAGCTCTGCGCGTCTGACGCCGGCGATCACAGACGACGGGCTCAGCTCGACTTCGCCCGCACGCTCGACAGAAGAGAACCGTCGGAGCAGCTCCTCGAGTACGACGCGTCCCTCGAGGCGCGCGAGCGCCGCCCCGAGGCAGAAGTGGTTGCCGAGCCCGAATGCGACGTGCGGGTTGGGGTCGCGTGCAACATCCAACATGTCGGCATCGGGCCCGAAGACGGACTCGTCGCGGTCTGCCGAGGCGAACAACAGCAGGACTGGCTCTCCCTCAGCCACTTGCTGGCCGCCGAGCACCGTGTCTCGCGTCGCGGTCCTCATGAACGCGATGACGGGCGTGGTGTAGCGAAGGATCTCTTCCACCGCCGAGCGCACAAGGCCCGGATCGCCGGCGAGGCGCTTCCATTGACCTGGCGCGTCGGCAAACGCGACGAGCCCTGCGGAGATCATGTTGCGGGTGGTCTCGTTTCCCGCCACCAGCAGCTGCACGAGAAACATCGCCAGTTCGTCGTCACTCAGCTGGTCGCCGTCAATCGTGACCGTTGCGAGATCGCTCAGCATGTCGTCTCGCGGCGCCGACCTTCGTTGCTTGGTGGCGTCAACCAGGTAGGTCACCATGTCGCCCATCAGCTGGTCCCGGCGCTCCTGCGGCCAGTCGGTGGCTCCGGGGATCACGGCCTCCGACCATTCGTAGCAGCGCCGCCACTCGGTCTCGGGCACTCCCAGGATCTCGCTTATGACGAGCAGGGGGAAGGGAACTGAGAGCGCCTGGACGATGTCAACGGTCGTGCCACTCTCGATCTTGTCGATCAGAGCGAGCGCCCGGGCCCGGACCAGCGGTTCGAGCGCCCTCGTCACCGACGGCCTGAAGCCAGGTTGGACCAACCTGCGGTAGCGGGTGTGCGCGGGGGGATCGGTGTGCATCATCGTCGGCGGGTTGTCGTAGCTGGCACCGATCTCGTCGGTGACGATCCCGCGGCTCGAGCAGTAGATCGCCGGCTCGGTCTCCGCGGTGACGACGTCGGCGTGTCGCGAGACCGCCCAGAACCCCTTTTCGTCGTTCCACGCCATCGGCGCCTCGGCTCGCAGGCGCTTGTAGAGAGCGTGAGGACCGTTCAGGTAGAGGTCGGGATCTGTCAGGCGCGACGCGAGCTCGCGTCCGGGCCTGCCAGTTTTCGACTGCACTGGCGGCGGCACGTCAGGAGAAGAGGATTCCGTCCGGGCGAGGGTGGCCCTGCTGCTCGCAGAAGGCGTAGTAGATCTCGAGTATCGACTCGGCGTCGGTCGTGTACTCGACCTGGCCGTCCGGGGTGAGGTTGAGAAGCGATCCTTCGATCACGAACAGGACGTCGGTCAGCCCGGCGTTCGTATCGGGGACGGTGAGGGTGTGCACCGAATTCGCCGGCTCGTGGATGTAAGAGCCGGCAACGGAGATGAAGTCGTACTCGAGGTAGTGCCACCTGCCCGAAAGCGTGTAGCCGTCCACGGTCCCGGTGTGCTTGTGCGTCTGGAGCTGCACGCCCGGTTGGAAGCGGTTGCGGATGACCCAGGTGCCGTGGGTCTTGTCGATCCGGAGGATCTTCAGCTCGACACCGGTTCCGGTGTCCACCCACGGGATGTCTTCGTCGCCGACGTGGCGTACAACAAGCTGAGCTTCGCTCAAGGTCACAGCGGTTCCTCCTCCTTGCGCCTCTGCCAGGCCGGGCGCGAGCTTCTCAGAGGTGGTGCGCCCATGCCACATTCAAGGTCCATGCCACATTCGAGCAAGGATCGTCGCCTATGACTCGTGAGTTCACCCATGACGACCGGTCGGCGTTCCAGCCGATCACGCTCGTTCCCGTCGGCGTCGTACGAGGAGGCCGCATCGAGCCAGACGACGACTCGTGGGGCAGTGTAGAGGCGTCCATAGAGCTGGACCGGGAACGCTTCGGGCCTGACTCGGTAAGAGGTCTGGAGGACTTCTCGCACATCGACGTAGTGTTCGTGTTCCATCTGCGCGAAGCGTTTTCCGAGGTCACAGGTTCTCGCCGTCCCCGTGGAGTGGCGGACCTCCCCGAGGTCGGCATATTCGCCCAGCGGGCAAGTGGGCGGCCCAACCGCATCGGCGTGTCGACCTGCGAACTGCTCGGCGTGGAAGGGACCTCGGTCTCGGTCCGCGGGCTCGATGCCGTCGACGGGACTCCGGTTCTCGACATAAAGCCCCATCTGCGATCGATGGGGCCGCGCGGGCAGGTGCGCGAAGCGAGCTGGGTGGGCCGGATCATGGAGAACTACTGGGATCCTCCAGTTCCGTGATGGCAAGCATCCGGGCACCAGAGCCTTGCCCAACAGTTGCAAAACAATGCGCCGGGTGGTTCCGATCGGAGCCCACGTCCTGCAAAATACCGGTGGGATCCTCTGAGGGATTGAGAGGCGTCCTTCCTGTTGCGTTCCCCCGGGCCGGATACAGATTGAGGAGGGCGACCGAGGGTGAGCATCGCGCTGAACACGCCGGCATCCGAGCCTACGATCGCTTTCGCGGTCGGCACCCCCGTGGACGTGAAGAACAGGTTTGTCGGCTCGTGGAGCTCCGGCTTCGAGGTAGCGGGCCATGTCGAGGACGGATACTTGATCCGCCGCCTCTCCGACCGCAGCATTCTTCCTGACCCGCTTGCGTTCGACGAGGTGCGATCCCGCTAGCCGAGGCGGTACTGACCTTCGGCCACGATGACGGCGGACCCACCGACCACCACGCGCTCGACCTGCTCGGCTGATCCGTGCGCGCACGCGTGGATCAGAGACGGCCTTTGGATCTCCGAACCCTGTCTTATCTCTATCTCGTCGCCGTAGGCGATCCGTCCGTGGCGAGCGAGGTGGACGGCGAGAGGGCCCGCTGCGGAGCCGGTCGCCGCATCCTCGGGCACTCCGATGGCCGGCGCGAACATCCTCGTCTTCCAACTCGACCCTGAGCCGGCGAAGCAGTTGGCCCCGATGTCGCCGAGATCCGACAACGCCTGCATGTCCGGCCTGACAGAGGCGACGGCATCTTCGTTCTGGAGCGCCACATAGACATGGTCCGGACCGTTGCGGTAGGCGTCGATCGGCAGCTCCGAGCCGGCGACACCGAGCGCCGCGAGCAGCCGGTCCGGGTTCTCATATGTCCTGGGGGTGGGGATCGGCTGGTCCATTCGCCCGAATACGACACCGCCCGAATCGCGTTCGAGCTCGACCGTGATGGTGCCGGCTCCGGTCTCCAAGCGGACAGCCCGAAGCTGGTCCCTCGTCGACCCGAGCACGAAGGCGGTGCCGAGGATGGGGTGACCCGCGAAGGGGAGCTCAGCCTGCGGTGTGAAGATGCGAACAAGGGCGTCGCCCCCGTGATCGGGATCGAGAACGAACACCGTCTCTGCCAGCCTCATCTCGCGCGCTGTCGCCTGCATCAGATCCGCGTCGATGCGAGAGGCTTCGTCGAAGACGGCGACCTGGTTGCCCTCGAGCGGAGTGTCGGTGAAGACGTCGGCGACGAAGTAGTGATGGCGCATTCGCGACACGGTATGGCGAAGTCAGCTCGAGCAGGTCACCTCGTCGAGCCGTCTCTGAAGGTACCGGCGTTCGGCTCCCGTCGAGACGAGACCGAGCGCGTCGCGGTATGCATCAGCGGCCTCGGAGCGCCGCCCGAGGCGCCTGAGCAGATCGGCTCGCGTCGCAGGGAGGAGGTGGTAACCCCGGAGCGCACCCGATACCTCGAGAGCGTCGACAAGCTCCAGGCCGGCTTGCGGACCTTCGGCCATCCCGACGGCCACTGCGCGGTTGAGCTCGACGACGGCGGATCCGACCATCGCGCAGAGCTGCGCGTAGAGACGCGCGATCCGTGCCCAATCGGTCACAGACGGGTCGTCGGCCGTCGCGTGACACGAAGCGATTGCGGCCTGGATCTGGTAGGGCCCCTGGCGTTGCCGGCGAGATGCGGCATCGAGGAACGACAGACCTTCTTCGATCTCGTCGCGGTCCCAACGGGTGCGGTCCTGCTCCTCGAGCGGGACGAGGTCGCCCGATGCATCGACCCGTGCCGTGCGTCTCGAGTCCTGAAGCAGCATCAGGGCGAGCAGCCCGAGAGCTTCCGGCTCGTCGGGCATGAGCGCCACCACGGTCCGGGCGAGGCGCAACGCCTCGGCGGACAGGTCGACCCGTACGAGGTGGTCACCGGTCGAAGCCGAGTAACCCTCGTTGTAGAGCAGATAAATGACGGCGAGTACGGCGCCGGTCCTTTCGGGCAGGAGATGTGCGGGAGGGACCCGGTAGGGGATTGCCGCATTCCTGATCTTTCGCTTCGCCCTGACCAGCCGCTGAGCCATCGTGGCCTCGGGCACGAGGAATGCCCGCCCGATCTCCGGTGTGGTCAGACCCGCGAGGGTGCGCAGCGTCAGGGCCACCTGCGCCTCCACCCTGAGAGCGGGATGACAACAGGTGAAGACAAGTCGCAACCTGTCGTCTTCGATCCCGCTGTCGGCGGCGTCAGCGGTGCTCGCCATGCTCGCGGACGGATCGGCGGGTGAATTGTCGGAAGGGCCGGGTTCTCCCAGCACCGCAACCTCCCTCAGCTTTGCTGCACCGGTCGCGGCGCGGCGCAAGCGGTCGGTCGCCCGGTTCCTCGCGGCGGTGGTGAGCCACGCACCGGGATTGCGCGGGACGCCGTCGCGCTGCCACCGTTCGAGTGCCAGCGCGAAGGCGTCCTGAGCGCATTCCTCAGCGAGGTCCCAGTCACCCGTGAAGCGGATGAGCGTCGCCACCACCCGGCCCCACTCGTCGTGGAACGCCCCGGTGACGGCATCGCGGATCTCGCCGTTCACATGTCCCAGATCGGCCTCACTTCGACCGCTCCGTAGCGGGCGGCGGGGATCTTTGAGGCAACCTCTATCGCCTCGTCCAGATCCTTGCAGTCGACGACGTAGAACCCGCCGATCTGTTCCTTGGTCTCGGCGAACGGTCCGTCAGAGCTGAGCACGTCCCCGTCATTGACCCTGACGGTCGTGGCATCGCTCGTCGGCCGGAGTCGCGCGCCACTCTGGAGCACGCCTCGTGACCCCATCTCTTCTCCGAACGCGTTGTACTCCGCCATGATCGCCGAGGCCTGCTCGGGTGGGATCGACTCGTACCGCTTCTCGTCTTCGCATATCGTCAACAGGTAACGCATGTCTCCTCCTCGTATGGGCTCCTGGGCCGGTTCGCTCGTCGTTTCGCTCGGAGACTTCCCGACCCATACACACGACGAACAGGATCTGCCGGATCGACACCTGGGCTCAGATCTTGAAGATTCTTTCGGCGTTCTCGTGGAGGAACAGATCGGTCGTCTTGGGCTCGAGGTCGAGCGAGCCCAGGCCCTCGAGCGCTTTGCCGGGCATGATCATCGGGTAGTTGGAGCCGAACAGGACGCGCGTCCGACCCCGTCCCCTCATGTATTCCACCAGTTCAGGAGGGTACCGGGCCGCCGTGTACGCGCTCGTGTCTATGTGGACGTTCGGGTGCTTGTCAGCCACCGCGATCATCTCGGTCGTCCAGGGGTAACCGATGTGGCCGCAGACGATCACGAGCTCCGGGAAGTCGAGAGCAACCTGGTCGATGTAGGGGATGGGCCGACCGGTCTCCGACGGTCGGAGTGGCCCGGTGTGGCCTACCTGAGTGCAGAAGGGGACGCCGAGATCCACGCAGGCCGCGTAGAGCGGGTAGTAGAGGCGGTCGGTCGGCGGGAGCCCCCAGAGCCACGGGATGATCCGGAGCCCCACGAATCCTCCGGCGACTCGATCGCGCAGCTCGCGAACTGCCTCCATCGGCTTCGCCAGATCGGCGCCTGCGACCCCGATGAGCCTTCCGGGATGGGCCGCAACCTGCGTGGCGACCTCCTCGTTCGAGATCAGGTCGCCCTGAGGCCCGTACCAGGCAGAGCTGAGAGCCCTCGCGACGCCACCGGCGTCCATGGCTGCGATGGTGAGCTCGGTGGGAATCTCTTCGTCGAGTTTGGACAACCCCACCCAGCGTCGAAGCGATTCGAACATGTCTTGGTTCGCGAGACGAACCGTCAGGTGCTGGATCCAGACGTCGACGATTTCCGACATTGCCGTGCCGAACAGTACCGCAGCGCGACCGTAGTGCAGGGTCCGAATAGGATCTCGCCGGTGTCACGTTGCGCCTGAGCCAAGTCGACACGCCGCCTTGACCGGAGGACCGACTCTTGCCGTAGTGCTCTGCACGTACAACGGGGGTCGATTCCTGGCGGAGCAATTGGAGAGCCTCGCTTCGCAGACCCGTCTACCGGACGCGCTCTTCGTCCGCGACGACGGCTCGACCGACGAGACGCCGGAGATCCTGCGAAGTTTCGCGACAGCTGCGCCGTTTCACGTCGACGTGCGACGTAACCAGGAGCGCCTGGGTTACAACCGAAACTACGCCGCCGCGCTCGAGGCACCCAAGACCGACCTGATCGCCCTGTGCGACCAGGACGACATCTGGTATCCGCACAAGCTGTCGGTGCTTTGCAACCTGCTGGCTGACGGTCCCGATGCTGCGGCGGCGTGTGGAGACTCCCTGTGCGTCTCCGTCGATGGGGCATCGCTCGGAAGGTCGATCTGGCGCCAGCTCGGCTTCGATCCCGGCACCCGTCAGGCGATGGCTCAAAGTGGCGAGATGGGTCCGTTGCTGCGCAACAACGTGGTCCAGGGAAGCAGCCTCGTGTTGCGCAGTGGCTTCAGGGACCTGGTCCTCCCGTTCTCGGAGCACGGGATGTACGACTACTGGATGGTCGTGCTGTTGCAGGCCGTCTCACATCTCGTCTTCGCTCCCCAACCGCTCCAGGAGTACCGGATCCACGAGGGCAACGCTGTCGGACTGGAGCGCCCCGGCCGCCCGCTTGTTCGGGCGCTGCGCCAATGGTGGGACCAGCGCGTCGCCGACCGGGTGCACGAAGACCCTGCGGGTGAAGAGCCGGTCGTCTCGTTGAGGGCCCGCCGCATTCATGACCATGACGACAGAGCGGCGTTCACTCGCGAGGTTCTCGAGAGGGCACTCTCTTCGCGATACGAGCTGAAGCCTGCGACCCGCGCGTGCTCGAAGAGTGGGCCGAGTTCACTGCCTTCCGGGCCTGCCTGCCCCCGCACCTCCCCATACGGGCGCGCGCCGTGACACGCGAGCTGCGCCGGGGCAGGTACGTATCCCACGTAGGCAGCCAGATCAGCGCGCTCTACGACATCGTCCTCGGTTGACGCCGTCCGGGGTCGATCGTCCGAGGTCAATGCCCGCGGGTCTTGTTGAAATCATCTCCAGCCGAGCACGCTGCGGGCCGCATCTCCGGCACGCGCGGCCGCTGCGGCCGCCGGAAGCTGGTGGAGTTGATCCGAGAAGACCTCGACCCCGAAAGGGGCTCCCGTCCCCGTCCGTCTCAAGGCGGCCACCAAAGAAGCAAGGTCCATCTCACCCTCACCCGGGAGGAGACGCTCGTGGAGGGTCGCGTCCAGCAGGTCCGTCTCCGGCGACGACGGCCCGTCACTCAGCTGGACCCCGACGATGTGACATGCAGGGATCCTCTCGAGCAGAGCCGGGTCCGGGCCTGAGCGGAAGTAGTGCCAAGCGTCGATCGTGATCCCGCCGTTGTCTTGACCGGCGTCGCGGACGACCTCCCACGCCGCGTGCAGATCGGGGATCCTCGACCACGGGAGGAACTCGAGTTGAACCAGCAGGCCGTGCTCATGGGCCCGACGGCAAAGGCCGGCGAAGGCTTCGGCCGCTGACTCGAGCGTCCAGGAGCCACCGAACACGTCGACAGCGTTTACCGAGCGTGCGCCGACGGCGTCCGCGATGGCGAACAGGTCGTGCTCGCCGAAGCAGAACACGTCTTGGCGATCGAGCTCCGGCGGGACGCGGATGTCCGATGCGCCCGGCAGCCATGACCACACCGGGTCCAACTCCGCGACGCACAGGCCCCTTTGCCCGAGCATGGCCACGAGATCGGCGTCGCTCAGCCCCGCCGCACGAGCCTGCAGGTAGTCGCGGCCCCACATCGAGATGCCGGCGAAGCCCCCGGCAACAGCGGCCGCAATGCGCTGTTCGAAAGTCGTTTCCCGGCTGAGAGTGCCCGAGCAGAGCACCAGGTCTTCGGAACCGAGGACCATGAACGATCAGTAGCCCTCGAACGTGTCCACGATGCCGCTCAACGGTTCACCGGAGCGGTCGCGTCTGAAGTTCTCCTCGAACAGCTCGATGGTGCGCCTCATGGTGGCGGGGGAGCTCCAGCTGACGTGGGGGCTCAATCTTGCCTTCGGGTGCGAGTAGAGCCGGTGCCCGTCGGGGAGAGGCTCGGGGTCGGTCACATCGAGAGTCGCCATGGCAACCCGGTCGCTGTCGAGCGCCGCGAGCAGGGCATCCTGATCGACGATCGATCCCCGCGAGATGTTGACCAGGTGCACTCCGTGCTTCATGCAGGCGAAGGCACGTGCATCGATCAGATGACGCGTCGCGGCCGTCGCCGGAGCCGCGATCACCAGGTGGTCCGACGCTGCGAGAACCTCGTCGAGGTCGGCGGTCATCTTGATCCCGGACAACGGGGAAGGCGCTGAGGTCCGACGCCGGGCGATCACCTGCATGTCGAACCCGAGAGCTCGCTTGGCGGTAGCGGTCCCTATCTCGCCGATCCCGACGAGGCCGAGAGTGCGGCCCGACAGTTGCCCGAGAGCGGTGTCGCGCCAGTCGTCGCTGCTCGAGATCCACAGCTCGGGCATGCGCTTTTCGAACGTCAGCATCGCAGCGACGACGAACTCCGAGATCGCGACGGCGCTCGCTCCGCGCGAGCAGGTGAGCACGCGATCGCCGATCACGTCGAACGGGAAACCGTCGACACCTGTGCTGAGCACGTGCACCCAACGGATGCGTGCAGTGATAACGCGAGACAAACGCTCCTGATCGACCTGTCCGACGACGAGAACTTCACAATCGCCCGCGTCGGTCTCGTCTTCGGACAAGACGGTCACCTGTCCCGGCCCTAGGCCGAGCGACCGCTGCAACCGCGCTGAGACCATCCCGCCCCCGTCACCTGTGTCTACGGCGATCACGGCCTCTGCTCTTCCTCTCGCTGTTGCCGCCAGACAGTTCTTGGTCGGACGGGCGCTGATCCTATTTCTCCCATGACAGATGCGGCCGTGGCGGCCGTTCGGCCCGGCGGCGCTTTGTGCGATGCTCTCGGTGCCAGAGGGGGAACGATGGAGAAGCTTCAATACCTGGTATGGCTGCCCGAGCAGACGCCTCGCAGCGCGGTCAAGCCGTTGATGATCGACGAGATCGCACCCGCCCTGCTCGGCCACGAGGTGCTCGGCCTGACGATGGATCTCGACGATGACGAAGCAGACGTTGCTCCTCCGGTGCCACCGCGCGAGGGCGAGCACATCCCGGCGGCGCTCGTCTCGGTCTGGGTCGACTGCTACGACAGGCGTGACGGCATCGAGAAGATCCTCCGCGACTGCTCGGTGAGGCTCGATGGGTACCAGGTGCTCGAGTCGCTGTACACGGACTACGGAGCGAGCCGGTGGTCAGCGCCTCGCGACTGGCCGGACGGCACCCGCTCGCCCGGCATATTGACGGTCGCAACCTTCGAGCAGGCACGCGACACAGACTTCGAGGAATGGCTGAGCTTCTGGCACGGCAGCCAGTCGCCCATGTCAGAGGCGATCCAGCCCCGTTGCCGCTACGTCCGGAACCTCGTGGTGCGGGCCCTCGAGCCCGGGCAACCACCTTGGAGGGGCATCGTGGAGGAAGCCTGGCCGAGCGCGGGCCATGTGACCGACCCCATGCTGTTCTACTGCGCGGACGGCGACGCATCGGTCATGTCCGCGAACATCACGACGATGCTCGATCACGTGACAAGGCTCACCGACCTGAACACCTTGAGGAGCATGACAATGAGCGAGTGGATCATGAAGACGGTCGGATCCTGATGGGCAGCTTCAGCCGGGAGGAGCTCACCGCTGCCCACGACCACTACGTCGAGGTCGCCGCGCGATGTGGAGCAACGCAAGACTGGCGCGAATGGTCGGAGCTGTTCACCGAGGACGCCGTGTACCTGGAGCACCACTTCGGTAGGTTCAAAGGTCGCCAGCAGATATACGACTGGATCCAGCCGCTCATGAACCAGTGGCCGAACTCGGAGATGACCTCGTTCCCACATGACTGGTGTGTCGTCGACGAGGAACGTGGCTGGTGGATCTGTCAGATCGAGAACAGGTTCCGCGACCCGGGCGACGGCAGCGTCCACCAGGCGCACAACCTGACTGTCCTGCACTACGCGGGGAACGGGCTGTTCTCCTACGAGGAGGACGCTTACAACCCGACCAGTTTCGGTCCTGTGGTCGAGGGATGGATGGCGGCGGCGAAGCGCCACGAGCAGAAGTGAATCAGGATCTGAGAGGGACCGCCGCCTCGGGCACGACCACGCGGAACGTGAAGCTCTCTTCGAGGTAGAGGTCGACATGTTCTGCGTCGTGGCTCGAGTAGCCAACCGACAGATCCTCTCCGGATTCGAACAGGAAGTCGCCCCCGCGCATGCTCACCACGACCGCACCCTCGACCCCCGGTGCCCAGACGATCGGTCCGCCGAGGATCTGCCGCAGGTGGTCGAACACGACGAGACCGCCGTGCTCTGTCGTCTCGACGACGCCCGTGTAGCCGGCGGGCCCGAGCGCCAGCCCGTACGGTCCGCTGACACCGGCTTCGAGAAGGTTCTCGACCGCCTTCGCCACCGGGCTCGGGTAGTCGGCGAAATCGGGACCGAGCGGGATGGAATCGTGGGTGGACGCGGCGGTAATCCCCACGATCCCGGCCTCTTCCCAACCGTGGAAGACGGCCACGTTCTCGGCCATCGCCACGCGGCGTGCAGCGCTCATGAGGTCGTCGAGATCAACGTCCTCGGCTCCGCGGTCGGCATCGAGCAGTTCGTTGCGTGACACAGAGAACTCGGTGCGCAGCTCGGTCAGAGGGAGCACCTTGCGCAGCTGCCCCCTGACGCCTGTCGCTCCAGCCGGCCCGAGCGGCATCGTCCGGCCGAGATTGACCGCCGAGTGCTGCCACCCGTGGGGACCGGAGAAGTCGACCAGCTTTCGCGCTGCGAGCGCCGCCACCAGCTGACGGCGCGCTTCGGAATCGACGAGGTCCCAGCCGGCATCGGTGATAGGGGCATGGCTTCTGAGCAGATGGTTCACGGTGTCCCGCCTTTCAGGCCGCCGATGTTCAGGCATCCGTCTGTCGCGCTGTCCGGAGCTTCGGGGGATGCACCCGCCGACTCTTCTGCTTCCTTCTCGATCTCTGTCACCGGTTCGGTGGTGAAGAGATAGGTGCGGAGGTGGCTGTCGAGGACCGGGTCGTGCCTGCGGAGCCATTCGAGGGTCATCGCAGCATGCTCCTTCTCCTCGTCGCGATTGTGAGCGAGAATTGCTGCGAGGGCCGCGTCCTCAGTTGCCGCGACGCGTTGGTCGTACCAGTCGACGGCTTCGAGCTCCTCCTGGATGGACGCGATGGCTCTGTGCCGGTCGATCGTGTCAGCCGACAGCAGATCGACCGGTTCGTGTAGCCCGACGCTGTTTGCCATGTCTGAGCACCTCGTGTCTCTGATGCGAAAGCTTGCTTGCATCTGCCCATCGGGGCGGTCGGGTCGAATCTATCCGGATCACGGTGCAACGTCTCCCGGATTCGTCACTACCCGTCAGGGAATCGACGCGATTCGGGAGTAACAGGCGGGTCATCGGGCATGGGTCCACATGCACGAGAGGACGCCTGCAACCAAGTAAGCAAATAGGAATACTCAATTTAGACGATTGACTTCGTGAGAGAGCTTTGGTTCGTCTCCGTTTCCTGCTGGGTCGCAGGGCTCTGGGTCGCAGGGCCTCCTAGCCGTGCTCCGCGACCAGGGGCGAAGCGTCGAGAGCGCAGTGAAAGCATTCGACGGCAGGAGCCGAAGCTTTGATGGCACCCTCGACCGGAGGTTTGCGGCTCGGATTGCGGATCCCGGCGGCGGCTAACGCACCACCTGCGGCGCAGACGAAGGCGGCGATGAGGATCGCCTTGTGGAAACCGTGGGACAGGTCCGCGGGACGGAGGTAGTCGGCGCCGGATATCCCCGCCAACGGCGGGAGGACCGCAACGGCGATGAGGGTTCCAACCCTGGCGACGTCGTTGTTGACCGCGGACGCCAACCCCGAATGCTCGTCCGAGAGCGAGCCGAGGGCGGTCGTTGTGAGCGGAGCCACGGTCGTCGCGAGGCCGAGCCCGAACACGACAACGGCGGGCAACACGCCCGAGATATAGGACGAGTCACCGGTCACCCGTACGAAGAGTGCGAGCCCGGCACCAACGATGACGGGCCCGACGCTCATCTGCAACCGCGGGCCGATCCGCGCAGCGAGCCGGCCCGAGCCTGCCGACAGAAGGAGCATCACGACGGTCAGCGGCAACAGAGATATTCCGGACTCGAGAGGTGTGTATCGATCGACGACCTGCAGGACGACGGGCAATAAGAAAAGTGCACCGCCCAATGCGGCGTAGACGATGAAGGTGACGGAGTTCGTGACGGTGAATTGGCGCGATCTGAAGATCTGCGGAGGGAGCATCGGAGCCTGAGTGGCACGTTCCACGACGACGAACGCTGCGGCCGCGGCGAGCCCGATCACGAGCATCGCGATGGCGAGCGAGTCGTTCCAGGCAGTCGCCGGGCCCTCGATGAGCGAGTAAGTCAGGGAGGCGAGGGCGCCCGTCGCGAGCACAGCTCCCGGCATGTCCAAGCGGCCGACCGCCGTCGGATCGTGCGATTCGGGTACGTGGCGCACAGAGATCGCGAGCACGATCACCCCGATCGGCACGTTTATGAAAAAGATCCAGCGCCACGACGCCGCCGCTATCAGGTAGCCGCCGAGAAGGGGTCCTGCGGCCGTGGCCACCCCCCCGAGCCCTGACCACGCACCGATCGCCCGGCCGCGGTCTTCTTCGTCGAACGCCGACTGGATGATCGCGAGGCTCCCCGGAGTGAGCAGAGCGGCACCGATTCCCTGGAGGACGCGAACGATAACGAGCGTCGTCGTGCCGGGCGCAGCCGCGCAAGCCGCCGAGGACAAGGTGAACCACACGACCCCGATGCAGAAGATCAGCCGACGGCCGTACCGGTCGCCCAAGGACCCGCTTATAAGCAGCAGGGAGGCCAAGGTCAGCGTGTACCCGGTGACCACCCACTGAAGAACATCGAAAGACGAGTGGAACTCGCGCCCGATGGTCGGGAGCGCTATCCCGACGACGGTGGAATCGATGGCGGCCATCCCTGATCCGAGAACCGTCGCCGCGATGACCCACCGGCCGGCGCTCGAGCTGTAACGCACCGTTGCCAACGTACCGGCTGCCCGGCTGACGATCGGAGGAACGGGATCTGGGGAGTTTGCGACCGCGCTTCTCGCAGGTCACTCAGAGGCTGTCGCCGGCTCGAGCCTCCACTCGAGCACCTTGCGCTCCACGACGATCGCGCCGGGGAGGGAATCGGCGTGGTCAGACCTTGACAGGCAGATCGTCTTCGAACTCGATGAACGGGCTCGGAGGCAGGTATTCGGGTGGGACATCGTCGACATGACGGAAGTGCTCGACCGCGATCACCTCCGAGACCATTGTCTCGTCCTCGTAGACGCCGCAGAGCTCGATGTCGTGCGCGTCGGAGAACGCCTCAGCCAATCTCCTCTCGCCGTTGAGGGTCTTCAGGTAGTGCTCCGACGTCACGCGTCCGATCAGGCAGTACGTGAGCCCTTCGGGGG
This sequence comes from uncultured Acidimicrobiales bacterium, assembly GCA_963764615.1. Lineage (GTDB taxonomy): Bacteria > Actinomycetota > Acidimicrobiia > Acidimicrobiales > CAVXTF01 > CAVXTF01. The sequence goes on along the minus strand of CAVXTF010000002.1, from coordinate 2,822,506 downwards.
AGGCACCCACACGCCGGCCGACCATGCAGTGGCTGCGGCCGTCGTCGATGAAGTAGACGGCGCCGTCGCCCTGGCCCACACAGACGCGGACCCGCTCGGCATCTCCGTGGCCGGGCAACCCGAAGAAATGCCGTCGGTCTTTCATGGCCCACAAAGGAGCGGGCGGGATCGTTCCCTCGGGCTCTTCGTCCTCGAGAGGAGTCGACGCTCCCTCAGCCGGCAAGGGCGTCTCCAGAGTCTCAACCCCGTCTCCGACCTGGATCTCGCCTGAGATGTCCCATCCCCCGACGGGCTCTTCGGCGGGTGCGTCATTCTCGTCGGCCACCGACTCGCTCCTTTCGTTGACGGCGCCCTGGATTCTTCGGTCGCCGACAGGACCAGTCTGTCTCATCAGCCGGGCTCCGAACGACGGCACGAGGAGCACCCGGTACCCCCGGTGCTGATTTCAGGGTTTCGGAAGGTACGATGGCGTCGGCGACGAACGGAAGTGTTGAGGACGATGTCTGTCGAGCGCGTAGCGGTTTTCAGCGACGAGGAGTTGACGGCTCTAGCTCTCGCGGCAGACCCGGACCAGCCGTTGGACCAGGACGCGGTACCTCTGAGCGAGTACCTGAGCGGCTCGGTCGACCTGCTGCCGGAGTGGTACATGGCGCCGGTGGTGGCCCGTCACATCCGACGTGGGCCTCAGCTGATCGTCCTGATGATCATCGGCGCTTTCCTCGTAATCGAGGCGTTCGGGCTCTGCAGCACCTACGGCCAGTGGCCGTTCCACTAGCCCTGTATCACTGCGTCACCCTGGTCCGTCGCCGACCTTCGCAAACCCGGTCAGTCGGTCGCCGTCGGCCTTGCGGGTGGCATCACCTCGATCAGGAATTCGAGCGCCCGCGGGTAGGCGTCGAGCCGATTCTCCAGACGGGCGAGACCGTGACCCTCGTCCTCGTAGATGACCAGCTCGCAACGCACTCCGCGATGAAGCAGGCTTGCGGTCAGCTGCTCGGCTTCGCTCACGGGCACGCGGGGATCGTTACGCCCGTGAATCACGAACAGGGGTGCCCTGATGGCGTCGGCGCTGCGGAGGGGTGAAGCCGCCGCAAGGAACTCACGATCGTGTGCGAGCGACCCGTACTCGCGTTCGCGATGTTTCCTTCTGTAGTCCGAGGTGTTTTCCAAGAACGTCACCAGGTCGGATATGCCGACGATGTCCACGCCCGCAGCCCACAGCTCCGGCTGGAACGCCAGACCCGCGAGCACCATGTAGCCACCGTAAGAACCGCCCCACAGCGCGGCCCGATCGGCGTCGAGGCCCGCGATCGACAGCCACTCGTGCACCGCTGCGAGGTCACGGACCGAGTCCAGCCTGCGCGTCGTATCGTCCAAGGCGGAGTAACGCTTGCCGTATCCGGTCGACCCTCGGACGTTCGGCACGACGACTGCGAATCCCGCGGCGACCAGTCCCTGCACAACCGCGTTGAACGAGAGCACCGATTGGGATTCAGGCCCTCCGTGGACGAGTACCACCACTGGCGGGGCTGGCGTCATGGCCGCAGGCCGGTACGTGAACAGCGGGATCGTCTCGCCGTCGAAGCTCGCGCATCGTGAAAGCTCGGCTCTGACGAGGCGCTGCGGGTCTATCGGCGCGGGGCTCGTCGTGAGCCGGCTGCTCTCGCCCGTGTACCTGTTCCAGGACCAGACGTCGCCGGCGATTCGCGGTGTCGAGAGGGTGAAGTAGACACACGACCCGTCCGCGGACAGAAGCGGCGGTGCGATGATGTGCGACATCACGACCCCCGGCTCCACGAAGGGGACGACGGTTCGAACATCCGGGCCGGCAGCGTCGGCGATCTCCATCAGGTGAGCTCCGTCACGGTTCTCGATCACGAGGAGGGCGTTTCCACTCGCGCTGGTGATCGGGTCGGCGTCCCACTTCTCTCCGGTGCCGGCGACAGATGTGCTCGAATCTGTCACGAGATCGTGATGCACGACCCTCGCCAGGTTGCTTCCGACGTTCGTCGACACGAAGAACGAGGAGGAGTCGACCCAAGCCGGAGATCCGACTGAAGCGGCCTCGTCATCGTGTGCGAGCACTTGACTGACCTCACCGGTCTTCACGTCGACGAGCAGCAGCTCCCAGTCGAGCGGACGCGGGCCCGGGCGCATGATCGAGATCCGACTCCCGTCGGGGGAGAAGCCGGACGAAGGCTGGCACCAGCTGCCCGTGGCGTAGAGACAAGTGTGCTCGCCCAAGACGAGATCGCAGACCCACAGGTCGAAGTCGACACCGTTGGCTCTGTTCGACAGGTAGGCGAGCAGTCTGCCGTCAGGGCTGGCCCCCGCGATTCGGTGGGAGTAACGCGGATCTGCGGTCAACGCACGGAGGGCATCTGATCCGACCGGACCCTTGGCAACGTCGAGATCGACCATGTAGAGCTGATGCCGCTCGTCGCCGCCCCGGTCGACCTCCATCACGGCGCGTCGGCTTCCCGGGACGTAACGGGCCGTCGCGACGGGTTCGGCGAGTGAGGTGACTTGGCGCAACCCTGCGGGAGGCACGAGCTCGTGCAGCTGCATCGTGCCGGTCAGATCGCTCCTCACGAGAAGGCTCTCCGGCGCTCCCGGATCGGTGCGGACATCGGCGAGCAGAGCCGACTTGGTCTCGAGCAGAGCGCTGAGCAGGCGGTCCATCTCGACCATGATGGCAGTGCCGCTCAAGTGCCGGTCCTCGGGACGCCAATATCTGACGAATCCGGGACACCTAATACCATTGGAATCGAGATGGGGGGGGACGTGATCGATCTTTCACGAGTGACCGGTGGTAGGTCGGCTTGATCTACCGGGCTGGCGTCAGGTTCGATGGGTCCTGATGGCCTGTCACTCGGTCGTGGCCGGTGCCCATGACAACAAAGGTGAGGGAGAGGCCACGATGCGCGCCCAGAAAGGCGAAGCGGCACCAGAGACGGCGCGAAGCGTCGCGACGCCGGCCCAGTCCAATCCGGCCCAGTCCAATCCGGCCCAGTCCAATCCGGCCCAGTCCAATCCGGCACTGTGGCCCAGGGTCGTGGGTGCACAGAGCGTGACAATCTCCCCCGAGGAGCGGATCGAGCGAGGGAGGGCCGCACGTAAGGGCACTCCGCGCTCGAGTCACAAGTTCTACGCAGAGGACGATGACAGGCGTGATCCCGTAGGGCTGTTGGAGGAACAGTCGACAACCCGCGAAGCTGCACTGATTCAGGTCAGGTACGGCCGGATGCTCGTCTCTCCGTTCTCCTTTTTCAGGGGCGCATCGATCGTGTTCGCCTCCGACCTGGGGATGACACCGACCACCGGGATGACTGCGCAACTGTGCGGCGACGCGCACATGTCCAACTTCGGCGTGTTCACTTCACCAGAGCGATATCTCTACTTCGACGTGAACGATTTCGACGAGACCGCACCCGGCCCCTGGGAATGGGACGTGAAGCGCCTGGCGTCGAGCCTCGAGGTTGCGGGCCGGGACAACGGGTACTCGGACGAGCAGCGAGGCACGGTGGTGAGAAGCGCGGTCCGGTCCTACCGAGAGGCCATGTCCGAGTTCTCAGCCATGTCGATGATCGACGTCTGGTACGCGCACCTCGACATCGACCGGCTGCTGCCGCGATTCCATTCACTTCTGAACGCCAAGAAGACTCCACGTGCCTGGCACGCTCTTGCCGAGGCGCGAGTGCAGGACAGTCACCGGTCCCTCGACATGCTGACCGAGATGGTCGGTGACGAGCCGAGGATCGTCGGAGACTCACCCGTGATAGTGCCGATCGAAGAGCTCGGATTGGACCTCGACTCGGGGGAGCTGAAGTGGCTCCACTCGATCATCCGTTCGTACGCTCGCACCCTTCAGCCCGAGCTTCGGCATCTGCTCGACCAGTATCGCCTCGTCCATGTCGCGCGCAAGGTCGTGGGGGTCGGCAGTGTGGGGATGGACACGTGGATCGTCCTGCTGTTGGAGCACGCCTACGGTTCTCCGGTGTTCCTCCAGGTGAGACGTGCGGAGGCCTCGGTCCTGGAGCGTTTCGGATCGAAGGGAGCCTTCTCCAATCACGGGCAGAGGGTCGTCTGGGGGCAGCGGCTGACACAGGCAGCCGACGACATCTTCTTGGGTTGGGAGCGTGACGTCAGGGACGGGCAGGAGAACGACTACTACATAAGGCAGCTTCCCGACTGGCAGGCATCGGCGGACATCGCAGGCATGACGCCCGCCGCCATGGAGCTCTGGGGCCGAATGTGCGGTTGGACCCTCGCCCGGGGCCATGCAAGGTCAGGCGACCGGATCGCGATCGCGTCCTATCTCGGCAGGTCCGACTCGTTCGAACGTGCTCTGGTCAAGTTCGCTAAGGCTTACGCGGACCAGAACGAGCGGGATTACGAGGCACTGCGCAAAGCGGTCCGAAAGGGCCGGGTGCAGGCAGACCCGGTCGGGTGACTGGCGCGGATCAGGGACGGCGTTTCGGAGTGAAGAACTGGTAACGGTTCTCGAATCGGAACGAGGTCGTGGACACGGAGACGCTCACGTCCATGGAGCGCACGTGGTGCCACCATCCCACGGGTACGAACAGCGCCTGACCCGCCTCGAGGGTGACGGTCGTCATTCGGGCCCTTTCGTAGTGGGGGAAGCTCTCTGTGTCCGGGATCTCGGGGTCCACGTCGCTGTAAACACCTTGGCGGTTGTAGATGAACGGGATCTCCTCCGGCGCAGCGAGGATGAATTGCTTCGTCCCGTAGAGCTGAAAGTAGAAGATGTTGATCACGTCGTGGTGAAGGGGGGTCACCGTGCCTTTCGGGCCCAACCACAGGTAGGTCGCATCACCTTTCTCGTCCGGGATCAGGAACTCGGGAAGCGGGCGAAGTTCGCCGAGCAGGTTCCGGCCGACCTCGGTCTGGAAGAAGAAGTTGTTCGCGACCAGGTAGCGGTCGTTGGACCCGGCAGGATCGAGAACGTGGCACAGGTAATCGTCCATCCGGATCTTCGACCGGTGCCGACCTGAAAAGATCTCATACTCGGGGTCCGTATCGCGATCGGACATGATCTCGATCTCGGCGTTCCCGCAGCGATCGCGGAGGGACTCGGGTGTCCATGCAGACGCCGGCATGCCGGACACGACATCGTCGAGGATGATCGGACGGTTGGCCGCGTAGAAACGCTCGAGGAACTCGTCGGTTCCGATGCGGGCACGACGAACCGGCGCGCGACCTCTCCCGCTGATCTCCGAGAGCCGCCGCGTCATGTCGAGAATCGAGTCGGTCTTCAGCAGTCTCTGGGTGAGCGGGAAGGCTCCGAGGTAGTACGGGTGACGCCGGAGTTCGTGGAGCTCTGTGCGGACCGCCTCGGCACTGAACCCCCGGGCCGCGAGCGTGTCCACGATCTGCTCGTCGGACACTTCGACCATCGCTGAGGTGGCGATCCATCTGCGTGCAGAGTCGGGGAGACCAGCCGAATCGGTCGGTGGCGAGCTGAGTGCTCTGGCACGGCCTCGGTGCGTCCCGTAGGTCTTCGTCTCGGGAGACCAGGCCAGTTCGGGGGTGAGCGGTCTGAGCGATTCCCGGACACCGAGATACCGTTCCAACAGCTCTTCGGACATGCCGTCCGCCTGCCGGCGGAGCCGTGGCTGCCTGACCGAAGAGGGGTCGACCCCGGCGACGCCGAGATGAGCGTGAACGGCGACGACCGTCTCGGCGAACGAGGACACGAAGTCCTCGTACACGATCTTCAGCGGCTCGATGCTGTTCTCTGCGAAGAACGCCTCCCACTGGCTTTCGTGGTTCACGAGGGCGTCCTCGAGATAGCGGATCTGCTGGAGGTGAGGTTCCGTGGACTTGTCGTACGTTTCCCGAGCAGTGCCGGGATCCCCCGAGAACCAGATCTGGGATTCGCTCGCCCGGTAGTACGACACCGCTTGGCGTGCTTTGTCGACACGGGTCAGGTGGATCCAGCGCGGATCGGGAAAAAGCTCGTCGATCCACTCACCATCTGATCGCCGCGCCCCGTCGAGACGGCGAAGCTGCTCCATGAACCAGGCGAACTGGTACCAGTGGAATTTGTTGGTGAAGACGCCGTTGTCCGACGCGGTCCTGGCCATAGAACGGACCACGTAGCTGCGCAGATCAACCTCGTCGGAAAGGTCCCACTCCCGGCAGAACTGGGTCAGGTAGTCGGGTCGGAAGTATTCGGCGGGCTGGCCGACGAGAGCGCTCGCCTGCAGAGCTTCCGAAAGCAGCCAGCTGCCGGAGCGAGGCAGGGTAGCGATCAGCCCCGACCTGCGGACCTCAGCGAGGTCTTCTGCAGACCTGGACACCACGAGCATCGGGCCTTGCTCCATGCGCCAGCATCACCTGCCTATGTCCGCGCGGATCTTGTAAACCGGCCGACCGTCCAATATCTTCACGTCCACCTCGAAGCACCGATCCTTGTTGGGGGACAAACATGGCAGACCTGTCGCAGCCCGCACCACCGCAGGCACCGACGCCTGCGCCTACGCCGGACAATCCTCCAGCACCTACACCGGCGCCGACACCCGCTCCGACGCGACCCACGACCCCGACCGCTCCCACGCCGCATACACCCACGACGCCCACCACGCCTACTACACCGACGAGCCCGACGACTCCGACGACTCCGACCACGCCGACGACTCCGACCACGCCGACGACTCCGACCACGCCTACGACTCCGACCACGCCTACGACTCCGACCACACCGACGATGCCCACACCGGCGCCGACCGGAGGGCCCGGCGGCACGGACCCGGGTCCCGGTGATGGAGGGGGACCCGGACCAGGCGGCGGAGGCCCCGGACCAGGCGGCGGAGGCCCCGGACCCGGCGGCCCCGGACCCGGCGGCCCCGGCAGCAGCTGAGGGACTCGCATTTCTGCCCCGGGGATGTCCGGCACAACGGAGTTCGGGGGTCGGATCGGTGACGACTGGCGCGACTCCGAACCGTGGTGGCCGGAGGAGCCATCACCTCCGGAGAATGCGCCGAACGTCGTTCTGATCGTCCTCGACGACGTCGGTTTCGCACAACTCGGTTGCTACGGCTCCGACATCGCCACGCCCGCGATCGATCAGCTCGCGGCCGGCGGAGTGCGCCTGGCAAATTTCCATACGACGGCGCTGTGCTCTCCGACCCGAGCCTGCCTGTTGACGGGGCGGAACCACCATCGAAGCGGAATGGGTCGGGTGGCGGATCTGGCCGTGGGGTATCCGGGTTACTGGGGGAAGCCCCCGAAGGAGAACGGCTACCTGTCGGAGATCCTCCGCTCACGCGGTTATGCCACCCATGCCGTGGGCAAATGGCATCTGACGCCCGAGGATCAGACGAACATGGCGGCCTCGCGCTCGACATGGCCACTAGGGCGCGGCTTCGACCGCTGGTATGGATTCCACGGTGGCGAGACGCATCAGTTCGTCCCGGCTCTCTACCACGACAACCATTGCGTCAGGCCTCCCAGGAGCATTGCCGACGGCTACCACCTGAGCGCCGACCTCGCCGACAGGGCAATCGAATTCGTCGGCGACCAAAGGGCTGTCGATGCAGATCAACCCTTCTTCTTGTATTTCTGCACCGGTGCATGCCACTCCCCTCACCACGCTCCTCGCGATTGGATAGACCGCTACAAAGGTCATTTCGACCAAGGTTGGGATACCTGGCGTGAACGCACGTACGCGCGCCAACTCGAGCTTGGCCTGATCCCCCACGGGACGCATTTGTCTGAGCGCCCTGCCTGGGTGCCGGCGTGGGACGACCTGGGCGACATCGAACGGGCAGTGGCGAGCCGGTTCATGGAGTGCTTCGCCGGATTCCTGTCCTACACCGACGCCCAGATCCAAAGGCTCGTCGCGTTCATCGATGACATCGGAGAGCTCGACAACACGTTGATCATGCTCGTGTCCGACAACGGAGCAAGCGCCGAAGGCGGCAGCGAAGGCTCCATCAACGATATCCGGCTGTCGAACATGGACCCCGCGGGCATCGCGGAGATGCACGAGCGGATCGAGGAGATCGGCGGCCCGCTCACCCACAACAACTATCCGTGGGGATGGACGATGGCCGGCAACACGCCCTTTCGTCGCTGGAAGCGCGAGGTTCACGAGGGTGGTGTCGCGGATCCTTGCATCGTCTCGTGGCCAACCCGCCTGTCCGCGACTGCGGGCGTGATCCGTCACCAATTCGTGCATGCGATCGACATCCTGCCGACCGTGCTCGACGTGGTCGGCATCGACGCGCCAGAGGAGATCGAGGGGATACGGCAATCGGGCATCGACGGGATCAGCTTCGACTATCTCCTCGGGCCCGGGGGCGAGTCGGCCGCCGAACGGCACGAGACGCAGCACTTCGAGATGTTCGGCTCACGAGCGCTTTACCACCGAGGATGGAAGGCTGTCACCTTCCATCCGGTAGGCCCTCTCTACGGCGATGGTCTCGACCCGAACTCGCGCTTCGAAGACGACGTGTGGGAGCTCTACCACGTAGCCGAGGACCTGTCCGAGACGAAGGATCTGGCCTCCGAACACCCCGACAAGTTGGCCGAGCTGGTCGAGCTCTGGTGGCGAGAAGCGCGCCGCAATCAGGTTCTTCCGCTCGACAACAGGGTGCTTTGGGCGCTCGTTCACCCGAAACCTGACCATCGCCGTCCCCGGACGCGCTTTCGCTACTTCCCCGGTGGTGCCCAGGTGCCCGAGACGGTGGCGGTGAACGTGAGGAACCGTTCGCATGCGCTGACAGTCGGACTGACGGTCGAAGACGGCGTCGTTCCTTCGGGAGTCTTGCTCGCGCTCGGTTCCGCGCTCGGCGGCTGGTCGTTCCATCTGCTGGACGGCAGGCTCCGCTACGTGCACAACCTGTACGGCAAGGAGCGGCACGTGATCGAGTCAGAGGAGGACATCGGGGCCGGTCCGCACACTGTCGGCTTCAAGTTCGACAAGGGCGACGGCCGCGGCGGTGCGGGAACCCTCGTCATCGACGGCCGGGTCGCGGGGGAGGGCACCATACGCCGATTCACCCCTTCAGGCTTCAACGGGGTGGGGGTCGGACTTACGTGCGGATACGAGTGGGGTCCCGCTGTCGGTGAGGGCTACGAGGCGCCTTTCTCCTTCAATTCCGCGATCACCTCAGCAGTGGTCGAGGTGACCGGGCCGGTCGTGCGCGACCCGCTCGCGGAGCTGGCCGCCATCCTTTCCGAGCAGTGACCTTCGCGAGCCTCAGCCACCTAGCGCTTCTTAGCGGCAGGAGGTCCGCTTCTCTTTTTCTTTGCCCCTGATCCGGACGTGCTCTGTGCCTTTGCGGGGACTTGGGCACGCGGAGGCGAGCTCTTTCGCCGCGGGACCGAGACTTGCCCTGCGGTACGGTTGCCTTGCGAGCCCTTCTTGGCTCGACGCCCGCGTCGACGACTGCGAGCGCCCTTCGCTGAGCTGCGACTGCAAGCAGCTCGCTCAGGCTCGCTATCTGAATGGGGCCACCACGGGAACCACCCAAGTTTCCACTGGGCGAAGATCGTTGCGGTAACCGCCAGAGCACTTGCGATCTCGAATCGCCAACGTGAGCACTGGCATAAGCTCAGCCGCCGATGACTTCAGTTGCGTACCTCACCTGCAGCAACTGCCACGCATCGGGGGAAGTTCGCACGAACCGTCACTCGTACACGTGCAGGGATTGTCACACGCAGTACGAGGCGATCCGCTGCGGCAAGTGTCATCGTGCCTATCTCACGGACAGGCCTGCGTGGTCGTCATCGAAGTGCCCCTCGTGCGGGGTTGTAGAGAAGATGAGGACTGCAACCGACGCCACTTTCGGCGAGGTAAAGGGCCTACTCACGGCAGAGCCATCGACTCCCCTAAGACCAACTCCGCCATCTAGAGAGTCGCCGTCGCTCAGGAAGTACTTGGAAGAGCGGGGTGGGGTATTGGCCCGCGTAGGGCGTCGAATCTGGCCCATCGCCGTATCGACCGTTTTTGTTGTCTTGGCAGTCCTTTACAGCTTTCGGTGGGGATCGGTGGTCAAGCACGTCCCATCTGCCTGGGTATGGCCCGGAGACCTTTGGGTGACCTACTTTGCCACCAGCCAGCTGGCGCACGGACATGTCGCCTCCATCTACCCGACTACAGGCTTCTTGGAGTTTCCCGGGATCATGCTGGTGCTCGCACCTCTTGGGGCTTTGAGCAGCGTGCTCCACACCAGCTTCATTCAGATTCTCACCAGCAACGGCCAAGTGCCAACGTACGCTCAGGATCACGTCGGACCTGCACTTATCGGACATCCCCTCTACCAAACCAGTGCCGGCTACTTCGTCGCCCACCCGCAGTGGCTTCTGTTCGTCTTGCCCTACGTATCTATCCTGTCGTGCATAGCGTTGTTCGCTTTCGATGCACTCGCAGAGCGTTTGCAGGTCTCTCGCACACTCCGAACAGTCCTTTGCATCACAGAGACGGTGTTCATCTGGAACATCACAGTGATCTGGGGACATCCCGAGGATGCGATAGCCGTTGCTCTAGCCGTTTACGCCCTTATCTTCACTTTGGACGGGAGATTCGTCGGTGCCGGATGGCTCTTTGGTGCCGCTGTGGCCTTTCAGCCGTTTGTCCTGGTCATATTGCCCGTGATTATGGCCGTAGGCGGAAGACAGCGCATGCTCGGCATGGCTATCCGGTCAGCACTCCCAGTGGCAGTCCTGACCACCCCTCTGCTCATCGCCAACTTCCGAGCGACGGTCCATGCCCTGCTCGACGAGCCGTATTACCTGCATCTCGACCACGAGACACCATGGACCGCCTTGGCACCCCGCCTGGGAGGCCATGGGAACTCGGTGGCCATCGCCGGTGGCCCCCTCCGGATCTTGGCCTTTGTCATCGCAATCGGGCTTGGTTTCTGGGTGGCCAGGCACTGGCGCGCGCGGCCCGAACTGGTGCTCGTCGCGTGTGTCATTGCCTTGGCGCTCCGGTCTTACACAGAGTCGGTGTTGGTCGCCTATTACCCCTCGACCGCATTGGCCGTGGGCGTGGTGGTTGCCGCGAGCTGCAGTCGTTGGAGATTCGGTGTCGCCATTGTTCTCGCGGTGGCCACGACGGCCGCAGCGGCACAGCAAATGAGTTGGTTCCCGTGGTGGGCGACTCAGATGGCGGGACTGACTGGCTTGCTTGTCGTTGTTGCCCATCCAAAGCTCGTCGCAACACTGGCCGTCGAGCCAGGAAGTATCCGCAAAGCAACTGTGCAGGAGAGCGGATCTGGATCAACTGCAAAGAGGAGCCAACCTCGTCGTGCCCAGTCGCCCGCAGTAACGCAGAGTAGGTCTGGGTCGAGTTCCGCGAAAAAGAGAACTGCGCCTCCCGCAGCTACAAAGCGTTCTGGCAAGAAGATCGAAACCCAGTGAGCCGGGGACGGCTAGTGATGCAGCTCCTCGCGGCCGATAGGTCCGGAGTGGGAGTGCTTGAAGGTTGGAGGGCAGTGACGAAAGGTCTCAGGTGTGAAGTCTCAGGGCTCATCACACGGATGTCCCAAGATTGCGGGTCCGAAGTACAGATCGTTGCTCTTCTTCCAGGTGCGCGTCCGCTGGGCGGTGATACCCAAGGACGTCAAGATCCGCCGGAGGTGCTCTTTGGAGACGACGTCGATGATCTCTTCTCGGACCAGGTAGCGGCGCAACCTGGTGGGCGACCAGCGCGTGAAGGGCTCTCCGAGGTCTTGGGGACGGGCGAGGGCGACAGCACGGATCCGCTCACGGCTCTCGTGGTCGATCCTCCTCGACGCCCGCCCCCACACCGAGGGCGTAAGAAGTCCATCCCCATCTCGTTGAACTCCCGGATGACCCTCCGGTCCTGGTTCTCGTCGGTCTGAAGCACCCGGGCGACCTCCGAGGCTGTCGACTGGGCGTCGGACGCGAGAAAGATCTGGGGTCTCCGTCTGAGCGCGAACACCTTCGACTGACGAGATAACCGACGGAGCTTCACCGCCTCTTCTCCGGTCACCGGCCGGAAGAACACCGATACAGGTGGAGACACGTCCACCTCCTTGTTCGACCAGGCCATAGTGGCATCGCGCCTGATCGGACGATGGACGCGTTTATCGGCTCTTACTTCGGCGTCAGCCCACTAAGTGGTCTGTGCTTGTCGAACGAGGCACGCGACATCCGTTTTGCCGCGAGCTCCGGTCGCGGACCAACTTGCCGATGCCTTGGGAGCGACGGTAGGAATGTCGATCTCAGTCGTCGAGATCACCGTGTCCCCCTTGGCGCTCACGAAGTCCACGACTATCTGATAGCCGGTCGCGTTGGTCCCCGGGTTCGTCACAGTGCCCTTCAGGAGCCACGACCCCGACGCGACCTTGCACGTGTCGGCGTGAACGTCTGCACGGGCGTTGTGGGCCAGATCGAACGGGACGAGCGTTCCAGGCTTGAGCACGGTCGTTCCCTCGGGTGCAGATGTCGAGCTGGAGGAGCATCCCGAGACGAGCATCGCCAGTGCGAACGACCAGCACGCGACGGCCAAGGCCGGGCGTACGACGCGAGCAGGGCCACGAGTGCAAAGGATCTTTTTCATCTCGGCGGAGAATAATATGTGCCGGGGGACAGTATCTTCTGGCACCATCTTCTGGCACCACCGCTGCCCGACCATGACACCAGACAGGATCTGCGATGAGCCGTACCACGAGGCGGGATGTGAGGCCGGCTGGCCCGGTGATGGCGCGCCTCGATCGGAGAATCTGGCCTCTGGCGGTGTCGGTGGTGTACGTCGTTCTCGGGTTGGCGTACGAATTCAGGTGGGGACCCGTAGTGCGACACGTCCCGTCCTCTTGGATCGCACCGGGGGACCTCATGTCGGACTACGGCACTGCGATCCAATTCGCTCAAGGACACTTCAGCAACGTATATGCGCCCGGTAGGGGTTTCCTGTCCTACCCGGGTCTATTGGTCGCGTTGTTCCCACTGGCCGCGATGAACAACGTCTTTCACGGCCTTTGGATCAATATCAAGGTGAACAACGTGCTGGTCCCCCATCCCGAGGTCTTCATCGCCCCCCACCTGCCGAGCGGGTTCTGGTACCAGGGCAACCTCGGCCCGACCACCACCCATGGCGTCGAACAGGTGATCCAGGCGTCGGCTTACCCGTATTTGATCTTCCTAACCTTGGCCTATTCGTGCTTCGCGCTCTTTGCGTGTGACGCACTTGCCGAACGCCTCCAGGTACCGCGGACCCGACGCGCCGTACTCGCTATTGCCGAAGCAGTCGTGCTCTGGAACGTGACGATCATTTTTGGACACCCCGAGGACGCCATCGCCGTGGCTTTCGCCATCTACGCCCTCATTTTCGCCTTCGACGAACGGTTCGTCGGCGCCGCTTGGCTGTTCGGTCTGGCGCTGGCGTTCCAACCACTGGCCATTGTGACCTTGCCGATCCTTCTCGTGATGGCGGGCAGGAGGCGCGCCCTGGGAATGGTCGTTCGGGGAATCGTCCCAGCCGCCGTGGTGACCGCTCCGCCATTGTTCGCCTCGTTCCACAACACGGTCCATGCGCTGGTTTCGCAACCCACCTTCCCTGAAGTGAGCAGTGCCCACCGGACACCCTGGACGTTTCTGGCGCCCAAGTTGGGGGGCACGGGAAAAGGGACGAAGGTGGGGGGAGGGTTGCCTCGGATCGCGGTACTCGTTCTTGCCGCGGCCTTCGGATGGTGGGCCGGTCGGTGGCGACAGAAGCCGGAGATGATGGCTTGGGCGCTGGCCCTGGCGTTCGGCCTGCGTGTGTACCTCGAAACGGTGATGTACTCCTACTACGTGTGGCCAGTGCTGGCGATCGCATTGGCAGTCGCAGCCCGCGGCAGTAGGCGACGTTTCGGCATTGCCGTCACCCTTGCCGTACTCACGACCGTTGTCGGTCAATGGCACATGCCGTGGGCCGAGTGGTGGCTCATCGACGTCGCCGGCGTAACCGGTCTGCTCGTCGCGGCCTCGCGTCCGCAGCCGTTGGTCCCTGCGGTGCCTGCGGTGAGTGCAAAAACGCGGTCAGACAGATCCGGCAGATCAGCCGATGCATCCAGGCACCAGGTGGGACCCGATCGGTCGCAAGGGTCAAAGCAAGCTGCGAAGAAGACTGTGTCGGCACGTGGACGCCCGCCAGCTGGGGCCCAGGGCAGAACAAAGAGCCCCAAGGTGACGGCCGGGACGCCTGGTACGAACGCACAGGCGAAGAAAAGGGCGGCGAACGCGGCCAAAAAGCGCGGGTCTCCCGGAAGATGACCTTGAGAAAAAGAGAACTTAAAGCGGTCCCCAGGGCTTCCAACCCGGCCCCTAGATCCCCGCCTGGCCACTCGCCATCATTTCACTGGACCGTCGCGAATGGCGACACCACCGCGGTGGGCAACGATCGCCTGCCCTCGGTGCTTAGAGTCAACGGTGCTACGAAGCTGGTGTGTTGCTATCGACAACGTCGATGGCCATGAATCAGGCGTCGTGGGGCAGGCGGTTGGGGGCGCTCCTGTTCTCGTCGATCGTCGCTGCAGCCGTCGTCGCGCCGGTCCTCCAGCTGGCACTGTCGTCCCCCGCCGCTGCGTCGGCACCGACTTCTGCGCCGGCACCGCAATGCCCACCCGATTGCGGCCGGGTGGCGGCCGGCGATGCCTTGTTGGTCCCCTACATCACCTCGAGCCCCGGGCTCGACTGGCTCTCTCTTCCCGATACCTCTGTCCAGTCGTACGTCGATGAGCTGAGGCAGCAACTTGAGCGCCCCGGCAATGGGACCATCACCAACGTGGCGGGAGCACGATTTGCGTGGATTACCGGCCGGTACCAACTGCTGATCGTTCTGGTGTCGTCGTCTTCGCTGACCAAACTCCACCTCGAGTCCTTACCGGTCGACGCCCAGGACCTTTGCGAGGTTTCACGAGGCATCCCTGAGGGTGTTCTCGAGCACGTGCCCGGGATAACGAAATCCGTGTACGGAGAGTGTGTCTTTCCTCGAGGCTCCTCCGCGTTCGCGGGTGCGACCATCGTTGCCTTTATACGTGGCAACGTGGTCGGGCTGCTCTTGATTACCTCGACGAACTCTGTTTCCCTCACCTCGAGCACAGTCGCAATCGCCGCCAGGACCCAATACAACGAGCTGCCCCCAGGTGGGGTCCTGGTGTCGAAGGGCTCGGATCTCGAGTTGGAACTGCTGTGGCTCTGCATCCTGTTGACGGTGGTCTTCTGCGTCGTCCAGTGCGCACGTCGCCGGGCGACTTGGCGGGGACCGGTCGATGCAATCGTGGAGGCATTCGGGCGTCGCAAGATGGCACTCGGTGTCACCGTTTTGGGCGTGGTCGGCGCCATGGCGTTTGCCATGTTCGATTGGTCGCTCCTGCACGGTTCCGGCCAGTGGTTCAACGCCAAGTTCGGTGACCTATGGGCGAGTTGGGCGAGCTCGGCCGACATGACGTTCGGGGGCGGATATGGGCACATCTACGTCCTCGATGGGGGACTGGAAACGGCACCGACGATCCAGGCACTGCTGGCGCCCATCGCTCGGATTGCCTTCAATCTGTCGTTCCCGTACCCGGGCGTGGTGCTTTACCCGACAGCTTTCTTGGTAGTGGGACCGCTGTTTCTCGGTTGCATGGCCCTTCCCATCTGCGCCGCCGATCGCTGGATGTCCTACATGGGTGTAACCGACCTTGGCCGCAGGGTCGCCGTGCTGGGAACCATGGCCGTCACTCTGCCTCCGATCGCGCTGTACGGGCACGCGGAGGACCTGGTGGCTCTTGGCGCGATGCTTTACGGGCTCGTCGCGGCCCTGGACGGACGGCATCGCGCCGCGGGCTGGTGGCTCGGCGCCGCATTGGCGTTCCAGTTCTTGGCATTCCTGGCCGTGCCGATCGCCTTGGTGCTCCTCAAGCGGCGGCAATGGTTGGGTGCGATCGTTCGTATGATCGTTGTACCGCTGAGTGTGATGGTGGTCCCGTTGGCGAGCGAACCGAAATCGACGCTTCTGCAGATATTCCACCAAAAGGTGTACGACGACTTTGGGTTCATCAGCCCGACCTGGCACCTCGACCCGGGTGTGGGCAGCATCGTTCGTGCCGTCGTCGCCTTGAGCGCCATTCCCGCTGCACTGATTGTGGCGCGCACCCTTCCCGGGGACCGCGAAGGCGCGGCGAATCTCGTGGTCTGGGCGCTTGGCGTGCTGTTGGCTCTGCGCGTGTTCGAGCCCGAGCTCGTGCCGTACTTCCTGGCACCTGCCCTGGCGCTCGGCCCTATCGAGCGCGTCGCGAGGTCCTTGGTGGCGACTTGCGACCACTTGCGCCGGCGCCGTGTGGCTGACCTGGTGGCTGCACGCCCCCATACAGGGCCGATGGCTTCCGTGGTTGCTCCTAGTTGCTCAATTGTGCGTCCTTGGATGGCTTGCGCTTCCCCGAACACCGCAGCTCTCAAACGAAGATCTGAAAAGCCCGCCTTTGCACAGTCCGGCTCGCCCGCGAGCGGCTCGTCAGCCGCGGAGGGCAGCGCCGGCACGTGTGGGCTGATTCACCGAGCGCTGCATCTCATGGGTCCTGCTACCACCGCCGCCCGGGCACGTTCCCGCTGGTTGTCGCGTTTCGGAGGGGCCAATGAGCCGGACTGACAAGCTGGGAATTACCTGCGGCAACTGCAAAACGCAGGGAGAAGTTCTTGGGAACGCACACACGTACCAATGCCCTATCTGCAAGCTCAACCACGAAGCTACGAGTTGTGGAAAGTGTCACGAGGCATATCTCACCGACGAGCCTGCGTGGTCCACATCCCAATGCCCGAGATGCGGATTTGTCGAGAAGAGGCGAACGGCTGCCGAATCGAAGTTCAGTGACTTCGGAGACTCTCTGACGTCACCGCCATCCCGCGTTTCAGCGCCTTTGAAGGTGGCTCGGACCAAGTCGACGTCTGCGCCGCAACTGAAAGACGCGGCTCTCGACAGGTTGATCAGCCGGCTCCGATCTCAGACCGTGCCGATCATAGTGTCGGTCGCCTATGTTGCCCTCGGGTTGGCGTACTTCTTTCGATGGGGACCTGTCGCAGAACATATCCCATCTTTGTGGTTAGGTCCCGGAGACCTGCGGTACACATATTTTGCTTCGAGCCAAGTGGCTCACGGACAGTTTGGCGCCATCTACAACAGCAACCTGGATTTCGTGGAGTTCCCTGGGATCTTGATCGTTCTGGCACCACTCGGTGCCTTGAGCAATGTGTTTCACACAACGCTCTTAGAGGTCACAAAGACCCAGAGCGTTTCTGTTCCCTTTTCGCTGCACTACGTCATACCCTTTCTCAATCCGCAGGAGTTCCACCACGTCGGAGGAAACCTGTATGTGTCGCACCCTCAATGGGTGGTGGCCGTGGATCCATACGTTCTACTTTTGTCTTGCATGGCGCTGTTCGCTTGCGATGCGCTCGCTAGGCGACTCCAGGTCTCTCGACAGCGGCGCGCCGTCATAACCGTCCTCGTGGCGGTGCTGCTCTGGAGCGTGACCGTTTTGTACGGTCATCCCGAGGATGCGATAGCCATCGCTCTGGCGATATATGCACTGATTTCAGCCATGGACAAGCGCTTCACCAAGGCTGGCTGGATGTTCGGTGTGGCGGTGGCATTCCAGCCACTGGTCCTGCTCATGGTGCCCGTGCTTATCGCGATGGCCGGACTTCGGAGAGGAATCGCTCTAGGCATCAGATCTGTACTCCCCTCCGCGGTCCTCCTCTCGGTTCCGCTGATCGCCAATTTCTCGGCGACGTTTCGCGAATTGGTCGACCAACCGAGCTTTCCCAACGTCAACCACGCCACGCCCTGGACCGCACTGGCGACGCGCCTCAGTGGCCACGGATCCAGCCTGACCGTTGCCGCCGGGCCCGTTCGCCTGTTGGCGATCCCTGTTGCCATAGGGATCGGCATCTGGGTGGCCCGGCGACGATGGCTTGGGCGCCCGGAGCTTTTGGCCTTCGCGTGTGCTGTGGCGTTGGCGCTGAGGTCTTACACGGAGTCGGTTTTGGTCGCGTACTACCTCGTGGGAGCATTGGCCATCGGCGTGGTGGTTGCCGCGCGTTCCAGCCGTTGGCGCTTTGGAGTCGCTATTTCTCTCGCGATTGCCATTACGATCCTCGGTCAGCTGAGACTTGGTTGGTTCCCATGGTGGATGATTCAAGTTGGGGGCCTGACAGCTTTGCTTATCGTCGCCGCTCAGCCACAGTCACTTGCACTGGTAACAGGGGCGGTCGACCGCCTAGGTGTCCGCCAGACAACCGCGCCGCGAAACAAGTCAGCGTCAGCGGCGGCAAAGAAGAGTGCGACTCGAGGTGCTCAATCGCCCGCGAGGCAAGGCCGGTCGGGATCAGGGGCTGACAAGAAAAAAGGAAATGCGCCCTCCGCGACGAAGCGGTCCGGCCGGCCCTAAGAGGCTCTCTTGTCGGGGTGCGTTTGCGCTCTTGTTACCGGCCTCTGACCACAGACGAGTGAAGCGGACCGGTTGCCGTGCCGGGAGGCCTGGGCTCGGCCATCCCTGGTGCGAGTGCAAGCAGCTTTGGCGGAGCGGCCAGAATTAGCAAGCCGGTCACGCCCGCCATCTGTATTGTCCACCACGGCAACCAGGCGAGGTGCTGCTCGGCGAGGACCGTAGTGGCGATCGCTACCACGACAGCGACACCGAATCGTCGGCGACATCGGGCGGCGACAACCAGCCCCACGGCCAACGCCGCCCATGGGTAGTAGGCGGTCATCACCGACTCTGTGTACGGCCGCAGCGCCAGGCCGAGGGCACACGACCAGACAATGAGTTCCGGGCGCGCGACCGACCTTCGGTAGATCCAGATACCGAGACCGCATGCCAGGACCAGACCCAAGATCCGGATGGGGCCGGCGGCGACAAGGCCACCGCCGACGTCGGGCGACAAGGCCGTCCATGGCGTCGCGTGGTTCAGGCTTGGTGAGCTGGGCTGATCGACCAACGCGTGGACCGCTGCTCGAAAGTTGGCGATGAGCGGAGCAGCGATGAGGACGCCGGCTGGCAGCACAGATCGGATGGCCATGCCGAAGGCGTTTTGCCGGCCAGCGCGGGCCAGAAGCACAGGCACCATGAGCAGGACCAATGGCTGGAAGGCCAGAGCTGCTCCGACAAGCCATCCGGCACCTACGAATCGTCCGTCCAGGGCAAAGATGAGGGCGTACACAGCCAGCGCGACGGCCACTGCATCTTCGGGATGTCCCCATCTCACTGTCATGTTCCAAAGCAACACCGCTTCGGTGACACACAGAACCGCTCGCCTCGGCCGAGAGATCTGCAAGCGCTCGGCTAGGGCGTCGAAAGCGAACAAGGCGATACTCGACAACATCAGTGCATAGGGTGCGACGAAGATAAGCCATTGTGGGTGAACGACGAAGTAACCCACGCTGGAGTGGTACACAGGACTTCCGACGAGGCCCGGTCCGACGAAGCTCTGTGGGTAAGCAGGGGTGAGGCGGTTCGCGGTAGCAATTTGAAGGAATGAGGTATGAAGAACGCCGCTCAGGGCTCCAAACGGTGCGAGGGCTACCAAGATGCCGGGGAACTCCAAAAAACCGAAGTTGTAGATGGAGCCGAAGTGCCCGTGCGCCATGTTGCTGGACGCCCGGTACGAGCCCCAAAGATCGTTCGGCCACACCCAGCAAGATGGAATGTGCAGGACGACCGAGTCCCATTGAAAGCAGTAGAGCAGTCCCATGGCAACGTAAACGACGGCAACGCCGACGGGCCAAGACCGGCGGCCTACGAGCCCAAGCAGTCCGCCACGTTCGGCCAGGTACGCCGTTGGCGATGGCGACTTGTCAGGAGGATGCGGGTCCGATCTGAGAGGAGGGCGTGGCGCATCAAGCCCTTTGATCTCTTCGAGCTTCGCGTTAGCCGAGTACCTGCTTTTCTCGACATGACCACACAACGGACACCGCGATGACGACCAGGCTGGTTTGTCCGTGAGATACGCACGGTGACACTTGCCGCATCGAATCGCCTCGTATTGCTTGTGACATTTCGAGCAAGTGAACGAGTGGTCGCTGGTGCGAACTTGTCTCGGCGCGTTGCAGTTGATGCAGGACAGATAGGCAGGCGGAGGCATCGCTAGCTGAGCATATGACCCGGTGGCCGTCAGGTCCTGGGTGACGTGCAAATCGACCTGCGCTATATGCCGCTGCGCGCTCTGTTCTTCTCCTGCGTGTCGACTTCGGCCGGACGCGGTGGCGAATCGAGATCCGATGGATCGCCGACAGGGCCTGTCGGTCGTCTTCGAAGCAGGCGAAGGGAACGGGGGCGCCCGGGCTGTGTCCGGTCCCCGAGCCTCGCTGGCCGGCTCCCCGGCGCTCGTAGCGGCGACGACCTCCCAGGGCGAAGCCCCCTAAGCTGTTTTATGGAAGTCTTTTCGACTGTGCCGAAACGGGTCCGAAGAGATTCCCTGGGCGAAAGGGTGGTGCAGCGCCTAGATCGTAGGATCTGGCCGCTCGGCGTCTCCATTGCCTACGTCGTTTTGGGCTTGGTGTACTTCTTTCGATGGGGCCCCATCGGCCAACACACCCCATCGGTGTGGATCTCACCAACTGATCTCTGGTTCACATATTTCGCCTCGAGCCAATTCGCTCATGGACACTTCGGGGCGATCTATAGCTCAAGCGCAAATTTCGTGGAATTCCCTGGAATTCTTATCGCGTTGGCACCACTCGGTGCGTTGAGCAATGCGTTCCATACGCCTCTGTTCGAAGTCACCAAGACGCAGACCTTGCCCGCACTGCACTTTGCTGCCAGCGCCCCCAATATTCCCTTTTTGAACGCGGAGGAGTTCCATTTTCAAGGCAACGTGTACGTGTCGCACCCACAGTGGGTAGTGGCCGTGGACCCGTACGTATTGCTGTTGTCCTGCACGGCACTGTTTGCCTGCGATGCCCTCGCCGAACGACTGCAGGTGTCTCGCCAGCGACGCGTTGTCCTCAGCGTTGTCGAGGCGGCGCTGCTTTGGAATGTGGTGGTTTGGTGGGGACATCCGGAGGATGCGGTGGCCGTCGCTTTCGCGGTGTATGCCCTCATCTTCGCGTTGGACAAGCGTTTCGTGGGAGCCGGCTGGCTGTTTGGTGCCGCAGTGGTGTTCCAGCCCCTGGTCCTGCTCATGTTGCCCGTCTTGCTCGCGATGGCCGGTCGCCGGAGCGGACTGGGCATGGCCATCCGATCTTTGCTCCCCGCGGGAGCGTTGCTGCTAGTGCCGCTCATCGCCAACTTCCGAGCGACACTGCATACACTGGTCGATCAGCCGAGCTCTCCCAATTTCGACCACGCCACGCCGTGGACGGCGTTGTCGCCGAGCCTCGGGGGACAAGGCCAACTACTGAAGGTGGCCGCGGGGCCGGTTCGGATCCTCGCCGTGCTGCTGGCCGTCGGGCTCGGAATCTGGGTGTTCAAGCGGTGGCTCGGGCGCCCGGAGCTATTGGCGTGGGGGTGCGTTCTGGCCCTTGCCCTCCGTTCGTACACGGAATCGGTAATGACGGACTACTACGCATGGGCGGCCTTGGCCGTAGGGGTAGTCGTGGCCGGCCGGTGCAGCCGTATTCGATTCGAAGTCGCAATCGTACTGGCACTGGCTACGACGCTTCTCGCTCAGTGGAAACTCGGCTGGCTTCCGTGGTGGTCGATTCAGATAGCCGGGCTCACTGCGCTACTTGTCGTCTGCTCGCAACCAAAGCCACTGGTGCCGGCGCCGGCGAAGCAGGGCGTCGGGCCGGCGCGTTCCCGACCGGCGGCTGCGGTCCAAGGCCGGTCCCGGTCAGGAACGGCGAAGAGCTCAGGAACGACGAAGAAGACGACAAGAGGCGTGCGTCCAAGCGCGACGAACCGCTCTCGTCGCCGCTGATCGACGGGCAGCCATCCCGACTTGGAACCGACGAGCAAGAGCAACTTCAGGTCCTGCACTTCCAGCGGACGTGTAGGCCCTGACATACTGTGCAATTCAGGCGAGTGCTGCGAGCAACTCACGCAAGTTGTTGCGACCGGACCACCCGGCAGCCCAAGGAGCTACCACTTTGTCACCCGAAGCTGCCGGAATGTCCCCGCCACCCCCAGCTGCTCCCCGCGCAAAGCGCCTTCCCCCTAGACGGTGGGCGCTCTGGCTAGGTGTGGTGGTGCTCGTACTGGTCTTGATCGCCATTGTCGGCTCAGTGACTGGGAACAAGAAGGGAGCTTCTCCGACGACCAAGAAGGCAGCCACTCCGACCACACTGTCTCATCACGGGACCCCTGCGGGGAGCAACACCACCAGCACGGCCCCACACACGAAAACTGCCCCGCCAACGTCGCGACCGACCACGTCGCGACCGACCGCGTCGCCACCCGCCACGACACTCCGCGTCGGCAGTCGTTCCTGCACAGCTTCGATGTCGAACCCTAAGCCTGGCGATAGTGCTCAGGACACCGTCATCGTGTCATCGAACGTGCCGGAGGCCCCGGTGAAGATCACAAAGAAATACAAGACGACAACGTCGATCGACACCGCATATACCAGCCGCAGTGGCTCAGCCACCATAACCTTCGGGGTGGGTAGCCCAGCGCCGCACTTCACAGTGCAGGTCAACGTAAACGTGGACCACGGCGCTGCGACCTGTTCGACCAGCTTCACCCCTCAGTAGGTGGGAGGCAGTGTCTTCTGTCGTGGTGACAGAGGGACCTGTCAGGACGGATGCAGCGTTTTTGCAGTTGTTGAGGGTATCGACTGAGGGATCGAACAACTCCATCAAGCGCGCCGCAGCTTCGTTCTTCGTAGACACTTCTGAACAACCCGCACGCTCTCGTCATAGGACCGGCGCTCGCAGGGCACCGTCAGCTGCGCAACGCGACACACAAAAGCTTGCGACTTCGCGAACTTGGCGCCTGAGCACATCGAGCACGCTCATCCATTTTGAGTAAAAGACGGTTTGGCGTTGACTTCGCCTGACGCCGATGTCAGGATGCCGCTCTACGGATACTTCCGGTATCGAATGGCGGTGCTCGGCGGTTCCGGTGGGCGTGGAGGGGAACACATGCCAGCATCACCCTTTTCGGCTGAGCGGTTGGACGCGATCAGGCTTCGCTTGACCCGTACCTTCAAGACCGTAGGGTCGCTGCTGTTGTTGACGGGGCTCCTAAGCGTTCTCGGGACTGCTGTAGCGGCAACGGTCGCCATTGCCCCCGCGGGAGCGGCGAACCCGGGAACGACCTGCACCGCCCCGACCGGTGCCTCGACGACCACGACGACGACCACCTTCGTCGACGGTCAGGCGAGCAGCTACAACGTCGAGTGTTACGAACAGACCGACATCTCGGGCACTGCGGCATACCCGACGATCGCGATCACCTCGGGTGCCCTTCCGACCGGCGCCACCTTCGCCGGCGCCAACCAGACGACCTGTTCCTCCTCGTCTGGCGGAACGACGACCACTAGCGGGTCGGGGACGTCCGAGGAGTACATCCTCGAGTGCAACATCGCCTACACACCCCCGGCGAACTACAACACCCAGGCTGCGGTCCAATTCACGGTCACACCGACAGGCGGTTATGGCACCGCGACCGTGTCGTCGACCTTGGATATCGATTTCGCGACCCCGAGCACCCCTACGTGTATCGATCCCGCGACCGCGGGCAGCACCGCCACCTTCGACGAGGGTACGAATTCCCTCTACACCGTGGAATGCGAACAGACGACCGGGGTCTCAGGGGTGGCCTCGTATCCAACTCAGATAGCGATCGCGTCCGGTTCCTTCCCCTCCAGTAGCCCGCATATGCCCGGCGGCACCAGTATCGGCACGGAACCGGGTACGCCCGGCAGCGGCACCGGCACCAACAGCACGACCGCGTGCGGGACCACCACGTCGGGCACGGGGACAACCGAGGACTACATCCTCGAGTGCGACTTCGAGGACTCTCCTGTTCCTGCGGACGCGGCCGGCAACCCCAACGTCTTCACCTTCAACGCCACCAACACCAACGGGGTGACGAGCGGCAACGGCACCAGCGGAGCCAACTCGGGCAACCTGAGCGTCAACGTGCAGGCCGCGACGACCACCTGCATCGACCCCGCCTCGGGCGGAAGCGCCGTCACCTTCGTAGAAGGGACGCATGCCACCTACACCGTCGAGTGCGAGACCCAGAGTGGCATCTCCGGGGTGACGGCCTATGCGAGCTCGATCACCGTCAACTCCGGTGCATTGCCCGTCGACGCCAACCAGACCTTCGGCGGAAGCGCCCAGACCACCTGCGGCATCGGGTCGGGCGCTACCACCACGACCTCCGGGACGGGAACCACCGAGGAGTACATCACCGAGTGCGCCCTTAGCGCTACCACGACCCCCGCCGACGCCGGCGCAAGTCCGTACCCGTTCAACTTCACGGCCGCCGGCCCCGGTGGCTACGGCGGAACCTCCGCGCCATCGGGCACCTTGACTGTCAACGTGGCTCCCGCGACGGTCACCTGCATCGACCCGGCCTCGGGCGGAACCACCGTCACCTTCGCAGAAGGCACGGATGCCACCTACAGCGTCGAATGCGAGGCCACGAGCGGCATCTCCGGGGTGACGGCCTATCCGAGCTCGATCACCGTCAACTCCGGTGCATTGCCCGTCGACGCCAACCAGACCTTCGGCGGAAGCGCCCAGACCACCTGCGGCATCGGGTCGGGTGCTACCACCACTACGTCCGGATCGGGAACCACAGAGGACTACATCACCGTTTGCGCCCTCAGCGGTGACACAACCGCCGCCGACGCGAGCGGGGGTCCGACCTACCCGTTCAACTTCACGGCAACCGGTCCCGGTGGCGACGGCGGCACCGCCGCGCCCTCGGGCACCCTGACTGTCACGGCGGCCACGGCAAAGGCGACTGGCTGTGCCGACCCCGCCTCTGGCGGCAGCACCACGACCTTCGACTCCTCCGCTGCGGGCACTGAGAACAGCTACACCACCGAGTGCTACGCCGAGAGCGGGGTCACAGGGGTGACGGCGTATCCGGCCACGGTGACCCCCACGGGGGGCACCGGACTGCCCGGCGACGCCACCTTCGGCGGTAACAGTCCGACTTCGGCCTGTGGGCCCGGAAGCGGCGCCACCACCACCACCTCGGGCACGGGTACCACCGAGGAGTACATCACCGAATGCGCCATCGCCGAAGACGCGGTGAGTGCAGACAACGGTACCTACACCTCGAACTTCCAGTCTTCAGCCGTGACTGCGGCGGCCTCGGGCCTGTTGACCATCAATGTCACCGGCCCGTCAGACATCTGCCTCGACCCGGCCTCTGCCGGCAGCACCACCACCTTCCGGGAAGGAATCGCCAACACCTACACCGTTGAGTGCTACGGCACGGGGTTCGCCTCGGCATCTCCTAACAACTATCCGACCTCGATCACGGCCAACAACGTGACGCCGTCCGGCACCTTCCTCGACGGGACTGCCAACTTCCCGAGCGGGAGCAACCCGCCCACGACCTGCGCTGTCGGGTCCGGGGGGACCACCACGACGTCGGGCTCGGGCCTGAGCGAGGAGTACATCCTCGAGTGCACCATCACCGACACGCCCTCCGGCAGTGCCACCGGCAGCTACGTCGCCAGCTTCACCGCCCAACCGGGCTCCGCCGGCGGCAACACCATCACGTCGGGCAACCTGACCGTGAACGACTCACCCGTCACCTCTGCGTGCCTCGACCCGGCCTCTGCGGGCACCACCACCACCATGTACACGGGCTCGACCCAGAGCTACACGGTCGAGTGCTACGGCCAGAGCGGCATCTCCGGAGAGACCGCGTATCCGACGTCGATCGCCGTCCAAAGCGGTGCCTTCCCCCCCGATGCCAGCCAGACCTTCGGCGGAACCACCCAAACCAGTTGCGGAGTCGGGTCGGGCGGGACCACCACGACCTCGGGGTCGGGGACAACCGAGGAGTACATCCTCGAGTGCGCCCTCGGGGCCACGCCGCAAACCGATGACGTCGGCAGCTACCCCTTCACCTTCCAGTCCACCTCCGTGGACGGGGTGAACACCACGACCTCGGGCACCTTGAACGTGAAGATCCAGGACCCGACCACGACCTGCTCGGCCCCTGCCGCCGCCGGGACGACCACAACCTTTACGGACGGTTCTTCCGGTAGCTACAGCGTGACCTGCTACACCCAGGGGTTCAGCTCGGCCAACGCCGGAAACTATCCGGCATCGATCAACATCACCTCGGGCTCCCTGCCAGCCCAGGCGGCGGGGATAACCTACGGCGGCTCCTATCAGACCACCTGCTCGGTCTCCTCGGGCTCTGCCACGACCACAACTTCGGGGTCGGGGGTCACCGAGGAATACGAGACCGTGTGCAAGGTGGCCGGCACCCCGGTGACGGGCTACGAGGGAACGTACCCGCTCGGCTTCACCGCCAACCCGGGTTCCGTCGCGGCCGCCGACGGCACGACAGCGGTGACTAGCGGCACCTTGAACCTGAAGATCGTGGGCGCGGCCCCGACGATCCACTCCGACCAGTACTTCAATGCCGTGGCCGGGAAGCCTTTCTGCTTCGACTTCGCCATGGACACCACCGACACGATTGCGAACGGCGGCCTCCCACTTACGAACCTGACGGCGGGGACCACGCCGGCAAACGTCACTGGCTACGGTCTTCAGAACGTCAACCTGGTGGCCGGGACCGCTCAGATCTGCGGCACGGCCTCTTCGGCCCTCGAAGGCGTCACGAGCGAAACCCTCGCGCCCGTCGCCACCAACTCCGAGGGCTCGGTCACGGGATCGATCGCCTTCTCTGCCTACGCTCAGTCAAATTGGGTCACCTCTGGCGAGAACGAGTCGCCTAGCACTCCCGGTGCGACATCCTCCAGCGACTACGACACCAACCAGTCCCTCTGGCAGACCGGTACCCAGGCCGCCTTCGGAGATCCCATCACGGGAGGCATGCAGGACTCGCAGAACACGACCACTGGGAGAGAGGCGGGGACCATCACCCTCGTCCCGCTTTCTAGCGGTTCTACTACGGTCACCACGGGCACCACCTCGGTGTTCACCTCCGACAACGGCGGCGTCGAGAGCAACCTCGTGGGCGACACGATCAACTCGACAGGGCTAACGGTGGGCACCGTGGTGACGGCGGAGACCTCGAGCGGGAGTCCCGTCCAGTACACCCTCACCCTGTCGAATCCGGTGGCGACCACTGAGACGACGGAGACCGTCCAACTCTACTACAACTCCTCCTTCTACCCCTACTGCACCGAAAGCGGTGTGCAGGGCGGCACCAACGACTGCATGATCGGCGGCGGGGGCCTTGGCAACTCTCCGACGCTCGTCGTCTCGAGCCCCCTGCCCACCCCGATCGACCCGAACGCCAACTCCACCGCCAACCTGGGGTCCGTCGACCTCGACCTCGGCACCGACACGTCCGAGGCGTACCCGAATCCTCCAACCGGAGGCTGCTGGGGAACGGCCAACATCGGCGGCAGCAACTCCGAGGCAGCGTTCGGTACCACCGACGAGGTCGTGGTACCGAGCCCCTGGGTGGCCGGTGGCGACTGTGCCTACGGCTCGCTAGGTTCCAACTCCGCCTCGGGTGACACCCCCGAGAGCCCCAACGAGCAGGTGTGCCCGCCGACACAGGTGGAGGTCGACGCCGGCATGGTCGACTGCACCGCTACCGCCGCCTCGGGTAACGACGGCAGCGGGGCAAACACGTCGTTCAACTACTCGACCGACGAGCTGTTCTTCGCCGGCCAGCCCGTACCGCAGACATCGACGGTGAACCTGTCGAACACCGACGTCGATCCCGGCGACAGCGTGATCATCAACGGCGGCACCAACTGGTGGGGCGCAGGCAATACCGACGAGCCCAACACCGGCTGTGTCACCTTCGCCCCCGGAGGCGCCATCGGCGCCTGTGCCCCGCTTCAGCTGTCCTCGGCACTCACGTCCGGGCAACCTGTCACGTCGTTGTCGTTCAGTACTGCTCTCACGAGCACGATCACGACCGGCGACACCATTCTCGTCACCTCCTCCGGACACAGCCAGACGTTCGTGGCAACCGAGACAGTGACAAATGGCGCCACGTCGGTAACTGTGTCTTCGACCAACGCGAACTTCTCTTATCCGGTGGGTTCGTCTCCGGCAGGTTCGTTTGTCGAGGACGAAACGGCAGGAACGACCGGTGGCGCCACATACGGTGCCAGCCAGGTAGGGGACTTCTACCCGCTCGGGGCGCCGCAGGTCTACATCGGCACCGACTCGGCGAGCGCCCACGCGGCCGGCCCGGTCTCTAGCAACGTGAACCTCTGGTCCAGCACCTACGACTGCACCGGGACCTCCACCAAGACAAACGGCAACGTCTCACCTTGCACCTTGGAGATCGGGGGCAATAACCCGAGCTACTCGAGCGTCAACTCCGCCAACCCCGGAACCGCCGCAATCAGTGGGACCTTCACCGTGCCGTCGAACCTGGCTCCCGGTGTCTACAACGTCTACGTGGACGCCGACAACGACACAGCGCTGCCCGGAAACGGTCCCGAAGACGCCTCCAACTACCCGGCGTCTCCGAACGGGGACACCAACCCGTCTATTGCTCTTGGCACCGACGAGGCGGTAACGACGATAGACGTGGAGGGCGTCATGGTCGTAAAGACCTCGACCACCTCCGCCTACGGATCAGCGGGTCAGATCCTCAACTACAACTACGCGGTCACAAATACGGGACCGGACGCTGTGACCGGTATCACGGTCAACGACAACCTGATCCCGTCCGTCAGTTGCCCGAGCTCGTCTCTGGCAGGCGGCGCGAACGAGACCTGTACCGGCTCGTACACGACGACGCAGGCCGACGTCGACCGCGGCTACGTGACCAACACGGCCACCGTGAGCGCAACCACGGTCACGAACGAGACCGTGACCTCGGCACCGTCGTCAGCGACCGTGTATGCCTCGGACGCGACGTCGAGCCTGTCACTGGTGAAGAGCACGACCACATCGGCCTACGGCGCAGCCGGTGACACCATCGACTACGACTACCTGGTCACCAACACGGGTACCACTACGGAGAACAACATCAGTGTCTCCGACAACCTGGTCCCGGACGTGAACTGCCCCGACTCGTCCCTCGCACCTGGCGACTTCGAGACCTGCACCGGCACCTACACGGTCCTCCAGGCCGACGTGGACAACGGCTTCGTGACCAACACGGCGACCGCATCGGGGACCAATGGGCTGGACGCCACGAGCACGTCGAACCCGTCTTCGGTGACGGTCATGGCGTCTGAGGCGACATCGAGCCTGAGTCTGAACAAGACGTCACTTACGTCGGGTTACGGCGAGGCGGGGGACACCATCTCCTACGACTACGCCGTCATGAATACCGGTACCACCACGGAATCGAACATCGGTGTCTCCGACAACCTGGTACCGAGCGTGGACTGCCCCGACTCTTCCTTGGCGCCAGGCGACTCTGAGACCTGCACCGGCAGCTACACGGTCGACCAGGCCGACGTCGATGCCGGGTCGGTGACGAACACGGCTACCGCAAGCGCGACGAATCCGTCCAGCGACACGATCATGTCGAACTCGTCGTCGGTGACGGTGCCCGCCTCCGACGCGACTTCGAGCCTCAGCCTCGCCAAGTCGGCGATCACGTCCGCTTACGGCGCGGCGGGTGACACCATCTCCTACGACTACGTCGTCATGAACACCGGAACGACGACGATCAGCGGAATCGGTGTCTCCGACAACCTCGTCTCGAGCGTGAACTGCCCCGACCCCTCCCTGGCGCCAGGCGCCTCCGAGACCTGCACCGGCAGCTACACGGTCGACCAGGCCGACGTCGACGCCGGGTCGGTGACGAACACGGCGACGGCATCGGGGACCAACCCGCAGGACGCCACGATCACGTCGAATTCGTCTTCTGTGACCGTCCCGGCCTCGAACTCCACTTCGAGCCTAACCCTCACCAAGTCGTCGCTCACCTCCTCCTACGCCGCGGCCGGCGACATGATCACGTACAACTACGTGATCACCAACACCGGGACGACGACGATCACGGGTATAGGCGTGTCCGACAACAAGGTGGCGTCGGTTGACTGCCCAGACTCCTCCTTGGCGCCAGGGGCGTCGGAGACCTGCAGCGGCACCTACACGGTGACGCAGGCCGACGTCAACCACGGATCCGTCACCAACACGGCGACGGCTTCGGGCACCAACGGACAGGACGTCACGGTCACATCGAACGAGTCGTCGGTCACTGTCCCGGGGTCGGGAGCGTACGACGGCCTCAGCCTCACCAAGACTTCGCCGACCGCCAATTACGGCCAGGCCGGTGACGTCATCGACTACAACTACGTCGTCACCAACACTGGGACGACGACGATCACCGGAATCGGTGTCTCGGACAACCTCGTCTCGAGCGTGAGCTGTCCCGACCCGACCCTGGCACCAGGTGACTCGGAGACCTGCACCGGTTCGTACACGGTGACCGAGTCCGACGTCATGGCAGGTTCGGTCACGAACACTGCGTCGGCTACGGGTACCGATCCGTCCGACTACACAGTGACCTCGAACCAGTCGTCGGCCACCGTCCCGTCCACCTACACCTCTACGGTCTCGACTCCTACGAGCAGCACTGCCGCCTTGGGCAGCGGCTCGAACACAGACGTGGCCCAGATCACAGGTAACGACGTGTCCGGCAACCCGACGGGCAAGGTCACGTTCTACGAGTGCGGTCCCACGGCAGAGCCTGAGCCGTGCACGTCCGAGGCGAACCCTGTGGGCGGCGCTGTGACCGTGAGCCCGAGCGGTGACGACCAAGCCACCGCCACCTCGGGTTCGTTCACGGCTGACGAGGCCGGTTACTGGTGCTTCGCTGCCTACTACGGCGGTGATTCCAACTACGCTGCGAGCTCGGACTCGAGCATTCACGAGTGCTACGACGTCACCTCGGCGTCGACGTCGACAGAGACGAAGCCCACCAACTCGACCATCACACTCGGACAGTCCGACACCGATCACGCGACGGTGACCGGCAACGCCGCAGGTGGCAGCCCAACAGGTACCGTCACCTTCTACGAGTGCGGCCCGACCAACAGCGCCACGCCGTGCACCTCCGTCGAAAACCAGGTGGGCACTGCGGTGAACTTGACCGCAGAACCCGACGACACGTCGAAGGCTGCCTCGGCGTCGTTTACGCCGACCTCCACCGGCTACTGGTGTTACGGCGGCTACTACTCGGGTGACTCGAACTACGACTCCAGCTCGGACACGAGCATCGACGAGTGTGTTTACGTGGCGCCTGAGTCCTCGTCCACGGTGACGACGCCCACCCACACGAGCATCGTCCTCGGTGACAGCGACACCGACGGGGCCGTGGTAACCGGCAATGCCGCGGGCGGAAACCCGACGGGAACCGTCACCTTCTACGAGTGCGGACCTACGGCAAGCCCCACGGACTGCACCTCGCAGGCGAACCAGGTGGGTAGCCCCGTGGGGCTCACAGCCGGAGCCGGTGACACCTCGAGTGCGGGTTCTGCGTCGTTTACACCGACGTCGACTGGCTATTGGTGCTTCGCCGGGGTCTATTCGGGTGACTCGAACTACAACCCGAGCTCGGACACGACCATCGACGAGTGTGTCGACGTGACCTCGGCGTCCACGACCACGGTGACGAGTCCCGACACGGCAAGCATCGTGCTCGGCGCTGCCGACACCGACACGGCGACCGTGACCGGTAACGACGCAGGCGGGCCCCCGACCGGCACCGTCAAGTTCTACGAATGTGGAGAGACCGCGACGCCGACGCCGTGCACATCCCAGGCGAACGAGGTCGGAAGCGCGGTCTCGCTCCAGATGGCGACGGCTGACACTGCATTCGCTGAGTCGGCCAGCTTCACGCCGTCTTCCACCGGGTACTGGTGCTTGGCTGGGTACTACTCGGGCGACTCCAATTACTCGTCGAGCTCGGACACGACCATCGACGAGTGCGTCGACGTTACGGCGGCCAGTAGTTCCTCGGTGAGCTCGCCGTCGAGCTCCACTGCCGCCTTGGACGGCCCCAACAGCGACAGCGTGCTGATCACAGGCAACGATGACGCTGCCAATGCTCCGTACCCGACCGGCACGGTGACCTTCTACACCTGCGGCGAGAATGTCGACCCGTGCACCTCTGCCACCTGGCATCAATTGGGCAGTGCGGTCACACTGAGCACGGGGGCCGGGAACACCAACTCGGCTATGTCGGCGACCTTCGACAACACGTCGGCCGGCACCTGGTGCTTCGCCGCGGTTTACTCAGGGGACTCCAACTACACAGGTAGCAAGGACAACAGCAGCGACGAGTGCTACACGGTTAGCCAGGACACCTCTAGCACCATGACTGCACCTGTAAACAAGACCATCATCGAAGGCCAGTCCAACGCCGACGAAGCGACGGTGACGGGCGACGCCTCGGTCGGGGCACCCACGGGGACCGTCACTTTCTATGAGTGCGGGCCATCGGCGACAGAGACACCGTGTGCCTCGGGAACACAGGTCGGAACTCCGGTGGACGTGACCCAGACCAGTGACGACACCGCCACGGCTGCTTCGGCTTCCTTCACCCCACCCGACAAGTCGAGCTCCGTCGGCTACTGGTGCTTCCGCGCCGTCTACAGCGGCGACAGCAACTATCTGACGAGCTCCGACAACACCGTCGACGAGTGCTTCTACGTCGCCCGTCCTTTGACGATAACTTCGACGTCGCCGTTGACCAGTGGAACGAAGGGCAAGACCTACTCCAACCAACTGAAGGCGGTTGGGGGTACGGCCCCGTACACGTGGAGCTACACGGGCACGCTGCCTCCTGGTCTCACGCTGAGCTCGTCGGGTCTGTTGTCAGGGAAGCCGACGAAAGCGGGCACCTACACCTTCACGTTAAAGGTGAAGGACTCAGGCTCGCCTCGCCAGAAGGCAAAGGAAAAAGTAACGCTGACCATCGTCTCTTGACGAAACGTTTATAGTGGTAGCTTCACAGGAGCTTGTGGCGCCCACGTCACAACTGACGAAAAGGGGAGAGAATGCGTAGATTGCTACTTGCGGGTATCGTCCTGGCCTTTCCAATCGGGGCCCTCAGCGTGGGCGTCGCGGGTCAGGCGTCAGCAGCGAGCCCGTCCACGGTTGTGACGTGTTCCAAGATCAAGGCGAACATTTTCACCGGGACCACGGCAAAGCTCACGGGTTGCTCCGACACCAAGAACACGGGCGGCAGCGGTAAGGCGCCGATTGCAACCCTTACGACTGGAGCCGGAACGTTGACGTGGAACGGTACCGGGACCACGACCCTGGCCAGTGGCACCTTCAACTCCGTGACGCCTGACACCTGCCCTACCCCTACCGGGGGAACTCAGGACGCCGAGTACATGATTACGTATGACATCACCGGAGGAACCGGTAAGGCCGCAAAGTCGATAAAGGCAGGTTGGACGTTGTCGGCGACCGTTTGCATCAACGAAACCACCGGTGCGGTAGCGCTCTTGCACGGAACCGATGTCGAGATCGGCGCTGCTTACTAGGTCTGGCGAGATTTATTCCGGCTTGTCGCCGGGCAACGTTGTGCTGACGTAGCTGAGAACCTCAGGCCCGGGGCAATGTCCCGGGCCTGAGGTTTCTTACTTCGAACGTCATGGTCAGCCCTTGGACGGCCACCGTTCACCGTTTCAATCGGGGGGTTGATGCGGACACTCAAGCTCCGTTTCTCCTACGGTCAACCGCTGCTCCTGGTGGTGGGAGCCTCGTTCCTGCCGGGAGCTCACTCGTCATCGTTCCCGGTAGCCGCTTCGAGCAACGTCGGAGTGACGCTTTCCAACTTTCCGGGCATCGGGAGCCCGGACGGAGTGACGACCGGTCCCGACGGCGCGTTGTGGTTCACCAACTTGAGCAACAACTCGATTGGCCGGATCACCACGAGCGGCGTGAATACCAATTTCACCGCTCGCGGCATCGATGATCCGCGACATCACCGCAGGCCCTGATGGCGTGCTTTGGTTCACCAACTCGGGCGACGACTCGATCGGCCGGATCACGACGAACGGCGTCGTAACCGAATTCACGGGATCGGGCATCGACCGCCCGCGCGACATCACCGCAGGCCCTGACGGCGTGCTTTGGTTCACCAACTCGGGCGACGACTCGATCGGCCGGATCACGACCGGCGGGGTGGTCACGGACTACACGGGCGCAGGGATCAGCAAGCCGGAAGGCATCGCCACCGGTCCCGACGGTGCGATCTGGTTCACAAACCGGGGCAACGATTCGATCGGTCGGGTGACGACGAAGGGTGTCGTGTCGAACTACAGGGGGGCCGGCATCGACGCTCCGAACAGCATCACAGCAGGGCCGGACGGCGCTCTATGGTTCACCAATTACCTGAACAGCTCGATCGGGCGCATCACGACGAGCGGCGTCGTGACGGATTACGCGGGCACCGGCATCGATTACCCAGAGGATGTCACCGCAGGCCCTGACGGTGCTCTCTGGTTCAGCAACTCGGGCAACGACTCCATCGGTCGTATCACCACGAGCGGCATGATCTCCCAGTCGGCAAGTGCAGGCCCCATCACAGGACCCCGCGGCATCGTCACGGGGCCGGACGGGGCTCTCTGGTTCTGCAACGACGGAACCAATTCGATCGGCCGGATCACCACCGACATGGTGGTGACGAACTACACAGGAGTCGGCGTCTTCGACCCGGAGGGCATTTCGACAGGCCCTGACGGCGCCCTGTGGTTCACCAACGAGTACCACAATTCCATCGGTCGGATCTCCATCCGCGGGCTCATCACCAGCTTCACCGGTATAGGCATCAGCAGTCCGCAGGGCATCACAACCGGCCCTGACGGCGCCCTCTGGTTCACGAATTACGGGAACAACACGATCGGCCGTATCACCACAGGGGGGGTCGTCACGAATTTCACGGCGGGCGGTATCGACGAGCCGTCCGGAATCACGACCGGCCCTGACGGCGCGTTGTGGTTCACCAACCATGGAAGAAACTCGATCGGTCGTATCACGACCGGGGGAGTCGTCACCATCTATACGAACTTCCGAGTCGACCATCCTTACGGAATCACCACGGGAGCGGATGGCGCCCTGTGGTTCACCAACGCGGGCAATGACTCGATCGGACGGGTCACGACCGGCGGCAGTTTCAGTTTCTACACCCACACGGGCATAGACCAGCCCGAGGGGATCACGGCTGGCCCCGGTGGCGATCTCTGGTTCACCGACGCAGGTGACAATTCCGTCGGGAGGATAACGACCGGCGGCCTGGTGACCGTCTTCACGGGTAAGGGCATCGATCATCCGCGCGACGTGGCGGCCGGTGCCGACGGCACGGTGTGGTTCACCAACTCGCGAAGCGATTCGATCGGGCGTATTACGGCCAGTGGCATTGTGACCGACTACACGGATCGCGATGTGAGCCGTCCGTACGGCATCACCGCGGGCCCGGACGGCGCCATCTGGTTTACCAATTCGGGCAACGACTCGATCGGGCGCATCAGCTGCCTACCGCGTCACTGAGTGATCGGCGGAGCCAATGCCCGGCCGGGCGTCGGCCAACTAATCTTTCCCCGTGCCTCATCCAGAGGGTCCGTGGCGGCAACCGGTGTTCGACCATCGCCAGCACGTCAAGTTCGCCTGGGTGGTGCTGGGGGAGCTCCCGCTTGAGGAGGCCGCCAAGATCATCGCCGACGAGATACGCGAGTTCGCCGACAGCAACGCGCCGGGCCGCTATCACGAGACTCTGACCCATTTCTGGGTCAGGCTGGTCGACCATACGCGATCGGTAACCGGGGATTCAACGGACTTCGATGCACACGTAGGGGACTTCGCGGTGCTCATGGACAAGAGCGCACCCCGAAAGCACTATTCGGAGGCCCTCCTCAACTCGCCGCGAGCCCGATCGACATTTGTCGATCCGGATCTCCGCCCGGTGCCCTGAACGACGGTCTTCGACGATTGGATCGTCCCATAGCTCTTGATCGATGTTTGCAGGAGGGCAATTGAGCAAGGCGCGACTCGAGGCTTTCAGTGACGGCATCTTCGCCATAGCGATCACATTGCTCGTCCTCACGATCTCTCAGCCCTCGAACTACCACGATCTGGGCAATCAGCTCGCCAACCGGTTGCCCTCCTTCGGAGCGTACGTGGTGAGCTTCGCCATCATCGGAATAATGTGGCTCAACCATCACTCCATGTTCTCCCACATAGAACACAGTGATCGTGGGCTCATTCTCTTGAACCTGCTCCTTCTGCTCACGATCGGCTTTTTGCCTTATCCGACAGGAGTTTTCGGCCAAGCGCTGAGCCAACACAACGGGGCGGAGGTCGCCGCCGTCTTTTACAGCCTGACGATGGCGGTAAACGCATTGGCATGGGGGGCGCTCTGGCTGTACGCCTCGACCAACCGCCGATTGCTGGTCGCCACCTTCCCTGAGTCGGAACGTCGCCTCGCCACATTGCTCTTCATCGGTGGCATCGTTCCTTATCTACTGGCGGTCGGAGTGGCGTTCCTGAGCCCGATCGGGAGCCTCACCATCCAAGGCGCGTTCGCCGTCTACTACGCATTCGATCCACTCTCGAGGCGGGTGGCACGGGCCAGCAGCCTAAAGGAGACGTTTTCTTGACAACTTTGGAAGGGTTGGCAACCGAGATTGCCGCTCTCGGTGCACGAGTCCGGAGAACCGAAGACACGCTCGCGATCTACGAGCTCAAGGCCAGATACGGCGAGCTCGTCGACGGCCGGTACGTCAAGGGCTCGGTCGCGGACGACGAGCACCTCGACACGATCTCGAACGAGATCGCCGAATTGTTCACGCCGGATGCAGTCTGGGACGGTGGCCCCGGGCTCCGCGTCGCGGTGGGACGCGAGGAAATCGCCGCCAAGATGCGGAACACGACGCTTGTCTTCTCGAGACACCTGTTCGTAAAGCCGCGCATCGATCTCGACGGTGACCACGCGTCGGGTCGTTGGGATCTTCTCTGCCCGTGCAGATCAGCAGACGGTACGTCGATGTGGATGTGCGGTTACGAAGACGACGAGTATGCCCGTGCGGACGACGGGCGCTGGCTCCACCGGAGCATGCGGCTTGCGACCGTCTTCTATTCCCCGACGGATCCCGGATGGGGTGACATCTTCAGGTGACTGTAGGTCACTCGGTCGACGAGGGCTCTGCAGGCAGGAACTGGCGGAGCTTCGCGATCATGTCCGCAGGCACGTCGCCGTGGTGGGGCGGATGGAACACCTCGGTACGTCCGTCCACGGTCACCCGGTAGCGGTCCTTGCTCTCGACTGTCACCTCGCCCACGGCTTCGAGTAGAGCCAGGACCTGGGGCCACTTCAGATTGGCCGGCATCGGGTGGCTCGAGATGTGCTCGAGGGTCCGACGCTGCTCGTGATCCAGATGTCGTTCGCTCATGGATTCCTTCCTACACCCCCAACCTATTCCTCGCGGACGACCTGATCCGCATCCTTGTCCGGCCGGAGTCCCCGCCATGAAGGGTGCCGAAGATGGCCGTCGGACGTCCACTCTCCGTATTGGACCTCTCCTACGATCTCGGGCATCGCGAAATGAGCCTGCGCGGCCAGCGCTTTTGGCAGGGAACTGGCGAAAGGGCTCGTCGAGGTGCCGAGCGCCTGAAGGGTACGAAGAATCTCCTGACGGGCGGCGGTGTCGAACCCGGTGCCCACCTTGCCGGCGTAGACGAGGCCGTTCTCGGCGGGAATCCCGACCAGCAGAGCGCCGAGGCTGCCGGCCAGTGAGCCCTTGCCGGTCGTCCATCCGCCGATCACCACCTCCTGTGTGTGGAAGTTCTTGACCTTCACCCAGTTTCCGTTCCGGCTCCCCTGGGCGTACTGCGAGTTGCTCCTCTTCGCGACGATGCCTTCCAGGCCCCGCTCCCTGGCGGTTGCAACGACATCGTCGGCGGAGTTGCCGGTGAAGGAGGGAGGAGTCGCGAACGTCGCACCCTTGAGTTCCAACGATTCAAGCTGTGCCCGTCTCTCGTCGTAGGGACGACCGAGAAGTGACCGTCCTTCGAGGTAAAGGAGGTCGAATGCCAGGTAACTCGCCGCGACGTCGTGGCTGCGCCGCGAGACCTCTGTGCGAGAGCCGACGTGCAGACGATGCTGGAGCAGACCGAAGCTCGGTCGACCATCAGGACCGAACGCCACCAGCTCTCCATCGAGGATGGCCGTGCGCGATCCGAGAAACTCGCCTATCGCCCGTAACTCGGGGAAGGCGCCCGTCAGGTCCTTGTCGTTGCGGCTGGTCGCCCTGACCCGACCTCCGT
The DNA here is from genome assembly GCA_963764615.1 of uncultured Acidimicrobiales bacterium. Taxonomy (GTDB): domain Bacteria; phylum Actinomycetota; class Acidimicrobiia; order Acidimicrobiales; family CAVXTF01; genus CAVXTF01. The sequence continues at coordinate 2,784,180 of CAVXTF010000002.1, read as the reverse complement.
CAACGAAGACAATGGCTCGTACCCCGTCCCACTTGAACTCGTACGCCCATCCCGTGCCTTGTGGAGGCTCGGCTGCCAAGACGGCGAGCATGGGTGTTATCGACTGCGGCATCGGCTCGAAACCCTCGGCAGGCGGATCCATACGGTGGATCATCCAGTTCTTGCCTCCGGTCGGGAAGAGGACGTAACGGCCGTTCGCCCGCTTGCCGTGGAACACGACCTTCACTTCCCGGTCGGTCCACTTCTCCAGCTCGTAGGTTCCGCCGTCCCAGATCGTCACTTTTCCGCCGCCGTACTCGCCTTCGGGTATGTCGCCTTCGAATTCGCCGTATTCGAGCGGATGGTCCTCGGTGTGGACGGCGAGATGGTTGGTCTCGGGGGAGTCCGGCACCCCCTTCGGGAGCGCCCACGAGACGAAGACCCCGTCGTGCTCGAGTCGCAGGTCCCAATGAAGGGCGCGGGCGTGATGTTCCTGAATGACGAATCTCGGAGCAGACCCTTTGTTCCTCCTCTGCCTGGTCTTCGGGCCCATGGGCTCAGGGGTCTTTGCCGGGTCGCGCTTCGAGCGATACGTGTTCAGCTTGTCGCCTGGTTTACGGTTCTTCTCAGCCATGTTCGAGGTCCGTCGAGTTGGGTAGGGGTTTGCTCCGATGATCGACTCCGCTACCCAAAACGTAATTCCACCGGTGGAGCCGCCGCTTCCGCTCCCCCCGCCCGAGCCCCCATTTCCCGAACCGAACCCGATCGACCCGCCGGTGCCCCCTGTGCCAGTTCCTGAGCCGCAACCCGTCGAGCCGCAGCTGACACAGATCAGCGGGGCTTGACCGTGGTCGGCACGGAGGCGAAACCCCTGACGTTGATCGAGTGCACGCGTTCGCATCCGTTTGGGTCGATCTCGTAGTCAGAGACACGCGAGACGAGCTCGTCGAGCCCGACCCGGGCCTCGAGCCGGGCGAGTGCGGCTCCGAGGCAGAAGTGACGGCCACTTCCGAAGCTGACGAGCTTGGAGGTGTCGCGGTCGAGGTCGTAGACATCGGGCCTTTCGAATGCTCGCTCGTCGCGGTTGGCCGAACCGAGCAGCAGCAGGACCCGGGCGCCGTCGGGCAGCAGGTCGTCGTAGAAGGCGACCTCCCCCGTGGTGACCCGCAACAACATCTGGGTGGAAGTGTCGAACCGCAACGTCTCTTCCACCCAGTCGGGCACCCGAGCCGGATCGTCCAGGACCTTGGTCCGCTGGTCGGGAAAACGCCAGGCCCAGTACCAGGCATTCGCCAACAATTTGGTCGTGGTCTCGTTGCCGGCGACCGTCATAAGGAACAGGAAGGAGATCACTTCGTCGTCACTGAGCCGGTCACCGTCGAGGTCTGCATCGAGAAGCGCCGACGTCAGATCCTCTGTACGTGAGGCACGCCGACCAGTCACCATCTGACCGAAGTAGCCGGCGAGCTCCATCGCGGCCTCGATCCCTTGCTGAGGGATGTCGAAGATCCCTTCCTCGCGGTGAACCAGCAGGTCTGCCAGTCGGCGCAGCTCGGAACGATCTGAGCGGGGGACACCGACCATGTCGGAGATCACGTCCATGGGGAGTCGACCTGCGAAGTCGAGAACGAAGTCGAACGACCCGCGATCGACAGCAGGCACGATGTGCTCCTGGGCGATCGATCGGATGCCCTGCTCGAGCTCGGCCACCCTACGAGGCGTGAAGGCTTTCGAGACGAGCGAGCGCATACGGGTGTGCCGGGGCGGGTCCATCGCGAGGAACGACATGGCCCGGTGCGCTTCGGGCCCGTAAGCCGCCGGATCTAAAGAGACACCGAATCGGTTGGAGAGTTGCCCCGGGTTGCGGAACGCCCCGAGAACGTCCTCGTGGCGCGACAGTGCCCAGAAGTCGAGCTCGTCGTTGCGATAGAGAGGGGCTTCGGCGCGCATCCGCGCATAGGTGGGATATGGGTCCTCGTGGATCTCGTAGTCGTACGGGCTGTACTCGATCGGCGAGCCCGGGCCAGGCGCAACGGGGAGCCCTCTTTTTTGGTGACCGTTCATCATGGTCTGCCGTCCAATAGCAAAGAGGCCACGCCGATCAGGGCGTCAGGCACCTCCGTGAAGGCGATGTGTCCCATGCCCGCCCAAAGCATCGCTCCCGACCAAGCGAGGTCAAGGGCAACGAGCACACGATGGTCGGCATCCTCTCCGAGCGCTTGTGCGAGGCGGTCGTTCACCTCAGCGCCGAAGCGCTCTCGGACTGCGGACACGTCAGGGCCGCTTCCGAGCAGGGCTGCGGTGCACGCCGCCGCCAACACGGTGTCGTCTGCCATGAACAGGCCGAGCACGCGCAACTCGGCTGCGACACGGTCGAGTGCCGACGCTCCGGAATCGAGCTCAGGCCTCGGAAGATCACACATCCGCCGCCACAGCACTTCCGCCAGCAGGTGGTCCTTCGATGCGAAGTAGGTGTATGCGGTGGCGGGAGCGACGCCGGCGCGTCTGGCTGCCCCTCTCACAGTTGTTCCGTCGTAACCAAGGCGGCGCGCCTCTTCTGCCGCCGCATCGATCAGGCGCCCGACCACCAGCCCTTGCTTCGCAGTGAGCTTGCGCCGGGCTTTCTCGGCAGCGACAGAGGAGGCGCGGGTGGGACCGTCCTCAGCGCTGCGCAGGGACATCGTCGGAATGGTCAAGCCGTCGTCGCTTTCGCTCCGGGGACGTGCGGGGTGCCGTCGCGCATCGGAGGGAACGAGAAGGTCGCCGCAGTTGTCCCTGCGGTTATCCGGGTTATGTCGGCTTCGGGAAGTGTCTCGGTGTCGTCATCGATGACGACCTCCCAGCGGCAGTGCGGAACGCGATCGGAGGGAACTCGTGGCGGCCGATGGACGGGCCGTATCCGGGCCTTCGGGTTCACAGCTTGAGCCGTGTAGTCGAAGGTGCCGTCCTCGATGTGGTGGCACATTCCTGTGACCATGCGTTCACCCCAAGGCTCGGCGTCCATCAACGCTCCGCAGTGAGCGAGCTCGAAGTAACCGCGGTGCTCGTCTACCACCTCGTAACGGACATCCATGTAGTGGTGGGGGAATCCGGGGTCGAGCTGCAGGACCTTGAAGATCGCGGGGACGCCATCGCCCTCCACGTTCATGATCTCCCTCAAGCGCTTGCCGTACACCGGGCTTGCCCCCCGCCACTCCTCGACGGCGAGCTCGTTGACGGCATCTCCCCCGTAGCGCATGCCGATGGCGGCGCACATCGAGCGGTCGAGGAGGTGCACGATCAGTGCGAATTCGCGCACCAACCGGACGAGCGCCTCCTTGGAGAGATCCTCGTAGTGGAAGTCCGGATCGAAAGCCCCCGAGTAGTCGTTGCGCTCAGTCATTGGATCAGACTATGGTCTGGACACCTGTCTGGCAAGGGCTCTCTTATGTCGTGCATGCTGCATATTCCGAAGGTGTCATGACGCCTGCGACAAGCCCGGTGCTCATCGCGGACTCCGAGCGAGTGAGGACCGTCACGTTCAATCGTCCTGAAGCTCGCAACGCATTCAACCGTCTGCTGTACGAGGCCGCCACTGAAGCGCTTCGCGATGCGTTGAATGACGAGGGCGTCGTGGTCGTCATCCTCACCGGCGCAGGAACGGCCTTCTCGGCCGGTCAGGACCTGAAGGAGATGGCGGCGCTCGCTTCGGGCAACGCCGGTCCAGGTGCCGCTGCGGGGTTCCGCGGGTTCATGGATGCACTGTGCGAGTTCGACAAACCGCTGCTCGCCGCGGTGAACGGCGTCGGGGTGGGACTCGGCTTCACGATGCTTGCCCACTGCGACATGGTGATCCTGTCCGATGCGGCGCGGCTGCAGGTCCCTTTCGCCGCTCTCGGAGTCCCTGCCGAAGGCGCGAGCAGCTACCTCTTCCCTCAGCGCATGGGTGCTCAGCGCGCCGCCGAGGTGCTGCTCACAGGCCGCTGGATGTCGGCTGACGAAGCTGTCGAAGCGGGAATCGCCCTGCGCCGGGTCGCAGCGGACCGCCTGATGAGCGAGACCATGACCCTTGCAAAGAGCGTTGCCACGGGCTCTGCTGATGCGCTGCGTGCCATCAAGCGTCTCATGCGCGCATCGCAAGCTCCTCTCGTCGCGGAGGCCCGGGCACGCGAGGACGCGGCGTTTGCGGAGCTGCTGGGATCGGCCGAGAACTCCGCCGCAATGGGTCGCTTCGAGTCGACCGGCAGGATCTGAGGGCAAATCTGTTACTTTTAGGCCGTCCAAGTGGAGCTAGAACCCACGATGTTGGTTCCGTCAGTCATCGGCGTCGTTCGTTTCATCCCACCGTTTGTTCGTGTAGGAGTTGCCGATGAGTGCGATGACAGCCGAAGCTCCGGCCGGCTATGTGAGAACGGCAGAGGCGCACGACTCCGTGGCTGTCTCGGGACACGGCACTTGGCGTCTCGGTGTTCCGTTCATTCTCGTTCACCTGTCGTGCCTTGCCGTTCTGATCGTCGGCTGGAGTCCCGTTGCCATCGTCGTGTGCGTCTTGTCGTACCTGATCCGGATGTTCGGGATTACCGCCTTCTACCACCGGTGCTTTTCCCACAGGGCGTTTCGGGTGACCCGCCCGGTGCAGCTGATAGGTGCGTGTCTCGGCGCATCGGCAGCGCAACGAGGTCCGCTCTGGTGGGTCTCCCATCATCGCCGTCACCATCAGCGCACAGATCGGATAGGCGATCCGCATTCGCCGGTGATCGACGGCCTGGCCACGAGCCACGTGTTGTGGATGTTCGCTCCGGCGAATCGTGCGACCGACCCCCAGGTGGTGCCCGATCTGGCGGCGTACCGTGAGCTGAGGCTCCTTGACCGTTTCCACCATGTGATGCCGGCGCTTTACGCAGCGGGAATGTTCGGCCTCGGAAGCATCCTGCAAGTGCTCTGGCCCGGGCTTCACACCTCGGGTCTGCAGATGCTGGTGTTCGGATTCTCGATATCGACTGTGCTTCTCTATCACGCGACGTTCGCGGTCAACTCGCTCGGTCACACGACCGGCTCGAGGAAGTTCGAGACCAGGGACCGGAGCCGCAACAACTGGTGGCTCGCTGTCCTGACGCTCGGCGAAGGCTGGCACAACAACCATCACCGTTTCCCCTACGCGGCCCGTGCGGGTCTGGCGGTGTGGGAGGCGGATATGACCTGGGTCGCCCTTCGATTGATGGCCAGTCTCAGGCTGGTCCGCGATCTGCGCCCGGTTCCGCTCACCTTGAAAGCGGGCTCTGCGTCGCCCGCTTCCGCACACGGAGCCGAACGAGTCTGATCGGCGACGGAGCGGGGGCGCGGATAGCGTGACCGGTGGGAGACAAACGGCTCATAGGAGGTACCGGGTGGCAACCGCAGAGGACGCCGAGCGGGTGGTCCGTGACATGTGTGCAGCATTCGACAAGCACGATGCCGAGGCTCTGCGCCCGTTCTTCAACGATGACATCGTCTACCACAACATCCCAATGGACGCTGCGGTCGGCATCGAGGACACGATTGCTTTCATCGCGGGATTCCTGGGGATGTTCGAGAGCTTGGTCATCGAGACCCGGCACTTGGCCGTTAACGGGAACGTCGTGCTCACCGAGCGCGTGGACACGTTCAGGCTCGGCGACAAGGTGGCCGACCTGCCGGTGATGGGGACTTTCGAGATCAGGGAAGGCAAGATCAGCGCATGGCGCGACTATTTCGACATGGCCCAGATCACGCAGATGTTCTCGTAGGGCTGAGTTCTTGCATGCTGACGAAATTGGGATTGAACGGCTGACGGATCGGAAGTTCTCAAAGAACTTCACAGCCGAATCTCAGCACTCGCACACAGCAAAATCTCAGCATTTGCATGGCATAAACCTTGGTCCTCAATGGACTAAAGCGATGATGTTTTCTCTCCGATGTGAGACGTATGACCTTCCGCAACACGATCCGTGACGCCTCCCTTCGGGGTTTCCCAAATAATCTCATTGCCTTCTGTCAGATGCGTTCGCAGGGCGCGAGCGAAGCGAGCGAGGACTCAGAGGCAGGCTTCACCCTGATCGAGCTCATGGTGGTTCTGTTGATCATCGCCATCTTGCTCGCCATCGCCATCCCGACGTTCCTCGGGGTCACCAACACTGCGGGCGACCGTGCGGCGCAGTCGAACCTGACTAACGCCATCACGGAGGCGAAGGCCCTGTACCAGGTGACGCAGGCGTACACGGGGAGCACCGCTCCATACACCACGGGTAGCTTCACCTCGCAGGCGCCCGAGTTCGACTGGCTCGGGGTAACGGCAGCGACCGCATGCCCGACGACGACTGCGAACTGTGTGAGCGTGCTTGTGTTCAGTGTGAGCTCGTCTGGTGACGCGCAGGGGCTCTCCTTTGCCGTCGACAGCGCCAAGACCAACACCTGCTGGTACGGGTTCGACGTGGAGTCAACTCCCGCAGGTCCGCCTACGGGCCCGCTGGACGCGACCACCACGTTCGCCAACGCCGGCACCTACTACGGGAAGCATGCCACCATCCCGGCCGGCGGTTGCAAGGCGCTGAACCCTGATAATGACGCCAACATCACGTTCGCGGCCAACACAGGGCAGAGCTACGCGAACGCAGTTACCGTCAGCTGACAAGGGCTGCGCAAGCTCGCCGAACCGCCGCCTGTGGGCGGTCCCAATAGTTCCCGACTTCACCGACTTCACCCGCAAGCTGTCCGGTAACCGGCCGTTCCCGGCTGATACGCCTGACCTGAGCTGGCGTTGACCATCAGGCACGACTCGTCCACCGCGACGAACTGGCTCGCCGGGATCTGCTTGAGCTGATCAACCTCCGTGTAAGTCCACCTGGTGTCGGCTGTGCCCTGGAAGTACCAGTTGGATCCGTTGTCGGCGAGGATCAGGCCGTAGGTCTTCATGGTGACGATGACCGTCTGGCACGTGGCGGAGCATTCCGACTCCGGAAGGTTGAAACTCGCAGACAGCCTGAACCGGGTCCCCATCGGAGGGCAGTCGTCGTCGCTCTGACCTGCCTGATGCCGCGCCGGCCAGATGTAGGCCTGCTGGGTGCACTCGGCCGTGAACCGGATGGCGTGGTCCATGGATCCCGACGCCACCTCGTCGTAGTTCACGAGACCCGGAAGGATGGGAAGACCTGCGGCGTCGGCCGAGGTCCAGCCGGCCGGGCGGAGCGCGTTTGATTCAAGGTCCCAGATCGCACCCGAGCCCGCTGTGGATCGACCGTCCGGCTGGTACTGCGTGTCCCACAGCTCGTAAAGCGTGCAGGTCGACGGGTTCACCATGATTGCGTGCCGGTCAGACCCACCCTCTATAGGAGTCGAGGCCGACAGCGGATATGGACCTGGGTCGCTCTCGGACGCGTAAGTGAAAGCGACGTGGAGGAGGGGCTGTGACGGGCTCACGACCTGCCACGGGATGCCGTAGGGCTGAGGTGCGTTGCCCGATGGCCCGTAGTCGGGATGAAGAAGAGTATTGGACGCGTCCATCGACTTGACCCATCTCGAGCTGTTCGGATCGACAGGCAGGCCTGTTATCGGGGTGTTCCAGACGTTGTCGGCCGGGAATGCGGGACATCTCGTACCCGGGATGTCGACACCTCCTGCGCTGGCCGGGATAGTGGTAGTCGTCGTGGTCACGTGTGCATGGGTCGTTGACGTCGTCGAGGACGGCGGTGTCGTCGTAGTGGTCGTACTAGTTGTCGCAATAGTGGTCGTGGTTACGGCGTGTCGGAGGGTACGGCCCAGCGAACCGGCGGTGTGCTCGGGCGCTGTCGTCGCCGGCGTCCTTCCAGATGACGCTGTTCCGGCGCGCGGGGCGGGACCGCTCACATGGGCCGACGAAGCGCTGCACCCGGACAGGACGATCAGAACTGCGATCGCGGCCAGGGCGCGAGGCCGGAGCACCGGTTGTACGGCGATCTTCATGGACTGTCACGATGAGGCCAGATCAGTTCGCCGTCCAACAAAAAGACGTCAACTGGCCTGCCGCGGCACGCGCCCTGCGTCGACCGGCAGGCAGCCGTTGGATCTCAGGCGTCCCTGGTCATCATCCGCCAGGCGCCAATCACCGTCCAGCCGACGATCCAGGCGATGATCACGCATACGGCCACGGTGGTCGACTCGGGCAACAGGAGGGCTCGGCCGGGCGGGCCCCCGCCTCCTCCGCCGCCCCCTCCGAGTGCCACCGGCAGGCTGCCCGGCTCGATGTGGGCCATCGCAAGCCCGACTATCGCGCGCTGGGCGTTGATGAGATGGGGGATGAGGTGAAACGCGAGTATCGGAGTCAGCACGAGCTCGAGCACGATCATCAAGATCACCGCGATGGTTCTCTGACCGAGCAGCGATCCGAGTCCCAGGCCCACGATGAACCCGATGATCGCTTCCAGCTCGAGCCACAATCCCGACTTCACCATTAGTGAGACCGACGGGTACAGGAATTGCGTGCTGTAATCCTGGTAGTCCTGCTTCGCGATCTGGACCGCGAAGGCTTTGATCTGCGCCGGCGTAGGATTTGCGGGTGTTCCGGACTGCGGAGGTCCTCCATTGACGATGACCTGGCCGCCGCCCGGACCGTTTCCACAAGGGACGTTCAGGCCGGGTCCGTTGTAATTGAAGTTGCAGACGACCGCATCTGGATGAGCCGCCGCCCAGCTCTCCAAACCGCTCAGCGACAAGCCGGCGGGCATGTTCACGCCGTCGAAGTTGAGCACTGTCGGAGCTGCCGAGACGCACACCACGCAGACGATCGTGAATCCGATCGCCACCATGGTCACGACGATTGCCAAGCCGGCGGGGATGCGGGCCAGATATAAAGCCAGTCGGGACCTTCCGGTTACCACGAGGTGCCGGAACATCCCTTCGGTGAGATCGATCGATCCGGCCGTACAGCCCAACGTCGCGGCGACGATGAATCCGAATATGTACATGACTCCCGCTACGAGCGCGGTGTAGATGCCGTAGCCCCCTGCAGGCCCGTAGGACTTGGGCGCGAATGCGTGGGCGAGGAGTCTCACCACGAGGAAGATCGTCGGGATGCCGATGTTCACCACGATAAGTGCGATCATCAGCCCCCGCCGCTTGCGCAGCTCCTTGAAACGGGTTGTGATCATTCCAAACGTCGGGATCGGGGACCCCCGGTGATCGCGCGGCGTGCGGGCGAACGTCGCTTCGGTCGGTGACGGTGCGCTTAGGTCTGAAAGGGTTGTCATTCGGATGCCCCCAGTCGGCTCGTGACCTGCAAGAACCACTGTTCCAGCGAGGCTTGGATGTGCTGGAGGCGGTACAGCGAGATCCCACCTTCGACCAGCACTCGGGCGATCTCCGCTATGACGTCGCGGTCCGTGCCGGCCGGGAGCGTCACGTCGAGCCCCAGCGGCCCTACTTCGATCTGAGCTCCGATGTTCGTAGAGGAGAGCAGGTTTTGTCCTCGATCGGGCTCGGAGCATTCGATCTGTATGACGAAAGCAGCCCCCGAAAGCAGCTCGGAGATCGGTCCTTGGCGGATGATCTTGCCGCGGTCCACGATCGCGACTGCATCACACGTGCGTTGGACCTCGTCGAGCAGGTGCGATGACAAGACCACGGTGCGGCCCTCTGCCACCAAGGACACGATCATGTCGCGGATCTCGTGCATGCCGGCCGGATCCAGCCCGTTCATAGGTTCGTCCAGGATCAGCAGCTGCGGGTCTCCGAGCAGGCACGCCGCGACCCCCAGGCGTTGTCGCATACCCATCGAGTATTTGGACACCCGGAGATTCGCGCGATCGAGCATGCCGACGCGTTCCAGTGACGGCATGATCCGCTTGCGGGCAGAATGCTCTCGGGCTTCTGCGAGCAGCTCGAGATTCTCCTTGCCGGTCAGGTGGCCGTGGAACCTGGGCTCGTCGACGATCGCACCGACCCGTGCGAGCGCCACATCGCGACGCTGAGGGACGGGATAACCGAGCAGTGACATCGTGCCGGCGTCCGCGTGGGTCAATCCCAGCAGCACACGGATGAGAGTCGTCTTGCCGGCCCCGTTCGGACCTAGGTAGCCGAACGCGCATCCGCGGGGGACGAGCAGCTCGACATCGTTCACTGCGACGTTCGTCCCGAACTTCTTGGTGAGGCCGTGGGTCTCGACGGCCCAGTCGCTTCGGGGCGCCCGCTTGTCTGAGGCGTCCAGCACAGCTGTGGTGCTCATGGATTCACCATCACCATCTCGGGGTTCTGGATATAACGAACCATCTCCATCATCTCTCCGTTTCGGCTCATTCTTCGGTCATTCGATTCTGTGCCTCGTCATTCGAGCGTCTGGTTTGCCATGGCGGCTGGTTGGCGCCCTGCCAGCAGCCAGCCGACGACCGCTGCGATCGCGGGCATCCCCACGAGGATGACGAGCAGATTCTTGAACGGGACGCTTCCGAGCGAGGAGATCCCGTCGTTCGCGTTCCGAATCGTGAAGGCGATCACCCCTAGGTATCCGGCGACCATGCCGAGCACAGCACCGAGTAACCCGAGGCCGCCGGCGGTCGCGGAGGTGATCGCACGACGGGTGAAACTGCTCGCGCCGGTAGCGGCAAGGGTACGGAGGTCCCCCGCGGTCTCGCTTCGAATGAGGCCGATGCTCATGGCGAGGACGCCGAGGGCGAGAAGAATTCCGAATGCCGTGGCCCAGTTGAGAACCTCCGCAGATGACGGCTGATCGGACTTCGTATCGACCGTCATCCCCGCCGCGGCCGCAGTCAGCCGCGCTCCGGTCATCTGCGAAGCGGTGAGAGGTTGCGCCGTTTGGATGAACCAACCAACCGTCGACACCTGCAGGTGCAGCGCGTTCACAGCGTGTTCGGTGATCACGACGTTCGGCGCGAACGTTCCTGACGGGAGAGCCGGCACCTCCTCGATCTTCGGATTGGCGATGCACTCGGCCTCCGGGCATGCGAACGGGTTCCCGCTGGCGCCCCCGGGGGGGCCGTTGCCGCTGAAGTAATTGCCGTAGACGAGTTGCATTCCGGACATCGTGGAGAGCCCGGGCCGCATGGTAAGGATGTCGGCGCCGGCATCGATCTCAGAAGATCTGATCCCGAACGCCTGAAGCAACTGAGGAGTGGCGACGTAAAGGGTTCCATTGAACTGCCGTCCCGCCGCCGCGTGCTGGAGCGTGGCGCTCGTCGTTTCGAGCTGGAACATGTCGTGGGTACCGAGTGCGGCGGCGATGTTCTGAGCCTGCAGTGCCTGTGAATTCAGGTTCTCGGTCGCGGCGGGGCTGCTCGAGGACCCTTTAGGTCCTACGAATACGCTTGGTCCGTTGGATTGGCCGGCGGTGTTCACAACCAACTGGTTCGACGCCAGGTTCGGGCCTGCCCAGTCGAGGACGTTCCCATACCTTGATGCCGCCGCGACACAGACGAGTACGGCGATCAGCACTCCAAGACTGATTGCCGCGAGGGCAGAGCCGGAACGGGCACGGTAGCGGGCGAGATCGCGGACCGCCAAGCGCACTGCGATCGGTGCGTTTCTCAAAAGCCTCGCGAGCGTTTCCAGCGACAAGGGTGACAGCAGGATCACGGACACGACCAGCGATACGAAGCCGAGGACGAGGAGGAGAGAGCCACCGCCATGGGCGGCGTCCGAGCCCGCTTGTGACAACGACAAGAACGCGATCACTCCGAAAAGGATTCCGGGGACGACGGACCGGTGAATCTCTTTCGGGGGGGCGGGGCGTCCGGACAGGGCGGTCACGATCGGGACCCGCGTGACGGCGCGGGCGGGTCGTGAAGCTGCGAGGAACGTTGCCAGCACTGCGAGGATCATGGCGGGCACGATGACCACCCAAGGGAGGGCGAACATCCCGATCAGGTGGTGGGCACTGGTCTCCAAATGCGGCCTGTATGCGATCCAGGCCAATAGACCCAGTGCGGTTCCGATCAACGCGCCCAGTAATCCGACTATGACTCCGTTCGCACGTACGACCAGCCGGATGTTGTGGTCGGTTGCGCCAAGTGAGGCGAGCATCCCGATGGACCGTATGCGGCGCTGCGCGAGAACGGTGAAGCCGCCGACCCCCACCAGTCCGATGAGCAGCATCCCGAGCGTGGCCAACGTCAGCACAATTGTCTCGGGATTGAGGGGATTGGCCGAGGATACAGACGACGGAGTCTCGAAGTTGCTGCCGAGCGAACCGGGGGATACTCCGGGAGCGTCGAAAAGGACGGTGACGGAGGTGGGCGCGCGAACCTGACCCGGCGTGACGAGAGCGAACTGGTCCAACAGACTCTCCGGGTTCTGGACGATCCCTACGACGCGACGCGTCGTTCCACTCACGCTCCAGTCGTCTCCGATCTTCAGATTGAGGAGGGATGCGACTCCGTTCGTCAAGGCCACCTGACCGGGTCCGCTTGGGTAGCTCCCTGAGAGCAGTGAGAGCATCGGCTGTCCGAACGGCCCACGGGGGTCTTGAGACCTCAGGTCGTACGTATCGATCGATCCGGGAATCGCGATGGTCTCGTTCTCGATGACGTCGACGCGGCCAAATCGGTGCTGCAACTGGGCGATTTGAGAGCCGAGCTGTGGATCTGGCATCTGGAACGTTCCCAGGTCCTGAGCGGTGCCGAATCCCGTGTTCGCCGGGGGAGGAGTGTTCACTGCTACCGCGGCTCCGACCACCGTGGCACCGACGGCGACGGCGACCAGCGCGAATATCAGGAACTGCTGTCGCCATTCACGTCGGAACAGGCGCCAAGCCCATCTGATGACTGCACGCCGGGCCGCGTTACCGCCGTCGCCGGTGCCTAGCTGAACCTGGGGACGTTCGAGCGTCGCTGTCACGGGTTCGAGCTACGGGAGAGAAGGGACTCGACACCGACCGCCTGTTTGGTCTGATCGACCATGTGCCCGTCGCGGATGAACACAACCCTGTCGGCCCACGAGGCCAGCTGCGCGTCGTGAGTCACGATGACCGCAGCAACGCCGCGGCGACAAGCCGCGAGCACGAGGCGCATGACCGCTTCACCGTTCACCGAGTCGAGCGCGCCAGACGGCTCGTCTGCCAGCAGAAGGCGGCGCTCTCCGACCACTGCACGGGCGATCGCAACGCGCTGGCGCTCGCCGCCTGACAGTTCGTCGGGGAAGTGGTCGGCCCGGTCGGCGAGACCGAGCTCTTCGAGGGCGGTCAAGCCCGACGCGCGAGCCTTTCGCGGAGTGAGCCCGTCCAACTCCAGAGGGAGCGCGACGTTCTCGACAGCAGTGAGCCCGGGAAGGAGGTTGAAGTCCTGGAACACGTAGCCGATCGACCGCCGACGCAGCCGGGCCTTGTCGTTTCGCGACATGGCGGACAACGCCGCTCCACCCACCCGGACCTCACCGCTGGTGGGCTCCTCGAGGCTGCCGGCGATGGTGAGCAAGGTCGATTTGCCGGACCCGCTCGGGCCCATGACCGCCACGAGGGACCCGGCGTCGACCGACAGCCCGACGTTCCGCAGAGCATGGACCTCGTTGGCGCCCTGGCTGTAGATCTTGGAGATGTCGCGTAGCTCGAGGAAACTCATCGCCTCACTCCGATCCTTCGACGCATGCGCGGCATGGCTGCAGGCACAGAAGCGAGGGTCTCCACTGATGCGCGCTTCAGCCGACCGTCGACCGTGTCGAGCCACCTGACCACGGCGTCGAGCCGGTAGAGCTCGGCGTCGACGACGAGCGCGAAGTTGAGGTCGAAGCCGGCCTCGTCCTCCTTCAGGCGCGTCCACTGCTGCATTACCTCCACCACGTACCTGCGGTGTACCTGGATCACATCTCTCACGTCGATGCCAGGTATCCGTAGGGCGACCAGGACCTTGATCACCAGCTCGTCGCGCGGAGGCATGCTCAGGTCCGGCGGGGTCCGGAGCCACATCCCAAGCTCGTGCTCGCCGTCGGATGTGATGCGAAATCCCTTCTGGGGCCCGGGCTCGTCGGAGTCGTCGGATTCGACGAGCCCGTCGCGCTCGAGCCGTTGCAGCGTCGTGTACACCTGGCCCACGTTGAGCGGCCAGACTTCGCCGGTCCTGGCCTCGAACTCCTGACGGAGCTGCAGGCCGTACTTGGGACCTTCGGTCAAGAGGGCCAACAACGCATGACGAATGCTCATCTGGGTTCAACTTCGAGTAGCATACTCAGTATTCTACCCATCGATCAGCTCTTTTCAAGGGTTGTTTTTGAGGGGAGATCCCCCGGTCCGGCCTCGGCTCTTCGGCAGAGCTCCGCTGATCCCTCAACCTTAAGGATCCAAGGCCGGTGCGGACATCCGGCTAGGCGGTCTTCTTGGTGGGGGGCTATCCCCAGTGCCGGCTTCTACGTCAAAAGGACGATCCTGGCGGCGGCGACGGACAGCTATTTGCCGATCGCGACTTCGACGACCTTCACGATGACCAGGACGAACGCGAAGAGGAGGTAGAAGCGAAGAGTCAGCATCCCGATCTTGCGCTGTCGCGACATGACAGGGCGCTCAAGCAGCGTAAGTGGTGGCATCCGCCAGTTCGCCCGCCGGGCAAGACGGTTGGCGTTTTCGAGGGCCACCGACTGCTCCGAAGCGAGGAGTGCCGAACGGCGCTTTCTCGACTGGACTAGGAGGTACCCCCCGACGACCAGCCCTATGCCGACCCCGACGACGATGATGAGCTCGATGTCGGGTCCCGAGAGGTGGGGGAAGAGAACTGCTGCCGTGAGGATGAGAGACAGCAGCACGAGTATCCCGATGATGATCGAGGCGACGACGTTCGTCTTCGTGGAGTTGGCCCAAGGTCCCAGGACCTCGCGATCGTTGCAGAGCAGCAGCAGGAATACCGTCGCACTCGGGAGGAGGACGCCGGCGAGGGTCTGGACACCTTCAGTGACGGTCCCGAGAGGTACGCCAGGTGTTAGCACCAGAGCTCCCGAGACGATCATGAGACCCGCGAAGACGGCATAGAAGCCCTTTGCGCGACGTACCGAACGGTGTAGGGAGTGTTTTATGCCGAGGACGTCTGCAGTGGCGTAGGCCGTCGAAAGCCCGATTGCCGAGGCACCGATGAGGCTCGCGTCGAACAGGATGATCGCGAACAGGATGCCTGCCGCGTGTGAGACGTACTTCCCCAATCCGGCTGCGACCTGACGGGCGTCCACGAACTGTCCCAAAAGCGGAGTGTGTGCGAACGCGGCGGCGGACGAAGCCATCAGCGCGCCCGCTCCGATGATCACGATGACGATGCCGATCACGAGATCTACGCGCTCGTAGTTCACGAAGCGGGGCGTGATCCGCTTGTCGATGACATAGGACTGCTGGAAGAAGAGCTGCCATGGTGCGACTGTCGTTCCGACCAGCGCAATGATCAGCAGCATCACGTTCGAAAGCTGTGAAGGGCCCCCAGGGAGGTTCACAATGAAGAAGTTGCGCGCCACGTCGCCGGCGGATGGATGCACGATCACATAGAGCGGGATGACGATGAGTGAGCCGATGCACAAGAGCAGCGCCGTGCGTTCGAAGCGCCGGAGGCTCCCGGTGCTCGCTGCCACGATGATCACCACTCCGGCGAGTATCACCGCCGGCACCTTCGGAACGCCCAGATAGCCCGCGGCGAGGGAGACCCCTATGAACTCGGTGACGATCGTGAGGGCATTCAGCACGAACAGGTCGATGACGCTGAACGCACCCCAGAACTTGCCGAAGCGTTCGAGGATCAGACGGGCATGGCCCACTCCTGTGACAGCGCCGAGACGCAGCACCATCTCCTGGGCGACGTAGAGAACCGGGATGAGAAACAGCAGAACCCACAGCAAGTGGGTGCCGAAGTTCTGGCCGGCCTGGGCATAGGTGGCCACACCGCCTGCGTCGTTGTCTCCGACCATGACGATGAGGCCGGGACCGACGATTGCCAGAAGAGTGAGCAGCTTTGCTCTGGACGACCGCCGCGCGCCGGTGTCCCCGTAGGAGATGGTCCCGAACGCACCCTCGATGTCGCCGACATGTTCGTCATCGAGGACTGCACCGATCTCGCGGGGCGCGTCGGCATCAGGTCCTCGCCGTGCGGGCGTCACAGGAAGCGTTCCGCGTCGTTCGGGCATCCGGCGGTCCTTGCAAGAGGCGTTGCGCGATCGTCTGCGTCCCCCTTCGATTCGGGGAGCGCACGATCGAGAATTGAAACGGGTGCAGCGCGCCAGCCAGACGCGCTAGATGACGGAATCCTGCGTCAGGCGACGAGTGAAGTGCCGCTCAGGACGGAAGCTTCCGGTTCGCGTCGCCCTGCCGAGTGGAGTCCCCGCGAACTGTCGGAGAGCGACCATAAGCGGTCGGCTTTCGTTGCTCAGCTCGTCGGTCCCTGCGGAGGGCGCCGGGTACTAGGGGGTTCCGATTCCACCGGCCCACCTCCTTCGATCTGTGCAGCCTGAAGATTCTCACAGGCAGGGTCTGCCTACCCGAGGCCGGTAGAGAGTTTATATCGATACAGAAACCGAGGCCTACTCGCCGGGCCGAGAAGGTCTTCGGACGGTGGCTGAAGGCCTGGGCCAAGTGTGCGGGGTTTCCAGCGCCTAGCCAGGTGGGGGATCTTCCGTGCGGGTTCGATCTCTCTTTGCCAAACTCGAGCGATGGCAGAACGCGATTGGGCTTCGGTGTTCTCGGAGACCTTCAAGGCCCCGGCTTCCGCCGTTCAAGCACGCATCTGGGTTGAGGCTCTGGGCGACGAGTATCCGGCAAGCCTCGATACTTACAGCTTCGTTACCAACAGCGAACTCCAGCGTTGCCTCGACAACCTGACTATCCCTTCGCACGGCGTCCTCGGCGATCTCGGATGTGGAAGGGGTGGTCCGGGTCTCTGGCTTGCGAGCCAGATCGGATCACGACTGGTAGGTGTGGACATCGCGGACACCGCCGTCGCTGCTGCCGTGGAGCGGGCAAGGGGTCTCGGCCTCGGAGACGAATCAGAGTTCCGTCTTGGCACCTTCGAGAAGACCGGACTTGCCTCGAGGAGTCTCGATGGAGCGATCTGCCTGGACGCGCTCTTGTTCAGCCCGGACAAGGGTGCGGCGCTCACAGAGTTCGCCCGCGTGCTCAAGTTGGGTTCCCGTCTGGTCGTGACGACCTGGGACTACCACCTCCAACCAGAGGGACGCCCACCGCAGGTCGATGATCATCGGTCGCTGCTCGAGGACGCGAGCTTCTCGGTTCTCGCCTACGACGAGCCGGCCGGATGGAGGGAGCGTCAGGACCTGATCGACGAGCTTCTGCTCGAGGCGGTTGACGAGCTGGCAGCCGAGAGTGGAATCGACCGCGATGTCGTCCAGGCGGGCATCGAAGAGATGCACGCCACGCTCGACTGCATCTCTCGCCGGGTCTTCATCCTGGCTGAGCTGACCGGCTGACCGTGACCAGACAGCTTTGGATCTCCGAACGTAACGATCGGTCCGGCAGCACTGCTCCCACGCTACGAAAGTCCCTCACCAAGTACGCTGCGCGCCGCCTAACCTGATCGAGCGCGATGACGATCATTAATGACGAATGACGAGGCCGCGATGACCCATAGCCATGATCGAACGCTCGTGACGACCGGGCGGAAGCTCCAATTGGCAACCCTCGGAGGTGGCGCACTTCTGGTTGTTTGGGGCGTGCTCGCAGCTGGAGCGTCCTCGACGACAACGCGCTTCGAAACTCAGAAGCCGGATGCCTCCCCGAGCAGCGTCGTGGTCTCGAACTGGCCCACTTACCATGCCGACGCGATCGCAAACGGCATCGCACCGTCCGGACTGGACTTCTCGTCGCTTACCCACGCGTGGACGTCACCCGTCCTCGACGGCCAGATTTACGGAGAGCCGCTCGTCGAAGAGGGGAGGGTCCTGGTGGCGACCGAGGACGACACCGTCTACGCCCTGAACGCTCAGAGTGGGGGCGTTTTGTGGGCGCATCACGTCGCTACCCCGGTCGACTCTTCGAGACTGCCTTGCGGCGATATCTCGCCGGTCGTTGGAATCACCTCGACCCCTGTCGTGGACCCGACGCGAGGTGAGGTGTTCGTCGTGGCCGACGAGGCCGCGGGTGGCGGCGCGTCTCACCATCTGATCGGACTGTCCTTGTCCAGCGGCGCGATCGAGTTGAACCAGCCCGTCGACCCCCCAGGCTCGGATCCTCTGAATCAGCTCCAGCGCCCGGGTCTCTCTCTTGCCGACGGCGAAGTCATCGTGGGGTTCGGTGGGAACGACGGCGATTGTGACTACTACCACGGATGGGTCTCCGCGGTGCCCGAGGCCGGTGGCAGAGCCCACTACTTCGAAGTCGATTCAGCGAGTGGCGACGATCAGGGTGCCGTCTGGATGGGCGGGGCATCGCCAGACGTGGACTCCAAAGGCAACATTTGGGTTTCGGCGGGCAACGGGTCTGTGTCCAATCCCCACGATCCGTACGACGACAGCGACTCGGTGCTCGAGCTCAGTTCCACCATGCACCTCGAGCAGTTCTTCGCACCTTCGACCTGGGCGTCGGACAACGGATCTGACCTGGACCTCGGATCGTCGTCACCTGCGCTTCTCTCAGATGGGCTCGCCGTTCAGATCGGCAAGTCTGGGATCGCTTACCTTCTCCGCCAGTCACATCTCGGGGGAATCGGCGGCCAGATCACGAAAGCGAGCGTGTGCTCGGGAGAATCGCTCGGTGGAGACGCGACGAGCGGAAGCGAAGTATTCGTCCCGTGTTCTTCGGGCGTCCTGGCGCTGGCGGTGGGCGCTTCGCCTCCCTCACTTCGCGTTGTGTGGACATTCGGCCAATCGTCCGGGCCGCCGATCGTTGCTGACGGTCTGGTGTGGACCGAATCGCAGTCAGGTGAGCTCTTCGGGCTCAATCCGTCCAACGGCGATCCCGAGAAGGAGCTCGCCGGCCCGGGGGCGGTGACGAACCACTTTCCGACTCCGAGCGCCGCCGACGGCCTGCTGCTCGCCGCATCGGCGAACACCGTGACCGCATATCGCGGCCCGGAGGGGCTGCCGCCGGGCCCGACAGCCGGTACCCAACACGGCTACCGACTCGTGGCCTCTGACGGAGGGGTGTTCGACTTCGGTGGAGCTACTTACAAGGGTTCGATGGGCGGCCGGCACCTGAACGCACCGATCGTCGGGATGGCCGCCACGCCTGACGGGGGCGGTTACTGGCTGGTCGGTTCCGACGGCGGGATCTTCTCCTTCGGCGATGCGCGCTACAAGGGTTCGATGGGCGACCGGCACCTGAACGCACCGATCGTCGGGATGGCCGCCACGCCTGACGGGGGCGGTTACTGGCTGGTCGGTTCCGACGGCGGGATCTTCTCCTTCGGCGATCGCGCGCTACAAGGGTTCGATGGGCGGCCGACACCTGAACGCACCGATGGTCGGGATGGCCGCCGCGCCTGACGGGGGCGGTTACTGGCTGGTCGGTTCCGACGGCGGGATCTTCTCCTTCGGCGATGCGCGCTACGAGGGCTCGATGGGGGGTCGGCACCTGGACGCGCCGGTGGTCGGCATCGCCGCGGACCCAAAGTCACACGGGTACTGGCTTGCCGCCGCAGACTCGGGAGTGTTCGCGTTCGATGCGCCTTTCCTGGGCTCGCTGAGCGATCTTGCTCCCAACTCGCACGTGGTCGGGATTGCTTCCACGCCGACAGGCCTGGGTTACTGGCAAGCGGCTGACAACGGCGCTGTGTTCACCTTCGGTGACGCCGCCTACGACGGGTCAATGGGCTCGGCGAGACTGGTCGCGCCCATCGTCGCCATGTCGCACCTCGTGCCTTAGCACCGCTGTTGAGGGCATGAAGCTTCGAATTGGGAGCCATTGACCTGATCGAAGCTCCGGCTCAACTCAGTTGTGCGGCACGAGTGATACCAGGTGAAGTTCGCCGCTTTGCGTATAAGTGACCTTGCCGAGTGGCGACTTGCTCGCGAGCTTGATCACCTGTTGAAAGCGCAGCAGCAACCCGGAGCTCTCGGCCAACCATATGTCGTAGCGCTCCGAGCCGGTCTGCGCGCCCGTGTCGACTCGCTCCTCGTGAATGTGGACAGAGGGGACCTGTTTCCCGCCGATCGTCAACGTTGCTTCGCCCAGATACACGAAAGGCCCCGCGCTCAGAGTCTCCCCCTTGACGGATGTGCTCGTCCCGGTACAGCTTGACGGTGTCGAGTTGCCCGCCGAGCGCCGAGCCGGGAGCCACATGGTTCCGGACGTGCATCTGAAGGTGCTCGTGGTGCTTATGTTGGCAGGTCCGATCGAAAAGAGCTGCCATGTCACTCCGCCGGTCTCCAAGATGTCGGCGCCATGCAGGCATATGTTGAAGGTCTGCCAATGGTGGGTGCTGTAGTCGAGACGAAGCTGCCAGCAGTCCTTCCCCTCCATGGTCACCGTGCCGGGGATGGTGGGGCCTTCGGACTGGGAGAGTGGGGGGAACGACACATGCTCGGTTCCGGAGCCCGCGTAGTCGTAGACGCCCGACGCCGGCCGGCGTGCGCCTGGGGCATCGCCCTTGGAATGCAAGCGGGCTTCAGCCTGGCGGAGCGTCACCTGCGTTGCCCGGTTCGTCGTCGCCCAAATCACCACGCATCCGGCACCCAGGAAGAGGATGATCGCCGCAGGCACCCAAAGCCAGCGACGATGTCTCTTGCCCGCAATGTGGGCCATATCTGAACGGTATGGCCCGCTCGAGAAACTGACACGGGTCTTTGGACCCAATTCGGTTCGATTTATCCGAGAATTGGAAACCTTCGCTCGGCAACGAGTCGATCCAGAGTCGTCTGCATCACGTTCGTCAACTCCTCGTAACAGGCGCGGACGACGGCATCATCTTCAGCGTCCTTGGGTCCGTAATGACGGGACCAGTCGATCGGTTCGCACAGTTCGACGGTGATCTTGGCAGGGAGGGGGAACGTGGGGATCCCACCGGGAACGACACCGAAAGGCGGCCCGAGCACGAGCGGCATCACCTTGATGCGGAAGATCCGGTCGAGGTGGAGAAGTTTTGCCACACTCTCGCCCCGGGCCAGCACGATGACCGTCTCGTGAGCGCCGACCGATACAACCGGAATTACCGGGACCTCGGTGCGCAGCGCTAGGCGGACGACTCCGAGACGATTGCCGAATTGGATGTGGTTCCGCTGCCACCAAGGACGGAAGACCTCGTAATCACCGCCTGGGTAGTCGATCAGGACCGATCCGGCCCGGAGGATGGACTCCGCTTCGGCCCGCCCGGCCTCGACGGCTCCGGCGCGCATCATCACCGGACCCACCCCCGGAAGCCCGAGGAAAAAGGAGTGGAACAGAGCGTAGACAGGTTCGTCCTCACCGCGCTCGCGCCACCATGCGGTCAACAGGACGGGCAGATCCGGCGGGATCTGACCACCCGAATGGTTGCCCACCACGAGGAATGGTCCATGCCCTGGCAGACGTTCGAACCCACGCACATCCGGCCGGAAGTAGGACGCGAACAGCTCCAGAACCGGCCGGATCTTGCGCAGAAATTCCGGGTCGCGGACGTGGGATGCAGGTGTCATCCCGCGGTCGATGGCTCTGTCGATGGTGTCTTCAGTAGCATCTTTGAGATCGGTGAGAGAGCAGTGAAGGGCTTCGGCGATCCTCCACGGGTCGGGCAGACTTGCCGGAGAGCCGAGAACGGATACATGCATGTTCTCGGCATAGCTCCACGCTGTGACGTTCAGGCCGATTCCCTCGAGTATGGGTCCCACCGAATAGATGGCCACGAGTGCCGCCCGTCCCACGTGCAGCCGTTGGCGCGGTCCCGGTACGTTCGAGAGCACCACATTGACAGGGGGCCGCACGTGGTTGGCCAGACGGGTCCGGGACCACGTCTTCACGGCGAGGGCGAATAGCTGCGGGGGAAGGACGTCGGCGCGTCTTTCGAGTAGGTCGTTCCCGAGGACGGAGCGGACGTCCTTGGCGGCCGCCGCCAACTGCTTTATGTGATTGAGGCGTTCCATCGGGTCGGCGATGTCGGTACCAATCGGCACATACAGGTTGTCGACGCGATTGCCGCCGAGCCGGATGTCGCTCGGATCCGTTGAGACAGGGACGCTCGCCACGAGAGGACGATCGGGTAAGGCTCCCTGCTCGATCAGATACGTCCGCAGTGCACCTCCGCAAACGGCCAGGAAGACGTCGTTGAGCGTCGCACCGGTGGCGTGCCGGATTGCCTTCAAGTGGTCGAGCTTGAGGGTGGTCATCGCAAATGTCCGCTCCGCTGTCAATGAGACGTTGAACATCAGTCCTGCGGCGTGTCGAAGGGAAGCGGCGGCCTGGTGACGGACGCGCGCCGCCGAGATTCCGATTCGTGCAGTCCCCGGACCGAGCGCGCTGCCAACTGAGGCAGGTGACGCAGTCGGGTGACATGGCCATGCGCAGCCATCCGCAGCAGCTCGGACCGTGTGGGGATGGCTTCCGGCTGCCACTCGCCTGCCCTTGAATCTGTCTCGTGAGCGCTCGATCGCGTTCTGCAGGAGCGCCACGGTGGCTGCACCGTCCGCCACCGCATGATGCACCTTCGCCACCACAGCGAGACGATCGTCGGCTAGTCCTATCACGACAACGATCTCCCACAAGGGGCCGATCCCTGGGCAGCCGTCGGCCCGCAAGGTCGGCCACGATCGAAGCCAGCTCCCGGTCTCCTCCGGGCTCGGCGACCCGGCGCTCTGTGACGTGTCTTCGCAGGTCGAATTCCGGGTCCTCGACCCACACGGGGTGCCCGAGGCCCAAAGGGACAGGCACCGCCCTTCGACGGAACGGCGGGAGACGGTCGAGACGTCGGTCGAACATCTCGACGATCCCTTCGTAGGAATACGGGCCGCCGAGTCCCGACATGTCGAACACAGCGACCTTCAGGGTGTGCATGTGCGTCGTGGCGGTCTCTGAGTAGAGGAACTTCGCGTCGAGCCCGACCATCGGCTCCATTGGCTCAGCTCGCGGCCGCCGAGGGGGTGCTTTTGAATCCGGCCGACGTCAGCGACTCCCCGAGGAACGATTCCACCTGTCGTGACCACAGATATCCAACGTGGTTCCCTGAGTACCAGCTGATCGGCGGCCTCCCCCAGTGATCCCAGAGCGTCAGTGCCTGATCAGTTCCCGCCATTCGGTCGCCGTAGCCGGCGAACATATACCTGTGATCGCGAGGAACCTTCGGCTCGAAGCTCATAGGCGAGACCACGCGGCAGACGTCTTCGGCCACGCCTCCCAGGATGTTGTGCTCGATCGATCGGGCTCGTATGTGAACCGGGCTGTGTGTGTGGAACAAAGAAGGGAAGTCGACGACCGGAATGCCGGCGACCACGGCGTCGATCCCATCTTCTAGGCCTGCCAGGAGTGCGACGACATAGGCGCCGAGTGAGACCCCGTACAAACCGATCGACGTCGCTCCCTGGTCTTTGATCCATGACAACAGGCGCCTGATGTCCCACACTGCCTGGGTCAGGCCGTGAACGGTGTTCATCATGTCGAAAGAGAGAAACGGCTCGCCGCTCATGAGGGTGACCTTGCGCGGTCCGTGTAACGGCAGCACGGGTAAAGCGACGTTCAGTCCGAGCTCGCGATGCAGCTTGGCGGTCTGCAGTCCGATGAAATCCATAAATGGGTAACCCATGGAGAACCCGTGGACGCACACGAGCCAAGGGCGTGGTTCGCCGCGGTGGCGGACAATCGTGGCCGTCGCGCGACGGTTCGGCTTGTACCCCAACCATCGCTCTCCACCGGGTTCCCCAGAACGTGTGAAGAATCCACTGTCATAGGTGATCCGCTCGTAGCCGAGGCCGAGCGCCCATCCTCGGCTCTTTTCTACGTCCTTTGGCGCGAGCGGTGGAGGAGCGCGGTGATACGAGGCTGGAAGGGTGATCCAACCGTGGCGCGAGAACATCCGCCGGGCTTCGGCGAGCTCGGTGCTCACTCGAGTGAAGTCTGCTCGTCGGGGAAAACGACTCGGCGCCATCGCCATGGCAAGCAGCGCCTCATCCATCGCGACACCCGCCACTAGCCCAAGCGACAGATTCGGCGCGGGCAGACCGTCGGACACCTCGTGGCTAATTGCGACTGTCCTCATGAATCGGGCGGTGCGCGGCACGGCAAGAGTGGCCCGGGCGAGTGCCCGTCGCCCCAGGAATTTCCATGCGGCCCGGTACGAGCCGACGACACGCTCGGTCAGCGACGGTGATCCCGGCGACCGAAAGGGCGGACCAGGCTGCGGTTCAGCATTTTGCAGAGACTCGCCTGGTGCCTCCGCCCCACCCAGAGCGTTCCCCATCGGTTCCTCCGCCAGCGCCAGTGCCGGAGCAGTCCGGCATCTCGCGCGTACCCAAGTCATACTACGTGAGGAGCCTGAACCCGACCTGGGCGAAAAAGGGAGTGGCCTTGGAATTCAATCTGGCCGACCTCTTCGAGAGCGTGGTCAACGTCATCCCGCATCAGCCGGCGATCGTCGCTCACGACCGTCGGCTCACCTACGTAGAGCTCGACAATCGAGCAAACCGTCTGGCTAACCACCTGGCAGAGGTAGGGGTCGGTCCGGGTGACCGCATTGGCCTGCAGCTGGCGAACGGCACCGAGTATCTCGAAGCGATGCTCGCCTGCTTCAAGATCCGCGCCGTTCCAGTCAACGTTAACTACCGGTACGTGGCATCGGAGCTCGGCTATCTCTACCGCGATGCCGGACTCATAGGGCTGATCTTTCACAGTCGCTTCGCTCCGGCGGTCACGGATGCCTTGTCATCGATGCCTGAGCGGCGCACACTTCTGGAGGTCGCGGACGATGCCGGTTCATCCGGTATCGGGGAGGACTACGAGAGCTCCCTCGATGCCAGCTCAGACGCGGCCAATTTCGCGGTTCGCTCGGCTGACGATCTCTACTGCGTCTACACCGGCGGGACCACGGGGATGCCCAAGGGGGTCCTCTGGCGACATGAGGACATCTTCTTCGCAGGAATGGGCGGTGGAGACCCCCTTTCTCTCGGCAATTTCATAGGATCCCCAGAGGAGCTGGCGACCCGTGTGATGCACCCGGGCCTGACCGCTCTCCCATGCTCGCCTTTCATGCACGCGAGTGCCCACTGGCTCGCGTTCACCATGCTGTTTGGCGGCGGCAGGATCGTGACTCTTTCGGGCGGCCGCTTCGATCCTGCAGAAGCGTGGCGCCTTGTAGGTACCGAAGGGGTGAACATCATCGTCATCGTGGGCGACGCGATGGCTCGGCCGCTATTGGAGGAGCTTTACTCCCGTGCGGCTCTCTACGACGTCTCGTCGCTGATGGCGGTGGGATCGGGAGGTGCCGTGCTGTCTCCGGCAACCAAGATCCGCATGGCCGAGATGCTCCCGGGGCGCATACTCGCCGACACATTCGGATCCTCCGAGACCGGGCAATTGGGCGGCCAAGCACGCGACGACGACCCCTACGGTGCCCCACGTCTTCATGTTGACGAGCGCACGGACGTTCTCGACGACGAGTTGCAACGCGTAGTGGCAGGCTCGGGCGTCATCGGTCGATTGGCTCATAGCGGCCATATACCGGTGGGTTACCTCGGAGACGCAAAGAAGACGGCAGTGACCTTTGTGGAGGCCGGAGGCTTGCGATGGGCGCTCTCGGGCGACATGGCCACGGTCGACTACGACGGGACCATCACCATCCTCGGTCGCGGCTCGCTCTGTATCAATACCGGCGGAGAAAAAGTCTTCCCCGACGAGGTCGAAGCGGTATTGAAGGGTTGCGACGGTATCGAGGATGCCGTCGTCGTGGGCGTGCCCGACGAGCACTACGGCGAAGGGGTCGTCGCGGTGGTGCAGCCGCACACGGGCTACCAGATCGACGATGACGCACTGCGCTCAGCTTGCCGGAAGAACTTGGCCGGATACAAGGTCCCCCGGCGTGTGGTGGTTGTCGACGCCATCACGCGGTCACCGAATGGCAAGGCCGACTACATGTGGGCGAAGGCGTTGGCTCTTGCGACCTTGACCCAAGGCCAGTGACTAGACGCTCTCGGTATTCTTCGCCACCAGCTCGAGAATACGAATGTGCTTCTCGGTGTCGAGGAGCATCAGTTCCGCGACCAACGTCCAGAGGCTCACATTCTTGAATGAGCGGAGTCGTTTTCGGAGAAGCTTGATCTCGACACGATCACGCTTCTCCGCCTGGATCAGTCGCACTGTCTCCTCTGCGAGAACCTCGTTGCCGGCATCTCCATGCGTCATGTCCGGTAGGACCGGGTCGGAGCTCTCATCGATCAGACCCCATGCGATGGCATTGGCCATCTCGACCAGCAACGCGTGGTGGCGTCGCTCGTCATCTGCGATGAGCTTGACGAGATAGCGATTCTCCGGAGCGGAGGCAACGTCAGCGAAGCGCTGGTATCGACTGAGGAGCTCGCCCTCCTCCTTGCCGTGCCTGGCAAGCATCTCGACCAGTTCACATATGTCGTCGCTCGCGCTCGTGCTCCTCAGCCCTTCTCTGGCCCAGTCGAAAGCGTCCTCCATGTGCCCATTATGGACCGTCGGTGCCTCGCAGGAGCATCCTTACGATCACGGCTACGCCAAGCACTATCGCACCCGCGCAAATGAGGGCGATGCCGCCGTAGTACACGGCATTCGACAGGCCACAGTTCACGACTGTGGGACCGGTTCCGGCCGCGCACACATGATGGTTGCCTCCGGAGATGCTCACGACGATCGCGCCGATGGCCAGGGCGAGCGCGCCGCTCGTAGCCATCTCCGTGGCTCGCTTAGGAGAGAGGCGCGACCAGTACGGAGATTTCGGTGTTGGGGCCGTCACGGCTGACGACCTGGTCTGTTGCCGATTCCTACGTCGCTGCGCATAGAGGCGTCGATCGGCACACGCGAGCACGTCTTCGAGCATCGATCCGTCTTGCATCGTGTCGGCCGCACCCCAGCTGAATCTGGGGGCGTGGAACTGTTGCACTCTTGCGATCAGGTCGGAAACGGCTGCCGCCGGGCTTCCTGGCAGGAGGGCGACGAACTCGTCTCCCCCGATGCGAAAGATCTCATCTGTATCTCGAAGTGCTGCTCTCATCGCGGCGCACAGGCTGACGATTGCCTCGTCCCCGGCTGCGTGGCCCTGGAAGTCGTTGATCCGCTTCAGTCCGTCCAGGTCGATAGCGACGATGCAAGCGGGCTTGCCTAGTCGCTCTGCCTGGGTGACCGCCATCTGCCATGCGTATTCAAGTGCGCGTCGATTCCCTATCCCGGTGAGCGGATCTGTCATCGCGGCTTTGTGCATCCTCAACGTGAACTCTTCCTTAGCGGTCGCGGAGACCAACTCGCAGATCTTGTTGAAAAGCTCTGCATCGCCGTCTTCGGGAGCGTCAGGTGCGATCGCCTGGCTCAGAGCTGCCAGCCTCAGCGTCAGCACCGGAAGTGACGGCTGCAGTCTCGCCCAACTACGAGTTGAGCGGTCAACCGAGCTGAGAAGGTCACTGTGGTCCCTTTGCAAGTTCGAAGACCCCGATTCCAGCGAAGCGCGGCTTGCAGACAGCACGGACTCAACCAGCGAGGTCGACTCGATCTCGGCCCAGGTGGCCGCCTCGTTCTCGCCGGGCCCGCATGCGTCGCGCCACCGCTCGACCAGCTCTCCGAGGTCAAGTTGGATCACCTCGGGTACATCGGCAAGGCGACGGCCTTCATTGAGCCCAGGCCGGTGCGGACGTCTCCCTCAGATTCGATGTCAGGGACAGAACAGTCCGGGGGGCGGCCGATTCGTTTGCTATTCGGAATCGGTGTTGACGATCAGCAAGCTGCAGGGGCAGTGATGCGACACCTTGTTGGGAACGCTTCCGAGCACGAACCGCTTCAATCCGGTCATGCCCCGGTTGCCGATGACGATGAGGTCCGCGTCGACTCCCTCGGCGACCTTGATCAGCACTTCTCCCGGGTCGCCTTCCACATTGTGAACCTGAGTTGATACACCTTCGCGCTCGGCGTCAGAGGCCACCTGGGCACATATCTGTTTGCCTTGATCGTGCAATTCTGCGTTTGCGGCTGCAAGCACGGAGGCGTCCGTGTACTCGGTCCCAAGCGTGGTTGTGGAGGTCGTGCGAACAACATGGACGACGTGAAGAGTCGCCCGCGCCGCCTTCGCCAGCGCAAGCGCTTCCCTGACCGCGACGCCGGCTCGACCCGAGCCGTCCGTGCCAACCACGATGACCTTGTACATGATGACTCTCCAAGTCCGGATGGATGAGGCCCGACATTAGATCAGGACGGCTCCTGGCGCTCAAGAGAGGAGCTGGGAGGATACGTTTGTCAGGTCTCGTGTGTGCAATGGATTGGGAAATCAGCCACTGGCGTTTTCGAAGAACCGTCCGAGGGTCACGTTCGGATTGTTAGCACGGTAGCGGGGAACCTCTGGTTCTCCCAAGGAAATCTCACGATGGGGCTTGCCGCACTGCGACGCCAGTAGGTCGACATCGGCCCGATGCGCTTGTTGCGATGCGTTCATGAACTGGCTGCACCCCGAAGCTTGGGATCGATCAGTGCTGGCTGCTGGATTGCGGTGTAGGCGCATCGGGGCCAGATGACGTCTTGAATTTCACGTTGAAGGCCGTGAAGTCGAACACCGTGTTGCTGGGTGCAGCACACAATTCCGCGCCCCAGTCGATCTGCCACAGGTCGGCGTTCATACCGTCTGACAACCAGCCTTTGCCCGATATGTAGTGAAAGAAATCCAAAAGGTTGACGGTGCCTGACTTCCTCGGCGCATTGACGAAGGTGATGATGTCGCCGCCATCCTTCCCGGCCTTGCCGCCCTTCCACACCACCCACCTCGAACGATCGAGGAACGCCGTCCCAACCTTGGATCCGGCGGGCGACTGGCCGTCGTTGTACTCCCAGATCATGACCTCCGTGTGGTTGTTACCGCCGTACCCGTTGATCCAGATGTCGTAGGCGAATTCGTAGTCGAGCCCCGACCCTGTCGGAGGGTGTTCAAACCCGAAGTCGCTTGTGAGAGTCGAGAACTTCGAGATCTTGACGTGTGGGCTGAAGGTGTACTGCGAGCTGGGGTACGACTCCACCGCACCGCCCTCGTTCCTGACGGACGCCGACACGTAGAACGAGTTGTGCTGACAGCTGTAAAGCTTCTGGTCGATCCTGATGGGGTTCCAGACGTCGTTCTCCACGACGTAGTTCGGGCCGTAAGCGACGTGGCCTCCGTAGGACGACGAGGTGTAGTTAGGGTGCTTGCACTGTTGCATCGGGACGAATTGTGTCGAGGCCGTCAGGACCAGGTTGTATTGAAGATTCGCGACCAGGATGGCCGCGGGACACACCAATGCGAGTAGCAGGTTATTGAGACGAGGCATGGGTCACGGTCCTCTCGGTATGTGACAGCCCGATTCGGGTCATTCATGCCTGCGGCCTGGTAGTCGGCCACCAGCCCCCCGTTGCGATGACGTCCATCATGTTACCTCTGGTTCGTCCACGGGTGGCCAGCCCGGCGCCCGGCGAGTCGAGCACTTGCCCGCGCCGCCCTGTGCGCCGCCCCTTCGGCAGGCTCGCTGCCTGGAGTCGTCACGCGGGTTTAGGGTGGCCATCAGCTGGGAATTGTTCCGGCGACTGGGGGGTTGAGAGTCCTCGACGTTGCGCGCCAGGGAGCCACGTCGGGGCTCCCGTCTCGAAAGGAGGCTCGGGATCCTCCAACTGGCTCTGCCAGTAGAGCCGCCCCTCGAGGTGTTTAGCCGGATGCGGTTGCGGTCGGAGCTCCTGCCGGTTGGAGCACCGCGGGACCATGATCGATATCCATGAAGTTGATGACATCGTCGATCAGGATCGATCCGCCGGTCACTCCCGCGTCGAACGACAAGCGTTCCCACGAAATCGTGTCGCCCGACATGCGCACCTCCACCGACGGCATCCCGATACTGAACTGACCTGCTGCCAAAGTTTGAATCTCCGTCGTGCTGTCCTGCCGGCTCAAGAAGTAGGTTCCCGAAACGTCAGTGACCCCAGATGAGCTCTCAAGCCTTAGTAGTACGTCGAGGAAACGCTGCCGGGTTTTCCCGCTACATGCCAGGGGCGACCCAGGGCTTCCTGACAAGTGAGTCCAACACGACGAGCCGATCTGGATGAGCGTCCGGTCGGAGGAGGTGTGACGGACAGCAGTTGTCACTCGGACCGTTTGTGTCACCGACACACGATTTGGAGCCTCGTAGTCCACCACCTCGTGGATCTGCTCTTGATCAGCTGTGCCGATCACTCCTTCGGTCAGATCGGCCACCTCTACGAAGCTCGTCGCAGCAGCCAGGTTCTGTGCAGCGTCGCTTAGCTGTACCTCGGCTACCGCGGGACCGCTCGTAGCCGACCAAGCCCCGAACGAGGCTGACAGGGCAGCAAGTGCGGCGACACTGCCGAGGCTGAGGTTGCGACCGGCGATCACGTCCACCCAGAGTATTCACGAACGACGCATGACTATGGACCCACCGACAGCGCGCTTTCAGGTGCAGCTAGTTGCGATACCTGGGGTATCGGTTGCTCGCCACTGAATATCCCGCTGAAGAGCCGTGGGTAACTGGAGTTGAGAGACGAGTTCCCCAAAAAAAGGCCTACCTGCCAGGCGTGCGGACCGGCGTCATCCCGAGTGGACTGGTAATCATGCATGTGAGCCATACACGGGAACAACAGACCACAAGACCGAGTACCTCAAATGCAGTAAGCCGTAATGATGCATATGCAGGTTCAGCCTGCTGAATCCACATCCGATGCTGATTGACGTAACGATCGACGGCGGAGGGGGAGACAGCCGGAATGTTTCAACCGGAGGTGTCGGGAGAGCTGCTGAGGTTGCTCGTCGAAGGTGCTCCGTTCGGCATGTTCATGACCGACTCGGAGAACAAATTCATCTACACCAATCCTCGCTGGTCGGAGATCACGGGCTTGCCGGCAGATCAGGTCCTAGGAAGATCTAGATCCGACATCATCGAGGCCCAGTACCTCGCTGGACACATCTCGAGGGTGCCTGACGTATCGGAAGATGGGTCGGAGCTGTCTTTTCGAACCGAGATAGAGATCCCGGGCTGCCCATCTCGAATCGTGCAGGTGAACTCAAAGTCCATTCCGGGCTTTGGTGGGGAATCGATGGGGTGGATAGGGACGGTCGTAGACGTGACCTGCGAGGTACACGCGGAAGCAGCGATCGCCGACGCCAGGGACAAGGCCACCGAGGCATCGAGACTGAAATCGGAGTTCCTGTCGAACGTCAGCCATGAGATCCGCACCCCGATGAACGGGGTGATCGGCATGACAGAACTTCTGCTCGGCACAGATCTGGACAGCCGACAGCGCGAGTTCGCTCAGGTCGTGCGGACCTCGGGTGAAGCTCTTCTTGCGATCATCAACGAGATCCTCGACTTCTCACGATTGGAAAAAGGAACGCTCGAGATCGAGAACACGAGATTCAGTATCCGAGAGGTTGTTGCCGACGCAGTGCGGTCGTTTGCCGAGCCGGCGCAGGAAAAGGGCCTCGTCTTGGAGGCGGCCGTCGCAAACTCGGTGCCGAGGTTTGTCTACGGTGATCCTGGGCGGCTTCGCCAGGTCCTCACGAATCTGATCGAAAACGCTGTCAAGTTCACACAAGTTGGCGAGGTCGTCGTCGTGGTCACGGCGATGACAGCATTAGACGACACGGACGCCGTGATCCGCTTCGAAGTCTCCGACACTGGCGATGGCGTGGAGCCCGACAAGCTCGACATGATCTTTCAACCATTTGTCCAAGCCGACAGCTCTGCAGCGAGAAGGCACGAAGGAACGGGGCTCGGACTGTCCATTTGCGCGCAGCTTGTCGCTCTCATGGGAGGCCGATGTGAGGTCTCGAGCGAGGTGGGGGTGGGAAGCACCTTCTCTTTCACCATTAGCGCTTATGTCGCCGATCCGGCGAAGGCCTGCCTGTCGGAGCTTCCGGGTTCTCCCGCACCAGTCAGTGACTTCTCCTTAGACGAAGCTACCGACGGAGCCGATGGTTCACCGCTTCAATCACTCAGCCTCGGAAAGATCCTGCTGGTCGAGGACAATCTCACCAATCAGAAGGTGGCGGTGGCCATGTTGTGGAGCGCCGGATACAGCGTCGACGCGGTAAATGACGGGGTGCAGGCTGTGAAGGCAGCGACCGCCGGTCGGTATGACGCTGTGTTGATGGATTGCCAGATGCCGGGTATGGATGGCTACGAAGCCACAGCGGCCATCAGAGAGCAAGAAGGTTCGTCACGCCACACTCCGATCATTGCTCTGACTGCTGGAGCCCGTGGAGCGGATCGAAACCACTGCCTGTCGGCGGGCATGGACGGCTATCTCGCTAAGCCGATCAACAAAGACTCGCTAATTGCCATCGTCTCCGAGTTCGTGGTCTCCGGCACTTGACCGCCACCCCTTGAGAGGGGGGCGAGGCTGCGGCGAAACAGACAGGTCCCGAGCGCGCGCTCGCTCGATCATCAGTTCAAACTGCGGAGGCGCCATGCACATCGCCGCCACCTCGCAACACGGGGATGTGCCAGAGTGTGTGGCGATGGCGTCGATCACTTGGGGCAAAGACCTCGCAGAGGTGTATGAGGTCACCTCTGCCGCGATGTTCACACCCGAGGTGCTCGGGCCTACGGTCGACCTCCTGTTCGAACTTTCGCGTGGAGGCCCCGCGCTCGAGTTCGCGATCGGTACCGGACGTGTGGCGCTGCCGTTGAGTGCCAGGGGAGTCGAGGTTCGCGGTATCGAGTTGTCGCCGGACATGGTGGATCAACTGCGTGCGAAGCCGGGGACCGCCGCCGTCGAGGTGACGATCGGCGACATGACGTCTACGCGCGTTGCGGGCGCTTTCAAGCTGGTCTACTTGGTCTGGAACTCCATCATGAACGTGACCACTCAGCAGGAACAGGTGGCGGTGTTCAACAATGCAGCGGCCCATCTTGAGCCGGGCGGATGCTTCGTCGTCGAGGTCATGGTCCCGCAGCTGCGTCGGGTGCCCCTTGGGGAGACAGGTCGGGTCTTCACCCTCGAGCCTGACCATGTGGGGATCGAGACCTTCGACGATCTTGTCGGCCAGGTCTCCTGGTCGCATCACTGGATGCAGGTCGGGGGACGGCTCGTGCACCATTCCGCCCCGTACCGCTACGTGTGGCCGTCAGAGTTGGACCTGATGGCCCGATTGGCTGGAATGAAATTGCGCGAGCGCTGGACCAACTGGCGACGTCAGCCATTTACCGGGGACAGTGGGCAGCATGTCTCTGTGTGGGAGAAGGCGTTGTAGCTCTGGCCTTGCGACCTGACGCCAAGTCACGGGGACCCAGCGCAATAGGACCAGATCAGCTCCGAACGGGTGGCGGCTTCGGCGCCTGTGCTGCGATCCAGGTTTGCGCGGCCGATTGACCGTTGTCGAACAATGTTTTTTGCTGCGCCTGAGTGAGCCCGAAGTCGGTGGTCGAGATACCCGCCGAATCCACGAAGATGGTGGTGTCTCGCTGGTGTTCTTGGTCGACGTAGTAGCGGTCGGCATTATCGAGAAGCGTCTGCAAGCAGGCGAGGGCCTCGGTGACGGTGTCGTCGACATCCGCGGTTGTGACCGCCGTCTCGCGGGCCGACAGCTTGATGCCGACGGTCGGCCAACGTGACGGGGCACCGTCGGAGCGATCGAAGACGTCCAGTGGGTAGTTGTCGAGCATGCCGCCATCGACCCATACGACATCACCTGCAGGGCAGGCCTGACCCCCGAGGTTGCCCGCCGGAGCGCGGAACCGGACCGGCTCGAAGAAGAACGGGATGGCCATGGAGGCCCGCACGGCGTCGACTATCCGCTGGTTGCCCGGCTCGAGCCCGTAAGCGCGGTAGTCCCACGGCAGGCGGACAACCCTTTTCCTGGTTATGTCCGCTGTGTGCACTACGAGGGTATACAGCTGGTCTTTGGTGAGGTTTCGGTCTGCATCCGGATCGTCGAGCGGTAAGTCGCTGAAGTGATCCACGCCGATTTCATGGAGAACGTTCCCCAGCCATTCGACGAGATAGTCACCGTCGTAGAGGCCCATGTGGAACAGAAGCCCTTCGGCACTACCGATGGCTCCAAGCTTCCCGCGCAGCCCGCTGTTCTTCTTGAAGTCGGGGTAGCTGACGGTGTTCAGGACATCGTGCAACTTGGTGAGAGGCTGATTCTTGGCGACTAGGGCAGCGATGATGGAAGCGACGATCGCACCAGCGCTGGTCCCGGCGACCCGCTTGACTCGGTAACCGGCGCTGTCGAGAGCGAGAGCTGCACCGACTAGTCCGACACCTTTGACCCCTCCTCCCTCCAGAACGAGATCCATGGGACCGGCTGCGTGAACCGTGGCGGCATCTCGGTGGGCCAATGATTCTGGCATCGTCACTTCGGGATCCTCCTTCAGTTGAGCAGGCGCTGAGGTCGCGTCGCCAGACACGGAGTGATTCTCTCACCCCTGCCACATTCCCAGGAGAGCCAGCGAACCTGTAGATCTCGTGAGACGATTCAAAGATGCACTCACGCGTTCGGCGGGTGATGGCCGCGGCGGTGGCATTGACTCTCGTCGCGTTGATTGCCAGCGATCTGTCGATTGGAAGATTCCGGACTTGGTGGGACCGACACTCACTTACGGGATCGATCGTATCCAGCCTTTTGGTGCTCGCCGTAACAGGGTTGATCGTCGATGAGGTGGTTGCCCGGCGTCAACGTCGTGAACGGGCTATTTCGGTGGCGGTGCAAGGGTTGATCGTGTTCGGCCAAGCCAGGAGAGCTTGCGATGCGATCATGAGCAGTGACACGGCCGACACTCGCTCGAGCGCCGCGGCCGAAGAACTGCGGACCTTGGCAAGCATGTTGCTGACGGCATCTCCGAGCTTGTTCGACGATCCGGAAGCCCACCGGTTCTTGGACCAGGTCGAGCGCTTCTCGATTTCGATGTTCCGGGCCGCCAATAGATCTTCGGGCTCGGTCTTGAGCGCGAACAACCGTGAGCGGCTCAGCGCGGAGATGGCTCAGTTGAAGTCCACGGTTGAGCCGCTGCTGATGCGCATTCCAAGTCCGGACCGATCTCTTCTCGAAGGACCTTCCGAAGATTGACGGCTGACGAAGGACCCAGCTGTCGGTGCGTCGATCTGAGCGCTTACTGGGGACCCGGTGACCGCCTGGACGGTGTTACGAAAGGCTCCAAGAGCCCTGGATCACAGGGCCGTCACATCTAGTTCCAGCGAGGCGCTTAAGCGCATCTCATAGCATCATGCTGTCTGACAGTGAGGGTGGAAGTGTGAGCCGGGGGGATCGAGAGTCTGACAAAATGCTTGCTCAGAGCGAGTTTCTTGAATATCGTCATCCGCGATAGCGGTCGACGTCGGCTTTTATCGGCGTCCGCCCGTACACAGGGGGATCCTTGCGATCGCAAGCTAAGGGCGGACAAAGCGAGCAAACTGAAAAGGGGTGGGTCGTGAAGGTGTGGCGTTTCACTTGCATGCTGGGTTCGGTCGTCATTGCGCTGGCGGTCGTGAGCAGCGGGTCGGCCTTCGCGGCCAACCATCCGAGTTCGCAGGCGAGGGCACAGACGAAGACGCAGTGGCAGTCGGAGATTGCAAGTCTTCGTACGCCGGGAAGCGGCTGCTATCACGCTTCGTTTCCCGAGGTGCAATGGCATGCCGTACAGTGCCAATCCGCACCGGCCGTGCCGTTGGCACCGCGGTGCAAACGCGGGGTGGCCCCGACATCGTCGGTAATGGCGCCGACTACTTGGCCGAGGTGAGCGGGAAGATCTCCCAGGCAACTGGAACGTTCACCCACGTGACCTCGGGCCTCACCGAGAAGGGCCAGATAGGCGGCGTGGGAGCGCAGAAGAAGAACGCCTTCACGCTTCAGCTCAACACCCAGTTCTTCACCGACCCCCCGGCGTGCTCAGGATCCTCCGACCCGGCCGACTGCTTAGGCTGGCAGCAGTTCGTCTACGCCTACCATTATTCGGGCACCACGAACGAGGTGTTCATGCAGTATTGGCTCATATTCTACGACGCCACGTGCCCGGGCGGGTGGCACACGGACAACAGCGGCGGCCACATCTTCTGCTACAAGAACAGCCCACTGACCTCGTTCGGCTCTCTTCCTGCCGACGACTTGGGCGATGTGAACTACGTGGCAAGCGCCTCGTCTGGTGGCAATGACGAGGTGACGCTGACGAACACGTCAACCGGCCAGGCATCGAGTGCGTCCAACAGTGACAGCGTGCTCGACCTTGCGTCCTATTGGGACGGGACAGAGTGGGGCGTCTTCGGTGATGCCGGCGGCGCCCGGGCGAACTTCGGTGCGGGTTCGACGCTCGAGGCGGTGACGGCGATTCAGGCCACTAGCTCGTCGGCCCCCACATGCGTGGCCAACGGCGGGACTACCGGCGAGACGAACAACCTCAACCTGACCAAGACGAAGGCACTCGGACCTGAGTCCTCGCCGACGATGGCATCCAAGCAGACCAACGGCACGACCAAGACGCCGAGTTGCGCGGTAGCAAGTTGAACAGGCGGGCCACCGACCGGCCGGACCGTTGAATAGCAGGACCACCGATTAGCCGATAGCCGGGAAGGTCGAAAGCCTCGGTGGTCTTCGGGGCCGTCCGTCTCTGTCCCCACACCTCCGCGTTCGGTTACGCAGGATGGTGGAGACGTATTCAGCTTCGGGAAGTTACCGGCTGAGCGCCGTCCTCGCTTCTGGGAGGATCGCTGGCATGCACCCGCCCTTAGAGCCATACGACTGTGGCCACCTCGACGTTGGCGACGGTCATGCCGTCTATTGGGAGGTCGTCGGCTCGCCCGATGGTCTCCCCGCGGTTTGGTTGCACGGCGGTCCGGGTGCGCCGGCCTCGCCGAACAGTCGGCGAAATTTCGATCCGTATCGCTACAGGGCGGTCATCTTCGACCAGCGCGGCTGCGGACGCAGCCGGCCCCTGGCCAGCGACCCGGAAGCAGACCTGTCGACGAACACCACCGATCATCTCGTCGCCGACATGGAGCGCCTGCGCACGCACCTCGGTATCGACAGATGGGTTGTCGTCGGCGGCTCGTGGGGCGTGACACTTGCTCTCGTCTACGCCCAGCGTCACTCTGAACGCGTCCTCGGCATGGTGCTGGCGGCAGTCACGGCGGGTCGGTGGAAGGAGACCCAGTGGATCACCCGGGACATGGGGCGAGTGTTCCCCCGCCAATGGGATCGGTTCGTGGAATTGGTGCCCGAGCCCGAACGTGGAGGCGATCTGGCCGCCGCATACGCCCGGCTTCTCGCTAGCCCAGAGCAGTCGATGCGTGAGGAAGCTGCTCGACGGTGGTGCGAGTGGGAGGACACACACATGTCCCTCGCGCCAGGATACGAGCCGCATCTAAGTATCCGCGAGCTGTCCTGGCAGATCGTCTTCGCTCGGTTAGTCACGCACTACTGGGGACACGGCAGCTTCTTGGCCGACAACGAGGTTCTCGCGAACATGGGGAGCATCGCCCGAATCCCGGCCACACTGATCCACGGTCTTTATGACGTCTCCGGCCCGCTCGACACCGCTTGGGAGCTGCACAAGGTCTGGCCTGCCAGCCGGCTGCTCGTCGTCGACGACGCCGGGCACTTCGGCGGAAGCATGGGCGAGCAGTTCACCGCTGCGATCGCCGCCATGGCCGACGACTTGCGCGGTGAGATCATCGACAGCCATAACTGCAAGCTGCGTTCGAAGCGTCGCGGTTACAAGCCTGAAACGAGCTCGGCCACGATCTCTGCTGCTGATTGCGGCTGTCGCGCAAGTGCAACGCTCTGTCCGGCCCACAATGAGAGCGCTTCGATATCACCGGTCGTACCGACCATCGGTGCCGCCGGCTCGTACCGGACGATCGTCTCGCCGGAGGCGAAGTGAGCGATCACATCGCCCTCTCCCGGTCGACTCCCCGATGGAGGCCTTCCGGCCGCCTCCCACATCTCAGCCGTCGAGTTGCGGATGGCGCGGTGGGGCGCATCAGGCCACCCGACGTCGTACAGGTTGGCGTACCACTGAGCATCGGTCTCGGCCGCGTCCATAAGACGACGGCGGTAGTCCTCGTGGGTGGGCATCTCCTGGGCAAGCAGAAAGCGGGTTCCGAGCCATGCTGCTTGAGCACCCAGCGCGAGCACGGCGGCCACACCGCGAGCGTCCCCAATCCCGCCGGCCGCGATCACAGGTACCGGTGCCACCGCGTCCACGACGGCGGGTACCAAGGGAAGCGTCGCGACCTGACCCCGCACGTGCCCGCCGGCCTCCCAACCCTGCGCGACGACCACATCGACTCCGCTCGCTGCTGCCCGCCGGGCCTCTTCGGCGCTACTCACCGTCTGCAACACGACTCCGCCCGCGTCGTGGACCTGCTCGACGTAGCCGGCGGGATCTCCCCAGAACAGCGACACGATCCTCATGCCTGCTTCGAGCGCCTCGTCAAGACGACGGCGCTGATCGGAGTCGAGAATCAAATTGCCGCCAAACGGACGATCGGTGAGCGCCGCAGTCTCGCGGACCACGTCTCCGGCGGGAGTGGACCACGTCAGAGCCAACATGCCGAGCGCGCCGGCATTCGAAACCGCCGCTGCCAGTTGCGGCACCGCCGACATCGGCGCCTGGACGATCGGCTGTTCGATCCCGAGCAGCTCGCAGACCGGCGTTGGCATCGATACCACCTACCCCTTCGCTCCGACCGCAAGCGCCTGCAATCGGCCTCGACGTGGATTCGTGTGGCTAGCGCAAGGCAGAACCGCGTTCAGCTAAGACTCATACGACGTCGGCATCTCACGGGCCCGCCTGTTCCATCCGTGAAAGTTCGAGTAATCGCCTGCATCCCACGCCTCGCGCAGCCCCGGCTTGCTCAGGTCCCAGTCGGGGCGGATCTCGCTCGACGCAGCGCGGAAGTCGCGCCATAGGTCGTAGAACGACGGGCGTCCCCAGAACCAGTAGCCGTCGTAGATGCTGTGAATCACCAGTCCCGGCTTGAGCACCAGCGTGTGGGGGATCATCGGGTCGTGCTCGGGATCGGTGTATTCCTGGATCCCGAGGTCCTTTTGAATCGTCCGGCCGGGGTCGGAGAGGAAGGTCCACTGGGCGCCGACCGAGGCGCGGAACTCTTGTGTCGTGTGATGGTCGTCGGTCGAGATCGTGACGATCTGGGTGTAGGCGACGGCGACCTTCGGATAGTTCGCCGCGAGCTCCAGATGCTGCTGGTGCTCCTTCGGACAGTAATTGCCCCGCGCCAGCGTGAGGACAAGCGGGTCGTCGCCTTGAAGCTCGCTCAGCTTGCGCACCGTGTTGGAGTGATCCGGCAGGGCGTAGTCCGGGAACGTGCCGCCTGGTCTGATGTCAGAACGCATGGGATGACCGCCTCTCGCGTGGCCTCGACGGCCACGTCTGGTAGGGATCTAAGTGTCGGGCGGAACTGCCACCATTGATTTGCAGTATCTGGCGGAGTGCGGCATTCACTCGGACTCCCCGCCGGACGTACTCGATGGCCAGTGAGCAGGCGACCAGTCCCCATTTGGGTCGGTGGTTTGCCCCACCTCGATCAGATGGCCGTCGGGATCGCGGATGTAGCAACGGATCTCGTACTGGTGCTGCTTCGGCGGCGTCAGGAATTGAGCACCCCGGGCGCTCCATTCGGCGTACACGGCGTGGATGTCTGCGACGCGGATGTTGAGGAAGCTGCTGACCCGGTCGGGATCGCGCGGCGTCTCCAGGGTGACCGTGGGCTTGTCGTCGGTCGGGCCCCCGCCGACGTTGATGATGATCCAGCTGTTGGACAGTGCGACATAGGTCACATCGCCGGAGAAGACCACCCTGCCACCGAGTACCTCGGTGTAGAAGCGCCTAGAGCGCTCGACGTCATCCGAGACGATGAAGTGGGCCAGGACGATTTGTTCCGTAGGCGGTGTGAGTTCGGCCATCTGGCACCTCCACTGGTTGTGGTCTCATACCCTGCTAACAAATTTTCTCCCTGACCGCCACGTCGTCTCCTCGTCGGCCGCACCGCCGTCAATGCGCGAGTTGGTGGGTCCGCATCGTCGTTGGACCCCCGGTCGATGGGGGAGTGATCCAACGCAGGCCGCATCGGTAGAAGACTATGCCGCTGTTCCGTCCCCCGTCGTTCGGGCCTCGTTACGCTGATTACCGCTGGCTAATAGCTCGGAACCCGGCCACCATGAGTGGGACCTGACCCCTTCACCGGAGCTGCCACACACCGAACCCGCAGATGTGCGGCCGAAGGAGCTCACATGAATACGACCCCAATAGCCGACTATGCCCTCCTTTCGGATCGACACAGCGCTGCGCTGGTGAGCCGGGACGGGTCGATCGACTGGTTGTGCTTCCCGCGCTTCGACAGCCCCTCGATCTTCGGTCGCCTCCTCGGCGACGAAGCTGGCCACTGGGCGATCCGGGCCGCGGGGACCACACAAGTGACTCGCCGGTACCTGGACCGCACCATGGTGTTGGAGACCACCTCCCGCACGCCGACCGGCACGGTCGCCATCGTCGACGCCCTGGCCATGGGCGAAGGCAACCACGGTCATGAGCTCGGCAAGGGTGCCCCGCATCTTCTGCTGCGGCGCGCCACCTGCATCG
This sequence comes from uncultured Acidimicrobiales bacterium, assembly GCA_963764615.1. Classification (GTDB taxonomy): domain Bacteria; phylum Actinomycetota; class Acidimicrobiia; order Acidimicrobiales; family CAVXTF01; genus CAVXTF01. Next base: position 2,743,617 of record CAVXTF010000002.1, on the reverse strand, counting down.
ACGGAGAAGTGGAGTTGAGCCTGGAGTATGTCCCGCGCCCCGAGTACGGGTTGGTCCATCCCTTGTTCGACGCCGTTGACGGTGGAATGGCCGCTTTCGGAGGCGCGGATGTTCTCGTCATCTCCTCTCCAATGCCGCTGAGCGCCGATCAGTCGTCGGTCACAGGTCGGCTCCAGCTCCGAAAGGGGGAGAGCGCTGGTTTTGCCCTCCACCACGCCAAGCGCGCCGAGACCGACGTGGCAAGGGCATGGACCCAATCCGAGATCGGCGCCCGGTTAAAAGACACCGTGTCGGCGTGGGAATCGTGGTCAGACCTGCACCAGGCCTACGTCGGTCCGTGGCGAGACTTGGTGCACCACAGCGGACGGGTGCTCCAGGCGCTTTCATTCGCGCCAACCGGGGCGATCTGCGCGGCGGCGACCACTTCGCTCCCCGAGGTCGTGGGCGGCACCCGAAACTGGGACTACCGCTACTCCTGGGTCCGCGACGCTTCCTTTACGATCGAAGCACTATGGGTGGCGGCCTGCCCTGACGAGGCCAATCAGTTCTTCGACTACATGGCCACCTCCGCGGCCGGCTCGCTCGACCGGGGCGGAGACCTGCAGATCATGTTCGGCATCGGCGGCGAACGGGACCTGACCGAACGGGAGCTGTCTCACCTCGAAGGCTGGCGACACTCCGCCCCGGTGCGCGTCGGCAACGGTGCTTGGAGCCAGCGACAGCTTGACGTCTATGGCGAGCTGCTGAGCGCTGCTTATCGCCTGTCCGACCACCTCTTCGACACCGCCGCGCGTCGAGTTGGACCATTGGCCGCCCCCGGCAAGTGGGACGCACCTCCCGCATTGGCACCGGCAACTCGACGGTTCCTCGTCCAGCTGGCCGAGACTGCTGCCGGGCGTTGGCAGGAAAAAGACCAAGGGATCTGGGAGATTCGCGGCGAGCCTCGCGACTTCTTGTACTCCAAGCTGATGTGCTGGGTGGCCCTCGACCGGGCAGTGGCCTTAGCCGACCACCTCGATGCCTCCAAACGCGTCGGGCCATGGAAGCAGACCCAGGATCAGATCCGCGAGGCGATCCTGACCAAGGGCTGGAGCGACCGTGCGAAGGCCTTCACCCAGTCCTTCGGCTCCGAGGAGCTGGACGCCTCCAACCTGATGTTGCCATTGGTGGGGTTCCTTCCGCCGGACGACCCCAGAGTGCTGTCCACCATCGACGCGACCGAAGAACGCCTTACCGACGACCGGGGGCTCGTGTACCGCTACCGGTCCCGCGACGGGCTCGAGGGCGAGGAAGGCTCGTTCCTGCTGTGCACCTTCTGGCTGGCGCAAACCCTTGCCCGATCCGGACAGCCGGCTCGGGCCCGCACCGTCTTCGAGCGGGCCGCCGCCTTCGTCAACGACGTCGGCTTGCTGGCGGAGGAGGTCGATCCCGCGAGCGGAGAGCTCTTGGGCAACTTCCCTCAAGCCTTCAGTCACATCGGGCTCGTCAACGCGGCCTGGGCCATTTCTGAGGCCGAACTCCCACAGACCCCACCGGCGCAACGTGGCGCGGGCGCGTCGGGCCCCTCGGATCTAACTCCAGCTTGAGTGAGTTCACGCGGCGGCGGTTCTCGGCCCGAAAGGGTCATCGAGACCTGTGATCGGCCGCCGCCTACGGACATGATCAGCCCTGGACTTCGACAACGAGTGGCGCGAATGTTGTGCGGAAGACCGGCTCCTGCGCGCGGTCAGTAGCTATCGCCCCCGACCGAGAGGAGCTGCGCTCGTGGACATGAAGCTCGAAGTCGTGGTGGTGCCGGTGTTCGATGTGGACCGGGCCAAGGGCTTCTATGAGTCATTGGGTTGGCGCCTGGACGCCGATTTCCCCGGTGACGGCGGCTTCCGGGTCGTGCAGCTGACCCCTCCGGGCTCGGGGTGCTCGATCATCTTCGGGAGTGGGGTCACCTCGGCCGCGCCAGGGTCGGCTGACGGTCTGCAGCTCGTCGTCGCGGACATTGAGGCGGCCAGGACCGAACTGGTGGACCGCGGTGTCGAGGTGAGCGAGGTGTTCCATGACGCCGGTGGGGTGTTCCATCACGCCGGCACTGAGGCCCGTGCCGCGGGCCCGGCTCCGGAGCACAAGAGCTACGGCTCGTTCGCCTCCTTCACCGATCCGGACGGCAACGCGTGGTTTCTTCAAGAAGTGACGACGCGCCTTCCGGGCCGTTAACCGCACGGAGCGCTCATTCTCTTCGGGTCGGTCGTTCTAATTCATTAGGAGGTACCCAGGTGCCAGTCACCTACGATTCCGCCGTCGATCTGGCTGCAGCTCTTCGCCGTGCCGAAGAGGCTCACGGTCGTCACGAAGCAGAGATCGGGCACCCGGACCCGGACTGGCCAGACTGGTACGCGCAATACATGGTGGACGAGCGATCCGGATCCAGCGACCAAACAAGCCCGGGTGCGACGACATGAGTAGCTACGACGTGATCGTCCTGGGAGCCGGCTCGCCGGGCGAACACTGCGCAGGAGAGTTGGCCGATGGCGGACTGCGGGTCGCCGTTGTCGAACGCGAGCTTGCCGGCGGCGAGTGTTCTTACTGGGCGTGCATTCCGTCTAAGACTCTCCTGCGACCTGGCGAAGCGGTCCACGAGGCGCGCGAGGCCGCAGGCAAAGCGGAGGTCGACGTCGAGGCGGCACTCGCATATCGCGATTACATGGTGTCGAACTACTCAGATACCGCCCAGCAGGACTGGCTGGCGGACAAGGGCATCGATCTGTTGCGCGGCACCGGCCGACTGGCCGGAGTTGGCGTCGTCGAAGTGGATGGCGTTTCGCACACGGCGAGGCACATTGTCCTGGCGAACGGCTCAGACCCGGTCACACCTCCGATCCCCGGCCTGGCCGAGCTGGAGGGTGTCTGGACCAACCGCGAGGTGACCGGTATGAAAACCGTGCCAAGGCGCTTACTCGTATTGGGTGGGGGGCCGGTCGGCGCGGAGATGGCCCAAGCCGTGCGCCGCCTCGGGGGCGAGGTGGCACTGGTTGAAGCGGCCGAGCATCTGCTCGCTCATGAGCCCGCGCCTTTGGGCGAGGCCCTGGGCGAGGTTCTCCGCGCCGATGGAGTCGAACTGATCCTGGGCGTCCAGGCGGTGGCGGCGCGACTAGACGGTGCGGACTATGTCCTGGCGCTCGGTGACGGCCGCGAGTTGCGCGGCGACCACCTGCTCGTCTGTACAGGCCGTCGACCCCGCGTAGACGGGATCGGCCTAGACACGGTCGGTGTCCACGCCGACGCACATGGCATTCCGGTCGACACCCACTTGCGCGTCGGCGAGGGTTTGTGGGCCATCGGCGACGTCACGGGCGTGCGGTTGCTGACGCACGTCGGCAAGTACCAGGGTGAAATCGTCGCCGCGAATATCCTGGGTGAGCCCCGCGAGGCCCACTACGAGGCAATTCCCGACGTCGTGTACACAGACCCACAGGCGGCGTCCGTGGGCGCCACCGAGGCCCCATTCAGCGCCACCATCCCCATTTCTGAGGTGGCCAAGACAGCTACGTACACGCACGACTACGCACAATCGAAGGGTTTTTTGACCCTCCTCAGCGACGGGGAACTGCTGACCGGCGCCTACGCCTTGGGACCCGAGGCAGGCGAGTGGCTGCAGCAAGCCACGCTGGCCATCAGGGCCAGGGTGCCACTCGACGTGCTGCGCGACACCATCCAGCCGTTCCCCACCTTCTCGGAGATTTACGTCGCCGCCCTCAAAGCGCTCCGCAAACAGATCGAGGGGGGGCGCCAGCCGGCCTAGGCCACCATGAAGGAATCCAGAGCGAGGCGAACCCACGGATATTGCCTGCACCCACAACACCCCAGTGACCCCGTGCTCACCAGCGCCCGGAGGCGGGAGCGATCATGAGCGAACAAAACCAAAAGGTCGCAATCATCACGGGCGGCTCTCAAGGGATCGGCGCCGGCCTTGTCGCCGAATACCGGCGGCGGGGGTGGGCGGTCGTGGCTACTTCCCGGACGATCAAGCACAGCGATGACCCGGCCGTGCTCACCGTCGATGGGGACATTTCCGAAGCCGCCACAACCGACCGGATCGTCACCGGGGCGCTGGGGCGCTTCGGCCGCATCGACACCCTCGTCAACAATGCCGGCGTGTTCATCTCCAAACCGTTCACTGACTACACCGCTGACGACTATGCAACGGTGGTCGGAGTCAATCTCTCCGGGTTCTTCATGCTGACCCAGCGCGCCATCGGCGAAATGCTCGAACGAGGAGGCGGTCACATTGTCAACATCACCACCACCCTGGCCGATTACGCGAACTCGAGCTCGCCGTCAGTTTTGACTTCGCTCACCAAGGGTGGCATCGCCTCAGCGACAAAGTCACTGGCCATCGAGTACGCGTCCCGCGGGATCCGTGTGAACGCTGTCTCGCCAGGAATCATCCAGACGCCGGTGCATCCGGCGGAGAGCTACGCGGGGCTCGGGGAGCAGCTGCCGCCGGTTGGGCACGTGGGCCAGGTCGGCGACATCGTCGACGGTATCCTTTTCCTCGAGTCTTCGCCGTTCATCACCGGCGAGATCCTGCACATCGACGGCGGTCAAATCGCCGGTCACTGACCAGACCGTACGATTAGCCCGCTCAGCCGTAGTCGTCGGACCCGAAATGGACAAGAGCCCCTCCCGAGATTTATCGGGCGATAACGGCTGGAGTCATTGGTGGACATCACCAACTTGCCCCTTCGAAGTCGTTACGCGCGGCTTGCAGGCGAAGTTTCGCTGCGGCGACACCATCCGGAATGGTCTTCGCGTAGTACGGGATGAAGAGCAGCCGTCGTTTCCCTGCACGAACAAATAGATGCTCTTTCCCCCGGTCATGCCGCCCCCGCTTGAGTGGCTGCTCACAACCGCTCCGGTGGAGTTGTCAGTCAGGGTGAGGTTCTGGCCGCTGGGGTCAACTTTTCACTGAAGGTGAGCGAGTCACCCGCAGACGGCGGTGGATTAGGTACTCCGAAGTCATAGTTGTTGACGACCAGCTGGTCGCTGTATTGCGGCGTGGTGCCGCTGCGGGAGAGATCCACATTCAGCCCGGTGGCGACCTCGCGGCTCAGTGCTGTCGTATCCCTCCATTGCCGCCTCGATGACGTCGGAGTCATCACGGCGTAATCACCAAGAACATGATGCTAGCCTCACTATCATCATGCCACTAGAGGTCAAGATCGATCATTCCCAGCCGACCACCCTGCACGATCAGGTGGCAGGTGCGATCCGCAAGGCCATCGCAGAGGGGGAGGCCAAGCCAGGTGACCGCCTACCTCCTGCGCGCGACCTAGCTGCCGTGTTGAAGGTGAACAGCAACACGGTATTGAGGGCATTGCGCGATTTACGTGAAGAGGGAATCCTGGAATTCGGACGCGGACGCGGAATCACCGTAGCGGGCTGTGCAGCCAGCCGCAGCGCGCTATTGGAGAAGGCGCGAGAGCTGACGGCACTTGCGAGACACCTGGGTTACGGTCCGGACGAAGTCGTGCAGATCGTGCAGCAAGTCTCGTAGGCCCTGCTTGTCACAGGTGGGATAGTGGCTGGACATGCCGTGCCGCTGGGTAGGTTGCCAAGGGACTAGGAGTTTGGCCAACGGCATCCGCGTTCGGCATTCCCCGTCGGGAGCGGACTTACACGACGCTGCTCATGGCGACCGGACTCACTTTTGGTTCGATTGCTGCGCTCTTCAGGTACTCGCACGGCTTCATTTCGCGAACTCAGTACACCGAGTTGGTCACAGTCGTCATCCTGTCTGCGTTCGTGCCGACTCTCATCGCTCAACAGTTCTTCCGTCCGATGGTGGTTGACGTAGAAGAGGAGGAGGCGCTAGGCGCCGAAGACAACTCGCTGATCCATCACCACCGGTCTGGTGGTCCCAGCGCCATTCCCGAGCAAGGGGATACCTAGCCATGAGGATGGGGAGATTCTCCGCATCCGCGGAGGTATGAGCAATGAATGACGACTCAGTTAAAGGACCTGAGGGTTAGATAACCAACCGAGCCATTCGAGGATTTCGCACGCGGCCTGCCGGATCGGGCGATCATTGGTGATCGTCAGATCTTCGAGGCCTACTCCAAGGGATTCCCTAGTCCACCGAGCGGCCTCATGAAGATCATCCTGCCGGCCTGTCGTGACATCGCTACGCAACCGTCGTTCAATCTCATCGAGCGCAAGATCCCAACGGACGACCCGCAAGGGAATCGGCAGCGAGGCTGAGAGACTGTCCAGCTCCCATCGATCGCGTATCGACCGAGCCAAGACGAAGCGCTTTTACGCCAGCGTTGACGTAGTTGTTGACTACGACACCGAGATTCTTCAGCATCATGCGATGCTCTTCGACCCTGTCGTCGCTTCCAAGACTAAACCAAGTCAGCCAGTCAAGGATCGACAACGGCGTACCGGGAGCGTTGATCTTGGAGCACATCAGCGATCTCGGCCGCGACCGAACTCTTCACGGATCCGAACACGCCCGTTATGAGAACCGCGTCAAGGCCAGGGGTGTCCATGCATGGACAGTACTCGGCAGTCCAGGTGAACGGTTCGCCTGTTGTTCCGAAACCACCCCTCGCAGTTGAATCCGTTTCCATTGATTGGGCGACGACCGGCACTTGTGCCACGACAATAAAATGCTGCGGCCTAGACGAACAAGTGCGCGGACCACTCGAGTTTCCTAGGGTGCACGGTGGCGCGAACACGGCTCCGCGTTTCGTCACATTTGGTCTAGTTACTTCTCGAACCGAGTTGCTCTACCGATTTGGCCGCTTCTCGGCTTTCAAGCGCTATCAAGCGGCCGATTGACCTTTCGGGTCGAGTGCGCCCTTGACAGCACCCGTGCCGGGCGGTAAACACCGAGCACGGCACCACGCGGATACTGGTGCCGGAGCGACGCGGGGCACGATCGCAAAAGAGGGGGCGGACATGAACCTGCGAAGGAAGTTCTGGTTGGCGACCGGATCGAGCGTGGCGCTTATCGCCCTTGTTTTAACTCCCGCCACAGTTGCATCGGCATCGTCTCGCGGTCCAGCCTGGCAGCAGCCGTACGACTGTACGGGCGGCACGATCCCACCCGGTACGTACGGGTCGGTGGTCATCACGGGTGTCTGCTACATGCTCGCCGGGAACATCGTGGTTCAGGGAGACGTGAGCGTAGTTCCAGGTGCCATGCTCGACGCCGTAACATCGGGTGACCCTACGACGGGAACGCCCGTTGTCCCCGCGACCGTGCAGATCGGCGGGAGCATGTACGTCGGCTACGGGGCGGCGTTGCTGTTCGGGTGCTCCCCGAACATCACCTGCACCAGTCCGCCGGGGATCACCTACGACCGCATAGGCGGGAACCTGGTTGCATTCGGGGCGCAAGGTGTCGTGGTCCACTCGGCGTCGGTAGGCGGCAGCATCTCCCTGTTCGGCGGTGGCGGCGGGGCGGCCGGGGCCACTTGCCAGTCCCAAAAACCCAAGAAGCCGATCAAAACCGACCTCGAACCGTGGTCCGAGGATCCGACTCTCGATTTCACTCCCGTTTACAGCGACGTTGAGGATACAAACGTTGGTGGAAACATCTCGATGATCGGTTTGACTTCGTGCTGGCTGGGGTCGCTTCGAAACGAGGTCCGGGGCAACGCCGTTTATATTGGGAACACAATGGGAGATCCCGACGCGATGGAGGTGGGCAACAACCTGATCGGCGGCGGAATGGTCTGCTTCAATAACACACCTCAGGTCCAGTTCGGGGACGGCGGCTCTGCACCGAACATCGTCTCGGGCTACGCCGCGGGAGAGTGCGGTTTCGACGTCACTGTTCCGAACCCCGCCCCGGAGGCGGGCGAGGGAACCGGGATCCTCGAGCACATAAGCGTCAGTACTTCGAGCCTGCAGACGTACTATGACACGTACACGTTCAGCGAAGTCGCGGCCATACCCGCGCGTCACGACCGAAGCGGGCGACCAGCTGCTCGGTAAGCTTAAGAACTTCAGCATCGCCGGCAGCGGTTTGACGGGATCCGGCACCGTTAACCCCAACAAGAAACCCGGAAAGAGCGGGGAGGCGGATCTGATCACCGTCTACCCGAGCGGATGGAGGACGTACACCGCGTTCGACACGTGCAACCCTTGCGACCTCGACGGGCAGACCGGCAAGATCTCCCTCAGGCTCTACGGTACGACCTCGCCGAGCGGGCTCACGAACGGCACGTTCCTCCTCACGTCTGGCGGAGGGCTCACACCCGGGTCACTGCGGACAGTCGTGGGCTTCGGTACTTTCACCAGCTACTTGCAGCCCGCAGGTTCGCTGCAGTTCACCGAGCACGTGGCCGTCACTTGATTCGCGCACGTTAAGGATGTAGCACTCGATGCCGCCAGTTACACCCACAGTGCAGATTGTCTCTCGTCAGGTGCTCGGATGGCAGGCCGAGATCGACAGCACGTGACGACGAATAGGCACTTGGTCACCCTCCGTATACCAGCGTGACCGAACCCGCTCGGAGGTTCCTCGACGGTCGACGTCTGCCCGGTCAATGGGGCAAGAAGTTCAGCTGGTTCAAGTCCCGTGCGCAGATTCCCGGGAAAAGCGGACGTCGGTCCGTTCAGGGCCGGTGCCGTGAGGCCCGTCGAAATCATTCCCGGCGCCGTCGACTTCGAGCTCGTGGCAGGTGGAAGCTCCCTCGACGTGAGATGTGCCGCGCCCGGATCGTTACCTTCCAATGCGGAGTTCAACATTCCTTTGGAGAGCCGCGGGTGCTGGTTTCGGGTACCACTGGGCCGCGTCTTCGCGTTGGCGCTTGTCCCCTTCGAGGGCTTGGGTTCACGCGGAAAGCCCGGGCCGTTTGAAGGATTGCCAGCGCTCATTTATAAGACGGATCAAGCCGAAGCCCCACCGATACTCGCCCACGTCGTCCACGACCCGTTCGCAGACGTCTGCCATGTCGAATACGACTGACCGTTGCTCCCGACCACAAACGCTTGGAGGCGCCCGTCCTTGTTGCCGGCGACGGTTATGGGCGCGCCGGCGGGAAGACTGGAAGTCCCCCCGAGATCCGCCCACGTCCTCCACGACCCGTTCGCAGACGTCTGCCATGTCGAATACGACTGACCGTTGCTCCCGACCACAAACGCTTGGAGGCGCCCGTCCTTGTTGCCGGCGACGGTTATGGGCGCGCCGGCGGGAAGACTGGAAGTCCCCCCGAGATCCGCCCACGTCCTCCACGCCCCGTTCGCAGACGTCTGCCATGTCGAATACGACTGACCGTTGCTCCCGACCACAAACGCTTGGAGGCGCCCGTCCTTGTTGCCGGCGACGGTTATGGGCGCGCCGGCGGGAAGACTGGAAGTCCCCCCGAGATCCGCCCACGTCCTCCACGCCCCGTTCGCAGACGTCTGCCATGTCGAATACGACTGACCGTTGCTCCCGACCACAAACGCTTGGAGGCGCCCGTCCTTGTTGCCGGCGACGGTTATGGGCGCGCCGGCGGGAAGACTGGAAGTCCCCCCGAGATCCGCCCACGTCCTCCACGCCCCGTTCGCAGACGTCTGCCATGTCGAATACGACTGACCGTTGCTCCCGACCACAAACGCTTGGAGGCGCCCGTCCTGGTTGCTGGCGACTGCGATCGGCGCGCCGGCGGGAAGACTGGAAGTCCCCCCGAGATCCGCCCACGTCCTCCACGCCCCGTTCGCAGACGTCTGCCATGTCGAATACGACTGACCGTTGCTCCCGACCACAAACGCTTGGAGGCGCCCGTCCTGGTTGCTGGCGACTGCGATCGGCGCGCCGGCGGGAAGACTGGAAGTCCCCCCGAGATCCGCCCACGTCGTCCATGTCCCGTTCGCAGACGTCTGCCATGTCGAATACGACTGACCGTTGCTCCCGACCACAAACGCTTGGAGGCGCCCGTCCTGGTTGCTGGCGACTGCGATCGGCGCACCGGCGAGAAAATGCGAAGTCCCTCCGAGATCCGCCCACGTCGTCCATGTCCCGTTCGCAGACGTCTGCCATGTCGAATACGACTGACCGTTGCTCCCGACCACAAACGCCTGGAGGCGCCCGTCCTGGTTGCTGGCGACTGCGATCGGCGCACCGGCGGGAAGTTGTGTGCACAGGGCCGTGGCGAGGGGACCACCAATCGGAGATCCGAGCCCCGACGCCATGTCATAGGCGGCCCCTGCCGGGTACAGGTCCCCTGTGTAGCCGGACGGAGTGTAATCGTCGTTCCCAGACGTGATGTCCCTGAAGGTCGTCGAGTACAAAGAGCCGGCGATCTTGTACAGGTCGCTGTTGGCGAAGCCTACGGGCGCACTTTCACAAGCGGTCGACGCGTCGACGAGCGCCATGTACCCCGCCCATAGAGGGGCAGCTGCGCTCGTGCCTCCGATAGCGGTCCAGCCGCCGTCGAAGTAGACGACGTATCCCGTGTACTCGTCGGCGTCGGCCGTAACGTCGGGCACCTCGCGGCAGTAGCTCCCCACGGTGGCGCCGCAGGGGCTGCCAGAGGAATTGGTGTTGATCACGTTCAGAGAGGACGGCGCGCCGGACTGGTACGACGGCATATCCCAGATCTCCGAGATCCCGCCCCCTCCTGCGCCTCCGTCGACATCACTGTCATTCCATACCGTCTGAGTCGGAGGAGGTCCGATATCACTAAGCGTGGTTCCACCCACGGCGGTCACGTAGGGCTGGGACGCAGGATCCGACACGGATAGCGAATCGGACCCGTTCGCCGGGTAGCACGCCGTGGAGCCGTCGTCCCCTGCTGCAGCGAAGACCGATTGGCCCTGCGAAGCTGCATCTTCGAACAAGGTGTTCTCTTCGCCTAGCAGTCCTGACTCTTCCTCTTCAACAATTGGCTCGCAAAGACCCCACGACGTGGAAACGACCTTGGCTGTGTCTGCGCTCACGATCGCGGAGTAGTTGTCGTAAAGACCAGTTTCGTCATTGGGTGCCTGGTAGACGTCGACGGCGGCATCCGGAGCGACGCCGATCACATCCTCGATGTCGAGAGCCGCTTCCCCCGACCCGTAGCCCGTTCCAGCGCCACCGTCTTCTTGGGTATATATGACGGAGGCGCTCGTGCCGTAACAGGTCTGGTACGCGGATATGTCGGACGTTTCGTTCGGCTCGAGTTCGAAGATGGCCACTGTCTGTCTCGAACCCAGATCGTTGTCGTCGTAAAGTGCCGAGAAGTCGTAAGCGCTGGCGAGCTGGTTCGCGGTGTAGGCGCCGTAATTCTCTCCGTCCGACACTGCCGCAGTACACGGCTCGGGGCCTACGTCGGACACGTGCGATGCGCTTCGAGACACGGTCTCAGACCGAGGCGAGCGGATCGAAAAGTGCGTCCACTGCAAGATGTCGTTCAGCCCAAGGATCCCCTGAATAGTGCCGCTCAGTGACTCAGGGATTGACGGTGCAACGGAGTTGATGAACGTCTCGCGACCCGCGACATTGTACCTCGTGAGCCGGACCGAGAAAGCGCTCTCGAGGCTCGCGACAGTGGCGGTCACCTTGAAGTCAAGGTGGTCCGCGCTGACGCGAGATGGATGAAGTCCTTGGGATCGGAGCCACGAGGTCACCGAGTTGATTGCGGCGTCTGTGGCTCCGAAAACTTGCGGGAACTCACCTTTCGAGAGGTAGTGCCGGTATAGCGGATTCCCAGGTGTCGATACAGCTGTCGCAAACCTCGCGAGAGCGGCAGGGTCCCGAGGTCGGAGCACCACGTCCACGCTCATAACGTTCTGGGGCTCCAGCGGACCAAGATAGATCGCGCCCTTGGGTACGAGAGGTGCCGAACCCACCTTCACCGGTGTAGCGGCGGGCGCTGCAGGGGCGGCCGCAGGCAGAGCTACCAACGCGATCGCATTGACCACAAGTGTGCTAACTAATATCGTCACGATACGACGCGCGTTCATTGCTGTACGAAAGAATCTCTCCATCGAGAAACCTGCCTTTTCCTTGTGGCCGTGTTCACTGCCCGTCATGCTCAAGGTACTAAGGAAACTCGCCCATGTCACTGCAAATCTCCCTGCACTATCACTCTCTGCCATAGCCCGTTCCTCTGTGAGGGGTCGTCCGTTTGTGCACGTCATTTCAATTCGTGAAGATAAGACGCTGACTTGTCTGTCTGTGCGATGACACTTGGTGTGTTACCGATGGAGCTCGTTACTTTCGAAAGAGAGTCCAGCGGCCCCAAGCAGTCCTACGAGCGGTATCGGCTCATCCTTGCGCGGTACTCCGCGACACTGCCAGCTCGGAAGAACGCGAACGGCTCCCTCACGCCGCTCAACCACGACGAGCTTTTCTGGGTGGTCTACTCGTCACCGTACAGTGCCACCATCGCCGGTTGCGGTGGGTGGGGCGCGGTTGTCTTCGATGCACACAGCGGTCAAGAGCTGACCTCAAGCGGGTGGTCGCCAGGGCCGTAGGGGGACCGCCCTGGGTGGCTGCACTTGTGACGCAACGGGTCGCTGTCGAGGTCGGCGTCGCGGGTAACGGCATCGTGGCGCGCACCATCTTGAACTCGATGCGCGCGGCTCACTTCCCATCGTCAGCCTTGCCTTGGTGTCCCACGAAGCGACCGAGGGCCTTTCGTCAAGGACCGGCTGAGGGCTTGAGAGATCTGGAAACATGTTCCTTATGGCGGAACAAACTGTTTGGTTGGAGCGACTCCCATTGCCTCTGCGGGCCAAGGCGGGAGACGTACCTCAGGAGACATGGCACTTGAGCGACGTGTCGTCACAGCAGACCTTGTGCGGCATGAACACAGGCTCTCTGAACTCGGTAGAGACACCGTGGGAGACGGTGCCTACCAAGTGCGGCATGTGCCACTGGCTCGGTTCCAGGTCGGAACCCGGCACGTAGAGGGCATCACCATGCGCCATGTCCCTACACGACGGACTGAATATCACGACGGACTGAATATGTGGCGCAGATCTACATGTAGGTGTTGGTAGTACTCAATGTAAAAGCAAGCCACATATTCACTCCCTCCCGCACCGAAGGGTCTGACAGACTCGTCAGTGGCGACCGAACCGAAATATGTCCCCCTGCCACGGCTGAAATAGGTGCACGCGCAGCTTGCATGGAACCAAGGGACCAGACGCTCCCGCCGCATGCTTCCCAAGGCTTCTGACGTGCGGAGTATCAACTGGATGTGGCTTGACCAGCGGACGTAGCTAACTGGCATAATCGGTTCGAATACAGAACTGGTCATCGGGCCCGGCGAGGTGAAGAGCGTGAGTGCGGCTCACCCTTTTGAGCAACTGAATGAGTCTCGGCTTTCGAAGCGAGGCATGTTGCCTGCTGTGTGAGAAGTCTGCAAGGATCAAGGCCGCATTGACTCGCGTCCAGAGCGCGGATCTGCGGAAAGGGGAGGCTATGCGCGTACGCAGAGTCATCATCGGAGTCGCAACTTTGTTGGTGCCATTCACTGGCACGACCTTGCTTTCAGGCGGAGGGACGGCCTGGGCACTGACGACCGGCACCGGGACGGAGAACTGTTCGGCAGTCTCGTCGGGGTCGATCACATACACTCCCGCGTGGAGTGACGCTGACTCCCACTCTCTCATCACGGCCAAGATCAAGATCAAGTTCAGCGGCTGTAGTGGCGGGACGCCTCAAGCCTCGAAGATCAAGATGACGGGCACGCTGAAGTTCAAACCGTCGAAGAGCGACAACGAATGCACCGACGCCGAGGAACCCGGGGCGGTGGGTAGCCTCGCATTGACCTACGGCCACGGGAGCGGGCTCGCTCCCAGCACGTTCTCCGGCAGCATCTGGGTGCCTAACCCGACCGATCCGTACTTCGAAGCCGAGTCAGGCAATGAGCTCGTCACCGGCTCTTTCCCAAACGGCGGCCCACTCGCCCCCACCATTCCAGAGTTTGTGGTCGACGAAGTGAGCGCGGTGGGCAACTGCACCACCGGCGTCAGGTCCGTTACACTCGGTGACCCTGGGTCCGCCACGAACATCTGAGATTTCGACCACATCTACAGGTCCTCGGATCGAACGAGCGGAACTCAGCAGCGAGGTCCGAATATGTGGCGCAGATCTACATATAGGTCTTGGTAGTACCTATGTAAAAAGTGAGCCACATATTCCCGGCTGCCGTGGCAGCGGATTACGGGTAACCGGGAGCGCGCACGGACCTCAGACATTCATGACCCTGAGATCATGTGGCCCGAAATCCCGGTGAGGTCGACCCGCATCAGATGATCGGCCACGTCGTCATGGGTCCATGGTTCAAATGACTCTGAGCCGGGTGGCAGCAATGCATCGGCGTTCATCACTTCGTTGGACGGCCCGACGCCGATCACTTCCCAGCCGATCTCGCGCACATGATCGAAGGCGACGGCCTGGAACGCGACGATCTTGCTGGCAGTGGATCGCAAAAGATCAGACCCAGCTCCGGCACCGAAGATCACCGACTCGCCAAGAAGCCGAAAGTTGACAGTCAAGATCACTGGAAGCGCACCGATGGTCACCGCAACTCGTCCGATGGGGACCTGGGCAAGCAGGCTGAGATACTCTTCCTTCCTTCGACAACGTTCGGATCGCCATCGGCTTCCCTTCGTATCCTGAGGCGCGTGAGCTCCGGCAAACTCCAGTAAGACTGGTAGAGAGGGATACCTCACAAGAAGACATCGTCGCTCTCGGGCAGGCCCTGGCGTCTCAGATCGCCCAGGTTCCGTTCGGTGACTTCTCGCCTAACGCAGAGCGCGACGAAATCCTCATCGCTCCGACGCTTCTCCTGTTGGGGACCCTCTTGAACGACCGCAACCCAGACGACCCTGACCGCGAACGTGCCCTCAGGGTTCTGGGACTTGCGCTGTTAGGGCGACCGGCAGGGTGACTTGGACTGGATCAGCGGCTCGGACCAAGAGCACCCCCACTCGACGGCCCATCGCCCCCAGGGAGCGCCTAACGCCTGATCCTCCGAAGTTTCACGAAAGGGTTGCGGGTGTGAAGCGATCACGCGCGTCAGATCCCCGCATGGGAGAAACTGTCCCTATGAATGAATCAACAGAAGTCGCTGTGAGATCCCGGCTGCGGTCAGCCAAGCAGATGAGCCAACTGGACCAGGAAGGGCCTAGTGACCACACCGCCGTCGAGGTCCGAGTGGAACACGCTCTACTCATGGTTGTCGCATTAGAACGGGTCGTCGTTGATCTGGCGAAGGAGATCGATCATCTAAAGGCGGCTCAGCCCACCACCTAGCCAGACAAGGGCGGGTTGGTCGGTCCGCGAGCACCGGCAAGAGTGAGTGCTCGACGGTCCAGCACCCGGGCGACCCCCGTATCCTTGGGGGGCACACCTGATCGCGGGTCGGTGCTCAGCGCTCTCCCGCTGACTCAGACATGCCGCTCGATGAGCGACTAGCAGAGCACTCGGACCGGATCTACCACTTCCCCGCGGAGGTGCTCAGAGTCAGGCTGGCCAGTCCGCCGGTCGATGCGCATCCTGTCGCTACAGCTCCGGCGAGTCCGGGCCAGTTCGCATCTGACAGGGTCGCCTTGGGTCCGGCAAACGGTGTAAAGGACCCCGCCACCGCGCCACGCTTCACGACAATGTCGGACATGTTCAATGCACCGGTGACTTTGAAGGCCGGTGTGTTGTTCGTCCAGTTGGTCGGGTTGTAGCCCGCAGGCGTTGTCCAGTTCATCTTGAACTTGGAGGCCGCAGCAGGAGCAGGAAGCGCGACGCCGCTGAAGATGGTGGCGCAGTTGTTGGCGCTGCCGGGAATGCTGAACTTGAGCTTCCCCGCGATGGTTCCGAGGACGGGGACGGTTACGGAGGGGGCAACGCATGAACTCCCCGTAGCTCCCAGCGTCGCTTTCACGGTGAATGTCTCGGTGTTTGCGGTGCCCGCGTTCATGAGCGGTGGTGCAAACGTGATAACGCCGCTCCACACGCCGCCTGCGGGGCTGCACGTCACATGGCCGGGGAGGTTGGTCGGGTTAGAGACGGCATGGGCGACGCCTGATTCCGCCGCGACCGTGAAGAGTGATGACAATGCAGTTGCTCCGAGGATGAGGATGGTCTTTCTGGCCATTTGGGACCCCGTTTCGGGAAGACCTCCTGTAAAGAGCCGTGGAGGGTTGACCAGAGTCTGTCCCAACAGTCCCGACCGAACAACCGCAATTCCGCCCGGTCAGATATGAGGCATGTGTGGCGGCAGTTGCTCCGGCTTCAGCGCGTGACGTACCCCCACGTACGAAGAAGGGATTCAGTCCGCGTACCGTGCAGGCGAGCAGGAACGCCTTGGCACGGCTGCTCGGCGCTGCCAAACGAGATGGTCTCGTTTCGCAGGTAGCGACAACGGGTGCCAGTCAGGTGAGGCGCATGTTGGCCGACGGCGATGGTCCGATCTCCAAGGCCCTCGAACCGGACCGGGTCCGTCGCCTCGTCGGAGCGGCAGCGGGCACTCAATGGGAACCGCTGCTCGCTACGTTGGCGCTCCTAGGGCTACGTCGTGGCGAGGCGTTAGCGATTTCGTGGAATGACATCGATCTAGACGCAGCAGTCGTCACCATCCGCAGATCGTTATCGCGTGTCCAGTTGGCAGGCAGAACTACCCTCGTTCTGACGCCTACGAAGACTCGGAGTAGTCGCAGGCCATTGCGGATGCCTCCGATACTTGTCTTGCTCCTGAGGGCTTGGCGGGCAGAACAAGCTCGCCTGCGCTTGCGTGCAGGTGAACGCTGGACCGCGGAATGGGCGCGCGAAGCCCCCGTCTTCACAACACCTCTTGGAACGCCGGTCGATCCTGGAGCAGCGCGAGTACGAGCGGGCCGTGCACGACTCCGCAGTCGGGATCCGTGGGGGTGCTATCGGCTCACTACTAGCGGGAGGTGACGAGGACCTGCTTGAGAATGTCGAACTCCTCGAGGCACTGTCCGGCTCCGATGGCGACGCAGCTCAGCGGGTCGGGCGCTAAGACGATCGGCACATTTGTCTCGTCCTGCAGGCGGGTACCAAGGCCGTGGAGGAGCGCCCCACCGCCGGTGAGCACGATCCCCTGCTCCATGATGTCGGCGGCGAGTTCGGGCGGCGTCTTGTCGAGCGTCACCTTCACGGCGTCGATGATGGCCGCGACCGGCTCGGCAATCGCCTCGCGAATCTCTTGGGTCGATACCACTAGGACCTTGGGCAGGCCGGTCACGAGGTCGCGGCCTCGGATCTCGGCGTGCAGCTCCTCTTCGAGGGGGTAGGCCGAGCCGAGGGCGATCTTGATCTCCTCGGCGGTCCTCTCACCGAGGGCGAGGTTGTATTCCTTCTTGACATAAGCGATTATCGCTTCGTCGAGCTCGTCACCTCCGATGCGAACCGATTGGCTGGTGACGATGCCACCAAGGGAGATGACAGCGACTTCGCTGGTTCCGCCGCCGATGTCGACCACCATGTTCCCAGTGGGCTCATGAATTGGAAGCCCCGCCCCAATGGCCGCTGCCATCGGCTCCTCGATGATGTAGGCCTTGCGGGCACCCGCGCCCATGGCAGCTTCCATAACGGCGCGTTGTTCAACACCCGTGATACCCGACGGCACGCAGATGATCACTCGTGGCTTGGCGAAGCGGCGCTTGTGCGCGCACTGTATGAAATAGCGGAGCATCTTCTCGCAGATCTCGAAGTCGGCGATGACTCCGTCCTTCAAGGGGCGGATGGCCTGGATGTGGCTGGGGGTGCGGCCGATCATGCGCTTGGCCTCTGCGCCCACCGCCAGGGGCCGGCCGTCCTTGACGTTCACCGCCACGACCGACGGCTCGTTCAGGATGATGCCCCGACCGCGCACGTACACAAGGGTGTTCGCCGTACCGAGGTCAACGGCCATATCGCGGCCGAGCAGGAAGAGCCGATTATCCGCCATGGGCAAAGATCAACCTTAGGATCAGCCCAGATGCGGTCGCCGAAGGTGGGCGAACATCCCTCAGAGCTGGTGTCTCTCTCAGACTACCCGGTTCAACGGGCACCTGATTCAGGTCGAGTGCGTCTTTCGTCCCGTCATCTCATCGGAGTGGTGATCGTCGTCCACGGTGACCTTCTCCTCTACTAGGGCTGGCTCCTGGAGCGGACAATGATGATGTAGTGCACGTGTTCTTTCGCGTGCTAGCAGTGAGGTGGGTCATGGCTGACCACGAAGACAACATCGTCTTAGCCATCCTTGACCGGAGCCTGACTGCCCACGAAGTGTTGGGGACTGTGGCTCATGTTCTCGGGACCGAGGTCGTCGTCATCCACCTGGATGGAGAAGCGAGGAACATCTCTGCTGTCGGCGCAGCCACCAACATCGAGCCGGCCGGTCCTACCGTCCGAGAGCTGTCCACCCCACACGGAGGTGCCTGATATGAAAGCTGCCATCGGGGACAAGATCGTTGTGCGAGGTCACCGTGTGGGAGAACAAGACCGCAAGGCGGTCGTTCTCGGCGTCGAGGGACCCGACGGGGGCCCGCCATATCAGGTGTGTTGCGATGACGACGCCGTGAAGGCGTCTTCTTTCCGGGGCCAGATGCGGGCGCCGAGCACTGTCCGGTCAAGTGACCGATCCGGCGAGCCAACACTTCGTGGATCGGTGTCAGACGAGCGCCATGAAGCGTTGCGCAGCGGTTGCTCTGTGACCCGCGGCGACGCTGCGACCGTACAGTTTCGAAGGGAGCCCGCGTCTCAAGTCGTGGAACCCGTTCGAGATGTCACTCAACCGGCAGAGATACCTGTGACGATGAGCCCGTTTCGTCTCCGCACGGTCAGGATCCACGGCCACGAGGTCAGTTACCGGATGGCCGGCGAGGGGCCGGCGATCCTGCTAATCCACGGGATAGCGGGGAGCTCGACCACCTGGCGGGCGGTAATGCCCGCCCTCGCCGAGCACTACACGGTGATCGCTCCCGACCTGCTGGGTCACGGGCATTCGGCCAAGCCCCGTGGCGACTACTCGCTGGGCGCCTACGCGAGTGGCATTCGAGACCTGCTCGCTGTGCTCGGCAAGGAACGCGTCACCCTGATTGGTCACTCACTCGGCGGTGGTGTGGCCATGCAGTTCGCCTACCAGTTCCCGGAGTGGGCACAGCGTCTGGTGCTCGTTGCCTCTGGCGGACTCGGCAAGGAGGTCAGCCCGCTGCTCAAAGCGGTGACCCTGCCCGGAGCCGAATACGTGCTCCCGCTGCTGTTGCACCGGCGGATCCGAGAAGCGGGTGAGTGGCCCGGCACCATGGCCCGCCGACTGGGCTGGCGACCGAGCGACACTCTGGCCGAGGTGTGGCGCAGCTACACAACCCTGACCGATCGACACGGCCAGATGGCCTTCATCCACACCGTCCGCTCGGTGATCGACATCGCCGGTCAGCGAGTGAGCGCCCATGACCGGCTGTACCTGGCTGAAGCGGTTCCGACGCTCATCGTGTGGGGCGACCACGACCGCATCATCCCTGTCTCCCACGCCTACCGGGCGGCCGCGGCCATACCCGGAGCCCGTCTTGAGATCATTGAGGGTGCCGGACACTTCCTGCCGTGGCGTGACGCCGACCGGTTCCTGTCCGTCCTTGAGGAGTTCCTGAAAACGACGACACCCGCCCATGTGCCCGAAGAGCGCTGGCGGAAGCTCCTGACAAGCGCGCCGCCCGATGACGAGGAGGAATAGCGGTTTCGCTGTGATGCCTTTGAGGTCGACAGCGTTTACCCCCATCCACCTGGACCCAGGTGGCCGACTGGCTGGTGGCAGAGCTGCAGCCAAAGGGTGTGGGGCTTGGGGTCGTGGCCGACCACATGTGCATGTCCTTGCGGGAGTGAAGGCGACAGGCGCGCGCACCCTCACCTCGGCGCTTCACGGGCTACTTCGCGACGATGCCCGTTCTCGCCAGGCGTTCTTTGCCGTGACCACAACCGCACCTCGGCAAGAAACGCTGCCGATCAAGGGGGTGGAGTTGCATCCAGCGGCACCGTGTGGTGGAGACGCTGAGGACGCATAAGTCTGCTCGTGGACGGCAAGGGCTCTCCCCTCGATCAGCGCAGCTGTCAGTTGGCGTATTGAAGGCAGCCTGTGTCTGGGCACTGGCAAACCAGCTCCTCGGTCGGAATCCAGTCGCTGGCATCAAACGCCCGAGGTCGACATCTACGGTAATGCACGTCCGGGATGCTCGACAGGCCAAGTCACTGTTAGATCAGACAAAGGACGATCGACTCGCCTTCGCGTGGTCGTTATTTCTTACGCGTGGATTGCGCCGAGGTGAGGTCTGCGGGCTCAGGTGGTCCTGACCGGGTCCCTTTGAAATGATCCACCTGACCTGTTCCCCGAAAATCGGTCCACCCATATGAGAGTCTGGCCGTGATCCACCGGAGCCTCGACCGGATCCTCTACAAGGGCGTGATGCCGAGGCCGGCGCTCCGCGAGACGCTGTTCGAGCTGTCGTCAAGCGTGCCACCAAGATAGATCCACCAAAAACGAGCCGAGTAGAACCCCGTTGACACCCTCACCACTCAGGTCGAGACTGGCACAGTTCACTGAGCGTGGAGTGGAGGTGCTGCCATGAACGCAGTAACCGGCAGAGAGGGCGGTTCAACCGGATCCATCGAGCGGAGCCTCTCTCTGACAGCGAGACGCTTGGGCCCAACATGCGGCGTCGTATTCGTGCTGGCCGTCAGCCTTCTGACGGCAGCCACCAGCCCCGCCTACGCGAATGCGCTCAAAATCACCCCTCCTGGTGCTCCTACGGGAGTCGAAGCTGTTGGTGTAAATACAGCCATCGGGGTTTCTTGGACAGCACCAATTTCTGACGGTGGTTCTCCCATCACGGGCTACGTCGTTACCGTCTCGAAGAGTAATAGAACCTGCACTACAACGGGCGCCACTACTTGCACGGTATCCCGCCTGACAAACGGAACGAAATACAAGGTCACTGTCCAAGCCAAAAATGCAAAAGGTGAAGGCCCGGCGTCCGCACCGGTCAAGGCGACGCCGTCGAACTCGCAAGACTGCGCGTACATTGGCCCCTATGCCAACTTGCAGAATTGCGACCTGAGCGGCACCAATCTGTCCAATGCCAATCTGAAACGCGCCAACTTGACGGACGCCGATCTCAACGGCGCGACCCTTGACGGGGTGTCTTCAGGAGGGATCGTCGGAACGCCCTCTTCACTTCCTTCGGATTGGACTCTTGTGGCCGGTTATCTGATTGGACCAGGTGCCAACTTGACCGACGCGAACCTCGTCAGCTCAAACCTCTCCGACGCTGATTTACAGGGCGCCAACTTGCTCTACGCCAACTTGGAAGACGCCGACTTAACCGACGCCGACCTCGCCGACAGCATCCCCGAACGTGTCGACCTCACTGATGCCAACCTCACTGGTGCCACCCTCACTGATGCCACCCTCATCAATACCACCCTCACTGGTGCCAACCTCACTGATGCCACCTTAAGTGGCGCCAGCCTTGTCGGCGTGATTTCAGGGGGGGTCGTCGGAACGCCGTCTTCGCTTCCTTCGGATTGGACTCTCGTGGCCGGTTACCTGATCGGACCAGAAGCGAACCTCAACTACGCGGACCTCTCCGATGCCAACCTGGACGGTGTCGATCTGACCAGTGCCACGATCAGTGACGCCAACCTCAGTGGCGCCAACCTCACTGACGCCAACCTCACTAATGCCAACCTGGATGGTGCGGATCTGACCGGTGTCACGTGGAATAACACGACTTGCCCCGATGGCACGAACAGCAACAACGACCGAGACACCTGCATCAACAACCTCGGGTAGGCCGTCAACGAGGACGCTTTGCTGACTCATCCGAGCAGAGACGCGCTTAGCGCGGCACCTGCTTCCTGGGCCATGCCAGGGAGAGTGTCTGCATAGATCGACAACGTGATCGTGGGCGAGAAGTGCCCGAGGAGCTCGGAAACCACCTTCACCGGAACGCCTGAGGCAAGCATGAGGCTGGCGGCTGTGTGTCGGCAGTCGTGGAGCCGGATCCGGCGTAGACCCGCAGAAGCGACGAGCCTTTCGAAGCGATCCGAGACCACGTCAGGGTGGTAGGCAGAATCGAGCTCGTCGGCAATGACATATCCATCGTCTGGTACGCGGCACCTGCAGCGAGTCGCTGCTCGAGGGTGACGCTCCGCCGGCCTCCTGCCCCTTCGCCGCCGCGTCCTTTGCTCGGAGTGGAAGGACCTGATGCGCTCGATCCGGTCCGTATCCAAAAGGGGATCTTTCTTCTGTCCGAACGCGGTCCCGCGGAGGGTGTCTACCAGTTCCGGCCTTACAACTGGGGTCCGTTCAGCCCGGCCCTTTATGGTGACCTCGATCTCCTCTGTCGGCTCGGGTACCTCAAGACCGAGCAGGTGCCCGGCCGTACATGGAAGCGCTATTCCGTGACACTCCGAGGGCGAGCGTCGTGCGGACTCCTTCGCACAATCAATTAACAGAGAGATTCTGGATTGGGTTGGTAAGGCGAGACTCTTTCTTACAACTCGAACGTTCGACCAGTTGCTTTGTGACGTGTACAAGGCGTTTCCCGAGTACGCGACCGTCAGTCTATTTCGTCGATAACCCGCGGTAGCGTCCCACTCTTCAGCCGTGACCGTCATCGTTGCTGCTCGGTGCAGAGATGGCGCAGTCATCGGTGCTGACTCGCAAGCAACCGAGATGACTGCAAATACGAAGTGGGAGGTTGACAAACTCTATTCATTGGGTGATCGGATTGTCTGGGGTGCCAGCGGGCAGACTGCGATCATTTCTGAGATTGCCACTGCACTCGACAGTGCAGCCGACATGATTGACCTTCCCCCCCTTCAGCCGGACACGCGGCTAATGGGTTGATGGTAGACGTTCAGTCCTTCGATTCGCCCAGTGGTTGGAGTGCACCCATTGGTTTCGGAGCCTTCTCGGCGATCTGAGGGGACGGAATTCACGCCGCTTGCGCCATGATCGAGCGGTAGTAGCGCAGTTCCCATTCGATGGGCGGGACGTTGCCGAGCGAAGAGTGCCTGCGGACGGCGTTGTAATGGTTGATCCAGGCGATGATCACTCGCCGTGCCTGAGCACGAGAGGCGAAGCGGTATCTCGAGACGAGCTCTCTTTTCAACGTGGCCCAAAACGATTCGGCAGCTGCGTTATCCAGGCACGATCCGACGCGTCCGGTGGACTGGCAGATTTCGTGACTTTCGCACAGGGCTCGGAACTCTTGCGACATGTATTGCGAACCGCGGTCGTGATGGAAGGTCATGCCAGTGACGTCTCCACCACGGGCATCGATCGCCATGTCCATGGCGGACACCACAAGCTCGGTGCGCATGTGACTCTCCATGGCGAAGCCGATCACCCGACGCGATCCGAGATCGAGCACGTCAGCCAGGTAGAGCCATCCCTCGTCTGTCGGGACGTACGTGATGTCCCCGCAGGTTCTTTCGCCGGGATCCGCCGACATGAAAGTCCCGCCCTATGAGGTCGGGAAGCGGTGGAGCGGTCAGGTCTGGGATCGTCGTGCGGATCTTTCTGCGCCGGCCGTCTTTGGCATGCAGGCCATTAGCTGCCATCAGGCGCTCGATGCGCTTGTGGTTGGCGCACAAGCCCCGGTCGGCCAGCTCGTCGGTCATCCTGGGAGATCCGTAGGCGTCGTCTAGGTCGTCGTGGACCTTGCGCATCTCGTTTATGAGGATGGCTTCGTCCCACTCTTGCGTCGGAGGGACCCGATGCCTCTCTGACCTTGAAGTCGTAGTACGACGAGGTGGGGACCTCTGCCGCCTGGCATGCCGCTTTAACCTCGAACCCCTCGGCCTTTCTGGCGTCGACCCACATGTAGCGGCTCATCGGTCGACTTCTTTCACCCAGAAGGCCGTCGATTTTTTCAGCAGGTCACGCTCCTGGCGCAGGTGACGGACCTCCTTGCGCAGGTGATCAAGCTCCTCTCGCTCAGACATCGTCAGGCCCTCGCGTTCACCTCGGTCGATGCGCTCTTGGCGCAACCACAGGTAGATCGTCTGTTCGGCGATACCGAGCTCTTTCGCGACGCTCGCCACCGATCGCTTCTGATCGAGAACGAGTGCACAGACGTCGCGTCGGTACTCCTTCGGATAACGGCCCCGCCGGCGAACCGGCTCCGGCTTCTCTTTCACAGTTGGCATGGATACCTCTTATTCGAGGTGTCCGGCCAACGGGGGGATGGTCAGGTACCCGTGTAATTGGCCACCACTCTGCCGTGGTTGCCTGTCGATAACTGTGCGGCCGCGGATTGCGCAATGGGGAACACGAGCAACGAGGCGCCCAACAGACATGTAGCGACGACAATCGCGATGTTGTTGCAGGCTCGCTCTGACAAAACGCTGACGAGTGACGGTGATCGCGGGAAGCTTTTCAAGTCCTGCAACTCTCTGACCAGGAATTGTTCGGTGGAGGCAATGGGGCTCGAACCCACGAACCTCTTGACTGCCAGGCTTGGGCCTACCGTTCTAAAACCTCGACTAACGGATCGCTAAAGGTGCAGGACTCAAGCGCATTCCGGTCATCACCGCTCACCATTTTCCGATCTTTCCTGGCAGTGGAGATTCGTTAGTCGTTGGTCCCAGCGTTGGTCCCGCTGTTGTAACAGGATCCGCTTACCGGTTCTCCCGTCAGAAGACGCCCGCAGGTCCGTGGGTCGTATGCAATATGGCTGGTAAAATCCTGCGATCGCGGCGGCTTCACCAGTAGGAGCGGATCTGTGACCTTAATCGAGTCGGACGTGAGATCGTGCTATCCACGCTCCCAACGTCCTCGGTCTCGACGCCAAGCTCCCCAAGGGCGACTCCCGCGACCGCATTTCGGCCGGTAAAGGCGCCGACGCAACCTACAAGGGCGCGCTGCCACTGCCACACTAGACTGTCGCATTGGTGTCGACCTGCCCCGAGTGTGGTGAAGACAACCCAGACAGGTTCCGGTTTTGCGGCATCTGTGGCGCAACCTTCACCAAGAAGGTCCCAGAAGAGACGGTTCGTCGTACCGTTAGCGTCGTTTATTCCGATCTAAAGGGATCCACCAGCCTTGCTGAGCGACTTGACACCGAGTCCTTGTGGGAAGTGCTCGGTGTTTACTTCGACGCAATGCAAACAGTGCTCGATCGGCACGGTGGCACCGTACAAAAGTACATCGGTGACGCCATCATGGCCGTGTTCGGCCACTCAGTCGCGCATGAAGACGATGCACTTCGGGCGGTTCGTGCGGCATGTGAGATGCGCGACGCCCTGCCCGAGATCAACGAAAGGCTCCTCCTGAGGTGGGGTGTCACTCTGGAGAACCGGACCGGGGTGAACACCGGAGAGGTGGTGAGCGGGTCCCCCACAGTGGGCCAGCACCTCACCACTGGCGACATTGTCAACGTGGCAGCGCGTCTTGAGCAGGCCGCTCCGAGCTGCGAAGTGCTGATCAGCGAGTCGACTTACCACCTTGTTCAACATGCGATCGCAGTGGAAGAGCTTGAACCCCTCGAGCTGAAGGGCAAGTCTGAACCCGTTCGCGCCTATCGCCTGCTTTCCGTGAGCGGAATCGACGCGATCAAGCGCCGCACCGACACTCCCATGGTCGGACGGGTAGCTCAACTCGAATATTTGAGAGAGAACTACCACCTAGCAATGGAAAAAAAGGAGTGCCGGGTGGTAACGCTCATCGCGAATGCTGGTTTAGGCAAGTCTCGGATCCTGACCGAGTTCAGTAGCGAACTACTCGATACTGCCACGGTCCTGCTCGGGCGCTGTCTCTCTTACGGGAAGGGAATCACGTTTTGGCCACTGACTGAAGTTCTTCGACAAGCCGCATGCATCGTCGATGAGGACAGCGAGGAGACCGTCAGATCGAAGCTCTTGTCGCTATCCGGACCAGGGAACCTGGAAGTGTCAGAACGCTTGGGGTCACTTATGGGACTATCGTCAAACATCTACGGTGTCGACGAGTTCATGTGGGCGACAAGGGTTGTCCTCGACGAAATGTCGCGGCGAAAGCCTCTGGTAATTGTGTTTGAGGATATCCACTGGGCCGAACCGACCTTTCTCGATTTGGTTGAACATGTCGTTGACACATCGCACGATGCTGGCATTCTCGTCGTGTGTGCCGCAAGGCATGAACTGATGGAAAACCGACCATCCTGGATGGAGAAACGGACCAATGCGTTCAGGATCGAGTTCAGCGAGCTTTCGATCCCGGAAAGCGCGCTGGTCCTTCGACACCTACTCGGCGGTGCCGAACTGCCGGAAGCGTTTGAATACCGCATACTCGATGCCGCCGCCGGAAACCCGCTCTTTATTGAGCAAATGATCTCGATGCTTCTCGATGATGGCTACCTTGTCGAGACGTCCGAGGGTAGGCTGGATTGCACCAGCGTGCCAGTGAAGATTGTGGTACCACCCTCGATTTTGTCGCTCCTGGTTTCGAGGCTCGACCGGCTGACTGGTACTGAGCGGAGTGTATTGCAGCGGGCTTCGGTCATCGGCCACGTCTTCTACCCCTCCGCCGTGGCGGCGATGGAACAGGATGATTCACTTCGTGACGTCAGCGAAGTCTTGAGCAGACTCAGTCGCAGACGTCTCATCCGACCTGCCGAATCCAGCTTTGCTGGCGAGCCAGCCTTTCAGTTTGCCCACGTGCTCTCCCGCGATGCCGCATACGAAGGAGTACTGAAGCGAAATCGCTCTAGGTTTCACGAAGGCTTTGCGAGTTGGTTGCTAGCGTTGCCCGGCGACCGTGTCGCGGAGCACGAAGAAATTGTTGGCTACCACCTGGAGCAGGCCGTTGCTTACCGGGCAGAGCTGGCTGTGCTCGATTCAGAGGGCAGAACGCTTGCCCGGAATGCGGCTGGACACCTGAGGTCTGCAGGTGAACGGGCGCTCATGCGGCAGGATGAATCCGCTGCCGCAAACCTATTGCTGCGATCAGCGAACCTGCTCGAAGATAACGACAAAACAAAGGTGAAGCTCCTGATTCAAGTCGGTGTGGCTCTCATGGAGACTGCTCAGCTGGTCGAGGCGGCATCGGTTCTCGACCATGCGATCGAACTGGGAATCGCCCTTTCCGACGAGGCGCTCGAGACAACTGCTCGTCTCGCACGTCTGTTCTTGGACCACTCGACCAACCCCCAGGTCGTTGCGACGGATGTTGCCGATGAAGCAAGGCGAGCGATCGACATCTATACAGCGCGAGCCGAACATGACGTGCTCTATTTTGCTTGGCGCCTCCTGGTCAGCGTCAACTGGGCAGCGGATACATTCGGACCAGCGGAAGAAGCGATCGAACAGGCATTCAAGCACGCCGAGGCGGGCGGTAACCATGCCGCTGCTCGGGGAATTACCGGGGGTTTGCCGTCGTGCGCAGTTTATGGCCCGAGTCCGGTTCCTCGCGCCATAGCACGTTGCGAAGAGTTGTTAGCCCAGGTGCCGAACGAAACCAGGACCTCTGCGCTTGCGCGTTCTGCGCTTGCGCGACTCGAGGCCATGCAAGGCAACTTTGACCGAGCCCGCACTTTGTACCGATCGAGTAGGGGGGCGCTCGAGGAGTTCGGGTACAATATCCTTGCAACGCTCACATCGATCGACTCGGGCCCGGTGGAGATGCTTGCTGGGAACCCGCAGGCCGCAGAGCGAGAGCTGCGGGGCGACTACGAGGCGCTCGTCCGTATGGGAGAGCGGAACTACATCTCGACCACTGCAGCGCTTCTCGCCGAAGCGGTCTATCGACAAGGACGACTCGATGAGGCCGCCGATCTGGTGGACGTGTCGCGCGAGATCGCATCGCCCGAAGACGTTGTTACGCAGGTCATGTGGCGTAGTGTGCAAAGCAAGCTTTGCGCGCGAACTGGAAACTTCGATAAGGCAGAGGTCCTAGCGCACGAGGCAATCGATCTCGTAGACCGCACGGACCACCTCGACGCGCAAGGGAGCGCCCGCCTGGACGCCGCCGAGGTGTACCTCCTCATGGATCGTCGTGGTGACAGGGCACGGGTCCTCGCAGAGGCCATCGAGCGGTTCGAACGTAAGGGCAATGTCGTTTCGCTCGCGGCCGCTCGTGCTGAGGCTCAGGACAAAGCTTCGGTTGGTCCGTCGAATGCGGGCTCTTAACAGACTGAGCACGGCCCACCTGGGTCAGCTGGAGTCTGCCGCCACCAACACGATTACGTTCGACCGTCCCATGGTGACGGCCGACCCGTTCGGACATCTTCGGCAGGATGACGGTGGCCAACGGCGAGAAACGACTTCGCGTCTTATCAATCGCTGTAGTGGTGTGGAACCGCTTGGTTGGCGTGCGAGGCGCTGCGTTCGCCTAGGGCACAGTAGGCGTCTGAGCGGTTCGCCGTTGGGCCCGCTTATTCAGATGACGGTTACGTGGTCGCAGACGTGCTTGGCTGACCTTTTCATCCTGATGTTGTTACTGACAAACTCACCGCTTTAGCAAACTGGTGCGCGAAGCCGGGCTTCGACGTATCCACAACTGCCTGCACACGGCTGTCAGTCTCATGCGCGTGTCGGGCGTCCCGGTAAAGGTGGTTCAAGAGATGCTCGGTTACTCGTCGCCGTCCATCACGCTCACGATCTACATGCATGTACTGCCCGGTATGGGTCACGAAGCTGGAACTGCGCTGTGGGCGTTTCTCCCAGGGCGACCTGACTTTCCGACGACCTGGGCAGTCCCCTCGCTATAAGGTGTGTCTCTCGCGAACCTTGGTGCGCAAGCGTGGAGAATGGGGATGGCGACCTCGGCAAGAAAAGCCACGCCGAGGCTGACGATGGACACGACAGGCCCACCGAGAACGACTCCAGCAATCGCGCACCCGATTCCCCACCGCGCCAACTCCAGGCTGGACCGCAAGAAGTCCTGGACGGTCCTCGCACAACTGGTGGGTCGCAGAAACAGACGGGTTCGCGGTCACTTGCGCGATGACCTTTAGCTTGATCAGTCGCGTGCGACCGCCACATGTCGGGCACGGCACACCGTTGGATAACCGTCAGGAAGTGGCCGACCACATCCCGGTTCGTTGTAGACAGCTCTTTGAATCGGTCATCTCGCCACTCCCTGACAAGCTCGCTATCTGCAAAGGACCTGTGCGCTTATCCCGAGCCTCTGACCTGCATTTTCGGGTGGAGGTGATGGGACTACGTTCGAACCCCATCGAATTGCCTGCGGTTAGGGCCCCGAGAGTGTCAACTCGGCGGGCCGGGTGCAGCTACTGGTTCTGGCCGCAGTAGAGATTGATGTCCGCCGAGTCGTTATTGGCGGTGGTCGACCCCAGCCCTGCCGGGTTGTTCGACGAGATCGCCGTGCGAGAGATCGTGGCCAGCTGCTGGGCCTCGGCCTTCTGCTTCGCCGGCAGGGCTGAGAGGTCCGTGGCGTACTCGTTCGCCAGGTTCTGGTGGGCGAGCAGGAACGACAGAATCTGGGGCGGGGTAGCGGTGCTGGTGGCTTTGTTGATCTGGTTGGAGACCGAGCAGAAGGCCGTTCCCTTCCCTGCCCCGAAGTAGGAGGGAACCGGGTTGCCGTTGCCGTCGACGCCGCAGAAGGTGTCGACGGCAGCCGCGTCGCTGGCTCCGGCGCTCGTGATGAGCTCGTTCGGGTTGTTGTCGGCAATGGCCTTCTCGGTCAAGGTCACCAAGCCCTGAGCTTGGGAGCGGATAGGGGCCGGGCCGTCGTTCCTGACGGCGGTCAGGTCGGACTGGTGGCTCTTGGCAACGGTCAGATATCCGGCGAAAGTCGTGACGCTAAAAGCCTTGTCGATGGCGATCTGGGCGTTGCAGA
This sequence comes from uncultured Acidimicrobiales bacterium, assembly GCA_963764615.1. Classification (GTDB taxonomy): domain Bacteria; phylum Actinomycetota; class Acidimicrobiia; order Acidimicrobiales; family CAVXTF01; genus CAVXTF01. The sequence goes on along the minus strand of CAVXTF010000002.1, from coordinate 2,713,858 downwards.
AGGCGGTCTTGTTGCCGGTGCTCGTTGCCGTCGAGGAGGCCGCCTTCTTGGGGGTGCTGCTTCCGCAGGCGGCCACGCCGGCGGCCAGCAGGCCGATCAGCAGGACGGTCGCAAGGGTGCGCTTGGCCATTGCGTTCTTATTCATGACTGTGCTCCCCCTCCCTGTCATGACCACCCCGGGGGAAATCCCTGCGATCCCTTCCCACCTTCGAATTCCTTCGTATTAGGTGTCCATAACCAAGAGTGCCAATGATGGAGCTCGAGTGTCAGAGTCCTTCGGCCCTAAAATTGGGCAGACAGGTGACGGTTGCCGGTTTGCAACGATCCCTCCTCCGTCAGTCCGACCCTATTACTCGAGGAGAACGCCCCGGCGGGCGACCGAGCCTCATTTTCCGCGTTGACGGTGATGTCATCGTGAACGACGGCATGGATCGGACCGCCCTGCTGGCCGCCCATAACCCCTGCCTCGCGATGCAAGCCGCGCCACGCGTGCCGGCATCCCGTCAGCTCTTGGGGACGTAGTCGAAGAAGCGGAATGTGGCATCGCCCAGGGTCCACCGCGACCGGATACGCGTTCGCCGCTCGGCCCTGCGAAGCGCAGAAAGAAGGGCTCGGTTTAAGTCCCCCGCGCTCTGCCCAACCATCGTACCTTCGATGTGGAAGCCATCCGCCCGAGGCGTAACGATCAAGCCCGCGACCCCCCGAAGGACAGGCGCAATCGCCTGCGGATCATCGGAACTCACATCGGCGGCCAGTCCGAAGCGCTGCTCGGGCACGGCTCATCATCGCGCCAGAACGATCCATCGGTGCTCACCGGGGTGGGATCCCCTGTGCCTCCGCAGGCGAGCCGATCGACGGCTCGGTGTGCGTTCGGCCGATCCTCCATGCGCCATAACTGCAATTGAATCGATCCTCTAAGAGACGCTGCGATCTCAAACGGATACGTCGCCCGGCATCCCCAGCACGTGGCCTTTACCCCATTCGGTTCGGCCTTCCCGGGGTTCGAACATCACCATTTGCCTTGGTTGGCAAATGGTGGCCAAATATTCCTATCTACCAGGAAACACGTTGTACTTCTTACAACGCGGTGGAGGCGATGGGGCTCGAACCCACGAACCTCTTGACTGCCAGCTATTTCTGGCCCACATTCACGCACTGTCTTGAGCTGCGACAATCCGGAAAGTACCAGGCGAGGTGCCCTTTGTCGGCCAAACTTGCATCCACCTTCTTACCCTTACTCCCACGTACTGCCGGCAAAACCAACCGACGCTTCACAACCTTCACCCCCATCGTCGGCGACTACCGAGCCGGAGAATCGCCTGCATGGACCCTAGTGCTATCCGACCCGGATGCGCCGGAGTCGCCGGGGTATTTCAAGCTTCAGGGAACAGAATCAACACCCGTCTGAGCGACACTGATTGTGGGACGATTCTGTGACAGGTGCCCCGAGCCTGGCCGGGTGGTCCTTCAGCCGTGTCCCAAATTCGGTCGTATTCGGAACAGCCCATTTGGACCCACCCGAGTGAGGAGTACGGCTAACGGTTGAGCTGGACCTCGAACTCCATCTCGACATCCCACGTAACCGTGAGTCTGTTGGCGTCGGCTTGGATCAGCGTTCCAGTTTCAGCACCTACGGTGGAAGGGTTCCGATCACGACCTCCTCGATGAGGTCGCCCTCGTAGTCGCTCACCAGCAGTGTTTTCCCGTCTGGAGCGACGGCCATATCCCTCGGGAACCCGCTTGTCGGTAGATATCCGACGAGACCCAGCGTTCCATCGCTGGTCACCATTACGACAGCGAGGTTCGATGGGGCCTCGCCGACTTGGAAGCGATTCGAGTCAGCGACGATCACGGCCTTGCCACCGTCCACCACCGCGACTCCGACCGGTGCCTCGCCGACTTGGACCTCTTCTTCGAGAGCTGACGCCGGACGTGACGCCAGAGCGTTGGCGGAGAAGGCGAGAAGCTGGTCGCTCCCACGGGCGGTGACGTAGACGGTGGAGGGGGTGGCGGTGACGCGCACCGGGCTACACCCGGCCCAAACCGTGGAGACGATAGAGCGGGACGGGTCACGCTCGGCTTGCTTCAGGTCGATGGTGGTCAACGTTCCCTCGGCATCGGTTTCGGTGGCAGCCTCGCTGGTGGCGTAGAGGAAGCGCCCGTCTGTTGAGACTGTCAGGCCTACAGGAGCGACGCCCATCGGTATGAAACCGACTAAGTCTGACGGCCGGAAGCCGCGGGTCAATGCACGTCCGAGGTCGAACACGGCCAAGTTGTTACTGTTCTCCATTGATACGAAGAGAAAGTTGCCGTCAGGTGAGGCAGCAGCCTCGATTCCGCCTTGCCCTGGGCTATCGAATGACCCCAAGAGCCAAGACGATGGGGTGTCTCTCTCCTCGATGCGCTTGACGGAGAAGACACTGGCGCCAGCACCTCCGGCAGCGATGAGATAGCTGCCATCCCTGGCTAGCGCAAGACCGTTCATCTGCTGACGCCCGAACGTGCCCACTCCTTCGCGGACCAGCCCCGATGGGGTAACGGCGAACTCGTCGATGGTGCTAGCCGCATAGGACTGCATGGGCGTGAGTCCCGCCACGAACGCACGAGCGTCATCGGGCGTGATGGCAACCCCGAATGGGGCGAACAAGCCAGAGGTGAAGCGGAACTGGACGTTGGCGAGTGTTGGTGCGGAGGCTGTCGCCGTAGAGCAGGGCACGGCCCTGCCGACAGGCGATGGAGGCGACGCGGTGCGAGGTGCGTGAGCCACCGGGACGGTGCTTGATCGAGGAGATGGGGAAGTGGAGACGGTGCCGCAACCTGTCAGGGCAATTGCGAGGACCGCGAATCCTGTCGACCTCCGAAGCCGGCGCAGCACAACCTCAGTACGCACGTTTCGACGGTATCGTCCCTGATGCCCGTACACCTCCACCATCGCTGCTTCGATGCGACAATCGAGACGAACGGCTGATCCGTTGCCGCCTCGGTCTTCGGTCCGGCCCGTCAGCGCATCACCCGAAGCACTTTGCCGGTGGCGTGATGACGACGACCGCTCCCAAGCCGGTGACGGCGTAAAGCGTGTGACCACTTGCAATGGGCGCAAAGACGGGCACAGGCGTTGACTCGCTAGCTCTAAGGGCACCGGTTGTCGGGTCCGCGCACGTCAGATTTGCCACCTGAGCCTCACTTGTCAGCCACAAGGTCTGCTCGCTGATGCTGGACCCCACGCCCATTATCTGGTCGTAGGTCCCGAATGGCCCACCTTTGGACGGCGGAGGGGCAATCACGTTCAAACCGTGTGCCGACAATTCGAATGCGTCTCCGGCCATCCCGGAGCGAACCGATACCCACACCCCGCTGTTCGTGGCTGCTACCGAGCCTGCGTGGAGGGCTTGCTCTAGAGCGAGGGACTTGTCGGCGCGCTCTATCTCCCGACCGGTTTGAGCGTCGTACTCCGTGACACTCATCCCACCCTCGAAGGTTATCTGTCCTCCGGTGTAGAGCAGGCTGCCGGTGGGGTTGGTCGACATCGAGAGAATCTCGTTGCCGGTGTCGAACTCCGTCTTGACCGCTCCGGTAGTTGGGTTCAACGCCCAAAGGTCTTCTCCTCCTGCGACCCATAGCGGACCGTCGTCCGTAGCGGTGAGGACTGGTAGGACCGGAGGGCGAAACACGTTGTTCTTTACCGGAAGCGACTCGCTGGTGCGAAGCGCAAGGGTCGAGGTGTCGAGTTGTTCCACGACCACGTCGTCACCGACCCCGACAACGATCCACACCCATCCACCGGTGACGGCGAGGGCGGAGGTGCCGAGGAAGCCGGTTGTCGAGGGCCCTCTTGTCACCTGACCGGAGACTGGGTCGTAGCGGAATACGGTGACCGGTGCTCCGTCCTTCGATGCGACACCTTGATTGAGCCAGTACACGTCTTTCGATGTGGGCGCTACGTCTTGAGCCTGACCTGTCGACGCAATGGTCCGCTCCGGCCACTGACTAAGCCCCGGCTTCGTGGTGGTCGGTGTCGGCTTCGACCCGGACACACCGAATACGAGCACGACGACAAGCACACAGATGGCCGTGGCCATAGCGACAGCGCCCATGGCATAGGACCTCATGCGACGGGGGTGCCCGAATCGAGGGTTCGCACGTGACGGACTTGGAGATTGCTGGTGGGCGGCGATGACCTCGGCGGCGGTCACCGGCTCGACTCCGGTAACCAACTCCCGAATCTGTACGTCAAGGTCAGGCATCGTGGTTGACCTCCATCGAGGTTCGGAGATTCCGCAGACCTCGTTCGAGATGGTTCTGGACGGTCGTGACCCGGGTCCCGGTCAGTTCGGCCACCTCACGCAGTGTCCACGACAGGCCGTAGACCAAAACCACTGCGACCCGCTGGCGCTCTGAGAGTGCCGCCAATGCGGGAGCAAGTCCCGGTTCGACCCAGGGCTCGGGGTCCTCGGGCCTGGTGAAAACGACTGGTTCCTTTCGGCCACGGGTGCTGCTCTGACCGACCCGGTAGAGGTACGCCACGTTGTTCTCCAGCTTCCCCAGTTGCCCACGGTGCTCCCACGCCCACCCAAGAGCAGCGGATGTGGCTTCACGGCCCCGGTCCAGTCCGTACGCAGCAACGAGAGCACTGCGAAGTCGGGGTTCGACCTCAATGACGAACGCCTCGAACTCCCGTGCCTCGTCCACTTGGCCCTCTCGCCGGGTCCTTCTATTTGAATAGACCCGTGGGGGCGACTCTTTTACCACCACCGTTCCCGATTTTGTTTCTCTGGGTGCACCGTGCCTAGCGGAGAGTTGGAGGTGGGCAGTTCCACCGGAAGGCGTCTGACCATCGGGAGCATGACCGTGACGATAGAGAGCCGATCCCTTGTCAAGGAGAACGCCCTCTCGATGCTCTATAAGAGTATGGGGGCGAGAACAGCCCGACCTGCGGCGGGGGTGACGCTTGGTCCAAGGAGACAGGGAGGACGGGTGAACCGCCCCGGGTTTCGTGACTGCCCGGTTTATTGACTGGCCGCCATCTCGGCAGACGCCTCTTGACGGTAGTAGCTGGCTTCGAACCCTGCTGGTGTGACGTAGGTGTTGTCGTCGGTGATCTCGCCGTGCAGTCGGCGGTGATTGAACCAGTCGATGTAGCCCAAGGTGGCGAACTCCACGTCGTCGAGGCCCGTCCATGGTCCGCTGTGGTAGATGAGTTCCCACTTGTAGAGGCTGTTGAATGCCTCGGCCATCGCGTTGTCGAACGAGTCGCCGCGACTTCCAACCGACGCCACGATCTCGTTCTGTGCGAGGCGCTCGGAGTAGCGAATGGACAAATATTGGACTCCGCGATCGCTGTGGTGGACGAGACCGTCTAAGACCTGGCCTGCTCTTGTGCGGTTCCAGACCGCCATCTCCAACGCATCGATGGCGAGATCGGAGCGAAGAGAGTCCGAGATCTGCCATCCGACCACCATGCGGCTGAACACGTCGATGATGAAAGCGGCGTACACGAAGCCGGCATGCGTCTTTACGTAGGTCAGGTCCGCCACCCACAGCCGGTTCGGGGCAGGCGCGGTGAAGTCCCTCTTCACGAGGTCACTCGGACGATGCTGACGTTCGTCGGTGCGCGTGGTGACCTTGAACGTCTTTCCACGCCGGACACCCGACAGGCTCAGTTGCCCCATGAGGCGCTCAACGGTGCAGCGGGCAACCCGGATGCCCTCGCGATTGAGCTGGGCCCAGACCTTGTCAGCTCCGTAGACGTCGAGGTTGTCCGAATGCACCCGGGCGATCTCCACCTTCAGGTACTCGTCGCGCACCGCTCTCTGAGATGGCGGGCGCTTCTTTGCCACCCAGTAGGTATTCGGGGCGATCCTGCAACCGTGCTCGGTGAGCACCCTGCAGATCGGCTCGACCCCGAAGCGGTCCTTGTGATTGTCGATGTAGGCCACTATCTCGGCTGTCGGCGGTCGAGCTCCGCCCCGAAGAAAGCCGCTGCAGACTTCAAGATCTCGTTGGCTCGGCGAAGCTCCTTCACCTCACGCTCGAGATCCTTGATCCGGCCACGCTCGTCAGTCGTGAGCCCGGGCCGGTGTCCGGCGTCGGTCTCTGCTCTTCGAACCCATTGCCGCAGGCTCTCGTGGTTCACCTGCAGCTTCGCGGCGATGGATTGAACCGCCTTCCATTGCGACGGGTACTGGTCCTGATGTTCGAACACCATCCGGACGGCTCGTTCTCTGAACTCCGCCGGATATGGCCGACGGGATACTCGCTTCCCTTCTGACATCGCTCCATCCTCTCAAAGGAAGGAGCAGTCACCATTCCCGGGGCGGTTCATACCGCGGCCACGTGGGTCACCAGGTTCGAGGAACATCGCTACAGGGTCCCACGAGACAGACGCACACCCAAGCCCTAGCCTGTCTTCCGGCGAGGGACCGACCCAAAGGTGGTCCCGTATCTGACTCCAGCTCGCCGACTCCTCACGTCGCCAACATCATCGCCCCACGGCCGGGCGCGTGCTTCCGTGATGTTGCCGACGACGCCCGCGGCGGCTACCCGACTCCTTGCCCCGAGCCCGTCGTCTTCCGTGGGACCGTCCGCGACCCGAAAGGTCGCCTCCTCGCTGTAGAAGCCTGCGCCGGCCACGCCGGAGACCTCACTTGAGTGCCGAGCCGTGACATGACCGTCCACCACCGCCACTCACCTAGCAGCGATGCTGGTGCTGAGGGTTGTTGTGACTAGAAACCCGGCTCTGGCGCTGCACGGCACATCGTCAACATCGGTCGCCGGGCGAATGTCGAGCACCTTTGCGCCATCGACCAATGGGAGATTTCACATGTTCAAACAGCACAGAACGACTTTTCTCGTCGTCACCGCGGTGGCGTGCGTGGCAGTTAGCGGAATCACTCTCGCAACAACTGCGCTCGCCACAGGGTCAAGTCAGCAGTACACCGGCTGCTTGCGAAACGGTGAAATATCGCAGGTGAAGATCGGTGCATCACCAAGAGGCAAGGCCTGCGCGACGAGCGCAGTACAGATCACCTGGGACCAGGCCGGTCCGCAAGGAGCGACAGGGCCTCAAGGCGCTACCGGTCCTCAAGGTCCTACAGGAGCGACTGGTCCAACAGGTCCGGAAGGACCCCAAGGTGCGACAGGCCCGCAAGGCGCCTCGGGATCGCCGTCATACGTTTCGGTTGGCACGCCCTACCCGAACGGCAACTCGTACACGGACCTCACCCTTCCTCAGGGGGAATACCTCGTCACGGGTTTCACCAATGGTTTCGCTGAAGACCAAATCGCGGTAAGTGGTGGAACCATCGCGGCCCCGACTAACGGCTTTGGGGACGGCTATGGGACCGCTACGGGCGTTGTCACCATCACGGCTTCCACTGGTGATGTGTCCTGGTTCGTGAACTCTCCAGGGGGAGGGGTGCAGGTCACAGAGTGGCTGGAAGCGTCCGTCGTCACTGTGCAGTCGAACTGAGAACACAAGGCGATCGCTGGCTCTGAGCACTAGGAGCGGAGCGCTTGGCGGATTCCGACCGCGCAATTGCGGGCAATACTGGTCGGCCGCAGCGATGCTGTGACATATGACGAACGTCACATGTCCTCGCTGCGATCTCACCTTCGAGACTGCCGCCGTCACGAACACCCGATGCCGGCGCTGCCGCTACGTCGTCAACATCGGTCGCCGGTCGAGCGCTTACACAGACATAGCCGATGCAAGCTCGCCGCCTACGAGTGCGAGTGCCGCCAGCTCGGGACCAACAGACTTCGCCGTCGAGACGCCGGGGTCGGCACCAACGGTCGTCCTCGGCGTCGGGCTCGCCGGTGCGGGAGTCTTGGCGCTTTGGCACGGTTGGCGACTTCGTCCGGCCGACGGGCAGGACCTCGAAGCTATCCGCCGCTTGCGGCTTGCATGGTGCGCCGGCGGTGGCCTTCTCGTGGCCGTAAGTGCTTGCGTTCTCTTCTTCTCGTTGCGCTCCTAGTCAGCGCCGCGTCAGAGAACGCGTTTTCCCGATCCGAACCGCCCGGTAGCTGGTGACCACCACGCGGTGGTTCGAGGCACGTTGGTGACAATGCTCTCGTCATCCCAGATCAGAGCGTGTCGTAGGCTGATTTGGGCGAAAGGGGGAGTCGATGCTTGGTAGTCGTGTCCCGACACGCTTCGGACCTTTCGCCCTGCTTCTTTTGGGCGCCGTCGTCGCTGCCGGGACGGGCTGTGAAACGGCTTCCCGCTCGTCGCCGGTCGGGCTCTCCCACACCTCGACCACCGTCACGACCGAGCCCGTCACGAGCACGACCACAACCTCGACCTCGATTCCTGAGGGCTCTTCCAGTTCTCCGGTGGCGTGGGCCGCGATTGTGAACGACCTGGACGTCAACGCCGACAGCGTCTCCTGTCCAAGCACCACCCTTTGCGTCTTCACCGGTGAGGCGACCCAGTTCTATGGTCAACGTGAGCGGGCCGTGGCAGCTTCCACCGGTCCCTTCGTACCCGGTCGGTCGATCACCGGGCACCTCATCGACCTGCCCCAAACCACCGGCAATAACGACTTTTTCGGCCCCTGGTTCGTGACATGCCCGAGGACAACACTCTGCCTCGTGAGCTCACCTGACTCCATCTACGCCACGGCCTCGCCTCTCACGGGTCCCTGGACGATCCAGCTAGCGGCACCGCCCGGAGCTGGGTTCAGCGATGTCTCCTGTGCAGGCACCACCTTTTGTGCCGTCATCCTTGGGAGTCACATTCTCATTTCGAAGTCGCCGCTAGGTGGTGCTAGCACATGGGCAACTTCCGGCCTTCCACAGATATCGGACCAAGGGGCGTGGTTGGACGCTCTGTCTTGCCCCTCACCGCAGCTCTGTGTGGCGGGTGGTTCTAGCGGAACCGTCGGGGGCTGGATCGAGACGTCGACAGACCCTGCTGGTGGCTCACAGGCGTGGTCGGGTGGCCCAATCGTCCACCCCCTCTCTGCTCAGCATTCGGGGGAGTATTCGATCACCGACCTCTCGTGCCCCACGACAAGCTTCTGCCTTGCCGTCGGGGACGGTGGCCCGCTCTACGTCTCCACCAACCCCACTGGTGGTCCGACCACCTGGCAGTTCGTATCCACCACGTACTCTCCCTATTCCTACGAGGCTGCGCCCGGGGTGGCCGCATGTGGTGTCGACGGGAGCTGTTCCGTGAGCGGGACGGGAACGTTTCAGTCGATTCCGGGGGCACCCGGCCCTGGATTCGCCGGTTTTCCCTCGTCGCAGGTGTCGTGCGCGACCGTCTCCTTATGCCTCTCCGTTGATCCAGCAGCCAACAATCAACCTGAGGTGGGAGGGCTAAACGACGCTTCCAGGAGCTGAAGCCTTATGGCCAGAGACTCTCTCAATCGACTGATCGGACCCCATCTGCAATATGTCGAGCCGGAGTCCGAGTCGGACCAGTGTCACCGATAGGGTGCCCGGTACTCGGGGTTGCCGGGCGATAACGAGGCTCACGCCCGATGAGGCGAAGGTTGCCTGATGCGGCAAGTCCTTTTCAGCTCCAACGCCTTGCGCAGAGCCTCGCTCTCACCGGCACCGTCCCTTCCCCCTCTTCTCCCGTCACCCTCAGCCCCCCCAAGTCCGCTCTCGCCGTCCGCGCTCGCTCGCCCGCTCGCTCCGCGGGCTGGCTGGCCCCGTCCCCGGTCCTTCCTCCGTGCCTGGCGTCCCCGGTCCCCGTGCCTGGCCCCTGGCCTGCTCCCTGCCCTTCCTCCTTTCTCCCCGTGTGCAGGTGAGGGTCAAAGTCACGGCTGGTCCGGTGCAGGAAGGCATGTCCCGCTTGTCGGCCGATGCGGTGACCCTTCTACGGTCAGGTGAGCGTGAAGGTCGTCTTGGCAGTGGCGAGGGAGGTTACGCCCTTCGCCTTGATTCTGTGAGCGCCTGTAGCCCCAGCCCTCGCCCTGCTAGGGATTCGTCCGGCGCAAGCAAATGTGCCGTCCGGGTTCACGGTGGTGCTGCAGATTGCGACGAGGGGAGTACTTGCTAGGCCTGTGTTGTATGTCACGTTCACCTGTTCTCCTGGCGTGTACCCCTCACCGCTTACGGCGATAGAAGTGCGAGGAGGTCCCGACGCCGGGGATATAGAGGCACTGGGCACCGCAGTGATGCGACCGATCGAGTTGGGAGAACCGTCAATGTTGGTAAACCACAGGGCTCCGTCCGGCCCACGCGTGATGCCTTGAGGATCCGAAATGCTCGGGTCGGTGTAGTTGGTCACCACCCCAGTGATTGTGATCCGTCCGATCGAACCGTTGCTAGCAGTAGTGCCAACATTCGTGAACCACAGCGCCCCGTCCGGCCCTGAAGCGATGGCATAGGGTGCATCGATGCTTGAGTCTGTATAGGCACTAACCACACCAGCCGTCGTGATTCGCCCTATCGAGCTGTTGCCGTAGTTGCCGAACCACAGGGCACCATCAGGTCGGCGACAATCCCTGTTGGCGTTCTGATACTTGAGTCTGCGTAACTAGTCACGGCTCCGGCAGTACTAATGCGGCCGATTGTGTTAGAGCCGTCGTTCGTAACCCAAAGCGCTCCATCCGGGCCAGCCGTGATGTCATTTGGGTGATTGATGCTCGGATCTACATAGGTGCTGACTGCGCCAGCGGTCGTAATCCGGCCGATGGAGCTTTGTTCATAGTTGGTAAACCACAACGCACCATCAGGTCCCGTTGTGATCGAGATCGGCGTATTGATGCCGGACGCGGTGTAGATGGTTACCGCCCCGGCTGTTGTGATTCGCCCAATCGAGTTGCCGGCCTCGTTGGTAAACCACAGGGCTCCGTCGGGACCGAGCGTAATGCCCATCGGATTATTGATGCCATTACCCGTGTAGTTGCCAACCAGCCCATCCGTCGTGATGCGGCCGATCGAATCGTTGGCATAGTTGGTGAACCACAGAGCGCCGTCTGGACCCGTGGCGATGCCCTCCGGCTCTTCGATGCCGGTACCTGTGTAATTGGCCACCACTCCGCCGTGGTTGCCTGCCGATAACTGTGCGGCCGCGGATTGCGCAATGGGGAACACGAGCAACGAGGCGCCCAACAGACATGTAGCGACGACAATCGCGATGTTGTTGCAGGCTCGCGCTGACAAGGCGCTGACAAGGGACGGTGATCGGGGGAAGCTCTTCAAGACCCGCAACTCTCTGACCAGGAATTGTTCGGTGGAGGCGATGGGGCTCGAACCCACGAACCTCTTGACTGCCAGTCAAGCGCTCTACCAACTGAGCTACGCCCCCGAGTAACCGTTGAAACTACCATCTCCCTGTTCAGGGCGGTGAATGGAACGCCCTAGCCTGGTGCTCTGACATTGGTCAGGACCGACTGCAACCATTCTGCAACCAAAGGGCGACCGCTGGTTCAAGCTCCCTTGCCGAGCATGACTCTGTCCGTCTCGACCTGCTGCGGGAACTGACATGGAGGCACAGAGGCAGATCGCTCCGTCCTGGGGGAGCTGGAGCTGAGAAATCTGAAGAACCTTGTCGCGTGAATAAGCCTCTCGATGGTCAGAAGATGTAGGAGCGTCTACATGTCGCCATCAGCCGGGAGCAGCTTGGAGAGTCGAGATACCGACGAGCAGTTCAACCGGTTCTTCGTTGAGGTCGAGCCGAGGCTGCGTCGCGCCCTGGTAGCTCGCTATGGACAGGAGCGAGGCAGGGAAGCGACCGCGGAAGCGCTTGCATGGGCGTGGGAACACTGGAGCAGAGTGGAAGCCGCTACAAACCCGCTCGGCTACCTCTACAGAGTCGGTCAGACCCGGACGCGGCTGAGGAGAGTCAGGCCGGTCTTCGACATTCCCGCAGAGCCGGAGCCGTTTGTCGAGCCGGCGCTGGCGTCAGCGGTGAAGCGATTGCCAGAGCGTCAGAGGGTCGTGACGCTTCTTGTTCACGGTGCTGGCTGGACCCACTCGGAGGTAGCCGGACTTCTGGGCATCGCGACATCGACAGTTAACAGGCACTCGGAGCGGGGACTTGCGGCTCTTCGTCGAGCAATCTCAGGGGTGGCGAATGACCACGACAGGTGAGGACCGAAGCGTCGAACAGCAGCTGTCGACGCTGCTCGACTACAACGCTCCGGCGGTGACCATCGAAGAAGTCCGACAGATGGCATCAGCCTCAACACCCGCCAAACCTCGGGAAGCTGGGAGGCGGGTCGTGGGCCTGAGGCCCGCAATCGCATGGATGCTCGGGCTGCTGGTGCTCAGCGCTCTGGGTATCGGGATTGGCGTAGGCGTGAACGGCACTACCTCGAACAAGCCAACTTCGGTCACCAACAAGCCACATCCTTTAGGAGGAACCGGACGGCTCTCTGATCACCTCGCCCTGGACAAGACGCGCGTCGTAGCGGGACAAAGCGTCGACGGCAAACTCGTCATCTACAATCCTGGAAAGACCTTCAACCTCAACAAGGGCTGCCAACCTCAGTTGGCCGTTGCGTTGAACCGCGGCAAGTTCCACCAACAGATTGCCTTTTCGACGGTATGTGACGGTGCGCCACTGCTTATCGATCACGGTACGACGCATCTGCCAGTCATCGTGAATACGACATACGACCAATGCACCCAATCGGGACCCGGAACCCCGCTCCTTCCAAAGTGTCTGGCAGACGGCGGCATACCCCCGCTTCCGCCGGGCACCTATATGGCAAAGGTCGTGTGGTCTGGGCAGGTGCCGCTGCCGACTCCGAACGAGGTCGCCCTGACCTTGGTGGTGTAGACGGTGACATCGGCCGTCTGAGCCGACCGTCAGCTCTATTGAGTGATCGACACCGAGTCGAGCCCGTTGTTCGTGTCGTTCGACGGGTCACCGTTCAAGAACGTTATGACCGTAGAGCTCGAGCTCGCCGTGAAGCGTTTCTTGAACTTCTGCCAGACCTGCGCCGTCCCGCCCATCTGCGAGTTGGTTGCTGCGAGAATCTGGGTTCCGTTCACCAGCACGTCGACGGTGCTCGTCGTGCCGAAGATGCCGCCCGGGTCGTATACGTTACCGACCCAGAGCGTGATCTTGTAGGTCGTGCCGGATGTCGTCGGAATCGTCTGGCTGACCCCAGTCGCAGTGTTCGACACGCCCGTCAGGTCCAGCCACTGGTTCCCGGACTCGGCAGGGAACGTGAAGCCGTTCTGCGTGAATGTGGTGCTCACCACGGCGACGTTGCCCGTCGCCCCGGTCACGGTCCAATGCTTGAACCTCTGTCCGGTGCTGAACCCCTCGTAACTACCGATGGGCACGACCGGCTTTTCGAAACCGCCGTTCTTTATCAAATTGGTCGAGAAGCTGGCGAAGGCGGCATTCGGCACCGCCATCGCTACCAGAACCGTCCCCAACAGAGCCGCGAAGCACTTTCGCATTGTCCACCCCATTCCCCTGCGGCTCGGCGCGCCGCCGTGTGCAAGTAAACACGGTGCACGCCTGTCGCGCTCAGAACGCGGCGAGCTCGGTTCCTGCCTCGATCCCGGTGTCGTTCGCGTCGAGCGTCCCCGGACCGCTCGGCATATGAGCGGTGGTGCGAAGCGGTATCTCCTTCATGATGAAGCTCAGCAGGCACGCCAGGATTGCGAACGGCACTGCGACGAGGAACACCCCCTGAAGCGCGTGGCTGAATGCGTTCACGAACACCACGCGCTCCGCAGGTGGGAAACGGTTGATCTGAGCAGGGTTGGCCGTCACGCTGCTCCCGGAGAGACCTATCAACTTCGCCGCAGCGGCATGCGCCTTCAGCTGGGAGAGCAGCCGGTTGTTGAACACCACTCCGAGTCCTGACACGCCGAATGACCCGCCGATCGTCCGGAAGAAGGTCGCCGTCGAGGTGGCGGTGCCTAGTTGTGAGTACGGCACGGAGTTCTGGACCGCGACGACCAGCACCTGCATGACCAGTCCGACGCCGAGTCCGACGATTGCCATATATATGGAGGTCACCCCGAACGAGGTGTGCGGGCCGAGCCGTGACAACAGATACAGCCCGACGGCGAGCACGGCAGACCCGAGTATCGGGAAGATCTTGTATCGGCCTGTGCGCGTGACGAGTCTGCCGCTGAAGATGAAGGTGACGAGCATCCCGGCCACCATCGGCAGGAGCTCGAGCCCGGACGTGGTGGGCGAGGCTCCGTGGACCGTCTGCAGGTAGAGGGGCAGGTAGACGATCGCTCCGAACATCGAGAATCCGATGATGAACCCGACGCCAGAGGCAGCGGTGAACGTCCGCCGACGGAACAGCCCGAGGGGGATGATCGGTTCAGCAGCCCGGTTCTCGACGAGACAGAACGCCACCAGGCTGGCGACGCCTCCGACTCCGAGCGCGACGATCGTGGGCGATCCCCATGCGTACTGGGAGCCGCCCCACGTCGTCAGCAGGATGATGGCGGTGACGCCGGCAGACAACAGTGAGATGCCGAGCCAGTCGATCTTGTGCTGGACCCGGTTCGACGGGATGTGCAGGACGGCCGCGATGATGAACAACGCGACGATCCCGATCGGGACGTTGATGTAGAAGACCCACCTCCATGACAGGTGCTGGGTGAACCAGCCGCCTGCAAGAGGGCCGAGGACGCTCGACAGTCCGAAAACTGCGCCGAAGTAGCCCATGTAGCGGCCCCGCTGGCGTGCCGGCACGACGTCGCCGATAATCGCCTGTGCACCGACGATCAGACCACCGGCCCCGATGCCCTGAATCGCCCGGCACGCGATCAGATCGATCATGTTTTGCGACAGTCCGGAAAGTATCGAGCCTGCCAGGAAGATGACTATCGCAAGCTGGAACAGCTTCTTGCGTCCGTAGAGGTCGCCGAGCTTTCCCCAAATCGGCGTGGAGATCGTCGATGCGAGAAGGTACGCCGTCACGACCCAGGCAAGATGGTTGAGGCCGTGCAGATCGCCTGCGATCGTCGGAAGTGCGGTCGCGACGATGGTCTGGTCGAGAGATGCGAGGAACATGCCGAGCATGAGCGCGCCGAGGATCACGAGTATCCGTCGATGCTCGGCGTTGTCGAATTCGTGGTCCTCGCCGGCGGGAGAGGAGGCCGCGATCTCGGTCAGGTCAGTTGCCACGCCGCGTCTCCCATCTCGTGAGAGAGAGCGTTCGAGAACCTCTCTAGCAGCCGTGCGAAATCCGCAAGGTCCTGGTCGTTCCAATCCTTGAGCAGGCCGTCGAGCCAAGCCCTTCGCGCCTTCAGGACGCGTTCGAACGTTCGGCGTCCCGCCGGCGTCAACTGGATACGGGTGGCGCGCTTGTCATCGGGATCGGGTTGCCTGCTCACCAACCCGTCGCGTTCGAGCTGTTGGACCTTCCGTGTGACCGTCGGTGCGTCGATGCCGAGCAGGTCGGCTAGTGCGGTCACGCGGAGCGGCTCGCTGTGCAGGTGGAGCTTGTGGAGCAATGACGCACCACCCCGGTCGAGGCGGACGCCGGCCGCCTGCAGGAAGCGTTCGTGCAGGCGGACCTGGTTGGACGCCCGCCCCACGACCGACAACGCCTCCTCGATCCGGTCGGACGACCGCTCCGGGGGAGCCGGGTGGTGACCGCGACCCAAAGTGGTTGCTTTCAGCATATAAGTACTATAAGGCCTCGGTCGCTGGCCGCGATCACCCTGGTCAACGGCCGGAAAGGGGCTTGACGGCGACCACGGCCGGACCGGCAGTGCGACACGCCCGTTGGCCGACCGGAAGCCTGAGGCCTCCTTATATGCTCCGAATCACCCTCGATCGACCGGGTACGCAACCTCGGATCACAACCGAAAGGACGTCTCGTGGGGCTCGCAATGAGAGCACGTGATCTGCCGGGTCGCGTAGCGACCGGGGCTTACATCCTGCACGCAGGGCTCGACAAATGGAACGGCGACGAGGCGCGGGCCGAGGCTGTCCAGGGGATGGCGGCGGGTGCGTTCCCGATCGTGAAGAGCGTTCCCCCGACCACCTTTCTACGCCTGCTCGCTGCCGCGGAGATCGCAACGGGGGCGTCGTTGCTGGCGCCATTCGTCTCGAATGCGAAAGCCGGACTGGCGTTGACCGGGTTCTCCGGAGGCCTCATCGCCATGTACTGGCGGACCGAGGCGCTCCACAAACCCGGGAGCGTCTGGCCCACCCCTGCGGGGATCGCGATCAGCAAGGACGTCTGGATGCTCGGCATCGGCGTGGGCCTGCTCGTGGACTCGTTGACCAGCCGTCGAAAGAAAAATCGCAAGTAGCCCGCCGGCAACTGAGTCGCGGCGGGGTCAGGTCGGCTGCCACGGCTCTTGTTGATGAGCCAGCCACGACAGGACCTGCCTTCGGGTGACAGGGCCGCGGGGCAAATAGGGCGTGTCGATTTCTCCCGAGGCGAGCATCGCGCGCTGGATCGCGCGCCCGTCTTGCAGCGCGTCGCCGGCAAGGACGCAGCGTGTCGCCAGTGGATCGAGCCCGAACAGCGTTGCGGCATTCAGCCCTAGCACTTTGTCCTTTATGGCTTCGGTCAGTGCCGGGTAGCCATATTCCTCTTGGAACTCGCCTGAGATCTCGAAGGCCCGGAACGCCATTATCTGCGTCTGTGGCGATCCGTACCAGACGCTGTCGGTTCCCCAGAGCACGCGGTTCTCGCCCAGCCGATTCAGGAGCTTGCCGACGGCGTGAGCAGCCTGTGTCGGCTCGGTGAGAAGACTCCGCCACATGGTCGCCAGGTCCGCCCACACGTTGCTGTTGCGCGGCACCCGGTAGTCGTCGAGCGCCTTCAACAGCGAGTCCGCCCCTACGGCATTGTTAGGGTCGTACGGACCTTCGACATGCTGGGGAGTCCACCCCGAGTGGTAGACCACGAACTGCATGTCCGGGAACTGCCTCGATACCGCGACCATGTCTCGCGGCTGGTTCCAGGTGCTCGCGAAGTTGAGCAATGGCAAGCCTTTGTGAGCGCAGAACACCTTGATCCCGAGGTCGTGTGCGTGCTGCACCACGGGCAAGCCGATGGCCGGGTCGTCCAGTTCGAATCCCCGGCCGCCCGGGCCCCAGGCCGTGTAGACCTTGAAGGTCGACACCGGCCCTGACTGCTCTGCCTCGGTCATTCCCTCCAGCCGGGCGGCCAGTGATCCGAAGTTCGGCGCCACGACGTTCTGCAGAAGGAGCCTCGGTGCCCCGCCTCGCGACTGCTTGATCACGAGCTGGCGGGTGGCGTCTGCGTCGTAGAAGGGCAAGGGGTCGTTCGATGCCCCCGTGCTCGGTAGATCGGAGAGAAGGGCGACGGTGGTATCGCTCGCCAGGAAGATGTCGTGAAGGTATGCGGCCTGGTCGACGCAAGTGAGCGGGTCGACGGCCATGCAATCGGACGGCAGCATGTCGAGCACCAGTTGCAGGGTTTCGGGCGCCTGTGACCGCCAGGGCAGGTCGGGCATCACATGATGGGTGTGAACGTCGAAGATGAACTCACCGTGCGAGCCCAGCGCAGATTGGCAGGCCGGCAGGTCCTCGGGCGGAGGTGTCCGGTATCTGCCGCCCGGTCCGGTGGAGGAGGTGGACGACCCGGTGGGCGCTGTCGCCTTGCGCCCCGTCTCGCCACAGGCTGCGAGGTTGACCGAAGCCAAGAACGCCGCCATCCCTCCGGCGGTCTGCAAGAAGCGACGCCGTTTCATACACAGCGAATCTGCGGCCTGTACAGCCCGCTCGAGCGCCGCCCGTGCAAGAGCAGCGTCCCCGGCGCCGGGCGCTGTAGGGACGAACTCCCCGTTTGATACAGGCCCCAGTACCACGGGTAACCGGAGATCGTCGTCATCGTGCGGCACAGGACCACTATGGCGCGCGATTCATCACATCGGGCGATCGCACTGCGACGCGGCAAGGGGCTGGGCTGATCCCTCCCGTTACAATCCTGGGATGGTCAGGGCGTACGACGCTCAACAGGTCGAGAAACGCTGGCAACAGCGGTGGGTCGACGAGCACACATATGAGGTGGACCTGGATGACCCGCGCCCGGCTTCGTACGTACTTTGCATGTACCCGTACCCAAGTGGCCCAGCGCACCAGGGCCACGTCCGGAACTACACGTTCGGGGACCTTCTAGTCCGCCACCGGACGATGAAGGGACAGGCTGTGCTGTCGCCGTTCGGGTTCGATTCGTTCGGCCTGCCTGCAGAGAACGCCGCGATAAAGACTGGCGAACATCCCCGTGTCTTCACGGAGGCTCGCATAGCGGAATTGAAGAACAGCGTCATCGGGCTCGGAGCCGTGTACGACTGGCGGCGCCAGGTGGTCAGCCACGACCCCGAGTACATGCGTTGGAACCAGGTGATGTTCCTCCGCTTCTTCGCTGACGACATCGCATACCGCGCGGACGCCCCGGTCAACTGGTGCCCGGGGTGCCAGACGGTCCTCGCAAACGAGCAGGTGCTCCCAGACGGCACCTGCGAGCGCTCCGGGGACGTCGTCGTGAAGCGCGAGCTCGAGCAGTGGTTCTACCGGATCACGCGGTACGCCGACGAGCTATTGGAAGCCCTGGACGATCTCGACTGGCCCGAGCGTGTGAAGCGAATGCAACAGAACTGGATAGGTCGCTCCGACGGTGCGGAGATCGATCTGCCGATCGCGGGCCGCGACGATGGCTTGGTGCTGAAGGTCTTCACGACGCGCCCTGACACCGGCTTCGGGATGACCTATGCGGTGATGGCGCCGGAGCATCCTTTGGTCGACGAGCTGACCACTCCCGACAACAGGGCGGCCGTCGACGAGATCAGACAGTGGTCGCAGTCCGCGACGGATCTGGAGCGCACCGCGTCCGGACCCGAGGGCCGGGCTCTCGACAAACGCGGAGCATTCACCGGCAGCCACGTCGTGAACCCGTTCACCGGCGAGGCGATCCCCTTGTACGTGGCCGACTACGTGATCATGCGGTATGGCACGGGCGCGATCATGGCGGTGCCCGCCGAGGACCAGCGCGACTGGGAATTCGCCAAGGCGTACGGCCTTCGGTACGTCAGGACGGTCAGACCCCCAGAAGACTTCGACGGCGAGGCCTGGACCGGGGACGGGACGAAGATCAATTCGGGATTCTTAGACGGGCTCGATGTGCCCGAGGCAAAACGCCGCGCAACCGAGTGGCTCGAAGAGCGCGGCATCGGGCATGCGACCAGGAACTACCGGCTCCATGACTGGCTCATCTCGAGACAGCGCTACTGGGGCTGCCCGATCCCGATCATCTACTGCGGCGCGTGCGGGATCGTGGGGGTACCCGAAGACGAGCTCCCGGTCCTCGCTCCCGACGACGTGGAATTCCTGCCCGGTGGAGAGTCGCCGCTCGCGCGTCACCCGACCTTCAGGTACACGACGTGCCCGAAGTGCGGAGGGCCGGCCGAGCGCGACACCGACACGATGGACACGTTCGTCGACTCATCGTGGTACTTCCTCAGGTTCTGCGACCCCTGGGCGACCGACCGTCCCTTCGACCCGGAAGCGGCGCGTCACTTCATGCCGGTCGACCAGTACATCGGGGGAGTGGAGCACGCCATCCTCCATCTTCTCTACGCGAGGTTCTTCACGCGCGCCCTGATCGACGTGGGACTCGCTCCGGGACTCGGACGCGAACCGTTCGCGAGGTTGTTCACGCAGGGGCTCATCCGCCTCGAGGGCTCGAAGATGTCCAAGTCCAAGGGCAATCTGATCTCGCCGGAGTCTTACTTCGAGACGGTCGGCGCCGACTCGCTACGCCTCTTTCACCTTTTCGTGGGCCCACCTGGCGACAACGTCGACTGGTCCGCCCAATCCGACGAGGTGATAGAGGGCTGCCGCAGGTTCCTCGACCGGATCTGGCGTTTCGCCGTCGAATCGGGTGCTTCCGGCGACTCGCAAGCGGTCGCGGACAACGGTGCCGAAGGACGCGACAGCGGATCGGTCGAAGCGGCGTTCGAGCTGAGACGCGCGACGCACAGGCTCATCGCCAAGGTCTCAGAAGACCTCGAACGGTGGAGCTTCAATACCGCCGTGGCCGCATGCATGGAGTTCGCCAACGGTCTTCAGCGGTATGCCAGGTCGGGTGGTGGCCCAAGCGGCGCGGAGTGGGACGAGGCTGTCGACTCGGTCCTGCTCCTGCTCGCCCCGATGGTCCCCCATATGACGGCAGAAGCATGGGAGCGGCGTCATGGCGAGGGAGCGCGCATCCATGCGCAGCGCTGGCCGGTCGCCGACGCCGCCCTCGCGCACGTTGACCGGGTCACGATGGTCGTCCAGGTGAACGGCAAGGTCCGTGACCGCATCGGGGTGGACGCCGGCATCGACGAGGATGAGGCGACCAGGTTGGCGCTCGCCTCCGACCGGGTCAGAGAGGTCCTCGGCGACGAGGAGCCTGTGCGCCTCATCGCGCGTCCTCCGGCACTGGTGAACGTCGTGACGCGCTCTCGCTCCTGAGGGTCCGATTACCTGGGCCGCGATCGGGTCGTCCCGGCGGCGTTCAGTCCGACCGGAAGCGTCAAGAAGCGGAGAACCCCGCCAGAACCTGCTTCCATCGCTCGGGGTCCGCCTTGTAGGGAGCGTAGAAGCTCACCCTGTCGACCAGACCCCCGAACCGCGCGATCACGAGCGCCGGGATTTCGTTTGGAGCCCCGACCACCGCGAACGTCGCAACCATCTCGTCGTCGATGAGACCTGCCATGGTCTCCCATTCGCCGCGCTTGGACAGGGTGTTCAACTCGGGTTGCAGGTCACCCCATCCGTGGTGGTCGAGCACGGGCTTGTATGCCGGCGTGGAGCCGTAGAACGCGAGTTGGGCTTTCACTGCTTGAGTCGCAGCCTTCACCTGCTCCTCGGTTTCGCCGGTGACGACCATCCCGGGATACGAGACCTCGATGTCCGCGCGGGTGCGTCCCGAT
The DNA here is from genome assembly GCA_963764615.1 of uncultured Acidimicrobiales bacterium. Lineage (GTDB taxonomy): Bacteria > Actinomycetota > Acidimicrobiia > Acidimicrobiales > CAVXTF01 > CAVXTF01. The sequence continues at coordinate 2,693,020 of CAVXTF010000002.1, read as the reverse complement.
CGCTCGAGCCCACGTTCGAGTGCCGGCATCGTCACATCGCGCAGGTACCGCTCGGTCGTGAACCCGTGAACCAGAAAGCCGTCACCGACCTCGCCGGCGACCTCAGTCATGAGCTCGCCGACGCCTGCGACGAACACCTTCGGGGTCCCGTAGGGGTTGGGAGCCGGACTGAACATCGGTGTCATGAGCGTGTGCTTGTAGAACTCTCCCCGGAAAGCGAGCTTCGTCCCTTCGTTCCAAGCGGACCAGATCGCGCGCATGGCGAGCACGTATTCGCGCATACGCGGAGCGGGGTGCGACCACGGCATCGAGAAGCGTTTCTCGATGTGAGGCTTGATCTGCGAGCCGAGCCCCAGCATGAATCGGCCCTTGGAATACAGGTGGAGATCGTTCGCCACGGTCGCCATCGAAAGCGGGTTGCGGGCGAAGGCGACGGCGATGCCGGTGCCGAGCTCGAGGTGCTCGGTGTGCTCCCCGGCGAGAAGCAGCGGGAGGAACGGGTCGTGCCCGGTCTCGGGACACCAGATGCCAGCGAAGCCGGCTTCTTCGGCCCTCCTGGCCGTCTCGGCCGCGTCCTTAGCTTCGAATCCGATGCCCGCGTCGACCTTCACGGGCGCACCCTAACCCAGGCCCGCTGCGGGATGCTCTTCCACTACGCACGCACAACAGCCCTTTCAGATCCTTGTCGCGTCCGCTGTCCGAGCCGACAATTTCATGTGCCCGATGCGCCGGCGGACCGCGGGAATCCGACAGACGAGGACAGGGATCGTTACCTGCGCCTGATCGACAATGCCCGCGATCGTGGCCTGCTCGACATCGAGGAGCACGCAAAGAGGGTGGTGGCGATCGGCGCGGCGAGGAGCCTCGACGAGCTGAACGACATCGTCTGGCAGCTGCCGGTGATGCAGGGCCCGGCGGTGCAGCGCCAAACGCGCGGAGCTGCGGGGCAGAGCCGTCAACCCCAAGTATCTCCACTCCCGATCACGATGGACACTGCGCCGACAACCGGCAACGGCCGCGGGACCGTTGTCCACGATCGGTCCGCTCAGTCCGAGCCCTCCGCACCGGCGGACCTGCCGCCACTAGCCGGTGGAGGTCCCGACGGCATGCGGAGGCTCGACCCGGTGGACGTGGCGATGCTCCATCTTCGGAGTACCGCAAAGAAGCCGGAGCCCGCCCGTCGCTGGGCCGCCCTCGTCGTGGTGGCGCTCATGTTCATCGTCCTGATCGCCTTGGGCGTTGTGCTCGCCGCCCACAGCCACTCTTCGAGCGGGAGCAACGGCGGTCTCACCAGACCCGGGCCGTCGTATTCCGCTCCGGCGTCTCCTCAGTAAACAGAGCCTCCTAAGTAAACAGAGGCGTATCTAAATCGTCAAAGTGGCAACGGAACTCCGGTGCTCCGGAACTTTGGTGCTGCGGCAAGCGCGAACCGAGCCTCAGCCGTCCTAGCCGAAGTCGAAGTCGTCATCGCCGCCGCCGTCCTCGTCCCGACCGCGATCACGATCGTGACCGCCACCGTCACCGCGGTCCCTTTCGCCCCGCTCTCCGCGCAGGTAGCGCTCGAGCTCGGCCCCGAGCTCGTCGGCCGTGGGTATCTGACCCAGGTCGAGAGGGTTGCCCTCCGTGGCGTCGAGGTTCCGCTCGAGCTGGCGGACGAGCTCCAGGTGTTCGGAGCTCTTCATGATCAGCTCGTCGACCTGCCTGAGCGACGCATCGGCCGCGGTTATCAGCTGTGATGTGTCGAGCTTCAGACCCGCCAACGTCGCGAGCCCGTCCACCAATGCCGCGCTGGCAGGGGCGAACGCCATCCCTGTGACGTAGTGGGGGACACGCGCCCAAAGGCCGACAGCGGGAATTCCCGCCGCGCCGAACGCGAGCTCGATTGCGCCCCAAACTCCGGCCGGCACCTCGAGGGCACCCTGCACGACGCCGATGCTGGCAGACACCGCGCTCGACTCTGCGGGCGCGGTAGCAGCCAGCTTGATCGGGCGGGTGTGCGGCGCAGGCGCTGGGAAGGCCCCGAGGCCGATTCCCATCCGCACGCCCAACTCCGCAGACAGCTCGACCACGGCGGACACGAACGACCGCCACTTGAAGTCCGGCTCGGGCCCGACCAGGTAAAGGATGTCCTTCCCGTCGAGGTCGTGACCGCTACGCAGCTCGAGCACCGGCCAGGTGAGCCGTTCCGTCACACCGTTAACGATGCGCGCCACCGGCCGGCGGGCGCGTTGGTCGATCAGAGACTCGCCGTCGAAGGTGGCGATGAGCTCGGTAGGCGCCGCTGCGAGCAGCGCCGCGATGGCACCCGCGGCTCCGAGCCCTGCGTCGACCCAGCCCTCGAGGGCGACGACGAGGACCGGACGGTCGAAGCCCCTCGTGGAGTGCCGCTCGTAGAGAGCCATGTGCGTTCAGCCCGCCCGGTCGCTGGCGCGCCCGCCGGCGGGCTCGCCCGAGCGCCCTTCGATGACCTCGAGCGCTCTCGATGCGAGCTCCGTGACCATGGGACCTACGCCGTCGAGCCCGGACCGGTCGCCGGCGGCCGCGCCTCCGACGTACCGGTGGAACACGCCCTGCAGGATGCACGCGAGCTTCCAGTAGCCGAACGCCACCCAGAAGTCGAGGGCACCGAGATCGCGACCAGACGCGTGTACGTAGCGCTTCTTCATCTCGGAACGGTCGGGGAAGCCCGGTACTGCCGTCGGGGTCACGCCTGCGATCACGGCTTTTTCACCGGGCTCGTTCCAGTACACCATCAGGAGCCCCACGTCGGCCAAGGGGTCGCCCAGGGTGCATATCTCCCAGTCGAGAACGGCTCGCACGTGGCCGTCGGGGCCGATCACCACGTTGTCGAGCCGGTAGTCACCATGGACGATAGTGGTCTCCGTCTGCTCGGGCATCGTGGCGACCAGGCGTTCGTGGGCGGCGCGCACAGGGCCGGCCGTCTCGAGGCCCTCTACGGGCGAGCTCTCGAACTGCGAGAGCCAGCGCTTCAGCTGACGCGCCGCGTACCCGTCGCGCTTGGCGAAGTCGCCGAGCCCGACCGAATCGACGTCGACCGCGTGAAGCGTCGCGAGCGTGTCGGCCATCGACTCGCCCGCTGCACGCCGACGCGTCCGGTCGAGCGCCTTCTTGACGGCGGCCGCGTCGCGAAGGATGAAGCCGTCGACGAACTCCATCACGTAGAAGGGGGCACCGTTGACCTCGGGGTCCTCGCACAGCCCGCAGGTGCGCGGCACCGGGACGTCGGTCGGGCCGAGGCTCGACATCACCCTGTGCTCACGGGCCATGTCGTGCGCGGTTGGAAGCACGTGGGAGACGGGCGGCCGGCGAAGCGCCCACGAGCTTCCCGCCGAGTCGCTGACCTTGTACGTCAGGTTCGACCTTCCCCCGGCAACGAGCGAGAAGTCGAGAGGGGGCTTCGTCCCCTCCACATTCCTGCAGAACCATTCAGTTACGTGGACCACGTCGATTCCCTCGACCGGGTCGGGTTGCGCCACGGCCTGCGAGGCTAATGGCATCGGGGACCGAGAGCTGAGCCGGCGACTCCAGGTATCGTCGGATGCATGGCGCTGGACGTCAGTGACGCCGATTTCGAGCAGTCGGTCCTCGACCGGTCCGAGCAGGTGCCGGTCGTGGTCGACCTCTGGGCGCCGTGGTGCGGGCCGTGCAGGACTCTTGGCCCCATCCTCGAAGACGTGATCGATGCGACCGGGGGCTCTGTCGAGCTGGCGAAGGTGAACGTAGACGAGAATCCCCGGATATCGGCCGCCTTCCAGGTCCAGTCGATCCCCGCGGTGATGGCGATCAGGGACCGCAAGGTCGTCGACGGCTTCATCGGAGCGCTGCCGCGCGCCGAGGTCGAGCAGTTCATCGCCAAGCTCTCGCCGGCGCCTTCGGAGGCCGACCAGCTCGTAGCCGCTGGCGACGAGGCATCGCTCAGGCGTGCCCTCGAGCTCGAGCCCGACCATCCGCTCGCGGTGATAGGCCTCGCGCGCCTGCTCGTGGCGGCGGGCGAGCCTGAAGAGGCCTTGAATCTGCTGGCGAAGATCCCCGAGACGGCCGAGTCCCGCCAGCTCGCGGCCGAGGCCCGCCTGGCGCAGCAGCAGGTGGAAGTGCCTCGAGAAGGAGTGGACGTGCTTCTCGACGGTCTGCTCGATCGTGTGAAGGACGACGAACAGGCGCGCCAGGAGTTTGTCGACCTGTTGGAGACGCTGGGCCCCGACGACCCGCGCACCTCGCAGTACCGCAAGGCGCTCGCCGCCCGGCTGTTCTGACCGGCGGGCTCGAGCGGCTCGCGGTCGGCCCGATAAGAGTTGAGCTCTCCGGTGGCACTCGCCGGTTCCGTGCTCGAGCTCGGGAACACGTCGTTCGACGTGTCGACGCGAGCGGTGATCATGGGCATCTTGAACCGCACGCCTGACTCTTTCTACGACCGCGGCGAGACGTTCGCGCTCGACGATCTCGTCGCCAAGGCGGAGAGGCTGGTGGCGGACGGCGCCGACGCGCTCGACGTGGGGGGTGTGAAGGCGGGACCTGGGCCGGAGGTGACAGAAGCCGAGGAGCTCGATCGGGTGGTGGAGGCCGTTGCGGTGCTTCACAAGAGCTTCGCCGTCCCTATCTCGGTCGACACCTGGAGGGCGTCGGTTGCCCGCGAGTCGTACCGTGCAGGAGCGGTGGTGGGAAACGACATAAGCGGGTTCGCAGATCCCGACTACCTGACGGTCGCCGCCGATGCGGGGGCTTCCGTCGTCGCCACCCACATCCGTCTCGCCCCGCGGGTGCGCGACCCTGAGCCCGAATACGACGACGTTTGCGCGACCGTGTGCGAATTCCTCGAGTCCCGGGCGGAATCGGCGCTCCGCGCGGGGATACCTGCCGAGCGGATAATGGTGGATGCGGGTCTCGACCTCGGAAAGACGCCCGAGCAGTCGCTCGAATTGCTTCGAGCCACCGACCGCCTGAGCGCGCTCGGTCACCCGGTGCTGTTGTCCGCCTCCAACAAGACGTTCCTCGGCCAGGTTCTCGGTCTCGACATCGACCACAGGCGCGAGGCGTCGCTCGCAGCGGTCTCGATCGGAATCGCGCTCGGAGCCCGGGTGGTTCGGGTGCACGACGTCGCAGGAACGAGGCGGGTGCGCGACGCGATGGCGGCGATACTCGGGGCGGCTTGACGGTGGCACAAGCAGGCGCGCGTCGCGCGGCTCACAACGACGTGGCGGTCCTCGTGCGCGGCAACGACCCTTCTCTCGTGGCTCAGGCCGTTCACGAGGTAGTGACAGAGCTCGTCTCCGGCCGCGACGCCGCGATGGTCGTGGAGGAGCACACCGAGCAGAGCTCTGACGCATCCGACGTAGGGGTGATCGTCGACGCACTGTCGACGCCACCGTTCCTCACCGACCGCCGGGTGGTCGTGGTGCGCGACGCGGGGAGGATCTCTACGGGAGAGGCCGGCCGCATTGCAGCCGCCATCAAGGATCCGGTGCCAGGAGTCGTGCTGGTGGTGGCCGCAGGCGGGGGCACCATCGCGCCCGTGCTCGCGAAGACGGTCGAGTCCAAGGGTCGTGTCGTGGACACCAAGGTCGGCACAGGACGGGCGAGGACCCAGTGGATAGCGGGCAGGCTCCACCATGCGCCCGTCAAGCTCGACGCAGAGGCCGCTTTGCGGCTCGGCGAGCACATAGGCGACGACCTCGGACGGCTCGACGGGCTTCTCGAGTCGCTTTCTTCCGCCTACGGCGAATCGGCGACCGTCACTGCGGACGAGCTCGAGCCCTTCCTCGGCACGGCAGGAGGGGTCGCTCCCTGGGACCTGACAGATGCACTGGACTCGGGCGACACGGCGGCGGCGCTCCGCGCTCTGGAACGGTTGACGACGGCGTCGGGGAGCGTCCCTTTGGTCGTTCTCGCGACCTTGCACCGTCACTACGGCTCGATGCTGCGCCTCGACGGTTCGGGTGCGACCAGCTCGAGCGAGGCGGCAGAGCTGCTCGGTGCCCACGAGTTCGTTGCAAGGAAGGCGCTCGAGCAATCGCGCCGGCTCGGCTCGGACAAGATCGGGCGGGCGATCGTCCTGATCGCCGAAGCCGATCTCGATCTGCGGGGCCGGACCGGCTTGCCCGATGCGGCAGTGCTGCAGGTCCTTGTCGCCCGGCTCACCCGTCTTTCGACCGGGACGAGGCGCACGCCGGCAAGGCATCGCTGAGCCCCACCGAGGCGGGCGCGCTCGGCGCCCGGGTCAGGCGGTGAACGGGTCCTTGGACGGCTCCTTGCCGTCGACCACGTTGTCCGTCCACGAGACCCCGTCGAAGTAGCGGGTCTGGTGACGTCCGGTCGGGTCGGGGTGCCACCCGGGCCACAGCGGCAGGTCCGCCGAAAGCCCGGGCTCCGGGGTCGCTCTCGGGGCGAAGGGCTCCGGGTTCACCGTCGGGAGCTGATAGGCCCTCGGTTTCGAGGCGGGCCCTGACTCCACCGAGGTCCCGTCCATGAGGACCCTCTGCTTGTGACCCTCGTGCTTGCGGCTCTTGCGTAGTCCAGCCATCGCCCATCCCCCTGACAAGGACGGCCTGTCCAGTGCAAAGCTTACTGCCGCCAAAGGATCTTTTGCCGTCGCTCAGTCCGAGGTTTGGCTCAGGGCGTTCACCCGGCGCATGAGCCGGGACTTGCGGTTGGCGGCCTGGTTCTTGTGGATCGAGCCCTTCGCAGCGGCCTTGTCGATGCGCTTGATGGCGAGCCGGAGGACCTCGGCGGCGTCTTCGGTTCCCTGCTCGGCGGTCTGCAGGGCGCGCTTGGTCCTCGTGCGCATCTCGGATCGCACGGCCTTGTTACGCAGCCGGCCCTTCTCGTTCTGGCGGTTGCGTTTTATCTGGCTGCGGATATTTGCCACTGATTCCTCGCGCTTGTGTGATTGCGCCGTGCTTCGGTCCACGACCGGATCGGCCGCGAGACGTTAGCAGGCAGCTGCAGGCCCCGGTACGGGGCACCGGCTGTGGAGCGCCTGCGTGAGTCAGCGTCCCTGGTGCCACAGGACAGATCGGAGCGTCCTCGCCACGATCCGTGCGTCGAGAGTGAGGCTCTGGTGCCTCAGGTAGAAGAACTCGTACTGGAGCTTCTCCAACGCGTCGGCGACGGTAGCCCCGTACTCGAACTTCACCTGCGCCCAACCGGTGAGCCCGGGATGGACGAGGTGCCTGACGTCGTAGAACGGGATCTTCTGGCGTAGCTCCTCCACGTAGGCGGGCTGCTCGGGCCTCGGGCCTACGAAGGAGAGATCACCTCTGAGGACGTTCAGCACCTGGGGCAGCTCGTCGATGTGTGTCCGCCTGAGCCACCGCCCCACCCCGCTCACCCGGGGGTCGCCGTGCTCGGTCCACGTCGACTCGCCGGAGGCCGGTCGCATCGTCCTGAACTTGAGGATCGTGAACTCGTCACCGCCCTTGCCGACGCGGCGCTGTCTGTAGAGGATCGAGCCGCGGTTGCCGATCAGGTCGAGCACCGCGACCAACGGCACCGCGGCCACGAGCGCCACAGTGCCGACGAGCCCGAGAACGACGTCGAAGAACCGCTTCACCCGGGAGTAGACCGCGGCGTGCAGCTCCTGGATGTCGAACATGAGCGACATCCGCTCGAGCTCGCCGAGAGGGAGCTTGCCGAGCCACTCCTCGTAGAACAGCGACAGAGTCCTCACCCTCGTGCCCCCGCCGTGGAGCACGGCCACCTGCGCGACGACCGACTCAGAGCCCTGGGCTTCGCGATCGAGGACGACCAACGTCGCCTTGCTCTCCTTCGCGGCTTGTTGGATCTGACCCGACGTTCCGACGGCGCCGTCGAGCTCTGTCAGATCGATGGTGGCGACCAACGCCGCCGGGCGTTCGGGGGAGCGCTCCACGTCCGATCGGAGCGTCTCGATGTGGTCTCTCCTCGCGACGACGAGCACGCGGTCGCTCACCTCGTCGTGGCGCCTGATGTGCTCGCTCGCCACGCTGAGCATCGCGTACGAGGGAACGAGGATGACCACTGCGCCGAAGATCACGAACCGGGGGAGAACGCCCGAGCCGATCACCAGTTGGATCACAGACACCGCTATCGCCGCTGTCGCGACAGCGAGGGATGCGGACACCCACGCACCGAGAACCGTCCGCGGCAGGTCTGGCAACCCGACGCCGTACGCGGCCAACGCCAAGACGACCACGTAGACGGCATCCCACGGTCCGCGCCCGCCGCTCAGGAACTGGTAGTCGCCGATGAGGTGCGCGTGAAGCTCGCCGAGGCCGACGACGACCCCGAGCGTGACCGCATATACCATCCAGCGCACGGCCCTCTGCACAGCACATTGAACCATCCGCGGGCGCGGATATCGCGGTTATCCGTGCGCTTCCGTGTGCTGTTGTTACTCCGTTGTGAGCGACGTCAGCCGGGTCGCGAACGCGCCGGCCGCGCCTGATCTGCAAGGCCTTCTCAGCTCCCCGAGCACGAACGGGTCAGCTGACTGAGGCCGAGGTGATGGACGTCGAGCTTGCACCTTCCGTCGTACAGGTCCTGTATCGAGGGCTGTTGCGGCTCAACTTCCAACGAGATCGCAAACCAGTGAAGCGCCTCTGAATGTTCACCGATCAGCAGCGAGGCGATCCCAAGGTCGTTCAAGGCGGACGGCCAATAAGGAAGGTACGTCTGTGCCTTCAGAGCGGACTGTTGCGCGGCCCGGAACTGGCCTGCCGCCAACTGGTAGCTCGCGAGCATGACCAGAAGGCTCGAGTTGGTGGGATCGCGCGACACCGCGATCTGCGCCCACCGGATCGCCTGTAGTTCCTCGTCTGGGTGGTCCCCGAGGCTCATGTAGAAGTGCGTCTCGCTCAACAGCTCGGCAGGGTCCGGCCACGCCGCGAGCAGCGTGTTCGCCGTCGACCCGCTCGCGAGCGCTGCCTGATCCTGTGCCAGGTCGTACTGGCCCTGTCCACGCGACATCAGACCGTCACCCGCGATGAACAGCATGCCGGCCACGAGCCCGACTGCGGCCATCACCGCGACAAGCCCACGTCCGATGGGTGAGAAGGGCGAAGGACCGTCTCGTTGCAGAGCACGGGCGGGCTGTGTGCTTGGCTCGGATGCGGTCGTGTCGGCTACAGACAAGGGTCCTGCCGCGCCGAGCGCGGCGAAAGCCACGGGAAGAACCGCGGCGTTGAGGGGCTCCGCGAGCTCCATCGCGATCATGACCAGCGCTGCCGCGACCAGAGGGCCGCGAGCCGACTTGAGGACGACGGCGAGCCACAGCAGCAGGGCTCCAGTCCCGAGGATCCCGGTGGTGGTCAGGTATTCGATCACCAGGTTGTGGGCGTCGGTGAACACCTCGCCCGGATCGGGCTTCATGAAAGAGAGCGGGAACAAGAACGAGGTGACGGCACGGAACTGTCCGGGGCCTGCTCCGATGAGGAAATGATGTGTGAACGCGCGCAGGCCTTCGTGCCACGCCATGAAGCGTTGCCCGAACGTCTCTTCCGAGGTGGAGCCCGCGAGGCGTGCAATCGAGCCGGTTGAGTTGGACCATCTGGCCGTCAGAGCGCCGGCGGCGACGCCCGCGATGCTGAGCGCCGCGAAGGCGAGTGATCGTCGCACGTCTCGAGTGACCCGGCGACGCCCCGGGCGGGCCGTCTGCCAGACGGCCCATGCGAGGACCGCGGCGATGAGGATCAAAGGCAGGCGCTGCCCGCAGGCACCCGCGCCGATCGTCACCACCAGAACCGGCAGGTACCACTCGCGTGGCCGCTTCGTGAAGCGGCCTGTAAGAAGTGCGAGCGCGGCGACGACGAGCGCACCGAGCTCGAACGGGTTGGCCTGTAGCCCGTCGGCCGATCCGCCGATGTAGAGAGGGAGGCCTATCCTTTGGAGCCCGACGGTGAGTTGCATGACCGCAATCGCGCTGTTTGCCACCGCCGAGAAGATGATGAGCACCGCGAGTAGCTCCCTCGCCCTTTCGCCGAGGCGGGTGCAAAGCGCCCAGCAACCGACGAGTCCGGCCACGAAAACCCAGCCCGTGCCCTGCTCGTAGAGGCCGACCATCGCGATCCCTGGCGTTGCCGACGCGAGCGCCGAAACGAGTGCGACCGCGGCGAAGGCCAGCGCGAGGCGGGCCGCGGTTCGTGTAGAGCGTGGAGTGTCCCGGCCGCCTCCGAATGCCTGGAGCACGAGCACGGGCAGCCCGGCTGCGGCAAGTGCCGCGAGCACGGCCTCTTTCGGTGCCCAGGGAGAAGACGACCAGCCGGGCACGACCGCGACCGTGAGGAGCGCTATCCCGGCAGCGATGGCGACCTGCGTCGGAGGTATCCGAGCGGCCGGAGCCGTGGGCACCGTCGGAGACTCCGAGCTGACGGAGGTGATCGTCATGGAGCGCGCCGAGCCTACCGATGCGCCACCCCCAGTACGCTCATCCTGCTGTGCAGTCCGCCGATCGGATCAGGAACTTCTCGATCATCAGTCATGTCGACCATGGCAAATCGACCCTGTCCGACCGGATCCTCGAGCTCACAGGAGCGGTCGACCCCCGCGCCATGCGCGACCAGTACCTCGACTCGATGGACCTCGAGCGCGAGCGCGGCATCACCATCAAGGCCCAGAACGTCCGAGTCGCGTGGAGGGACCATCTGCTCCAACTGATCGACACGCCAGGACACGTCGACTTCACGTACGAGGTGAGCAGGTCGCTCGCCGCCTGCGAAGGGGCGGTACTCCTCGTGGACGCGTCGCAGGGGATCCAGGCACAGACGCTCGCGACCTGCTACCAGGCACTCGAGCACGACATACAGGTCGTGGCGGCTCTGAACAAGATCGACCTTCCCGCGGCGGACCCTGAGCGGTACGCCGACGAGATCGAGCGGGTCCTCGGCATAGAGGGCTCCACGATCCTGCGCATCTCGGCGAAGACGGGAAAAGGAGTCCCCGAGCTGCTCGACGCCGTGGTCGAACGTGTGCCTGCGCCCGTCGGCGACCCGGCCGCCCCGCTTCGTGCGCTGATCTTCGACTCGGCCTACGACCAGTACCGCGGGGTGGTGAGCTCGGTGCGCGTCGTGGACGGAGTGCTCCGATCCAAGGCGCGGCTGTTGTTCATGCAGGCGCGGGCGGTGAACGAGACGGAGGAGATCGGGATCAGGACGCCCGAGCCGACGCCTGTCTCCGAGCTCGGTCCGGGCGAGGTCGGATATCTGATAGCCGGGATCAAAGACGTCGGGCGCGCACGGTCGGGCGAGACGGTGACCGATGCGACGAGCCCGGCCAAGGCTCCTCTCGAGGGATACCGCGACCCGCTGCCGATGGTGTTCTGCGGCCTTTACCCGATAGACGGCGACGAGCTGCCGGAGCTGCGCGACGCTCTGGAGAAGCTGAGGCTGAACGATTCCAGTTTTACCTACGAGCCGGAGTCGTCACAGGCGCTCGGTTTCGGGTTCCGCTGCGGCTTCCTCGGCCTGCTCCACATGGAGATCGTGCGCGAACGCCTTGAACGCGAGTTCGACCTGTCGCTCATAGCGAGCGCGCCTTCGGTCGCATATGTCGCGTGCCTGACCGACGGAACGACACTCAAGTTCGACAACCCAAGCCAGATGCCCGACGCCTCGCGGATCGACCACATCGACGAGCCCGTGCTGCGCGTGACGTTGATCCTGCCCTCCGAGTACATCGGCCCGGTGATGGAGCTGTGCCAGACGAGGCGCGGTGAGCTCGATCGGATGGAGTACCTGTCACCTGAGAGGCTCGAGCTCGTCTACAGGATGCCGCTCGCCGAGGTGGTGGTGGGGTTCTTCGACCAGCTGAAGAGCCGCACGAAGGGGTACGCCAGCCTGGACTACGAGCCTGCAGGCATGATCACCTCGAACCTGGCCAAGGTCGACGTGCTCGTGAACCACCTGCCGGTCGACGCCTTCTCCACCGTCGTGCACCGTTCCCAGGCCGACGACTACGGAAGGCGGATGACCGCAAAGCTGCGCGAGCTCATACCCCGCCAGCTGTTCGATGTGCCCATTCAGGCGGCCGTGGGCGGGCGGATCATCGCCAGGGAGACGGTGAAGGCCAAGCGCAAGGACGTGCTCGCAAAGTGCTACGGCGGGGACATAACGAGGAAGCGCAAGCTGCTCGAACGCCAGAAGGAAGGAAAGAAGAAGATGAAGGCGATCGGCCGGGTAGAAGTTCCCCAAGAAGCCTTTATCTCCGCCCTGCGCCTCGAGGAATGACCGTCGCTCCCATCTTGAGCTCGCCACGCCCGCTGCCTCGGGGGTGTCGATTGCGGGCCGGAGGATCTGGCACTCGGTAGAATCGAGTGCCAACCGCAATATCAGGCGGCCCAACCCGGGAAGACATGCCAAACGACCGCAGGGACTCCGGCGACGACTCAAGGCGGCACAAGCGCCGCCACGACGAGTCGCGGCCCGGCCCGGTAGAGCAGCTGGACGCCCGCAAGTCGGCGATCTTGAACGCCGTGGTGACAGAGCACGTCGAGACGGCCCAACCGGTGGGTTCCTCGCACGTCTCTGTCGGTGTCGGAGTCTCCTCGGCGACGGTCCGCAGCGAGATGTCCGCTCTCGAGCGCGACGGCTTTCTGATGCAGCCCCACACCTCCGCCGGCCGCATCCCCACCGACAGGGGATACCGGTACTTCGTCGACCATCTCTCACGGCCCGGCGTCCTCGGACCGGTTCAGAACAGGCAGGTGAGAGCCTTCTACGCACACGTTCACGGCGAGGTCGAGGAGATGCTCGAACGCACGAGCCGACTTCTCGCCGGTCTCACAGACCATGTGTCGGTCGTAGTCGGTCACCGCCACGACACCTCGGCGGTGCGCTCGGTGCAGATCGTCGGGATCGCGCCACAGGTGGCCGTGCTCGTAGTCGTTCTCGCAGACGGCGCCGTCGAGAAGCGCACTCTCGACTTCGCAGAAGAGATCACGAGCGAGGCACTCGCTGCCGCGTCCACTCATCTGTGCTCGCACTTCGTGGGCTCGGCGCTCGAGCGCACGAAGACACTGCCCGAGACGGGCGACCCGAGCGTGGACGAGGTCACGCAGGTCGCCCTCGTCGCGCTGTCGGAGCTCGCCGGAGCCCGCGAGCCGGACAACGTTTTCGTCGGCGGGGCTTCGAGCATGGCGTCCGCGTTCGACGCAGTAGAGACCGTCAGGTCGGTGCTGTCGATACTCGAGCAGCAGCTCGTCGTCGTCGAGCTGATAGAAGACGTGCTCGACCGTGGGCTGTCGGTCGCCATAGGCGCCGAGCACGGGTTCGAGCCGTTGGCGTCGTGTGCTCTCGTCGTCGCTCCCGTCGAGCTGAACGGGGAGGAGCTCGGGACGATCGGGATCCTCGGGCCGACCAGGATGAACTACCCGAGGGCGCTCGCCGCGGTCCGGCTGGTGGGTGACGAGTTGGCCGAGCGGCTGACCCGGCACAGGACCGACGACCTCGAGGGAAGCCACCGTGGCAACTGATTACTACGCGCTGCTCGGCGTGGGGCACGACGCCTCAGAAGAAGAGCTGAAACGCGCCTATCGTCAGCGCGCTCGCGAGCTGCACCCGGACTCCACCGGCGGGGACCCCGAGGCGGAGCGCCTCTTCAAGGAGACCTCGCTCGCCTACGAGGTGCTTCGCGATCCGGAGCGCAGGCGGCGATATGACATGTTCGGGCCCGACGGCGCCGACGCCGGCCAGAACATGGGTGACGTGTTCGGAGGGGATCTCGGCGATCTCCTCGGTGCCTTCTTCGGCGGGGGAGGCCGCCCTCGCCAGCGGACTGGACCCGCCAGAGGGCCCGATGCGGAGACGGTGCTCAACCTCACGTTTCGCGAGGCGGCTTTCGGCGTGTCCAAGGAGATGACGGTGGACACCCTGGTCTCGTGCGACACCTGCACGGGCAGCGGGGCGAGGCCGGGCACCACCGCGACACGCTGCGATGACTGTGGTGGGACAGGCGAGGTCCGCCGGGTCCGCCAGTCCATCTTGGGCCAGGTGGTCACGGCGTTCCCCTGCAACCGCTGCGGCGGCAACGGCGAGGTGCTGACGAGCCCGTGCCCGGACTGCCGCGGCGAGGGTCGGCGGTCTGAGCAGAAGACCTTCACGGTCGACATCCCCGCCGGCGTCGACCACGGTTCGACCCTGCGGTTGGGGGAAGGGGAGCTGCGGGCATGAGGGGCGGCCCGGCCGGCGACCTTTACGTGCACCTGGCAGTCGCGCCCGACGACAAGTTCGAGCGCCAGGGCGACGACCTCGTGGTCGAGGTGCCAATCGCTTTCTCCCAGGCGGTACTCGGCGCGTCGGTCACGATCGAGACGCTCGACGGTGACGAGGAGATAGAGATCCCGGCCGGTACTTCGACCGGGCATGTCGTTCGCCTGCGTGGTCGGGGCATACCGCACGTGAGAGGGCGCGGCCGCGGAGAGCTGCGAGCCCATTTAGTCGTGGTCACCCCCACCGATCTGACCAAGGAGCAGGAGGAGCTGTTGCGGCGATTCGCCGCTGACCGCGGCGAGCCGGTCGCACCGCCGGGTGAGGGCTTCTTCTCGAAGCTGCGCTCTGCTTTCGGCTGAGCCGGAGTCGCTCTTTTGGAGAACAAGCCGTCGGGCCCTGACGGTTCAACGAGCCCGGCCTCCGCCGGGGCCGTGGCCCAGGTCTTCGTCGAGGATCTTGCGTCCTGTGCCCCGGATTCAGCTGACGTCCATCACCTGTCGCGGGTGCTGCGCCTGCGGCCCGGCGAGACGGTAATCGCGTCCGACGGCCAGGGTTCGTGGCGACCGTGCACATACGCGGGCGCCGCGCCGTGGCTCGAGCCCGCGGGTGAAACCCTCTACGTGGCTCGTGCGGCTCCTGAGGTCACTGTCGCTTTTACCCCCGTGAAGGGAGACCGACCCGAATGGGTCGTCCAGAAGCTCGTAGAGATAGGGGTGGACCGGATCGTGGTCCTCCGCGCCGCGCGTTCGGTCGTCGTCTGGGGATCAGATCGCGCTGGGCGTGCCGTCGAGCGCCTGTCCAGAATCGCCGAGCAGGCGGCTGCGCAATCGCGGCGGGCGTGGATCCCGGCGGTCGAGGGCGTCGCGAACGTCCTGGACTACGCCAGGTCGCAGCCCCTCGTCCTCGCAGAGCGCGGTGGCGGCCCGGTCGGGCTGGGCCGGCCGGTGTGCGTGGGCCCGGAGGGGGGCTGGACCGAGGAGGAGCTCGCCGCCGCCGAGGCGCTCGCCGGGCTCGGAGACGGGGTGCTTCGAGCGGAGACGGCAGCCATCGTGGCAGGCACCCTGGTCTGCGCTCTCCGTGACCGTGGATTCTCCCAATGACGGAAAAGAACCACCGCTGCATCAACGGGTTCTTGCATTCACCACGCTGAGTGGGCAAGACTGCATGCATGGTCATGGTCAATCACACGACTCCAGGCCTGGACGACGAGCCGGAAGAGGGCCAGCGAGCCGCTTATGCCCGATCCGTCGGCGCCCGGCTGCGAGTCGTGCGCAAGCAGATGCGTTTGTCCCTCCAGGCCGTAGAGGCGATGTCCGACCAGGAATTCAAGGCTTCGGTCCTCGGTGCGTACGAAAGGGGTGAGCGGGCCATCTCGGTGCCGAGGTTGCAAAGGCTCGCCAAGCTCTATGACGTCCCGGTCGACCAGTTGCTCCCTCATGACGAAGTCGAAGAGGACCGGTGGGGCGGCAAGGCTCCCGAAGCCCAGGGGACGTCGCTCAACAACCGTGCCCTGAGGGCATGGGACGGCAACGAGAAGATCACCATCGATCTCGCAAAGCTGAATTCCGTCAGCGGGCCCGAACGTGATCTGCTCCGGAGGTTCCTGAGCATGATCCAGGTGCAGCGTCAGGACTTCAACGGCCGGATGATCACGATCCGCGCCGAGGACCTGCGAGCGATCGCCTGCCTGTTCGGGGTGACCCCAGACGCGATGAGCCGCCGTCTCGACGAGCTCGGCCTCCGTGTGATCGGCTAGTTGTCTGAGGTGTCCCGACAGTTCTCATGGGTATGGTGAGGATGCCGGGCGGGTTGGCCGCTCGCAGGAGGCGCAGTGAACGAGCGGATCAACTGGATGAGCACGAAAGAGGCTGCTGAGCATCTCGGAGTGACGCTTCGCAGTCTCTACCGGTTCATCGACGAGGGCACTCTGCCCGCCTACAAGTTCGGCCGCGTCATCCGCCTTAAGGAAGACGACGTCTACGGCTTCATCGAGACGTGCCGGATACCTCCCGGCAGCCTCGATCACCTGTACCCGGAGCTCAAGGGTGCGCCCGAACGCCACGCCGGGACCGAGGACGAGGCGCGGGCCAGACCCGGAATCTGAAGTGTCCGAAGTCGGGGCCGACTGCCTGTTCTGCCGCATCGTCGCAGGCGATCTGCCCTCCGAGGTCGTATTCGAGTCGGAGCGCTCGTTCGCGTTCCGCGACTTGAACCCCCAGGCGCCGACCCATGTGCTCGTGGTGCCGCGCCGTCACATCGACGACGCTTCGTCGATCGTCGCCTCCGATGCCGACGACGTGGCGGACCTGCTCGTCGTGGCGCGACAGGTCGCCGAGTCAGAGGGCATCCTCGAACGCGGCTACCGCATGATCTTGAACGTCGGGGAGGACGCGCAGAACAGCGTCGGCCACCTCCACCTCCACGTGATCGGCGGCCGGCCCATGGGTTGGCGGCCGAGTTGAGCCCCCTCCCGGGGCTCCGTCTCAGAGCTTGGGCCCTCCGAGCCCGGGACCTCCGAGCTGGGCCCGTCAGCGCCGGAAGCCGGTCGTAACTCCCCACGGGTTTTGCGTGGGTCCGGCGGGCTCGAGCCCACTGGTAGCCTCGAATCGCCAGTGTCCCCGACCCAGATAAAGATCCGAGTCCCCGGCAACCACCTGATGGTGGGCCTGCTCGGCCAGCGCGACGAGTTGCTGAGATTGGTGCAGGACTCTTTCAAAGGGTCTCTGATCGTCGTGAGGGGCAACGAGATCACCATCGAGGGCGAGGACGCCGAGCGCATCGGTCGGCTCTTCGACGAGCTGGTGCTGCTGCTCGAGCAGGGACACCGGCTCGACCCTTCGGACGTCGACCGCACGATCGCGATGGTCAAAGACGACGTCCGGCCGTCCGACGTGCTCACTAGCGAATTGCTCCGCTCGGCGCGTGGGCGCTCGGTGCATCCGAAGACGGCGGGGCAGAAGGTCTATACCGACGCGATCGCGAGCAACGTCGTCACCTTCGGGATCGGGCCGGCCGGAACTGGAAAGTCCTATCTCGCCGTCGCGCTCGCCGTGCAGGCGTTGCAAGCACATCAGGCGGACAGGATCATCCTCACCCGACCGGCGGTCGAAGCGGGCGAACGTCTTGGATTCCTCCCTGGCGACATCATGGCCAAGGTCGACCCGTACCTGCGGCCCCTCTACGACGCCCTCTACGACCTGCTTGGCCCTGAAGGGGCGCAACGTCTGCTCGAGCGCGGCACGATCGAGGTCGCACCCCTTGCGTTCATGAGGGGCAGGACGTTGAACAGGAGCTTCATAATCCTCGACGAGGCCCAGAACACCAGCCCCGAACAGATGAAGATGTTCCTCACGAGGATCGGTTTCGGTTCGAAGGCCGTAGTGACCGGTGACGTGACCCAGGTCGACGTCCCGGGTGGGCGCTCCGGGCTCTTCGGCCTCGAGTCGATCCTCGGGGCGGTCGACGGTGTGGCGTTCGTCCACCTGGGTCAGCGTGACGTCGTGAGGCACCGCATCGTCGCGGACATCGTGGCCGCCTACGAGCGCGTGGACGTGGAGCGGGCAGCGGGCGATGCCGTGAAGCGCGGCTCCCACGATCCCGCCGACCCGGCCGCCGCCGAGCAAGCACCACCAGGTGAGGTGTCACGAGGCGGAGCACCGGATGGCGATTGACGTCTTCTGCGCAGACGAGCAGGACGAGCAGTCTGTCGACGTGAAGCGCTACGGCGAGCTTGCGAGGCGCGTGCTCGAGGCCGTCGCGCTCAAAGGTGACGTCGAGGTGTCCCTCCTCTTCGTCGACGAGGTCTCCATGGCCGAGCTGAACGAGCGTTTCCTGGGCGAGTCCGGCCCGACCGACGTGCTCGCCTTCCCGATCGAGGACCAGCCGGAGCCCGGAGGCCGCTCACCTGACGAGGGTGGGACAGGTCCAGGGGGGCCAACCGACCTCGACGAGATCCCGCTTCTACTCGGAGACGTCGTCGTGTGCCCCGCCGTCGCGGCGCGCAACGCCTCCGAGCACGGCGTCCAGCCCGAGACAGAGGTCGAGCTGCTCGTGGTCCACGGGTTGCTTCACCTTCTGGGCATGGACCACGAGGAAGAAGACGAGGCGCAGCGCATGGAGCAACGTCAACGCGACATGTTGGCGCGCTTCGGCTCGTCGGGCGGATAGCAGCTGCCGTGGACGCCCTCGGTGTCATGATCTCGACCGCGTCCAAGTTCGGGCCTGCCGATGCCATCCTTCTCGTCGTCGTGGTCGTGCTGCTCGCGATCTCGTCGGTTCTCGCTCTCGCCGAGACCAGCCTCGTGCGCACGAGCAGGGCGAAGGCACTGGCGCTCGAGGACGATCACCATCGCGGAGCGCGCCAGCTCGTCAGATTGGTGGAGCACCCCGAATCGTTCTTGAACGGCGTCCTTTTGATGGTGCTGGTCTGCCAACTTGTGACCGCCACCCTGGTCGGGTTGCTCGCCGAGCACTGGTTCGGCAATTGGGGCGTCTTCGTCGCGCTCGTGTTCGAGATCGTGGTCATCTTCGTCCTCGCAGAGGCGATTCCGAAGAACTACGCGGTCCGCAACCCCGATCGCTCGGCTCTGTTCTCCGCTCCGTTCGTCTCGGTGGTCGTTCGCTTCTGGCCGGTGAGGATGATTTCCAACGGGCTCGTATGGCTCGCGGAGAAGCTCGGAGGCAGCCCGCGAGGGGCGGCGACGGTGAGTGAGTCGGAGCTGCTCGCACTGGCAGACGTTGCCACGGAGGAAGACGTCATCGAGCAGTCCGAGCGCGTACTCATCCATTCCATAATCGAGTTCGGCGACACGGTCGTCCGCGAGGTGATGGTGCCGCGCCCTGACATGCGTGCGGTGGAAGCGAGCACGTCGGTCTCGGACGCGCTCGGCGTGGCCATGGACGTGGGCTTCAGCCGGTTACCGGTGTACGGGACCAACGTCGACGACGTGGTCGGGATCGCCTACGCCAAGGACCTCATCCGGCTCGAACGCGCGTCACGCGGAACCGAGCGTGTCGGCGACCACGTTCGCGAAGCGCGTTTCGTACCCGAGACCAAGCGCGTTGCGAGCCTGATGCGCGAGATGCAGGAGCTCACTTATCACCTGGCGATCGTGGTGGACGAGTACGGAGGCACGGCCGGGCTCGTGACCTTGGAGGACCTGATCGAGGAGCTCGTCGGCGAGATCGTCGACGAATTCGACGTGGAGGAGCCCCAGGTGATGAGGCTTCCGGGCGGTGAAGTGTCGGTGTCGGCGCGCTTGAGCGTCGACGAGCTCGCGGAATTGCTCAAAGCCGATCTTCCGACGGGCTCGTGGGACACCGTCGGTGGTCTCGTGTTCGATCTTCTCGGTCATGTCCCCGAGCAGGGAGAGTCCGTGGTGGTGGACGGGTTGCGGCTCGTCGCCGAACGCGTGGAGGGCAACCGGATAGGTCGCGTCAGGGTCGGGCAGGCCCAAGCACATGCGACGGCGGAGGCTCGCGGCGAGTCGGCCTCATCAGACCCGGGCTGATCGTTGACGACCGCACCACCCGAGCTCCACTCGGGGTTCGTGGCCGTCGTCGGAAGGCCGAACGTCGGCAAGTCGACCCTCGTGAACAGCATCGTCGGGACCAAGGTGACGATCACGTCGCCCCGGCCTTCTACGACGAGGAGGGCCGTACGCGCGGTGCTCCACCGCCCGGGAATACAGGCGGTCTTCGTGGACACGCCAGGCCTGCACAAGCCGCGTTCCGCGCTCGGCGAGCGGCTGAACGAGCATGTCGGGTCTGCGCTCTCCGACGTCGATCTCGTCGTCGTCGTCCTCGATGCCACGGCACGCGTGGGACCTGGGGACCGCAGGGTCCTCGCGAGCGCCCTCGAGGCGCGCGACCCGGGCGCGGTGCTCGTCGTCGTGAACAAGATCGACGTTGCGTCGCGGGCTTCTGTGGTGGAAAGGCTCGTCGAGGCGAGCGAGGCGGCGAGCGGTTCCGAGATCTTCCCGGTGTCGGCTGCGACCGGCAAAGGAGTGGCTCCGCTGGTCTCGGCCGTGACCGCATTGTTGCCCGAGGGGCCCGCGTATTTCCCCGAGGGGACCTTGAGCGACGTGGCGGAGAGCGTCTGGGTGGCCGAGATGGTGCGCGAGGCGCTGCTCGCGCACGTCGACGACGAGCTGCCTCACTCGATCGCTTGCAGGGTCACCGACTGGGACTGGCCGCACATACGCGTCGAGATCCTCGTGGAGCGAGACTCGCAGAAGGGGATCGTGATCGGTGCGGGGGGATCGCTGCTCAAACAAGTGGGGACGACCGTGCGAAAGGCCCTCCCCGAAGGTGCCTTTCTCGAGCTCCGAGTGAGCGTCGAGCCCCGCTGGCAGTTCCGGCGCGACGCGATCGAACGGCTGGGCTACTGAAGCTCTGTTGCTCGCGCTGACACGGCCTGTTCGAGGAACCCGACTGCCACACGGCGGTCAGTGGTCCAGCGCATCGGAGGCAGCGAAGCGCGCAGGATCCTGCCGTAACCGGCGGTCGCAAGACGTCTGTCGAGCACAGCCACCACGCCCGTGTCCTCTGCGGAGCGGATCAGCCTGCCCGCTCCCTGTGCGAGAAGCGTTGCAGCTCTGGGCAGGTCGACGAGCGAGAAGGCGCGGTCACCGGCGCGATCGCGGCGGGCTTGCACGAGCGGGTCGTCCGGCCGGGCGAAAGGCAGTCGGTCGACCGCCACGAGAGTGAGCGTCCGCCCCGGTATGTCGACTCCCTGCCAGAACGACACAGTTGCGAACAGGCAAGCGGCCTCGTCGTTGCTGAAAGCTTCGAGGAGCTTGGGTTTGGGAAGATCACCCTGCGCGTAGATCGGGAACCTGAGCACCGTCCGCAGGCGGTCGCAGGTCGCGCTCATGGCTCTCCAGCTCGTGAAAAGTGCGAGGGTCCTTCCCCCCGCGGCCGTGATGAGCTGCGCGAGCTCGTCGGCGATTGCGGCCTCCGCCTGGGGGGTGCGCCTGTCGGGCAGATCGGTCGCGCAGTAGAGCATGGCGTGATCGCGATAGGGAAAAGGGCTCGTCACGTCGAGGCGATCGGTTTTCTCGGGTGGAAGCCCGAGACGGCTCTCGGCTAGCGGAGGAATCGTCGCCGAAGTGAGCACGGCCGTCACGTTGGGCCACAACCGTTCGGCGAGCGTAGGCCCGACGTCGATCGGGGCGAGCCTGAGCATCACCTGTCTCGCGCCCGGTCCAGAGCCCTCGACCCACGCGACCTGGTCGCTGTCAGCGCCGGCGAAGGCTCGGACGTCCGCCGTCAGGTGCGAAGCCGCCTGAACCGCGCGTTGTCTCTTCGAAGAGGCATCGGGATCGGAGCCCGCGCGTTCAGGTCGGTCGGCGCCGCGCAGAGCCTGGGTGACGGCGGCGAGACGGCTGTCGATCACGCCGAGCACCGCCGCGAGACGCGAGTCAGGACCTGGTGCTCCGATCGGGTCATCGGGTGCGGTTACGCCCGCGGCCCGGCCCCGCGCTCTGACGGGGTCATCGAGCTCGATCGACAGTCCGAGTGGCTCCCCCGCAGGTGTGGGAGGGACGCGCGGTGCGCGGGTAGCGCGTGCTTCTGACGCGGTCGGGACTTGCCGCGGTTCGGAGAGCACGCGGTGGCCTGCGAGTGGGCGCATCACCTCTTCGAGGCTGTCTGCAGCTTCGAAGAGCGCCTCGACCGCCGCCGCGCCGTCGCGTTCGACCAGGCTCCTCGCTGTCTGGGCGACGGCTCTGACCCTGCCCGGTGTGAGCTCGACACCGAGCCCCGAGGTCATCACGTCCTCCAACTCGTGCGCCTCGTCGAAGATCACGACGTCGTGCTCGGGCAACACGACTCCGCCGCTCGCCACATGGGTCGCGTACAGATGGGTGTTCACGACGACTATGTCCGCCGCCGCCGCCCTGGCGCGCGCCTGCTCCGTGAAGCACGCTGCTCCCGACGGGCACCGGTAGGCGCCGGGACACTCACGCGGGCCGACCGAGACGGCCGACCACGCCCTCGGATCGGGCTCGAAGTCGAGCTCGGCGCGATCGCCTGTCGGAGAATGCTCGCCCCATGCGGCCAGGCGCCGGATCTGTGGGGCGAGCCCGGTCCCCGAGCTCGTTTGCGGGTCTTCCGCGGAGGGAGCGCTCGCGGGCGTCGGGCTCTTTACGGACCCGGCACCGGGCTCTTCATCGTCGCTGTTCTTGTCGAAGACGTCGTCGAAGGTCTGGGCGACCGGCGTACCTGGGCGCGAAGTGCCGAGCCCGGTCTCGGCCGCACGCTGGCGGCAGAGATAGTTGGAACGTCCTTTCAGAACCGCGTAGCTGAAGGATCCCCGAGCGAGACCGGCGAGGAAGGGGAGGTCCTTGGTCGCGAGCTGGTCCTGGAGAGCCTTGGTCGCGGTCGCCACCACGACCGGTCGGCCGGCGCGGATCACAGGCACCAGATAGGCGAGCGATTTTCCTGTGCCGGTGCCGGCCTGGACCACCAGATGGCGTCGCTCGGCGATCGCCCTGGCGACGGCCTCAGCCATCTCGACCTGGCCGGGGCGGTCCTCGCCGCCCCTCGGTAGCGCCGAGGCGGCCTCCGCGAGCATGTCGGCGGTCGACCTGGGGCGCGGCTCCTTCACAGGTCGAAGCTACCGGCCTCTGAACCCAGAGGCGTGCGACGTCAGTAGACCCAGACCGTGGTCCCTATCGGGTCAAGGTTGTCCGCCCATATCCATTCGATCGCCTCGTTGCTCACGCGGACGCATCCGTGGGAGACGGGCTCAGGCGGCACGTAGGAGTCACCGTGGAGGGCGAAGCCACCTGTGAAGTACCTCGGCATCCACAGTTGACCGAGATAGTCGGTGACAAGCCCGTCGACCACGCGGTAGGTGTGGAACACACCGGTGGGGGTGTCGGCGATAGCCGTACCGCCGCTGCCGTTGTTGTACGTGTAACCCCCACCGGTCGAGGTGTTGAGGACGTGTTCGAGCTTGCCGTTGTCCACGAACATCACCAGGTCGTCTTGGAGGTCGACCTCGATGACGTAACCGAAGGTGCTGCGAGGGTGCGGCACGTCGCCTTTAGCGAGAGCAGCGTCCGTTACGGGCCCGACGATCCCGTCCCGGCCGATGCCCGCAGCCTTCTGCAGCGCATAGACGGCCTGCTCGGTGCTGTCGCCGAAGACGCCGTTGGGTGTGCCCACCCAATACCCGAGCGACGTCAGTCGAGTCTGGAGCGCGAGCACTGCGGGCCCCGTCGATCCGAGCGACAGGAAGTTCTTGTTGGGAGCCGGGACAGTGGTGGTCGTCGTGGGAGGCCGAGGCGGGATTGTCGTCGATGTCGTCGTCGTCGGCGGGACGGTCGAAGGGGTGGTCGAAGGGGTGGTCGAAGGAGTGGTGGCCGGCTCCACCGTCGAGGTCGTCGACTGTTGAGCCGACGACGTGGCCGCACCTTGACCGTGCGTGCTCGTGCAAGCAGAGCAGACAAGCGCAAGAAGGGCGACCGTGGCCGGGATTCCGGCTTTGCGGATCCCCCTGCCCCTGGCGACGTCGCGAACCTCGGGCACTTCCGACATGCCTTCTCGGTGGACCGCTGCCGAGAAGGCCGTGACCGCCTCGGGAAGATCTGACATTCGTTCCTTTTGAGTCCGGGTCGAATCCGGGATCGCCAATGGGCTCACACCCGCCTTGCCTGGTTCTACACCCATTCAATCTCGGATAAGTGTCGCGACGGTTGGATCCCTTGCAATTGTCACGTCGGCAGCATCCCCTCTCACCTTTATCGAAATGAGGACGCGCCTCTCGATAAGAAGGGGCCCGGCGGTCGATAAGAGGAGGCTAGGCGGCCATATAGACGACAAAAGGATGCGAGCGGCCCTATTGTCGGCGTCGCCGGGGACTCGGGGTAGTCCCGTCCAGATCGGGGAAGGGGTCGCAACATGGCCACGAAGGACCACCGAGTGATCGTCGGCGTCGACGGCTCGGACTCATCGCTCGATGCGTTGCGGTGGGCGGTCGATTACGCAAGAGCTGTCGGCGGCGCCGTCCAGGCCATTCGGACCTGGCACTATCCGTGGGCGATGCAGACAGCGCCCGCACAGACCGATGCCTCCGTCGTCAACCAGATCCAAGGTGAGCTCGACGCCGCCGTTGCCCGAGCGAATATCGACTCCTCCGGAGTGACCCTGGAGAACGTGGTGAGGGAGGGTCATGCCCCCCTCGTCCTCGTGAACGAGTCGGCAAACGCCGATCTGCTGGTCGTAGGCAGCCGGGGCCGCGGGGAGTTCGCCGGCATGCTGCTCGGTTCTGTCAGCCAGCACTGCGCCAATCACGCGCACTGTCCCGTCGTGATCGTCCGCCACGAGCGCGGCGACTGACGTGACCTGCAACGCGCCGCCGAGGTACTCGTATCCTCGGCGGCGGTGGTTTCCCCTATTGGGATCGTCCCGGCGGCGACAGGGGCCGACCGCCGTTTGAAGCAGGACCGGCTCCGGTTTCAGGCACTCCGGCGAGCACAGAGCGGAGAGCCTGAGCGGCGCCCAGGATCCCTGCGGTCTCGTAGGGCACGACGAGCTTTGCATTGTCGCTCGCCGCAACCTTCCCTAGGGTCTCGAGCTGCAACACGGCCAGCAACTCAGGCGTGACGTTCCCGGTGTGAATCGCCGAGTAGGTGGCCTGGATCGCACCTGCACGGCCCTCGCCGAGACGGATGGCCGCCTCCTTGTCGCCCTCGGCGCGCAGGATCGCCGACTGCTTGTCGCCCTCTGCGCGGAGGATCGAGGCTTGCTTCTCACCCTGTGCCGTGTTGATGGCCGCCTGCTGCAGACCTTCTGATTGCAAGATGGCGGCACGCTTCTGCTGGTCCGCCTCTTTCTGCAGGGCCATCGCGTTCAGGATGTTCTGAGGCGGGACGATGTCGACGATCTCGATGCGGTTGAGGCGCACGCCCCACTTCTCGGTTGCAGACGCCATGTGAGTCTGGAGCTCGGCGTTTATGCGCTGGCGCTCGGAGAGCGCCTCGTCGAGCGTCATGCCACCGAACACCGCACGCAGTGCCGTACGGGCGAGCTGATCGACCGCCACGTGGTAGTTGCTCACCTCGAACAGGGCGAGCTCGACGTCGATCACCTGGCTGTAGATCGTGGCGTTCACGAGGACGCTCACGTTGTCCTTGGTGATGACCTGCTGCATATCGCCGACGCGCGGCTCTTCACGGACGTCGACCTTCTGGATGGTGTCGAGGAACGGGATGACGGTGGTCCATCCCGACTGGCGGACCGGCGGCCGGTACTTGCCGAGGCGTTTCACTGCTCCGACCGTCCCCTGCTGGATGACCCGGACGGATCTGGAGAGGATCAGCAACACGAGCACCACCACGACTACGAGGACCACGATCACCCCGACCGCGCTCCCGCTGCTTGCAATCAACATTTGGTGCTCTCCTCTCAAGTGGACATTACGACGAGGCGCGTGCGATCGAGCTCGACCACGAGCACGACCTCGCCGGGCTCGAGCGCTTCGTCCTCGTACGAGATCGCCGGCCAGTCCTCACCGCGGGCGTGGACGGTGCCGGGGTGATGGGGTCCCTTCACCTGCCGCACCACGGTCGCGTGCTGTCCGACCATGCCTGCTGCGCCCGAGACCAGCCCGGGCCTGCGTACGTCGGACAGGGCTCCCGTGACGAGGCGCCTCAACACGGTGACCCCGGCCAACGAGACGAATACGAACACGCCGAGCTGGATGCCGATCTCGCCCGTGAATGCCGCGGTGAGGGAAGCGGCTGCGGCTCCGATGGCGGCGAAGAGGGCGTAAAACGCCAGAGACCTGAGCTCGATGACCGCGAACACCACCGCGATGATCAGCCAGACCCAGTAACTCACGACGTTCTCGCCGGGACGGGTGAACGGGCAGGTTGGTTCCCCGTAGGTCGGTATCGAGTGGGTGTTCCCATTCGCCTCCGCTCGGGGCTCGGGCTAGGCCCGGAAATCCCATTCTATCCCAGGTGTATCCCGGCCCATCGGCGGCGACGGGTAGGTTCGAAGGGTGCCCGAACGGGATCCAAGCGACATATTGCAGTCAATCGACCGCAGCCGGGTGCCAGTTCACGTCGGATGCGTGATGGACGGAAACGGCAGGTGGGCGACCCAAAGGGGCCTTCCCAGGGTCGAGGGGCATGCGGCGGGCGAGGCCTCGCTGATGGACGCCGTCGAGGGGGGCCTCGAGCTCGGGATCGGGTGGCTGACGGTATACGCGTTCTCCACCGAGAACTGGCGGCGGCCCCCCGACGAGGTCCGTTTCCTGATGGGCTTCAACGAGTCGCTGCTCACCCGCAGGCGCGACGAGCTGCACGACAAAGGCGTCCGCATCCGCTTCGCCGGACGCCGGGACTGGAGAGTTCCGCGAAGGGTGCTGAAGCGGATGGACGAGTCCTCGGCGTTGACAGTCGGAAACCGGAGGATGACGCTTACGATCGCGTTCAACTATGGAGGACGCGCCGAGCTCGTCGACGCGGTCCGCGATCTGGTGCGCTCGGGGACACGCCCCGAGAAGATCGACGAGCGGTCGATCCACGCCCACCTCTACCATCCCGACCAACCGGACCCGGACCTGGTCATCCGGACCTCGGGTGAGCACCGAATGTCGAATTTCCTGTTGTGGCAGATCGCCTATTCCGAGCTCGTCTTCACCGACGTGTTGTGGCCGGACTTCCGCCGCGAGGACCTGTACGAAGCGGTCGCCGAGTACCAGCGGCGCGAGCGCCGGTACGGAGATGTCAGGCGATGACGATGAGGCCACGACGATGAAAATTTCGGCCATCGCGCTCGGGCTGCTCGCGCTCGCGGGCACCATCGTCTTGGCGGTGGCGGGAGCGTCGAGCCCGCACTCGAACGCGATGGGCCCGCTCGCCTTTCTGGCTTGCATGGTCGCGGTTGTCGTGATGATCCTCCTCGGAGTCACACTCGGGGGCCGGAACAATCCGCGCCGTGCGCCGCGCCCAATGGCCGACACCCTGCATATCGACACTCAGCACATCGACACTCAGCACATCGACACCCAGCACACCGACACCCAGCACACCGACGTCCTGCAATCCTCGGAGGTCTCGTCCGAGCCGGCGCCGCGGGAGCGGGATCGGGGCCCCGAGGCCCAGTGAGCCTCTATCGCGACCAGGGTGTCGTCCTTCGCACGATGCGCCTCGGTGAGGCGGACCGGATCGTCACGATGCTCTGTAGGACCCACGGCAAGGTGCGGGCCGTCGCTAAGGGGGTCCGCAGGACCACATCGCGCTTCGGCGGCCGGCTCGAGCCCCTCAGTCACGTCTCTCTTTTGTGCTGGCAAGGTCGCGAGCTCGACATCGTCAACCAGGCAGAGGTCTTAGACAGCTTCCGGCAGGTCCGCGAGGACCTCAGCCGGGTGACGAAGGCCTTCTCCATGCTCGAGGTCGCAGACAGGGTCTCCGTGGAGCGCCACGCGACTCCGCGCCTCTACGAGCTGTTGGTGAAGGCGCTCACGTCGCTTGCCAGCGACGATGCTGCGCTCGTCGTTCCCGCTTTCTTCTTGAAGGTCCTCGCGGTCGACGGATCGACACCGTTGCTCGACGCCTGCGCCTCGTGCGGATCGTCGGGCCCCCTGGTCGCGTTCGACCTCGTCGAGGGGGGAGCGCTCTGCCGCGATTGCCGCAGGGGCCGCGCGATGACTTCGGCAGCGCTCTCCATCCTGCGCGGCATGCTCGACGGCGGTCTCGCGCGCGTTCTCACCGAGCCGCCAGGCCCCGTGGCAAACGAGGTGACCGAGTTGATGACCGGCGCGATGGAGTCGCACCTCGACCGCCAGCTGCGGAGCATCCGCTCGGCGCCCGGGATGTGAGCGCGATGGCGTTCGGTTTCTACGTCCACGTTCCGTTCTGCGCTTCACGTTGCGACTACTGCGCCTTCGCCACGTGGACCGACCGCGATCACCTGATGGCGCCGTACGCGCGGGCGTGCGTTGACGAGGCCCTGCACGCCGTCGCGGAAGAAAACCTCCTGCCGGCAACGAGCGTCTTCTTCGGTGGAGGCACTCCGTCGCGTCTCGATCCGCGTTTGCTTGCCACGATCCTCGACGCGCTGCCGCGACTCCACGGTGCCGAGGTGACCGTCGAGTGCAACCCCGAGGACGCGTCCCCCGAGCTGTTCTCCGAATGGCTCTCTGCAGGGGTCAACCGCGTGTCGTTCGGCGCGCAGTCCATGGCGCCCGAGGTGCTCGCCGGGCTCGGCAGGAACCACCGGCCGGGATCGGTCAGAAGGGCCGTGTCGCTCGCGCACAGCTCGGGCTTCAGCTCGGTGAACACCGACCTCATCATCGGAGGGGCGGGGGAGACCGACGACTCCTGGTCAGAGACCCTCACCGAGATCCTGGAGCTCGACCCTCCACCGCAGCACCTGAGCTGTTACGCGCTCACGGTCGAGCCCGGCACGCCGCTCGCGTCCGATCCGGCACGCCACCCGGACGAGGACGCGCAGGCCGGCCGCTACGAGATCGCCGAGACCGTGCTCCTCGCTGCCGGCTACCGGTGGTACGAGATCTCCAATTGGGCGCAGCCCGGCCACGAGTGCAGGCACAACCTCCTGTACTGGCGGCAGGGCGAGTACCGGGGGATCGGCTGCGCGGCACATTCGCACCGTGGCGGGAGAAGGTGGTGGAACCTCCGGACCCCCGAGCGCTATATCGCCGCGGTCGGTTCCGGACGGTCCCCCGAGGCAGGATCAGAGGAGCTCGACTCGTACTCGAGAGAGATCGAATCGCTCACTCTCGCGATCCGCACGTCTGACGGGGTGCCGTCCGGGTCGGTCCCCGACGACCCCGCGCTCGACGGACTGGTCGAGCACCGCGGAGGCCGTGCAGTGCTCACCGTGAGGGGCCGTCTGCTCGCCAACGAGGTGGCCATCAGGCTGACCCCACCGGGCCTGCCGGTCGCTGCCGGTATCCTGCGCCCGTGACAGACGAGGATTCAGGCGGAGGATCTAAGCGCGACGACCTGATGGACAAGATCGTCTCGCTGTGCAAGCGGCGGGGCTTCATCTTCCAGTCGGCCGAGATCTACGGCGGGTTCAGGTCGACCTACGACTACGGGCCTCTTGGCGTCAACATGCTCCGAAACGTGAAGGATGCGTGGTGGCGCTCGATGGTCCAAGAGCGCGACGACGTCGTGGGCATCGACGCGGCTGTGCTCTCGCCGCCGCGGCATTTGGGAGGCCTCCGGCCACCTCGCCAACTTCACGGACCCTCTCGTTGACTGCCGCTCGTGCCACGAGCGCTGGCGCGCCGACCAGATCGACGGGGTCTGCCCGAACTGCGGCTCGAAGGACCTGACACCGGCACGCCAGTTCAATCTGATGTTCTCGACCCACGTCGGCCCGGTTGCCGACGCCGGATCCATCGCGTACCTGCGTCCCGAGACCGCCCAGGGCATGTTCACGAACTTCGCCAACGTGGTGACGACCACACGAAAGAAGCCACCCTTCGGGATCGCCCAGATCGGAAAGGCGTTCCGAAACGAGATCACGCCGCAGAACTTCGTGTTCCGCACCCGCGAGTTCGACCTGATGGAGATGGAGTATTTCGTTCCTCCGGCGGATGCTCCGAGATGGTTCGAGTACTGGCTGGAGCAGCGCTACAGCTGGTTCATCGATCTCGGGATGCCCGCCGACATGTTGCGGATCCGCCACCACGACCCCAAGGAGCTTTCCCATTATTCGGCGGGCACCGCGGATCTCGAGTTCGATTTCCCCTGGGGTTGGGGGGAGCTCGAGGGAATCGCCAACAGGACCGACTACGACCTGCGCGTCCACCAGGAGGCTTCGGGCGAGAAGCTCGAGTACTTCGACCAGTCCACCAACGAGCGATATCTGCCGTACGTGATCGAGCCCGCGCTCGGAGCCACCCGGGCCATGATGGCCTTCCTCATCGCCGCCTACGACGAGGACGAGGTGGGCGGCGAGGCCCGCTCGTTGCTCAGGTTGGATCACAGGATCGCCCCGTACCAGGTGGCCGTGCTCCCACTTTCCAAGAAGGACATCCTCGAGCCTTTGGCGCGAGACGTGCTCAGGATTCTCCAGCCGCACTTCATGTGCGACTACGACACGACTCAGTCGATCGGCAGGCGCTACAGGCGCCAGGACGAGGTCGGCACGCCTTGGTGCGTCACGGTCGACTTCGACTCGCTCGAGGACAACGCGGTGACGGTGCGCGACCGCGACACGACCGAGCAGGTCCGGGTACCGGTGGGTGGCCTGCTCGCCGAGATCCGCGATCGGGCGCGGGTTCCTGGGCCACAGGGCCGCTGATATCAGGTGGCCGGCCGGGGGCCGGGTAGTCTCGATCAGCCGCAGGAGCCGGGCCTGACTGTCCGAGACTGCGAGCAGACCCCGAGAAGAGCACAACCGTCGACCGAAGTTTGCCGGTAGATCGCGCGAGGAGACCCCCATGGCGTACGTCTTCGATTTCGAGCACAAGCACCGCCGTCCCCCCATGGAGATGAAGGACCTTCTCGGGGGAAAGGGCGCCAACCTGGCCGAGATGACGTCGGTGCTCGGGCTGCCCGTGCCCCACGGCTTCACCATCTCTACCGATGCCTGCCGGGCGTACATGGAAGGTGGTTGGCCCTCGGGTCTCGACGCGGAGCTCAACAGGGCGAGGACGCGTCTCGAGGAAAAGATGGGCAAGCACATCGGTGACCCCGTTGATCCGTTGCTGGTGAGCGTGCGCTCGGGAGCCAAATTCTCGATGCCCGGGATGATGGACACGGTGCTCAACCTCGGGCTCAACGACGAGTCGGTCGATGGGCTCGCCAAGCAGACCGATGACGAACGCTTCGCCTTCGACTCGTACAGGCGCTTCGTCGCAATGTACGCGCGCATCGTGTTGGACGTGCCAGGTGAAGAGCTCGACACGCTTCTCGAGGCGGCCAAGGAGCTCGCGGGCACCGGCTCTGATGCGGGCATTCCTCCTGAGCTGTTGCGCTATCTGACCGAGTCCTACAAGCAGATAGTGCGGCGGCAAACGAAAGAGCCGTTCCCGCAGGATCCCGACGACCAGCTCCGCGGAGCGATCGAGGCCGTCTTCAGATCCTGGAACGGGGCTCGGGCGGTCGCCTACCGCAGGCGCGAGCGCATACCCGACGATCTCGGCACCGCGGTCAACGTGCAGGCGATGGTCTTCGGCAACCGCGACGAGCGTTCGGGCACCGGGGTCGGATTCACCCGCGACCCCGCGACCGGCGAAAAAGGGGAGTACGGCGACTTTCTCCTGAACGCGCAGGGAGAGGACGTCGTCGCCGGGATCCGCAACACCGAGCCCCTGTCGGAGCTGAAGCGGCAATTCCCCGCGATCCACAGGCAGCTGATGGACATATTCGCTCGCCTCGAGCATCACTACCGCGACATGTGCGACACCGAGTTCACCATCGAGCAGGGGAAGCTGTGGATGCTTCAGACCCGCGTCGGTAAGAGGACCGGGCGGGCCGCTTTGAAGATGGCCGTCGACATGTCGAGGGAACGCTCGATCGCCCTGACTCACGAAGAAGCAGTCGGCCGCGTCACCGCGGAGCACATCGACCAGGTTCTCCACCCACAGTTCGCAGGCGGCGGGCAGGATGTGCTCACCAAGGGGCTCGCAGCATCGCCGGGAGCGGCAGTTGGCCGCGTGTACTTCTCGGCGGACGACGCCGCGAGCGCTGCAGAGCGCGGCGAGGACGTGATCTTGGTCCGTTCGGAGACATCCCCCGAGGACGTTCACGGAATGCTCGCGGCGAAGGGCATCCTGACCGCTCGCGGTGGCCTCGTGAGCCACGCGGCGGTGGTGGCACGAGGATGGGGCAAGCCCGCTGTCGTCGGAGCCGAGGCGGTGAAGATCGATGGCCGCTCTTTCAAGGTTGGGTCGACCGTCGTCGCAGAGGGCGATTGGATCTCCCTCGACGGCACCACAGGCGAGGTGGTCGTGGGGAAGGTCTCTTTGACCCAAGCTGAGTCCCCTCCCGAGCTCGAAACCCTCCTCGGGTGGGCGGACTCCGTCAGGGAAGGGGTCTTGAAGGTCCGCGCGAATGCGGACACGGGCGCCGACGCCGCCAATGCGCGAAAGCTGGGTGCGGAGGGAATCGGGTTGTGCCGCACCGAGCACATGTTCCTCGGAGAGGACCGGCTGCCCGTGGTGCGTCGCATGATCCTCGCATCGTCGGAGGATGCAGAGCGCGACGCGCTCGAGGAGCTGCGGGTCGCCCAGAAGGAGGATTTCGTCTCGATCCTCGAAGCAATGGACGGTCTTCCCGTGACGGTCCGGCTGTTGGACCCGCCGCTTCACGAATTCCTTCCCGACACAGCGGAGCTTGCAGTCAAGGAAGCGACGGTCGGCCTGTCGGAAGAGGAGCGGACGCTCTACCGGGCCGCCCTCGAGTGGCGCGAAGAGAACCCGATGCTCGGCACCCGTGGCGTCAGGTTGGGGGTCATAAAGCCGGGCCTCTACGCGATGCAGGTGCGCGCCCTGATGGAGGCGGCGGTCGAGCGGGTCGAAGCCCGTGGCCACCCGGTGATCGAGGTGATGATCCCGCTCACGGTCGGCCGCGAGGAGATGGCTCTCGCCAGGCATTGGGTGGAAGAGGCCGTCGCCGGCGTTGTCGATGCGTCAGCGGCTAGGGCCCGCCGGCGCCCGCGGCGCGGCGAAGGCGCGGGATCAAAGGACATCTCCCGGAGCCTCGAGGTCACCATCGGCACGATGATCGAGACACCCCGCGCTGCACTGCGGGCCGGGGAGATCGCCGAGGTGGCGGAGTTCTTCTCCTTCGGGACCAACGACCTGACCCAGATGACGTTCGGCTTCAGCCGCGACGACGTCGAGGGCCGGATGATGTCGGCGTACCTCGACCAAGGGCTACTCAAGCGCAACCCGTTCGAGACCATCGACGCTGACGGAGTGGGCGAGCTCGTGAAGATCGCTACCGAACGCGGTCGCGCCGCGCGGCCGGGGCTCAAGATCGGGGTGTGCGGCGAACACGGAGGGGACCCCGAGTCGATCGCGCTCTTCGAGCGCGTAGGCCTCGACTACGTGAGCTGCTCGCCGTTCCGTGTCCCGATCGCAAGGCTCGCGGCCGCACAGTCGGTCCTCGCATCGGGACGGGCCCGCCCGGCTAAAAAGGCAGGTCCGGTGAAGAAGGCCGGCCCTGCGAAGAGGGCCGGCTCGGGAGCAGGGACCCGGCAGGCGAAGCGAGCCGTCGCGACCAGAAGGGCTGTCGGCGCTAAGAGGGCCGGCAGGAGATCGCCGGCGCGCGGGGGCCGCTAGCTGGATCTGAAGGACTGGCGGCTCGGCTGTCAGCACTTGGCGCTACTTTCATGCCGTGGCGATACCAGAAGAAGACGTCGCCAGGGTCAGAGCGGCCACAGACATCGTCGCCCTCATCGGCGAGCACGCCGGCCTCAAGCGCACAGGCCGGAGGTTCGTCGGGCTGTGCCCGTTCCACGAGGAGAAGACGCCGTCGTTCAGCGTGAACGCGGAAGAGGGCATCTACTACTGCTTCGGCTGCCAGGCCTCCGGTGACGCAATCACGTTCGTACGCGCGACCGAGCATCTCGACTTCGTCGACGCCGTCCGCCGTCTTGCGGACAGGGCCGGTATCACCATCACCGAGGACGAGGCGGTGTCCGCAGAGAACCGCAGGCGTGCCCCGCTGTACAAGGTCATGGCAGATGCCGTGGACTGGTACCACGAACGCCTCTGTTCTGCTCCCGACGCCGGCCCGGCTCGCGACTACCTGAGGTCCAGGGGGTACGGGGCGGACCTCGTTCGTCAGTTCCGCCTCGGGTGGGCGCCCGACGAGTGGGACGCGCTGTCACGCGCCCTGTCGGTGGGCTCGAAGGTGCTAACCGATTCCGGGCTCGGGTTCGTGAACCGCAGGGGCCGCCTGCAGGACTCCTTCCGCGCGCGCGTCCTGTTCCCGATCTTCGACCCGTCAGGAAGAGCGGTCGCGATCGGCGGGAGGGTGCTGCCAGCGGCCCAAGGCGGGAAGACGGTAGCGGCCCCCAAGTACAAGAACTCGCAGGAGACTGCGATCTATTCGAAAAGACGGGTCCTTTACGCGCTCAACTGGGCGAAAGCCGACATCGTTGCGTCCGGGGAGGTCATCGTCTGCGAGGGCTACACGGACGTCATAGGCCTTTTCTCCGTCGGGCTGCCGAGGGCGGTGGCGACGTGTGGGACGGCGCTCGGAGAGGAGCACTTCCGCCTGCTGCGCAACTTCGCCACCGGCAGGGTAGTCCTCGCCTACGACGCCGACGCCGCGGGTGCGGCGGGAGCCAACAGGGTCTACGAGTGGGAGCGCCAGCACCAAGTCGACGTGGCGGTCGCTGCTCTTCCGGCGGGAAGCGACCCGGGTGAGCTAGCGCGGACCGACCCCGACGCGCTACGTGCCGCGATCGCGGATGCAAAGCCCTTTCTCGCGTTCAGGCTCGCTCGCATATTCGAGGCAGCCGACCTGCGAAGCATCGAAGGCAGAGCCAAGACAGCGGACAGAGCCTTGTCTGCAGTGCTCGAGCATCCGAGCGAACTCGTTCGCGACCAGTACCTGATGGAGGTGGCCGACCGCTGCAGGATGGACCCCGCTGCGCTCAGGTCGCGCATCGAGGGACATGGCACAGGCGATCGTGCGACACCGATCGGCGCGACAGCGAGCTCCGCGACCGGGCATCCGACGGACCGGACCTCGGTGGCCACCGCGACGATGACGAGGAGCCATGCGAGGCAGGGACACACCGGAACCGGGACGCGAAACGGTGGCCGGCGGACCGCGGCTTCTGAGGGTGCCAGGCCCGGGCTCGAGGCCTTGCGCCTGGCGGTCCACGATCCCGATGGGATCAGTGAGCGCCTGGAGAGGATGCTCTTCGTGGACGAGCTGCAGGCCCGGGCGTTCGATGCACTTGCGGTCTCAGAGGGCGTGAGCGACGCAATCGCCCTCGTGGAAGCCGACGATCCCGATGTTGCGAAACTTCTGAGGCGCCTCGCGGTTGAGGAGCCGGCTGTCGATGCCGATGAGTGTTTCGTGCACCTCGTACGCGCTGCTGCGCGCCGTTCCTTCGTCGCTCTGCAAGCAGAGATGCGCCTCGACCCCGCCGTCGGGGTCATGGTCGCTGGCGACACGCGCCAAATTGGCCCACGACCTGGAGTTCATCGGGACCACGCCCGCCGGGATCGAAGCGGCGGACCGGTTGCTAGCCTGGCTTCACAAGAGGGAGACCGGCGGATGACCGAGGTCCAACGTATGGCCAATGCGATGCGGCCCGCTCCAGAGGGAGTCTGGGAGCTGGAATTCGCGAATCTGCTCGAAGCCGGCAGGCGGCGTGGTTACCTGACCCAGGAGGACCTCGTCGAGGTGCTCAAGAGGGTCGAGCTCTCTCACGAGGTGATCGCCGACGCCATCGCTGCGGTACGCGCGGCGGGTATCGAGTACCTCGACGAGGTTCTCGACGAGATCGAGCTCCGCCAGAGGCGCGCGACGGATCTGGCGGGTGTCGAGGCACCGCACGAAGCCGTCCAGATCGCGTCCGTGGAGCCAGAAGCTCTGGGATCTGTAGACGAGCCGTCACCGACCGAGGCGTCGATCAGGCGCATAGGCCAGCGCTCGCGCCCGGATCAGGCGCGGCGGGGTTCTTTCCGCGCGGGTCGGAGGGTGCCAGGACGGGCGTCTTCTTATGCGTCGCCGGATCACGGAGGCGGAGCAGGCGACCCCGTTCACGCCTACTTGAAGGAGATCGGCAAGGTTCCGCTTCTCGACGCGAGCAACGAGGTCGAGCTCGCAATTCTGATCGAGTCCGGAAACGAGGCCGCCGAGCAGCTCGCCGAGCCCGACGAGTCCCGCAGCAGGCCCGAGCTCACCAGGCTGCGGACCGCGGTCTACCACGGTCAGCAGGCCAAGGATGCGCTGATCGAGGCCAACCTGCGACTCGTCGTGTCTATCGCCAAGCGGTACCGCAACCGAGGTCTCGCATTCCTGGATCTCATCCAGGAGGGGAACCTCGGGTTGATGAGGGCGGTCGACAAATTCGACTACACCAAGGGCTTCAAGTTCTCCACCTATGCGACGTGGTGGATCCGTCAGGCGATCACGCGCGCTTTGGCCGACCAGGGCCGCACGATCAGGCTCCCGGTCCACATGGTCGAGAGCATCAACAAGGTGTCGCGGGTGCATCGCCAGCTGATCCAGGAGTTCGGCCGCGAGCCGACCATCGAGGAGATCGCCGGTCGGGTGGAGTTCCCGGTCGACCGGGTGCGCGAGGTCCAGAGAATCAACCAGGACACGGTCTCGCTCGAGCAGCCTATCGGCGACGAGGAGGACTTCAGCCTTTCGGACCTGATCGAGGACCGCGGCGCCGAGGTCCCAGACGACGTGGCCACCCGTACGATGCTGCACGCAGCGGTCCGTGATGCGCTCGCGACGTTGCCCCAGCGCGAGCGCGAGGTCATGGAACTGCGCTTCGGTTTGGACGACGGGCGGGTGCGAACCCTCGAAGAAGTGGGAAGGGCCTTCGGGGTCACCCGTGAGCGGATCCGCCAGATCGAGTCGAAGACCCTCGCCAAGCTGAGGCATCCAGACGCGGCGCAGCCGCTCCGCGACTTCTTGGACGAGGCCTGAACCCCCGCCGGGGGGAGGGGCCCGGGCCTGCTTTCGCTGCCGTCGTCGCTGGTATCGTCTCGGCGCGCCGTGTGGCGTGGACGAGTTTTCCGGGGTAGCTCAATCGGCAGAGCAAGCGGCTGTTAACCGCTAGGTTGAGAGTTCGAGTCTCTCCCCCGGAGCTTTTTCCTGGTCGGGCGCCGACTTGTTGCAATGGGGCGACCCGGCATGCGCGAAGGTCTCTGCTTGGCATCCGTGATGGCTATGACGTGCGCGTCGCTGGCGAGACCACTGAGGGGCTCAGCGATGGCCCTGTCTCGATCTTCCGTAGCGTGTTGGTACCGAAGGGCCGCAACCGCACTTGAGTGACCGGCACGACGCATTAGCTCCTTCGTGGTCGCGACTGGGAGGTCGATTACGTCGGTAACCCGGTGATACTCGGCAACCGCCCAGTTGACCGCTCGTTCCCTCCTGCTTGCTCCCCGGACTTCTCTTTGTCTTCGGTTGACGACCGTCAAGTATCGGGTTCCAATAACCGTCAAGCATGGACCTTGGGAAAGATGATCCAGACCACGAAACTGCTAGTGAAGTTGCTGAGAATCCCTGGCGCACTCGGGATCTCTGAGCGTCAGCTCCCCGCCAACTCCGCCACCAAGTTTGCACCGTCCACGGTGCCTAGCCCGGTGGCCAAGTTGTAGCCGCCGTTGGCGATGAAGCCCGGGACGGTGTAGGTACGCCCGTGTTGGCTGAACGTGACCGTGTTGTCGCCGGTGGAGATGCCGACGATCCCCGGCGCGTTCGAGGCGGCCAGCTTGTACAACTCGGGATTGAGCAGACCGAGGTCGTGGCCAGCGACCTGGTCGGCGATAGCGACGATCCCAGCGAACAGCGGTGTGGCTTCGCTGGTGCCCCCGATCAGGTAGTAACCCGGTCCAGGCAGTCCCCCGAAGCCCAGATACACCAGAGCGGCGCCGTCAACCGCGGCGCTGAGGGCGACGTCGGGCGTGCCCCGGGCCGCACCCACGACGGAACTCACCCCGTCCTGGTACGCGGGTCGCGCGAAAAACTCAGACACCCCACCACCTGAGGCCGCGGGCGAACCCAGCAGGTTGGTGTCGTTCCAAACGTTGTCCGCCAGCAGGCGCTGACCCGCGCCGTTGAGGTGTAGCTGGGTCCCTCCCACCGATGTGACCAGGGGATCAGAGGAGGGCCAGGAGTCGACCCGGTGGGTGAAGAAGGTCGTCCCGTTGAAATGGTAGTTGGTGCTCCCGCTGTCGCCCGAGCCGGCCAGGACGGTCACGTGGTCGGCTGCCGCCTCGGTGTAGGCGCCACGCAACGCCATGAGGGCCGCTTCACTGGGGAAAGTCTCCTCCGTGGCCCCGAAGCTCTGACTGATCACATCCCCCAGGTGGTGGTCCAGCACATACTGCTCGGCGGCCACGATCTGGGGGAAGCCGACAACCCCTTCGGTCTCTGCGACCGGGGTCTCGACCAGGAGGATGTTGGCGCCTGGAGCCATAGCGTGGGAGTACTCGACGTCGAGTGAGGTCTCCTCCGCCCAGCCGACCATCGTCGGATTACTGGGATCGAACGGC
This sequence comes from uncultured Acidimicrobiales bacterium, assembly GCA_963764615.1. GTDB lineage: Bacteria > Actinomycetota > Acidimicrobiia > Acidimicrobiales > CAVXTF01 > CAVXTF01. The sequence continues at coordinate 2,654,629 of CAVXTF010000002.1, read as the reverse complement.
GGCACGGGACCGTCGGGCTGGATAACGACGAACGACGGCGGCGCTGGCAGTCCGAAGCCCCGATCAAAGGTCCGCAGGTCGCTGCCAATGGTCGGCGAGCCGTAGGAGTCCACGAGCACGATGGTCTTACCAGCTCCAGTGTCACCTTGGTTGTACAGGGGAGCCATGTCGTAGGCAGCCTGGTACTGGATCGGTGAGTAGCACGCCAGTCCGATCTGGGCCTCGCACTGTCGGGTGGTGGGAGGTCTAGAGAACGACACGCTGCTCGCTAGGCGTGCGAAGGGCGAGGCGACAGCAACCGGTCCAACTGCCGCCGAGCCGGCGACCGCGACCGTTCCAACTGCCGCCGAGCCGGCGACCGCAAAGATCATTCCCCCCACTAGCGCTACCGAGCCGGCCAGTCCAATTCGACGTCGACGTAACACCGCGCCACCCCCTCTTCTTAGAGCACGAAACTCGGCCACAAGCAGTACATCTGCTCCAATGAGGCACGAGCTCATCGCTCGATGCCTGCGGGGAGCGAAGCACGTCCCGACGGCCTCGTCAAGCACGCTGCAATATAGTGGCTCTCCTGACCCTCGTGTGAAGTGTGTGGCGAAGGGGGTCGTGTGGTTGCTGGGGAGTGGGTGATCTGGAGGGTCCGCGTAACGTGCACGGGAGTGAACAAGGTTGCGGGGCCAATGGATGCCGGCGACCCGTCAGCGGCAAAATCGCCGCTTGTTTCGTCGGTCACAGAGGGACAGACTCGGGCCAACCCTCCTTTGGTTCTTCATCGGAGGCTCAAATCGAAACGGGGGTTCACATGGCTCGAAAGTTCGTCCTCATCCTCTCAGCATCTGCCTTGCTGTCGCTATTCGTGGTGACAGTCGAGACCGCCGTCGCTCAGGCCGCCTCGAATCCGACCAACCTCCCTGGCAAGGTCACCTGCAGCCCGGCGGGCGGTGTTTGGAGCGGCGCTGTCACTTTTGCCCCACCCCTCATGAACGGAGGCACAGCGAGCACTGAAACATTGACCGTGAAGGCGACCCTGGGAAACACGGCGAGTTCATGTGTCACAACCACGGGCATCGTGGCCCTCGGAGTCATCTCAGGGTCGCTCACCTTCAGCATTCCCGGCAGTGCCAACAACTGCGCCACTATCTTCAGCGGCGTTATGCTTCCTGCGCCCGCCGCAGCCTCCAAGTTCAAAATCACCTGGACCACGCCCGCCGGGTACAACCCGACAAACTGGAAGCAGCCGACAGCGTTTAAAGTCACCGGTGCAGCGAACTCGTCTGGCATCGCTATCAAACACGGAACGGTGGCGGGGTCCTTTACACCATTGGCAGCACCAAAGGCGACTCTCTCCGATGCAACCTGGCCAGGAGCTGGCGGAGCGGTCGCGACTGGGTGTGCATCAGCGGGCGGACTGGGGAGCCTTACCCTGGGCACCTCCTCGGGGAAGTGGTAGATCCGGCCCGAGTCCTCTGCTAGTCGCTCATCCGACCGCATGTCTGAGTCAGCGGGAGGGCGCTAACCACAGACCAGAGATCGGGCGTTCAACAACACCATCGGGAGGATCACGACCGCCAAAGTCGTCACGATCTCGCCTTAGCCGCCAAGGGCTCGATCTGGACCAAAGCCACCCCGGATGAGAACTCTTTTCCAAGTTCAGGCGAGGTCGAACCGATCGAGGTTCATGACCTTGCGCCATGCCGCGACGAAGTCATGAACGAACTTCTCCTTCGAGTCGTCACATGCATAGACCTCCGAGATGGCTCGGAGCTGGGCGTTGGAACCGAATACCAGGTCGACGGCCGTGGCGGTCCACTTGACTTGGCCGCTGACGCGATCGCGACCCTCGTACACGTTCTCAGCGGAGACGGATGGCTTCCACTCCGTGCTCATACTGAGCAGGTTCACGAAGAAGTCGTTGGTCAGAGTCGCCGGCCGGTCGGTGAAGACGCCGTGTAGGGACTGCCCGAAGTTGGCGTTCAGGGCCCGCATGCCTCCGACGAGGACAGCCATCTCGGGAGCGGTCAGGTTCAGCATGAACGCCCGGTCGACCAGCAGTTGCTCAGCCGGCATCTTCTCTCCGGCTCGGAGGTAATTGCGGAATCCGTCGGCGTTCGGTTCGAGCACGGCGAACGACTCCGCGTCGGTCTGCTCCTGTGACGCGTCCGTGCGCCCCGGCACGAACGGGACAGTGACGTCCTGGCCGGCGTTCTTTGCCGCTTGTTCGACGGCCGCGCATCCGCCGAGGACGATCACGTCAGCGAGCGAGACCTTCTTTCCAGCCGACAGTGAGCCGTTGACGTCTTGCTGAATCCGCTCGAGGGCCTGAAGCACTTTTGCCAGTTCGGTCGGGTCGTTCACCTCCCAGCCGTTCTGAGGCGCAAGGCGAATTCGTGCCCCGTTGGCGCCGCCGCGCTTGTCGGTGGCGCGGAAGCTTGCCGCCGACGCCCAGGCAGTGGAGACCAGCCGGGATATGGACAGCCCGGACGCGAGGATCTTGGCTTTGAGGTCAGCCACATCCTCGTCTCCGATCAAGCCATGGTCGACCTTGGGGACGGGGTCCTGCCACAACTGCGGTTCAGGAACCCACGGGCCGAGGTAGCGCGAGACGGGCCCCATGTCGCGGTGCAACAGCTTGTACCAGGCCTTGGCGAACGCTTCTGCGAGCTGGTCCGGATGCTCGTAGAAGCGCCTCGCTATAGGCCCGTAGGTCGGATCCAGCTTCAGCGACAGATCGGTCGTCAGCATCATCGGGGCATGCCTCTTCGACGGATCATGGGCATCGGGCACGGTGCCTTGGGCCTCGGGGTTGGTTGGCCTCCACTGCTTTGCGCCCGCAGGGCTCTCCGTGAGCTCCCAGTCGTACCTGAACAGGTTCTCCAGGTACCCGTTGTCCCACTTCGTCGGCTCGTTGGTCCATGCGCCCTCGAGGCCGCTGGTGAGCGTGTCGGCGCCCTTGCCACTGCCGAAGGTGTTCCGCCAGCCGAGTCCCTGCTCTTCGAGGGGAGCGGCCTCCGGTTCAGGACCGACGTAGTCGGGACTGACAGCACCGTGGCACTTGCCGAACGTGTGGCCGCCGACGATGAGGGCAACCGTCTCCTCGTCGTTCATCGCCATACGACGGAACGTCTCTCGGATGTCCCTGGCGGCAGCGAGCGGATCGGGGTTGCCGTTCGGGCCCTCGGGGTTCACGTAGATGAGGCCCATCTGCACGGCGCCGAGTGGCCCGGCGAGCTCGCGGTCGCCGCTGTAGCGCTCATCTCCGAGCCAGGTGTCCTCAGAGCCCCAGAAGATCTGGTCCGGCTCCCAGATGTCGGGTCGCCCGAAGCCGAAGCCGAAGGTCTTGAACCCCATCGACTCCATTGCGACGTTGCCGGCGAAGACGATCAGGTCGGCCATGGAGATCTTGCGGCCGTACTTCTGCTTAATCGGCCAGAGCAAGCGGCGCGCCTTGTCGAGGCTCGCGTTGTCGGGCCAACTGTCGAGCGGCGCGAAGCGCTGAGCCCCGGCGCCGCCACCGCCCCGGCCGTCGGCGATTCGGTACGTTCCCGCGGCGTGCCATGTCATCCGGATGAACAGCGGCCCGTAGTGTCCGTAGTCGGCGGGCCACCAGTCCTGAGACGTCGTCATCACCGCTATGAGGTCGCGCTTGAGCGCGTCGAGGTCGAGGGTTTTGAACTCCTCTTTGTAGCTGAAGCCCTCGCCCATCGGATCGGACAGCGGCAGGTGCTGGTGCAGAACCGAGAGATCGGGCTGATTCGGCCACCAGTCTCGATTCGACATGGGCCGGTGCGGCGTGGGGACGGGCGAATGGATTGCTGGGTTCTCGCTTTCGCTCTCAGACATTTTGGTCCTCCGACTCTTGCAGGATCGAGAAGATGCACTGGCGTCGGGATCTCGCCTTGGAGACCCCTGTCCCGGACAGCTCGGTCGGCTCCGTGGGCGTCTCTAACGTTGCTCCTCGAGCAACAACTGAGGCTATACAGCAATGGTGCAGGACGCGTCCCGCCTGGACGGATCGCTTCCTAAGAATCACCTCCGAGCGCTTCGGAGCGTTCTGCTGCCGTGTATGCCAGGGCATCTGTGTCACCTCGGCGGTACCGCCGGACGGCGTGCGACAGCCCGGCACTCACTGCTTGTGCGCCGACGCTGGTGGGTGCGAACGTCATCGCCATTCCCGGGTCCACGCCAAGCCTGCGGCCTTCTTGGATCGCGTCCTGGTTGGCCCCGAGGAACGTGAACTGCCACCCTTGCCGGGCGTGGCGTTTCACCGCTTTCATCACCTGGTCGCGTGTCCATTCCCGGCTTGAGTTCTCCAGCCCGTCGGTGATGACGGCGAACACGACCTTGACGGGCCGAATCGCCTCGGGTGTGGCAGTCAGACGCTCGCTGACGAGGCCAATCGTTCGTCCCATCGCGTCCAGTAGAGCTGTAGAGCCACGGGGGACAAGTTCGTAGTCGATCACGTCCGCGACCGGCGCGAAGTCGTACAGGACCTCATACTCGACGTCGAACTGGGCCAGTGTCACAAGACAATGACCGGGAGCAGCCTTCTGGTCTTCGAGCAGGGTCCGAAGGCCGCCTTGCATGTCAGACCGGATCTTTGCCATGGATCCGCTTCTGTCGATCACCAAGACGAGCAGGGTGGTGTCTGATGCGGCAGGCTTGTTGTGCTTGGCGCCGGGTCCCCGGGTCTTCTTTCCGTTCCCGTTGTCCCTTTCGCTGTGGTTGGTCATTTCTTCGATCCTTTCGTTCGTCGAATGGTCTTCTTGCCTGACCCGACTTCATCCGAAGCTGACGCCTTTCTGTTTCTGCGACTCACCGGTTGCGCGGAAGCTGCAGGTGCTACGGCTGTCACGATCTGGTGCGCCCGCTGTCGGCTAACTCCGTATCCGTGGGCCAGTTCGTCATACGAACCTTGGTAGTCGCGCCTCATGAGCGCGGATCGTGTCCGGCTACTCGTCTAAGTCGTGTTTGGAGGTCATCCATGGCTTGTCGGACCGCGGCTGGTTGCTCTGAGTCCGGGACCGTTTCAAGCCACGCAAGGAATGCATCGGTCCCCGGATCCGGCTTCTCGTCCTCAGGCATTGTCAAGCCATATTGACAGTTGCTCACCCAGATGTCAAGACCTATTGACGCAGCGACGAGCTGAGAGGCGGTACCTTTGCGAGGTTGCCAGTGAGACCATAAGTCCAGGCCGGGGGCCGTAGCTCAGCGGTTAGAGCAGGGGACTCATAATCCCTGGGTCGCAGGTTCGATCCCTGCCGGCCCCACCCGATCGGATCGAAGACTTGGCGAACAGGAAAGGAAACGGTGAGCGAGCTCGAGAAACTGAGAATGCAGATAGTCGACATCGTCGCCCGCGACGGGTACGAACGGCGTCCCGAACCGTTCCAGCTCTCGTCCGGCAGCACGAGCCACGACTACGTGGACGGGAAGCGTGCCGTCGCGACCACCGACCGCCTCCACCTGCTCGGAAGAGTGATCCACGGGATCTGCGAGGAGGAGGGCGTCGAGTTCGACGCCGTAGGCGGCATGACCATGGGGGCCGACCCGATCGCACTCGCTGTGGTGATGACCGCGCCGGAATCGCAACCGAAGAGCTGGTTCTCGGTACGCAAAGAGACAAAGGATCACGGAACGCGCCAGAGCATCGAGGGCCCGCCACTCCGGCCAGGGACGAGAGTCCTGCTCGTCGACGACGTCGTGACCACGGGCAGGTCGATCTTGAAGGCACTCGATGCAGTGGAGCCGAGGTCGGTGCAGATCGTCTTCGCGACGGCTCTCGTCGACCGGGGAGAGTCGACCGCTTCTGAGATGGCGAGACGCGGTGTGCCGTACAGGCCGGTGGTGACGTACAAGGATCTCCGAATCGAGCCGGTCGTACCCTTGGCATCGTCTGCGGGCGCCTAGATCAGTCGCAGAGGAGGCCTGCGGGCACGGTCGGTCCCCGGCAAATGGTCCGACGCCTAACGCCCTCCCTTAGGATGCGCGCCGCAGCCCGGCGAGGAGGAAACGTGGACATCGAGCAGTTCTATTCACAGGACGAGAAGCGCCGGGCGTCCGAGGAGATCGAGCTCGGTACCGACTGGCACGACTCGGCCGGTGCCCGCTACGAGCTGTCCTGGGTGGTCGCCACAGGCGAGCTCTACATGATGCTCGAGCCCGTGGTCGGCGGGCTCTACGAGGATCCTTTCGGGGACGTGTTCGACGTGGGACAGGCGCGAGCAGACCAGCTCACCGTGGCGATCGTGGGCTGGATCCCCGACCGCGCCAGGCTCGACGAGGTGCTGGAGGGTTGGCGGGATCAGATGGGAAAGCCGAACAGCGCCGCCTGGGTGGCATCACGACTCAGCGAGGCTGGCGTTCCTAGGGCCGTTCCCGGAGCCTGATCCCCAGCCGGTCCACCGGGCGATCGCGCTGCTGCTCCTTCCCGCCATACTGGTTGGATGCCCGTCCAAGGTCGTGCCATGTCGCTTGCCACGCTCGGCGTGCTCACCGCGTTGAGTGCCGGTGCCGGCGTGTGGTCGGCTCTCACCGGACCGCGGGACGCCGATGTGCAGCTCCACGATGCGGCCTCCAACACCGTTACCGCAGTGAGCTTCGTCGCAACGTTGAACTCGACGATCAAGGAGACCTTGGTCGGCTCGTCCTTGGGGTCGCCCCTCACGCCCGGTTCCTCCGGCGCGCAGAGTCAGACCTCCAAGACGACAGAGACCGTGGACTACCAGTCGCCTGACCGGGTGATGGTGAAGGACAAGACCCAGACCTCACCGGCGACAGCGGATGGATCGGGCGCGATCGATCTGACCCAGATCGGGACCTCGTGCTGGGAGACCCCCTCGCCGCCGGCGGGGTCCTCTGCGTGCGAGGCGAATGCGATACCGAAGTTCCTGGACCTGGTCAGCGGTCTCGAGAAGTCGTCGAACGTCTCGTTGCAGGGCGGTACGTACAAGTTGGATCCGGCCGACAGCAAGCGCTTCATACTCACCGACTTCCTCGACAACTCAGGCGGGATCACGACGCCCGTGAACGCGAGTGTCCAGGTCCGGATCCAGGGAAGCAACGTCGTCTGGGAGCACATGTCTTTCAGCACGACCGAGCCATCAGGCGCAACGACGACCGGAGGCCAGCCTGAGCTCGTCTCGGTGACCCTGGACGTGGTCGCCCGATTCACCCAGATCGGATCTGCGCCCCCGGTGGTGCGCCCAGCGAGCGCCCCGAGCTCGTAGGGATAGGCCTCGCACGCCCGCGATGGGCGGGTCATGGCGAGCTTTCTGTAATGTCGCGGACGAGAACAGGTTCCACTCGGAGGTGCGGACGTGAAGAGTTACGACAAGCTGTTCATCGGCGGGAACTGGGCAGCCCCGGCCAGCACTCGGACGATCGAGGTGATCAACCCGACCACTGAGGAGGTCTGCGGGACCGTTCCCGAGGCTGTCGAAGCGGACATCGACGCCGCCGTCGCTGCAGCTCGCGAGGCGTTCGACAGGGGCCCGTGGCCCAGGATGTCGCCGGTCGAGCGGGCAGCTGTCGTTTCCAAGGTCTCCGAGGCCATCAAGGCCGAGCTCGAGCCCATGACCCAGCTAATAGCGACGGAGATGGGCTCGCCCGTGAGCTGGGGGATGATGGCCCAGGTTCTCGCGCCCACAATGATCTTCGACTACTACGCGGGCATGGCCTCGACGTACCCCTTCGACGAGGTGCGCCAAGGCCTGCTCGGCCAGGTGCTCGTGGCGAGCGAACCCGTCGGTGTCGTCGCAGCGGTCACTCCGTGGAACGTGCCTCTCTTCCTGGCCGCGGCGAAGCTCGGCCCGTCGCTCGTCGCCGGTTGCACCGTCGTCTTCAAGCCCGCCCCCGAGACCCCGTTCGACGCCTTCAGGCTGGCCGAGCTTTTCGAGGAGGCCGGGCTGCCCAAGGGCGTCCTTTCGATAGTCCCTGCCGGGCGCGAGGTCGGCGAGCACCTCGTCAGGCACCCCGGTGTGGACAAGGTCTCGTTCACCGGTTCCACGCTCGCCGGGAAGAAGATCGCAACCGCGTGTGGCGAGAACCTGAAGCGATTCAGCCTCGAGCTCGGCGGCAAGTCGGCTGCGGTTCTTCTCGACGACGTGAACCTGGACGAAGCACTGCCGATGCTCCTTCCGAACTCCCTCATGAACAACGGTGAGGCCTGCATAGCGCAGACGCGCATCCTCGCTCCCCGCGACCGCTACCAGGAGGTTGTCGACGCGGTCGTCCAGAGCGTCTCTGCAATGAAGGTGGGCGACCCCCTCGACGGGGCGACCGAAGTGGGACCGCTCGTGGCCGAGCGCCAGCGCGACCGGGTCGAGGGGTACATCAAGGTCGGACAGGAGGAAGGCGCGAAGGTCGCGACCGGCGGAGGCAGGCCCGAAGGCATCGACAAGGGCTGGTTCGTCGAGCCCACGGTCTTCGTCGACGTCGACAACAGCATGAGGATCGCCCAGGAGGAGATCTTCGGACCTGTTCTCGCGGTGATCCCGTACGACGGGGACGATGAGGCCGTCTCGATCGCCAACGACTCGGCTTACGGACTTTGTGGTTCGGTGTGGACGGCGGACGTCGAACGGGGCCTCAAGGTCGCCCGCGGGGTGCGCACAGGGACGTACATGCTGAACAATCCGATGCCAATCGACTTCGCCACGCCCTTCGGCGGGTTCAAGGAATCAGGCATTGGGCGTGAGTTCGGGCGAGAGGGCTTGGAGCTCTTCTTGGAGCGCAAGTCGATCACGCTGCCAGCGGGCTTCGATCCAGGGGTCTGACCGAGGCTGCGGCGCGCAGCTCTGATCCAGAAGGTCTCACCAGGTGGTGGAGTACACCGGCACCTGTGAGGTAGCTGTCGGCTGGCTCTGACCTGGAGGGTCGAAGAACACCTGGATCGTACCGTTGGTCTGGGAGTTCGAACCTGCAACCGTGTTCGAAACGATGCCTGCGACCCACGACGACCCTCCGCCTGCTCCGCATTCCGCAGCGGATCCAGTCGTCAGGTAGGCGTTCGACCCCGAGGTTGCACCGGGGTTCGCGTCGGTGGGCACCGACGGGCCGGATGTCGTCGCGGCCCACGCGTCGGCCCAACCGCCTTCGAACCCCGCACCGCCGCCACCTGCTCCGATCCCCCCGAGGGTGGTGCTGACGGAGTTCGGGTATCCCGGTCCTGCATACCAGCCCCCGTTGCCGCCGTTCTGAGGATTCCCGCCACTCGGCGAGTCGGGGTACGTGTTGTCCCCGTCGTACGACTGGGGCGCTCCCGACGTGGCACCGCCGCCACCTCCGGCCGCCCCCGTGTAAGAGGTTCCAGGGCCGTTCGCGGAATACGACGTGCCGTCCCAGTAACCCGTCCAGTTGGTCGCGCCGGTCGCTGACGACAGTCCCTCACCCGCCAGGTCAGGGGAGGTTGTGGTGCAGTCCGTCGACAGGTTGAGCACCGGTGGGGTCGTCGTGCTGCACTGTGCCGCGCACTCGGTTCCACCGCCGCCACCTCCACCGGCGAGCGCGATCAAACAGGTGGTCGTAGGCGAATTGGTAGTGCAAAGGGGCGTGTTCTCGGTGCACGTCGGGTTACTGACGCCCGACGGGCTGAGGCAGATGGCGCTCGAGCCGCCCCCTCCTCCTCCGACGCCGTTCAGGAACGGCGTGAAGTTGATCGTGTTCGTGGGCGCCACTTGTCCCTGCGGTTGGAATCCGCTCGAGCCACCATCAGAGAATCCGATTCCTCCCAGAGGCCCGAAGCCGGCGCACCCGGCGACGACGGTAAGTTGCTGGCCCGCGGAAAGACCCGGAACTCTGAACGTCAGCTCGGATCCGCTGCCCCCGGTACCGAAGTCACCGGATCCCGCAGTCTGCCAGCCATTTGCTCCCGCGCCACCACCGACTCCCAATGTGTAGGTCCCCGAGTTGGGCAATGTGACCGTGGTGCTGTCAGGTGAGTTGTCGTTGTCCAGGTAGGTGCTCGACGCGCTCGGGGTGTAGTTGCACGCCCCCGATTCGAGCGTGGGTGTGCTCACCGTCCAGAAAGTCCACCCGTAGTTTGCGACATATGGGTATTCGCCGCTTACGACAACTAGTCCGAGCTGGCCGCCGTACCCCCCAAATCCTGCGCCTGCCGAGCCGGTGCCCGTGGGGTCGTAGCCGCCGCAGCCGGCTCCTGCCTCACCGGTCGTCGGAACGGTGGTCGCGCTTCCTGCTTGTCCGTTATCGACGGATTCCTCGAAGTCTGCACTGACGGTCGTGGAGGACGACGTGCACTCGAACTTCGGGGTGGTTCCCCAGGCCGGAAAGTCGGTCGGGCTGTTGTCGTCGGCCGTGACGCTCGTCAAGCCATAAACAGCGTTCCCTGAGTCGAACCAACTGTTGCCTGCCGCCCCCGCCCCGGACTCGGTTGCTCCTTTGTATCCGGGATACCCGTTGCACGAGACGGGCGCGGTAGCAGTACAGGTGGAGGTCGACGAGGACTCACCGCCGCCCGGGCCGCCTCCCGTGCCTCCTCCGCCACCTCCCCCGACAACAGCCAATAGACAGGGCGCGGTCAGGGCGCCGCTTGTGGAGCATTCAGCGGTGCCCACCGAGCAAGAGGTCTGGCTCGCACCTTCGAAACACAGCCATGAGGCACCGCCACCGCCACCGCCACCGTTGGTCGTGGCTGCACAAGAGCCGGACGCCCCGACGGTGCATCCATTCGCCGCCCCGCCTTTCCAGGAAGTTCCTCCTCCGCCCCCTCCACATCCGAGCTCCACGCCATACCAGTCCGCTGCCGTCGCGACGAAGTTGACAGTCGCGGCACCTCCGTTGCCGCCGGCACCGCCTCCGTTATAGGCGCCCCCGCCCCCGCCTCCGTACATGTAGATCGATCCTGATGTGGTAGCGGGCGGAGCCTCAGTGTCGAATTGCGAGCCGCACGCCTCGAGCTGCCCAATGTCTTCGAAGACGTTGTTCAAGCCCGATGCACTGTCGAGCTTGCCGCTGCCACCCGAGCAGCCGGTGAACGTAGTCCCTGTCGTTCCCGTGCAATTGACTTCGGTGTAACCGCCCGTGTTCAGCTGGACATCGAGCGGGTACTGGAGGTTGAAGCCAGCGGTGCTGGCCACGTCTATGGTCGATTGCGGAAGGGTCAGTCCGTTGGAGCCCGATGCGATCGTGGTTTCCGGAGTTCCGTAATGCACGCAGGAGCCTCCGCAGACGGTGTGACTCGACCCCGTGTACCAATTGGGGTAGGACGCGAAAGGCGGGCTGCACGCCGTATACGCATTGCCCCCACCGCTGTTGAGACATTGGGTCGTGCTCGTCGGGATGGTCGAGCCACCGACGATGTTCTCGATTCCGCCGTAGATATAAGAGCCGTTCCCCCCGGACGAAGAAGTTCCGATCTGCAAACAGGAACCTGTGTTGCACGAGGCTGAATAGTTGGGACACTTCGAAGCATTGGTGGCACCGACCGTCGAGCTGCTGCAAATTGCGCCCGCGTCGAACCACGACGCTGCCCCGGCGCCTGCCCCGGCTCCACCGTCTCCGCCTGCGGCCCCGCTTCCTCCGCCGGCCAGGCCACCGCCACCACCGCCACCGTCGGACCCGGTACACCACCAGAAGCAACCGTCGCCACTGAACGCGGGGCCGTTCGCTCCGTTCTCTGCGACAGTCGCGCCAGTGATCGTGACAGTTGCACCTGAAGTGCCCGAATTCGGCTGTCCTGGAGAGCCATCAGGGGTGGTGTCGCCGAAAATGGATTCGCCGGTCCCTCGCGAGCCGCCCGTCTCCGAAGGCCCGGCGGGCGTCCACTTTCCGCCGCCCGCGGCAGTGGTGTTCTGACCGAAGAACGAATAGCCGTCACCGCCTGAGCTGCCCACGTCAGCATCAGCTTCCGCCGTCGCAGGCGAAGTGGTCGGTGTGGCGCTCGACGAGAACGCGACCTGCTCACCTCCGCCATTGCCGCCGTTTCCGGCCGATCCTCCAGATGTCCCTTCACCGGCACCTCCGCCGCCGGCGGCGACGACCAACACGCATCCAGGGGCCGCGGGGACCGACGTGACGGCGCCGTTGCAAAGCGGGGTGCTCGATGTGCAGGAACCCCCCGTCAGGGGTTCGAGGCACACGGCGCTACCTGCGCCACCAGAACCCGAGCTGCTGTACCCGCCCCCATATGAGTAGCTGCCTCCGGGATTCCCGCTTGCGCCCCCGTTCCCGTAGCCAGTGCTCCACGCTTGAGTCACTGCGCCGCCCGTAGACATCGTGCCGGCGCCACCGCTGCAGTTGGTGAATGCAGTCGAGGAAAGCTTTCTGTCACATGTCACCAACTGTTGTGTCGTTGCGTTGTTGGATGTCGTCGTAACATATATCGGCAGTGGCATGGTGAATCCGGATGTCGACGCGACATCGATCGTGTTGGCCGGCAGTGAAACGTTGTTAGAACCCGAAGCGATGGTTGTCGTGCTGTCGACGTTGTTGCCCGCCATGACACCCTGATAGCCGAGATCCGTGCCCAATTGCGTGCTCGAGGGTATGACGAACGTGCCTTCGATCTCCTCGCCGAACCCGCCCTTACCACCGGTCCCTAAGAACCCGGTGCCGCCGTTACCTCCTTGCGCACCCGACACGGTGAACGTGACGGTTGTGGAACTGCAGTTGGCGCCGCACGATCCCGATGGAACGTCGATCGCCGTGTAGTTGTCGTCGGTGACCACGGTTTGCGCCTGCCCGGGCTCGGCGAGCTGAACCCAGAATGATCCTTGGACCGACGCGCACCTGTAATCACCGCTGTGGCCGGCCCTGCCGGTCGCATACACATACACTTCGCCGCCACTCGGAGTCGAACCGCTCGTGCTCGAGTACAAGGCGGACGAATTGACGACGTACTGGTACGCCGCCTGAGTTCCGGCGACGTTCGAAACGGTTGCCGTTGACCATTGGTTGGAAGTGGTGTTGGCGGTGCAAGAAGGGGTCGCAGTGAAAGCGGAAACGAAGGCCGGATCCTCGCCGCCAGGAGTTTCGTCCTGCAGTGCTGCGCTACTAGCCAAAATCGAGGTTGTCTCGTTGCCTGTGCAACCCGTGAACGTTGTCGTTGTCGACCCGGTGCACGACACGGACATTTGAGAACCGGAGGTGGTTGTGACCGAGATCAGGTAGGAAAGGTTGAACCCGGTCGTCGAGCCGACTGTGATCGTTCCGGGAACCGACCCCGATGTCACGGTGGTGGACTGCTGATGGCAGCTGAATGTCGAGTTGCTGCAGAAAGAGCCCGCATTCAGGGGATTCGCACTTATGAAGTCCTGGTAATCGGCAAGGCCTGCCTGAGCGGCCTGCAACGCAAGACGACCCAGTACGCTCTGCGTCGAAATCGGCGCCTGCTCGTCTGACTGATTGGCGAGAGCGACGGAGAACCCGGTGAGTAGCACGATGACGACGATCACGATGGCGAGGGCCTGACCCCCCTCGTCTCGCCGTGACACCCGCCGCCAGAGAGTTCTTAGAATCTTCTCGCCTCGAATACTCATGGGGTGCTTTCTCTTGGGTGCCGCGCGGCAGGAGAGCAGAATCGCTCGCTCATTGCGACATCTCGAAGTACTGGGTCTTGATCTGGTTCGCCGTCAACCCCGTCTTGTAGACAGCGGCGTTCGAGACGTAACCGTCGAATCCCTGGGCTGCGCTCGTGGGAAGACTGCACGCGGTCGATCCGGAGAACGGACTTGCTCCTATCATCAGGTCGCAGTTCGAGCCGTAGGTGAGCGTCGTATGTGTGCTCGAACCCGTCCCGCTCGTGCACCCGTTCGGGACAGAGGGGCCACACAGATACGTCGTCAAGGATGTCCCCGTTCCGCTGACTGTGATCACCCCAGCCGCGAAATACCAGTAGCCGCTTGACGGCCCACACGTGCCGGTGCAGCTGAACGCCGCGCCGTTCGCTTCTACGGCCGTCGTGCTCGCACCGTTGGCCGCCACTGCCACTCCGGCCCAGTTGGGCTCGATCTGAAGCTCTACTCCTGCATAGCCGCTTGTCTCTATTCCGTCGCCGTCAGAGACGATCGCACAACCCGTCTGGCCCGTTGCGGGATTGCAAGTCTGAGTCGCAGTCTGCGGAGAGAACCACGCCTCGATCGTGATCGAGCTGCTGGAGGTGCCGAACCCGCTGTTGAACGCTGTGGTGTAGGCGTAATTGGTGGTGGTGCCCGTCGACGTGTTCGAGAAGAACATCCCTCCGTTGGAGCGATCGCAGGGAAGGGGTCCCGGCGTCTGATTGAACTCGACACTGCCCGCTGTGCCCGCCTGCAGGTCCGAGGCGTCTCCCAAGTCGTCCAATGGGATCCCGGTGTCGTCAAGCGGGAAGAACGCGTCGGGCTGAGCGGCCGACTCGACCACCGTTGTCCCGCATGCAGCGGCAGCGCCGAACTGGTTGCCGAGCAATACCTGGTCGTCGACTTGTGAGCCGATCTTCGAAGAAGTCGTGGAGACCGGTCTACCGTTCTGATTGAGGATGGTGACGTTGAATACGATCAGCTGGATCGAACCGAGGTCACTGGCCGCGTCGTCGCATCCGCTGGCGTTGTCGACGAGGTCGATGAACAGGCTCGTACCAGTGGTGCACGCCGCGGGTAGCTCCCCGGTCGACGACCCGGTGTTCTCGACCTCGTAGTTGATCGAGGCCGAGTCCTGCGTGACAGATGTTCCGTACTGACCGGTGCTGCTGAAGTACTCGAAAAGGGGCGGGGTATTGACCGAGCAACCAGCGACGGTGTTGCCGGGTTTGTCCCAGCACGCCCGAGCAATGCCGGTGGTGCCGGCGGGATTGGTGCCCGAACCGGTGACGCCTTGGCAGTAACTGTCACACCAAACGTGTGGGATGGACTCGACCACCTTTCCACTCCCGCTGCACGTGGAACCGGTGCTACTGCTATTCGGAGATCCTGTTCCTGGCGCGCACGAGGACCCGTAGTCCGTTATCTGTAGGGAGCAATTGCCGTACGTCTTGGATGAGCAGTTTGCGAGGTTGATCTCATAGAGTTGAGGGATCGAAGTATCGGGCTTGTCCGCGCAGAAGACGAGGTCGTAGTCGTGGGCAACGGTAACTGCGATTCTGCTTGGCTGAGAGACCGTTTGTGCGTTCGTGCCTGCAGTCGCGGATCCGGACGAGGGTTGTGAAGCTCCCCAGCAAGGAGAGATCGTGCCAGCGCCCGAAAGGGCCGGAGCACTCTCCGTCGACGGGTTGCCCGCCGAAACTGCAGCGACCATCGGTGAGACTGCACCAGACAGGTACTGCTCCAAGAATGACGCCGCGGTCTGCGCCTGCTCGGCCTCCTGAGCAGTCTGGACAGCCTGGGTGGTCGTCGCGTCGAGGGTGCTCATCATGATGAGCACCATGGAGAGGACGATCACAAAGACGAAAGAGGCGATGACCGCTTCAACGAGCGTCATTCCGGATTCCGATCGCCCTCTCATGACAGGCTCCCCACCGGACACGACTCGATTGGGCCGCTTGTCGGTGCCGACGAATAGTCGCCACCTGCGGTGGTGACGAGCCCTTGCATGACAACCTGGTTTTCACTGTCGATCCCAGTGACACCAGTGCTCGTCGTTTGGTTAGCGCCTGGGCCCCATGCCACCTTGATCGCGAGGAAATAGCCCGGGTAAGGCGTGGTGTTTCCGAATGTGGTGCTCGAGCTCGATGTGTTCTGCCATGAGCCGAGAGTGGTCTCCTCACACCAACCACCGGTGAGGTAGACGTAGTAGTCCTCTGAGGCGATCACTTGGACGATCGGCGTGCAAGTGGTGTTGCACCAGTTGGCGTTGTTCGCATATGGGCTGATCGGGTCCACAGCCGTCGGTAGACCGGAATTAGTGAACCATTGGGACCCTTGGTTCAATGCCGCTTGTCGCTCCTGAGACAGCACGCCGGTGGCGATGCTCTCGGCGACCTCCTTGTTGGAGTTGGCCGTTGACGTGGCGAGCGAGGTGAAGACAAGTTCGGCGGTGGCGAGGAAGACCACAAGGAGGACGACCAGCGCGATCATGATCTCGACGAGGGTCAAGCCCTCTTCGGCACCTGGCGTCAGATTGTGCCCGGACACACGGGCGCGTCCGGCTTGCCCCCCCCGCATATGCACAAATCTTCAACAACGGAGTCACAAAGGCAATAAGTGGAACCCCTCGAGAACCCAGGTGTTAACACGTGGTCTCAGGTGCGAAGACAAGGGCAGAGTCATTGTTCTTGCGCCGGAAATGGCACGTCAAGGAGCCAGAGGGGGCCTCGGCTCAGTCCGAGCGCACCACCTTTACCAGGCGCTCTGGTAGACGGGGATCTGAGAGCTCGAGGTGATCTGGCTCGAACCTGGCGGGTCGTAGAGCACGGTCACCGTGCCGTTCGTAGACGTGTTGCTCCCAGTCTGGATGCTGCTCGAGACGGCGGCTCCGGTCAGCCAGGAGGACCCGCCACCTGCTCCGCATTCGGCCGCAGAGCCGGAGGTACCGGTCAGGTACTGGTTCGCAGAAGACGTGGCACCAGGGTTCGCATCGGTCGGCACCGCCTTACCCGACGGCTCCCACGGGTCGGCCCAGCCGCCTTGAAATCCGCCGCCTCCGCCACCTGCGCCTATGCCTCCGTACGTGCTGCCCGTGGGTATGCCGCTTCCGATGTACCACCCGCCGTTCCCGCCGTTCGAGACGGTTCCACCTGTCGCGGTGTTCGGTGCGGGATTCGAACCGGAATAGGACTGCGGTTGCCCTGACGACGTCGTCGACGACGAACCTCCTGTTGCTCCGGCCGCTCCAGCCCCGTAGTAGTAATGCGTTGTCGAGGCAGCACCCGTTCCTTCGGTTCCCGCCGACCATGATCCGGAGAGCGAATTCGCACTCGCAGTCGTAGCAAGTCCACCGCCGCCGTTCATGTCAGAACCGGTCGTCGTGCAGTCGGTGTTGAGCGCCAGCTGCGGACACGACGCCCCGCTGCAGACGTAGTCGGTTCCGCCGCCGCCCCCGCCGCCTGCAATTGCGAGGACGCAGGTGATCCCCGAGCCGGGCGACGTGTCGGTGCAAAGCGGCGTGCTCGGGGTGCAGGTTGGCGACGTGACGTTGCCGTTGCTCAGGCAGAGCGCGCTCGCACCTCCTCCGCCCCCGCCGGCGCCGTTGAGTACGGGAGTGCCGTTGAGGCCGTCCGAGTTCGAGCTGTAGGTGCCCTGAGGTTGGAACCCGCTGCTCCCGCCGTTGCCGAAGCCGAGGCCGCCCAAGTTGCCGAATCCTCCGCACCCCGCCACGACCGTCAATTGCTGCAGCGCGGTGAGAGTGGCCTTGAACGTGAGCTCCGAACCGCTCCCACCGGTACCGAAGTTGCCGGCACCCGCGGTCTGCCAACCGCTCGCGCCTGAACCACCTCCGACTGTGAGCGTGTAGGTGCCGGTGTTCGGGACCGAGATTGTTTCGCTGTTAGGCGTCGGCGGGCCCCAGGGGGTCGACGCAGGGGGCGTGAAATCGCACGCGCCTGACTCGAGGGCAGGGGTGTAGACGGTCCAGTTGACCCACCCGTAGTACGCCGTGTAGGACGTGGCCGTCGACTTCGCGCTGCCTCCCCAGTAACCCAGCTGTCCCGCGTACCCCTGGTAACCGGTCGCCGCCGTCGTAGGCGAATACCCCCCGCATCCCTCGCCCGCCCCTGCCGTGCCGCCATTGGTGCTCTGAGACGTGTCCTCAGATTCGTTGTTGTTATATGCGGGGGTGCCCGTTCCGCCGCAAGGCGTATCCGCAGACGAGTAAGGAGGATACGAGGTCTCTGAATTGTCGATGAGGCAGGACTCCGACAGACCTGTGATCGTTCCTGATGTGCATGGCTCGGAGGCGGCTGCATAGAACGACTCCACCGGCGCCGTATTGGTGGAGTTCGTCGCGAACCAACTCGATCCCCCGGCCGCTCCGCCGCCTGCGGTCGTACCGTTGAATCCCGCATTGCCGTTGCAGTACGAGGTGAAGCTGTTGGACGAGCACCACGTGGTGGTCGTACCAGTTCCTGTCGGGCTCCCACCGGCTCCGCCGCCCGACTTACCTCCACCTCCGCCACCCACGATCGCGAGGATGCAAGGAGAAGTGCTCGGAGTCGTGCTGGTGGTGGAGCATCCGGCGGTGGCGTTGCTGCACGATGCCGTCGCTGACGTCCCTTCGAAGCACAAGGTGGTTGCGCCGCCCCCGCCTCCTGTCTTCGATGATCCCTTACCGCCGCCTTGTACTCCTGTGCCCGCGGTTGAAGATCCGCCGCCACCGCCACCACATCCGATGTCTATGGCGTAGAAGTCATTGGGAACCGCGTGGAAGTCGACGAGCGCCGCGGCGCCGTTGCCCCCCGATCCTCCGGGTGTAGCACTCCCGTAGCCGCCACCGCCTCCGCCGCCGTACATCCAAGCCTGGCCCGTGTACGCGCCCGGGGGGGCCTCAGTCGTGTACGCGGTCCCACACGACTCCAATTGCCCGGCCGAGTCGCAAGTCGTGGAGCATGGGCTCGAGGGTGCCGTCGTGTACCAGGTCGGGTCCGGATCGAACGTCGGGCTGCAGGGCGAGTAGGTGCCACCACCGCCGTCGTTCAGACATTGGGTCTTGGCGGTCGGGATCGTCGAGTTCGTGACGTTCTGAATGGTGAAGTTGGCGAAGCCGTTGCCCGATGTGGCAGTCCCCACCACCAGACAAGGACCACTGGAGCAGGCGCTGGAGGTCGGGGTGTAGAGAGCTCCGACGTCGAAGTAGGACGCTCCGCCCGCTCCTGCGCCGGCGCCGCCGTCGCCACCCGAGGCTCCGCTTCCTCCTCCTGACAATCCGCCCCCTCCGCCCCCTCCGTCAGCGCCGGAGCACCACCAGAAGCACCCGTCGCCGCTGAACGCCGGTCCGCTGGCGCCGTTGTGAGATCCGGTCATGCTGGTCACCGTCACCGTTGCAGGCGAGCCGCTCGAGTTGGGCTGGCCGGGAGAGCCTGCTGGGGTCGAGTCGCTGAAGAGGGACTCCGAAGTGCCGGCCGACCCACCGGTCGCCGTATTGCTCGAAGCCGTTGCTGAAGGAACCCACGTCCCTCCGCCGGCCGCGCCCGTGCTCTGACCGGAGGACGCGTATCCGGAACCACCGCTGGAACCGGCGTCTGTATAGCCCTCGGCTTGCGCGGTCGTCAGGTCGTTGGCCGCTCCGACCGTCGAGGGGAACGCTCCGGCCGGATTGCCACCGTTTCCACCGTTTCCGGCCGACCCCCCGTGGCCCCCCTCACCGGCTCCGCCGCCTCCGGATGCGACGATGAGGGCACAAGGGGCCGACGCAGAGGTCACCGCTCCTACGCAAAGCGGAGTCGACGAGGTGCATGGTGCTCCGGACGACGTCTCCAGGCATACCGCTGATGCGCCGCCACCGGATCCCGAGCTCGAGTACGTACCGCCGTAGGAGTACCCGCCCCCGGGGTTGCCGCTCGCTCCCCCTGCTCCGTATCCGCTGCTCCAGGGCTGGCTGACACTTCCTCCGACCGCCAGCGACCCGCTCCCGCCGGTGCAATTGGTAAAGGTGGTCGAGGTGTCGGTGTCGCAAGTGACGAGCTGGGCACCTTCGTTCGAGCTGGTCACGTAGATGGAGATGGGCAACTTGAATCCGGATGTCGATGCGACGCAGATCTCGCCGGTCGAGCCGACAGGCAGCGCCGTCGCGCAGGCACCGGTGATGGAGCTGATCGTCGTGGACGGATCACTGTTTCCTGCGGCCGTCACGCCCTCGTATCCGATGTCACTGGAGAGCGACATGCCAGTCGGGATCTGGAAAGTCGCTTGGATCTCTTCGCCGTCGCCCCCGGTCCCCCCGGTCCCGCTGGCCCCCGTCCCCCCGTTTCCACCCGATCCTCCCGCCGCGGTGATGGTCGCCGTGGTCGACGTGCAAGAGGACTGGCAGCTACTGGGAACGTCGATGGACGTGTACGAGTCGTTTGTGGCGACCGTCTGAGGGACGCCGGGCTGGGTCAGCTGCACCCAGAATGAGGCTTGGACGGACCTGCACACGTAGCTCCCGCTTATCCCGGCGCGGCCAGTTGCGTAGACGTAGACCTCGCCTCCGCTCGAACTGCCCTCGAGGGCAGACGAGTTCACCAGGTACTGGTAAGCAGCATTCTGGTTGCCGAGGCTCGTGAGAGTTGCCGTCGCCCAGCCACTCGATGCCGTATTGCCTGAGCAAGACGGGCTCGTGGTGAACGCGTTCTGGAATGCAGGATCGACTCCGCCGGGCAGCTCGTACTGGGTCACCGTGAACCCGGTGGTAAGCGTGCCCGTGCCACCGGAGCATCCGGTGAATCCGACCGGCGAGGTGGCGGTCCCGGTACAGGTCACCGACTGTTGGCCGGCGCCGCTCGTCACAGAGATGATGGCCGACGTGTTGAAACCAGTCGTCGACTGGACGTCGATCGTCGAGCTTGGGAGGGTCACGTTGTTGGAGCCGCTTGTGACGGTGGTGGACTCGGCCGTACACGTCGTGAAGGTGGTCGAGCTGCAGAAGCTCGCTGCATTTGCGGGGTTCGCGCTTATGAAGTCCTGATAATCCGCAAGCCCAGCCTGTGCAGCCTGTATCGCGAGGCGCGCGAGAACACTTTGCAGGGCGATGGGTCCCTGCTCGTTGGACTGATTCGCGAGCGATGCCGAGAAAGCCACGAGAAGGACCATCACGATGATGACTATGGCGAGTGCCTGCCCGGACTCACCGCGCCCCGCTGCGCGTCGCCTGAGCCGGTCGATCACCGTCATCCTTCGCTGGTCGGGTTCCGTCATGCTCATTGCGCCATCTCGTAGTACTGGGTGGTTATCTGGCTGGAGGTGAGCGCCGCCTCGTAGACGGCCGCATCGGCGACGTCACCCGAGAAGAACTGAGACGGCGGTGTGGAGCCGGGGGAGGTGGAGTTGCATGCCGTGGTGCCCGAGTAGGGGCTGGCGCCGACCATCAGATCGCACGATGACGAATACGTGATGGTCCCGTAACCCGTGGCGGTCTTCGTGTAGCTCTGAGCCGTGGCACATCCGTTCGACGTCGCAGAAGGGACTCCGGGGCCGCACAGGTACGTCGTAAGCTCCGTCGCCGCGGTGCTCCCACTGCCAGTTGCGGAAATGACCCCGGCTACGAAGTACCAGCACTCACTTCCCGGACCGTTCGGAGACGAGCAGGCCGTGGTGAACGCTCCCGCCGCGGGCTCGACGCCGGTAGTTCCCGTACCGGCGGAGCTCTGACCGTTGGCAGCGGCCACCACCCCTTTCCAATTCGGTTCTATGTCGAGCGAGACACCCTTGTATCCGCTCGATTCGATCGCGTCGCCGTCGGACACGATGGCGCAGTCCGAGGTGCAAGTGACGGTCCCCGTATTCTGTGGATCGATCCAGGCTTCGATGGTCACCGAGTTGCTGAGTCCCGCAGTGAGGGCCGAAGCAGCCGAGAACGTGTATGCCGTCGATCCGTCGAAGCTCATTCCGCCGTTCGCCAAGTTGCACACAAGGGGTCCGGGCGTCTGATTGAACTTGACCGAACCACCGGTGCCGGCCTGCGAATCCGACGACGTGCCTAGGTCGTTCAAGGGAACTCCAGTGTCGTCGAGCGGGTAGTAGGCCGCCGGCTCTGCGGTCCCCTCGATGACCGAGTTGCCACACGACGAGCCGACCGTGAGCTGGTTGCCGAGAAGGACCTGGTCGTCCACCTGAGATCCGATCTTCGAGGTCGCCTTGGAGGCCGGCAGCCCGTTGGCATCGAGAATCGTCACATTGAAGACGATGAGCTGGATGGAGCCGAGATCGCTCGCTGCGTCGTCGCAGCTCCCGCTGTAAACGAGGTCGACGAATAGCGTTGTCCCCGTGCTGCAGCCCGGTGCCCCTCCCGTCTCAACCTCGTAATTGATTGAGCTCGCATCCTGTGTACCGGTCGAGCTGTACTGTCCCGTGCTGCTGAAGTACTCGAAAAGCGGCGGGGTGTGTCCCGGGCACACGCCGCCGGTCGTCCAGCATGCCTTCGCCACGCTCGTTCCCTGCGGGTTCGTGCCGGACCCGGTGCTGCCCTGGCAATAGGCGTCGCACCAGACGTGCTGCACAGAAGCGGCGATCCGCCCCGTCGAGCAACCTGTACCGGTTGTGCCCGGTGATCCGATGCCCGGGGCGCAGCTCGCTCCGTAGTCGACGATTTGAAGCGTGCAATTCCCGTAGGTCCCGGAGCAATTCGTAAGGTTGGCCTCGTACACGTGGGGCGTCGCACTCCCCGGCCTGTCCGCGCAGAACACGATGTCGAAGTCGTGCGCGACGGTTACGGCGAGGCGACTCGGGGAGGTGACCGTCTGGGCCGGGGGGTTCGTCCCGGCGACAGAAGTGCCCGATGACGGCTGCGAAGCCCCCCAGCAGGGGCTGGTGGCGGACAGCGCCGCCGACGCTTCGCTCACAGGATTTCCTGCTCCTATGGCTGCCACAAGCGGTGAGACGGTGTTTCCGAGATACTGCTCCAGGACCGAAGCGGCGGTCTGTGCCTGCTCCGCTTCCTGCGAGGTCTCTATCGACTGAGTGGTCGTCGAATCGAGCGTGCTCACCATTACGAGGACCATGGAGACGACGAGAGCGAAGATGAGTGATGACACCATCATCTCGATCAACGTCATGCCGGTCTCGGGATGTTTGGTCATTTGAGGGCTCCCACCGGGCACGACGAGATTGGCCCCGAGGTCGGCGCAGAAGAAGAGTCGCCTCCCGCGGTCGTGACGAGGCCCTGCATGATGACCTGATCCTCGGGGTTGATCGAGCTGACGCCTGACCCCGTCGTCTCGTTTGCTCCTGGCCCCCAGGCCACCTTGATTGCAAGGAAGTAGCCGGGATACGGATTGGAGGACGTCCCGAAGGAACTACTTGTCGACAGGTTCTGCCAACTACCCGTGTTCGTCTCCGAGCACCAGCCACCGGTCAGGTACACGTAGTAATTGGTGGATGCGATGACCTGGACTATGGGACCGCACGTCCAGGTGCACCATTGCGCGGCGCTTCCCGTCCCTGTCGGCAGGCCCGACGACGTGAACCACGAAGCCTTCTGATTGAACGCAGCCTGCCGCTCCTGGGAGAGCACACCGGTGGCGATGCTCTCTGCGATCTCCTTGTTCGAGTTGCCGCTAGATGTGCTGAGTGACGTGAAGACCAACTGGGAGGTTGCGAGAAAGACGACCAGGAGAACGAGGAGCGCGATCATCATCTCGACGAGGGTCACACCCTCTTCGAGCTCCTGATTCAGGCCGCGCCGAGCGATCCGGCGGAGACCTTCTTTTCCGCGCCGCATCCCTGGATCATCGGCAACGACGCGCCATGGGAATATACGTAAATCCTCGCGGACTCGCTCCGCAAATGAGTTAGACGGCCCGGAGGCGGTGCGGAACTTGTTGTGCCCGGAGGGAGAATTGTGGATCAGTTGTCTCGCGTCGAGGCCCACGCGTCGACGGTCGTGCCCCGGCCGGGGCTCGAGTGCACCTCCACCCGCCCGCCGACCAGGTGAAGGCGTTCGCGCATGCCGACAAGCCCCAGAGAGCCACGGCCGGCTGAGGCGGCGCCCTCATGTTGCTCGAACCCTTCGCCGTCGTCGCTCACGAGCAGCCGTACCCCGTTCGGCTCGAAGCTCATCCCCACTGCGACGCGTCCGGGCCCGGCGTGAAGCTCCGCGTTGGAGATCGCCTCCTGTGCGACCCTGAACAGGGCTAGCTCGATCGGCGTCGGAAGCCTCCGTTCGTTGCCGGTGATGCCGAGCGTCGTGTCGATACCTGTGCGTTGTTCAAGGTCGTCAAGTAGCCGACGCGTCGCCGCGACGAGACCGAGGTCGTCCAGCACCGAAGGGCGCAGTCCCCTCGAGATACCCCTGATCTCCCCGATTAGGGACTCGGCGAGGTGCCTGAGCTCTTCGAGCTCCGCGGCCACGTCTGTCCTGGCGCCGTCCGAGCCATTCAGTGTTTCAGCATGTTCTTCGCGAGCGGCGCGGCTGCCGACCTCGTCGATTCTCCTGCACAGATAGACGAGTGCCTGGAGGGGACCGTCGTGGAGCTCTTGCGCGATATGGCGTCGTTCCTCTTCCTGCGCGTTGAGGACGCGGGCCGCGTACGCCTCCATCCATTCCTGGCGCAGAGTCTCGATCGTCACATCGTGGAGCACCAGCTGCACGAGTTGCTGACCCGCTGCGTAGGTCAGCCACGTGGCGTCGGTCCTGTAGAGCATGGGCGTTCCCGCGACCGAGACACGTACTACGACGCTTCTGACCGGCCCGTCTTCGGAAGCGCCGTCCGCGGGCGCCGAGGCCGGCCAACCACTCGTCTCACCGTCGGTGCTCTCGCTGTCGCCCTGATCGGCGCCGACGCGTGTGTCATCGGCGCCGGTTGACGATCCGATGTCTTCCGATTGTTGAGCGGCGCGTCGGGGTAACTCGAGAAGCCGCCTGACGACGTCGCGGCCGAGCAGATCAGCGAGCTTCTTTCCAGATTGATCGGCCCCGTGGTCGCCGAACAGGGTCAGGGCCGCAGGATTCGCTTCCACGATCGAGCCGGAGCCGTCGACGATCAGTACGGGCGCGCTATTGGTCGTGAACAGTCCGCGGTAGCGAGCCTCGGCGGCGAGATGCTCTCGGCGTGCTTCATCCGCCTGCAGGCGGGCGACACGCTCGGAGGCCACGCGTCTTCCGACCACGAGAGCTATGGCGCAGAGGATGACGAGCTGGATGCTCTCGGACCAGACCCCCGCCGTGTTCGAAGAGTTGGCGAACGCCACCAGACGCGAGACGCTCAAAGCAGCTACGAGCGCAGTGGTGAACGAAGCACCCGTGGCACCGAACGCCACGGCGGCGTAAAGCACCGGCCAGATGAACAGGGCAATCGTGGTGAAGTCGGGTCCTCCGGGAACGGTGTTTCCGGTCACCGCCTTTTCGATCCCGAGTCTGGCGGCGAAGATCCCGATCACAGCGACCTGCAGCCCCCAGAAGACGCGGTCGCGCCATGGCCGATCGGTTGCCAGGGCGTCGCGGGTCTGCCATGTCGGACCGCCGGATGTCGTTTCGCCGTCCGGGCCGGGCCCGGCTGGCGAGTTGGCCTTCACGGTCCTATGCCGGCCTCGGGATGCACAGGGTCCTGTTCGGCGCGCGGCCGGCCGGCGCTTCCGGCCAGCGCCAGTCGCACGAGCTCGGTGCGCGAGACGACGCCGAGCTTGACGAACACATGGTTGAGATGACCCTCGACCGTCCGACCGCTTATACCCAGCCGGGTGGCGATGGCCTTGTTGGCGAGGCCTTCTGCGACCAATTCGACGACCTGTCGCTCACGCCAGGTGAGAGCGGAGAACTCATCCTCTGAATCATCTGGAATTTGCTCACGGGCGAGATTGCTTGTGACGGCTGAGTCGAGGACGGTCATGCCAGACGCCGCGGCGCGCACGGCCCGGACCAGCTCGTCGCCGGGCATCGTCTTCAACAGGTAGCCGGCCACACCTGCGTCCATCGCCGCGCGGACATAGTCATTGTCGTCATAGGCCGACAGAATCACCACCCTGGTCGACGGGCTCTGCTCGATGATGAGGCGCGCTAGCTCGATGCCGTTGCGGTCCGGCAGTCGGATGTCGACGAGCACTAAGTCGGGCAAAGTCGCGTCGATCGCGTCGATCGCACCGGCAGCGTCGGCTGCCTCGGCGACGACCTCCATGCCTTCCGCCTCGGAAAGAATCTGGCGCGTACCGGTCCTGAGCATCTCGTGATCGTCGACTATGACGACCCGGAGAGGCGTGGCGCGTCCGTCACTCGGAGCTCTGCTTTTGGAAGCACCCGCCGCAAGTCGGTCGAGGACCACCGGTGCATGATACTTGCCCCTCTACCTGATCCCGGACCATCCCGCTCACGCGGACAGGCACGTGCGAGCGGATACCGTCGGCTCACAGAGTTGGCTGCACGAGCCGGCAGACATCGAAACCGCCCGAAATCAGGACTCAGGTTGCCGGTGTCGTCCCCGGAGTGGTTCCCGGGGGAGGCGGCGTGGCCCCTGGAGTCTCGGCAACGGCGCACTGTTGGCGCAGGGCGCTCACGAGAACACCTTCGGGCACTCGCGAGCTTTCTGAGATGGTGGTCATCAGACCCTGCCACTGCCCGTTGTCTCCTGCGGCGAGGGCGGCGGGCTGTAGGCCCAATTGCAGCTGGTCGTAGGCCTCCGTCTGCAGGTGGCTTGCTTGGCTCGCAGGTTTGTCGCCGAGGCTCGACTCGTAGAAGGAAATAGACGAGTACACGTATCCGCAGGCTTGTTTCGCAAGAGCGTCACCGTTCTGGGTACCGCAAGCCGCTACAACGGTCGAACCGGCCGTCATCGCGGCCAGTACGAGAAGCGCTCTGGCGCTCCGAGACTTCAGCCTTCGAGCCACCCGGGCGCAGCATCGAGAAGGTGACGGCTCACACCGAGGCAGCGGTCGAACACGTCGCAGAGCAGTTCCTCACCCGCCAGCACCCTTGCGAGCGAGACAGGATGCCTCGCCACTATCGAAAGCCTTCTTTCCGGTCCATCTGTCGCCGAAGCGAACGAGTCGATTGCAGAAACCTCGAGCGGGAGCTCGATTCCCCCGACACCCGCAAGGTCGATCGCGAGCCTGAGCAGATCGGGGCCACGCGGCAGCGGCGGGAGCCCCCAAGTGAAGGTGAGCGGGAAATGGTACTCATCAGGAGGCGCAACCTCCTCGGGGAGGTCGAACACGGCATCCTCGAAGGCGAGAAGGATGCGAGGGTCTACCTCGAGCGCCAGATGGAGGTCGAGCGGACCACCGCATCCCTCCTCGGGGTGCAGGTCCACCTCCCACGTTTGGCGAAGCGAGTAGGTCTCGACGAAGTGCCGCTCGTCGTGAACGTGAAATCCGTGATCGACAGAATGGTCCTTCAGGTCGGCCACGTATCCCGCTACGTCTATGACTGCCACAGTGAGTGGAGCCTAATCGCCAGGTGCGTCGATCTAGCCCTCCTTCGGGGGCCTATTAGGGTCGTTCGGGTGAATGATCAGGCATTGCTTGCCATATGCGGCGATGTGGTGGACTCGGTCAGGCAGGCGCTCGATCAGGTGGACGACTGGGGGTTGCCGGGCGGCCGTCCTGGTCAGTACGGCATCGATCTGGTGGCCGACTCAGCCGCGCTCGACGTCCTCGACCGCGCCGGATTGGGAGTCCTGTCAGAGGAGAGCGGCCTGCGTCGTGCCGATGCGCCCCTGATGGCGGTCATCGACCCGGTGGACGGTTCCACGAACGCGTCGCGGGGGATTCCCTGGTACGTGTGCAGTGTCTGTGTACTCGACGAGCTCGGCCCGCTCGTGTCCCTTGTGGCAAACCTGTCGTCGGGAATCCGCTACTGGGCGGTGAGAGGGGACGGAGCCTGGCGTGACGGCGTCCGCCTTGCACCGTCGGATTGCGAGTCGATCGGGGAGGCGGTGGTCGCCCTTTCCGGTTATCCACGAAGGCACATGGGCTGGTCGCAGTACAGGGCGTTCGGCGCGGCATCCTTGGATCTGTGCGCTGTCGCCGAAGGCATGATCGACGCCTACACCGTCGTCGGTCGTTCGGCGCTCGGGTCTTGGGACTATCTGGGCGGGATGCTGGTCTGCACAGAGGCGGGGGCCCACGTGCAGGAAGTCGACGGCCTCGATCTCGTCACGACCGGGCACTCCGAGCGTAGATCGGTAGCGGCAGCGGCGACCCCGGGGTTGCTGGCGCAGGTTGTGGAACGCGCCAAAGCGGCAAGGCCGGCGGCGGGCGATGAGTCTCGAATGCCCGGTGGCACAACGGCCGCGGACTGAGTAGCAACCTGGAACTGGATATGACAGCCTCCGATACGAGAAAGCATCGATGATGGCGAGGAGGAAAGGCGGCACGGGACGCCGGTCGGGGGAGAAGAGCACGCGAGCTCGTAATGCCGTCAAACCCGTCCGGCTGCCCCACTGGAGGGCGGACGGAAAACCCAAGGTCCGCTACCCGACTGAGGCCGATGCGCACAAGGCGGGATTCTCCTACCGGCTCGAGAACGGGTCGGACCTGGGCGCCTACGAATGCGACTACTGCGGGGGGTGGCACCTCGGAGCGTCTGAGGACAGGTGAAGCGCGACGCGCGCGATCAGGGCCCCTTGGAGGGTCTCAATCCTCGCCCGTGTCCACGGGCCGGAGAACCCAGGCCCGTACGTAGCCAATCCCCTTCAGCTTTCGTGGCCTCAGTGCCCTGACTACGACATCCTCCTCGTCGTTCAGAGCATGGCCGATACCGTCGTCGACGAGGACTGTGCCCGGATGGCAGATATCGGTGAGCCGGCTGGCCCTGTTGACCGTGTCGCCGAACAGGTCGCCCTCGATCGCGACAACTGGGCCCCATGCCATTCCTATTCGCAGGCTCGGAAGGGAGGGGTCGTTGCGTGTCGCAGCGCGCAGGCCGAGTGCTGCGATCGCCGCGGCAGTCGGGTTCGGGACCATGAACATCGCGGCGTCTCCGATCAATTTGATGACGCGGCCGCCGGCCTGGGAGACATGCTGGTATGCGGCCCGCTCGAAGCGAGCGATCAAGTCAGGAAGCTGCTGCGGATCCATGCGACTCGTCAGGCTGCTATATCCGACCAGATCCGCGAAACCGACGATCTCGTCGGTATCACTTCGCGGTACGAGCCGCTGCCGTACCGCCTCGGCAAGATGACGCCTCCAAGCGTAGGAGAGAAATCGCTCGAACTTGCCGTCGAACAGGAGGTGGTTCGCCACTTCGAGTGACTGTTCACTCAGCTCGAGCCGGGGATGACCCGAGTCGGAGTCGCCCGGCGCCACAACTGTCTCGAGGTTCTCTGCCTGTGCGTAAGCGACACGCGAGAGGGCTTGTCCGAGAACGCGCGTCATCGACAGGACGACCTGGGGATCGACGGCCCAGCTGGCCTGTAGATCGCGAACAGTTTGGAGGACTTCGATGTCAGCGTCTGTGAAGTGGCGTATCTCCGGGTCCACCGCCGGGAATCCCAGTTCGATCCACAGACGTTCGGCGTCGTCGGCGCTCATGCCGGTGGCACCCGCGACTTCTTCAGCTGTGTATTTCGGGCGACCGATGATCAACTCTGGGACGAGATCGGTCTGTTCATATTCGTTCGTCATCGATGTGAGGTGCCTTACTCTCGCGAGCTCAAGCGTACGAGGTTGGTGTAAACAGGCAGGCCAGTTGAGGACACATTCTGTCGCGGATCGGACGGTCCTTCAGTATCCAAATCGGGACATGGGTAGTCCTGCGTAAGCGAGACCCGATCTCGCGAGCCCTTGATGCTTGCGCGAGAATGATCATGGCGCTCGTCGGATCAGTTATGGGGTCGTCCGTCCCCGGTCGGTGTTCGGCGAGCGATCGAGGTGCTACAACTCCTTGGGGCGCTTAGCTCAGTTGGTCAGAGCAGCTGGCTTACAACCAGCAGGCCGTCGGTTCGAGTCCGGCAGCGCCCACTGGCTGGGACTATGGCACGAGGAATGAACGCACGGCGCTCGGACGCCTGATAGCTGTAACAACGCGGATGTGGCGCGGACCACTGCTGAAACGCGGATCGCAAGTGACATCTCATCTCTGACCTTCGGCGCGGGTGGACCCGCGTACCGGCTTCAATATCTCGGCGCACCATGCATGAGGTGCAATGCTTGTCGTGTGGCAATGCGTGCCATGGCCGGAGTCGCTTAGTCACAGTCCTTTTCGGGGCGTTTGGCAGCGTGCAGCTCGACGCCGACTACCGGCCCTCAGGCGACTGACTCGACAACGACAACCTCTCCTCTCCCACCTGGCGACATTACGGCCCAAGATGCTTGCCGCATCATCGTCACGAACAGGCAGCAGTCGGGATTCTTCACCGATGTCGAGCAGGTGCACCTCGTTCTCACTACCTACGCGAAAGGTGAACCGGTCAAGTCCGAGCGTGACATCAGCCACGGCATGCTGCCAGACACGCTTGTGTGGGTTGTCGAGGTTCATGCCAAGGGCCTTCAACTGGAAGCACAGAGAGGCGGTGGCACGGCCGCGACCCGGTAGCACGACGACGTCGACAACGGCACCACTGCCTGACACCGACTACTCGGTCGTCATGAACGCGGAGTCGGTCGGGCCGTCGTGGCACTGACAGTGGAGAGTGCAGATGCTGGCCCCTTCCACTATCAACTGTCGGCACGGTAGTCAGCCTGCCTCCAGACTGCTGACGTCAAGCCAGTATCGCCTAGTCGAGCGTGACCCGAAGTGTCGGGTATCAACCCCCGTAGCTTGTGAACCTCCCCTCTGTTTATGGGGGAGGAGATGGGTGGTCGACACTTCGTCCCACGTTTGAGAGGAACGACGCTCGAAGGACCTTTCTACCGCTTAGTCTGCCGTGCGATGTTCTGTGCCTGATCTCTTGACCGCCGAATCGGCGGGTGCTAACGAGGGCTTCGAAGTCGCGTGCTGAAGGGCTCACGGGAAATGGCGGAGGGGCCGATGAGTATTAGGACTCGCAGTCTCGCAGCCGCGGTGCTGACCGCGGCGATGTTGGTGGTTGTCCAGGCGGCAGCTCAGGCCGCTGTGCCACGGCCGCTGTTGGCCAGCAGCGCGCTCGTCGGCCCGCGCCACCGGGACCCCCACATCGGGCAACGCCCCCCTCCAAGTGTCGCTTACCGGCTCGGCCACCGGGGGCACTGCCCCCTATAGCTATAGCTGGAACTTTGGCGACGGTTCGATGGCGAACACGACCCAGAGCCCCAGCCATACCTACAGCAATGCGGGAACCTACACGGCGATCGTCACAGTGACCGACTCCTCGTCGCCCGCCGAGAAGGCGACCGCTTCTGTGCGCACCACTGTCGGCGAGGTGGGCGGCAAGCTGACGGCGACGGCCAAGGCCTCGAAGCGATCTGGCCATATTCCCTTGATGGTGGCCTTCAGAGGCAGCGCGTACGGCGGCACGCCGCCATACAGCTACAAATGGAACTTCGGTGACGGTTCGGCGGCCACTACCACCCAGAACCCGTTTCACATCTTCACGAAGGCCGGGACGTACACCGTCAGACTTACCGTCACCGACAGTTCGTCCCTGCCCAAGAGCGTAAGAGCCACGCGAACCATCACCGCATTGCCAACCGCCGGTAACGCCCACGGGCACAGCTCAAGACCTGACAGCGACCGCCCATCCTAAGGGTCCATCGAGGACCCGCTCAATTCATAAGCCCGGGCAACGCGTACGTCGGGTGCCGGTCCAGGTTGTGACTGGCACGATCGTACCGTCGCGTCGTCCTCGGATCGGCATGCCTTGCGGCATCCTGAACATCCCGCAAGCCGGCACCTGCGTCGAGGCTTAACGTCACGAAGGCATGTCTCAGGTCGTGAGGGTGGATAGACGTGGCGGCGTGATCACCAGCACCCGGTGCCCGCGTTCGTTTGGCCTGTCCGGACACGTTGGACGCATTGCACGGGTAGTTGAAGAGAAGTCTTGAGGACGGATCTATATGTCAGATCGGAGCAGAACCCCCGACGACGGTGAAGTAACAATGGAAAAGACGTGTCCCATGCGTCCACGCGACCAGTCACGACCAAGATGACGACTGACACGAGAGCAGTCAGACGACCCTTCATCACTTGGCCATGTTACGTGGTTGTCGATGCCCCCTACGGCCCTGGTGACCACCCGCTTGAGATCAGCTCTTGGCCGTTGTGTGCATCGAAGACAACCGCGCCCCACCCACCGCAGCCGGCGGTGGTGGCACTGTACGGTGACGAGTAGACCACCCAGGAAAGCTCGTCGTGATCGAGCGGCATGAGGGAGCCGTTCGCGTTCTTCCGAGCCGGCAGTGTCGCGGAATACCGCGCAAGGATGAGCCGATACCGCTCGTAGGACTGCTTGGGTCCGCTTTCTACCTGGGCAGCCGAAACGTTTGACTCGTCCGAGGCTAACGGCGGGTCCAACGTGACCTCACCCTGTTCAAGGATCAGCGGTCGGGCGAGTCGCTCGGGAGTTGGCATGACAGCTGGATGTGATGAGCGCGCACAGACTCCGATCGCTCGGGTGTCTGGTAAATGGGGGGCGAACCCAATCGTGTTGAAGATCTCCTCGGCCAGGACCGGGTTGGTGCCGACGCCGATCTCAACAAGAACACCGTGATACCAGATCATCCTGAGCGGACTGCCGCCCGTCTCATCTTCTTCAAGGACCACCTGGCCCGATGAGGTGGTGACCCGTCGAGCGCCAGGTGGAGCGCCGCCTGGTTGGAGCCACACTCCTTCGCGGGGCTTCGACCTGTCCGCGAGCATCGGTCCACAGCTCGGTGGTCCGTTCTCTTGTGGGCCGACAAAGGCTGTCGGTGTGGCAGGGAACGGCCCGTCGCAGAACCCGGTGTGCATCCCGTCGACCACCGGCCAACCCGCTAGGCACATCGAGATGGACCCCTTGGTAACTGACGAGCTTCCATCCGTTCGGGACCGTGGTAGTCGAGGCTGCGTGGGTCGCACCACCACAGGACGCGAGCGTGAGCGCCGTGACCACCAGGGCCACCAGCCGAGTTCCTCGTCGCCAGGTCACCAGTCGAGCCTCCTCGCGCGCTCCTGAACACTATGACGCTTAACTGGGTCGAAGGGTTGCGGGGTCGCCGCATCGTTGGTGGGCACCGAGTCCAGGCCAGTGACCGCGGAGAAATACGTGCTTCCCCTCCGATTAGAATGTGCCTGTTACCGCGCCGGGGGGGTGCGCCTCATGAGTGACCAATCACTGGGACCAGGCTGGTGGCAGGCGTCGGACGACAAGTGGTATCCGCCGGAGACTCATCCGAACGCTGCTTGGCCCGCTGTCGTACCGACGGTTGGGGCCACGACCTCCATCCCTATTGCCGCTCGGGCGAACAAAGATGGACAAGCTCGACACGGGTACGTATGGGTACTACCACTCGTCGTCGCGGCATGCCTAGTGATTGCCATCGTGATCGCGCTCACGATCGGAGGATCGTCTACCACGTCTGCTGGCACATCGCAGAACTCTTCCGCTACAACCTCGCGCGCCACCAGGTCTGCTGGCGCAGCGCGGAACTCTTCCACTCCGGCCTCGATCGCTTGCACCAGGAATTCTGGCTCAACGCTGCTGTCATGCACGGGCCCAACAGATGGCATGCGGGTAACTACTCCGACATTCACAGTCGCGGCGAATGCGACCATGCGCTACACGGAGTCGACCAACTGTGTTTCGGGAACCATGCTGCTCTCGATCTTTCAGCAAGGTGTTTCGTCGGTCCCGGAGCCATCGTTGTTCGGATGCAACACGTTGACCTACCCCCTGACCCCGGGAACGTATTACGTCGTGATCTCCGCGACCGGGGACTGGAGCATCTCGGTAAGCGCGGAGTCACTGCCGTCATCACCGACAACTACATCGCCTTCATCCACGTCAACAACCCAAGCGCCTACATCCATGGACGGAGGTGACTGCACGAACGGCGTTGACAATACAACGGATATCGATCCCTCAATACCTGTCCCTACTCATCTGACCGCTTCGATGCACGGATACCAAACCGGCACGACCGTAGAGATAGAACTGGACTTTCAGCCGCCGCCTGGGTACTTCGATAGACAGGTCTTCCTGACCACGCCTCCGGGGCCATTCGCCACCGCAAGTGCATGCGCGGCTGCCGGTTCGCCTGGGGTCGCTTTCCTCACGGTCAATCGGGGCGCAACATATAGGTTCTACGTCGTCGCGCAAGGTAATGGGTTATCGCAGAAATACAGCTCCCCGGCATCCGTGACCCTCACCGTTCCCTAGGCCCAGACACCGGTGGACTTCAGGTGGAGATCCTCTGGAGTTGCTGACTGCACGCGTCCGACACTTGGTAGCCAACCAGAGTGCGAGAGCAACCTTCGTGGTATGCGGTGAACGCTGTTGTCGCAGAGCGTCGCACCGCATGCGA
This sequence comes from uncultured Acidimicrobiales bacterium, assembly GCA_963764615.1. Taxonomy (GTDB): domain Bacteria; phylum Actinomycetota; class Acidimicrobiia; order Acidimicrobiales; family CAVXTF01; genus CAVXTF01. The sequence continues at coordinate 2,620,721 of CAVXTF010000002.1, read as the reverse complement.
CGGGTGGCCCACTGATCGACTTCAGGCCTTGCGTCCCCCTCCAACTCAGTCAGACGAGCGTCGTTTCGGGGCAAAGTGTCATGGGCGACGCTTGTCCTCCATATCCCCGGCAGGGCGTTCAAGGTCTTTGCGGGATGCCTACCCCCGCAGGTTTCTTTGAACAGGGCAGTTTCCATCAACAGGTGCCTTCGATGGAGGTGCTTCGGGGACGTGCCCGACGCTTGACTGTGACTGGTCGGGATCGACTGTCTCGCCCGACGCTAACCTTGGGCCGAGTCGGGAGGGCAGAGTCATGCCAGTGTTCATGGTCGAGCGGCGATTCGCCGAGGAACTCGAGTCAAGTAGCGAAGATCTCGAGGGGATCAACCGCATCAACGACGACGAGGGCGTGCGCTGGCTGTATTCGTTCCTCTCTGCCGACAAACGCAAGACGTACTGTTTGTATGAGGCCGACTCTCCCGATGCAATCAGGCGGGCGGCCGTCCGAGCGGGACTTCCTGCTGATGTGATCGTCGAGGTGACGAGTCGCATGTTGCCTGACGGCGCTTCGGCGCCCATCTGATTCTCGTGTGAAGGACCACGGGGAGGGTTTAGACCCGGTGGTGTCGGAGCCGCCTCCGCTGCCGGCTCGGCTGGAATCCAGCCGCCGGGTGCCGCTTGTCGGCCGCCGAGCCGAGTTGGAAGTGTTGGAGAGGCTGTGGCCGGAGGTGGAGCGCAAGCGCCGACAGGTCCTGTTCCTCGGGGGTGAGCCCGGAGTGGGCAAGACGCGCCTTGTGGCCGAGGCGGCTGGCGCTCTTCGTGACATCGGTGTGACAGTGCTTGTAGGCGGCTCGAGCCCTGATGCAGGGGTGTCCTACCAACCGTTTGTGGAGATGTTCGACCATCTCTTCTCGACGACATCAGAAGGCACGTGGACGACGGCGGTTGGGAGCGCAGGTCCGCAATTGGGCCGTCTTTCGGGTGAGGTCACCCGGCAGAGTGAGCCCGATGACAACCCGCTGCCAGGCGGGGAGGCACGACGGGAATTGTTCGATGCCGTTGCGCGTTTTTTCCGGTCGCTGGCAGCCGATCGACCCCTGACTATCGCTCTGGAGGACCTGCACTGGGCTCAACTGCCGACTTTGGCGCTATTGCAGCATGTGGTGCAGGCGTGCTCGGACACCTCTTTGCTGGTGTTGGCGACGTTCCGCACCACCGCACCAGACCGCTCCGACGAGGTGGCCTCGCGGGTGGCGGAGCTGCACCGCCTAGAGGGTGTTCGCCGGCTGGACTTGGGCGGTCTCGACACTGACGCCGTGGCCGAGTATGTCCGGCTACGCACGGGTTTGCCCCTCGCCGAGCTTCGGGCGCCGGCGGCTTTGCTTCGCGACCGCACAGGGGGAAACCCCTTCTTCCTGCGCGAGGTGTGGGCGGATCTTGAACGCCGTGGCGGTGTTTCTGCCCTGCGTGGCGCCCAGCGCGTTCCCGGATCGATCGGGGACACTCTTGCAGCCCGACTGGTAGGCCTGGGCGAAGAGGTGCGTCGGCTGATCGAGCTGGCCGCGGTGCTCGGCGAGTCCTTCGACTTGGCGAGCCTGGTCGCGGCAAGCGAAACCGCGCCCACCACGACACTTGCCCTTCTCGATTCTGCCGTCGCAGTCGGGCTCATCCAACCTGGGGATGATGTTGGGCGCGACTTCTACTTCGTCCACGCTCTAAGCCGTCAGGCGGTTCTCGACCGGATGCCGCCATCACGCCGCACCTTGCTGCACGCCCGAGCGGCCGAGGCGCTCGAGGCTCAGCAGATCCACAGCCAGTCAGTTCCTCGTCTCGCCCAGCACTATCTGGCCGCGCACGTGTTGGGACTTCATGCCCAGGCCCTGCGGTACAGCTGCGAAGCCGGACGGCTGGCTGAGCGCAGTTTGGCGTTCGAGGAGGCGGGCGAGTGGTTCGAGCGCGCCGCGTCGCTGCCGGAGTGCGACCCAGGAGTGAGAGCGGAGCTGCTGCTTGCAGCGGCGTTTGACTATGTGAGGGCTTGCCAGTTCCCGCATGCCCGCGAGATTTACGAGTCGCTTGGTTCGGCGACCGACCCAGCAGTGCGACTGGCAGCAGCAATGGGATATGAGGACGCAACGTGGAGGCCAGGAGTGGCTGGGCCCCGTGCGGCGGACCTGTTGGCCGAAGCACTCGGGAAGTGTCAATTGGAGCCTGACGACTCCCGCTACGCGCGTGCCTTGGGCAGCCTGGGGCGGGCGCTGGCCTTGGCCGGGGAGACCTCTCGGGCGCGCGAGGTTGGAGCGCACGCCATCGAGGTTGCCCGGGCCACCGGCGAGGAGGGGGCGATCTCATATGCCCTGGTGACCAGCCTCTGGCATGGCACTACTCCCGAGGTGGCGGACCTCCAGCTGGAACGCAGCAGCGAGGTGTACCAGATGGCCCAGGCGCGCCGGGACTTCGAGACCCTCGGCTCGGCAGCCAACTTTCGCGCCATGGTTTGCTACCTGCGCGGCCACCACGCGGAATTAGAGGAGGCGATCGCCGCCTGTGGTCGTTCCGCTGAGATGACCGGCCAGCCCTATTACCGATACGTCTATTACTGCCTAGCCCATTCCGCTGCGTTCTTGCGGGGCGACTTCGCCGAGGCAGAACGTTGGGCCAACGAAACCGTCGACCAAGAGACCGCGTTCGGTGATGACGTCACCGAGGGGCCACGTAGCGTCCAGACATTCATGATCAATCGGGAGCGGGCAACGCTGGAACGGTTCCAGGCGCTCTTCGACGGTCACGAGGCTCTCGCCGGGCATTGGGTTCCCGGCCTGCTCGCCCTGTACACCGAGCTTGGGATCGAGCCCGGGATGCGGCGCTGTCTGGACCATCTTCTGCGGCGAGATCTGGCCGGTCATACCCACGAATCGCGGTGGCCAATGGAGCTGGTGTTCATGACCGAGGCCGCCCTGTCCCTCGGCGACGTGGACGCCACCGAACTGCTGGCTCCGTTCCTGTCCGAGTTTGAGGGTCTCAATCTGGTGGCCGGCACATTGATCGCGACGTTCGGAAGCGCGGACCGTTACCTCGCCCGCATCGCCGCGTTACGCGGCGACGACAGCGTCGCGGAACGTCGCTTCACGACGGCATTGGCCATGGACCGCCAGATGCGCTCAGCCGTCCATACCGCCGAGACTCTCGCCTGCTATGCCCGGTTCTTGGCCACAAGAGGTCTCACCGACCGTGCCTGCAGTCTCGCAGTCGAAGCACACTCGATTGCGACGGCGATCGGCCAGGACCGCGTCCTTACGTTGGTCAAGGGACTGACAGGCAAGGCGGACGAGGGTGGTCCCGACGGGCTGACCGGACGCGAAGTCGAGGTGCTGCGTCTCCTCGCCGGTGGGCTGAGCAACGCGGAGATCGGTGCCCGTTTGTACATCAGCGCCAACACTGCCGCCAACCACGTACGGTCGATCCTCCTTAAGACCGGGGCCGCCAACCGGACCCAAGCTGCGACCTACGCGGCTCAACACCACCTCGTCTGAAACCCAGGTGGCAAATAGTCAGGTCTGACTATCGACCTTTGTAGAAGAAGGTCCGATCCGGTCATGACAGCTGACGGGCCGGCCCGTAGGGTCATCCGAAGCGACCAAGTCCAAGGAGTCCATCGTGACCAACCTCATCGACGTCCACGATCTTCGCAGCCGCATCGACGGGGAGGTGATCAGCCCCGAAGATCCCGGATACGACCAAGCCCGAGCCGTCTACAACGCCATGATCGACCGGCGCCCAACGCTCGTTGCCCGTTGTAACACCGTCAATGACGTGCAAACTGCTCTCGAGGCGAGCCGCCGCGCGGGGCTCGACATCGCGGTGCGCGGTGGAGGCCACAACGGCCCGGGCTTCGGCACCGTGGAAGGCGGGATGGTTATCGACCTTTCCCCCATGCACAACGTCGATGTCGACGCCGGCCGCCGTACCGCACGCGTCCAAGGCGGCGCGGTGTGGAACATGGTGGATACCGCCGCTCAGGCTCACGCACTGGCCACCCCCTCAGGGATCATTTCCACTACCGGCGTCGGCGGGCTCACCCTTGGCGGTGGGCACGGGTACCTGTCCCGGCGGTTCGGGCTGACCATCGACAATCTCCTAGAAGCGGAGGTCGTGTTGGGGGACGGCAGGATCGTCACCGCTTCCGAAACGGAGCACCCCGACCTGTTCTGGGCCTTGCGCGGCGGGGGCGGAAACTTCGGCGTCGTCACCTCCTTCACGTTCAGACTCCATCCTGTCGCTACGGTCGTGGCTGGGCCGACAGCGTGGCCCATCTCCGCCACCGCCGACGTGCTCAGATGGTTTCGGGAGTTCCTCCCTGCACAAGACCCTGAGCTGTACGGGTTCTTCGCCACCATGACCGTCCCACCGGTCGACACCTTCCCCGAGCCCTTCCACCTCCACAAGGCGTGCGCCATCATGTGGTGCTACTCCGGCGACCTAGCCGATGCCGAGGAAGCCCTTAAGCCGGTGCGTGACCTTTCCCCGGCCTTCAACGGGATAGGCGAAGCCCCTTACCCGGCCGTGCAGCAAGCCTTCGACGCTCTGTATCCACCCGGGCTGCAGTGGTATTGGCGCGGCGACTTCTTCCGCACGATCCCCGACGACGCCATAGCCGCCCATGTTCAGCACTCCGAAGCACTGCCGACCATGCACTCGTCAATGCATCTCTATCCCATCGACGGCGCCGTTAACCGGGTACCCCAGGACGCCACAGCATGGGCCTACCGAGATTCCACCTTCTCGCAGGTGATCGTGGGCGTCGACCCTGACCCCACAAATGCCGTAGCTATCAGACAGTGGGCCGTCGACTACTGGGAAGCCACACATCCCTTCTCGGCTGGCGGCGCCTATGTCAACTTCATGATGGACGATGAAGGCGAGGAGCGGGTACGCGCCACCTACGGGCCGAACTACGACCGGTTAACACGGGTCAAAGCCGAGTACGACCCGAAGAATTTGTTCCACATCAACCAGAACATCCGACCCGCCGGCTGACGGTTCGCAGCACCGCCATGGACTTGTGGGGCCGTCTGGTGTCACGAACCAGGTGCCGCCGCCGTTGGCTTTCTTATAGAAGCGGTGGAGCGCGATCAGACAGCAGATCGCCTCCACGACTGCCGAACGGCCATGCACCGCTGGCGAACCCGTAACTGCTCGAGAGGCCGGAGTCACCGTGAGTCACCACCTCTCTTGGTCGAGCGTGGCCTGAAGTGCTGCGTAGCCACCCCCATGTCTGGCTATCCAACCCTTGGCTTGTGAGGACGGAGATGGACAGCTCCGATTCGGCCCAAAGTTGGGCAGAAGCGACGCCAGGCGCACCGTGCTGGCCTAATCCGCAATACTGACGGGCCGTGGTCGGTGGTCGTGCTCTCAGCCTCGGTAGCGTCGCGGTCCTCGCTGCCCTCTCCATCGGCTTCGGTGCGTGGTCCGCCGCAACGAATCCCAATGTCGCTGCAGAGCAACTACATCAGGCCGCAGCGAACCTATTCGCTGCCTCCAGCTTCGTAACCGTGGTGGATACAAGCGAGTCCGTAGTCGGCACCTCAGAGGTTATTCAGATAACACGGACCATCGACTACGAGGCTCCGAATCGCCAGCACGAGCGCGCGACTGTGGCCGTTGCCGGGCGCGTATCTGTCCAAACCTTCACCCAGGTGGGCTCGTCTTGTTGGTCATATGTAACGGGACGGGTCGCAGAACCTCTGGCTTGTTTACGGAATGCCTTCGCGTCTTCGCCTCTGTTCGCGACGGCTTCAGACGTAACCGACCAGGGGGGGACTTACCTGTTGAGCCGGCAAGACGCTGACACGTTGATCACGACAGCGGTTTCGGGGCAACAGCTCTCCATCGGGATGGCGATGGTGGCAGTGCGCATCTCAGGCGCGTTCATCTCGTGGCAGCACGCGACGTTCAATGCAGGCACTGCCGGAGCCAACATCATGGTCAACCAGGTAATCCGATACATCGACGTTGATGCGGGACCTGACGTAGTTGTGCCATCCGGCCCACCGAACGAGACGGCGGCTGGGTGAGGTTCTGGCGCGGGGAGCGAGTTCATCCACGACAAGGCCCCTTCGATTGAAGTGGCCCGGCGCGGTTGGGTTGTGCGTCATCGGCGCCCTTGTCCTCGCGCCGATCTCCGTGGCGTTGGTGCTTACGCTCGGGATGTCTCCCGCTCCTGGCGCGCGGATCGAACCATTGGTGTCTGACGACCCGGCCACCGGACAGTTCCTCCTAGTGGGTGGCGAGGTGCCCCGAGGAAGCGACCCGGAAGGGCGACGCAGCTGTATGACGTGTGGTGCTGGACAGGCAGGTCCTGGAAGGAGCTTGTCGACGTCACTGCCTTCGAATGTTCCCGATGACCAACCCCGCGATTCATCATGGAGTCCTGGACAGGCGGTAAGTGGGTGCGACTCAATCCTTCAACCATCCCGTCGTACAGCCCCGAAGTGGATGGGTTCGCCTACGACGACGCGACCAGACAGGCAGTGCTTTTCGAAACCAAGCCGGCCTCTCACGACCGAGACGTGGACTTGGGGTGCTGCTCATGGACTGAGCAGCACCCCCCCACCTCACCGTCAGCTGTCCTCCCTGCTTACGATTTCGCGACCAACCAGCTGCTGCTCTTCGGAGGGTCGGGGCGGGGAGCCGATGAGGTGTACGCCGACACCTGGGGCTGACCGGAAAGACTTGGGTGAAGATGGAGTGAGCCCCGAGCCGTTGCTTCTTCTTCATGCCCACACGGATTATGTGGCGCAGATTTACATAAGTACCAAACGCGCTGCAGCTAACGAAGACCTGCCGCGTCACCGACGGGGCAGGTCAACACCGAAGGCTCTGGCGTCGGGGTAGTGACCGTACACCTCGACTGGGTGGTAACCCCGTGTCTGGTAGAGAGTCTCCGCCTCCGGTTGGCGGGAACCGGTCTCCAAGATCAGGCGGTTATAACCAGCTTCCCAGGCGGCGTCTTCGAGCGCACCGAGGACGCTTGCCGCCAGTCCGAGTCGGCGGTACTGGGGGTGAGTCCACATACGCTTCACCTCACAAGTTGTCTCGTTGTAGCGACGGAACCCTCCACCAGCCGCGGTTGTCGGCCCCTCCACGAGAACGATGAACAGACCGGAGGGAGGGTCGAAGTCGTCGGTGCTGGTCCTCGCCATCTCGATGTTTTCGCCGTAACGAGTGTCGTACTCAAGGGTCAAGCCGTCCAGCAACGGTGCCACCTCTGCATCGCTCAACCGGACCCTCCGCATTTCCATCGAGTAAATACTCACCTATCTCTGTCCGTTGTGCTGTCGAGTCTCGAAGATCAGATGCCGATGCATCCTGATGAAGGCACCTGCAACGTCGTCGATCAGATGCACGATGTTTGCTGGAGGTGCGACCTCCTAGTAGGAGAGTGGGATGAACCGTCGAGTGACCACTCCCATGGCCGATGAGTCACTCTCTAATTTGCAGGGGGAAGGCGGTGCAGAGTCGGCACTGCGCCCAAGGATTGACATTGTGAACCACCGTAAACCCGGGCCGGTATGTTCGAGTGTTCTGAATGGCTCGGCGGTACTCGCTCGCTCACCGTCCCGGACTATCGGGGACTTCGAGCAGCGAACGGAGCCAACCGTCCATCGACCGCCACTCGCTTGCCGCAGACCTGGTCGCGACTTCGATCAGCACGAAGAAGAATCCGAGCATCGCCATTGGAATTAGGACGAACGGGAGGAGCGCATAACCGTGCCCGGTGACGGCATCTGAAATGAACCCACCCAAGCCGCCTATGAAGAAGAGTGATACTCCACCGAACCAGATCGAACAGAAAACCGCCACGGAGCTGGCCGGTCCGACCGTGCCAGTCAGCCAGCAGCCGGGGCCATTGGCGGCGATGCCACCCTCGAACGTCTTTCGCCAGGAGTTGCTCCTCATCAGCGATCCGCGACAGGACAGTCGTATGTATGGCCCCGACACAGTGCCTTCATAGATCGGGTCTGATAGTCCTGAATCCGAACGACCCTGGCACTAAAGATGACAGGGGGTTTCGGCTCGGCACGACGAGGTTCTGCGACAGCCGTCTGTAGACCTCTTCCGGTGGAAGTGGGCTCCAGAGCGCGTACGGCTGACGAAAAGAGCCAGATCGCACCCATTGCCTCGCACCTCTGACGTGAGTCTTTGATCCCGGGTATAGCTGTCGCTCCTCGGACCTCCCTCTCCGCGCCTCCAGGGAGGTGGGCCACAAAAGGTTCCTCAGCCTCAACATCGACTCGCCTGGTGGTCGGTCGGCAACGGGGAACCCGGCGTGCCGGGCCACAGTCACCAGGCCGTCGACGCCGTCAACGTCGAAGAAGGCCACCGCTTTCGGTAGTGAGCGGTTAGGGCCGGGCCAGTAGGTTCCACGAAGAAACTCCGAGTTCATGGAATTGGAGCTGAACGTGCTTGAGCGCCTTTGGTTGTTTGCGTCGGTTTGTCCCAGTAACCAGAGGGCAGATCCGTGTCGTCCATCGCGTCGTCGGCGAACCTTCATGGAGGTCCCGACGGGGGCCTCCTTCACGGCAAGTCCACGCTTGGTGACCTCCACCGCGCGTCGGTCAGTGATCGCGTACCGGGTGCGACGCCGGGTCCATGCTTTGACGAAGAAGCGACCGATCAGCGCGTAGATGCCGATCACGACAAGTGGCACGCCAATAAGATTTATGTACCGCTGGGGGCCGCCGCTTCTCAGGCCCGAGACGAGAATGAGGGTGACCCCCGCAGTCCACACGACCGAGATTGGGAGGAGAAAGCTGTCCTCTGAGGCAAAGATGACCTTGGGATCGGGACGACCTCGCCACAGGATTCGTTCGCCCGGCTCTATCCACCTGCTGCTCGCGGCGAACGAATCCCAAGCGCTCGGGTCCTCCACCACGATCCAAAGGCTATCGCTGAGACTGACGACAAAAGCCGATGAACCACGCATCTCGAAAACTTGTCTCGTCAAGACGGCCTTCGTGCCCTTGCACGCTCCGACGTCTCTGGATGTGTAACTGAATCGCGCGCTCACCTTGGCCACTCAGACGGTTCTCGTGACAATCTTCAACCCCGAGTCCTCGACGTGCTGGTACGCAATAGACATCGAGGCGACTCCAGTAGTCATCCCTAACGACGCGTCGGCGCTCCTATCCTCCAACCACGATGCAAACGGCGGAGTGATGGCTGGGTCCTTCTACGCCAGAAGTCCCATTGGTTCGACACCCGCGTCGCGAGCTGAGCTGAACGACAACCCCACTGAGCCACAACGATGCGGGAGATACTGCTCGCTCAGGTCGTCTTCATAGTTCACCAGTGTCCTGACAACTCACCCATGCCTCACCGGTTGCACGGCTCATGAGAAGCAGCTCACGGGCCACCTACGATGTGTGTCAGCGTGAATAGTGCTCGTCCCATCCCAACAGCAGACGCAGCGGGGCGGCGACTCATTGCCGCGTATTTCGTCAGCTGGGCGGACCTGTTGTTCTTGTGTGCAGTCTTCACCGCCAAGCGGCACGGCCACTGGCACACCGGCCTCTTTGTGTGGGGGCTCTGCATCGGCGTCGCGATGGTGTTGAATCAAGCCTTGAGCTACCGCGTTATGCCACGCCTCGCCGCGCTACCCGAAGCGGTGGTGGCGCGACGCCGACGTCAATCGGGGGTACAACGGAGACTGAATGCGGTGACCCTTATCTTGATGGGAGGGACGATAACAGCCAACTCTGGCAATTGAGACTGAGGAATCGCCGTCTCGGGTCACACCGTCTAGTTCCGGCTTGCGTTGCATGGATGACCTGCCGACTGCGCCACGCGCCTGTTCAATTGAAAATCCGTCATCTGTGACCACGAAAGATCGGCCATGTCCGATCTCGGTCGTTACTGCTCCCAGAACTGTTCCCAGAACTGTGAAAATAGGCAGCAATGACTGGGAAAATCCTGGGTGTTGTGGGAGATCCAGAAGCATTTTCAGCGACAAGAACTTTAAGGTACGTTTCTCACCAAGATCCGTAGGAGGTGGGAGGAACAGTGCGCAAAGGCGGCGTTATTCTCGTCGTGTCAGCCATGATTGTCATAGCCGGTTGCTCCGGCGGGGGCGGGACCTTGTCGGGAAACGGGGGCGGCAGTGTCTCTCCTGGGCACGGATCACCCAAGGCCGCCGTTGAAGGCTTCATCACCGACTTGGAATTGGGAAACGGTAGTACGGCCTGGTGCGACTACATCGACCCTGCTGATCAGCAGGACTGCCAAGAGGGGGCAGCCGAGGCGAATATAACGGTCACCGGGACGTTCGCTGTCGGTAATCAGGTCATAGACGGAACAGAGGCACTTGTAGCAATTACTGGCGACGTCTGTGCACACAGCGAGGAAGACTCAACCACCACCATCTCTTGCAGCAGCAACAACGACCCGAACAAGGGCCTGCCGCCGGGTGCCGGGACGTTCAGCGAAGCCTACGCGACTGCCAGCGGCTCCAACGGCACGACGACAGCGCCGTGTATCGAGATAGAGGGAAGCTGGTACATCAACATCAGCGGACAGGGGAGCACTCCGACGACTTCGCCCACGACAACGCCGACTAGTACGCCGACAACTGTTCCGAGCACGTCGCAGACCACCACACCAACGACGACGCCCTCACCTGTGACAACCACACCGACGACCATTCCATGAGGTGACTAGGTTTCAGCTCGCGTTCGCACCACTATTTCCGATGTCACATCGGCAAGGGCGGCTCGGACATTTGTTTTGATTCGTGTTGACTGCTCCGGGATCCGTGCGGAGCCGAGCATAAAAGAGGACACGGCGACCAAGCTCAATGTGACAGTGTCTACAGGCGCAACCACCGGCTTGATAGTGGTGACAACGCCAGGTGGATCCGTCACCAGCACCAAGAAGGTCAAGGTTACGTAGCCCGATAACCCGACTCTCACCGGCCGTAGGGTTGGTCGTAATGGCCCGCTATGCAGCCATCACCCTCACCGGCGGTTTCGTGTTGTTCTTCAGGCGAGACGCCTGAGCAACGGCGGCTCTGGCCGCCTCGGACCATGTTTACGTTCGTGAAACGTCTGCGGGGAAGACTGTTGGTGTGGACGTCCGGGAGGCTGGTGCCGGGGATAGACCTTGGATCGAGCAGGTTGCTCGTCGAACGATGGGGATCCACGCTCATCGTGAGCCGCGGATTGGCCCATGACGTTGGCGAGCTCCCTGCTCGGACATGATGGCGATATGTTTGTCCGGCCGATGTCCGACACCGTTGAGTCTCTTGTCCTGGACCTCCTTGAGTGGATAGGTCCCGAGCCTCGCCCGTACGATGAGGTGCTGGACGCCTGGCGGACATCGTGCCCACGACTTCCCGTTTGGGAAGAAACGAATGACAGGGGCCTGGTGGCCTGCAACTATGCGAGCGAGGGCAAGTTCGTCTCCGTAACTCCTGCCGGCTGGCAGCTTCTGCAAGAGCTCCGCGGGAAGCTCAGCTAGCGACGGCGGTAGCCCTAGAAGCCCCTAAGGGTGCGCGATACAGAGACGAACAAGGGTGCTCATAACAGAAATCGCCGAAACCCTTCTGCTAGTGCCTCGAATCCCACGCTCCGGTAGAACCGGTGCGCCTGTGTGCGCTCTTTGTTGGACAACAGTTGAATCTTGTAGCAACCGGCCTCTTTGCATCGGCGGGCTATCTCCGTGATCAAGGCACTTCCTACACCACCTCGCCGAGACGCCCCATCGACCATCACGTTCTCGACGATCGCCCACGGGGCTCCACCGTGGGTCAGGTTAGGCACGATCAGCAGGTCGGCTGTCCCGACAACATGTCCACCGACTTCGGTGACAAGAAGCTGACGGTCTGGCTGTGCAAGGACCCGGTAAAACAACGCCGTGGCTTCGTCGATGTCGGCCGGGAGTGCCCCGAGTCGGGATCCGGCCAATTGTCGGTACAGGCCGAGTAGCTCCGGAAGGTCCTTCCCGGTAGCCAGCCGGACGGTGACCGGCGCCTTCTGACCGTCTGATTCGGGTTCGACCATCGCCGCCATTCTGCTCACAGTGGTGGGCTCGGTGGTCTACCCGTGATTTGACGCGCCGAAGCGGAGTGGCCGTCGTCGTGTCGCGCGAACCGTTCTAGCCAGGCGGAGCGAAGAACTCGAGAGCAATGTTGTCGGGGTCGCGAAACGAGAGCCCCGAGCCATAAGGCGCATCGACGATGCCGCCGTTTTCGATTCCCAGTTCGTTCAGTTTGGTCTCCCACTGCTCGAGCTCTGCACGGTTGGTGCAGGCGAACGCCAAATGGTCGAGTCCGGGTCGCCGCTCGTCGAAAGGTTCAGACCCATGCGGGTCGGGGAACTGGTGGATGCCGACGAGAGTCTGGCTACCGAGCAGCCACACGACGTGGTGAAACGGCCCCGTATCTTCATCTATAACCGGATCATCTCCGAAGAGGTTCTTGTACCAGGGTCGGCTCCGACCGAGGTCCGTGACCGTGAGCGCTACGTGGGTGATCCCAGGAAACTCGGGCATGGCTACCTCCTTCGGACGGCGGTTCAGAACATAGCGGCCTCCATCACGCGCCGACCGGTGGCAAGGCAATGAGCTCGGCTCGAGCGTGACAGACTGAGGTCACGTTCGAAAGGTTCACTGACCGCGCTCGGAAGGTTCTCGTGCTTGCCCAGGAGGAGGCGCGCCTTCTCAACCACTCGTTCATCGGAACCGAGCACTTACTTCTCGCACTCATCGACGAGGGCGACGGCGTCGCGGCCAAAGCGCTGGAGCAGCTCGGCGTCGAACTTGAGGTCGTAAGAGACAGGGTCGCGGCGACCGTCGGCGTCACGGGAACTGCCCCGACCGGTTCGCCCCCTTTCACGCCGAGGGCCAAGAGGGTCCTCGAGCTGTCTCTCAGGGAAGCGCTTCAGCTTGGTCACAACTACATCGGGACCGAGCACATGCTTCTCGGACTCGTACGCGAAGGTGAAGGTGTGGGCGCCCAGGTGCTCGTCAGCCTCGGCCTAGACCTTTCCAAAGTTCGTGAGCAGGTTGTTCGATCGCTTGCGAACTATGGCGGCGCAGGGGAGACGACGACTCCGCAAGGCGAATCTGAGATGCTCCGTGCAGGACGTAATTCGTCGGTCGAGCGTGTCGGCAAGGAATGGTCCGCGCGGGTGGTGCGGCCCGGCAGGACTCCCGCCGACTACGAGGCTGCCTACGAGGACCTCGAGGGCCTTTTCGAGGGTCTCGGGGTCTCGGTCATCGACCTCGATCTCTCTGGGCTGGTGGTGACGTCTGTCGAGACAGAAGAGGGTCCTGGGCTCTGCCTCAGCATCAACCACAGGATCCACGACGCGGATCCGAACGCGACGTCCTAGGCACATCGCGGTAAAGGAGATCCGGCATGCTTCACGTAGGAGTCGTCGCTCTCGGTGTCACGGATGTCGCGCGGGCGACCGAATTCTGGTGCCAGGCGCTCGGTTACGAAGTGCGCGATGACGGATTCGGTGGATGGTCTACGGTGCTCGCGCCGCCTGACGGGGCCGGGACGAAGATCGCACTGCAACGGAGCCGGATGGACCCGGAGGACCACCCCCGTCTTCATCTGGATCTACACGTGGCCGACGCCGCAGAGCAGGCGGCCGAGGTGACGCGCCTCGTATCCCTTGGGGCCGAGCTCGTCGAATGGGACAGCTATCCGCCGGATCCGGACTTCGTCGTGCTCGCAGATCCCGACGGCAACCGTTTCTGCATCGTCGACCTCAGCCACGAGCGCGGCTGACCCGTCACCAACTCGGAGAAGCACGACTCAGGGTGTTCGGCTGGTCGAAATGCCGTGCCGATCAGCTGCCGATGCGAATCTGGCTGCGTCTCTGGGCGCGCACGCACCAGTGTCATTGTTGAAGTAGCAGAACACCTCCTCCTCCGACGACCACAGAGACGCGAGGCGATCGGCCCAACCGCCGAGCGCGGTCCTGCCGTAGCTGGGTAGGGGAGAGGCCGTGCCTTCGTGGAATCGGACGTAACCCCACGAAGCAGTCCGCCACAGAGGCGAGCGTTGATTCCGCCTGTCCGTCAGGCAAAAGGCTGCTCCGTGATCCTCCAGCACCCGCCTCAGGTCGTCGACGAGCCACGACTCGTGACGTACCTCGACCGCCACCCTTGTCTCCTCAGGGAACTCCGACAGGGTGGCTGCCAGCAGCTGCGGGTCCCAATGCAGGTTGGGGGGCAGCTGGAGGAGGATCGGGCCCCGCTTGGAGCCGAGACCCTCGACCCTCTCGAGCAGCCTGCGGACGGGCTCTTGCGGCTCGCGGAGCCGACGGACATGAGTGAGATACCTGCTGGCCTTGACGCTCATGACGAAGTCGGCCGGGGTCCTGGTCGCCCATGACTCGAACAGCTCGCGCCTGGGAAGGCGGTAGAAGGCACTGTTCGACTCGACCGTGGAGAATCGGCTCGCGTAATACTCGAGCCAGCGCGACTTCGGGAGTCCCTCGGGATAGAAGGTGCCGGCCCAGTCGTCGTATTGCCATCCCGACGTTCCGACGATCAACGCCATGTGAGATTCCTACCCCGTTCAGCTGGCGTGCGCGGACAAGGGTAGGCAATTCGAGCCTTGGCGGAAACCGCTGCAGGTTGTCCTGTCCACTGCCGATGGGATGAGGGACAGCAGTTAGGCTCAGCTTCGCCGGGGTATCACAAGAAGGGTATTAGCGACGATGACGGGACCTTTCGGCCAACGCGCGGTCACATGCTTGGGCGGGCCCGAACACCGAGACTCACGATGGAGAATCGCTGATCGCCGCCGGTCTCGATGACGAACGCGCCTCTAGTCGTGTCGATCCGCAGGTGGGCGTTGTGGGATGTTTCGGGTGGTTGTGCAGCGCAATCTCAGAGGTCGCCCGCCGCGTCGTTCCGGGGTTCGAGATCCTGACGGCAGTGCCTCCCAGCTCGAGGTCGCAGGGCACGGTGAAGACACGAGGCCGTCCGGTGATCGAGGACGTCACCCCGAGTGTCGACAACGGAATGTTCGCCGCAAAACGCGAGCTGGGCGACGACGTAGTGGTCGAAGCGGACGTGTTCGCAGATGGTCACGTTCGGCTGGCCTGCGAGCTGCGCTGGCGTCACCAGGACGACAACAGATGGTCTTCCACGCTCATGCATCCACTCGGGAACGACAGGTGGCAGGGCAGGTTCCGAGCCCGGCGACTGGGTGCCTATCGCTTCTCGTTGCGCGCCGCGGTGGACTCCTACGGCAGCTGGGCCGGCGATCTCGCTGCCAGGGTCGAGGCCGATCAGGACGTCTCGATCGAGCTCGTCGTCGGTGCCGACCTGGTGGACCGCCTGGTCGACCGCGCACAAAAGGGCGACCGCGCCTTGCTTGACGCCCTCTCGCGCCAGCTCCGGGCAGATGACGTGCGCTCTTCGGCGGGAGCCTTGGCGGCTCTCGAACTTGTATCGGCGCCTGACGTCCTGGCTGCGGCCGCGCGCTGCGCGGTCGCCGACGCCGAGGTGAGCTCGGACGTCTTCACGGTCTACGTCGACCGCGTGCGGGCGCGGTTCGGGTCCTGGTACGAGATGTTCCCCCGATCGGCCGCCGCCGATGCGCGGCGACATGGGACTCTGCGAGACGTGGCGGATTCGCTGCCCTACGTGGCGGGCCTCGGTTTCGACGTGCTCTATCTGCCGCCCGTTCATCCCATAGGCCAGACGAACAGGAAAGGTCGCGACGGTGCGCCCGTCGCGCATTCCGGCGACCCGGGGAGCCCATGGGCGATCGGGGCGGAATCGGGTGGTCACGTTGCGATCCACCCGGAGCTCGGAGACCTCGACGACTTCGACAACCTGGTTGACGCCGCCTCCGATCTCGGGGTCGAGATCGCCCTTGACCTGGCATTCCAGTGCTCCCCGGACCATCCTTGGGTCACCGAGCATCCCGACTGGTTCAAGATGCTTCCGGACGGCACCGTCCGTTACGCCGAGAACCCTCCAAAACGCTACGAGGACATCTACCCGATCGACTTCGACACTTCCGACTGGGATGCTCTTTGGGAAGAGCTGGCGAGCGTCGTACGCTTCTGGATCCGTCACGGCGTACGCATCTTCCGGGTCGACAACCCGCACACGAAACCGCTGCGTTTTTGGGAGTGGCTCATCTCGTCGGTGAAGGTCGACTATCCCGACGTTCTGTTCCTTTCAGAGGCATTCACGCGGCCGAAAATCATGAATCAACTGGCGAAGTTGGGCTTCACGCAGTCCTACACTTATTTCGCCTGGCGAACCGCAAAATGGGAGCTGGAGCAATACCTCGGTGAATTGCATCGTCCGCCTGTCGGTGATTTCCTGAGGCCGAACTTGTGGCCCAACACTCCCGACATCCTGACCGAGCAACTGCAGACCGGCGGTCGGGCGACGTTCGTGTCCAGGCTCGTGCTCGCCGCCACGCTCGCATCGAGCTACGGCATCTACGGGCCGGCGTACGAGCTTCAGGAAAATCGTCCCCGTTCTGCGGGCTCCGAGGAGTACCTGCATTCCGAGAAGTACGAGATAAGGCAATGGGACCTTGACGACCCGAAAGGCCTGGGACCCTTCATAAAGGTCGTCAACCAGGCACGTCGGGACAATCCGGCGCTTCAACACGACGGCAACCTGCGATTCCACCAGTTGGACAATGATCAGATGATTGCGTACAGCCGGCATCACGAGGGCAATACGGTCCTGGTAGTGGTGAACCTCGATCCTCGATACGCACAGAGCGGCTGGGTCGAACTCGACCTCGAGGCGTTCGGAGTCGACGTGTCGGCGCCCTTCGCGATCAACGATCTGCTCACGGGCGCGCGCTACACGTGGAAGGGGACTCGCAACTACGTCTCTTTGGACCCGCGCAAGATCCCCGCTCACATCTTCCGGTTCGAGAGCGACGAGGACGTGACCGAGCCGGACGTTCCCGAAGGGTCTACGAACGGGCTGTTGGCGGGGAATCCGGCCCGAACATGAGCGCTGATCTGGGTAGCCGGGGACGAAGGCGCGCGCGTCCTCGTCCAACTGTTTCGCGCATATCCACCCCCGTGTCCCGGACGGCTGTATTGGGTGAAGATCCCGAGCACTGGTACAAAGACGCCGTCATATACGAGCTGCACGTGAGAGCCTTTCAGGACTCGGACGGTGACGGCATCGGGGACCTCGCCGGGCTCATCACGCGACTTGACTATCTCCAGGACCTCGGCGCCACGGCACTGTGGCTGCTCCCGTTCTATCCTTCGCCGCTGCGCGACGACGGGTACGACATCTCCGACTACCGGGGGATACATCCACCGTACGGGACTCTTCGCGACTTCCGGACCCTTCTTCGCGAAGCTCATCGACGGGGAATGCGGGTCATCACAGAGCTCGTACTCGCGCACACATCTGACGAGCATCCGTGGTTCCAGCGCGCACGGAGATCGCCGGCAGGATCGGTGTACCGGGACTACTACATGTGGAGCGACACCCCCGAGAAATTCGCGGATGCGAGGGTGATCTTCAAGGACTTCGAGAGCTCCAACTGGACCTACGATGCGGTTGCACACTCGTATTTCTGGCACCGCTTCTACTATCACCAGCCGAGCCTCAATTATGACAGCCCGGCTGTGCGCCAGGAGATCTTCGACGTGGTCGACTTCTGGCTCGGGATGGGAGTGGACGGCCTGCGCCTCGACGCCGTCCCCTATCTCTATGCGCGCGAGGGCACGACCTGCGAGAACCTTCCCGAGACGTATCAGTTCCTCCGGGAGCTGCGTGCGCACATAGACGGGCGATTCACCGGTCGGATGTTGTTGGCCGAGGCAAATCAATGGCCCGAGGACGCGGTTCGTTACCTGGGAGAGGGAGACGAGTGCCACATGGCGTTCCACTTCCCCCTCATGCCGCGGATGTTCATGGCTGCACGCCAGGAGGACCGCTTTCCCATCGTGGACATACTCGCGGAGACACCTTCACTGCCTGACGACTGCCAGTGGGCGCTCTTCTTGCGAAACCACGACGAGCTGACGTTGGAGATGGTCACTGACGAAGAGCGTGACTACATGTATCGGGTCTATGCCCAGGACCCGCAAGCAAGGATCAACGTCGGTATCCGCCGCAGGCTCGCTCCGTTGCTCGGCAACAACCGGTCGTTGATCGAGATGATGAACGGGTTGCTGTTCAGCCTGCCTGGCACGCCGATCATCTACTACGGCGACGAGATCGGGATGGGGGACAACATCTATCTCGGTGACCGAAACGCAGTTCGTACGCCGATGCAGTGGAGCGGGGACATCAACGCCGGGTTCTCGCGTGCGAACCCCCAGAAGCTGTTCCTCCCGGTGATAATCGACCCGGGCTTCCAGCCTCAGAGCGTCAACGTCGACTCCCAGCACGAGAATCCGAGCTCTCTGCTCTGGTGGATGAAGCGGCTCATCGTTCAGCGAAACCGGTACCGGGCGTTCTCACGTGGTTCTCTTCAGATGCTGTTCCCCGAGAATCGCAAGGTGCTCGCCTTTTTGAGGTGTTACGGGGACGAGAAGATCCTGGTCGTGGTCAACTTGTCTCGTTTCGCCCAGGCGGCCCAGCTCGAGCTGTCGGATTTCAGAGGTTCGACGCCGGTAGAGCTCTTCGGAGCCACGGAGTTCCCTCAGATCGGGGAGCTTCCATACTTCGTCACTCTCGGTCCCCACGGCTTCTACTGGTTCTCGCTCGAGAGCAAGGAGGAGGGTGTCGAGACATCACGGCCGCAGCTTCGGGTACCTGGGGCCTGGGACTCGGTTTTCGGCGGCTCCGCGCTGCTGGACCTCGAGGACATGCTCACGCCGTATCTCGCTGAGAAGAGATGGTTCGGAGGAAAGTCCGCCCGCATCAGGTCCGTGGAGCTGTTCGAAGCCGTTCCTGTTCACGACACCGCAAGTCCGCGGCGGACGACAGACCCGCCTATGGGTGTGCTCGCCCTGATGGGGGTAGAGCTCGAAGACGGCACTGTTTCCACGTACGTCCTCCCGCTGGCCTTCGCCTTCGGTGTCCACAGTGAAGAGATCTGCAAATGGCACCCCGAGGCGGTCATCTGCGACCTCCATGTGAAACAAGGCCCTTCGCAGGAACCGGCCGATGGGATCTTGTTCGACGCCACATGGGAACCCCGCTTCTCTATCTCACTGCTCGACGCGGTGGTGCGTCGTCGCCAGATCCGCGGTCATGCGGGACGACTTGTCGGGATCCCCGCCCCGGATCTCCGCCAGCTCGTAGAGGGGTTGGATGAGACGTCTCCGACCCCGATGTCGGTGGAGCAGAGCAACACCTCGATCGCTTTTGGGAGCAGAGTCATCGGAAAGCTCCTTCGTCGTGTGGAGCCGGGAATACATCCGGGCGTGGAGATGTCCCGCTTCCTGACCGAACGCGCGCGGTTCACAGACAGCCCGGTTGCCGGCGGTCACCTCGAGTACCGGCCCGACGGGATCGGCTCGGAAGCTGTAACCGTGGCGACGTTCGAAGAGTTCGTCCCGAACGAGGGCGACGGTTGGGGCTATGTCGTCGACAACCTCGCCAGGGGAATAGAGGACGTCGTGGCGGGGGTCGACCTGGCGGAGCTGCCTGCCGAGGCCTTCAAGTCGATCAGGATCGGCTCGAAGTTCGACCTCGATGAGATACTGGCATCCGCCGGCAGCCTTCACGAGGCGGCGGCACTGCTGATCGGTCCCCACATCGAATGGTCGGCCCTCCTCGGGCTCCGCACGGCGGAGATGCACCAGGCTCTGGTGTCCGACACGCACGATCCGGCGTTCGCGCCTGAGCCCTTCACCGCGATCGACCGCAGGGCGATGATGCACGCTGCGCGAATCAACGCCAAGCGGTCGTTCCGGACTGCGAGGCCTTATGCCTCGCGCTTTGCGGTCGTGAACGAGGTTCTCGATCGGGGTGATGAGGTGCTGGCGCGCCTGCAGAACCTCGGAGGATCGAACGCGAAGGTCTCACGTATACGGTGTCACGGCGACTACCACCTCGGTCAGGTCCTTTGGACAGGTAAGGATTTCGTCCTCATCGACTTCGACGGAGAGCCGTCGAGCTCTCTCGCTCAAAAGCGCCGCAAGCGACCGGCGCTCGTCGACGTCGCCGGCATGCTCCGTTCCTTCCAGTACGCCTCGCGTGCTGCGGCACTGCGAGTCGGTAGGAGCTTGAGCAGCTTAGATGAGGAGAAGCTCGAGCCATGGTTTGCCCTTTGGCGCAAGGGTGTGTCGGGCACGTTTCTCACCTCGTACTTTTCCGCGATCCCGGCCGCATCCGTCCTGACGCAAGATCCCGCCGAGGCCGATGCGCTGCTCGAGTTCTTTCTCTTCGACAAGGCTCTCTACGAGCTCGACTACGAGGCGAACAACCGACCCGACTGGATCGAGATACCCGCCAGAGGGATCCTCGGTCTTCTCGGGAAGGACTCGTGAGGATGCCTCAGGGCACCAGCAAGGCGCTTCGGGAGCTCGCACAGCTACGAGGAGTCCAACTCCAGTACCGGGGTGTCGACGGGCGACGGGTCGCTGCGGAGGACGAGGTGCTTCGTGCCGTGCTCACCGCGCTCGGCGAGCCGCTCGGTAACGCCGGTGACGTCGTAGAGGCTCTAGAAGAAGCTAAGTCGCGACGCTTCCTGAGGCAACTCGAACCGGTGATCGCCCACAGGCAGGGCCGTCGCAGCATGTCGACGCTCTCGTTGCCGGCCGGTACAGATTGCACCAAGGTCCGGGTGACGCTTCGCTTCGAGGACGGCTCGGAGTCACAGGGTTCACTGGCGGACCCCGCGATGCGGCTGTCGATCGACCCGGCGCCCGATAACGGAACGTGCAGGTTCAGGTTCTGCGCCGTGACCGCCGACACGCCGCCCGGTTACCACTCGCTTGTTGTCGAAACTCCCGCGATCGTGTTGCAGGCACTCGTAATCGCAGCGCCGGCGGTCGCCCCACGACCCGAGCGATCGTGGGGCGATTTCATTCCTCTGTACGCTCTGCGCCGGGCGACCGACGATTGGGGAATCGGGTCGTTTCACGACCTTGCGGAGCTCGGCGACTGGACGCGTGCACAGGGCGGGAGATTCGTCGCGACCCTGCCGCTGCTCGCACATTTCGTCGATGCTTCAGGGAAATATCCCGGCCCATATCTGCCGGCGAGCAAACTTGCCTGGAACGAGGCTTACGTCGACGTGGAGTCCCTTGTCGAACTGGCGTCACAGGACAGGTGGGCCGAAAGCGCCAGAGCCGCGATCGCGTCCCGCCCCGGGCTCGGTCAGCCGGGTACTTCACAAAACCCCGAGCGTGCCGACGTGGCGGCCGTCCTCAGGAAGAAGAGGCCGATCCTCGAGCTTCTGGCGAGGTCTCTGTTCGCCGGCTCGAGCACCAGGAGACGGGAGTTCGAGGAGTTCGTCGCTGCTAGACCCGAGATCCGCGAGTACGCGCGGTTCCGGGCAGCCTCTGAAACTCTGGGTGCTGATTGGCACGATTGGCCTAAAACCTCTGAAGCAGACATCTCGCGCTTGGCGGTCGACGAGGAGGCTGTCCGATATCACCTTTACTCGCAGTGGGTCGCAGATCGGCAACTGGCCGACTGCGCTGAACGAGGTCTCTACCTCGACATGCCGATAGGCGTGCACCCCTCGGGGTTCGACACATGGTGGCAACCGAGTTTGTTCGTCACCGGTGTGAGCGGTGGTGCACCCCCTGACCCCTTCTTCTCGGAGGGACAGTCCTGGGGCTTTCCACCCCTTCATCCCGACTGCATCAGGGAAGACGGCTACCGATACGTGATTGCGTGCCTGAGGCACGTCATGGCGCATGCCTGCGTGATGCGCGTGGACCACGTCATGGGCCTGCACAGGCTCTATTGCGTCCCGGACGGATTCGATGCCAGACACGGCGCGTACGTCCGTTACCACGCGGACGAGATGCGCGCACTGCTCGTGCTCGAGGCGTCGCGGTCGAACACCGTGGTCGCTGGCGAGGACCTTGGCACCGTCCCGCCGGTCGTGCGGTCCGACATGGCACGTGATGGGATGCTTTCATCATTCGTGCTGCAGTTCACCTCGACAGAGTTCGACCCGTTTCCTGTCCCTCCCGAACTCAGCATCGCAACGCTTGGCACTCACGACCTGCCCACGTTTCGGGCCTTCTGGAGCGGGTACGACATCGAGAATCATCACCGGCAGGTGCGCGTCGACTCTCAAGGCAAGGCAGAAGAGGAAATTGCTCGCGCCCAGTGGCGTGACAGCACGATGCAGCATCTGAATTTGGCTGCCGGGTCAGGAGCGGACCCCGCCGAGACTGCTCCAGCTGCTCTCCGGGGCTTCCTCGAGCACCTGGGCCGGAGCCCTGCGCAAATCGTGCTGGTCGACCTCGAGGATCTTTGGCTCGAGCCCGATCAGCAGAATCGGCCGGGCACTGGGGCCGAAGAGCGTAACTTCACGCGGAGGGCATCTCTCACGATGGAGGAGATCGAGGTTGATCCCGGGGTTATCGACGTGCTCGGTGCCCTCAACGTGGCCAGAACAGGCGCCGAAGAAACGCCAGGGGAAATGAGATCCGAGTGAACAGAGCTTTCCGAACGCCGGTCGGGGCCGACGCCGCCAGTCTGCTGAGCGAGCAGGATCTGCATCTTTTCAACGAGGGCACTCATCGGGGCCTCGCCTCGAAGCTCGGAGCGCACTTGGTGGGGGGCGGCGAGGCTGCGACCCGTTTCGCGGTCTGGGCCCCTAACGCGGCGCAGGTCTCGGTCATGGGGGACTTCAACGGCTGGCGCGGGGACCGGGATCGACTTTCCCCGAGAGCTTCTTCTGGCATCTGGGAGGGAACGGTCTCCGGAGCGCAACGTGGACAGGTTTACAAGTACGAGATCATCACCAGGCTCGGCGAGCGGCTCGAAAAGGCTGATCCCTTCGCGACGCGCTGCGAGGTTCCGCCACGCACGGGATCTGTTGTCTGGGATCTCGATTATCAGTGGGAAGACGGAGAATGGATGCGCCGGCGGGCCGCGGCCGTCGCCCTCGACGCTCCGATCTCCGTCTACGAGTTGCACCTCGGGTCGTGGAGGCGCGACCCGGAAGATCCTGGACGTTTCCTCACGTACGGGGAGGTCGCCCCACTTTTGATCGATCATGTCCTCGATGCCGGGTTCACCCACGTCGAGCTTCTACCTCTGACCGAGCATCCCTTCTACGGCTCGTGGGGCTACCAGTCGACCGGCTATTTCGCTCCAACGGGCCGCTACGGTGCTCCCGAAGACCTGATGGCGCTCATCGACGCGCTGCATCGCGCAGGCATCGGGGTCCTACTCGATTGGGTGCCGTCTCATTTCCCTAACGACGAGTTCGGCCTTGCCCGATTCGACGGCACTCACCTTTACGAGCATCAGGATCCGAACATGGGAGTGCACCCGGACTGGAACAGCCTGGTGTTCAACTATGGACGCCACGAGGTACGGAGCTTCCTTGCGTCGTCTGCTGAGCACTGGCTCTCCAGCTACCACATCGACGGGCTTCGCTTCGACGCAGTGGCTTCGATGCTCTACAGGGACTACTCGCGAAAGCAGGGTGAATGGCTACCGAACAGGTTCGGCGGGCGCGAGAACCTCGAAGCGATCGAATTCCTGCAGCAGCTCAATTCCGGCATCTACTCCGATCATCCTGACGTCCACACGATTGCGGAGGAGTCGACGGCGTGGCCGGGGGTGTCCCGACCGGTGAATTCCGGCGGGCTGGGATTCGGGTACAAGTGGGACATGGGTTGGATGCACGACACCCTCGAGTACATGAAAGACGATCCAGTCTTTCGCAAGTGGCACCACGACCGGCTCACCTTCCGGACGATCTACGCCTTCACGGAGAGCTTCATGCTTCCGCTGTCCCACGACGAGGTGGTTCACGGCAAGGGCTCCCTACTTTGCAAGATGCCCGGAGACGATTGGCAGAAGTTCGCAAATCTCAGGTTGCTCCTCGGCTACCAGTTCACATTGCCCGGCAAGAAACTGCTGTTCATGGGCTCAGAGTTCGCTCAACGCGACGAATGGGACCACGACTCGTCGCTCGACTGGCAGCTGTTGGAGAGCGGACCGCACGCGGGCGTGTACCGGTGGGTCGCGGACCTGAACAGGTTGTATCGCGACGAGCGTGCCCTGCACGAGCTCGACTGCGAGCCCGCCGGGTTCGAATTGTGCCTGGTGGATGCTCCTGCAGGCCTTCTGGGATTCGTGCGAAACGACAGGCGAGGCGGCCGCGTGCTGGTCGTGTGCAACTTCACTCCCGTGCCGCGTCATGACATCGTCATCGAGGTACCGGGCGGCGGCTTCTGGCACGAGGTGCTGAACAGCGACGCCGAAGTGTACGGAGGAAGCGGTGTGGGGAACCTGGGCGGCGTGCGCGCCTCGGAGCCGGGCGAACGATCACAATCTTCGCTCGAGCTCACAGCTCCACCGCTGGGGTGCATCGTGTTGCGCCACGACGCAGAGATCTGAGAGCCGAACATGCGAGTGTGGCCAGGGACACCTCACCCCCTGGGTGCGACTTGGGACGGCGAGGGCGTCAACTTCGCCCTCTTCTCAGAGCACGCGACGGCGGTCGAGCTCTGCCTGTTCGACCACCCTGACGCTCTCGAGGCCTCCACGTGCGTGATCATGCCCGAGGCGACCGACCGGGTATGGCATGCCTACCTGCCCGATGCGAGGCCCGGCCTTGCATACGGCTACCGCGTCGACGGGCCCTATGCACCCACCGAAGGACACAGGTTCAACCGGGCCAAGCTGCTGATCGACCCGTATGCGAAGGCTGTGAGCGGCGAGATCCAATGGAGCGACGAGGTCTTCGGGTACACCGTGGGTGGTCCGGACGCCGACCTCGTTCGTGACGATCGCGACTCTTCTCCGGTGATGCCCCGGTCCCTCGTCGTCGACCAGGCGTTCACCTGGGGGGACGACCGGTCGCCCAGGACTCCATGGAACCGCACTGTGATCTACGAGTGCCATGTGAAGGGCATGACCGCCAGGCACCCCGGTGTGCCGAGGCAGCTTCAAGGCACCTATTTGGGACTGTCATCGGATCCCGTGATCGACCACCTGCATTCCCTCGGGATAACCGCCGTCGAGTTGATGCCGGTGCACCACTTCCTTCCGGACCAGTATCTCGTGGAGCAAGGTCTCACCAACTACTGGGGCTACAACTCCATAGCGTTCTTCGCGCCGCACGTGTCGTACGCCACCGGCAAGCACGGCCAGCAGGTCAGCGAGTTCAAGTCCATGGTCAAGACGCTGCACCGCGCCGGGATCGAGGTGATCCTCGACGTCGTGTACAACCACACGGCCGAAGGCAACGAGCTCGGGCCGACATTGTCGCTTCGTGGGATCGACAACAGCGTGTACTACCGCCTTGACCCGGACAATCCCCGCCATCATGTGGATTTCACCGGTACGGGCAACAGCCTGAACATTGTTCATCCCCGCACCATGGCCCTGATCATGGACAGTTTGAGGTATTGGGTCACCGACATGCATGTCGACGGTTTCCGGTTCGACCTTGCGCCCGTGCTCGTCAGGGGAATCGACAACGAACGAAGCCCGTTCTTCGAGATCATCCAGCAGGACCCCGTTCTGTCGCAGGTCAAGTTGATAGCAGAACCATGGGACGTGGGACCTGATGGCTACCAGCTCGGCCACTTTCCTCGAGGCTGGGCCGAATGGAACGGGGCGTTCCGCGACAACGTGAGGCGCTTCTGGCGCGGCGATCCGGGTCAGGTGCCTGAGCTCGCGTCACGCCTCACCGGGTCGAGCGACATCTTCGCGTCGTCCGGTCGACGGACGTATGCGAGCGTCAATTTCGTGACCTGCCACGACGGGTTCACGTTGAGCGACGTCGTCGGATTCGACCGCAAGTACAACGAGGCCAACGGCGAAGGCAACCGCGATGGTACCGATGAGAATTTCAGCCGCAACTGGGGCGTGGAAGGGCTCACCACGTCTCTGAGAATCCAGCGGCTGCGCGAGCGGATCAAGAGGAACATGCTCGCCACACTCTTCTTCTCGCAAGGGGTCCGGATGCTGCTCGGAGGCGACGAGATCGGCCGCAGCCAGCAGGGCAACAACAACGCGTACTGCCAGGACAACGAGATCAGCTGGTTCAACTGGAGTCTCGACGAGGCAGCGAGCGAGCTGTACGACTTCACCCGCGAGTTGGTTCATATCGTGAACACAAACCCGATCCTGCGCAGGAGGGACTTCTTTACGGGACGGACCAACAAGGACGGAGTACGTGACGTCACCTGGATCAGGGCGGACGGGACGGAAATGACCGATTCCGACTGGGCTGACCCTGATCTGAGGAGCTTGGGCGTCATGTTGCTCGGGAGCGCGACCGACGAGGTGGACGAGCGGGGGAGGTCTGTCTATGGCGAGACGTTGGTCATGATGCTGAACGGAGGATTCAGATCGCGCCTCTACACCCTGCCCAACCTCGCTGCGGCAGGGATATGGGAAGAGTTGCTCAACACCGCGCGGGCCGGGACCCGGTTCGTGCGCCAGCCCACGGTCAACCTGACAGCTCACTCGTTGATCCTTGTGCGTTACAACCAGCACATCCGGGGGTGAGCCTCGGATGTCACAACCGTCGGCTATGAAGGAAAGGCCAGAGATCAGGAGGTCACCGTGGTCGACGATCTGAAGGACTCTGAACGTGAAGAACCGGCGTACGTGGCGAGCGAGCGCCAGATGCTCGAGGCATGGTTGGAGTTTCACCGCAGGACGCTATTTCTCAAGTGCGACGGCCTCGACGCTTCTGCCCTCAAGGCTCGCCCTGTCGCCACGTCCAAGTTGTCCCTGCACGGCCTCGTCCGCCACATGGCGGACGTCGAACGCAACTGGTTCACCCGGGTCCTGCTGAAGGCGCCCGACACGCCGCCGCTGTTCTTCGACATCGCTGTCGACGACAGCGAGCTCTTCCCCCTCGACGACGCCGACTGGGACGACGACCTCGCCCTGTGGAGAGCAGAGTGTGACCTGAGCCGTGAGCACGCGGCGCGCTACGACCTCGACTACACCGGGCTCAGGCGAGGCAAGGATGTCTCGCTTCGGTGGATCTACAACCACATGATCGAGGAGTACGCCAGGCACAACGGACATGCAGACCTGATCCGCGAGATGGTGGACGGCGCCGTCGGCTGGTGAACGGGTCGTAAAGGTCCTTAAAGGCAGGCGCTCGGGGTGCCGATCTTCGGAGTGTGCCTCCGTCCGCGACCTTCCGGGCCCCACACTGGCCCCTTTTCGCCCTCACAGGGGTCCTGGCGCCGCTCGGCTTCGTAACGGTCTGCGTCTGGATCGATGACGTCGCCGGGATGAACTCGACTTCCGCTTCGATGGTCGTAGAAGTCGTCCAGCTCCTCCTCCTAGTGGCCGCCTGGACCTGGATAGTGGCGATATTCGAGTACCACACCTTGTTTCGTGTCGAGCTCCACGACCGCGCGATCCGGGGACGTTCGGTGTTCAAGACCTGGACCATCCAACTGTCGGATATCGACGCCGTCGTTCCCGGTTGGCGTACGTCGTGGTGGAGAGCCGACCACAATCGTTACGTGGTCAGGCGGTCCACTCACGAAGACCTGTTCATATGGTGCGGTAAAGGGTTGATCGACTTCCTGAGGTGCGTCGGCGAGGTGGATCCGCGGCTCGCTCCGACCGAAAACGACCCGATGAGCCGAGTCGAGAACGGCCGCGGCAGGTCAGGGTTCGCGGGAGTCCTACCGACCACCTGATGTGAGTTCGTGGCCGTCGACGAGTCATGCCTCATGGTCTCGGCGAACTCCGGGCAGGCATACCAACCCGGGACCCCCGGCTACCTGCAGAGCTGCGGCTGACGCTCCTCCGCCTGTTAAGGCATTATCTACGGCCATATGCCGTTTCTGACCCAGCGTCTTCTGACCCCGCTTCGCTGACCGACGAGCGTGAGCCCCGCCATCGATCCATCGGATCCGACCCCGGTCGACATCGACCTGGTCGACGGAGCCTTCTACAGCAGCGACCCTTTTCCCGCTTTCGCCTGGATGCGACGCCATGCACCCGCCTACTTCGACGAGCGAAACGGCGTGTGGGGGATCACCCGGTACCGCGACCTGAAGGACGTCTCCAAGGACCCCGTGACATTCTCGAGCGCAGGGGGGATCCGTCCGAACTTCCCCGCACTGCCGATGATGATCGACATGGACGCCCCCGAGCACCAGAGAAGGCGGCGTCTCGTGAGCGAGGGATTCACCCCGAGACGCGTACGTGCAGGCGAGGGATGGCTCCGTCAGATATGTGATGACATCCTCGACAATGTTTGCGAGAGGGGCGAGTGCGACTTCGTACGCGACATCGCAGCCCCCCTTCCCCTCATCGCCATCGGCGACCTTCTCGGAGTCCATGCCGGAGCGCGTGACGACCTGCTCCGTTGGTCCGACGACATGCTGAAGGGCCAGGGCTCGCCCGACCCTGCCGTGATGGAACGTGCCGCCATCGCCTTCACCGAGTATGTCGACTACATAACCGGGATCGTCGAGCAACGCCGTCTGAGCGGCAAGGAGGACGATCTGATTGGGACTCTCGTGCACGCCGAGATAGAGGGGGACCGTCTCGACGAGGATTCCCTGATCCACGAGTCCCTGTTGATCCTCATCGGTGGGGACGAGACCACCAGGCACGTCATAAGTGGGGGAATGGCAGAGCTGCTGCGCAATCCGGACCAGTTCGAGCGGTTGCGCCAGGATCCCTGCCGACTGCCGACAGCGATCGAGGAGATGTTGCGCTGGGTCTCGCCGATCAAGAACATGGCTCGTACCGCGACCCGCGACGTCGAGCTGCACGGCCAGAAGATCCGCAAAGGCGACAAGTTGCTTCTGCTCTATCCGGCGGCCAATCGCGACGAGGCCGTCTTCGATCGCCCCGAAGAGTTCGACACCCGACGATCGCCAAACGACCACGTGGCGTTCGGCTTCGGAGCGCATTTCTGCCTCGGCAACCAGCTGGCCCGACTCGAGCTGCGGGTCATGTTCGAAAGACTGCTCGAGAGGATGCCCGACATGGCGCTGGCTTCGGGTGACGAGCTCCCGTTGCGCCCCGCCAACTTCGTCTCGGGCATCGAGCGGATGCCGGTTGTCTTCACACCGGGACCGACTGTCAGAGCAACCGCCTGAGGATCGCGGCGAGATCGGATGGACAGCCCGCTAAGGATTGGCCTCGTCGGTTGCGGGATGATCGGCCAGATACATGCAGACGGTCTCAAGAAGCTCGCCGACGAAGGAGAGATCGTGCCGGTGGCGGCGGCGGACCCTTCAGCAGAAGCGCGCGACGCCGTGGCGCGCAATTGCCCTTTCTCCAGGTTCACGTCCGACCCGGCCGCCGTTATCTCTGACCCGGAGGTGGACGCGGTCATGGTGACCTCGCCGACGGCGTCGCATCGCGAGCTGGTTCTAGCAGTCGTCGACGCAGGCAAAGCGCTGCTTTGCGAGAAGCCGTTGGCGCCCACCTTTCAACTGGTCGAAGAGCTCTGTGACGCGGTGGGGACGTCGGGGCTCCCGGCACAGGTGGGATTCCACTCCCGCTTCCATCCCCTCATCTCGGAGCTCCGTGAGGCGGTGCATTCGGGCGAGCTCGGGCGTCCGATGGGATACACATTGCGTGACGACCAGTACTGGCCGACGGGCCAGGTTGTCCCAGGCCACAGCTCATGGCGATCGGATCGCGTACAGGCAGGTGGTGGCGCCCTGCTCGAACATTCGATCCATGCCGTGGACATTCTCTGCTGGATCTTCGGGCCCGTAAGTCGTGTCCATGCACAAACCCGTTCGGTGTTCGGGTTCGAGGTGGAGGACGTCGCCACGGTCATGCTGGAGCACGAATCCGGAGTGGTCGGGACATTGCTCACGGTTTTCAACGGGGTGCGCGGCCGCGAAGAGCGGCGTATCGAGGTCTTCTTGGAGTCCGGAGCTGTCGAGGTGACCACCGATTTCATAGTGGGTGCAGCTGAGGACAGTTTCATGATCCAGCGCCCGGACCGCGACGCTGTCCGAGCCGATCTCCCCGCCATCAGAGATGCGCACTTTGAGCGCATGGGCATATTGAGGCGGGACTTCCTCTTCTACACCTATCCGGCGGACCTGGCATGGGTGAGAGCCGTCCGCTATCAGAGCGTGGTTTCTCCCGACTTCGAAGATGCCCGTCGGGCCCATCGGGTCGTCGATGCCGCTTACCGTTCGGCGGCCAAAGGGGCTCATGTCCTCTTGTGAGAGCCCGAGCTGTGGGAGGCTTCGCTGTAAGAGGCTTAGGCGCTCATATGAAACCCACAGGATCTGTAAAGGACTCCTACAGGGGTTGGTCGTAGCTTGCGATCTATGCTGCACTCAATTCGTCCGTCTAACGGTTCGGCCACCGGCAAGTTGAGGAGGCGGGTCAGAGGGGCCGCGATCGTTTCGCTGCTCGGAAGCCTCGGCTTATTGCTCGCGGCCTGCAGCAGCGGGTCCGCGAATGCTGCAGGCTCCGGCACCACGAGCACGACCTCGGGTGGTTCTGCGTCGTTCACCGCCTACGAGAATTGCCTGAAGAGCCATGGAGTTACCTTCTCGCCTGGCGACTTCAGGCCGGGAGGCGGGCCACCGTCCTCTGGTAGTCCCTCCGGAAGCACCACGCGCACCACGCTCTCGCCGTCCGAGCGGACCAAGTTCGAGCAGGCGTCCACCGCCTGCGCCAGCCTGAGGCCCAAATTCAACGGCGGCGGCACCGGCGCCAGCACGGCGTTCGCGGCCTACCGCAACTGCCTGAAGCTACATGGCGTCACGCTCCCCACGGGCCGCGGTGCCGGCGGATTCGGCTTCGGCGGCAGCTCCACATCCACCACGAGCAACCCGAAGTTGGAGGCGGCTCTCGCGGCGTGCGCTGCACTGAGGCCAAAGGGCGGCTTCGGCGGCGGGTTCCCAGGCGGAACCACAACGACGACCAGTTGACGACGACGGTGGTTTGCACGGCGGGCGGGGAAGTCGGTCGCCGAGCAGCGACCTCCCGTCATCCCGGTCGGGCCGGATAGAAGAGAAGAGGTAGGTAACCCATGTCATTCCTGCGCACCCCCTCGAGCCGCCTGCGGCTTGGCGGCTATGTGGTTCTGGTAGCAGGCGCGGCCGTCGTGCTCACGCTCGGTCTGCTGTCGATCTTCCACACGGCGTCTGCTTCGAGCTCTGTGGCGAGGACGGTGACCGTCTCGGTCGGCACGGTGTCCTCGAGCGTTTCCGCATCAGGGAACATCAGCCCCGCCGAGTCGGACTCGGTCAATTTCCAGACCGGCGGGACCCTCACTGCGGTGGACGTGGCTGTGGGCGAGAAGGTAAAAGCCGGGCAGGTGATCGCGAAGATCGACCCCACCGACGCAGATGACGCTCTTCAGTCCGCGCAGGACAACCTTCAGGTGGCGGAGATGGCGCTTTCCGACGCAGAAGCTGGAGGTACCTCCGCACAGCTCGAGCAGAACCAGGCGGGCATGACGAGCTCCCAGCTCCAGTTGACGACGGACGAGCAGCAGCTGAGCACCGATCAGACCACGCTGACCGAAGCCGAGGCGGACCTGTCGAGCGATCAGGCCCTCGGATGCCCCCCGGCCACCTCGTCGCAGTCGTCATCGTCCGCATCGTCGTCGAGCGGGTCGTCTGGGTCCTCCGGTGGCAGCGGTACCGGCGGTCAGACCGGAAAGCTCGACTCCGAGAATGCACCTGAAAGCCCGACGACGACCACGACGGTCGCCAACACGGCGCCCGTTGCGACGACCGCGTCTGCGACAAATGTCGCCACATCGACGGTGACACTCGACGCGACGGTCGATCCCGGCGGGCTCACGACCTCTTATCGTTTCGAGTACGGCCCGACCGATGCCTACGGGCACGAGACCGCGTCGGCATCGATTTCGGGAACGTCTCTGGAATCGGTGACCGCGCAGGTGTCGGGCCTGACGCCCGACACGAGCTACATCTTCCGTGTCCTAGCCACCAACAGTCTCGGTTCGTCGACGGGACTTGGCGTCACCTTCACCACCGCAGAGAGCTCTTGTGTCGCCGAGCAGCAGGCGATCGCGACCGACGAGCAGACGGTGCAGCACGACGAGGGCGAGATAACCGCGCAGGAGCAGAGCATCGCCGCGACCGAGACGGGGGACGCTCCCGTCTCGTCGACGATCCTCCAGGACGAGAGCCAGGTCCTCCAGGACAAAGAGACGGTCACCGCCGACCAGAAGGCAGTGGCCGAGACGACGCTCACCGCCCCGATGAGCGGCACGATCGTGACCGTGAACGATCAGGTCGGCCAAACCGTCGACGGTGGGGGATCGAGCTCTTCTTCCAGCTCTTCTGACAGCGGATCCGGCAGCTCAGGGACGGGGGCGTCGGGGACAGGAGCCGCCGGATCCGGCTCTTCATCGACCGGCTCGTCTTCCACGGGATCGTCGTCTAGCTCCTCTTCGGCCTTCGTCACCATCGACAACCTTTCGTCGCTTCAGGTGGTGGCCGGATTCGCCGAGGCGGATGCCGCCTCGATCGCCGTCGGCCAAGGCGCGACGGTGACGCTCGCGGCGCTCCCCGACACAGAGGTGGCGGGCAGCGTGCTCGCCGTATCGCCCACCTCGACGGTCGTGAGCGATGTCGTAACCTACGACGTCACGATCGGACTGATCGGTACACCGAGCATCGTGAGAGACGGCATGACCGCCGACGTGAGCGTCATCGTCGACATCGCGCGCAACGTTCTCGAGCTCCCGAACGCAGCGATCACCACCGTGGGTAGCACCTCGACGGTGCAGTTGGTGAAGGGGAGCTCCACAGTCACCACGGACGTGACCATCGGGCTCGTAGGGGAGTCGGACACTCAGATCACAAGTGGCCTCGTGGCAGGGGACAAGGTCCAGGAGGCGAGCGCCACCTCGACGGGGTCGACGGGCGCCGCGAGCACAACAGGCTCTGGCTTCGGCGGTCTAGGCGGTGGCGGATTCGGTGGGGGAGCCACCGGCCGCGGCGGTTTCGGCGGTTGACGTGACGACGTTCGCGCCCGGATCACTCGAAGCCTCTCCTCCTTCGACGAGGCCCACGCGGCACCCCGTCATCGCCCTAATCGACGTCGTGAAGCGCTACCCGATGGGCGGCGTAGAGGTCTTCGCCCTGAGAGGCGTGACGCTCGTCGTCGAGCGAGGTGACTTCGTGGCGATCATGGGCGCGTCCGGATCCGGAAAGTCCACCCTCATGAACATCATCGGGTGCCTCGACGTTCCCACGCGCGGTCACTACCTGCTCGACGGGGTGAACGTGCGGCATCTCGATGAGCTCGATCTGTCACGCATCAGGAACCGCAAGATCGGGTTCATCTTCCAGAGCTTCAACCTGCTTCCCCGCATGAGCGCCCTGGCCAACGTCGAGCTGCCGCTCACGTACGCGGGTGTCCATCCGAAGCAGCGCCGGGCGAGGGCCATGGCCGCCCTCGAGCGCGTAGGCCTCGGTGACCGGGTGAACCACTTCCCGACCGAGCTTTC
Organism: uncultured Acidimicrobiales bacterium; assembly: GCA_963764615.1. Classification (GTDB taxonomy): domain Bacteria; phylum Actinomycetota; class Acidimicrobiia; order Acidimicrobiales; family CAVXTF01; genus CAVXTF01. The sequence continues at coordinate 2,587,180 of CAVXTF010000002.1, read as the reverse complement.
TGGTGGTCAGCAGCAGCGGGTCGCAGTGGCGCGCGCCATCGTCACCAACCCGTCGCTCGTGCTCGCAGACGAGCCGACAGGAAATCTCGACTCGCATGACAGCAACGATGTGCTCGACATGATCGGGGGGCTACACGCGGACGGTGGGACTGTGGTGCTCATCACCCACGATCCCGACATCGCGGCGAGGGCGAGCCGCATAGTCCGGCTACGCGACGGTCAGGTCATAGAAGACCGTCGCACCGACGGTGCAGGGTCGTCAGGACCTTCCGGCGACGGCGTGGGCGTGCCGCCCGGCTCGGTAGGCAGCGTTCCATGAGGGCGATCGACGACATCGTCATGGCGCTTCGGGGCATTTCGTCTAGCAAGCTCCGCTCGGCGCTGACGGTGCTCGGGGTCCTGATCGGCGTCGCCGCGGTGATCATCCTCGTCGCGTTCGGGACCGGTTCGTCCCAAGCTGTCGAGAGCCGTATCGAACAGCTCGGTACCAACACTCTCACCGTCATCAACACCGGTCGGTTCGGGCGGGGCCCCTCTGTCAACGGCACCCAGACCCGGCAGGCGAGCCTGACGATCGCCGACGTGAACGCGATCAGCGAACCCTCGAATGCCCCCGATGTGCAGTCCGTCTCACCGGTACTGTCGACATCTGTCACGAGCACTTACCAGGGCGCCACGTACTCCACGTCGGTGATCGGCTCCACCCCTTCGTACCTGACGGCCGACGACTACACGGTCGCATCGGGCCAACCGATCACATCGACGGAAGTGGACAGGCACGACAGGGTGGTGGACATCGGTGCCGACGTGGAGGACAACCTCTTCGCCGCGGGAACAGATCCGATCGGCCAGGTCGTACAACTCGGTTCGTCCAACTTCGAGGTGATCGGTGTCCTCGCTCCTAAGGGCACGTCAGGTCTGACGAACAACGACGCGGTCGCCATCGCGCCCTATACCGCCGTCCAGGACGAGCTCACAGGTGAGTCGCAGTCGTTTTCGGAGCTGCTCGTACAGGGCAAGTCGTCTTCCACCCTCAACCTCGCCGAGTCCGAGGTCGAGAGCATTCTCGCCGCACAGAACAACACAACCGTGGCGGACCTGCCGTTCACGATCGTGAACGAGGCTGACCTGCTGTCCACTGCCGCCTCCACCACGAGCACGCTCACGTTCCTGCTTGCGATCGTGGCCGGCATCTCGCTTCTCGTCGGAGGCATCGGCGTGATGAACATCATGCTCGTCACGGTCACAGAGCGGACCCGCGAGATAGGCATCAGAAAGGCGATCGGCGCGCCACGATCGGCGATCCTCCTGCAATTCCTGATCGAAGCGGTATTGATATCGCTCATCGGAGGCGCTGTCGGGCTAGCTGTCGGCTTGATCGGATCGCGATTCCGCATCGACGGCGTCCAACCGGCAGTGGCCGGCTACTCGGTGCCGTTGGCGCTCGGCATCACCCTTGTCGTCGGCATATTCGCCGGCATCTATCCCGCGAACCGGGCGGCCGCGCTGCGGCCGATAGACGCGCTGCGTCACGAGTAAGAGTCCAGGAGAACAAATGTCCGGAACCGATTCCATCACCAACCAGCCAGCGTTGCCCGAAGAGCCGGTGACCCAGGAGATAATGATCTCCCCGACACAATCTGTTCCGGTCTCGAAATCGCCGGACGGCCAGTCACAGTCGCCTGTCGGCACGCTCGTGTTCGACCCGTCGAGCGAGGCCGAGGACTGGCCGGCGCGTGGCCCGGCCAAGGGCATCCGCATGGCGTGGCCGGTCGCCGTGCTTTTCGTGCTGCTCATCGCGGGGGGTGGCATCTGGGGAGGCGCAGCCCTTCAACGAAGCCAGGGGTCGACCACGGGCGCGAGCTCCATCGCGAGCGCCTTGGCCTCTCGCTTTGCCGGGGCCCGCGGCTCTACGGGAGCGAGGAGCTTCGGGAGCGGGTCGACGGCCGCGGCCACCGGGACAGTCACCGAGATCCAGGGCTCGACGTTGTACGTCACCAACGCCAGCGGGAATCTCGTGGAGGTGAAGGTCAACCCCTCTACTACGGTCACGCGCAACGCCAAGACGAAGCTCTCAGGCCTGGCACCGGGCGACACGGTCGTGGTCGAGGGGACGACGGCGAAGAACGGCACCGTCACTGCAGCCTCCGTTGCCGCAACCGCCGAGGGGGTGACAGCTGGCTTCGGCGGCTTCGGTTGAGCCGGGGATTAGGCGCCCCGGTTGGCTTCCCCTGTCGTCGTGCTGGCAACCTGTCCCGGTGCGCCGGCTCGTTATCGTGGCAGTCCTCGGCCTGATCCCGTTGCTTGCAGCCTGTGGAGGACCCTCCGCGGGCGCTCTGGGCGGCAAGTCGGCCGAACAGGTGCTCACGCTGGCCCAGCAGGCGGCGACCAAGAAGGGGTCGTTCCATTTCATAGACGAGACGGGAAGCGGGTCGAGCGCCCAGGTGCTCTCGGGGGACATCAGCGATGTGACCGCCCAGGAGGAGACGAAGGGGCCGGACGGCCTCCTAGAGGTGAGGCTCGTGGACGGGACCATCTACGTCAACGCGACCGCCTCAACCCTCGTCTACTCCCTTAAGCTCTCCAGCTCCATAGCGGCCGCGCATGCGGGCGACTGGATCAGTCTCGAGCGCACCGATGCTCCCTACCAGACGGTGGCGAAAGCGTTGGGCCCGACCGCCGAGCTCGGTGCCTACATACCCGTGGGCGACCTGAAGATCGGCAGCGCTACGACTCTCAGGGGCCAGGACGTGCTGCCCGTCTCGGGGACAGCTCCTGCGTTTGTGGGCGCCAACCTGATTGCGACCCTCTATGTGTCGACCACGGCGCCCTTCGTGCCTGTCGGTGGCACGCTTTCCGGGACCGGAGCTCACAAGAACGAGGCCGAGGTGGTTGCCTTCACCGCATGGGGTGAGCGGATCCACGCGATAGTGCCCCCGGATGCCGTCGCTTACTCGTCGCTCGGCAGCGCATGAAGTTGGCTGATTAGCGCAGTCTCGTCAGGGCCTTCGCGTCAGGGCGCTCGCGTCAGAGCAGTCGCTCGGTCGCGATGTCTGCGCCTCGTCGCATCGACCGCAGCTTCTCCCATACCACCGACGGCGCAACGTCGCCCAGTCCCGCCGAGGTGTCGAACCCGCAGTCGGTACCGGCGATGATCCGGTGCGCGTCGCCGACCGAGTGCGCCACCCTTTCGATGTGGTCTGCGATGACCTCCTCGTGCTCGACGTAATTGGACGTCGTGTCGATGACGCCTGCGACGAGAACCATCTGATCGGGCAATGGCATGCGTTCGAAGCACTTGTGCTCGTGCGCGTGCCTCGCATTGGCCATCGAAAGGACGAGGGCGCCCACGTCGGCCTGGTAGACGATCGGCAGGATCGCGTCCAGCGGCACGTCGAGGTTGTGGGGACCCTCGTAGTTGCCCCAGCAGACGTGAAGCCTCACCCGCGAGGGATCGATCGCTGAGAGCGCTTCGTTGATCATGCCGACCACGAGCTCGACCCACTCGAGAAATTCCCCGAGGGGGCGGTCACCGAAGAGGGTGTGGCGCTCCAGAGCGAGGTCAGGGGCGTCGATCTGAAGAAGCAGGCCCCTTTCCACGACGTAGCGGTACTCGGTGGCGAGAGCCGCGGCGACGGCGCTCACGTACTCGGGCATCGAGCCGTAGTGCCTGTTCTCCATGGCGGAGCAGACGATTCCCGGTGAGGCGGAGGTCATGAACGTCTCAGCGAAGGGTGCGCCGGCAACGAGATCGCACTCCGCCGCCACCTCGGAAGTGTCACGGTAAGAGACCTCCCCCACGGCGGCCGGCGCAGCCATCAGGTTGACCTTCATCCGCTCGTAACGGGGCAACGCCAGCTCGACGAAGTCAGGGTGCTCCAGCAGGTCGCGCATGAACGGTCTGGCGCTCGTCCCGCCGAAACCCGTCATGCGGTGCTGCACGTAGGTGAAGAAGCTCTCCCTCGCCTGCTCGCCGTCGTTGCCGACATCGATCCCGGCTTCGAGCTGGGCGGCGACGACGCCTGCGGTCGCTTGCGAGACCGCGTCGCGCAGCTCGACCGGATCGACGCTCTCGCCCCGGCTTCGCCGGCCATGAAGCTCGGCAAGCTCTCGTGGTCTCGGCAGGCTTCCCGTATGAGTGGTGAGGATGCGATCGCTGGTCGTGAGCATGGAGCCGCTCCCATCGTCTGAGCCCGGTCACTTTGGCCTGTTCGCCTGAAGATGACAGGATGGTTCACGCCAACGCAAGATCAATGGAGGTGCTGATGGCGACAGTAGGTGACCGGGTCCACGTGGCGTCGCGAAAGCTCGGACAGCCGCCGCGTGAAGGAGTGGTGACCGGGGTAAGCGGCACGCTACTGCGAGTCAAATGGTCGACGGGCGAAGAATCGACCCTCGTTCCCGGGGCTGGTTCGGTGACGATAGGGGGCAAGGCGAAATCGAGCGCTCGCACTGCCAAGGCCCCTGCTCGAGCCGCCGGTTCAGGATCAAGGTCCGTTCGCAAGGCACCTGCCAAGAGCGCTCCGGCCGCCAAGCGTCCGGCAAAGGCGGCGAAGGCGTCCAAGCCTGCGGCAAAGCGCGCGCCGGTCAAGGCTCAGGCCGCCAAGGTCCCAGCCACGAAGGTTGCGAAGGCGCCAGCCACGAAGGCCGCCAAGACGGCAAAGGCGCCGCCTGCGAAAGCGTCGAAGGCGCCGGCTGCCAAGACGGCGAAGGCTACCAAGAAGGCAGCCCCACAAAAACGTGCGACGAAGTAGCCGCTAGCGGCTAGTCGAACGACGGAGACCGGTCGCGGGTCCGCTTCAACTCGAAGAACCCGTCGGTGCCGGCGACCAGGAGCACCCCGTCCCACAGCGTGCCGGCGGCCTCGCCGCGAGGGATGGGGGTCACCACCGGGCCGAAGAACGCCTGACCTTCGACGCTGATCACCGGGGTCCCTACGTCGAGCCCGACCTGGTTCATCCCCTGGTCGTGCGACTCGATGATCGCCTCGTCGAGCTCGCTCTGATCCGCAGCCTCGAGAATCGACTCGGGCAGTCCCACCTCGGCCACGGCCTCCTCGAGCGCTTCGGGGTCGCGTCGCTTCTCGTTGTGGAACCGCGTGCCGATCGCCGTGTAGAGCGGCCCAAGGATGTCGTCGCCTTCAGCCTTCGCGGCCGCCGCGCAGATGCGCACCGGCCCCCATGCCTTCTTCATCCTTTCGAGGTACTCCTCGGACAATCCCTCTCCGCCGTGCTGCTTCAGGTTCAGGTAGGCGAGGGACATGATGTGCCACCTGGTCCGAACGGGCCTCACCTGTTCGACCTCGAGCATCCAGCGTGAGGTGATCCAGGCCCAGGGGCAGAGGGGATCGAACCAGAAGTCTGCGATCTTGGTTTTCTTGGGCATCACCGCTCATAACACTCCGCTGGGCGACGTTCTTCCCGCCGGGGCCGGGCTCCCGGCTCGACCCCGGCCCGACCCCGCGACGCGGTGCCCGAACCAAGCCCGCGGAATCAGGCACGGGTAGCCTCGGCCGATGACCCGGTCGGCGATCGGAGCCGAGCTCCGAACGGCGTGGCACGAGGACGGGTGGTGCGTCTGGCGCTCGGCGATCCCGCAGGCGGACGTCCTCGCCGCGTCCAAGGCCCTTGAGAAGTTGTTCCCGAGCATCGAAGAGATGGACAGCGGCAAGGACGACGAGCGCACCAACCGTTTCAGGATCTGGGACGCGGCGTGGCCCGAGTTCCCCTTCCGAAGCCGCTCGCTCAACAGGCTCGTCATGCACGACGTGCTGCTAGATCTGGCGGAGGATCTACTCGGGACCGATGACATCCGCCTCTACCAGGGGCTCGTGACGGCCAAGTACGCCAACCAGTCGTCGCATTTCAACCAGCTCCTGCACACCGACTACCCGAATCACATGGTCGTCGTGCCGAGGCCCGAGCCCGGCTACCAGCAGCTTGAGACCTTTGTGTATCTGACGGACGTCACAGCCGACAACGGGGCTACGCGCATGGTCTCAGTCACAAAGACGAGGCATATACCGGTGGAGACCCACACGTTGAGCTTCGCCGACTACCCCGATCTCTACGAGGAGCCCGGTGAGGCGAGTGGGCCCGCTGGCTCCATTGTCTGTTACCGACCCGACGTGTACCACCGTTCGTCGGACTGGGACGATCCCGGCAAGTGCAGGATCATGATGCATCTGTCTTTCCGCCCCGCCGCAGCCGAGTGGGGCGGCTATCACGCGTGGCCGTACAAGGGACTGTCTCCCGATTGGCACAACTTCGTCCGTGAGTCGGGCCCGAGACAGCTCGCGCTCCTCGGCTTTCCGAAGCCCGGCCACCCCTACTGGACCCCAGAGACGATCGCAGGGGTCGGTGCGCGTTACCCGGGCCTCGACATGGAGCCGTGGAGGGCCGCGCTCGGCTCCTCGAGTGGTCAGGGCGCTGCGAGTGGGAACCTGCGACATTGAATTCGAGCATTCATATACACGCGTGTATATGAAACGGGACATGACCACTGATAGCGTCCGACGAAGGCATCACAGGTTCCGTTTGGTCCGGCAAGAAAGGCGGCTTTGATCATGCAAACTGTTCGAGGCATCAAAGTTCTGACGGCTGGAGGGCTGCTCCTGTCGGCGGTGGCGACCTTGGCGCTGGCCGGGACCGCGTCTGCTTCCACCCCGGCGTCGGCAGTTGCGTGCACTCACCTAGTAGGGAACGCCAGCACCCTGACGGCAAACCTCTCAGGGTGCTCCGCAGGGACGGGTCGGTCCGGTTCGATCACGTCGTTCGTCCCTAGCGGTGGCGACGTCACCTGGAGCAATGGCACTACTACCGACTACACCGCCTCTTACACGAACAGCGGTACTTTGTGTCCTGCGGGTACGGAGGAGTTCAACATCAAGGGCACCGTCTCTTCGAGCACCAACTCATCGATCCCGGTGGGTGCGGTCGTCAAGATGAAGATTTGCTCCAACCCCACGACGGGCAAGTTGAAGAACGCATCCGGCACCACTCTCAAGTTCTGATCGCGAGCGGGCGGATAGCGTTTCGAGGTGCCCAACGATCGGTTCGGTCACATCGACTTCGATCGATTCCACCAGGAGGACCTTCCTGAGCGGCTCGCCGAGCACCCGCGTGTGCTCACGGCAGCCGACTCGCGTTCTGTCAGGCCGATCGCGTTCCGACTCGGCGACGGCAGGTCGTACACGTACGTCCCTGATGGCCCGCAGGGCTCCGGCGACGAGTTCGCTCACGGGATCTCGGTCACCCCTGGCGACGCACAGGCTCATACGGTCGTCGAACTCGCGTACGAGGACTGGTGCTCGTTCGCGTGGGACCTCAGGACCTGCTTCGCGCTGTTCTACGCCGACCGCCTCTCGTTCTCGCGCGGTGGCTTCGGGTCCCTCGTCCGATGGGAGCCGGCTCTCCGGGTGGCGTTCGACGGCCAGCCGATCTACGACCTGGACGACCCCCCGCGTGTCACCGACGCGTTCGGGGAACCCCTCGACCTGAGCAGGCGGTTCAGCCTCGACGACCTGGAGCACGATGGCGGCGCGGTGACCGACTTCTTGGCCAGGACCGGCTTCGTTCATCTTTCGGGTGTGGTCGATCGTCACGAGGTCGACATGATCTCTGCCGATGTCGAAGGAGCCGTCGCACGTGCGAGACCGGACGACAGGCGGTCGTGGTGGACGACCGTGGATGGCCGCGACACATGTAACCGTGTCAACTACCTGAACGAGTACTCGCCATTCATCGCGGGCCTCGGGTCAGACGCACGCTTCCGCCGCATCGGGGCTCTCGGGGGCCCCGACCTGTGCGATGCACAGGACCGCCTCGACGGCAACAGCGTCGTGATCAAGGTGCCCGGCGCAACGTCGGGTCTGGCTGACCTTCCCTGGCATCGCGACTGCGGGATGGGCGGGCACCCGGTCAAGTGCCCGATGCTCAACATCGGCATCCAGCTCGACGCGGCGACGGCTGCGACCGGCCAGCTCCTGATGATCGCCGGCTCGCATCTCGGGATCTCGCGGCTTCCCGGCCCCTACCAGCTCGACGCCCTGCCTGTGGTGGCTCTGACGACTGAGCCCGGGGACGTCACCGTCCATTTCGGGCACACCCTGCACGCAGCTCCTCCTCCGGCCGATCGCGACGCGGTGGGACGCAGGGCTCTGTACCTGTCGTACGTCCCGCCTCTCACGTTCGAGATGATCGGACCCGGCCAGGGTTACAACGACGTCCTGTTCACCCGCAGCGCCGGGCACATCAGGCACGTAGACGACCTCGACTCGGGCGATCCTGGGAACTGACAGATCGCCCGGGACTACAGTCCGGCGGCGACATGGTGACCGGTCCGGAGAACAAGCCTGCACCAGCACGCGAGCCCGCGTGGATGCCTGCCTATGTCGGTTCCGCCTACAGGCGCGGAGACGCAACCGACGGTGACCTCGTCTCGGGCAGGGGTCTCGAAAAGCTGACCGAGGGACTGCGCGAGGCGGGGGAGTTGTTGAGCTCCGGGAGCTCGCCCCAAGGGCTCGTGGACCAGGCGTCCGGGTACCGTCATCTTCTCGTCCTGCTCGCTCTCGGCATCGACGACGCTCTGAGGACGTCCGATCCCTACGATCCGTACTTCGCCCCGGCGAACGTCGACAACGTGTTGAAGTGGGGAATGGACTGCCCGGACGCCGCTTACACGGGAGCCGCCATCCGCGGGGACGCCTATTACGTGGTGAGAGGGAACCGCCGGACGGTCCGCTACTTAGGGTTCCAGGCGATGGCGGGCATCGAGAGCACCGCCAACATCGTCGCCGACGAGCTTCCTCTCGCGTCGGACGGCTCTTTCGAGCTCGTGCTTTCGCGCGAGCAGCCAGAGGACGTGGCCCCGTCGAACTGGATGCCGCTTTCCGAGAGGACCTCGTCTCTGGTGGTCCGCCAGTTCTTCTACGACTGGGAGAACGAGCATCCCGCGGATCTCGAGATCGAGTGCGTTCGCCGGTCACATCCCCGCTCCGATCGCGGCGCGCTGTCGGCTGCAGGCGTCGCCAACCAGCTCGCGGCCCTCGGTGAGTTCGTCGACGCGAGCTTCAGGTTCTGGCGCGACGTCGAAGAGGGTGGGCGATCACAGGGTCTCAACCTCTTCAGGGAGCCTGCAGCGCTGACCAACATGGGGGCCACGGCAGAGAACGTATCTGTCTGGGGATCCTGGCAGCTGGAGCCGGACGAAGCGTTGTTGGTAGAGGTGGAACCACCAGAAGCCCTGTACTGGAGCGTGGCGCTTGGCAATTACTGGTGGGAGACCATCGACTATGCCGACCACCAGTCGAGCCTGAACGGGTTCCAAGCTGTTCTCGACGACGACGGGGTCTTCCGTGCGGTGGTGTCCGCAAGCGATCCCGGCGTCGCCAACTGGCTCGACACAGCTGGTCACGAGCGCGGCCCCATGATCTTCAGGTGGCTGCGAGCAGACACCCACCCGGTGCCCGCTACGAGGGTCGTACCGCTCGGAAGCGTCCTCGAGAACCTTTCCGGGGGCACCCGACGCGTGACACCCGAGGAGCGCCGCAAGGTGATCAACGCGCGGCGAGCAGGTGTGAGGCGACGTTTTCCACGCTGAATTCAACAAGGAGAGGTAGATGGACCTTGGTCTGAAAGGTGCGACGGCCGCCGTCACGGGCGCCACGAAAGGCATGGGCCGCGCCATTGTCGAGATCCTCGCTGAAGAGGGCGCCAATGTGGCGGTCCTCGCCCGCGGTCAGGCCGCGATCGACGAGACGGTTGCTTCGCTCGAGAAGAAGGGAACAGAGGCGATCGGATTGTCGGTGGACGTCTTGGAGCCCACTCAGATAGACGCTGCGTTCGCAGCGATCGACGCCAGATGGGGACAGCTCAACATCCTCGTCAACACCATCGGGCCTGCGGCGGGAAGGTTCGAGAACCTGACCGACCAGGACTGGCTGACCGCCTTCGGGCTCGGGACCATGGCGGCAGTGCGCTGCGTCCGCGCCGCACTTCCGCTCCTGCGGCGCGCCGAGTGGGCACGCATCGTCAACTTCGCGGCGCACTCGATACAGCGCCAGAGCGAGATCCTTCCCGCCTATACGGCGTCGAAGGCTGCGGTGGCGAGCGTGTCCAAGAACCTTGCGAAATCCCTTGCCAAAGAAGGCATCCTCGTGAACACCGTGAGCCCTGGGACGATCGTGACGGCCAGCTTCACCGAGGCCCTTCACGACGTGTTCGTCCAGCGCGGCCTCGATTCGTCGGATCCCCACGACGTCATGCGGTGGATAGAAGAGGTGTTCCACCAGCCCGCCGACCTCGGACGGGCCGGCCTCGCAGAGGAGGTGGCGGCGGTCGTCGTGTTCTTGGCCTCGCGCCGCAACGGCTACACGACCGGAGCTAACGTCAACGTCGACGGGGGATCGGACTTCGTGTGATCCGCGGTACCCGATGCTGAGTGCGGATCAGCTCGTCGACGATGCAACGACGAAGACGGGTCTCAGTGACTTCGGCGGTGAGTCTTTCCGCGAGGGACTGGACCGCCTCACCGGGTCCCTCCGAGCCGAAGGGAACCTGAACGAGCTCGGCGAGCAGATCTTCGGTCTCAGGCTTTCGGGCGCACTTCAGAACCGGCTGCGCGTCGAAGAGACGATCCGGGAGCATCCCGAGATCACAGAGGAGGTGATCGAGGGCCCGATCGTGATACTCGGCCTGCCGAGGACGGGCACCACCGTCACGAGCCAGCTAGTGGCTCTCGACCCTGCCATCAGGTCGCTGCGCCTGTGGGAGTCCTCGAGCCCGGTGCCTCCGCCCGAGTCCGCGACGCAGAACACCGATCCGCGAATCGCCGAGACAGAGGCCGGGCTCCAGATGATGTACGAGACGTTCCCGCGAATGAAGTCGCTTCACTACGAGACGGCAACCGGGCCGACCGAGTGCCTGGACCTTTTGAGCATGGAGTTCCGCACCGCCCACTACGACGGCATGGCGCACGTCCCGAGCTACACGCAGTGGGTCGTCGACTGCGACATGGATCCCGCCTACCGCTATCACCGGCGCGTGCTGCAGCTCCTGCAGTGGCACTGCCCGCCCCGCCTGTGGCACCTGAAGACCCCGGTCCACATGTTCGCCCTCGGCTCTCTGGCAGACACCTATCCGGACGCCAGGTTCCTTTGGACCCACCGTGACCCCGCGGAGGTCCTCGGTTCTGTGTGCAGCCTCATCGCCTACACGCGCAGCTGGGTGAGCGATCGTGACGAGGACGGTATCGGCGAGCAGCAGGTCGAGCTGTGGTGCGAAGCGCTGATCCGCGCGGTGGCGTACCGCGAGCAGGTCGGTGAGGTGCGCTTCTGCGACATCTCGTTCGCCGACATGCAAAAGGACCCCGTCGACGTCCTCGGCAGCGCGTACGACAAGCTTGGCCTCGTCTTTTCGGCCGAGGCCGAACGCAGGATGGCAGATTGGAGAGCGGCGAACCCACCTGGAGCGCACGGTGCCCACGAGTTCTCGCTCGACGAATTCGGCCTGTCGGCAGACGCCGTGCGCGAACGCTTCAGCTTCTATCTCGACCGCTTCGGGCTGCGAGCAGGGTGACCTCGCTGAGATTCGTGAACGTGGGCGACGCCAGGCGCCATGCACGGAGGGTGCTCCCACGGGTGGTATTCGACTACGTGGACGGCGGAGCCGAAGACGAGCTCACCATGTCGGAGAACACAGCGGCGTTCCGCGAGATCGCGTTCAAACCGCGTATGGCGGTCGGTTCCCTCGAGCCCTCACTGTCGGTCCGGGTGTTCGGGACCCCTCTCAGCCTTCCGGTAATCCTCGCTCCTTGCGGGCTCGTTCGGCTGATGCACCCCGACGGGCCCGCCGGGGCTGCCCAGGCTGCGGCTTCTCGGGGAACCATCTCCGTGCTCAGCACGGTCTCGGGTGCTTCTCTCGAGAGCGTTGCGTCGGCGTCTTCGGGGCCGATGTGGTTCCAGCTCTACGCGGCGGGCGGGCGCACAGAGGCCGAGAGACTGATCGAAAGAGCGACCAACTCCGGCTTTGGGGCCCTCGTCGTGACCGTCGATACTCCGGTGATCGGTCGTCGCGAACGCGACGTCCGCCACGGCATAGAGCCGCCTCTTCGCATCAACTCGCGTGGCGTGGTGCGTCTCGGGCCTCAGGTGCTCGCCAGACCTGTCTGGGCCTGGCGCATGGCGCGCGACGGCTTGCAGATGCTGGGCGGAGGCGCACGAGGAGCCGCGACGGTGACCTCGGAGCCATCGGTTCTCAGGGTCTCGAGCGTCGCGTCCCCGTTCCGATGGTCCGACATCGAGTGGATGAGAGGGCAATGGAACGGCCCTCTGCTCGTGAAGGGGATACTCACGTCCGAGGACGCCGAGCGGGCGGTCGCCTGCGGTGCGGACGGGGTGATCGTCTCCAATCACGGTGGTCGTCAGCTCGAAGGCGCACCGGCAACTCTTCGGGTGCTTCCCGAGGTGGTCGCAGCAGTCGGTGATCAGGTCGAGGTGCTCATCGACGGCGGCATCCGACGCGGGTCGGATGTCGTGAAGGCGATCGCCCTCGGCGCGCGCGCCGTGCTCGTCGGCCGGCCGTATCTCTACGGCCTCGCTGCGGCGGGACGGCCCGGTGTCGAGCAGGTGATCGACATACTGAGAGACGAGATGGCGCGAACTCTCGCGCTGCTCGGCTGCCCCGGGGTGGACGCACTCGATTCCGGATGGCTCCGGATCGCCACTTCTTGACGTCGCCCGAAGGATCGTTGGCCGACTCCCGGCCACCGAAGAGGCCCAACTACTCGAAGAGGACGGAGATGCTCTCGCGACACGCGATCCTTCTGATGGCTTCTCCGAAGAGCTTCGCGACCGAGATGACCTCGACCTTGCTCGACAGACCGAGTGGTTGCGTCTCGACGCTGTCGGTCATGAACAGCCGCTCGATCGGGCTGTCGTCGAGCCGCTCGAGCGCCGGTCCTGCGAGAAGACCGTGGCTCACTGCCGCGTAGACCGCTACGGCCCCGCGCTGTTCGAGCACTCGTGCGGCGTCGACGAGCGTGCCCGCCGAGATGGTGAAGTCGTCGACGATGAGGGCGGTGCATCCGCTCACTGAACCGATCAGCTCGGTGATCTCCGCGGTCTCCGAATGGTCGACGCGGCGCTTGTCCGCTATCGCGAGCGGGGCGCCCAGGCGCTCGGACCACTGACGGGCCTTCTTAGCGAACCCAGCATCGGGAGCCACGACCACCAGATCGGCCAATCCCTTGGAGGCGATCGCGTCGCACATCACCGGAAGTGCGTACAGGTCGTCGACCGGGACCTTGAAGAAGCCCTGGAGCTGGGGAGCGTGCAGGTCGAGTGTGACCACCCGGTCCACTCCTGCCGCCTCGATGGCGTCGGCGCAAACCCGGGCCCTGATCGAGACGCGTGGCTCGTCTTTCTTGTCTCCCTTCGCGTAGCTGAAGTACGGGATCACGGCGGTAACCGAGGATGCGCTTGCGCGCTTGAACGCGTCGATCCAGAACAGGAGCTCCATGAAGTTGTCGTTCGCAGGGAAGGCGGTCCCCTGTACGAGGAACACGTCGCGCCCACGGACGTTCTCGAGGACACGCACGAACAGGTTCCCTTCGGAGAACCGAAGCGTCTCGTTCATACCGAGCGGGCAGCCGAGATATGTAGCGATCGCAGCTCCGAGCTTCCGGCTGGCGGAGCCTGCGAAAAGCATGAATTCGTTCTCCGCCACGGTCCTGTCCCTCAAGGGTTCACTCAACGCGTCGGCCGCTACTCGTCGCCTGCGGCGGGGTGCGCCTTCAGGTTGTCGTCGATCATCTGCACGACAGAAGAATCGAGCAACGTGGTCACGTCTCCGAGCTCACGGTGCTCCGCGACGTCGCGCAGGAGCCTGCGCATGATCTTGCCGCTACGGGTCTTCGGCAAGTCGGGCGTGAGCAGGATCTGGCGTGGCTTGGCGATCGGGCTGATCGTCCTCGACACCTGGTCGCGCAGCTCGCGAACGAGGACGTCTCCCTCGGACTCGTCGTCGAGTTCGCCCTTCACGGTCACGAACGCCACGATCGCCTGACCGGTTGTGGGGTCGCTCGCGCCGACAACGGCCGCCTCGGCCACCCTGGGGTGACCCACGAGTGCGTGCTCGATCTCGGCCGTGGAGATGCGGTGTCCCGAGATGTTCATGACGTCGTCGACGCGGCCGAGCAACCACAGATCGCCGTCCTCGTCGCGTTTAGCCCCGTCCCCTGCGAAGTACATGCCCGCAAAGCGGCTCCAATAGGTCTCGCGATAGCGATCGGGGTCTCCCCAGATGCCGCGCAGCATCCCAGGCCACGGCGCGGTCAGCACGAGGTATCCGCCCTCGCCGTTCGCCACGGTCCTGCCCTCGTTGTCGATCACGTCCGCACTCACTCCTGGCAGCGGCCGCATGGCGGCACCCGGCTTGGTGGACGTGATGCCGGGAAGCGGCGATATGAGGATCGCGCCGGTCTCGGTCTGCCACCAGGTGTCCACGATCGGGCAACGGTCGCCCCCGATGTGCTGGCGGTACCACATCCAGGCTTCGGGGTTTATGGGCTCGCCGACGGACCCGAGCAGGCGGAGGCTGGAAAGGTCGTGTGCCGCAGGAAGGTCCTCGCCCCACTTCATGAGCGTTCGGATCGTCGTCGGGGCCGTGTAGAGGATCGTCACCCCGAGCTCCTCGACGATCCGCCACCAACGGTCTCGACCGCCCGCGTCGGGCGTGCCCTCGAACATGACCGAGGTCGCACCGTTGCAGAGGGGCCCGTAGACGATGTAGCTGTGCCCGGTCACCCACCCGATGTCCGCGGCCGTCCAGAAGATGTCGGTGTCGCGCTTCAGGTCGAAGACCAACCGGTGTGTGGTCGACGTGTGCAACAGGTATCCGGCGGTCGTGTGGAGGATGCCCTTCGGCCGGGCCGTTGTGCCGCTCGTGTACATGATGTACAAGGGGTGCTCCGAGTCGAAGGACTCGGCGACGTGAGTGTCAGGTTGACGGTCGACGAACTCGTGCCACCAGTGATCGCGGCCTTCTTCCCAGTCGACATGTTGGCCGGTGCGCCGCACGACGACCACGGTGCTCACGTCTGGGCACCGCTTCAGGGCTTCGTCGACATTCGGTTTGAGCTGGGCGACAGCTCCCCGCCGGTAGCCGCCGTCGGCGGTCAGGACCACCCGGGCCCCGAGATCGAGTATTCGCCCCGATAGTGCGTCAGCGGAGAATCCGCCGAACACCACCGAGTGAGGAGCCCCGATCCGGGCACAGGCGAGCATCGCGACGACTGCCTCGGGGATCATCGGCATGTAGATCGCGACCCGGTCGCCCGCTTCGACACCGAGCTCGACAAGTGCGTTGGCGGCCCGGCACACCTCGCGCTTCAGGTCCTCGTAGGTGATGGTCCGCCGATCCTCTTCGGGTTCTCCCACCCAGTAGAACGCGACCTTGTCCCCGCGCCCCTCCGCGACGTGACGGTCGACGCAGTTGACCGTGGCGTTGAGCCTTCCGCCGGTGAACCACCGAGCGAACGGCAGATCCCACTCGAGCACGCTCTCCCAACGCGTGTCCCATTGAAGGTGCTCGGCCTGGGCCTGCCACCAGCCGACGGGATCGGTCGCCGCCTCGTCGTAGATCCCGGGCTTGGCGTTCGCCTGCGCCGCGAAACCCGGCGGTGGGTCGAAGCGGCGCGTCTCGTGCAGCATCGCCGACAGCGCCACGTCCCCGGATCGCTCGTCCGTCTCGCTCATTTGCCTCCGTTCAAGCCCGTCGGTACCCGGCCGCACCGGCCAGACATCTCACGCCCGCGGAAGCGCGAACGCGGCGATCGCCACGAAGTGCAGGATCGCGCCGATCACGGTGCAGGCGTGAAAGATCTCGTGGTACCCGAAGACCGACGGGAACGGGTCGGGCTTGCGCCTCGCGTAGACGATGGCGCCTGCGGTGTAGGCGACGCCACCTATGAGCAGGAGCCCGAAACCCGTGCCTCCCATGAAGTGCACCAGCTGGGGTACGACCGCGAGGGCTGACCATCCGACCACGACATAGGGGAGCGCTATCGCCCACTTCGGGGCGTCGAGCCATGCCTGCCGCAGGACGATGCCAACCACAGCCCCCGTCCAGACGAGGGCGAGGACGAGAATCCGCGTCCAGCCGCTCAGGCAGATCCCGGCCACGGCGGTGTAGGTGCCGGCGATCCCGACGAAGATCGTCCCGTGGTCGGCTCGTCTCATGAGGCGGCGAGCCCTCGGGGACCACTTGATCCGGTGGAACGCCGCGCTCACGCCGAAAAGGGCGGTGATGGACGCCACATAGATCGCGAGCACCGCCGCCACCCCGGCATTCGGCGCATCCGATACGAGAATGGGGCCTGCGACGAGCACCGCCACGAAGGCGCCTGTGTGCATCCAGCCGCGCAGAAGCGGCCTGCCGGCGGCGGTCGGGGCCGGTTCAGGCGTGCCCTGCTTCACCTCGGCGACGGGCGGCACTTGTGTCATGGTAAGGGCGCCCGCGGGCCCCGGCCAGGCAGATGGTGCTCGTCCCCGTTCCTGGCCTCCGGGGCTAGCTACCATTCCCCGCATGACGAGTGTGATTCCTGCGATCGACGAGGGCTGGCGCGAGCTGGCCGGGGACCTGGACGAGGTGCGCGAGACCAACCTCTTGATCGAGGAGCTCATGTCCGGCGGCACGGACATGGAAACGCACGAGGGCCTCGACGCGGCGCGCAAGTTCATCGTCGAACTGATGGGTCACACAAAGCCGGAGATCGAGCCCCAGATCCGATCGGTCGCAGGTGTCCCCGTCAGGATCTTCGTCCCCGGGAGCGTCGACGCCGTCTACCTCCACATACACGGCGGAGGTTTTGCGATCGGCGTGGCTGCCATGAACGACGTCTCGAACTCGGAGATCGCAAAGACGTGCAACTTCGCGGTCGTGAGCGTCGACTACAGGCTCGCACCCGAGCACCCGTATCCGGCCGGCCCCGACGACTGCGAGACGGTCGCCAGATGGCTGATCGACAACTCGCAGAGCGAGTTCGGGACGAGCAAGCTCGTCATCGGCGGCGAGTCCGCGGGTGGGAACCTGTCGGCGGTCACACTGCTCAGGGTGCGCGACAAGATGGGTGCCGCACACCGGTTCGTAGGCGCGAACCTCGTCTACGGCGTGTACGACATGTCGGGTGCACCTAGCTCGCGTACAGCCCACGAAAAGTCGCTCGTCCTGAAGCGCTCGGACATGGAGGCGTTCGGCCGGCTCTACCTGGGCCACGATGACATCGAGTCACGACTCGATCCCGACGTGTCTCCTCTCTACGCCGACCTTTCGGGTCTCCCGCCTGCGTTGTTCACGGTCGGCGGGGCCGACCCGCTGCTCGACGATTCGTTGTTCATGGCGGCCCGATGGCAGGTCGCCGGCAACTACGCCGAGCTCGCCTTCTATCCGGAGTGCCCTCACGGGTTCGACATGTTCGCGATGAAGGCGGGACTGAAGGCCCGCGCTCGCCAGATGCAGTGGATGGCAGCGCGGGTGGACCAGGCTGGTTCTTAGGCTGGCGCGTTCGAGGCTGCTCGTCGACATCGCGCCCCTGCGCCGTTATCCGCGCTTCAGGCGCCTGTGGCTCGGTTACCTGGTTTCGACGCTCGGGAACCAGATAACCGTCGTCGGGGTCGCGTTCGAGGTCTTCCGGCTCACAGGCTCCTCGCTCGACGTCGGGCTCGTGAGCCTGGCCCAGCTCGGACCGCTTCTTTTGGGCTCGGTGTTCGGCGGGTCGATCGCCGACGCCATGGACAGGCGCAAGCTGCTTCTCGTCACGCAGGCCTCGCTCGCTGTGTGCAGTGCAGGCCTCGCCGCCGATGCCATGCGACACCATCCGTCGGTGTGGCCGCTCTTTGCCATTTCGGCATTGGCCGCGGGGGTGAGCAGCATCGACCAGCCGGCCAGGTCGGCGGTCTTCATCACCCTCGTCGACCGCGACGACTTCGTCAGCGCGACAGCGCTGTGGCAGCTGCTCATGCAGGTCGGCGTCGTCGTCGGCCCGGCCGTGGCCGGTCTTCTGATCGGCCATGTCGGTGTCGCCGTCGTGTTCTGGGTCGACGTAGGCACATTCGCCTTCTCCCTCGGAACTGTCGCGACGCTCGGCTCGATGGCGCCGGAGGGCGGAGGAACACGATTCGGGCTCCGGTCGATGACCGAGGGGGTCCGATACCTTAAGGGCCGCCAGGCGCTGCAGGGAACGTTCATCGCCGACCTCGACGCCATGATCTTCGGAATGCCCCGCGCCCTGTTCCCCGCGATCGGCCTCATCAAGCTCCACGGTGGGGCTGCGACGGTCGGCCTGCTTTACGCCGCTCCCGGTGCCGGCGCACTGATCGGCGCGATCCTCACCGGCTGGGTGAAACGGGTGACGCGCCAGGGGCTAGCGGTTCTAGTGGCCATCGCTGTCTGGGGAGCGGCGATCACGGCTTTCGGCTTCGCGTTTGGCTCGCGGCCGCGCTCGCGCTTCTTGCTGTCGCGGGCGCCGCCGACGTCATCTCTGCGGTTTTCCGGGGGACTATCCTCCAGCGACTGGCGCCCGACGCGCTGAGAGGACGCCTGAATGCCGTTCACACGGCCGTCGTGACCGGCGGTCCGAGGCTGGGCGACGCGGAGGCGGGAGCAGTTGCCGCCCTCGGTGGAGTCCAGGTGTCGGTTGTGTCGGGGGGCCTCGCGTGCCTGGTTGGCATCGGTCTGATCGGGTGGCTCATGCCGAAGTTCGCCTCCTACCGCGATGACCCTTCAGCCGGGGGTGACCTGGCTTCGGGAACACACGTCAACCGAACAGAAAACGGAACAGGACAAATGACGGCGGCGTCGGGGTCGGATCCGTGAGGGTCGTCTCGTGAGCCTCCCGCCCGGACCCGCTGAGCCGGCTCGAGACCCCCGTGGGATGGTGGTTGCGCCCCCCGCGGGTGGTTGTGGTAGGGATGCAAGCGTGTCGCCGGAAGCCTCGACGGATCCTCGCGGCGCCGGCTCTGGCCCGGTGGCGGCGGTCCGGTCCTCAGTGGCGTCCCACAAACCCGACGATCAGCGCGAGACCGAGGCCCGCAAAGTCATCTTGAAAGAGCTGGACAAGCTGGAGAAACCTTTCGACGAGGGCGCGGATACCGTCCACGTGACGGGTTCGGCCGTGATCGTCGGCTCTCGGGGGACGATCCTGCATCTCCACAAGCGACTCAGTCGATGGATGCAGACCGGGGGCCATCTAGAACCTGGGGAGATGCCCTACGACGTGGCCCTGCGCGAGTCAGAAGAGGAGACCGGCCTGCGCCTGGCCCATCCGCCGGACGGTCCCCGGCTGCTGCACGTGGACGTGCATCCGGCGGCCGACGGACACACACATCTCGATCTCCGTTACCTGCTGCTCGGCCCAGATCTCGAGCCCTCCCCTCCGTCGGGGGAGAGCCCGCATGCCAGGTGGTTCTCGTGGCCGGACGCTCTTGAACGGTCCGACGTCGCTCTCGTCGGAGCACTGCGTGCCGCGCAGCGCCAGCCCGAGGTCGCATTCTCCGATGCGCACGACGAGCACCGCGAGCACCACGGGCGCCATGCCTGAATCGTCCGAACGGTTCCACCGGCTCTTGGAGGTCCAGGACCACGACACCGCCATCGACCAGCTCCTGCATCGTCGGGCGAATCTCGGTCAACGCGAGGAGCTGCGTACCATCGAAGCTCGGATCGCCGTCATCGGATCCGACAGAAACGAGGTCGCCACCGAGCGCGACGTGCTCGGTACGAGGCAGTCTTCGCTCGAGGAGCAGATCGCAGCGTCGCGGACAAGGAGCGCCGAGATAGACCGGCGGCTCTATAGCGGGCAGGTGACCGCAGCGCGCGATCTGCAGGCCATGGCAGAAGAGGTCAAGCACCTGGCGAGGCACGTGTCGGAGCTCGAGGACCGCGAGCTCGAGGTGATGGAGCAGCTCGAACCTCTCGATGCTGCGCTCGCGACGATGGATGGGGAGCTCGCCGGGCTCGACGCCCAGGCCGAGGAGCTACGCCGGTCGATCGCCGAGCACGAGGCGGAGATAGAGAGCGAGCTTGCGCGCGAGCGAGGTGAGCGGGACCGCTTGGCCGCCGAGGTTCCCGCCGATCTCCTCTCGCGCTACGAGCAGCTGCGCACCAAGCTGGGGGGCACCGGAGCAGCCCGACTGGTCGGAGGGTCGTGCGGAGGGTGTCATCTCCAACTGCCTGCGATGGAGCTCGACCGGGTGAAGAAGGCTCCCCCCGATGCCGTCATCTACTGCGACCAGTGCGGCCGCATCCTGGTGAGGTGAGGCGGTGCTCGTGCTGCTTCGTCACGGCGAGGCGGTCGGCAACGCCGAAGGCAGGTTGCTCGGCCGCATGGACTCGCCCCTGACCGATCGCGGCAGGACCCAGGCGCAACGCCTGGCCGCTCTGCTCGATCCCGACGCAACGATCTCCCGCGTCATCACGAGCCCTCTCGCCCGCGCCAGAGGGACCGCCGAGGCGCTCGGGCTCGATGTGCCGATCGAGACCGACGAGCGCTGGGCCGAGGTCGACTACGGGAGCTACGACGGGGAGCGGTTGTCCGGCGTCCCATCCCATGTCTGGCGATCGTGGCGAGCAGACCCGGGATACCGGCCGCCCGGTGGCGAGACGTTGGTGGAGCTCGGAGTCCGGGTCCGATCTGCATGCGAGGAGCTGTTCGCAGCAGACGGAGCTGGTGCAAGAGCCGAGTCGGACGTGATCGTCGTGAGCCACGTGTCGCCGATAAAGGCCGCCGTCTGCTGGGCGCTGGCGGCACCCGACGGCACGGCGTGGCGGATGTGGCTCGCTACCGGGTCCATGAGCGTAATCGGATGGGGAGCCGGGACACCCGTGCTTCACCGCTACAACATCGTTTCAGCGGCCGTCGGAGCTGAGTCGCCTTAGACGATCAGCCGGGGGCACTCTCGCTCAGACCGGAGCCTCCACCGGCAGGCGCGGTGAGCGCGGCTCGGGAAGCGAGTCGTACATGTCGGCGATCAAGTCGTCGCGGGTGGAGCGCTTCGATGGATCGTCCCACAGGTTCCGCCACTGGAGCGGGTCCTCACCGAGGTCGTAGAGCTCTCCTTCGGTCCCTTCGTACATGGGACCTGCTTCGTACGCCGTACAGAGCCAGCCGTCGCGGGTGATGGAACGGAGCTTCATGCCGATGTGCTCGAACTGCGAGTCCCATTCTGTTATGACGCGCTTCCGACCCGAACCAGGCGCTTTCGGCAGCGCCGCACCCTGTGCCCACTCAGGGGTGTCCACTCCGGCGATCTCGCAGAACGTCGGGGCGAGGTCGATGTGGCCGACCGGCTCGTGGACGTCGGCCGGTGCCACCATCGAAGACGGGGCCGGGCGCCACACGAGCGGGACCCGCATCAGGGCGTCGACGTGGTACGGGCCCTTGAACAGCAGGCCGAAATCTCCCTGCAGCTCTCCGTGGTCCGTTGTGAACACGACGTCTGTCTCCGATCCCCATCCGCGCTGCTGCACGCGGTCAAGAACACGGCCGAGAGCTTCGTCTATGAGCTCGTTCTCCACGTGTACGAGCGCCGTCACTTCGCGGACCTGGTCGTGGGTCATATTGCAGGGAACGAATTTGTTGGGTCCGCCCTCCATGTTGTTGAAACGCCCCTCGTACCAGTCGAGCCAATGGTGGGGCTTGCCCGAAAGGATCTCGACCACCTTGGCGGGCGAGCCCGGGTGCCCCGGTGGAAGGTCGAGATCGTGCCAGTCGACCCGTTTGCGAACCTCGTCCACCGGGGGGTCCCAGGGATGGTGGGGATCGGGAAAGCTCATCCAGCAGAACCAGTCCTCGTCCGGCCCGAGTGTGTCGAGCCACGCGATCGTGCGGTCGGCGACCCAGTCCGTGTGGTACATCCCTTTCGGGATCGGGTTGTGCTTGACCTCGGGGGCTCCGGTGTCCCCGCCCCCTTCGTCGTTGAGGCCCATGCCGATCATCGAGATGAGCGGGTAGTAGGCCGCGCACCACTGAGGGCCGTTGAGCTCGAGCCACTTGTCGTAGTGCCACTGACGGAGGTAGCCGTGCATGGCGAGCTCGAGATGTTCGAAACCTCGGTAGGGGCCGGTCGATCCTTCGTTGGCCATCTGGTTCTCACGCCACTTGTGGTCGATGTCGAAGCCCGGCTGGAAGTGCGCCTTCCCGATGAGCGCCGTCCTGTAGCCGGCGGTCTCGTGGAGGTACCCCGCGACTGAGGGCGCGTCTTCGGGCAGGGGGATCCCGTTCGCAACGACCCCGTGGGTCCGGACGTACTGTCCGGTGATCATCGTCGAGCGCGCCGGCATGCAGACCGTGTTCTGGTTGTGCGCGCGCCGGTAGACGATGCCGTCTGCGGCGAGCGAGTCGACTACAGGAGTGCGGGCGACGGTTCCTCCGGTGCACCCGAGAGCGTCGTAGCGCTGCTGGTCGGTCGTGACGAACAGGATCTTGCGGCCCATGTCTCCTCCTCGGCCCTGATCAGCTGGAGCTGTCCGAGCGGACGAACTCGGTCACCACGTCCGCGAGCTGCTCGCCGCGGTCCTCTTGTAGGAAATGGCCACCGCCTTCGATCGTCACGTGTTTCTGACCCCGGCAACCCGGAACGAGATCTCTGAACATCCGGTCGGACCCTCGGGTAATCGGATCCTGGTCGGAGAACGCGCAGAGGAAGGGGCGGTCGAAGTTCTCGAGGACCCCCCACGCCCGGCGGTTCATGTCGCTCGACGGGTCTTCTGGTCGGGTGGGCACGAGAACGGGGAACTGACGTGCCCCTTCTTTGAAGGTCTCGTCGGGAAACGGAGCGTCGTACGCCGCGACGATGTCTGCGCCCAGGTCGGTCGTCGTCCCGGCGTTGACGATGGCCCCTATCGGCATGGTGGGAACTTCCTGGGAGAACCGCTGCCACGCCAGGAAAGCCTCGGAGATTGCGGCGTCGCCGGTCGGCAGGCCGGTGTTCGCAGTCACCACTCGCCGGAACCGCGGAGGATCCCCTGCGACGAGCCGGAGGCCGATCAGTCCTCCCCAGTCATGGCAGACGAGCGTCAGGTCCGCGAGCCCCAATTCGTCCAATAGCGCCGAGCGCATCCACGCCACGTGGCGTTCGTAGGTGTAGTCGGTCCGCCGGGCCGGCTTGTCGGAGCGCCCGAACCCGACGAGGTCCGGAGCGACGACGCGAATCCCGGCACTCGCGAGAACGGGCACCATCTTCCTGTACAGGTAGCACCACGACGGCTCGCCGTGCATGAGCAGCACCGTCTCTTCTGCGTCTGGAGGTCCCTCGTCGATGTAATGGACTCTGAGTTCCTGCCCGTCTGCATCAGGCCCTTGCGGGTCGTCTGATTCCGGGACGGCCGGCACATGTAAATAGTGGGGCTCGAAGTCGTACCCGGGGAGATCTACGAAACGCTCGTCGGGTGTGCGCAGGATCTCCATCGTCAGTCCAGCTCCCTTGCCGGCGAAGTGTGTTCGCGCGGCGCAGGCTCTCGATGTGGGAGAACTCCTGTGACGAGCCGTTCCACGACTCGGCGCGTAGCCGCGGCGGACCTTCCGGACTGTGTGCGGAGGTGGTCCCAGGTTTCGAACGAGGTGGCAACTTCGAGCACGTCGAGAACGTCGCGCTGCACCGCGGCGGTGTCACTACCGTGCGCCGCGATCTCGGGTGAGAACGTGTGGCGCAACTGCGAGCGGAGCATCCGCCTGGCCGCCTCGAGCTCGCGGGCGAGGGTTTGCGAGCGGCCTGCCGCGAGGCCCGCGGCCCGTCTCACCGGGGCGATCGCCTCGTACAGCTGGCCACGTCCGCGAACGGTGTCCTTCACCCTGTCGGCGAGATGCCCGTCGGGCGCGACGGGCTCGAGCTTCTGCCAGTGGCGCTTCACCTGGATTTCGACGGCCGACCGAAGGATCGACTCCATGTCCTCGAAGTGGTGGAACACGAGCCGGAGCGACACACCGGCCCGCTCAGCAAGTTGCCGTGCGGTGGGCCGTTTCACGCCCTCGTGAAGTAGGTCTATGAGCGCCTCTGCGATCGCCTCGCGGGCCTTGATGCCCCGGGCGACCCTGCCGTCGGCGGGTCGTTCGAGCGGAGCGGCCGAGGTGCTGTCATCCGATTTGGTGCGCACGGTGGAAGCTGGCACAAGTCGATACTAAGCCTATGTTGCACTTCTAGTGCAAATAGTGAAGCCGCCTCTTCCATGCCGTCGGCAGTCGTTCCGTGAATAAGCTTCGGTTCCGGAATGCGATCATCCCCGGTGGATTCGACCGTTCTCGAACGCATCCAGGCGTACGTCAGGCGGTACGCAACCGAGCAGCGCCAAGTGGAACGGAGCGGACCGTTCCTCGCAACTTTCGGGCGGCACTCGAACGGCCCCTACCTGAACTACGCAGTCCCCGACGACTACGCGGAGCCGACCGTCGCCGAGGTGGCGGGGCTCGCCGTCTCCTACGAGCGGCGCTCCTTGCGTCCGAGAGTCGAGCTCGTGCCCGAGCTCGCGCCCTCGGCTGCAGCAGCGCTCAGACGCGCCGGCTTCAAAGACGAAGGGGTCTTCCAGCTGATGGTGTGCGACAGCGGCAACGTCGTGGACCGGAGAGCACCGGCAGGGATCGAGATGGTGGTTCCCGGGAGCGAGGCTGAATACACGGCTCTGGTCGGAGTGCGCCAAGAGGCGTTCGGAGAACCCGGCGGACCCACCGCAGCAGATGCGGAACGGGCACGCTCGAACGTCGAAGGTGGGGGCCTCGCTGTTGTCGTGGTCGACACTTCGAGCGGGCAGGCTGTCGCGTCGGGCGCCTGTCTCATCCCTTACGGAGGAGTGACCGAGCTCACATCTGTCGGAGTGCTGGCGCGGTTCAGGCGCAAAGGGATCGGTGCCCTCATCACCTCCACCCTGGCGCGGGCCGCGTTCGAAAGTGGTGTCGAGATCGTGTACCTGACTCCCGCTCACGACGAGGGAGGACGTATCTACGAGAGCGTCGGGTTCGCCCGTGCGGGGGAGTCGCTTCACCTGGGCCTGTAGGGTCCTGCGACTTCTACTCGGTGAGCACTACTCCGCGGCCTCTTCTCCGAGGTACAAGAACCCCGATCCCTCGTCGCGGAACGGTATGCCTGCGTCTTCGAGCGCACTGCCCCAGTCCCCGGTGACATCCGGGTCGTTCAGCTCCATGCCGTGATCTGCGAGCACCAGCACGGTTGTCCCTGCGAGCCCAACTGTTCTATCTACCGCTCGAAGGACGTCACCGATCCGCGCGTCGGTGTCGCGCACCGCCGCTCGCGCCATCTTCGAATTGGGCCCGGCCTCGTGTGAGGCTGAATCGGTGAGCGTGGTGTTGACCCACATGAACACCGGCTGTGGATACCCGCCCATGCGCCCTTCGAGAAGTGCGCATGCCTGCGCCACCGATGAGTCGTCGATGGTCGTTCCCCACTTGTAGGCCTCACTCGATTGCACGAATTGTTGCGTCGCCCCTGGGCGGGTTGTACCGGAAAGGGGCGCGAGCTCCTTCTGCCGTCCGGTGCGGAACAGGTCGAATGTCGAGTACGAAGCGCCACGGTCGGCGGGCTCGTTCACCGAGATCGTGCACGCCTCGGGCATCTTGTTCTTGATCGCCTCGTGGACGGTCTGTATTCCGGGCGCGAGCCAGCGCATCGCCTCTTGCCAGGTCGAGGCCGACTCGGTGACCACCTGCCGACCGAGGCTCCTGTCGTACCAGGCGTTGTGCAGGACACCGTGGTGGCCGGGATGGCAACCGGTGAGCAGACTCGTGTGATTGGGCAAGGTGACCGTCGGAAGCGAGGCGATGGCGCCGTGGCGGAAAGCCGTGCCCTGCTCGATCAGCCCGGCGATGGTGGGAGCGTCTCCGCTCGCCGTCATGTCGTAGAGCATGTTCGGGTTGGTGCCGTCCAGAAGGAAGCAGATCACCATGTCAGGCCGAGGTGCGTCCGGGTCTGACACCGATCCCACCACGTCCCCGTCCTGGCGCGACAGGTACGCGTCTGGCCGTCTCGACCCGCTCGGACCGACCCCGTCACCGGGCGCGATCCCGAGCAGTGACAACACTGTGGGCGCGACGTCCACGAGCCTGCAGTGGCGATCCACGAGGCCCTGCCGGCGGACCCCGGCGCCGGAGATGACGAACGGAGCCCGTGCCTGGACGACGCCGAGCGAGCCGTGCTCACCTCTGTGGTCCTCGCACTTGTGCGACGAGGTGTGAAGAACGCAGAGATCCGGAGCGCAGGGGTGGTCGAAGATCTGAGCGATGTGCTCGTAGGCGTACGGGTAGCTGTTCCTACTCCGGTCGGGCCTCAGGTTGGCGATCTCCTCGGCGAGCGGAGAGAAACGGGCCGGATCCTGGTCGGCGAGCGGGTTGCGCTCGGACGAATCCTCGACCGAGAACTCAACGGATGGCCCGTCGGAGTGACGGCGGAACCGTACGTACCCGTCCACCGATCTAGCCTCGTACGTGTCGGGTCCGGACTGCCAGCAGACGAGCTCGACCAGAGGAGACAGCTCCGTCGAACACAGGACTTCGAGGGCCCTGTCGCGAAGACCGTCTCTCTCGTGGTGCAGATAAGACTGCTCGGCCTTTCTCACGACCGGCCCGGATTCCCCGCGTCAGGGTTGAAGCGATCGCGGAACTGTGTCAGCTGGCCCGTCGAGAGCTTTCTCTGCTCTTCGTACATCCGTTCGTAGCCGGTGTGGCGGATACGCCATGCGCCGTCGACCTTCTCGTACTCGTCCCTGTAGACGGCGCTTCCTCCGAGCTCGAAGTCGACTCCCGGCACGATCACTCTGTCGTGCAGGTACCAGATGCCCACCGCCGTCGTGGCACCTGTGAGGACGATCTCGGGATGATGACCCAGATGCTCGTGGACGATCGCCCGATCGCCGAGGGAGTCCGCCAGAAACGACACGACCTCACCCCTGCCGTGGTGGGTGTACTTCCCGCTTTCGTACGAAGTCGTTGCGTCTTCGACGAAGAGCTGACCGAGCTCCTCGAACTGCTTTGAATCGAGAAGCCGGAAGTACGCGTGTTTGAGCTGCTTGATCGCCTCGATGTCGGCGAGCTCGGCGACAGTCCGAGCCGGCCACCCGATCGATTCGATCGACGGTTGGTGGCGACCTGCATCGTCAGCGGGGCCGGTCGTGCTTTCGGCCTGCATGTTCTCTCCCCTTCTTGTTAGATCGTGGCGTCCGGCCATGGTCCCGCGGTCCCGATCCGGCCGGGCGCAGTTGGTCTGTTCAGCTCCTCGAAGGGTCTGCGATCACCTGGGCCAGTCGCGTGGCCAGATCAGACGTCAGCCGTTCGATGAGGCCCGTTTGAGCCTGACCGTCCGTCTGGATGCTGAGCTCGGTGGCAAGCCGTCCTCGGATGAGCACGACGAGCTCAGATGTGGCGAGGGCCGAGACCCCGCCTGCAAGGGTAAGCGTCGAAAGCCCTTCGACCTCGACGCCGCGGTCGCCGAAGCGGGCGGGCAGATCAGAGACGTTCACCGTGACGAACCCTATGCGCTCGCCCGCCGGCGCATTTGCTACGAGAGCGCTCCTGAACGCGATCGCCTTGCATGTCGGATACCGGCTGTTCAATTCGAGCTCCAGGTGCGATGCCGCAGCGTCCGGGCTCGAAAAGACGGTCGTGGTCGCGTGAAGCTCCGTCGTCCCGGAAGGGCTCGTGAACAGCGGTGTCTTCCACGACAGCGATACGGGACCCTCCGGCGCGTCGATTCGCTCGCACCGGTACTCGGCGAGCGTCTGTGCTGCGTCCTCGGCCGTGGCAAGAGCGGGGGCGGGGCTCGAAGAGTAGCCAGAGGGAAGATCGCCCAGCCCGATGCTCACGTATCTGGCTGCCGCCAGGCTGTCAGGGTGAGATGAAGCGAGCTGAAGAGCCGATGGCGCTGTCGACGCGCATCCGGCCAGGAACGACCCCGCCGCAGCGAGACCGAGAACGGTCGCCAAACATTTCACGGCCGGACAGCCTCGCGCGCTGCCGACCCTTCTGCCCTGGTGAGCGCCTCAGCGGAGCCGGAGCCGTGAGCGCGCGCGACCCTTTTCGGCGCCCGCTTCAGTCCGCCTTGGCTCTAGCCCGGCGTCGGAGACAAGATCGGCGAGCTCTTCAGTAGCGTCCTTCGGCGCGGGGACCTTCGAGCGTCGCAGGCGACCGGACTTAGGTGCCGGACCGATGACGAGATCGAAAGAAGCGTGACGATTCACCTCTTCGACCGTCTTCGCGCCCGGCTGGACTTCCTCTTCTCCTGACCCATCCTTGTGCACTACCTCAGGCTCGGATATGGACATGATGTCTCGGGCGAGCTCCGCCATCGACACCTCGCGTTCTCTGCGCTGACGCTCCTTCTTGCTGAGCGCCTCAGAGGTCGAGGTCATGAGATCGGGAGCGGGCACGGACAGCTCGGCTGCGGTCGCCGGCTTTTCCTGGGGTTGCGCCGGGGTGGTGTATGTCAAGACGGGGTCCGCAGCGGTCGGCTGGACCGGGTCCACGGGGAGCGCATCGGATATGGCTGGTGGGCTGACCGACGGAGTCGGCACCGGTGCGGCGACCGGAGTGACCGGAGCGACGACCGGAACGACCGGTACGACCGGAACGACCGGAACGACCGGAACGACCGGTACGACCGGTACGACCGGTACGACCGATTGGATCGACCCGGCCTGGAGGTGGTCGGACTGAGGGAGCTCGACAGCATCCGGTTGCCCGAGGATGTGCTGAGGGTCGACGAGAAGCGGAGGAGGCGGCGGCGGCAGCGGAGGCGGGGGAGGCGGAGGAGCGATCACCGGAGCCGGACTCTCGAATCCGAACGGCATGAGGATCTCCCCCACGACGTCATCGATCTGAGTGACCGGCAACAGGAAGGTGCCTGCGGGCTCAGCCGCAACGGGGGAGGGCGCGGGGCTGTCCGCTTCGGAGTAGCCCATGGGGAGCGGAGGTGCCAGACCGGGATATTCGTTCTGAGGGGTCGGGGATTGGTCCTGGCCGCCGGCCTGGGAGTGGACGCCTGCATTGGCCTGGTAGTTGCCGTTCATCTGGGCAGAGATCTCGGGCTGCCCACCTGCGGGCGAGGGCTGGCAATAGCCGTTCGGGGGAGCGAGACCCGCGATCGCCCCACCGAACGAGGTGGCAACGGCGGTCGCAAGTGGAGGTCCATATACCGACTGCGCCTGGGACGAGCCGGTCGCCATCCCGATGGAGTTCGTCGCGGGGACCATGAGCTCGTACTGGGTATCGAGATTCGCGAAGAGCGGCGGGACGCCACCTCCGGCCTTACTCGGCTCTTCTGCCGTCGCCTCGATCTCAATGACCTCGCCCGTGTCGGAGAACCGCACGATCCTGCCGCCACACGTAGAGCAGCGACGTGACTCGTCTGACGCCGATTTCAGGCACTTGCGGCACATTGCGGACACGACCACCCACCTCCGCCCTTTCATCGGCGCTCAGCGTCCGTCGTGTGAGGGTTGTCACGCGCTGTAGTTGGATTTTTGGGTTCCCCATACATTCCTGTGGACCGCAGAATCGTCAATACAGCATTTTTCGTGCCCGGTGAGCATCGGCGGTCATGGAATCCAGATGTTGATGTTCCCGTGGGGCGAACCGGGGACGTCGCGTTCGATAATCAGCGGGTGGGGGGAACCTGGTCCGGCCGCCGCCGGCGCACGCACAAGCACGAGTTGACCCAGGGGTTGCTCGCGAACGGCCAGCTGCCCGGATCGTTGTGCTCGAGGCTCATCGGCGCCGCCGGGCTCGGCACCATCTCGACCGACCTTTGGGGAAACGTCGTTCACTGGAGCACCGAGGCCCAGGAGATCTTTGGATGGTGCAGCGAGGAAGCCGTCGGCAAGCCACTCGACGAACTGCTGGCTCCGGTCCTGCCCGAAGACGGCCGGTCTGTCCGCCCGGGTCGGGCCCGCCTCGATCGAACCGTGGAACGAGCCGGGATCTTCGAGATACTCGCTCGGTGCAGTACGTGGTCGGGCACCCTCGCAAAGAGCCGCAGGGACGGGAGCGGACCACCGAGCCTGGTGGCCGCCACGCCCTTTACGAGCAACGGGGGCGAGGTGATCGGTCACGTCGTGCTGTGCAGCGCGACAGCGCCCGGATCTCGCCCGGCAGGTCAAGACGATGCTGTTCCTGAAGGCAACAGCATTCAGGTGCACGATCAGATCCGTTCGGCGTCGAGCGACCCGCTTCGCGCCGCGAAAGACATATTCCGCCGAGTGTTCCTAGAGAGCCCGGTGGGCACGGCACTCGTCGGAACCGATGCGCTGATCCTGGACGTCAACTCGTCGCTTTGCCGGAGCCTCGGGTACGCACCTGACGAGCTCATCGGAAGAAACTTCGTCGAGTTCAACCATCCGGAAGACCGCGTGCTCGAGCTCGACTATGCGCAGCGCCTCTTCGACGGCAGGATCGATCGTTTTCAGATCGACAGAAGGTTCACTCGCGCGGACGGCTCGGTGATGACGGGACGCGTGACAGCATCAGCTGTGCGCGATCCTGGTGGGCGCGTGCTCTTCGGCATCGGCGTCGTGGAGGACGTCACAGAGCGCCTCCGTTCTGAGCATGCTCATCTCGAGTCCGAGACGGTGTTCAGGCGAACGATCGAGGCTACGAGCGACGCTTTCGTCGGTATGGACGCGTCGGGCCGCGTGACCGACTGGAACGCCGCGGCCGAGCGTCTGTTCGGCTGGTCGAGCCATGAGGTTTTCGGCATGCCGCTCATGAGGCTGATCGTTCCGGAGGAGTACGTGGAGTCGTACAACGAGATACTCCTTCAGGCTCTCGCCTCCGGCTCGCAGACCCGCGCCACGGAGGCCCCTTCTGAGCACTTCTTCAAGGACCGTGCCGGTCGCGAGTTCCCGGCCGAGGTCTCTCTGGTTCTCGTCGAACAGGACGGCGGCTTCTTCGCCAAGGCCTTCATCCGTGACGTGTCGCAGCGACAGGCTCTCGAAGATCAGTTGACGAGACAGGCCCTCACAGATTCTCTGACAGGGCTGCCGAACCGCGCTCTTCTTCGCGACCGGCTCGACACCGCGGTGGCGCGCCTGGACCGCAACCCCGGTCTCGCGGCGGTGATGATGCTCGACATGGACCGTTTCAAGGTCGTGAACGACAGTCTCGGCCACGATGCCGGTGACGAGATGCTCACCCAGGTCGCGGACCGGATCCGCTCTGCGGTCCGCCTGGGTGACACCGTCGGACGCGTAGGCGGGGACGAGTTCGTTGTCGTCGCGGAGGATTTCGACGACACGAGCGATGTGGTGTTCCTCGCGGACCGCATCATCGAGGCCGTGTCGGCACCCTTGGAGCTTCTCGGCCTCGAGTTGCATCCAAGCGCAAGTGTCGGAATCGCGGTCGCAACTGATTCCTCCACGAGCGCAGACAAGCTCTTGAGGGATGCGGACCTGTCGATGTACCGGGCGAAGGAGCGCGGTGGCGGGTCCGCGGAGTTGTTCGACCCCGTCCTGTACGCGAAGGCACTCGCCCGTCTGGAGCTCGAGGGGGAGCTGAGGCGCGCCATCGACGAAGACCAGCTGCGCGTGTTCTACCAGCCGGTCGTGTCGTTCGACGGCCACGTATCGGGGTTCGAGGCCCTTGTGCGATGGGAGCACCCCGAACGCGGCCTCGTGAACCCTGCCGACTTCATACCCCTCGCAGAGGAGACTGGACTCGTCGTACCCCTCGGGGCCTGGGTGCTCGAACGCGCTTCGAATCAAGTGGCGCGGCTGGCAGGGGACGATCGATTCAACCTTGAGCCTTTCGGTCAACCTGTCGAGCCGCCAGCTCGTCGACCCGGACTTTCCGACGGTCGTACGGCGAATTCTCGAAAGGTCGGGTCTTCCCGCGCGTTCGCTGTGTCTCGAGCTGACAGAGACGGCCCTGATCGAGGACCCGGTGAGCGCAGAGAGATGCCTGACCGAGCTGCGGGGCCTCGGAGTGCGGATCGGAGTGGACGACTTCGGGACCGGTTACTCGTCTTTGATCTACGTCCGCAGGTTCCCGGTACAAGTCCTTAAGCTCGACCGGCTTTTCGTCGCGGGACTGGGGGAGAGCGCCGAGGACGAGACGATCGCGGGTTCGGTGATCCACCTGGCGCACGAGCTCGGGCTCGAGGCGATCGCCGAAGGGGTGGAGACGTTGGATCAGCTCCATGCGCTCGACTCGCTCGGCTGTGACCTCGCACAGGGTTTCTACTGGTCGAAGCCCCGTCCTGCTGACGAGATTGAGCTAGTTCTCCTCGAAGGACAGAACCTCGGGCCGTTGACGGCGGTCGATCGCGACGTCGCGGATGCGTCGAAGGAAATCGACCAGGTCGCCCCTCGAGTGAAAGCCGCTTCCTGATCCTGCTGCTCGACGCGAACCCCGGAGGTCAGGGCAGTATCAGGTGCACGTCGCCGAACTCGTGCCAGAGATAACCGTTCTCTAGGGCTGCGGAGTAGGAGCTTTCGAGCAGGTCCGGCCCGGCGATCGCCTGGAGCATCGCAAGATGCGAAGCCTCGGGCTCGTGCCACCCTGTCAACAGCCCGTCGACTGAACGCACACATCGGTCGGGCGTCACCACCGTCTCGGTCCATCCACTACCAGCGTGCAACCGGCCCTGCTCGTCTACGACCGTCTCGAGCGCGCGCACCACCGTCGTGCCGATGGCGATCACCTTGCCCCCGTTGCGGTGGGTGTCGTTGATCCTGTGCGCCGTTGCGCCCGACACTCGAAAGGGCTCCGGATATGGCGGCTCGGACGCCTCGAGCGAGGCGACTCCGGTATGGAGCAGGACGGGGACCACTCCGATCCCCCTCGCGACCAGGCGGGTCAGGACCTCGGGGGTGAAGGGTCGTCCCGCGCTCGGCATCTCGGCAGAACCAGGCTCGGTCGAGTAGACGTTCTGGTACATCGTGATCGGCCAGGAGCCCTTGACGTACCCGTACTGGATGGGCTTTCCATGCACGGCAAGGAAGCTCGGGACCGGCCCGGGCGTGGTGAGCGTCGCGACCCACAACCTGACACCGTCGGGGTTGCGTGAGTATGCGGTGAGGAGCTCTATCCGTCCGCCGCCGTCCAGCTCGATCAATTCTCCCGGCTCTGCGTCGAGCAGCGGGTCCGGACCTTGGCGCAGTTCGAGCGTCCACAGCCCGGCCGGCAGCCGGGTCGACAGATGCACCTCCACAGCGCGTCCGCGACGGGTGGTGCCGTTGATCGCCGCGGCGAGCGTTCCCGACGTGTTGACGACCACCAGGTCGCCCTCGTCCAGAAGACGTGGGAGCTCCGAGAAGTAGGTGTGCGCGATCCGCCCGTCACAACGTGTGGCGACGAGCATCCTCACCGCATCGCGGGTGATCCCCCGCGCTTCTGGTGGAACTGAAGCCTCGAGCTCGGCAGGGAGCTCGAACGACAGGAAATCGCTTCGCGCAGCCGTACCGGTCGCGCTCACAGTGGGGCTCCCGCAGTCGAAGCATTTCCGGGCGACATATCGCTCACCGGGATCTCGCCCGCTCTGTAACGTCCGCTCGGTAGGTCGCTTTCGATGAGGGCGACGAGCCGGGGTACCACTGATTCAGGTAGCGGCCTGTCGGAGATGTCCTCTCCTGGGAACGCCTGCTGGTGCATCTCTGTGCGCAGGTCGCCAGGATCGACGGCCCACGTGCGCAGGTCCGGATCCTCGACGCTCAGGGTCGCGTTCAGGTGGTCGAGCGCCGCCTTGGCGAGCCCGTAGCCGCCCCAACGCTCGTAGTGCTCTATCGAGGCGTCAGACGTGATGTTCATCACCCTTGGGCGCGCGGACCTCTTGAGCAGGCTGATCGATTCCTGGATGAGGGCCAGCGGAGCGAGAACGTCGACCTCGAAGACGTGCCGGAGCGAGTCGAGCGGGTAATCCACGATGTTCGGTAGCGGGGTGTGTCCGAGATTGCTCGCGTTGTTCACGATCAGGTCGAGCCCGCGCGATCGTCGAGCCGCCTCGACGAGCTCGGACCGGTGCGCTTGCGACGTGACGTCACCGACGATTGCGACGATCGAAGAACCGGTCCGGAGCCGCGAGCGCAGGTCCTCCTCGGCGCTCCGCAGATCGTCACCCCCTCTGGCATCGATCACGAGCGACCAGCCCCGATCTGCGAGCCTTCCGGCGAGCGCTCGACCTAGCCCTTTAGAAGCTCCGGTCACGATTGCGACCTCCATGGCGCCACCTCCCGACAGGGGCGGGACCCGGGCCGGGGAATCTGACTCCTCGTCCTGCGGCCCGTCCGACCTCGTCACTGATAAAGCAAGTTACCACTTGTTTTATTCCCTGCCTTTCGGCTCCGCTCGCAGACACCGCGAATCGGCCGACGTGACGTTGTACGAAGGGAACGGGAACTTAAGCTCGCAACGTTCCGACACCAGTCGGGCGCATTCGGCGGGCCACTGCACGGTGCGCAGGGTCCGTGCGCAGACACCAGGAGCAGACCGAGCGCGTGCAGAACCGGGACGACCGGCACCCAGTCAGCGTCGACAGGGCCCGGCGGAAGCTCCAGGCACGTTCAACGTCGCAACCCGGGCCGGCCGGTTCGGGACCGGCGAAGCGCCCCGGACCGCATGGAGTGCACGCCGTCGTCATCTTCGGCCTGGTTCTTGCGCTTGTCGCAGCTGTGACGGTGATCGTCAACCTGACCTCGGGAAGCTCGCCCCACTCGGCGGGCGCTGCCGCAGCCGACGATCCCCCGTCCTCCCACAGCTCTCTCGGTCAGCGCATCGTCGCAACCGCCGAGAGTCAGCTCGGATATCGCACCGACCCCCCGAACACCTATTGCAACATGTACAGCGCTTACTTCGACGCAGGGACGGCCGACTGTGACAACTCCAACCTCGACGAGGAATGGTGCGCCGACTTCGCTGCCTGGGTATGGCTCAAGTCCGGCGCGCTGGTCACCTACCAATTCGTCAACGGGGACATCAATTCTTCGGCCGCGAGCTTCTACGAATGGGGTATCAGGCACGGCACCTGGCATCCCGTCGACTCCGGATACAAACCGCGTCCAGGTGACGTCGCGGTCTACGGTCTGGACACGGGCACCCTGATCGCGTCACATGTGGCCGTCGTCGTCGGCTACCACCGGGGCGAGCGAGGTCCCGACGTCGTGAACGGCGACGGGGACAAGACAGGATTCAGCGTCGTGGAAGTAGGCACCGACCAGTACAAGGCGGATGCCCCCGGATCAATCGCCTACCTGTCGGGTTACACCTCGCCTACCCCCGCCGGCTGATCGCAGGCAGCCTCGAGCGCCGGACCCTTTAGGGTGGCGCGGTGGGCTGGAACGGAGCGCCGGTGCCGGCAAGCAGGGGTGACAGATGACACCTGTCAGCGGGCAAGGAGGCCCCAGGACAAGGGGCCTCGAGCGACACTGGTGGACGCTGATCGCCGTCTGTCTGGCTACGTTCATGCTGCTCGTGGACGTGACCATCGTCCAGGTGGCGCTGCCCACGATCCAGCGCAAGCTCCACACCAGCTTCTCGGACCTGCAATGGCTTATCTCCGCGTATGCGCTGTCCCTGTCTGCTCTGATCCTGACGAGTGGCGCGGTCGCGGACCGGCTCGGTCGCAAACGCGTTTTCCTATTCGGGCTCGCAGTCTTTTCGGCCGCCAGCCTCGTCTGCGGTTTGTCCACCAGCGCCGGAATGCTCATTGCCGCGCGAGCCGTGCAGGGGATCGGCGGCGCCGCCATGTTCGCGACAGGGCTCGCG
This sequence comes from uncultured Acidimicrobiales bacterium, assembly GCA_963764615.1. GTDB lineage: Bacteria > Actinomycetota > Acidimicrobiia > Acidimicrobiales > CAVXTF01 > CAVXTF01. Next base: position 2,551,432 of record CAVXTF010000002.1, on the reverse strand, counting down.
CTGATAGGTCAGGACTTCCAGGGACCTCACGCGTCCAAACGCAGCACCGCCATCGCGATATGGGGGGCGACGGTCGGCGGGGCTGTCGCGGTGGGTCCGCTCGTGGGTGGGGCCATCACCGACGGTCTCGGGTGGCAGTGGATCTTCTTCGTGAACGTTCCGATCGGCGTCGCGACCCTTGCTCTCGGATTCACCCGAATGGTCAACAAGGCGGACCCAGGCGCGACTCGGCTCGACCTGCCGGGCCTCGTCACCTTCTCGGGATCGCTGTTCCTGCTCGTGTTCGCCCTCGTGATCGGCAACGACGACGGTTGGTCGAGCGCCAAGGTGCTCGCGATGCTGGTGGGGGCTGCCGTGTTGATGGCCGCGTTCGTCGCAGCAGAGCTCGTACAGGAACGGCCGATGTTCGACCTGGCGCTGTTCCGCAAGCGCTCGTTCACCGGAGTGTCGTTCGCGACCTTGATGGTCGGGGGCGGCATGTTCGCCATGTTCCCGTACATCACTCTGTACCTGCAGAACGATCTCGGTTACTCACCGTTGCAAGGTGGGCTGCGGATGCTCCCTGCGACCCTTCTCACATTCGTGATCCCTGTCGCCTCGCGCCGGCCTGCGGAGCGCGTCCCGCCCGGCATCGCCCTTGGCGGGGGCCTCGCCATCACCGCGGTGGGTCTCGCTCTGATGGCTCGAGTGACGGTCGGATCGACGTGGACGGTGCTGCTAGCGGGTCTGCTGCTGATAGGTGTGGGAATAGGGCTTGCGAATCCCGCGATCGCACGGATCGCCTTAGGGGTCGTACCTCCTCAGCGCACAGGAATGGCGTCGGGGATCAGCAACACCTTCCGGATCGGCGGCTTGTCGATCGGCGTCGCAGCACTTGGAGCCATCTTCCAGCAGCAGCTGAGCTTGGGCCTTCGGCAACAGTTGGGAAGGAACGTCCCTGGCCTGGCGCGCGGGGTGGCGTCCGGCGGGATCCCCACAGCCAGGGCGATCGGCCGTGGGTCGCACGTCGTCGTGTCGGCCGCGCAGCACGCGTTCGCCACTGGAATGAACGTGTTGTTCGTGGTGGGAGCCGCTGCGGTGTTAGCCGGCGCTGTTGCTGCGTTCGCGATGGTCAGATCGAGGGATTTCATCGGCCATGCAACTCCCGATGCCGCGCCGAGATCAGAAGACAAGAGCGCTCTCCAAGCCGCGGCGGCTGAAGCTCACGCGTGATCGTTCAGGCCGCGAGGACAACCACCGCTTCGCGGGAATGATCGTGGACGGGGAACAGGCGCTCGGCATCCTCGTTTCGTGCCCGGAGTATCTCGGACCGGGTCATCGCGATATCTTCGACGAAGTAAGGATCCAACGCCGGCCTGGCCGACCTGGTGGCTCTCGACTGCTCGGAAAGGCGGGTAGCCGGCTGCTTCACCGGATTCTCCTCTCATCGTGGCAGGTAACTGTTGCACCGGCCCTCTTCAAGAGCTATTGAACCCTGCTTTCGGACCCAGTCGTAGAGTCGAAAGGCCCCATTACGCGGACCTGCCCGCCCCCACCTATCACGGCAAGACGGGCAAGCCATCATTTGGTTTTCTCCAACGATCTCGTGTGCTGCGCCAAATCGACGAACGGACACTCAACGAAGCTTGTAGCCGCTTTGAACGTTGTGCGGGCTGACAACAACTCTCAGACAGTTCGCACCTTCACCGTTGAGGAACAATCCCAGCGAAACCAATCCTCACTGGACGTTCGCCTGAAGCGACTCACCCGACGGCGCTGGAGGTCGATGCTCGCATCATAGGCAACCTCCCGGATTTCCAACCTTCCTGGGAAACCCTTCAATTCACACTATACAACACCGGATCTGTTAGTGATGTTCCCGTTTGGCGTCGATCTGACCGCCGAGACGGCCCTAGGCGAGCGGGATCGTGTTGTCCGCCACCTCCAGGCCGCAGTTCACACGACGGCGGGGCTGTCTTCTCTTTTACCGCCCACAAAACGGAAGTTTGCGACGGCGAAGGATTTCTGCATTCACGCTGACCATTGACTGAGGTGCCCGCGCAGATTGGACCTTACGAGATGCATGTTTCGAAACGGTGGAATCTAGGCATACGGCGTCCGTACCTCCATCTCGAGAACCCGTTGGTCGTTTCAAGAACGGCGACCTACGAGTCTCCACGTTTCAGATCGAGACGGCCACGAGCACGTGACTGGTTACCAATTCCGATTGACTTGATCTTGATCGGAAGTTACCGTTAGCTCTGGACGGCGGCCGATAAGCGGCGGCTCGAGAACGGGGGTAGGTACCGGATGAAAAACGAGGAGTTGGAAGACGCGCTCGCTCTTTGGAGTATCAGCGATCGCAGCTGCGGTGGCGATCGGACTTGGTGCTGTTGCTTTGGGGAGCGGCATATCCGCGGCAGCCGGGAAGAAGGCACCCGCCAAGGCGTCGGCGGTCGCCGTTAGGAACCACAGCGACGTTACACCTATGACCGCGCTCAAGAAGGAAGTCCTGGAGGGCTCCTACGTCGAGTCGGGCGACCCCTTTGAATCCATTCCAGCGGGCAGCCTAACGACGGCAATCGACCCGCTGAACAAGATCAAATGCCCTGCGCCGGCGGGTAAGACCTGCACCATCGAGGACACGGTGAGCCTCCAGGAGGGGGAAGGTCCCGACGATGCTGACAACCTCATGGCTGCCCCGTGGCAAGTCGACGGGACCTTCGTAGGTGAGGGGGGTCCTTTCTTCACCTCCGCGCCGGCGGACGGAGCCTTTGCCGGCGGCACGTGGACCGACATCGATGAGGGCGTGACCCCCGGGAATCACAAGGTGCAGACCTTCGCCTACTCAATAGATGGCGCAACACTTGGTTACTGGACGATCACGTACAACGTCTACGAGCCGTAGTCACAGGTCCCGCTCAGGATGCTTCAGGTGCGGGACCCGACAGACCCGCCATCCTCTGAGAGGATGGCGGGTCTGCCTGTCGCTCGAAGGCCCAGCTTCGGCGTCCCGCTTCGTATCCCAGGCTTGGTGCCCGCGGACCGGAGATGGGTCAACGGCTGAAGGAACGGTTACGCATCACGTTGCGCTATTCGTCAGGTTCCTCTGTCCCGACACCAAGTCGAGGCGGATCGCTCTCATGTCGGAGCGATGAAGGTGTGTTAAAGAGCACCGTGGGTGATGTGATCGACCCGAAGTACCACACGGGCTCTTGGGATTATCCGTCCGAATGTCGCGACTTTCACCATGACAACAACGACTGCAGGTTGGGCAAGCAGATCAAACCCGAAGATCGACAACTCGGGACGGGCGACAAACCTTTGTGCAGGTACTGCTAGCGCGGATGTAGCTGTTGTGCACGTCGCCGAGGCGGAGGAGGCAGCTCGCATCGCTGACCGGCCGTTAGAAGCGACCGTCGCCCTGGCAGAAGTAGCCGGGGGGGGGTGAAAGACGGCTTGTTGGCGTTCTCTGCGGCGCCCGAACTCGTCGTCATGGCCCAGATGATGCAGGCCGAACAGACCGAGCGCATCGGCGTGAAACGTGCCAACATCCCAGCAGGCGAGCGGGCCGGAAACTGGCACGGCACGACGGAGGAATCGGTCGAACTAGGGGGAAGGACGATCACTACGCAGCGCCCGAGAGGACGGACCACAGACGGTGTGGAGATCGGATTAGACACCTGGAAGGTGTTCAGCTCCACGTGCATCGAGTCGATGATCTCCCGTCATTCCCGAAGTTGACGAGCGTGGTCGGACTGGCGACGGAGAGGTGGAGGCCGTAGAAGAATTCTCCGAGAGTGCATGTGTCGTCAGCCGTACAGGTGGTGTTGACAGTGGGCGGGACGGCCACATTGCCGACAGTCAGGCACGGAGCCGGCGCAGGAGTGCTCGACTGCGACGCAGCGAAGCCGATTTCGTTGCCGCCATCAGAGCTGCCACAGCGATGATGGTGCGACGCCTTTTCGTCACGTCTGACTCATTGGGCGAGTTCGCATCTTGCCGGGAAGGCATCGGGTCCGCCGGATCCTTTTGTAGCAGTCGCTGCTGGCGTGAATGGCTTGGCCATTACCATCCAGTTCACCGTTAATTACCGTCGGCCGTTACGCGTGACCTGGCGATCTGTGCCTGGTCGCCTTCGAGTTGTCCTGCGATTCTGAATTCTTGCGGTCGAAGATTGACGAATCGTGCTGCGTCAAGTGTCGGAAGACAGGCCTCGCGGCGGGCGGCGTTAGCGAGATGACATAGAGATGAGCCAGAGATGACATAGGGATATGCGTTATCAGAGATGACATATGGACAACAGGTGGCGCATCCTCGTCACCGGCGCCGACGTGAGTGCCCTAGTTGTTGTGCTCAGAAGTCTTCGATAATCACCATGGCGTCGCCAGTGTTTTTCTGAAAGCATCGGAAAATCAGGCGGGCCGAGATTCCGGCCATGAGAAAGACGGGGCGACTCATGGGACGACTTCACACGCGGTGGACCGAATCTGGAACCAGAAGTCGGTGCCTGCAAATCAACCGCAACCGGGGCAACGGAGCTGGACTCGCGCGCCGGTGGGCACGACTCTTGATCTGCTCATCATTGCTGGGTGCGGTTGTCACTGGACTCTCGACCGACCAAGCCTGGGCAAGTTCACCCGACACAACGGTGTCCAGCGTGTCCGTGTCGCCGACGTCGACGGCCGCCGACGCACTGGCGAACTGGACCATCGGCTTCACCACCTCGGCCTCCGGCGCCCTGACGTACCCGGGTAGCACCGTCACGGTGACACTCCCGACCGGGACGACCTTCGGATCGTTCAGCGGAGGGACGGTCACCGACACCACGACCGGTGATCCGCTGAGCTCCAGCTGTAGCAACACCACAGGAACCACGGTCGTGTGCACCTTCAACTACGGCTACTCTGCGAACGCCGGTGACGTGCTGTCGGTAGTTCTCGACGGCGTCACCAACCCGACGACCACCGGGTCCGCCACCACCTCGGTGTCGACCTCGGCAGACACCGGTACGGCAACGAAGTCGGTCACCCTCACGGCAGCCCAGGCGGTGGCCAACCTGTCAGTGTCGCCGGCGTCCACCGCAGTGGGCGCCACGACGGACTGGACCGTCGGCTTCACCGCCTCGTCCACCGGCGCGCTGCCCTACCCGGACAGCACCGTCACGGTGACGCTCCCGACCGGGACCACCTTCGGGACCTACGCAGGGGGAACGGTCACCGACACCACGACTGGTGATCCGCTGAGCTACGACTGCGGCAACACCAGCGGAACCACGGTCGTGTGCACCTCCAACTACTACTATTACTACTCGGCGAGCGCCGGTGACGTGCTGTCGGTTGTGCTCGTCGACGTCACCAATCCGACGACCACCGGGTCGGCCACCACGACGGTGTCGACCTCGGCGGACACCAAGACGACCACGAAGTCGGTCACCCTTACGGCAGCCCAGTCGGTGGCGAACCTCTCAGTGTCGCCGGCATCCACCGCGGTGGGCGCCACGACGGACTGGACCGTCGGCTTCAACACCTCGTCCACCGGCGCCCTTCCTTACCCCGGCAGCACAGTCACGGTGACGCTCCCGACGGGGACCACATTCGGGGCCTACGCAGGGGGATCGGTCACCGACACGACGACCGGTGATCCGCTCAGCAACGACTGCACCAACACCACCGGAACCACGGTCTTGTGCAGCCTGAACTACGGCTACAGCTACACAGCGAGCGCCGGCGACGTGCTGTCGGTTGTGCTCACAGACGTCACCAATCCGACGACCACCGGGTCGGCCACCACGACGGTGTCGACCTCGGCGGACACCAAGACGACCACGAAGTCGGTCACCCTTACGGCAGCCCAGTCGGTGGCGAACCTCTCAGTGTCGCCGGCATCCACCGCGGTGGGCGCCACGACGGACTGGACCGTCGGCTTCACCGCGTCGTCCACCGGCGCTCTGCCCTACCCGGGCAGCACAGTCACGGTGACGCTCCCGACGGGGACCACATTCGGGGCCTACGCAGGGGGATCGGTCACCGACACGACTACCGGTGATCCGCTCAGCAACGACTGCACCAACACCACGGGAACGACGGTCGTATGTACCCTGAACTACGGCTACTCGTCGAGCGCCGCCGACGTGCTGTCGGTCGTGCTCACAGACGTCACCAATCCGACGACCACCGGATCGGCCACCACGACGGTGTCGACCTCGGCGGACGCCAAGACGACCACGAAGTCGGTCACCCTTACGGCAGCCCAGTCGGTGGCGAACCTCTCAGTGTCGCCGGCATCCACCGCGGTGGGCGCCACGACGGACTGGACCGTCGGCTTCAACACCTCGTCCACCGGAGCCCTGCCCTACCCCGGCAGCACCGTCACGGTGACCCTCCCGACGGGGACCACATTCGGGGCCTACGCAGGGGGATCGGTCACCGACACGACGACCGGTGATCCGCTTAGCAACGACTGCACCAACACCACCGGAACCACGGTCTTGTGCGACCTGGACGAGGGCTACTCGGCTAACGCCGCCGACGCGCTGTCGGTCGTGCTCACAGACGTCACCAATCCGACGACCACCGGGTCGGCCACAACCACGGTTTCGACCTCGGCCGACACCAAGACAGCCACGAAGTCGGTCACCCTTACGGCAGCCCAGTCGGTGGCGAACCTGTCCGTGTCGCCGGCATCCACCGCGGTGGGCGCCACGACGGACTGGACCGCCGCTTTCACCACCTCGTCCACTGGCGCGCTGCCCTACCCTGGCAGCACCGTCACGGTGACCCTCCCGACGGGGACGACCTTCGGCGCCTACGAGGACGGGACGGTCACCGACACCACGACCGGTGATCCGCTGAGCAACTACTGCAACAACACCAGCGGTACCACGATGACGTGCACCCTGGACGAGGGCTACTCGGCGAGCGCCGGCGACGTGCTGTCGGTCGTGCTCGTCGATGTCACCAACCCCCCGAGCACCGGATCGGCCACCGCGACGGTGTCGACCTCGGCCGACACCAAGACGGCGACGAAGTCGGTCACCCTCACGGCGGCACAGGCGGTGGCGAACCTGTCCGTAACGCCGGCTTCCACCGTCGTGGGCGCCACGACGGACTGGACCATAGGTTTCACCACCTCGTCCACCGGCGCGCTGCCCTACCCGGGGAGCACCGTCACGGTGACTCTCCCGACGGGGACGACCTTCGGCGCCTATGAGGAAGGGACGGTCACCGACACCACGACCGGTGATCCGCTAAGCGACGACTGCAGCAACACCAGCGGAACGACGGTCGTGTGCACCTTCAACTACGGGTACTCGGCGAACGCCGGCGACGCGCTGTCGGTCGTCCTAGTCGACGTCACCAATCCGACGACCACCGGGCCGGCCACCACGACGGTGTCGACCTCTGCCGACACCGTGACAGCCAATAAATCGGTCACCCTCACTGGAGCCCAGTCGGTGCAGAACCTGTCGGTAGCGCCGTCATCCACCGCAGTGGGTGCGACGACGGACTGGACCATAGGTTTCACCACCTCGTCCACCGGCGCGTTGCCCTACCCGGGGAGCACCGTCACGGTGACGCTCCCGGCGGGGACGACCTTCGGCGCCTATGAGGAAGGGACGGTCACCGACACCACGACCGGTGATCCGCTAAGCGACGACTGCAGCAACACCAGCGGAACGACGGTCGTGTGCACCTTCAACTACGGGTACTCGGCGAACGCCGGCGACGCGCTGTCGGTCGTGCTGGTCGACGTCACCAATCCGACGACCACCGGGCCGGCAGCCACGACGGTGTCGACCTCGGCAGACACCGGTACGGCCTCGGAGTCGGTCACCCTCACCGCAGCCCAGGCGGTGGCGAACCTCTCCGTAACGCCGGCATCCACCGCCGTGAGCGCCACAACGGACTGGACCGTCGGCTTCAACACCTCGTCCACCGGGGCACTGCCCAACCCCGGCAGCACCGTCACGGTGACGCTCCCGACGGGGACCACCTTCGGGGCCTACGAGGGGGGTACGGTCACCGACACCACGAGCGGTGATCCGCTGAGCGACAGCTGCAGCAACACCAGCGGAACCACGATGACCTGCACCCTGAACGAGGGATACTCGGCGAGCGCCGGTGACGTGCTCTCGGTCGTGCTCACCGACCTCACCAATCCGACGAGCACCGGGTCGGCCACCACGACGGTGTCGACTTCGGCCGATACCGTCACAGCCACGAAGTCGGTCACCCTCACAGCAGCGCAGTCGGTGGCGAATCTCACCGTGTCTCCGGCATCGACGGCTGCCGGCGCCAAGACGGACTGGACCATCGACTTCAACACCTCGTCTACCGGTGCCCTGCCCTACCCGGGGAGCACCGTCACGGTGACGCTTCCGACTGGGACCAGGTTCGGATACTTCGGGGGAGGAACGGTCACCGACACGACTAGCGCTTATCCGGTGAGCGACAGCTGCTCGAACACCACCGGAACCACGGTCGTGTGCACCTTCAACTATGGCAACTCGGTCAACGCCGGCGACGCATTGTCGGTCGTGCTCGACGACGTGAGCAATCCCACGACCACCGGGTCGGCCACCACGACGGTGTCGACCTCGGCCGACACCAAGACCGCCACGAAGTCGGTCACCATCACGGCAGCAAAGGGTCCCGTATGCAAAAAGCTGTCGGGCAAGATCTCGGGGAGCATCACGTTGAAGAGCTGCACCCCGACGTCGACGACCTACAAGACGGCCAAGGGGCTTGCCTCGGCGCTGACGTCGAGTGGCACTTTCAAATGGAGCACGAGCGAGAAGACGACCGAGGTTCAGGACACAGTCTCCTCGCCAGGTCAAGGATCGTCCGCGAGCGGGAGCATTGAACGCGATGTCTTCGGGTACGTCGTCGGAGGAACGTCGAAATACACGAAATCTGGTGACCTCGTATTCGTGCGGATGTGCCAAAGCGCAACCGGCGCTCTCACCTTGGTGCCGGGAACCAATGTGATCTTCTGATCCGCCCGCTACCGATACAACCGGTGAACTAGTTTCCGCATGCCGGCGAGGTGCTCGTATACGCCCTTGCCGACCAGCGTTGACGGCGAGCCGGCCTGTAGGCGGGATCCTGTCCGCTCCTTTCGAAGCGGGGTGGCCATCCATCTAAGCGGCCTACCTGGGGACTGCCCCCGGAGGGGCGGACGGGCCGCCCGTGTCCCACGCTCGGCCTTGCTCCGGGTGGGGTTTACCTAGCCGGCCGGGTCACCCCGGTCGCTGGTGCGCTCTTACCGCACCGTTTCACCCTTACCTGTGCGGGCCTGAGCCCGCCATCGGCGGTCTGTTCTCTGTGGCACTGTCCTGCGGGTCACCCCGACTGGCCGTTAGCCAGCACCCTGCCCTGTGGAGTCCCGACCTTCCTCGACCAAGTCCCGCTCTCGCGATCCTGGCCGCGGCCACCCGGCCGGCTCACCGTCGTGCTCAGTCTCGCACCCTCGGGACGGGGTGGTCGCACAACCGGTCGCTATGGTGGCCCCGTGGCCGGCTTCACCCAACCGTCGCTCATCGACGACCACTCGGACGCCCTCTCCATATCGGCGCTCTACGACCGCGTCGACGTCGCGATCACACGTGCCTTCCCGAAGCGCAGGTCGATGTGGGTGCGCGGTGAGATCCAGAGCGTGTCTGACCGGACGGGGCACTGCTACATGGATCTCGTCGATCCCGACGGCACCCGCGACCGCCAGACTCCGGTGCTCAAGGTCAAGTGCTGGAAGACCTCCTGGGAGCACATCTCGACGGGCCTCGCCCGCCAAGGAGTCGTTCTCGAGCCTGGGATGGTCGTCGTCATCCGCGGCACGCTCGACTTCTACAAACCGCGCGCCGAGCTCGCCTTCCTCCTTAGTGAGATCGACGTCGCCGCCATTCTCGGACGCCTCGCCCAACGCCGCGCCGTACTGCTCGAGCTGCTCCGAAGTGAGGGACTGCTCGAGCGCAACCGTCACCTCGCCGTGCCACCCGTGCCGCTACGCGTCGGGCTCGTCGCCAGCCCCGGCACCGAAGGTCACAGCGATTTCGTTGGACAACTCCTCGGCTCTCCGTACGCGTTCGAGGTGGTCCTCGCCGCCGCGTCCGTGCAGGGGCGCCAGGCGCCGTCGGCGATCGCCGGGGCCCTCGTCGCACTCGCCAGGCGCGGTTGCGACATCGCGGTCGTAGTTCGCGGAGGCGGGTCCAAGGCCGACCTCGCCGCGTTCGACACGGAGCCGGTCGCCCGTGCGATGGCGGCGATGCCGATTCCCGTGTGGGTCGGGATCGGCCATACGGGTGACCAGTCGGTGGCGGACATCATGGCGAACCGTTCGTTCGTCACGCCCACGGAATGCGGGCAGGAGATCGTCGGTCGGGTCGCAACTTGGTGGGAATCGGTGGCCCGCCGGGCACAGACCATCACGAGGCGGGCCCTCGAAGCGCTCGGGGAGGCGTCTGAACGCGACGACGCGACGAGGCACCGGCTCGCCAGGTGCGCGCTCCAGCAGCTGCAACGTCACGAGGAGCGGCTCGACACCTGTACAGATCGCCTCGTCCGGCTCGCACCCCGTCAGGTCGAAACGTGCGCTGCACATCTTTCCTCGCGCGCCGCACGCATCGGGTCCTTGGCCGTCGCCGGGCTCGACCGGCAGGCTGACCGTGTGGCCGCGTCGAGGCGCTTGCTAGGCGCATATGACCTGGAGCGCCAGCTCGAACGCGGCTACACGCTCACACTGGACGATCGAGGTCGTCTCGTCCGGTCGGCCCGCGAGCTGAAGCCTGGGGACGTGGTGTCCACGCGCTTCGCGGACGGGTCCGCCAAGTCGAGTGTGCAACAGGTCGAGGTGCGTGCCGGGGACGAGCTGAACGATGCAGAAATGACAGGAGAACCGTCGTGACAGAAGATCGAGACGGATCGGCTCGTTCCGAAGACGACCTGGACGAGACCCCTGTCGCCGACCTGAGCTACGAGGACGCGAGCCGCGAGCTCGACGGCATCGTCGAGTTCTTCGAACATCGCGATGTCGACGTCGACCAGCTCGTCGCGAGGCTGAAGCGCGCCACGGCATTGGTGGACGAGCTCGACCGTAGGGTCAGGCGGACACGCTCCCAGGTGGAGCAGCTCGTCCCGCGCCTACAGGCGTCGGCCAGACCCGCCGAGGACGAAGCGGACTCGGAAACATCGTCCGACGAGCCCGACGAAGACGAGAACGGCCTCTGATCAGTGGATGTGACGCTCGCGTCCTTGCCAGTAAGGCTCGCGTAGTTCGCGCTTGAGGATCTTGCCCGAGGGGTTCCGGGGCAGTGCTTCGGCGAAATCCACCGATGTCGGGGACTTGTAATGTGCGAGGCGGCCCCGGCAGTGCTCGATGATCTCTGCCGCGAGGACGTCGCGATCAGCCGGAGCTTCGATGTCCGTGGCGAGAACCACGATCGCCTTGACCGTCTCGCCCCAGCGGTCGTCGGGGACGCCGATCGCGGCTGCGTCCGACACGGCGCCATGTGAGAGCAGGACGTTCTCGACCTCTGCCGGATACACGTTCTCGCCCCCCGAGACGATCATGTCCTTGATCCTGTCGGAGAGGAACAGGTAGCCCTCGTCGTCGAGGTACCCGGCATCCCCCGTCCTGAGCCATCCGTCGGCGTCAACGACGCGACTGGTCTCGTCGGGCTTCTCCCAGTAGCCGAGCATCGTGAACGGGGACCTCGTCCAGAGCTCGCCGACAGACCCGGTTGGAAGATCTTCTCCGGTGTCCGGGTCTACGACACGTAGCTCGACATGAGGAAGTGCCCGCCCGGCCGAGCGCAACAGGTGGCGGCGCGGACCGTCAGGATCGTGGTCCTCGGCTACGAGTGCGCAAATCGCTCCCGTCGTCTCGGTCATGCCGTAGAGCTGGGCGAACCGGCACTTGAACACCCGCAGGCACGAGACGAGCACATCTTCTGCGATCGGTGAAGCCCCGTAGAACACCTCGCGTAGGCTCGACAGGTCAGCGTCAGCGATGCCTGGCGTCGCGAGCAGGAACATGAGCAACGCCGGCACCACGAACATGTGGCTGATCCGCTCGGTCTCCACGAGGCGGACGAGCTCGGACGGGTCGGCGTCACGCAGGATCACGGACTTTCCCCCGCGCGACATCGCACACAGTGCCCAGCCCGAGCCTCCGATGTGGAACAGCGGCATCGCCACCAGGCTCACGATGTCGGCGTCTATATGGAACGACAGGTCTGCTCCGCCTATCGCGATGGCGAGGTTCGCATTGCTGAGCATGACGCCCTTCGGGAGGCCGGTCGTTCCCGACGTGTAGAGCTGCAGAGCGACCTCGCCCGGATCGGGCACGTGCCCAGGATCGGTCTCCGGGTGATCGGCGATCCAGTCCTCGTACGCAACGCTTCTCTTGCGATACTCCTCGGCGCCCGTCCACTCATCTTCGGTGCCGTCTATGACGACGATCCGCCGCACCTCGGGCAGCCCGCTCTTCATCCCCGCCAGGCATGGCAGGTATTCGCGATGGACGACGAGCACCTCTGCCCGTGAGTCGTCGATCACCGCGCTCATCTCGGCTGGCGCGAGCCTCCAGTTGACGGCGACGTTCACTACGCCGCTCAACGATCCGCCGAACAGCGTCTCGAAGTAGTGGGACCCGTTGCGGTCCAACAGAGCCAACCGGCCGCCGGCGCCGATCCCGTCTGACTGGAGCGCGTGGGCGATCCGGCACGCTCGTGCGTGGTGTCCCGCCCAGGTCCAGCTATGAGCGCGGTCCACGAGCATCGTGCGGTCAGGGGTCTTCTCGGCGTTGGCCCGGATCAAACCTGCAACGGTGTAGCGCTGCTCGATCTCCATCGGGTGCCTCCTCCCAGCCCGCCGGCAGGGCGCCTCACTGTAGGCCGACGAAGCCGGCGATGGGACCACATATTGCTCCGGGCCGTAGGGTCGGTCCGGGCCCTTTGGAGCCTGCCGACGTATCGTTCTTTTCGTGCAGCGGTTCTCGTTGTCGGCCCTGGGTGCTGACACCCCAGGCATCGTCGCAGCAGTGAGCGGCGCGCTCGGAGAGCAGGGTTGCAATCTCGAGGACTCGACGATGACCATCCTCCAGGGCCAATTCGCGATCCTCCTCGTCGTAACCGCGCCCGATCAGACGACGGCTACCTCGCTCGAGACGGCGCTTCGGCCGGTGGCCGATCGCTTCGACCTCGTGATCGCCGTCAGGGCTCTGAAAGATGGATGGCCATCCGGCGCCGAGAGCGACACAGAGGATTCCGAGTCCCTCACGATCTCCGTTCACGGTGCCGACCGCCCCGGCATAGTCCACGCAGTTGCCGGAGCGCTCGCAGAGCGCGGTGGGAACGTGGTGGACCTCTCCACACAGCTGGTGGGCGGTCCGGAACTGCAGGTTTACGTGCTCACTCTGCGGGCTGTCGTCCGCGGCGGGCCTTGCCGACGATGTGACGGACAGGGTGATGCGCACCGCTTCGGAGTTGGGGGTCCACTGCTCCGTGCGGCGGGACGACGCCGACGTGCTCTGATCGACACGGTGGCTCTGGCCGCATGCCGGTAAGGCCCGTCGTGGTCCTCCCCGAGGCAGTTCTCAGCTCCCCGGCACGGCGTGTGGGGCGCATCGACGACCTCGCACGCTCGCTGGCGGTCGACCTCCTCGACACGATGAGAGCCTCTCCTGCTTGCGTCGGGCTCGCCGCGAACCAGATCGGGATACCTCTCCGGGCATTCGCGGTCGACGTGACCGGCCATCGCAAGGCGCGTTCCTGCCACGGGGAGTTCGTCCTTTTCGACCCCGAGATCGTGGCGGTGGGATCGACCGAGACGGGGCGCGAGGGTTGCATGAGCGTCCCCGACCTCACGGGCGACGTGGCGCGCGCAACTCTGGTGACGGTCGCCGGCATCGACGTGGAAGGTAAGCGGCGCGAGATCACAGCCGACGCGTTCGAGGCTCGGGCGGTCCAGCACGAGCTCGACCATCTCGACGGGCTCGTGTTCCTCGACCGCTGCGAGGGCCCACACGCCGTGTTCAGGCGGAAGGTCTACAAGTGACGGATCGGGCTCGATCTCAATCTCAATGGCTGGGTTCAATGGCTGGGCGGCAATTGCAACCCGGTGTAGGGCCCGGGAGCCGACGGCAGTGTGAACAGCGATGACGGCGCCGACGACGATACCGACGTGATCGTCGCGTCGGCCGGGGAGCCTCCGAACTCGGGGCCGTCTTGCTGCGGGACCGCCGAGAACGATGCCAGGACTCCGCTCGAGGTGACGCACCAGCGGAGGGTCGCGCCTTTGCTCGCCACCTTGTCGGTCAGGCATTCCACCGGAAGTTCGTCGACGGCCTGCCTGCTGGTGACTGAATCCAGGTCGGACTGCTCGATCCCGTAGATCTCGGTCAGCGGCAGGTAGTAAGCAGCAGCAAGACTCCAGCCGTTTCCCTGAGGAAAGGTGAGACTCGTCTGCTCGCAGGACCACGCCAACATGTTGTAGCGGGTGCAGAAGGCGGTGCTGTGGGGGTGCGAGACCCACAGGTATGCGCCTCCAGATCCGAGACGTATCACCTCGAACATCCACGACCCCGAGGTCGGCGATTCAGAGCCGGCAGGAGCGAGATGGGCGACTTTGACGACCGTTGCCACGGTTTTCGGCTGCGCGGGGACGTCGTAGGTGGCGCTGAAGGTGCCGTCAGCGCCTTTCTGGGCGAGAGAAATGAAGCCAGCGCGCTCTCGCTGTTGCGCGCAGACGCCACTCGTGGGGATCGTGGTCCCGGTGGTCGGAGGGAACAATGGCCCACTCCGCAAGTGATCGACGTGAACTGTGCCGAGCTTGCTCAGATCCGAAAACTGGTAACCGACCCCCGCCTCTAACACTCGGAACGTGGCTCGGTTGATCACGTAGTCCTCCACCGTCCCGTGCACTCCTCCGGAACAGCGACTCGGCACCGACACGTTCGGGCTGAAATACCCGGGAACCTCCACAAGGTAGACAGGAATCGTGCTCAGGTACGCAGGCTTCGTGCTTACGATGTCGTCTCCGAGTAACGCTTCGGCAGCTTTGCGGTTTGTCGCCACCCAGCGGACCTCGGTGATATCCGGGTCACCGGTCCTGGCAGCACCCTGTTCGGCGAATGAGTCGATCTTCTGCGACAACGCGGATTCCGGGCTCGGATGGGTTGGCGCTGAGCGACCTGAGGGATTCACCCCGTAGACGACGAGGGCAACGACCAGGGCCACCACTCCCGTGACGAACACCGCGAGCTGGAGCGGTCGCCGGCGCCTCGAGCGAAACCGCCGGCGTGCTTCGTCCAGCCCGGGAGCGGGACGCTCGAGGATCGACATGCGCAAAGTTGCGAGGCGCGCCTCGA
Source organism: uncultured Acidimicrobiales bacterium (assembly GCA_963764615.1). Classification (GTDB taxonomy): domain Bacteria; phylum Actinomycetota; class Acidimicrobiia; order Acidimicrobiales; family CAVXTF01; genus CAVXTF01. Next base: position 2,536,087 of record CAVXTF010000002.1, on the reverse strand, counting down.
TCTCGTCAGTCGCCAAGTCATCCATGGCGGTCCTCCTCTGTCGGCGCCGGTCCCAACATGTCGGCAAGCCCGGCCCTCGCACGGGCGAGCCTCGACTTCACAGTCCCCTCAGGTATTCCGAGTTGAACGGCGACCGTCGAGATGGGTTGGTCCAGCAGATAGTGACGGACGATGGCTTCGCGCTCGTCGTGAGCGAGTCTGCTCACGGCCATCATCAGTGCGACGTTCTCGATATCGGGCTCCGATCGAGCTTCGTCACGCCGAATCCGACCCAGCGCCTTTGCTCCTCTCTTCAACCGGCGCCAGCGCGAACGCGCCAGGTTGTACGCCACCGACCTGACCCAACCTTCGGGATCGTCGTAACCGGCTACCTGTGCCCACTTGGCAAGGCACCGGCCGAAAGCTTCCTGGACCAGGTCCTCGGCTTCGGCGATGTCGCCCGTGAGGACAGCAATCTGGATCACCAATCGTCTCTGAGCGTTCGCGTACAGGTCCTCCAGCCGCGTCGTGTCGGGCCGGAGTGTGAGGGACGCAAAGGTCGCTGCTTCGTCTCTTTCGATAGCCATAACACTCCGCAGGCCCCCTATTGGTTCTAGTGGGTGGCCTATTTTCTTTCCCGATAGTCTCGTCCGAGCCATGACAGACATTCAGGACCGCGACGAAAGGCTCTACTTCCGTCAGCTGCTCTCAGGCCGCGATTTCGGGCGCGAGGACCCGCTCGCCCGACAGATGGTCAACTTCTGCTACCTGATCGGCGACCGCGAAACGGGGGAGGCTGTCGTCGTCGACCCGGCCTACGACGTCGAAGGCCTCCTCGACCTGCTTGCAGGAGAAGGAATGAGGTTGTCGGGTGTCCTCGTCTCGCATGCCCATCCGGACCACGTCGGTGGCGGCATGATGGGTTACGCGATCGAGGGTCTCGCGGAGCTGCTCGAGCACGCGAGCGTCCCGGTGCACGTGCAGCGTGACGAAGCTCGGTGGGTGACGCGGCAGACCGGAGTCGGAGAATCCGAGCTCGTCGAGCATTCGAGCGCGGACGTGGTGCAGGTGGGCGATCTCGAGATCGAGCTCGTGCACACGCCCGGCCACACTCCCGGTAGCCAGTGCTTCAGCGTTGCGGGACGGCTCGTGTCGGGCGACACGTTGTTCCTCGAAGGTTGCGGCAGGACCGACCTGCCAGGCGGGGACCCCGAGCAGATGTACGAGTCCATCACGAACCGCCTTGCGCGCTTCGGCGACGACACCGTCCTGTACCCCGGGCATTTCTACGCTGCGGAGCCGTCCGCCACTCTCGGCGACACCCGTCTTCACAATTACGTGTTCAGGCCGCGCTCGGTCGAGCAGTGGCTCACCATGTTCGGCTCCTGAGGGCGATTCTTTGGACTCGGTGGCGATAATCGGCGCGTCGCTCGCCGGGATGCGCGCGGCCGCCGCTTTACGCGACGAAGGCTTTTCGGGAAGCATCGTGGTGGTCGGCGAGGAGCACCATCACCCTTACGACCGACCGCCGTTGTCGAAGCAATTCCTCGCCGGCAAATGGGACGAATCGCGTATCTCCCTCGTTCCTCCGGGCAAGATCGAACAGCTCGGGCTCAAACTGCGGCTCGGGCACAGGGCCGTCGCTCTCGACGTGCACGGACACGAGATCGAGCTCGACGACGGCACGGTAGTGCGCTTCGACAAGGCCTTGATAGCGACGGGCTCTCATCCGAGGACCCTTCCCGGAGTCGAGCAGAGCGACACCGTCGTGACGCTTCGTACCCTCGACGACTCGCGGAGGCTCGCATCCATGATCCGTCCCGGGACGAGATTGGTCGTGGTCGGCGGCGGGTTCATCGGATCCGAGGTCGCAGCGACGGCGAGCTCGATCGGTGCGACGGTGACGGTGCTCGAAGCTCTCGCGGTGCCCTTGGCAAGGGTGCTCGGAGAGCAGGTCGGCAGAGCCGCCGCATCCCTCCACGAGGCGCACGGTGTCCGGGTGCGCACCGGTACCGGCGTCGTGGGGATAGCGCAGCCCGAAGCGGGACCGGTTGTCTCTCTGGACGACGGGAGCACACTCGCCGCAGACGTGGTCGTCGTCGGTATCGGCATCGTCCCCACGACGGGCTGGCTCGAGGGATCGGGTCTCGAGATCGACAACGGCGTCGTCGTTGACTCGACGCTGCACGCGACCGAAGACGTGCTCGCAGCAGGAGACGTGGCTCGCTGGCAGGACCTGAGCAACGCCAGGGCGGTGCGCGCGGAGCACTGGACAAATGCCGCCGAGCAGGGGGCGGCCGCGGCACGCAACCTTCTCGCCGGGCGCGGCTCCGCCGAGCCGTTCATCACGGTTCCCTACATCTGGTCCGATCAGTACGACGTCAAGATCCAGGTGCTCGGCGATCCCGGTCCGGACGACGACGTCCGGGTGGTGGACGGCTCGTTCGAAGAAGGGCGCTTCGTGGCCGTCTACGGGCGTTCGGGCAGGCTCGCTGCGGCGGTCGGGTTCGGTCGGCCGCGCCAGCTCATGGGCTTTCGCCCGCTGCTCAGCGACGGTGCGACATTCGATCAGGCTCTGGCGCTGCTGGCGGGGTGAGGCCCCCCGGCTCGACGGCCCCGGCAGGGTCGCCGGAGGTGAAGCGGGGCCTGAGCCTGAAGCGCGACAGGGGAGACGCGCTCGAGTGTGGCGTCGAGTTGTGCGCGCACCTCCGGCGGAGGCTCGCGCCGCCCGTAAGCGGCGGCTTCGGCCACGGTGGCGACGGCTCTCAGTGTCCCCGACGGGTCGCCGCACGACGCGTCGAGACGCGCTGCGAACTCCGTGAGCGTCTCGCCAGGTCGGCGCGGCAAGCGGGCCCGTGCACCGAGGCGCCCGAGTCTGCGGCTCACCTGCTCGGCCCACGTCTGCGGCCTGCGCCGCCAGGCGCGGAGCCCGTAGGCGCCCGCGAACACGACGACGAGCGGGATGCCGACTGGAACCCAAGGTGCCCTGCCCAGGATGGTGGCGACGTCGTGCAGGAGGACGTGGGCAGGGCTCGGGTTTGCGAGCGGGACGACCGCAGTGGGGTCGAAGCTCTGCCAGCCGTAATAGGGGAACCAGACCTGCACCCAGGCGTGGGCGTCACTCGCCTGGATGTCGTAGAGGTCGGTGATCGGGTCGTACGGGCCCGGTACGTACCCCACCGCTTCGCGTGCGGGGATACCTAGGGTCCGCAGCATCACGGTGAGAGCGGTGGAGATCTGCTCGCAGTAGCCGACGCGGTCGCCGAAGAGAAATTCGTTCACTGCGTCGGCGCCCTTCGGCAGCGGCGGGATGTCGGTCGAGTAACGCGTGTGCGCGCCGATCCACGAGATGAGTGCCTGCACCTTTCCGTAGGTCGTCGTCTGCCCGGCCGTCACCGCCCTTGCGAGCCTTTCCGCCTGGGGATACGCGTGCGGCAGCTGCGTGTCGCGCTGTGCGTCCTGCTGGTCGAGGATCTGGTCGCTCGTAGATGTCGCCTCGAGATCCGCAGCCGTCGGTCTGTCGACGAGCGACTCGACGGTGTAGACGGTCCCGGGGCCCATCCCGAGGCTCGTGCGGATCGTCCCGTCACGCGAGTCGACCAGTCCGGCGGCAGGGAACCAAACCTGGTGCGCGTCGCCTGCGTGGAAGATGAGGTTGGGTCCCGTTGTCGCGAGGTAGAAGGTCTGGATGTCGTTTTGACCGACAAGGGTGTCTCCCTCGGGGTCGGGCAGGACGAAGGGCGAGCCCCCCGTGACGACCCGGTTGTTCGGTTGGGTCACCGACCACGACTGACCGCTCCAGTGGTCGAAAGTCTCCGCGGTCCAAAACGACGGGACGTCCGCACGGACGCGCATGATCACCTGGTTCGACAGCGATGCGCGTATCGCTGTGTCGAGCGTGTTCGAGAAGCCTAAGAACCCGCCGACCCTCGTCAGCCCGCTCGGCGACCCGGCCTGTGCGGGTTGGGTCTGCGATCCCGAGTCGCCTGTCAGCGCTCCGCCGAAGCCGAGCGACACGTCACCACTCGCGCTCGAAGGGAACAAGATGGTGCTCGACGCTCGTGGCGCGGGGAGCACGAGAAGCGCTGCGAAGGCGACGACGACGACGGTTGCGATCGTCGCGACGACCGTTGCAGGACGGGCACGGCCTCCGAGGCTCATCGAGTCCCAGATGCAGAACAGGCCCCACAGCCCGAGCGCCAACCAGACAAGAGCGAATATGCCGAACGAGGGGGTGAGCGCCTGCGCGGCCGCGACGGCCATGAGCGTCGCCGACCCGGCGAGCGTGAACGTCAGGTCGCGCCGAGCCGGCACGTCGAATGAGTGACCCACCTGGATCCAGGCGAAGAGCGCGGCGAGTGGTCCTTCGACCGATCCGATGTTCCCCGACTGCGCTCGATGTGTCGCGGTGAAGAAGAACCAGGTGAACGCCCCGACGGCGAACAGGGCGAGGAAGATCTTCACGATTCCGGTCGGCGATTCTCGCGTGCGGTACGAGAAGATCATCCCTGCGCTCAGAAGAACGCAGATGACGACCGTCACCAGTGCCGAGAGCTCGTGCTCCGAGTAGCACGCGACGACAGAGACGAGAACAGCGAGCGTGCACGCCACGCGCAACTGGATCGAATGCTCAGGAGGGCCGGGGCGGTTCGCCTTCTTTATGGTGTCGAGCAGGCTCATCCGCGCCCACCGCCGGTGTTCCGGGACGTCGGTGGTGGTTGAGTGTCGCGGGTGCTCGGCGGTTCCTCGATCGTCACCGATCCCTGACGCGGGCCTGTCGCCGCGCCCTGCCCTGATCCGTACGCGACGGCACGTGCGAGCCTGCGGCCCGCGTCGCGCGCTCCGGTGACGAGCGCGATGCGGTCACCGGTCTTTTCGTGGGTGGCGAGCATCACCGGCCGTTGTCTGCCGATGAGCGCGAGCACCGTGGCGTACGCCCTCCCTGCGAGGAGATCGGCCTCGTCCTGGTCGGCCGGGAGCACGACCCGTACGGTCACAGGCTCGGATGTTGGAACCTCCATCTCGCGCACCATCAGGCGTCCGGTGTGCGCGGACGCCCGCCAATTGACGGCCCTGCGCGAGTCTCCGTGCTCGTAGGGACGTGAGCCGCGTGTCTCTCCGAAGGTCGAGGGTCGCCGCTTCTGAGATTCACCGGCCGAGTCGTCGTTCTCCGGCGGTAGCGACAGGGGCTCGGTCGGTTTCGGTGCAACGCAGACCTCGACTGGCAACGCGAGCTTCGTCCTGCGCGACCACCAGAGGATGCCGAAGGGCGCCGCCGACGCGATCTCGACTTCGATCTCGTGGAGCATGCCTCTGCGCGCAGGGACGACCTGGATTGTCTGGGGCAGCTCGCGATCGCGGGTACCAGGTCCGACGTACCCGGTGCTGCCCGAGGGCGCGACCGGCCTGACCCGGATCCTGCTCGTCGCTGCCATCTCGATCTCGAGCGGCTCACCGGCGACACCGTCGGCGGGTGCGGCCTGCACCGCGACGCCGGTGCGCGAGACGACGTACCCCGGACCCAGGATGCCGACGAGCAGCACAGCGCCGAGCATGGCCCCGAGGGCCTGGACCCAACCTGAACCGCTGTTGTGCGCGATCGCCGCCCAGGCGAGAACGGTGAAGATCGAACCGGCAATCGGTCCGACGGCGTTCACCGGGCGCAGACGCCCCCTCACCCGTGGCAGGTGCACGCGCCCGGGTTCAGGAGCCGCCATGAGCGACCCCCGGTTCCCGATGGCTCACGGTCGGGGAGTCGGGGTGGATTCGAGAAGCTCGCGGACGACCTTCACTCCGAACGCCACACCCTCGTCCGTGGTGAGCCGGTGAGAGAGGCACGACAGGGCCATCGCCTTGATGTCTCCCGGCGTGACATAGCCGCGTCCGGCGAGCACCGCGTGTGCCTGCGCGGTTCGCACCAGCCATATCGCCGCACGCGGGCTGGCGCCGAGCCGGACACCTGCGACGCTCCGGCTACCGCGGCATAGTGCGACCGCGTACCCTGCGACGGACTCTTCGACCACGACGGTCTGGGTCGCGAGCTGCGCCTGGTGCCACTGCTCGGACGAGCAGACGGGCCTCAGGTCGGGCAATGCCGGTCGTCCTCCGTGTTGCAGGACGATCTGCGTCTCCACGCTGGCGTCCGGGTAACCGATGGCCGTCGCCAGTGCGAAGCGGTCGAGCTGGCTCTCCACCAGCGGGTAGGTGCCCAGCTGGCTGTGCGGATTCTGCGTTGCGATGACGAGGTGCGGGACGGGAAGCTGCCACGATTCGCCGTCGGCGCTGACCTGCTGCTCCTCCATCGTCTCGAGCAGCGCCGCCTGCGTGCGCGGTGGAGTCCTGTTCAGCTCGTCCACCAGCACCACGTGTGCGAACACGGGGCCCGGCTTGAACTCCCAGGTGCCAGTGTCGGGCGAGAACACCGACACGCCCGTGACGTCGCTCGGGAGCAGGTCGGGGTGACCCTGGAGCCTCGACAGGTCGGTACCGAGCGAGGCGGCGAGAGCTTGCGCGAGAACGGTCTTGCCGACACCCGGCACGTCCTCGATGAGGAGATGCCCGCCGCTCAGCGCGGCTACGGCGACAGCCGTCAGGGCTCCTGGCGTGCCGAGGACGACGTGACGCAGGTTGGCGATGAGCGCCTGGCCGAGCTTTATCGCCTCGTCGAGGCGCGCCGCCTGCTCTGCTCCGGTGAGGTTCGCGACGGCACCCGGTATGACTTCGAACGTCGGCGCGAAAGGCGCGCCTTGTGACACCGGCTGGACAGGTTCGAAGGTTTGCACCGGCTGCGCGGGCTCCACCGGCTGCACCGGCTGCATCTGTCGGACCGGCTGCATCTGTCGGACCGGCTGGATCTGGAGCACCGGCTCGACCGGTCGTGCCGGTTCGGCCTGCACCGACTGTTCCGGCTGAAAAGACTGCACTTGCTGTTGCGACTGCACTGGCTGCGCGGCCTCGAACGGTGGTTGCGGAGGCATCTTCACCGTCGTTCCCGACGGTGCGGGAGGAAGCTGCGAAGCTCCGGCACCCGAGGGCGGCGGGGGGAGCTGCGACACGACTCCACCCGATGGAGGCGGGGGAGGGACCGAGACCGTCGCAGAGGCGCCAGTCGTCTGGGCGCCAGTCGTGTGGGCGCCAGTCGCCTCGTTCGTCGGAGGACGGGGAGGCTCGACCGCGGCAGGCAGACTGCTCGGGGGAGGAGGCTGGTATGCGAGGGGGGATCCCGAGGGTGGCGGAGGTTGAGGTGCGGATGTCGAGCCGTTGGGGTGCGAGCCTTCGGACCAGGTTCGGGTTCCGTCGCCAGGCGTTGCTACCCCGGGAAGGACGGACCCGGCCGGCTCGAACACCGAGCCGTTGAATGGCGCTCCCTGAGCAAATGGGCCATCCAGCTCGGCCGGTGCGATCGCCTCTAAAGGCGCAAACGGCCCGTCGACCACTCCCATGATCGGGACCGGTTGAGCAGCGAACGGGTCGTCTGACCCGAGGCCGTTCCGCTCCGCGGGAGGTGCGTCCCTTTGCATTTCGCCACTTTCCGCAGTGCCCTGTGTCCCACCTGGACCGGCCGGGGGGGCGTGGGAAGCCGCGGAAAGGCTACCCGTGGGCGCCGGCTCCATCACTCCCAGGTTATCGGCAGCCTGCCCCGATCACTGAAAGCGCGAACGGGTCCAATCACAAAATCTGCTCATTTCAACCGGTGCACCGCCGCGACCACGGGAACAGGGCCCGAAGGTGAAGACGTACCCGCCGCCGCCAGCGAAGAGCCCGTCACCGAACGAGAAGACCCCTCCGTCCGACGCGACGAGCCAGTAGCCGCCGCCGTCAGGGGTGGACGCGATCGCGACGATGGGCTGGTTGAGCTTCCTGCCCCCCATGGAGCCGTGGTACCTCGCCTGACCGAACGAGAAGACGCCGCCATCCGACGCCGCCAGCCAGTAACCCATTCCGTTGGGTGTCGTGTTCATGCCCACGACCGGCTTGTTGAGCGTCCTTCCCCCCATCGACCCGAGGTACTTGGCGTCTCCGAACGCGAAGATTCCGCCGTCGGAGGCGACGAGCCAGTAGCCGCCGCCGTCGGCCGTCGAGGCGATCCCGACGATGGGTTTGTTGAGCTTCCTTCCGCCCATCGACCCGTGGAACTTGGCAGTGCCGAAAGAGAAGACGCCGCCGTCGGAAGCGACGAGCCAGTAACCCTTACCGTCCGGCGTGGAGGCCATGCCGACCACGGGCCTGTAGAGGTACCTGCCCCCCATCGACCCGTGGTAGGCCGCGTCGCCGAACGAGAAGATCCCGCCGTCGGACGCCACGAGCCAGTAGCCGCCGCCATCTGCCGTGTTCGCCATGCCGACAACCGGGCGGGCGAGCACGGCCCCTGCCACCGACCCCTCCGACTGCGCGGAGCCGAACGCGAAGACCTCGCCGTCCGACGCGGCCATGAAGTACGAGGCGTCGGGCCCGTAGGCATGCTCGTATGTCAGCGCCGCGCCGTCGGCCGTGACAGCGGTGCAGAAGCTCTCGTCGGGGCACGAGACGGAGTCCGCGGCGTTCGCGCGGTTGACCGGGGCGCCGTCGAGGCCATCAGGCGCACTCCAGGTGCCGGTATAGGTCACCTCGTTGCCCACCGTGTCGAGAGCGACACAGAACGCGATCCCTCCGCAGTCGACCTGGGTGAGGTTCTGTCCCGGGTCGACCGAGACGGGGTTCGACCAGATGCCCTCGTCCCATGTCTGAGCCATGCCGTCCAGGTCGACAGCCGCGCAGAACGACGATGAGGCGCACGACACCTTCCTCGGTTGCGTGAAGGTTCCGCCACCGAAGACCCACCCCGAACCGGTCCAAAGCTGGGTCAGCCCGTCCGCGCCCATCGACATGCACCACCAGCGCGACACGCAAGAGACCCCTACCTGCTCGAAGCCCGACTCCCAACCCGGCGTCGTCTTCCAGCTCGTGCCGTCGAATTGCATCGGAGTGCCTCCGGTCGCGGGAACCGCGACGCAGAACGTCGAAGAGACGCACGACAGGTACACCTGCTGGGGTTGTACGAGGACGGCCGTCGGTCCGGACCATGTGGAGCCGTTGAACCTGAACGTGTCCCCGACCTCGTCGAACGCGATGCAGAAGGTCGAGGACGTGCACGAGATCGACGAGAAGAGCCGCTTCTGATCGACGGTGGTCACCTTGGACCAATTGATCCCGTTCCAGGTGAGGGTCCCGCCCTCGCTGTCGATCGCCGCACAGAAGAGGTTGTCCGGGCAGCTGACCCCGACAATGCTTCCGCCGATCTGCAATGCCACAACCGGCGCCGTCCAGGTCGAGCCGTTGTACCTGACCGTGTGGCCGGTCGAGTCGAGAGCCGTGCACGACGTGGTGGACGGGCAAGACACCGAGGCGAAAGGAGCGTAAGCGAAGAGGTCCGCGGTGTGAGCTGAGCCCCACGCCGATCCGTTCCAGGTGGTCGCATCTCCCACGGTGTCGACGGCCACGCACGACGTCGCCGATGCACATGAGACGGCGGTGAAGTTCTCGGCGGTGTCATCCTTGACGGTCCACTTGGACCCGTTCCAGGTCGACAGTGACTCCGAGAAGCCGACAGCGCAGAAGCCTGTCGTCGGGCACGACACTTCTCCCGGTTCGGACGCGAAGGTCGGGGCGCCGGGCGAGGTGTGAGCCGTCCAGGTCGTTCCGTTGAACACGAGTACCGTGCCGTTTGTGCTCACGGCAGTGCACGAGGTGTGCGAAGTGCAGGTCACCCCGACCGCCAGGTCGCCTGCCGGGACGGTCATCGTCGACCACGTCGAGCCGTTGTAAGAAAGCAACGATCCCGTCCCGTTGGCGGCGACACAGAACGTCGAGTCGGGACACGACACCGCCACCGGATTGCCCAGGACACTGAACTTCGTCGGGGCACTCCAAGACGTGCCGTTCCAAGTGACGTCGTTCGCCGAGTTGTCGACGAGCATGCAGAAAGAAGACGAAGGGCACGACACGACCGCAAGGCCATGCGCTCCACTCGGTGGAGTGTCGACGTTGGTCGGAGCCGACCAGCTGGCGCCGTTCCAGCGCGACACGCCGTCGATAGCGTCGGTCGCGACGCAGAAGTTGGCGGACGCGCATGCGACGGTGACTGCCGCACCCGTGCGGGGGTCGATCGTCTGTGCCGTGGACCACCCCGGCGGTTCCGGAGGTCCGAACGTCGTGTTCCGGACCTGGGTCGGCGCCGCCGAGGCGCCGGCGGTTGCGAACAGCGGGCCACCGAGCGCCGCACACATCAGTCCCACGACGAGAAATCTTGCGGATCGACTCATCAGTGCGCCTCCGATTCCTTCATGTTCACGGATGCCTTTTTTTGGGGTGGGCATTTCAGGGCGGCCTTTGGGCGCCGTGTTCACGCGTCCCAGAACTGAACTGCAGACAGCTCGGGGATCGTCTGGCGCGCCCTGTCGCGCGTGGCGAGCCAACGCTCCCTCGATGCTTGTCTGGGGTTGGCACCGAGTCGTGGGTCGACCACGTGGCGCGGTCGCCACGAAGACGCAACGTCTTTCTCGTCGCGCCACAATCCCAACTCCATTCCCGCCATGTAAGCAGCTCCGAGAGTCGTGCACTCGGTCACCGGCGCAACTTCCACTCGGCGGCCCGAGAAATCGGCGAGAGCCTGGAGGAACGTGGCGTTCGCTGACATCCCGCCGTCGACCCGCAAAGAGCCGAGCGGTATTCCCGTGTCGGTCTCGGCAGCCTCGACCAGGTCGCAGCCGCGGTGGGCTATCCCCTCTAAGACGGCGCGAACCATCTCCGCGCTGTCCGGTCCCTCGCGTGATGCCCACGAAGGCGCCGCGCGCTCCGAAGTCCCATACAGGCGTGCCGATACCGAAGAATGCCGGTACGAACCAAGTGTCTCCGCTGTCGGCAACGGACGCGGCGAGGCCGTCGGTGTCGGCGGCCGTCTCGATCAGCCCGAGATCGTCGCGCAGCCAATCGATGCACGACCCCGCCGAGAGCATTATCGCCTCGACCCCCCAGGTGATCCGACCCGAGCGCTGCCATGCCGCGATGGGGAAGGTGCCGCCTCTGCCGCGCCGGGCGAATGTCGGTCGGTCGGGACCGACGCACGAGTCGAGGAACCCGCCTGTACCGAAGGTGATCTTCGCGAGACCCGGCAGCGTGCATCCCTGGCCGACCAGAGACGCCTGCTGATCGCCAACGATCCCGCAGATCGGTGGCGATCCCTCGAGTGCGCTCGCCTCGCCGATCGCTCCAGACGAGTCGACAACTTCCGGCAGCACGCTTTCGGGGATCCGGAGCGCGTCCAGCACGCGTGGATCCCACTCCTTGCCGTCGGGAGTGCGAAGGCCCGTCACCGCCGCGTTCGTCGCGTCGGTCACGTGGAGCGCGCCTGACGACAAGGTCCAGGCGATCCAGCTGTCCACCGTCCCGAAGCAGAGATCCCGGGCCCTTTCGGGATCGGCGAGGTCGAGCAGGAAAGCGAGCTTGGTCGCAGACTCGTTCGGAGCGAGGAGCACGCCCTGATCGCGGAGCATCAGGCATGTGACGACGGTGCGCAGGTCCTGCCAGCTGATGGCGGGACCGACGGGCTCGCCGGACGACCGGTCCCACAGGACGGTCGTCGCCCGCTGGTCCGCGATCCCGACCCCCTCGACCGCCCCCGCATCGGCGAGCGTCGCACGGGCTACCGACAGCACCGAGGTTGCGATGCTCGATGCATCCACCTCGACGAAGGAGGGCGCGGGCGACGAAGTGACAACCGGCTCCGCGTGCACATGGGCGACGGTGCCGTCGGGCTGGACGACCGATGCCCGCACGCTCGAGCTGCCCACGTCGACCACCAGGACGCCCATCGTCAGGGCCAGCTCACCTCTCCGAACGGCGACGGGAGCCCGAGCTTTCCGGGGTTGAGAATGCCCCGGGGGTCCAACGTGTTCTTGAGCGACTCGAGCAGCCGCGCACCGCCTCCGAGCGAGGGAGCCATGAACCTCGACCTGTTGATCCCGATCCCGTGGTGATGGCTGATAGCTCCGCCCTTTGCGATCACGGCGTCCATCACCGCGGTCCATGCGGAGTTGTAGTAGCTCTCCGCCCACGCGTCGGAGTCTCTTTTACCCGGCTCGTTGTCTCCCGGCTCCTTGTCGCCCGGCGTTCCGCCGTCGGGCATGCGGCCGGCGAAGGTGAGGTAGATGCACGCACCGTCTGTGTACGAATGCGACTGGTGCGCTGATGCCACGAGGGTGCCGTCCACGGCCTTCAGCGCATCGATGCACGAGTCGTACAGATCGGCGAGCACAGCCCAGCGCGCCGCTACCTCGATCGTGTCTACGACGATGCCCCCACGGTACAGAGGGGCGAGCGCCGAGACGTCGTTTCTGTGCTCGATCCATCTGTCGACGAGCGCAACGTCGAGCGGTTCGGCTCCGGCGTGAAGGGACTCTGTGTCCGACACCTCGAGTGTCGGCTCGAGCATGACGGGATCGGCCTCGTCGAGCACTATCAGCACCGCGCGATCCCTCGGAGAAGTTGCGCTCGGACTCGACGTTGTCATAGAGCCTGAGCACCGCCGGAGTTGCACCGCGCCGCAGGATCATGCGGCACGCGTCGAGGCCCTGCGCGAAGTTCGAAAAGCCGTAGGCGCGCCGGCCTTCGGCAGGAGCCACAGGGTGCAGGCGCAATCTCGCGTCGGTGACGATCCCGAGGGTGCCCTCCGAACCGACGAACAGCTGGTTCAGGTCGGGGCCCACGGCGGCACGCGGCCCGCCCCCCCCGGTGGAGACGATGGTCCCGTCGGCTAGGACGACGCTCAAGCCGACCACCATGTCCTCGATCTTCCCGTAGCGGGTGGAGTACTGGCCGGCGCCGCGGCACGCGATCCATCCGCCCACCGTGGAGAGGTCCATCGATTGCGGCCAGTGCCCGAGGGTCATGCCCTCTGCGCGGAGGCTCCGTTCGAGCTCTGGCCCGAAGGTCCCCGCTTTGACGTCGGCGATGCAGGACGTCGTGTCGATGTCGACGACGCCTTCGATGCCCGTCATGTCGAGGGCGACGCCTCCGAACACGGGCACGCTCGAACCGCAAACGCCGGATCGGCCGCCCGCCGCGGACAACGGCACGCGGGCCTCGTTGCAGCAAGCCACCACCGCCGCGACCTGTTGTGTCGAAGTCGGTCTCGCGATCGCGCCCGGCCGGTGCGGGACCTCGCCTCTGGTCGCCCACCGGATCGCGATGGGCCACCAGTCGCGGCCCGCCTCGGTGAGGTGTTCGTCGTCGGTCGAGACTTCTTCGCAGCAGTCGCGGAACCGCCCCAGCAACGCGTCGTCGACGCAGACGTTCGGGCCCGCGAGCCGGTCGGTGACAGACGAGGGCTCGGCATCCACCGGGGTGACCGGTGTCGGTACCGTCACCGGGCCGCCTGCTTCACATCCGGCTCACGCAGGCCGGCGTCACGCAGGCCTGCTCGGTCCAGGTCTCCGATCACCGCCTGGCTGAACTTGCGCGCCTCTTGCCTGCATGTCGCCGGCATCCCTGCCGAGCTCGCCGGCGAGCGTCGCGGCGATGTCGCCCGCCGCGTCGGCCGAGGCCTGTGCTCTTCTGAGCACCGACCGCGTGCGACGGGAGAGGAGGTCGTCGACGGTGAGCGACATCTCGTGGCGTGCCGCCCAGATCGCTTCAACCCATAGGTAGGGCAAACCGCCGACGAGGGGTCGGAGTAACCCGGGATCGCCTGACGCCAGGTCGAGCACGTCGGCCGCCTCGGTGCCGTGGCGCCTCACGAGTGCGCTCATTGCCTCTTGATCCAACCCGAAGTGGTCGGCCGACCGGATCCCCGCGAGGTCGGCGAGCTCGGCGAGGTCGGCCGCGTTGGCTCCCCGCCCGGTGTTGCCGGGTGCCCCTATCAGCTTCAGGTGCCGGGTGCGGGATTTTGCGACCGGCCTGCCGAGCACCTTCGCTGCGGCATCGACGGTCTGCTCCGCCATGAGCCTGTAGGTGGTCATCTTTCCGCCCGTGACGGTGACGACTCCGCGTTCGGAGACGTGAACGGTGTGACGCCGAGAGAGGTCCTTCGTGCGCGCGCTCATATGACGGTCGCCCGGATCGAGCAGAGGCCGCAGTCCCGCCCAGACCCCGCTCACGTCCGAGCGGCTGAGCGAGCTCGTGGTCGATCCGTTCGCCGCCTCGAGCACGTAGTCGACGTCCTGTGGCAGACACGCGGGATCGTCGAGCGGTCCGTCCCAGTCCGTGTCGGTGGTGCCGAGGTAGACGTCGTCTCCGTCGGGCCACGGGACCACGAAGATCTGGCGGCGGTCGGCACGAGCCGGGATGACTGCGGCGATGTCGGCGGGCATCCTGCTCGCCGGCACGGTGACGTGGATCCCCTTCGCAGGTCGCAACGAGTGCGGGTGGGCCGCCTCATCGAGAGCCCTCACGTCGTCGGCCCATACGCCGGTGGCGTTCACCACCACCGAAGCCCTGACCTCGATCTCCCTGGTGGTGGCACCTGGTATCCACGCATTCACCCTGGCGCCGACGACGTGTCCGTCTCGACCGTGGAGCAGCTCTTTCACCTCTGCGTAGTTGGCAAGGACGGCGCCGTGGTCGAATGCAGCGGTCCTCGCGACGGTGAGGGTGAGCCGCGCGTCGTCGGTGCGTGCGTCGTAGTAGATGAACGCGGCGACGAGCCTGTCTGCCTTCAGGGTCGGCAGGTGGGCGAGAGCCTCTTCACGCCCGATGCGCTGATGACGCTTGCCGATCCGCAGCCCGCCGGTCAGGTCGTACATCCACAGCGCCGTCGAGTAGGTGCGCGACACGGCCTTGTTGACCACGCCGTCGCGCCCGAACAGCGGGATGAGAAAGGGGAGAGGCACAACCAGGTGCGGGGCGTTCTCGAGCAGGATCTGGCGTTCGTGGAGGGCCTCGTAGACGAGCCTGAAGTCCCGCTGCTGCAGGTACCTGAGACCCCCGTGGACCATCTTCGACGATTTCGAAGATGTTCCGGAGGCGAAGTCGTGCCGCTCGACCAGCGCCGTGCGGAGCCCCCTCGAGGCAGCGTCGAGCGCAACGCCCGCACCCGTGATCCCTCCGCCTATGACGAGGACGTCGAACTGCTCTTCTCCGAGCCTCCGCAACGCTTCGCCACGGTCGAAGGAGCCTTGGCGGCCGGATCGGTTCGCACGCTCGTCGGGCCGCTCGGAGTGCACAGCGTCAGCCTGCCACAGACCCAAACGCCGCCCTCAGGTCGCTCCCCGGTCGATCGTGCGGTGTGACGCCCGGTCCGGAGCACCGACCTCGCATATCCATTTCCGGAGTTATGATACAGCGGCGTATACAACTGGTCGGTGTGAGCGCTCAGATTCCGACATTGATGTTCAACAAACAATCGTTGGCGATTAGAGTCTCGGCCGTGAGAACCGCCGAGGAGCTGACCGGGCTCTTCAGATCCCGTGGCCGCAAGGTCACCGCCCAGAGGCAGTGCATCTTCAGGGCTCTTCAGGGCGATGTCTCGCATCCGAGCGCGGACGTCATATACGCCAGGGCCCGGAGCGAGATGGAGACGATCTCTTTGAAGACCGTCTACCAGACGCTCAACGAGCTGGCCGCCATGGGGGAGGTGGCGGCGCTCGACCTCGGCACCGGGACCACCCGCTTCGATCCCAACGTGGAGGACGCCCACCACCATCTCGTGTGCAGCTCGTGCGGAAAGGTCCGCGACCTGCACGCAGATTTCTCGCACCTGACCGTCCCCGACGGCTCGGCGCAGGGCTTCGAGCTCGGCGGAGCAGAGGTCGTCTTCCGGGGCAAGTGCGCAGAATGCCGCGATGGCGTGACGGCGCCTGCGACACGCGACCACAAGACCGTCGAGCCGGCCCTTTCGGCTTAGGTTTGCGACGGGTTCAGAGATCCAACCAAGCGACACATACAAGACCAAGCGACACATACAAGGAGGAAACATCAGTGGCCCAGTTGAAGGGTTCCAAGACGGAGGAGAACCTGAAGACGGCCTTCGCCGGTGAGAGCCAGGCGAACCGCCGTTACCTTTACTTCGCCCAGAAGGCCGACGTCGAGGGCTACCCCGACGTGGCGGCGCTGTTCCGTTCAGTTGCCGAGGGTGAGACGGGCCACGCGTTCGGGCACTTCGACTTCCTGCGCGAGATCGGCGACCCCGTCACGGGCGTGCCCGTGGGCAAGACCGAGGACAACTTGAAGTCCGCCATCGAAGGAGAGACCTACGAGTACACCGAGATGTACCCAGGTTTCGCTCGCACCGCCCGCGACGAAGGCCTGAACGAAATCGCCGAATGGCTCGAGACCCTCGCCCGCGCGGAGAAGAGCCACGCCGGAAGGTTCACAGAAGGACTCAAGTCAGTCTCTTGAGCCGTCCGCGGCTGCGGCAGGTGAAGCTGCGGCAGGTGATTCGGAGTGGGTGACGTGCGGAAGCTCGGCATCGAGGACATAAGCGACCTACGCGCCTACGAGCGCGAGCGCGCCGAGCTGCAGCAGAAGGTCTTCGACGCTAAGCGTGTGAGGCGGGTGGCCCTCGGGCCGATCATGAGCGTCGTGTTCGAGAACGCGCTGACGGTCCGCTACCAGATCCAGGAGATGGCCCGAGTCGAGAAGCTGGCGACGGACGAGCAGATCCGAAACGAGCTGAGGGTCTACAACCCGCTCATCCCCGATCCCGGGGAGTTGTCGGCGACGCTCTTCTTGGAGCTGACCGACGATGCAGCACTCCGCGAGTGGCTTCCGAAGCTCGTCGGGATCGAGCGGTCGCTCCTGATCAGGCTGGGGAGCTCAGCCGGCTCGGCCGTTCACGACGGCGGCTCGGCCGGCGCCGACGAGGTCAGATCGTCGCCGGAGGAGACTCACGCCGAGCAGCTGACCCGCGAGGATGTGACGGCCTCGGTCCATTACATACGCTTCGTCTTCACGCCGGACCAGGTCGAGAAGTTCGCCGCCGGGCCCGCGGTGCTCGCGTCCGACCATCCCGAGTACAAGATGGAGTCGGAGCTTTCCGACGAGACGCGCAAGGAGCTTCTCGGCGATCTGACAGGGTGACGCTCGTTCAAACTCACTTAACCAAGTGTTGTGGTGGATTTGAGAAAAACGACAAAACAATGTCGCTCATGGGGCCAAAGCGACAGGAGTTGTAGGCAGTTCGCGCTCAGAGCGAGGATTTTCCCTGGTCAACAAGGAATTTTGCATTTTGTGGGTTTGAGAAGTCTGGACATCTGCACCCCTGTTGCGTCATACTTCACCTTCCTCCGTAGTGCCTGATTTGGGGAGAGGTGTCCCTGCTAACAGGTTCGGTGGAAATCCAAAGTGCCAAGCATGCCGACGTATCGGCCCGAGGAAGTGAACGAGATGAACGCACACCTAAGTGCCGCAAGCTGGCGAAGGCGAGCCGCCTGCCGGGGAGTGGACCCCGAGGTCTTCTACCCCGTGACGGATGACGACGCCGGCATCGCGAAGTCCATCTGCTCCACTTGCCCGGTCCGCGAAGCGTGCTTGGAGCACGCCTTGTCGGCCCGCGAACGCGAGGGGATCTGGGGAGGGGCCACCGAGAGGGAGCGCCGCCGCATCCTGCGTCAGCGCAGGAAGTCTGCCTAGCTCTTCCGGCTAGCTCTTCGGGCCAGCTCTTCGGGCTAGCTCCCTGAGCTTCATCTTCTCGCTCCCAGTGCGCTAAGCCTCGCGCTGCGTGTTGTTTTAGGCCCCCACAGGTTATTCTTGCTGGCCGGCTGCGTGGCCGGGAGGGCGGTGGTGAGTCTCATGCGTCTCATGTCGGTTCGGAAGGCAACTTCAGGAAAGTCGGACCAGGCCTTCTTCCTACGTGGCCTGCCGAGGTCCGTCACTGCCGCAGCGGCCGTGGCCGTGCTCGCCGTCGGGCTGGCCGCCTGCAGCTCCACGGGGCAGGGCTCTGCCGGTCATTCCTCTAACGCTCCTGGCACGACCCGATCCACGCCGGCCGAGGCCGTGCTGCTGGCCGCGAAGCGGGGGATCTCGGATCGGACCGCCCGGGTCTCGATGACGATGTCCGCAAATGGACCGATGGGCTCCTCGAGCGGATCGATGTCTCTCGTGGCGTCAGGGAACGGGGTGGTCGACTTCGCGAACCAGAGCGCCCAGATCGACATGTCAATGAGCATTCTTTCGGAGAAGATCAATCTGACCGTTGTCGCGGTGGGCGGTAACGCATACGAGAAGCTGTCGGGCATCCCAGGCGTGAGCGGGATGCTCGAGCCCGGCAAGTCCTGGATCGAGCTTCCGGTGGGCACCTCGCTCGGCAGTTCTGCCGCGTTGGACCCGATGAGCAACCCCGCAGACTTCCTCGTGGCTCTCACACGCAAGGGGGTCACCGTGACTCCGGTCGGAAGCTCACGAGTAGACGGAGTGGAGGCGACCGAGTACGACGTCAAGTATCCCGAGAACCTGGCGAGTCTCGGTACGGGCTTGGGGTCGTTGCCGAGCTCCGTTCAGCAGATGCTGCACGGCCTGACGATGCACGTCTGGGTCGACAGCTCTGGGCTGTTGCGCAGGATGTCTATGTCGATCCCCGTTCCCGAGCTCGGGACGATGACGTTGACGATGGACATGTCGGACTACGGAGCACCCGTGAACGTGTCGGCCCCGCCCAGCTCGGAGGTCGAGAACTTCCAGTCGATCGCCAGACAGCTCGGCAACCTCTCCTCGGTGTCGTCAGGGTCCCTGTAGGTCGCGATTGTCGGAGCCCAGGTTCGCTGTAGGTCGCGATTGCCGGAGCCCAGGGTCCCTGTAGGTCGGGGCCGGCTGGCTGTAGGTCGGGCCCAGCTGGCTGTAGGTCGGGCGGCGAGAGTGGGCCAGCTAGCGAGAATTCGGCGCAGCTAGCCTTAGTTGATGGACTTCGAGCTTTCAGAAGAGCTCTCCGATCTCAGGAGCACAGTTCGCCGTATCGCGCAGGACAAGGTGGAGCCGCGCTCGCGCGACATCGACCGGTCCGGTGAATACCCTCAGGACCTCTTCGAGGTGTTCCGCGACGCGGGCCTCCTCGGACTCTGCATCCCGACCGAGTACGGAGGGGCCGGCGCGGGCATCCTGGGCCTCACTCTCGCGATCGAGGAGGTGGCCAAGTACTCGAACACGGCCGCGTTGATGCTTCTATTGACGCGCCTGCCGACGGGACCGCTTCTGATCGCGGGTACCGAGGACCAGAAACAGCGCTACCTGACGGGGGTCGCGGACGGCTCCGAACGAGCGGCGTTCGGGCTGTCAGAACCACAGGCTGGCAGCGACGTCATGGGCATGAGGACCCGCGCCACGCCTGACCCCGACAGTCCGGGCGGCTGGGTCCTGAACGGCACCAAGTGCTGGATGTCAGGCGTCCGCGAGGCGGACTGGTACACGGTGTTCGCCAAGACCTCCGATCCGAGCAGCCGCGCACACGATTCGGTCACAGGTTTCGTCATCGAGCGATCGTTCGAGGGCGTGGCCGTCGGACGGACCGACCACAAGATGGGCGTGCGCGGAGTGGACACCGGTGAGCTCGTCCTGAACGACGTGCATGTGCCTGCCGCGAACGTCATAGGTGAAGTGGGCGGATTCCGGTTGGCGATGCTCGGGCTCAACTCGATGCGCCCGGTTGTCGCCGCCCGGGGGGTCGGTCTTGCCGAGGGTGCGCTCATGTACGCGACCAATTACGTCAAACAACGGCAGGCGTTCGGAAAGACGATCGCCGACTTCCAGGGCATTCAATGGGAGATCGCCAAGTGCGCCATCGACATCGAGGCGGCGCGACTTCTCACCTACAGGGCGGCGTGGCTTGCAGACCAAGGCAAGTTCACCAAGGAATGGGTGCCTTATCTGTCCGCGGCCAAGTACCACGCGACCGAGCTCGCGGTGCGGGCGTCGGGCTTGTGTGTTCAGCTTCTCGGTGCGGCAGGGTATATGGAGGACCATCCCGCAGAGCAGTGGTACCGCGATGCCAAGCAGCTGACGATCGTGGAGGGGACGAGTCAGGTTCAGCTCGGTCTGGTGGGGCGCGGGGTTCTGGACGGGGATCTTTGGTGGGATTGACGGCGGTGGAGGTGCCGGAACCGATGGCGCTGGAGGGATCGAAAGAGACGTTCGATCAGATGGGCGGATGGCCGGGAGTTCTCGGACGGCTTTTCGCGCGACAAGACCTGACATCCGACGAGGCGGCAGCCACGATCGACCAGATCTTCGAGGGCGAGAGCTCGCCGGCCCAAATAGCCGCGTTCGCTGCTGCTCTAAGGGTCAAGGGTGAGACGGTCGAGGAGATGGCAGGGCTTGTCGGCGCGATGCTCGCTCGTTCGGAGCCGTTCCATGTCGAAGGAGATCTGCTCGACACGTGCGGCACCGGCGGAGACCGCAGCGGTTCCATCAACGTGTCGACGATCTCGGCGCTGGTCGTGGCCGGGGCCGGCGGCCGGGTATGCAAGCACGGCAACCGCG
The DNA here is from genome assembly GCA_963764615.1 of uncultured Acidimicrobiales bacterium. Classification (GTDB taxonomy): domain Bacteria; phylum Actinomycetota; class Acidimicrobiia; order Acidimicrobiales; family CAVXTF01; genus CAVXTF01. The sequence goes on along the minus strand of CAVXTF010000002.1, from coordinate 2,515,666 downwards.
CTGCCTCGTCTCAGGCCGGTTCAGCGGATGTTCTCGAGGCTTTAGGCGTCGTAATCGACCTTGGCCCCGACGGTGTACGAAGGTGCATCGACGAGGTTGGCATGGGGTTCTGCTTCGCCCCTCGGTTCCACCCGGCGATGCGGCACGCCATTCCGGTTCGACGCGAGCTCGGTGTCCCCACGGTGTTCAACTTCCTCGGCCCTCTGGCCAATCCGGCTCGTGTGCGCCATCAGGTGGTGGGGGTGAGCGATCTCGACATGGCTCACAAGATGCTCGGTGTGCTGATCGCGAACGGTTGCAAGACGGCGATGGTCATCCACGGGCACGACGGGCTCGATGAGCTGTCCACCGCGGGCCCGAGCAAGGTTCACCAGTTGCTCTCTGACGGGACTGTCTTGAACGTCGTGATCGACGCTGAAGAGCTCGGGTTCGCTCAGGCAAACTTGGAGGACATCCGCGGAGGCGACGCGGCGAAGAATGCAAAAGCGGTACAGCGGGTCTTGTCGGGTGAGCGCGGGGCCTATCGGGACATCTCAGTGCTCAATTCCGCCGCGGGGCTCGTCGTGGCCGGGCTAGTGCCCGACATGCCTGCAGGAGTCGAGCTCGCTACGGCCGTGATCGACGAGGGACGGGCCGCGAACGTCCTCGAAGGACTGGTGCGTGTGTCGAGCGACGCGGCGCGTTCTTAGGGTCTGTCTGTCTTGTCGGACGGGCTCGTTCTTAGGGTCTGTCAGAACGAGAGCAGATCGCACAGGCGGAGCACTCCGTAGCCAGTCGCGCGCTCGATGAGAGCGTGAAGCAGGTCCGCGGTCGCGAGCACGTCTTCGAGAGCGCGGTGCGAAGGGCGATGATCCAGTCGCAACCTTCGGGCGAGTGTGGCGAGCTTGCAGTCCATGACGTCGTCGCGCACCAGCCGCCTGGCGAGATGCAAGGTGTCGACGACCGGGTTCGAGATCCCGACGAAGGAATGTTCGACCAGAGCTGCGTCGATGAACGACAGGTCGAAGCCCACGTTGTGTCCGACGAGCACACCGTCACCGATCGTCTCGACCAGTTGCGGAAGAACGACCGATACGTCGGGTGCCCCTTGGACGAGCTCGTCGTCTATTCCGGTCAGCTCGCTCACGAACTGGGGGATGGGCACGCCCGGATCGACGAGCGAGTGATAGGTCCCGCATTGCTCCCCGCCGGTGAAACGGACGGCCGCGACCTCGGTGAGCGCGTCGGGCCCCGGCTCCCAGCCGGTCGTCTCCACGTCGATCACGACGAAGGTGACTCGATGCAGGAGCTCTTGTTCCCGATCTCCGTCGTGCAAGAGACCTGCACCTGTTTCCAAGAGCACCACGTGAACGATCGTAGAAAAGGGGTGCGTCATTTAATGGGATCCCTGAGCAGCGCGTGCACACGATCGAGCAGCGCGTGGCCCACGATCGAGCAGCGCGTGGCCCACGATCGATAGGAGAGAGAGGGAGGGAGGAGAGAGAGGAGGGAGGAGGGAGAGGGGAGGGAGGAGGGGAGAAGGCATACTCAAATTCGGCATTCATATACGCCACTGTTTACTAAGTCTCAAAATAGAAACGGCAGGTGCACCTCCTCGCACGCTCTACGCGGTTGTCGCATGACTAAGCGCTCAGCTTTTTAGCCACATCCAGCCTGGGCAGTACCGTGACGAGGATGTCTCCGGTTCGCTACCGATGCACCGCTTGCGGAAACCTGACCCGTTTCGACGTCGTGGCGGACCGCCGAACCAAGTCCTTTCACCATTTCTCGGTCGGAGGTGAGTTGGGCGTTGAGGACGAGGTGGTGATCTACGAAAAGGTGATCGAGGTGACCTGCAGATGGTGTGGTCACGGTGACGCGGTCGAGATTCTCGAAGAGGTTGAAGCCGGCGAAACGGGTTCTGACAGCTGACGAGCCGGTCACAGCGCCAAAACGGCACACCCTGGTGGCATCCTGCAAGGCGGGTAACGAGCGGTAATGAGCAAGGACCGGACCAGGAGGTCCCGCAATGCAGATCGGATCGCAACCAGAGTCCGGAAGCGACGCGTTGGTGATCAGCTGTGATGACTGTGTCATGCAGCACACCGACGCGTGCGACGATTGCCTGGTGTCGTTCATCTTGAACCGTGAGCCCGGAGACGCGGTCGTGATAGACGCAGACGAGGCCAGGGCTCTTCGCATGCTCACCAACGTCGGCCTCGTCCCCGGACCGCGCCACGTGAGGCGTGTCGGCTGACCGAGCGCCTCAAGCATCTTCTGGTCACGAACGACTTCCCTCCCAAAGTGGGCGGGATCCAGGTCTATCTCTGGGAGTTGTGGAGCCGGCTCGACCCCGGGTCCTTCTCGGTGCTGACGGCATCTTCGCACCCGGACGCCAAGACCTTCGACGCCTCTCAGGCTCGCCGGGGCATCCGGATTGAGAGGGTCAGGTCACCGGTTCTCGTCCCGAGCCCCAGGTTGGCCAAGACGGTCCGTGACCTGGCGGCCAGGACCGACGCCAGGTTGGTCGTGATCGACCCCGCATTGCCCCTCGGTCTGATGGGCCCTGCGCTCGGCATGCCGTACGCCGTAGTCCTTCACGGGGCCGAGCTCGCTGCGCCCGCACGTGTTCCGCTCGCTCGCGGTGCCACCCGCGAGGTGCTCGCCCGATCCGCACTTGCCCTGTGCGCAGGCGAGTACCCGGCGGAGGAGGTCAGGCGCCTGGTCGCTCCCGGCCGAGGGCGGTCGCCCCACATGCCGCGGGAGCCGCAGGTGGTCGTCGTGCCACCGGGAGTCGACATATCGCGCTTTCGTCCGATAGATGCCGAGCAGAAGGCGAGGACACGTCGGTTGTTCGGACTTCCGTCGGACGGCCCTCTCGTGGTGAGCGTGAGCAGGCTCGTGCCGCGAAAGGGAATGGACGTCCTGATCCGCGGCAGGTGCCGGCCTGATGGCGTCGTTCCCCGACCTGACGATCGCGATCGGCGGGGTGGGCAGAGATTCCTCGCGTCTGCAGAGATTGATCGATTCCTCCGGCGCTCCGGTCCGGCTTCTCGGACGGGTGGAGGAGCGTGCTCTGCCCGATTTGTACGGAGCCGCAGACGTGTTCGTCATGGCATGTCAGCGACCGCTGGCACGGACTGGAACAAGAGGGCTTCGGCATCGTCTTTCTCGAAGCCGCCGCTTGCGGGGTTCCACAGGTTGCCGGACGCTCGGGCGGGGCGGCGGAGGCGGTCGCAGACGGCGAGACCGGCATCGTCGTGGACGACCCCGCAGACCCCGGTGAGGTGGCCATCGCTCTTCGGAGGCTCCTTTCCGAACCAGAGCTCAGGGCCTCTATGGGGGAGGCCGCGAGGCGAAGGGCGGTCGAGTCCTACGACTACGACGGGCTCTCCCTTAGGCTGGCCGGAGCCCTCCGCCAGATGGAAGGCTGATCAGGTGACGCCCTGGGGTGCCGGAAGGGGATGAGCGTGGCGGAACAAGCCACCGAGCGCATGGTCGTCGGAGCGACTCCGGAGCAGTGCTTCGCGATCGTGAGCGACGTCGAGCGGTACCCGGATTGGGCGGCTGACATAAAGCACGTCGACGTCACCAGCCGCGACGCTTCAGGACGGCCCCTCGAAGTCGCCTGGAGGGCGGCCGCGTTCGGAAGAAGCACCAGCTACACGCTCGTCTACGACTACTCGGGAGCGCCCAGGACGATCGCTTGGCGACAGATCCGCGGTGACCTGACCGCCAAGCTCGACGGGGCGTACACGTTCGACGACGCAGGCGAGGGCCGCACGCAGGTCACCTACGTTCTCGAGGTGGAGCTGCGGGTCCCGTTGCCGGGTTTCATAAAGCGCAGGGCGCAGAGCCGGATCATGCACATCGCCCTCGAGGACCTGCGGGCCAGGGTCGAGTCTTCGCTCACCACCTGACGTGCGGGGCGCAGACGACGTCCCTGCCATGCCCGCGTCAGCTGGCGAAAGCGGGCATGGTCTGACCCTGGGGGTCGACGTCGGCGGCACCAAGGTGCTCGGGGTCGCCGTCGACTCCTCGGGCTCGGTCGTCTGTCAGGCCCGCGCAGCCACGCCCTTGTCGCACCACCATGACCCCGGCGAGGACTCGTCCACACGGTCGGACGGCACGAACCGGCTGATCGCAGCCATCGCCGAGGTGGTCGGGCATCTGATGGCCGGTACCGGATCGGAGCCGGGCACGGACGCCATGCCGTCACTGGGCGTGGGGGTGCCCGGCCTCGTCGACGACGACGGGACGATGCACTTCGCTCCCAATCTGCCGGCCGGGGCCGGGGTCGACTTCAAGGCACGGAGTCAGCGCCGCCACAGGGATACGCAAGATCGTGATCGACAACGACGCCACGTGCGCCGCTTTGGGCGAGTGGCTGCTCGGGGCAGCCCAAGGAGCGTCTGACGCAGTCGTGATCACCCTCGGAACGGGGATCGGTGCGGGAATCATCTCAGGAGGCGAGGTTCTCCGTGGCGCCAACGGCTACGCGGGCGAGGCGGGCCACATGGTCGTGGATCCTTCAGGACCGCTCTGTTCGTGCGGTCGGCGCGGGTGCTGGGAGCGCTACGCGTCCGGAAGCGGCCTTGCGAGGCTCGCGCGCGAGGCGGCGACAGCCGGACGGCTCGGAGCGGTGATGGCGCTCGCGCGCGGCGACGCGGAATCAGTGCGCGGAGAGCACGTGACAGAGGCCGCAGCGGCTGGAGACCCAGGAGCACTCGAGGTGATGGCCGAGCTCGGATGGTGGATCGCTCTCGGTTTGGCGAACCTGACGGCGCTGCTTGATCCTTCCGTGGTCGTCATAGGCGGAGGGCTGGTCGAAGCCGGAGAGCTTCTCCTCGGACCCACCCGGGCCGCCTATTCGGAGATTCGTGTACGCCGGAGGTCGACAGCCCGCCCGTCTGGATCGTTCCCGCCGCGCTCGGCGAGCTTGCCGGAGCCGTCGGTGCCGCGCTCGATCGGCGCGCGCCGACAGCCGCAAGGGACGCGATCGACCTGTGCGACATAGGAGTCACGCTCCCGTCGTTTCGCGAGGACGCGTCGGCCGTGGACGCCGCATCGTCGCCGAGCGCCTGGGATTCGACGGAGTGTTCGTCTTCGACCACCTGTGGCCGATCGGGCGGCCCGATCGGCCTGCTCTCAGCGCGATGCCACTGCTCGGTGCGGTCGCTGCAGCCACTGAAAAGGTGACAGTCGGCTCTCTGGTCGCGCGCATAGGGCTTCTGCCGGACGAGGTGCTCGTTGCGTCGCTCGAGTCCCTTCACAGGATCTCGGGAGGGACGGTTCGTGGCGGGGCTCGGGGTCGGCGACCACCTGAGTGCAGAGGAGAACCTCGCTTTCGGAATCCCGTATGCGCCGGGCGAAGAACGTCTCGCGTCGCTCAAGACGTGCGCGTCCCGTCTGCTCGAGTCCGGGATGACCGTGTGGGTCGGCGGCAGGGCGAGGACCGTATCGAGATAGCGAGGAGATGTCGGCGCGATCGTGAACCTGTGGGGTGCGGGACCCGATGAGCTCATCTCTGTCAGAGCCGACCACTCGACTGAGGTCACCTGGGGCTGGGACCCCGGGACGGGACACCGATGACCGCCGAGCCGGCCCTCTGTCACTGAGATTGCGGACCACTTGACGGAGATAGGGCTGGCGGGCGCCACATGGGCGGTGTGCACCTGGCCGGTGGCCGGGCTCTCTGCCGAAGAGCTATCGGAGGCGGTCGGTCAGGTGAGAAGGCACCTCGATGTGGCCCCGAAGCCACTCGCCGAAAAAATCGCAGAAGAGTCGAGCTAGAGCCGCACCGGCAGAGAGCCCTATCGACAGCCGCTGGGCTCTGATCGACGCGGCGGTACGCTTCCACGATGGAATTCCGCCGGATCAACGGGCTTCCGCCCTATGTCTTCGCCCATATCGACGCTCTCAAGCTCGGTGCGCGGCGAGCCGGGCGAGATGTCATCGATCTCGGATTCGGCAACCCCGACATCGCGTCCCCCGACGTCGCGGTGGAGAAGCTGGCAGAGGCGGTCAGAAACCCGAAGAACCACCGCTACTCGGCGAGTCGCGGCATCCCCAAGCTCCGACAGGCGATCTCCTCGCTCTATCTGAGGCGTTTCGGCGTCGAGATCGACCCCGACACCGAGGCCGTCGTCACGATCGGCGCCAAAGAGGGCCTGTCCCACCTGATGTGGGTGCTTCTGGGTCCGGGTGACAGCGTGCTCGTCCCGTCACCTTCTTATCCGATCCACCTCTACGCACCCCTCTTCGCCGGCGCAGAGGTCCGCCAGGTGCGCCTCGAGGATCCCGGCCGGCCGGAAGGCGGCACGCGCGGAGGCGTTCTTCGACAACATGATGGAGTCGTGGGAGTCCGCATGGCCCAAGCCGCAGGGTCGTCGTCCTGTCGTTCCCTCACAACCCAACCACCTCGTGCGTCGACCTTCCCTGGATGCAGCGGATCGTCGATTTCGCGCTGGAGCACGACATCGTGCTTGTCCACGACTTCGCGTACGCGGACATCGCGTTCGACGGGTACCGACCACCGTCGATCCTCGAGGTGCCGGGCGCCAAGGATTGCGCAGTCGAGCTCTACACCCTCACGAAGTCGTTCTCCATGGCGGGATGGCGGGTCGGGTTCCTGGTGGGCAACTCCGAGGTGGTCCAGGCGCTCACGAAGATCAAGAGCTACCTGGACTACGGCACGTTCCAGCCCATACAGATCGCGGCGATCGTGGCAATGAACGAGGCGCCAGACTTCCCGAAGGTCGTAAACGACATCTACCAGGCGCGCCGCGACGCTCTGTGCGACGGCCTCAACCGGATCGGATGGAACGTCGCGAAGCCGAGAGGGACGATGTTCGTCTGGGCTCCCATTCCCGAGCCGTACCAGCGACATGGGATCCCTCGACTTCTCGGCCTACCTGGTCGAGTCGGCAGAGGTGGCGACGTCCCCGGGGGTGGGTTTCGGGCCCGGTGGTGACGGGCACGTCCGCTTCGCGCTCATCGAGAACGAGCAGAGGATCGGACAGGCGGTCAGGAATCTCCGTCGGGGGCTGACGAAGCTCTGACGACTTATCCGGCACCCGGACTATCCGGCAGCCCCACTGACCCGCTGACGTAGCGCCGTCGGGGTCAGCACGCCCTCGAGACAGAAGGTGACGGCTGCATCGCTGCTTCTCCGGCCGGCTTGCCCTGGTCGAGCACGAGTGCCCGAGCGAGCTGCTGTGTCACGCCCAAGATGGCGTGCGCGATGACTATGGGGTCCTCGCGCCGGATGAAACCCGGCCGCTATGGCGGCCTTCACATGCGGGAGAGTGTCGGCAACGGCCTGTTCCTCACCCTGACGGATGATCGGAGCGAAACGCTCCTCGGTCCGCGCGAGCTCGAGCAGCCCGAAGAGGCTGCGGTTGTCGTCCAGCCAGGCCATCGTCGCCCGGATGCCCTGTTCGATCCGCCTCAAGGGGTCAGGCTCGTCAGCGAGCGCCTGGCGCTGAGCGCGTCGCAGGTCGCGTTGAGCCTCGAGGAGGATCTGGACGAACAAGGCCTCTTTGGACTCGAAGTACCAGTAGAAGACGCCTTTGGCTACACCGAGACCTTCTGTGATGTCGGTGACCGACGTCGGGTGGTAGCCGTTCGACGCGAAGCGGTCAGCTGCGTAGTCGAGCAGCTCCTGCCGGCGTCGCACGCCTCGCGAAGTCAGCCGCCTTGCCACCGCGTCACACTAACTAGAGCGCCCCTGGCCCAAGGGCGGAGACCCCAAAGCCCTCACTCGCCTCGATCTCGTCAAGCGGAGCCCCGGCCCTGGGAAGCCTCTGCGTCGCGCGATACCGTTGCGGGCGTGGGCTACTGGGTCATGAAAGCCCTGTTGAGCCCGGTCTTCTTCGTCGGGTGGAGGGTGAAGGTGAGCGGGCGCGACAACGTGCCGCGAAGGGGACCTGTCATCCTCGCTCCGAATCACACGTCGTTCTGCGACTCATTCTTCCTTCCCCTCGTCCTTGCGCGGACGTGTGACCTTCGTGGCCAAGGCCGAGTACTTCGACTCCTGGAAGACATCGTGGTTCTTTCGCTCCGCCGGACAGATCCCCATGCGCAGAGAGGGGGGCTCCGCCTCCGAGCGCGCGCTCGCCGCGGCCAGAGACGTCCTCCAGCAGGGCGGGGTTCTCGGCGTCTATCCGGAGGGCACGCGCTCACCGGACGGCCGTCTGTTCCGGGGCCACACGGGAGTTGCGCGCCTCGCCCTTCAGTGCGGCGTACCGGTCATCCCCGTCGGCATCACGGGCACGACCGACGTACAGCCCGTCGGCTCCAACATGATGCGGCCCTTCAAGAGCGTGGGCGTCAAGTTCGGTTCGCCCCTCGATCTGAAGATGCTCGGCGCCGATCAGGCGAGCGACCCGATGGCACTGAGGCGCGTCACGGACGACCTGATGTTCGAGATCCGAGAGCTCACCGGGTCAGGATTATGTAAACCGCTACGCCAAGCGCCACGACGTCGTCGGGGGCTCCGATACCGCGGCGATCGAGCCTCTTCGCCCGGTCCCCGGGGCCGTTCTTGCCGATGAGACCGCGCAGGAGGCGCTCCTCGAGGCTCAGACGGCCTAGACCCAGTTCCGCGCCCGGTCCAGGGCCGACAACCACGAAGTGTGCTTCGAATCGGCCGCAGTCCGTGTCGTGCGTGGCTCGAACTGCGCGTCGAGCTTCCACACAGAGGCGAGCTCTTCGAGCGATCCCCACACACCCACTGCCAGGCCGGCGAGCATGGCTGCCCCGAGTGCTGTCGTCTCTGTGGTCACGGGTCTCGCTACCGGCGCCTGGAGCTGGTCGGCGAGCAGCTGCAGAAGCAGGTCCATCACCGATGCCCCGCCGTCCACGCGCAGCACCTCGAGCCGGGGCGAGCCGCTGCCAGGGTCGCGCTGTTCGGCCATCGTGGGAACCACCGCAGGGCCCGAACCCGAACCGGTCATCGCGTCGATGACGTCTCTCACTTGGAAGGCCATCGACTCGACGACCGCCCGCGCCAGATGGGCGCGCCCCACGCCTCCGGTCAGCCCCACGATCGCGCCGCGCGCGTACGGGTCCCACCAAGGGCTGCCGAGACCGGCGAAGGCCGGGACCACGAACACGCCTTCGGTGTCAGGGATCGACTCGGCGAGGTCGCCAACCTCTGAAGCCGTGGCGATGATGCCTAGTCCGTCTCGCAACCACTGGATGGCGGCGCCCGAGACGAACACGGAGCCTTCGAGCGCATACATGAACGAGTCGGGCCCTGCCCGATCCCCGAGATCCCATGCCACGGTAGTGAGAACACCTTCCACCGGGACAGGCACCTTGGTGCCGAGCGTGAGCAGTACGAAACTTCCTGTGCCGTTCGTCACCTTCGCCATGCCGGGGCGAAAGCATGCCTGACCGAACAGCGCGGCGTGCTGGTCGCCGGCGATCCCGGACACCGGAATCGCCGAAAGCCCCGAGCCGGGACCACCGAGGTCTCCGGCAGTCGTCCCGACCCTCCCCGACGACGGGACGAGGTCCGGCAGCGCCCGGAGTGGGACCCCGAAGAGCTCGGTCAGCTCCGACGACCAGTTCCGGTCGTGGATGTCGTAAAGGAGGGTCCGGCTGGCGTTCGTCGCGTCCGTGACGAGCACACCCCCGTCGGTCCCACCGGTCAGGTTCCAGATCACCCAAGCGTCCACCGTCGAAAGCACTAGATCGCTCGTCATCTCGAACGGTCCGCCCTCGCCGCCGATCAGCCACGACATCTTCGTCGCGGTGAAGTAGGAGTCGAGAACCAGTCCGGTCCGGTCTCTCACGAAGTCCTCGTGGCCCTCTTCGCGAAGACGGTCACAGAGCCCGGCAGACCTGCGGTCCTGCCAGACGATCGCCGGCCGGATCGGCTCGCCGGTGGAACGACGCCACGCGACGAGGGTCTCGCGCTGGTTCGTCACCCCTATGGCGGCGACCGATCTCCGGGCTTCGCGCTGGCGGTGCGTGACCTCAGAGAGGGTGGACGCGACGTGGGCCCAGATCTCGGAAGCGTCGTGCTCCACCCATCCGGGCCTGGGGTAGTGCTGAACGAGCTCCCTGTAGGCGGAATCGACGAACGACCCGTTCTCATCGAATGCCAGGGTCCGGATGCCGGTGGTCCCGGCGTCCACGGCGAGGACGACACCCATCACGGCGCTCCAGATGACGGCCGAGACGCCGATAAGAGATGTGGTGGCGCGTGATCAGGCTCCTGGAAGATAAACGCGGGCACAACGTCCACGGCACGACGCTACCCAGAGCAAAGAGCCGAAGGCTCGTGAGTTCAGGTCGCACCTAGGCTCGCGCGCTTGAAGGGAGGCGCAAGATGGCCGTCTCAGGCGGCGGAGAGGGTTATGGCACGACCGCTACCCAAGGCGTGATCTCGGCTGCGCCTGGAACCGCCCGGTTCGATGGCGTCTGGCTGATCGGCGAAGCCTGGGGGCACCAGGCGGCGTCCCCGAATGTGGGCCTCACCCTCGACGACCGCGGGCTGACGGTCACCGGCCCTGCTCAGGGTCAATCGAACACGCTCCCCTGGACATGGGTGCAGCGCTTCAGGGCGGGCGCTCCAATGACCTTTCCCGACGGCACTCCCGCAACCGTCGTGGAGGTCGGCCTGATCGGTCGGAGCATCACCTTGCTGATACCGCCGGCGCAGTTGCGCGAAGCCGAGATCGAAGAGCTGAACCGTTACGTGCCACCACAGGTGGCTGTCCCGCCTCCTCCCGTGCCTTCTTCATCCCCCGTGACCGGCGACGAACTGAGGGCGGCGTCCGACAAGGCAAGCCACTCTGATGACGGCACCAAGCGTGACGTTGCAACGCCGAAAGCGAAGCGTTCGAAAGAGGCGCGGGGGAAGATCGAAAATCGGACATTCCGGTTGGCCCTGCTGCTCGGAGTGCTTGTCGTCGTGGCGCTTGCTGGTACGGTCGTCGTAGCCCTGCACATCCGCGGCAACCAGAATGTGAACGCGGGTGTCGTCGTGCCTCAGTCCACTCCAACCACATTGCCGCCCGCACCGAGCACCCTCACCGGACCCCCAGAGTCTGCGAAGCCGCTATCTGTCGCGGGCGAGGTCAACCTGGCGATCCGAGATCTCCCCGCCGGGTGGTCCAAGATCAAGTTCGTGCCGTTCGCCGCCGTTCCCTCCGCCTTCGCAAACGTCAAGTCCGCGGCCAACAAGGATCTGGCTTCGTGCGCAGGGCTGCCTCTGAGTCATGTGGGCGTGCTGACCGGCGGGGCTCAACCCGGCGGCCCGCAGGTCATCCCCTCGCCGATATTCGTCTTGAATTCGGGCCTGCATCCGTCGGCGATCTCGGTGACATCCATCGTCGCCGACGCGGCTGTGGAACGGTCCGACCTGGGTGCGCTGCTCAGGCCCGGAATCGCGCACTGCCTCGACAATTACTACGACTCGAGCTTCTCCTCGGAGCACATCTCGACTCCTCCCACCGTCAACCGCTTCACCGTTCCTGCATACCAGGGGGAGCAGGTGATCGGTCTCGACGTCCACATCGGGATCACCTCGAACGGCCGTCAGGCGGTGTATGACTACGACGTGGTCGTCATCGGCGCGGGCAGGATCGAGATCGCCCTCGGAGCCCAGCAGAACGACGAGCCGTTCCCCAACGCGACCCTCGACCACGTCGTTGAGACCATGGAGGCGCGCGCGGCGACAGTCGCCGGCGGCCACTGAGGGTGCGGGGCGACCCGCAGGTCGAGCTGAGAGGAGCAGTCCTCGTCGGCCGGCGAGTGGTCCCGCAAGCTGAAGTTTCTACGACGGACGAGCTCGTAACCGTCAAAGGCCTATTGCTGCGGATCGACTCGCGAGGCCTGACCGTAGAAGGTCCCCGGCCGAACGTGGTACACACCGTGTCCTGGCAGCGCGTCAGGTCGATCGAAGCAGGCGGATCCGCAACATTCGAAGACGCCAAGCCGGCACGCTCGATCCAGGTGGAGCTAGATGACCGCCGGGTGCAATTCCTAGTTCCGGTCGAAGCGCTCGGAGAAGATCAGCTGCGAGTGCTCGACACGATCGTGAGCAGACATCTCGGTCGACATCCTCGTCTGCCAAATGGACCGGGCCGCGAAACGCTCGGGCCGATCGTCCGGACCACGGTTCTGGCTGTGGGCGATCCCGTTCAGGTCCCGCGCGTTCCGGCACCACCACCCGCATCCGTCTCTGCACCTATTTTCACTTCGGAGCAGGCCGAGGACAACGCTCCTCGCGAAGCGCCCGCCTCGCAGATAGGTTCCCCTACCGGCGAATCTCGTCCCGCTCTCATGGCCCCGATGCGGCGTTCACCCGGTTCTGGCGTCCAAATCCGACGCATACCCGGGCCGGATCTACCGCCGCCTCCTCCGAGCTCGAGTGTCGTAATGCCTCCAAAACCGGCGGACGCCGGGAGCCCTGACGCGATCTTTGCGAAGGAGCCGAAGGGACGCTCGCAAAACCTGCAAGGTCCCTTCGGGATCGACAAGGACCTTCTGCAACCTCCCGCGGTGCCCGCGGCACGCCGGGTGCGTGCTCCCGTGCCTCGCTCAACAGATGCGACGCAACTCACGCCCGACCCGGGTCACGTCCCACCGCTTCTTCCGCCACCACCACCAGGCGGTTCATGGTCCCGGCTTCCACCGCCGCCGGTCGAGCTCCTGGCCGAGTCCCAGGTCGAGCGCCGGGTCGAGACCCGACAGGGGGACGCGGCTGCAACATTGACTGAAGCGGGTCCTGCAGGTCCGGTGACCGAGGCGGAAGCGACGACAGATCGCAGAGGCGGGGATCGCAAGAGTCGTCGCCAGCGCAAGAGACGGTCGCGCCGATTGACGGCCTTTGGCGGCACACTGCTCGTCGTGGCGGCTGCTGTAGGCGGATCACTTTTCGGCCTCGCCGTCACCGACAGCGGGAGCCCTCCGTACCCGAGCTCGCAAAGTGCCCCCGGCCCCGCGACCCGGGCCTCGTCGGGTGGCTCGCCGCGATCGCTCTCAGGACCTTCGAGCGCTGCTGACGCCGGCACGATCGCCCGAACGCTGAACATCGCGGCAGCAGGACTTCCTTCCGGATGGCACGCCGGGCGAGCACCATGGGCCAGGGTTGCGACACCGCAGTCCGACGACGCACTTGCCGGGTGTCTCGGAATATCCGTCACTCGCCTCGGCATCCTGAGCGGCACCACTGAACGAAACGGTCCGCAGGTCGTGCCCTCCGGATGGTTCGCGTCGCCTTCGGGGGCTTCAGCCTTCGAGAGCTATGTACTGCTTACTCGGGCCGTCTCCACCGAGGAGTCCGATCTTTCAGTGCTCTCGGAGAACCGGGCGGCCAGCTGCATGCAGGGATGGTTCGCGTCTCTCGACCAGTCCGGCGACCCGATAGTCGGGGTGCCGACCGTCTCGGGCGTTGCCGTCTCGGCCATACATGGCGAGCGGACGGTCGGATTCCGGGCCGAGGTGGTGACGCGGATCAACGGCAGCGACGTCCGAGTGAACGAGGAGATCGTCGTGCTCGCAGCGGGACGCGTCGAGGTGGGACTGGTGAGCGAGTCCACTGGATCGCAGCCGGGTCCTTCGGTCGAGTCCTCGCAACTGAACGGTCTCGAGCACAGACTCAGATCAGTCACGACCTCCTGACGGGGCTGGGACCCACAGGACCTCGACGGCCAGGGGTTCTCTGGACCGAAAATGCGAACTTTCGCGAGCGCCCTCTGACCTGGAAAATTCAGGCCCGCGAAACGTTGACACCGCCGTAACTACAGTGCTGTAATGGCCCCCGCATCTGGTGGGTACCGAGGGGGACAACCACAATATCTTGTGGTTTGACCGGAACCATGGGGTGCAGCGGCGCCGTGTGCGGCGACTTAGGCTCGAACCCGAAAGGGACTGGAGGGACCGATCATGGCCATCGTTTCGCAGCGGACGGGTCTCGGGATTCGCAGGCATTTCACCACGCCGACCGTCCACCCGTACGACGAAGTCGTCTGGGAGCGACGCGATGCCCGGATCACCAACTATCGCGACGGGAGCGTGGCCTTCGAACAGCTCGGGGTCGAGGTGCCCGCCTCGTGGAGCATGAACGCCACGAACATCCTCGCCCAGAAGTACTTCAGGGGGACTCTCGGCACTCCCGAGCGCGAGTGGTCGCTGAAGCAGGTGGCCGACAGGGTGGTGGACACGATCACCTCGTGGGCCGTGAAGGACGGCTACTTCGAGGACGAGGCGGAGGCTCAGACCTTCAATGCTGAGCTCAAGTACCTGATCATCCACCAGAAGGCCGCGTTCAACTCACCGGTCTGGTTCAACATCGGAGTCCGCGGGGTCCCACAGCAGGGGTCGGCATGCTTCATCCTCGCCGTAGAAGACTCGATGGACTCGATCCTGAACTGGTACACAGAAGAAGGTGTGATCTTCAAAGGCGGATCAGGTGCCGGCGTGAACCTCAGCAAGATCCGCGCCTCGGTCGAGATCCTCGCCGGTGGTGGGACGGCGTCCGGTCCGGTGAGCTTCATGCGCGGTGCCGACTCGTCGGCGGGGACCATCAAGTCGGGTGGCAAGACGCGGCGGGCAGCCAAGATGGTGATCCTCGACTCCGACCACCCTGACATCTTCGACTTCGTGTGGTGCAAAGCGATCGAGGAGCGCAAGGCGAGGGTTCTGCGCGATGCCGGGTTCGACATGGACCTCGACGGGATGGACTCGTTCTCGATCCAGTACCAGAACGCGAACAACTCGGTGCGCGTCACTGACGAGTTCATGCAGGCGGTCGTCGACGACCGGGACTGGCTTCTGCTCGCACGCACCACCGGCGAGCCCGTGAAAGTGGTCAGGGCCCGCGACCTGTTCCGCCAGATCGCGCACGCCTCGTGGGAATGTGCCGATCCCGGAATGCAGTTCGACACGACGATCAATGTCTGGCACACGGCTCCGAATGCGGGACGCATAAACGGGAGTAACCCGTGCAGCGAGTACATGCACATCGACAACTCGGCATGCAACCTGGCATCGATAAACCTGCTGCCGTTCCTCGACTTCGAAGGCAACTTCGACGTCGACGGGCTCAAGGCCGCCGTCGAGGTGATCTTCACCGCGCAGGAAGTGATCGTCGGGAACGCCGACTATCCGACCGACAAGATCGCAGAGAATTCCAGGCGCTACCGGCAGCTAGGCATCGGATATGCAAACCTCGGAGCGCTCTTGATGGCGCAGGGCCTTCCGTATGACTCTGATGAAGGAAGGGCCTGGGCGGGTGCGATAACGGCACTTCTGACAGGTCATGCCTATTCGATGTCGGCTCGCACAGCGCTGAGGATGGGACCGTTCGCCGGTTTCCACGCAGACTCAGAAGCGATGCTCGGTGTGCTCAGGATGCACAGGGCAGAAGCAGCGAAGGTCGACGAGGAGGCCGTTCCTCCTGAGCTGTTGTCGGCCGCACAGGCTGCATGGGACGAAGCCGTGGAGCTGGGAGAGCGTCACGGCGTCCGAAACTCTCAGGCGAGCGTGCTCGCGCCGACAGGAACCATCGGCCTGATGATGGACTGCGATACCACAGGGATCGAGCCCGATCTCGGATTGGTGAAGACCAAGAAGCTCGTGGGTGGGGGAACGATGTCGATCGTGAACCAGACGATCCCGAGAGCACTGGTGAAACTCGGCTACTCCGCCGAGCAGGTCGAAGACATCGTCGCGTACGTCCACGACACGATGACGATCGTCGGGGCCCCTCACCTGCGCGGAGAGCACCTGCCGGTCTTTGCATGCTCCATGGGCGAGAACTCGATCCACTACTCGGGCCACATCCGCATGATGGCGGCGGTACAGCCGTTCATCAGCGGATCGATCTCGAAGACGATCAACATGCCCGAGGACGTGACCGTCGAGGACGTCGAGCAGCTGCACCTGGACGCGTGGCGTCTCGGCCTTAAGGCCGTCGCCGTCTATCGCGACAACTGCAAGGTGGGCCAACCGCTTTCCACGACAAAGAAGGAGGTCAGCGGGGACTCGGCTCCTCCAGGCTCCGACGCAGAGGCTCATGACAGGGAGCTTGCATTGCGCATCGCCGAGCTCGAAAGGGCTCTCGATGACGAGCAGAAGAGGGCAGACGTGATCGTTGGAGCGGTCCGCGAGCGCCTTCCGCGCCGCCGCCGCTCGAGCACCTTCACGTTCCGTGTCGCGGACTGTGAAGGCTACGTGACGGTCGGGGAGTACGAGGACGGCCGTCCCGGCGAGGTCTTCATGAAGGTTTCGAAGCAGGGCTCCACATTGGCCGGGATCATGGACGCCTTCTCGATCGCCGTGAGCCTGGGCCTCCAGCACGGGGTCCCGTTGGCGACCTACGTCCGCAAGTACTCCAACATGCGCTTCGAGCCGGCGGGGATAACCGACGACGGCGAGCTCCGTATAGCTACGAGCCTCGTCGACTACATATTCCGTCGGCTGGCGCTCGACTACCTGACTCGCGAGGAGCGCGAGGACATGGGGGTGCTCTCCACCGTGGAGCGCACACAGCCCACGCTCCCGGGAGTCGAGGAGCTCACAACACCGTCGTCAGGTCTCATAGAAGAGATGGGCGCCTCGTCGGTGCCTCACACTTCACGCGACCAGAGGGCCGGCGCGTCGGGCGGCCTCATCGCGCGACCCGAGCAGCGTGACGCGCCTCTGTGCT
The DNA here is from genome assembly GCA_963764615.1 of uncultured Acidimicrobiales bacterium. Lineage (GTDB taxonomy): Bacteria > Actinomycetota > Acidimicrobiia > Acidimicrobiales > CAVXTF01 > CAVXTF01. The sequence goes on along the minus strand of CAVXTF010000002.1, from coordinate 2,499,021 downwards.
ACCAGTGCGGCAACACGATGCAACGTGCGGGTTCATGCTACGTATGCGGAAGCTGCGGAACGACGAGCGGCTGCTCGTAACTCCCCGGCTGTTCTCGTCAAACGAGAACTCATTACGATTTCGCGGGTGACTTTGCGGCTTGTCGCCCTCTGCTTCGATGCGAACGATCCGCTGGGTCTTGCGCGCTTCTGGGCGGAGGCTCTGCGATGGGAGATCGACGGCGAGGCCAGTGACGAGATCGGTATCGTCCTAACCGACGACACCACGTTCCGCATCCTGTTCCGGCCCGTTCGGGAGACCAAGACGGGCAAGAACCGCATCCATCTCGATCTGACGAGCACATCGCTCTACGACCAGCACGAATCGGTCTCGAGATTGGTCGAAGCGGGTGCCCGGCACATCGACATTGGTCAGCGCCCGGACGAACCGCATGTCGTGCTGGCAGATCCCGAAGGCAATGAGTTCTGTGTCATAGAGCCCGAGAATTCGTTCCTAGCGGGCTGCGGGCGTCTTGGAGCGCTGTCGTGCGACGGCTCGCGCAGGTCGGGTACTTCTGGAGCAAGGCGCTCGATTGGCCGTTGGTCTGGGATCAGGACGAGGAAACGGCGATCCGCGCGCCCGGCGGCACCGGCCCTTTCATCACCTGGGGTGGTGGACCGCGCATACCGAAGATCGGCAAGAGCCGGCTTCATCTCGACCTCGCCCCGTCGGAAAACGGCGATCAGCACGTGGAGGTGGACCGCTTGGTCTCGCTCGGAGCGACGGCAGTCGACGTCGGCCAGGGCTCCGTCGGATGGGTGATCCTGTCCGATCCCGACGGCAACGAATTCTGCGTGCTGAGCGCTCGCTAGAAGTCGGTCTATCCGGTCGGCGGTGGCGACACTTTTAGTGCCCGACCTACGCCTGGCGACCCAGGAAATAGAGGAAATTCGTCTGAACGTCCGCATCGGGCGGCGGTTCCAGCTTGGGCCCGAAGACGCCAGGTTGGCGGATCATGTCGTCCATCGGCTTGAGAGCCTCATAGGCGCGGCCGACCGAGTTTTCGTCGAGACGCTCGTTCGCGCCGACCGCCCGGGCCAGATCCCAAGTGTGAACGAGCAGGTCCATGGTCACGAACTGGCCGATGATCTGCCCGGCGGGCATCTTGCCGACAGGCCCGTCGATTTCCTTGGCCAGGGCCTCGTGGTCTCCGGTGATCTCATCGATCGCCCGCGAGACCTCCTCCCAGGCTCGTACCGGGTCGTCGTCGGTGCCAACGGACTTCGACTCCTCACCCCTGACCCCGGCGATCACACTCTGATGACCAGCGACCACGTGGGCAACCACGTCACGGGCCTTCCACTGCTCGCAGGGGGACTGGGCCTCCCACTTGTCAGGAGTCACTGCCCTGACTGCGGAGTCGAAGCCGTTCGCCACCTGCCGGTACCTGTCTTGGACTTCGGTCATCGCCGAAGCCTACGCGCCCACCGTCAGGCGATCCCGAGCAGCTCCGCCCCGTTACGCCAGAAGAACCGCTCCTTCGTGTCGTCGTCGAAGCCGTCGAGCTCGGAACCAAAGCGCTCGAAGGGACGCCTGCCACCCTCCGGGTGGGGGTAGTCGGTCGAGAACATGAACAGCTCGGGACCGCACTGGTCGATCAGCCAGGCCGTGTCCTCGAAAGAAAAAGGCGTGAAGCGGACCTGACGTCGCAGGTATTCCGAAGGTAGCAAGGCAAGTGACTTGAGGTCGGGCTCCGATCGGGAGAAGGACCGGCAAGCGTGGTCCACGTTGCGAAGGAGTCCCGGCACCCACGAGGCTCCGAGTTCGATGGCGCCGCCTCGCAGGGCGGGATGGCGCTCGAAGACGCCGTCGAGGGCAAGGCAGGCAAGGAAGCGCTCGGGCGAATGGTGCAGCACGGGGAAGTCCTTGGCCCGCAGGTTCTCTCCGCCGCCGAGCCAGTCCTTCGGCGTCGGGCGGCCGTTGTTGTGGAAGGCCTTGGGCAGAAGCTTGCCGCCACCGACGTGCAGGACGAATGGCACTCCTGCCTCGGCCAGACGGGCCCACACAGGCTCGACGTCGACGTGCGCCGGTGAGAAGTCACCAGGAGCGTCGGAGGGGATCCACACGGCAGCCACGCCTTCGGCGAGCGCCTCGTCGAGCGCGTCAACAGCCATAGCCGGGTTCCGCAGAGGCAGGAAACCCACTGCATTGAGACGCGGGTCGTGGTTGCAGAAGTCGACCATTGCCCGGTTGAGCGCCCGGGTGCCGCCGTAGAGCAGGTCGAGGTCGTCGCCGCCTGTGAACTGCGCGAGCGAGAAGGTGGGAAACACGAGTTGCGCCGAGATGCCGAGAGCGTCGAGTACCCGGGTGCGCACTTCGGCGTCCAAGGCGCCCGGTGCCATCCATCCTTTCGGACCTGTGAGGACGTCGGTGCTGACAGGCTGTTCGCGCTGTTTCGCCCAAAGTGCCGGCAGCGACGACATGAGCTCGGCGGCACCGGCACCCGCCTTTTCGAAGCCGAGTGGACGCAGTCGGTCGCGGACCTGGGGATCGGCGTAGGCCGGGAGCCATTCGTCCACCTCCATCAGGTGGCTGTCGGCGTCGAAGACGGCAGAGCTGCGCATGATCCCCCTCGAATGGCGTGGCGAAGGCGATTCAATGGTATTCGCGGACCGAGGCACACGACCAGGCTCCATTTGGTTCTCGTCGGACACAGATGGGGTTCGGTTCGGTCGGTCGTCCCACATGGATGAGCAGTCCTGGTGCATGATCGGGCGCTCGGGAGGTCGTGACGATGGAGCAACCCGTTGCAGAACATGCGCTTCTGGCTCTCGAGCCCCTCGTGGGTGAGTGGGCGGTGGAGGCGAAAGGGCCCGACGGGCAGGCTTGGCCGGGGGAGGGTAGGGCAACCTTCGAGTGGCTCCCCTCGAAGGCGCATATCTTGCAACGCACGGTGATCGACGTGTCCGGCGTTCCCGAAAGCAATTCCATCATCGGATGCGACGCGGCCAATGGCACCTATCTCCAGCTCTACAGCGACGCGCGAAATGTATCTCGGATCTATGAGATGAGCATCAGCACTGACGAGTGGAGACTCCAACGTGTCGGTGAGCCGTTTCCGCAGCGCTTCGTCGGGACGATCAGCGAGGATGGTCGTACGATCTCCGGCTGCTGGGAGAAGGCTGAAGACGGCGAGCACTTCACCGTCGACTTCTACTTGACGTATCGGAAGACCTCGCCTCGGCCATGAGCAAGCTGGTTGAGGTGAGTCACGTGTCGCTCGGCGGTGAGGTTGGGTCGGTCGACTGGGCCTTTCCCTACCTCGATGATCAGCACGAGCAGTATGCAACGAGGATCTTGAACGGGGCCGACGCATTGCTCCTTGGCCGAAAGACGTACGAAGGACTGTCGGCTGCGTATCTGGCGATGCCGTCTAGTCCCTTCGTCGACCGCATGAATTCCATCTCGAAGTACGTGGCGACGAGGACACTCCGGGACCTCGGTTGGAATGCCCGACGGATCGAAGGAGATGTCGCCGGCTTCGTTTCAGATCTCAAGAGACGCTTGACAGGCAACATCGTCAAGTACGGGAACGGTCAACTCGATGTGCCTCTGATGGAGAACGGGCTGATCGACGAGTTCCACCTGCTCCTCACGCCCGTCGCCGCCGGCGGGGGCCAGCACCTATTCGAGCGGATCAATGGAGCTCCGCACTTGAACCTTCTGCGTCTCGAGCAATTCCGCAGCGGGGTCGTGCTCCTCGTCTATTCGCCCGCCACCATCGAGTTGTCCGAGACGGAACCGGACGGTGCCACGTAGTGCCCCCGCGTCGGCGCCCATCCACTGAGAGTCACTGCCTGTAGGGTCGAGTGCCAGTACGACGAAGGGAGTCTCCGTGACGCAACGCTCTGTCGAGATCAAGACCGCAGATGGGATCTGCCCGGCCGCGCTCAGCATTCCCGTCGGAGAGGGACCGTGGCCGGCGGTGATCATGTTCCCCGACGCCGGAGGGATGCGCGACACCATGCGTCAGATGGGCGAACGGCTCTCGGATCTGGGCTATGTGGTCCTGGTGCCCGACTTCTACTACCGCAACGGCCCGTATGACCCGGTCGACATGCGCACCGCGTTCTCCACCAAGGAGACCATGGAGAAGATCATGGGCATGATGCGCGGATACACCGCGGACCTCGTGGTGCGCGACGCAGGTGCCTTCCTCGACTTCCTTGACTCGCTCCCCGGGAAGAAGCCGGGCGGGGTCGGCACAACCGGCTATTGCATGGGCGGCCGGCTCTCGCTCGTCACGGCTGCGAACCTGGGCGAGCGCATCGCTGCGGCAGCCTCCTTCCACGGTGGGAACCTCGCCAAGGCCGACGACCCTGACAGCCCCTACCACAAGGCGAACGCCATCAAAGCGGCCGTGTACGTGGCTGGAGCGATCGAGGACCAGTCGTTCACCGATGAGCAGAGGGATCTGCTGGAGAAGTCTCTGAGCGAGGCCGGGGTCACGCACACCATCGAGACCTATCAGGCCCACCACGGCTTCGCCGTGCCCGACAACGCGAGCTACGACGCAGACGCCGCCGGGCGTCACTGGAAGGCCATGGAGCAGTTCTTCGGGTCCGCTCTCGGGTAGCTACTGACCCCCGGGCAGCCTTATTGAGAGGGACGACTTGGCGTTTATTTGCTCCGTTACGAAATTCGTGTCGATCTCGTCGCGTTTCGTTCGTCACTTCGGTGTCACAATCCAAACTTGATCCGGAAGGACGGCAGCCATGCGATACACCCTGCTACTCAACTATCCCGAGCCGACCGCCGAGGAACTCGGACCCGAGGCTCTCGCTGAGGGAATGCGAGCCTTTCAGGCCTATGCGAAGGCGCTCGACGACGCCGGCGTGCTCGCCAGCGCTGAAGTCCTGCAGCGGTCGAACGCGACGACCACTGTCACGCTCGCCGGCGGCGAGCTGGTCGTGCAGGACGGCCCGTTTGCCGACACGAAGGAGCAACTCGGCGGCACGTTCGTCATCGAGGTCCCGGATCTCGACGCCGCGATCGAATGGGCGGGGAAGGCACCATCGGTGTCATGGGGTCACATCGAGATCCGACCGACAGCTACCCGCTACGTGGACGGCTCGTGGCAGGGCGCGCAGCCAGTCAAGTGACCGAGCATGACTCCCGCGCGACCGCCGAGCGTGTTGCGCGGGAGTCGTACGGCCGGCTCGTCGCGTTGCTCGCGGCGTCGACACGAGACATCGCACTCGCCGAGGATGCCCTCGCCGACGCCTTCGAGCGGGCGCTGCGCACCTGGCCCACGATCGGCGTCCCCGACAACCCGCAGGGTTGGCTGGTGACCGTTGCCCGCAACCGCACCCGTGACGTGCTCGCCTCCGCGGCCGTTCGCACCGCTGTTCCTCTCGACGATCGCTTCTCGGCAACGTTTTCCGAACCCGACCCTGACGCCCTCCCCGACAAGCGCTTGGAGCTGCTGTTCGCGTGCGCACACCCGGCGATAAACGCCGCAGTGCGGACGCCCCTTATGCTCCAGGTCGTGCTCGGCTTCGACGCCGATCGCATCGCTCGCGTCTTCGCGGTGCACCCCGCCACCATGGCGCAGCGCCTGGTTCGGGCGAAGCGCCGCATTCTCGACACCGGCATTCCATTCCGGGTCCCAGCACGCGCGGAGTTGTCAGCCCTCCTGCCCGCCGTGCTCGAAGCCATCTACGGTGCCTACGCAATCGACTGGCTCGACCAGCACGAGCGCATACGCGAGTCGATCGCCGACGAGGCCAGGTGGCTCGCCGTGTTGACTGCGAGCCTGCTCGACAACGAGCCCGAGGCATGGGGCCTCGCCGCGCTGATCACGCTCGCACAGTCGCGGGCACCCGCACGTACGAGCACCCCGTGGCCGCCCCTCGACCAACAGGACACCGCGCTGTGGGACCGCTCGCTGATTGCAGAAGGCGAGGCGCTACTGCAGCGCGCGCACATTCTCGGGGCGCCCCTAGGACGGTTCCAGATCGAGGCCGCTATCCAGTCCGCGCACTGCGATCGTGCGCGTACGGGGACCCTTGATCGCGCCACCATCATCAAGCTCTATCGCGGGCTCGTCGCGATCGCACCTACTACCGGGGCGGTAGAAGCCCTGGCAGCACTGCAGAAATGAAAGCCTTTGGGCTCGATCAGGTCGAGGCGTCGCCGACGACGACGAGATCGAGCGTTGCGAGGCGCTCTGGATCCGCGACTGCCTCGATCGTGGCGATCCTGTCGGCGGAGAACGTGAAGAGCATCGCGACGCGCAGCTGACCGCCGCGAATCCCGGCCCCTGCCGGAGCGCCGTTGATCAGCGTGGGTTGCGCACCGCGAGCTCGTTTTGCGATCGCAGCAACCGCCTCCGCGCCCCGCGCTTCTTGCGGAGCGCCGAACGCCACTGCCGCGGCGTCGCAGCGCAGCACGGCGTCGGGGTCGAGCAGCTCTACGAGCGCGGAGAAGTCGCCACGTCTCGCTGCCGCCAGGAACGCGTCGACGAGCCTTGACTGTCGAAGCCGATCAGGTTCGTGATCGGCGTCCACGTGTTGAACGCGCCGTCGTGCCCGGCTCGCCAGTTGGCGCGTCGCGGTGGCATTGCGCCCGACGATCGGGGCAATCTCCTCGAAGGGGATGGCGAACATGTCGTGCAGCACGAATGCGACGCGCTCGGTCGGTGTGAGGCTGTCGAGCACGATCAACATCGCCAGCCCGACAGAGTCCGCGAGGAGAGCTTCGTACTCGGGATCTGGCTCGCTCTCGTCGGGGGCCGTCTCGGCGAGACGGGCGTCAAGGGGATCGCTCGATCGGCTGCGGCGCGACTGGAGGGCGTCGAGACAGACCCGAGAGACGACGGTAGTGAGCCAGGCGCCGAGATTCTCGACCCCGCTCGTGTCCGCGCGGCTGAAGCGGATCCATGCTTCCTGCACCGCATCGTCGGCCTCGGTCCTGGAGCCGAGCATCCGAGAGGCGACGGCCGTGAGCCGCGGCCTGTATTTCTCGAAGGTGGTCGCGAGCCAGGCGTTGTCGTTCATCGTCACATTCCTCTGCGCTCGTAGGTCTACCTAATTGACCGGCTCGACCATGCCGGGTGTGACCGATCCGACCCTACTTAGAGGAGGCAATGTCATGACCACCACGTCGACGATGCCCGCCCAGCGGATGAAGAACCCGGCGCTCGTCATTCCCGAGGCGATGGAGGCAGTCCAGGCACTCATTGCCGCGACGAGAAAGGGTGGCGTCGACGAGAAGACACTCGGGCTCGTCCACCTGCGGGTGAGCCAGATCAACGGCTGCAGCTTCTGCGTCGGCCTTGACTGGAAGAGCGTGAAAGACCTCGGCGAGGCCGAAGCTCGGCGCCGCTTCGCCGTCGCAGCCTGGCGCGAGTCGCCGTACTTCAGTGACGCAGAGCGGGCCGCTCTGGCGCTCGCGGAGTGTGTCACTCGCCTCGCCGATCGTCCTGACCCGGTCCCCGACGAGGTCTGGGATGAGGTGGCTCGCCACTACGACGAGGCTGAGCTGTCGGGCCTGCTGCTTTGGATCGCGCTGGCGAACGTGTTCAACCGCGTGAACGTCACGATCCGCCAGCCAGCCGGATCCTGGTCGTGAAAGTGCATACATGCGAAAGGAGTTCGAGATGAGCAGCCCAAGCCGGTCGCAGGCGGGCAAGCCGATACCAACCGCGAGGGCTCAGACCCTTCGCCTGCAAGGCCTGGTGAACAGGGTGATCCGCGGGCTGCTGCGCACACCGCTCTTGTCCCTGGTGGTGGGCAGGCGTCTCATCACTGTGTACGTGGTGGGTCGCATGTCCGGACGGCACTACGCGGTCCCTGTCGCGTACACCAGACACGACGGCGCCCTACTCGTGGGCAGTCAGTTCGCCTGGGCTCGCAATCTGCGCAGCGGTGAACCAGCGCAGATCCGTCTCGCGGGCAGACTGCGATACGCGGACGTCCGGATGCTGACTGACGAGGCCGGCGTGGTCGAGCACCTGAGACTCATGGCCCGCGACAACCGCCAGTTCGCCAAGTTCAACAAGATCGGCTTCGATCTGGGCGAGCCCCGCTCCGACGATCTTCATCTCGCTTGGGCCGCCGGAGCGCGAATTGCCGTCCTGACACCGCGCTGATGCAACACCTGTTGTCACGGTCGGGCTCGAATGGCGAGATCGGCGCAGTTCGCCGGCGACGCCGCGATCGTCGCCCTGCTGCGTAGCTGTTGGCGGCCGATGGCCGGCTGTTTCATGCCGGCTTCCGGGTGATGAACCGGAAGTGGAAGCCCATCACATCGATGGCGGTTTCCCCGAAGCCGACCTGGTTCAACCGGTCCGCCAACCCGTCGGGATCAACCGGCGTGAAGGTGTCGCCCTCGTGGCCCGCTCGGATCATGTCCAGATCGAGGGATTCCTGGCCCACGAACATGCCACCGGGGCGAAGGACCCGGTGCAACTCTGCAAACAGCCTGTCCTGCTGGTCGGCAAAAGGCATGTGGTGGAGCACGGAGAAACAGGCGGCAGCCGAGAAGTGACTCCCGGGTAGGCCGGCATCGATGGCGTCACCAACTATGACCTCGACATTGCTGCCTGCAAGGCGCTCCCGAAGCGCATCGCCGAGCGTCGGGTCGATCTCGACTGCAGTGAGGCGCGGAACGCGCTGTCGGATCAGGTCCGTAGTCAGACCCGGGCCGGGGCCGATCTCCAAGACGTCGTCGCCGAGATCTCCGGCCGACTCCACCCAGGGCAGCAGCTCGGATTCGAGCATCTGAGCCCATTCAGGACTGGAGAGGAACTTGACGTGGAACTCGTTCATCCTCCACTTCTACGACGTCCGACTCGGCCCGTCCAGACAGGACTTCGACGCGGGCGATCACGGCGTCCGTGCGGCGAAGGACCCACGCGATGCTCGTGGGATGCAACAGCGAATATCACTGATCACCCTCGGCGTGGCCGATTCGTCCAGGGCCCGGGCCTTTTACGAAACCCTCGGTTGGTCGGGGGAGTCACCTGACGGAGACGTGGTGTTCTTCCAGGCCGGTGGGATGGTGCTTGCCCTCTGGGGCCGGGAAAATTGGCCGAAGACAGCATGGTGCACGACTGCGGCGGATGGGGAGGTGTGACCCTGGCCTACAACGTCGGCTCGCCCGAAGAGGTCGATCACACGCTGGCAGAGGCCGAGGCTGCGGGCGCCACGATCGGCCGACCCGGAGCAGCCACGTTCTGGGGTGGCTATTCCGGGGTCTTCATCGACCTCGACGGCCACCCGTGGGAGGTTGCGCACAACCCGGGGTGGCGGATCGACGAGGATGGAGCCGTGCGCCTCCACTGAATCAATGATCCCTTTGATGTATACGCGGCTGTGTCGCAATTCCCAAACTGGACAACAAAGGTCCGTCCTCCCGCCCCAGCAGGCCAGCAGCCGAGCAGGCCAGCAGCCCAGCCTTGCAACCATCTGCCCCTCTCGGGAGTCTCTGGAATTAGGGAGATCGTGTCGCAGAGTACGTAGTCGAGCCGAAGGAGAGTCCCGTAGTCGGAGACTCTGATGCGAGGAGAACGGGTGAGGTCACGACCAAGTTGGCCCGGCATGCGCATGCTGGTCGGCCTAGCTGGAGTCATGTTGCTCGCCGCGGCGTGCGCTAGCGGCACAGGAGCGGGAGCAGGCGCGAGTACGACCACCTCCCATCCTGCGACATCGACGCATCCGCTCTCTTCGCACCCCCATCCTTCGACGCCGACGACTCAGGCCCGGACCTCGTCGCTGCGAGCCGGCACATGCCCGCAGCGGTGGGCATACGACACCCGGCTCACGTCGCTCAACAGGAAGGCACCCCGCCCCGGGCTTTCGGAGAAGCTCGTCCCCGACGATCCGGGCCCCTTGTACCTGACGGTCTGCCGTTTCGCAGGGCTTAACCAGAAGGTGAAACCCGGCACTCTCGAGCGGTACCGGGTTGTGGGCGGCTCGGCCCTACAAGCGTTCGTCAAGTACATCGACGAGTCGATATTCGTGCCCGTCAATCCGAACACGCCTTACATGTGCCCGATGTCCACCGGACAGGTGGATCTGCTGCAGTTCGTCTACCGGTCGGGATCTCCCGTCGATGTCCAGGTGGACGTCGACGGGTGCCCCTTCGTGTCCAACGGGTACCGCACCGTCTGGGGCGGCTCGATCGCCAGCCGGATCACGGCCTGGGTCGGCAGGGACAGCCTGCCTTCCTGACGTCAGCTGCGGCGCGCTGCGAAGGGCAGCGCGCCGGGACCTCCATGTGCGACTGTGTGGCCACCACATCGAGATCACGGACTGGCCGCAGGGTGCGTCACGAAGTGACGCGGAGGCAATGGAAGGAAAGGCATGAAGATCGACGGGTCGACGATTCTCGTCACGGGAGCGTCTTCGGGAATCGGTGAAGCGCTTGCCCCGCTGCTTGCGAAAAAAGGAGCCACGGTCGGAGTCGTCGCACGGCGCAAGGACAGGCTCGCCGAAACTCTGAAGCGCTGTAGGGAGGATGCTCCCGAGTCGCGCATGTGGGCAGTCGACCTGTCCGATATCGATTCCGCAGTCGGGCTCATCGACGAAGCGTGGTCTTCGTTCGGAGCGATCGACTGCCTCATTAACAACGCGGCAGTCGGAAAGCGCAAGCTTCTGTTGGACCACACGCCTGATGACCTCGAGTACGTGATGCGGACCAACTTCATGAGCCCGGTCCGCATGAGCCTCGCTATCGCTCCGAAGATGATCGAGCGTGGCAAGGGGACGATCGTGAACGTGTCAAGCGGGGGAGGCCGGTTCGGGATCGTCCACGAATCCGCCTATTGCGCTGCAAAATTCGCCCTTTCTGGATGGACAGAGGTGGCGGCGATGGACCTCGCCGATTCCCCAGTCGAGGTGAAGCTCATCCAACCCGGGGCGATCGCCACCGAGATCTGGATTCCGCAGCCGGGCGAGCTTCCCGGCCTACCGGGCGCCGAATTCGCGACGCCGCAGGAGTGTGCCGCGGGGATTGCCGAAGCCCTGGAAAAAGACGGCTTCGAGTTCTTCGTTCCGGCAGATCTGAAGGCCCACGTCGAGATGAAGAACGCCGACATCGACGGGTGGATCCAGCTGATGACGGCTCTGGGCAAAGCAAAGACGGGAGCCGGTGCCTGAACGCGGCCCGCGGGGCGGAGCTCAGTCCTCCGCGCCGGAGGAGGACGCGCCGGGGGAGCACGTTCCGCGAGGCACGAGTTGCTGGAGGATGTGCTCAGCGATGATCCCGAGTTGCCGCACCTCGGAGGCGGTCAGATGGTCGAACACGAGGGTACGGACGTGGGCCACGTGACCAGGAGCGGCCTCGGTGAGAACTGACTGTCCGAGATCTGTGAGCTCGGCGTACTGCACGCGCTTGTCGCTCGGGCACGGGACCCGGCGCACCCAGTCGGCTTTCTCGAGGCGCGACATGGCGTGCGACAGGCGGCTGGGCGAAAAGTCCATCAGCGCAGCAAGGTCGCTCATCCGGAGCCTGTGAACCGGTGCGTCCGACAGCGTCGCCAGGACTGCGTAGTCGTAATGGGCTAGACCGGAATCGCCCTGCAACTGGCGGTCGAGATAGCCAGGAAGCAGCTGGGCGAGCAGGATCAGGGCGTGCCACGCCCGCTGCTCCGCCTCATCGAGCCAGTCGACGCCCGCCGCCTGCGACCGCACGAACCTATGATACAGGGGAATATTTGACGCTTCAACGATGTAGTGGAGACAGCCGATATCTATTTGACAGTTCAACTACCGGAGGGCCGAAATGCCGATCCACCGCCTGAACCACGCAGTCCTCTACGTCAGGAACGTCGAAAGAAGCGTCGCCTTCTACTCGGAGGTGCTGGGATTCCGGGCTGAAGTTCTCATCCCCGGTAAAGCGGCGTTCATGCTCGCTCCTGGATCCACGAACGATCACGATCTCGGGTTGTTCCAGATCGGCGACGGTGCGCGTCCGAGCGATGCTGGTAGCGCAACCGTGGGCCTCTACCACCTGGCCTGGGAGGTGGACACATTGGGCGAGCTGAAGAGGCTGCGCGACGTGCTTTCCGCCTCGGGCTCGCTCGTGGGCGCGAGCGATCACTCGACCACCAAGGCCCTTTACGCGAAGGACCCGGACGGGCTGGAGTTCGAGGTCTGTTGGATAGTCCCCGCAGACCTGCTCACCGACGACGTCCTGAACGCCAAGGTGCGAATATCGACGCTAGACATCGACGCCGAGATCGCTCGCTACGGCGCTGACACGAGAGGGCTCGGGACCCCCCTCCCCGCCGCAAGGACCGGAAGCTAGTCGGGCCGGTTGCAATGAGAGTCGCCGTCCTGGGCGGGGGATCGTGGGGAACGACCATGGGATCGTTGCTCGCGCCGAGGCATCAGACCATTCTCTGGGCGCGCGATCCCGAGGTTGCCCGGGCGGTCGACCAGGACCACGCAAACCCCGTCTACCTTCCCGGCTTCACCCTCGATGAGAACCTCCGTGCGACGTCAGATCTCGACGAGGCGACCAGCCCGGCGGATCTGGTGATAGTCGGCGTGCCGACCTCGGGATTCCGAAAGGTTCTCGAGGATTCGGAGGCCTACATCCGACCCTGGGTGCCCGTGGTCAGCCTGTCGAAGGGTTTGGAGCGGGGCACCCTGCTCCGTATGACGGAGGTGATCAAAGAGGTTCTGCCCGGTCACCCCGCCGCCGCTCTCACCGGTCCCAACATCGCGAGGGAGATACTCGAGCGCAAGGCGGCCGCGTCGGTCGTAGCGTCCGAGGACCTCGACGTGGCGTGCGAGATACAAAAGGTGGTGACCCGAGGGGTCTTCCGTGTGTACGTCAACCAGGACGTCCTCGGGTGCGAGATCTGCGGCGCGCTGAAGAACGTCGTGGCGATCGCAGCAGGCATCGCTCAGGGGCTCGGCGTAGGCGACAACACACGTGCAGCAGTCGTGGCTCGGGGGCTCGCCGAGCTGACGAGGCTCGGTGTCGCCATGGGCGCTCAACCAATGACCTTCTTGGGCCTCGCCGGCGTCGGCGACCTGATCGCCACCTGCATGAGCCCTTACAGCAGGAACCGGGCGGTGGGGGAGCAGCTCGGTAAGGGCCGCCGACTCGACGACATCCTGAGCGACATGCGTATGGTGGCGGAGGGTGTGAACACAGCGGTGCTCGTGCTCGAGCTTGCCGGTCGTCACGGAGTGGAGATGCCCATCTGCACGATGATCGACCGGATCGTGAAAGGCGAGATCGGGCCTGACGACGCCTATTACGGCCTTACGCCGGCGCGTCACGAGCACGACCCGGGGTGACGATGATGGCGGAGGATGAGTAGTGATGGCTGATCATTTCGACAAGTCGTTCTGGGGTCTGGTCGAAGGGCCCGTGCTCCAGAGGATCCTCGTCGTTTCGCCGCATTTCGACGACGCAGCCCTGGGGGCTGCACACGTTCTCGGGACGTATCCGGGCAGCACCGTCGTGACGGTGATGGCGGGATGGCCCCCTTCTTATCCGCAGGAGCCGACCGACTGGGACGCCTGCGGAGGTTTCGTCGCCGGAGACGACGTCGTAGCTGCACGCCGTGAGGAGGATCTGGCGGCGCTGACGGTGTTCGGTGCTTCCCACATCTGGCTCGACGTGCCCGATCACCAGTACCTGGAGAAGGCGCAACGCCACAGGCCCGAACAGGTCGCGCCTTCGATCGCACAGGCGATCGAGCAGGTACGGCCGAGCGCCGTGATGTTTCCCATGGGAATAGCTAACCCCGACCATGTCCTCACCCACGATGCCTGCCTCATCGCCCGCTCGGAGCTCGCCGCCCGCGAAGATTCAGAGCTCGCCGCCCGCGACGACTCGCTAGCGCGGCCCGCGTGGTTCTGCTACGAGGACCATGGTTACAAACACATCCCGGGCCTGCTCGCGTGGAGAGTGGCGAAGCTGTTCAAAGCAGGGTTGTGGCCCACGCCGGCGATCGTGCCGATCGTGCCTGACATGGAGCTCAAGCGCCGGGCGATCCAGTGTTACAGGAGCCAGATCCCGCCGCTCGAAAGGGACCACGCACTGTCCGAGCGCCTGGACGGCAACGTGCCCGAGCAGTATTGGCGAATCGCGCCGCCGCCCGAGGGATGGGAACTGCTCTCTGACTCCGTCTGATCGGAGTCGAAGTCGATCAGGCGACGAAGCGTTCGATCAGCCGGCGAAGAGCTCGATTGCCCGTGCCGCTACAGCGTGCTCGGGCATTCCGCTCACGAGTGCCGCGCGACGAACGAGATCCTCGAGGTAGCGGGCGAGGTTGAGAGCGGCCACCTTCTGGTCGGAGTGCAGAAGCGGCACCGGCTCGGTCCTCTCGTCCATCTCCGCCGCCTGGACCAGAGCGGTGCGGAGACGGAGCATCGCCCGTAGGCAATCGGCAAGCTCGGCTCCCGAGCCGTACATCCATGCACTGATGCAGAGCAGCGCTGTCAGGTCGTCGGAGCGCAGCCGAGAGCCCGCCCTGTCCGACATGCCGTCCACGATGCCGAATGCAAGGGCCGAGGCGAATTTCGCAATACGCTCGGGGTCGAGAGGCTCGCGCGAGACCCTCAGGTCGTATGCCTGGGATGTGTCGCTGCCCATGGGGCCAGTGTGCCCAACGGGTGTAACGAAGTGGTGGACCTGCAAAGACCCTGTTCACGGGGCCTCTGAGCTGGTTGACTATTGGGTCTCAGGGGAAGGGAGCTGCGATGGCCAGGGCCATCTGGACAGGTTCGTTGTCGTTCGGGCTGGTGAACGTCCCCGTCGGGCTCTACGCCGCAACCGATGACAAATCGATCCATTTCAATCAATTTCAGGCCGGCACCGAGGACCGTGTGCGCAACAAACGGGTCAACGAGAAGACCGGTGAAGAGGTTCCGTACTCCGAGATCGTGAAGGGTTACGACATCGGTGACGGTTCGTACGTCATCGTGTCGCCCGAGGAGCTCGAAGCGATCGAGCCCGGCCGCAGCCGCGAGATCTCGATCACCGACTTCGTCGACCTCGACGACATCGACCCGATCTACTACAGGACCTCCTACTACCTGGCGCCTCAGGGCGAACAGGCCCGCCGGGCCTATGCCCTCCTGAGGGCGGCGATGGAAGAGAGCCGCAAGGTCGGCATCGCGACGTTCGTGATGCGCGGCAAGCAGTATCTGGTGGCCATCAGACCTGAGAGCGAGGTCATCGGCCTCGAGACCATGTTCTTCTCCGACGAGGTGAGAGATCCAGCACAGGAGATAGACGGCGTACCGGTCGAAGCAGACATAAAGGCGCGCGAGCTCGAGACCGCGAAGCTGCTGATCGACTCGATGGCCACCGACTGGGAGCCGGCGAACTACCACGACACTTACCGCAAGCTCGTGGAGGAGCTCATAGACCAGAAGAAGCAAGGCGCTGTCGTGACGGCCGAAAAGCGCGAGCCCGCACTTCCTCCGGTCGTGGACCTGATGGAGGCCCTCCGCGCAAGCGTCGCTGCGGCCGGAAGTCGCAAGGGGTCAGGGACATCTCGCGGTTCTCGCTCGCAGAGGGGCGGCAAGAGCGGTGTCGGCGACGGGTCGGCAGTCGGATCGGCGGACGAGGCGCGGTCAGCTCGGAGCTCGGGTGCCAAGCAACAGAAGTCCACGCGTGGACAAGCTCAAGCTGCAGTCGCCGAGCTGTCCAAGTCCGAGCTCTACGACAAGGCGACCGAGCTGGGAGTCCCAGGACGCTCGAAGATGACCCGCAAGGAGCTCGAGGAAGCCGTCTCGGGGACCAGCAGGCGCAGGCGCGCCTCCTAGCGGTCCAGCAGGCGCAAAGCGCGCCTCGGCGAGTGAGCGCTACGGCTCGATCCGGAGGGCTCCGGTGAGCCCTGTCACTTCGAGGACCTGCCGTACCAGCGGTGAGGGTTCGCGCAACACGAGCTGACCCTTCCCGTCGAGTTTCCGGTTGGCCTGGAGGATCGCGCTGAGACCAGTGGAGTCGATGAAGTCGAGTCTCGTCAGGTCGATGACGAGCTCAGTCGTACCACCTTCGATGAGTCCGATGAGCTCTTCGGTGAAGCCCTGGGACGAAGCCACGTCGAGCTCGCCTGACAACGCCACCACCGCCTCGGTTCCCAAGCTCGAAACGATGGTCTGGAATTCCTGGGCTCGCATGCCGGATTCGTTCCCCCTGGTGTGGGCGCTCCCGTCACCTCGGCCCGTGCGACCCGCGTAGCCGAGAGCACCCCCGCTCCTTGGCACACATTAGCTCTCCGGCTGGGCGTGAACCGCTCGGCTCACCTCCGGGAAACCACAACGAGAACGACGATGAGAATAGAGCGGCCCTTATGACGGCGCTGTCAGTATCCGCGCGACACGGCGACGTCGCACCAGACCCCTTTTCCCTCGTCGCGACTCTCCACTCCCCAAGAGCGTGACAGAGCCCTCACGAGCGCGAGCCCCCTGCCGTTCGGTGTGGCGTTGCTCTGTGGCGCTTCACGTGGGCGATTCGGGTCGTGGTCGACGACCTCGATTCGGCACGTGCTGTCGTAAAGCGACATCTCGACGACGAACTCGCTTCGTGCATGGATGATGGCGTTTGTCGCCAATTCGTTCGCGAGAAACACTGCTTCATCGGAGCGGACTCGCCAATTGTCGAGCGAATCGCGCACATACTTGCGGACGTAGGCGGCGCTCCTCGGTTCAGCCTCGAATCGCCGCCTTGAATACTGGGTTTCTGGCCTCACATTCAGACTCCCGACCCGGAAGTAGCGACCGCCGTGCTCCGCTCCGACCTTTCTGGATGTACCAGACGTCCGAATTGTTCCCTTTTGGCCCTCGGCCCAACCACACAGAAGATCAACAATGTCGGTGTTGTCCTTTGCATACCACCGGTATTGCAGTCCTTCTGACGTTGCTCAGGGCGTTACGCCATTGCCGAGGGTCCTGGCCCTACGCCTTGATGCTGACAGCCAGAAGTGCGACGTCGTCAGACCGGTCCGGGCCTGCCGCGAGCTGGGAGATGATCACGTCACAGAGCTCCTCGGGGTCCCCGTTCCACGCCTCTTGCGCGAGCTCGCTGAGTGCCGACGTCCCTTCTTGCATGGGGCGGTTCCGCCTCTCTATGAGGCCGTCCGTATAGAGGAGCAGGAGCTCGCCAGGTGAGAGTTTCCCGGACCATCCCGTGGCGCCCGAAGCAGCAGCGCCGACGGTGGGCTCCTGAGGCGCCGACGACCCAGGAGGGTGGGGTAGTGGCAGCGCGAGCGGCAACCCGCCCGGCGCTCCTAGTGGCGGAGCCGGGTCCAGACGGATCAGCGTCGCACGGCCCCCGCTCACGAGGATGGGAGGCGGGTGTCCGGCCGACGCGAGCATCAGCTCTCTCGTCGACAGGTCGAGACGCCCGTAGATGACGGTCGCCATCCGGTCGACCCCGATCAGCTCCCAGCTCGCACGCATCAGGTCGACGAGCTCGGCGGGGGTTCTCACCTGGCCGGCGAGAGCGCGACTGGCGGTGCGCACCTGGCCCATCGCGACGGCTGCTGCAGGGTCGTGCCCGGCCACGTCGCCGACCATCATGCCCACTGCACCCGAAGGGGTGCGCATCACGTCGTAGAAATCGCCGCCGACCTCGGCCCCGCGGGTTCCTGCCACATATCGCGCCGCTATGGCAAGGCCTGGTACCTCGGGGAGGGACGGCGGTAACAGGTTTGTCTGAAGTACCCGGGCGATCCCGTGCTGCTGTTCGTACTGCATGGCCCTTGTGACCACCTGCGCCACCGGCTCTGACAGGGCTTCCACCAGGGCGAGATCATCGAGGCCGAAGTGCCGCCCCGAGCCCGACGACACCAGAGTGACGGCCCCTAGAACCTTGTCGCCTTCGAATATAGGGACGCACATATATGACGTGAATTCCAGGTCCTTCAACAGCTGGTAATGGACCTCGTTGCGCGAGGTGGCCCTCAAGAACGCGTCGCTCGTGTCGGCGGACCATCTGGAACGCCTGGTGCGGATGACCTGGACGGACGGGTCCGGCGCTTCGGCGTCGGGACCGAATTCGCTGAGCAGGCGGTCAGTCGCCGGCTGCATGGCCCGGTCGGCATGCCGTGCGAGAACCCGCACGATCTCGTCGCGGTCGTCGACGACGTCGATGAGGAACATGTCGCCGAGCACGGGCAGGGCGACGTCGGCCATGCGCTCGATGGTCTCGGCGTAGCCCGAGGTCCCGGCGAGCGCCCCCGCAGCCCGCAACAAGAACGCCTGGGCGCGCTCGGCAGCGCGCGCAAGCGGGCGAGCAGGTCGTCGCCGCTGTCGGAGTCGGCTCCCGCCGGATCCTCACGGAAGAACCAGACCCTTCCGTGGTAGCCGCCGGAAACGTCGAGGGCAGGCGCGCTGAAGAACGTAAGCGTCCTCCCGTCCACCATCGAGAAGCTCCGTAGACGGCCTCCGGGACCGACCCGAGCCTTCCCGGTCTGCGGACTGTCCGTGTCCAGGATCTCGGCCTCGAAGGCGGCCCTTTCGCTAACCCAAGCGGAGATGCGCCCCACAACGTCTGACAGCGCCGAACCGATCTTGAGGTAGCTCGGTGGGAGCCCCCAGATCTCTTCGAACCGATGGTTGAAGCTGACAAGGGCGCTCTCGGGTGAAACCGCGAGGATCCCGTCCAGGGAAGCGTCCATCTGCACCTCGAGCAGTGCAGCCCGGGCGCGGTCCGACTTCCCCGGGTCCCGCAGGCCCTCAGGGTCCTGCAGGCCCTCAGGGTCCTGCAGGCTTTCAGGTCCATCGTCCGGCGCGCCAACACCGGTCTTTCCTTCGACCATGCTGGCTCCCTCGGGCCTCCCGCGCGCGGTCCAGCGCTGAGCGTGAGCCTAAGCCGCGAGCAGGTATGGGGGGAAGCCACAAACCCAGCCGATCGTCCTCCAGATCCGCCACAGGCATCGGCTGCGGACGACCGCCGCGGGCGCCCCTGACCTGCACGGAATACGTCCCACTCAAGATTGTTGAACACACAACGATCTGGTTCGGGGCGAAACAACGAGAGCCCGGGACCGGTACCCATAGGAGGATTTGGTGCCTGGCACGCCAGAAGCAGACTCACAGGCGACACCGTCGCAGGAACCGAACGACGAGCAGGGACAAGAGCGTACCGATGTGGTCCGGGCTGCCTCGGGCAACGGGGGCACACTGACATTGCCCCTGGTCTCGCTCACGTCGGGCGTGATACTGCCGGGAATGGTGTTCACCTTGACCCTCGAGACCGAAGAGGCGCGCGCGGCCGTGGAGGCTGCGCCCACGAGCGGCGGGCGTCTCGTCCTCGTTCCGCGGATCGAGGGCCGTTACTCGTCGGTGGGGGTCATATCCGAGATCGTGGAGACCGGCGAGCTGCCCGGCGGGTCGCTCGCGGCGGTTGTGAGAGGTCTCGACAGAGCGACGATCGGAACGGCGGTGCCGGGGACCGGGAGCGCGCTGTGGATCCAGGTCGATCCCGTGGCGCGCACCGAGCCGTCGTCCCAGGCGCTTTCCTTGTCCCGCGAATACAGGGCGGTTCTGGAGAACATCCTTCTTTCCCGGGGTGCGGGGCGGATGGCTGAGCGCCTGCGCGACATCACGGACCCGGCTCAGATCTCCGACATCTCGGGGTACTCCCCGGACCTCACACTCGGCCAGAAGGTCGAAGTCCTGGAAACCCTCGACCTCGAAAAGAGGCTCCGCCTTGTGCTCGGTTGGGCCCGCGACACCCTTGCGGACCTGACGCTTCGCGAGCGCGTGAAGAACAACGTCGAAGAGGGGATAGAGAAGACACAGCGCGAGTTCCTGCTCCGGAGGCAGCTCGAGGCGATCCGCAAGGAGTTGAACGAGCTCGACGGCACAGATGACGGTTCGCCCGACGGGTACCGCAACCAGATCGAGCAACTCGACGTTCCCGACGGCGTGAAGACCGCTGTGTTGCGCGAGATCGACAAGCTAGAGCGCACGAGCGAACAGAGCCCAGAGCACGGATGGATCAGGACCTGGCTCGACACGGTCTTCGAGATTCCGTGGGGCACCCAGACAGAGGACCGCCTCGACGTCGCGGAGGCCGGTCGCATCCTCGACGAGGATCACGACGGCCTGAAGGACGTGAAGGAAAGGATTCTCGAGCACCTGGCGGTCAGGAAGCTCCAGGCCGAACGCGGGATCACTCCCGTCGGCCCTCGTGGTGCGGGCGCGATCCTCGCGCTCGTCGGGCCTCCGGGCGTCGGAAAGACGTCGCTCGGCGAATCGGTGGCGCGCGCCCTTGGACGCAAGTTCGTGCGCGTCGCCCTCGGCGGCG
The DNA here is from genome assembly GCA_963764615.1 of uncultured Acidimicrobiales bacterium. Taxonomy (GTDB): domain Bacteria; phylum Actinomycetota; class Acidimicrobiia; order Acidimicrobiales; family CAVXTF01; genus CAVXTF01. Next base: position 2,478,753 of record CAVXTF010000002.1, on the reverse strand, counting down.
TGCGGGACGAGGCCGAGATCCGCGGTCACCGCCGCACGTATGTCGGCGCCCAGCCCGGTCGCCTCGTGCGCGCGCTTCGCGAGGCCGGGTCGATGAATCCGGTGCTGTTGCTCGACGAGGTCGACAAGCTCGGCTCCGACTACCGCGGCGACCCGTCGTCGGCGTTGCTCGAGGTCCTCGATCCCGCACAGAACCACACCTTCAGGGACCACTACCTCGAGGTCGACCTCGACCTGTCGAAGGTCCTGTTCATCGCCACGGCGAACGTCGCAGAGACCATCCCGACGGCTCTTCTCGACCGCATGGAGGTCATCAGGCTCGACGGGTACACCGAGGACGAAAAGCTGGCGATCGCCAGGCACCACCTGTTGCCCCGCCAGCTCGAGCGCGCAGCGCTGCGGCCCGACGAGGTCGAGGTGACCGACGCCGCGCTCCAGGCGATCTCCGCCGATTACACGAGAGAGGCAGGGGTGCGCTCGCTCGAGCGTGAGCTCGGCAGGCTGCTCCGCAAGGTGGCCACCAAGCTCGCTGCGGCCGCAAGCGACGGAGATGTCGCGGGCGACGGCGGCGAGGACGGAGGCTCGAGTCCTGCCTCACCCGTGGTGGTCGACGCGGCGGACGTCCGCGGTTGGCTCGGGCGGCCGAAGTTCTTCTTCGAGGCAGCCGACCGCACCGCGGTGCCGGGCGTCGCGACAGGGCTCGCCGTGACCGGCGCCGGAGGTGATGTGTTGTTCGTCGAGGCGACCGCAATGGACGGGTCCGAGGGCCTGACCATCACCGGACAGCTCGGCGACGTCATGAAGGAGTCGGCTGAGATCGCGCTCTCTTACGTGCGGTCGCACGCGGACGAGCTCGGGATCTCGCCGGACCGTTTCAAGAACCGGCACTTCCACCTGCACGTCCCTGCAGGGGCCGTGCCGAAGGACGGTCCTTCGGCGGGCGTCACCATGACATCGGCACTGGTGAGCCTGCTCACCGACGTTCCGGTGCGCTCGGTCGTCGGGATGACAGGGGAGGTCACCCTTCAGGGCCGGGTGCTTCCGATCGGCGGCGTGAAGCAGAAGGTTCTGGCTGCGCACCGGGCTGGTCTGAAGGAGGTCGTGCTGCCTGAGCGCAACGGTCCGGACCTCGAAGACGTGCCCGAGGCCGTCCGCGCCGAGATGACCTTCCACCTGGCCCGCGAGGTGCACGACGTCCTCGCAGCGGCCTTGCGCGCCGACGGCAACGAGCGCAACGGTGCCGCAGGTCCTGAGCCCGCAGCCGCCTGACAAGGGCGGCCGGCGGGTTCAGCCTTCTGCTCTTTTGCGCATACCTCTGATCACGTTCAGGGCGCTTCCTGCGCGGAACCATTCGATCTGCCGCGCGCTCAGCGAGTGCGCGCAGGTGAAAGTGACCGTCGTCCCGTCCGGTTTGGAGATCGAGCACTCGACGCCACGGTCGGGCTCGAGCGACGCCAGGGCGAACACGCTCAACAGGTCGTCCTCTCCGATCTCGTCGTAGGTGGACGGATCCGAGAAGACGAGTGGCAGGATTCCCTGCTTCTTCAGGTTCGTCTCGTGAATCCGTGCGAATGAGCGGGCGAAGATCACCACGCCCCCGCGGTAGCGAGGCTCCATCGCGGCGTGCTCGCGCGACGACCCCTCGCCGTAGTTGCCGTCGCCGATCGCGCACCACCTGACCTTCTGCTCGCTCACGTGCTTCGCGATCTCCGGGTACGGACGGGTGGTGCCGTCCACTGGGTCCTTCCCCTCGCCGACCGAGCCGGTGAACGCATTGGTCACTCCGAGGAAGAGGTTTCCCGAGATGTTCTCCAGATGTCCCCGGTAGGTGAGCCACCGACCGGCAGCGGAGATGTGGTCTGTCGTGCACTTGCCCTTCGCCTTCAACAAGACGGGCATCGCCAGGTAGTCCTTCCCGTCCCACTCGGGAAAGGGCTCGAGCAGCTGCAGGCGCTCTGATCCGGGCGGGACCGCGATGACGGCTCCGGCTCTCGCGCCGGCATCGGGGATCCCGGGCGCGCGCTTGTCGAAGCCGAGGGGAGGAAGGACATCGCCGGTCGGGACACGTAGCCGCATGTCGCCTGTGGCATCGACTCCTTCTTGTGCCGGCAGCGCATCTGTGAGCGGGTCGAAGTCGAGGGTTCCTGCGAGCGCGTACGCGACCACCATCTCAGGCGACGTGACGAACGCCTTGGTGGTTGCGTTGCCGTCGTTGCGCTTTGAGAAGTTCCGGTTGAAGCTCGTCACGATCGTGTTCGGCTCGGCCGGGTCGACCGCCTGGCGGTCCCACTGCCCGATGCACGGCCCGCAGGCGTTGGCGAGGACGGTTGCACCCACGGCTTCGAGATCGCCGAGAAGGCCGTCGCGCTCGATGGTCGCTCTGATCTGCTCGGACCCGGGAGTCACGAGAAGTGGGGATCTCGCCTTCAGGCCGATGGCGCTCGCCTGGCGCGCCACCGATGCCGCCCTGGCGATGTCCTGATACGAGGAGTTTGTGCACGAGCCGACGAGAGCCGCCGAGACCGAGGTCGGCACGCCGTTATCGCGCGCCCATTTGCCGATCTCTCCCACCTCGTGAGCGAGATCGGGTGTGTCGGGGCCGTTTATGAGCGGCCTCAGTTGCGACAGGTCGATCTCGACGATCCGGTCGAAGAACCGGCCGGGATCATGCTCCACCTCGGGGTCGCAGCGCAGATCATCCTCCGACAGGTCCGCCGCGTCCGCCCAGTCGCCGCGTGCCGTCGCTCGCAGGTAAGAAGCGATGTTCGCGTCGTACCCGAAAAACGAGGTTGTCGCTCCGATCTCGGCTCCCATGTTGCAGATGGTTGCCTTTCCGGTCGCGCTGATGGAGTCCGCACCGGGACCGAAGTACTCGATCACCGCGCCGGTCCCGCCGCTCGCACTAAGGATTCCCGCCACTCGCAGGATCACGTCCTTCGCCGACACCCAACCCGATAGAGCGCCGGTGAGGTGGACCCCGATCAACCTCGGCCACCGCAGGTTGAACGATGTGCCCGTCATCACGTCGATCGCGTCACCGCCGCCAACCCCGACGGCGATCATGCCGACGCCACCGGCGTTCGGCGTGTGGCTGTCGGTTCCGATCATCATGCCGCCGGGAAAGGCGTAGTTCTCGAGCACCACCTGGTGGATGATCCCCGAGCCCGGTTCCCAGAACGCGATCCCGTACCTGGCGCAAACCGATCGCAAGAAGTCGTACACCTCCGCGTTCTCTCCGAGTGCCGTACGCAGGTCCACCTCCGCACCTGTCCTCGCCCTGATCAGGTGGTCGCAGTGCACCGTCGTCGGGACGAGCACCTCGTCGAGGCCCGCGGTCATGAACTGGAGCGCCACGATCTGCGCAAGCGCGTCCTGCAGGGCCACCCGGTCCGGATCTATGTCGGCATAGCTGTGTCCCCGTTTCAGGTCCGAGCTCTGCCCCGTGCTCATATGGCTGCACAGGACCTTCTCTGCGAGCGTCAGGGGCCTGCCGAGGCCGGCGCGAACCTCTGTGACCCGGTCGTGCATCCGGCGATAGAAGTCGCGGGGTTCGGGGACCGGGCGCCTCCGGCCCGCTCCCCGCTCGTCGCGGTGCCCGTGGTGCAAACCGTCGGTGCCTGCCATGGCCGACCCCCTTATCTCTTGATATCAAGAGAAGTATCCGCCCCATTCATCTTGATGTCAAGATATAATGGGAATCTGCGGTCCTTTTCTCGGATCACGTCCGAAGGGAGCCCATGGAGGACGAGGTCGATCGGCTCGTCAAGGGTTGGCGCTGGGCGCTGCCGAACGTCGATGTGAGCCCCCTCGAGGTGCTTTCGAGGGTCTCGCGCCTGGCGCGCCATCTCGACCGGCAGAGGAGCATCGTGTTCGCGCGTCACGACCTCGAGATCTGGAGCTTCGACGTGCTGTCTGCGCTGCGCCGCGCGACATCACCGCACCTGTCGCCCGGTCAGCTTCTCGCTCAGACCCTCGTCACTTCGGGCACGATGACGAACCGGCTCGATCACTTAGAAGGCAGGGGCCTGGTCCGCAGGCGACCCGATCCTTCGGATGCACGCTCGGTGCGCGTTCAGATCACGAGCGCCGGGCGCAGACGCGTGGACCGTGCCCTGGAAGAATTGATCGAAAGGGAGAACTCCATTCTCGGCTCCCTCGACGCCGCGGACCGAAGCGTCCTCGCCGATCTACTGCGTCGTGTTGTGGCTCCGTTCGACGCGTGATCCGCGCCGAGGCACCGGCGGGCTCGCCCCGATCGCGCCTGCTTTAATTCCAGGCTGTGGCACCGCGGAGATCCTCGGACGACGGCGAGGAGACTCTGACCAGATTGAGGGAGATCTGCCTGTCGTTCCCCGAGGCGACCGAAAGATTGAGCCACGGCGCACCGAGCTTCTTCGTGCGCGGCAAGGCGACGTTCGTGAACGCCTGGCTCGACGGTCATCACGCCGACGACTTTCCCCACCTGTGGTGCGCGGCCCCGCCGGGGGCTCAGCACGACCTCGTCGAGCAGGATCCGGAGTGCTTCTTCAGGCCGCCATATGTCGGTCACCGTGGCTGGATCGGGGTCCGGCTCGATGCAGGGCTCGACTGGGACGACCTGGACGCGATCTGCGAGGACGCGTACAGGTCGGTCGCACCTCGCAGGCTCGTCGAGATCTTGGACGAGGTCCACGAAGGCGGTTGACCCGGAACCGCGTGTGGCGGTGGGCCCTCAACCGGGCCTGGTGAACCGCTCGCGCTCCTGCTCGCATATGTCCCTGAAGTGACACTTGGCGAGGTGGTCGTTGACGACGCCGAGCGACTGCATGGCGGCGTAGACGGTCGTAGGCCCGACGAAGCGGAATCCCTGCTTGACCAGTGCCGCAGAGAGTGCCTTGGACTCGGGCGTGGAGGCCGGCACGCTCTCGTCGCTTCGCGGCGCTCGACCTTTCGCCGGTTCGTGCTTCCAGACGAGACCAGCGAGCGTCATGCCCCGGTTGTGCAGGTCGACGGTCGCTCGAGCATTGTCGATGGTGGCGAGGATCTTGGCGCGGTTGCGCACGATCGACGCGTCGGACAAGAGGGTCTCCACCTGGCGCTCTGAGTACCCGGCCACGACGGCGGGGTCGAAGGAGCTGAACGCCGCACGGAACGCATCTCGTTTGCGCAGGATCGTCAACCACGACAACCCGCTCTGGAAGCCCTCGAGGCAGAGCTTCTCGTATATGCGGTCGTCGGATCCGACGGGCTGGCCCCACTCCTCGTCGTGGTATCGCATGTACTCGGGAGTCGACAGGCACCACGGACAGCGGGGGAGGCCGTCGTCTCTGATCGGCAGGGCGCTCACGAGCTGACGCTGACCCGGTAGCCGCGGCTCTCCAAGAAGGGGACGACTTTGGCGCGGTGCTCCGGGTCGCGCGTCTCGAGCGTGAGGAGCACCTCGGTCTGGTCGATCGCGAGTTGCGAGCTCCGGCGGTGGTGGTCGACCGACAACACGTTCAGGCGCAGCTCTGCGAGCGCCGATGTGAGCGCGGCCAGTGCACCGGGACGGTCGGGGATGACGACTCTCAACATGACGAACCGGCCTGAGGCCGACATGCCGTGCTCGATCAGGCGGGTGAGCAGGAGGGGATCGACGTTCCCGCCCGACAAGACGACAGCGACCTCGCCCGCTCCGGGGATCTTGCCTTCGAGCACCGCGGCCAGTCCAACCGCGCCGGCTGGCTCGACCACCCATTTGCACCGTTCGAGGAGAAGGACCACTGCGCGGCTGATCTCCTCCTCGTCGACGGTGACGATCTCGGACACGTGGGCCTCTGCGATCTCGAGGGTCAGCTCCGAAACCGATCTGATGGCGATCCCGTCGGCCAGTGTCGACAACGTGTCGAGCACTACAGGGGCGCCGTGCTCCAAGGCCGCCGCCATGCACGCCGCACCCGCAGCCTGCACGCCTACGACCCTGGTGCGCGGAAGTCGATCCGCCAGCGCGACAGCTATCCCTCCGACGAGACCTCCTCCGCCCACGGGGACGACTACGACCTCGGCGTCCGGGGCTTCAGAGGCGATCTCGAGCCCGACCGTTCCCTGGCCGGCGACGACGAACGGGTCGTCAAAAGGCGGCACGAAGAAGGCACCTGTAGCGCCGGCGTAGTCGCGCGCCTCTCTGATGCAGTCGTCGACGCTCTCGCCGGTCTGCACCACCTCGGCTCCGTAATAGCGCGTCGCCTCCACCTTCGGAAGAGCCGCGTCGATCGGCATGAATACCGTGGCACGCAATCCGGAGAGCGTGGCGGCGAGAGCGACCCCCTGCGCATGGTTGCCTGCCGAACCTGCGACCACCGCTGTGGCGGAGCCTTGCGAAGCAAGGGTGCTTATCCGGTTGTAGGCACCGCGGATCTTGAACGAGCCGGTGCGCTGCAGGTGCTCCGGCTTGAGCAGGACATCGCGTCCCGACAGATCAGAAAGTGTGCGCGACCTGGTTGTGGCGGTCTCACCGATGACGCCGGTGAGACGTCTCTGTGCCTGCTCGATGTCGCCGACGTCGATCACTCAGTCGCACGGTAGTGCCCGTGCCTCAGCGCCCGTGCCTTAGCGCCCGTGCCTCAGCGCCCGTGCCTCAGGCCCTGTCACGTTTGGACGGGCCTCTCAGCCATGACGCCACTATGGATGCGACCTCTGCGTCGCGCCTGCGCAGGCCGTGGTCGCCGCCCTCGATCCAGACATGGGTGACGGGCCCTCGGATCGCGAGCGTGGCGGACTCGAGCTCCTCGCGGGTGCCGAAGGCGTCGCGTGTGCCCGAGACGAACAGGCATGGAACGGCGATCGCACCGAGATGCTCTGTCCGGCTCTTTTCCGGACGACCCGGAGGATGCAGCGGGTAGCTGACGAGCACCAGGCCCGCGGCGGGGAGCCCTTCTGCGACGGCGACGGACGCCATGCGGCCCCCCATCGACCGACCCCCGAGCGCTATCCGGTTCTGTCTCGCGCCGATCCGGTCCGCGAGGTCCCCGGCGTTTCGCACGACCGATTCGACCAGCACCGCCGGGCGGTCAGGTGCACGGCGGCCCTCCAACCTGTAGGGGAAGTCCATACGTTCGACCACGATGCCGGTTGCGGAGACGGCGTCGTCGATCGCAACGAGCGCAGGTTGGTCCCTGCCTGCGCTGGCACCGGGTGCGAGCAGGAGCCCGGCGCAACGAGGCCCTGGAGGAGTATTCACCGGGATCTCGCCTCGAGACCGCATAGGAGGGCGCGCGTCATCGCGAGGCCTCCGCCAGCAACAGCGCCTGCTCCATGTGCGCAGTCAGGACCTTCAACGTGCTGTTCGCATTGGCTCCGCTCGTCGAGGGCATCACGTAGACGGGGCGCCCCCCGAACGGAAGTTCCTGAACGCCGGCAGCAGCTTTTCGGTTGACCGAGGCGCGCCAGCCCGCCAGGCCGACGAAACACACCGCCGCTGGCTCGAGCCACGCGACGAGGCGTTCCAACCGAGCAGCGCCGAGCCTGTATTCCTCTGTGCTCAACTCCGAGGCGCTAGGCGTGGCGCGCTTGACCATGTCGGTCATGCCGACTCCGTCGACCTCGAGTGCGTGACGAGGATCGTGGGTCTTCGTGACGAGGCCCGATGACGATGCAGCGGGCCAGAAACGGTTTCCGGGACGCGGTGAAGCCGAAGCCGGCGTCGGCCGAGTAGACGCTCGGGTTGAGCCCGCACACGAGCAGCCGCATGCCGGGCCCGACGGTGTCGGCAAGGGTCCTGGCTCTGTGCGCTCGCAGCCGGACCACCCCGTGTTCGCCGGGGCCCCCTTTATCTGTCTCGGTGGACATGACCGTGAATCCTGCGCCTTCGGCGACGTAGGCGAGATGCGGCACCTGCCACGCTGCGAAGAAGCGGCCACCGACACGGTCATCGGGGAGCCCTGTTCCCTCGAAGTCCCCGTGGAGCACCTGCATGTCGACAGGGGCCCCGACGTCGAGCGAGCGATGCAACTCCGCGAGAGCGGCGGGCAGCCTCGTGCGAGGCAGGTGTAGGTAGCTCATGTTGGCCCAGGCGCCAGCCAGGACGCGTAGGCCGAACGGGAGAGCCTCCATGTCTGCCTGGACGAGAAGAGCCTGCGGAACCGCCTGGCGGCACATTCCGAGCATCGAGCGCGCCGCGTCGAGGCCTATGCAGGGCTCGCCCAACATTCCGGTGTAGCGGCCGGCCCCGCATCCGACATCGACGTGTGGCATTCCCTTCGGGATCTCAGAACCGAAGGACCGTGCGGATTCCCTTCGCTCCGCCCGCGTGCCCTCGGCCCATTTCGCGCCGCGGTCCTCGTATACCGCGACCGTCGCTCGCTCCATGCGGCTACGACCCTTGGGTTCGACCCTCCGGCGGGTCGAGCAGGAACACCGGGTGCTTCGGGGCGATCGCGAGGATCTGCTCATCGGTGGAGCCGGGTCCGACACCCTCGAAGAATTGTCCGACCTCGAACTTCCAGCGCGTCAGGTAACCCCGGAGCACGGGCACCTTGTCCGCGTCCGCGACCTCGACCGCATGGCGCGTCACGCTGCCCGCGGCCGAGGAGCAGATCGAGCTGTCCGCCCGAAGCACGGAGGTTCTTCACCCACTCGCCCTCTCCGCGTGGCGACACGAGATACTGACGTCCCTCGAGTGTGAGCACGTTGACGGGCGTCTGCCTAGGCAGGCCGCTCGAGCGACCCTTGACCTCGAGGACACGGCTGCCGAAGATGCTCACGCCGGCTCGTGTGAGGCCCGACACCGTCCGGTTGAAGATGTTGCGGGTGAACCAGCCCGGCTTCTTGTAGTGGATCTGCTCAGTCACGGGCATCCCTTTCTCGTGATGGCGCTGCGGGATCCTGTCCGCGGAACACCGGCGCTCGGCCCTCGAGCATCGCGAGAACCCCCTCGCGCGGATCGTCGGTGCCGGCGAGGGCGACCTGCTCGTCGAGCTCGTGCGCCATTGCGGCACGCGCGGCCTCACCGAGACCGGCGCGGCAGAGTCGCCCGGGTGGCGGCGGTCGCTCCCGGCGACCCCGCCGCTATCTCGGAGGCGAGCGCGATCGCCGCGTCGGTGACCGCGCTCTGCTCCACCACGCGCTCGACCAGCCCGATCCGCTCAGCCTCTTCGGCATCGACGCGCCGCGTGGAAAGAAGCAGATCGGCCGCGCGTCCCGGACCGACAAGTCGGGGAAGGGTCATGCTCAGCGCGAAGCCCGGATGGATGCCGAGCCGCACGAAGTTAACCTGGAACCAACCTGCGGTGCCCGCGACCCGGAGGTCACACGCCAGAGCGAGCCCGAAACCCGCGCCGATCGCGCCGCCCTGTATCGCTGCGACGGTCGGAACCGGTGCTTCGAAGATCCGCAGGGCCTGTGCGTAGAACGCCGTCGTCGTGGCGGCGAAGGTGTTCCCTGCCGTCGGGTCAGGAGCCTCGCCTGAGCGGAAGTCCGCTCCCGCACAGAAAGAGCGTCCCTCCGATGCGACCACTGCCGCACGGCAAAGGCCTGCGGTCTCCTCTAAGTGATCGGCGAGGGTTCGCAGGAGGGGCTCGGTGAGCAGGTTGTGCGGGGGGCGACGCAGGACGACGATCGCCACGTCGCCGTCGATCGTCGTCTCGACCGTTCCGGACGCGACAGGCCCGGAACCACCGGCGTCCGTCATGCGATCGATGCCGCGGTCATCTGAGGCTCATCCCGCCGTCGACGAGCAGGACCTGGCCTGTCACGTAGCGCGAGCGGACGAGTCCGAGTATGGATTCGGCAACGTCTTGCGCCGTCCCTGTGCGGCGCATGGGGGCGGTCGCCTCGACGAAGGCGCGGGCGTCATTCCAGTCTGCGGTCCACGGAGTGTCTATGAGCCCGGGCGCGACGGCGTTCACCCGTACCTCGGGTGCGACGACGTTCGCGAGCAGCCGGGTCATGTGGCTGAGCGCCGCCTTGGACGCCGCGTAAGGGATGGAGCTTCCGGTCGGCCGTTCTCCCGCCACCGACGAAACGTTGACGACGCATCCGTCGCCCGACGCCCGCAGGTGGGGGAGGGCCGCGACGGTCACCTGCCACGTGCCGATCACGTTCACGTCGAAGATCCTGCGCCAGACGTCGGGGGTCGCAGCGTCGACGTCGTGGTGCGGGATGAACACCGTCGTCCCGGCATTGTTCACTAGGACGTCGAGCTTCCCGAGACGCTCCACCACCTGGTCCACCAGCCTTGTCGCCTGCTCGGGGTCGGCGACGTCCGCCTGGACGTATACAGACCCGGGCAGGCGCGACGCGAGCTTCTCGCCCTCTTCCACCGACCTGCTCGAGTTGACCGCCACCGACGCGCCGGCTGAAGACAGCGCTTCGGCGGTCGCCGCGCCGATGCCGCTCGAGGATCCCGTCACGAGGGCGACCTTGCCTTCGAGGCTGCTCGTCAAGTTCGGCTCCCTCCTGTCAGCCGGCGTCGGCCGCCCGCGGGAGGCTACCGCCGCAAGCCGAGGCTCATCCGGCCCCGAAGGGACCGAGTGCGTCCACCTGGCTACCTTTACGTGGTGCGACTTGCCAGCTTCACCGTCGACGAGACCGATCCCGAGGGCGCCGCTGAGTTCGAAGGCCACCTCCACTCAGACGGCGGGGTGCGCTCGGGAGTTGTCGTAGGAGACGAGATAGTCGACCTGACCGTTCCTGCCGTCGGGCTGCCGGGCGACATGCTCGAGCTGCTCCGAAGCGGCCAGGGTGCTCTGGAACGTGCCTCGACCGCGGTCGCCGACGCACCTCGCCTCAGCCTCGACGAGGTGCACCTCCTCGCCCCGGTGCCGCGGCCCGCAAAGGTTCTAGCTATCGGCATGAACTATGCGGCCCACGTGGCGGAGATCGGGCGCGATGCCCCCGAGTACCAGTACTGGTTCAACAAGCAGCGCACGTGCGTGGTCGGCCCAGGAGCGCCAGTCGTGGTGCCACGGGTGTCTTACATGGTCGACTACGAGGGCGAGCTCGCCATGGTCGTCGGCCGGCGCTGCAAGAACGTCCCGGTGGACCGCGCACTGGACGTGATCGCCGGGTACACCGTGATGAACGACGTGAGCGTGAGGGACTGGCAGTGGCGGACTCCCACCTTCACCATGGGCAAGTCGTTCGACACCCATGGTCCTTTAGGCCCTTGGATCGTGACTCCCGACGAGGTGGACGACCCGCAGGACCTGTCGATACGGACCTGGGTCAACGACGAGCTGCGACAGGACTCGTCTACCTCCGACATGATCTTCTCGTGTGCCGAGCAGATCGCTTATCTGTCGACCGGCTTCACGCTCGAAGCGGGCGACGTCATCTCGACCGGGACACCTTCAGGTGTGGGCGCGGCCTTCGATCCTCCTCGGTGGCTCGTACCGGGCGACGTCGTGCGGATCACCGTCGGGAACGTGGGGACTCTCGAGAACCCGGTCGCAGCCGACATCTCGGACGTGTGAGCCGGTGAGGGTCTACGCGATCTGCAAGGTCGACCCGGCAGATGCCCCCGTCGCGGCCGATGTCCCCGTCTGCGCCTGATCCGGCGCCGCCTCCCGCCGAGGAGCGCGGTTCGCTACGGGTGTCGCGGAGCTTGTCGATACCGGCAAGCGAGCTCGCATGGCGCTTCAGCCGCAGCTCAGGTCCGGGCGGCCAACACGCAAACACCGCGAGCACCCGAGCGGAGGTGCGCTTCGACATAGCGGGATCGCGGGCTCTCGGACCGCGCCAGAGAGCACGGCTGCTCGAGCGTCTCGGGCCCGAGGTGAGGGTTGTCGCAGAAGACGAGAGGTCCCAGGCGCGCAACAGGGCACTGGCCCTGGAGCGTCTGTCGGACCGGCTTGCCTCGGCACTGCGGGTAGAGCTGCCGAGGGTCGCAACGGCTCCGACCGCGTCGTCCGCGCGCAGGAGAGTCCAGTCCAAACGTCGCAGGGGCGACATAAAGCGCCAGAGGAACAGGCAGCGCCCGACAGAAGACGACTGACTTCGCGACTACCGGCCGGGTGCCGCACCTGCTGTTGCGCCGACCGGCGCGTCGGGTGTCGGTTGCAGACCCCCTGGCACATCTCGCGGGATGAGGAGCACCGACTCACCGACCTGGAGCTGGAGAGCCCTGGCGGTGGCGCGGTCGAGCTGGACCCACGTGCCGCGTGCAGAGACGGAATCCTCGGCCCGAGGCGTGGTCCGATCGGACGCTCCAGGGTCCGCCAGCAGCTCGAGCTCGACGCGGACCTCGAACCCGAGGTGGGTGACTCTCACGACCTTCGCCGGGTAGGAGCCCGACACGCCTGGCTGCCGGCTGACGGTGACGTCGTGGGGCCTGACGAAGCGCCCGCCGATCGAGGTGGCCGGTCCGACGAAGGTGAGCACGAAGTCGTTCACGGGGTGGTCGTAGAGCTCGGCTGAGGTGCCGACCTGCTCGAGGTGCCCGAGGTGGATAACCGCGAGGCGGTCCGCGACGTCCATCGCCTCTTCCTGGTCGTGGGTCACGAGAACGGTGGTGATGTGGACCTCGTCGTGGAGGCGGCGCAGCCAGGCGCGCAGCTCCTTTCTCACCTGCGCGTCGAGTGCGCCGAACGGCTCGTCCAACAGCAGCAGTCGCGGCTCGACCGCTAGAGCGCGGGCGAGCGCCATCCGCTGGCGCTGGCCGCCCGACAGTTGAGACGGGTAGCGCTTCGCGAAGTCCTCCAGCCTCACGAGCTCGAGCAGTTCAGAGACGCGCTTGCGCATCTCGGGTTTCGGGCGCCTGCGGATCTTCAGCCCGAACGCAACGTTGTCCCAGACGTTCATGTGACGGAACGGCGCGTAGTGCTGGAAGCAGAAACCGATCCCGCGCTCGCGCGGAGCGAGCCCCGTCACGTCCTCCCCGTCGATCAGGACGCGCCCTGTGTCGGGCACTTCTAAGCCCGCGACCACTCTGAGCAAGGTGGACTTCCCCCCACCGCTCGGGCCGAGCAGGGCGGTGAGAGAGCCTGTCGGGACGTCGAGGTTGACGTCTTCTAGGGCGACGGCGTCCCCGAAGCGTTTCGAGACTCCGCGGACCTGGATCGCCATGACCGCGTCTCCTTTCTCTTGGACAGGCTGAGCAGCCCGAGCACGATGAGCGAGATGACGGCGAGCACGAGGCCCCCCATGTACGCGCCGACAAGGTTGTAGTTGGCGAACTGGTTGCTGACGTACAGAGTGAGCGTCTCGGTCTGGCCCTGGATGTTGCCCGAGATGACGCTCACCGCCCCGAACTCACCGAGCACCCTCGCAGTGGTGAGGGTGACCCCGTAGGCGATACCCCACCTGATCGATGGCAGTGTGATCCGCAAGAGAGCCACGAGCGGGCCCGCACCGAGTGTGGCCGCCGCCTGTTCCTGCTCGGTACCGATCTCCTGGAGCACCGGCAGGACCTCGCGTGCGACGTAGGGGATGGAGATGAACGCTGAGGCGAGGATGATCCCAGGGATCGAGAACGCGACCTGGATACCCCTCGCCGCGAGCCAGCTGCCGATCCAGCCCGTCTTGTCGTAGACGAGTAGAAGCGAGAACCCGACCACGACCGGCGATATCGCGATCGGCAGGTCGATCGCCGCGTCGAGCAGGCGCGCACCCGGGAAGCGATGGCGCGCGAGGAGGATCGCGACTCCTACCCCGAACACGGTGTTGAGCGGCACCGCGACGGCTGCGACCACGAGCGTGAGGACGAGGGCGTGAACGAAGTCGTGGGTGCCCAGGCCGCCCGGGTTCGTGAGGTCGCGCCATGCCTCGGAGAACCCCGGGGCGAAGGCCTTGTACGCGATGGTGCCGACAGGGATGGCGACAAGCAGCGCGAGATAAGCGACGACGAACAGCCGGAGCCCTCCGCGGAACAAGAACCGGCGCACCGGGTGCGAACGCCTCGGACGGGACTCGACGAGAGCCCGGTCCTCGTTCAGCGGCTCTCTCACTGCCGTAGCGGTGCTCACGACGCCACCTCGTCGCGAGACATGTGCCGGCGCCACGTGCCGAGAAGCAGGAGCACGACCAGCGACAGCACGAGCAGCACGATGGACACGGCTGCGGCAGCCTGGAAGTCGTCGGACTCGAACAACCCGAAGATCCGGATCGACGCGACCATCGTCTTGAACGGCAGCCCGCTCGTGAAGAGCACGAGCGACCCGTATTCGCCGAGCGCTCGGGCGAATGCCAAGGCGGCGCCCGAGATCATCGCAGGAGCGAGGCTCGGCAAGACGATGCGGCGGAACACGGTGAACGAGCCGGCTCCGAGGGAGGCCGCAGCTTCTTCCGCGTCGAGGTCGAGCTCTTCGAGCACCGGTTGGATGGACCTGACCGCGAAAGGCAGGGTGACGAATGCGAGCGCGACCCACACGGCCAGCCTGGTGTCGGCGATGTCCAGATGGATCGGGCTGTCGGGTCCGTACAAGCTGAGAAGGGTGAGGCCTGCGATTACCGTCGGCAGTGCGAAGGGCAGGTCCACCAGGGCTCCGAGCAGGCGCTTGCCCGGGAATTGGTCGCGGACGAGCACCCAGGCGATCGCGGTCCCGGCGACGACGTTCACGATGACCACTATCACTGCGCTCACGATCGTGAGCTTGAGCGCCGCCCACGACTCCGGGTCTGTCACCGCAGACCAGAACGCGCTCCATCCGCCGTGGAACGCCTGCGTGGCGAGCGCGGCGATCGGTATGAGCACGAGCAGGCTCAGGTATATGACCGCTGCTCCCGGCCCGGCCGCACGCAGCAAGCCCTTGCCGGCGGCGCGCACGCGCCTCTGTGATCCATGCTCGATCAGCGGTCCGACCTCCCGCTTACAGTCACGTACGAGGATCAACCGCTCGAGGTGCTCACCCCGAGGGACGATTCGATCTTGGCGACGATGCCTGTCTGTGGGTCGAAGAACGACTTGGCGTCCTTTGTCCACCCGCCGAGCGAGTCGATCGTGAAGAGGTCGCTCGGAGTGGGGAACGTAACCCCTGCGGCTCGCGCCGCAGAGGCGATCACGGGCCTGAAGCCCTCCTTCGCCCAAAGCTCCTGGCCCGCTTCGGAAAGGAGGTAGTTCACAAAGGCCTGCGCCGCGGCCTTGTGCGACGAGTTCGACACCACGGCGATCGGGTTCTGGATGAGGATCGTCTGCGGGGGCACTACGTACTCGATCGCGGCACCCTTGCGCTCAGAGGCGATCGCGTCGTCTTCGTAGTCGAGCAGCACGTCGCCTGTGCCCGACAGGAACGCTTCCATCGCATCGCTCGCGCTGGCGGGTTGTGCGACTGTGTTCTTGAGCAAGCTCTTCAGGTAATCCTGCGCAGTGGAAGCCGAGTCACCGGTCTGAAGCGCCGCCCCGTAGGCAGCCATGATGTTCCACCGTGCACTTCCCGAGCTGAAGGGATTGGGCGTGACCACCTGTATCCCCGGCTTGACCAAGTCCGACCAGTTCTGAATGTGGTCAGGGTTGCCCTTGCGCACCACGAACACCACGACCGAGTTCGTGACGATTCCGTGGTCCGGTCCCACGGTGTCCCAGCTCGAGGAGACCAACCCGGCCTTCACGAGCTTGGCCATGTCCGGCTCGAGCGAGAAGTTGACGACGTCTGCGGGCTGCCCGTCGACCACGTCGTTCGCCTGTGTCCCTGATGCCCCGTACGACGTCGAGACGGATATCCCTTTGCCGGCGGCGGTCTGCTCGAAGGCGGAGATCAACTTGGCGAAGGCACTCTCCGGGGTGGAGTAGGCCACGAGATCGATCGTGACGTCTCCGCCGCCCGGTCCGCCACTGTTCGAGCTGGAGCTGCAACTCGTCACCCCGATCGCGAGCCCGGCGCACGCGGCCGCTACGGAGAGCTTCTGGACAAATGAACGCGATTGCATAGATGAAATCTATCACATCTATAGCTTCCATTGATTAGCTTGGGTAGATCGAGTGAAAAGAGGCGTGGGGACGCCGGTTCTCGGTGCCCTGACCGGCAATTCGCCGGCCGGAGGACCCATTCGAGCTGGTCACCGCGCTTTCAGCGTGGGATCAAGCACGGATCGTGGTGGCATCTTCGCTCCACCAGATCGGTACCCACCAGGGACTTTTCGGGCAGAATCGTTCCGTGCACATTCCTGCAAAGGTCGACTACGCCATGCGTGCGCTGCTCACCCTGGCAGCGGCGGAGGGGGAGCCCGCGACAGCGGACGCCCTCGCTGCCTCGCAGGGATTGCCGTCGAAGTTCCTGGGAAGCATCTTGAACGAACTGCGCAGAGCCGGGATCGTCGCGAGCCAGCGCGGGGCGGAGGGTGGTTACAGGCTTGCCAGGCCGGCGAGCTCGATCACGTTCGCCGATGTGATGCGCGCTCTCGACGGGCCTCTGGCCGAGGTGCGCGGCCTACGTCCCGAGGCGACCCTGTACGAAGGAGCGGCAGAGCGCCTGCAAGATGTCTGGGTCGCGGTCCGGGCAAGCCTTCGCAACGTGCTCGAGCACATAACCCTGGAAGACGTGGTGCGCGGGCGCCTCCCGCGCTCTGTGGCAAAGCTGACGGCCGATCCCGACGCGTGGCTGCCACGCTGAGCAACTAGCCCGACGCCGCAGCCCGCGGGTTCCAGACCTCGTCGAGAAAGACCACGATCTCGCTCACGAGGCGTTCGGGTTGTATGCGCAACTCGAGCATCGAGCCGGCCTGGACGAGTCGTGCGAACGGCAGCTGGTCGACGAGGTTCTTTGCGTCGCTGAAAGGGTGGATGAAGTCGGCACGATGACCGATCACCAGTGTCGGCGCGGTGATGGCCCTCCGTTGCTCGACTGTGGGCGCGATCGGCCCGACGAACAGGCCGTGGAGAACCGCGGTCGACTCCTCGGGCCGGAGCGCGATCGGCGCTCTCAGGCCCTCTATCACCCAGCTCGAGGTACGGGGCAGGCGCCTAGGGAGCTCGCCGAGCAAGCTCACGAATCGCGCCGCGTAGTGGAAGCCGATGAGCAGAGGAAGGAACACGAGACCTGCGCCCGGGACCGCCCATTCGAGCACCGGCATCTCGAGCAGCAACCCCTGAACACGCGACGGCGCCTGCGTTGCGCACAACAGGGCGACGTTCGCGCCGAGAGACACACCGCCCACCACGGCGGTTGCGATCCCCAGATGGTCGAGCAGCGCGACCACGCAATCGGCGTACGAGTCCATCCTGTGCATAGAGGCGTGTCTCGGCTTGTCGGACATCCCGTGACCCGGCAGGTCGAGCAGGATCACCCGGTTGCCGGCTCGAGACAGGGCCGTCGCGATCGGACGATTGAGGTTACCGTCGAGCAGAAGCCCGTGGAGGTAGACGAGGACCTGGGGGCCGGATCCGTACATCTCGTAAGAGAGGCGGATGTCGCGGTAGCGGAATTCCCCGTCCGTGACCGGAGGGACCGCACTCAGGCGGTCCGATGACAAGCGCTTCTTCTTCGAGTTTCCCCCCGCCACGACAGACGAGGATACCGACTGCACGGTGTCGGGACCTATCGGACCTCGACGGCCTGCGGGTCAGGCGGCTTTCTGTAAGCAGACGGCCGGCGTTGGGAGAGACACGGGAGCGTCGAACGAGCGTCCTGCTGGGCGGCGAAGTCGAGATCCGCCACGGCGACGCCCGTACCTTCGTGAACTTCGGCGAGCACCGTTCCCCAGGGGTCGACGATCGCCGAGTGGCCGTATGCCTCGAACTGGCCGCCCAGCTCGCCCACCTGTCCGGCAGCGACGATGAACACCTGGTTCTCGATTGCCCGCGCCCGCAGCAGGATCTCCCAGTGGAGGCGGCCTGTCGCAGCCGCGAATGCGGACGGGACCACTATCACGAGCGCGCCGGCGAGCGTGAGGACGCGGTATAGCTCAGGGAAACGCAGGTCGTAACAGATAGTCAGGCCGATGGGGACAGGGAGGCCGTCCGATTGCGATATGGCGGCCATCGTGGCCCGGTTGCCCGCAGAGACCGCATCGGACTCGCGGCTCACTGCGCCTGGCACGTCGACGTCGAAGAGATGAACCTTGCGATAGCCGGCGGTGATCTCACCTTCGGGGCTCACCAGGAAACTCGAGTTGTACCGCCGGCCCCCCGAGAGCTCGACGAAACTTCCGGCGACGAGCCAGACACCGTGGTCCTTGGCGATCCTCGTGGCCCATCGCATCACGGAGCCTTGGAGGGGCTCGGCGGAGTTGCGGAGAACCGGTGCGTTTCCGAAGCAAGAGAAGTGCTCCGGCACGACGATCAGCTCGGCTCCGAGCGATGCGGCCCGGCCGACGAGTTCGCCGGCACGCACGAGGTTCTCCTCGCGATCGTTCGACGCTGTGCACTGTACGGCGGCGGCTCGCATGGTCACTTGAACGCTACCGGGGTAAATGCGTCGCCATACCCAAATGCGAAATGACCAAAGTGACCGATTGCAAGTATTTGCTCAGATTTGGAAAAGGCTTACCGGTCCCCGGCCCGGGTGAGCAGATTGACTTGCTCGCCCGGGCCGGAGCGGTTTTGCGAATTGCTTACGAGTCCCGTCAGGAACCCGTCAGGTCACAATCCGAGCTCTGCTGCACATGCGGGCCATTGATCCCACCCGTACAGTGCTTGGAGCTTTTGTGCGGCTTCGTCCTGCACGGCTGGCGCCGCGTCGGACGGTAAACCGCTGAATCCGAGGCTTTCCCAAGTCGACAGGGCGAATTGGTAAGCGCCGAAGTAGCCGTTACCGGTGTCTTCGGCGTAGTTGCCGCCTGACTCGCAGTTGCGCAACTCCGCCCACACTCCTTCGGCTGGAGCCGGTTGTGGAGCCTGAGTTTTGGCTGCTTGTGCTTGAGCTGCGGCGGCAGCTGCGGCTTGCGCCTGTGCAGCTGCCTCGGCCTGAGCCTGAGCGGCTGCTTCGGCCTGAGCCTGAGCGGCTGCCTCGGCTTGTGCCTGTTGTGCTGCTTCCTGTGCGGCTTGCTCCGCAGCTACGGCTTGCTCGAATTGCTTTGCGCGCTTGCGGTCGACAGCTCTGTCGTACGCAAGGATCTGCGCACGAGTGGGACCAGGCTTGTCCACCACCCGCAGAAACCCGTCTGGAAGAAGGGTCACCGAGGTGGCGGCCTGACGGCTGCCGATGTGATATGTGTCGAGCAAGTTGACCCCCGCTTGCGCGAAGGGCGACAAACTCTGTTGTTGTTGTTGAATGTGATGTTGCTTAACTTCTTGGTGGCTCGGATGCTGGAGAAGTCCAGCAGTGCCGAACAGCGTGGCGATGACAACGCCACAGAGTCCGGTCTTCCGCATCTTGCGCCTCCTAAAGTCACGGGATGCCCGGCGGGCTCCAGGTGGGCTTGGAATGCGGGCGGCCCGTCTTCTGCGCATTCGTCCCGCGGAGCCGCTGCCGGGAAGGGCAAGGCGACCCTGGACTTAAGTCCTTACGAGGTGCGGACGGAGCAACCCTGTTGCTATGTCGTTAGGCGGCTCTCCTTGTATGTGTGAAATGGCGATATATGGTGGCCGACGTTGGTTCGGCGAGACGCCCACGAGTTGGCGACGAAGGTTCGTGCCCAGGAGGCGCTAGGTCCCAAGTGGGCCCACGAGCGCGCTCAAACCCTTCAGTTCGGGCCCGGGCGACGGCCTCCGCACCGTCGCATGGACACCATCGGAAGATGGTCTGTGCACAAGAAGCTAGGCAGCGGAGCCACCGCTTGCAAATTCTCCGGCGCTCACGAGCCGACCCCGAGGCACAGAATGATTGTCGGCTCAACCATTCGTGCGAGCGAATAAACTCGAAAAAACGCCTCTGAACTGGTAAAATATCCTATGACAAAGAATCTTCATCAGAGATGGCAAAAAAATCGTGAATGAGCCCGCTGGAGCCCCGCCTGGAGGGCCTGTCTGGAGGACCTGTCATTCACGGGGAACCCGAACGAGGTTTGCGAGCTCGCTCACGGCTCTCGTGACGAGATCATGGGATTCGGTCGCCTCGTGGACCCCGACGAGCGCCGTGATCGTGGCGAAGTTACGACCTATCAGGAGAGCGTCCACGTCGGTGGGATCGTGATCGGCCGGGGCTTCCTGCCCCGCAGATCCGGGTATCGCCAGGTCGAGGTGCATCGTTCCACCGGGACCCGGAGGCAAGCCCGCGTGTATTGCCCGATCGCCGGAGGATCGAGGCGAAGCCCGTTCCCCGCGCGAACGTTGATCGTCATCCGGTATGTCGTGCGTCACTGATCGGATGGTCCCGCCGCGCCCCAGGCGCGCAGCGCGTACTCCGCTCAAATGTTCGGCTCGAACGTCGGGGACATTCAAGTTGAGCGCCGTTCCCGGTGGCGCGGTCAAGAGCAAAGGGATGAGTGACGCGGCCAGATCTGCTGCAGTTTCCCAAGGAACAGGATCAGGTCCGAAACGAATCGAGGTTGCGAGTCCGCGCACTCCGAATTGCGCTGCTGTCAGGACGGCGCCGATCGTCCCCGAGTGAAGCGCGGAGCGGCCTACGTTCACTCCGTGATTTATCCCGGAAAGAACCATGTCCGGCCTCGGGCCGAAACCACCTACGCAAGAGAGGATCACGCCGAGAGCCGGCGTGCCGTCGATGCCGTAAGTCGGCACGTCCTCAAGTCCCTCGATCGTGAAAGTGCGGTAGTCGACTCCGTCGCGGCGGTAGAACGCGCCGACCGCAGAGCTAGCGCCGCTCCAGTCCTCGAGCGGTGCCACGACGAGAACCTCGTGTCGGGTTCTGGCTGCCGCAGCCGCAAGAGCGGCAATGCCCGGCGCTTCGACTCCGTCGTCGTTGGTAACCAGGATGCGCACGAGCCCAACACCATCCAAGGGGCAGAGGGCTCGCCTTCGCACCACCCTCGACCGCAATTCTGGCCCGGGCGTGGCATGCCGGAAGTGGCACCGCCGCCGTAGGGCTTGTACAACTACCATACCGGTGCCTGCGCCGGGTCGACCAAGGTTCGGCACGTTTGCACCGATGCCGGAGCAAGCGGGATGAGCGAGGCCCGATGCCCAAGATTCCAAACAAAATGCTGCCTCCCTCGGGCGAACAACACCAGATCGGCTACGGGAACCACCGGGTGGTCGTCACCGAAGTCGGCGCCGCGCTGCGGGTCTTCAGAGCGTCAGGCCACCACGTGATCGACGGCTTCGATGTGGCAGGACGATCCATAGACGGTCGTGGACAGGTGCTGGCTCCTTGGCCGAACCGTCTCGGGGACGGACGTTTCACCTTCGAAGGGACTGCGGCTCAAGCAGCACTCGACGAGCCTGAGCATCACAACGCGATTCACGGCTTGGTCCGGTGGCTTCCATGGTCGCTACTTGGACAGGCCCAGAACGTCGTGACACTCGGCACTGTTCTCCATCCGCAACCCGGCTATCCGTGGAGACTCGCTTTGACGATCGAGTACAGGCTCGGACGCGAGGGCCTCGCGGTCACGACCGAGGCGAGGAACACCGGAGAGCATCCTGCCCCGTTCGGGATCGGCTTCCATCCCTACGTGACGGTCGGGACGCCGAACATCGACAGTGCGCGATTGCTGGTTCCGGCGCGAAGAAGGCTCGTGACCAATCAGCGGGGACTTCCTACCGCGGAGGCCGAGGTCGCAGGCTCCGAATTCGACTTCTCTTCTCCTCGCCAGATCGGGCGGACAGTTCTCGATACCGGATACACCGAGTTGGTGCGATCTGCGGATGGCAGCGTGAGAGTGGAGCTCGAGAATGCCGACGAAGGCAGGGGAGTGACGATCTGGGCAGACGATGCGTTCGGCTATCTGATGGTGTATACGGCCGACAAGGTGACTGAGTTGCAGAAGCGTCGCACCTCGATAGCGATCGAGCCGATGACATGCCCACCCGACGCGCTGCGTTCCGGTACTTCGATTGCGCATCTGGCACCCGGTGATGTGTGGCGGGGGAGTTGGGGCATCTCGCCGCGTTGACCGTGGGAGAGCACGTCGATTGACGAATCATGCATTTGCATCTGTTCGTGCACTGGCAGGACGTGAGCGCGCGATCGCGTTACAAATCCCTGGGCACCGACGATGCCCGACGCCTCATCTGCCGATACTTGTTGGTACACGCCACGAATTGGCCACGCTGAGTGATCGTACGTGATTAATGGGCCTGACCTGCGACTTTTGCTCCGTTGATGCAACACAGAATCAGTCCTTCAGGCGTCGCCTTTGATTTCACAAATGAACGATTCCCATGCAGACGAGAGTTCCTAAGGTTGCATCCTCTCACCGCCGACGCTAAGACAAGGGAGATTCGCGGGGAGGGAAGATGTTAGGTCGTAGCTCACGCGGGCGCGGGTCGGCGAGGATTCCGACACGTGCACGAACGAGCACGCGCTCTGGAACTGCGTTGCTCGTAGTGGCGCTCGCGGTTCCCGCGATGGCCGGCGGGCTTTTGTTGGCCGATGCGCCGGCCGGCGCAGCGACGACGATCACACTGCATCTGAACGCGCCGATCGTGGGTATGGCGTCGACATCGGACGGGCACGGTTACTGGACCGTGGGTGCCGACGGTGGCGTCTTCTCGTTCGGCGACGCCAAGTTCGCGGGGTCCATGGGTGGCAAGCACCTGAACGCTCCCATCGTCGGGATGGCGGCTGGACCTGCCAGCGGGGGCTACTGGATGGTCGCCTCTGACGGAGGCGTGTTCGCGTTCGGCAACGCGCACTTCTGGGGGTCGATGGGCGGCAGGCATCTGAATGCGCCTGTCGTCGGGATCGCGGCGACACCGAATCGATTGGGCTACTGGTTGGTCGCCTCCGACGGCGGTGTGTTCGCATTCGGTGACGCTCGCTCGATGGGATCGATGGGCGGCAGGTATCTGAATGCTCCGATCGTCGGAATGGCACCGACCTCCGACGGAAAGGGTTACTGGCTCGTCGCGTCGGACGGTGGGGTGTTCGCATTCGGTGACGCGCACTTCTGGGGGTCGATGGGCGGCAGGCATCTGAATGCCCCGGTCGTGTCGATAGCGGACGACAGTATGACCGCCGGATACTGGATGATCGCGGCCGACGGAGGTGTGTTCGCGTTCCACTCCGCGTATGACGGCTCGAAGGCGAGCGATCCCATGCCCGGTCCGGTGCGCACGGTCGTGGCGGCGAACGGAGGAGGGGGCTACTGGCTGTCCGGAGACACGGGCAACGTCTATCCCTTCGGCTCAGCCTCTTTCGAAGGAGATATCGATGGGATACTGCCCGGCTCGCAACCACGGGCTCAGAACCCTGACACCTCGGGAGCACGCATCCTCGCTGTAGCGCAGCCTCAGGTAGGGCAAACGGATCCGTATCTGTACGGTCCGGTCGGAAGCGACTGGTGCGGGTACTTCGCATCGTGGGTCTGGCAGCACGCCGGCATACCGGTCCCGACCACACCGCTGGCCTACGAGATCGGCGCCTGGGCATTGGCCAATGGCGGGACCCTGCTACCGCCGACTGCTACTCCGCAGGTGGGCGACGCGGTGTTGTTCGAGCCGCCGGGGAGCTCGCTCGCATGGCCGAACTCGAGCGGTCTCGGATACCCGAACATCGAGCACGTGAACATCGTGGCCGAAGTTCTGCCGGGCAACCAGATCATCACGATCGGTGGAAGCGAGTCCGGCGCGGTCAGGGAGCAGGGCCCGTATTCCGCGGCGAACGCGAGCAGCTGGTGGGGCCAGGCGATCTACGCCTTCGTACAACCCCCCGGTCTGTGACCCCGCCAGCCACCTGAGCATTCTGTCGGGCGGCCGCCCGGCCGCCAGCTGCTTCAATCTGTACCGAGATTGAAGGAGATGAGACCGTGCCGGAGAAGATCGGCAACGTCCTGGCGTGGGGGAGTGACCTGGAAGACGCCACGATAGAGCAGGCCGCCAAGGCGAGCAGGCTCCCGTTCGTCGCGGGATACGTGGCTCTCATGCCCGACGCGCACGTCGGCCTCGGAGCGACCGTCGGATCGGTCATCCCGACCAACGGCGCGATCATCCCGGCGGCTGTCGGGGTCGACATCGGCTGCGGGATGA
Organism: uncultured Acidimicrobiales bacterium; assembly: GCA_963764615.1. Taxonomy (GTDB): domain Bacteria; phylum Actinomycetota; class Acidimicrobiia; order Acidimicrobiales; family CAVXTF01; genus CAVXTF01. The sequence continues at coordinate 2,454,837 of CAVXTF010000002.1, read as the reverse complement.
TCGCCGCCGAAACGGACCTGACCGCCCGGCAGCTCCCCGACGACTTCGAGCGGTTCCTGTCCCGAATAGAGCTGGCGGTCCCCGCGGGCCTCGGGAAGGACCACTCGTCTGCACGCGAGAAGAGGTCTGGCGCCCGGGCGCGGCGAGTTCCCGCCTTTTCGGGCGCGACCGACCTCACGAGCAGGCAGCTGACGAAGATCGCCAACCAGTTCGGGACGCTCGGATCGGGCAACCACTTCGTCGAGGTGTGCCTCGACGAAGTCGACCGCGTGTGGGTGGTCCTGCACTCGGGTAGCCGCGGGATCGGCAACCAGCTGGCTAATCAGCACATCGAGGCGGCCAAGGGACTGATGAAGAGCTCCCTTGTCACCCTCGAGGATCCTGACCTCGCCTACCTGACCGAGGGGACGCAGGAATTCCAGGCATACATAGCCGACATGCTCTGGGCGCAGGAGTACGCAGAAGCGAATCGCGAGGCGATGATGGATGCCGTCTTGTCCGAGTTGTGGGACGTCGTCGGTAACGCTCGATCGTCGTGGGCTCCTGGTCGCGAGGTTCGCCGGATCAACTGCCATCGCAATTACACAGAGCGCGAGCTACACGACGGCCGCGAGGTCTGGCTCACGCGCAAGGGTGCAATCAGGGCGCGAAGAGGAGACCACGGGGTGATCCCGGGATCGATGGGCTCGTCGAGCTACATCGTTCGCGGCCTTGGGAACGCGGCGAGCTACCAGTCCTGCTCGCATGGCGCGGGCCGGCGCATGAGCAGGTCCCGGGCGCGTCCGCGAGATCTCGGTCGACGAGTTCGTGGCGTCGATGTCCGGTAGGGACTGGCAGGAGGCAAAGGCCCGTCAGCTTGTCGACGAGGCGCCGCAGGCGTACAAGGACATCGACCAGGTGATGGCGGATCAGGCAGACCTGGTCGCGGTGGTACACACGTTGCATCAGATCATCAACTACAAGGGGACCACGTGACCATGTCCGAGGATTCGCCCACCACCGGCTACGCGCCGGTCAATGGCGTCGACGTCTACTGGGAGAGCCGCGGCCGGGGCGGCACCCCCCTCATCGTGGTGCACGGTGGCTACGGTCTTGCGAGCATGTTCGGCGATCTGCTCGACACGCTCGCGATGCACCGCCGGGTGATCGCGATCGAACTGCAGGGTCATGGCCATACCCGCGACATCGACCGGCCGTTCAGCTTCGAGGGTTTCGGCGACGAGGTCGCCGGAGTGATCGGAAGCCTCGAGCTAGCCCAGGCGGACCTGCTCGGCTACTCCCTCGGTGGCCAAGCCTGCTTGCGATGCGCGATCCAGCACCCCGCCAGGGTCCGCAAGCTGACAGTGGTCTCGGTTCCCTGTCGGCGCGCCGGATGGTTCCCCGAGGTACTTGCCGCGTTCGACCAGATGAGCAGCGCCAGCTTCGACACGATGCGACACAGTCCGATGTTCAAGGCCTGGTCGGAGGTGGCGCCTGACCCCGATGCCTTCCCTGCGTTGATGGACAAGACAGGGGACCTGCTCCGACGGCCATATGACTGGGCAGAAGAGGTGAAGGAGCTGAAGATGCCGACTCAACTCGTCTTCGGCGACTCTGACAGCATCCCGCCGTCTCATGCAGCCGAGTTCTACGCCCTTCTCGGAGGTGGACTGAAAGATCCCGGATGGGACGGCTCGGACAAGAGCGCGATGCGGCTTGCCATCCTGCCTTCGCTGACCCATTACGACGTGTTCTACGCCCCTCAACTCGCCCGGGTCGTGGCGGCTTTCATCTCATGAAATGGGGACGCCGAGCACAGACTGGGCCAGGCTGGACAGGTTGAAATTCAACCCGGGGAACATCAGGTTGAACATGCCCAGATAGAAGATCCGCGCCATCACGGCCTGAGTGTCGAAGACGCGCGAATCGAGCACGGCGTCGATCGAGTCGACATTGAACGCGTAACGTGCCAGCGCCATGGCCGATACGAGTGCGCCTTCCTCCGAGTCCATCGTGAGATTGTTCCCGGCGAAGTAGATCCCCGTCTTTTGCTGGCTGGGCAACGGCGTGTAGTAGGGGCTGACACTCTGAGCGTTGCGCATCAGTTGCTTCTGCTCCCACATGAATGACGGGAGCCACATGCCGTGGGTCCAGTTCATTGGCGTGGGCGCTATCGGGTTCTTCGGGATCGGCGTGTTGGGCACGGTCGTCGGGTCGTAGCCGTACATGGTCAGGTAATAGTCGAAGTCGGGATCCGTGACGCCCATGAGGTTCTTGTAGGAGTACGTGGTCCACGAAGTCGTCAGATCGAACGGTTGCTCCTGGGTCGCCCAGTACGCGGTGAATTGGAGCGTCTCTTCCGGCGGGCTCGGCATACCCGGAGCGAGGATCGACGCGTCCTGGTGCAGGTAGCAGAAGCCGGGGATCAGGCCCCAGACGTCCTGGCCCACGTACTGCTCGTAGAAGCTCCAGAGCGGGTTGTTGGAATTGTCGAGCAGTGTGCCGTTCGTTCCCATGTCCGTTGTCAGCACCACGACGTCGAACTGCTCCGGGGCCTGCGACTGACCGTCGATCTCCCAGATGACCGATGGCCCGTTCTCACCGGGATAGACCTCGATCACGGTGGCGCCGGTGAGTATCGTGACTGCGCCGTTCGGCATGGAGCTCATGGCATCGGTCGCCATGGCTTGCACCCATTGCATGGCGCCGTAGTGAAACCTCATGAAGTCGCTCGACCAGTTCGTGAAGCTGGCGTAACCCTGGTCGAATAAGAATGCGACCTCGGGAACGTATATCTCGCCCAGCAGCGCCGAGCCGTATCCGTTCATGATGCTGAGATAAGGATCGAGGAAGTACGTCTCGAACGTGGAGAGATCCTTGAACAGACTGCCCTCGGCATCGAGCATCGCCTGTAATGACAGCATCATCCCCGGCTGAGCCTTTAAAAGCGCCTCGAACGTCGCCGCGTCGGAGGCTCCCTGCTGGTAGAGCGAAGTCGTCTGGTAATCGGGGAAGTTGCCCCAATACTGAGCTGGGCCGCCCGGTGAGGCGCCGGGGAAGGCGCAAGCCACCTTGAGTGGCACCGGGTCCATCTTCACGCTCGCGAACTGCGGCAGTTTCAGCATGCTCATCAAGTTGGGATACATGACGGGAGCGATCATCTGGACGCCGAGATCTATCCAGTATTCGTTGCCGTTCACGGTCACCGGGACGGTGCGGGAGTGTCCGCCGAGGCTCGGGATTCCGGGCTGGGGTTGCCCGTTGTCGTAGACCATGACGTCGTGCACGAGAGTTATATCGAAGCTCCCGGAATCCTGCTGCTGTGCCTTTGCGAGGCACCACAGCAGCGCCACACCGCTCGCGCCTCCTCCGACGATGCACACTTTCTGCGTCACACCGACCGCCTTTCGACTAGGTGACGCTCTCGAGGGTCCGTTCCCGATTGCGCGATCATCCCGAGTGCATCAAGGCTTTCGCATGCTTTCGAGCTCCGAAAGTACTGCACGCGCATTGTCGCCGTCGAACGATGCGACGTCGTGGCGATCGATGATGCCGGCGAGCATCCGGCGTGCGCCGTCCGGATCGCCGTGGCTGCCGAGGAACCTGGCAAATGCGGCCCCCGCGCGGAGCTCCAGAAGTCCGGCGTCCATGTTCTTCGCCATTTCGAGCGCGGCGCGGAAGTCTGCCTTCGCCGTTTCGTCCTCACCGGAGATCGCCCGAAGCTCGGCCCTCAAGCGGAGGAGCTCGCACGTGTGCTGGATCTGCACACCTTGATCGGGCAGCAAAAGGGCGTCCGCGACAGTGGCGAACGAGTCACCCACCCGGCCGGCCATGAGCTGGGACTCGGCCAACAGGCCGAGCGAGTGGTCGAGGCCAAGGCGCTGGCGAGCGGCCACGTGTCTTGCGAGCCCGGCAGAGATCCGGTCCACCCCGGAAGCGTCCCCGATCATCGCCTCGGCCCAGCCCCCGTAGATCTGAGCCCAGCCCACGATGATGTCGATCCCCAACTGAGTGCCTACCTCATGAAGTCGCTCGGACGACGTGCGAACCATGTCGAAGTCCCGAAGCCAGACGCTCACCACTGATTGGCTGAGCTTTGCGAGTATCTGGGCGATCGGATCGGAATCGGTTCGGCGCTCGACAGAGACGATCTCCGCCAGGAAACGGTGAGCCCGATCGATCCGCGCGAGAGCCGCAGCAGCTGCGCCGCCGTAGAGAGCTGCCTGCACCACGCCCGACGCGGGAACGACCTCGGCGAGCGCTTCGGGGGACCGGTCGAAGACGGCTTCGGCTTGGTCCAAGGCTTCGACCAGACGGCCGCGGTTGTAGAGCGATCCGGCCTGAGCGATGTGCGCCTCGCATGCTGACTGTTCGTCGCCGATCTCGTGCGCGAGCATGACGAGCTCGTCGGCCAACACCTGGGAGCTCATGATCTCTCCGCTGCTCATCGAGGTGCCCCACAGGTTGTACAGGGTCCTGAGACGGAACTGTGGGTCCCCCAGGTACTCACTCAGCTTTTTCGCCCTGTTCGCTGCGGCGATCGTCTCGGGCGCTCCGAATCCGCGCGCCATCTGCAGCGCATCGGTGAGCCCGAGCTGGAGCACGAGCTCTTTTTGCACCAGGTCGAGTTCGTCGCGCAGCTGATCGAGCAGCGCGAGTGCACGCTCGTAATGAGCGCTTGTCTCCGCATAGGCGGATCGGGCGGCCGAGAGCTGAGCCGCGATCTGCCAAGCCGCGATCGCCTCGCGCGCCTCGCCTGCCTCGGTCCAGTGGTGTGCGAGGAGCTCGGGCGCGACGGATTCTCCTTCGCCTGACCGGCGGGTGAGCGTCACGGCGATCTGTCGATGGAGCTGGATACGCCGGCGCCTGAGCATCGAGTCGTAAGCCGCCTGCTGGACCAGCACGTGCCTGAACTGATAGCTGCTCGCCGGCGCGAGGCCACGAGTGATCACCAGCTCGGCATCATCGAGTCGCGCCAGCGCCGGAACAAGGTCGGTGACTGTGTATCCGGACACCTCCTTCAACATGTCGAAGGAGAACTCGCGCCCGATCGCGGAGGCAATCTGAGCGATTGCCTTCACGGGCCCGAGCCGGTCGAGGCGTGCCATCAGAGAGTCGTAAAGGGACGTGGGCACGTCGCGGCCGTACGCGTCGGCGACCTCCTCGCTCACTGCGCGAGCCAGCTCCTCGGCGAAGAGCGGAACGCCGTCGGACCGGTCGGCCAGGGCGTCGATCGTGATTTCAGGGGTACCGGGGCCGAGCCGATCGCGCACGATCGCGCGCGTCTCTTCGACCCCGAGCCGGTTCAGGGTGATCAACGTGTGGTTGCTACGAGTACCCCACGGAGGGACGAACCCCAGACGAGCCGTCATGATCACAAGTCCCGGTATCGATGCGACCTGTTCCAGCGTCGCGGCCAACGTCTCGAGCGACGACGGGTCGGCCCAGTGGAGGTCCTCGACCACGAGGGCAACCGGTCGGACTGCTGCCTGCGCGGTAAGCCATCGGATCATCCAGGCCATCAGACGTCGTCGTTGCTCCTCTGGTGACACGAGCAACGGGGTGAACCGGTCCCCGACGGGCAGCCCGAGCAGATCGGAGACGAGTTGGGCTCCTTCGCTCGGATCGTCCGCCACCTGACGCAGTGAGATCTCGATATCGGCGACCCGTTCTTCGATCGACGTACCCGCGGGCCAGTCGAACTGGCTCTCTACGAGTTTCTTCACCACGGCGAAGGGCTGCACGTGCTCGAGCCGGGACGCAGCGACCTCCACCCATGCGCCTGTGTGCTCGACGTCGGCTCTGAGCTGTTGCAACAACGCGGACTTTCCGATTCCCGGCTCCCCGAGGACGATCACGACCTGCCCGTCGCCCTCGAGAGCGGAATGCCAGCGGTCTGCGAGAAGGGACAGCTCGCTTGTCCGGCCGACGAATGTTCCGCCGGGTCGGTCCGGTTCCCGCCTGGAGACAGGAACGTGGGTGACGACACGGTGCACCGCCACCAGATCGGGCACTCCTTTCAGTTCTTTCGCGCCAAGCGACTCGAACGTGAATGCCCCCTCCAGCCGTCGCTTGAGCTCGTCGGTCACCACAACTGAGTTCGGCTCCGCAAGTGCCTGCACGCGGGCAGCGACGTTCACCGCATCACCGAGAGCGTGCGTCTCGCGCCGCTCGGGAGCGCCGACCTCTGTGACGACGACGAGCCCTGAGTGCAGGCCCACACGTGCCGTGATCGCTATTTCGCCGTTGTCGTCGGAACTGTTCATACTGCCCAAGGCCCGCAGCATGTCGAGGCCCGCGGCGACGCCGTCCTCTGCCGTGGTCTCGCCCGCTTCGGGGTACCCGAAGAACGCAAGGATGCCGTCGCCCAGGTATTGCGAGACAAAGCCGCCGTACCTGCGGATGATGTCGCCGCTCACCCGGTAGTAGGCGTTTATGAGCTCGGTGTACACCTCAGGGTCGAGCTCCGCGGCGAGCTTGGTGGACCCGACGAGGTCGCAGAACATAACAGTGAGCCTGCGACGTTCGCCGGCTGCGACCGCAGCTGCGTCGAGGTCGTCCGCAAGCGTGATCGGCGCACTCACCACCCCCGGGCTGTGCGGCTCGATCCCTTCGGACGCCGACATATCTGATGCCGGGGCCCCGCACGACGTGCAGAACGAAGCGCCGTTCAAGAGAGCCGCGCCGCATGACGCGCAGTCGCGTCCGAGCGCAGCCCCGCAAGTGGCACAGAATCTTGCGCCAACGGGATTCTCGTGGCCACAGCCTCGAAGACCCATCGACTCCCCGCTTTTCGCGGCGAGCCTACTCGTCCCCCTGGCCAGTCCGCTCTCTCACGGAATAGGGACTTTCGGCCCTATTGTCCGGGCGGCGGATCCGGGCATGGTGACGTGTGGTGCCTCCTACGGTTGACATCTTGTCGCCCGAGGAATGCATCCGGCTTCTCGGGAGCGTTCAGGTCGGACGTGTAGGACTGAGCATCCAGGCGCTCCCGGTGGTCCTGCCCGTCAACTTCAGCCTGATCGACAACGACGTCGTCTTCCGGACTGTGGAGGGCACAAGTTTCTATACCGCCGCCAATGGAGCAGTTGTCGCGTTCGAGGCCGACGGTTACGAGCGTGACGGAGCCGACGGTTGGAGCGTTCTGGTCCAAGGTGTCGCCAGGGTCGTCGAAGATCCATCAGAGCTGGACAGGGTCGCGGGCCTGACTCTGGAGCCCTGGGCCCTCGACGGGAGCGCAGACCGATTCGTTCGGATCGTCTCCTCGAGAATCAGCGGCCGTCGGTTTCAGCGGCCCCCGGACCTGCCGGTTAACTGACTCTGCAGGGGAACCGCGAACCAAACCGCTTTGCCCCCTTCGAGCGCCCTCACCCCGTGCCGGTCGGCCAAGGCGTTCACGATCATCAACCCCCGACCGGACCTGGCAGAGGTGTCCACGTCAGGATCAGTCGGAAGTGTCGGGGACTCATCGAGGACCTCCACCCGCAATTCTGACGCACCGAGCTCGATGGTGACTCTAAACCTCGTAGCAGCATGGACTATGGCGTTCGATGCGAGCTCGCACGTCAGGAGGCGGACATCGTCTCCGAGATGCTCGAGACCCCATGATGCGAGCGTGGCAGACACGAACCGTTTGGCGAGGACCACGCTGTAGCTCTCCGGCTCGAACTCCATAGCCACATAGCTGCCCGACGTGCCCACGACAACTGGCTGAGTCTCACCTCGCGTCTTAACCGTTTCGTGGAACACGATGGCATCGTGACATCTGGGTCGTCGAGGTCATAGGGACGAAAGACCCTTCGCGGCGAGGGCGAAAGACCCTTCTCGGTGAGGAAGGGCCAATGCCGTCGTTTGGGCTGTCATTTGGGCCGTCATCCGGGTATGTCGGGGGGCTAGCTTCGACTTGATGATCCTTGAACACGCCATCCTTGATGTCGTTGCGGGCGAGGCTGAGCGCTTCGAGGAAGCCTTCAACTCGGCCCAACCGCTCATTGCGTCGATGCCCGGGTGCAGGTCCGTGCGCCTGGGGCGGTGTATCGAGTCGGCATCCCGATATCTCCTGTTGGTGGAGTGGGACCGCCTGGAGGATCACACCGAAGGGTTCCGGGGGTCTCAGGAGTACCAGGAGTGGCGCCGGTTGCTCCACCACTTCTACGAGCCGTTCCCTTTGGTCGAGCACTACGAGCCGGTGTTCCCGGGCTGACGGGCCCTGGGGCCCCGCGCAAAACGTCGATGGAATAATGACCGAATGAAGATCACACGCGAGATCCTCGTCTTCGACGCCGCTGACATTGCCGCCGAGAGCAACTTCTGGGCCGGCTTGCTTGGTGGGAGGGTCGAAGCGGAGGACGACTGGCACACCATCTACGTCGGCGGCGAACCACGCCTGGCCGTTCAGCTGGCGCCCGACCACGTTCAACCTGAATGGCCTGACGGCACGCCGCAACAAATCCATCTGGACCTGTATGTGGAGGACGTCAAAACTGCCCACAACGAGGTTATGTCGCTCGGTGCCAGGCTGTTGAAGCCTGCTGACGACCCGGCGTCGACTTCCGGCTTCCAGGTCTACGCGTCTCCCGCAGGGCATCCGTTCTGCCTCTGCTGGGTTTGACGCTCGGGCTGCAGCCAACAGGCGGATGCGATCACAACAAAGCTACCTCCCGACCCGGCGCATCGCGAGCGCTACAGAGGGCGTCACACTCGCCATGCGCCGGGCCTTCGGCAGGGGGCCTCGCACGGAAACAATTCGATCTTCTGACATAAGTCGATGCAGGTCAATGACTCATCGAACGGCTTCGTCTGATCCATTTGCGGTATGACGTTCTGTCGACCCCGGCAAAAGGCATCTCCGGACTGCCACACGATGTTCTCATGGCGTTAATGGGGTCGTAACCATCGCAACCGGGCCGCTTCGTACCATGGGACCTGTCATCCCCAAGTTGTTCCCCTTGGGTTGTGGCGGCAGAGGCCCCGGTCCTTCGAGACCTCGGGGCCTTTGTCGCGTGCCGACGCCCGGTCTCTGTCTCAACCGGTCCGACCCAAAGCACTCAGACGCAGACGAGTGGAGTGGTTACCTTCATCGCCGCGCTGGTGGCAGTTCCCTCGGGGCTGAGAGCCTCTACCTCGTACCAGTAGGCCGTTCTCAGCCTGGAAACTGAGAATCGGTGCACGCGGTCGTCGGCGCCGAGACCTCAGCGATGGCGGAGTAATTTCAACCGAAGCACTTCGCCGGCGGGGTGATGACGACGACATCGTTGACATTTCCAACTGGCGAAGTGAGGGCATACAGGCTGTGACCACTCGCCACAGGCGCGAACGGTCCGAGGGTCGTTAACTCACTCGCCCTGATGGCACCGGTCCTCGGGTCCGCACATACCAAGTCGGCTGCTTGAGAGACCTTCGTCAGCCACAGGGTCCCTTCGCTGACGCTTGAACCAACACCGCCTATCGCGTCGAAGGTTCCGAACCCTTGACGTTTTGAGGCCGGTGGAGCAATCGGTTGAAGAGTGTTGGCCGATAGCTCGACCGCGCCACCTGCCATGCCGGAGCGTTGCGACACCCATACACCGCCGGTGGTTGCGGCAACTGCGGGAGGACCTACAGCCTCTCCCGAAGTGTGCACTAGCTCCCTACCGGTCTGAGCGTCGTATTCCTTGATGCTCCATTCGCCTGAGGCGTTTATCTCGCCACCCGCGTAGAGCAAACTGCCAGCGGGGTCGGTGGACAACGAGGCAATCTCGTTACCGGCATCGAATTTTGTCTCGATGGCACCTGTCGTGGGGTTCAAGGCCCACAGGTTGTCGCCACCGGCAACCCACAATGGGCCATTGGTGGTAGCCGCGACAACCGGATACACCTCCGGCACGCCGTCCCCACCAATGATGACCGGCACGGGGAGTGAGACTTGGTCGCGGATTGCGAGGGTCGTTGGGTTGAGCCGTATCACTTCAACGTCTGGCCCGGACCCGACTGCGACCCATACCGAACCACCGGCAACGGCGAGGTCGCTACTCCCAATGTCGCTAGAGATGCCGGGACCATTTTCGACAGCACCGGTGGCTGGGTCGTAGCGGATAGGCATGACCATGATTGCGGTGGTGCCAACCTGTGGACCCCCGATGGAGAGCCAGTAAACAGCCTCTTGAGTAGGGACGATGTCCTGGGCATTGCCGGTCGTCGTGATTGCCCGAGCCGGCCAAGGACCGTTACTCGACTTCGTCGTGGTGGGAGTCGTCGGTGGGACTGTCGGCCTGGCCCCGGACGCTCGCATCGAGTACATGATCGTGTGGGCGACCTTGCCACCACCGGCGAGACCGATTTCCACGGCAACCGGTCGGGTGACGCCTGGGATTGTTACTGCGAGAACGAGTATTCCTCCGTAGCTGGTCGATGCGGGGTCTATCAAAAGACCGTTTATGTGAAGTCGTTTGGCGAATCCACTGACATTTGAGAGAGGGCCGTACGTACCTGGGTCGACCAGAAGACCGCTGACAGGCGGGAGTGAATTGGTCGGAGGGATGGACGGACAGTGATATACGACGGCGTAGGCGCCCGTGTCCAGTTCGACTGAGTTGTCCTTGAACAACGGCTGGAAGGTGAGGCCACAATCTCCCCAGGATCGTTCGGAGCCGACGCCCCAGTTGCCCGGTGCGTACATGGTCAACCCGCCAAAGGTCACCTTCTGCCACGAGGCCGGGACGCCGGCAGGACGAGTGGGAGTGATCACTGTCTGCTTCGATGACGACACCCCGTACACCAGCACGGCAACGAGCACACAGATGGCAGCGGCCATGGCTGCCGCACCCATCGCGTATGACCTCATGCGACGAGGACGCCGGTAGCGGGCGCTGGAGTTGCTCGGAGACGACTTGTGAGCAGCGATGACCTCGGCAGCCGTGACCGGCTCGACTCCGGTCACCAATTCCCGGATCTGTTCGTCAAGGTCAGGCATGGTCTGTGACCTCCATTGAGGCTCTGAGGTTCCGAAGGCCTCGCTCCAGGTGGTTCTGGACAGTCGTGACCCGGGTACCGGTCAGTTCGGCAACCTCACGCAGGGTCCAGGACAGGCCGTACACCAAGACCACGGCCACCCGTTGACGCTCGGAAAGCGCTGCAAGCGCAGGTGCGAGCCCGGGCTCGAACCAAGGCTCGGAGGCCTCGGCCCTGGTGAAGATGACCGGCTCCTTCCGGCGACGGGTGCTGCTCTGACCTACTCGGTACAAGAACGCCACTTTGTTCTCCAGCTTGGCGAGCTGGCCCCGGTGCTCCCAGGCCCATCCAAGAGCTGCAGCAGTCGCCTCACGGCCCCGGTCCAGCCCGTAAGCAGCGACGAGGGCACTACGAAGTCGGGGTTCGACCTGAATGACGAACGCCTCGAACTCCGGTGCCTCGTCCACGTGGCCCTCTCGCTGGGTTTCTCTATTTGAACAGACCCGTGGGGGCGACTCTTTTACCACCCTCTTTCGAGTTCTTCGTGTCGCCGGAGTTTGTCGGCCTTCCGGCCAGTACCAATTACACGCTGGTATAGGGGCAGAAACCGGTCAAAGTCCCTCAGGTGCCCAAGCTGAGAGGCTTCCAATTTCGACCAGCATCCGTTGTGACCAGCACCTCGCCTGTAGCGCCGAAAGGGCCCTCTTGTTGGACGTTGAGGATGGCAGTGTTGGCGTTCAACGCGGCAAGGGCAACCGGTGTGCCATTGGGAGCGTGAATGCTGTTCTCCGTCCAAGAGGTCCCGGCATCACCCGTGACCTGGGTAGTCAATCCAGTCGATGTCCAACCGACGACCCACCAAGATGAGGGTGACGCTATCGATACCAATGGATAGTTGAACCCACTCGCGGCATTCGCTTTTGGAACCGTGGCGGACCGCTGCGATTGCAGACTCCAAAGCATTCCGCCGTCAGAGGTCACGTCGAACGCCACGTTGGCGGTCGTGTCGGAGACGGCAATTCCCGCAAGCACGCCGTGTTCGGGGTCGCTGAACATGGGCGTCGCGAACACGCACGCAGGTTCGGATCCGTTGCCAAACCCGACAGGACAGGCGGGCTTTACTTGGGGAAGCGGTGGGGTTTCAGAGGACCAGTTGTTCCCACCGTCTGATGAGTAGAAGAAATCACTGTCGCCGTTCCCGTTGAAGGCGGAGGGGGGGTCTCCACCCGAACCGAAGGCGTGGTTGATGTCGGAGAAGACAATCGGAATGTTGAACGGACCTTCAGCGCTCCCGCCCGCAATTATGGGTGCCGGTCCGCGATAGATGGTCTTCCATGTTTCACCGTCGTTGTTGGATATTTCGAGTTGCATCTCCGGTGCGGTCGGCACCAGGTTCTCCAGAATGACCGTACTCGGATTCAGTAGTTGGATGAGGGTGTCCCCGAGAGAAGGGTGATAGCCGTTGGACATGACCACAGTCCAGGCCTTTCCTCCATCGGTGGTGCGAAGAATTGTCACCAATGTTACCGCCGCGTTCCACATTGTGACCCAGCCTGTCAGGGGGTTGAGGAACGAGGCGTGCTCGAACCAGTCGCAACCGCCATTCTCGGGTCGCCGGCATTGGGCGGGCGTCACATCTCGCCAGTGGACCAAGTCAGTGCTCAGGTAAAGGTGCGATGGCCCGGGTCCGCCGGCCTCGGGGCTGACGCCCACCACCGCTACGCCGGGTCCGGCGTATACGAGGGTCGGCCATGGTGACTGCTTGCGAACGGTGGTCGAGGTCGGTGCCGGGGCCGTGGTGGTGGTCGTCGTCGTTGTCGAGGTCGGTGCCGGGGCCGCCGCCGTCGTTGTGGTTGCTCTTGCTGTCGTCCGTGCGCTGATGGCCGAGGTCCCGCATCCGACGGCCGTCAGGGTAACGACCACGACTGATATGACCGCGAGCGGCCGGCCAGCTCGGTGTTTTGTCCGAGACGCGTCTCTGTCGGGTGTGATGAAGGTCACCCCACTTTGTATGGCCCCGCAGAGATGACGACCGGCTTCCAACTTTGGCCACCGTCGGTCGTCCACCACAGTTTTCCGCCATTCGGTCCTGGAACAGCCCAACCCACGAGTGGAGAAATGAAATCCAACGTGAGCGGCGTGCCGAGAGGGTCCTTCATCGTTACTGATGACGTCCACGTCCTCCAGCTCAGTCCTGCGTCGTCAGTCGCCCTGAGAACTTTGCCGTCCGTGAGTATCCAGTCGACCGGGCTGACGAGGTCGACGCTCCACTGCTGGGGAAAGTCGCCCACGAGTTGTGTTCGCCAAGTCTCTCCGCCGTCTGCGCTGGTGGCAATGGCGGTATCGCCTCCCACGTCGAACCTGACAGCCATGGCAGCACCCGAGACGGTCGGCGCCTGCAGGTCCCCCCCTTGGTCGATCGGCGCTCCAGGTATGACCGGCGGCGAAGGCAGTTTGAACCACTCGTAACCCTCGTCGTCGCTTTCGTACAGATAGGGGTTGCCCCCGTAGCATCCGCTACCGGCCCACCCGACCGTCATAGACGTGAAAATGATGGTCTTGTCGCAGGTGCTCGGAAGAGCGTCGGGTGTGGTTGGTCCCAGGCCCGCGAAGCCCGTCTCAGACACGAGAGCCCAGGTCCGTCCCCCATCTGAAGTGCGGTACAGCTTCACGCCCGACGAACCCATGGCCGGCGCAACAGCGGAGCACCATCCGTGGAGTGTGTCCACGAAGTCGTATTGGCAGTAGTCGACAGGGACCGGTCCCATGCGCCCCCAGTAGGCACCGCCATCAAGTGTGCGGTAAAGCTGTCCGGCCATTTCCAACCAGGCAACGTCCCCGTTGAAGAAGTAGCCGTTCGTTCCACCGCTTACGGTCAACACATCTCTCCATGCCCGGCCGCTGTCTGTTGTGCGAACGACGAAGGTCTTCGGTGTGAGGTTGCTTTCGACGATGGCCCACCAGGTGGTCGATGACTGGGGGCTAAATAGCTGAAGAAGCCCACAGTTACAGTCCCCAGGCTCGGTCATAGTCGTAATCGAACGTGGTGGCGCGGTTGTCGACACGGTCGTCGTTGCTGACCTTGGCATCCTCCTTGCGCTGATTGCCGAAGTCCCGCATCCTGCGACCGCTAAGGCAGCGAACGAGACGACCGCGAATGTCTTCATGCCCGCGTTCATACGCTTCGTCCGAAGCACTTCGCCGGTGGAGTGGTGACGACCACGTCTCCCAATGAAGCGACGGCGTAGAGCAAAGTGCCGGCTGCAATCGGCGCGAAGACCGCGACTGAGGTCGACTCTCTGGCGCGGATGGAACCGGTGGTCGGGTCGGCGCAGGTCAGGGTAGATGGATTAGCGTTGGTCGTCAGCCAGAGGGCTCCTTCGCTGACGCTGGATCCAACTCCCATTATCTGGTCGTACGTCCCGAACGTCTCACCTATTGATGGCGGAGGTGCAATTTCGTTCAAACCTTCAGCCGACAACTCGAACGTCCCTCCCGTCATTCCGTAGCGAACGGATATCCACACCCCGCCATTCGTAGCGGCCACCGAACCCGCTGCGATGGCTTGTTCGAGGTACAAGGGTTTGTCGGAACGCCGCAACTCCTGACCTGTCTGAGCGTCATACTCGGTGACGCTCATTCCGCCTTCGTCGGTTATCTGTCCACCCGCATAGAGCAGGCTGCCGGTGGGGTCGGTCGACATCGAGGAGATCTCGTTACCGCTATCGAACTCTGTCTCGACTGCACCGGTGGTCGGGTTCAACGCCCAGAGGTCCTCTCCACCGGCAATCCACAATGGACCGTTTACCGTGGCTGTGAGTACCGGGTTGATCTGCGGCTCAGCGAGATGGTCTTTGACCACCAGGGATTCGGTGTTGTGAACGCCGAGCGTCGAAGGATCGAGTTGCTCCACGACAACGTCGTGACCCATGCCTACGACCGTCCAGACCCATCCGCCGGTGTCGGTGAGAGCGGGACTGCCAACGAAGCCGGTAAGCGAAGGCCCTTTTCTCACTTGACCCGAGGTTGGGTTGTACTGGTAAACGGTGACCGGTGCCCCGTTGTTCGACAGGACACCGGCTTGGCTGAGCCAATACACATAGCTCGATGTAGGTGCGATGTCCTGCGCCTGCCCTGTAGAAGCGATGGTACGGATAAGCCACCGGTTCGGATTCGGCCCCGATGTGGTTGCAGTTGTTCGGCGCACTTTCGGCCTCGAGGCCGGCACCGTCGGTGTCGTCACGGTGACCGGAAGGCTTGACCTTGAGCCCGATGACGACGGCGTGACCACTTTGGCTGTGCCACAGCCAGCCAGGAGAATCCCAGCGACAACAACGCCCACGTATGACGTACGGACGCAACCACGCATTGCCGCTGCGTTACCCGAAGCACTTCGCCGGGGGAGTCATCGTCACCAGGTAGTCGTTGTAGAACGCATAGAGCAACGGGCCGCTGGCGATGGGATCTTCGACTTGGACCGGTTCGGTCGCTCGAACTGCTCCATTTGTTGGGTTGGCACACGTGAGGCTCCAAGATCCACCCTCGGCAGAGCTGGTCAGCCATAAGGTCCCTTCACTGATACTGGCTCCCACACCCCCTATCTGGTCGTAGATGCCGAGTGAAGTGCTCACGATCGGAGGTGGAGCTGTCTCGCTCAAGTCGGTCGATGACAGCTCGAATGCACGTCCATAGTTTCCGGTCCGGAGGGTTACCCAGACCCCGCCATCGGTGGCTGCAACCGTGCCAGGTGACGCCGCTTCCTGATGCGACCGCCCTAGTTGTCCACCAGTGCGAGCGTCGTACTCAGTGACAGTCATGTCTCCCGCCGCCGTTGTCCATCCTCCGCTGTAGAGCAGGCTGCCGGTCGGGTCGGTCGACATCGATTCAATCTGGTTGCCGGTGTCGAACTCTGCCTCGATGGCACCCGTCGACGGGTTCAATGCCCAAAGGTCTTCAGCCCCCGCTACCCAGAGTGGGCCCTCGATGGTCGCGGTGAGCACGGGGTCGACATCTGGAGCGAACATGTTGTCTTTGACGGGGAGGTATTGCCTGGACTTGAGGGCAAGGGTTGAAGTATCGAGTTGCTCTACGACAACCTCTCCGCCCACCCCGACCACCATCCAGACCCATCCGCCCGTGTCTGTGATAGCCGGACTCCCGACTGTTCCAGTTATGGGCGGTCCCCGAATCACTCGACCAGTGGCCGGGACGTAGCGGAACGGAGTGACGCTCGAAGAGCTCGGGTCGACGTTGTGATCATTAGTCAGCCAGTAAACGCCGTCCGCCGTGGGCGCGATGTCTTGTGCTGTTCCGGTCCTCACGATCATCCGCATCGGCCAGGTGGCAGACTGGCGTTTCGTTGGCGAAACCACGTGCCGCTCGATTGTTGTGGCCGTGCTCGACGCCGGCACGCCCGGATTCGAGGCGGGAGCACGGCTCGACTTTGAAGACGGGAGTGCCTTGAACCCGAAGACGAGCACGACGGCAAGCACTGCAATGACAGAAAGCCATACCCATGCCGGTCGCCGCGAAAATGCCGGGTTCATCCTGATCCACGGGACCCGGCCTGGGACCAGATGTCCTCGCCGGGTCTTGTTGCCTGCCCTTATCGAAGCGATGGCCATTGCCTCGTCGGCTGAGACGACTGACGAATCATCGGGCAGCAACGCCCGCATCTGTTCGGGGAGGGTGTCTTGGCGTTCAGGCACCATTGGTCACGTCTTTTCCTTTGAGTCGTCCTGATGAGGTGTTGTCTGCGTCAACCTTCAGTGACCTTCTCAGCGATGACAGTCCTCGGCGCAGATGTGTTCGCACCGTCGCTTCTCGTAGTGCCATCAGGTCGGCGACTTCATGCACCGGGAACCCGTAGCCATGGACCAGGTATACGACGACTCGCTGTCGTTTCGGCAAGTCGCCGA
Source organism: uncultured Acidimicrobiales bacterium (assembly GCA_963764615.1). Classification (GTDB taxonomy): domain Bacteria; phylum Actinomycetota; class Acidimicrobiia; order Acidimicrobiales; family CAVXTF01; genus CAVXTF01. The sequence goes on along the minus strand of CAVXTF010000002.1, from coordinate 2,438,011 downwards.
GGGCCTTCGGAAGTCCGGGCTCGACCCAAACATCTGAGTCCTGTGGCCGGGAGAACAGGTTGCGTTGCTTCCGACCCCGGGTACGGCTCTGGCCGACGCGAAACAGGTAACCCACCGGATTCGCCATTTGCCGGACCTGACCCCACCGCTCCCAGGCGACAGCCAGTGCCTCTGCGGTCGCTTCTCTTCCACGGTCCGCACCGCATGCGGCCATCAACCCTCGTCGAAGGCGCGGCTCTACCTGGGCGACGAACGCCCGAAAGCCCTGCTCGCCCTCGGACCACGCCGCCAACCGGCCTCCTAGTCAGGTACCCCACCAGTCATCTTCTCCTACCTAATAAGACCGGTGGGGAGTCGATTCGCGTTACATCGCTTTCGAGTTGCTAGGAAAGACCTGGTCACACGGCTCGGAGCGGCAGCACATGTTCGGGTGTCGACAGGACCACGTGCATTGATCCGGTGGAGCGATCGTGAACGGGTAGGTCGCACCAACGATCTCACGACCCGGTCCTACAGCTCCGTAAGCGATGACGAGATCTCTTGCGCTGAGGGGTTGTTCTACCGAGGTTCAAGTGACGGAGGCGAGGACGGCAGCCTGCGAGGTGTGATCCTCTTGGCAGCGGTGCTGAGTTGCATGAGTTGTCGTGTGGACCGGAGCCACTGGCTCGGTCGAGGGCGGAACAGGAATGGCGCCTAACTCCTGCCCCGCCTACGCGCCTATCTCCTAGGCGACTGACGCTCCGACAACCGAACCGCCATTGAACTCTGACGGGGGGAACTCGCCTGCGTACACAGCGTTCCCGAAGGCGTACACGTGACCATTCGCAGCGACCAAGTAGTAGCCCAGGTCACCCTGAGTCACCGTGATCGCAACGATTGGGGAAACGACTTGCCCTTCTTTCAACGAGCCGTAGAACTTGGCACCACCGAAGGCGTACACACCGCCATTCGACGTGACCTCGTAATACCCCTTGGCGACTGGAGCGTTGGTTCCTGCCGGACCTTGTGGGCCAATTGCACCCTTTGCTCCGGTCGCACCCTTGGCGCCCGTTGCTCCGGTTGCTCCCTTAAGGCCGTTGGTTCCGTTGGTTCCCGGCGCTCCCTGCGCACCTGCCGGACCTGCCGGACCTGCCGGACCTGCCGGACCTGCCGGACCTGCCGGACCTGCCGGACCTGCCGGACCTGTCTTACCTGGAGGAACAGGCTTGCAGTTGCAAGGCGGCGGCTTTGGCGTGCAGTGCTTGACTACTGCTGTAACTGTTGCCTTGGGCAGGGTCGGACTCGTGGCGCCTGCGGCGGTCACGGTTAAACCTGCGCTCAGAGCAGCGGCTGCAAATACCATCAATAGCTTCTTCATGGTACTCACTCTCCCTTGCCTTACCGAGGGTTGCCACGTCTTGACAATCCCTCATCCTGAAAGGTGTCCTACGACACGTTCCAGGAGTGGCTGGGAAGACCGTCTTGCTCATACTCACTGCAAGCGCATTCTTCGACATCCGTTGAATGATCGGTACTGCGCAAAACCTTTATCGGGAGTCCATCGCATTGGCAGCCGTTTCGCTTTCTGCGAACTGTCTCATTTCGACTCCCTTAGCTAATACAAGTATCGTACACGCGTAAGGGGAACAGTGGCCCAACGGAATCACAACACGGGCACAATAGCTACACGAGCACAATTCCCGAGTCGTCCAGACGCCAATCTCGAGTACTCCGCCTTCCAGCTCGCCGACCTCACCGGCGCCACTCTTACGGGAGTCACTTGGAGCAATGAAACATGGCCACATAGCGCGGACAGCAACAACGACGGTGATACTTGCGTCAGTGATCTTGGATGGTCGTGTGACCTCGAGTGCTCGGGGAGGTAGTTCCGGACGCAAGCCGGAATCTTGAATCCCGAAGAGTATCGACCTTCCGGCTGAGCCAGGTTGCCCAGGCCATTAGGAAAGCCGCTGCGGGCATGACGGAGGAGTGCGATCACTTCAGTGCCGGCGGACTACGAAGTACGCCCGAACTGAATCGTCATTGGGAACCTCTCCGTCTGGATCTGACTCCTCCAAAATGTCGAAGTGCTCAACAAGTGATGACTTGATCCGGGCCAGCTCCACACCTAATTCCTTGATGGTCTCGTGATGGAGGCTGAATATGCCGTCCCCGAGACATTCGAAGACCCTGACATCCCAGATCGAGGGACCGTCCTCCTCGAACTGAACGTCCATTATGACGGTATTGCCGTCAAAGTCATATACCCACGGTGGATCGTCGCCAAGCCGACGGAGTTGCCCAATCGGGTTGACATCGAAGACGAACAGCCCCCCTTTGACGAGGTGGCCGTAGACACAACCAAACAGGTCGGTCCACAGCTTGAAGCTGGGCAGATGGTTGAGCGTGTCGAAAACGCAGATCGCCACGTCGAAGCGCTCGTCGAGGTCGAAGGACGCTATGTCCGTCTCAATGAGTCGTGCCGAGGGTACCTTTGCCCGTGCGAATGCCAGCATCTCCGGCGAGCGGTCCAAGCCGACCAACAAGGGAATGCTCCTGAGCCCCGCCAGGATGGCTCCTGTGCCACATCCGAGTTCGAGAAGCGATGAAGCCTCGGGAAGGTACTTCTCGATCGCGGTGAGGACTCGGGCGCTCTTCGGCTGCGGATCGTCCATGAGGGTGTCGTAGAAGCGTGCGAAGTTGGAGTAGTCGTGCATGCTTCCATCGTGCCCCAAAGCCGCAATTACCTCGATCGCAATGTGGGATTCGACCTGCTCCCGTAAGGCCGGTCCACTCAACGGGGTCAACCCCATGTCGTGCGCCTCTCGGGATTCGAACCCGAAACCTGCGGATTAAGAGTCTCGTCAACCTGTCGTCACTACTTGTCACTAGTCGTCAACAGTGCCCTCGACCTGCACGTTTTCTAAGGTGGCAACGCTGACAGTGTGTGGGGGTTAGGCGAGGACATGGGGGTCCTTTCCTCCATCGAGCGCACCCAGCCGACACTGCCCCGCATCGAAGAGCTCGCCACTCCCACTTCGGTCTCGTAGAGGGTACCTGCACGACCGCAGTGCCGCCCACCTCGCGGCCGGCAGAGCCCGGTGCCCAGGTCGGAGCCGTCAACTCGGTCAGAGGTGGTCCTCTTGCGAGGCCCGAGCACCGTGATGCGCCGCTCTGCTACCAGTGCGGAAGCACGATGCAACGTGCTGGGTTCTGCCACCTGTGCGGGAGTTACGGACCACGAGCGGCTGCTCGTAAGAACCAAGCCGGCTGATTCCCAGGGGGAATTCAGGTTACGGAATAGGCCATCTGGCAGAGGTTCTCGGCGCATTGGTGCCTGAAAATGGCTGACATGACCCGAGCCGGGCAGTCTCTGTCAGAATTCCGAGCGATGTCGGAAGATCCCGAGGACGGGGGCCAGGGCGCGCCGACGGGCTCGTCGATGCGTACGACCCTCCCGACCGGAATGGTCACCTTCTTGATGAGCGACGTCGAGGGTTCCACTCGGCTGTGGGAAACGGGTGAGGCGTCCACCGCGGCTGCCATAACCCGCCACTACGAACTGATGCATTCCATCATCGCTCGCCACCACGGTGTGCTCCCACTCGAGCAGGGAGAGGGCGACAGCGTAGTGGGAGCCTTCGAGAAACCCTCAGAGGGCCTCGAGGCTGCCCGGGAGATTCTCGAAGCCATGGCTGGCGAACCATGGCCGACGGATCCTCCGTTGCGCGTCCGACTTGCACTTCACACCGGCGAGACGAATCTGAGGGATTCGGCGAACTATTACGGGCGGACCATCATTCGGTGTGCACGGTTGAGGGCCATCGCCCACGGCGGACAGGCCCTGGTGTCTGACACGACCCATGACCTCGTCACCGATCACCTACGGCCTGATGTCTCGCTTCGCCCGCTCGGTATCCACCAACTGAAGGACCTGGGCAGCCCGGAGAGGGTCTGGCAGCTCTGTCATCCTCGGCTCCAGGCCGACTTCCCAGAGTTGCGTTCCCTCAGCGCCGTGCCCAACAACCTCCCGGTGCAAGTGTCGAGCTTCGTCGGGCGCTCGCTCGAACTCGCGAGCATTAGTGAGGCGATCCGCCACTCGCGACTCGTCTCGTGCGTCGGTTCCGGCGGCTGCGGGAAGACCCGCTTGGCGCTCCAGGTCGGCGCGGAAATTGTCGACGAGCACCCGGGTGGCACTTGGTGGGTCGACCTGTCTCCAATCTCTGACCCCGTCCTCGTCGGCGAGGGATTGGCCTCGGCCATGGGAATCAGACCTGAACACGACCGGTCACTCGTGGAGACACTTGCCGAACAGCTGAGCGGCGCGGAGACACTCGTCATCATGGACAACTGCGAGCAGGTGGTCGACGCCGTTGCCCATCTTGTCGATGACCTGCTCAGGCGAACGCCCAACCTCCGGGTCCTGACAACGAGCCGAGAGCCTCTCGGGATCGCGGGTGAAGTGGTCTGGCGGGTCCCGTCGCTCGACGAGGAGACCGCGACCGAGCTCTTCGTGGAACGTGCCGGCCAAGTGCGTCCCGGATACAAGAAGAACGCCGAAGAGAACGAAGTTCTCCTCGATATCTGTCGTCGACTCGACGGCGTGCCGCTGGCGATCGAGCTCGCTGCCGCGCGGATGCGAATGATGCCGGCTGCCCGAATCGCAGCGGCGCTCGACGACCGCTTCCGTCTGTTGACCGGTGGCGATCGCACCGCCATGGCCCGCCAGAGGACGCTCGAGGCATCGATCGACTGGAGCCACGAATTGCTCGAGGAGCCAGAGCGCATCCTTCTTCGGCGCCTCTCGGTCTTTGCAAGCGGTTTTACCCTCGAAGCAGCAGAGTTGGTGTGTTCCGATTCAGACCTCGACGCCTATGCCATCCTCGAGCTCGTGACCCGCCTGGTCGACAAGTCTCTCGTGCAGGCCATGAGCGGCCAGCGCAATCCCCGCTTTCGCCTTCTCGACACCATCAGGCATTACGCAGGGAACCGCTTAGTCGATTCGGGCGATGCAGAGCCGACCAGAGAGCGTCACTTCGAGTACTTCTTGGGTTTGGCCGAACGGGCTGCCCCCGAGATCGTCGGGGCGGATGGTCCGGTGTGGCTAGCGGATCTCGAGCTCGAGCACGAGAACATTCGTATGGCGCTCGAGTGGGTCGATGGCAGACAACAGCCGGAGCACTTCTACAGGCTGGTCACGGCCCTGGCACTTTTCTGGGAACTTCGGGGTTACCTCGAAAGCGGAGGGCGTTGGTTCGAGCGGGCACTGCGACACGAAGATGAACTGTCGGTTCATCGCGCCCGAGCCTTGTGGGGCGCGGCACACGTGGCTCTTTATGGTGATGACCACGAGACGGCCGGTCGCCGGGCACCCGAGGCTCTCGAAATGGCAGAAGCATTGGACGACAAGTGGGCAATTGCTCGCTCACTCAACACGATCAGCTATGTACTCATGTGGTTCGACGGTCCGAGCGCATTGTCGTCGCTCGAGCGAAGCATCGAGCTCGGACGGGCCATCGGCGACGAATGGGCGATCGCCGACGGGTTGAAGATGGTGACTTCGGCACAGATGGCCCATAATGCTCTCGAAGAATTGACCGTCACAGTGACTGAGCTCGAAGAGGTATCGACGAGGCTTCATAACAAGTTCTTCACCGCATGGTGCCACTTCGTGCATGGCGTCATCGCCCGGCGACACGGTGAGTTGGATTTGGCTCGGCGCGAGCAGGAGCGCTCGATCGATCTCTGCCGCGAAGTCGGAGATCCGGCAACCGGCGGCATTGCCATGGCATTTCTCGGTGAATTAGACGTGCGCACTGGTAACCCCGATGCAGGCCGGGCACGTTTCTACGACATCTTGGGACGAGCTGACGGTAGCGGGGCGTTGGGTGGCGTCTTCGCCGCGGCGTTTTTGACCGAGATGCTCATCGGACGCGGTGAGTTTCCCGAGGCGGCGTTACTTGTCGACCGTCTCGTCGGGGCAGCGAACCTCCCGCTGTTTCGTGCATGGGCCTATTGCCTGCAGGGATGGCTTCGTTCGAGTACGGGTGATCACGAAGGCGCTGATGCGGCACTTCAGGTGGCGCAGGAAGCGGCCGTCCAAGCCGCCGACCCATGGGTGACCGTTCAGGTTGCGGACCGGTTGGGACGCCACGCCCAGCTGATCGGGGACCTCGCTCATGGCGAGAGCTGGCATCACCAGGCTCTCTCGCTCGCGCACTCGGGTGGACTTCGACTTGACGTCGTGACCTCGCTGGAAGCTCTTGGCGCAATCGCAGCCGAGCGGGAGAGCTACGTCGAAGCGGTGAGATTGTTCGGCGCGGCGGACGCCTTTGCTTGCGCGGTGGGCTTCGTGCGCGGACCGGACCGCGAGTCGGAACGTGCCGACCACCTCGAGCTTGCCCGAGAGCGGCTCGATACCGAGGTCTTCGAGGAAGCTCTCACCGAGGGATCGGCGCTCACCATGGACGAGGCGGTGGGATATGCGTCGCGCGCACGCGGCGAGCGAAAGCGTCCCTCCTATGGGTGGGACGGTCTCACGCCAACCGAAGTGCGCGTCGCGGAGTTGGCGGGCGAGGGATTGACCAACCCTCAGATCGCCGAGCGCATGTTTATCGCCCGGGGGACAGTAAAAGTGCACCTTGGTCACATCTTCACCAAGCTGACCGTCAGCACCCGCTCCGAATTGGCCGCGGAGGTTGCGAGACGCGCGGCTCTTGCTCCACCGAAGAACCTAGGGACCGATCCGCATGACATGCAGATCGGAAGTACGTCCCGTCTCACGTAGACACTCATAGCTCGAATCGTCCAGCTTCGCACGCGCTTGGATGAGGACGCGCGTGACGCGGCTCAGACGACAGCACCCTTAATCAATGAAACACTCCCGAAAGGAGACAATTGTGCAAACTTCCGGCTGCCTTGAAACAGAGAAGACAGGCGCATCAACCTGGCGTCGGCGCATCGCTTGTTACGCGCTCGGGATAGTCGCGATCGCGGGTTGTCTCACCGCGGTCACGCCCCTGGCGGCAGGAGCGCTGCAACCTGCGCGCACGGGTGCTGATCGGAGCTTCGGTGGCATCACCGGCTACGGATCTTCGGGCATAGTTGCCTATAAGAAAGGCTTCGCGACGGTAGCTAATGATCAGGCCGGTGATATTCTGCTCTTCCACCGGGCGACGAACGCTACGACATGGGCTAAAACCGAGATCTACAGCGCTGCCGACGATGGGGTAGGGATGTATGCCCCTGTGCTTGCCACAAGTGGGAAGAGTTTTGCCATCGTGGCCAAGGACGACAGTAACAAGAACTTGTTCTCCTGGGTCGGGAATCTGACCAGTGGTTTCACCGCCCAGCTCGTCTCCGACACCGCCAGCTACCCCGGACTCAGCCCTTCGATCGCATATTCCCCCGTTGGGCACAACTATGTCCTTACCGACACCGACAACTCAGGCAATATCGACTACTGGTACAGCACGACGGCTTCTGGCGGCTGGCAGGAGGAGACCGTCGCATACGGGGCGGACCTCGGGACCTTCTACGACCAGTCGGTCGTCACCGTGACCGATGCCGGAGTGGTGATCGTCGGCACCGATGGGGCGAACTATCTGAATGCCTTCTACCAGCCGATCGGATCCCCGCAGTGGTCGATGAGCAATGAACAGTTCGCCGGATTCTACGACTTGTCCATCGCATCGTCCGGTAGCGAGATATATCTGGCTTTCGTCTACGCAAACGGGGTCTTCGTCCTGGGTTACTCCGACGTCGGTGTTCCGAACGACGAAACCATCCTGGTGTATCAGTCGTCGACCTACCCGCTTGGCGACTACATCGCCTGGTCGGGCTCGAACGCCGTCTTGGTCTCCAAGGACAGCAGCGGGAACCTCGACTTCTTCTACTCCAATTCCAACGTCTCGGCCTTCTTCCAAGAGACCATCGCCACGGACACCTCTACGCTCACCTACGGAGGACAACCGGCCGTGGTTGTGGGCCACAATCTCGTGGTGGTAACTGACGCCACCAGAAAAGGCAAGCTCTATGCCTGGTTGCAGCCGGTCGGAGGGAGCGGTTGGACTCAACAGCTGATCGGCAAATAGAGGGTTGCTCGATCTCCTTCGTCATCTGACCTGGTTGGTTGGTGCTCCCCTCGGTGCGCCCCTCGGGATTCGAACCCGAAACCTGCGGATTAAGAGTCCGTTGCTCTGCCGTTGAGCTAGAGGCGCGGAGCGAGTCTAGGGTACCGTCAGCCGACTGCTGCCGGCCCGCCGAAGCTACCAGCGGGAAATCCCGGTTCTTCGTCTGAGCTCCAAGTGGGCGTGCTTCCAGCGATTCGGGGACCTTCGGCTCTAGCGCCCTCGTCATATCCGCTGCACCCTTCTCGTAGGCGCTTTTTCGAAGGGCGAAGCTTGATGACGGTCGCGAACCCGGAGCGTAGAGGAAGGCCGCGCTCTTCTTCGGTTGACGGCCCGGGCCCCGGGGGAATTGCTCCGAACGAGAGCTCGAGAAGCGACAACCCTCTCGCGATCCGGCCATTCCGCCTGCTTTGGTCTACTGCCCTCGTCTCGAACGTCGGGGTGTGGATGGAATCGGTGCTTGCCGGCTTCGTCATGGCGCAGCTGACACATGTCCCGTCCTTAGTTGCCGCTGTGCCCGTCGCGCTGGCACTGCCCGGCCTCGTGTTCGCTCTTCCGTCGGGCGCTGCCTCCGACGCAACGGACCGACGGACAGTGCTCGTCTGGTCCAAGTCCCTCTTTTTCCTCGTGGCGCTTGGGCTGGCCTTACTTACTTTGTCGGGAGGTCTCTCGCCGTTCGCCCTCCTCGTCTTCACGGCGATGCTCGGCACCCTCGGGGCGTTCTCGTCGCCGGCCTGGTGGGGGATCCTTGGAGATCTCGTGCCCGAGCGCATGCTCCCTCGGGCGTTGAGCCTGGACGGACTTCAGTGGAATGTCGGGCAGATGATCGGTCCCGTCTTGGGCGGTGTAATCCTGGCCGAGCTCGGGGCCGGGACGATGTTCGCTTTGTCGGCTGTCCTGATGGCATGCGTGATGAGCTTCCTTCTCGTCTGGAAGGGCAGATCGCGTCGCCGGCTCTCCACGCCCGGAGAGGGTGCAGCTGAGCGGATGTTCGGCGCTATGGGGGCCGGGGTGCGCTACCTGGCGAACGCTCCCGCCCTCCAGGTCACGTGCTGGCGAACGCTCTTGTTCGTCGCGCCGGCGACCGCTCTATCTGCCCTCCTTCCTCTCTACGCCACTCATGACCTTCACGTCGGGGGAATCGGCTTCGGTTTGTTGCTGAGCGCAGTCGGCGCCGGCTCCGTGGTCGGGGCCATCCTTCTCCCCAGATTGCGCGAGCGCCTTCATCTCGACGCCATGATCGGAGCGGCGAGCCTGCTGTCGGCGGGGGCTACCGTCGCCGTCGTGGTCCTCCACGAGCTTGTCCTCGTGGCGGTCGCGCTGGGAGCAAGCGGTTTTGCTTGGATACTCGCGGTCACCTCGTTGAACCTCGGTTCACAGCAGGCCGCGCCCGCTTGGGTCAGGGCTCGGGCCCTCGGTGCGTACCTCATGGCGTTCCAAGGCTCCATCGCGTTTGGGGCGCTCGCTTGGGGCGGCCTCGCTGACGGCATCGGGGTACGACTCGCGCTCGATCGTGGCCGCGGTTTCATTCCTGCCGGGAGTCATTCTCACAAGATGGCTCGGGCTCCCCGTCGTGGACCGACGCGACATGCAGGTGGTTGCACGTTCGCATCCCGAGGTCGCTGTAGAACCTGAGGCGGCTGACGGACCTGTCATGATCCTCGTCGACTACCAGGTCAATCCCAACGATCACGACGAATTCATCGAGGTGATGGACGAGTTGCGCGTCGTACGGCGACGCACAGGAGCGACGCGTTGGAGCCTGTTCGAGGATGCCGGGCACCCAGGACACCTCGTCGAGTCGTTCGTCGTTCCCTCCTGGGGTGGGTACCTACTGCAAAGGAACAGGTATACCGAGGCCGATCTGCGCATCTACGACACCGCGATGGCACTGCACAGAGGCCCGGGTGAGCCCGAGGTGACGTACTTCATCCACCCAGAGTCGATCCTCGCCTATCGCCGCAGAGCGCGCTGGCGGAGGCTCAGCGGCCACGACCGAGCGCTCAGCGACCAGGGCTTTCGCTCTTCGTCGAGACGGTGATGCCCCGAAGGATCGGTCCGCTGGTCGGCTCGGCAGGAAGGAGCCCCGACCGGTTGCCTCCAGTCGCGTCACGGCCTTGTCCCGTCGTATGGCGGCCCTCCAAGGTTGTGTCGCGGCCCATCGCCGAGCTCGTGGAACGCCTGAATTTTTGGGGTGACCGAGGGGACTTGAACCCCCGACCTCCAGGGCCACAACCTGGCGCTCTAACCTGCTGAGCTACGGCCACCGAGTCCTCCCAGCATGGCATACGCCCGTCCATCTCGCAGCAGACCCGGCCCCGTGCGATGCGCACCGCGACGGCAAAGGGGTCTGCCGCGAGAGCTGGTGGCGGATCGATATTGGTCGGTCGAGGGTGGGCGTTCTCGATGAGCGTCAGAGCGGGTGGCGCCGGACAAGCGAGAAGCGGATTAGCCTGACTCGTCGTCCGTTTGCCGTGTCCGGCATCGGCCCCCGTAGCTCAACTGGACAGAGCGGGTGGCTTCTACCCACCAGGTTGCGGGTTCGATTCCTGCCGGGGGCTCTACCAGGGACACTGTCCCTGTGCGCTTTGCACAGCGCCCTGACAACAGCAGGTGTCGTCACCAACCTTGGCTCTGGTATCGATGGTCCGGAGGGGATCACAGCGGGTCCCGACGGAGCCTTGTGGTTCACCAGCCAACAGTCACCACTCCATCGGCAGAATCACCACCACCCCGGCTCGATCACGTTCTGGTGGGTACGATGCTCGCTGCGGGAGCGGCATAGACATCCCTCGAACGCGGTGTCGGACTGCCGTCAAGGCGGAAAGAGATAGTGGCCATGCGTAAGGGCCTCATCGTGCTGGCTGGAGTGGCTCTTGGATTCTTCGTGACGTCAGCGACCGCGTCCGCGATCACGGCGAATGCGCTGAGGAATCCCTCGTTCGAGGTGCCTGTTGTCGGCTCGGGCAGCTTCGAACTGTTCGACAGCGGTCAGACCTTCGGCCATTGGAAGGTAATTGGTGCCTCAGGAAACGTCGGAATCGTGAGTGGCACATTCACACAGAACGGTTTCAGCTTCCCCGCTAAGTCTGGAAGGCAGTGGCTCGACCTAACGGGTCAATCCAATACCGCAACCGGGGTAATGCAAACTGTCCCGACTGCATCTGGAACGAACTACACCCTCACATTCTGGGTGGGAAACGTCTATGACCCGACCGGCATCTTCGGCACGGTGAGTACCGTGGATGTATTGGTCGATGGCGTTCCAGTTTTGAAAGCAGTCAACTCGCAACGGAGCACAACCCTGGTGTGGCAGCGGTTCGAGACTCGATTCACCGCGAACGCAAACACGACTGAAATCGCCTTCATTAACAGCGACCCTCCGAGTGATACAAGTAACGGTCTCGACGCAATCAGCATCGTGGCAATACCCGGTGCGCAGACCTCCGATGTTGCTTCCTACGTGCCAACGCCCGCTCAGATTTCATGGAGTCTGCACAGTGTGGCGGACAGCTGGTTCTGGGTCGCTCTCCTGATTGTCCTGTTGGGGGCGGCGAGCACACTGTTCAACTCGACGCTTGATGCCAACTTTACCGAGATACAGGGTTGGTTCGCCCCTATTCGCCGCAGGTTCTCACGCAAGGCTGCTGCTCGCCAGCGTACAGAGCCGGTGTCGTGGAAAGGATGGCGAGGTCTCACGATCTACGTGCTGCTCGCGGGCTTCGTATATACCCTGCGGTCTCCCTCCCTGGTCACGTTTGCCGACTTTGCCATCGGCATTGGTGCAGGTTCGCTGCTGGCAACGGAAGTTACGAGGCGGCGGATGGCGAAGCGTCTCGGCAAGGTTGGTCATCCCATCGCTCTACCTTCCACGCTGCTTATCGCCGGGGCATTCATGCTTATCTCTGCCATAGCTTCTGCCCGCCCTGGATACGTGTTCGGAATAATCATCGGTGTGACGTTCGTCCCCGCCCTGGAGGAATCGGAAACGGGTGCCTACTCCGCGCTCGAGGCAGTCCTCGTTCTCGGGATCGGCCTGGTGGCCTGGCTCCTGCGCTGGCCTCTTTCTTATGGCCTCAGGGCACATCCAGACACGATCCACCGTTTTGTCGCCGACCTTTTGGCGGTGATTGTTGTGAGCTGCGTGTGCGCGGTCGCTTTCGGCATGGCCCCGTTGCGTTTTTTGCCAGGAGAGAAGGTCCGCGCGTGGCACAAGGTGGCGTGGTTGGTTCTGTGGGCACTTGGGCTGTTCGCTCTCTTGCAAATTCTCGAGAGCGGATATGGCTACGCGTCCGCCACGGAAGAGCGCACCCCTACTCTGGTGTTCGGGATAGTTCTGCTCGTCTTCTCTATCGCATTCTGGGCTTACTTCCGAATACGGAGAGAGCCCAAGCAGAGCAGTCCGGACGCGCAGGAGTCCGAGCCGGTCGCAAACAGACCGAAGGGGACGCCAGAGCCAGGTGGTGAGGACGGCCAAGCTGCAGCGATGCCGGAGACATGATCGTCTTCCAGCCGGGAACAGCCCTCATCGGACAGGTTCCGTATCCCTCTGCTGAGGTCTCGATTCTCCTTACCTAGCCGAGTTTTGCCTCGACGTTGAGCCATCGCTCCGATCGCTGGGTTATCGATTCGTAGGACCCCTTCGCCGCGCCGGGTCAGAGAGCTTGAGATCGAATGCTCCCGGAGCTTCCGATCTGGTGCGCAAAGCACCGGAGGTGACATTTGGGCGGCTAGCACGTTAGTTCACCTGCAAGTGCAAAGTGACGGCACCGCTGCAACGTTTACCCGATGTATTTGCGGATCAGCTTGGCTTCGGCCAAACCAGAGGTCCCCGAAAGTATGGCGGAGTTGGTTCCGGCGGCCGAGGGCAACCCCCGGAGATAATCGAGGAGCGGATCGAAAAAACCACCGGGCCCGCATCCGGATGCTCCCGGGACTCCGTAGCTGTTGTCTACGAGTCTGGTGCCCTTCGTCTTTACGGCTTTCCCGTTGTAAAGAACACGCAACTTGCCGAGGGATCCCGTGATCGGCATGTTGGGAGGTGGGGGGTTCGTCGTGCCATCAGTGAGATTGAGCACCTCTGGGTCGTTCGGCGTTCCGACCGTGCAATCGGCCCCGAGCAAGGGGTTGGTGAGCAAGACGTCTGAAGGCAGTGTGATTGCCGGGCCGTCGCCCGAGAGAAGGTTGTCGAGATTGAATACAGGCGTGCCGACGAGCTGGGGTGTGGCAGTGACCGCAAGCAGGCCGGAGGAGCCGGGAATGTTCAGTAAACCCCCCGGCACGGGAATGGGAGGCGCGCTCAAGGCCGGCGTTCCATCGTCCGGGAGGACCGCCGTGTACGAGCCGTCTGGGTTGGCGATCAGCCCCAGGCTCAAGGTGATGGGAGAGGTCTCAGTGAGCGTGGTCGAGTTGATTGTGAACGTGGCTGTATCGGAAGCGGCGAGACACAGCGACACGTTGGGATTGTCCACCGGGCAATGGGCGAATTCGCTGAGGTTGCCGGGCAGGGCCTCGTGAGTCCTGGTGTTTGTCGAAGCCGACGCGACGGCGGGCGTCGACGACAGAAGGACCGTACACAACACAGGCGCGGCCAGCAGCGCTACGAAACGCATGGGCTTGTTGTTCGCAATCCGGTGTCGGATGCGAACTGATGACAGAGTCATGGCGAATCCCCCTCACCGAGGCCGAACCGGCCAGTTCAACTGAACAGTATTCCCAGGTGACTCCGTCTGCAATGGGCAGTTTCGGGCAGTCTTCCGACCAGGCGAAGGCTTTCGCTCGACTGCTCAGAATCTCGACTATGCGGTAAGGACCGCCGCCCTTCTATACGCCTTCGCCAACACCCGCCGCGTCTCCAGGCGACCAGCCTTCATGAATGCACCCCAGTCTCGGGTGCTGAGGAACTGCCGGTAGAAGCCGACACCGCGCACCTTCTCGTAAGGCACCGGTTCGATCATGAGAACCCGCATTTGATTCTCGAGCCGAGACAAGTTGTTCCGAGCCAGCTCAACCTGCTGGCATGTACGGATCTGACTGGCGGCATACAGGATGCTCCCAGGACGCTCCTGCCAACCGGCGGCGTTCTCACCGGCGAATCGGGGCGGGTAGAAGCCGTTGATCGCCAAGGCGACGTCGCAGGTGTCTTCGATTTCGAGCACGGGACGCACCGGGAAGATGTCAACGATGCCGCCGTCGCACCAGTAGCCGCCGTCGAGCTCGACCGGCTCGATGAACAGCGGCAGGGCGATCGACATGTGGACGGCCCGCGCCACGGATAGATCGGGATGAGTCCGCGGCCCGAGGTACTCCATCCGGTTCTCTTCGATGTTCCAGATCGGCGCGTACGCGGGGATGGGCATGTCTCCGAGGCACATGTCACCGAGCAGTCGCCTGTAGGTCTGCTCGATTCGGTCGCCCTTCACGACGCCCGCAAATCCTCGTCCTCTGTTAGGGATGACGGACGCCAACAGACGCCAATCGACGTCGACATAGTCTTGCGCTTCGAGCCCAAGCGTAAAGGCGGCAACTTTCTCTGCCGGAATGCCTGCGGCGATCGGAAAACCGAATATCGACGAGCCGGAGCACAGCGAGATGACCGACGGCCGTACGCCCGCCTCTTCCAGCGCTCGCGCCGCGCCGACGACCGAGGCAAGGGCCCCGCTTCCCCCGGTTGCCAGCAGAGCTAGGCGTTTGCCACTCAACGCTGGTAGGTGGAGCGCGTCCGACGGCGGGAACGGGTGCTTTTCGATCACTTCGGTCCGCTCGAAAGGAAGCTTCACTAACGCTCGTCGGGCGTCATCGATCAGGCCCGTATCCTCACGCACACCGTTCACGAACTCACGAGTCCGTGTGATGACGTTGAAATACTGGCGTAAGCGGAACACGTCGACCACGCTGCTAAGCATGGAACCAGCGTGAACCCCCATGGGCAATCCATCTAGAGGCTTTCGGACTCAATTCGGAGCCGGCAGGCCCGCCCGCAGTCAAGAAACGTGACCTTCGACTCTGCCGCCGCATCCATCCCCGGCTGATCATGGGATACACGACGATACGAGTCGCCTCAGAAGGATGGACGGTCCAGATGGACGTCTTCATGCGCGATAGCGATGCATTCTCCTGGTACATGGAAAGGGACCCAGCCCTGCGGTCGACCGTCGTGGCTGTGGCCTGGCTCGATCGCAGCCCAGATTGGGCCAGGCTCAATTCCAAGGTGGAGCAGGCGACACGGCTTGTGCCTCTCTTCCGGAAGCGAGTGATCGAGCCTCCGGGGCGGCTCGCCACACCTCGATGGACGGTCGACGACGAGTTCGATCTGAGCTGGCATCTTCGCCGGATTGAGACCCCGGCGCCTCACACGCCGGAGACCGTTGTCGAGTTCGCCCGGCACGAGGCGATGAGCGCGTTCGACCGGTCACGCCCATTGTGGGAGTTCACACTCGTCGAGCACCTCCAAGCGGACCGGGCCGCTCTGGTGATGAAGCTCCATCATTCGCTCACTGACGGTCTCGGTGGCATGCAGCTAGCTCTTCTTCTTTTCGACACCGAGTCGGACGGGCTAGGAACCAGCTCCATGGCCGACCTTCCGGCGATGGAGCGGATCGACGTCCCTCGGCTGATTCGAGAGAGCATCGCACGGGATTGGAGGCGGATGGCCAACTTCGTCGCCGACAGGACGCGGTCGGCCATTCCATCTGCCGTGCATGAGGCCCGACATCCCTTGACCAGCGTCTCGGACGCCTTGGAGAACTGTCGTTCGATATACAGAACAGTCGCGCCGGCTCTGCAGACGCTCTCTCCGATCATGAAGCGCCGTAGCCTCGGACGGCGACTGGACATGATCGAGGTCCGGCTCGAGGACCTGAAGCGCGCGGCGGCCGCCGCCGAAGGGACCGTCAACGACGCATTCATGGCGTCGGTCACCGCTGGTCTCCGCCGCTACCACCAGCGCAAAGGTGCCCCCGTCGGGTCGCTGCGGGTGACATTGCCCATCAGCATCCGGAAGGAAGATGACCCACTTGGCGGGAATCGGATCACGCTCGTTCGCCTCGAAGTCCCTGTGTCCGACCCGGACCCTGCTCGGCAGATTCCTGAGATCCATCGGATATGCAAGGGTGCGCGACGCGAGCGTTCTCTGGCGTTCACCAATGCCATCGCGGGAACACTCAACCTGCTGCCGCCAGGAGTTGTGGGCAGCATGTTGAAGCACGTCGATTTCTTGGCCAGTGACGTCCCCGGATTCCCCTTTCCCGTCTATCTGGGAGGTGCTCTGCTGGAACGCTATGTGGCGTTCGGGCCGACCATCGGATCGTCGGTGAACCTGACTTTGCTTTCCTACAACGGCACGTGTTGTGTCGGAATCACTTCGGATACCGCAGCCGTTCCCGATCACGACGTGTTCATCGAGTGCCTGCACGAAGGTTTCGAGGAGGTCCTTGCACTCAGCGGGGACCATGAGCCAGCGGTGCTGCCTCTTCACGATCAGGCCCTGGTCAGCGGTAATTGAGTTCGCCGCAGACTCCGCTCGTCATTTCGAGCGACGTTTCGCTGAGCGGCTCGTTCGCGAAGTTGTTCGATGCCGTCTGCCGCAGCCTTGGCGAGAACTCGGATGTCGGGCGCTGTTGCGTAGTCGCCTGTGATGCCGAAGAACAATCGGCCGTTGTAGGAAAGGATTGCCGTGCTCACTCGTATTCCGTGGCTGATGGGAACGAATGGGAGGTACTCGATCATCTCCCGGCCTAGGCAGTAGAGCGGGAACTGGGGTCCGGGCACGTTGGTGGTGATCGTGTTTATCGAGCGCTGTGGGAGACGATGTACAGCGCGTAGAGCCATCCGGCTCATCGAGCCCACGATCATTGGCGGGGCGAGGTTGCCGATAGCGGTTACGGCCTCGCCCGCCTCGGCCATGTGCGACACCTTCAACTCGGTCATCTGCTCGTTGACCAACCTCAGTCGTTCGACCGGATCGGCAACGTGAACCGGAAGGCCGTAGAGAATGGCCGAAACTCGGTTCCCGGTTCTGCCGAGGTCGTGCTCGTGCCGCATCGACACAGGCACCAAGGAGCGGACACGGGCTTTGTCGGCGTCCTCCCCCCCGCGACAGAAGGAGCTGGCGATATCCGCCGGCCACCGCGGCTAGCACCACGTCGTTGACCGTGCCGCCGAACGCCGAGCGGATTGTTCGGACGTCGGCGAGGCTCGCGGATGATCGAGCCCAGCAGCGGTGAGGGCCGATGCTGCCCTCGATCGACAGCCGTCGTGTCGCCCCGAGGTCGCCGGCAAAGCGAGCAAGGCCCGTGATGGTCCCGAAGGCGGAACGGATGGTGCCTGCCGGGTGAGTGATCGCTAGGGGGAGCCTGCGCGCCACGGTTGCGGCATCAGTGACTAGCCCACCCCACGCGTCGAGCACCTTTGCAGCGCCGCTGGGCTCCGGCTCTGGTTCCCAAGGCTCCGGCGTTTCCACACTCGCGTCGGCCACGAGATCGAGCAACACACCCAGCAACTCCACGCCGGCGATACCGTCGACCATGCAGTGGTGGACCTTGGGGACGAGCGCCCAGCGCCCGCCCTCCAGGCCCTCGACGAGCCATGTTTCCCATAGCGGCCGCTCCCGGTCGAGCGGCTGGGACATGATCCGCGCGATTAGCCTACAGAGCGAAGCGTCGTCGCCTGGTGCGGGTGACGCTGTATGACGCAGATGGTAGGCAAGGTTGAAGTGAGGATCGTCGACCCAGACGGGCCGGCCAAGCTCGAACGGCACCGAACGGACTCGCTGGCGGTAGCGGGGGATGAGATGCAACTTGGCGGCGATCATCGCCTCGACCTCGCCGAACGACGGTGGCGGGTCAGCGAACACGCACACGCCGCCGATGTGCATATGGGCGATCCCGTCCTCCAAATGGAGGAACTCGGCGTCGAGCGTGTCCATTCGCTCCATTGACCCCTCCGGCGTTCGTGCGGAGACAGATGCACCATGGGGCACGAGGCACCCTCGAGGAGACCCGACCATCAGGCTCTTCGCGATAGGTCAAAAGGCCCTATTCATGCCGGTCTGGCACTGGAAGAGTGGATTGAGGAGAAGTCAATTGAGCATGGGAGGAACAGATATGACGCCTACCCAAACCAAAGAAGATGGCACACGTCTCGTCGACTCGATCGAACGTGCCGAGCATGTTTCAATGGAGGCTGTACGCAGGTTCCTGGACAACGTGAACAGCGTTTTTCCCGAGCCGGTCGGCGATGGTGGTCCGCGACGCAAGATCATTGACTCGGCCTTCAAAATGACTGAGGAACTGGTAGGCGCTGCAAACCAGCTCGCACGGAACGTGCTCGATGTGACGGCAAAGACGCTCAGAGACAGCGATGGAAGGTCGGACGCGTCTTCGAAGTAGAAGTCGTCAAAAGAGGGATTCTGAATCACATAGGTCGTTTGACCCTATTTGAAGGTGATTCAGAGTCATTCTGAAGGGCGACCTCTGATGTCTGATCATGGCGAGCAGCCGTTCGTCATTGAGACGGCTCAGGGGTCGCTACGTAGCTCCTACTGGCGAGATCATGACCAACGTGATCGACGTGTCGGCCATGAGCGCGACTAGGTGAACTGCTTCGCGAAGTCCGCTGTGAACCAAGACTCGGGCGCCATGCGGAAAGCGACGCTCTGCTCAGCATCGGCCTCCGTTGCCTGGATGTAGAGGTCACCGAACTCCTCGCCCAGGTATCGACGTGCCATGGCCCGACGCTCGGCAGGGTCGACCGGCTTTTCGCGTTCGACCACCGGCCCCTCTACGCTCACATACTTGTACGGGGGTGTTTCGTCCTGCGCGCACAGGCTGAAGCGACCGCATGCCGCGATCAGCATCCCCTTCTTGGTCTCTTCCCCGGTGATCACGCTGACCGCGCCTCCCGGTTCGTAGGAGTACCAAACAGGCACGGTGAGCGGCCCCCGCCGCTCCCGTTGGACGCTCAGGACACCAACATGGACCTCAGCGAGGAATGCCTCGCGTTCAGAACGGGTCATCGAGATGGACATGGCACTCGTTCTATTCCTTGAGGATGTCGTTTGTCACGCGAATATGTGCCTGGTTGGGGCATCACCAGCGTCCTCATGATTTGCCCATGCGAGCAGCTAGGAAGCCCCTCCGCCCAACGCGCGGCGATTCTTCTTCGACTTGCGCTTGACGCTCACCCCGCCCAGCATCGCAAGGCCAGTCACCCGCACTCGCGGAGCATTCGCAAGGCCGGTGACGCCCTCCTTATGGTCAAAGCCTCCCATGATCCCGATTCCGGCAACGTCGACTTCGATGTCATCGGGGACGACGATGTCGACACCCCCAAACAAGGCAAAGGCTCGGATTGTGACTTCGCGTTGACTGAATCTCGCTTCTCGCAGGTCCATCTCCACGCCACCGAGGAACGCTACGGCTGTGTAGGACGGCGGGACGACCCACGAACCTTTCCGCCGCGCGCCGCTCAGGATCGCGACACTCAGCTTGCGTCTAGCCGTACCGCCGGTGCGCTCGACGGGGAACGGTCCCGAGCCACTCATCGCGAGCGACGTCGATCCCTCGACGGGAAGGTCACGCGTGATCACCTCGAGTTCGGCGTACGTCTTCGCCACATGGGTCGCGTCGAGTCGGGTGTCTAGCTCTTCCAGAGTGATCCGACCCTGTCCAGCCGCTTCGCGGAGCCTTTCGGTCACCTGTTCACGGTCGGCGTCGGAGACTCGCAACAGGTGCCTGTCCTCAGGTACGGAGAGGTCACTCATCCCTCTAGACCCTAGATGATGTGTCCAACCTCCACGTCGGGGGTGCTGCGCATCACCAACTTCACGACGGTGAACTCTTTCGCGGCGGGTGCTGCTCCGGTCACCCTCTCAACCTCGTCCCGGAACCGAGCCGCTATCGGCTCCGAGAGTTCAACTCCCTGCTCATTCCAAAAGGACATCGCGACGATCTCGGGCCGACTGCCTTCAGATTGAAGGGCGGCGAACCCCACAAAGCCCGGGATAGCTGAGAAATGCGGCACCACCTCGTCATCGATGCGGCGTATGACCTCGGGAACCTGGTTGAGATCCGCGAAGAAGGCTACAGATCGGGACCTCACCAGACGCTTGCGCCCGGTAACTACAAGCTCATCTTGGCTGTGTCGTGCGGTCCTACGTCGATGAGTCCTGAACCCTCTCCTCGTCACCAGGCGACCCTCATTAGCTCAAGAGTCTTCAGGATCGACTGCTCCGAGTCAGACAGGCCGACAAACTCCAGTCCAGCCCGAGTGCCCCCTTCGTTTCCCTTACCAACGTTCATCACGCGGCCAACAAGGCGGATGCTGACCGATTCCCCGACGGGGGTCTGGACGTGAACGATGAGCCTATGGCCGAGCAGGTCGCTTTCTATGTGTCCGAACAGTTCCAGACCGACGCCGATGAGCGAGATGTCGAGCACCCGGCACTCGATCCAACCGGAGTGCGGGTCATCTTCGACTATGTATCGGCCCGGCCAGCCCTCGGTGGCCACTCTTGGGGCGCGTCTGCGAAACTCCATGAACCCTTCCTGCCTCGACATCGGATCTGATCGGCCATGACCCGTCGACGGCAAGGAATCGCAGCGTCGGTTACCGTGCGGGCACGCCCCCTCGACGGTAACGATCCGGTACGCGTCATGTGCTGGGCGGCGCTCCCGACCGACTAGGCAACTCTCACGTTTTAGGACTCAGCCGGTTGCTCCAAGGAGTCCCTAAGGAGGAGTGCAAGAAGCTCGGCTTGTGAATGCACTCCGAACTTGCGGTAGACGGCAGTGAGATGGTTCCTCACGGTGCTGGTGCTTAGAAACAAAGCAGCAGCGATGTCCTCAACTCGTTCGCCCCTGACCAGCCGAGTGAGGATCTCCCATTGCCGAGTGGAGAGAGAATCGGCGGGCATTTGGGACCGGAAGTGATTCATGCCATCAAGTCCGTCACAGCAGCGCGTGGCGACTTGTCCAAGACGATCCGAGTTCTCGTCCGATTCAAGGTCCGAGATCGTGGCAAGCGCGAGACCAAGCCGGGGAGGTGAATGTCGGCACATGGCTGCGATTACACAGCCCAGATCCAGCCAACGGTTGTCGCCACGAATCTTTGCTCTCAGGGTGGCTGCCTCTCCGTTTCTGGAAACTCGAGTGACGGCGAGGATGAATTTCTGCACATCGCTAGGATGCACTAGTCCCAAAAGTGCCAATCCTTTGTAGCTTTCTGGGTTCCGTCCAAGAATGACACCTATATCGGTGCTCACGTTCGATGACCCAGTCGTGGTTGGTTACTGCGAGAGCCACATCGATGTTGGAACCGACAAGAGAAAGTGCAGCTCGTCCCTCTCCACCCTCGATGGTGAGAAGGCCGATCCTCTTCTGCGTCCTAGCCAGGCGCACCCGGATGGTCGCAGTGAACTCGCTGCCGTCGGCTTTGCGAAGCTGGCGGACGGCGCGGTAGCCGGTAAGCGCCCCCGACCTGAGCACCTTCACCAGATCTTTCATGCTTGATCGATCGAAGTTGATCACGACATCGGTGATCGGGACATTCTCCAACGAGTGCGGCTGTCGGCCCAAAAGCTCGTAACACGCAGCGCTGACAGCGACAATAAACAGATTGTCCACGTTGACGGCGATAAGTGGACAAATGTCCTTCTGGACGATTTCGGCAAGTGCCGTCGAGTCGGATGCAGTGCCTGTCATCGCATCGGCCCGTGCTCACCCCCGAGGTGGCGCTGACGCCTGGGGGCTACCGCTGCCGAGTTGGCGGTGACGACGTGACCACCGGCTGAGTCTGCCTGCCCAACGATTCAGCCACCGGGCCGAGGTGGTTCGTCCATATTCGTAGAGCCGATTCCCAGGACCTGACCGCAAGGCCGATCCCGACTGGGACATCCACTCCTGAGGTTCTCAACCTCAGGCACTCGGGACATGCCACTTCCCAACGGCCATCCGGTCTGTGATTGATAATCGGTTCGTGGGTGTCTGCCATGGACGACCTCTTCTCGGGGACCAGGAGGTGGATCGCCGTACTTGGGGTATGTCTACACCCTGGTGATCGACCGTGCGGGTGGCAACACGATGTCTGAGCTCGTCGCCGGGAGCGGATCGGACTCGAGGAGGCTGAACCTTCTGAGTGCACAAGAGCCGCGAACCGGCGAGCCCGGTACGGTCGGGAGCCTTCGGGTGACATCCACGGGGACCTGGCTGAGGTGCCGTAGCAGGGTTCCCGTCGACAAGGAGAGAACATGGGTCGGCATCGGCGGCTTCGATACGGACGATCTGGTCCAGGCTGGGACAGAGGCCGACAACATCGGTGGCAGTGCCCAGTACGACGCATGGACCGAGATCCTGCCCGCGGCGGAGGTCGTGATCCCGGACCTCACCATCCACCCGGGCGACAAGATCAAGACCACGGTCAAAGAGACCTCTCCCGGCGTTTGGAAGATGAAGGTGAAGGACGTCACGACCGGCCAGAGCGGCGGCAAGACGGTGGACTATTCCTCTTCGGGCGAGAGCGTCGAAGCGATCCACGAGCGACCCGAGGTCGGTTCGGGCCTCGCAACATTGGCCGACACGAGCAACGTGACGTTCGACCCGGGCAAGTACAGCGACTCGGGGGCAGGTAGCCCTGTCTGGAACCCCTTGCTCGTCACGGCAGTGGGCTCGACTGTGTACCAGATCTGGATGGTGAACAACGCGGACACCGCGTACATCGCGGTACCGTCGAACCCGGACTCCGACAGTGACGGTTTTACCGTCCAGTACGGGTCCACCCAGCCGCCGCCTCCGTCGAGCTGACCGGTGCTCTAGGTGACGTCGAAGGCCGCTTTCTGGTCGAGGAGCATGCTCTTCAGCTTGACCGTGTGTGCGCCATTTCCTAGCCCGAGGTCCGAGGGCCGGATCACATAGGAGATCGTTCCGTCCGAGCTGGCGGTCAGGGTCGTGATCAGCTTTCCGTCGATCAACAGCTTGATCGGGTGGTCCGGAAGGAAGTTTCCTGCGGAGAGGTTTGACGATCCGTCCCTCGGGATGTTCGTGCTCGACAGGTCGATCCCGGTTTCGAGCACCTCCAGCTGGCTCTCTGCCTGCTCGCGAACTGTCATGTCCTCATTGGCGGCTTGCGTGGCTGCCACGAGGCTCGGAACGAATGCCGGTGCATAGATGGTGCCCCACCCGCTTGCGATGTCAAAGCCCGGACCTGCGTCGTAACCCGGGACTGTGACGGTTCCTTCGGGCGTCTCTGCCGAGTCGTTTCCGCTCACGACATCGGAGATCCCGTCCGAGGACCCTGCTGGTCCCAGATCGTCATAGAGGACCTTGTTTATCGGCCCGACGTTCGCGTCGTTCATCTGAGTGGCGAGGGCAAGTGCGCCGGCGAACAGGGGAGCGGCTTCAGAGGTCCCGTCCTGAGCGTCCATCGTGATGTCGGGAAGGGACCTCATGTCGCTTCGCGTAATGGACGCCACCCCATTTTGGTAGTCGGGCCTGGCGAATACCTTGGACAGGCCGGCGTTCTCCGAGTACTCCGCTTCCGGCGGGCTCACATGCCAAAGCGGGTCGGGTCCGAGCTTCTCTCCGTTCACCGCGCTTACGTTCGGAACGCTTCCGCCAATGGCGGTCACCCACGGGGAGTCGTCCCATGTGGCTACGTCTGAAGTGCTCGACACGTCTTCGCATTGCCCGTAGGCAGACGGCAGGTTCTGTACCACACCGCAGTCACCCGTGGCTACCAGGACGGGAATCCCGGCCGCCGCGGCAGCGAGCTCGCCTGGGTCTTGAGCCAGAATCTCGGGAATCCCGTTGCTGTACGAGCTCTCGCCGGTGCCGTCGCTTATCGAGATGACGTTGGCGAGATGAGCACTGCTTATGTGCTCGAGTGCCTCCATCATTTCGGGTGGCGCCACTTGGCTCGCGGCGTCATCGGTGATTTCGCTGTCGGCCGGCGTCGCGGATATGAGGATTTTTGCGTAAGGGGCGATCAGGTGCGCTGACATCACGTCGAGCTGCAGTTCGCCCTGCCACGCTCTGCACGACCCATAGCTCTTGAGGGCCCTCATTCCCAGAGGACACTGAGAGGGGAGCTTTCCGTCGCTCGACGGAAAGATGGTCTGGATCTCAGGGTTCGGAAGTCCGAAGATCTTGTCGAAGGAGGCGACCTGCTCTGCGATGTGCGGGTCGTCCCAGCCCTCGATGACTGCGATCGTCGTTCCTGCCCCGTCTATGCCCTGCTTCCAGAGCGAACCGATCCCGTAGTCGAAGATGTCCTGTGGTCCCGGTGTGTAACCCGCGTACTGCGAGTAGTTGGTGGTCATGAAGTTGAGCACCGCGGTGAGACGCTTGATCTGACGGCTCTTGGGCGGCACGCCGGCAGGCGCCGCCTGCAGGTTGGTGATCGACTCCCAGCCGGAGGTTCCAAGAATCGCTGTTCCGGTGATCCTCGATCGGAGATCCCCAGCAGTCGTCGTAGTTGCCGGTAGCTGGTTCGAGCCCGTGCTGGCGTACGCCGGTAGCCCCGCTCCTGACAGTGCGATGGTGCCGACGCAGATCGAAAGCGCAGCGCTGATGACCCCAGCTGGTCTACGCACAGCCTTCACGGACATCACGCCCCTCCCCGGCCGATTGACACAGAGGTGTCCGGACCGGAGACCGATCTCCGGCAGCCTCGGGAAAGGCTATTGCATCGTCCGGTGACAGTGGCCCGTCGTGACCCAGTCGGAGTCGTTCACCGACAATGGTTACGGAACGGCCGGGCGATGCAGCCACTCGAGCAGGTCGGGGGCCGCCAATTGGGCGGCTCGGGCGTCGTACAGCTCGAGCTCTACGGGAGTAAGCAATTCTCGGCCTTCTCCCGAAGTACCCCGTCGGAAGAACGCGGACTTGTCCTTCAATATCCCCGCTGGATCTGGGGCGAGGGTTCCCAATCGCGTTCGCATGGCCTCGAAGGTTGCTGCGTTCACCAGCTCGGGCAGTATCTCGGCCGGCACCGCGATACCGAGCACGCCGGCGATTCTCATCATCTCGCCTTCGAGATCCTCGGACAGGTCTGCATAGTGGACTAGAACGATGTTCGGATCCGTTCGTCGGGCCCATGCACGCGAAAGGTGCCGCATGACGCCCGGTAGCGAATCGGGCTCACCAAGGGGGTCGGCGTCCCTTTCGATCCATTCGATCAGCCAGTCGTGTACCGGCATGCGTGGTTGAGGTGGAACTTGGGGTTCGGGCTGTCCGGTGAGTTGGCGGAGTCGCGTGCGGTCGATGTTGTCGCCCTGATGGTAGAGCGACACCGCCATGTCGAGCGGGTGCCTGCCCGTTACGATGTACGTGACGCGCGGGTCGCTGGGTATCCCGTCGAGGGGCGTATGGCTCTTGATGAATCTGCGGTGACTCTGAGCAGCGAGCCGCGAGTACACCTCGTCACGCGGAGCGATGAGCCAGTCGAGCCAGGGTGACAGGTTTCCGAGGGGAGCCGGGAGCTCCGCTGTCTGGAATATCAACAGAGCACAGATCATCTGCACCCAGGTGGTGCCGCTCTTGGAACGCGTGCTGATGACGATGTCGCCTTGCCTGAACGGAAATCCGATCCAGCGAGCGCTGTCCTCGTCGGGAGAGGCATATCGCGTCAGTGGCTCGGACATGGATCCCCCCAGCTGGTTCAAGCCGTTGTCAAGCGTACGTTGCCGCAGACCGTCTGCTGATCAGGCGGTGGGCGCGGCCTGTACGGCGGGCTCCGACGTGAGTTGCCGAGCATCGCTTGCGGAGGTTCGGACCACTGCCCAGACGGTCTTGCCGACCGATCCGCGATCTCGTCTCACGCCCCAGGTCTCCGCGAGAGCTTGTGTGATCTGAAGACCCCGGCCAGATGTCTCCGTCGGGCCCGGCGATCGCATGACGGGCTCCCCGTCGCTGTCATCCTCGACCTCGATGACGATGCGGTCGGGGAATTGCTCGATCGTGACCTCGAACGACGATGCGCCGTGCCGCACACAGTTGGACGTCAGCTCCGACGTAACGACCATCACTGCATCGCGGACATCATTGGACATTGTGCCGACCGCTCCCAACACGAAGTCCCTGGCCACCGTCACCGATTCCTTGACCGCGGGCAGACGCGAGCTGTACCTCATGACGGGATGATCCTCAGCGTGTCGCTCAACCCTGTCAGCTCGACGATTCTGCTCACGATCGGCTGGGTGTGGTGAAGCTCCACCGTCTCGACATTGTTCGAAGCTAGAACCAGCGCCGCGATGCCGGAGCTGTCGATGAAGACAAGATCCCCGAGCTCGAAAACGAGCCGCTCCGGTCGCGAGGCGAGGATGCTCGACAGGGCATCGCGAACAGCGTCCGCGCTGGAGATGTCAAGCTCGCCGCGGAGCACGATGACGGGATTCCCATCCCCGTTCTCGGTTTGCTCGATTGCGAGCCGTGGCTTGCTCTGGTCTAGTTCCATCTCACCGCCAGAATTGCCACGTCGTCACTGTACCTTTCGTCCCTCATCCCGCCGACGAGCTTGTCGAGCAGGTCGTCGAGTGACAAAGGAACGTCCGGGACGAGACTGCGCAGGCGCTCGTGGCCCACGTCTATGACCTCTCCGCGACGTTCCACGAGTCCGTCGGTGAACGTCAGGATCGTGCAGTGCGGAGGGACCGAGAACGTCGTCGACTGATAGTCGGTGGAATCGGTTATCCCGACGGGCGGAGAGACGGTCGTCTCGACGAATCTCTTCTCCGACCCGTTCAGGAGCAGCACCGGAGGGTGGCCGGCGTTGACGAGTGTGATCGAGCGAGCAGCCACGTCGACCGCGCCGCAAACCACCGTGGCGAACGACCCGTCACGCTCGAGGCTAACGAGTGGCCCCAGCTTGTTAACAATTGCGGCCGGTGAATCGCCTTGAGCGGCGAAAGCCCGTATTGCGAAGTGCAACCTCGCCATCAGTGTCGCAGCCTCGACACCGTGGCCGGAGACGTCTCCAACGACGCACACGAACCGATTGCCGTCTACGGGGATCACGTCGTACCAGTCTCCGCCCACTTCTGTGCCGACGCGACCTGAAACGTAGCGGGCCGCCGTCTCGATGCCTGCGATCTGAGGGAGATCTCGAGGCAGGAGGGCGTGCTGCAGGACCTCGGCGATGCTCCGCTGCTCTGTGTACATGCGGCGGTTCTCGGATGCGAGTCGTTCCGCCTGGGTTCTCCGGCGAACCAGATATTCAGTCACGATTCCGCCGATGACAGCGAAGAAGGCCCCGCCCAGCGCGACGATGAGTGCAAGACGGGCAAGAAGCGTTCCCCCGAGCTCGCCACTCGGGGTGGCTACGAGCGTTATCGAGGTGTTCCCGAACGGGACAGTGTCCGTAGCGGAATTGGCGCCCGCCGGAATACCCCCGGACGAAGCCCCGAGCAGGTCAGCCGGACGACTGGACGACCCGAGGTAGAGCGCGTAATTGAGTTGGGAGAAGGCAGAGTTCTTGGTGACGCTCAGCCTCCTGCCTTTCGGTATGAGTCGTTCGGCGAAAACCACCCACCGGCTTGAAGGGCCTGCAGCAGCGGCGTAGGCGATGCTCGGCTGAGCTCCGGACAACAAGTTGAGGACGGCGAACGGATTGGACCGGGGAGCACTCAGCAGGAAGTTGTCGATGGTGGCGGGCGTTGCCGGCGTCGTTGGAGCCGTCCCGACTGAGGTGACCATCGTCGGTGCTCCGCCCTGAGAGCGCCAAAGCGACGCAAACACGAATTCGCCCGTCGTTCCTACGAATTCGCCCATGTACTTCTGGAAGGATCCTGCGTTTCCGTTCGTGGCGTCCGCCAGTTGGGTTGCAGATACGAGAGGGATCTGGATGGTGGGAACTGCTGCTGCCACGACCGAAGCTGCCTGTCGAAGTTCGAGCTTGAGCAGGCGGTTCTCGTTTCGCTGATTGATATCGCTGGCCCCCCACGCAAGTGCGGCGGTGAGCACGAGAAGTACCACAAGCACGACCACGCTCAATCCGGCGACGGGATGCCTCGGAGGCGTGGTGATGCGGTCCGACTTCGCGTCCTGCGAGACCGAGGACATTTCGTCAGATGACATTGCCGTAGATGGCGCGCGTCTCCATCGGAGTGACGAAGTTACACATCACCGGCTACTGGTTGGTGGCTGCCGACCGCGGTGTTTACACGTTCGGCGACGCCAAGTACCTCGATTCGCTCGGGAACAGGGTTCTGACCATCCTTCGCTGCTGAAGTCAGCTCGGTTTAGTGAGGCTCCGTATTCCTGCCGACCTCAACAGGAGCGACGTGCACGAGCAGGTTGTAGGTCAGAAGTGCAATTGCCAGGTGCATGACCATCAGGACGGCAACGGCGTGCCCGGGTTGCCCCCGGTAGAGGATGTACAAATCAGGTAGCCACAGAGCAAGCGTGACGAGGATGGCGAGCCTGAAGAACAGCCACCTCGGGTCCCACGACACCCTCGTGACGATCGGCCATGCGACGCACGCGATGATCACGCCGATCACCGTGAGCTTGCCGTAGTCCGAGAATTGGAAGTGCGCGTAGCCCTTGGTCTTCGGAAAGATCGCCTCACCGATGGACACGAGGATCGCGTCGCTCGCGAGGCAAAGGATCAACGAAGAGCACGTGGCCAGGAGCACCCGCAACATCGAAGGTTGGCGATGGGAGGGAGAGAACGACAACCTGGCTTGGCTCGTCGCCCAATCGAGCATGCCGAGGTCGGCTTGGCGGTCGTCTTGCACGTTCGCATCCTCCCGGGGGCGACTCTTTGTGTTGATCGCCACGCCGTGCGTAGTCAGGAGCCGTCAAGTTTACTCTGGCTCCGGGACCCCCCTGCGTCAGGTGACACAACTGCTCGGCGGTCGGCGTGACGGCGGTCGGCGTGGCGATCGGCCGGCGACGAATGTCCCTTCGCGAGATGTTTTGCGAGCCTGCGCCCGGGGTACGAATCAGTCGGGCCGGGAAGCCGAACGGTTGTCCCAACCCCCGCCTAGGTGCCGACCGGTTCCCCCTGGTTGGCGCCCGGATGATTGCCACTGCCTGACACCGCCATCAGGTAGTGGCAATCATCCACTCAATCTCCCCCTTCCGGTCTGCCCTCGCGGCGATCCCATCGCGTCCCGGTTTGTCCTCCTGGCGACGCCTTGCACCGGGCTTCCCCGAAAAGAAGTGTCGCGGCTCGGGGAATGTTGACTGGAGCTAGTCCGTGGGAAAGAGTGGCGACGGCCGGCGGCGGGAACGTTCTGATCAGCTCGCAGCCGCGGCGTCGGCGTTCGAGGAGGTTGAGATGAAAGACGTTTCCGGAGGTGGCGGGTTCGAGGATTCCCCGGGCGGGGAAGGTCCTGCGGAGTTCGGCCCCGATCCCGGAGGCAGCCCCGGCGGCGACCCCTCCCTCGGCGGTCCTGTGGATGGCGGAGAGGTTGTCGTCACAGGTCCCGGCCCGGCGGAGTTCGGCCCTGACCCCGGTGGCAGCCCCGGCGGCGACCCTGCCCTCGGTGGTACGGGAGAGGTCGCGGTCACAGGTCCCGGTCCTGCGGAGTTCGGGCCTGACCCCGGTGGCAGCCCCGGTGGCGACCCGGCGCTCGGCACAGCCGAGGGCGGAGTGACGGGGACCGGGACCGGTGGAGGCACCGGGATCTGACCTGACCGGCTGCTCGTGAGGCCAGACCTCAGGGCATGGGGTGCGCCTCGAAGAAGGCCCACATCAAGCTGTTGGCAGAGATGGCGGTCGACTGGGGCCCGAGATCCCGGGTGATCGAACGGGGTAGGTGAGGCCCGCCCGGCCACTCGTGCCCCTCGCCTGCGATGGTGTAGAGCTCGACGTTCGAGCTTCCTTCACATCCGCTATAAGCGGTGAGCGTCACGCCCGGGTCCGGCGACGAGGTGCTGGCCGTCGGCGAGCACCCGTCCTGGGTCGCCCAATATGCGGCGGCCTGTGGCACCGAATAGGTCCAGTAAGCCTGCCCGTTTCCGTTGTAGGGATCAACGGGATCAGCTGTTCCGTGGAACGCGATCACGGGGACGGCGCGGGTGGTGGGACATGGAGTCGGACGCCTCAGACCGCTCACCGGTGCCACTGCGGCGAATGTGCTCGATGAGTCGCAAGCGAGCTGGCTGGCGGTGCGCGCTCCGCCTGAGAACCCCGTCGCGTACACCCGTGCAGTGTCGATGCAAAACCGATGTCCGAGGGACCCCACGAGCCGCGTGAGGAACTCGACATCGTTCGGTGCGTCCGACGGCACCGGCTTCCCGCCGATCAGAGGAACACCGGGGACGTTCCAGTCGAATCCGGTCCCGTCGGGTATGAGCCCCTGTGGATAAGCGACGATGAAGCCGTCGGCGTCGGCTGCCGTGTCCATGCCCGTGAACAATTCCTGCTCCGCCGCTGTGCTCCCGCTGCCGTGCATGTTGAGGACGAGAGGCGTCTTCGTGCTGCCCGTGTACCCGCTCGGCACGTGCACGATCACGGTCCGCACGTGACCGGCGATCCCGAGCGAGAGAGTCGTCGTTCCCGACGCCGCCGTGCCGCACCCGGACCCCGTCACAGGTGCTGTCGTCACGGTGGTCTGAGCACCGAGAGGGTTGCCCTTTCCGCACGATCCGAGGAGCATCGCCGTTGCGGCTCCGAGCATGAGCCAGACAGGCAACGAGGGACGACCTCGACGCCCGGGCGCGGACCGCATGGGAATATGATGTCACCAGGTCGGCCATAACTTTTTGTTTTTCCACATGGTCGTCCACACAAAAACCCCAGGTTTTGGGTCTTGTTACCCCCAGGCTCGATAGGTGATGCTGCATAACGCGTTCGGCGGCCGCCCCTTCTTGGAACGGGTTTACGCGCGAGCGTGAAACGCGGTCGGTCGTCGCCTCTCGGTGCGAGTTGCAGCCCCCCGTGACCGTACGGAGGGGCGGCGTCCGGCACCCTCTTGCAGCCGGCAGCTGGCTCGGCGCCCTTCAGTCCTCGTTACCGACCCGTCGCCCCGGCGCGTGCTTGGATGTTCGTCTCGGCACCCCGTCCCAACTCTCGATGGAGGGCAACCATGTCGGATGACGACCAGATTTCCGACGACGACCAGATCTCGTACATGGCGTTGGCGGTCGGAACTTCCGTCCAGAGCTCCACGGGCACCAGCTTCGGCACCGTCGAGCACGTCCTCGAGGTTCCTGAGCTCGATGTGTTCGACGGGATCGTCGTGGCGACGCACCACGGATTGCGGTTCGTGGCGCGTGACCAGATCACCGAGATCACCCGCCATGCCGTGATGTGCTCGCTGAGCGACGACGAAGCGGCGAACCTACCTGCCCCGGGGGGGCCGCCCGTTTACCGGGTCGACGCCTTGCAGGACGTCGGTCCTTCCCTCACTGCACGGCTGGGTCGTATGTTCCGCCGCGAGCACTGGATCGAGAAGAAAGATCAGTAATTTTCGACATCGCAGCGATCACCGCACCAGCCGACCATCTCTTGACGGCGGGTGATTCGCGCAGCAGCACGGATGCGATCGCCAGAAAAGCGACGACCAACGCGGCCGCCCCTGCCGCCATTGCGAGATAGTGGCTCCCGCTCGCGTCCGCTGCTACCGCTGCACCGAGCTCGACTGTCGCGGCGACCGGTAGCAGCAACGTCCCCCCGATTATCCCCCTCCGCCGGCACGAGGCTCTGAGCACGAGAATCGCAACGGCCACCAGAACAGGAAGCACGCCTCCGCGCGCTACGGCTAGCGCAAGTGCGGACCGTGATCCGTCGGAAAGCCAGCCCACCCACAGGTAGCCGAGGACGAGGCTGACGTTCGCGACGAGCATGAGTCCCGGGCAGCTGATGTCCACCGCGGGAGCGGGGGGGCGGAGGTGGACGTGGGGGTTGACTACGTCTCGCACGGCGGCCCCTTCGTTGGGCTATCCGGTGATTGGTTGCAATAAACCAGTAAATCTATGGATTAAGTAATCTTTACCCTGTTGACCATCCGGGGTCAAGGAACTCGCGGTTTCCCCGGCAAAGACGTCCGGGGCCTGGTGAAACGTCTACCCGCCGTGTCGGTGGGGTGGCCTCACCCGGGGAGTTTCTCAGGCCGCAGCAGCGGTCGCAGCGCCGGCTTCGGCGGGTTGCTCGCGATGGCGGTACGCCCACCCTGGTCCGCGCACCACGTACGACAGGCGCTCGCGCCATCCCCGTGAGTGCCACACGTCACTCAGCATCTCGCGGTGCTCGTGCGCGGCTATGCGCAGAGGGTTGAACGTCTTTATGTTGCGCGTCAATCCGTAGACCACGCGCTCGCCCTCCGGCTCGAAGGTGCCGAACAAGCGGTCCCAGATGATGAGGATGCTGCCGTGATTGCGGTCGATGTACTGCGGATTGACCCCGTGATGCACGCGGTGGTGAGAGGGCGTGTTCAGAACCTTCTCGAGAGCGCCGAGCCGGCCGATCGCCTCTGTGTGGATCCAGAACTGGTAGATCAGGTTCACCCCACGGGCAGAGGAGATCAGGCTCGGTTGGAACCCGGCCAGGCACAGCGCCCCTTGAGGAAGGAATGTCCCGAGCGCGTCGGCCACGGGCTGGCGGAGCGCTGTCGACAAGTTGTAACGCTCGCTCGAGTGGTGAACGACATGGACCGCCCACATGTAGCGGCTCTCGTGCATGAACCTGTGGTTCCAGTAGTAGATGAAATCCCACACGAGGATGGCGCAGGCAAGCGCCGCAGGGCCTGTCCCGACGTTGCGGCGCCCCCGTTTCCCCCAGAGTTTCCCGGCAGTTGTGTAGGTGGCCCACCACGTAGTCGTGGCGATTCCGCCCGCGACGACTGCGGCGACTGCCGCACTGCCGGCAACCTCCCTGGCGCGGCGCCTCCGTTCGGCCCGGTTCGCTCCCTCCGTGGGGATCCTGGTGACCTCGCCACCCTCCTCATCGGTCTCGGCTTTACGTGTCACGGCGTCTGCGATCGCCGAGACCGCGACCCCTCCCGCCGCGATCGCGAGCAGGGCCTTCGCGTATCGCCCTCTGCCGGGCGTAACGGGTCCGAGAAGCTTCTGCGCTACGAGGGGAGCCACCAGGCTTCCCACCCCCATGGTCAGGCTCGCGATCGTGTCGTGCAACTCGTAGTCGCCCGCAGCAGGCCCCCTCTCGGCGGCGTGGCGCCTCTGCCAGGCGTACTCGGCTCCCATGCTGCCGAAGTAGAAAGGGATCGCAGCGACTGTTAGTTCCATCTCGACTTGGGTCTCGACCTCGTTGACCCGGCCTCTTTGACAGGGAGCGGGCCACCATTGTGGCTCGGACGGGACCCCGGCGCCCGCTCGGGCTCGGGCCCGGCCACGCTGGGTCAGCCGAGCATGACATCTCCTGCACCCGCGGCGACCTCGACCCGGCTGTCCTCGCGGGGAGGCTCGCGACCGTGGGATATCCACACTGCGCGCAACCCGGCTGACAGACCGCCTTCTATGTCGCGCTCCCAGCTGTCGCCGACCATGACGGCATCGCCTGCATCGCCTGCATCGACTCCGAGCATCGTGAGCGCGTGCTCGAAGATGCCGGGATCGGGCTTGCCGAGCCCGATCTCGCCCGAGATCACCACCGCTGAGAAGCTTCCGGAGAGTCCCGTCTGATCCAACTTGAGCCGCTGGATGTCCGGTGGCCCGTTCGTCACGAGACCCACCGGCCCGGCCGATTCCGCCCTCCGGACGAGATCGGCGGCTCCTGGGGCGAGAGGATGTCCTGCGCGCTGGCCCTCCTCGTACACGCGTGAGAGATCGGAGGCGAGATCCGGGTTCCTGCCGGCGCGCTCGAGCGCACGGGACCAGGTTGCGGCCCTGTACGGCACGACGAACTCCCGCAATCCGGCGATGAGCGGGTGAGCGCCCTCGAAGGTCGCCCAAAGCCCCTCCCACGACGCGATCCCGAGATCCCTGCAGGCACGATGGTGCTCGGAGGCGTACCACTCAGACCTGGCGGTTTCGAGCACGATCTTCTCCCACATGTCCACGTCGACGGCTGCAAGGGCTGCTGTCGCTCTGATCTGTGCTCTTGCGTGCGCCTCTTCGACGATGAGCGTGTCGTCGAGGTCCAACAGGACCGCACGGACGTCTCTCACGGGCCAGCTCCGATCGCTACTTGTTCGGCCGCTCAGGTTTCGCCGTATTGCCTAGCCCGGTTCTGGGTATAGGCCAACAAGTCGACGACGAGACGATTCTCGCCGGCATGCACCGGCTTCGAGAACGGTGCGCATCTCTCACCGGGGGGCCGGACGCATGGATCAGGGCCACAGCGACTCAGCCCGGAAGACCGATCCGACGCACTGGCGCCAGCGCTCGGCGGTCGCCCGTGCCGTCGCGACAGGCATCGTCGCGGCTCCGGCAGTCATCTCGGTGGGCGTGGCAGTCCTCCTGGTGATGCTCGTCCCCGAGCCGGCGGGGACTCCCGGTCGGATCGCTTGGTGGATCGGTGTGCTCGGGCTCTCTTCGATCGCGCTGATCGTGTGCGAGCGTTTCGCTCGCAACGCCCGCGCTCTTCCGATGCTTCTCAAGATGGGGCTCGCGTTCCCGGCGGAGGCTCCGAACCGACTCCAGATCGCCCGTCGCGCGTCCAACGGGCGCAATGTCGGGCGCCTCATCCAGGTCGCGAGAAGCGAAGGACTCCCCGAAGACCCGGTTCTTGCAGCCGACGGGATCGTGGTGCTCACGGCCGGCCTGAGCGCGCACGATCGCACCACGCAAGGGCATGCCGAGCGGGTGAGGGTTCTCACCGATCTCGTTGCATCGGAGCTCGAACTTCCGGAGCCCGACCGCGAGCGACTGCGGTGGGCAGCGATGCTCCACGACATCGGCAAGCTCGCGGTGCACGAGGAATTCCTGAACAAGCCGGGTCGTTTGTCTTCGGCGGAGCGCGAGCTCGTCCGGCGCCACACGCTCGAGGGTGCACGGCTCGTGGAGCCCTTGTCCGACTGGCTGGGCGAGTGGTCGTTGGCGGTCCCCGAGCACCACGAACGCCACGACGGTGCGGGTTATCCCTACGGGTTGGAAGGCGACGAGATCTCCCTCGGGGGTCGAATCGTCGCCGTCGTCGACGCGTACGACCTCATGACCAGCCCGCGCTCCTACAAGAAGCCGGCCACCCCTGACACGGCTCGAGCAGAGATCGCCAGACTGTCCGGCTCGCAGTTCGACCCTGTCGTTGTGCGGGCCTTCCTTGCGATCCCTGTCACGCAATTGCACAAGATCCAACCACTTGCATGGCTCGGCTCCTTCCCGGTTCCACTGGTAGGGCCGGGTTTCGACAGGCTCGGACGCACTGCGGCCGCTCTGGTCGTCACTTGCGCGGTTCTCGGCCTTTCGAGCTGGCGGCCCTGGTCGTCGGACCACGGTGTGGTCGCGCAGTCGCCTTCCGCGTTGAGTGGCGGGAGCACGGGGCGAGGGGCTGCGCCCGACCCTGCAGGCGGGGTCGCTTCGTCGCCGACCTCGGGAGGCGCAGAGCCCGATCCGCCCGCGGTTTCGGGCCGTGCGGACTCGAAGAGCGGATCAGGACGAGTCTCGACGGTCGGGGATGTCAGCCACGCCGGCGGCCGGGACGGAGAGCCGCATGGCGGAGGGCCTCGGTCGCGGAGTGGATCGTCGGGGCCGGGGGGGAGCTCCGGTGGTTCTTCGAGCACGAGCGGGAGTGGGTCTTCTCGTCCACCGGGCTCCGGTACCTCTTCTCCGAGCCCTACGACCGGCGGCGGCTCGCCCCCTCCCACGACATCTGGCGGCAGCACGCCGCCGACGACCGGAGGATCCCCGCCCCCGACCACGCATAAGCCGCCGCCGCCTTCGAGCACTCAACCACCGCCACCACCGCCTCCAGCACCGGCAGCCGCCACGAATTTGGACGGGTCGTCCTCGTGCCAGAACGTAGTAGTCGGACCGCAGGTGAACTTGACCTGGACGGACAGCAGTTCGTCGTATGTCTCGAGTTACGAGGTCCTGCGCAGCACGAGCGGTTCGAGCTACGCGGGTATCGCACAGGTGTCGGCCGGCTCCTCGTCTTACACGGATTCGACCGTGCAGGGCCTGGGAACCACGTACTGGTACAAGGTCGAGGCGCGCAGTCCCTACGGCGATGCGACCAGCAGCGCGGTCTCCGTGACGACGCCGCTTCTGTGTCTCTCAAGCTCCTCTCGAACGCGAAGCGAATCCGACGGCGACGTTCAGCAGGCTCATGGCAGCGGCAGTGACGGTGACCGAAGCGACGTCGGCGTCGGGGTCGACCTCGACGATGTCGACGGCGCGTACGGCTCGGTGGTGACCCGCCTCGTAAGCGGCCTCGAATAACTGGCGCGGTGTGATGCCGCCGGGACGCGCCCCAGGCGCTCCCGGAGCGAAAGCGCGGTCGAGCACGTCGATGTCGAGGTCCACGTAAAGCGAGTCGCATCGGTTGGCGAGAAGGTCGAGAAGGTCCGGCACCTCGTCGACGCCCCCCGGCCCGACGACGGTCACTCCCTGCTCCTCGCACCAATCCCTGTGCGCACGCACATTCGAGAAGCCTGCGATCCCCACCTGGACCACTTGTGTCCCCGGCAAACCCGCGTCCACGAGAGCACGGACGGGGGAGCCGTTTCCTGGTGATCCAGGTGCGTACTCCCGGACGTCGTGGTGCGCGTCCAACGTGAGCAGCCCCCAGGTTCTCAGGTCGTCGCGACGGGAGAGCGCCTCGTACGTCACGCCGTTGTGGCCCCCCAGGATCACGGTCAGCGGAGCGTCGAGCGCCGGCGGCGCGAGGTCGTCACCGAGATCCTCGACGGGGACGTGCGACAGGTCGACGTCGCGCTCTGAGTCGTACGACGAGAGCCGGGCGAGAGCAGCTCTGATCGCGGCCGGCGCCAGGTCGTAGCGGCTCGGGGTGACTGCGCCGGCGCTTAGAGGGACGCCCGCTACGACGAGAGAATCGCCACCGGCCGGATCGCGAGCCGCGTCGGAGGCGGTAGTCGTGACACCCGCCAGCCACTCGGCCGCGGTCGGCCACTCGGCACTCATCGCGCCACCGGCGCGTCGGGCGTCATCGCGCCACCGGCGCGTCGGAAATCACAGCACCACCATCCCGTCCTTTGCGACGTGCGCGACGACGTCCATCCCTGGATGGTAAGCGAGGTCGACCCAGTGCTCGCCATCGATCACGACGATGTCCGCTCGCGCGCCGACCGCCAGATGGCCGATGTCGTCTCGGCGCAGTGCGCGTGCACCTCCCCATGTTGCTGCTCGTACGGCTTCGTCCGCGGACAGGCCGTACTCGCTGCATGCGACCGCGATCACGAACGGCATCGAGGTTGTGTAGCTGGTGCCGGGATTGCAGTCGGTGGCGAGCGCCACCTCGACGCCCGCATCGAGGAGCATCCGCGCCGGAGCGTACGACGATCGCAGGCAGAACGACGTTGCGGGCAGAAGCACCGCCACGACCCCCGCACGGGCGAGTGCCTTCGCGTCATCCGCGGTGACGTGGACGAGATGGTCCGCCGAAGCGCATCCGACCTCCGCGGCGAGCATGGCGCCTCCGGTATGGGAGAGCTCTTCTGCGTGAATGCGCGGTAGGAGACCGTGAATCTTCCCGGCCTCGAGAACCCTTCGTGCCTGGTCGACGGTAAGAGCCCCCACGTCGCAGAACGCGTCGCAGCTCTCTGCCAGGCCTGCGCACGCGGGAAGCATCTCGTTCACGACCAGGTCCACGTAGCCCGGCGCGGGATCGAGATGGGCGCCGAGAAAGGTGGGTACCAGCTCCGCCGCGCTCGTCGCGCCCGCAGCCGCCACTGCCTCGAGAGAACGCAGCTCGGTCGCGGTGTCGAGCCCGTATCCCGACTTGACCTCGATGGTCGTGGTTCCGCCACGGATGCACTTGGCAGCGCGCTCGACGACGCCGGCGGTCAGCTCCTCTGCCGAGGCTGCACGTGTGGCGGTGACGGTGCTCATGATCCCACCCGCTTCGTAGGGTTTGCCTGCGAGCCGCGAGGCGAACTCGTCGGCACGGTCTCCCGCGAACACGAGGTGCGTGTGCGCGTCGACGAATCCCGGGATCAGCGCCCTCCCGCGAGCGTCGAGCTCCGGCATGGCGTCGACGCCGGTTCCGGGGTCGTCCTCCTGAGCGTCGTCGCGCTCGGACAACATCTGGCGAATCGTCTCCGATCCGAAAGAGCGCTCGGCCACGACGCCGGCGACACGGCCGCGGCGGACCACGACGCAACACGGCCCGTCCGACTCGTGGCCGAAAACGCGTGACGCCCGTCGTACGAGGAGGTCGTGCATGGGTGGCGCTCAGGTTTCCTGTCCGGCTTCAGGCATCGAGCATCGGCAGACGCACTCCGTGCCCGCGCGTGAAGGTCGCCGCCTCCTCGTATCCCGCGTCGGCGTGCCGCATCACGCCGGTTCCCGGGTCGTTGGTGAGCATGAGCTCCGCGCGGTGCGCGGCATCTGACGTTCCATCGACGACGAGCTGCGCTCCGGCGTGGATCGACGTGCCTATGCCCGTCCCGCCTCCGTGGTGCACCGCCACCCACGTGGCGCCGGACGACGCGTTCAAAAGGGCGTTCAAGATGGGCCAGTCGGCGATCGCGTCCGAACCGTCTGCCATCGCCTCGGTCTCGCGGTAAGGCGACGCGACGGATCCAGAGTCCAGGTGATCCCTGCCGATGACTATCGGGGCTTTGACTTCGCCTTTCGCCACGAGCTCGTTGAACAACAGGCCGGCGCGGTCTCTCTCGCCGTAACCGAGCCAGCAGATCCGCGCGGGAAGGCCCTGGAATGGAACCCTCTCTGCTGCGAGCGGTATCCATCGCTGGAGCACCGGGTCGTCCGGAAACGCCTTCAGCAGCGCCCGGTCTGTGGCATGGATGTCGGCCGGGTCGCCCGAGAGCGCCACCCACCTGAACGGGCCCTTGCCCTCGCAGAAGATCGGCCTCAGGTACGCAGGGACGAATCCCGCGGTACGAGAACGCCTCCTGGTAGCCCCCGGCGACGGCTTCGCCCCTCAGGTTGTTGCCGTAGTCGAAGACCTCCGCTCCCTCTTTCAGGAACCCGACCATCGCTTCGCAGTGCCGGGCCATCGAGGCGCGTGCCCGCCTGACGTACTCGCCCGGGTTCTCCCGGCGGAGCGTCACAGCCGCGTCGAAAGAGAGGTCGTTCGGGATGTAGCCGTTCAGAGGGTCGTGAGCAGACGTCTGATCGGTCACCACGTCGGCGGCCAACCCGCGTTGCAACAGCGCGGGGAACGCGTCGGCTGCGTTGGCGACGAGAGCGACAGAAAGCGGGCGGTTCGCGGCCACGGCGCCTGACACGAGATCCACGGCCTCGTCTGTTGAATCGACCATCTCGTCGACCCAGCCGTCGCGCTTGCGCCTCGCCGCACGCGCGGGGTCGGCCTCGACGCAAAGTGCGACTCCGCCGTTCATGGTGATGGCGAGCGGTTGCGCACCTCCCATGCCTCCGAGACCGGCCGTCAGGACCAGGCGGCCGGCGAGCGTTCCGCCGAAGCGCTGCTCGGCGACTGCCGAAAAGGTCTGGAACGTGCCTTGGAGGATTCCCTGGGTGCCTATGTAGATCCACGAGCCAGCGGTCATCTGCCCGTACATGGTCAGGCCGAGCGCCTCGAGCCGCCAGAACTCCTCCCAGGTGGCCCAGTCGGGAACCAGGAGCGAGTTCGCTATCAGCACCCTGGGTGCCATCGGGTGCGTGCGGAAGACCCCGACGGGCTTTCCCGACTGCACGAGCAACGTCTCGTCCGAGCCGAGCCTTTCGAGCTCGGAGACGATCACGTCGAACGACCTCCAGTCCCTGGCGGCGCGTGCGTCCCCGCCGTAGACGACGAGGTCGTCCGGCCGTTCGGCTACCGCGGGGTCGAGATTGTTCATCAGGCAGCGCAGGACTCCCTCTGTCTGCCAGCTGCGGCACCGGAGCGTCGTCCCGGTGGGGGAGCGGACCGGGCGTGCACCCTGTGTCATCCGAGCTCTCCCATCACGTCTTCGACCGCGCTCACGAGAGTGCCCGTTCTCACCATCGACTCCGCTTGCGCGAGGTCAGGAGCAAGGAAGCGATCGCTGTCCATCCGCGGGATCCGGCTCCTCAGTGCCCTGAGCACCGCCCGGGTGGCGGGACCGGGCTCCATCCCGCGCAATTCGAGCGCCTCCGCGGCACAGACCGCTTCGATCGCGACGACCCGCGTCGTGTCGGCCACCGCCTCGCGCATCTGGCGGCACGCGTTCCAGCCCATCGACACGTGGTCTTCCTGACCGCCGCTCGTCGGCACCGAGTCGACCGACGAGGGAGAAGCATGGCCCCTCAAGCGGTTGAGCACGGCGGCGGCTGTGTAGTGGGCGAGCATGAACCCGGAATTGACTCCGGCTTCGGGAGCGAGGAACGGCGGGAGCCCTTCTGATCTGGCGGGATCCATCATGCGGTCGATACGACGTTCCACTATCCCCCCGAGCCCGGCGAGAGCGATCGCGACGAAGTCGGCGGCGTGTGCCAGCGGCTGACCGTGGAAGTTCCCGGTCGATACGACGGCGCCGTCCTCCGAGAAGACGACCGGGTTGTCGACGACGCTCGCAAGTTCGATCTCGACCGTGCGGCGGGCGTTGGCCACCACGTCGCGCGCAGCTCCGTGGACCTGCGGCGCACACCTCATCGAGTAGGCGTCTTGGACCGCATGATCCGACATCTTGTGCGAGGCGAGTATCGGTGATCCTCCAAGCAGCAGCCTCAGGTTCGCAGCGCTCTTTGCCTGCCCCGGGTGGGGACGCAGTGCGTGGATGCGCTCGGCGAAAGGGGCGTCGGTCCCGAGCAATGCCTCGATCGTCATCGCGCACGTGATGTCCACGGTCTTGAGCAGGATCTCGAGATCAGCCTGGGCGAGGCAGTGATGGGCGAGCATCCCGTCGGTGCCGTTCAGAAGTGCGAGGCCCTCCTTCGCCTGCAGGTCGACGGGAGCTATGCCCGCTCGGGCCAGGGCCGGCGCCGAATCTTCTGCCCCGTTCGCGAGATCGTCTTCAGGTCCGTCGCCTCGGCCGCGGCCTTCGAGCACCCACCCGCTCCCCGTGAGCACGAGCGCGGAGTGGGCAAGAGGCGCGAGGTCGCCCGACGCCCCGAGCGAACCGATCTCGGGCACTGCAGGGGCGATCCCGGCATTCAACAGCTCGGCCAAGACCGTGACGAGAAGCGATCTCACCCCGCTTCTGCCTCCGGCGAGCGTGCGGGCGCGAAGCAGCTGCATCGCGCGGACCACCTCGCGTTCGACGAACGGCCCCATGCCCGCAGCGTGGCTGCGCACGAGGGCCTGCTGGACCCGCACCGCTTGGTCGGGAGAGATCCTGTGTCGGGCGAGCGCGCCGAATCCGGTCGTCACGCCGTAGACGGTCCTGCCCTCGTCGATGGCGGCCCTTACGACCGCGAGCGACGGGGCCATGCTCCGCTCGACGTCGTCTGAGACCTCGACCTGAGCGCCTTGTCTCGCGACGCTGGACGACCTGTTCGATGGAAAGCGGCTCTGGGCCGAGTCGCACGTTCGGGACCGTCGTTCCTCCTCGTCCAATCCGCCGGCCCACTCGCGGGTCAAGGCTCAGGCCAGGCTATCCACGGGCCATCCTCGTGGCGGCTCTCACGCCCAGGCAGCCGGCACGAGCCTCGCGTAGACTCGCGCGGTGGCTCGCGTGCTGGCGGTCGCCAACCAAAAAGGTGGCGTCGCTAAGACGACCACCGCCCATTCCCTCGGATTCGCGTTCTGCGAGCTCGGAAGGCGAGTGCTGCTCGTCGACCTCGACCCCCAGGCATGCCTGACCTTCTCGGTCGGATTCGATCCCGACGGCCTTGACCGGTCGTTGCACGACGTGCTCGTCCGCAAGATGAAGGTCGCCGATGCGTGCCGCAGGGTCGACGGGGTCGAAGGACTTGACATCCTGCCTTCTACGATCGACCTCGCAGGCTCGGAGGTCCACCTGCTCACGCGGACCGCACGTGAGCAGGTGCTGAAACGTGCTCTTCAGCCCGTGCTCGACGAGTACGACATCGTTCTAATCGATTGCCCCCCTTCGCTCGGGATCCTCACGATCAACGGTCTGACAGCCGCAGAGGAGGTGCTCGTGCCTCTGCAGTGCGAGGCGCTCAGTCACCGGGGGGTCGGACAGCTCCTCGAGACCGTCGAGGACGTAAGGATGTTCGCCAACGCCGATCTGAAGGTCCGCGGTGTGATCGCCACCATGTACGACGGCCGGACCGTGCACGGCCGTGCGGTCCTCGACGACATGGGAAAGCGTTACGGCCTCGAGCTCATCGGTCCCCCCGTGCGCAAGTCCATACGTTTCGCGGAGGCGCCGGAGATGGGCAGGTGCATCCTCCAGCACGCGCCGGGCTCCCAGGGAGCGGAGGCTTACCGGGCCATCGCGCGGATCGTGGACGCGGACGGATCAGGAGCACCGGTTTACGTCGCTGCGAGCGTGGAGCACGATCCCGAAGATGACCCCGACCTCGACAGTGAGTGAGGAGCCTCAGGCGCCGGACCCACTCGGGCGCAGGTCCCTCTACTGGGCGACGGGGGGGGCCGTTGGCGACCGGGCGCACAAGCGAGGCCGCGACACGATCCCCCTCGGCAAGCACGCGCTTTACTCGCAAGCTCAGGTGGACCGCAGCGACGCAAAGGCCTCCGAGCGTGTGCCCGGGGCCCCGCCCTTGGCGCGGGTCGGCATCCGTGGCTCTGACGCGCTCGGGGTGGTCGTCTTGGACTGCTCTAGGTGCGGGGCGAGGTCCAAGGTCGGGATGGGCAAGTTCATCACGCTTCACTTCCCGGTCTGGTTGTGGCGTCCTGGCCGGGGATACGCGCGCCTTATGACCTGTCCGGCATGTCGCACCCGGTCGTGGCTGAGTGCTTCGTGGCGACCCTGGGAACGTTGACAGGGCCATCGTCTCGCTGATGTACGGCCATTTCGCGGCCAGGCTTGCGGTGTCGGTGATCGAGTCCGCGGCGCGGTCCAAGTCGACGATCTCGGCGAGCGGCTGGCAAGGATGGATCCTCCACCTTCACGGTCCTGTCGTCTACGCGGTGGTCGCTGGCCTGCTGTTCTTGGAGGTCGGAATTGTCATCGGCTTCTTCATCCCGGGCGAGATCGCGACCATCCTCGGAGGGGTCATCGCGAGCCAGCACCACGCCAACCTGGCGCTCATGATCGTCGTCGTCTCTCTCGCCGCTTCGATCGGGAACATCTCGGGATACTGGGTCGGCAGGGGCCTCGGCCCGAGACTGCTAGAGCTCCGCTATCTGAAGGACAACGCGGGCCTGCTCCGGGCCCGGCAGCTGCTCGCGCGCCGCGGCGGGCCGGCGGTATTCGTGGCCCGCTGGGTCGTCTTCGTGAGGGCGGTCCTCCCGGGACTTGCCGGCATGAGCCACATGCAATTTCGCAAGTTCGTCGTCTTCAGCGTCTTGGGGGGGACCATCTGGGGCTCCATGTGGGTGTCGATCGGCTATGCGGCCGGCGCGTCCTATTCGACGATCGAGAAGGCCGCAGGCAGTTGGTCGCTCGTGATCTTGGGGGTGGTGCTCGTCGCCGTCGCGGTCTTCATCGTGTTCCGCAAGCGCAAGGAAAAGCGCGAGAACAAGGCTCTCTTGGCGCAGGCCGCGGGTCTTTCCCCGGCACCCTCGGGAAGTGGTGCGCAATCCGAGAAGTGAGTCGCCGGCACAGTTCACGGCGGGCGCGCTTCAACCCGGGACAGGGCCCTCCACGACGAAGAAGTGCGCCGGTCGGTCGCCGACGCTGCGGATGCGTTGATGGATCTCGAGCAGAACGACGTGAGCCAACGTCTCGCCGACAGCAGCGCGCTGCATGAACTCGGGGATCTCGTTCCACGGGCGCGACCAGGTCAGGTTCACCGCCATCTCCCACGCGGTCATGCCCGGGCGCTCCCGGAGCAGCCGC
The DNA here is from genome assembly GCA_963764615.1 of uncultured Acidimicrobiales bacterium. Lineage (GTDB taxonomy): Bacteria > Actinomycetota > Acidimicrobiia > Acidimicrobiales > CAVXTF01 > CAVXTF01. The sequence goes on along the minus strand of CAVXTF010000002.1, from coordinate 2,394,013 downwards.
TCGATGTCTGCGAGCCGCTCCGCGTGGTGCAGGATGATCTCGTCGAGCCTGCCGCGCAGGTTGGCGAACCGGTACTCGTGGGCCGGCAGGACCTCGTCCACCGGCAGGTTCTGGACTTTCAGAAGCGACTCGAGGAAGTCGCCGAGTGGGTTCGGGATCTGCTGGGTGTGCACGCCGATGTTGGGCGTGATCCGCGGCAGGACATGGTCGCCCGAAAGCAAGATCCGGTGCCGTTCGCTGTGGAAGCAGACGTGACCGGGGGAGTGGCCCGGCGTCCAGACGGTCCGCAGGTCCCATCCAGGGACGTCGACCTCCTTGCCGTCTTCGAACAGCACATCGGGCTCGGCCATCGCCACCTGGTCCCGGATCATCATCGAGGCCATGTTGAGATCCGGCAGAGTCGCTTCGGGGACACCTGCGAACTCGAGGAGACCATGCATCTTCGAGAGCAGTTCGTCCACGTCGACGTAGCGCGCCCGCAGCATGACGGCGTCGTCGGGGTGAAGCCCGATCCACGCCCCTGACTCGTCGCGAACGCGACCTGCAAGGCCGTAGTGGTCCGGGTGGATGTGGGTGACGAGCACCGACTGGACGTCGCTGATGCTGCCCCCTGCCTCTTCGAGGCCCGAGTTGAGGGCGTTCCAGGCGTCATCGGTGTTCCAACCCGCGTCGACTATCGCAACGCCGTCGTCGAGCTCCAACGCGTAGACGAGCACGTAGCGCAGCGGGTTGTTGGGGATCGGGACGGGAATCGACCACAGCCCGGGCCGGACCAGCTCCACAGGTGGCAGGACCTGGAGGTCCCACGCCTGCTTCTGAAGCACTCCGGTGACCTCGATCATGGACGGTCACCGTATGCCGGGGAGGACCCCACCACCAACGCAGAAGCGTCGCCTTTACGGGGGCCGGTGATCAGTGCGATGTGTACGAGGTCCACGAATAGCCGTCCCACCACCGCACCCGGGCGATACGCCACGGGTCGGGGTACCACCCCGGCGGAGTGCTCGGTGCACCTTGATGGACGGGTTGAGCCTGCTGCTGCTGCACCGGCTGGATCGGGGTCGCCTGTTGCGGTCGCACCGCCGGGTAGGTCGCGGTCGGTGTCGGGCTCACCGGGATCTGGCCCGTCGGGACCCCGGTTTCTTCTGCGGGTTTGGGCTCGGTCGTCACGTCCTCGCTCAACGCGCGCGAGACCATCTCGCCCGCGCTCGGCGAGGCAGGGTGCCCTACGGCGGCGATCTGTCCGCCGGTCGCCGCTGCTTCAGAGCCGACATCGGGGGCGGCAACCCCGGTGTCCGAAACGGGGGTTTGGGCTGCTTGGGCAGGGACCCCGGGCGTCACCCCGTCTATGACGGTCGCGCCATCTTCGGGCATGTAGCTGCTCGAAGGTTTCGGCACCGAGCCGGCCGGCGCAGGAACCTGCTCGGCTCCGCCGACCGGCGATGAGCCCGACGGTGCGGCAGGGAACGGGCTGGCCGTCGGCCAGGCAGGGGCCCCGGCGGGCGTTCCGGAAGGAAACGATGACTGAGCCGGGACGGGTGTCTGAGCCGGAGCGGCGGAGTGTGCGCGATCGATCTCGTCGAGTTGCTCCTGCAGGTCGGCGACGAGCGAGTCGAGGGCGTCGTTGAAGCGGGCGAGGCCGAGAACCGTCGCGAATCGGACCTCCTCGGCCTGGCCTTCGTCGTAGCGGAACCCGGATGCCCGGTCCCGGCTCGACACCGCGACGGCCGTCCACGGCGGATGGTCGACGTGGTACAGCCCGAGCAGCTCGCCGAACTCCCACTCCACGGACCTGTGCGCACCCGAGAACACGATGCGCTTGTCGGTGAAGGTGAGATCACCCGAATCCACCGGGACGAGGTCGGCCTCGTTCCCGCTCGGTTGCGCGGATCGCGCGGCGACGCGGAACGTATACCCCCCCCTTTCGCCGGCCCAGCGCGCGGGGACCCGCCTCGGCTCCACCAGGAAGGTCCCGGTGGCCACCAGCAGCGCCCGCTCCTCGGGCCTCAACTTGATCGTCAGGGTCGGATCCTCAGGCCCGGTGCCGTTGAAGGTGCGGGCCCGGTAGAGGAACGATGCCACCCGGGCACGGTCGGCCTGCCAATCCGCCTGTGGTGTCTCCTGCTGGTGCTCCGGCCGGCGTTTGTCGAACAAGCCCATCCCGGCGCCTCCTCCGCTTGTCTTCACGGATATTCCAGCCCACGCCCTCTGCGCAAAACGCTTCCGCCACGCATGCAGGGCACTTGATCCGGTGTCGGAGCAGGGTAGCGGACCGCCGCACCGGTCTGGAGCCGTTCGGATCGCGGAGAGTCCTGCCGATTCACGGAACCGGACGTTCCGGCCCACCGGTTCGGGAATATTAGTTGACGTAGCAACTGTTGACCACTTAACCATCGCTCGTGCAACCGCTGCACCGAACCGGGGAGGACCGACATGACCGAAGCCGCGACCGTCGCAAACGCTGCCACCCGCGACTACAAGGGGATCCAGACGCCGGTGCCAGGCGACTATGTCCTCGACAAGGCGCACACGACGATCGAGTTCGTGGCTCGCCACCTGATGATCAGCAAGGTGAGAGGGCGGTTCACCGAGTTCGACGGCTCCATCCAGATCGCAGAGGATCCTGAGCAGTCGAAGCTCGAGGTATCCATCGTCGCCTCGTCGATCGACACATCGGAGCCGACCCGCGACGCTCACCTCCGCAGCGCGGACTTCCTCGACACCGACAAGTACCCAGAGCTGACGTTCCAGAGCACCAAGATCGAGCACGTCAACGACACGGAGTGGAAACTCACGGGTGATCTGTCGATCCGCGGCGTCACGAAGCCGATCACGCTCGAAGTCGAGTTCCTCGGTGTCACGGTCTCGCCATGGGGCACCAGGCCCTTCGGTTTCGAAGCGACCGCCGAGATCGACCGCGAAGACTGGGGCCTCACCTGGAACCAGGCGCTCGAGACCGGGGGCGTCGTCATAGGCAAGAAGGTCCGCATCGAGATCAACGCCGAGCTGCTTCCCAGGCAATAGCGCGACAACCCTTCACAGGCCTAGGCCTGGCGCGGCGGTTTTTGGGGCACGATGGGCGCATGGCCGTCCGCGCAGAGCATCACGTCCGCCTGGCCGTGAGCTCCGATCTCGAGGAGATCCGCGACAGCCTCGTAGGCGCGTTCATCCACGACCCCGTGGCTTCATGGATCTATCCCGACGACAAGCAGCGCCGCGTCTGTCTCACCGAATGGTACGAGCTCACGCTGCTCGCGGGCCTTCGCTGCGGTCACACGTACACGGCCGCTTCCAACCGCGCGGCGGCCGTGTGGGCGCCGCCGTCGGTCCCCCAGATGTTCGAATGGGAGCGCGAAGGCGTCGCGATCACCGACATGCTCAACAGGCATCTCGGCTCGCGAACGCGGTTCGTCCTCGAATCGTTGGCCCGGCTCGAGGCGGCACACCCGAGACAGGTTCCCCACTTCTATCTGGCCATGCTCGGCACTTCGCCGCTGGAGCAGGGCAGAGGTCTCGGGGGTTCGCTCCTCGATGCCGTGCTTGGTCGCTGCGACGACGAAGGTTGGCCCGCCTACCTGGAGACGAGCCTCGAGAAAAACGTGGCCTTCTATGCGCGTCGGCGCTTCAATGTGACAGGCGAGACATCTCTGCCCGATGGGCCGCGCGTCTGGTTCATGTGGCGCGATCCGCAAGAGGCGTCTCTGTGAGCGGACCTATTGGCGGTAATCCTCGACAACGTCGGGAGGACGAACCGCCGCATCGTCAGGGCTGCGTCCGAATTCAGAGCGGGCACGGCGCTGACGTAACAGGTCCCAGCACTGGTCGAGCGCGGTTTCGAGTGACCTGAGGCGCTCGAGCTCGTCCGGCGAAAGTCCTTCGCCCACGTGAGCCTGTTCGAGCCTGTGCTCTTCCTCGGTGAGCCGCCCGATGTGGGCGACCAGCTCCTTGTCATCCACGGCCTGACCTCGCTTCCTGTAAGGACCGATCCTATGTTCAGGAGCTCGTGGACCCGATCACGATTGCTGCGAGCCCGACGGCGACCGTCCCTACGGAGACGAGCACGATCGATCTTCGGGCCGGGAGCTCTTCGCGATTGCGGCGGATCAGGTATCCCGCGGCGAGCAACACGACGGCCGCCGCGAGCGCGAGTGCCGCGATGCCGTCCACTGGGCGTGCCCGCCCAAGTGGGGCGAAGCTCTTCAGCATCGCCGCGCCGACTGCGCCGAAAGCGAGGGCGCTTCTCACCCACGCGAGGTCGGTCCTCTCCGCTGCGCCCCCGAGAGCGGAACCGGTCTTGGCGCGCATGCCATCAGCGGGCTCTGTAGGCGCCCCACGAATTCGGGCCCATCTTGCGGACAGGCGGATCATCTGCCGAACGCTGCGAGAAGCAGGGCGATCGCGGAGACCACTACAACCCCTGCTGCAAGTATCACCGCCTGGTGCGTACGTGGGAGCGGCCTGCTCGCCCTCATGGCGCGCTCGTTGGCCACCCATGTGTGAAACGCCGTCGCAGCGAGCAGTGTGCCCAGAGCAATAAGAGGCATGCCCACGACCCGCCTTCCGCCGGCGAATCTGAACGCGGGCAGCAGCTCGATGACGGCGAGCCCCGCCGCCATCAGCGCGAGCGACGTCCTGATCCACGAGAGGAACGTTCGCTCGTTCGCAAAAAGGAGCCTTGGATCGGGCTCGCCGGGTGCTGTCCCGGCTACGACCTCGACGGACTTTGCGTCAGGCGCCTTCGGTTCCCCCGCGGCCGGTTCCCGCACTCCCTGGCCTGGCAGGTCCTCCGGCACCGTCGAAGGATGCCACGACGACACCCCGAGCTGGTGGTCCGGTCGGCTCAGCCCTCGCGCTCAGCCCTCGCGCTCAGCCCTCGCGCTCAGCCCTCGCGCTCAGCCCTCGCGCGGGGGATTGACCGGGCTCGGAGTCGAATGCCTGGGCCTTCTGTGCCTTCGGGACGGGGATCCGGCGGAATCGGGCGACCCTGGCACTGTGACCCCGTCCGCCTGGTGTGGATGGGGCTGCCCGTCGAGCTGTTGGCGGCCTGACATGTTGCCCTCGAGGTCCGGCGCCAGGGGCTTTGCGCGCGCGGCGGCGAGTGAAACGTCCGTCGCGGGTTTGCGCGACAGGAACAGTGCGGGCACGAGCGCCAGCACGGCTATCCCGACGGCCCACCAGAACGTATGGCCGAAAGCCGCAGCGATCTGCGGCGCGATCTTCGCGCGCGCACGTTCGCGGTGATCGTTGCGCCTCCGGTCGTGATCGCGTTGGCTGCCGCGGGTAGCGCCTGGGTGATCTGGCGTTCGAGGATGACGGCGAGCAAGGCCGTCCCGATAGATCCGCCGACTCGCTGAAGAATGTTTATGGCCGCTGTCGCGCGCGGAACCTGTGCGTGGTCGAGGTTCTGATAGGCCGCGGCGATGGCAGGCATCATCGTGAAGCCGAACCCGATGCCGCGGACGAAGAGAGCGGCAGCGAGGAACCAGTAGCTGGTCGACGCGCCGACCGTCGTGTAGGCGAGTGTCCCGAGAATGACTATCACCAGGCCGATCGGCACGACTGTTCCGGGTCCGAGCCGATCAGCGAGGCGGCCCGCGCGCGGCATGACAAGGGCGGCGCCGATCCCTTGCGGTGCTATCAGCAGGCCGGCGGCGAGCGCGCTGTCACCCCTGTCCAGCTGGTAGTAGAGCGGAAGGAGGATGAGCGCCCCGAAGAGAGCGGCACCGAATCCGAAAGAAGTGAGCGCGGCAGGCAGGAAACCCCGGTCTCCGAATAGGTGCACGTCGATGAGCGGTTCTGGTCGGAGTCTGCCGTTGCGTCCGGGCGATCTTCGAGCCGCGTGAAGTGCGAACGCCACGATCAACACGATCCCGACCGAAAGAGGTATCGCAACCGATGGGCTGGATCCGGAGCTTCCGAGCTGGCTCAACCCGTAGACGACCGAAGCGAGGCCCGGCGACAAAAGGAGAAGGCCGAGAAGGTCGAGTCGCGGTTTCAGCTCGATCCTCTCTGAGGGGAGCATGCGCACGGCGACGGCGATGGCGACGATTCCGATCGGGACGTTCACGTAGAAGATCCAGCGCCACGACACCGAGGTGACGATCAGCCCACCGATGACAGGCCCGAGGATCGGAGCTAGCAGCATCGGGACTCCGAGGATGCTCATCACCCGGCCGATCCTCTGAGGTCCCGCCGCCTGGGCCATGATCGACGTTCCGATCGGCATGATCATGCCGCCGCCGATTCCCTGGATGACACGGAAGAAGATGAGCGACTGAGCCGACCACGCGGCCCCCGACAGGATCGATCCGATCAGGAACACGACGAGGGAGAGGATCCACATGCGTTTCGCTCCGAACCTCTCGACGGACCAACCCGACAACGGGATCACAATCGAAAGGGCGAGCAGATAGCCGGTGGACACCCACTGGATGGTGCTGAGCGGCGAGTGAAAATCGCGAGCGAGGGTGTCGATCGCAACGTTCACGATCGTCGTGTCGAGGATCGACATGATCGCCCCGAGGATCACGACGAGCGAAAGGCGGACCAAGGCAGGATCGAGACCCTGGTCGTGGTGTCGCGAGCCGGAGCCGGCGATCTCTCCGGCTCTGCTCACGCCGGCGACCCCGCTCGACGATCGCACCACAACGAACGAACAACAGCGGGTCCGCTCATCGCATATGCATCGATCACGGCGCGATCGGCGCGATGCTTTTAACCAGGTGGCAACCGGTCACCGGCTCGATCGAGGAATGTTTGATGGACCGCCAGCAGACATCTCGCGTTGTTACGAATGACGACTCTGGCAAGAGGGTCGTCATGGAGGACGAGCGTACTGCCGCGAAGCAACAGGGTGCCAGCACCGGGTCGCCCAATTCCGGGGTTTCTCCGGCCTCTGGCTCGTTCGCGCGCGCTGCCAAGAGCGGCGCAGGTGCAGGTGACCGGCTCGCGCTCTTAGAAGCCATAGTCGCCGGCTCTCCCGCAGTAATCACCGTCGTCTCGAGCGAAGGCGTCATCATCTATGTGTCCGAGGCGATGGCGAGCGTCTTCGGCGTTGCCCCGGAGTCCGTGCTCGGCCGCTCGGTGTACGACATGGAGGGCGTTCACCCCGACGACCGCGAGCAGCTGCGGACCTCGTTCCGCCGGTTGCTGGGCGGCGAGGTGATGACGGATCGCACCCGTTTCAGGGTGAGGCATCCCGAGGGGCAGACCGTGGTGGTCGAGGCCCACCGCAAGATCGTGCTCGACGACGACCTGCAGGTGATGGCGGCAGTGTCGGTCGCGACGGACGTGAGCGAGCAGGTAGCTCTCGAACGGCAGCTGTACCAGGCGAACCGTGCCAAGAGCGAGTTCTTGTCGAGGATGAGCCACGAGCTGCGAACGCCTCTCAACTCGATCCTCGGGTTCGCTCAGCTTCTCGAGCTTGACGACCTGACCTCGTCCCAGTACGAGAGCCTTCGTCACATAAGCAGGGCGGGCAGTCACCTTCTCGAGCTCATAAACGAGATCCTCGACATGGCGCGCATCGACGCCGGAAAGCTCGACCTGTCGCTCGAGCCCGTGTCGCTCGACGAAGTGGTCCGCGAGGTGGCGGTGCTGATGCAGCCGCAGGCGGAGCAGTTCGACGTGGCCGTCGATGTCGCTTCCATCAGGACTCCGTACGTCAATGCGGACCGCCAGCGTCTGCGCCAGGCGATCACGAACCTCGTGTCCAACGCGATCAAGTACAACCGCCGCGGCGGCCTGGTGCGGATAGACGGCGATGCGACCTCGGCCGGCCGCGTCCGCCTGACCGTCACCGACACCGGGCCCGGCATTCCCTATGACAGGCAGGGCGCAGTCTTCGCTCCTTTCGAGCGCCTCGGCGCCGAGCAGACGACCGTCGAGGGCACGGGTGTCGGACTCACTCTCGCGAAGAGAGTCATCGAGGCGATGGGTGGTGCAATCGGGTTCGACAGCAAGGTCGGTCTTGGCTCGACGTTCTGGATCGAGCTCGACGCCGCGCAGGAGTCCGTCGAAGGGCCTGGTGAGGAGCCGGCAAAGGTGGAACCGACGGTGGAGCTTCCCGCTGGCAGGATCCTCTACATCGAGGACGATCCCGCCAACTTGACGTTCCTCGAGCGGGCGCTCGAACGGCACGCCGGCGTGGAGCTAATTCCTGCCACGGCGGGCCGCGTCGGACTGCAGCTCGCGATTGAGAGCCCCCCGAGCTTGGTGCTGTTAGATGTCCACCTTCCCGACATGTCAGGCATCGACGTGCTCCGCCGCCTGAGGTCGAACCCGATCACTGCGGGAGTCCCCGTCGTGGCACTGAGCGCCGACGCGAGCGCGAAGCAGGTGCGCCTCATGATCGACGAGGGCGCCGTGGCCTACCTGTACAAGCCGATCGACGTGGGGGAACTCGAAAGGACCGTGAGGGCTGTATTCACGGGTGAGCCCCTCTCCGACGGCGAGGAATTCGTGTTCTTGCCAGAAGAGGACCTCGACTTCTAGAGGATCGTCGCTGGCTCAGGCGTCGTGCGACGCGGTCCATGCGAGCAGATCGTCCATGCTCCACGAATTCACCACCCGCTCGTGAGGGACGTCTGCGTCGGCAGCCATCTCGCAACCGTTTCTCTGCCATTCGAGCTGTCCGGGTGCGTGCGCGTCGGTGTCCACCGAGATCATGCACCCCGCCTCTACAGCCATTCGCAAAAGTTCATGGGGCGGATCGAGTCGCTCGGGACGTGAGTTGATCTCGACGGCGGTTCCCGTTCTCGAGCACGCCTCCATAACCGCCCGGTGGTCGAACGTCGACTCGGGCCTGCCCCGCCCGACGACCATCCTTCCAGTGCAGTGGCCGAGGATATCGGTGTGAGGGCTCTCGATGGCGGCGAGCATGCGCTTCGTCATCGGAACCGACTCCATCCGGAGCTTCGAGTGGACGCTCGCGACCACCACGTCGAGACGTGCGAGCAGATCTTCGTTCTGATCGAGCGACCCGTCTTCGAGGATGTCCACCTCCATCCCGGTGAGGATGCGGAACGGCGCGAGCTGTTCGTTGAGCTTCGCCACCTCTTCTAGTTGCAGCTCCAACCTGGCCGCGTCGAGGCCGTGCGCGACCGTCAGGCGGGCGCTGTGGTCCGTGAGAGTCCAGTACTCGTGGCCGATCTGGCGTGCCGCCTCGGCCATCTCGAGAATCGGGCTGCCGCCGTCCGACCAGTTCGAGTGACCGTGGCAGTCGCCCTTCAGCAGGTTCCGCAGCTCCGCAGCCCTTCCCTCGAGCGGCGGGGGGACCTCGGTGAGCAGGTGACTCAGATACGCGGGCTCGTCACCGCTCAATGCCTCTGTCACGACGCGGGCGGTCGTGTCTCCGACACCCGACAGGCTGGAAAGCCGGTTGCTGCGCGAAAGCCGCTCGAGCTCGGCCGGGTCGATCTCGCGAACCACCTCTGCAGCCTTGCGGAAGGCGCGCACCTTGTAGGTCTCGGCTCTCTGGGCCTCGAGCAGGTAGGCGATGCGTTCGAGGGCTTCTACGGGGTCCACTGCCGTGAGCGTAATGATCCGTGGCCCAGCGCCGCGGCCGACGCCTCGACGCACTTCGGACAGAATGCGGTGTGCTCATTAGCCCTGCAGACGAACGCGAGGTCAGGTCGAGGTCCGGGGAGACGATCAGCCTCGGACCGCTCACCGGGGCCGAGACGCCTGAGCTCTTCTCGCTGTTCAGTCACGTGGTCGCCACCGGAGAGGGCTTTCCCCACAGCCCGCCGCTCACTCGCCAGGACTTCGAGAGCACGTGGATAACGCCGGTATCCGTCGTTGTGGCCGCCAGGCTCGAGGGTCGCCTGGTGGGTGCGTACTACCTGAAGCCGAACTTCGTCGGTAAGGCGTCGCACATAGCCAACGCGGGCTACATGGTGGCTTCGGCCGCGCGCAGGCGAGGTGTGGGGCGCGCCTTGATCGAGGACTCCGTGCACCGTGCCCCATTGGCCGGCTTCGATGCGATCCAGTTCAATCTCGTCTTTTCCTCCAACCCTGCGCCGCGCTCTTTACGAGGAGCTCGGCTGGCGCGAGACGGGCCGCGTCCCTGACGCGGTGAATGGGGAAGAGGCGCTGATCTACTGGAGGAGCGTCAAGACCACCTGATGTGGAGCTTGTCGCAGAATCCGGCAAGGACGCCGGCGTCCCCGCGCGTAGTGAGGGCGGACGTGGGTAGGCGGTTCCAAAGCGCCATGTAGAGGTCGGACGCCGATCCCGACACCGAGCAGTCCGCGTCGTCGGTTCCACCCGCGACACGCGACGTCTTCACTTCGTCGGTTCCGAGCGTGACCAGCCAGCTGTCGCTCGAGTCGCTCGTCTCGACAGACATTGTGCTGGGAGAGTCGAACAGCAACTTCCGTCCCCTTGGAGCGAAGCCCACGAGCAATTCGTCTATGCCGTCGGCGGCAAGGCGCGTTTCCACCGGCGTCAGCTCACTACCGATCGATTCCGCGTCGACGCGGTGGATCGTGGTCTCGTGTGCCTGGCGCCTCGCCCAGAACGCGAGAGGGGAAGGCGCTGCCATGAACGTCCAGCATTCGAGGTCCGGCGGTGCCGACCGCAGCGCTTCGCACAGGTTCGCGTGGCCCGCGCGGAACCAGTCGACCAATTCGTTGTCATGCGGCGGATCCCCGAAGATCGGCTTCTCCTCGTCCTCGCCCAACATCGTCGTCCTGCCGGTGGTGACGTACGACGCCGCCCAGCGGTGGACCCTTCCCATGTGGTCGAGCAGGTCACGTAATCGCCACTCGGGGCAGGTGGGCACCGCCAGGTCCAGATCGGTGTCCCCGGCCGACGCTGCGAGGAGCTCCCCCTGCTTTTGGAGGGCGTCGATGTGTTCTGCGACTTCCATAGCTTCAGTATCCCGTGGCGTTGTGTCGTTCCGCTCAAGCTCAGAGCGTCAGGATCACGACAGAGGCGTTCGCGCCCCGGCCGACGGTGTGGGACATCGCCACACGTGCGCCTGGCACCTGACGGCCGGCTGCCCGACCCTGCAACTGTCGCACGAGCTCGACGACCTGCCCAAGCGCCGAAGCCCCGAGCGGCTCGCCTTTGGAAAGCAATCCGCCGCTCGGGTTGACCGGGATGCGGCCGCCGAGGGCGGTCGCGCCCTGCTCGAGAAGAGCCGCCGCCCCTCCCAGTTCGCAGAGACCGAGCTCCTCGTAGGAAAGAAGCTCCCGCGCCGCATCGGTGTCCTGGCATTCGACCACGTGGAGGTCCCCCGGGCCGATTCCCGCCTCTTCGAACGCCTGTCGCGCGGCGAGGGTCGTGGGAGCAGGAACGTCGTCGGTCGTGAGACCCGACATCGGCGTCGACTCGCTCAGTACTGCACCGGGCAGGTGGGACCGCAACACCGCGGCCGCCAGTCGCACCGGCGGAACCGGGGCAGGACGCGTGCCGGCCGCCTTCAGCACCACAGCGGCAGCTCCCTCGTTCGGGGAACAGAGCATCCACAAGTGGAGCGGTTCGCAGACCACACGCGAGGCGAGCACCGATTCAGTGTCCACCTCGGAGCGGTACATGGCGTCGGGATTCTCAGCCCCGTGCTTGCGATTTTTTACGACCACGGCGGCGAGGTGGGCCTTGGTCACCCCCGAGCTATTCATCAGGCGCTGGGCTCTGAGTGCGAAGTAAGCCGGGGTGGACGCGAGTCCCGACACCTCCTGCCACGGCTCGAAGAACGACGAGCGGATGATGCCCCGGGGCATCTTCTCTACTCCGAAGACCAGTGCCGTCTCGATCTGCCCGGCTTCTATGGCGCTTTTGGCAAGCGCCATAGCGGCGCCGCCGCTTGCGCAGCCGGCTTCCACGTCGACGATTGGCATCCCGGTCATGCCGAGCCTGCCGAGCACCTTGTGGCCGGAGGCCACGCCTCCATATGCAGTCGCGCAGAATGCCGCCTGGAAGCCACCGCGCACGACGCCCGCCTCGTTGAGAGCGTCTTTGACCGCGACGACGCCGAGATCGGTGGTGGTGGCACCTTCGAACCTGCCGAACGGGTGGATCCCGACGCCCGCGACTACGACGTCCGTCACGCGGGGCCTGCCGGGCTGAACGCGTAAGTGAGCACTCTTCGACCGTCTCGGTCGCCGACGGCTTCGAGGACCAGCCTCATTGTCTGTCCCGCTTCGAGCTTCGCGGGATCGGGCTCGGTGAGCCTCGAGATCACTCGCAGTCCCTCTTCGAGCTCGACGACCCCGAACCCGTATGGGACAGGGCCGTCGTAGCCGGGTGGGGGAGCGGTGACGGCGGTCCAGGCCCACAGGGTTCCCGAGCGCGACAGTTCGATCTCGTCGACCTGCTCGTGGGAGCAGTAGGGGCAGATGCTCGCACAGGGGAAGCAGGCGCGACCGCATTCGCGACAGCGTCCGCCTATGAGAGCCGGATCATCGCGTATGACGAACAGCCCCTCGCGGGCCAGCACATCCTGTTTGTCTTCGCCTGGCACTCGGGGAACTGTACCGACACTTGTTGCCGGGCACGGCTACCGAGCACGGCCGCCGAATCTGGCTAGAAGATGAAGGGCACGAGCATCTTGGTCGACCGCCTGTACTCCGGGTAGCTGTCTGGGAACTGCGCGGTCAGATTGCGCTCCTCGACGGTTGCGCTGTAGACGAAGTAGACGCCGGCCACGGCCACGACGACCATCCACGACCAGCTCAGCGCCGCCGCGGTGCCGACACCCGCGACCAAGATGCCGGAGTAGATGGGATGGCGGACCAGACGGTAGGGGCCGCTTGTCACGAGCTGCGGGTCGTCCTTTTGTGACATCGGGGTTCCCCAGTTGCGCCCGATGTTCACGCGGGCCCAGATGGCGAACCCCAGCCCGGCCGCGAAGAGGGCGATCCCGATGCCAGCGCGCCACGGATCCGAGTTGAAGTCGTGACCTCGGACGCCTCCAAAGCGGATCACGAGGATTGCAAGGACGAGGACCACCGCCCTTATGCGCAGCTCGTGGGACCAGGCGATATGCCCCCTTTTCATGGAGAATGCTGCCGCGACCCAGTAAATCCAGAACGCGGCCCATCCGACGGCGAAGACGAGCTCGACCGCGTGCATGGGCTCAGACTGCCATCTCTAGGGATCCCCGCCCGTACATCCTCGCCTAGGGCATCCCCGCCGAGGACATCCCCGCCGAGGACATCCCCGCCCAAGGGATGCCGGCGTGGATCGTCGGCCCTGCCGGCGTGATCCCGAAGCGGCCCTGGTACTACCTTCGGACATGGTCATGGTCGCAACGAGACTCCGTCGCACTTCGAGGGCTGCTCGGTATGTCGCCGTGGGTCTCGCAGTGTCGTTCGGGCTGGCAGCATGCGGATCGAGCGGTGCCAGCTCTCAACATTTCTCGGGACCCGTTTACGAGGTCGAGACCGCGCAGGTCTCGGGGCTCGGTTCGGTTCTCGTGAACGGGCAGGGATTCACGCTCTACCTCTACGAGCCCGATGCGCAGTCGGGGCACTCGCGGTGCTCGGGTCCCTCCGCGGTCGAGTGGTCGCCCGTCACCCTGCCTACGGGTGTGAAGTCTCCCGTCGCGGGACCAGGTGTTCAGGAGTCGCTGCTCTCCACGACGCATCGTTCGGACGGCACCGTCCAGGTGACGTACGACAACTGGCCGCTCTACACGTGGGCGGAGGACACCGCACCGGGTCAGGCGACGGGGGAGGGCCTCGACAACCTGGGAGGCCTCTGGTACGTGCTCGACGCCTCAGGGACCGCGATCAAACGCCCGCCCGCCTGAGGCGACGTTCAGTGCCCGAAGCGGGCCGCTTCTTCTGAGCCTCCCGTCGTGTCGCCCGCGCTGTACGAGTGGGCGCCGGCCCCAGCCAGCTTTCCCGCATCCACTATCAGGTATTCCTCACGGATGGGCCTGGCGTCGAAGAAGCACTCGAGGATCTCGCGCGTCCCTGCCGCGTACCGCGCCTGGGCCGACAGCGAGGAGCCCGAGATGTGGGGTGTCATCCCATGGTGTGGCATCGTCCGCCAGGGGTGGTCGGCCGGCGCCGGCTGAGGGAACCAGACATCTCCCGCATAGCCGGCCAGTTGCCCCGACTCGAGCGCGCGCACGACTGCGTCGCGCACGCAGATCTTTCCGCGGGCCGTGTTCACCAGGTACGCGCCGCGCTTCATCGTCGAAATCAGCTCGTCGTCGAACAAGCCTTCTGTCTCGGGGTGGAGAGGTGCGTTGATCGTCACCACGTCACAGACCTTGACCAGCGAGGCGGCGGTCGGGTGGTAGACGAGCCCGAGCTCCTGTTCTGTCTCTGCAGGAAGCCGGTGGCGGTCCGTGTAGTGGAGCACCACGTCGAAAGGCTTCAGCCGTCTGAGCACTGCCAGACCGATCCGTCCCGCTCCGACGGTTCCGACGGTCATGCCTTCGAGGTCGTACGAGCGCGACACGCAGTCGGCGATGTTCCAGCCGCCCTTCACCACCCACTGGTATGACGGTATGTAGTTCCTCACGAGCGACAGGATCATCATCGCGACGTGCTCGGCCACGCTGATGCTGTTGCAGTAGGTCACCTCCGCGACGGTGACGCCGTGCTCTATCGCAGCCTGCAGGTCGACGTGGTCGGATCCGATCCCTGCGGTGATGGCGAGCTTCAGACTCGGAGCGTTCGCAATCCTGGCCTCGGTCAGGTAGGCGGGCCAGAACGGCTGTGAGATCACGACGTCCGAATCGGGGAGCTCGCGTTCGAACACCGAGTCCGGGCCGTCCTTGTCGGAGGTGACGACGAGTGTGTGGCCGCGGCCCTCCAGGAACTTGCGCAGTCCGAGCTCGCCCGAGACGCTGCCGAGCAGCTGACCGGGGACGAAGTCGATGGCCTGGGGCGAAGGGAGGGTCTGTCCTCCCGGATAGCGCTCCAATGTTGGCAGCCCGTCGCGCGGGTAACTCGTCGGGTAACCGTCGACGGGGTCGTCGTAGAGGACGCAGAGGATCTTCGACATCGTGATGTCTCCTTAGTCTTGTTCCCTTTACTCCTGTTCCCTGATCGTGCTCAGTTCGGCTTCACTCGGGTTGCATGGACACGACCGACCGCAGTACCTCGCCGCGTTGCATACGGCCGAAGGCCTCCTCCACGCCGGTGAGCGGGATCGTCTCGGAGACGAAGCCGTCGAGGTCGAGGCGTCCTTGCAGGTAGAGGTCGACCAACAGTGGGAAGTCACGTGAAGGCAGGCAGTCTCCGTACCAGCTCGGCTTCAACTGCCCGCCGCGTCCGAAGAACTCGATCATCGGCAGGTCGATGCGCATGTCGGGTGTCGGCACTCCCACTTGGACGAGCGTCCCGGCCAGATCCCTCGCGAAGAACGCCTGCTCCATCACCTTCGGGTTCCCGACAGCCTCGATGCAGACGTCTGCACCGTTACCTCCGGTGAGAGCCCTTATGCCTTCGACCGGGTCCTGCTTCGAAGCGTCCACGGTGGCGGTGGCGCCGAAGCGCCTTGCGAGCTCGAGCTTGCCGGGGTCGAGGTCCACGGCGACGATTGTCGACGCACCAGCCAGACGTGCTCCGGCGATGGCAGCGCAGCCGACCCCTCCGCAACCGAAGACCGCAACCGAATCGCCGGGCTGGATCCCGCCGGTGTACATGGCGGCCCCGAGGCCCGCCATCACGCCGCAACCGAGCAGCCCGGCAGCCTCCGCGCGCGCCCGCCGGTCGACCGGGGTGCATTGTCCGGCGGCGACGAGCGTCTTGTCCGCGAAAGCTCCGATCCCGAGCGCCGGCGACAGCACGGTGCCGTCTGCGAGGGTCATCTTCTGGGTCGCGTTGAATGTCTGAAAGCAGTACCAGGGCTTGCCCCTGCGACACGACCGGCATTGTCCGCAGACCGCCCGCCAATTGAGCACGACGAAGTCTCCGGGCGCGACCGACGTGACGTCAGGGCCGACCGCTTCGACGGTTCCCGCTGCTTCGTGGCCGAGAAGAAACGGGAAATCGTCGTTGATGCCACCCTCGCGATAGTGCAGGTCGGTGTGACAGACCCCGCAAGCCTCCACGTTCACGACCGCTTCGCCAGGGCCTGGATCGGGGACGAGCACGGTCTCGATGGTCACCGGTTCCCCTGCCGCCCTGGCAACCACCCCGCGCACCTCGGTTGTCATCTTTTCTTCTCTCCTCTCGGCGGTTCACTGAGCATGCCCACGGTTCGAGGGTGTCGCGACCGGGGGTCCTGGATACCTCGGGTCAGTAGCCGATCTCCTCGATTGCGTACTCGGGGCAGTTGGCGATGGCGAGCCGGGCCTTGTCTTCGAGGTCGGGTGGCACCGTGCCGTCGCCCACGGCGGACGACAATCCGTAGTCGTCCGCCTCGAACAGGGTCGGGGCGATACCGATGCAGCGGGAGTGACCTTGGCACTTGTCGGGGTCGACCCTGACCTTCATTAGAAGATCACCTTCAACGACCTCGGACCGCGCACCTGGCCGCCCGCCCACAACACCTGCTCGCCGGGAGCGAGCCGGAAGTCCGGGATCCGCGCCAACCACTCTTCGATCGCGACCCGCAGCTCCATCCTCGCAAGGTTCGAGCCTGCACAGCGGTGGATCCCCGACCCGAACGCCACGTGACGGTTGTGAGCGCGGTCGAGCTTCACGACGTCGGGATCTTCGAACTCGTCGGGATCTCTGTTCGCGGCCGGAAAGTTCATGAGGACCTTGTCGTCGGCCTTCATCGGGCATCCTTTGTAGTCGATGTCCTTCGTCACGACGCGGGCCATCGTCACAGGCGAGTAGGCCCGAAGGAGCTCCTCGACCGCGACCGGCATGATCTCCGGTTCTTCGACCAGACGCTTGCGGTCCGCATCGTGTGTGGCCAGATGCCACAGTGAGGATCCGATCGCGCTCCAGGTGGTGTCCACGCCTGCGATCAGGACCAGAGCCGCAACGCCGAGCACGACGGATTCGTTCACGCGGGCTCCGTCGATCTCTGTCCTCAACAGCTCGCTCAACAGATCGTCGCCCGGTGCATCGCGCCTCTCGCGCGACCTGATCCTGGAAATAGCCGATCAGTCCCTGGACCCCTCGCGTCCGGCGGACCGGGTCGTCGGCAAACTCGAGAACGTCGCGCACCCAACCCGTGAAGGTGTCCGACAGGTCCGACGGAACCCCGAGGATCCTCGCGATCACCCGTACGGGGATCTGCTGCGAGTAGTCCTCGGCTGCATCGGCGCGGCCCGCGGGAACGAGACGTTCGAGCAGCTGCCCGCAAAGCTCGCGTGTGAACGGCTCGTAGGTCGCGACCTTGTTGTGTGAGAACCATGGAAGAAGCAGCCGTCTGGTCCAGGTGTGAAGCGGTGGATCTGCCGAGATCGGGGGGAGCCCATGTTCGAGGATCCGCTCGGGCGGCGGCTCCTCGCCCTGGAAAGGGATGACCGCAACCTTGAGCGAGCTGAAGTGCTCGATGTCGTGGGCGATCTCGGTCACGTCTCCGTAGCGGGTGGGAAGCCAATTGCTGCCCCGCCGGTCCGTGTGGGCGATGGGACACGACCTCCTGAGCGCGCTCCAGATGCTGAAGGGGTCCTCGATATAGGAGGGGTCGAGGACGTCGAAGTCCGTTGCCCAGTCGGTTACCGGTGATCCACTAGCCATTGTCAGCTCCGTCCCCACTCGGGATCGACTCGACCTTCTCCCGGTATCTTTCCACGCCCTGCCCAGGCTGCTTCAAGCCCCGATATGGTTCGTGACGCCGGAGTCACTCAATCAACTGTTGCCGGAGGCGGCCGTGGCTACCAGGATCACAATTGTCGGGGGTGGGAGCACGCACTGGACGCCGCGGCTTCTCGTCGACTTCGCCAACACGCCAAGCCTCGCGGACGCCGAAGTCGTGCTGCACGATCTCGACGCCTCCTCGCTTCCTCCGATGTGCCGGATCGGCGAGCACATCGCGATCTCGCGTGAACTCGACCTAAAGGTCTCCGCCACGACCGATCTGGAGCAAGCTCTGGACGGGGCTCAGTTCGTCATAAGCGCGTTCTCAGTCGGCGGCTTCGAGAGCATGGCCCACGACATCGAGGTTCCGGCCCGCTACGGCATCCGCCAACCTGTGGGCGACAGCGTCGGGCCGGGTGGCATATTCCGCTCGTTGCGGAGCATCCCCGTAGTGCTCGAGATGGCTGAAGCCATCGCCCGGTGTGCGCCTGATGCGCTTTTCGTGAACGTGAGCAATCCGCTCACGGCGCTGTGCCGAGCAGTGACCAAGACGACGAACGTGAAGACGGTGGGCCTCTGCAACGAGCTCGTCGGCCTGCAGTTCTGGCTCAGCCTGGTGTTCGACGCTCCGATGCACCAAATCGATCCGGTCGTGGCCGGCGTCAACCACCTTCCGCTCGTCACCTCGCTGCGCATAGGCGACGACGACGGATTCGAACTGCTGTCGCAGGCGATGGACGACCTCGGCGACATGGCGGGGCAGCCGGTGTGGATGGACCCACCCGCGCAGTCCCATTGGCACAAGGTTGATCCAGGGCGGGGCTGGACCAAAGCCGACATCCTTGCCAACAACCGCGTGAAGTTGGAGATCTTCCGCAGGTTCGGTGTGCTACCCGGCTCGGCGGACACCCATGTCGCCGAGTTCTTTCCCTGGTTCGTCACTCCGGCATCGGACTTCGGCCGCGACTGGGGGATCCATCACTACGGGCTATCGGGTCACCGCGCGGACAAAGCTGAAGATGACGAGATGTCCTCGCAGCTCGAGAAGGGTGGCGAGGTGTCGGATTGGCCTTCGGGCGAGCTCGTCGCACTTCTGCTTGACGCGGTCGTACGCGGCAAGAGCGTTTCACTGCCCATGAACCTGCCGAACACCGGCCAGGTGACCAATCTGCCCGAGGGCGTCGTCGTCGAGTGCATCGGCACCGTGGAAGAGGGGTCGATCCGGCCTCGCGACGTCGCATCGGCCGGCGCTGCGTCCGAGCATCTGCGGAGGGTGGTCGCGTCCCAGGAGCTGACTGTCGACGCCGCTCTCGAGGGCGACAGGAGCCTCGTCGTGGAGGCGATGTTCGCTGACCCGGTGGCCGGCTCGCGCCCGTTCGAGCACGTGGTCGCCATGACCGACGAGATGCTCGCGGCGACCTCGCGGTGGCTCCCTCAGTTCAAGTAGCTCCGACTCAGTTCAGTTCGCCGACAGCCGGGTTCTCAGTGGCGCGCTTGCGCCTAGAAGCTTGCGGCGCGCCGGTCGTGGTGGTGGTGACGCAGTCCGCTCGACCTCCAGATGAGGAACAGCACCAGGGCGAACAAGAACCAAGGCACGTGGAACGTCACGATCGAGCTCGTCACTCCGATCGCGAGCACCAGGATCGCGAATACGGTCAACACGAACCATGCCCTGCGAAATACCCCTGGCCGCCTGCGTGCAGCCTGCTCAGGGTGCAGAGACGGAAGGTCGACGAGCAGACCGTTCAGGTCCCCTCGGGTCTTCGCCCCCATGGCCTTGTCAAGGCGCACCTTGAACTCGGCATCGTCGAGGCGCCCGTCGGCGTAATGCTTCGAGAGGGTGTCGGCCATCTCGGTGCGCTCGGCGTCGGAGACCCGCATGTTCGGGTCCGACCAGGTGCGGCGCGGTCCCCCGTACCAATTCAGAAGCGGTGGACCGAACTGGGAGTCCATGTGGTTCCTTCCTTTCTTGTCTTCAGTCGCCTTCCCGCTGCACATTGCAGCGGGAATTAGCTCGCCCTGCCGAATGTAAGCCGCGCGTGATCGATCAGATCCGCTGCGATCGACCGCTCGGCACCTTCTTCTGGGATGAGCAGCCACGCTGCAAGGTATAGGGCCAGACCGGACCCGCCCATCACAGCCAGGACCACGAAAAGGACGCGGATGAGGGTCGGGTCCACGTCGAGGTGAGCCGCTATGCCTGCAGCGGTCCCGGTCAGCATGCCGCCTTCGCGGGGCCTCACGAGCGGCGGGCGGGGGACTTCGTTCACGGGAGTCTGTGTCGGTTCAGGGTTCATGGCTCTCATCATGAGCCGTCCAGGCGCTTTGTGAAATCGGGATCTGCCCTCAATGGACCCTGAGCGTCCCGACGTGCTCTCGGGGGGTCCCCTGATACCCACAGCCTCTCGGGGGCGCGATCATCGTGGTATCGACGAGACCCGCGAGACCTGGGGAGAGATGCTTCGCCGTGCCTGGCAACCCCCTTGGGGGCCGCAGGGCTGGCATGGACGCGGGGGTCCGTGCGTGGGCACCTGGGGCAGAGGACCCAATGGAGGTTCCGAGAGCAGCGCCGTGCGCCTTGACTCTGCTGACGAAGAGGCTCAGGGTCACGGCCTTGGTGCCTCGAGGTCCGAACGTCCTTTCGCGGGCCGGTCCGGTCCGGAAGGCGGACATTGGCACTCCGGCCACGGCCATTGGCGCGTACCGCGCCAGCGCGGCAGGCTCCGGCGCTCGCGCGACGCGAGGTTGATCGGCGGCGTCGCGGAGGGCCTTTCGAAGAAGATCGGCATCGACGTCACGATCATCCGGGTGGGGCTCGTCCTGTTCGGCCTTGCAAGCGGCACCGGGGTCGCCGCGTACGTTCTCGCGTGGCTCTTCGTGCCGGTCGAGGGCGAGGACGAGAACATCGCGCAGAGAGCGCTGGAGGACAGGCGGGGACTCACCCTGGCGATCGGCCTGTTCCCGTTGCTCGTCGCCGCGTTTATCCTCGGCACAGTCCTCGGCGCCGGTTGGATCGACTCGATCACGTGGGCCGCCGGGATCAGTGCAGCGGGCCTGATCCTCATCTGGCGCAACGCACCGGAAGAAGACCGGGCCGTGTTGGAGAGGCTGGCCCAACCCGTGATCCAGCTGGTCGTCCCGGAGGGCCGCTCATGGGCCAGGGTCTCGGTCAGGGCGGTCGTCGGAGCGGCGCTCCTAGCAGGCGGGCTCGTCTGTCTGCTGATAGGTCACCCGAGCGGTCTGCTGGTCAGGTCGCTCGTAGGGGTACTTCTCGTCATGGCGGCGTTCGTCGTCGCGTTCGGGCCCTGGTGGCTCGGACTGGCACGAGATCTCGTCGTCGAACGCCAGGCCAGGGCGCTCGCAGAAGAGCGGGCGAACATGGTGACGCGGCGTACATGACTCGGTGCTCCAGACCCTTGCGCTCATCCAGCGTCGCGCCGACGATCCTCAGCAGGTCGCGAAGTTGGCGCGGGCTCAGGAACGCGAGTTGCGGTCATGGCTGTTCAGCGGATCTGTGCCGGGTCAGGGCGACGCCGACGACCTGACGGTGGGGGCCGCCGTGCAGCGCATACAGCGCGAGGTCGAAGCTGATCACGGGATCACCGTGGAGGTCGTCACCGTCGGCGATTGCGAGCTCGACGACGATCTCCGTGAGCTTCTGGCCGCGGCAAGGGAAGCAACCGTCAATTCGGCGAAATGGTCGGGCGCCGACGTCGTCTCCTTGTTCGCCGAGGTCGAGCCGCGCGACGTGTCGGTGTTCGTGCGCGACCGGGGCAGGGGATTCGACCCCGAAGCCGTTGCATCCGACCGCAAAGGAGTATCGGAGTCAGTGTATGGGCGCATGAGCCGCCACGGGGGCACGGCAGAGGTCAGAAGCGCTCCGGGTGAAGGCACCGATGTGGCGTTGAAGATGCCGAGGGAGCATCGCGCGCAAGGTGCGCAGGGCCGGTCAGCAATGAAAGACCGCCAGTCGCCTCCGGCCCGCGCCGTCGCTCCGCGTGTGTTCCTCGTCGACGATCACGAGCTGTTCCGCGCCGGTGTTCGCAATGAGCTCGGATCGAGCGTCACCATCATCGGCGAAGCTGACGACGTGGCGCCCGCGATCGAGCTGATCGGAGAGCGCGAACCCGACGTGGTGCTGCTCGACGTGCACCTTCCGGGGGGCGGGGGCCAGCTCGTCGTCGAGGCCGTGAAGGCTGAGCATCCCGACGTCCGCTTCCTCGCTCTTTCCGTCTCGGACGCGCCCGAGGATGTGATCGCGGTGATCCGCGCCGGTGC
Organism: uncultured Acidimicrobiales bacterium; assembly: GCA_963764615.1. GTDB lineage: Bacteria > Actinomycetota > Acidimicrobiia > Acidimicrobiales > CAVXTF01 > CAVXTF01. Next base: position 2,372,072 of record CAVXTF010000002.1, on the reverse strand, counting down.
ACGAGGCTATGTGACTAAGACGATCTCCGGTCCTGAGCTCATCGACGCGGTGCACAGGGTGGCGGGAGGAGACGCTGTGTTCTCGCCGCGCCTGGCGGGGTTCGTCCTGGACGCCTTCGCCTCGATTCCCGGAGGCTCAGGAAGCGAGATCTCGTTCGATCCGGAGCTCGACCAACTGACCGCGCGCGAGCGCGAGGTGCTGAGGCTCATCGCCCGCGGATACACGTACAAGGAGACAGCGCGCGAGCTTGCGATCTCCATAAAGACCGTGGAGAGCCACGTGTCGTCCGTTCTGCGCAAGCTTCAGCTGTCCACTCGCCACCAGCTCACCCGTTGGGCGACCGAGCGCAAGCTGATCTAGGGCGAGCCCGTCCTTCCGTCCCACTCCGACACCGGAGCGCAATGCCAGCGCCACCCTTCCAGCCGCTTCAAACCACCGAGCTCGACACGACCGTTGGCCCACTTGAGGCCGTCCCATGGCTCCACGTCTGCCGGAGCCCATGGAAAGAGCCTGCGCAGCGTCGCCTCGGCGAGCTCCGGCGACGGGGTGAATTCGCAGTCGAGCCCGAGCGCCGCGTCGTAGGTGTGGACGAGCATCTCGTCGCAGGCCATGGCCGCGAACCCGGAACTGTCCGGCATTCCGAGCGGGTGCCAGCCGCGTGCGTCAGGAGGAGACGCCTCGAGCACGCTCGCGAGCATTCCGGAGTATGCGGTGATCGCCCTCACGAGGTCAGCATGCGTGGATCCGTGCTTGACCGTCAGCTCGAGGACACTCAGTTCCGTCGATCCTGCCGACAGATCGGCGGCGTACCAGACGAGCGCCTCTGATATGTGTGCCACGGTCTGCGCCACGGTCCAATCCATTCCGGGAATGCGATGCGACCAGTCGGCACCGCCGAGCTTGTCGAGATGCATGGTGCACTCTGCCGCCGTCTGCCGGACCAAGGCGGCGTCCACCGACGGAAACCTATCGGAGGGAAGCGAATTCGGGCTCTCGATCACGCGCCCTGCCTGTGACGACGCAGGTCCGCCAGTGCCGATCGGGCCGCTCCCACCCCGCACATCCCGTGCACCCCGCCACCGGGAGGGGTCGACGCGGAGCAGAGGTAGAGGCCATCGACGCCGGTGCGGTAAGGGTTCCAGCGGACCGTCGGGCGAAAGAGGGTCTGTTTCAAGGTGGCCGAGCCGCCGTTTATGTGACCACCCACGTAGTTCGGGTTGTGAGCTTCCATTCCGGATGCAGTGGTCGTCGCCCGACCCAGGACCAGGTCGCGGAAACCCGGTGCGAACCGCTCTATCGCCGACTCGATCAGGTCGGTCATGTCCACGTCGGATCCCCTGGGAACGTGGCAGTAGCCCCACAATGTGTGGCAGCCCTCCGGAGCGCGAGAAGGATCGACCACCGACGGCTGGACCACGATGCAAAAGGGCCGATCGGGATGACGACCGGAGGCAACCTCGGACTCACTCCTGGAGATCTCGTCGAGCGTCCCGCCGAGGTGGATCGTCGCGGTCCGGCGGCACGTATCAGCCCTCCAGGGAACGGGACCGCTGAGTGCCCAGTCCACCTTGCAAACGCCAGGCCCGTACTCGAAGCGCTCGAGACCGCGCCGGTAACGAGCCGGCAGGCTAGGGCCTGCGATGTCGATCAATTGACGCGGTGTGACGTCTAAGAGGACCGTCGGGCACTTCGGCAGCTCGTCGAGCCCGCGGATCCACATGCCGGTGCGGATCCTGCCCCCGAGCGACTCGAGCTCGGTCAGCATCGCATCGACGATCCGTCCGCTTCCACCTTCGGCGACCGGCCAGCTCACGCGGTGGGCGGTCATCATCATGAGCATGCCGAAAGCACCGGACAACGGAGCGGACAAGGGCAACATCGAATGGGCAGAGGCGCCGGCGAAGAGAGCTCGGGCTTTGTCGGTCGAGAAACGTTGCGCGATCTGCCGTGCCGGGAGCAACCCGCGCAACCCGAACTTCAACGCCGCGACCGGATGGTCCGGGACGGCCCGTATCGGTCCCATGATCGCGGGCAGGATCCGGTCGAAGTCGGCCACCAGCGGAGACATCAGCCGCCTGTAGGCCGCCGCGTCTCTTCCGAGCTCGTTTGCGGTCTCCTCCACGGTGCCATGCAGTGCGGCGGCGGCGCCCTCGAGTGGGTGAGCGAACGCGACGTCCGGACGGAGGAACCGCAATGCGCTTTCTCCGAGGCCTTCGCGGAAGAACGGAGCACATGCCGCGAGCGGGTGCACCGAGGAACAGACGTCGTGGTGGAACCCCTCCACGGTCAGGTCCTCGGTCCGGCAACCGCCGCCGGGGGTGACGGCGCCCTCGATCACCTCGACCAACAGGCCTGACCTGGCGAGCGTAAGGGCTCCCGCGAGGCCGTTCGGTCCCGAACCGACGACGACAGCGTCGGGGGCCTTCATCGTCGGGGACATTGCCGGCTCCGGCCCGATCGGATACAACTTCTGCATGGGTGCAATGGCGGTTCTCCGTGGCCGCGTGCCGGCGGACGGACAGAGACGAGCGCCGTCGTCGTCTCGGTCAGAATTTCCTTCTTCCCTGGCGGGCTGAGCAGCTCGTACGCGACGCCGATCTTCGCTCCGGCGAGCTCGTCGTCGAGATCGGTGCCGGAAGCGGCGCGCTCACCCTTGCGCTCGCTCACGCGGGAGCCGAGGTGATCGCGGTCGAAGTGGATCCCGTATGGTCCGACCGCTTGAGGGACCTCGCCCGGCGAAGGACTGCAGGACGCATACGGGTCGAGGAGGCCGATTTCATGGCCTGGCCATTGCCCACGCGCCCGTTTCGAGTAGTCGGCTGCATTCCCTTCGGGGAGACGACAGCGATCCTCCGCCGCCTGCTCGACGACCCGTCGACGTCCATGGAGCGAGCGGATCTGGTGGTGCAGTACGAGGTCGCACGCAAGCGTGCCGCTGTCCCGCCTACCACGCTGCTGTCCACGACCTGGGCACCTTGGTGGGTACTGCAGCACGGGGAGCGGATGCCTGGGGCTCATTTCCGACCGGTGCCACGGGTGGACGGAGGCATTCTCGTCGTAACCAGGCGTGTGCCACCCCTGCTGCCTATTCACATGGCCGCACCCTATGCGAGGTTCCTTCGGGAGCAATGGCCGTTTTGATGACGATAGCTACCGTCGCGATCCCCGATGCGTTGGGGTCTCCGAGTTGGGAGCTATGGTCGTCGGCGGTCGTCACTGGCGTTCGGGTGGAGCACCACCGGGGAGCGACCACCGGCAGCGTGCCGGCAGAGCCGTGCGCCTGGGCGAGCACCAAACCTCCCCTCGAAGGAGCTCACCATGCCTGACTCCGCCGTCACGACCGCATACCGCTCGGCGATGGAGGTCATAGCCGCCGCCGAACCGGCAGTCGCCGAAGCGATAGTCGGCGAGCTCTCCTCCCAACGTCGCCAACTGAAGCTCATCGCCTCCGAGAACTACGCCTCGCCCGCCGTCCTGCTCGCCATGGGCAACTGGTTGTCGGACAAGTACGCCGAAGGGACACCCGGCCACCGGCTCTATGCGGGTTGCGAGATGGTCGACCGCGTGGAGACGCTCGCCGCTGACCACGCGAGGGCCCTGTTCGGGTGCGATCACGCCTATGTCCAGCCGCATTCGGGGATAGATGCGAACCTCGTCGCGTACTGGTCGATCCTCGCTCGTCGCATAGAGGTTCCTGCGCTCGAGTCAGCGGGAGTCACCCATGTCAACGATCTCGACGCGCCGGGCTGGGATCGGCTGCGCGGCGAGCTTCACTCACAGCGGATGATGGGCATGGCGCTCGACGCCGGTGGCCACCTCACTCACGGGTTCAGACCGAACATCTCAGGAAAGCTGTTCGACCAGGCGAACTACGGCGTCGACACGGAGTCGGGTCTGCTCGACTACTCGGCAATCGCCGCGCAGGCGAGGGAGTTCCGGCCCCTCCTCCTGGTTGCCGGTTACTCCGCTTACCCCCGCAACCCGAACTTCGCCAAGCTCGCTGAGATCGCCGACGAGGTCGGCGCCACCTTTATGGTCGACATGTCTCATTTCGCAGGGCTCGTGGCCGGGAAAGTGCTCACCGGCGATCTCGACCCGGTTCCCCACGCAGACGTGGTGACCTCCACCACTCACAAGTCCCTTAGGGGCCCTCGGGGCGGACTTGTGCTCTGCACCGAGGAGTACGCCCCTTACGTCGACAAGGGGTGCCCGATGGTCCTTGGCGGCCCCCTCCCACACGTCATGGCTGCGAAGGCGGTCGCCCTGGCCGAGGCCCGCCGACCGTCGTTCTCCTCTTACGCTTCGTCGATCGTCGCGAACGCGCGAGCGCTCGCAGAAGGATTGGCCCGGCGTGGTGTCCGTCTCGTGACCGGCGGGACGGACAACCATCTCGTGCTCGCGGACGTTGCGACGAGCTTCGGCCTTACGGGCAGGCAGGCGGAGTCGGCTCTTCTCGATTCGGGTGTCGTGACCAACCGGAATTCGGTGCCTCGCGATGCGAACGGTGCTTGGTACACGTCGGGGATCCGCCTCGGCACGCCTGCGCTCACCACGCTCGGATTTGGGCCCGACGAGCTCGACCAGGTGGCAGGGATAATCGTCAGCGCGCTCAGCGCGACGACACCAGCCTCAACGACCGCGAAGGCCAAGTACGACCTCGATCCCGTGGTCGCCGAGACGTGCAAGAAGGAGTGTGCCGAGCTTCTCGGACGTCATCCTCTGTACCCGGAGATCGAGCTGTGACGGCGCGGCCGGCCTCCGCTGCCAGCTGAGCTTCGAGCGCCCGGCGCTCGATCGTCGCGGCGACAGGCACGATGGCGCTAGCTTGGAGCCGTCGTCCAGGACCACGAACGACCTGTTCAAACGCCATGACCAAGTGAAACCTCCTCGCCGAGAACGGGGAACCCGTCTACTGGCCTCGGTCGCCGGCTTCGCCGCAGTCGTGGTCGTCGTTGTCGCCACAGGAGTTCCAGCGGGTGGGGGTGTCCTCCAGCTGGCGGTCATGAACCGGTCGGCCGGGCCCGGCGGTGCGCTCGGTGCCTTGGCCCGGACGGTGGCTCGACAGTTCCCCGAACCGCCTCCGACCTCGACACCTCGTGCTCCTGGCATCGAGATCGCCATTTCGCACAAATTCGACATGCCCGACCCGTTCCTGCTGTCGACCGGGGGGAAGTACTACATCTACATGTCGAATGCGTTCGGCGACGCCACCAACAGCAACGTCCCTGTGCTGTCGGGCGAACCGGGGCATTGGAGCTCGATCTCCGATGCGTTGCCGGTCGTGCCCTCGTGGGCCTTGTCCACCGCCGACAGGGCGAACGTGTGGGATCCCTATGTCGTGTACCTAGACGGCAGGTACGTCATGTACTACTCGCCGAGCTTGGCCGACGACCCCAACCCCACGAGCCCGACCCACTGCATCGGCGTGGCGGTGTCGTTCACGCCGCAAGGGCCGTTCGTGCCGTTCGGAGACACACCGCTCATCTGCCAGACGTCGCTCGGCGGCGACATCGACGCTCAGCTGTTCGTGGACCCCTACGGTCCGAAGGGCCCGGCCCATCCCAACTACCTGATCTGGAAGTCGGACAACAACAATCTGCAGGGGGCCGGACCCACCACCGTCTGGGCCGCTCCCATGTCGAACGACGGACTTTCGGTCGCGGGTAGGGGTGTACCTATATTCAGGCCCAGCCTCGCGTGGGAGGAGCCCGTCCTCGAAGCACCTCAGATGGTCCTCGCCCCCAACCGGACGGACTGGCTCTTCTTCTCCGCCGGGAGCGGCTTCTACACACCGCGGTACGCGATGGGAGCAGCGTCGTGTGCGGGACCCCTCGGGGGATGCCGCAACGCGTACGGCCGGCCCCTCATCTCTTCCGATGAACAGGGATCAGGGCCCGGCGAGGAGACGGTCTTCGTGAGCCGCGACCACACCACCTGGTTGCTCTACAACCCGTGGCATCAAGGTGAGTCGTATGGCTGGTTCCGGCCGGTAGAGGCGGCACGCATCGGGTGGGATGCGCGCGGCCCGTACGTAGCGGAGGCAGGACGATTTCCGGCGCCCGGTGCGTAGGGGTTTGCGACAACTTGTCGTAGGGGGCGTACCTGTTCGGGGTCCGTCTGCTCCGTTATGGACTCCTCTGGGATGGACTCCTCTGGGATGGACTCCGCCCGTTCGGCAGATTCCCCCTGCACGAGGTTGCTCCTGCTGAGAAGGATCACGCCGCCGACCAGCACGACCAGCGCCACGGACTCCCCGACTATCTGGAGTGGGTCGTGGCGGATCCGGTCTTTGAAAAGGAATACGCCGAGGATGCTCGCCACGAGCGGGTCGACGATGGTCAGGCTGGGTTGCGAAGCGGCCAAGGGGCCGGCTTGAAACGCGTTGGAAAGCAAGAAGAATGCTCCTGCGCCCGCCAGCAGAAGCACGTAGGGCGACCAGTTCGTGAACACCGCGTAGGGGCCGCCCGCGAGGTGCGAGCTCAATTCCTTGATGACGGCCGCGACGAACCCCCACGCCACTCCGGCCGCCGTCGCGAGCAGCGCAGCCTGCCGCGCAGGTGAAGGCTGGCGCGAGCTGAGCGGTACCTGGGCCAATGTCCAGAAGACCGCTGCGGCGCCGACCGTGCAGAGGGCGGCCACGAGCCACATCGCAACCGGGGCGTTGTGCGTCCCGCCCTGCGGTCGGGCAATCCCGAGGAACACGGCCAGGCCGATCGCCATCGCCGTGGCGGCGAGCCAGTCCCGCTTCTGCACGTGTCGCGGTGATCGCAGCGCGAGGAACGCGAACACGAGGAGCAGCTCGGCGGCGATGACCGGTTGCACGAGGCTGAGGCTGCTCACGCGCAACGCGGCGAGCTGAAAACCGAAGCCGAGGATCATGCAGAGGATCCCGAGGAACCAGATGGGCTTACGGATCAGGGCGCGGATCAGCTTCAGGCTGAGCGAGAGATCACCTGTCTCGGGAGCGGCAGCGAACCTCTGAGTAACCGAAGCAGAGGCGGTGAACACGCTCGCCACCAACGCCAGCACAACGCCGTCGATCATGGGCTCGTCCGTCCTATTGCGCGTCCCTGCCCACCGAGGCCGGGACGAAATCAGCCCTTCACGAGCCCTTCGGGCTCTGGTGCGTCAACATGCGGAGCCACGGATCGATTCCCTAAGGCACCGCATGGGAGCCGTGTGAGCGCGGTCGCGCTACACGCTCGAGATCGCTCCAGACGCCAGATCGGGGAACACCCGCCCAACCTTGGTCAGGATGTACTCGCCGTAAGTGCCTTCGAACCCGTGGACGCTCGTGTGGTCCCATCTGCGGGCGGCCTCGTATTCGTCCGGGCGGTCGACGATCGGGAGCTTCTTCACGAGGGCATCCCACGAGGGGTCGAGAAAGAAGGGAAATGAAAGCCGGTCGCCGCTTGCGGCGTTGCGGACCCTGTGTGGTGTCGAGCGGTACCTTCCTCCCGTGAGGCGCTCGAGCATGTCGCCCAGGTTGCAAACGAACGCTCCGGGCAGCGGGTGGACGTCGATCCAGCCCTCGGGTGTCTCGACCTGCAGGCCACCCGAATCGTCCTGGGCGAGGATGGTCAGCAATCCGTAGTCGGTGTGCTCGCCGACGCTCCAGCGCCCCGACTGTCTGGAAGTTACCGGCGGGTACCTGAAGATGCGGAACAGGACGAGTGGGTCATCCGTCAGGTTCTCCATGAACCACGAGGATTCGAGCCCGAGTGCGACAGCGATGCCGCAGAGGACGGATTGACCCAACCGCGTCATCACGTCCATGTACTCGAGCACGGCCGGGCGCAAGTCCGCAGGGGCGTCGGGAAACAGGTTGGACCCGTGCATCGAGGTCTTGGCGAGGACGCGGGGATGACCGGGGGAGAGCTCGGCACCGAAATAGAGACCTTCCTTCTCGTCGGGCACGCCCGACGTGAGCTCCCCGCCAAGTGGGAACCATCCTCTCCAGGCCCGGCCCCCACGCGACATGGCTATGGCAGCTTTTTCGTCTTCAGGCCTGGCGAAGAAATCCCGAGCGAGCGCGTCGATCCGTTGTTGGAGGGCCGGATCTACATCGTGACCGACGACGTAGAAGAAACCCCAATTCCGGCATGCATCGTCAATTGCCGTGGCCACTGACGCCGAGTCGTCTTCCCCGCGGATCAGCGGTCCGACGTCGACCTCGGGGACGTCGTTCATCTGGGAGCCAGGTTATCGGCGCTCATGCCCAAATTCTCACCCCCGAATTCTCATGCCCGAATTCTCACGCCCGGTTTCTCATGATCCTGAGAGAGGAGACCACGATCACCAAGGACATCGCCGCGGATTCGATTGCGATCAACAAGACGAGACCCAACAGGTGGCGAGGATTCGTCTCGTTGAGCAGGACGAGCAACTGGCGGATCGGCGGCCCGTAAGGGATCACGATGTCTGCGATACCGACCAGTCCTCCGACGAGCACGGCCCACGCCGCCTGCTCGAAGATCGGTCGACTGCACAGCGCTCCTAGCGCCACACCGAACAAGACGGTCAGGCTGACAGCGACGAGACCGGCAAGGATGTCGTCGAATGACGTCGAGGCGCCGGTGACTATCGTCGGAATCGCAACCGCCAACGCAGAGAGCAACAGGCACGCGGCAAAGGCGACGACCATTTTGGCGATCCGCACACGCCCGCGGCTACCCATGGCCACCGAGGTGATGTCTTCTTGGACGGGGCTTTCTGTGGTGCACACGACCACGCTCAGCCATATCGCCAGGAAGAACATCAACGCCGCAGATGCGGCGTATGCCGGCAGGACCTGGCCGGCGGAGGCATCGAATATCCCCTCGAACACACTGAAGACGATGAGAGGTGGGACCCAGCGCAGAGACCGCGCGGTGTCGGCGGCGATATAGCGACATAGCGCGATCACCGCCTACGCTCCGCTGCCGGCTTGTCTGTCCTTCCCGACACCGAGACCACGGACCATCCGGCGGAGATCGCATGGACGAGGAATTGGTCGGTTGCGATTCTGTCCACGTGAGCCACAACCAGGCATCCGCCGTCACTGTTCGCGCGGCGACTCGTGCTGTCGATGTCGACTCCGGGAATCGAGGTCAGCACCTGATGGTCGAGCGTGACCGGACCTGCAAGGGCCACCACCATCGTCGCCGAAGGTGTCAAAGGGCGCGTGGCGGTTCGCTCGTCCGCTCGTCCGCCCACCAGCTCGTAAGGCCTGAAATCGTCTGGAGCGGTCCGTGCGTCGTGCCCACTCATGAGAATTGCGGTTCCGGTACCGCGAGCGTCGGCGACTAGGCGGCTGAATGCCTTCTGTGCCCGAGCGTCGAGCCCGCTCAAAGGCTCGTCGAGCACGATGAGCTGGACAGGGCACAAGAAAGCCTGCGCGATGAGCACCTTCTGCCGGCTCCCCTTCGAGAGCTCTTCGATCGGGACGTCAGCGCCGGGCGCCAGCCCGAGGCGGTCGAGAACGTCGCGAATCCGTGAGCTGGTCGATGCGGGGTCGAAGCCGCGCATCCGGGCGAAATGGGCGAGGTATGCAGATCCGGTCATCCGCAGCGATTCAGGCTGGCGCTCGGGAAGGTAACTTGCGGTCGACGCCCGTTTCACCGTTCCGCTTGTCGGGCGCGTAAGTCCGGCGACGATCCGGAGCAGCGTGGACTTGCCCGATCCGTTCGTTCCTGTGATGAACGTGCCTGTGCCGGGCTCGAGAACCAGGTCGACCCCGTTCAGGACCCATGGAGCGCGCCTTGCGAACCGCTTGTGGACACCTTGGAGCACCGCGCTGTCCGCAAGGTCCCCGACGGCCGCCACCGATGAAGTGTCGCGCCCGCAGAGCGCCTTCGGGCGTCGATGCGGTACATGCCTGCGTACATACGGCCTGGTTGCGTTACGGTCGTCACATGCTACCCACCCCTTCGGGCCGGGTTCGGGGCTCGCTCGCGATCGCCCTGCTCTGCATCGTGTGCGCGGCACTGGCAGCCTGCGGATCTTCCTCGGCGAACCCGAATTCCGCGACCTCTTCCTCGACGACCCGGACGACGACCAACCAGGTCCAGTACTACGTATCGCTCGGTGACTCCTACGCCGCGGGGTATCAACCGTCGGGAACGCATTCGGGCCGGACCGACACAAACGGGTTCGCATACCAGATTCCTGCGCTCGCCGCCGCGAAAGGCTACGACTTCAAGCTCGTCAATTTCGGCTGCGGAGGTGCAACGACCACCTCGATCCTGAGCTCGGTGGGCTGCCCGCCTTCGCTGCTTGGTCCTGGTGCGACTCCGTACCCAACCGTCACGCAAGCGGCCGCCGCCGAGGCGTTCGTCCGGGCTCACCGCGGAGATGTGGGATTGATCACGGTGTCGATAAGCGGCAACGACGTCACACCTTGTGCCTCGGAGCCTCAACCCATCGAATGTGTGGTCGACGCGGTGAAGACGATAAACAAGAACGTGTCGACCCTCTTGACGGGTCTGCGCTCTGCTGCAGGCCCGTCGGTCCCGATCGTAGGAACCACTTATCCCGACGTCATCCTCGGGCTGTACGTGTCGAAGGTGCCTTCGTCACGCAGCCTCGCCCTGCTGTCGGTGACGGCGTTCAAGGAAGTGATAAATCCTGCGTTGAAGAAGCAGTATGCGTCTGTGGGAGGCACATTCGTGGACGTGACCGCTGCCACGGGTGCATACGGATCGATGAAGACATTGACCGATCTGCCGCCGTACGGAACGATCCCGCTTCCCGTGGCGAAGGTCTGCGAGCTGACATTCTTCTGCCAGTATCACGACATCCATCCCCGCACCGCCGGTTACACGATCATCGCGAAGCTCGTCGTCGGGACCTTGCCTGACCGTTCCACGCCGTAGCGTCGATAAAGCCTCGATCAGACGGTTGCCCGGTGTGACTGAGTTCGATGGTCTCGCCGAGCGTTATGACGAGACGCGCGGTGGTGAGAGCCGTGGAGACGAGTACGCCGCAGACATTCACGCGACGCTCCCGTCCGACAACGGGGTGGTGCTCGAGATCGGGGTCGGTACCGGCGTCGTCGCCCTGGGCCTCAAGCGGCGCGGTCGTTTAGTCGTCGGTCTCGATCTATCGGCACCGATGCTGTCGCGTGCCATGGCGCGCCTCGGCCCGGTGCTGGTTTGCTCCGACGCAATGCAGATGGCGCTCGCGGACGCGAGTGTGGACCACGCGGTGTCGGTCTGGGTCGTTCATTCGGTCAGGCAACCCGTCTTGCTGTTCCGCGAAGCCGCCAGGGTCATCCGTCCCGGAGGTCTGTACGTCGTGTGCACCGCTCAGCGGCCCGCACCCACCGACCTTGTCGGCGCGATCATCGCGGAGATGAGCGAGCGAGTAGATGCCCACCGGAATGCCCTGCGCCCACGTCGGGTGTCGGTCGACGAGGTCCTCGACTGGGCGGCGGAGTCCGGCTTCACGGGAACGGTCCACGAGCTGGAACGCCAGTGGCTTTCCTCACCGGATCAAGAGCTGAGGGCGATCGAACATCGCCAGTGGCCCGCGATGCGCGAGCTCGACGAGGCTTCCGTCGAGGAGGTGACGAGACCGGCGACAGAGGCGTTGCAGGCTCTTACGGCCACAGATGTGGTTCGCAGGGCCATCGCCGAGATGGTCGTGTTGCGCCGCCCCTGACTCACGACCAGCTTGCGGGTCGTGAAGTTATTGTGTGGTCTCCTTGCTACCGACCCCGCCGCGTCGACGCGGCGCTGGTGACCATATGCCGAACGATGAAGACGACATCACGATGCGTGCATGGCGGGTACACCGGTACGGGCAGCCGCTCGAGGTCCTGAGCCTGGATTCAGTGGCGGCCCCCGCTCCCGGTGCCGGCGAGCTGCGCGTGAGAGTGCAGGCCATCCCGCTCAACCTGAACGATCTCGAGCGCATCACCGGCGGCAACATGATGGTCAGGCCGGAATTCCCGTACAGCCCGGGCATGGAGGTCATGGGGACCGTCGACGATTGCGCCGCGGGCTTGGAGCACTGGCTCGACAGACGGGTGGTCGCGATGCCGAAGGGCGCCCACGGCGGCTACGCGGAGTACGCGATCTGCCCCGCGGCATCGACCTTCGTCATGCCCGAGTCCATTCCATTGCCGGGCGCAGCCGCCTTGTACTTCCCGTTCCACCTGGCATGGCTCGGGCTGTTCGACCGAGCGGATCTGCGACCGGGAGAGACCGTGCTGATCCACGCGGCCGCCGGAGGCTCGGGTTCTGCGGCCGTCCAGCTGGCGGCGAACGCAGGAGCGCGGGTCTTTGCGACCGCGGGCACCGACGAGAAGGTTCAGCTCTGCAGAGATCTGGGTGCCGATGTCGCCGTCAACTACAACTCGACTGACTTCTCGGAGATCGTGCTCGGCGAGACGGCGAACGAGGGAGTCGACGTCGTGTTCGACAACGTGGGCGAGGCCGTCATGGAAGCGTCAATGAAATGCACCAGGTACAACGGGCGCTACCTCATGATGGGATTCGCGTCCAACAAGCTGGTCGCTGACGACAAGTTCATCGTCCCGCGCCGGATCGCACTGGGAAACCTGAAGCTCTGCGGCGTACTGCTCGCGTACCAGCCGCCCGACGCGGTCGAATTCCTGAAGACGGGCATGGGCTGGAACTTTGCTCCGGCAGAGCTCGGCGAGCGGATAATGGAGGACATCGTCAGCCTCGTCCTGGCCGGGAAGATAAAGCCAGTGGTCGGAAAGGTCGTGGGCTTCGAAGAGCTCCCTCAGGCAATCGACGCCATGGCGAACAGGCAGAGCGTCGGGCGGACGATCGTCACCGTCTAGACAAGAGGCGTTCGCCCGTCACGGGAGCTTCTCGTCGGGCACTCCGAAGTACTCCTGGTAAGGGCGCATGCGTTCGCGAAGAGCTCCGGCGTCGAGCCCCGTATCGGCGAAGGAGTACGAATGTCCGCCGTACTTTTCCCGTGGATGGTCCGCGAGGAAGCTGCGCATGCGTGACTCGGCCTCGCGCGACAGCTCGATGCCCAAACGCTCGTAGATGCTGTTGACGACGGCCATCGGGTTGCTCAGAAAGTCGCTGAACAGCACGTCGACCGCCTGATCCGGCGGGATTGTGCCGTCGCGGCGGGCCTCGACGGCGCGGTCGAGCCCCACCGCTACGTCTTCGACCCACCCATTAGCGACGTCTGCGATGGACACCTCGTCGCTCGCCAACCGCCTGAGCAGGTCCGTCAGCGACGCGAGCGAGCAGAGCACGCGGACGGGGTCCCGGTGCGTGTTGATCACGAGGGTCCCTGGGTATTCGGCCATCATGGACCAGGGCGCCCACAGATGCGCGGGCGACTTGATCACCCAACGCTCGCCCGGATGAGCCGACTGCAGGTGTTGCAGGAACATCCGGTGGTACCGGTACGCGGACGTCATGTCGGCTTCGTGGAGCAGCCAATGCTGATATGAGGGGACCCGGTACTGAGTCGGGAAGATCATGCTGCGGAAGTCCCCGGCAGTTATGCGCACGCACTCCTGGCCGAGGCGCGCTCCGAGCTCGTGCATCCCTAGGAATCCGGGGATCAGGAGTTCGGTGCCCTCTAACGTCGCCTGGACTTCCTCGATCCTCGGATCGGTTTCGTATGTCGCCGTCTCAGGTGGCGGCCAGGGCTTGTCCACCTCCCAGGTGAGAGGCACGCGATTGGCGGGGTCCTGGGCGAGAACGCCGAACAGGATCGTCGTCCCGGTCCTGGGTTGCCCGAGGATGACGATCGGGGGGCGGACGTCGCGCTCGGAGATGGCGGGGTTCCGCTTCGCCCAGTCGACGATCCGCAGCCGGTTTCGCAGGTACTCGGCGATCTCTGCCGAGGCGATCGCTACTCCGAGCTCGCTCAGAGCCGCTTCGGAGTTGAGTGCGTCTGCCAGTCGGTCGGCGCCCTCGCGCCATGTCCCCGGGCCGAGGTCGTCGAGCCCGGTTGATCCCCGCGCGTCGTCCAGGAGGCCGTCGACCTCGATTGCCTGATCTGTCATGGCGCTCCTCGACCCGGCTCGTCCGACATTCGCCGCGGACGATACCGAACGGAGGGGCCGTCAGGCGGTCCTCTAGTGTCCCGACGTCAGAGCATTCCGAAGAGGTCGTGACGAGCGCTGAAGGCGGGTGGCCGCCAACCGGGGCGTCGGACCGAGCCGACGAGCCCGGGAACGTCCATCCCCCGGCGCACGAGACAGTGCCGCACGTCGCACCCGGTGGAGCGGCTGCGCCACCTACGGACCGTGGGTCGAAGCGGACGATGAGGGCCGGCATCCTCGCCGTCGGCGCGGTCGTGCTGTTCGTCGCAGCCGGGGTGACCGCGGCGATCGTCACCACTCCGTCTTCGAAGAGCCCTCCGAAGCCGCCGGCCGTCGCTCCGGAAAGCTGACTCTGCCCCTTCTGCGCTTCGGAACGTTGGTCTCTCGTGATGGCACTTTCCAGGTTTGGCACGATCAAAGGGCTCGGAACGAGCTACTCGTCTCATTCGGACTTCGCCCCAGATACCCCGACGCTCGACTATCAGAAGGTCTCTTACTCGAGCCCCTACCTCGTGTTCAAGCACTACGAACTGGCAAGCAACCTCGTCGCTTTGCCCGGTGCCACGCGGGTAGCACCGGTTGAGGCATCGACACGACATCGGATACTGCCCGCGGTTCAGGTCAGCTGCCTGATCATCTTCAATTCGGGGAGCTGTTCGTCTGGGCCCGCGGCGATGCCCGCGCGGAAAAAGCCGTTCCTCTCGTAGAGGGCCAAGGCATGGTGGTTGTCCAGTCGGACGTTCAGGCAGAGGCGCGATGCACCCTGTCTGTACGCCCAGTCTGAGATTTCCTCTATGAGAGCATCTCCGGCGCCCTTGCCCCTTGTGACCGGGGACACCCACATCGAGATGAGCTCCACAGCGTCTTCGGCGACGGCCGTGGCGCTCGCCATTCCCACCGCTTCACCGTCGAGGAAGGCGAGAAGGTTGAAAGGGACGGTCAAGAGACGACTACGCCATTTCTGCTCCGAATCCTGTGCTCCGGTCCAGTCGGCGAGCGTCGAGCTGAAGGCGTAAGGAGCTTCAGCGAGAGCCGACAACCTCACTGCCCGCCAGCTCGCCCAGTCGTCCTCGGTGACCTGACGTATCGAGATCATGGCTTCGTACCTTGTCCTACCATGACCGGATCGACGTGCCCACAGCATTCGTGACGGGAGCCAGCCGCGGCATCGGCCGGGCCACCGCCGTCGCGCTGGCACGAGCGGGTCTCGACGTCGCGATCACGGCGAGGACCGTCCGCGAGGGTGACGGTGTGGACGAATCCGACACCGGCGGGGGCCGTGTCCTACCCGGGAGCCTCGAGAGCACAGCCGACGAGGTGCGCGGCGCCGGCCGCCGGGTGATCGCAGTCGCCGCCGATCTGCACGAAGCGTCGTCGCTCGACGACGCCGTAAGGCAGGTTCTCGACGACTGGGGGAGGATCGACGTCCTCGTGAACAACGCAGTCGACACCGGGCCGGGGAGCATGGTGCCGTTCGTCGACCTCACCATCGAACAGCTCGAACGGAAGCTCTCTGCAAACTGCGTGGCGCAGGCGGTGGTGATAAAGGCCGTGCTGCCGGCGATGCTCGCCGCCGGCGTCGGCGTCATCATCGACGTGTCGTCGCATGTGGCGACGGGCGATCCCACTGCACCGGTCGGCTCTGGCGGATGGGGACTGGCGTACGCGGCATCGAAGGCGGCCTTCCACCGGTTCGCGCCGATTCTCGCCGTGGAGCTCGCGGACACCGGGATCCGGATCCACAATGTCGACCCGGGCTACGTCGAGACGGAGCGACAGATGATCAATGCAGCAGCGCTGGGACTCGAGGGGCGATATCCCGGTGCTCCGCCCTCTGTCCCGGCAGCTGTGATCGCATGGCTCGCCACGGCCCCCCAAGCAGAAGAGCTCAACGGCCAGACCATCCAGGCACAGCGCTTCGCGCTGCGGCACGCCCTGCATCCGGACTGGCGCTCCAAATGACGGTCACGTCCCTCGCTCATACCGGGGTCTGCGTTCCCGATGTCGAAGAAGCGGTCGCGTGGTACCGCGATGTGATCGGCATGAGAGTTCTCTCACCGCCTTACCTGATGTCGGGGTCAGCCATCGAGCGCGATATGGGTGAGCTCGTTCCGGGCCTGGCTCTCAAAGCTGCGATCGTCGGCTTCGACCGGTCCGACCATGTGCTCGAGCTCCTCGAGTACCCAGGCACAGGGACCGACGGACGGTCGCGGTTACTGACCGATCCTGGAATAAGTCATATCGCGCTGGTGTGCGACGACGTTTCGGCGACGCGTTCGGATCTCGAGGACAAGGGCGTGAATTTCCTGACCGGAGGTATTGCAGGCATCGCCGGTTTACGGACGACGTGGTTCGAGGACCCGTACGGCACCGTCTTCATCCTCATGGAGAAGGGTGATCCCGAACGGCCGTACTGGCGCCAACCCGCAAATCTCACCGACCCCGCTTGAGCGGCTATTGTCGGTTTCGCTCAGGAGAGACGAACGAAAGGAGGAAGACCAATGCCTGCCATAGACCTTCGGCGGTCCCGCGCGGCCGTCGTCTTCCCCAGTTTCTGTTCGGAGCCCGCATCCTGCTGAAGCATTGACTTCAGGAGCGGGCACGCTCCAAGGAGTCTTCGAATTGCCGCAGTCGATCAACGTCGGCGCGCTCGCGTCCCTCGGATGGAACGATCGCGTCGCAGCTCTCTTCGCCGACCATTCAGGGGAATCCTGGCTACCTGCGAGGGTCGTGCGGGTCGAGCGCACCCGATCCGTTGTCATCACCCCCGATGGTTCTGAATCACTTGCCGACGCAGACGTTTTGCCGTCTGTGGGTGATTGGGTCGTATTGCAGGACAACTCGATCCGGCATGTCATGCCTCGTTGGTCAGAGTTGACGCGCAGAGATCCTGAACGGCCCGGCGAGCAGACCCTCGCCAGCAACGTCGACCTCGTCATGATCGTTGCGCCTGCCGACCGGCTGAGCGAGGCGCGAGTCGAGAGGGAGCTGGCGGTTGCGTGGGACAGTGGCGCTGTTCCGCTTGTCGTGCTGACCAAGGTCGATCTAGCCGCCCCTGACGTGCATTCAAGTCTTGTCGCACGGCTGGTCGGTGTAGACGTGGTCGCGTCAAGTGTCGTGACGAACGAAGGAGTCGACGAGATTCGCGCCGTCCTCCGTCCGGATCGGACGGCGGTGCTCCTCGGGCCTTCGGGAGCAGGCAAGTCAAGTCTCGCCAACGCTGTCCTCGGTGTGCAGGCGCTGGCCACCGCAGAGGTTCGCAGCGCTGACAACAGGGGCCGGCACACGACGACTTCGAGGCAGCTCCTGGCAGTTCCCGGCGGGGGAGTGATCATCGACACCCCGGGACTCAGAAGTCTGGGACTTGCAAGCGACGTCGGGTTGGACGCCGTTTTCCCGGATATCGACGAACATGCCGCGCAATGCCGTTTCTCCGACTGCCGGCACGAAGTCGAGCCCGGCTGTGCGGTGCTGTCCGCGATCTCGGAGAGCCGGCTCGACCCCGCAAGGCTTACGAGCTTCCGCAAGCTGCAGCGCGAGATGGAAGCGTCGGCCCGCCGCGACGATCCTCTCCGCCGCCAGGCCCAGTTGCAGCTCTGGAAGGCTCGCACCAAGGCGGCCAGAAGTCACGACAAGCGGCGGTTCCGATAGTCGTCTGGGAGTGATCTTCGGGCTACTGTCGACTACTTGAGCCCGGACACGCCGATCGATACTCCTGCCGGAACGCCGCAAGGCATCTCGGAATCATCCGATGCTTCATTCACTGCACGCGTTCTTCCGTGGATCGCAATGGTAGGAGTCTTGACCTTGCTGTGCGCCTGCGGGACCGCTGCCAAGGTCGCGACCACGTCGACCAAGGCCACCACCTCCATCGGGTCGTCCTCGACGTCTTCGTCAGCTGCACCCGTCTCGAGCACGACCCCCACTACGCCGACCACAGCTGCCCCGACAACCTCGAGCTCTGTCGCGTCCACGAGCACGACTGCCGGCACCTGCGCGCAGCGCGCAGCCGAGACCTTCATCTACATCGACTCGGTCACAGGCAATGCCGCCGGGGGTCTGTCGGTGATCGACAACCGGGCGACGCTGATATGTGGGGGGCCCGACGATTTCCACTGGAACCCCGCTCCGACCACCGAGAACGCGACGGTCGTAGAGGGGGCGTCGATCGCGGTGCTTGGTAGCCCCGGGTCAACTCTGGCCGCTCCGATCCCGTTCGATCAGTTCGCGAGCTACATGGCGACCGACCACAACTCGCGGATCTTCCTCGTCACCGGACCGCTCGACGCAGTCACGGGGCTTCAAGAGCAATTTCATCCCTGAGGTCCATCACTGAGTCCAACCCTGGACGATTGGTGCGAATATTCGAGCGGGCGGTGTGTGAATCTCTGATCAACCCGAGATCCGCCGCTCGCTGCGGCGCCAGCCGTCGTGCTCGAGGCGAGCCGCTACGGCGCGGTACCTGCCCACGGGAATTAGGTGGGCACCGTCGAAGGCTCCGGTGGACTCGATCTCCGCCATCAGGGAACAGGCGCGGTCAACACCTGCGTCCCGGTTCCTCGTGAGCTCGTCGACCAGGTTCTCGGGTATGTCGATCTGGCCTGTCGCCTCGGCAAGCTGCTTCGCCATGCCTGCGCTCGCGATCACGATGACGCCGGCGAGGACCTTGCCTTCGAAGTGCAGAGACTCTCTCCAACGAAGGAGCCCCTCCAGGTCGAAAGACGCCTGCACGAGAATGAAGTCCGCGTCGCGCTTCCAGTCGGGAAGAGGCGCGATGCGACTCGTGACGCCGACGCTGAACGGGCCGTGACCGGCGAACGGTTCCGACGCGCCGAAAGATCGGACCTCCTCGATCATCGCTCGTACCGTTAGGTCGTTGGAGCGTCCACCCGATACCGGCTGGTCGCCGAAAACAAGGAGGAATCGGTCGACTCCATACGCCGCGGCAGTGAGCAGGTCGCGACGGAAACCCAACCTGTTGCGGTCCCGGCAATTGAGACAGGCGACCGACCTGACGCCCATGTTCGCTACCTCGTGGGCGACCGCGATGCTCGACACGGTCGCCCGCCCGAGGTGGTTGTCGGGTATCAGGAAGGCATCGCTAACCGGGGCGAGCACCCCGACCTGGTGGCGTACGCGGGTGAGGTCCGGTCTGGTGGCGGGCTCGATCTCTGAGATGACCTCGAAGGACGCGGCAACCATCAGGCGAGGTTAACCGTCGCTCATGGTCGTTTTGAACAGAAGCGGCAGGGATCAGGGAGCGTAGGTAGACCCCGCGACCGTCTGCCCGTTCGAAGAGCCTGTCACGTGGGCGAGAGCACCCGACGGTCCGCCGACCGCCCAGCTCATGTGGAACGTCGCGGCCCGTGAAGGGAACCCGAAGGTACCGCCGAGCTCAATTGGTACTTATCACCTCGTCGGCACACCGGTAGCCGCTTCGCAGAGCACCCTCGACGTATCCCTGGAAATTGATCGAGGTCTGTTCACCTGCAAAGTGGATGTTCTCTTCCCGCTTGCCCTGTATGCCGTTGAACGCGGTGTACTGCCCGACCTTCAGGTATGAGTACGCGCCCAGAATGTGCGGGTCGCCGGATGACCACACGTAGTACGACTTGCCGTTGTAGGCGCGTTTCACGCCGGGAAAAAGCTCGTCGAACTGGTCGAGGTAGGCGTCGGTCATCGCTTGCGGTGGTGTGCCCAGATAGTTGGTCAACCCGTAGCGCCTTCCCCAATCGAGAGCCTCAACCCCGCCCGGCAGCGCTGCTAGAACACCGGGCCGTCCGGCCCGGTAGACGGTCGCGTCCCACGAGCCTTCCACGACCCCGCCGCAGTAAGCGTTTCCCGTGGTGTGGTCCGTGTTCCAGACGCGGGTGTCGCACTGGACGAAGAACTTCGAATTGCTCCCGAGCGGTTCCTCGTCGATCGCACGAAGGTGAAGCGGCGAGATCATGCCCGACACGCCGGTCAGGTCGACCATCTTCAGCTTCGTGAACGGCAGGGCCAGCACGACGTGGTCGGCCTTGACTTCATAGGTGGACGCGCCGCTCACGAAGGTGCAGACGTACCGGCCATTGCCAGACGTCCTCAACGCGACGAGCTCAGAACCGAGCCTCAGCGTTCCACCTGGCAGCCGGTCGACAAGTCCCTGTATCAGCCCGTAAGTCCCACCGTGGATGTGCCACTTCTCGTTTGCGCCGCCGAGGGCGGGGCGGGGTCGGGGCTGCCAGCCGTTCTTCGTCGAGTCGTCCTGTCCGAGCAGATAGACGAGATTGAGCGAGGACTCCTCCTCGGGGGGCCCGCCGAATTCGTCGAGAACCGCAGAGACACAAAGAGCGCCGAAGTCCGATTTGACGCCGCTTGGGATGTAGGTGTCGATCCACTCGGACACAGACATCCGGTCGAATCGCAATCCGCCCGGCGTGTACGAGTTGTACAGCACGGGCCACGGGGCGGTCTTGAAGGCTGCATGGTGGAACAACTTCCATCCCCAGTCGTGCCAATCCTTGTTGAGCGCTTTCTGAGACCATGGCTTTCCTCCGAAGCGAAGCGTTTCCGCGTTGGCGTGAGTGCCCGGCGGGTATTTGTCCATGTTGTCCAGAGTGAGGCCGAAGCTCTTTGCCAGTGCGAGCGACTTCGTGTGCTCCGGGTTTATGAACTCGGCGTGCTCCTCGACGAGTTGTCCGGCGTCGAAAAAGCCGTACAACGTCCGGATCCGACCACCCGGCTCCGTGTTGTACTCGTAAACCGTGGCGCGGATCCCGCGTCTTCTCCACAGTTTGTAGGCGCACCCGAGGCCCGCGATCCCTGCACCGACCACGACGACGTTGGGATCGCCTCCGAGTGCCGGCGAGGCGCCGGAGGCCTCGGCGAACGCTCCGGGCATGGCGGCGGCCGAGAGGATCGCACCGCTGCCGATCAGGAAGCGGCGCCGCGAAACGCGGTCGCTTACGATCTCATCGGCCTCATCGATCCCGCAGCCCGTCCGACGTGCATGTTCCGAGACGGCTTGCGCATGTCGGATCGTCGAGGCGATCGAGCTCCGTCCCCAGGCTCGCATCAAAAGGCCCCTCCTTCGCCAGTTTAAGCCAAGAAGGCGGACGCGGCCTAGGGAATCATCTCTATGGCTCTTCGGGCAGCCTCGGGCATGTCGTCTCGCAAGGAGTAGAACGCCCACACTCCGCGCTTGAAGCTGCGGACGAATCCGGCCGCCTTGAGCTTGCCGAGATGATGGCTGACCGTCGGCTGGCCGACGTCGAACGCAGCGGTGAAGTCGCAGACGCAGATCGGCTCCGTGGCCGCTTTGAGCATGTGCATCATCTGGATCCTCGTCGGATCCGCGAGCGCCTTGTGGAGCGCCGCAAGGTCGTCGACGGTCCGGCCGGGGAGGGGATCAGCCAGGTCGACGCAGCAACCTCTCACCCGCTCGGGTGCCGTGGCCGAAGTCCTCGCCATGGCCCCGATGATAGCCAACGCATTGACATCAGTCGATGCATTCCTTAGGATGATCCATCGACCGATCTCGATCTATGCAGATCTGCGAGGTGCGACATGTCCCGGATACAGCTTGCGCTCAACGTGAGTGACCTCGACGCCGCGATCGACTTCTACAGCAAGTTGTTCGGAACCGATCCGGCCAAGCGCAGGCCCGGGTATGCGAACTTCGCCGTCACCGAACCGCCTTTGAAGCTTGTGCTCATCGAGAGCAACGACGGACGCGTCGCGGGAGTCTCCGGAGCTCTGAACCACCTCGGCGTCGAGGTGGGATCGGCCGAAGAGGTGTCGGCCGCGACGCAGCGGCTGGCCGCCGCAGGGCTCGATCCCGATTTTCAGGAGTCAACGACCTGCTGTTATGCCGTTCAGGACAAGACGTGGGTCACCGATCCTGACGGCGCCCCCTGGGAGGTGTACACGGTCCTGGCCGATGCTCCCGACGAGAGCGGCCTCGGTTGCTCGACCGAACAATGCGCGCCGGGGGGATTTCAGGCCCCGCAACAGGGAACCACGTCAGCCTGCTGCTGATCGGGTGCGACACCAAACCGATGGCGCGAACCAGGCGCCACTTAACAGACGCCTCGCGGCCGAGTTCCTGGGGAGCGCCTTCCTTGCGGCCATTGTCGTCGGCTCGGGCATCGCGGCGCAGCGGCTCTCGCCGAACGAGACGGGGCTCGACCTTCTGGAGAATGCGGCGGCAACGGCTCTCGGGCTGTTCGCTGTCATTCTCATGTTCGGACCGGTCTCGGGAGCCCACTTCAACCCTGTCGTCTCGTTCGTCGATGCGGCATTCGGCGGGATGCGCTGGCGCACAGCGCTCTCGTACCTGCCCGCTCAGTGCGCTGGTTGCATCGCCGGCGCGGTCGTCGCCAATGTCATGTTCTCGGAGCCGGCTGTCAGCTTCTCGACGAAACATCGCGCTACCGGCGCCCATTTCGTGTCGGAGATCGTCGCGACGACGGGTCTGCTCCTGGTGATATTCGCGCTCGCACGAAGTGGACGAAGTCGAAGTGCCCCCGCCGCGGTGGGAGCATATATAGGAGCGGCATACTTCTTTACGAGCTCGACTAGCTTTGCCAATCCTGCGATCACCGTTGGACGCATGTTCTCCGACACCTTCGCCGGGATCGCGCCGTCTTCTGTCCCGGCATTCGTGCTCGCCCAATTGGTGGGCGGAGCGCTCGCGTTCGTGCTCGTGAAGATCCTCTATCCCGGTGTCACCGCGAACGAGGCCTCCGAGATCGTCGTGCCGCACCACGACAGGTCGCATCCTGGCAACGACACCGGGAGCATCGCCGATTTGACCCAAGTGCGTGAGCCGCTCTCGTCACTAGAGGATCACTGATGGCCGACACACCCGTCGTTCTCTTCTTGTGCATCCACAACTCGGGAAGAAGCCTGGCTGCAAAGGTGCTTCTCGATCATCACGCTCAGGGAAGGATCGACGTGCGGTCGGCAGGATCGGATCCTGCGAGCGAGCTCAATCCCTCCGTCGTTGCGGTGCTGCGGGAACGGGGCCTCGACCCGAGCAGAGAGTTCCCCAAGCAATTGGAGTTCGGCACCGCCCGTGCGGCCGACGTCATAGTGACCATGGGGTGCGGAGACGAGTGCCCTTACTTTCCGGGTAAGCGCTACCTCGACTGGGAACTCACCGATCCGGCTGGTCTGACCGTCGACGAGGTGCGACCGATCGTCGACGAGATCGACGAGCGCGTGAGAGCGTTGGCCGATGAGTTGCTCGGAAGGATCTTGCCGAGCGAGCAATGAGGGATCGGCCTAACGACCCTTACCGCGACTCGGGTCATAGCCCTTTCGCGAACGGTGCCTGTCGGGACGATAGGAGCCGGCGACCCTGATGTCGGTGGTACGGCTGCGCCCGGGTCGATGCTTCGATCCGAGTCGCGGCCCGGAGTTCGGACCGGAATCGAGCTTCAGGTCACGACGAAGCGACTTCGCCTTGAGCTGCTGGTCCGGTAGGACGAAAGAGACCACGGATCCCTCCGCACCGGTTCTTCCAGTGCGACCTGACCGGTGAATGTAGTCCTTGGTGTCGGCGGGGAGGTCGTAGTGGACCACACGCGAGACGGCGTCGACGTGAATGCCGCGAGCGGCGACATCGGTAGCGACGAGCACCCGGACCCTGCCGGCCCGGAAATTGGCGAGCGCCTTGTCGCGGTCTGACTGGCTGCGGCCGCCGTGGATCGGCGCGGCGGCTATGCCGGCGTGTGACAGCTGCTTGGCCAATCGGTCCACCCCGTGCTTCGTGCGTACGAAGACGATCGAGGTGCCTTCGCCGCTCACGATCTGGGTGAGTTGATCCAGGCGGTCGGCGTGGGTGACCGACGCGAAGTGGTGCGTCACCCGGTCGATCTCATCGCGTTCGCTCGCCACCTCGTGGAAGACCGGGTCGCGTTGGTACCTGGACACGAGAGTGTCGACGGCACCATCGAGCGTCGCCGAGAAGAGCAATGTCTGGCGGTCTGGGGCGGTGGCATCGATTAACCGCCGCACCGCCGGCAGGAAGCCCATGTCAGCCATGCGGTCCGCCTCGTCGATGACGACGAAGTCCACCCGGGACAACGAGACGTCGCCTTGGCTGATCAGGTCCTCGAGGCGCCCGGGACAAGCCACCGCGACGTCGACTCCCTTTCGCAGAGCATTGCGCTGCCCCCCGAAGCCGGCACCTCCGTAAAAGGTCTGGACCTTCAGGCCGCGTACCGCCAGCAGCGGCCGCAGGATGTCGGCGATCTGCGAGGCCAACTCCCTAGTCGGTGCGAGCACCAGGGCCGCCGGACGCTTGGCACTGCCGCGCGATGCTCTGGCCGCAAGGGGTAGGGAGAACGCAAGGGTCTTCCCCGATCCCGTCGGCGCCTTGGCTGACACGTCGCGGCCTGCCATCGCGTCGGCGATGGTCTTTTGCTGGATGGGGAGCGGATGCGTGATCCCGCTCTTTTCGAGGCACGCGACGAGTGCCTGCGGCACCCCGAGCTCGACAAAGGATTGGACAGGCGCGTCTGCGCCCAGGACAACTGTTGACACGATGGAACTCCCGTTCTCTGGTCGCGCACTCCAACCTGAGGTGGATTCCACCGGGTATCAGTGAGCTCGTGCCGGCAATTGCGCTCCGACACGTTGAATCATCCATCATACCAGTGCGGTGCCGATGGACCGACACCCAGCTCGTCCGGTGATCGGCCGGGGGGGCCGATCACATAGGAACGGGCATGTCGTCCGGACGCATCAACGCGTCCGTGCCGCCGTCGACGAAGAGCACAGATCCGCAGAAGAAACGGGCGCTCGGGCCCATCAGAAAGGCCACTACGTCCGCGAGCTCCTGCGGTTTGCCTTTGCGCCCCACGGGGATGGGGAACGCGTCGATGTACTTGCCGATCGTCGGATCCCGTCTCGTCGCTTCGAGCATGGGTGTCTCGATCGCGCCCGGAACGATCACGTTGAGCGTGATCCCCGCCCCGGCCCAACGTTCGCTCGGAGCGTTCCGCCGAACCCATCGTGCGACTGCGAGCTTCGTGGCCGGATACGTCGCCAGCGCTCCCGCCTCGTCGGCTGTCGCGCGGGCAGCGGCCTCGTCGCCAGACAGGCACTGTTCGACAAGATGAAGCGGTATCCCTGGTTGACAGGTCGTCGAATTCGAGCTCACCGCGACTGCTGCGGGTGCTTCTCCGTTCGCCAACAAGGGTCGGAGTCCGTCAAGCAGCTCGACCGTGCCGAAGTAGTTCACGGACGCGAGCAGGCTTCCGGGAACGTCGGACAGACCAGCCACTCCCGCCCAGGTCACCAGGCCGTCGATCGAATCGCCGGCGATCCGACCGACGGCGTCGATGGCTCCCGACCTGCCTGCGGTGGTGGAGAGGTCCTGAGTTATCTCCGCGCCGTGTTGGTCGATCCCTATAACCCGGTGCCCGTCGGCCTCGAGCCGCGCGAGGGTGGCGGCCCCCATGCCCGAGGCGGATCCGGTCACCACGATCGTGCGCCGTTGTCCGCTCATGGCTGCATACCTTGCCATCACCTGAGGGACCACCCAGGCCCCTCACCAAGGGGGCGGATCGAACCGGCAAACGACTCGACCTGACAGTCTTTCGGAGTGGCTCGCCCGGTCATCTCCCCGATGCCGCCCGTGGCGGACGGAGCCGCGTTGCCCTGGGACCAGCCTGTGGGCGATGCGGTAGCGGTGATCCGCGAAGCCAGGGCAGCTCTCGGAGACACTTTCGTGGTGGACACTGGCAGAGACAGGTACCTGTTCACCTTTTCGCCCGAGGGTGTCGCGGAGCTGTACAGGCTTCCCGAGGACCGGGCGAGCAAAGGTGTCGCGGACTGGAGGATGCTGCGGCGAAAGGTCCCAGACGAGTTGTTCATCGGACGGAGAACGTTTCCGCACGACCTGTTCGGGCGCGACGACTCCGCGACCTACATGGCCAACGTGCGTTCAGCCCTCGTGCTCACGATCGACGAGTTGGGACCCGCCGGTTCTACAGACGTCTTCGACCTGACCAGGCGACTGGGGCACCGGGTCGGCTTGGCGTCTTGGGGAGGCCCCGGCTCGTGCGACGCCCCGACGCTCGACGACCTCATCGCTGCTTTCGACGTCCTCGACGGATCCGAGGCCTTCGTGCACCCAGACGCAATGGCGCAAGTGGCGAGGACCGAGAAGGCCGCCGAGACAGCCGCGCTCGCAACCGTCACCGAGTTGCTCTCAGAATCGCTTGATCGGCTCGACGCCGATCCGGACCTCGGAAGCCGACATCGGCTGTTCGCCAGGATCTCCGAATCCTGGTCGGGCGAACCGGCACCCGCGAGGCGGACAGGGGTGGCCCACGACGTCGCTCTCGTGCACATCGCGTCGATGTCGAATCTGTTCGCGGCGATGGGTTGGGCCTTCGTCGACGTGCTGGGAGACGAAGAGGCGTCCGCTCGGATCCGAGCCGGGGACCACGTGTGGGCCGAGCAATGTGCGCTCGAATCGACGCGGATGGCCCAGAGATCGATCATGTCGCGCTTCGTGCTCGACACCGTCACGCTCGATGACGGATATCACTCGTACGAGGTCAGTCCTGGTGTGACGGTCGCCACGCTCCTGCCGCTAACGAACACTTCGGCTCCCGGGTACGACAGGTGGGTCCCGTCGCGTTGGAGCCGTCGCCGGCTCGCCGATCCCTCGTCGCTGGGAGGAGTCGAACTGGTGACGGTGTTCGGGCACGGCAAGCACACCTGTCCGGCGCAGCCGTTCTCCCTCGCCGCCATGACTGCCGCCATGACGGCTCTGCTCTCTTTGCTCGAATGGACACCCGGCTGGGCGACACGCCCTACTCCCGTGCCGGCCCAGATCGGAGGGGTCGCCCGTGCCGTGGGCCGCTGCCCGATCGCCTACCGCAAGGCGTGATCACGACGCATCTAGCTCACGCCTCGTCTTCGACTACGGCACATCGTCGGCGCCGGCTTTTTGTCGCCGCGGGGGTCGTGGCCGGACTCGTCGCGCTCACAGCTCTTCTGTATGCCGTGTCGACGCACCTCTTCGCCGGAGACTCCGACGGGGCAACGGTCGTGCTCGAGGGTCAGTCGATGAGCTCGGGTCATCTGACCTTGCACGGCTGGGCGCTTTCGGTCGACTCGTTTTGGACCGTGGACGCCATCTTCTACACGTTCGGGGTTCTCGTGATCGGGGTCCGCTCCTCTCTTCTACATCTCGTGCCGGCGTTCATAGCGTCTCTCGTCGTGCTCTTAGGCGTGCTCATCGCGCGCGAAGGACGTCGCGGCGCAGCGGCAGTAGCTGCCGGAGTGACCGTGGTGGCGCTTCTCGGTCTGCCGGGCCGGCTCTTGTCCTACTTCTACCTGCGGGGACCCCTGCACGTCGGCACAACCCTTTGGTGCCTGGTGGCGTTTTTCGCTCTGCGAAGAAACCGATTCGACCTCGGATGGATCGTCGCGGTGGTGTTCTTGGCCGCAGGCCTGTTGGGCGACTTCCAGATGGTCGCTCTCGGTATCGCCCCTGTGCTCCTCGCGGGCTTAGTGACGATGCTGCGGGCGCGCAGCTGGCGTGCCGGAGCACCGACTACCACAGCGCCGGTTGCGAGCATCATCCTCGCCGTCGTGGTCAGGAAGGTCGCAGAGCTCATCGGGACGTTCGGGATCGGAAGGCTCCAACAGGGCGCGTCGGCGACGCAGATGGTGAGGAACCTGAAGAATCTCCTCACCGGTGGTGTCCGCATGCTCGGAGTCGGAGCCGGCGGCATCGGGGCCGGGGGAGTGCCGAAGGCCCTCGAGGCGGTTCACCTGATCGGGGTGCTGCTCGTGGTCGCAGCGGTGCTGGCAGCCTTCGTCCAGCTCGTCGCCGGCGTGTGGAGCCCGAAGCGAACCCCAGGTCGCCTCTGGAGCGTGGCAGCAACAGAGCAGCCGACTGAACCATGGGTGCTCGACGACCTTCTCGTGTTCGGCGTCGTGGGCGGGGCGATCGTGTTCATAGCTCTGTCGAACGACGACGCCTTCGAGTTCGACAGGTACATGACCTCGGCTGTGATCTTCGGCGGCGTTCTGGCCGCCAGGCTGGTGGGGCGGGTGGTCGCGAGGATCGACTCGGCGGTCGTGCTCCGCTCGGCCGGACTCGTGGGTCTTGCGGTGGTGGCCGCATTTGCCGCGGGCACGGGGCTCGAAGCGACGACTTCTTCCACCCCGGCGTTCTCCTTCGCGCGGGTGACTCAGTTTCTCGAGTCCAACCACCTCGACAGCGGGATCGGCGACTACGACGACGCCTCGGTAATGACCGTCGCCACCAACGGCAAGGTGACGGTCCGTCCAGTCACGGGGGATCCTGGCGAAAGGGTCGTTCGCTACGAAAGGCAGTCGAGCGCCGGCTGGTACGCCGGGCAATCCTTCGATTTCCTGCTCTACGACACCGCCATCCCCGGATCTTTCGACTCGGTGACGGCCTCGCTCACCTTCGGACCACCCCTTCACACGTACACGATCGGCAGCTACAAGGTGCTCGTCTGGTCGCATCCGATCTCGGTGTCGGTGCGGGGATACGACCCCGGCTGACGGTCAAAGTCCGCTATTGACTCAGAGTATACACTCAGTGTAGTCTTATCGGGTGAGCGTTCCCCTCGCCCTACTCGGACTTCTCGAGCGTGAGCCCAGCTACGGATACGACCTGAAGCGCGACTACGACACATATTTCGGTCGTGGAAAGCCGCTGCCCTTCGGTCAGGTGTACTCCACGCTTGGGCGGCTCTCGCGCGACGGGAAGGTGACGCCGGCCGAGGTCGAGCCGGGGGAGGGGCCCGACCGCAAGCGTTACGTCATCACCGACGAAGGAAGGACCGAGTTCGAAACCTGGCTGAGCGAGCCGGTCAAGCCTGAGCCGGACCTCCAGACGGTCCTGTTCGTGAAAGTGGTCTTGGCGCTGATGTTGGGTCGCTCAGCCGAGCGTTATCTGGATATCCAGCGGGCCGCGCACCTGCAAAGGATGCGGGAGCTGACGGATCTCAAACGAAAGGACAACCTCGTGGACACACTTCTCGCTGATCATGGACTGTTCCATCTCGAGGCGGATCTGCGCTGGATCGACCTGACAGCCGCCCGGCTTCCGGCACTGGCTCGGCAGGTGCGCACGTGAGCGCCTTCAAACTGCCAACAGAACCTCCGAGGAGGGCCTGCCTCGTCGAGGCACACGACATCGTCCTGGCATTCGGCACGACCCCGGCCCTGCGGGGCGCCACATTGTCCGTGAGCCAAGGCGAGATCCTCGCCATCATGGGCCCGAGCGGTTCGGGCAAGTCGACCCTGCTGCATTGTCTTGCGGGCATCCTCGTTGCCGAACACGGCGAGGTCCACTTTGCGGGCCGGCGGGTGGACACGATGGGTGAGCAAGAGCGAAGCGCCCTCAGGAGAGACCATTTCGGGTTCGTGTTCCAGTTCGGCCAGCTCGTTCCCGAGCTCAGCGCCGAGGAGAACGTGGCGCTGCCATTGCTTCTCGCCGGGGTTCACCGGGTCGCCGCACTGGAAGCGGCCAGAACCTGGTTCGAGCGGCTGCAGCTAGACGGCTTGGAGAAGCGGAGGTCCGGCGAGCTCTCAGGTGGGCAGGCTCAGCGTGTCGCGCTCGCTAGGGGTCTCGTAGGGCACCCCGAGGTGCTCTTCACGGACGAGCCGACGGGATCGCTCGACTCTCTTACGGGCGAGCTCGTCATGGAGCTCCTCGTCGACGCGGCGAGACAAGAGGGGACAACCGTCCTTCTCGTCACTCACGAGGCACGCGTCGCCGCATACGCGGATCGCGAGGTCATCGTCCGCGACGGACTGGTGAGCGCGCTCGTGCCCGAACCGGTTTCATCGTGATCCGGCTCGGTCTCCGTCTGACGCTCAACGGCGGCAGGGAGGCCTTCGTCCGGCTCGTCGTAACAGCTCTGGCCGTAACGTTGGGGGTCTTCTTACTGCTTGTGACGCTCGCAAGTATGAACGCTCTCAACTCTCAGAATGCCCGTGGCGAGTGGCTCAACACCGTGCCAGCCGGGTCAAACGGACCGGGACCCGTGGGGAATGAAGGTCCCTCGCCCAGTCATGCCGGGCAGGCCCTAGGAAGCGTGCCTGCATCGACCGCCAACCCGCTCTGGTGGCTGTTCAGCACCGATCAATTCGGTAGCAAGACCATCGATCGCGTAAATGTGGCCGTAACGGGTTCGAACTCTCCGGTGCTCCCCGGCATGCCGAATCCGCCCGGGCCCGGGCAGTTCTACGCGTCTCCGGCTCTCACCTCGCTGCTTCGGACCACTCCCGCCGACGAGCTCGGCGCCCGCTTCCCCGGCAAACAGATAGGGGTGATCGGCGCATCGGCTCTTCCTTCTCCGGACTCGCTCATCATCGTGGTCGGCTACAGCGTTGCCCAGCTGTCACATGCTCCGGGTGCCGCACAGGTCTCCGTCATCCAGAACGGACCGGCGAACATGCAAGGGCCCCAGGGTTACGACGCCGGCAGTCTCGAGGCAATCCTCGCCATCGGGGCATTGGCCCTACTGCTCCCCGTCGTGATATTCATCGGGACCGCGACGAGGCTGTCGGCGACGCGCCGTGAGCAACGCTTTGCCGCAATGCGTCTCGTCGGCGCCACGCCCCGACAGGTCTCGGTGGTCTCGGCGGTCGAAGCTTCCATCGCCGCACTAGGCGGAGTGGCTCTCGGATTCCTGTTGTTCTACCTGCTTCACCCGATGTTGCAGCATTTCTCGTTGACCGGCCGGCAGCTCGCTCCGGGGGATCTGTCGCTCAAGCCGGGTGACATCATCGCCGTATGCATCTGCGTTCCCGTGGCAGCAGCAGTGGCAGCGCGCGTGGCGCTGCGCCGCGTCGTCATCACGCCTCTTGGTGTGAACCGGCGAGTGACGCCTCCTGCACCGAGGGCCTACAGGGTCATCCCGCTGTTTCTCGGCATCGCAGAGCTCTCCTTCTTCGTCGTAGTGGGCCCGCCTAAGACCACGGGCGGTCAAATCGACGCGTATCTGCTGGGGTTCGTGCTGCTGATGGCAGGGTTGGTCTACGGCGGGCCGTGGCTCACGATGGTGGGTTCCCGCGTGATGGCCAGGCGGTCGAGCAGACCTTCTGTCCTGATCGCAGGCCGACGGCTCTCGGACAATCCGCGGGGTGCCTTCCGGTCGATAAGCGGTCTGATCCTCGCCCTGTTCGTCACGAGTGTTGCTGCAGGGGTGATCACAACGATCGTCGCGGACCATGGTTCGACGGACAACGGCGTCCAAGCGAGCGACACCTTGATCGACCAATTGGGCAACCCGGCTTCGGGCCAGGAGACACCTTCTGTTGCTTCGGTCGCGAGCTCGGTGCTGAGCAACCTTCACTCGATCGGAGGAGTGGAGGGGGTCACCCTCGTCTACGTTGCGCCGGCTAGCACCCCGACCGACGGACCGATCCCGGACCCGGACGGCGTCGGAGGGGACCCGCAGGTCAGCGTCGTCTCGTGCGCACAACTCGCCACCACGCCGGTGCTTGGCCGTTGCGCAGCGGGCGCGCAGGTGGCCGCCGTCGAAACAGACTTCGGTTTCGTGAAGGTCACGAAGGGGACGGCGCAGACCACGAGGACAGTCTGGCCCGACGCGGCGATCTCCCTGCAACGCCTCGTGACCTTGCCCGTCCAGACGATCGCGGTGGCGACCGATGGCTCAGCGTCTTCGATCGCGCGGTCGCAGACCGTGCTCGAGACGGCGTTCCCCTTGGTCAGCTCCCCGAGTAGTTTCGGGGCTGTCAGCCCGAAGACCGCTGCGACGATGTCGGAGTTCCAACACCTGACGGATGTCGTGATCGTGGTCAGCTTGATCGTCGCGGGCTGCAGCCTCGCGGTCACGATGGCCGGAGGACTGAGCGACCGTAGGCGTCCCTTCGTCGTGTTGCGCCTCACGGGTGTTCCGCTCTCGGTGCTTCGCAGCGTCGTCGCGCTCGAGACAGCTGTTCCGCTCGTCATCGTCGCCGTACTGTCGGCAGGGGTCGGTCTGCTTGCCTCTGACTTGTTCCTGCGATCGCAGCTCGGGGTGACCCTCCGTGCTCCAGGAGTTCTGTACTACGTGACGGTTCTCGGCGGGCTGGTTGCGGCGCTCGGGATCGTCGCGACCACGCTTCCGCTGATGGAGAGGATCACGCGTCCCGACAACGCCCGGGTCGAGTAACGCCTTGCATTCGTCATTCGTCGATCTCCGAGCCGAAGCGGATCACGTTCCCGTCCGGGTCCACGTGCGATCCCTCGCGGAGCCCGTAAGGCAACAATTCGACGGGACGGGTGCTGCCGCCGATGCCTGGCCTCGTCCACTCCACGTACAGGGCATCCGCGTCGCGTACTTAGAGGTATGTCGACGCACGGTTGCTCGAGGGGTCGTGGTCAGGGTCGGCTGCCGACCGGCCCGTTCGCGGTTGGCGAATCCGTAGTCGTCTCCGTCCTCGTACGAGAAGGCGTCGAAGCCGAGCGACGTGTAGTGGGCCAGGGCGGCACGCAGGTCGCGCACGATGAAGATCGGGCTGAACCGAGCAGTTGACGCGCCGGGCGCTTCCTTCCTTTACCCGTGGCCACGCTCGCTGTCTTGATCTCAGCCAGCTTGAGAAGCACCGACCGCATGGCGTCGATCTGGTCGAGCGACGCGTGCTCACAGGTGCCGCGAGCTGAGCGCATCAGGGTCGGAGTCGCAAGTTCCGAGAGCTGGTGTTCCTGATCGTCCATCTCGGGTTACCTCGAGGTCGAGACTTGAGTGTGCATTCCGGAAAATGCCGCATCGAGAGAAGAGCCCGAAGTCGGAAGTGTGGAGCTTTCACCGAAGTCGTAGCGGAGCTGAGCCGTGACGGCCTGGTCGATGAGCGGCCATGCGGTGGGCGGGTACAGGTCGGGAGGCGAACATCCGTCGGTCGCCAGCTGGAGGATGGCGGGCGGAACAGGGAGATGTAGCTCGTTCACCCCAGCCACGACACCGCCGTGAGCATGGTTGATCGTGCACACATCGTCGAAGACGTTGTGCCCGTATCCGTCGATGACGAGCAGCGTCTTGTGCCCGCCCACCGAGTTGTAGAACGCCTTGACCTTCGAGGTGGGAACGGTCTTGTCCAGGCTGCCCGAGATCATGAGCGACGGCACCGGGGTCGACGGGAGGGCGGCCGGCACACCTGCGAGTGCGATCCAGCCGCGGATTGCCGGGTCTGCTCTTGCCACGAGGACGGCGGTGCCGCCTCCGGCCGAATGACCGAGCGAGGCGACTTCGGCCGAGTCGACGTGACCGAACAGGACAGAACCCTCTGTCGTGTCGAGCTTCTCGACGAAGTGAAGAGCCGCCAGCTGCTCTCCGACATCCGCCTTCGGCTCTACCTGCGAGGCATGACCCAAGATCACTGCGGACAGGTCCCGATCGAGCTGGTCCGCAGCGACGACGATGAACCCCCAGGTCGCGAGATGCGCCGTGAGGAAGGTCGACTGCTCGGGGTATCCCGAATATCCGTGGCTGAACAAGACGACCGGGAACGAGCCTGCAGCGGCGGGTATCTCTGAGTACGCGTCCTCGGTCACGGTGTCGGGAAACGATGACGGGACGAGTTTGCTTATGACACTGGGAAGCCAAGCGCGCAGATGGTACGAATCGGGCTGACGCCCTACGACGGCCGCCTTTGCTGCGGGATACCAGACCACGACGGGATCTCCGCCGACGTCGTACTGGATCGTGCCGGCCGCATACGGTCCAGGTCCGGAGAATTCGGTGAGATCCGCAGTGTTCGCAGTCGTGCCCGTCGTCGTGTGCGGTGTGGAGCCGCAAGCCGCGGCGAACAGGCCCGAGACCACGAGTGCCACGAGAGTGACTTTGAACCTCATGTGGATTGACCTTTCAGGATCTCGATTGCGTCGAGGATGGTCTTGTTCGTCGGTCTTGTTCGTCATCCATCGTCGTTCTTAGGGAGAGTGGGATGGTCGGTGGGGTAGAGCCCGGCCACGAACCCGTAGACAGTCTCGCCCGAGCGGGGCAGTTGCATGAATTCGTTGACCAGGTCGAACACCCTTCCCCAGAACTCGGCGGCCAGCTCCCTCGGTATACGGGCGTGCCGGATGATGGCCCGCAGGTCGTCAGCCTCGTGCGCGGGGGCAGACTCCTCGGCCGCCACCGAGAGGCGGTTCGTCATCACAGCCACCTGATCGGGGCGGATGGCGCCTACGTAGAAGATCCGGGCGGTTCGCCCGTAGAACCGCTCTTCGATTGCGCGGACCTTCCTGGTGCGAACGACCTTGAGCATTCCCGCTGTCCAGAAGCACCCCTACGTGGTGGGCAACCGTGCTCTTGGGCCGGTGCACGGCGGCGGCCAGCTCGCTGACCGTTGCCGCCCGCTCGTGGACGAGGTCGAGGAGCGTGCCCCGCAACGGATTGAACAATGCCCGGAGCTCGCGGGGAGACGACACGACACGCAGGTCGTCGAGCTCGTAATCGGGGTGCACCGGACTGATCGACATAAGTGAATCGTTCTAGTAGATTGGAATGATTGACAAGGGCAGATCGTACTCTGGGGCGACGCCCGGGCCGGCGATCCGGTCCTCGGGTTGCCAACAGGCAAAAATGCGAGGCAACGAGGCGATTGGGCGATGACGCGATGGGCAAGCGTTATCGGTAGGCAAGCGTCATTGGAACAAGGACGGTGAGTGATGGACGTCATCATGATTCCCGGTCTCTGGCTCGACGGATCCTCCTGGGAGAAGGTCGTGCCGGCGCTCGAGAAAGCGGGGCACAACGTCGTTCCGCTGACCCTGCCCGGCATGGAATCGATCGACTCGGACCGCTCCTCGGTCCGCTTGAGCGATCACGTGGACGCGGTCGTGGGTGCGATCGACTCGCGGCGCTGCGGGTGGTCCGGTCGTCCTCGTCGGTCACTCGGCAGGGTGCGGGATCGCATATGCAGCAATCGATGCGAGACCCGCCTCCGTCGCTCGGGCCGTGTACATCGGCGGCTTCCCGACGGGGGACGGATTGCCTCTGGTCGATGGGTTCGAGGTGGACAACGGTGAGGTTGCACTGCCGGACTGGTCGAGTTTCGACGACGCCGACCTTGCGGATCTCGACGACGACGCCCGTCGGTCGTTTCGCGAGCGTGCCATCCCGTCCCCGGCCCACGTCACCAGTGATCCGCAGAGACTCTCCGACGAGCGCCGCTACGACGTACCGGTCACCGTCGTCGCCACAGAGTTCACGAGCGACATGCTCCGTGGCTGGATCGACAAAGACTTCGAACCGGTGCGGGAGTTCTCAAAGATCCGTGACGTCGAGTACGTCGACCTGCCCACGGGCCACTGGCCGCAGTTCACCCGACCTGACGAGCTCGCTCAGATCATCCTCGATCGCCTGTCTTGAGACGCTTCAGTCGTTCACGACGCTGGCCATGACGGTGGTCACGACTCTTCGTACCGCCACGGGCGCCGGCAGGAGACCTTCGTGTCCGGCAAAAAGCATGTGCGCAGTCCCGATCAGCATGGGCGCAAGGGTGTCAATGTCGGCATCCGCAGCGATTCGGCCAAGTCCGCGCTCGGCGGCCAGGTAGGCGCGGATCATCGCAGTGGCTTCGGTGAGGATCGGCACTCCCGTTCGCTTGGCCCGGCGCAGTCGGGCCCGCAGGTCATCGCGTGAGATGACGAGGGCGACGATCTGCACCGCGACCGACTGGAACACTGTCGTCAGCGCCGCAGTGAGGTTGTCGGCGACAGTGCCGGTTCCTGCAGACTCGCGGAGAGCGATCGCATGTCTGTCGATCCGTCCGATGCGGTCCTGCACGAGCTCAACGAGGAACCCGTCGAAATCGGTGAAGTGCCGGTGCAGGACACCCTTGGCGAAACCTGCTTCGGTCGTGACCGCCCGGCTGGTGAGCGCGCTCGGCCCGTCTCGTAACAGGACGCGTTCGGCAGCGTCGAACAGCTGCTCGCGGGCGTCGCTGATGGACACTCCGGTCGGCATCGCGCGGATTCTCCTTGTGCCCATTTATAGTGGGCATGTGCCCACTATACCGCCGGAGAACGCGACGGACTCGGGCGTCGAGTCTCACAGGCAGCGACATGTGGCGGAGTCCTTCGGCGAGGACGCCGAGCGCTATGACCGGTCAAGGCCCGAGTATCCCGAGGCCATGGTCGACCGCATTGTCGGGGCCAGCCCTGGGACAGGTGTGATCGACGTCGGCTGCGGAACGGGGATCGCTTCGCGGCAATTCCAATCGCGCGGATGCCGGGTTATCGGTGTCGAAGTCGACGCGCGTATGGCCGAGGTGGCACGCCGAAACGGGCTCGATGTCGAGGTGTCGGCCTTTGAAGTCTGGGATCCCGCCGGCCGGAAATTCGACGTGGTCGTGGCCGGGCAGACCTGGCACTGGATCGACCCGGTCGCGGGAGCCGCAAAGGCGGCGGAAGCGCTACGACCCGGTGGCCGCCTCGCCGTGTTCTGGAACGTGTTCAGGCCGACGCCCGAAGTGGCGGAGGCCTTTGCCGCGGTCTACAACGAGGTGACCCACGACCTGCCGTTCAGGCCTTGGGCGACGGTTGCGTTGGATATGTACGCGACGATCTTCGACAAGGCGACCGACGGAATGCGACAAGTCGGCTTCTTCGGGCATCTGGAGCTGTGGCGATTCGATTGGGAGCGTCTCTATACCCGCGACGAGTGGCTGGAGCAGGTTCCTACGCATGGCGGTCACACCCTGTTGCCGTCGGCAAAGCTGGAAGGGATTCTCGCTGGCATCGGGAGCGCAGTTGACGCGATGGGAGGCACCTTCACCATGGGCTACGCCGCAGTCGTGGTCACCGCGGCTCGAAACGATTCGTGACCGGGTAGCGCCTCAGCTCGCCGGCCGATTGGCTATGCCGGCAGCTCTCTCAACGGACCGCTCGAGAGGCGCCGAGCGAGCATGCTCGTCCCCTCTGCGGTCAAAGTCTCGGGCAACGAGGTGGTTTGCGTGAAAATGACGTCGGAGCTCCGATGCGGGCGCTGATCGTGGGAGCAGGTGTCGGCGGTCTGGCTTTGGCACGAGCGCTACTTGCAGACGGGCACGAAGTCGCGGTGTTCGAACAGGCGGCCGGTCTGCGCGAGAGCGGCGCTGCGGTGACGTTGTGGAGCAACGGCACGGGCATCCTCGGGG
Source organism: uncultured Acidimicrobiales bacterium (assembly GCA_963764615.1). Lineage (GTDB taxonomy): Bacteria > Actinomycetota > Acidimicrobiia > Acidimicrobiales > CAVXTF01 > CAVXTF01. Next base: position 2,334,912 of record CAVXTF010000002.1, on the reverse strand, counting down.
AGCTGAACGTTTCGCTCGATGGCGTCGGCGGCCAGATCGACGTATTGGAGCAGCGCGACTATCGAGGACGGTTGCTCCTCTCGGTGGACGTCTCGCGGTCGGCCGATCACTACGGTCACCCTCATATCTGCCTGCCACGAAGGCGGCTGCTCGAACGGTTGGCCGAGGGTCTTCCGCACGGCACGATCCAGTACGGCCGTGCGTGCACCCGGGTCGCCCAATCGAGCACCGGCGCGGCGGTCGATTTTTCCGACGGAAGTAGCGAGACGGGCGACCTGCTGATCGGCGCCGACGGCCGCAACTCGGTGATCAGGGACGCTCTATGGGGATGCGATCCCGCCGTATCGAGCGGGTGGGCCACCTGGCAGGGGGTCACGGCAATCCCTCTCGACATCACCTCCTCGCGCCGAGGTGTCATGTACGTCGGGCCGGCGGGGCTGTGCGGCCTGATGCCCGCAGGTGAGGGACTGCTGCAATGGTGGTTCGACCAGCGCTGGACACCAGACACGCCGGCGCCCGAGTCAGTTACCGCCCTGTTGCGGGAGCGCTTCGGTGATTGGGCGGAACCGGTCCATGAGGTCCTCGAATCGGCCAGCGACGATGACGCCGGGTTCTTTCCCCACTACCGCCACCCACTCCCGCAGACGTGGGGATCAGGCCTCATCACGCTCGTTGGCGACGCCGCGCACTCCTTTCCTCCGACACGTGCCCAGGGCGCGAATCAGGCCCTGGAAGACGCCTGGGCCTTGGCGGTCGCATTGCGACAACGCGGTGACGATGTTGCGGACGTGCTCCGCACTTACGAGCGCGCCCGGACCGCCAAGGTGCGGCTGGTCGCCAAGCAGTCGGGGAAGGAGGACACCAACGAGTACCGGCCCTGGATGGTCAGGCTCATGCCCGGCGGGCTGATCTCTCGCTACTACATACGGTGGCTCGGACAGATCAGCAATTACCTGGATTGAGAGACCAGTTTCGCTTGTTGCCGGGCTCGGACGTCAAAGGTAAATTGCCGTACGTTAGAGCGCAGCGGGGAAGGGAGCGCCATGTACAAGGTCATCGTGGTCGGCACCGATGGTTCTGATCGGGCATCAGTTGCCGTAAGAGAAGCACTTGAATTGGCAAAGATGACCGGGGCGACGTTGCACGCCGTTCAGGTGGTTCACCCCGCCTTGGAGCACGGGTTTTCCGATGCCAGCGGTGGGCAGTTCGAGATCAACGAATTGCGCGAAGAAGCGAAACGCGTGAATGCTCAAGTCATTGCCGAGGCTGAAAAACATGGTGTGTCCGCTGAGATGCACAATCCCGCCGGCGGTGATGTGGCGGACGAGCTCATGGGCATAGCTGAGGCCGTTGACGCCGACTTGGTTGTGGTCGGAAATCTCGGGATGAGCGGACTGAAGCGGCTGGTGCTCGGAAGCGTACCCAACAAGGTCTCTCATCGGTGCCCTTGCAGCCTGCTCATCGTCGACACGGAGTTCACCTGACGGCACAGGGCAATTACTGACGTGGGGGCTAGATCTTCCTGCCGGTAGCGAACAAGGATCTTTGTGCGGCCGGCTGGGCCGTCATGGTTCTGTGACGGGTTGGCTCTGCTTACGCCGCGGGGGCTGTGGTCACCCGAGCGACAGGGCCTGCGTGCCCGCCGGGTTCAGATGGAGCTTCACCTTGGCGAGGCCCCCCGAGCCGGTGCACGTCTGTCCGATGGCGAACGAGGACTTGGCCAGCGCCCATGTCGGCGAGGTCCATGTCAATGCCCAGTCTTCAGGAATGGCCACCCAGGTCCTGGAGGACCTCTTCGCGTTTGTTGACGGGGAACTGCTGGCGGAAGGCTCGTAGCGGATAGGAAGTCAACCGACACTTGGTCTTGGCCCGGGCGGAAGCACTACGGGGAAGATTGAGCATGGGACCGAGCTCCCCGAAATAGTTGCCGGCGGCGATCATGGCCAGGAACTCTTCATCGCCATCGGCCCGTGTCCTGTAGATCTCAACCTCTCCTTCCTCGACCACATAGACGAGATCGCCTCGGTCACCCTGTTCGAACACGACCTGTGCGGGCTCGAAGATCAGCTCCTCGGGATCGCGATCAGCTCCTGTGAAGTGCGGGACGAGCTCAATCACCCGATCGGCGATATGGGTTATCCGGTCGTCGTGTGTGGAGACAAGCACCAGGCGACCGCGGGCAGCGAGCTTCCGGATCAAGACGAGAACACCTTCCACCTGGATGTGGTCGAGATGAGCAGTGGGCTCGTCGGCAAGAACCAGGGGCGGGTTGTGCACGAGGGCCCTCGCGATGGCCACGCGCTGTTGCTGGCCGCCGGACATCTTTCCTGGTCGGTGGTCGGCACGCTCGGTGAGGCCAACCTCGGCAAGAAGCTCATCTGCCCGCGCAGCCGCCCGGTGCCGTGGGACCTTCGCCAAGCGCATCGGTGCCATGACGTTTCCCTTGGCCGTAAGGCTGGCGATCAGGTTGAATGCCTGGAACACGACGCCCACTGTCGAGCGTCGGTACTCGCCCATGGCGGGACCTTGTAGATCGGTGACTTCCGTGCCCCGGAACAAAACAGATCCCGATGTTGCCGATAGGAGACCGGCCAGACACGAGAGCAAGGTCGTCTTGCCGCATCCGCTCGGCCCAAGCACCACAACCAGCTCCCCGTCCTCAGCGTCGAAAGAAAGACGATCGAGCGGTCGAACCTTGTAGCCACCCGAGTCGAATTCAACTGTCAGATCGCGTACTTGGAGCTCAGACATCATGCCCCCGCGAAAGCCGACGCGGGATCGACCGACGCGGCTCGACGCAGTGCGGCGAGGCTCGCCAACAGTCCCACGACCAGGGCTGACAGTGGTAAGACGACGAATGCGCTTGCCGGGATGTCAACCGGTTGGGCGAATATTCCGGTCATGAAGCTCGACAGCGCTGCGGCGATGACGGCCGCCGCCAGAGCGACGATCACGGCTTCGGCTGCCAGGCCGGCGAAGAGAAGTTTCGTGGAGGCTCCAACTGCCTTGAGGACAGCAAAGTCGCGCGTGCGCTCGAGTGCGGTCACGTATACGAGGGCCGCGACGATGAGAGCAGCGATTACCCACATGAACGCGCGCGAGTTGGAGATGGACGACACGGCGCTCGACAGCTGCTCCAGGCTGGCACTTTCGATCTGAGCATTCGAGAACAACGCATATCCGGCTGGGAGGCTTCGAGGGCTGCCGGTAATCAGGACCGCTCCGATGAGCGGCCGCCCGCCATAGATGATGTCCTGAGCGTCTGCGAGCGTCACGTACGCATTGGGCACTCCCCCGAGCAACGACCGGTTGTCAACCACACCGACGACCTTGAAGCTACGACCCGACACCGTGAACCGTTGACCGATGCCGAGACCCAAACGGGAGTCGACCACGGCCTGACCGTTCGCTGCGACGGGACTGCCCGTCACTGCCTCTCCGGGACCGCCCAGACTCTGACCCGGTTGGTATCCGATGAGGTTCACGCTTTGCGCCGGTTTGCCGACGATCTTCGCTGCCTGGGGAACGACGATCAGGGGCTCTGCTCTCGACACCCCGGGCGAGCGCGCTACGGCCGACAGGGCGGATGCCGGGATGGGCGAAAGAGCCGCTATGCGCCCAACGGATCCGCGCGCCAACACCCAGGACTGCGCGCCCGTTCCATTTACCGTCTGGTTGACCTCCACGCTGAAGCCGGCGGCAAGGCCGGCGAGGAGAAGCGTCATTGCGAACACGAGTCCCGCCCCGATCACGGCTATGACGAATTGTCGGGCACGAAAACGCAAGTCCTGCAGCGTGATGGCCAACATGAGTTGCCTCTTTCCGCCGAATGCCTACGGGGAGGATAGAGCAACGTCCAGGCGCGTGCTCGAACGGCCGGCCTGCTCGCCAAGGAGCGCCCGTATGAAGCGTTGTCGCAGATGGTTCGTGCTGTATTCACTCCACTCAGCGTTGTGGTTCAGTGAGCTCAAGGACCTCGCTGTGCGGGTTGTTCCGCTTAGAGAGCCTGTCAACGGGCGGGAGTTGCGCGTAAAGAGTGCCGCAGCAGGCCGGGCCGTCGCGTGGCCTTCCAAAGTGGCATTGGGAGCTAGTCAACGGCGGGCGAGTGTTCTTGGCAGATAGCTCAGCCATCGTGATCCAGTCGGCCGACACCTGCTGACTGGCGAGTCGATTCGCCGGTTGGGGTGGAGGCGTCAGGTCGAGCGGGTGAGGCTCGGTACGAAGCGGAACCTGCTGGCGCGGATGGTCCCCGCCTTGGCTAGCTGACCTCCTACAGACCTGTCGTCGAGGTCATGACGTCGGGCTAGGGATGGCAGGTGAGCACGAGGTTGAGGAGTCGAACTGCCACACGGGAAGGAGTATGAGCGAGATGCGGTCCCTCAGGTCCCGAAAGAGCGACCGGCCCTCCGGGCACCCCTGACCTGAACTTCGTCGTCGGGCGAACTTCCCGTCTCAAGCGGCCCAGCCGTCCCATCGGCTTAGTTCGTGCGGCGCGAAGTCGCGTGGGATGGGCCTCCACGTGGCCTTACCTGGATTCGTCCAGACCCCCTTCCTCCTCACAAGGCCTCACTCTGCGCGATCCTTGGGGGAACGAGAGCAGTCCACGGAGGCCGCGTTGCCACAGCTGCCGACAGGCACGGTGACTCTGCTGTTCAGCGACATCGAGGGTTCGACGCGCCTGTGGGGTCAGGCGCCAGACGCGATGGCCCTGGCCCTCAGGCGTCACGACGAGCTACTCCGGCTGGCCATCGAGGGATCCGGGGGGTATGTCTTCAAGACCGTCGGTGACGCGTTCTGTGCGGCTTTCCCCTCGGCCAAAGAGGCGGTTCAGGCGGCGGGTCAGGCCCAATCGGCGGTGGCCGCCGAGCCATGGCCAAAAGAGGCGGTACTGCGCGTACGGATGGCCCTGCACACCGGTGAGTGCGAGGAAAGAGACGGTGACTACTTCGGTCAGGCTGTCAATCGCGTGGCCAGGCTCCAAGCCGTAGCTCACGGCGGTCAGGTGGTGCTCTCCCGGGCGACGACCGAGATGGTGCGCGACTACCTCCCTCCAGGCGTGGGACTGCGTGACCTCGGGACCCATCGCCTAAAGGACCTGGGGCGCCCGGAGGAGGTGTACCAACTCGAGATCCAGGGCCTCGATGGGGAGTTCCCGCCTCTGCGTTCGCTGGACAACCCGGACCTCAGACACAACCTGCCCGAGATGGTGTCTAGCTTCGTGGGGCGTGACGATGAGGTCGCCGCCCTGCGACAGATGGTCGACGAGTCGCGCCTCGTCACCCTCACTGGGGCGGGAGGAGTCGGCAAGACGCGCTTGGCGTTGCAGGTGGCGGCCGAGATGCTCGACGGGTCTGGTGATGGTGTCTGGCTTGTGGAATTGGCTTCGGTGCGCGACCCGGAGGCGGTACTCGCCGCGGTTGCGAGTGCTCTCGGGATCAAGGAACAGGCCGGACGGTCCATACACGAATCCCTCTTGTCGGCCCTTGCCGACCAGAATGTCCTCGTCGTCCTCGACAACTGCGAGCACCTGATTGGGTCCTGCGCCAAGCTGGCCGAGACCGTGGTGCGCAGCTGCCCCAAGGTGCACTTGCTCGTTACTAGCCGCGAGACACTTGGCATCGATGGAGAGAGAGTCTTTCGGGTCCCCTCGCTGACAGTTCCTGCCGAGGGTGCCGAGGAGCTGTCGGATCTGGCAACTTCGGGAGCCGCGACGCTGTTCGTAGAGCGTGCCCGGACTCTGGCGACGGGCTTCATTCTCAACGACGAGGCCGCCCCGGTCGTCGGCGCAATCTGTCGCCGTCTCGACGGCATGCCTCTCGCAATAGAACTTGCAGCGGCCCGTTTGCGTTCGATGTCGCTGTCTCAACTCAACGACCGGCTTGACCAACGCTTTCGCCTTTTGACCGGAGGCAGTCGCACGGCCTTGCCACGCCAGCAAACCCTGCGGGCGATGGTCGATTGGTCCTATGACCTGCTGAATGGTTTCGAACAAGCGGTGCTTCGCCGTATGTCGGTCTTCGTCGGTGGCTTCGAGCTCGAGGCGGCCGAGTTCGTGTGCGGGTTCGGTGACATCGAGGACTTCGACGTGAGCGGCCTGCTGGGTTCACTCGTGGACAAAAGTCTGGTGGTCGCCGACACGTCAGCCACCACCGCCCGCTATCGCCTCTTGGAGACGATTCGCCAGTACGCAGCCGAGAAACTGCTTGAGATGGATGAAGAAGCGGCCGGAGCGCATGAGGCTCACGCCACGTACTACGTGGACTATGTACAAGTGGTTGCGCCTCACCTGACGGGTCGGTCTCAAGAGAGTTGGCTCACCCGTCTCGAAGAGGAATACCCGAACCTGAGCGCGGCGGTCGAGCATCTTGTCGCGGACGCGAACGGGGCCACCCGGGCCCTCCGGCTGTTCGGCGTACCCCGCCGGTACTGGTGGTGCTTCCCTCACCGAGCAGAGATGATGGACCTCCTTGATCAGGCCATCGAGCTCGCTCCGAGGGAGACCGAACCTTGGGCGCGCGCCGCTGCACTCGTCTGCAAGGCGTACATGCTCGGCCAGTCCGACCTCACGGCTCAGGCAACATGCGCACAGATGGCTGTCGAGGTTGCCCGTGAGGCAGGCAACCGGGAACTTGAGGCCGAGGCACTCAGCCTCGTTTGCTACAACGCTTATTTCCGCGACGCTTTGGAAGAGGGGCTCGCGCTCGGTGCCGAAGCAGTGGCAATTGCACGACAACTCGAGGACCTAGTGGTCCTCGGCCAAGCGCTGCTCGCGTATGCGGCGGTTGTCTATGTCGACGACACTAAGGGAGCCGAGGCGATCTACCGAGAGGCCCTGTCGGTCGTCGAGCGGTCCGGGGACCTCTTCACAGCGTCGTTCCTGCGAAACAATTACCGCGTGCTTGCTATTGCTCGAGGGCAGGGTGGCCGAAGCGCATCACCAGTTCGAAGCGGCACTCACGATTACTCGGACGCTCGTTCCCAGACGAACACCGGGCACCCTCAACAACCTGGGTCTCGTCTTGCTCAAAGAGGGGGACAATGCGGGTGCGGCGGCACTTTTCACAGATGGATTGAGAACAAGTCGCTTGGCTGGAGACGTCTCCGCCCCCGCTTATTCGACATTGGGGTTGGCCTGCCTCGCAACCCTGGCTGGAGATCTGGAGACGGCGGCAATCCTGCACGGTGGCGCGAACGCCTTGCTCGAGGCACATGGAGGCGCCTGGGAAAGCCCAGAGAAGGAATACCGTGACGACGACATCCGAATCCTCCGCGCGCAGCTTGGTGCGGCATTCGAAATCCTCTATGAAACTGGAAGCAGTAAGCACCGTGACGAGATCGTCGATCTTGCGCTGGGTCGGCGGGCGAGAGCTACCGGCTGACAGTCCGCGTGGCGCGAGCGCTTCATTGCGTGCGAGGCCGGCGAGTGTGGCGGCGTTGTGCAGACGCAAGATCTCAACCTCGATCAAAGGCCTCAACCGCTTGCGGACCTCGTCGGCCCACGCTCCTACGCACACTCGGTAGTAAATCGCGCTTGGCGATCATGTTGGCGATCACGTTGACAAGAGCCAGGTTCGGGAAGTCCAAGAACCGCAGGTCGGCCTTGAACGGTCCGCTGTAGTCGGGCAGTTCAGGGTTGGAGTCGACCTCGATCTGCGCTCGCGTAACGGGGCCTTTCGGCTTGTGCAAGCAGGGCGGATCGATCACCGGAAACTTCTTGAAGTTGTGCAGATCGACAGGAATATCCAACGGACGGACATGCCTGCTGGTGTTCCTCGCAGTCCGTGCCCATGGGGCCCAACCGTTGGGGACCCCACTCCGAGGAGTGGGTCTTCCACCTCAACTACCCCTTCGACGACCCACGCGCCCGCGACGATGCAAGGGTCGAGTCGGACATCCGCGTCGCGCTGGGCATCGGGGACCACCCGATCGAGATCCACAAGATCACTAGGTGGTCACTCGAAGGCGTCGTCGCATCGAGCCTGCGAGTGGGCCGAGTGTTCTTCGTCGGTGACGCCGCCAACCGGCATCCGCCGACCGGGGGCCTAGGCCTGACCAGCGCAGTCCAGGATGCACACAATCTGTGCTGGAAACTTGCGGCAGTTCTCGACGGCGTGGCCTCGGACGCCCTGCTCGACACGTACGAACCGGAGCGCCGATCGTCGGTCCAACTCAACGTCGACCGATCGGTTGAGAACGCGCTCAACCACTTGGCTACTGGAGAGGTCCTCGGCCTTCTCAACCCCGAACTCACCCCAGAAGAAGGGTGGGCGCACATGGGGCGACTATGGAGCGACCGCCCTGAAGACGCGGACTTCCGACGCAAGATCTCCCGACTGTTCGCGAGCCAGTCCATGGAATTCCGCGAGCACAATGTCGAGTACGGCTACAGGTACTTCTCGACCGCCGTCATTGACGACGGGAGCCCATTGCCAGCGGTGATCGACCCGGTCCGGGTCTACGAACCCTCGACCCGCCCGGGCAGCCTGCTTCCGCACGCCTGGCTGGACACTGACACGGGCGAGCGGATCTCAACACTTGAGCTGGTTCACCCGGGACGCTTTCTGCTTATCGCCGGAGAGGACGGCGACCTGTGGTGTGAAGCGGCTGCCAAACTCGCGGCCAGAGGCGGGATCCCCATCAATGTCGTCCGCATCGGCCACCTCGAAGGTGACTACCTCGACCCCCGGTGCCGGTGGGCGCGCGTACGCCAGATCGGTGTCGACGACGCCATCCTGGTGCGACCTGACCGGTTCGTGGCTTGGCGCAGCATCGGAGCGTCCCAGGATCCTGACGCCGACCTCGCTGCTGCCCTGTTCCGCGTCCTTGGTCGACAGCTTTCATCGATCGCCGACGTGGGTCAGCTAACTGGCGCGCGGAGCTGAATCATGGCGAAGACGACCCATCGCGAAGAACTGATCGACAGACTGGGACGCGACGCGTTCATCACCACGTTCATCGTCAGCAACCGGTTCACCGACGACCTCGAGCAGTGCTGTCGGGCCGAGGGCATCTCTCACGCCCTCTATGCAGCCCTGTGGGTGCTGTGCCTGGCCGACGCTCCCGACGGGCTGCCCGTGGGTTCACTTGCGGACGGTCTGCTCACCCGTGCGGCAGACACGACCCGACTCGTCGACCGCCTCGTAAAGAAGCGGCTCGCCACCCGCAGGGTGTCGAAGGCCGCCCGGCGGGTAGTGCTAATCAGCCCCACGTCGCGCGGCCGGCAACTCTTCGAGCGCCTTACCGCCGAGATCAAGGCGCTCCACCGCCGGCAGTGGGCCGCGCTCTCCACCGACGAGATCCGCCAAGTGACCAGGCTGCTCAACAAGGCACTGTGGACCGATGCGTACGCCGGTTCGGAGCTGGGGGAAGTCTCGGCCCTCGCCACCTGATACCTGTACCGCCGCCGATCCAGAGGAGCGCTGTTGCCCGCCGATCCCCACCGCGTCGATGTGCATCACCACGTGATCCCCGCGCCCTACACGTCGGAGCTGCGCCGGCTCGGGATCCGCGAGGTCGCTGGACGCGAGCTTCCCGAATGGAGTTCCGAGTTGTCGCTCGGGGTCATGGACCGTCATGGGATCGAAATGGCGGTGCTGTCGGTGTCGGCCCCCGTGTGCACCTTGGTGACGATGCCGAGGCGCGCATGCTCGCCCGGAGATGCAACGAGTCATCGGCGGACGTCGTCGGTGCCAATCCCACGCGGTTCGGCCTGTTCGCCTCTGTGCCGCTGCCAGACGTCGATGGCGCCCTGGAGGAAGCCACTTACGCGCTCGACGTACTCGGTGCAGATGGCATCGTCCTGCTCTCGTCGCATAGCGACGGCAGCTATCTGGGTGACCCCAGGTTCGACGAAGTGATGGCTGAACTGGATCGCCGGGCCGCGGTGGTCTTTGTCCACCCCTCGATCCCGACCGCGGCCAATCACATCGCGGTCGACATTCCGATCTTCGCAATGGAGTTCACCTTCAACACGACGCGAGCCGCATTCAACCTGGCGTACACCGGCACCCTCGAGCGATACCCGAGAATCCGGTTCATCCTGGCGCATGCCGGCGGGACCGTGCCCTACCTGGTGGCTCGCTTCGACCTGGTGTGGTTCCAAGATGCCGAACTGGTCCAGCGCGCCCCGAAGGGTGGGTCGGCCTACAAGCGGTCGCTGTTCTATGACACAGCCTTGTCGGCCAACCCGCACGCGCTGCGTTCCCTCGCAGAGATCGTGGGTCCCGAGCATGTGCTCTTCGGCAGCGATTACCCATTCGCTCCGGAGCTGGCCACAGACATGCAGGTAAGTGGTCTCAACGCGTATGACGGTTACAGCAACGCAGATCGTCGACAGGTCGAGCGCTCCACGGCATTGGCGCTGCTGCCATCGGTGGCGTCCCGACTCGACGCGAAGGGAGCGTGGTAGCGGTGTCCGATGTCAGATCATCAGGCTCAGCCCGCCGTCGACGACCACGGTTTGGCCGGTCGGCGATGTCGCCCCCGATGTAGATCGCCTCGGGTAGCTCCTCGGGGAGGACGCGGCCTGCTGCGGCGGAGCTGGCCGAGTTCACGACGACGGCTGCACCACGCGGCCAGCCGGCGTGGCACCGACTCGCGGATGCCGCTGGTCGAGCCCGTCACCGCGACCACACAGTTGGCCAGGTCCAACGCCGCCGTCACGAAGCCACCGGCGATTCCTGGGCAGCTTCGAGCTGACCTCGGAGCTCGGTGACCAGCGCCGTCACGTCGCGGTCGGTTGTACAGGTCCCGTAGATGGCGAAGTCTGGGCGCTCTAGGACCGCGGTGACGCCGTGGTCGGCGAACCATCGGCCGTATCGTCCCTCGACATCCTCGACCGTCTTACCGATAGCGACACAGCGACCCCCAATAGACTTGAACCAGGCCGCCAGCTCGCCGTCGAGCTCGGTCGGTTGGCCGTTGGTCAACAGGTGCCACCCCGTCCCGACGACGTCGTCGAGCCGTCCTTCCACGTCGCCGGCTCGGACGTTGGCCTGTATGAAGAGCTCACCCGCGAGCGTCGAATCGGCGAGAATGCCGGCCGAAATGCCTGGCATCGGTGGTGCCGGGGAGCTCCCGCCGGGCGGGACTAGCGGTGCCAACTGCTCGTCCCGAGTGCGGGCCTCCTCTGCGTCGGGGATGCAGATCACCCGTCCGAGCTCGGTGGCCACCTCGATCACGGCGGCAGCCTGGGGAATGCGCTCGGTGTCGTAGGTCTCGAGGATTGCCGCCGCCCGGGGTTGGCCCAGCGCGTAATCGAGCTTCCAGGCCAGGTTGGCGGCGTCCCGCAGGCCGGCGCACATGCCCTGGCCGGCGAAAGGGGGTGTTTGGTGGGCGGCGTCCCCGGCCAAGAAGATCCGGCCCTCGTGCCATGTGGTCGCCCACCGGGCGCGGAAACGATACCCAGCGTGGCGGACCATCGTGGCGTTGTCGGGGCGGACGTTCCACGGCTCGAGGAACGCCCACGCGGCGGCCTCCTCGTCGAGCGTCTCGAGGGTCTCGCCGGGGAGGCACATGAACTCCCAGCGCCGCCGGCCCGGGCCGCCCGAGACCACCGTCGTGGGCCGGCGGTGGTCGCATACCTGGAGGTTCGGGGGGTCGAACACTCTCGGTTCGTCGAGGGCGACGTCCACGACCAGCCAGTCGTAGTAGAAGCCGCGGTCGACGAAGGTCAGACCGAGCAGATCGCGGACTGTGCTGTTGGCGCCGTCGCAGCCCACGATGTAGGACGCGCTGACTCGCTGGCGGGCGCCGCCGTTCGTCGGCTCGATCTCGACCCAGGCACCGTCTTCGTCCTGGCCGATGTCAACGGCAGCGTGGCCCCAGAGCAGGGAGAGGCCTTCGGTGGCCTCTACCCGGTCGAACAGACGGGCCTCGAGGTCGGGCTGGTTGAACATGTTGGCCGACGGCCAGCCCTGCCGGCCCTCTACCGGCGTCTCGAAGCGCAGCAATGGCACGCCCTCGCCGTTGCGCCACTCGTAGGTCGTGGCCGGCTCGGAGAGAGCGAGGAGATCTCGTCCGAGACCGCACGCTTGGAGGATCCGTGCCGTCTCATCATCGAAGTGCACGGCGCGCGGTAGCGGGTACGGGCCGGTATGGCGCTCGACCAGGAGCACGCTCCGCTGTCGGGACCCGAGAAGCAGGGAGAGCGCGCAGCCAACCGGCCCGGCGCCGACGACGGCTACGTCGACCCGGTCTGGCACGGCGGCGCTCACCGGTCAGCCCACGCGGCTTGGAGATCGTCGAGGTCGGGCGGCACGATGAACTCCAGCGGAAGGTCGGGGCCCCACGAGTTGGCGATGTGCTCGAAGTCAAACGGCGTGCGCCCCTTTCGCTCCCACGCCTCGTCGTCGAGGATCTGGTCCAGGTCCGAGTAGAGCTCGAGATACGAGCCCGCCGGATCGCGGAGGTACCAGTAGAAGTTCGAGCCGGCGAAGTGCCGACCGAGCCCCCAAGTGTGACGGGACGGGTCGGGCCGCAACAGTGCTGACGCGCAGTGGCCGACGTGGTCGATGTCATCGCACTCCCAGGAGTAGTGCTGCAGCAGTGGGACCGGTGACTCGACCAATGCCACGTTGTGGTGGTCCGGTGAGCACCGCAGGAAAGCGATGAGGCCGTCGATCTCGTCGCTCATCTTGAGCCCGAGGCCCTGCACCAGCAGGTCGCGGGTCTCGCCGATCGCTGGTGTGCCGATCACCAGGTGGCCGAGGCGACGCGGCGGTCGGGGTCCGAGGAACACGGCGGGGGCTCGTTCGTCTGCCCGAACCGTGGCGCCCGGGGCGTTCGGCACGACCGGCGACGCCGGGGTGGGTGAGGGGGCGGGTTCGGCCACGCGAACGACGAGCTCGACTCTGCTCGCAGGGTCGACCACTCGGAGCTCTCCTTCACCCACGACAGGAGCGGCCCCCCCGTCGGTGAGCCGGCGCGTCAGCGTGTCGAGATCCTCGGGTTCGTCGCAGCCGAATTCGACCCGGACGAGGCGGCGGAAGTCGCCTTCGTCCACAAGGACGGCAGAGCCTCCGTCAGTTCCGGTGAACCCCTTTGTCGGGCTACCTCCGAGCCCGAGCTCGCCGTAGAAGGCGGTCAGGCCTTCGGGGTCGGGGACGGCGGTGGTGAAGCCGAGCAGTCGGTGCAGTCCCATCAGCGGGTCCCTCCTTCGGGTCCGGTGCAGCGGTTGCGGAGCTCGCCCACGCCCTTGACCGTGGTCACGATCTCGTCTCCAGAGGAGAGGAAGCGACCACGGGCCATGCCCACCCCGTCAGGCGTCCCGGTGAAGATGAGGTCGCCCGGAAAGAGCGTGCAGATAGAGGAGAGGTACGAAACGAGCTTCGGCACGCCGAAGATCAGTTGCGCCGTCGAGGACTCCTGGACCACCTCGCCCCATACCTCGCAGCGCAACGCGATGTCGTTGGGGTTCTCGAAGGCATCGACGGAGACGACGGCGGGTCCGGTCGGACCATAGGCGCCGAAGCTCTTTCCCAGACAGAACTGCGGTGGAGAGCCGGCGAGCTGCACCTCGCGGTCGGAGATGTCCTGGCCGGCGGTGACGCCGGCGACCACCTCCCAGGCGGCCTCCTCGGGAACGCTTCGGCACACCCGGCCGATGACCACGACGACCTCGGCCTCGTAGTCGACGACGGCGCTGGACAACGGGACGTCCGCCGTGGGTCCGGCCAGGCAACTGGGGAACTTGGTGAACGTGAGTGGTGCCGGCGGCAGCTCCATCCCGCTCTCCTCGGCGTGGCTTTTGTAGTTGAGGCCGATACCGAAGACCTGCCGGGCGTCGGGTACCGGTGGGCCGAAGACGACCTCGTCGAGCCGGCCGTCCGGCTCGGCTCCGTCGCAGCGCCTGGCGAGCTCGTGGAGCTCCTCGAAACGTGCGAGGCATGCCCCTGAGGTCGCAAGCGAGCTGTCGTCGGCCAGCCGGGCCACGTCATAGAAGTCGCCTGCGTACTCGAGGGCAGGCCGACCCCCGACGTTGACCAGTCGGAACATGTGCGCTCCCCTCGTCACCCAATTCCGTGGGTCCCCATTAGGACCCGATGCAAAGATTTATCACATGAACAAGAACCTTGCAACTAATTAGATCAAACGATAATGTAGTGTCCGTGGAAACCAGAACGATGGAGCATCGGGCGCAGCGACCTTCGGCTGACGGGACGCGCGAGCGGATCCTCGCTGCTGCACTCGAGCTTTTCTCCGAGCGATCGTTCGAGGGCGCCAGCACCCGCCTCATCGCCGAGCAGGCCGGCGTCCAGCAGCCACAGCTGACCTACCACTTCGGCAACAAGGAGGAACTGTGGCGGGCGGCCGTCGGGCAGCTCTTCGAGGACCTGGCGCGTTCGTTTGCAGAGCGCGTGGCCGGGCTGCGTGGGGTGGATGACGAGACGGTTGCCAAGCTGGTGGTGGCGGACTTCGTCCGCTTCTCAGCCAGTCACCCCCAGCTCCACCGGATCATCATGCAGGAGTGCAAGTCCGAGGGCGGCCGGCTCGCCTGGCTCGTAGAAGAGCACATCCGGCCGCTCTACGAGGGGGCGGTGGCACTGCTCGAGCCGCTCGTGATGGCCGGCAAGGTGCGCGACGTCCCCACCGCACACCTGTACTACTTGTTGACGGGGGCGGTGGCGACCATCTTCGTGCTCGCGCCCGAGTGCCGGCTGCTGACCGGCGTCGACCCCCTCGATCCGTCCGAGGTCGAGCGCCATGTGGACGCCGTGATCTCGATGCTGTTCGTGTCATGAGCGGCGCCGGGTCGATTCCGACATACGACGCCGATCTGTTCACCGAAGAAGAAGACGCACCGAGAACAGAAGGAGTGAATTGTGTTGTTGCCCATCACCTCTGAAACCTTCAAGGCCCCGACCGACCGTGACATGCTGCCGTCGGAACGGCGGACCTTCGTCCGGACGCATCGAACGTGCGTCTTCGGGTACCCCCGGCTGCACGACGGGCCGGCACTTTCGGTCGTCTACTACGTGCCCACCGACGACGACGAGCTCCTCGTCTCGACGATGGTCGGCCGCGGCAAGGCGCGGGCTGTGGCGCGCAATCCGAAGGTCAGCTTGTGCGTCCTCGACGAACGCTGGCCGTTCTCCTACCTCCAGGTCTACGCCGACGCCACGGTCGACAATGACCCGGAACTGGTCGTCGAATTGATGATGGCGGTCGCCGGCCGCATGTCGGGTGAGCCACTTGCGGAAGAAGCGCGCCCGGTCGTGGAGGCAATGGCAGCCGAGGAGTATCGTGTCGTGGTGCGCTGCCGCCCATATGCAACGTTCGCGCAGCCGCCCAGGCACCTGTACCGCAACGACCAGGCCGAACCCATCACCCACTGGGTGTCCGGGACTCTTCCCTGGGACGCCCCTGACCCCGCATAGGCCCCCGCCAGCGCGCTCTGGTAGACACGAGAGCGATGCCTCCCGGCTCGGTGCCGACGACTCGCGTTGAGATGGTGGAGGCGGGCCGCACGATGCGCTCCCGAGTTCCTCGCCGGAGTCACGGTGGCTGGCGGCCGTATCCCGATCGTCCCGATCCCCTTCACATCCTCGAGGGGACGAACACGACTCGCTTGCAGCATCTGATCCCGGTCCGCAACCGTCGGATGATGGCATCGCCCTTCGCCTTCTATCGCGGCGCTCCCGCGATCATGGCGGCAGATCTATATCGGACGCCATCAACGGGGATCGAGTTGCAGATTTGTGGCGACGCTCACCTTCTCAACTTCGGCACCTTCGCCACGCCCGAGCGTAATCAGGTATTCGACCTCAACGACTTCGACGAGACTCAGGTAGCGCCTTGGGAGTGGGATATCAAACGTCTGGCTGCCAGTTTGGTGGTGGCGGCGAGAACAGCTGGACTCGACGACAGCGACGGCGTGACGGCCGCACTGGATTGCACTGCGGAGTACCGCACCGAGATTGCGAAGATGGCCGAACTCTCTGCATTCGAGGTGTGGCACTCCCGGCTTGACGTGGAGTCGATCATCGCCGCCGCTCCTGACAAACCGGCGCGCACTCTTGCCAAGCGCAGCGTGGCCAAGGCCCGACAACGCACGAGTCTGCAAGCATTGTCGAAGCTCACCACGGTCCTCGAGGGCCGCCGGGTGATCGTCGAAGACCCCCCAGTCGTTGTCCGTCTCAGCGATGCGCAGCTGGAGCAGGCCCGGGGATTCGTCCAGGCCTATCTGGATACTTTGGATCCGGACCGCGCTCTGTTGTTGGATCGCTACGAGTTTGTCGATGCAGCCCTCAAGGTCGTGGGCGTCGGTAGCGTCGGTACCCGCTGCTTCGTGGCACTGCTTGCCGGCAAGGCGGACCTCGATCCCCTCTTCCTCCAGGTCAAAGAGGCTCAGGCTTCCGTATTGGCGCCCCACGTCGGAGGGACCGCGTATACGAATCAAGGCAAGAGGGTTGTCGTCGGACAGCGGATCATGCAAGCGGCGAGCGATGCGTTCTTGGGTTGGGCACGCGCCGACGGATTCGACACCTACGTCCGCCAGCTGCGAGACATGAAAGGGTCGGCGCCTCTGGAAGTTGCCCGTCCTGATGATCTGGTCCAGTACGGACGGCTCTGTGGTGCCGCGTTGGCCCGCGCCCATGCTCGAGCCGGCGAGCCAGCGCTCCTATCGGGTTACTTGGGGTCGAGCACCGTCTTCGACGAAGCCGTGGCTGCGTTCGCCCTCGCATACGCCGACCAGAACGACAAAGACTTTGAGTTGTTTCTGGATGCCGTGCGCTCCGGACGTGTACAAGCTGAGCCGGGACGTTGACAGGGGATCGTGGTAGAGACGGCGTTTAGTGCCGTCCCAGTCTTGGAGTCGCCGGTCGCCCTCGTCGAACTTGCAGGACTTCAATTTCGATGCGGTCAACGCAGCGTTGCGGTGCTTCGGACGTCCCCCCGCGCCTCTCGTTGTGGGCCAATCGGTGTTCGACCTCCTGCCTGATTGCGGTGGTGCCGGCGTATCGGGATTCGGATCCTGAGGGCCGACGGGATGCACTCGAAGACGAGGGGCGGATCAAGCAGGAGCGCCTCGCCATCCAATCCGACCTCGACCGCCGACCCTGAGTCGACCCGAAACGTCCGTGTGACCCACTCCTTGAGTCTGTGGAACGGGGGCCCACTGCGTACGACGACCACACCGAGGGTGCCTTGATCCATTCCCGCTCGTGTGCCCTGCGTCCCAGTGGGTCGAGCTCGTAGCGGTTGTTGGAGACGATGAGGACCTGGGCGCCGGAGTAGAGCGAGCCGTTCGGATCGGTGAACCCGAGGTCGAACGGTTCGGCGCCCGGTCCGAGCAGCTCGGACAGCTTCTCGATGACCGTCCTCAGCTTCGCGTCGCGATATTCCTGCGATTGCACGATCGTGCCGTACAGACCCATCGACACGTTTTTCACGAACACGCGACCGTTCACACGGGCGAGATCGATGCGACGCTCCGATCCGTGGAGGAACGCGTCAAGGGCACCGACGACGTCGTCTCGATCGACGCCGATGTCGAGGGCGAAGTGGTTCCGCGTGCCTGCAGGAACACATACAAACGGAAGATCGTGCTCGGCTGCGACCGCCGCCACGACGGCTTGCGAGCCATCACCGCCGGCCATGCCGATGACGTCTGCACCTCGTGTCACCGCTGCTTCGGCAAGCGTCGAGATACGCTGACCGCGCTCGACCATGACCGGCCACTGTCCGGCATCTTGCTCAGAGCGGGCTCACCGACGATCAACTCCCAGTACGGCAACCTCATCGACAATATTGGTGTTCTCGTGTCCTTCTATTACGGCGCAACGGGCTTGGCGTGCGCCTGGTCGTATCGAAAAGTGATGTTCGAGAAGCAGCTCTTTTTCTTCACCGGGGTCCTCTTGCCGTTCGTCGCCGGGCTTTTCTGCTTCTGGGTCGGATACGAGGTCGTCAGGCAGTCGTGCCTGAGCGCGTCAGGTCCGGTCCTCATAGCTCTCGCGCTCGGTGTCCCGTTGATGGTTGTAGCCCGGGTGAGGAGCAATGGCGTCTTCTTTATTTAGTCAGCGCCCCCGTCGCCTACGACTCGATCGATTAGTCCGCTCCAAAGGCTCATCTGGCACCGAGCAAAGCGATAGGGGATCCGTCAGTCCCGCCTGTTGAAGATGCTCAAGAAGAACAAGAAGACGTTGAGGGCGTCGAGGAAGATGGATGCGGCCAGCAGCGGAGCGGAGTTCACGTCC
Organism: uncultured Acidimicrobiales bacterium; assembly: GCA_963764615.1. GTDB lineage: Bacteria > Actinomycetota > Acidimicrobiia > Acidimicrobiales > CAVXTF01 > CAVXTF01. Next base: position 2,316,715 of record CAVXTF010000002.1, on the reverse strand, counting down.
CTCGTCGTACGGAGCCTTTGGAAGTCGAACATGGTGAGACCTGCAAAGATCACCAGTCCGGCGACGGCATAGATAAGGGAACCGTTCGGTATCTGGATGAAGATCGTCACGATCCCGAACAAAATTAGGCCTATGAGCGCCGAGAAGGATAAACGGCCGATAGCCGACAGATCTCGTCGGGTCCCATAACCGAACCGCGCCAAGGCCAACCATGAACAGAGCGGTGGCTCCGCCTGACTCCCACAAGACCCCCGGACCAGTGCTGGCGTAATAGACGACGGTCGGTGCCGTCGCCAGTCCGAGCATCAACCCGAAGGCGAGCAGCAATCCCACCGAAGACGACGAAGTTGTCCGCCGGACAGTGAATCTCATACCAATCAGGCATGCGAAATGCTGCAATGAACCACACCGATCCCCAGCCGTACGAAAGAGAGGGTCCAAGGTATGCTCCGAGCGCGAACAGACCCGTCGTCACCGCCACGAGGCTCATCGTCTGGCCGAAAAGCGTTCGGGAGTCCCCGGTACCGTCAAAGCTGCCAGCGTTGTGACTATAGGTTGGCGGAAATGTCATGGGACGCTCCTGTGGCCGTGTTTTCGCTGTGCCGTGTGCGTTTCATTCCCGACGAGCTCAATGTGGTCGAGAATCCCTTATCGGATAGCTGTTGACACTTGTCCTGACTCTGCGCCACCGCTCATCATCGCTACCCATATGGCATCACGATCTGTTCTTAAACAGCAGCCGCTGGAACAGGCTATTCGGGAGAACCGAATGCGCGGTTCTAATCACGACATGAGACCAATGGCCCTAGTGGTCCTGAGCTTCGACGGTCAAGCTGTTCTCCATGGTCGTGGTCACACGCGCCCCCCTGGGCGAGTTGAACTTGGCCGACGCCGCCGCTCTCTCCCCCGAAGAGGTGCTCTCCCGTCTGGGAAGCGGCCCAAATGGGCTTTCGTCAGAAGATGTTGCCGAACGGTTAGGGCAGTTCGGGGCGAACGCGCTCGGCACGCACCGGGTCCGTGCCTCCGTCGTTCTCTTTCGTCAGCTTCGCAACCCGATCCTGATTCTCCTCCTCATCGCTGCGCTCGTCTCGGGGCTGACCGGAGGCGGCACCAACGCTGTGATCATTGCGGCAATAGTCGCTCTGAGCGTCGGATTGGGCTTCTTCAACGAGTACCGGGCAGAGGTCGCGATGGCCGCCTTACGCGCCAAGATTCGACAGGAGGCTGAAGTCCGAAGAGACGGACAAGAGAGCAGGGTCCCAGTAACGAACCTCGTACCAGGCGACGTGGTGTCATTGCGCATCGGAGTCCTCGTTCCGGCCGACATCCGTCTGCTGAAAGTCGACGAACTCGAGTGCGATGAGGGCGTGCTGACCGGAGAGTCGTTGCCGGTGGCCAAGTCGGTGGAGCCAACCCAGGGTCGCCAGCCGCTGGACCAGCCGGGATGCGCTTTTATGGGAACGATCGTCCACCAGGGATCAGCTCTTGGCGTCGTTGTTCGGACCGGAGCCCGCACTGCCTTCGGACAGATCGCTGCGGGCCTGGCCGAGAGGCAGGGCCAGACCGCCTTCGAGGTGGGCCTGTCGCGATTCTCGCGTTTTCTATTCGGCGTAGCTGCCGTGCTGACGGCGTTTATCTTCATCGTCAACGTGGCGTTGTCGCGGCCGCTCATAGAAGCACTGCTCTTCTCACTTGCGATCGCCGTGGGCATCGCCCCCGAAATGATGCCGGCCATCGTGACGGTGAGCCTCTCGGCCGGCTCGAGGGCGCTCGCAGCAAAAAAGGTCCTGGTGAAACGACTCGTCGCGATCGAGGACCTGGGTAACATCGAGATCCTCTTCACCGATAAGACAGGCACGCTTACCGAAGGTGCGATCACCTTCCACGAGGCGCTTGACGCTGAAGGACACGAGAGCGATAGCCCGATGCTGCTCGGGCTCGTGTGCAACGAAGCGGCAATCACTGACGGGAAGCCGGTCGGGGGGAATGCATTGGATCAGGCCCTCTGGTTGGCACCCAAGGTAGTTGCGAGAGGGCCGCTCGTGACCACGGCCGCTCGCTATCAGAGAGTCGCGGACCTTCCTTTCGACCACGAGCGGCAGTTGGCATCGGTATTGGCGAAGGAGCCTGATGGCCAGCCGATCTTGATCACCAAGGGCGCCCCCGAGGTGGTGCTTGACCGGTGTGTGAACGTCCCTCGCGGCGCTCGGTCGGTGCTCGAGGGGCTTTTCTCCGAAGGGGCTCGAGTGGTCGCCGTGGCCACACGCTCGGCAGATGCCATCGACAGGTGCAGTGCCGAGGACGAACAGGGGTTGGCGTTGGCGGGCTTTCTGACGTTCGCCGATCGCCCGAAGGCAGACGCCGGCACCTCCATCACCCAGCTCAAGGGGCTGGGGATAGACGTGAAGATCATCACTGGGGACAACGGGTTAGTGGCAGCCAAGGTGTGTTCGGAAATCGGGGTCGTTTGCGCGGGAATTCTAAGTGGCGCCGAGGTCGAGTCGATCAATGATGACCAACTCGAAGCGTCGATCCCGAACACGACGGTGTTCGCGCGGATCAGTCCCGATCAGAAGTCTCGGATCATCAAGGTGGCGCGCCGCACGGGAAAGGACGTCGCATTTTTAGGCGACGGGGTCAACGACGCCGTGGCGCTGCACCATGCCGATGTCGGTATCTCGGTGGACTCTGGAACCGACGTCGCCAAGGACGCCGCCGATGTCGTGCTGCTCGAAAAGGACCTCGGGGTTCTGGCCGAAGGGGTGATGGAGGGCCGACGGATCTTCGCCAACACGATGAAGTACGTCCTGATGGCCACATCCTCGAACTTCGGCAACATGTTCAGCGTGGCCGGTGCCTCGGCGTTCCTGTCCTTCCTACCCATGTTGCCGTCGCAGATACTCCTCAACAACCTGCTCTACAACGCAGGGCAGCTCGTGATCCCTACGGACCGGGTCGACCCTGAGACGCTGGCCAGACCCGCGGCATGGGACATGAAGTTCATCCGGCGGTTCATGACCGTCTTCGGTCCAGTGAGCTCGATATTCGACTTCCTCACCTTTTGGGTGATGCTCTCGCTGCTCCACGCCGGCCACATCGAGTTCAGGACCGGTTGGTTCGTCGAGTCCATCGCCACCCAAACTCTCGTTGTGTACGTGATCAGGACCCGGCGCGTCCCGTTCTTCAAGAGCCGGCCGAGCCTGTCGATGCTTCTAGTGCCGACCGGGGCCGCTCTAGTCGGTGCCATCCTGCCATTCACGGGGCTGGCCCATCTGCTGGGTTTCACGCCACTTCCCGCCTCGTTCTTCTTGATCCTGTTCGGGATGGTGGTCGTCTACCTGTTCTTGGTCGAGATGGCGAAGACCCGCTTCTACCGCGCCCCACACGCCCGGACTCCGCGGCCTACGTCCACCCACGCCGAACGGCTGGAGCGACGTATCCGGCGCCGGGCATCCCGTTTCATGCACCACCCCTCCTAGGTGCAGGAGGCCGGGGATGCACCCCAGCCTTCAGCGGTAGTGCCGGACTCAGGCAGCCCCGGTCCGCGGTTCGGACGAGCTGAGGTGGCACGGTACCGCTAAGTGCGTGCCAGAGCAGTGTCGTCGGGTGGACTTCTGAACAAGTGATCGAATACGGCTGCCGTCGCGGCGGGTAGGGCCAGTCCGGCAAAGGTGTCTAGCGTGTCAGCGCCATCGTGGGAATCACGACGTGAGGATCAGGCGGCGCTCGGGTGACCGCCCGCGGCGACTCATTTGGCAACGCGATGGCCGAGGCATTCAACAGCCTCTACAAGTGGGAGCTCATTTACCACAGCGGGCCATGGACGGACCTCGACGACGTCGAGTTCGCTACCTTGGGCTACCTCGACTGGTTCAACCACCGCCGTCTTCACGGCGAGATCACCGACGACAACACCTACGTCACACCAGCAGGGTTCGAAGCCAGCTACTACCGTCAACGAACGTCTGCCGAGATGGTGGCCAGTCAATAAACCGGGCAGTCACGAAACTCGGGGCGGTTCACACTGATCGCTAACACCGGATCAGGTGCCTGGCTTCAGTCGGAGTCGGAGTGAGGCCGACATTGTTTGCCACCGCCCATCTGCGGATCTCCGGGTGCAATGAGGCACTGCATGGACTCAGTGGGGCGTCGACGTCGCTTCTCGCAGTAAGGCGGCAAGCAACTCTGCCTGGGAGTGGACGCCGAACTTGCGGTAGATAGAGGTGAGGTGGTTCCGAACGGTGCTGGGGCTGAGGTACATGAGACGCGCGATGTCTGATGCGCTCTCGCCCTCCATCAGGTGGGCGACGATTTCTGACTGTCTGGCCGATAGCTCGCTGCCATGGGGGAGTAGCGAGAGAGCGGGCAGGGTTCGTAGTGTGTGGGCCGCCCTCGACTCCAACGCGCAGTGACGCAGTTCGCCGGTTAGTTGATCTCGAGGCGCCGTACCCTCCTCTGATCTCGATGTAATGACGACACCGAGCCGTGGCGGTTGGTGCTCGCACATGCGGGCGAGGAGACACTGCCGGTCGGCCCACTCTGCACCCTGTACTCGCAGGCGCGTGTGGAAAGTGACGGTTAGATGGTCCTCTGAGACACGTTGGGTGGCTTCCAAGAACTCGGCTGCCCCCGAGGGATGGATCAGGCCCAGGAGCGGGAATCCTCGGAGGTCCGATCCCTTGGAGCCGAGGAGGCCAGCGTCTGCGCTCATGTACTCGATCACCCAGTCGTGGTCCGTCATAGCCAACACGATTGACGACGAATCGAGACCTGAAGAGTACTTATCCGGTAGGAATATCCAAACCCCGTAGGGCTTCTGGTCGTACTCCACTCTCCTTCCCCAGACCTCCAAGGTCACTTCGTCGCCGCTTAGCGCGATGAAAACCCGGCGAACCACAAAGCCGTCGACAATGCCCTGGGCCAAAGCGGTGATCGCCGCCGTTGCGGCAGCCTGCTCACTTTTCGGAATCCGGGAGGCGACGAATGTCCCTCCAACTAGAATTGGATCGAGTGGCCCGAAGATTGCGACGAGGGCATCATTCGAGGCAAGGATCTCGTTCGTTTCGAGCTCAGTGAGGGCCGCTGGAACGGGCAATTTCTTGAGGGATGCAGTCAGCTCGTCCAGTCCCTCAGCCACCACGGCGACACTCCACGCTTAGCCGTCCGGCAGGAGGATAGGCGTCTCGGCCGCCGGACGCCCTGTCTAGGCGGTCCGGGGGCACCGCGGCGTACCTTCCACCCGATGGTCCGGGTCTGCATAGTGCTCACCGGTCGGCAGCTCGGTAGCCAGCCTGGCCTCTTCAAGGAGTGAGGTGGTTGATTCAGAGCGCCTACCTTTCAGCCAGTCACCCACCAGCGCAGGAGTAAGCCCTTTTCTGGGGAGGCATTGCTCATCGACGGCCAACTCTTCTCGAGCCATCTTCCAGCGGACCTCCGCGAGCTCCCGGTGCCACCTCGAGGAGTGTATGAGGCTGAGAAGCTCGTCTACGAGGCGAAGTTCAATCAGCGGGCTCGCTGGCGTCTCGTTCGGCACTCCGGCCCCGACACTGACGGCGTGACCCGGTGGCCTTGTCCATTCTGTGCCGGCCTGCTTACTCCGTGACCTGGTCCTTGGCACATGTGTTTTCCGAGTCACCACAGGTTAAGGAGTCTCCACAACGACCTGGTCAAGGTCACAACCCGGTGCTGGGACCGGTGGAAGTCCACCTTCGTTCGTTCACTGGACGATCCGAGTCGTCGACCTACAGAGGTACCGGGAGCGAGGAGGTACCGGGAGAGAGAGGCCCCACCACGGAAAGGGGACAAAGACGGGGGACACGCCGTGGCGAGCGGAAGGGGCGTCGCCAGTAATGGAACCTCCTCGGTTTCGCGCTGGTTAGCGGCCTGTGGGCGCTTGACTTCGACGGATTTTGGGATCTCGTTCGACGCTCCTAACAACATTCGCTCCACACACAATTCGCTTTTGTCCGGCTGTGTACCAAAGAGCATCACTCATTACGTTTGTGGCTTGATCTTTGCGGCCGCTATGGCGCTGGGTTTCCCGACCACAAAGGGACTCGAATCGTGGAATTCGGGTGGCGTCGACTCTGCCTCAAGCCGCGGGCCGGACTGGTCGATCTTTCTATTATGTCCAGAGGCGAGGATCTTCCGATCCCCGTCGACTGGCCCAATTCGCGCCCAACTTCGACCGGCACCCGGCTTGGCCCGGAGCGCCGGGCCCGAAAGCGCCCTGAACCGGAGATCGGAACGTCAACTCCTCAGGTTGTTCCGGAGCTCGACGCTCCGGCTTCCGATCCTCGAACTACCACGTCACCCTCCAATGGCCCGACTAAAGACGTCGCGGAGCGACCGGTGGCCTCCACAGGGCAAGACAGGTCCGAGGTTGACGTTGTCATCGAGCTGGCGGATGGGGAGACCACCATGTTCGAGGCGGCCATCGACGCGTACCACGCGGGGGACTTCGCACGGGCCGAATCCCTCTTCCTCGAGGAGGCTGCTCGGACCCTCGAAGTGGCCCCTCAACGCGCGGCGATCGCCTACCGGCAGGCGGCCCTAGCTGCGGACCACGCCGGGAACCGCGACGGTGCTGACCATTGGATGCGACTCGCCGGGCGCGAGTACCTGCGGGTCACTGAGGACGCGCGTACGCCGCTGCCGTTCATCCGAGAGGCGGCTCTCATGGCCGCCAAGTGTTTCCTAAAAGTGAAGAACGAGAACGTGGCCAGCAAAGGCCTGCGGCGTGCCCAGGCCATCGACTCAGTTCTGCGCGCCGATGACGACCTCACCGCGCCGTCCACCGGGATCCCCTTCCGTCACGAGTCGGGTCCCGACGACCGGAGTTTCCCCGAGCCGGAGGACTCGTCGAGCCTGAGCCGACTCCAACGTCTGCGCCAGCGCCTGGCCGGACGGTCCGCGGCCTGAGGCTCGTCATGGGCCCCCGCCAGTCGATGCCGCTTCACTTGGTTCCCCCGCCGATCGCAAGCAGGAAGCCGTCCACCGCTCGAGAGAGTGCGAAGGTCATGGCGAGTGATGGAATCGACGTCCTCCTCACCACCGAGGGCACCTACCCCTTCGTGACTGGCGGCGTCAGCACATGGGCCCATCAGTTAGTGACGGGGCTCGTCGAGACCCGCTTCGTCGTTTACTCGGTCGTGGCCAATCCCAACGCGTCGCTGCGCTATCAGCTGCCCGCGAATGTCGCGCACCTAGTCGAGGTGCCGCTGTGGGGTACCGAAGACGCGGCGGAGTTCAACCCGCGCCCCGGTTGGATCGCTCGCCGGCTGCGCCGGGCCGGTCCCCGGTTCGCGAACGAGTTCCTACCGGCTTACGAGTCTCTGGTGGTATCGGTTGCGTTCGGCGAGGGCGGCCCAAACGGCCTCGTCGAATCGCTCTGCGCCCTTTCGGCCTATGCGGAGCGATACAGCTTGAAGTTGGCAATGCGAGACCGCCGGACGTGGCGTCTCTTTCGTGACGCGCTCGCGTCGCACCCGCTCTACCACAAGCTCACAACGTACGAGGCCATCGATCTCGCCCGCACCGTCTACCGGTACCTCGGACCGCTGGACTATCCGACCGAGTTGCCCGGCGTGGTGCACGCCTCGGCCGCCGCGTTCTGCTCGATCCCGGCTGTTGTTTTGCGAGAGCGGTGGGGCGTGCCGTTCCTACTCACCGAGCATGGCGTCTACTACAGAGAGCGGCTCATCGCTCTCGGGCGCGCTGCCACGAACAGTCCGTACCGCGTCTTTCTTTCCAATTTCTACGCCGCCGTTGTCGCGATGGCCTACTCACGGGCCGACCTCGTGGCCCCGGTGGCCCAGTTCAACGCCACCTGGGAGGTGCAGCTCGGCGTAGAACCTGACCGGATCCGTCCTACGCCCAACGGGGTCGACCCCGATCGCTTCCAACTCGACCGGCCGGCGGGTACGGGAGACGGGCCGCTCACACTGGTGACCATCGCCCGTCTCGAGCGGTTGAAGGACATCCACACGTTGCTTCGCGCCTTTGCCGTCGTCCACGAGCGCCGACCGGAGATCCGCTTCGCGATCCACGGCCCCGAGAGCGACCCCGCTTACGCACGGAGCTGCTATGCCTTGGCCGAGCAGCTCGCTCTCGGGCCAGCGTGCGAGTTCCGAGGGCCGACCAACGATGTCGGTGCCGCACTCGCCGAGGGTGACATTGCCGTGCTGTCGAGCATCTCTGAAGGCTTCCCCTTCGCCGCCGTCGAAGCCCTCATGGCCGGGAGGCCGATGGTGGCCACTGAGGTGGGTGGCGTCCCCGAGGTCGTCGTGCCGCCCTACGGCTTGCTCGTCCGTCCCGGCCGACCCGTCGACCTGGCCGACGCCATCTGCGCCATGGCAGACGACCGCACCGACCTTGCCCGAAAAGGGGAGCTGGCCCGCGCCGCCATGCTCCGCAACTACACCCTCGAGCATTTCCTCGACAGCTACCGAGCCCTTTACGACGAGGTGCGGCTCCGTGCCGACGATCATTGATCCTCCGGCTCCAGGCCGCATACCGCGAACTCTCGACGAGCTGCGGGACGTATCGGCGGTCTACGACGACCTCCATGTGGAAGCTCGACGCGTCCTCGACCGCAACCCGGAGCCACGGAACCAACGTGACGTGGCCGTTGCTCTCGAGGCGATGGGCTACACCGACAGCCAGGCCCGCGTCCTCGGGTTCCCGGGGATCTTCGACATGGCCGTTGTTGTCTTCGACCTCGCCTACCTCTACTACCTTCCCCAAGAACCGGCACCTGCGCCGCCGACGAACTCGCTGCGCACCTATCTCACGGATTACCTCGCGGGATCGTGGTACGGGATCCCGTGGATACTCTCGCTCCTCGTCCTCTTCGCCGGGCGGGTAGCCCTCTGGTCGTCCCTCGAGGCGAGCCCGGCTGTGTCGGCTGTCGTCTCTCTCGCGTTCTTCTTGGCCGCAGCAATGGCCGGCGCCACCTCCCAAATGCTCTCTCGCAAGGGCGCCTTCTACTTTCTCCAGGAGAACTTCGTCCTTGTGCGCTGGGTGGTGTCCCGGGTCATCCTCTACGGAGCGGCCACCACCGTCCTGGCCACGGCGCTTGTCTACGCGGTCTACGTCGTTCCGACCTATGGGTTGAGACTGGGGGCGACGTTCGCCGAGTTCACACCGGCCATCTTCGCCTTCCTGATCAGTGCTGCTCCTCTCTACATGCTGCGGCGCTACGGCACCCTGGCTGCGGCAACGGCCGTAGCACTGCTCGTCACGGTCGCGGGGGCCCACCTGCTGGCCGGGTCATCGGCCGGCGTGCGCCATGCCCAGCTACTCGGGCTCGCCGTCGGATCGGGAGCCATGGTGATGCTGGCGGTGAGCTTCCTCACCGTGCGATCTCACACCACGTCGGACGGGGACGACCGACCGGTGGCCGTGAGGCCGCCCACCTTGCGGGTCGTGCTCTGGTTCGGCACCCCCTATGCCGTCTACGGGTTCTCCTACTTCGTCCTCATCCTCGGCCCGTCCCTAGTGGCCGGCCTGTCCTACGGTCACGACCTCGGGGTCAACCGATTCGTATACCCACCGACCGTCGAGGGATCGTTTGACCTAGCTTTGCTCGAGCTCGTGGTGCTCGTCGGGCTGGTGCACGCTTCCCTCGAGCGTTTTGGGCGCCGGTTGCGCCCCTTGCTTTCGAGCGTACGCTTCGATCACTGGTCCGAGGCTCGCCGGGCCATCGTCCGCGAGTGGTGGATGAGTGTGATCATCGTGTGTGTCGCCTCGGCTCTAGTGGCCTGGGTCGCCCCGAGCGTGCTCCTTCACATCCTCCCGTCGTCGATCACCGCCTCGGTGTACTCACCCGGCGGGGCCGAGGTTCTCAGAGTGGCCGTCATCGGGTTCGCGATCGTCCCTCTCGGGATGCTCGGTTGCCAGTACCTCTTCTTCCTGGGTCGTCCGGCCGCACCGGTCGCCGGTGCTCTGGCCGGCGCAATGGTGGCCCTTGTTACCGGCGCCCTTCTCGTGGCGATCGGCGGACTGGTCCAGGTGGCGTGGGGCCTCGTCGCCGGAGCCTCGGTCTACTCCGCCGTCGCGCTCGTAGCCTCCCACCGCGCGTTGGCGGCGGGCGAAGAGTCGTTCTATGCGTCGTTCTGACGCCGGCTCTGAATCGGTTGCGAGTCGCCGACCCGCAACAGCCCGGGAGCCCTCGAGACAGGCCAATCTTCTGGACGAGTCGTGGGACCCCGACGACGTCGCCCCGCCCTCAGACGGGCAATCGAGCCAATGGGACTGGCGGAGTCGGCCGACATGGGGCAAACGTGCGGTCGATGCCTTCCCCCTGGTAGCGGTGGTGGCCGGCATCCTCATCTTCGCGGTGGCGACCGTCGCCGCCTCCGGCACCCCATCCACCGTCGTGCCGGGAACTGACGGCGCGCGTCTCGTGGCCGAGTCCGGCGTACTCGTTCCCTCCGATCCTGCCGCAGCGGGTGGGACTGCCCAATACGGGGTGGTCACCTTCCCCACTCCGAGCGGGTCGAGCTATCCCCTCGAGGGCAGCACCTCGCTCGCCCTACCTCCCTACCTCGGATGGGAGGCAAACGGGAGCGCCGGACCCACCAACGGGTACGCGGTTGCGAGGCACGACCTACTCCATGTCGGGGTGCACTCGGCCACTCCTGAGTTCCGAGGCTGGTTTCTCACGACCACCGGGTCGGTCCCTGACGCCTGCGCCTTCCAGTTCGACGCTGACTCACCGCCCGCTGTCCCGGCCTCGTCCCGAGGGGCCGACGGCGAGCTGGTGATGGCCGTACAGACGTCCAGCACCGCGAGCTCCGGCGACATCAATTACGTGTTGGTGGCAGAAGTCGTTTACGCCAACGGGGAGCGGTTCCTGCAGGCGGGCTACTCGACCGGACACGAGGCGAACGCCCTCGAGCACGTCCTGAAACGAGTCCCGTGGGCTCCGGGTCCCATTCAGGTATCGATCGAAACGAACGGCCGCGACACGCTGGAGGTCTGGGTCGACGGCCGGCCGTTCCTCGACGCCACCGGGCTGGACATGGGCATCGAGCCACCCTTTCAGCCTTACCTCGAAGTCCAGGCACTGCGGACCCCTTACGTCGTCGCCTTCTCTCGTTACGCGAGCGTCTGCGGGAACGATGTGGTCGTGTCCGGGCTGCCTCACGGCGCGATTGCCTCCCTCGACGGACAGATGGTCGCCGCAGACGATGGTCAAGCCACCTTCTTCGTCGACCGCAATGCGCCCCCTGTCACCGGGCAACTCCTGGTCGCGCTCCCCGGCGTATCAGTGACCTCAGGGACGCGGTTGGTGCGCTTCGCGAGCCACACCTACTGGCCTGGCCAGCGCTTCCGATATGAGAGCGGTGGCTGATCGAGGGACCACTTGTGTCGTACATCGCGTGCGACGGGATCTCGGAAGCGCGGGCTCAAGAGAGTAAGTCAGTTAGATCCTCATGTCAGGAGTGGACTGGCCGGACGAGGTGAACCTGCCTCCTGACAACCTTCTGCCAGAGAACGGGCCAAAGGAAGAGAACGGGCCAAAGAAGGTGAATCCTCACACAAGATGGAATGTTTAAGCAGTAATGAGAAACTTCCTGGTTGCGAAATTGGTTACAGCCGACGAATAAGTTTTCACGCATGCGGCACCGCAGATGTAGTAGCTGCGAGAAGGTCTTCCTTCCTTCGAGCCGCCACTTGCGGTGCCCGTCGTGTCGCGCTCGGGTCACCTGTCAGTGCGGTCGTCCCAAGCAGGTGAAATCGGCGACCTGCTCGGCTTGTCGGACCGAATCCGAACCGACAACGGCAACTGGAAAGGGTGGAAGAACGAGGCACAAGGCCGGGTACGTCATGGTTCATGCTCCCGATCATCCGAGGACAGGCGCTCTTTCCCAATCAAATAGAACGTTCTGCAGATAATGGTCTCGCGACTTTTGGACTTGACAGGGCAGATTGTGGAGTCCGGGGCGGGCTTGTGATCAGTCCGTGCTGAGCAGACCCTGAATCGTCGAACAGCATCTGCCGGCGCCCGCGCCGGCAGCGCCGGCAATTGTCGATGGCTGTGGCGGTTCGGTACGGCTGGGCAACACCGCCAGGACCACAATCGCTCCGGCCAGGACGGCGACCGCACCGACGGTCATGGCAAGGTCCATGCCGCTTATGAAGGACCGGCGGGCGACCTCGGAGAGGGCAGTGCCACCCGCCCCACCGACATGCTGGGCCACCTCCAAGGCGCCGCCGAGCGAGCCGTTGATGACATGGAGAACCGAGGCGGGAACGGACTGGTGTGCGAGCGCAAGGTGAATGCGGCCCTGGTAGCGCGAGGCGAGCAAGCTCCCGAGGACCCCAACCCCAAGGGCACCTCCGAGTTGCAGGGATGTGCTGTTCATGGCAGAGCCGGTCCCGGCCTGGGTGCGAGGCAACGAACCCATGACAGATTCGGTGGAGGGAGCGAACGCAAGTCCGGTGCCGATCCCCAGAATTACAAAGGCAGGTAAAGCCGAGCGGTAGGAGCCGGCGACCGTAGTGCGCGACAACAGCCACAGGCCCAGTGCAATCGCCACCATGCCGGTGGCGACGACCGACTTCGTGCCCAGCCACCGTGCGAGCAGGATCGAGGCCGGCGCGACCATGAGGAGGATGAGGGCGAGGGGGGCGACGCGCACCCCCGCCTCAAGGGCGCTGTAGCCGAGCGAGAACTGGAGATACTGGGTGAGCAGGAAAAGTACCCCGGTGAGCGCGAAGATCACGAGCGCCATCGAGCCCATCGCCGCGCTGAAACGCCGGGAGTTGAAGAACGAGAGCTCGAGCAAGGGGTGGTCGGAGCGACGCTCCCACACGACAAAGGCGCCGAGTACCAGGGCGGCACCACCGAGCGCGCCGAGCACGAGAGGCGACTCCCAGGTTCGATTGGGCGCCTCGATAATGCCCCACAGAAGAAGCCCCATCCCCGCCATCGACAGCAGGGCGCCGAGCGGATCGAGGCGCTTGCTCGAGGGGTTCTTAGAGTCTGGAACGAGCCAGATCGACGCCAGAAGTCCGAGCGCGACGATGGGCACGTTGACGAGAAACACCGACCCCCACCAAAAGTGCGTTAGCAGCCAGCCTCCGGCAATCGGTCCGATGGCGACCCCGAGACCGGTCGTACCCGACCAGATCCCGATTGCCCGGGCCCGATCCTGCTCCTCGACGAAGACGTTGGTCAGGATCGACAAGGTGGACGGCATGATGGCAGCGGCGCCCATCCCCATGACGCCACGCGCAGCGATGAGAAGATGCGGCGTCCCCGAGAACGCCGACGCCGTCGAGCCCAGCGCGAAGAGAATCAGCCCGGCGACGAAAACCCGTTTGCGGCCCACGCGATCACCGAGGCTTCCCAAGACGAGCAGGAGCCCGGCGAAGAAGACGGCGTAGACGTCGACAATCCATTGCAAGTCGCTCGACGATGCATGCAGATCGCGCACGATGGTCGGCATGGCGACGTTCAAGATCGTGCTGTCTAGGTTCACGACGAGGAGACTCACGCACAGCACAGCGAGCGTCAGCCACCGTCTGCGCCCGGCAGCGCGTTCGAGTACCACGTCTTGGTCTCCCGGAGCGACGGGCCCGGCACCCCGAGACGTCATCACCATCAGGCGGCCACCTTTCTCGTACCAGCCCAGGGCTTGGCACACCGGGCAATCCCCTGGCTCCATGCTTGCGATCTGGGAGGGTTTCGACCAGGGTCTTTCGGCAGAACTCGCTGCCAGACCATGCCGACTGGCTGGTCTGCAGGCGCGGACACTCCTGGGCAGGCCGGTTACGCGGTTCGGCTCAATCGGCCCAAGGCGGATCTGGGTCTGGCGATTTGCGGAGCGAGCTGCCTGACGCGCTCGACCTTGAGTTCACCGGACGGGCTCTCCGACCAGGTGGGGAACGGGCCGGCACCCGAAAGGTGCAAGCACGCGATTCGGGCGCTGACCAGCGACGATGTTGATCTACCAGGATCATCGACGTGGGCCATCCGATCACCTTCCTCCTCGTTCGAAGACTTCTCAAGCTTCTCCGCATCGGGCCGGCCTCAGAGGAGAAGGACGTCGAGATCGCCGTGCTCCGGCATCAACTCGCCGTACTGCGTCGCCAGGTAACGCGTCCCCGATAGTCCCCCGCTGATCGCGCTGTACTCGCGACGCTGGCGCGGTTGCTGCCGCGTGAACGTCGGGCGACCTATCTCGTGACGCCGGCGACGCTCATGCGCTGGCACTGCGAGCTCGTAGCTCGGTATTGGACGTTCCCTCATCGCCACGATGGTGCTCACAACGCGCTCGATACTGAGGTGATCGCCGTTCTCCGCTATCAGTTGTCCGGGGTGTGCAAAACCGGCCTTAGCGGTCGGACTCGTGACTAGTGCTGAGATGGAGCGTTATCGCTTGCGAGGTGCGTGATGTATTCGCTCGATTCATCGAAGGCGAGCGGCGACGTGCCGCAGGTGCTCCGCTCTGCATCCTGGGGTTTCTGGTTGGGATTGGCGTGGTCGGATCTTGGGGAGTCCGATCCTTGCGAGGCCGGGTGAGGGCGCGTTCCCGGAGGTATTCGATGTCTGCCGATGCGGCGAAAGCGAGAACGTGCACGTCGGGTGCCGTCGCGAAGTCGCCGGTGATACCAAAGAAGAGGTGGGCATTGTAAGAGAGGATGGCAGTGCTCACTCGTACGCCGTGGCTGATAGGGACAAACGGACGGTACTCGAGCATCTCGTGACCGAGGCAGTAGAGGGGGAACTGCGGTCCGGGCACGTTGGTGGTGACGGTATTGATCGAACGTTGCCGGAGCCGGTGTGCAGCCCGGATCGCGATTCGGCTCAGTGGGCCCACCAGCATCGGCGGGGCTAGGTTGCCGATAGCGGTGACGGCCTCACCGGCTTCAGCCATGTGCGACGCCTTCAGCTGGGTCATCTGCTCGTGGACTACCTTCAGTCGTTCGACGGGGTCGGCGACCTGAACGGGCAGGTCGTAGAGCAGAGCCGACACCCGATTGTCGGGTACGCCGTGGCCGTCCTCGTGCCGCGTCGACACCGGTACCAGGGAGCGGAGCACTGCTCGGTCGGCGTCCTCGCCACGTGAGAGGAGCAGCTCCCGGTAGCCGCCACTGACAGCGGCGAGCACGACGTCGTTGATGGTGCCACCGAACACCGAGCGGATTGTTCGGACGTCGCCAAGGCTCGCCGACGAATGAGCCCAGGTGCGGTGGGGTCCGATGCCGCCCACGATCGACACGGGCGGCGTAGCGCCCAAGCCACCGACGAAGCCGGCAATACCCCGGGCGATCCAGACGGTGGCGCGAATGGCGTTGGCCGGGTGGCTGATGGCCCGGGAAACCCCGCTAGCGGTGGCGACGACATCATTGGCGAGGCCACCCCAAGCGTCGAGCACTTTTGACATGCCGTGAGGCTCCGATTCGGGCTCCCATGGCTCGGGGAGCCCCACCCTGCTGTCGGCCTCGAGATCCAGCAGCACCCGGAGCAGCTCGACACCGGCGATACCGTCGACCATGCAGTGGTGGACCTTGAACACGAGCGCCCAATGCCCGCCTTCTAGTCCTTCGACGAGCCACGCTTCCCATAGCGGCCGTTCTCGGTCGAGCGGCTGGGACATGATCCGTCCCATGAGGCGGCAGAACGCAGGGTCGTCACCAGGTGCCGGCAGCGCCGTGTGCCGCAGGTGGTAGGCGAGGTTGAAATGGGGATCGTCGACCCAGACCGGTCGGCCCAGCTCCAGTGGCACTGAACGCACTCGCTGGCGGTACCGGGGGATTAGGTGCAGTTTGGCAACGATCATCCCCGTGATCTCCTCCAACGACGGAGGTGGGTCGGCGAAGAGGCATACACCGCCGATGTGCATGTGGGCGATCCCATCCTCCAGGTGGAGCAACTCGGCGTCCAGCGTATTCATGCGCTCCATCGGCCTCCTCCTCTAGAGGTGGGGTTGATAAGTGCACCATAGGACGCGAGGCATCGCCGGCGAAGGGCCAAAGGTCCGCTTTTGGCCGTGACAATCGCGCCATGGAGAGGTGGGGGCACGGAGCCCACTCGTGGAACCTTGGCTGACGCTGTGGGTGGGCTGGCACTCGGTGGCAAGCGGGACGGTCGGCGCCGGCACGAAGAGACCACGTCGTGGTCTGGTCTGCAGGACAGCTCATCGACCGAATTTGAATCAGCCACCTCGCTGCAGTCCTGGCCGTCACCTCACCGGAGTCCGGCCGACCGCCTACGGCGTGCGACAGATGCGTCGGCGAACTATCTCGTCACACCCGGCGCTTCCACACGAGCCTCGATGGGCTCCACGAGTTCCTTGGGCAACTCGATCTCGACCTCGAGCCCGGCCGACGAGACGAGGGGCATGTCGTCGCTGTTGTCATCGAGGTTATGGGCAACCGACTCGTCGCGTGGAGAGAATCCGTTCGTGCCGAGTGCAGTCCCGCCTGAAATTGCCGGCGACATCGCATCACTTGTGACTGCGCTTGCGATCGCCACCATTCCGCATGCGAGGGAGCTCGCTAAACCAAGAGACGCCATAGTGTGCAGGAGCCTCATATTCCGCTTCTGTCTCTTTGGGCCACCGAATAGACCATGACCCACCGAACTTGGTACCAGCTGTCTCCCACCTGGCAACAGCTTGGGAATGCAGCATGACCTGCCAGCTGATCTCTGACCCGCTCCAATCGAAGGCTTGCTTTCCCAACCATGCCGTCCTGCCAACTTGTGCCGCGCCGTCGCGGTTCCTCACCGAGGCTGAGTCAGCGTCTAGAGGACAAAGCCTCTACCAACGATGGACAGAGGGATCGACACTGATGACAAGGGTTCTGGCCGGTTGGTCGCGTTATCTGGGGGCAGAAGAGTGCCGTTTCCAGGCGGGGTGTTGGGTCAAGATCAGGCTCGCAGGTGGAAGCACCGGCATCGGAACGCCATAGGCGAACCCCGGCCCCGGGTGCTCCTCGAGGCGCCTGACCGGCTGGTCGCTTTTTCCTATTGGTGCCTTCTCGATGGCAGCGGTTACGAGGTGTCGTGGTGTCCGGGTCCCGGGGGGTTCCCACGACACCGCTGTTCACTGGTGGAGTCCCAGTATTGCCAACTGGTCTCGGATGCGGACGTCGTGGTGTCCTCGCTCGTTTTGAACCGTCCGTCGTGCCGGGAGGTCCTCGACGCTCTCGGACATGTGAATCCCGAGAAACCGACGATCGTGCCGTCCGCCACGCCAAGGTCCGGGCAATCGCCGGCGCTCGTCGAGGGGTGGTGTCGCGCCTCGCCGACGCCATCCACTGCAATGTCGCTGCTTGACTCGATAGGAGAGGCCCTCGCCAAAGCCAGAGTCGAGAACGACCGACGACATCGGCGCTCAGATTCTGCCGGGTTGTAAAACAAACTCGTTCTTGGCCTAGCCATTCGTGCAGACGATCAGTAGTTATTCCACAGCCCTTGCCCACGTACGCGTAAGAGCGTAGACGAAGTCGGCGCGATTGTCGTGAGCGATCCCACGGGGGTGAGGTCGGACTTCTCCTCAGACGCCCTGAAGAGCCCGCTCGACGGTCCACATGCTGAGCTGATCGGCACCGAAAGAACCGTGCGATCTCGTTTGGCAGTCTTCTGGCAGCAATGGCCTGCCGACGAGCGCGCTGCTCCGGATGAGCGAGCTGTCGGAACGCAGTTTCTACCGAGCGCTAAAAGTCCTGCGTGACCAACGTATAATCCTGCGTCGGGAAGATTCGACTCGGTCGGCGACATATCCGCGCCATGTGTGAGGGGGGGGTGGGTTCATCCCCAAAACTCCCGACGTCGGGACCCTTCACCCGTCGCGTCGGTTTATGTACGGGTTGGGGTTTTGAATCCAATTAGAGTAGGCCACCCTGCGATAGCAGGAAGGTGACCGTCGACCGGCTACTTCCGATTTCAGTCGGTGCACGCGGTGCGACCACGACGAGCACCCACCTCCACGGCCAATTTCTCTCAAGCGCCCTGGCACGCCAAGTGTCAAAGTGTGCTTAACGACGCAGGCAGGGGGCGGAATCGATGCACTCCTCACGAGAGATGATCGGACCGAAGTCGTGCAAATCGGTCGCAGTGATGGCGCTTGTGGCAGGTTTCGTGTTGATTGCGCCCGGCGTGGCGGCTGCCGCCTCGGGTCCGACCCTGCTCACT
Organism: uncultured Acidimicrobiales bacterium; assembly: GCA_963764615.1. Lineage (GTDB taxonomy): Bacteria > Actinomycetota > Acidimicrobiia > Acidimicrobiales > CAVXTF01 > CAVXTF01. The sequence continues at coordinate 2,298,564 of CAVXTF010000002.1, read as the reverse complement.
AGCTGTTCGTTTTCCGCCCTGAAAAAGGCGATGTCCGGCGGCGGGACCATCGACTACGAGCAGAGTTGCTACAACTCGTCACACGTGGTGTTCCCGACCGAGATCATCTTCAAGGGGACCGTCGACATAGAGGCGAACGGCCACACGGTCTCCTTCTACGGCAGCAATTCCACGAGGTTCTTTGACCTCGTGAGCGGCAAGCTCACGATCTCCGGCATCGACCTGACAGGTGGCGGCGCCAACGGCCAATCCGGTCAGAACGGGGAGGGCGGAGACAACGGCCAGGACGGTGCAAACGGCTCGCTAGGCGAGGATTCGGTTGGCGGGAACGCCGGCACCAGCACGGCAGGGACGAAAGGGGCCAACGGCACCGCCGCCCCCACGCCGACCGCCACCAACTTCGAGGCCGAGGGCGGTGCCATCTATGTCGAGGCGGGCAAGCTCGTGCTCAACGACGACACCGTGAGCGGTGAGGCCGTCGGTGGCAACGGCGGCAACGGCGGCAACGGCGGGATCGGTGGCAACGGCGGCAACGGCGGCAACGGCAGCGGGGGTCTGGCCGGTCTCGGCGGGCAGGGCACCACCGGCGCGAGCGGGCAAGCCGGCCAGATGGGTTTTGACGGAGGTGACGCCACCTCGGGGTCAAAGGGTGGCAGCGGTGGCAACGGGGCGGCCGGCGGCAACGCCCTCGGCGGCGCCATCTACAGCGCCGGGACCGTAATCATCAACGGCGGCTACGTGGCTGGATCGGCGAGCGGGGGAGACGGCGGTATCGGCGGCAACGGCGGCTACGGCGGTTCGGGCGGTTCGGGCGGCGCCGGCGGCGACGGCGGCACCGGCGGCGGAGGGGCCAACAACCTCGCCACCGACGGGGAGGGCGGCACCGGCGGAAACGGCGCCGACGGTGGCAACCAGGGGGAGAACGGCAATGGCGCGAACGGGGGCCACGGCGGTTACGCCGGCGCCGGTGGTGCCGCCGAGGGCGGGGCGATATACAGCACCGGAACCCTCGAGATCTCGGGCGCCGAGATCACGACTTCGTCCGCCGACGGCGGTCTTTCCGGCGAAGGTGGCTACAGCCAGGTCGGTCCCGGCATGGGTGGTTCCGGCGGCTACGCGGGTGGCTACTACACGGGCGGCGGCACCGGCGGCAGCGGGGGCGGAGGCGGCACCGACGGCTCCCCGTCGACGGGTGCCGGCAACGGTGGCAATGGCGCCAGCGGCGGTGACGGTGGCTCGGCCGCCATCGCCGGGAATGCTGGAGCCACGGGCGCAGCGCCGACGTGCAGTCCCACCCTCGTCCCTATAAAGACGTGCGCGGGCCAAGGGGGGCCGGCCCTCGGGGGCGCCATCTACTCCTCGGGCACCACGACGATCGAGGACACCGATCTATTCGATTCGAGCGCCGTCGCCGGGACGAGCCCCGGTGGGTGGCAGGCCGGCGGCACCGGCGGCAGCGGTGGTGGCGGCGGCAATGGCAGTAACAGCGGAGGCGGCGGTGGCTCCGCCGGCGACTCTGACGGGGCAGGCGGCGGCGGGGCGGCCGGTAGCGCCGTCGCGGGGGAGTCGAACGGCCTGCCGGCAGCCAACGGAGGTGCCGGTGCCAATGGTGCGGCGGGCGAGCCGGGGGCGCCGGCCGAGGGGGGAACCATCTACTCGATCGGCACCTTGACCATGACAGGCGACGAATCGGACCCAGCCCTCTACAGCCTGAACGGCTCTGAGGCGGAGGGTAGCAACGGCGGGCAGGGATCTGTCGGGGGCTCCGGCGGACAGGGCGAACAAGGGAGCTCCGGCGGCCCGGGCGGCGACGGCGGCAACGGCGGTGGGGAGACCGCGGGCGCCAACGGGGGCAACGGCGGCACCGGGGGCAACGGCGGCACGCAGGGTGATGGCGGCAATAGCGCCGCCACCGCCACCGGCGGCACCGCCCTCGGCGGTGGGATCTACTGCACGACGATGTCGCTCAGCTACTACATGGTCTACAACGATCTTGCTGAGGGCGGCTCCGGTGGTGGCGGCGGTGCTGGCGGGAGCGATATCGGCACGGGTGAGAGCGGCGGCGTAGGGGGCCTGGCCGGCAGCGGCGGCGCTGGCGGCGGCAGCCCGGGCGGCGACTACGCCACCGGCGGCAACGCCGGGAGCTCCGGCAACGGCGGCAACGGTTTGGCCGGCGGCCCGGGCGGCAGCGGGGGCAACGGCGGCAACGGCATCGGCGGTGCGGTCTACTGCACTGGCCCCATCAACCTCGTCGGGGACGCTTTCTGGGGAAACGAGCGCGATCGGCGGCGCCGGCGGTCCCGCCGGCGCTGGCGGTTCCGGTGCTCAGGGTGGGCCGGGTGGCGGGGGTGCGGGAGGTGGTGGTCCTTATGGAGACGGCGGCTTCGGCGGCAACGGTGGCAACGGCGGTCCGGGCGGGCCGGGTGGCCTTGGCGGCAACGGCGGGACGGCGAGTGGCGGGGCCGTGTACGTGCTCGTCGTGCCCACGACCGACACGAGTGTGTTCAGCCCGACCGGGCAGACGCCGGACGCTGTCACGGCCGGAGCGGCCGGTGCCGACGGCGCTGGCGGCGCTGGCGGGACACCGGGTGCTGGCGGACTCGGCGGTGGGGGAGGTTGTCTCCCGTCACCGGGCACCTGTGGAAGCCCCGGTGAGAACGGCCAACCCGGGACGACCGGTGCGGCCGGACCGGATGGAGATCTGGGGCTCGAGGGGTTGGCGAACTATCCCGACATCAATTCGTTGACCGACTCGACTACTACCAAGGTCGTCGCGAAACCGGCCAGCGAGAAGTACGGCAAGGAGAGCGCCACGACGTTCTCGGTGACGGTGACGACCGGGGGCGGTGAGCCCCTGTCATTCACGGGGGAGGCAGCGCTCGTGAACGTCGGCGGGAGTGCCGTCTGCGTGGCAACGCTGACCCCGGGCGGCAGAGGCGGCACAGGATCGTGCTCGATCGGCGAGACGGCCCTGATGCCGGGCAATTACGAGGCTTACGCGACCTACCCCGGTGACGCCGTGCTCGGCTCGTCGCGGTCGGCCCCGATTGCATTCTCGGTTCGGTCATAACTCGATAGGAAGTCAACCATGCCTGGACCTGTGCCCAAGGCCCCCAACCAACGTCGGCGGCGCAACGCCGTGTCCACGGCCACGATGCTGGTCCCGCTCCAGCGACCGCCGGCTGCCCCGAAGCTGCCGCCTGGTGACTGGCACCCATACGTGGTTGCGATGTGGAAGGACATTTGGGCATCGCCCATGGCGGCCGAGTACGACCCCTCGGACATCCATCGCGTGATCCTCATTGCGGACCTGTATCAGACGTACTGGACGTGTCCGCGAGAGAAGAGAGGCACACCTGCGATGCTCGCAGCCGAGATCCGCCTGCAGTGCCAGTGCTTCGGGCTGTCTCCGATCGACCGCCGTCGCCTGCAGTGGACCATCCAGAAAGTCGATGAGGTGCAAGATGCCCGACGACGTGGAGTAGCCAGGTCCGGCCGCAGGGACGACCCGCGCCTAAAGTTGGGTCCACAAGCGGTCGACGCCTAACGCGGCGCGTAAGGGTCCCGGTTAGTGTGCTTTGTTGGGCGCCAACGGCATCGCAGTTACCCGCTCGTGCGTCGTCGATGCTGACTTGGTAACAAGATCGGCGACGTGTCGATCGCTGAGGTCGGGATCGGTGGGCAACTCGCGCAGATCCTCCGCGCGTCGGGAAGAAGGGGCTCGGTCGCCCGTTTCTTTGCTTCTCCCCAGGACTTGACCTTACTCGACGGGTGGAATGAGGATCGGCCTGAAGTGCTCCGCCGCGTCGCGGCGTCGTTTGGGCGGCACCCAAGGGAGGTCTCGTGCATCTACGCGACAGGATCGACGCGGCCGAAGGAGTTCGCAAGGCCGACCTGGTCCTAAGGGGCGGTCAGCTCGTGAACGTGGCGACGGGAGAGATCTACCCCGCGGACGTGGCGCTGGCAGGCGACGTGATCGCTGCCGTGGGCGACGTCAGCGTGCATACCGGACCGGACACGACGGTCATCGACGTCACGGGCGGCTACCTGGTGCCTGGCCTCATCGACGGCCACATCCACATCGAATGCTCCAAGCTGTCGATCACGATGTTTGCCGATGCCGTCGTCCGCTACGGGACGACGAGCGTCATCTCGGGCCTGGACCAGACCTTTGCCGTCGCCGGGCTCGAAGGCGTCCGGGACGCACTTTCGGAGGCCGCGGCCAGCCCGATGAAGATCTTCTGGGCTGCGCCCTACAAGGTGCCGTACACGATCCCCGAGACGAACGTCGGCTTCCGCCTCGGCCCCGAGGTCCACGAGATAGCTCAGCAGTGGGAGGACTGCTTCGGCGTCTGGGAGACGGTGACCGAGTTCATCACCAACCGCGACCCTGAGGTGCTCGAGGTGATCGAGATGGCCGGGCGCAACCGCCTGCCCGTCTTCGGCTGCGCACCCATGGCGAACGAGGCGACGATCGGTGTGCTTGCGGCCGCCGGCATCCGTCTGGACCACGAGAGCTACAACGCCGAAGAGGTCCTCGCGAAGATGCGGGCCGGGATGTACGTGATGGTGCGCGAGTCGGCTGTGGCGCACTTCATGGAGGAGAACATCCAGGTCGTCACGCGCCTCGGGGCCAACCCGGGCCGCGTCGGCTTCTGCACCGACGACGTGACCGCCACGAGCCTGCTCGGCGGCGGCCATCTCGATCGCCTCGTGCGCATGGCGATCAAGGCCGGTGTGACACCGATGAATGCGATCCAGATGGCGACGATCAACACGGCGCAGATGTACCGGCTCGACCACCTCATCGGCTCGATCTCTCCCGGCCGGGCGGCCGACGTGCTCGTCGTCGACGACCCGGCGAGTTTCGTGGTCGAAAAGGTGGTCTCCAAGGGTGTCCTCGTCGCCGAGTCACAAAACGCTATCCGCCCGGCGACGGCTCCCGAGCGTGGACCGGCTTTGTTGGACACGATGAAGCGGGCGACGTTTCGACCAGGAGAGATCGAGATGCGCACCGAGGTCTCCTCACCGGTGCGGGTGCTCGCGATGGAGATGGACCGCGAAGTCCCCTTCGTCCGGCGCCGGCGTGACGTCGTGCTGCCGGTCGCAGACGGCGTCGTGGAGACCGACCTCGAACGGGACGCCCTCTATGTGACCGTCGTCGAGCGCTACGGGAAGACATCTAACGCGCCCGTCGCGATCGTGTGCGGTTTCGGGCTGCGTTCGGGGGCGCTCGCGACGAGCGCCGCTCCCGACGACAACAACATCATCTGCGTCGGCACGAACAGCGCCGACATGACCGTTGCCATCAATGAGGTGATCAGACTCAAAGGAGGTCTTGCTGTCGTCGACGGGGGCAGTGTGATCGAGAACCTGGCCCTGCCCATCGGGGGCATCCTCGCCGATATCGACGTCGTGACCATGGCCGCGGCCGAGGCGCGCCTCGATGCCGCTGCGCGCGCTCTCGGGTGCGAGCTGCCGAGCGCGTTCGGATACCTTATGTTCTTGGAGATCACCTCCATCCCCGACTACGCCATCACCGACCTCGGGTTGGTGGGGGTGCGTGAACTAGCCGTACTCGACCCGATCCTCGGGCCAGCCTGAGAGAAGCGCCTGTAGATCACCGGGCGAGCCTGCCGGGGTCGCCTGCCGCCCACGAGGTTGCAGCCACCGATCGCTATGTCGGTGTCCATCGCCTCCTCCTGTCTGCACCGGTGGAAAGGTGGGCATCGAGAGCGGAGCGGATCTCGTCGTCGCTGACCAGCACGAAGTCATCGAGATGCTGCTCGAGGATCTGCTGAGCCCTCGTCCCCGGTTCAGGCAGTCTCCGAACCCGAACCCGAACCCGGGATAATCGAGGACCACCTGGTCGGTAGCACCCGGTAGACGGCCTCTGGATCTTCCGATCATCATTTTCCGACGGAGTTGACTGCACTGTTCTGGATCGGGCCTGCAGCAGACGAGAGTTAGTCCGCCCATGAAGACGTGAGGCGCCAAGCCCGCCGCGGAATACCCGCGTATAGAACGGATCACCACCGTTGGCACAGCTAGGTGCGACTGCGGGGAGAGACGGGCTCCAGCACCGAAGAGGGCCGAGGATTGGACTAGGTCGGCTACATAGGGCCGAAAGTCCCTTGGTGAGCACAAATCTGACGCTTGTACAGGATCCGAATCCCGGCAGGCTGGCGGCTCGGCTCTTAACTGAGGTTTGCGGCGCTGTCGTATGTGCCCAAGGCGTCCAGAAGCATGATGAGGGCACTGCTCACAAGGCGGTCTGAGTCGTTGACGGCAGCGAATCGGCAACCGTCATCACCAGCATTGGTCCTGGCGACCAGCTGACCGAGGGTTCCGGAAGCGGCACTGAGATGGGTGATCACGGCGCCAAGCTCGTCGGTCGACCGGCGAGGTCCGACTTCCACATAGCCGCTGCGCCACGACACGACCGAGGAGCGGATATCGCCCACAGCAAGGTCGAGTTCTCTAATGGCGGGTTCCAAGCCGTGCACAGCGCTGCTCTTGTTCGACGCCATCTGCAACATGAGACCGGCCGTATGGATTCGCTGGACGACACGATCGAGAAGCGTGTTGACGGCGTCGACATCGGCAAGGATCGAAGAATCGTCAGTGCTGGCGTGGTCGTGTGAAGGGGTCGATTCGGCGCGATACTCGTGCGAGTTCGCAGCCGGGATTGATGGATCATCCGCCTGTCGGATTATGGGTTCGGCGTCGTGTCGAGGGTCGCCAGACTCCATTTAGTCTTTTCACCCACTTCCGTCGCCAGAATGTCGACGCCACCAGAACCAACTACCGTCTCAGCGGTGACAGATCGGAGCGTACGATCTGTCTCGGACCTTCGAACATGGGGCACTCCCTCAAATCTGTGGGGCACGCCCCCACCGCTTTCTTACGGGCGGATTCCGCACGCCCCGGCTGTGGGAAAGTCGTCGTCAAACGCGGTCCTGCGAAAGAGTGATTGAAACCCACATGCCAGGACGCGAAGACCGCCGTGCCATCTGACTCGGGAGCGCCCAAATGTCCGATCCCCCCACCGTGATACGTGCCGTGATCGCGAGCGACAACTTCCTCACCCGAGAGGGCTTGGGATGCCTGCTCGGGACCATCAGGAGCATCGAGGTCGTCGCACGGGTCGACAGCCATCCCGAAACGCTTGACGCCGTCCGCCAGTACCGACCTGATGTGCTCATCGTCGGGATCCGCACCCCCAGGGTGAACGCCGAGGCTTCGTTGAGCGCTGCACAGCGATTACGCGCTGAGCACCCGGCCGTCGGTGTCGTTGTCATTGCCGAGGCGGGCGACGGCTATGCCCTTGAACTGCTTCGCGGCGGTGCCGCCCACGTCGGTTACCTCCTCGATGATCGAGTCGGAGATCTCGAAACTCTGGTGAGCGCCGTCCATGCGGCCCATGCCGGCGAAACGGTACTGGACCCGTCGATCGTCAATGCTCTCGTGCGGCGCCGACTTCCTTCGGTCCTTGACGAGCTGTCGATCCGTGAACTTGATGTCTTGACCGTGATGACCAACGGCTACGCCAACAACGAGATAGCGCGCCAGCTAGCAGTATCGAACAAGTCGGTCGAAAGACACGTCACGAACATTTTCCGCAAACTCAAGGTCCCTGACTCCAAAGGCTTTGACCGGCGAGTAACGGCAGTCCTCATCTACCTACACGCAGTCGGCGAACTTTCCAACCGAGATCGATCCATTGAACGGGCCGATTGACGCTCAGCAAGCTGGGGTTGAGAGAGTCTCAGGCAACGATCGAGGTGCCCCGCGAGGTGCTCAACGTGACTGCGCAGCCCATGGCGTCTAAAGGAGCGATTCAAACAGGGCGCCCTGTCCATGTCGCAGGTCGTGAGGCCAGCTCTCAGGGACCATCTACGGGAGGACTCGCTGGCTCGGGTGTGATCCCCGAGGATCATGCTGCGGCGCGCACCCCGGGGCGCACTCCGCGCGTTCTGGAGGCTCCACGATCTCACTCGCCGGAGTCCCACCCCGGTTCGGGGAACTGAACAGCTTCACCTCGACGGTTTCGCCCTCACGGAGGCAGAACAGCTCGCGAAATGTGCGCAGGGCGCGCTCTGCAACGATTCCGACCGGTGGCGAGTAGACAGGCCATACGTCTCTTGAGTTGGGGCGACCTGGCGGCCGGGGACGCTGCCAGCCCAGCTCATCGCCATTGCCGAGGCTGCGCTTCCTGGCCCCCCGGGCACTACGACGCCCTGCTCGAACAACTGCGGATGAACCTGGCGCTACGTCTTCTCCACTGGACCCCTCCCTGAGCACAAGAGCGAAGGCGGGTGTGCCGCGTGATGGCACACCTCGTAAGATCCGAAGATGGCCGGGGGGCGCCACGAGGTCTCGGGGGTGTCGTCCCTTCTCGAGGAGGCAGAAAATCAACGTCGCGCCGGACGGATGCTTGAGGCAAGGGCGCGGTTCATGGAAGCCGCACAAGCCGCCGAAAGAGCTGGGGACTTCCACGCCTTCGTAGAGGCTGTTCTGGGAGCTGGCGGCATCTGGGTTGACGAGCAGCGTGACGTCGTCGCACGTGCGACCTACGGCACCCTGCTGCAACGCGCGCAAAGCCTTGCGGTCCCCGGTTCGCTTGAAGAAGCCTGTCTGACCGTGCGCCAAGCGGCGGAAGCCGTCTATGAGGGTGCACCGGTGGAACCGGTCGTAAAGGCTGTCGAGCGGATCCGCTCCTTTGATGAAGACGCGGCGACAGCACAGGCGTTGTCCTTGCTTCATCACGTCCAACTAGGTCCCCGATATGCCGAAGCTCGGATCGGTATGGCAGAAGAGATTGTGTGTCTCGGCGCTAGAGCAAGTGACGCCTTCTTATCCTTGATTGGACTCTGTTGGCGTACCGTCGACCTTTTCCTGATCGGAGATCAGCGAGCCGCCCAATCACTCGAAGAGCTTCGCGAGCGATCTGCGGTCGAGGGTTGCGACGCCCTCGGCTTCATCGCCGACGTGCTCGCAGCGATGGTGCTCGCTCGTGCGGGACGTTTTGACGACGCCGAAGCTGCCTCATCGGGCGCGGTGGAGCGTGGGATGGAGGTGGGTGATCCCGACGCACCCGCGTATTTCGGGGCCATGCTCGCCGCGCTGCGGTGGTGGCAGGGGCGTGGGACGGAGGTCATCGAGGTCGTCCGGAGCATCTCGACGTCGCCTCGCTTGGGATTCAACGACCACGTTTATGTGGCCGGTGACGCGGCCCTCTCAGCCGTACTCGGTGATCTTGATTCCTCAGAAGAGGCCCTCGCCAGCTTGGTCGGAGCGGGGCTCGACCGGTTGCCCCACTCGAGCAGTTGGCTGACTACACAGTTCCTGGTGGCCGAAGCGGCGTATCTGCTCGGAGATGTGGAGGTCGCAGCCAGCACTCGCGAGCTCTTAGCTCCCTATGCGCATCTTCCCGTCATGCCGTCAATCGGTGTGGTGTGTTTCGGATCCGTCGAGCGATCCTTGGGTTTGTCTGCCGCCACGATTGGTCTCCCGGATGCCGCGGTCCATCATCTGGAGGCTGCGATTCGAGTCGATCGCCGTCTCGGAAACAGACCAATGGTCGCTCTGACCGAATGCACACTTGCTGACGTTCTGCGCGCCAGAGGGGGCGAGTATGACGACCCCCGCGCCGAGCAACTCGCCCGACACGCCGAAGAACGAGCGAAGCGAATGGCAATGGTGCTGCCCGGTCCCCCGAGCTGGTTGGCCCCTGATGAGTTCGCTTCTCGGATGGCAAGGCGATTCCGGGAAGCAACCCTCCAGACGGCTCTTCGAGGTTGGCGACTCGTCACCGGCGGCCGAGCAACGCTGTTACCGCACCGTGTCGGCTTCGCTTACCTTGCGGTATTGATCGACCAACCTGGCCAGGATGTCGAGGCGCTGAGCCTTGCTACCCAAGGGCTTCTGAGCGGCGGCCCGTCAGAGGCCGTGGCTGACAAACAGGCTCTAAACAGTTACCGGAGGCGTGCCGGAGAGCTGCAAGCAATGATTAGCCGCGAAAACCTCAAACCCTCTGTTTCTCATCGCTACCAAGCGGAGCTTGACGCGTTAACGTCCGCTCTCAGGACGTCAACCGGACTCGGTGGCAGGAGGAGAGTATTCCCGGACGACGACCAGCGGGCTCGCACCTCAGTACGCAAGGCGCTTGTACGGGCGATCGACGAGATTGAATCAGTGGAACCCGAGCTCGGTCTGCACCTACGCGAGAGCGTCGTGACCGGAATCACATGCCGGTATTCACCAATGTCTGCGTGGAAAGTCACAGTTCAGCGTTGAAGCAAGATTTAACCCGCGTCACCACACGGAGCAACACTCGCCAGCATCCGCGCTGATGATCGTGTTCAGTGGGCGCTGACGCCTTCCTTTGTGGGTCTGAGGGTGGGACGACCTCTGGTGATTTCGCTTATTGCCTCCCCGCCGAAAAGATCCGGATGCAGGTAACGGCCCTGATCTTCGGGCGCCTTCTCGACCTCGATCGGGATTCGGTTGGCGTTCGCCCACGCGTCTTGGCGGATCCCGGTTACCTGCCAGGAAACTTTCTGACCGGCCTTACCGCCGGCGATCGAGAACCTGCCGTCGGCGACCTCCTCAGAGACATGTAACTCAGGGGCCGGCTTGCCTATGGCAGTCAGCTGATACCGAAAGTCTCGATTGAGCGCCTCGAACCATTCAGGCAACTCGACCGTCGCCCCGCCGTCGATTCCTAGCACGACCGTGCCGTTATAGACGTTCATCATGTCGGGGGACTCCACGAAGGAGTGGTAGAGGTACTTGCCGGTCGGGTCCAGAGGATGGTCGATCTTGAACGACCCGCCACCCTTCGACAGAGTGCCGGTGACTGTTGCGTTTCCATCAACGTAAAGCGATATGCCGCCAGTACCCGTCGCTAGGGCGTACACCCCGTAACCATTTGTTCCCGAAGCTTCGCCGTAGACACCGCTTGCTCCCTCTCCGGTGGCGACTCCCCCGACGCCCGCGTTGAAACCGGTCGTCTGTCCTGTCACCCCGTACCCGGTGGTGGACGTACCGAAGACTCCAACCGCGATCTCGTCTGTCCCCGTGTAAGAGGCCTCGAATGCGGTTGCCTTCTTGCTGGTGATTAAGGTCGTCGCTGTGGCCTTGTTCGTCTCCCCCAGAATGACAGACCCTCCGTTCGCTGCCCCCGCCGGGTCGGCGGCCGCCAAACTAGCGACTGCGCCAGCGCCCGCCGCAGCTGCGCCCCACATCAATCCACGCCGCCCCAAACGAACCCCATTATTTCGATCGTCCCGACTTATCTCTTGACCATTGGCGTCACCCGCACTCATCGTCGAACCGTCAGTCATGTCTTGCTCCTTTCCCTCATGCCCTCAATCTCGCGCCGGCTCATCGCGGAGCCCTCGAGGAGTTCTCTCGTTCACCCATAAGGCGTGACGTCTGCGTGCCACGCAATGGCACAGCTATGGCACACGGAAGTGGTGAACGTTCTCGGGACAGGCGGAGGGCCGACGAAGACGGGTCACCACAGAAGCGGCCCAGTACCGCCACCCCGGGGCGGGATCACGACCACAACGTCAACTAACTGGTCCCGTGTGGGTGCCGTAAAATCCATCAGTCCAGCTCATGCGACGAGTCGGTATTCGTGGATAATGCCGCCCAAGATGTCGGCTCGGCGGAGGTACACGCGGTCGGCGTCGGCGATCGAGGCCACAGACGCGTCGCCGTTGCACGGTGCGCGCTGGAAGAGGGACCGGTGCGGACGGTGCTGGTTGTATTGCTTGACGTACTCAGCGAGCACGAGCTCAAGGTGGCGTCGTCCGAGGATAATACGGCGGTCGAGACACTCGCGCCGGATGGTGCCCACTACCCGTTCGGCGATGGCGTTGGCCCGCGGCGCCCGGAGGGGCCTTGATGATCCTGACTCCATCCGCGGCGAAGACGGCGTCAAAGGAAGCGGTGAACTTGGTATCACGGACGAGGAACTTGACCGCGGCCTGCTGCTCGGCGAGTGCCATGGAGAGGTTGCGGGCCTGTTGGGTCACCCAGGCGGTGGCCGGCTTGGCGGTCACGCCTGCGATCCGGACGACCCGGGTGTCGTGGTGGATGAAGAAGAGGACGTAGAGGCGCCGAAGCCACACCGTGTCGACGCTGAAGAAGTCGCAAGCGATCGTGCCCTTTGCTTGGGCGGCGAGGAACTCCGCCCAGGTTGGCCCTGATCGTCGCGGTGAGGGCTCGATGCGGTGACGCTTCAAGATCGCCCAGACACTCGAGGGGGCGATCGCGATGCCCATGGTGGCGCTTTCGCCGTGGATGCGCCGGTAGCCCCAAGAAGGGTTCTCCTTCGCCAGTCGGAGGACAAACGCGGTCGTTCCTAGAGGGACGGATGGCCGGTCCGGACGTCTCTGTGGATAGGTCCAGCGCTTGGCGACAAGGTCACGGTGCCAGCGCGGCAAGGTGGCCGGCTGGAAGAACCGACCCTCGCGAGAGCGAGGGAACAGTCGCCGTATGGCCGCAAGCCCGGCACGGTCGACTGGCTGCAGCGCCGGACGGTGGACCTGGCGTCGGAGCACTGCCACCTCGTGGCGCAGCATGACGATCTCGATTGCGAGGTCGGCCTCCTTGCGGCAGGAGAGTCGGATCAACTGGAGCAGGCGACAGAACGCCCGGTAGAGAAACGAGAGGGCCATCGCAGGATGCTCGCCAGATAAAACACTTGCCGGCAAAGTCCGGCTCATGGGCCGCGGATGGCGTTCTCGGCACCCACAGGGGTTCACGCCGAGCACCTCTGGTTGCTGACCGGCGAGACGGAAGCAGAGAATCTGGTCTTTAGGGACTGACGCCTCCGCGCCCTGACGAGCAAGGTCGACATCTAATCCAAGCGAAACCGCCGGCCCCTAGGGCCGGCAGTTGTCGTTTCCGGGGTGGCGTTCGAGTCTTGTGACTCGTCGCCATCTCCAACGGGGGGTTTCATGAACACTCAGGGCGTTCTTTCGTGAACACCCCGTCGTCGTTGGTTAGTTAGTGGCGTGTTCATGAAACCCTCTAACCAGGGGAAACTGAACCTTGGTGGGGGAGTCTCCACAGGTTAAGAGCGGCAGTCTCCACAATGTCCTTGTGGCCGACACAGGCCGCATATTGGGGATCGATACCTTCGCCGTAGGCGCCGTACTAGGTCCCGACTGTGTAGACGTAGGGGAAGACGTGGAAGTCGGAGAACAACGGGAACCCGATGGCGGGCTCAGTGGCTCCGAAGTCCGTCGAGTCGACAACGCTGAGGGTGCCGTTCACCGCCGTACCCTTGGCTGCCGTGGGCGACAACGTCGCCGTCAGTGTCCCCTTGGTTCCGGCGGGCAGTTCTTTCGGCGTGACGGTATTTCCGCCGCTGACGTCCTTGCCCGACGGTTGCAGTTCGAAGTACCCGACGTGGTTCGTCGTGTTCGTGACCGTCACCTTGATCGGGACGCTGGAGCCGGAGTCGATTATCGTCGACTTCGACTCCGGGAGACCAGTCTCGGTCACGGGTTTGAGCTGGTTGTAAGCGAGGCTTCCGGTGACCGTCTGGGCGAACTCCGTGCCGTCGGTCGTAGCGCCCTGCATCACGTCGATCTCCCACAGACCCGACTGGGGATCGGGGGCGATGAGCGATGCGTTTCCGGTCGGGTTGCCGGACGTCGGCGTGGCGTCGACGGCTGTGACCTCGACCTCACCCTTCGCGATGGCAGTAGACGTGAGGTCGGCCGGGGAGAACAGGTAGTAGTACACCGGGTCGTCGGCGGCGTGGTCCGGCGCGTAGAACGACACGTCGAGGTCCCTCTCCCCCCGGGGCACGTTCACGTAGAACGTCTTGATCTGCCCCGGACCGCGAGACACCGAGCTGGTCAATGTGGCGTCGAACGAGCCACCGGCCGACGGGATGAGAGTACGCCGGGCGATCGGCACCGAGCCGTCGAGTCCGTTCGACCCCGTGAACTGCACCGACTCGGGGGCATCGCCCGGAGCCAGGGGGAGGCCGATGCTGAGGGGCACGCTCACCCAGCTGCGAGCCGGGATGGTGACGGGCGCCGACGCCGGGCTTGCCGTGAAGTTCTGGCCGCTGGCCTGGAAGGTCACGGTTCCGCGGTAGGGCCCGGGGGTGTCCGGCGGACTCTGCGCGTGGCCGCGGCCGTTGGCCCAGAGGATCTGGGCCGTCCAGGTTCCCGGCATCGGATGCTCGACCGTGCTGTGCTGGATATCAGGGCTGCACCCCCCCGTTCCCGCACAGGCGATGTAGTTGGCGGCTCCGTAGTCGTACGACTCCTGGGCCATCCTCCCGGCCGGGTCGGTCAATAGGAACGCCAGGATGTTGTCATCGCTGTTGGTCGGGTCCGGCCAGCGCATGTCCGCATCGAGCACGCTGACGCCACTCGGCACGGTGAAATGGATCGGCGCGGCCGCGGTCGCCCCCTGGGGAGGAATCGGGGCGCTCGGCGGCGGGGCGCTGACGTTCTCGGTAACGGCGTGGCCAAGGCTCGTCTCGCTGCCAAGCACCCTGTAGGTCCCGGTGACCGTTTCGGTCTCGGAGGAGGCGTTGTACAGCGTCACCGATGTGTCGACCGTTGAGCCGCCCGGGCCCTGTACGTCGAGCTGAGTGGGGTCGTCAACCAGTTCCGGGGTGGTGGAATGCGTCTCCGACGTGTCCGGCATCTGGCGTGCCGCCTCTACGGCCGCATATATGTTCAGGAGGCCGGCGCCCTGCTGGTCTGCCTCCGCTCCGATGTCGGTTGCCGTGCTGCAAAGGATCTCCTTCACCTCGGCTGGCGTAGGGGTGGCACCGTCGTGGGTGTCACGGTAGGCCTGGATCACGTCGGCGGCGGCGCCGGCGATCAAGGGGGCCGACTCGCTGGTCCCGCCAAAGGCCTCAGTCGGAAGTGCCGGTTGCGGTTGCCGGTGCAGGCCGGCGACAGCGAGCGCCGCGTAGCCGGGGGCGGCCAGGTCCACCACGGCGCCATTGGGGGCGGTGCCGCCCGATGACAAGGTCGCCATGTTGTCGTCTTCCCAGCCCTTTGTGTAGCCATCGGCCTGGGCGAGGAGCCTGAGGTCGGTCGTGGCGGCCGCGTCGATGACGAGGGGATTAGCAGCGGGCTCCTCGACAGTGCCGGACGAGCCGCTGTCGCCCGCGCTCTCCACTACGACAACGCCCGCTTGCACCATGGCGACGTTCGTCGGCTCGAGCAGGTCGTCGTTGGCGCCCGGCAGAGCGCCATAGCCGTAGGACTCCGACACGACGTTGACACCCTCGTTCACCGCCTGCTGTAGCCCGGCGATGACCTGCGACTCGGGAGCCAAGATCTGACCCAGCGAGTTGGTGTCTTTGAAGTAACCGGTGGTGACAATCGAGGCGCCGGTGGCGTCACCCACGATCCGGAAGGTGCACTTCGCGGGGATGTTCGAGTAGGGCAGCTGCGACGCGTAGGTATAGATGACCGTGCCCTGGGCGGCGATGGTGGAGACGTCTCCATTGAACTCGTCGTTGTAGACGTTCTCGTTCGGGTTCGGGGCATCGATGATCACGTGCTGCCCGTTTGGACGGATCATATTGAAGTTCCCGGCCAGCGAGTCGGCGTCGACGTTCCCGACGATGACGCCCCGGCCCGTCGCGATGGCGGATGCTTCAGTTGCGTGGATGCTGGTGAGGGCTTCGGGCTCCACCAGCGGTTTGTTGGAAGATGTATTGCACAATTGCTGTCCGTCGTCCGCCGTTGCCGGGATGGCCGACTTCCGCACCCGGGCGGGGGTTACCGTTTTCGTGCTCGACCTGGCGTCCCCGATGATGACGGTTCCGTCGGGTACGACCTCGCTGACGCCCGGGACGTGGCTGAGCGCCTGTGCCTCGGGCACGGGCATTGTCGCCGCAACAGCGTTGAGGAGCGAAAGGGTTGTGATATGTGTGGCCCCGACCTGCTTCAGCTGGGCTACGAGCGGAGCCTGCATGGACGCGGCCGTTGCTTCCCGGGCGTACCGGTGGGCCTGGTTCGCCGGCAGATTGGTCAGCTGGTCGTCGAACACGACCACCATGCGCTCTCGCTTGCCGGACGAGCGGGCTTTGACCTGGCTCGCGCTCAACTTAGAAAAGCTGGGTCCCGGCACACTGGCTTGGGCGGTCGAACGGGCTGCGGCTAGGGCGGTCGAAGCCGCTGCGCCTGTCATCGCTGTGGCCCCGAGCGCGGCAGCACCGAGCAACAGAGCGACCTTACGTTGGCTCAAGGACAACGTGCTTCCTCCATTCCCACCCTCCCGCGGGTGCCCAGGATGTATCCAACCCGTATTTCAGGGTGTACCACCCGTGCCGCCGCTGGATCAAGGGCGGATACCGGCCCACCGAGCCAAAACCTGACCGGCCAAAACGTCATCGGTGCCGCCGCGTCTAGATCCGCGTCTGACCGCCGCTTGATGGTTACAGCCGTCGATAACATTCAGGCATGCGACATCGCAGATGTAGAGGCTACGAGAAGGTCTTCCTTCCTTCGAGGCGCGATTTGCGGTGTCGTCGTGTCGCGCTCGGAACACCTGTCAGTGCGGTCGTCCAAAGCAGGTGAAATCGGCGACCTGCTCGGGTTGTCGGAGCGAGTCAGAACGCGAGAACAGCTACTGGAAAGGGGGAAGAACGAGGCACAGGGCTGGATACGTCATGGTTCATGCCGCTGGTCATCCGAGGGCAACACGACGCCCATACGTGTTCGAGCACATCCTTGTATCTGAGGAGCCAGTCGGCCGACAGTTGCTGCCCGGCGAGTCGGTGCATCGCATCAGCGGCGTACGTGACGACAGTCGTCCCGAGAACCTCGAACTGTGGACTCGTCCGCAACCGTCTGGAATCCGAGTCAGCGACGCCATCGAATGGGCTCGACTTATCTACGACCGTTACGTGGCGACCGGCGCACCTCCAAGGGTGCTCACGGTTTCCCCTGAGCACCCTTTAGTGTCGTGAGTGGGGTGTTCATGAAACTCCCTGACCAGGGGAAACTGAGAGGCTCGGCGGGGGGTCTCCACAGGTTAAGAGCAGGAGTCTCCACAATGTCCTGGTGGCTGTTGTGATTGCGACTCGATGGCCTTTTGCCTCATCAGGCACTCGAATGCGTCCAAGGTCTCGTTCCCCGTTATGTCCACTGCTGTCCACGTAGCGAGCCCGGACCCTCGCCATCTGAGTGTCATCGCTGCCCACGCAAGCGTCAGTGGGTAAGGCAGCCGAAGCGGGAACATCTTGTGGGCCGCCATTTGGGTCCCCTCAGTTCGTTGCACGGATTGAGATGGGCTTCGTCTCCGCGTTCGCAAGGGAAAGCTCCTCGCCGCGCAGATCGGGTGTAACCGGCCGGTCTCTCGCTGAGCTGTGCCTCGGGCGGTATAGCGATGTCACACATGTGTAGCGCACAGAGCCGTTGATCCTGATCACACTTGGTGATAGACCGCTGAAATCTTGGGATGTGTCCCTAGGGCGGAAGGCGGAGGCTGAGGTGTTACTTCGCCATGTGTTGCGATTCGGAGCCGTTCCTTACAAGTACGTCTTCTTGGCCGTTGTGCTGGTCGCCGGAGGTTTGTGGCTGGTGGTGCCGGCTTCTTCGGCTGCGGCGGATGGGAACTCCTACTACGCATTCGCACAGGGAACCGGGACTCCAACAGGCTGTCCCACCGAGTCCAAGCCGAAGACCGGTTGTTCGCTCGGCGAGGCTCTCTCGCAGGCGGGGGCCGGAGACACGATCCTCCTGGCGACTCCGGGTAGCTCAGAGTCCTATGTAGGCACCTGGACCGTGTCCACCTCCGGCACCTCCCCGAGCGAGCCCTTGACGATCGAGCCTGCAGCAGGAGTCGTGGACCCCACCCTCAGCGGCAACGGGGGCAGCACGACCGGCTGCACGACCGGCACTTGCAACGGACCTGTGCTCAGTTTGTCTTTCGGTGTCTCACTCACTGTCGAGGGGCTCACCATCGAAGATGGAAGCAATCACGCTTTGACGGCTGGAGGTGGGGCGATAGACACCGGCGACGGCTACGAGGGCGCTGGGGGCACCCTTACGGTTTCGGACTCAACGTTCATCGGGAATTACGGGGGCGATGCCGGAGGTGCCATCAGCAACGCCAACGACGCCGGATCGGGAACCGCTCTGATCTCGGGATCGACCTTCATAGACAACTCAGCCGAGTCCGGCGGGGCGATCTCCAACGGCGAGGACAACAGCTCGGGGTCCCTCTCGGTGACCGATTCGACATTCAGTGGCAACAGTGCGTCGCCCGGCGGGTTGGGGTCCGACGGGGGGGCCATAGACAACGGCGACGACGGCTCGGGAACGCTCTCTGTGAGCGACTCCACCTTCAGTGGAGACTCCGCCACCGATGGACCAGAGATCGACAATGCGGATACCTTTGGCCACGGCACGGTCTATGTCGCCGGAAACATCTTCGACGGCTCTTGCGACCAAGCGGGGGGCACCTGGTACGACGAGGGCTACAACGTCGGCACCGATGGAACCTGCGAGAACGGCGGGCCTGATGACTCGATGGCCCTGACGTCAAGTGAGCTTGGACCGCTCGCGAGCAATGGCGGGCCGACCGAGACCGTGCTGCCGCTGGCGGGCAACCCGGGTCTTGCGCGCGTGCCGAATCCCACCTCGGTGACGCTGAACGGCAGCAGCGTGGCGCTCTGCCCGGTGACAGACCAGCGTGGGGTCGCCAGTGGAACCGGACTGGCGTGCAACGCCGGGGCGGTGCAGGGGGCGGCCGGCCTGTACGCGGCACCGAGTGCTGTCGGGACGGGGAACTGCTCGTCGGCGGTGAATGCGTGCACGCTTCAGACGGCGCTGTCGGAGGCGGCGGCGGGGTCCACGGTGTACCTGGTGCAGCCGGGTACTGAGGGCACCGCGTCCAGTTATTACATCGGCAACTGGGACGTCGACACGTCGGAGACCTCGACCTCGTCGCAGGTCACTATCGAGCCCGGACCCGGGGTCACGAGCGCTCCGATCCTCGACGGCGACGGCACGAGCGCCGGAACCTGTGAGACAACGAGCTGCGACGGCCCGGTCCTCACCATCAGCGGCGGTGTGTACGCCACCATCGAGGGCATCACCATCCAGAACGCCGACAACACCACAACCTATTTTGGCGGAGCGATTGACAGCGGCGGTGACCGCACGCTGACGGTGTCCGACGACACCTTCACCGGTAACTCGGCCAACGCTGGTGACGGCGGGGCGATCGACAACGGCGACACGGCTGGTGGCGGCGGCACGCTGAGCGTCACGGACTCCACCTTTGCTGACAACTCCTCCATCTATGACGGCGGGGCGATCGACAACGGCGACGGCAACGGCAACGGCACGCTGAGCGTGGCGGACTCCACCTTCACCGGCAACTCTGCCAACTATGACGGAGGGGCGATCGACAACGGCGACAGCATCGGCAGAGGCACGCTGAGCGTGGCGGACTCCACCTTCACCGGCAACTCGGCGCGCCTTGACGGCGGGGCGATCGACAACGGCGACGACGGCAGCGGCACGCTGAGCGTGGCGGACTCCACCTTCACCGGCAACCCGGCCCGTGACGGCGGGACGATCGACAGCGGCGACACAGGCGGGTCGGGCACCGGCTACGTGGGGGCAGACATCTTCGATGGCAGCTGCGACCAGGCGGGAGGATCATGGACAGACGAGGGCTACAACCTGGGCACGAACGGGTCGTGTCAAAACGGCGGAACCGGCGATATTACGGACGCGGGATTGACGCTGCCCGGCCTGGCTGACAACGGCGGCCCGACAAAGACCATCCTCCCGGCACTCGGAAGCCCCGCCATCGGGAAGATTCCGACCGGCACCAGCTTGAACGGGGTCCAAGTCTGTAGCCGACATGATCAGCGTGGCGTGGCGAGCTTCCACAAATGCACCATCGGGGCGGTGGAAGGAGGCTTCCTCATCACGACAACGTCGCTGCCGAGCGCCTCACCGGGCAAGCACTACCACCCAGTGCACTTGACCACCCAGGAGGCGGGGTCTCATGCCACCTTGTCCTGGACCGAGGTCAAACTGCCCTCAGGGATGACGTTGTCCAAGGCCGGGGTGCTCTCGGGGAAACCGAGCAAGAGCCTGGAGGCCGGTCAAACTTCGATCAAGGTCAAGGTCACCGAGACGGTGGGCGGGACCAAGACCACGGTCGAGGCCACCATTGCTCTCACCATCACCTGATCCTTCAATCTGTCAGAGGCGACACGAAGTCAAGAAGGGCCGGGTGGGTAACCCGATGCCTCAATGTGGCGAATCAGCCCGAGGGGACAAACGTTCCCCGATGCGGGACTAGCGAGGGGACAAACTTCAGTCCCGACGCGTTGTCGGTCTTCCAGCAACATGACGACACCGGGTCGTTGCACGCGATGAGTTTTGCGGAGGCGCCGTGAAGTATTCCTCGCGTTCGTGCAACCGATTGTCAACGGTCCACTGGGTACCAGCGCCAACGTGGACCATGCCTCGTGCGATGCCCGTCGCAGCTCCGTTCAGGCGTTGACGAGGGCGCAAATCTGCTGGACTTGTTCGCGACGGCACGCCTTGTCGCGAACGGTTAGTTGTGCGTCCCCCATCGTCCGGCTTCTCCAGCCAGGGGCCGACCGATGAGCCAGTGGTGACCGAAAGGATCAGCTATCCGACCCTGGCGCAGTCCGTATGACTGGTCGGCAACGGGGGCAACCTCGACCGCGCCGTTAGCGACGGCTCTGGCTACGAACCCGTCGGGGTCTTCAAAGAATAGGTTGATCCTGACGGTCGTGCCGTTGAGCGTTCGTGGGCTGACGTCTCCCGACTCCACTGCCTCGTCTGCCACTCTGAAACGGGCATCGCCGACAGACATCTCCGCGACGATCCGACCATCGGGATAGCTGTTGCGGACGACCTCCTCGGCCCCGAAGGCCCTCATATAGAAGCTAACGGCAGCTTCGGCATCTATAACTGTCAGCACCGGGGTGATCGAGTTGCGGAGGGGTGCCACCATCAAAGTGTGGCTCAGCGCTTACACCTTCGCTGAGCTGTGCCGTGTCGTTATGCGTTCGGGCTGGCTTGATCCAATCACTTGGTGGGATCGTGGTCCGAAGTGTTGGCAGCCACCCCCACGGCCGGTCTGCCACCTTTCTGTCTACGGGGAGGAGATGGAGACGCCACACTTCGTCCCACGATCGAGTAGGAACGACGTGCGGCGGTAGCCGGTGAATGATGAACCGCGGCTCGCATCGTCACTGTCGGCTCGTCGGGTGAGCGCGATGCCGTGCTGCAGTGATCCGATCCATCGACTTCAGCTCGTCCAATCCGACGCCAACGTGCCAAGCACCGCACAGGAGTTTGGGCGGAGCTGGTGGGCCCACGGTCACAGCCGCCACCTGACTGCCTCACTTGACCGAAGATCAGAAAATCTCGTCGTCGTCTGAATTCTACGCGCCCTCACATCAACTCGAGTTCTAGATCCACGCGAAACTGCCGGCCCCTAGGGCCGGCAGTTGTCGTTCTCGGGGTGACGTTCGAGTCTTCTGACTCGTCGCCACCTCCAACGGGGGGTTTCATGAACACTCAGGGCGTTCTTTCATGAACACCCCTTGGTTTGGTGGTCAGTTAGTGGAGGTGGGGTGTTCATGAAACTCCCTGACCAGGGGAATCTGCGGCTCGGCGGGGGAGTCTCCACAGGTTAAGAGCAGGAGTCTCCACAATCGCCTTGTAGTTCTGACCGCGGGTTCACTGCCTGTATGACCACGTCGAGCCGCCGCAGCGTGCTGACCCCGTGGTCAGCTGCAATCTCCTGAGCGACGAAGCTGCTCGCTACTTCTTGACCTTCAGCTTGAAGCTTCCTGTGCTCGCCGACTGGTTGCTATTGGGATCGAAGTCCGCGGTGATGGTCTGTGACCCCTTAACCGAGGGCACATAGCTAACCGAGCAGCTCCCTGCGCTCAACGTGCACGTGGGGCTCGAGAAGCTGCCTGCCCCTCCACTCCAGGTAACCGTTCCCGCAGGCGTGCTCGTCGGGGTGGTCACGTTCTCCACCTTTGCCGTGCAGGTGGTCTTCTTACCGACATCGACGGCCTTCGGTGCACACCCAAGCGACGTCTCCGTCGTATCGGGAGTGCCGCTTTCGACCGGCGAGGGAGCAGATTGGCCGTTCGAGTTCAAGGCGGTGACGACACAGTAATAGATCGAGCCGTCGGTCAGCCCTGTGACGGCGCCCGACGTGGCGCTCGCACCGCTCACGCTCGTGTTCGGGGTGCCCGAAGTGACAGGTGGATCTGTGGTCGAGCAGTAGATGTCATAACCGGTGATCGCCAGTCCACCGTTGCTCGACGGGTCCGTCCAACCCACGGTCAAAGAGGCATTGGCGGAGGTGATCGTCGTCGACGTGGGTGGTCCCGGGACCGTAGATACAGGAGTGGCTTCGACGACCGAGGACGGAACTGACGACCCGAGCGAGTTCACGGATACGACGACGCAGTAGTAGGTCGCACCGTTGGCAAGTCCGCTGACCGTCACCGAGGTGGCCGAAGGCCCCGCCATCGCCGAAGGTGTGTACCCAGTCGTCGGTGGCGGATCGGAGGTCGAGCAGTAGGCGTCATATCCGTTCACAGGACCGTCGCCGCTCGAGCTCGGTGCACTCCAGGTGAGGCCGATCGTTGCATTACCCGCAGTGGCAACGGGATCCTGCGGGGCAGTAGGGGCCTGGGCCTCGAAGGCGCCGGCGTCACAGGCGGTCGTCCCAACGCCTGGGCGGGGCTGGCCTCGTTCGTCGGTCGTAGTCGCACAGAAGCGCAAGGGCACTTCTCCGAAAGCAGAGCTGCTGGAGGTGATGGCCTCGGTCTCGGGCCCGCTAGACCCGTTGGTGGCCAGGCTGAGCGTTCCGATGGTCGCCGAGTCGGTGATGTCATAGCGACCCAAGCCACAAGTGTCGTCGTTCTCGACGTTAAAAAGACCGTCGGTGAGTGAGCCCTCGCAAGTGGGGTCGCCGTCTAGGAGAGAGTCGGCGAGGGTCACGGTGGCACCGGTCGTATTGCCATTGTTGACGATCCCACCGTCGCCGCTATCGTCCGACAAAGTGTCGCTCGTGAGAACAGCCGTGCCGTTGTTGTAGAGCCCCCCGCCCACATCGATCGAGGAGAGGGGCACAGTGCCGTCGTTCCCTGAGAGAGTGTCGTTTGTGAGGGTCGCACTGTTCTCTGTGGCGACGTACAGGCCTCCGCCGTAGCCGGCATTGCTCGAGGCTTCGGCCGTATCATCCGCGAACGTGTCGTCTACAAACGTCGTCGCATTTTCAACACCATTCACGTCCACACCGCCTCCCAATGCTCCGTAGTAGGCGGCACCGGTTACCGTGCTATCCCCGACCCCCGCTGCCGAGTCGTTCGAGAACGTGTCGCCGGAAGACGTGAAGGTCGTAGAAAGCGAAGTCTGTTGTGTTCCGCTGAACACGCCTCCACCGCCCGCCACACCGCCGGGGAGGAATGTGCCCATATAGCCAGCGCCAGGCGCTGGTGCCGTTGCAGAGTCGTTCGAGAAGGTGTCATCGGTCGAAGAGACAGTGCCCCCGGTGAAGGCAACGGCGCCCCCTTCGGCATCGCCTCCGTATTTGTTTGCAAGCGTATGCCCATCGTAGGAGTTAGTGCCCGAGGCAAGCGCCGAGTCGTTCGCGAACGTGTCATCAGACAACGAGACGTCAGGACTTGTGGTGTACTCGCCGACACCGCTGAAGAGGCCGCCCCCGAGTGCGTAGGCCCCTGAGGCTGTCGCCGAGTCGTTCGAGACGATGTCGTTGTCGAGTGCCACCGTGTCCTCGTTCATGACTCCGCCACCGTCTTCTGCCGAGCCGCCCGTGATCGAGAGTCCGCTCAAGCTGACAGTGCCTTGGGTGATCGTGACATCGGATCCCGAACCTTGATCGTCGAGGATGGTGGTCGTGGCCCCTGCTCCCACGATGGCCAACGTTGGGTTCGTACTGTCGATGGTGTCGCTCTCGTGATAGGTGCCCGCGGCGACGTCGATTGTGACCGGGCTGCCAGAAAGACTTGCTCCCTCGGCCTCGGTGATCGCGTCTTGGATCGTCGTGCATGCGGTGGCGGACGAGGTGCAGTTTGTCGTGTTGGAACCCGTCGTCGACACATAGAGAGTTGTTGTCGCGGCCCAGGCGACCGGCGCCGTAACGGTGAACAACCCGGAAATGAGAAGCACTCCCGCGATCGTGATGCAGACAACATGGAGTCGCGGAGATCGAAAACGCCAGTCCCGAGCGTCTGCAATCAGACCCAGTGTCGTGTCGTGCCTCGAATGACCTGCGAGGTCTCGGCCCGCGCTTCGGTAATCCAGACAAGCGATGTGATCGCGAAATCTTGCGCCCACGGTTTCCGCCCCCGATCATGTGTCCTTCAGTGCCAACGAGGGGAAATGATATTGCCCAACGCCATATTTCCCAACGCAAAGGACAAGCGTAACGTGCCTGGTGTGCACGATCACCGAGGTCGGCAAGAGTCAGAAAATCTCGTTCTCGTGGTCCCAAGCCTCCGCGCCCTGACGAGCAACGTCGACATCTAGATCCACGCGAAACTGCCGGCCCTAGGGCCGGCAGTCGTCGTTTCCGGGTGGCGTTCGAGTCTTCTGACTCGTCGCCACCTCCAACGGGGGGGGTTTCATGAACACCCCGCGGTAGGTGGAGGTGGCGGGAATCGAACCCGCGTCCTCCGGTTTCGCAGTTGGCCTTCTCCGAGCGCAGCCGATCGCTAGATCTCGGGGCCGGCGCCGCTATCGGCAAATTCGCCAGTCCCCAGTCGGCTGAGATGTCCCCAGCGGCCCGCCGACGTGACCGCTTGAGTAAGCCCCGCTAGATGACGCCCGCTACCGACCCGCAGGGCTGGGGCCGGACGGACGGGCTACTTATTAAGCAGCCAGCGCGAGCTGAGGCTCGGCGTTTGTTTTTTGTTCCGGCTCTTTAACGTGGCTCCGGAGACCACGGCTCGCTTCTCCAACTTTGACGACCAGAGTCGAAGCCAGTCACCCCCTTGCTGTGTATGACAACACCATGCTAGCGGTCCTGCCTGCACCTTCGTCAGGTGCTGCTAAGGCGGTCCGCACCACGGTCGGCAGCGGAAGGCGCTGTCCGGAGGCAGAATTGGGTGTGGCGGACGTGCTGTGCCCAATCCTCGTCGGGCGGGCTGACGAGGTTGCGACGCTCGATCAGGCGCTCAGTGCGGCCATTTCCGGGCAAGGCAGCGTCGTCTGCGTCACAGGAGAGGCGGGGATCGGCAAGTCACGATTGGGCCGAGAGTTGGTCGCCCTGGCTCGGTCTCGTGGCGCGCTGGCGGCTGTCGGACGAGCCGTCCCGACCGGGTCCACGACTCCTTACCGCCCTCTGACCGAAGCTCTCTTGAGTTGCCTCCGCGACCGGACACTGCCTTCGGATCCGGATCTCGCCCTTTGGCTGCCGGCCCTCTACGGGATCGTGCCGAGCCTCGCCCCGGAGACGACCGTGGAGTCCTCTTCGCCTCTTCATGCCGAGGCTCTGGTCCAGCTCCTGCGTCGCATGGCCGACCCATCCGGGATGGTCCTCGTCTTGGAGGATCTGCACTGGGCCGACTCCGACACCATTGCGGTCCTCGAATACCTCGCTGACAACCTGGAGGGATCGCAAGTCCTTTGCCTGGTGACCTCCCGCGACGAGGATCTGTCCGCCGCAGGAGACTTGATCCGCCGGCTCACCTCCAGCCGCCGCGCGCGTTGTATCCCGCTTGCCCGCCTCGGATCAGAGCTCGTCGCCCAGATGGTGCGCGTGTGCGTGCCGCGCGCGAACGACGAGCTCGTCGGACGGGTTCAGCGGGCCGCTGACGGCATCCCGTTTCTCGTCGAGGAAGTGTTGGCTTCTCCGGGCGTTCCGGTCTCTTTCAGCGAGACGGTGCGTGCCAGGTTGAGCGACTTCCCCGACGAGGAGCGCATCGTGATGTCCACCGCCGCCATATTCGGTCGGCAATTCGATTGGGATCTCGTCGCCGCCGCGGTCGATCAGCCCACCGATGTCGTCACGAAGGCGCTCGAGCGCGGGGTCGAGCATCAACTCCTGGTGGTCGACGGGGGAGTGTTCTCCTTCCGTCACGCCCTCACCCGCGAGGCGGTGACCGGACAGGTTGCTGCCCCCTCGGCGCCAGAGCTTGGCGGCCGCAGCATTGAAGGCGCTCGACGAAGCTCATCCAGACCTGGACGGCCCATGGAGGGACCTCGCCGCCGACCTCGCCCTTCAGTCGGGTGACGATCACAGGGCGGCGGAATTGCTGATCGTCTCGGGCCGATCGGCCATCGCGAGAGGCGCGCTCGCCACCGCGATCGACGCGCTGAGGCGGGCAGACCAGCTTGGAGACCAGCGAGCCGCGGAGTACCTGGTGGAGGCGCTCGCCCTGGCAGGAAGGGTCGACGACGCCGTAGAAGTCGGCGCTTCGGCCATCTCGCGTTTGGGCCGCACGTTGGAAGCAGCTGAGATCCACGTCCGTTTGGCTCATGCCGCGGTGGCCGCAGCCAGGTGGCCACTTGCGGCCCAGCATCTCGAGGCCGCCGGTCAGCTGATACCCGCAGGGTCCGACACCGATCTGAAGGCCCGGGCCGCGGTGCTCGAGGCGGAGGTGGCACTGGCGGCCGACCGCGTAGACGAGGCCCGCTCGCTTGCTTCCGAGGCGCTGTCGTCGGGCACCTCTAGCCCCGAGGTCAGGTGCAACGCGTTCGAGGTCCTCGGACGAGCCGAACGGTTCTCCGATCTGGATGCCGCTAAGGGCCTGTTCGAACAAGCGCTGTCCACCGCGCAGCTCCACGACCTTCCGCTCTGGCAGGTGCGGGCGATGCACGAGCTAGGGACCATCGACATGTTCGATCACGCCGGGATCGAACGCCTGGTTGAGGCCCGTCGTCTGGCAGGAGAATTCGGTGCCCTCAGCATGGCGGCGGAGGTCGATCTTCAACTCGCCGCTGTCGGCCACTGCCGATTCGATCTCGACATGGCGCAGGAGCACGCCCACTCGGCGCTCGAGTTGGGCGAGCGGCTCGCGTTAGGTCGGGTCCGCGCCAAGGCGCTCACATTCCTGGCCGAGAACACAGCCTGGCGAGGTGACCGTGCGGAAATGGAGCGATACATCGGTCTCGCCGCATCCGCCTTACCCGACGACCGGATGCTCGCCGCATTCGCCTGGGGTTCCCGGGGTATGCGAGAGCTGCTGCACGGCGACCGCAGTGTCGCGGTGGAGCACCTGGGCCGCGCCGTGGACATGCTGGCGGATCAGCCCCACGCTGAGCCGGCGGCGTTTCGTGCCGTGTGGCCGGTTTTCCTCGCATCCATCGGAGACAGACGCGCCTCGCAGGCGGTCGTCGACGCCCGCCGCGTCGGCCTCGGCGCGTTCTATTTGAACTCGGGTCTCCTCTCGTGCGCCGAGGCGATCATCGCCGGTCGCAAAGGCGACGCGATGTCTGCGCGGAGGGACTTCGGCGCGTCGGAGGCCGACTTCGTCAACTGCATGACGTGGAATGACGTGTCGCGCTGGCTCGCTGCGGAGTCGGCGGCTGCCGGCGGGTGGGACGACCCTGGTTGGTGGCTGAACGGAGTCGGAGATCGCCTCGCCGGTCGAGGATTGCAGCACCTGGCCGAAAGGTGTCGCGAGCTGTCTGGTGGACCGCGGCGCTGGACCGGCCTCGGGATCACGCCCCGCGAAGCGGATGTGCTGAACCTCGTGGTCCAGGGGCTCGCGAACAAGGAGATCGCCGCCCGTTTGGTGCTGTCGCCTCGCACCGTGGAAAAGCACGTCGAGGCACTCCTGCGCAAGCTGGACGCACGTTCGAGAACTCACCTCGTGGCGGTGGCGGAGGCGAGAGCGCATTAGCTCGCGTCCTGGTTGCGCGAAGCCCGCAATCGCAGCTCGGAGATAGGCTGAAGCCACACGAAGCCCGCACGGACCCCGGACCCGGTCGACGGGCTGTCATCCTGCTCGGCAGGCTGCCAATTACCTAGGAGTCCCGATATGACCAGTGACGATTCCGAGGCCAAATGGAGTGTCGCCGAGTGGCACGGCAAGATGCTCATTGACCGCGACGGCGAGAAGATCGGCAAGCTGCAGGACATCTATGTCGACGTCGAGACAGACGAGCCGCAGTTCGCCACCGTCAAAGAGGGTTTCATAGACCGTCACTTGACCTTCGTGCCACTGGCCGGGATAAGGATCGGTCCCGATGGCCTGCAGGTCACAGCGACGAAGGACCAGGTCAGGTCTGCGCCCGAGATCGAGATGCACGGCGAGGAGCTGTCTCAGGCCGATGAGTCGACCTTGTACCACCACTTCGAGATGAACTACACGCCCATCAAGACCGAAAGCGGCCGACGGCTCGCTCGCCGCTGACTGCCGGTCCGTCCGAGCGTTCCGCTAGGCAGCTCCCTCGCACGTAGACGGGCAACCCGCCTTCGGGCCTTCTACGTAGTCCTACCGATGTGGGCAAGCACCAGGTCGCGCAAGATGACCGGACCCATACACCTGACAAATGAAGCGGAGGACGACATGTTGTTGACGAAGAACCTCGATTCACCTGACGAGACGCGCAGCTTCGACCAAGGCGAGCTGGCATTGGTCTCGCTCGGAGGCATCACGTTCGCACGAGCGGCATTCCGGCCGGGCTGGCGCTGGTCGAAGGACATGAAGCCGCTGGTCGGCACCGACTCGTGCCAGGTCGCGCATCAGGCGGTAGTCGTCTCGGGACGGTTGAGGTGAAGATGGACAGCGGGGAGGAGAGGGAGCTGGCCGCCGGCGACGCACACGTCGTAGGCCCGGGCCACGATGCCTGGGTCGTCGGTGACGAGCCCTGCGTCATACTGGATTTCGCGGCGACTCCTTCTGGAGTCGGCCCGCGTCGCGGCATGCCCTTGCGGGGTCTCGTTCCACATCGAAAGTGACGACGCCCTCGATCACCTCGTCGCCGCGGTGCAGGAGCATGCGAGCGGCTCGCACGACCACCAGGTGACCCGCGAGCACATCCTGGGAGAGCTGAGCCGTCAGTCGTCGCGTGAGCGCGAGACGCCGCGCGCCCATCGCACGTGCGATGTCGCGTGCGGCGTCTCGATCGGCCTCACGTGACGCGATGGCGTGGCGCTTGTCGTAGAGGCGACGTCCCCGGGCGAGAGCCAGCTCCACCTTCGCCCTGCCGTCCTTGAAGTAGATCGACAGCGGCACGAGCGTGAGCGACTGCTGCTGGGTCTGCCCGACGAGCTCGTCGATCTGGTCACGGTGCACGAGCAGCTTGCGCTTGCGGTCCGGGTCGTGGGACCCGAATCCGACGGCCTGCAGGTAGGGAGGGATGTGCATGCCCGAGCAGCCAGAGCTCGCCGCCCTCGACCTTGGCGTAGGTGTCCTGGAGCGACACCCGGCCGCCTCGCAGCGACTTCACCTCGGACCCCTGGAGCACGATCCCGCACTCGATGCACCTCGATGATGTCGTAGTCGTGGCGGGCCCTGCGGTTTCGCGCGACGGTCCGGATGCCGTCGGCCTCTTCCTTCGTCTTGCGGTGCCCACCGCGCCGCCCTGGTCCCTTCGCCACGAGAATCGACCGTAGCCCGGGCGCCATCAGCGAGGGTTCCATATCCGAGCCCTGGCTGGGCCGGCGTTCGCGGGTATGCGACGGCACGCTCGTCACTACTATTTCGATCGTGTTGCGTCTGCCTTCAGCGGTCCATCTTCAGATAGTCAGCCACTGTCTCGGCGGCTTGCCCGACGAGGCTTGCGGTCTGCTCGGCGGCCATCCCGAGCTCCGGAGACGTGGAGAAGTGCTACCCGACCCGCAACGCCGCAGCGTCGGCGAAGATCTACACCGTCGAGCCCGCGTGACCACCTCCACGCCGATCTCGACGCCGAGCGCAACGGGCTCGAGATCGTCGGGGTCTTCCACTCGCACACCCACACCGACGCCTACCCGTCCCCGACCGACGTGAGCAGGCACCTGATCCCGGCTGGCACTACGTGCTCGTGTCGCTCCGCGACTCCCATCCGGTGCTCCGCTCGTACCGGATCGTCGAGGGCGAGGTCACAGAGGAGTCCGTGGTCGTCGGCGGCCGGTAGAATACCGACCAGAATCCGTCAACATTCCGACTTAGCAACACTGCGACAGCACTCGCTCCGGCAGGTTCGCCCGGCCCGAGGGCGCCGAGCCTGCCGGCGCCTCCGAGCCGGCCTGCCGTCGACTGGAGGACCGTCGTGCCCGTGGAGATCCGCCTTCCGACCGTCCTGCGCCCCTCACGCCGGCGGCAAGTCCACCGTCTCGGTGGACGGATCGACCATCGGCGAGGTGCTCACCAACCTCGTCGAGGCCAACCCCGGGCATGAAGGGCCAGGTCCTCACCGACGACGGGACGCTTCACCGCTTCGTCAACGTCTACCTGAACGACGACGACGTCCGGTACCTCGACAAGCTCGACACCAAGGTGTCGAACGGCGACACCATCTCGATCCTGCCGGCCGTGGCCGGCGGCTGAGACCCCGGTCCGCGAGCGGACCCTCCAGAGCCGACCGGTCCAGAGCACCGAGCACCCAGAGCACCGAGCCCAGAGCACCAAGGCCCATATCACCCAGTTCAATGGCACTCTACGAGAGCATCCTCGACCTCATAGGAGACACCCCGCTCGTCGATGTGAGCGCGCTCAGCCCCAACCCGCGGGCACGGATCCTCGTGAAGCTCGAGGGCCAGAACCCGGGCGGCTCGGTCAAGGACCGCATCGCTCTTTGCATGATCGAGGACGCCGAGAAGCAGGGCCTGCTCCAATCCGGCGACACCCTCATCGAGCCCTCTTCCGGCAACACCGGCATCGGCCTCGCCCTCGTCTGCCGGGTGAAGGGCTACTCGCTTGAAGGTCGTGCTCCCCGACAACGTCTCCGCCGAGCGCCGCCAGCTCCTCGCTGTCTGGGGCGCCGAGATCATCGACTCACCCGGCTCCGAGGGTTCGAACGGTGCCGTCCGCATGGCCGAGCGCCTCCACGCCGAGCACCCGGAATGGGTCTTCCTCTACCAGTACGCGAACCAGGCCAACCCGAAGGCTCACTACGAGGGCACCGGCCCCGAGATCTGGCGGGACTGCCCCGAGATCACCCATCTGGTCGCCGGGCTCGGGACCTCGGGGACGCTTCTCGGTGCCGGCCGGTTCTTGAAGGAGCGCAACCCGGCCTTGCAGGTCTGGGCTGTCGAACCGCCCGCCGGCGAGATGGTCGACGGGCTTCGCAGCCTCGAAGACGGCTACGTCCCGCCGATCTTCACCGAGCTCGGGGGGCCGGACCTACTCGATCGCAAGACCGTCATCAACGCTCGTCAGTCGATCGAATGGACCCGGCGGCTCGTCGAGGTCGGAGTGTTCGCCGGCATCTCGACGGGTGCCGCGCTGGCGGGAGCGGTCCGATGTGCCCAGTCGGTCGACTCGGGAGTGATCGTCGTCGTCTCGGCAGACGCCGGATGGAAGTACCTCTCCACCGGTGTCTGGTTCGGGGACCTCGACGACGCGGTCACGCGGACCGAGGGCACGACCTACTTCTGATCGCTACTTCTGATCGGTCGACCATCGCGGAATCTGGATCGGCCGGCAGCGTTACGACAGGAAGATCTCGCCGTGCGTCTCGTCGTACGTGACGGTGAACGAGTAGAAGGCTTGCACGCCGGAATTCACCGAGTCGTTGCCGCCAGGCACCACGTACACCGTCTGCATGGTGCCGCCGCCCGCGTCGAACGACCACAACGGGTTCCCGTCGACTTCCTGTGAGCACTGAACCTGCGTGCCGGTGGTGAGCGTCGCGATCTGGCCGGGCGCGTCGGTGGGAACGCTCGCGAATCCGCTTCCGCTGAGCACCGTCAAATCGCTTCCCGAGTCGAACACGGTCAGGTCACAGTTGCTCAGGCCTCCAACGTCCCAGCACAGGTTGAACTGGTCGTTCCAGCTCGGCGATCCGTCGGCCGCCGCGCCCTGCTGCTGCAGCGAGAATTGCGCCGCCGGATTCGCGGGATCCTGCGCACCGAGCAGGAGTGTCCCAGGTGCCGGCAGGTTCACTCCGCTGCCCGACATCGCGATGCTCCACGAGTCGCGGTAAGGCGCAGGCAGTGAGAGCAACGGGTTCGTGGTCGGGTCGCCCTGGTACGCGCCGCCAAGTCCGATCCCCATGATGCCGTCGACGTCATCGGCTTCGAATTGCGCCGCTCCGCCGGACGCCGGGCAGTAGGGGATCTGGGGATCACAGGTGACGCTGTTCACAAGTTGGAAAGGCACTGTTCTCGTGGTCATGAGTTTCCCGACGTGCACGAGGGCGTCTGCGACTGGTCCAGAGAACTGCGTCCCGTCGACGTACTCGACCGAGTCCTGTTGGGCGGTCACGTCGATTCCTTTGCCTTGCCCTGTCGGCAGAAGGTTCGAGAAGACCCGGAGCCCCACCGAGCCGGTGTCGAGGACAACGTGCAACGGGTTCGGGTCGTTGCCGACCTTCACGGTGATGTCAGGGCGCGGATCGTCAGAAGGCGAAAGCAGAGGGATGCTGACTGTGTCGACGTGATGGGCGAGCGCAACACCCGGTTTGTTGCCGGTCGTGGCGGTCGGGTGCGTCCCTGCACGACTCGCGCCTGAGGCAGATTTTGAAGGGGAGCTGCCGATGGCGAGCAGCGAAGCCACCACTGCGAGAACCACGACGCCCGCCGCGATCGGCAACAGCGTGCTCCTGCGGGAGAGCTTCGCGAGGACCCTCGCACGTTTCGGATCACCCGGGATCAGGGCCACAGGCGCGGGGCGGAGCAGCCCGCCCTGATCGGGGGTGTGACCCAGCGGCGGACGGGTGATCGGACCTGCGAGCTTCCCGGTGATCTGTTCGGTGAATGCCGTGAAGGTGTCGGACGGCGTGGCGCCTCCGACGAAGGGGATCGAAGCGGGTGCCGGCGGTGGCATTGCCGGCGGTGGTGGCATTGCCGGCGGTGGTGGCATTGCCGGCGGTGGCGCTCCGGGAGCGGGGCCGAAGATGAGATCGTGCGCGCTCGGGGCCCCATTGCTTAGGGCCCCATTGCTCAACGGCCGCGTCCGCGAGGTGCGGTGCCGCAGGCCGGCCAAGGTGGGTGTCCGGTGGTGCTGCGTGAGCCGACGGCCCGAGAAGGCCCGCGGGGGAGCTCAGGTCGATCTGCCCGGCCGATCCTGCGGCGGCAGTAGACGGAGCCGGCGGTCCTGGGATCCCGTTACCCCCAGGTCTGAAGTCGCCGGCTCCCGGAGGAGGCGGAACGACGGGGGGCAGCAGCAGGGGAGCCCCTGGCCGCGGCGGCTCGGGCAGACCGTTCGTGCTCAGACCGGCGGCGCTCCCGGCAACGGCCCCAGTGTTCCGAGTCGCACCTTGCTCTGCGCCGCAGCTGGGACAGACCCCTGACCCGGGTTGAAGCACGCCCAGGCACTTCGGGCACAGAGAGGCCACCCCCTACCTCCTTCCCGCGCTGTCACGGCTGCTGGGAGCCCGTCCTCCCGATCGTTGCAGTATGACAAGACTGCCACACCGAGGGGCGCGCCCGGGACGGGTCGAAGATTTGCCGGCGGCGATGAACGCCTGGCCCTCCCTGTTGCCTCAGGTCAAATCCTCCGGGAAGGGTGATTCGTGGCCTCGCGTAGGACCTCCGGGTGCTCCGAGCGGTTGAAACCTCGTGATGGCCGGTTGTGGTATGGAGCCTTGGACGTTGTGGTGTCGCGCCTCGGACGCCGACCGACCTTCCGTTGTCAGTTTGACGTTCTTGATACTTCTCTGTGTATAACGCCGTGTATCAAAAACGCCGAAATATGTTCGGCAGACAGGCCCTGTGGATATCGGTGATGGCAGGAACGGCCGGCGGCCTCCCGCAGGAACGAAGAAGCCGGCCGGTAGGATCGCATGGTCCGGCAGGCGGCATCGCTGGGTCCGGCAAGCGGCGACGACGAGGACAGATGCGATTCAGGCGCGAGGAGATCGAGAGCTTCCACGCCACCGACTACGACGTCGACCCGCTGACGGGGATCGTGCTGCTCCGTTATGCATTCTCGGGGGCTGCGAGCACAATCAGCTTCGAGGAACGCATCGACCTCGGAGCGCCACTTCGCCTGGATCCCGCTCAGGAGGCCTGCTTCGAGCACCTCGTCCGTCTGCTGCACGCGGTGGCGGGAACCAGCTACTACAAGGCTGCGGCCCCGGGCACCGTCTCGATCGAGTCAGGTCCGCTCACGCCGCTCGAGTGCGACTTCATACGCGACGTGTACGACAAGGGGCTCCGCGAGTTCGCATACAAGAACGGCCTGCGGATCCCGTTGGAGGTCAAGGTCCGGGCTGAGGTCACCCAGGTGCGTGCGCCGGAGTCCGGGGGACCGGCGGAGGGGCTGGCCGTCCCGATCGGCGGCGGCAAGGACTCGATCGTGGTCATCGAAGCCTTGCGCGACATGCGGCCGACATTGGTGGCCGTCAATCCTGCTCCGGCTGCGCACCGGGTGGCGCAGGCGGCGGGCATGAAGCTCGTCTGCATCGACAGGAGCATCGACCCCGCGCTCTTGGAGCTCAACCTGGCCGGCGCATTGAACGGGCACGTTCCGATAACGGCGATCATCTCGCTGATGGCGGTTGCCGCCGGCTACGCCCATGGGTATTCCACCACCGTGATGGCGCTCGAAGGCTCGGCGGACGAGGCGACCCGGCTCCACGGGTCGGCTGAGATCAACCATCAATGGAGCAAGTCGAGCGAATGCGAGCACGAGCTCACTTCGGTGCTTGGTGGTGTAGCGCCTGGGATCGCGTACGGGTCCGCACTGCGGGACCTCTCCGAGCTCGAGATCTCGGGGTGCTTCGCCGAACTGACCAAGTACCACACGGTCTTTCGCAGCTGTAACCGCGCGTTCTCGCTGACGGATGCCCGTGACGGATGGTGCAACGCCTGCCCGAAGTGCCGCTTCGTCTACCTGATGCTCGCGACGGCTCTCGGCCGCGAGGAGATGGTGACGATCTTCGGGAGCGACCTTCTCGGCGATCCCGAGCAGATCGACGGGTT
Organism: uncultured Acidimicrobiales bacterium; assembly: GCA_963764615.1. Classification (GTDB taxonomy): domain Bacteria; phylum Actinomycetota; class Acidimicrobiia; order Acidimicrobiales; family CAVXTF01; genus CAVXTF01. The sequence continues at coordinate 2,263,500 of CAVXTF010000002.1, read as the reverse complement.
CCGCGACCTTGTCGACATCGACCGCAAGCCCTTCGAATGTGTCGGGACCCGGGAGGAGTCGATCGAAGCACTATCGGAGCTCGCCGCCTCGAGCAATTGGGCCGGATCGGTGGTCGTACAGGCGCTGGGCCCCGCTCTCGGTGATCTGGGCGCTCTCGGCGGCGGCCCGTCGACGGCCACCGCTCGCTCCGTCGCGTCGGCAAGGCGTTCGCCACAACAGGTTCTCCAGACTGTGCGAGCCGCAACCGAACGGATAGCAGAACGAACAGCGGGCGCTACGGCGGAAGCGGTGCCGCGCAGCCGCATCAGGTCGGCCTGAGCGGTGCGGGCACAAGGGATCAAGGGTCTCGAGGGTCGGCGCGTCGGGATCTGGGGAACCGGCCGGGAAGGACGGGCCATCGCGCGTCTTGCGCTCGAACACGGGGCCTCTGTCACCATCGTTCAGGATGTGCCCGCCACCGGAGTCTCTCCGACCGAGATCCGCCTGGGTGCGACAAGCGTTCGTGTTCAGGATCCCTCCGTCCTCGAAGCAGAGCCGCTCGATCTCGTGATCAGGTCCCCCGGCGTGTCGCGCTACCGGCCGGAGCTAGAGCGACTGCGTGCGAACGGGGTGGATGTGACCACTCCCACCGCCATCTGGCTCGAGGACAACGCTTCGCGGCGCGTGATCGGAGTGACCGGCTCCAAAGGAAAGACGATGACGGCGTCTCTGACGGCGCTCGCCTTGGAGTCGAACGGACTGAGCGTCGGCCTCGGCGGAAACATCGGGTCGCCCGTCACCGACTTCTACGAGGGCCCCGACAAGGACGCGTACGTGATCGAGGTCTCGAGCTTCCAGGCTGCAGAGGTCACGGTTTCCCCGCCGGTCGGCATCCTCACTCTTCTTTCACCCGACCACCTCGACTGGCACGGCACCTACGAGAGGTACGTGGCGGACAAGCTGAACCTCTTCACCCATCGCGAGGATCTCGAGCTCGCCGTCAATGCTCGTTGTGCAGAGGCGCTCAGTGCGACGACCGGGATGACGAGCCAGGAGCGACGACATCTCTACGGTCCGCAGGGTGAGGTTCAGGTTGCAGATGACGGCATATCGGTCGCAGGAGAGCTGGTTCCCGCCTTCGCCACCCTGGGCTCCGCACCTGCACCTGCACCTGCACCTGCACCCGCACCCGCGCCTGCGAGTGCGCTCAGGGGAAGGCACAACCTGGACAACCTCTGCGGTGCGATCACGGCGAGCCGGCTGCTCACGGGAGTGTGGCCCGATTTCGCGTCTCTAGCGGCTGCGGTCAAAAGCATGTCGCCGCTGCCGAGCCGTCTCGAGACGGTGGCGTGCTCGGGACGCCTCGAGTTCGTCGACGACACCCTCGCCAGCAACCCGGCCGGAACGATCGCTGCGCTCGAGGCCTTCTCGGGTCGACGGGTGGGTCTCATCGCCGGCGGCCACGACCGCGGAACCGACCTGCGAGGCCTGGCGCAGGCGCTCGACACGTTCGGCGAGGTCACCGTGGTGTTCATGGGAGAAGCGGGGGAGCGTCTTTCGCGTGAGCTCCAACAGCTGCCGAGCAGCGTCGCACGCGTGCGCGCCCGGAGTGTCGGAGAGGCCCTCGAGCTCGCCGTGGACGCGCTCGGGGGTGCGGTTGCCGGCGGCGCAGGGGATTCCGTCGGCGTCGAAAGCAGAGGCGGCGGCGTCGTGCTCTTCTCGCCAGCAGCGCCCACCCCGCCTTCCATGGGCACCTACGTCGAGAGAAGCGCCGAGTTCCGGCGTGCGGTGAGGCAGCATGTGGACATGCACGGCGACGGGGACTCGGCGGCTTGCTGACCCTGACGGTCCTCGGGTGTGACGGGAGCCACGCGTCTGCGGGTGGAGCCGCGAGCGGCTACCTGATCCGGGAATGGGAGTCCGGGACGACCATATGGCTCGATGCCGGCCCGGGGACGTTCGCCAATCTGCAGCGCTTCTGCGACCCGCGCACTGTCGACGCGATCATCCTCACGCATCTGCACGGCGACCACTGGACGGACATAGACGGTTTCCTGACAGCGGGCCGCTGGACCGCGAAACCCCCATGGGGACCTGTTCGCGTACTGCACGCGCCCGGCATCGCCGAGGGCTTCTTGCAGGAGCCCGACGGGGTGCTGGATCTGGAGGAGATCACTGCCTCGTCGACGGCGAAGGTGGGAGGGATCGATCTCAGCTTCTCGCGAACGGACCACGGGCCCGTCACGTTCGCGGTCCGCGTCGAAGGGGCGGGCCGGGTGCTCGGCTACTCTGCCGACTCCGGAGCGGGCTGGTCGTTCAAGGAGCTCGGTCCCGGCATCGACCTCGCACTGTGCGAGGCCACTTACACCGAGGAATACGAGGGGACGGCAGGACATATGAGCGGGCGTCAGGCAGGGATCAACGCACGCGAGGCAGACGTGGGTCGTCTGCTCATAACCCACAGGTCGCCTGTGATCGGAGCGGAGGCCGTCGCGATCGAGGCGCTAGCCAGCTTCGGGCGTCCCATCCTGCAGGCTGACGTCGGTCGCGGGTACACGGTATGAGCGGATCTGCTGCCTCCCCGGAACCCGCAGCGTCGACAGGACCTTCCGGCGACAAGCGGACACTGCGCGCCGACGGCCGCGCCCCCGACCAACGCCGGCCCGCCACGTTCGAACGGGACTTCACGGTGTTCGCACCAGGTTCGGTGCTCGTCACGACGGGACGGACGAAGGTTCTCTGCACGGCGTCCGTCGAGGAACGGGTACCGCCCTGGATGCGCGGGGGAGGAAAGGGTTGGGTGACGGCGGAGTACTCGCTGCTTCCCGGCTCTTCCGCCGAGCGGATAGGGCGCGAGGCCGCGAAAGGTCGTCAGTCCGGCCGAACCCAGGAGATCCAGCGCCTCATCGGCAGGTCACTTCGCGCCGTGACGGATCTGGTCGCGATGGGCGAGATGCAGATCACCGTCGACTGCGACGTGCTCCAGGCCGACGGAGGAACCCGCACCGCGGGCATCTGCGGCGCGTACGTCGCGCTCCATGACTGCTTCACACGCCTGATGGACAAGGGAATCCTGAGACAGCATCCGCTCACCGATGCGTGTGGTGCGGTGTCGGTGGGGGTCGTCGACGCGACGTGCCTGCTCGACCTCGATTACAGCGAGGACGCAAGAGCCGAGGTCGACATGAACGTCGTGATGACGGGTTCCGGCCGCTTCATCGAGGTGCAGGGGACGGCCGAGGGCATGCCGTTCAGCCGCGGGGAGCTCGAGGAGATGCTGGAGCTTGCCGAACGAGGCATCGCCGAGCTCGTCGAGGCCCAACACGCCGTGCTGGCGGAGCCGCCCAGGCCGAGATGACCCTCCGGTCGCTGCAAGGCGGGCGATGAGCTCCGGCTCCCGAAACGGCCAGTCCGCCCTCAGGCTCGTGCTCGCCACCGCCAATCCCGACAAGGCGTCCGAGATCGTTGCTGTCGTCAGGGACGTCGCGGGTGACCGGATCGTTTTGCTCGAACGCCCGCCCGAAGTGCCCGAGGTCGACGAGACCGGCGACACGCTCGAGGAGAACGCCTTCTTGAAGGCGTTCTCATTGGGGGAGGCGACCGGCATGCCCGCTATCGCCGACGACACAGGTCTAGAGGTGCGGGCCTTAGGTGGCGCGCCCGGTGTGCGCTCGTCGCGCTATTCGGGCGAGCACGCCTCTTATGCAGAGAACGTCGCAAAGCTGCTCGCCGAGCTCGATCGCGTTGGAGCCATGTCGCCCGACGATCGCAAGGCGCGCTTCTGCACGGTCGCACTCGCCGTCTTCCCGGACGGCAGGCGGCTAGTCGCTGAAGGAAGTACCGAAGGAACGATCTCGTTGCACGCCATCGGGGCGGGTGGTTTCGGTTACGACCCGGTTTTCGTCCCGGATGACGGCGACGGTCGCACGTTCGCCCAGATGTCGTCGGCAGAGAAGCATGCGATATCCCATCGTGGCAGGGCGTTCCGGGCGCTCGCAGCCGGGCTCATCGCGCCGGGCGGGATCGCTTAGTACGGCGCACGCAAGAGCGCCCGCTTGGCACGGCGCTCGCGAGAGTGCCCGCTTGGCACGGCGCTCAGAAGAAGAGCCGGCGCCTGCTCACCAGCCGCGCATGTCGACCGGCCAATGTTCGAGCACGTCCTCGCCGTCAGTGACGTGAATCGTCTTGTGATACGCGACCGTCGGGTCGACGTGCGCCGGGATCACCCGAAGGCGGGTGCCGACGGGTTCCGGGGGGTCGAAGGTTATGTGCTCGTCCGAACAGAACCAGACCGTGTGGCCCTCGATGCTCGGGTTTCCATGATCCATCCCGAGCGACTTGAGGCCGGCATCGCAGACGGCCCACTGCTCGTTCGACGAGATGACGGTGGACAGGATGCTGACGGCCTGACCGAACGGCAGCCCGAGCGCGCCGTATGCAGTGTCCATCAAGGCGTAGCTTCCCGCCTGTATCTCGGTCGCCCACGTGTTCATGTCGTAAGTGCCGGTGCCGCCGGCAGAGATGATCGCTCCGCCGACCTCCGAATGGGCATCTTTGAGGAGCGACATCGACTCTTCGACGCCCGCCTTTCGTTGGTCGCGGTCGGTCAGGCCGACGATGTGCCCCTCGTAACCCATGACCCCGTCGACCTCGAGACCCCGAGCCCGGGCCAGGTCGGCGAGCTTCGCTGCGTCAGCGGGTCGGCACCCGCAACGCGGAAGTCCCACGTTCACGTCGATCAGGACGTGACTCAATCCTGCTCTCGCTGCTGCATCGATCGTGGCCTCCGAGTCGACTGCGAGGGTCACCTTGCCGCCTGCCGCGGCGCCGGCGTCTGCGATGCGGCCGAGCCTCGACGCGTCGGTCACCTCGTTGGCGAGCAGCAGGTCCTCGCCGAGACCTGCGGCCGCCATGGCCTCCATCTCGGCGATCGTGGCGCACGTGAACCCACGGTGACCGAACTCGGCCTGGAGGTGCGCGAGGGAGGTGCACTTGTGGGCCTTCACATGGGGCCTGAGCCGGTCTCCGGGAAGTGCCGAAGCCATCTTGGCCAGGTTCGCCCGCAGCACAGAACCCTCGACCAGCAGGGCAGGGGTTGTCAGCTCGTCGATCTTCATGTCTGCCGCACGCTTGTCACAGCTGCTCATCACTCCTAGTCGGCCCGACCCCGCGTAGCCATCATCGTTCCTTAACATCTATCTCACCTGGGGCTCACGGGTGCCTGTTGTGATGGTGGTGCTGGCAACAAGCCACGCAGGAGCCGGAGGGCGCGAGGCCCGAAGGCAGAGGAGATGAGATGGAACCGAAAAAGGCATTGAAGGCCAGTCGTATGTGGCAGCGGGCGCTCCTGGTCACGGGGATCGGCGTGTTGGCGGCCGGAAGTGTGGCCGGAGTCTCCTTCGCGCTTACCTCGAGCTCGGGCAGCCCGGCGGCAGCGGGGACGACCGCAAGCGCAAAGCCGAGCACCTCTACCAAGGCGAACGGGCTCCGCCAGCGCGAGCTCCAGGTTCTCCGCAGGACGGTCTCCGGGCAGATCGAGATCGCGACCAAGAACGGGTTCGTCACGTTCGAGTTCGACCGTGGTGTGGTCACCTCGATCTCGAGCTCGGATATAACGATCCTCCGCCCCGACGGTAAGTCGGTGACCGAAGGGGTCAACGGGAGCACCCGCATGCCCAAGCGCGGTGTTCCGGCGAAGGGACAGAACGTGGTCGTGATCTCGACCGGCGGCAACAGCTACCGGATCGTCGACGTTGGCCCCTTCCGCCCGTCCGGAGGCAGCTCGTCTTCCAGCTCGTCAACGGGTTCGTCGGCGACCAGCTCGAACGGGTCTGTATCCACGACCTAAGGCTGCTTCCACGACCTGAAGCTGGCCCCCTGGCTTCAGTTCGCAACCAGAGCGCCCCGTCCGGTGATCCGGACGGGGCGCTTTCGGAGGTTCCCGCACTCTCCCCCCGATCTCACCCAACTGCCGCGGCACTGTCACGCCCACCTCGCAGATCGTCGTGGCATCGGACTACGGTGATCCGGTCCCGTAGACGACGCTCAGGAGCGATCTTTCATGCCAGAAGACGACGCGCTCACGCAGCTGATCGGAACCAGAACAAGCAGCTCGAGCGTGGTGGTCGAAAGAGGCCCCGTCGGCGGCTTCGCCCTCGCGGTCTGCGACCAGAACCCCATCTACCGAGACCCGAGGGCTGCTTCCGCCGCCGGGTTCGACGAGATACCCGCGCCGCCCACGTTCCCGTTCGTGATGGAGACATGGGGACGGTTTCCCGAGCTCCAACCCGAGGACGCGCCTTCCGGGGGCGGCATGGCGAGGGTGCTCGGTCCTCTCATGGCGAAGGGCGGGATCATCCTTCACGGGGAGCAGTCGTTCGTGTATCACCGGCCGGTGATGGTCGGAGACGTCCTCGACGGGGAAGGAACCGTCGTGGACGCGTACACGAAAGAATCGAAGGGACGAACGATGACATTCGTCGTCACCGAGACCGTGTGGCGGGATCACACGACCGGAGAGCCGGTCGTCACCTCGCGATTCAACGTCATCCACCGCGCCTGACGGCAACCCTGCCGGCGCCTCTGGCGACGCGTCCGGCGGTGTCCGCCGCGGCACCCCCGACGGCATCCACATCGGCACCCCCGACGGCAGCCACATCGGCACCCCCGACGGCATCCCTGGCGGCACGCAGCGTATAAGCGCCCGGCTACTCGGGCCCGATCGGCGCCGCCTGACGATCGCGATCGTCCTGATCGTCAGCTTCATCGCCCTCGAAGCCATCTCGATAGCTACGGCGCTCCCCGTCGTAGAGAGGCATCTCGGCGACATCGCCCTTTACGGTTGGACGTTCAGCGCGTTCATGCTCGCCGCGCTCGCGGGGAACGTCATCGCCGGAGCCGCTACCGACCGGGCGGATCTCCGTAGTCCGCTAGTGACCGGAGGGGTCCTGTTCGCGGCGGGACTGCTCGTCGGGGGCCTGGCTCCGTCCATGCTCGTGCTCGTAGCAGGTCGCGCGATCCAGGGTCTCGGTGCAGGCGTCCTCCAGGTGATCGTGAACGTTGCGGTGGGGAGGGGCTATTCGGAAGCACTGCGCCCTCGGATGGTTGCGGTCACATCGAGCGCCTGGGTTCTTCCGAGCCTGATCGGCCCGCTCGCCGCCGGGGCAGTGGCCCAGGACCTCAACTGGAGATGGGTCTTCCTCGGCATGCTTGCGCCTGTCGCCGGGGCTGCGTGGCTGGCGTTGCCGGCCGTCTCGGCGCTCGGCCCACCAATCGGCCCAGGGGACCCGATCGACGCCTCCGATGGACGGGATCGCACCAACGGCATGTCGGTGACAGAGCCCGCTCAAGTGAAGGGTGATATTCCGGCTGAATCGCGGTCCGAGACCAGCGCCGGGACCGCGGTCGAAGAGGAGTTTGTTCCGGCTCGGCGCAATGTCGCCCGGCCCGCCTTGCTCGTCGCCGTCGGCGCCAGCCTGTTCCTCGCCGGGCTCGGCGAGACGAACGTTGCGGTTCGCGTTGCTCTCGTCGTGGTCGGCCTCGTACTCGGCGTGCCCGGGATCGCCGCCGTTCTCCCGGGCGGGCGAGTGCCGATGCGTTCGCGGCTCCTCGGCGCGCTCGTCGTCGGCGCGCTCGTGAGCCTGGCGTTCTTCGGCGCGGAGGCATTCCTGCCGCTCACGCTCACCTCCGTGCACCATCGCTCAGCGACTCTCGCAGGGGTGGTCCTCACCTCGGCGTCTTTGACATGGACGTCGGCGTCGTGGCTGCAGGCGCACTGGTTGCCTCGCGCGGGCGCCCGGATGGTCGCAGGTTGCGGGATCGCGATGATCGTCGCAGGGCTCTGCGGCCTGGTGGCGCTCGATTCGGCGGCTACACCCTGGTGGATCGCCTACGTCGCATGGGTCGTCGCCGGAGGTGGGATGGGGCTCGCCTATTCCACCCTCAACGTCGAGATCATGCAGGCGAGCTCCGAGGCACGGCGCGGGGAGAGCGCCGCTGCGACCGGCGTGCTGTTCTCACTCGGCATCGCCATCGGCACCGGCGGGGGTGGAGCGCTGCTCGCCTGGTCGCTCGCGCACGGTCATGGGCGGTCGACCGGGCTGCGGCTCGTCGACCTGGTCGCTGTCGTGGCTGCGGTTGTCGCTCTCGCCGGATGCGTGACGCTTCCCGGAAAGGTCCGAAGTTGTGAACCTGCGAGCCGAGGCTGATACAACATCGGGCGTGCATACGACCTGGTTGACGGGCGCAGAGTGGGCGGCAGTGCTGCGCATCGGCCTCGGTCTGTGGTGGTTGGAGAGCTTCAGGCACAAGAACCTCGAGGCCTGGATAAAGCGCCAGGCAGGCATCAAGTGGGCGGGCGACATAGCGGCCAAGCACAAGTTCGCGATCGTGCGAAAGGGCTTCGAGACGACCGTCAAGCCTCATCCGCAGGCAATGACGTGGGCGGTCCTCATGAGCGAGCTTTCGCTCGGGCTCGGGATCACGATCGGTTTCCTCACGCCCGTGGCCCTGTTCGCGAGCATCTTGCTCAACCTGCTCTATTTCGTCTTGATGATCCACGACTGGGCGGAGCAGGGCCAGAACTCGATGATGATCCTTGCGGCCGCGGTGGCGCTCGGCACACACAGCTGGCAGGTCTGGTCGATCGATCACCTCATCCACATCTTCGGGGCTTGAGCCCCACAAGGACTACGGAAGGCCGGGGGCATTCCAAGATGACTGGGAGAGAGCCTTGCCGATAGCCATCGCAGAGCATCACGAGATGTTGAGGCAATCTGCCAGACGGTGGCTCGAGACGTACTGCCCACGCGAGGTGCCGCGTGCCGTCTTGGACGCGGAGCGCCAGTCGATGCCGCCTTTCTGGGAAGGCCTCAGCGAGCAGGGCTGGCTCGGACTGCACATCGGCGAGGAGCACGGGGGGCAGGGCGGCGGTCTCGTCGAACTGGCTGTGGTCGCAGAGGAGCTGGCGCGCGCGATTGCGCCGGGCCCGTTCCTCACGACCGTCCTGGCCGCGGCACTGGTCGAGCGGGGAGGCGACGACGACTCTCGCGCAAAGCTCCTTCCCGGTCTACTCGACGGGACCACACCTGCGGCCGTGGTCATGACGGGTGCCGGCGAGCTTCAGGTGGTCGAATCCGGGTCCGGGAGTCTTGTCGTGTCGGGACGGATCGCCCCTCTGCTCGTTGGCGATCTCGCCCGACTCGTGGTCGCGCCGGCAAGGACGCCGGGCGGGGACGAAACGTGGGTGGTGCTCTCCACAGGGGTCCCGGGAGTCACCGTGGAGCCGAATGCGAGCCTCGACCTGACCCGGCGCGTGGCCACCTTGGAGGTGGAGCGAGCCGAGATCCCCCCTGAGCAGGTGCTGGGCGGAGTCACCGAATCGATGGTCCGCCGGTTGATCCTCGTCATCGTGGCGGCCGAGTGCTCAGGAGGGGCTCGCTGGTGCCTCGAGACAGCCAACCAGTACGCGAAGGACCGCAGGCAGTTCGGCCGTCCGATCGGACAGTTCCAGGCGATAAAGCACCGCCTTTCGGACATGCTCGTCACCGTCGAGCAGGTCACGGCTCTCGCATGGGACGCGGCACGCGCGGCGGAGGGCGAGCAGGCCGACATGGCTGCGGTGCTTGCAGGAGCACTGGTGCTCGATGCTTACGCCGACTGCGCAAAGTGGTGCATCCAGATTCTCGGTGGGATGGGGTTCACCTGGGAGCACGACGCTCACCTGCATCTGCGCAGGGCGATCGCGATGCGCCAGCTGTGTGGTGGGTCAGGCCCGCAGCGAAGTGAAGCGGCGCACAGGGCTCTGGGGGGTGTACGGCGCGTGCTCGAGCTGGAGCTCCCGCCAGACGGTGAGGCGATTCGCCAGGAGATCCGCCGCGTGGTGGCCGAGGTCGCAGAGGCGGAGGACCCCGTCGAGCGCAGGCGGCGGATGGTGCGACACGGGTTGATCACACCGCACTGGCCGCCTCCTTACGGGCGGGATGCCGGACCGGTCGAGCAGCTCGTGATCGACGAGGAGATGCACGAGGCGCACATCCGGCGCCCCGTGCTCGCTGTCGGGGCATGGGCGCTGCCGACGATCGTCGCTCACGGAACGTTGGAGCAACAGGAGCGATGGGTGGGCCCTACGCTCGAGGGCGAGCTCACGTGGTGCCAGCTCTTCAGTGAGCCCGGCGCCGGAAGCGATCTCGCCTCACTGTCCACGCGAGCCGAGCGTGTGGAGGGCGGGTTCGTTCTGAACGGGCAGAAGGTCTGGACGAGCATCGCACGGAGGGCGGACTGGGGGATCTGTCTCGCGCGGACCGATCCCGATGCCGCGAAGCACGCGGGCATCACGTATTTCCTCGTGGACATGAAGTCCGAGGGCATAGAGGTCAGGCCGCTTCGCGAGATCACCGGCGAAGCCATGTTCAACGAGGTGTTCTTCAACGACGTGTTCGTGTCCGACGATTGCGTGGTCGGTCAGGTGAACGACGGCTGGCGCCTGGCGAGGACGACGCTTGCGAACGAGCGGGTGTCGATGGCGTCGGGAGCGACGTTCGGGTTCGGGATCGAGATGATCCTCTCGTGGGTCGGCCGCCACGAAGAGTTGGAGAAAGACGCAGTCACGCTCGACTCCATAGGTGGCCTGCTGGCCGAGGCGCAATCGATCGCGTTGCTGGGGGAGCGCACCACCCTGCGCTCGGTGTCGGGCGTGGACCCGGGACCCGAGGCGAGCGTGAGGAAGCTTCTCGGTGCCGAGCACGAGCAGCGGGTGCAGGAGTTCGGGATCGTTCTGCTCGGTGCGTCCGGTGCGACCACCGAGCAGGACGCTGCGATCTGGAGCAGGGGGTTCCTGTCGACGCGTTGCCTCACGATCGCGGGAGGCACGTCCGAGGTTCAGCGCAACGTCATCGGCGAAAGGTTGCTCGGGCTACCGCGGGACCCCGAGCCGACGTCGTGAACCACGGCTCCGCCACTTACTCGCGGCATTGAGTTCATGAAGGTCTTGCGGCTCGACGCCCAATTTGCTGAGGTTTGACACCGGTGATCGCTCGCGCCAATGCTCCCGCGTCGGCGTTGGTCGAACGAGTCCTGAGGGTTGAACGTGTCCTAAGGAAGGCACGGAGGGAGAGCACTGATGGGTGAGGCGAAGCGTTACTACGAGGAGGTCAACGAGGGGGACGAGGCACCGGTGCTGCGGCACACCCTCGAACGCACCGACCTCGTGCGATATGCGGGAGCGTCCGGTGACTACAACCCGATGCACCACGACGAGATCAAGGCGCAGGCGGCCGGCCAGCCGAGCGTGTTCGGCCACGGGATGTTCTCGATGGGACTTCTCGGCACGGCTCTGACCGACTTTCTGGGCGTCGGCAACCTGACTCACTACCAGGTCCGCTTCTCGCGCCAGACCTGGCCCGGTGAGCAGCTGTCCACCCGGATCGTGGTCGTGGGCAAACGGGTCGAAGGCGTACGCCACCTTGTCGACGTCGAATGCATCCTGTCCAACGAGAACGGGGAGGAGAAGGTCTCAGGGGTTGCGACAGCGGAGCTTCCGAGCATCAGCGCTCCCAAGGCCCGGCCGGCACCCGCCAAGAAGGTCCCCTCTAAGAAGGCTGCTGCCAAGAAGGCGAGCCCGGCGGAGAAGGTTGCTCCCAAGAAGGCGAGCCCGGTTAAGAAGGCTCGGGTTGCGAAGAAGGCGGCGCCGGCCAAGAAGTCAGCGCCGGCCAAGAAGGCCAGCGCCACCAAGAAGGCTCAGGCTGCGAAGAAGGTTTCGAAATCCCCGGGAACCAAGAAGGCAGCTACGAAGAAGACGACCCCTGCCAAGAAGGCTGCGCCGGCAAGGACGGCCGGCGCTTCGAAGAAGAGAAACTGACCTCCGGGATCTGTCAGTCAACTGACATCGCCCATCAGAAGTCCGTCCAAGTGCCTACGCGGATCCGGCGCGACGTTGGACGACTCGGGACGTCACGTCGATCACGTAGCACTGCCTTGTCGTAGGGGGCAACGGTTCTGACGAGGGTGTGATTGCGACGGTTCATCCGCCTCCTCGTTGAAGGAGCCGCGCATCGGTTACCGTTCGGAGCGTGGAGATTCCACCATCAGTGCAGGCGGCGGAAGCCAGAGCTCGGGACCTCGGTTTCGACCTGTCTTCGGAACCTGAAGTCGGGCGGCTTCTTGCGTTTTTCGCGCAGGCCGTGCCGCCCGGCGGGCGCATCCTCGAGATCGGCACCGGGGTGGGTGCAGGTCTCGCATGGATCGTCCACGGACTCGGCGACCGCAGCGACGTCAGCGTGGTCAGCGTCGAGCTCGACGGCGGGCTCGTCACGATGCTCCGGGACTTGAGCTGGCCCGAATGGGTCTCGATCACCGAAGGCGATGGTGCGGACCTGACCGGCACACTCGGCAGTTTCGATCTGATCTTTCCGGATGCTCCCGGAGGAAAGATCCGAAAGCTGCGAAAGACGGTCGACTCACTGCGACCTGGCGGTGTCCTGCTCGTCGACGACATGGATCTTTCCCGCCACTCGGATCCCGAGCTGCGAGACGGCCTGGCGTCAGTGAGAGAAAGGCTCCTGGGACATCCCGACCTGATCTGTGCCGAGCTGGATTTCGCGAGCGGCGTCATCGTGGCGTGCCGCCTGAGAACCTAGAGGCGCCTCGCGGCGAGCACCTCGTCGTGCACCGTGACGGGATTCCCTTCCGGGTCCAGCGTTTCACGAGGCCTGGATTCTTGGACGGCGATCGTCCACTGCCTCAGGTCGAGAATCGACGCGATGTCGCCTGCCGTGAAGAACCGCTCAGGACAAGGGGGCCGGTGCGCCGTCGTCTGCAGGTCGCTCGGGCTGTGACCGACGACCAGCAGCGTTCCGCCGCTTGCGACACCGGCGGCGAGCCCGCTGAAGAAAGGGTCTCTCTGAGGAGCAGGCAGTTGCATGAACTGGGCGGAGACCAGGTCATAGGTCTGTGGTTCCGGCTCCCAGGTGCGAAGGTCCACCTGTCGCCAGCTGACCCGTTCGGCCACGTCGCTGCCGACCTTCTGTGACTGAGCGGCGCCACGTCCGAGAGCGACCGACGAGATGTCGACGGCCGTGACGCGCCAGCCCCGCTCCGCCAGCCAGATCGCGTCGGCACCCTCTCCGCAGCCGGCGTCGAGGGCCGTTCCCGGAGTGAGGGTCGATGTCTCCGCAACGAGCTGCGGATTGGGATCGCCGCTCCAGATCGCAGGTTTCGATGCGTAGCGCTCGTCCCAGAAGGTTTCGCCGAACACGTCCTCGCCCGGTCCATGTGCTTCGTCGCCCGCGTCATATCGATGCTCGCCGGTCATGACTTCCGTACACCTCCTGTTTGGATCAGGTTACGGAGGCCCGGGTCAAGACCTCCATGTTGTTGCCCGACGGGTCCTCGAAGTAGAAGCCTCGCCCGTTGTTGTTGATCACGTTCTCCTTCTGGTGGCCGGGATCGGCCCAATACCTGATTCCTCGTTCAGTGATACGGCTGAAGATGGCGTCGAATTCCTCCTCCGAGACCAAAAAGGCGTAGTGGCCCGGAACCGAGCCCCAACGGTCGTCGTAATCGAGGCCGACGCCGTTGGCGGTTTCGACGCACATGAAGGGGCCTACCGCCTTCGGGGGACCAAGGCCGAGAATCTCGCTCAGGAAGGTGGCAGACGCCTTCTTGTCTGGAACTGGGATGATCGTGTGGTTCAGCTGGACTGCCATGCCGTCCTCTTTCCGCTCGCCACTTTATGGTTAGTGTCATCCCCCAATGAGCACACGGAGCCTTCTCAAGGTTGCGACCGAAAGGTACCAACTCAAGGACATCAAGTTTTACGAGACTGGTTGGGCACGCAAGGGAGGGCAACCACACAAAGAGCACGATGGCTCACCTGCGGAGACGGTATTGGTCGTGGTCATGCCCGGTCAACTAGGTCTGTTTTCATTCGACGTGTTGAAAGGCAAGAGCCCCGCTGGTGGACTTGAGTCACTGGAGCGCGACTCGAAAACGAAGCTCGCCTGCGTGCTTTCGGGTGACGACCTGAGCGCTGGGGATGTCGCCTCGCACAAACCGAATTCGGTCATCCCCTTCCTGGGAATCTTCTTTCCCGGTTACTACGCCAGCGGTCAAAGTCGTTCTTCGATAGTTATGCATCACAAATCTGGTATCGACTTCACGCTCAGCGCCACCGACGCGACGTTCGCTGACCGTGTCATGACCGGAGTCACCGGCTTCTTCGAAGTGTGAGCAGTTCCACGATCATTAATTGACTATTGAGGCACGTCCTCGTGCTCGAACAATGCGGTGGGGAGCTTGGCGACTAGTCCGGAGAACGTGGCCTGCAAGGTGGCCACAGCCCGGAACCACGGTGGGACCACGACCTCGAGCTGGCGGCGCTCCACAGCGCGAATCACGGAACGCGCCACGCGGTCGGCGGGGACCTTGGGCGGAAACGATCGTTCGTAGGTCTCGTCGGCAGGGAAGTAGCCCCTCAGGTCGACCGGACCAGGCAGGATCATCGTGATCCCTACCCCGCTGCCGCGGAGCTCCATCGCCAAGCACTGGGTGAACCCGACGACGGCGAATTTGGAGCCCGAATAGGCAGTCTCCCCCGGCGTTGCGACTCTTCCCGCCACCGAGGCGATGTTGACGATGTGCCCTTGGCCTCGCTCGACCATGCCCGGCAGCACGGCGCGCGTGCCGTAGACGGTGCCGAGATAGTTGATCGACAGCGCGCGCTCCAGACCGTCGAGCTCCGATTCGCCGAACGGGCCGTACGCTCCGGTGCCAGCGTTGTTGACGAGGACATCGATCGGCCCTATCCCAGAGTCGAGGTCGGACAACGCGCTCTTCGAGCTCCTCGCGCGACGACACGTCCGCGATTGCTGCCGCGATCCTTCCCTTGATCGGACCACCGAGACGCGAGAGTGCGCGGTCGAGGTCGGCGGCCGAGCGCGCGATCAGCCCGACCCGGGCGCCCTTTGCATGCGCGGCAGTTGCGATTGCAAGCCCGATTCCGCGAGAGCCGCCGGTGACCACGACGCAGCTCTGGGCCCAGGGAAATTGATCCATGACCCAACGGTACGACGTTCGCCGATGCACGCCAACCGTGATATCGATACCCTCGAGCCAGGTCTCCAGGGAGTTCGGCAGCTCGTGGACGGTGAGCGCGGAGGTGGTCAGTGGACACGTGGCAATCGATGGACGAGGAGCGCTCGGCGCTGGCCGACGACCTGGCTACGTTCGACGACAGCCAGTGGGACGCCCAGTCGTTGTGCAGCGATTGGAAGGTCCGTCACGTCGTCGGTCACCTCGTCGGCGGCGCGGACGTGAAGATCGGCCCGTTCCTGGTCGGGATGCTCAGAAGCGGGATGAGCTTCAACCGCTGCATGGCCCGCGAGGGCCTGGCGCTGGGAGCGGCGCCTCGCGATGAGCTGCTGGGTCAGTTCCGCAAGACGATCGGGACGCATCGCACCCCGCCGGGGGCGAAGCCCGAGAACATGCTCCTCGACCTCGTTTGCCACGGCGTCGACATCCGCCGGCCGATGGGAATTACCCGTAGCGTGCCTGAGGCAACGCTTCTGACCGCGGCAGACACGGCCAAGGGCGTAGGTTTCCCGCTTCAAGCCAAGAAGCGCATTGCCGGTCTGCGCTTGTCGGCCACGGACTCCGACTGGTCGACGGGTGCAGGTCCTTCCGTCGAAGGCCCACTGTCGTCGCTCATCCTCGTCATGGCAGGACGCAAAGCGCCGCTCGAGGACCTGTCGGGCGAAGGAGTCGAGACCCTCCGTGCCCGTATGTAGTTGTGCCGCGCGCAGATCCATAGGAGCCGCGCCGATCTATTGAAGCTTCCGCCTCACGCCGGCGGGCCCGGGCCGCCTCCGCCCGAATCACGAGCATTGGCATCTGCGGCGGATGGATAAGGATCGCCCCACTCGAGTCGCCCGTCGGGTTCGGCTGCGTGGCCTGACCCCGGGCCTACCCAACTCCAACTTCCCGGCGCTCCCTCGAGCCGCCAGCCCCGGTACGTGCGCATGTAGTGGTGCCACCTGCAGAGGCGTGCGAGGTTTTCGAGCGATGTAGGCCCACCGTCTATGAACGGCAGGACCCTGTGGTCGCGTTCGAGAGGTTCGGTGACCTCGCATCCGGGGACGCAGCATTTCGGATCACGAGCATTTAGGGCGGTATCGACGTCGGGATGCACGGCGCGTCCCGCGCGAGCGACGGTCAGGACGTCTGCTCCCTTGGTCACCAGGATGCTGAGATACCCCTCACCGAGAAGCTCACGTGCCGTCGCAACGGCCACCTGGCCGACCCCCGCGATGGCACAGGTCTCACCGTCCTTCGAGTAACCGCGCCGGAGGGCCTTGGCGTCCACGGTCACGTGGATATCGGGCCCGGAACCGGGCTCCTTTGTTACGCCGATCACCAGTTCCATCAGGGCGTCGGCGACGTAGCAATCGAGCCGCTCCCTGCGTCCTTCTGCGCGTGCCTGAGCGGCGAGACGCCTGGCACGCCGCATCAACTCGGCACGTAGCTTGGCCCCGTCGTCGGGGCATACCCGACCGTCGAATCGTACGGCTCCGTCGGGCTCTGTCACGTCGCGGAAGTAGCGGCGCCTCCGGATGCTCTCGTAGCTCGAAGCTTCGCCATCGGCAGACGCCGCCTGGCGACGCACCCGGTCACACGTGTTTCGCAGCTCGCCGAGAGTCTGTCGTTCGGCCGCCTGCAGGAGCGCCCGTTGTTTGGAGGGGTCGCAGGTCGCTGCTCCCGCAACCTGGCGCGCCTTCGTGGACGAAAGAAGGCCGGCTTTGAACGCTTCTGCCACAGCCGGCAGTTTCTCCATCTGACGCGCCGCAGCGAGCAGGCCGGCTGCCTCCGATGCCGGCTCGCCTGTTTCGGCCGCGAGCCACTGCGCGGCATCGCGATGCCCGTGACGTCGGTGGAGGTTCGTCTCTTCGACCCGCCGGGCCGAGAGGGTTTTCGCCGCGACGACGGCCCTTTCCGCCTCGGAAAGGATGCGGACCAACTCGACTGCCCCTTCGCCGGTGAGGACGTGCGGGTCGAAATAGGAGAGACCCTTTTGGATCAGTGCCGCGCCACGGCGGATCTGGTCGACGGGCAGTGATTTGACGGGCATGGAGAGAATGTAACTAGAGGGTATGACGGTCTATGGGTTAGAAGAGGGGGTCGGATTAATGGGGCCCTCGACTACCATCGCCGAGCGTCGGGTGAGCGTCATGCGGCACGACCTGAGGAGCTGAAACGGAATCCGGTAGCGGAGAGTTGATCGATGCGGAGGCTCTGCTCGCCTCGACCTCGGTGGAAGAGCTCGCTGCGCGCGCCGACGAGCTGGTCCGCTCGATGGAGGACCCGAGCGCCCTGCTCGCGAAACCCTGCGGATCGCTGCGCGAGGCGCCCGACCTGTTGACATGCTTCGGGCTGCTGTTGAGCGGCCTCGCTCCGCTGCCCGGCATGACCGTTCTCGATTTCGGCGCCGGCAGCTGCTGGACGAGTCATTTCCTCACCCAGATGGGTTGCCGGGTCGTCGCGATGGACATCTCGGAGGCGATGATCGACCTGGGTCGCCGTCGCTACAAGGAGCATCCGGTCTTCGGGTCCCAGCCCTCGCCCGAGTTCAACGTGTTCGACGGGCACCGTATGGACCTCGACGACGGAAGTGTCGACCGGATCCTGTGCTTCGACGCGCTCCACCATGTCCCGAACATGCGCGAAGTGCTCCTCGAGATGGGCAGGGTAATGGGTCCGGGCGGCCTTGCCGGATTCTCCGAGCCCGGTCCCAACCACTCGAAAGATGCCCAGTCACAACACGAGATGCGCCGTTACGGTGTTCCGGAACGCGACCTCGTCCTCGACGATGTCTGGGAGTGGGCACGCGAGGCGGGATTCGATGACCTGTCGGTGGCGATCTTCGCCCCGTCGCCGCAGTGGGTCCCGCTCGAGGTGTTCGAGGCGTTCTTGGCGCCGTCCGACGTCGCAGCCGGGGGCCGAAGAATTCCCACGGCCGGAGCCTCGAGTCCCCAAACGGTCGGACGCCCGAGACCTCCTACTGTCGCGGCGCGTTTTGGCAATCGGGCGGTTCATGCGTTGCGCCCGCGCGGTCACCCCGTGCTCGATCAGGCGCTCCTGCCGATGCAGAGGCTGTCGAGGCTCGCTGCGGAGTTGAATAGTCCCCGGTCGGCCAAGGCTGCGATGGCGCAGGTGGCGAACGTTCGCACGCAGTTGTTCAACCGCCGCATGTTCATCATCCGCAAAGAGGGGGAGGAGCGTCCCGACAGCAGGGAAGCCTCAGGTCTGCTAGCAGATCTCGTGACAGAACAAGTGCGTGTCGAGACGGGCCTCGACAAGACCAGGGTCTCGGCGGTCTGCACGGTCACCAACACCGGTAGAAACCGTTGGCTGCCTTCGTCGGCTGGGATCGGGGCGGTGCTCCTCGGGCTGCGCATACGGCACGGCAGGCGCCCGAGTGCCGATCACGGAAGGGTGATGTTGCCGGGGGACCGCATGGTCGCTCCGGGGGAGCAAGTTGTCGTCAATCTCGACACCGAGATCGACACGCCTTCGGCCGGGCGCGATCCGGTGTGGTTGGAGCTGGATCTGGTCTCCGAAGGGATCACCTGGTTCGCGGAGGTGCACGGCCATCCGATCGAGATAGCCGTGCCTCCTTACGAAGGCACCTGAATTTCGGTCCGACCCGCCGGCCCGGCCCAACCCGCAACCCGCCGGCCCGGCCCAACCCGCAACCCGCCGGCCCGGCCCAACCCGCAACCCGCCGGCCCCGACCAAGCCGCAACCCGCCGGCCCGGCCTGCCGCGGAATCCGGCCCGGCGCCGGAACCCTCAGCCGAAGTTGAAAGGCGGGATGGCGGGGGAGCGCTCGGCGAACAGCGTGGACTTTGCGTCGGCGAGCTCCTTCGGGGTCCAACGGTCGTCGCGCTCGATATGGCCCGCCGGGCCCCAACCGGACATGACCCAGACGTTCCCTCCGAACACCACGAAGTTCTGTCCGCTCACGTCCGATGCCTCAGGGGAAGCGAGAAATGCGACGAGCGGCGCGACGTTCTCGGGCGAGAAGGCGTCGAACTTACCTTCCTCGACCTTTGCCATGTCCCCGAAGAGGTCCTCGGTCATGCGGGTGCGCGCCCTCGGGGAGATGGCGTTGACCGTCACCCCGTAGTTCTTGAGCTCGCGGGCGAGGATGATCGTGAGGCATGCGATGCCCGCCTTGGCGGCTCCGTAGTTCGCCTGACCCGCGTTGCCGAACAGCCCGGACTCAGAAGCGGTGTTGATGATGCGCCCGTAGACGGACTCACCGGCCTTCGAGCGGTTCCTCCAGTGGACCGCCGCGAAATGCGACATGGCGAAGTGCCCCTTCAGGTGGACCCGGATCACGTCGTCCCAGTCCGACTCCTCCATGTTGAAGCTCATCTTGTCCCTGAGGATGCCTGCGTTGTTCACCAAGATGTCGAGTTGGCCCCACGTGTCGACGACCTGTTGAACGAGCTTCTCGGCTCCGGACCAGGAGCTGACGTCGTCGGCGTTGATGGCGGCTTCACCGCCGGCAGCGACGATGTCGTCGACGGTCTGCTGGGCGGGGCTGCGGTCTCCTCCCTCGCCCGTGACCGCGGCGCCCACGTCGTTCACGATCACCTTCGCGCCCTCGGCCGCCAGCAGGAGCGCCTCTTCACGTCCGATGCCCCGGCCGGCACCGGTGACGATGGCGGTCTTGCCCTCGAGCATTCCCATCTTGCTTGCCTCCTCAGTTCAGATCGTTTGCAGCATGGCCGATGGGCGCGGTGACGGTCAAAGTCGAGATGCACCGAAAGTGCCGTCCTGGACGCCCCAGGTGGCCGCTCGGCGCCGACCGCTCTCACCACAGCCGGTGCGGCGACCAGGCGGACAGATGCGGACAGATGTGGACAGATGTGATGGCCAGATGGCGCCCTGTAATGTCGCCCCGGCATGACGACGGCCCGATACGACCTGCCGACTCCCGACGACGCATCCCGACCGTGGTGGGACGCGACGGCCGAGGGCCGGCTGCTGATCGTCCACTGCGCTGACTGCGACGAGGTCCACTACTACCCGAGGCCGTTTTGCCCGAGGTGCGGCGGGGAGTCCGTCTCGTGGCAGGAGGCGAGCGGCGACGCGACCCTCTATACATGGTCGGTGGTCCACCAGAACGACCTGCCCCCGTTCGCCCAGAAGGTGCCGTATGTGGCGGCCGTCGTCGACCTCGCGGAGGGACCTCGGATGATGACGAACGTCGTAGGTTGCGATTTCGGCGACCTGCGCGTCGGGATGCCGCTTCACGTCGATTTCGAGGACATCGGGGAGGGGTTCCACATCCCCGTGTTCCGGCCCGCCTGATCGCGTGATGTCGTCGTGGTGGCAGTGACACGGACGAGATGTTGAGCTCCCTCTCCATGGCTCCCGGACGGGTCGCGGTCGTGAGCGGGGGAGGCAGGGGCATCGGGCGCGCCTGTGCGCTGGCCCTCGCAGGTGAGGGCTGCGACGTCGCCATCAACTACAGGCGCGACGCGGATTCGGCGGCCGAGACGGTCGTTGCGGTAGAAGCACTCGGGCGCCGTGGCGTCGCGTACCAGGCGTCGGTCGACCAGCTCGAAGAAGTAGAGGCGATGGCCGACGACGTGCTTCGCGACTTCGGGGCGGTGGACATCCTCGTGCACTCCGCCGGCATCGCGAGCCGCGGTCACAAGGTTGTCGACACGAAGCCGTCAGAGCTCGAACGGGTGCTCGCCACGCACGCCACGGCGGCGCACCACCTCTGCCGCCTTTTCGTGCCTTCGATGCGGGAGCGCCCGCGGGGAGACGTCGTGTTCGTCTCGAGCGTCGCCGCTCGGCTCCTGGCCGCGGGCGGGGCGCCTTACAACATGGCGAAGGCCGCGCTAGAGGCCCTGGCTCTCACCCTGGCCAAGGAGGAGAGGGGCAACGGGATACACGTGAATGTCGTGGCTCCAGGACTCGTCGCCACCGAGATGGGCCGCCGACTTGTGAAGTCGATGGGCGTCGAGGACATATCGACTCTCGATGCCGGCTCTCCGTTCGGACGTGTCTGCCGTCCCGAGGATGTCGCCGACGCAGTCAAGTTCCTCTGTTCCGACGCTGCCGGTTACATCACGGGCAACGTTCTCGTGGTCGACGGCGGGGGCTGGACCGGCACCTGAGGACCTGGGCCCGGCGCTCTTTCGCGCCGGGCCACTCAGCATTCGGTGCCCATCACGACGCGTCGGCATGTCCGGCACCATGCGTAGAGGCGTCCCCGCTGGCTGGGGTGCACGTAACGCCCGCAATGACCGCAACGGACTCTTGAGATCGATGTGTTCGACATAGTGGACTTCGCATCGGATGAGGCCCCTGGGGACTGAACCCAATTCGGCTCCCGAGGGCCTCCACCGCTAAGAGTGGTGCGACCGTCGATGGAATGTTGAGAATCAAGGAGGTTTAGGAACCACGAGACGGTTCTGTTGGTGTTCTGGAACGTCTGTGATCAGCCGGCCGGCACGTCAATTTCAGCTGCTCGGGTTCAGCTGCTCGGGTTCAGCTGCTCGGGTTCAGCTGCTCGGGTTCAGCTGCTCGGGTTCAGCTGCTCTCGGCTAATTGCTTCGGCACACGGTGCCAGGGGGCGGGGTCGCAAGCGTCGTCAGGTAGCTGTCGGCCCAGTTCTGCACGCACGTGCTCGAGAAGTACGCCGTGTGCCCGTCCCCGTCACGTGTGAGCAGCACGGCCTTGTCGAGTTGCGACGCGAGTGCCTGCGCCCACGAGTAAGGGGTCGCCGGGTCGTGCGTCGTGCCGACCACGAGGATCGGCGGGGCCCCAGGCGCGTGGATGGGAGCAGGGCTTCCGGTCGGCGGGACCGGCCAGTAGGCGCAAGCGAGCGAACCCCACGCTTCGAGGGCGCCGAAGTCGGGAGCCTTGGTCGCGAACTGCTGAGCGAGCGAGACGTATTCGGAAACTGTCGTAGGGGCCGGGTGGTCCAGGCAGTTCACGGCCACATTGGACTCCTCGATGTTCTCGAGTGACCCGTTCGGCTGGAACCCTGAATAGCTGAGCGCGATTGCATCGAGGTCCGATCCGTCCCCGTTTATGGCCTGCCCGAGCGCCAGGGCCAATTCCGGCCAGTCCTCCTGTGAGTAAAGGGATGCGAGAACTCCGGTCACGGCGACGCCGTAGTCGACGGTCTGGTCTCCGCCGAACGAGGGGATGAGCTCCGCGTGGAGCGTGGTGCCGTTCTGGAGCCCCGACATCAGGTCCTGGTAATCGTTGGCGGCGCCGCCGGGGAGGTCCGTCTCGCACGTCGAATTCGTGTTGCACCAGTTGAAGAAGTCGTGAAGGTCGACCTCGAACGACTCGGCCTGTTCGAGGCTCAGCTCGTCGTTGGTCAGGTCAGGGTTGAGCGCGCCGTCGAGGACCATGGCGCGGACGTGGGTGGGAAAGAGCTGCGCGTACACCGCTCCCAGGTAGGTCCCGTACGAGAAGCCGAGGTACGTGAGCTTCTGCTGCCCTAGTGCCGCCCTGAGCTCGTCCATGTCGATCGCGACGTCGACCGTGCTCATGTTCTCTAGCAACAGCCGCGATGTGTGTGCGGCGCACGCGGCGTCGAACTGCTGGGTCGCGGCAACCACCTGGTCGATCTGGGTGCTTCCGACCGGAGCTGGATTGAGGCTGAGCAGCTGGCGTATCCCCGAAGCCCCCACGCATGTCACCGGATCGCTGCGTGCCACTCCCCGCGGATCGAAGCTGACGAGGTTGAATTCCGATCTGAGCGAGGCCGGGAAGCCGTTCGCATTCTGCTCGAGGAAGTCCACTCCGGATCCCCCGGGACCGCCAGGATTCATCACGATGTCACCGCGCGCAGGCCCAGGGCCGCTAGCGGGGAGGCGCACCAGAGCGAGCGAGAGGCTTCCCGCACCAGGGTCCGAGTACGAGACAGGGACCCTCAAGGTGCCGCACTGGAATTGCCCGACGGACGTCACGGCTTCGGCCGCGAGCGACGAGCACTTTGTCCAGTCGATGGGAGCCGGCTTGGGCAGCGAGGCGGGGGTGGTGAGGGGAGTGGTGCTCGGAAGCGCTTGAGTCGTGCTCGATCCGGAGTCGCCGGCCGACGGTGCCGAGGACGTGGTGGACGATCGGTTAATTGACAACGAATTGGACCCGCACGCAGCCAGGGCCATCGACATGACGACGGCGACGAAGAGCGCGCCCATGGCGCGGGGCCGGTCACGACGTGCGTCAGTCACCCGGTGAACGCTATGCCTCGAGTTGCGGAATGCGGGCGCACCCCTCTCGCTACCCTTGGAGGACGTGATGCCCGAGTCAGAGGAAGTGATGCCGGAGCGACGCGAGCCGGCGCCCTTCGACCAACGGGCATTGTCGTTCGGCTCCATCGCCGAGCACTACGCCCGATTCCGGCCTGCCCCGCCCGGCGAGGCGCTGGACTGGGTCCTCGGCGGCGCGCGTGACCGCGCACTCGATCTCGGCGCCGGCACGGGCGCGCTCACCGGTCTCGTCGTCGAGCGTGTTCGGAACGTCGTTGCAGCGGAGCCCGACTCCGAGATGCGTTCGGTCCTCCGCAGGAACCTCCCGTCGGTTCCTCTGGTCGCGGCGACGGCTGAAGCGCTGCCCTTTGGGTCAGCGACGTTCGACGCGATCGTCGTCTCTTCCGCCTGGCACTGGATGGACCCGCATCTCGCTCCGGTCGAGGTGGGTCGCGTTCTCGAGTCCGGCGCGGTACTCGGGTTGCTCTGGAACGGGGCGGACAGGACCGACGAGTGGGTGGAAACGCTCCTGGGGCCCGGCCTGCCGCCGGCCGACCAGGATTCGGAGCAGGCTTGGATCCTGCGTCACAGGCCGGAGCTTCCTGACGTGGCGCCCTTCCACGACAGGGAACGTAAGACGGTGCGCTGGTCGATGAGGTTCACGGTGGACGAGCTCGTCGGGTTGATGGGGAGCTACAGCCGTGTGTTCACGCTTCCCGCGGAGGCCCGCGAGAAGGTGCTTGGCACTGTCCGGGCCAAGGCGACGAGCCGTCTGGCGCTGACCGGAGAATCGACCGTCGAAATGCCGATGCGCTGTCAATGTTGGCGCTTTACCCGGGACTGACGAGCCGGGGTACAAGTACAAGGGCACTTACCAGAGAGGAGCCGATGCCTACGCGGGGTTCTTCTACACGTCGGGGCCGTGCCTTTTTGCCCTCGATCCCGGAGCAAAGTATGGCTGCTGAGGGCGTCGCAGCCCGCGTGAAGTCACGGGGAGTTTCGTCACGGTGCGGGAGACTGCGGGAGAGGGTGCCGGAGTGCGGGCGAGAGGACTCGAACCTCCACCCCCGAAGGGACCGGGACCTAAACCCGGCGCGTCTGCCATTCCGCCACGCCCGCGGAAGCAATCAACCGTACCTCTGGCAGGTTCCGGCTTTTGATCTTGTGCGGACCTCACGCTCGATTCTGATTGGCCCCCCACCCCGGCGCCTCCGGTAGCTCATTTGGCATTAAGTGAACTCTGTAGTATACAAACACGGAATTTCTGTTACAGAGGTCGGTACCTGCGCCCTTGGCCCCGGAGGAGGGGAAGGGGAAGGTAGCCTCAAGGTTCTATGGCCCGTAACCCCGCCGGCACCGCCGACCCTGCTCTCAATGCTTCAGTTTCGCCAGCTATTTCATCAGCCATGGCGCAACTGACCGGCCCGACGATGCGCAACGGCTCGCTCTCCGACATGGCCCAGACCGACGTCTTCCAGCGCCTGCTGAAGGAGCGGATCATCTTCCTCGGCACGGCGATCGACGAAAACGTCGCCAACCTGGTCTGTTCCCAATTGCTGCTGCTCGACGCCGAGGACCACGACCGGGAGCGTGACATCCAGCTGTACATCAACTCGCCCGGCGGCTCTGTGACCGACGGCCTCGCCATCTACGACACCATGCAGTTCGTAAGGTGCGACGTCCGCACCACCTGTGTGGGCCTCGCTGCCTCGATGGGTCAATTCCTGCTGTGCTCCGGCACGCCGGGCAAGCGCTATGCCTTGCCGCACAGCAGGATCCTCATGCACCAGCCGTCGGGGCAGATGCAGGGCCAGGCTGCGGACATAGCGATCCAGGCCGAGCAGATCGTGTACCTGAAGCGCATGATGGCCGAGAGGATCGCTTTCCACACTGGCCAGCCCATCGAGCGTATCGAGGCGGACTCCGACCGCGACAGGTGGTTCACGGCCGACGAGGCGAAGGATTATGGCTTCATCGATCAGGTAATCGAGCACGCCACGAGCAAGGTCGTCCAAACCTGAGCTATATCCGGCGAACGGTGAGGCGGAAATGACAGACACGCAGCCCCGGCTCGGTGAGCGGGCGGCGAAGCTCGTTCCGATTTCCGGCGACGAGGAGGACGAGCTCCTCACTCGCGCCCGGCGAGCGGCGGCGCGCGGCCCCAAAGCGACCCGCATCGTCGCGGCGAGGGTGCCGCTCCGTCAGCGCCTGAGGGACCTGGTAAGCAGGCCGTCGCGCGAGCTGTTCGTATATCTCGTACGCAAGGAGATCAAGGTCAAGTACAAGAACTCCTTCCTCGGGTTCTTGTGGTCGATGCTCAATCCCGCGCTCACGCTCGCGGTCTTCTACGTCCTGTTCACCTATTTCCTGCCGAACGGGATCCCGAACTTCGTCATCTACATGTTCTCTGCGACGCTCGTGTGGAACCTGTTCCTCACCGGCGTGATGGGCGGCACCTCCACGGTCGTCGCCAACGGGGGGATCGTGAAGAAGGTGGCGTTCCCGAGGGAGATCCTGCCGCTCGCCTCGGTGGGCTCGGCGTTCATGTTTTTCCTGTTCCAGGGCATCGTCATGGTCGCGTTCATGTTCGCTTTCTGGCATCGTCCTGACTGGGGCCTGATCTGGCTGCTCGTACCGGCGCTCGCAGCGATCATGATGTTCGCTGCCGCGCTTTCGGTGTTCCTTTCGGCTGTGAACGTCTATCTCCGCGACACACAGCACCTCGTCGAGGTTCTTCTCATGGCGTGGTTCTGGGCGGTCCCGGCCGTTTACCGCTTCCCCCAGACGGTGCACGACAAGCTGGAGGTGCACCGCATCTTCGGCATCCCAGGCACCCACCTTCTCTGGCTCTACTTCGCCAACCCCGTCATCCCGCCAGTGATGACGTTCCAGAAATTCTTCTATGCGGTCGAGATCCCGAACGGGACACTGGCTCCCCACCTTCCGATCGAGGTTCTTCCTGTCGCGTACGGGCCGATGTGGTACCTGTCCGCCGACCTGGTCGTCCTCGGGGTGTCAGTGGCGCTGTTCCTGATCGCCATGGTGGTGTTCGGCCGCCTCGAGGGGAACTTCGCCGAGGAGCTGTGAGCACGTGACGACGCAGTCCGCCGGCGCTAAGGCGGCCGCACCCATAGCGAGTACCGGCCCCCAGGAGTGGGTCGAGCGCGAGGGGATGCATCTGGCGGTCGATGTCGTGAACGTCTCCAAGCGCTTCCGCCTGTACCACGAGAAGTACCAGTCCCTGAAGGAGCGGATGCTCCACGCCGGGAAGAACTCCCACGAGGACTTCTGGGCGCTGCGCGACGTCACCTTCCAGGTGATCGAGGGCGAGACGGTGGGGATCCTGGGTCGCAACGGCTCGGGAAAGTCGACCCTGCTCAAGTGCGTCTCGGGGATCCTCCAGCCGACAGAAGGCGAGGTGCGGGTCCGAGGTCAGCTCGCCGCGTTGCTCGAGCTGGGCGCAGGGTTCCAACCGGAGCTCTCAGGACGCGACAACGTGTTCTTGAACGCCGCGCTTCTCGGACTTTCCCAGAAGGAGATGGAACGGCGCTTCGACGAGATCGTCGCGTTCGCCGAACTGGAGCAGTTCATCGACAACCAGGTGAAGTTCTACTCCTCGGGCATGTACGTACGGCTCGGGTTCGCGGTTGCGGTGAACGTCGAGCCGGACGTCCTCGTGGTGGACGAGGTGCTGTCGGTAGGGGACGAGAACTTCCAACGCAAGTGCCTCGATCGCATCAAGACTTTCCAGGACGAGGGCAGGACGATCCTGTTCGTCACCCACGCGGCGGACATGGTTCGTCAGATCTGCGACCGTGCGGTCGTGCTCGCCGGGGGGCGGGTCCTTGCCGCGGGTCCCCCGGGGGAGGCGATCCGCCGCTTCCGTGAGCACATGCTCGAGGTCGGCACGACCCTCGACATCCCCGTGGAGGACCCGACCGCGCAGGTTCCTGCCGTGGGCCCGCGGAGGATTCTCATCTCGTCGGTCGACGCGGAGCACCCAGGGACCGGCTCGCGCCCATTCCTCGAGTCGCGAGAGCCACTCGTCGTACGCATCTCGTTCGAGACGGTCGAAGACACGCCCGACGTGGTCTTCTCGGTGGCGATGTACGACATCGAGGGAAGCCTCATCTTCCAGACCGACACCGAGATTCTCGACCTGCATTACGACGCGAAGGTTGGCAGCGGTCGACTCGACTTCTGCTTCGAACAGGTTCCCCTGATGGACGGGACCTTCTCCGTGAACGTCGGGATCCAGAGCAAAGGAGGGGTCGTCTACGATTGGCGCGAGCAGGCCACCTCATTCGAGGTCATGAACCCCGGCAGGTCGACAGGTGTGATCGCGATGCCGGTGCATGCGGAGATCCGCTCGGCCGCGCTCAGTTGATCACCCGGCGCTGACCGCCCGGGCCGGCCGCTCTTGAGAGACGAAAGAGCCCAACGAGGAGACCGCTTGACCGACGACACCCACACGGATGGCGGCGAGGACGATCGCGCGTACCTCGACGGCATCCGTCGCGAGATAGACGAAGAGGTGAGGCGCAGGAGAGCTGCTGGGGACTTCCCTCCGAGCTTCGAGCGCAAGCTGGACGAGCTGTTCTCGCGGTTCACGCCGACGGGGACCCACGACGACCATTTCACCGATGCGCTGAAGCTGGCGGACCGCTCCGCGTACTTCGACGCCCAGGTTCCCTTCGGGTCGAGACGCCGACCTCAGGGCTTCACCAAGTGGGTTCTCTGGAACGCGGAAGCGTGGTTCGTCAATTACGTCGTACGCCAGCTCAACCACTTCTCGGCTTCGATAATGAGGGTCGTCCACCTGCTCGACGAGCGGCTGGGAGAGGTGGAGCGCGAGGTCGACATGTTGGTAGTGCCCGCCCTCCCCGACGATGACGCGATCTCGCCATCGGCGGACGCGGCGCCGTTCACCGACATGCTCAAGAAGAAGCTCTCGGATGCTCAGGCACCTGCGGGCCGGGTGCTGCACGCAGAGTGCGGTGACGGCTCTTTGATCGACGCGCTGGCGGACGCGGACATAGACGTCTACGGGATCGATCCCGGCAGTGCCGCGGCGGACCGCGCCGCGGAGAAGGGTCTCGACGTCCGCCGCGACGACGTGCTCGGACATCTTTCGTCGGTCGGGGACGACAGGCTCGCGGGCCTCGTCCTTTCGGGTTGCGTCGACCGGATGACGCTTTCGGAGCGCAGGCGGCTCCTGACGCTCGCAGAGCTCAAGCTCGCGCCTGGCGGGACGATCGCGCTGCTCGTGACGTCGCCTGGGACGTGGGACGACACGGTCGGGCCGGTCGTAGCGGACCTCGCCCCCGGGCGGCCCTGGCACGCCGAGACGTGGGCCTACCTGTTGTCGCAACTGGGTTTCACGGATGTCGGGAGCTCCGCAGGGCCCGTGACCGGCGGGCTCGCGCGCGTGGACGGAGCGGATCAGACGGCGAAGGCGCTGAACAGCGCGCTCGAACGCCTCGAGCCGCTCGTGTGCGGGCCCGGATCGTTCTGCGTGATCGCTACGAAGAGGCCCGGCAGTACTGCGGGCAGCTGACGCCCGGTGAAGCCGATCCGGATCGATCAGGTCGTTCCTTCCTTCGGCGCCCGAGATGCCATCGGGGCCCACATACTGCATCTGCGCGACCTGTTGCACGACCTCGGGTACGAGTCAGACGTCTGGTGCAAGGGTGCGTTCCCCGAGACGAGGTCGATCGCCATGTTCACGGACGATCTCCCCGAACGCGAACGGACGGGCACATGGTGGCTGTACCACCTGTCGAGCGGCTCGCCCGTGGCCGAGCTCATCGCCGGGCGCCCAGAACCGAAGATGGTCGACTATCACAACATCACGCCGGCGAGCCTGTTCGGCAGCTGGGTTCCGTGGGCGACCGAGGAGGCCGACACCGGGCTGCGGCAGTTGAAGGTCCTCGCCGGTGCATCTTGCTTCGGGTTCGCCGACTCCGAGTTCAACGGACGGGACCTGCTCGCGGCCGGCATGCCGGACACGCGCACACTCGTGGTCCCGCCGCTGTTCGATCCGCTCGCTCTCGCCTCTAACGTGGACGGCGAAGTGGCGGCGTCACTTCGCTCCGAGCGGTCGAAAGGCGGCGCCGACTGGCTGTTCGTGGGGCGGGTGACACCGAGCAAGGCCCAGCACGACCTGATCAAGGCGCTGGCGTTCTACAGGCAGACCTACGATCCTGACGCGCGGCTTCATCTGGTCGGGACCTGGATGGGCGACGACTATCCACGCGCTCTGGAACGTTTCGCGCGCCGGATCGGGCTCGGAGACGCCGTCCGCCTGACCGGCTCGGTCTCACCCGAAGCCCTCGCCGCCTATTACAAGAACGCCGACGTGTTCGTGTGCGCGTCGGAGCACGAGGGCTTCTGCATCCCAATCGTGGAGGCCATGAACTTCGGCCTGCCGGTGGTCGCTTTCGGCGCGGGCGCGGTGCCCGAGACGGCCGGCACTGGTGCGCTCGTGGTGGAGGACAAGTCGCCTGTCGCCTTCGCGACGGCGGTGCACAAGGTGACGGCCGGCGCCGCGCTTCGCGATCGGCTGATCCGCATGGGGCGCGCCCGAGGGGGAGAGCTCTCGCTCGCGAAGGGGCGCGACCGCTGGGCCGAGGCGATCGATGCAGCCATCCGAGCCGGTGAGCCGGCCGAGGCGCCGGGCGACGCATGAGACCGTCGCGGATAGACCAGGTCCTGCACATCCTCGCTTACAACGACGCGATCGGGAACCACGTTCTCGCGCTGCGCGACGTCCTGCGCACGGCTGGTTTCGAATCGGACATCTACGCGGGTCAGGTACACCCCGAGCTGAAGAACGAGTCGCGCGACGTGGAGGATCTCCCTCTCAATCCGCGAGCCGGCTCCTGGATCCTGTTCCATCACTCGATCGGGTCGACCGTCGCCGAGACCGTTCTGAAGCGCCCCGAGCCGCTCGTGGTCGACTACCACAACATCACTCCTTCACGTCTCGTCGACAGGTGGGCCCCATGGGTGCGCGAGGAGCTCGACCTCGGGATCGAACAGCTTGAGCAGCTCGCACCGAAGGCGTTCTTCGGGATAGCGCATTCGGCGTTCTCGGAAAGAGAGCTCCAGCAGGCGGGTTGCCACCAGACGGCCGTCGCGCCACCACTGTTCTCGATACCCTCGTCGGGCGCCGACCCGGCGGCGCTCGCGTCACTGCGCTCGGCCAAGTCCGCCGGCGGCTCTGACTGGTTGTTCGTCGGCAGGATCTCCCCGCACAAGGCTCAGCACGACCTGATCAAGGCGATCGCATGCACCCGCGGCGTCTACGACCCTCAGGCGAGATTGCACCTCGTCGGCACGTCCCTCGGCACGGACTATCCGAGAGCGCTGGAGCGGTTTTGTTCCCGACTGAAGGTGGGAGACGCCGTGAGGATGACGGGAGCCGTTCCGGGCTCTGTGCTCGCTGCGTACTACGAGACCGCGGACGTGTTCGTATGCACGTCCGAACACGAAGGGTTCTGCGTGCCCGTTGTCGAGGCTATGGCAAAGGGCGTCCCGGTCGTCGCTTACGACGCGGCAGCCGTCGGCGAGACGGTGGGTGGAGGAGGTCTGCTGCTCGAGGACAAGTCGCCCATGGTGGTCGCGGCGGCCGTCCAGCGGGTCGTGAGTGATCCGGTGCTCTCGCTGCGACTGACCGACGCCGGCCGCAGCAGGGCCGCCGAGCTTTCCTTGCCTGCGAGCGCGAAGACCTTTCTTTCTGCGATAGGTCGGGCCGTGAATGTCGCGGCCGAGCTCGGGGTCACCTGAGGTGACCTCCAACGGGTCGCGCTTCACGCACGTCCATCAGGTGCTCCCCTCCCTGCACGTGGCGGACGCCTCAGGTGCGCACACGCTGCACGCCCGCGACGCACTGCGCGAAGCGGGCTTTTCCTCCGAGTTGTTCGTGGACCTGGTCGACGCTCCGCTCGCCCACGAGGTGAAGACGTTCGACGAGCTCGACGGCTTCGTCGTGCCTGACGCCACTGCGATCATCTACCAGCTCGCGGTGGGATCGCGGCTCGTTGACCAGCTGATCGCACGCAAGGAGCCATTGATCGTCAACTATCACAACCTCACTCCGGCGAGCTTCTTCTGGAAGTGGGCTCCGGACTGGCTCGACGCGGTGGCCCTCGGACGCTCGCAGCTTCACGGATTGGCGGGTCGCACCACTCATGCCATCGCCGTCTCGGAGTTCAACGAACGCGATCTGCGCGGTGCCGGGTACATGTCCACTGCGGTGGTGCCCCCGTTCGTGGACGTCGCCTCGCTTGGGCCGGCGCCCGCCGGAGACGCCGGGCGGCGCAGATCGCGGCGAATCGCGCGATCTGCGCGACCAGCTCCCGACGACATGGCTCTTCGTCGGCAAGCTGCTTCCCCACAAGGCGGCCCACGATCTCGTCAGTGCACTCGCCGCGTATCGCAGGGCTTACGACCCGCGGGCACGCCTTGTGCTCGCGGGAGGGCATCCCGTCGCCTCGTACGCCGCAGCGGTGCGCGACTACGCGGACTCGCTCGGTCTCGGCGACGGGGTCGTGATAACAGGTCCAACGAGCAACGAGGAGCTCGCCTCCACCTATGCCACCGCGAGCGTCTTCGTCTGCCTGTCCGAGCACGAGGGATTCTGCTTTCCGCTGCTCGAAGCGATGAACCACGGCCTGCCGGTAGTCGCGTACGCGGCGGGAGCTGTACCGGACACTCTCGCCGGCGGCGGCGTCCTCCTCTCCGACAAGTCCGCACCGTCGGTCGCTGCGGCCGTTCACCGGGTGTTGACCGACGAGGCGCTCCGGGCGAAGCTCGTTGCCGGCGGTCGCGAGCGGCTCCGCACTTTCGACCTCGACCGCACGAGGGTGAAGTTCATCCACGAGATCCGTCTCGCTCTCAGGCGAGCGGAGGCGACGGTGCCGGTGCGGTCAGGCGGGCCTACCGCTTTACCGGTACCGGTGCAGCGCGGTCCCGAGCGGTCCTTCGACGCGCCGGCCGTCGCGATCTCGGCAGAAGGTGTGAGGTTGGCGAGGCAGCTGGCCAGGACGGGCCCCGAGCCGGTCAGGGCCATCCATCAACTCGTCCCGATGCTCGTTCCCGGCGACGCCACGTCCGACCACGCGATCCAGCTCCGGCGGCTCGTGCGCGACATGGGTCTCGAATCGGAGATATTCGCTGCCGCCATTCACGACTCCCTCCACGAAGAGGGGATGCTCATCGGCGAGCTGCCCGACAGGACGTTGCCCGGGACCCTGTTCGTGTACCAGATGTCGAGCGGCTCACCGATGGTGGAGACCGCGCGCGAGCGCAAGGAGCCGCTCGCGGTGAACTACCACAACCTCACCCCGGCTCACACCTACGACCGTTGGGAGCCGCAGATAGCGGCCGACCAGCGATGGGCACGACGCCAGGTGGCAGGCCTCGCCGCCAGGACGTCGCTCGCCATATGCGACTCGGGCTACAACGCCGCGGAGCTCGCGTCGTACGGCTACGCGGAGACGGTCGTCTGCCCGGTCCTCGTGGACCTGGACCGGCTCGGGGCGTCACGGAGCCCGGGTGAAAGGGGTGCGAGCTGGCTGTTCGTCGGCAGGATCGCGCCCCACAAGTCGCAGCACCGGCTGGTCCAGGCACTCGCTGCCCACGAGCGTCTCTACGGTCCTGGTGCGCGGCTCGATCTGGTGGGGAGACCCGGCTCTTATCGCTACGCGGAAGCTGTTCGTCGGAGCGCCCGGATGGTCGGGTTGGGGGGAATCGTGCGGATGGTCGGGGAGGTGGACGATGCGCAGCTCGGCGAGCACTACCGCAACGCGGACGTCTTTGTGAGCGCGTCGGTTCACGAGGGCTTCGGCGTACCGATCGTGGAAGCTATGCACCACGGTGTCCCCGTGGTGGCGCTTGCGGCGTCCGCGGTGCCGGAGACGCTCGACGGTGCAGGCTTGCTCGTGCAGAGCGCGGATGCCGGAACTCTCGCTGCTGCCGTCCACTGTGTCGAAGAGGACCAGGATCTACGCGCACGCCTGGTACGCGCGGGCACCAAGCGCGCCGCGGAGCTGAGCCTGAAGAACACCCGGACCGCGATGCGTCAGGTGCTCGAGCGCTGGATAGACGGTCATGGCCGATTCGCACCGTCGGCGGCACACGGAGTTGCCGCCTCGTCGCCGGCTCACCGGGTGGCCGGAGGTGGTGGCTCGGCTGCGGCGCTCCTGCAGGCGGCGTCTCAGGCGGTGGCACCGTGAAGTTCGCGTTCGTCACGCCGCGATACGGCGAGGAGATCGTGGGTGGCGCGGAGATGGCCGCCCGGATGATCGCCGAGCGCCTCGTGTCCCAGCTCGGCTGGTCGGTCGAGATCTTCACCACCCGGGCGAAGGACATCGTCACCTGGGCGAACGAGTACCCCGGCGGGGACGAGACGCTGAACGGCGTCTCGGTGCACAGGTTCGACGTCACATCGGGGCGGCCGCCTCATTTCTTCAGCTTCTCCGAGCGGCTGCTCTCGGCACCCGCGGCGGCTACCGAGGCCGAGGGCCGTGCCTTCATCGACACTCAGGGGCCCGGTTGCCCGTCTTTGATCGAGGCACTCCGGTCATGCGACCGTGAGCTGATCGCGTTCTACCCCTACTTGTACACACCGACCGTCGAGGGGGTCGCGGCCGTGGGCGACCGTGCGGTGATGCACCCGGCCGCGCACGACGAGCCGGCACTGCATCTTCCGGTGTTCCGGCGCACAATGACCGGCGTGCAGGGAATGGCGTTCCACACGCGTGGCGAACGAGATCTCGTCCAGCGCCTCTTCCCCGTGGCGGACCTCCCCCAGGCCGTCATAGGCCTGGGTTTCGACGAGCCAGCGCCGGACGTCGGGCCGGGAACCCCACCCGGTGAGCTGCTCGGGATCGGTGACCGCCCTTACGTTCTTTGCCTGGGCAGGGTCGACGGCCTGAAAGGGACGACTGCGCTCGCAGCGTTCTTCGCCTCTTACAAGCAGCGTCGTCCCGGTCCGCTCGCGTTGGCCCTCGTCGGGCCGGTGACTGCTCAGCCGCCGCTGTCGCCGGACGTGGTGCTCACGGGGCCGGTGAGCGAGGCTGACAAGTGGGCATTGCTGAGAGGTGCCTGCGCCCTCGTGTCGCCGTCACCGCACGAGTCGTTCTCGTTGGTGCTCCTCGAGGCCTGGAGCGTAGGGGTGCCGGCGATCGTGAATGCATTTTGCAGCGCGACGGTCGAGCACTGCTCGGACTCGGGGGGCGGACTTTGGTTCGGCTCTTACGCCGAGTTCGAGGTCGTCCTCGATGTGATGATGGGAGATCCGCAACTGCGGACGCGGCTCGGTGAGCGGGGTCGACGTTATGTCGAGACGAATTTCCGCTGGCCGGTCATCATCGACCGCTACGACAGGTTCGCAGGGCGCGTCCTCGAGCGGATGACGCGCGCGGGCGTCTGACCGGGCCGAAGGGAGGGATACAGCCGAGGTGCGCGGGGTCAGGATCATGTTGTTCAGCGTTCTCGCCGCGACCATCGCTGCAGTGGTGGCTCTCTTCATCACGAGCAACGTCGAGCGCGGTCCCGCTCACACGTTCCGCCTCGTCCCGACCGCGACCGCCACGAGGTCGCAGCTCACGAGCGACGCAGCCGCTCTGGTACGCCGTCTCCAGAGCCTCGGGTACTCCGACACCCAGTCGCAGGTTGTCGGAGATGCCATATCTCTCACGCTCTACGGCTCGGGGCCACAGGTGGACGACGCGCTCAATGGCGCCATCGCACAGGCGCGTTTCGAGGCGCGGCCCGTCGAGTGTGCGGTGCCGCCCTACAGTTCCGGCGCCGACAGCAACCTCGCTGAGCGACAGCCGAACGGTTGTGCCTTGCGGTACCTGCTTTCTGCCAAGGCCCTGCAGGTGGATACCCACACTGGGAAGCCGAGGAACGATCCCGGGCCTGATCCGTCACTCGCCGCCGTGCCGGACACATCCGCCGCCACCGACGTCCAGTCTGAACCGGCGCTGTATCCGGCGGGATCCGGCTCGGGCTTCGCCGGCGAACGGCTGTTTCTCGGCCCGGTACGCGTCGGGAACGATGCCCTCGCGTCAGCTGGCGCATCTGAGGTGGATTCGGCATGGGTAGTCCAGATCACCCTCACGAGCGCCGGCACGAAGGATCTGGATGCCCTGGCCACGCAGCAGTTCCACGCCTACCTGGCTATCTGCGTGGACGGCACGGTGCGGTCGGTCTCGATAGTGCAGCCCACATCCACATCGTTCAGCTCTCTCGGCGGTCAGATCCAGTTGAGACCCGGCTTCACACGCAGTGAGGCCTTGAATCTCGCAGACGACCTCACATCCCCCCTGGCAGTGCCCCTAGAGGTGACAGGCTCAAGTTGACGCTGATACGCGTCGACCATGGGAACAGGTTTCACGATCGACCCCCTGCATCATGACCTACCCTTTTTCGTACCCATGCCACTCCGGCCCCGAACGGCATAGCCCATGGCTGACCGGGATCGCTCATGTGGCTTAGCCGGCGAGCCCGCCTCCTCAGCGCGCTGGCACTGATCACGACCTGCCTTGCGGCCGTGCTGGCATTCCCCGAGGAGACCGCATCGGCATACCCGTACCCCGACATCAATCTGGTGGGCCACGGCTGGGGACACGGGATGGGGATGGGCCAGTGGGGCGCCCTCGGCTATGCGCTCGACGGCCAGATCTATCAGCAGATCCTTACCGACTACTACGGGAAGCTGGCCGACGACCAGACCACGAGCATCGGGAAGCTCGCAGGATCGGGAGACTCGACCATCGTGCGAGTCGCGATGACCGAGGAAGACGGGCTTGACCCGGTGATCACGTCGCAGTCAGCGTTCACTGTCGACGGCGTGCCCTTCCTCGCCCGCCAGTCCGCCCGGTTTGTGCCGACATCGGACGACACCAGTTGGGACGTCGAGAGAGCTTCGTCAGGGGGTTGCAGCGCATCGTCGTGGTCCGTCGCCAAGGCAAACGTCGCCAATCCGATCGCTGTACCGAGCGTCACCGAGACATTCCCGGTCGACGCCGATCTCGCCGACCAGGTGCTCGAGTTGTGCGAGGGCGCCGACGCTGAGGGACTGCGGGGGAACATCGAAGAGACGTTCTACTCAAAGCAATCGCGGACGGTGAACTTCGTCCCGCTCGAGCCGTACGTCGCCGACGTCACGCCGTCGGAGTCGCCGGCCTACTGGGGGACGATCGGTACTGCCGGGTCGCAGGGTCAGCACCAGGGATTCCAGGAGCTCGAGGCGCAGGCGGTCGCCGCACGCTCGTACGTCATGAGCGACCTCGGGGGCTGGGGCGGGTACGCCGACACGTGCGACCTAGACTGCGAGAGCTACCCCGGCATAACCAACGAGAATGCGCTCGCTTCCCTGGCGGTGACCGACACCCAGGGCGTGGTGGTCCACTTGCCCGGGGGGCAGGTCGCCACGACGCAGTACTCCTCGTCGACGGGCGGCTGGACCGTAGCCTCGACTTTCGCCGCGACCCCCGACGCGGGCGATTCGGTCTGTGTCCCGGACGCATGCAACCCCCATCACACCTGGTACGCGTCGGTTCCGGTTAGCGCCGTGGAAGCAGCGTTTCCGTCGATCGGGACGCTCGAGTCGGTCCAGGTCACTCAGCGCGACGGGAACGGGTACTTCGGAGGTCGGGTCCTTCAGATGACGCTCGAGGGCTCACACGGGACTGTGAACATGACCGGCTCGGACTTCGCCACAGACTTCGCGTCATACGGCGTGCAGAGCTACTGGTTCGACGTGACCAACGAGGCGAGCGGCGGGATCGGTGGCTACTGGCTCGCCGCTTCCGACGGCGGCATCTTCAGCTTCGGGAACGCGCAGTACCACGGCTCTATGGGCGGCAGGCGCCTGAACGAGCCCATCGTCGGGATTGCGGCGACCAGTGACCACGATGGCTACTGGTTGGTCGCTTCCGACGGTGGGATCTTCAGCTTCGGCGACGCCAAGTTCCACGGCTCGATGGGCGGCAGACGCCTGAACGAACCGATAGTCGGGATGGCCGCCACACCCGACGGCGGTGGTTATTGGCTCGTAGCTTCCGACGGCGGCATCTTCAGCTTCGGCGACGCCAAGTTCCACGGCTCGATGGGCGGCAGGCACCTGAACAAACCGATCGTCGGGATAGCCACCACACCCGACGGCGGCGGCTATTGGCTCGTAGCTTCCGATGGCGGCATCTTCAGCTTCGGCGACGCCAAGTTTTGGGGATCCACCGGTAACCTCACGTTGAACAAACCCATAGAGGGAATGGCTCGCGACGTCGCGGGGACCGGTTACTGGTTGGTGGCACAGGACGGCGGAATCTTCTCGTTCGGCACGGCGCAGTACCAGGGTTCGCTTCCCGGTCTCGACATCGTCGACGACTCGGCCGACGCGATGCTGGCTACGACCACCGACGGCGGCTATCTGATCGTCTGCAGTGACGGGAAGGCCTACGCGGTCGGTGACGCACCGCAGCTCGGCGACGTGCAGTCTGCGGTACCCGGCTATGACGGCAAGGTGGTCGGCGCGGCGTCGCTTCCTGGCTGATCCGCCGCCGACACGCTCGGCAGAGACCTGAACCGGCGCAGCTTTCCGAGCCGACCGAGTCGTCCCACGTTCACCCCGACATCCGCCCTGCGGAGCATCTGCAGATCGCCGGCGCTGTTGCCGTAGGCCCAGACGAACGGTGGGGGACCGCCGTCTGACGCGGCGTCTGCGATCCACGCACGGAGCCTGCGTTCCTTCTCGGCGCCTCTGCAGTTCTTTCCTTCGAAATGGCCTGTCAGGTCTCCGTTGTCGTCCACCGCAAGGAGGGTGGCAATGGATCCGTCCGCACCTAGTTTCTCTGCGATCGCCCCCACGTACATCTCGGGTGACGCAGAGACGACGACGATCTTGTGACCTTGCGCCCTGTGCCATTCGAGGCGCTCGCGCACCTCGGGTCGAACGCGACGACTGAAATGGGAGAGCCCGAACGATGCCGCCTGCTGCGAGACGTCGAGTGAGTCTCGGCCTGACAGCAGCGTCGAGAACAAGGCCTCCTTTGCCGTATCGTTAGCGCTCCCGCCGATAACCACCGCAAGCGTCAGCTTCGGAAGGTGGACGAGCCCCGCCGCAAGCACACGCGTCCGCCCTGCAACGAACACGAGGAACTTCCACACCGAGCCCCCGCGGGTGAGGGTCCCGTCGAGGTCGAACGCAGCCACGACCTTACGGGCGGCTCCGTGCGGGCGTTGGTGTTCGGAACGCGGGCCGCCGAGGCTCACGGATCGCTGCCATCAGGGACGGCCGTGCCGTGCCGGCCCACGCCGCTTGTGAAGCGGGACGCTCCCTCTGCCGCCTCGCCGCTCGCGATCGTCGAACGACCGAGACGCGCTTCGTTGACTAGCGCTTCGCGCTCGGAAAGGCCCCACTGGTCTAGAAGAGATCTGCGGTCGTTGCGCATGCACACCTGCGGGAACGAAGCGATCTGCCTGGCGAGCTCGACTGCGATCCGAAGCGACTCACCTCGGGGAGCCAGGCGGTTGATGAGCCCCATCGCCATGGCTTCGGGGCCACCGACTCCTCGTCCGGTGAGAAGCAGGTCGAGGGCATGGCTCTGTCCGACGAGGCGGGCGAGCCTGAAGGACCCACCGTCTACGAGGGGAACCCCGAACCTCCTGCAGTAGACACCGAGCACGGCGTCTGTTGCCGCGACGCGCAGGTCGCACCACAGCGCAAGCTCCATCCCCCCTGCGACGGCGTGGCCCTCTATGGCGGCGATGACGGGTTTCGACAGATCGAGCCATGTCGGACCCATGGGGCCAGGGCCGTTGTCGCGGACAGGCCGCCGGTCGCCTTCTGCCATCGCCTTAAGGTCGGCACCTGCACAGAAGGTGCCACCCGACCCGGTCAGGACGGCCACGGAGGCGGAGCCGTCGATCTCGAACGCTTCGAACGCCTCGCGAAGCTGTGTCGCAGTCCGCGAGTCGACGGCGTTGCGGCGTTCGGGGCGCGAGATCGAGATCACCGTGACGGGCCCGTCGCTCGTCACCTCGACGGTGCCGGAGGTTTCGGCGGCCCCCGACGGGGACTCTTCGGGTCGGTTCTTCACCTGGGCATTCTCTCAGCAGGCGGTGCAACGGATAAACTTGACTCATCCGGTCGACAATTGGGGCATGGCCGCCTAGACTGGGAGAACCCGAAAATCGGAATCGAGGCGCCCGGCGGGCGCGCGACAAACCCCCAGGAGGAAATGTGGCACTACGACTGGGCGATACCGCCCCCGACTTCACGGCTGACACGACGGAAGGCACGATCAACTTCCACGAGTGGCTCGGCGATTCCTGGGGCATTCTGTT
Organism: uncultured Acidimicrobiales bacterium; assembly: GCA_963764615.1. GTDB lineage: Bacteria > Actinomycetota > Acidimicrobiia > Acidimicrobiales > CAVXTF01 > CAVXTF01. Next base: position 2,223,883 of record CAVXTF010000002.1, on the reverse strand, counting down.
CTCGCACCCGAAGGACTTCACACCGGTCTGCACCACCGAGCTCGGCGCGTTCTCGAAGGCGAAGTCGGAGTTCGACAAGCGCAACACCAAGCTGCTCGGCCTTTCGGTCGACTCGGTCGAGTCCCACAACGGCTGGAAGGGCGATATCGAGGAGACTCAGGGCCAGGCGCTCAACTTCCCGCTCATCGGGGACCCGGACCGCAAGGTGTCCGATCTCTACGACATGATCCACCCGAACGCCAACGACACCTTGACCGTGCGCTCGGTGTTCATCATCGGGCCGGACAAAAAGGTGAAGCTGACCCTTACCTACCCGGCATCGACGGGCCGCAACGTCGACGAGGTGCTGCGTGTCCTCGACTCGCTGCAGCTCACCGCGGGCTACTCGGTCTCCACCCCTGTGAACTGGAAGGACGGGGACGATGTGATCATCGCCCCGGCCATTCCTGACGAGGAGGCCAAGCAGAAGTTCCCCAAGGGCTTCAAGACCCTGAAGCCTTACCTGCGAGTGACCCCCCAGCCCAACAAGTAACCGTTCCGGGGGCCTGATCGCCTCCGACACAACTCACGAGATAGGGGCCGGCCAAGTGCCGGCCCCTATCTCGTCCGGTGGCGCTGAATAGGCTCCGAGCGATGCGTGGCGACCGGCCGGTGCACGGGTTCTCCGACGACCGGGCGACGCGCGCGCTGCTCCGTTCGCAACCTCCCCGAGCCGCGCTCGAGTGGGCAGGGTCGGTTCTCGGGAGAACCGTCGAGTCTGCGGTGGCATTCCGCGGAGGCATATCGTCCGCGATGCACCTGCTCGTCGTGGCGGATGGCACTGGTGTCAGGGACAAGGTCGTTCTCCGGCGCTACGTACGTCCCGACCTGCAGGTCGAGGAACCTGGGATCGCCGCTCGAGAGGCGTTCACGCTCGAGCACATAAAGGACATCGCTGTCCCCACGCCTCAGCTCCTCGGTGTCGATCCGACCGGATGCCAGGCAGGCGCTCCCGCTGTGCTCATGTCGCAGCTCGAAGGCCGGGTCGACTGGTGGCCGGCCGACGTCGATCGTTGGACGAGCCTTCTCGCTGAGCTGGTTCCCCCGATCCACCTCGCAGACTTGCCGCCTCACGACTTGCTGCCGGCATTCTCGCCGTACGCGCAGGCCTGTTACGAGCCGCCTGAGTGGTCGAGCAGGCCCGCCGTCTGGGAGCGAGCCTTCGAAGTGTTTCACGGGCCGCCACCCTCCTGCGGCCACGTCTTCATCCAACGTGACTTTCATCCCGGGAACGTCCTGTGGAGAAAAGGAGCGGTCTCCGGCGTCGTCGACTGGCAGGCGGCATGCGTCGGGCCGCCGTCCATCGACGTCGGCCACTGCCGTGTCAACCTGTTCAACTACGGGCTACGGGTGGCGGACCAATTCAAACTGGCCTGGGAGCGGCTGACGGGGATCACCTACGACCCCTGGGCGGAGGTCGTCTCTATCGTCGGAATGCTCGATGTCCTTCGCCCTGCGCCTGCTTCAACTCGCCGATGGGTGGACGTCGCACTGGAGAAAGCGATCGGGGACCTGGGCACCGGGCTCTGACCACCGGCGTAATGCTCACTAGGACAAGGTCGACGTCGTCGTAGGCGCCGTCGTTGTCGAAGTCGTCGAGGGTGTCGTTGTCGACGTGGTCGACGAGGGAGGCGTCGACGTCGAGGTCGTGGTCGATCCCGTGGTGGAAGTCGGCGCGGAAGTCGTCCTGGTGGTGGACGTCGAGCTGGGCACGGTCGAGGAGGTGGTCGTCGAAGCTGAGGTTGTCGATGTGGTCGACGAAGCTGGGATCACCACATGTCCTCTGGTGGTCGAAGTGGTGCTTGACTTCGGCGGGCGGTTCGTCGTGCCGGATCCTGATGTGAGCGCGAAGACGAGGACGGCGATCGCTACCGCGGCGACTCCTAATACGAGCACCGTGTTGACCGGAAATCGCCTCCGCCGTTGCGCAGCGCCGATCGGCTCTGTCGGTTCACCGGGTGCTTCGAAGCCGACTGGCACTGGCGTCGGCATGATCGAGGTCCGCTCCATGGCGGATGGGGCGGCTGCCCGGTCCGAAGCGAGCGTTCCCGTTGCTCCGGCATCTGCGACGGGCTGCTGCTCGGTTGTTTCGAAGAGGGGTGACCCGCCGGGTTGGGTCGGCAACCCGGCGGATCCGGCGCTGGGCTCACCCGCCGCGCCACCCGGCTCGCCCGTCGCGGCAATGGGCTCTTCCGCCGCGGCACCAGTTTCCACGAGCTCGGTGTTTGGTCCGGCAGGCGCGACTGCACCCCTTGCCGGAGGGGTGTCCTTGGGGTCTTCACGTGCTGCAGAGGTGCCAGGGAGCCCGTAGCCGCAAACGAGGCATCTTTCGTTTCCTTCAGGAACGTTCGCGTTGCACCTCGGGCAGAGGGCCATCAGATCCTTCTGGGATTGACTTGAAACATGCCTTGCGGATCAGGTCCCGAGATCATGCGACGGTGATCCGGTCACGAGCTCGTCCCGCAGTTCACGCTTCAGGACCTTGCCCTGCGGATTGCGCGGCAGCGGCTCTGAACGGAACCAGATGTGGGTGGGCACGTTGAACCCGGCCATGCGCTCGCGAACGAAGAGAGAGAGCTCGTCGGCGGAGACGCTCTGCCCCGGACGAAGGACGACGGCCGCCCCGACCTCCTCGCCCAGAATCGGGTGGGGAACGCCGATCACGGCCACGTCGGCCACGGCGGGGTGCTCGAAGAGAGTGGCTTCCACCTCGACCGAGTACACGTTCTCGCCGCCGCGGATGACCATATCTTTGGCGCGGTCCACGATGTACACGAACCCTTCCTCGTCAATGCGCGCCACGTCGCCCGAGTGAAGCCAGCCCTCGGTGAACGAGGCCGCGGTCTCTTCGGGCTTGCCCCAATAGCCGCGCACGACGTTCGGGCCCTTGATCCAAAGCTCGCCCGTCACGTCGGGCCCGCTCGGGGTCGTGTCGTCGGGGGCGCCGCCGGCGAAGTCTTCGGGTACCACCGCGACGTCGCAGACCGGGACGGGCGGACCGACGCTGTCAGGCTTGCGTTTGTAGTCGTTGCCTGTGTTCATCGTCGTGACCGATGACGTCTCCGTCAATCCGTACCCGTTTGAGGGGGAGCCGGAAGGGAAGTACCGCGAGATTCGTCGCACGAGCTCAGGAGCTGCAGGCGCCCCACCGTAAGCGACACTTCGAACAGAAGATGTGTCCCGAGAGGAGAAGTTGGGAGAGTCGAGGACCTGCATGACCATCGCGGGCACACCGCCGAAGATCGTGATCCTCTCGCGTTCGATGAGCTCGAGTGCACGTTCCGGATCCCAGTGGTGCATGAGGACGAGCTTTCCTCCTGCAGCGGTGTTCGAGACGAGAATTGCGTGACAACCCGTGGCGTGGAAGAACGGCACCGACAGCAGATAGGCGGTGTCGAAGCCTCCTTTGGGTTCGTCCTGCGTCGATTGGTCGATCGCCGAGCTCTCGCGTAGTCCCATTCGGGTGTTGATGAAGAACAGGCTCATCAGATTGGTGCAGATGTTCCGGTGCGTGCCGACGGCGCCCTTGGGCCTGCCGGTGGTACCCGACGTGTAGAAGATGGTCGCATCGTCCTCGGGTTCGATCGACACGTCCGGGAACGTTGGTTCCGAATCTGCGTCAGCGATTAGCTCGGAGAAGGGGATCACCGGCACCGGCGAATCCGGGATCGGACGGTGCTCCTTGCGGTCTTCGTTGGTGACGATCACAGCCTTGAGACCCGGCAGCTCCGACAGGTGTCCACGGATTCGCTGCAGTCGCTCTGAGTCGACGAAGACCACTGCCGTCTGAGAGTCCTCGAGCCCGTACTGCAGTTCGGGGCCCGTCCACCAGGCGTTCAGGGGAACTACCACCGCGCCCGCTGCTGCGATCGCCCAGAATGCCATCGCCCACTCAGGCAGGTTCCTCATTGCTATAGAAACGCGGTCCCCCTTCTGCACGCCGAAGCGCTGATCGAGGGCCCGGGCGATCGATGCGGCGATGCGGTAGTGCTGCTCGAAGGATGTGCGTTCGTCCTCGTATACAAGGAAGTCCTTGTCGCCGTGCCCGCGAGACAGGTCGAGGACGACCTTGAGACTTTCCGGACAGTTCTTCCATGTCCGAGTCATCACGCCGCGTATATCGACGTCTTCCATCTCGAACATTTGTCCTGGCGCGGTTAGGTCCGCGTTCGCTTCTTCGATGGACATCGTGGCCATCGGCCCTCCTCCTCGCAGTCTTAACGCAGTGTCGCCAGGCGAACGCGCAACGTTGCCGAGATGTGTCGAACCGCCTGGGCGTCTGCAGTCATCAAACCGCCGGTGCGGCGCCGGGGGAGTCAGGATCCGGGGAGGCTGCAGGTATGAAGATCGAGCTCCTGTAGTACGCGAGCTCCGCTATCGACTCCCGGATGTCGTCGAGCGCCCTGTGGGTCGTGCGCTTTGGGGGCGCACCCTTGAACTCCTTGGGGTACCAGCGCCGGCAGAGCTCTTTGAGCGTGGACACGTCGATACAGCGGTAGTGCAGCCAATTCTCTATTGAAGGAAGCTGCGCCGACAAGAACCGCCGGTCCGTGCCGATCGAGCTCCCGCACAAAGGGACCGTTCCGGGTTCCGGTACGTGGGCGCGGATGAACTCGAGCGTCTGGGCCCCGGCATCTTCGAGGGTGAGGTCTGACGCAGCGATCGCGTCCAGCAGGCCCGACCGGGTGTGCATGTCCCTCACCACCTGCTCCATCGCGTCCAGCTGCTCCTGGCTCGCTCCGATGACCAGGTCCGGGCCTTCTGCCAGAACCTGAAGGTCGTCGTCAGTGACCACCGTGGCGATCTCGACGATGGCGTCACGAAGGGGATCGAGGCCAGTCATCTCGAGATCCATCCATACGAGCATCGCGGCGATGCTAGTGGTGGGTCCAGGAGTGGTCAGGTCCTCGGGCGCGAGCCGACAGCGGGCAGGCGCGCCGGGATGCGCGGACACTATGGTGCACGAGGAGTGCGCGAGGTTCATATGCACCGCCTCGATCCCGACCTGCCTGCTCCGGCGTACTCCCATGAAGGGGACGCGGGGGCGGATTTGTATCCGCGAACTGGAACGACGATCCCACCCCGAGGAGGGCGTGCTCTTGTGCCGACGGGCGTGAAGGTGGCCATCCCCCAGGGCTGGGCCGGATTTGTGCTGCCCCGCAGCGGCCTGGCCCTGAAGCACGGGGTCACCTGCTTGAACACGCCGGGGTTGATCGACTCCGGTTACAGGGGAGAGCTCTCGGTGATCCTGGTAAACACGGATCCGGTGGAGCCGTACGAGGTGCGCAGAGGGGACCGCATCGCGCAGCTTGTGGTCCAATCGGTAGAGCAGGTGCGGTTCAGTGAGGTGGCCGAGTGCGACTTGGCGCCGGCGAGCCGGGGGGCCGGCGGCTTCGGGCACACCGGCAGGTGATCGCAATGATCCCCGGGACTCACCGGGCCGGGCACCGAAAGAGCGTGAGGTCACGTCTATGGAGAGCCTGACCGGTCTCGATGCAGCGTTCTTGACCTTCGAGACTCAAAATGCCCCTCTTCACGTGGGAGCGGTGATCGTCTTCGACCCACCGCCAGGCAAACAGCTTCTGTTCTCGGAGTCGGCCCGGTTCGGTTTCGCCAGGCGCCTGATCGAGCAGCGGATCCATCTCGTTCCTCCTTTCCGCAGGCGGGCCGTCGGGGTGCCGTTCGGTATCGGACAGCCGGTCTGGATCGAGGACCCTGAGCTCGATCTCGACGCGCACGTTCGTCGGGCTCGCCTTCCTACGCCCGGAGGCGTCGCGGAGCTGACCGAGTTCGTGGCGGAGATTCTTGCTAGGCCCCTCGACAGGTCGCGCCCCTTGTGGGAGATGGTGATAACCGAGGGCCTCGAGGGGGGCAGGTCGGCGCTCATCGTCAAGCTGCACCATGCCATCCTCGACGGAGTTTCGGCGGCATCTCTGCTTGGGACTTTTCTCGATCTCGGGCCTCGTCCTCGCGAGGTGGACCCTCCCGAGTCGTCATGGGAGGCCGAGCGGGTACCGACAGCCGCTTCACTCGTCAGGCGTGCTCTTGGAGCGGTCGTGCACGAGCCGGGGCTCGCCCTCGGGACCATAAATCGATCGCTCCGGACCGTCACGGAGCTCGCGGAGCATCGCCGGCGTCTGGTGTCGGGAGGATCCGAACCTGCACCGTCGCCGTTCGCAGCGCCGCGCACTTCGCTCAACGGCGCACTGTCCACCCGACGCCATTTCGCGATGGCGAGCCTGTCGTTGGCAGAAGTCAAGCTTGTGGGCCGCGCGTTCGGCGCGACCGTAAACGATGTGATGCTCACAACCGTCGGCGGTGCCCTGCGAAACCTTCTCGAGGAGCGGGGCGAGGAGATTGACGCTCCGCTCGTCGCGATGGTTCCAGTGTCCACCAGGGAGCGCGAGAAGGGCGCGCCGGCTGTGTCGAGCGCGCCCAGCCTCGGGAACAAAGTTTCCGCCATGCTGGTATCGCTGGCCACCACGATCGATGACCCGGTGGAACGGTTGAGCGCGGTGGCAGAGAGCGCGCGTGCTGCGAAGACGCGGACCGACGTGCTCGGGAGCCGGATCATCGATGACTGGGCCCAACTAATCGTTCCCGCTCTGTCCACACGTGCCGCGAAACTTCTGTCGAATCTCCGAGTGTTCGATCGTGTGGCTCCGGTGTTCAACGTGACTGTGTCCAACGTTCCCGGACCACAGTTCGATCTGTGGTTCGGAGGTTGTCGGATCGACGCGCTTTATCCGATCGGCCCGGTGGTGGAGGGAATCGGACTGAACATCACGGCTCTCAGCTACATGGGGAACCTGCACGTGGGGATGCTCGGGTGCCGCCGCCTCGTCCCCGACCTCGACTCGATGCCGGGGCTGTTGCAATCCCGCCTGGACGAGCTCGTCTCGGCGGTACCTTCGGTCGCCGAGGCTGTCGGCTGATTGTCGTTGACGCGTTAAGCACGTCCTCTGAGCTGGGATAACTGTTTGAGGAGCGGTCGAACCAGGATCAGTCGCCTGATCTGTCCAAGGGGTGGCCGGCCGGAGTGGCAGATCGTCACCTTGCTACACTGGTTGGTCACGCGGACGTGGCTCAGCTGGTAGAGCATCACCTTGCCAAGGTGAGGGTCGCGGGTTCGAATCCCGTCGTCCGCTCCAGGTCAGAAGGGGTTTTCTGGTCCCCCCGAGGCCCGTGGGATCGCGATGTTGCAGCCGGGGACCGAGCATGACGCCAACGGTTGCGCGCCGATTCGACAATTATTGGTTGTGGGTGAAGGACGGGAAGAGCCGACCGATGCCGAGCTGATCGGCCGGTCGCTCGGCGGCGAGGGCAATGCCTTCGTCGAGGTCGTCCGGCGTCACGCGCGGCCGGTCTCCGCCTATCTCGTGCGACGGGTCGGCAGGGAGCTGGCCGAGGATCTCCTCGCCGAGACCTGGGTGAGCGCCTTCGCCTCCCGCAGCTCGTACGACCGTGCCTACGCGGATGCCCGCGCCTGGCTGATTGGCATCGCCCACAACGTGCTGCGCGCCCATTGGCGCAGGGCGTCCCATGAGGACGTCCTCAGCGAGGTACAGGAGTTGGCCAATCCGTGGCCGGAGGTGGACGAGCGCCTCGACGCAGAAGCGGCGACCGGTCTTCGCCAGGCTCTGTCCGACCTGCCCGCCGACGAGCGCGAAGTGCTCCTGCTCGTCGCCTGGGAGCAGCTCAGCGTCGCCGACGCCGCCCGTTCGCTCGGTATCCCGGCCGGCACGGCCCGTTACCGGCTTCACCGAGCACGGCGACTGCTACGTCAGGCGATCCTTGCCGATCTCAATCGCCACCACAACATCGAATCCGTCCAGGAGGCACAGTGAATATCGACGAACTGGAACTTGTTGCTCGACTTGGCGAGGAGAAACCCCTCTCCGACGAGGCTCTCGCCTCCGCCGAAGCGTCGCTGCGAGCGGCGATGGAGGCTTCGTCACCGCCCAAGCCGATTCGGGTGGGGCGACGACCTCGCCACACCCTCGCGGTTGCCGCCGCAGCCGCCGGAGCCGCGGCCATCGCCGTCGGGTCCCTCGCCTTCATCGGCGGAGGAACCGCCCGCCCGAAGAGCACTCATCAGGCGACGGCGACGCACGAGGGGGCCACAATTCACCCTGCGCGGATGCAGAGGTTCCAGCTCGCTGGCTATAGCCTCTCGCTGCCTACGGGGTATCACGCCGTCAGTCAAAACTGCCCAACGCTGACCCTCCCTCAGGACGTCAACGTGGGGGTGCGGACGCTCGGCCAGAGCCCGTACGCTGCCGCAGCCTCGGCGACTGGTGCGTGCATCGAAGTCATCGTGGCAGCGGGATCCTTGGCCACACCGCCGACCGGTGCGCAGCCGGTGCAGGTCGGGCCTTATCAGGGCTACCTAGTCACGAACCCCGACAACATCGAGCTGTACGTCGGGCTCCCGGCCGCCGAGGGCCAACACGCCCTCATCCTCTACGCAAGCGGGATGAGCCCCGACGACCTCATCGCCGTCGCCGAGAGCGGCTTGCCGCCCAATGACCAAGGAAACACGACCGTCCGATCGACTCCCTAGCGTTGAGACCCGCATCTCTCCATACCGACGCTGCGTCTTCGTCAAAGACTGTGAGGTCGGTCCACTCGTAAGCCTCTTCGGGGTTAAATCCGAGCGATCTCCAAGCCCTAGCCATCCCAGGGTCGCCGTCGAAACTGGTGGACCAGGGCATCGCGTCTGTGGGTTCACCAAAACCTTCCTCGATCCACCACAGCGCGTCGCCCGGTTCGTTGACTAGATGCACCTGTCGCCATGCCGCTGCGGCTTCAGGTCCGAATCCTGCCGATCTCCACGTTTCGTCATTCGCTGGCTCAACGAGAGGGTCGTCGTCGGGCCGCTTCCCACGACTTTCTTATGGCTGGTCGTTGAAGACCTACCGCAGGTTCTTGGGCAGCTCTCCGCTCGACTGAATCAAAGAGCCCGAGTCTGGGTCGCCGGGCCGATCCACTCGTGGTAGACCGCTCTTGAAGGGTGCCACCTATGTATCGGCGCTGAGCGCAACGGTCCCGGCGCCGCCAATGGGTGCTTATGCGCCGCTCCTGGTGCCGCGAAGGGAAGGAGCCTTCTGCGCAGACTCAATCGGACTCACTGGCCGCGAGTTCGATGCTCACGCTCAGCGCCATGGAAATACTGGCGATTGATCGGGCTGTCCAGGCTCCGATCACATTGCGATCACATACTCCGGGTGTCGTAAGCGCATGGCAACGCGAATCGATGTGAGAGAAGCGATCGCAAGAATGTAGATGCGAGCAGGGAATAGTTTGGTCCCAAGGAACCCGAGACGGATTAACTCGTCGTCAAGAAGACAAGACCCGCGGAAGCCCAAAAGACGGCAGGACGTCCTTTCCGAATACCGTCATCGCCGATATGAGACGCCCAGACAATGTCAACACAGCGATACCGCTCGCGTGGTACAGGCCCGTTTGGGGATCACGAACGTAGGAAGCGAGTGCGGGCTGGCCATTCGCTCGGGTCGGCACAACCCGCGTCGAGCGTCCGGGGCGGACCAACGTCATGCGGAAGTAGCGTCCCGCGTCCTCGCGACCCTCGCACTCCCCAGGCATCGGTGGCATGGTGACTGAGACGTTTTCAGTGAGGAGGGCGACGAGGTCGTCCGCGTCTCCGGTTTCGAATGCAGCGGTGACATGAGCGATCATCTCTTGTTCAGCTGCGGAGTTGGGCGCAGGGGGAGGCCCCCCATCCTTAGTGTCGGCGAGGCGATCGTTCAAAGCCACCCGAGCCCGTTTGAGGGCGCTTTCCACTGATGCCTCCGTTGCTTCAATCATCTCGGCCGCTTCGCTGGCTCTGTAGCCGAGGACGTCGCGAAGCACCAGCGCCACCCGCTGCCGAGGTGGAAGCAGCTGAAGGACCGTGATGAATGCCAGCGACACCGACTCCCTCGTCTCGTACCGAGCATCGGGTCCGGGGCTGTCGTCGGGCAGCCCGTCAAGGAGAATGTCGGGGTACGGCTCGAGCCAGACAACTTCACCCACCCGAGTCGGCTCGGGGAGAGCGGTGTTGAGCGAAGAAACCACTTCGGGTCGTCGGCTAGCGGCGCGCAGCATGTTAAGGCAACGGTTAGTTGCGATGCGGTAGAGCCAGGTTCTGATGGAGGCCCGCTCCTCGAAGTTCGCCAGCGCTTGCCATGCGCCGAGAAAGGTCTCCTGGAGGGCGTCCTCGGCGTCCTGCATCGAACCCAAGATCCGATAGCAGTGCAGCTGTAGCTCTTGTCGGTACCCATCGGTCAACTGCGCGAACGCCTGCTGGTCCCCGGACTGGGCGCGACTGAGAAGTTCCATGCTCACTGCTCCATTCTCTCATCACCTCCATGCCGGGTTCCTTCCGATCCCACTACAAATACGGACACCGCCGAGCCGGGAAACTTGTCACTCCGGAGCGACCAATTTTCCTTCGATCCGGTGTCGGTATCAGGAGAGATGCAGTACGGGTCGGGCCAGCGAGCGTACGACGGCTTTCTTGCGCACCCGAAAGCCTGAATCCAAAGGAGTAAGACCGTGCCAGAGATTTGTCATCGAGTAGGAATCGCAACCCCACGACACCGCGTGTACGAGGATTTCGCTACCAAGTGCGGTCTCGTCGAGATCTGGACACCTCTTTCCAGGAAGTGAGACTTCGTTAGTCCGACTAGCGGCAAAGGTGCGAGCTGGACTGAAATCTTCTCAGGGTCAGGCTGGGTCGTGACGATACAGAAGACGATGAGCACTGATAGGACTTCGGAGACCGGCGGCGGGTTGGTGGTTATTACGCGAGACGCAATGGGGGTCATCGTTTCTGTAGGCGAAGAGATGACAGAGGTCCTTGGCTGGAAGCCCGAGCAGCTAGTGGGCCGACCGTCCACCGAGTTCGTCCACCCGGAGGACCAGCCGGGCGCTATCGTCGCGTGGTTCGAGATGGTCAACGCCCCGGGCGAAATGCGCCGGTGGGAGGGTCGATACGGGACCCCGGAAGATACCTGGCGGTGGGTCGAGTGCATCAACGTCAGTCACCTCGATGACGCGGACAATCCTGTCGTTGTAACGACGATGACGCGGGCAACGTCAGCCAAGGTCAATCTCGGTGAGGAACTGCGCGCTCGCAATCAGCTACTTAGTCGGCTCTCAGACGCAATGCCGATCGGGATGTTCCAGGTCAACTCTGACCGGAGAATCACTTTCACCAACGACCGCCTACATGTGATATTGGGATGTCCTGCGTCAGGATCTGTTGGCGAGCAGTTTGCATGTGTCGAAGACAACGACCGTCTCTTGCTTGCAAGGGCGCTCGACGCGGTGTTGGAGGAAGATCAGCCAGTCGACGATCTGGAGCTCGGCTTCGTACGGTCATCTGAGGGAGCGTCAACTACAAGACGTGTCTGCGTGTTGAGCATGCGACCTTTAACTGACGACGTTGGTTCCGTGACCGGAGCGGTTGGCTGCGTCGCCGATGTCACCGAGCAAGTACTGTTGCGCCAACAGTTGGAACTTCGTGCGAACGTCGACGAACTGTCGTCTTGTCTAAGCAGGTCCGCGATCCTCCAACTGCTCGCTACGACGCTAGACATGGAGCGAGACAGCGGTGGAGGGGTAGCGGTCGTCTTCGTGGACCTCTGCCGGTTCAAAGAGGTGAACGATCTGTTCGGTCACGCTGTAGGCGACGAGGTCCTCCAGATCGCCGGCAGACGGCTCAAGAACGTGGTCAGAGAAGGCGATCACGTCGGACGCTTCGGAGGCGATGAGTTCCTGATCATCTGCCCGCGAGTGACGGGCGAGAAGGTCGCCCTTGAGGTCGCAGATCGGATCCGGCGATCTCTTACCTGCAGCGTCGATGTAGCAACCGGAACCGTCGAACTCCGTGCCAGCGTGGGCGTCGCGTTGTCGACGGGTTCGTCCGATCCCGACACTCTGATCGCACATGCGGACTACGCCATGTACGAAGCCAAGCGGCTGGGTTCCACAGCGGTCGAGGTGTTCGCTTCCAACTAGCGACGCCATTCGCGACCGCATCCTCGTAACGCCGTAACTGCCGCAACACGCGCCTCACCCCTGACGCAGGAGGAGCACCGCTTGTTCGGTCAGAATCCTTGGGACAGACTCTGGTCAACCCTCCACGGCTCTTTACAGGAGGTCTTCCCGAAACGGGGTCCCAAATGGCCAGAAAGACCATCCTCATCCTCGGAGCAACTGCATTGTCATCACTCTTCATGGTCGCGGCGGAGTCCGGTGTCGCCAATGCCGTCTCTAACCCGACCAACATCCCAGGCCATGTGACGTGCAGCCCCGCAGGCGGCGTCTGGAGTGGCGTTATCACTTTTGCACCACCGCTCATGAACGGAGGCACCGCGAGCACCGAGACATTGACCGTGAAGGCGACCCTGGGTAATACGGGGAGTTCATGCGTTACGACCGCGGGCATAGTGGCGCTCGGGACCATCAAGGGAACGCTCACATTCAGCATCCCAGGCACCGCCAACAACTGTGCCACCATCTTCAGCGGCGTCACGCTTCCTGCGCCAGCGGCAGGCTCCAAGTTCAAGATGACCTGGACAACGCCTGCTGGCTTCAACCCGACCAACTGGACGAACAACACACCGGCCTTCAAGGTCACCGGTGCAGCAAGCCTGGCCGACATCGTTGTGAAAAAAGGCGCGGTTGCGGGTTCGTTCACGCCGTTGGCCGCACCGAAGGCGACCCTCTCGGATGCCAACTGGCCGGGAGCTGTCGCGACGGGGTGTGCATCATCAACCGGACTGGGGAGCCTGACTCTGAGCACCTCCTCGGGGAAGTGGTAGATCCGGCCCGAGTCCTCTGCTAGTCGCTCATCCGGCGACATGTCTGAGTCAGAGCGACGACCGCGGAGTTCACGCGGGCTCAGAAGGTGAACGCAGCGGCGGAAAGCACCCAGGGCTCTATGGGGGGCAAAGGCCCCGGACGCCTCCCGCCGTTTACAACACCTAGTAGTCCAGCAGGTGCCGCCGTATAGCGCAATACCAGCGGTATCCCACGCACAAACGCGCATGCGACCCCAGGACTTGCCCCCACCATCCTGGGGTCACTCGCGTGGACTTAGCTGACGGTTCACCAGAGCAATGGACATGGGAACGCTGATAGAGCACTCGGGCCTTACGCGGCGGAGCCTCGACCGGATCCTCTACAAGGGTGTGATGCCGAGGCTGGCGCACCGGGAGTGTTTGATCGAAGTAACGAGTGAAGTCATCTCAAGCTCTCCGAGCATTGCGAACAGAAACCTTGAGGTGCGTAAGGGCGCATTCATCTACAAGGCATCGATCAGAGAGCTCTGTTACCGTTCCTTCGCCGGTCACTTTGAGCGCCTGGCAGGCAGAGGAGTTTTATGTCACGGCGAACTCTTGTTAGAAGGCTCGACGGCTCTGTGCGCCAATGAGCCACGGCCTGAAACGGGAGCACAGCATGCGTCGCTTGCTTTTGGCAGTTGTCATTCCGATCTCGGTGCTGAGTTTGAACTGGGCGGGCTCGGCATCAGCCGCCACTGGGCGTGCGGCCAACGGGGCGCTCGTGCGGGTGATCTCGGGATCGTCCTACCAGTTCAACGGCCCCGACGCCACGGCGGTGAGCCGGGGCTACCTCTTCGTCGCGAACGGCGCTACCACCACCAGCGGTGAAGGCAACTCCGTCACCGAGCTCGATATTTCGACCGGGTACCCCCCGACGGGCGGCGACGGTGCCGTGTTTGCGTTCGGGCCGGCGGGATATCACGGAAGCGTCCCGGGGGATCCTTCGATCCACTTGGCGGCACCGATCGTAGGGATCGCTCCTGACGCAACCGGCGGTGGGTACTGGCTGGTCGGCTCCAACGGTGGCGTGTACTCATTCGGCGACGCCCTGTACCACGGTAGCGTCCCCGGAAGCCACGCGATCCACTTGGGAGCACCGATCATCGGCATGGCCGCCACCCCTGACGGCGGTGGGTACTGGCTGGTCGGCTCCGACGGCGGGGTGTTCGCCTTCGGTGACGCCCGCTACCGCGGGAGCGTCCCAGGGAGCCACTCGATCCACTTGGGAGCGCCGATCGTCGGGATCGCCACCGACTCAACCGGCGGTGGGTACTGGCTGGTCGGCTCCGACGGCGGGGTGTTCGCCTTCGGTGACGCCCGCTACCGCGGGAGCGTCCCAGGGAGCCACTCGATCCACTTGGGAGCGCCGATCGTCGGGATCGCCACCGACTCAACCGGCGGTGGGTACTGGCTGGTCGGCTCCGACGGCGGGGTGTTCGCCTTCGGTGACGCCCGCTACCACGGGAGCGTCCCAGGGAGCCACTCGATCCACCTGGGAGCGCGGATTGTCGGGATCGCCACCGACGCAACCGGCGGTGGGTACTGGCTGGTCGGCTCGGACGGCGGGGTGTTCGCCTTCGGTGACGCCAGCTACCACGGGAGCGTCCCGGGGAACCACTCGATCCACCTGGCCGACCCGATCGTAAGCTTCGCCGCCGCCCCCGACGGAGCCGGGTATTGGCTTGCCGGCGGCCTTGCCCCCTGTCTCCCGGCAAATTGCATAGTGCAAGGTGCGCCGTTGGCGCTCGGCTCGACGGGACCCGCGGTGCTCGCGTTGCAAGAGCGCCTGATTGCGCTCGGCTACTGGCTGGGGACGGCCGACGGCACCTTCGGCGACAGCACGCAGCAGGCCGTCTATGCCCTCCAGAAAGCAGCGGGCATCGGCCGTGACGGAATCGTCGGGCCCACAACCGAGGCCGCTCTGTCGGAAGGAGTGGTCCCCCACCCTCGGAGCACCGCCGGCTATGTCATCGAGGTCGACCTCGAGGACGACCTGGTGATGTTCGTGAACAACGGCGAACTCGAATACACCCTCAACACCTCGACGGGCGGCGGGTACCTGTACAGCGACGGGAGCGGTGGGACCGCCATTGCCACTACCCCGACCGGGCTCTTTCACACCTACAGAGAGGTCGACGGGCTCGTGGTCGACTATCTCGGTCAGCTCTGGATGCCCAAGTTCTTCACCGGTGGCTTCGCGATCCACGGTGACAGCTATGTCCCTCCTGAGCCCGTCTCGCACGGATGCGTGCGCGTGAGCGACGAAGCGATCGAATGGATCTGGGCGAGCAATCTCGATCCTATCGGGACGACCGTCTGGGTCTACTGATTGCCCAAAAGCCATTTGAGCTTTTCCGCCACGGAGCTCGTTTTGTCGTGGACGCGAAACAGGTCCACTTTCCCGGTCCGTCGAGCTGGTGCTGCAGGGCTTTTCCTGGTGCTGCAGGGCTTTTCCGGGAGTGCAGGGCTGACTTGTCGCCGGATGTCTCCCTGGCCAAATCATCATCATCGGTAAATTCGCCACGTGAAACAGCGGCTTCCGAGATCCATCTGCGAGCTGCTGGCCGAGGTCGCCTCGGCTCTGCCCCGGGGGACCGCCCTGGCCCGCCGGCAAGCCAATACCCAGCTCCGTCGGGAGCGATCGACCCCCTCTCTGCTCAACGGCGCTTGCCGCCTTTGTCCGCACGCCGGCCCATCCCGACGAAGCACTCACGCATCTTCCTCGCTGACTAACCGGTCATCGTTAGTTCCGCGCTGCCCTCCGGGTCTGGTGCGATGGCCGTCTTCGTGACATCGAGGAAGCGAGGTTCAGTCGGATTGCCCGCCGCGGTTGATCGGTGGCCAGTCGGCGGGCCACCAGTCACCCTGTGGGTCGGTGGTTTGCCCGACCTCGATGATGTAACCGTCGGGATCTCGGATGTAGCAACGAATCTCGTACCGGTGCTGCTTCGGCGGCGTCAGGAACTGCGCGCCCCTTGCACTCCATTCGGCGTACACGGCGTGGATGTCTGCGACCCGGATATTGAGGAAGCTGCTGACCCGGTCGGGGTCGCTTGGCGTCTCAAGGGTGACCGTGGGCTTGTCGTCGGTGGGACCTCCGCCGACATTTATGATGATGAAGCTGTTGGCGAGCGCGATATTGGTCGGCTCTGGGCCGAAGACCACCCTGCCGCCGAGTACCTCGGTATAGAAGCGCCGGGAGCGCTCGACGTTATCGGAGACAATGAAGTGGGTCACTACCATCTGCTCTGCGAGCTGCCTGGGTTCGGCCACTGGCACCTCCATTCGTTGGGGCTCATGCCCCGCTTACGACGCGATGTGAAGCCTTCAGTCAACCACGTCGGTTTGTCGAGGGGGTCGGACTAGTCGAGGTGGCTAGCTAGGCGGCGGTTGTGATGGTCGCGGCGAGGTGGCAGTGATGTCTTGGCATATCGAATACAGGATGGTGCGCTGTCGCTTACTGCGATTGCCTACTACCCAATCCTTCCATCACCATCATCCAGCTTGCATCGAGTCAAGGATTGTTCGTGACAGCATCACCACGGGGGTAACGCGCCGGCTTCGGAGTGATGGTAAGTGTCACCGTGACCGAGAGATCGGATGCAGTGCATCCCATGCAGGTGACGGGTACCGACTGGCTGATGATCGTGTCCTTGTCCTTGGAGTTGTAGGCACCGCTTACCGTCGCATCGCCCCCCGGCGCTGCAAGTACGTCGGGGGCCTTCCCGCCTGGCGTGAGGCCCTTCTTGGGAATGACCAGATCGATCGTCGGGCCAGAGCTGTCAGACAACTTCCATGATCCATGCGTCGAGTTCGTGCTTAAGGTGACGCGGGGGCCGGTACTGTCCGAACAGTTGCTTATAACCGGCGGGGAGATGCGTAGGGTGGCTCCGGGTGACTCCGGCACCGTGCCGCTAGCGGAGAACATCGTGCAGGTGACGGTCTGGCGCCGCCCGCCAACCGTTACGGCGAAGTTGATGACATGATTGCTGCCACCGAGCTCAACCGTCACTGTCGTACCGGGCGGTAACGGGTGCTTGACCGCGTATCCAGTTCCGCCCATGGCTGACAGTGACAAGACGATGCCTAGAACCGAGAGGGCGGCCTTGTTGGTGAACCACGTCATGGGTTACCTAGCCACTTCGCTATCTCTCCGAGTCGCCACGTAGTCAGCTCAACCTCTTGGGTACATCTGCCCATTTTTCTTGTCGACGAATCGGGGCTGTCCGTCGGGGCGTTGGCGTTCGCCTGGCTGGGAGAGCACTAAGGCGCAGTGGATGTGCGGGTCGGAAAGGGGGCCCACTGCTTCAGGAGTCCAAGCCCACCATGCAATAGGTAAGAATTGGAAGCACGCGCACGACCCGAGGACTCGCCCCCGTCACCCGGGTCGTGCGCGTGGACTTCGCTGGAATTTCATCAGAGCCGTGGCCGTGTCGCAACTGGTCTGGCGTCTGCCATCTCGTCCCAACACTCCGGCGCGCTTAAAGGGTGTTGAGATGAGTTCCTGCTCGGTTGAGTCTCGAGTAGGCGGCCGTCGTCGTTGACAACGCGACCACTCGCGGTTCGAAGCCACTTGCCTCTGACGCGAGCCGAAGCCGGGCAGATCCGATCAATCCTGCGGCTGATACCTCCTAAGACACCGCCATTTCACACCGGCAACCACATCGCCCCGCCGTCGGTTGTGTGCCACAGGCCGGGGTAGCTGCCGACGGTCACCCAGAATGCAGCCCAGCCAACCTGGGGGTCAACGAAATCGAGGGAACCGAGGAATCCGGGCGTGATGTGCTGTGCTGACGACCGGACGGGGCGCCAGTTGACGCCACCGTCCGTCGTGAGCATGAGACCTCCATCAATCGAGAGGTCGAACGCCTCGGTGGACGACGCCGCGACAAAGTCCTCCTGGTTGCCGCAAGGTGCCCCCGGGCGGACCCCAGTTGGCGGTCCGACCTCGCAACTCGACTCGCTCAACCACGAAACCCCGTCATCGGTGGAGCGATAGATGATCATGCCCAAGTGGCCGGCTGAACCCTGCCCATTGCACATCAGCCAGAGCGTGTTCGATGAGGGAGCTTTCGCCAAGGTTCCGCCCAAGTCGTATTGGCTTGGACAAGGCAGTGCGCGCATCGTCCAGGTGACACCGGCATCAGTGGTGGCGTAAAGCTCGCCAGGCAGGTCGAGCGAAATTGGGTTGTGCAATCCAACGAGGAAGGCCGTGCGAGGAGAGACGAGTACCAGTTCACCATCCTCGAATGGGGCCGTCGGCAACCCGCCGAGTCTGCGCCAAGACCGGCCCGAGTCGCTCGAAGTCTCGATGACGAGGCCGCATGGCGCGGTCGTGCCCCCACCCTGAGGGCATGAACTGAGCAGCGCCCAGAGCGTTCCACTCGACGCGGCAAGATTCTCCATGCGCCCCGGCAGCATGACCTGGCCCCATGTGAGACCCCCATCATGCGTGGCGAAGAATCCGGATGTGTTGAACATGAATCCGTCGAGGGCATTGATAAAGAGCAGGGACGGAGGGTAGGAGCCCCCAATGGCCGCGGGAGCCTGAGATATGACCTGCCAGGTGCGGCCGCCATCTCCTGTCCCTACGAGGGCGGGCGGAGTTTTTGAGCCTGTCGTCTGCGACTGGTACAGGCCGAAGCCATCCTCGTCGTCGAGGAACGAGAGCGCGACGAGGCAGTTCTGAGGCGCAACTACAGGCGTTGCGCAGGGAGTCGGTGTGGTTGTCGCTCTCGTCCTCGTTGTCGTCGGAGTGGTGGAAGACGTTGGTGTGGCCGCCTTCGTCGTCGAGGGAGTGGGGGTCGCAGCGTTGGTCCCGCAAGCGGCTACGAAAGCGAAGGCAAGCAGCGTCGCCGCCCCGGCTAATCGCGCTCTATTGCTTGCCATGACCCAACACCCCTGCCGCGATGGAGCGAGTTTCTAATATCGCCGCAACTCACCTAGTCCAACTGTTCGACAGTCTGACACGACCACATCGGAAACTCGCGAGCAGCGAGCAACATGAACTGATGCAGACACAGGGGTCTCTCTTGCCTGCCGGCAGTGTCGTCGCCACCCCGTTCCACCTACCGCTTTACCGTCAAGACGACGAGCACGGCGCCAGAGGTTTGGTGCGTGGTCCCGCAGGGCGAGTGGGGGGCGGACAGATGACGGGCCAGGTGATAAGCGGCGGCGGCACCCAGGGGCTCCATAGGGGGGTTACGGGCCCCGTGGACGCCTTCCGCCGTTATCCCTGGTGCTCCCATTCCAGCACTTCCAAGTCAGTGCTGCAATACCGGGGGTATCGAGAGCACGCGCACGACCCCAGGACTTGCCCCCGTCATCCCGGGGTCGTCCGCGTGAACTGAACTGACATTTCACCAGAGCAACGATGGTTCTCGCAACTGGAAACCGGACATTGTGGGCGAGGTGTCATGTGTCACCTGCCAACCAGACAACAACACCGCCTAGCCGGTCATGGTCTCACTGGGTCGTCGGGTCGGACTTCTCGCGCCCGAAGGCCCGGGTGTGCGCAGAGAGAGTCGATGAGCGAACGTGAGCCACCGATGTAGGTCCAGGTGAAATCCTTATCGCGCCCCACGCACCAAGCTCGGTCTTCCGGCCACCACAGGTCCGCCGTAAGAGCCCATGGGAATCCATGAAGCGGACTCATCTCGGACAGCTTGGCCTTGTGCACATGGTGCATACGAGGAAGGCCCAGGTGGTGATCAGCGACCTCGTGTATTTCACGATTCCCGAAACCGCGGGCGCCATTCGGCACTCGCTTGGTCGCGTGCTTCAAACGATTCAGAGGATGCGTCAGCGTTCGCGTTCGCGTTCGTGAGTGACGACCCGCTCCCCAGATGCAGAACCAGCACTGGTCGGGCGTGGTCGTGGCATCGCCGAGGAGGTTGAACACAATTCGCAAAGCTTGCTCAGGAAGGTGTCTGCTGGGGTGCCGGCGTCCAGAGTCAGGCTCGTGCTCGACACGTGCATACGCTGAAAATCCGTCGGGGATTACCGATCCAATTCTGTATGCATCGGGAGTACCGGGGCTCACCCATACCCAGTTCGCCGGGTGCTTGTCCGCCATCGGAAAGAGCGCAGCTGGCTCTGTTTGCCCGTTCATCAGCGAGGAACCTGCACGGAGAGTGCTCAATCGGGACTCGGTGGTCGTTTCTCCCGAGTCCCACTCCAATTCCTCGTCGTGGTCACGACGAGAGTTGTGGCGATGCCCTGCCAATGGTCCCCCCGAGGCCTTTAATCGTCACCAGACCTATTGCCCTCGCGAAGAAAAGCTAACCCGGCGAAGGTCGGGACTGTCAAGAGGGGCAAGATAAGTCCTGGCTGCGGCCGTGTTCCAAAGGCTTCCGCCCCCGTCAACTGGCGGCGGAAACGTCGCTGGCGCAGTACTTGCACTTCGCGGCGCCTATGGGCAGGTCCGCCGACAGGCACTCGGGGCACGTCTTCGTGGGGTCAGGATCGCCGAACACGGTGGTCCCTTGCTTCTTCATGTATGAGCGATAGGGGACCACGAGGACCAGGTAGATCACTGCCATGAAGATGATGAAATAGACGATCGCAGAGATGAAGGCCCCGAGGTCGATTCGCTGGCCGTTGACGGTCCAGCCCAATGCCTGCCCGGCCGATTTGCCTCCTTCGGCGGCGTTCACGAGCGGCGTGATCACGTTGTCCGTGAACGCCTTGATGAGCGTGCTGAATGCCAAAGCGACAACCAGACCTACTGCAATGATGATCAGGTCCCCTTGCATCAAGAACTTCCTGAACCCCTTCATGCGTATCTCCTTCCATTGGAAATCGTGGCGCGAATCTGACTCCAGTCTCGCGGACGATAGCTGTGTGCCGGCGGACCACCACTGAGGTCAGCTCAGAACGCAGACGCGTCAGTCGCGCTGCGACCAAGGCTTGTTCGGCCAGAACGGCCACTCCTCGAAAAACATGCACCGTCCGTCATCGTCAAGCTCGATGACCCACAGGTCGGTGTACTCCTGTCGGATCGGGTCGCCGTAGAAGACGCGCGCGGACGACCGCCGCATGGCCCTCTACTGCTACGACCTCGGATTCGAGGGTGAATACCTCGTCCGGGCCCCCTTCCCGTTCGGCTTCCCACATCTCGGAGATGGCGGCGATGCCGGTTAACGGCTCAGCGTAAGGGGATTGCAAGTACCGGGCACCCTCCGCGAAGAGGGACTTGACAAGATGGGCACCAGGTGTCCTCCAGGCCACCTCGTACTCTCGCACCCAACGCTGGACGTCCATTCGGGTCGCCATTCGACCATTGTGTCGCAACATGAGGAGAGTCCAAGCTAATTGACTTCTGTCCGCATGCAGTTGCGACGATCCAAAACCTGTCGACTTCCGGACGAGCGCGTGACTAATGAGGGTGCGTCAGAGCAGAGCGACAAACGCGAGGCCGATTCCGGCCGCGGCGAGGCTCGCGGCGAGCCCACCGAGGGCGTTCAGGATGCCGGAGGCGATCTCACCACCTTCGATGAGACGGAGGGTCTGCCACGATGTCGTGCTCCAGGTCGTTAGTCCTCCGCAGAAACCTGTCCCTACAATCGTCGTGGCCGTCGAGCCAACGTCATGGAACACGACGAGTCCGGCGACCAGTCCAATCACGAGCGATCCGAGTACGTTCACGGTCAGCGTCCCAAACGGAAGAACGCCGCGCGTCCTGTCCTGAATTGCTCCGTCCAGAACGTAGCGGCCGACCGCGCCCAGCCCCCCGGCACATCCGACCGCAACCGCGAGGATCATTGCTGGTCCTCGCTCGGCCGCCCGATTGCAAGTCCGAGCGCTGTAGCCGTTACACCCGAGACGAGGGTCGCGACCACATATGCGACCGCAATGGCCACATGACCATCCTTGACAAGGACATCTGACTCGAGAGCGAACGTCGACATGGTCGTCCAAGCGCCGATGAAACCGACACACGTGAGAGACCGGACATAGATCGGCGCATGGTGCCAGCGTTCCAGGATCACTGTGAGGATGAATCCGAGCAGGAATGCTCCCGACGTGTTGATCGTGAAGGTCGTCCACGGGAAACCGCCCAAGGGGGTCGGAAACGCCTGTGTCAACCCGTAACGCACAAGCGTGCCGGCGAATCCTCCGAGGGCGATCCACCCGAGCACCCTGGGGTCACGGCGGTGGATCCCGACCGTCGCCGGCCTGTGAGTCCGCGCAGGGGCGGACGGATCGTCCGGCGCGAGATCAGGATCGATCGGGAGCCGGTCACCCCGGCCGAAAGTTCGTCCCAGACGGCCGTAAGCGGTCGGATCTGAGGGGGTGGGGCGTGAGGCATCGCTATCGTGCACGCAGCTTCTTCTCCTGAACTCGACTTTTGGTCAGTTGCAGGAGTCATCAGCCCACGGGCACTCAAAGGGGGACTCCATCCCCACCTCGGATGTTACCGGGTGGGCCGGCGCCCCTCGACGGACGAGGAACGCTTGAGACCGGCTCGCTTCCCATGCGGCGATCCCCGCAGATCACGCAGCCTCTGGGAGCTCGGACCGGACTTCGTCGCTGACGGCAACAGGCACGAGAGTCCTGAATTCGTGTCCGCGGTGCTGGTGCACCATCGCCCCGATCAAAGGAGCGACGGCGATAGCGACTGCTAGAACCATGATCGGGATGCTTGCGAACAAAAGAGCCATAGCCTCCGACCGACCTTTTCGGACGGCCGCACCATTCCTTTCCGTCGGATTTCGTTGACAGGTTCATGATGCGGTCGCCGGCGCAATCCACGCGCAACGCGGACTGAGCTTCCGGTGTGAATTCCGAGCGGAAGCTGACGTACCCTCACAGTTGCGGATCAGGAGGCATCGATCGTCGATGACGGACCTCAACGATGAGCTCAAGCGGTTCGTCATCGACGACAGTGACGAGGAACCGATCCTGTGCTGGCGCGACGGAACCGAGGTCGACACCTGGAAGGAGGGATACCCCTACGACCGGAGGCTCGAGCGCGACGAGTACGAGACAGTAAAGCGCCAACTGCAGATCGAGCTTCTGAAACTCCAGAATTGGACGAAGGACGTAGGAGAACGGGTCCTCATCCTGTTCGAGGGACGTGACGCCGCTGGCAAGGGCGGAACGATCAAGCGGTTCATGGAGCATCTCAATCCGCGTGGCGCGCGAGTGGTCGCCCTCGAGACACCGAACGACCGCGAGAAGACGCAGTGGTATTTCCAGCGCTACATCGCTCATCTTCCGGCGGCAGGCGAGATGGTGATGTTCGACAGGTCCTGGTACAACCGCGCGGGCGTCGAACACGTGATGGGCTACTGCACCGAGAAGGAGTACCGCGAATTCCTCCAACAAGCGCCGTTGTTCGAGCAGATGCTGGTCGACGACGGGATGTGCATGTTCAAGTTCTGGTTCTCGGTGTCACGCGGTGAACAGCGCACGCGATTCCTCATTCGCCGAATCGATCCGGTTCGTCGCTGGAAGCTGTCGCCCACCGATGTTGCGTCTCTTTCGCATTGGGACGACTACTCGAAGGCCAAGGAGACGATGTTCGCTCACACAGATACGATCGTCGCTCCCTGGACAGTGGTAAAGAGCAACGACAAGCGTCGGGGCCGGTTGAACGCGATGCGATACGTCCTGTCGACGATCGAGTACGAGGGAAAGGATCTGGACGTGGTCGGGACTCCCGATCCCCTCATCGTCGGGCGGCCGTCGACGGTTTTCGAAGTTGGTGAGAGTGGGTCGCCGACCCGATGACGAGCGGAGCGCTCAGACGAAAGCCATCGTGGGGAACGATCCCTGCAGGAACGCAGACGGATCGACTCCCAGAATCCGGTCAAGGACAGTCGCATAAGGGCTGCGGAAATCGGTCGTGTAGACACTGTTGCCCTCCGACAGCTTGGACAAGCTGGGTGGCTCTCCGTACCAACCGCCCTTCACCGATGGCCCCGTCGCGAACATGACGTTCGCCCAGCCGTGATCGGTGCCGGCGCTGGCGTTCGCCGCGACCCGGCGGCCGAACTCGGTGTAGATGATCATCGTGGTCGCCCGGCCCCGGGGACCGTTCGACATTGCGTCGACGAACGCAGACACAGCGGTGTCGAGCTGGCTGAGAAGTGTCTTCTGGGTCGGCCCCTGATCGGCGTGGGTATCGAATCCTCCGAGCTCGACGCTGTAGACCTGGGTGGTCGCACCGGCCAGGATGAGATTTGCGACCAGGCTGAGCTGGGTGGCGAGGATGCCCGAGCTCGACAACCCGCCTCCTCCGTTCGCGATCGCCAGGGCCTGTCCGGCATCCGCGCTTGCGGAGCTCGATCCGGGATTGGGATCCAAATGGAGTGGGTTGGATGAGGCGCTCCGATCGAGGATCGGTCCGAGCGATCTCTGCACCTGGAGGAGGTCGCCGTTCGAATGAGCCGACTCCTTCAACAAGAGAGCTTCGTGCAAGGCCGTCCCGGCCAGGGTCGCGTAGAGGGCTTCTTCGGTGGGATCTCCGGGAAGGATCAACTTGCCGGCGGGGATCGTCACTCCTTGGACCTTCGCTCCGGTCAGCGCCATCGGGGTAGTCGGACCGATACCGACTGCGCGCAACGGGCTCCCCGCTGTCGTGTCGAGCCAGCGGCCGATCCAACCGGTGCTGACGGGCTCGGAGGGAACTCCGCTCTGCCAGATGTCCATGGACTCGAAGTGGCTGTAGTTGGGATCGGCGAACCCCACGCCTTGGACGACCGCCAGATGTCTCGCATCCCAGAGCTTCTTTAATCCGGGCAGGGAGGGGTGGAGTCCGAAGCCGTCGCCGAGGGGAAGAATGGTCGATGGGTCGATTGCCAATATCCCGCGAGACGAGTGGTAGAGGCTGTCCTCATACGGGACGACCGTGTTGAGGCCGTCATTGCCGCCGTAGAGCGTGAGGAGCACGAGGCGTCCCTGACCGCTCGAGCCGTCTGCAGCAGCTGACGTCGGTCTGCCGAACATCTCGTCCCAGGCGCGAGGGCCGAGCGTGGCGCCGAGGACCCCGGCCGATGCGGCTCCCCCCGCAAGGGCCAGGAAGCGGCGTCGGCTCAAGGCGGAGCTGTTCGAAGCGGACGGCGTATCGGGTACATGTGGGACTGGGACGGCTGTCGGCGGTACACGAGCAGGCATGGCTCTTCTTCAGTTGGCGGAGTACTCAGGGGAGCTCATGGCGAGGGTCATGAGCGTGGCCGGGTCCCGTGCACCTGCCAGGGCGGCGAACGTTGAGTTGGACCACGACGAAACCGAAAGGAATTCCGCCGCCGCCTCTATGCGACCGCTCGGCGCCACATCTGAGATGGGCGACAGATCCACCGCGTGGCACAAGCGATGAGCGAACCTCCACCGGGCCAATGCAGCCGATGTGGACAGCCAGTACTCGTTCTGGCCCCACCCTCCGACGCTCGGGGGGTCGAACAGGACCTGGCCCATGTCCGCCATCACCGACTCCAGTCCCACGTCGCTCCTCGTCACAGCGGAGGCGCCGAGCCCGAATGCTCGCAGCGCCCCCACCACGTACTCGGTGGGTTGCTTGATCAATCCGGTAGTGGCGGCGGAGGACGTGAATTCCGGATGCTCGAAGATTGCGCGCAGCAGAGATGTGATGTTGCGATCTGCGGAGTAGCCCGATCTCAGGTCCGTAACGACGGGGTCGTTGGTGGAGACCGGATAGGCGAGATGGCTCCAGAATGCGGCTGGAACGTAACGGGCGGACGCTTCGCTGTGGGTGACCAGGTCGATCACTTGTTGACCGGTGGTTAGGCCCGAAACGCCGAGGAACTGCTGCGGTGCGGTGCTGTGATCCCTTGGGTTGACCAGGAAGTCGCCGTTTCTGCCGATCTGCCACCCCGTGAAGCAGTATGCGGCCGCACGCACGTCGCTCTCTGTGTACGTGCCGATACCCATCGTGAATCGCTCCATCAGCTCGCGGGCGAAGTTCTCGTTGGGGTTGGCTGCCTTGTCGGAGCTGGCGTCCAGCCAGATGAGCATGGCCGCCCCCTTCGCTACGGCCTGGGTGAGGCCCGTGAAGTCCGCGGGGCCCATGGTTCGGAACAGCTGGTTCTGGCCGTACATGTACAGCGGGAACCGAACCTTTGAGATGGCCGTGGGGAAGTGCCCGTGGAGCAGGAACGTCAGTTTCTCCTGAAGGGGGCTCGTGGTTACGACCATCCGGGCGAGCCACCAGGAGAAGAGGGCGCGGCGCTGTGCCGACAACTCCCTCTCGAGGGCTCTGCGCGCAGCCGGGTCGGCCCGAAGCTCCGTGTAGTCGCTCGGCGGCCCGCTCAGGGCCGGCACTTCGACTGTGTCGGCGACGGGGTCCGGAGCACCTAGACCTGCGATGAGCAGAGCGACCGTGTTCCCGTACCCGTTGGTCGACGCAGTACCGACCTGTGAGCTCGTGGCGCCGAAGCCGGCTCGTCGGTATAGATGAGCGATCGCAGCTCTTTGATCCACAGGAGTTCGTCCCATGTCAGAGGACTCAGTTGGCAAGTTCCACTAAAACGCTGTTCCCACCATCGCCGGCAAGGGTGATCCCGGTATAAGCGAATTGTTAGGAGAGGGTTAGGGGTGGAGGGGTGCACGCCGACTGCCGTTCGAGGACTCCCACTCCGTCGACGGAGCCCATCCGGTTCAATGGCATTGCCGTCTCTGCACCGTTTTCTATGGGGCAGGAATCACACCAGCCGTTCGCGCGCCGGCATCCGCGACACTTTGAAGCCAATGAGGTAAGAGATGATGCCTCATTCTTATGAATGATTGTCTCTAATGCATTTGCAGTAAAGCAATCATTCAATTCGGGTCACGGAATCGTTTTGTCCTGAAATAGCGGAGATTAGCCCTAAAAATACTCCAGTCGATTGCCGATTCTCAGCCACATAGCGAGACAGGAGAACACGATGGCAGCGATCTGCAGCAAGTGTCTTCGGACCGTCGTCGACGACAGTCTTCGTTGCGGTCCGTGTGGTGGCCCGGTGGTCAGGTTCGACGAAAGCGTTGATGACGAAGCTGCCGAGAGGAGTGTCGAATTCTCCGCATGGAACCTTCCCAAGCTCTTTGAAGATCTCGATCCGAGCACTCCTTCGCACTGTGAAAACGAGCGATGACCACCCTGACTGCGCCACGGTCCATGCCGTCGCTCACGCGCCGACGCCCCTCAGAGCGCCGTCGCGGAAGAGATCTGGAGCCATACCGGGTCTTGCTAGTAGATGACGTCCGAGAGGAGCGGGAGCTTCTTGCGGAGTGGCTCGAACAAACTGCGCTGTTTGTCGTCGTCGGCGAAGCAAGCGACGGTCCTCATGGCGTCGAGATGGCCTCGCAATTGCAACCCGACCTCGTGACCCTCGACATGTCCATGCCTGGCGGAGACGGCATAGCCGCTCTCAGGCACATCCTTCTCAATTGCCCTTACACCAAGGTGGCAATCGTCTCCGGGTTCGTCACCCAAGAGCTCATAGAAGCCACGGTCGACATGATCGGCGCGGCCGCATGCCTCGACAAGGGCATTGGCTCGGACCGGATCGTCAAGGAGCTTCTCGGGTTAGTTGAGACCTCGAGCACACTGACCGGATCCCTCGCCAATCTGGACAGTTTGCGAACAATCACCGATTCGGAGTGCCTGATCAACTCTCGGTTGGCCGCGATCGTCGACTCATCGGATGACGCGATAATCGGCAAGACTCTCGACGGCACGATCACGAGTTGGAATGCCGGAGCCGAGCGCCTGTACGGGTACACGGCAGCCGAGGTTCTGGGCAAGAACATCTCGCTGCTCATTCCGACTGACAGCGAGGAGACCCTCTCGGACATCCTCGAGCGTGTGCGCCGAGGAGTGCGGATCGACGGCCACGAGGTGTCGCGGATACGTAAGGACCGCTCATTCATTGAGGTGTCCCTGACCGTGTCGCCGATACGGGACGGAGGCGGCGCGATCGTCGGTGCGTCGACAATCGCCCGGGACGTGACCGCTCGCAAACTGGCCGACGTTGAGCTTGCCCGGCGGGCCGACGAGCTCAGGAGCTCAAATGAGGAGCTCGAGAAGTTCGCCTATGTCACCTCCCACGATCTGTCAGAACCGCTGAGGAGCATCTCGGGTTACGTGGAGTTGCTTGCCAGGCGATATGAGGGACAGATCGACGACGAAGCCGACCGCTTCATCAACCGAGCGGTTGAAGGGTGCACGCGGATGAGGCAGTTGATCGATGACCTTCTCAAATACGCACGTGCCGGGCAGGCAGCCGAACTGGTCCCCACAGAGACGTTGGCGGTCCTGAGCGACGTTCTGACGAGCATGACATCCTCATTGTCCGCGACGAGTAGCCGGGTTGACTACCACGACCTGCCGAGAGTGAGGGGAGACCGGGTATCGCTCGTTCAACTGTTCCAGAACCTCATTTCGAACGGGATCAAGTTCGTCCGACCCGGCGTCACTCCCCATGTGCGGATCGAGGCACACCGCAATGACAAGAACAGCTGGGAATTCTCCTTCACAGACAATGGTATCGGCATCGATCCCGAATACCGGGATCGAGTGTTTGGGATGTTCCAGCGCCTTCAACCCCGAGATGCGTATTCGGGGACCGGGATCGGCCTCGCCATCTGTATGAAGATTGTCCGGGCGCACGGGGGTCGTATCTGGATAGACGACGAGTTCACTGCGGGTACCCGGTTCTGGTTCACCTTGCCCGCCGTAGACGACAAGATTCGTGAATGAACGCGAAGGTCATTGAGATCCTGCTTGTGGAAGACAGCCCGAGCGATGTGGAGCTCACGATCGAGGCAATGCGAGAAGCGAAGGTCGCGAACACGCTCCACGTCGCAGTCGACGGCGTAGACGCCATGGCCTTTCTCAGACAAGAGGGTCGGTACGCGACGGTCGCGCGCCCGGATCTGGTTCTTCTCGATCTCAACTTGCCACGCAAGGATGGGAGGGAGGTCCTTGCCGAGATGCGCTCGGACGAGAGCCTCCAACCTATCCCGGTGACGGTCCTGACCACGTCCAAGGCGGAGTCTGACATTTTGCGGTCGTACCAGCTCGGAGCCAACTGCTTCATTACGAAGCCGGTAGGACTGGCCCAGTTTCTCGAGGTCATCCACTCGATCGAGGACTTCTGGTTGACGCTTGTGCGACTCCCTCCAACCTGAGCATCGATTGGCTGACCGCGCCTCTGCCCGGACCCGTCAGGGGGTCCGTGAATACGGGCGGATTCAACGGACGCGTTACGGTGCGCTGTGTTCTTCATCGGCGTGCTCATTTACGTCGCCGCTGAGATCGCCTCGTTCGTGCTGGTGGTCGAGCAGATCGGCTTGCTCTGGGCGCTTCTCATCCTGATCGCCGTGAGCGCCCTTGGCCCGTTCATCGTCCGTCGCGTCGGGCTCAGCGTGCTCGTCCGCACCCAGGACCGACTGGCTCGGGGGGAGGTGCCCACCCGCGAGCTACTCGACGGACTGATGATTCTGATCGGCGGAGTGATGATCTGCGTGCCCGGATTCGTCGGCGACGCCTTGGGAATGTTGCTCATGATCGGCCCGGTGCGTCACCTCGTGACCCGGGTGTCAGGCCACGGGCTCGCGCGCAGAGTGCAGAGGTTCCGCACGGGTCGGTGGACGATCATCGACGCCCGGTCCCGTTCGGTGCGCGACGACGTTGCGCCGACAGCAGAGCTAACCCGGCCCGAGGAGGGACCCCACGACGCCGGCGGAGACTGAGCTCGGGTCGAGTTCGGGCCTGAACGGGGGTTGCAGCGTCCCCGCCACGCGATGCACCGAGACTGCAACGAAAGGAGCGGACGACGTGATCAAGGCGGTCCATGGAATCCGTGTCGGTACAGGGGTGCCCGGATGGGTCGCGATCGGTACGTTCACTCCCGCGACTCTCACATCTTCGCGGTGGTCCATCGCCGCACACCCCGTGGTGTGCGAGTCAAGTTGGAAGGTGCACGATTCGACGAGCTGATCGTCGGTTGCGACGACCCCGAAGCGGTCGCCGCATCGCTTCCCCGGCCACGCTGACGCAGAGTCGCGGCTGATCAGAGCGCTCGGCCTTTTCCGGTCTCAGCTTGTCCTACAGGGAACTTCAACGCTTCAACGAGTACCTCATCGGCAAATCGACGCATACCGTCGATGGTTTCGCGCCCGCTCGACCAGGGCCTGACAAGGGCCCGTCCGACGCCCGACTCGGATGCCTGGCGTAATGCTTCCAGATCAGGCTTGACGCCCATCGTGATCTCCACCGTCCCCGGCCGGCCCGCCTGCTCGCGCAACCGAGCGATACGGGCCGCGGAATCCGGTATCTGCTCCACGGTGTGGTTCATGGGTATCCATCCGTCGCCGACGAGTGCTGCCCGTCTCAGGGCGGCTGCTCCGTCACCCCCCACGTGAATCGGGGGCCAGGGGGACTGAATTGGCTTCGGCTCGAACTTGACCGATCCGAAATCGAAGTTCTCGCCGTGGTGCTCGATCACAGCTTCGCTCCAGAGCTTCTGGCAGACCGAGATCGCCTCGTCGACCCGACGTCCGCGGTTGGCGAAGTCCAGACCTACCGCCACCCATTCGGCCTCGAGCCAGCTTGCTCCGATCCCGAACTCGGTCCGCCCGCCCGAGACGATGTCGAGGGTTGCCACGGCGCGGGCGGTCGTGAAGGGGTGGCGCAGTCCGATGTTGTAGACGTGTGTTCCAAGCCGGATCTGGTTGGTGCGTCCTGCGAGGAACGACAGATAGGCGAGCGCGTCGAAAACCGGAACGTCTGAGGGGATCGGAGGATGCTGAGCTCCGGCGTACGGGCTCCCGTCCGAAGCCACCGGTAGGACGAGATGCTCTGGCATCCAGACCGACTCGTATCCCAGCCGGTCTGCCTCGCAAGTGACTTCGGTCCATCTTTCAGGCCTGACTGTGCCGAGCGTGATGCCGATCTTCACTGAGTCGTTCCGTCGGGGAGTTGGTGCTTCATCGTGCGTCAGCGTATCGAGCGCTTCTCCACGATGTCTAAGAGAGCGACAATTGGGCTTTCGGGGACACCGATTCTTCCTCGATCCTCCCGTCACGCATCTCCACGATGCGGTCGGCGTGTTCTGCCACATCCGAGGCATGCGTTGCTATGACGATGGTGATCCCGTTCGTCTTCAGCTCCGACAGCAGTTCCAAGAAGCGGGCGGTCGACGCCGAGTCGAGGCTGCCCGTGGGTTCATCCGCCAGAAGGATCTTCGGCTTGTTGGCGAGAGCGCGCGCGATGGCGACCCTCTGCCTCTCTCCTCCTGACAATTCGGTCGGCAGCCGGTGTTCGCAGTTGCTCAGGCCGGCTGCGGCCAGGAGCTCTCGAGCACGTGCACTGCGCTGGTGGGCGGACCACCGGGCGCCGAACATCGGGAGCTCGACGTTGGAGAGCGCGGACAGCTGAGGAAGCAAGTTGTGGAACTGAAAGACCAGGCCCACTTCTTGGCGGCGGTAGCTGCTGAGATCGTGCAGATGGGCCAGGTCACGACCCGCGACAACGACCTTGCCCGAGGTAGGCGAATCGATTGCTGCAAGCAGGTGGAGGAGCGTCGACTTCCCGCACCCCGAGGGACCCATGATGGCGACCATCTCCCCGTAGCGCACCTCGAGGTCGATGCCCGCGAGTGCGGCAACGGGCCCGGGAAAGGTCCGGGTCAAGTCCTTGAGCTCGATCGCGAGCTCGGCGGGTGCGGACTCATTCATAGCTGAGTGCCTTCAGCGGTGACAGCATTGCCGCGCGCGTCGTGGGGTACAGGGAACCAATCAGTGTCATGACGAGCGCGGTGTAAAGAGCCCTGAAGAAAGCACCCTCGGTGAAATTGGGAATAAGAACACCCTTGAGGGCGGGCAGGTTCTCCAAACCGGTCGTGACTGCGAATGAAAGAGCGACGCCGACGAGAGCACCTAGGAACGCGAGAAGCAGGCTCTCTCCGAGTAGCAGGCCGACAGTCCGGCGACGCGTCCAGCCGATGGCCCTGAGCAGCCCGAACTCCCGGGTGCGCTCGAAAAGTGACAGGAGCATGGTGTTTCCGACGATCACCGCGCCGATCAGGATCGCCAGAACGGTGCTTCCGTTGACTGCGGCCTGAAGGTAGATGAGGCTGCGGTCCGCCCTGCCGAACTGGGACGCGGTGGAGATCGTGGTGAGCTCGGGTTGGTCGTAGTCGACGCGACGGGTGACCGCTGCCAAAGAAGCGCCCGGGCGGATCTTTACGAATGCCAGAGTTACGATTCCAGGGACCCTGTTGTATCCCTGGATCGCCGGCAACGGGAACATTGCGCCGGCGTCTCCATATGCGTTTCCGGTCGAGAAGATCCCTGTCACGGTGTTCCAAGTCCCGTTGGCGTTGAATCTGTCACCGACGTGAAGGCCCAGGTTGGCAGCAGCCCTCCAGCCGAGCATGACCTCGTGTGCAGCTGTCGGGGAGAACGCTCGTCCGGCGACGACTGTGACACCGAACGCCGCGAGTTCACCTGGATTGATGCCGATCTCGATGAATACGGGGTTGTTCGCATTGATGTGCTCGATCTCGACCAGTACCCCTACTGCGCTCTCGACGCCAGGAGTTCGCCGGAGACGGGCCAGCTCCTGCTCGTCGATCGTGCTCGCCAGAATGTCTGACGCGCCCTTTTGGGCGACGGTGAAGTCGGCTTTGCCGACCGAGATGATCGATGCCGCAGACTGCTCGAGGCCGCTGCTGGTCACAGCCAAGGTGACAACGGTCATAACTGCGAAGGCCACCGCGAAAGCCAAGCCGATGGAGCGCGCCTTCCTCGACCATAGGTTGCGGACCATCAGGTCGAAGAACGTCATCGGACCGGTTGTTCGACGTGCTCGTAGGCATAGACCTGAGTCGTCGGTTCCTCATCAGCTACATGACAAGCGAAGAGGCCCCGCACCTAGCCATTGTCCGCCAGATGCCCCTGCAATAACCAGGGGATTTTGGCCCCAAAACCTGCAGGGTTAGGCACAGTCTGCGAGTTCACTGCCTCGAGGTTGCGCCTGGTGCATTCCAGGAGCCATCCGTGAGCAGTCGGGGTCAGTCGATCGCACACCCAGTCCCAGTGCAGCGAGACCGTGTCGCCCTTTTCGAGGTCGGAGATGAGTGCCAAACCGCCAGTCGCCCGCCTGGCCTGCTCTGACCTCTCCTGTCCGAGCTCGAGCCTGAGACCGTCGAAACTCAGTCGCCGGGTCCGTACCGTCACCAGGTCCCCATGGACGGCTTCCACGATCCCGGAGCGGATTCGGCAGCGGTCCAGGATCTCGAGCGGCGCTCCCTTCTTGCCGGCTCGCAGTAGCCCGAGCCACGGGTAGACCGCGAACACGTGAAGATTGTGCTGTGCCACGCCCCCCGTGACCGACGGCACCACAGGGTCGAGTCCGCGAACTGCCGGCAACTCGGAGCGGTCACGCAGCCATCCGGCAAGGACGCTCGGGGGGACCTCCGACAGCAACTCGTTCCCGGCCCAATAAGCCTCGACAACTCGCGGGTCGAGCGGATCGCCGATGCCGGCGCAAGAAGAGATGAGCTTCAGGTACGGCCACGCCCCTTCGAATTGAGAAGCCAGCCGGCCGAGGTCGGCCATATCCGATCCCTGCGGCTCTCCAGAGGCCATTTCGAGCAGCGTTGTCGGGTCTGCCGGACCGCAGTAGCCGAGTGCGTTCGGAGGGTACGCATATCGGGCGAACAGCACAGGTCCAGGGAGGAGGTGTCCGCACCTCGACGGCGCCCGCGAAAGAGGGTCTGCACCAGAGCCAGGGTTCACGATGTTTCCGCGTCTCCGGCGTTGATGCCTCTTTGCAGCTCCGCGGCGACGGCTTCCGCCTCACCGGCGTCAACCCTGTCGAGCGCATATCCGCTATGCACCACAAGCCACTCCCCGGGCTGCGGTGGCGGCCCGTCAAAGGCGAGAAGGGAGACGCGGCGAAGGGTGCCGTCGATGTCCTCGACCTCGACGGAGCCGGGCTCGAACGAGCGAACCACTCGGTGCAGCCTGCTCAAGCACATGCCTGAACCGTCTCGATCATCTCGACGATGTTGCGGACAGCGATCGGGACCGCAGCTCCGACCGGAGCGCTCAAGCCGGTTCCCACCCCGAATTCGGCCCCGGTTATGCCGATGACCACGACTCGCGAAGGCGCCCGCCCGATCGTCTCGGCAAGGCGAAGCACTCTGCCGAGACTGATGCCGTGCGTGCTTGTCACTCCGCACTCGGTAGCTCGCGAGTGCAATTCCACCAGCTGGATCGTTCCGGGAGGATCTGGCGAGCGAATGGCGTCGACGACGACGACCATCTCGGCGCGGTCCCACCTTCCGAGCAGATCGAGCGGGTCGACGACGGGTCCGATGTCGCGCGCCTCGCAGCGTGCCGCGACAAGCGCAGCCACCACCGGCCCTACTCCGTCGTCGCGTCTGTAGGAGTTACCGACACCCGCGACGACGACGGCGTCGCCGGTCCCCGGTTCGGGATTGCGACAGCGTTCTCGCGGTGCCTCGCGAGGATCTTCGGCGTCGTTCACGATGAGACCACCGTGACGTCGAGGAAATGGGCGGCGCACGAGATGCAAGGGTCGTGGTTGCGCACCGCCTGCTCGCAGACCCACTGCAGGTCGTCATCGCTCAGTTCGAGGCTGCTCTGGACCACGCTACGAAGATCAGCTTCGATCGTGAGCTGATTTTGTGAAGTCGGCGGGACGATGCGGGCTCGGAGGATCGTGCCTGACTCATCGATCTCGTATTGATGGAACAACAGGCCCCTCGGGGCTTCGGTCGCACCCGTTCCGATTCCCGCTCGTGGTTCGACCACGATCGCGGGGGGATCGGGCGGCTCGTAGGATTCAACGAGCGCAAGTGCCTCCTCGCAGGCGAGCACAACCTCCACCGCCCGTACCACGATGCTGCGAAACGGGTTGGTGCACACCCGACCCAATCCGGCGCCGGCGGCCGCCTCTGCAGCCGCAGGAGTGAGTACCGCATCGTTCAGCGCAAAGCGTGCCAGTGGGCCGGTCAGGTACCGTTCGATCCCACCGAGTCGCGCATGCAACGCGGTGGACCTCGCCACCTGCTCCTCGACGACGAGCTCCGCCAGCTCGGCAGGGCTGATGTCGAGCCCGTCTGAGGATGCGGGTCGTCCGCGCTCGATGGGATAGTGATCGCCGTCCCGCAGGGCGACAAACCGGTAGTCGCCTGTCACGTCGGGGAAGTCGAATCCAGCCACCCACCTGACCGTTTCGAGTGCCGAGTCGCGCGCTCTTCGAAGCGGATCGCCGAGAACGGCGATCGAACGAGAGTCGGGAGCGCTGTAGAAGCCACCTACCCGGACGTTCACCGGGTGGACAGCGCGGCCGCCCACGGTCTCCATGACCAGGTTGCCGGTGCGCTTGATGTCGAGACCACGTTCCACCGCCGCCCGCTCGTGTTCGGCGAGCTCCACAGCGTCGCTATAGCCGAGGAAGTCCGGAGCGTGGAGTAGATGGATGTGGAGCGAGTGACTCTGGATCCATTCGCCGCAGTACAGCAGCCGTCGCAGCCGGTTGATCGCTTCGTTCACCCCGACGCCACAGGCATCCTCCATCGCAGCGCACGCGCTCATCTGGTACGCGACCGGGCAGATCCCGCAGATCCGGGCGGTGATGTCGGGCGCTTCGGTGAAATGCCGGCCGACCAACATGGCCTCGAAGTACCGCGGAGGTTCGAAGATCTCGAGGGCGACCTCGGTCACCTCACCGTCGCGGACCTCGACTCGGAGACTTCCCTCTCCCTCGACGCGCGCCAGTCCCTCGACGCCGATGGAGCGCGAAGATGAACCGTGGCTCATGGCTCCCTCCGTTGCTGAGCTCCGTGATCGCCCTTGCGTGGGGTGGTTCTGAAGGTGACAGGAACAGCGCCTCCCTGTGCCAAGGACTCTTGGAGAAACGGGGGAGCACCGGCATTGAACGTACGAAACAGCCTTGACACGTCGACCGGTTCCATGCCCTGTTTGCGAAGCATGGCTGCCAGCGCCGGTGTGTTGGCCGTGTCGGCCGGACCGAAGCATCCGAAGCATCCCCGTCCGACCGCTGGGCACAAAGCTCCACACCCCGTTCTTGTCACCGGGCCAAGGCACGCGATGTTCCGGCTGACGACGAGGCACACGGTCCCGCGCCCTTTGCATTCCTGACAGACAGAGTGCCCTGGAATGACCGGCTTGCGGCCCACGAGGGAGGCGATCAGGACCTCGAGCAGCTGATGGCGGTCGATCGGACAACCGTGCAACTCGTAGTCCACATCGACGTGGTCGGATATCGGAGTTGAAGTGTCGAGCGAGCTGATGTACTCGGGATGGGCGTAGACGGCACCCGCATACTCTCCGGAGGCGGCGAAATTCCGTAGCCCCTGAATCCCTCCCGCCGTGGCGCAAGCTCCTATCGTGATCAATCGACGTGACTGTTCCCTGACTTGCTTGATCCGAAGGGCGTCGTCCGGTGTCGTGATGGAACCCTCTACGAGCGAGATGTCATAGGGGCCCGAGATGGTTGCGCGTGACATTTCGGTGAAGTGCGCAATGCGGATCGCTCCGGCGAGCGTCAGCAGTTCGTCCTCGCAGTCGAGGAGGCTGAGCTGGCAACCATCACACGAGGCGAACTTCCAGACAGCAAGGGTGGGGCGGTTGTCCTGGTCCGGAGGGCTGCTCATCGTTCGCGCTCGGTGAGCAGGTGTGCCACCACTCCTGCATAGGTCATGACCGGCCCGTCTCGGCACACCAAGAAGGGTCCGAGCTGACAGTGTCCGCACCACGCCACGGCACACTGCATGTTGCGCTCCATGGATACCCGGATGCGACTGGGATCGACACCGAGGTCTATGAGGGAACGCGCTGTGAACCGCATCATGATCTCCGGCCCGCAGACGAAGGCCGCTGCTCGTTGCGGATCGAATCGGGCATTGCCGAGTAAGGAGGTCACAAGTCCGACGTGGCCCGTCCACTCCGGTGCGGAGACATCGACAGTGACCGAGACCTCTGCGCCCGCCTTCGCCCAGGCATCCAGATCGTCTCGAAAGACGATCTGCGAGGGATCCCTGGCCCCGACAACCACGAACACGCGGCCACCGCCGTCGCGACGTCGGGAGACTAGTTCGTTCACAGCGCCACGAAGCGGGGCGAGCCCAATGCCGCCGGCAACGACGACCGCGTCGCTTGCCGCGTCATCTTCCAGTTCCCCAAGGCCCCAGTCAGTGCCGAACGGGCCCCGCACTCCGACGAGGTCACCGATCTGCGTGGTGCACAATGCGTGAGTCACGGGTCCCACGTCGCGCACAGTGTGCTCGAGCGGACCTCGACTGCTCGGCGCGCTGCTCACCGAGATGGCGGCTTCGCCGATCCCGAAAGCGGTCAGCATGTTGAATTGTCCGGGGAGGAAGCTCATCGGAGCATTTCCGAACGGGGAGAGCGAAATTGTCGTGACGTCTCCAGTCTCGCGACGGCGGTCGACCACCCGGTAGACGAGCGGTGTCATGGGCCTCTGCACTCCCTGCCGTCCCGCCCCCTCCGACCCGTTTGCGACAGCGTCAGCGAGCATCGCCGGACCCGTAGAGATCAAGAAGCCTCATCCGGGTCATCTGAAGGCGTTCCAGAAGCACGGATGCGACCCGTTTCATGAGCAGGTAGCCCACAGCCGGGTCGGTCTCCGCCTTCTCGCGAAGGCACGACCCGTCGATTGCGATCGCCCCCACAGGTTCGATGGCACGGACGTCGAATTGCACGCGATAGGGGGGCACGAGCCAGCTCCAACCGACGGACCCACCCGCTCCGACGGTCTCGATCACGATCGATCCGCGTCCCGGTGAGTGCACCTCGATCGCGACGCGGCCGCGTCGCACGAGGTAGAAGGTGTCGGCCGGGTCACCCTCGGCCATCAGGAAGTCACCCTGACGGACAGAGACATTTCGGGCACATCCGGCGACATGGGTGACGACGTCTTCTGGCAACCCGGCCAGGAGGGGATGGGCCGTCACCAGATTGGCCAGAGTCCTTTTCATGTGGTCACCATCGGCGAAGCGGGAGCCCGACCGGCCCCGTCGGTGCTCGCGATCGCAGACGCTTCCTCGGTGATGTCGATTCCGACCGGGCACCAGGCAATGCATCGCCCGCAGCCGACGCATCCCGAGGTTCCGAATTGATCCCACCATGTCGACAGCTTGTGCGTGAGCCACTGCCGGTAGCGCGAGGAAGTGGAGGCACGAACCGGGCCTCCGTGCAGGTACGAGTGGTCGAGATCGAAGCACGAGGCCCAGGTTCGTTCGCGGCGGACTTCGCCGGTCAAAGTCGTCGTATCGTGGACGTCGCTGCAGAAGCACGTCGGGCAGACGAGCGTGCAGTTTCCGCAAGCGAGGCAGCGCTCTGCGACTTCGTCCCAACGAGGGTGTTCGAGGTTGCGGGCCAAGAGCGCCGGCAGTCCGTTCGGCATCTGTCGGCTGATCGCCTTCTCGGCTGCCGTGAGCATCTGCTCGCGTAATTCGAGATCGGAGGCGGTGGCTTCGAAGGTGGGGACTTGCGACAGCACCTCGGCACCACGGTCGGTGCCGACACGGACGACGAACCGGTGCCCGTCGCCGTCGTCGAGCTCGCTCAGCGCCAGGTCGAAGCCGGCCTCCGCCGCAGGCCCGGTAGCCATCGACGTGCAAAAGCAGGTGGAGGCCGGCCGGCCGCACTCGGCCGCGACTACGAATGCACCGCTGCGCCTTGCGTCGTAGCGGGGATCGGGCACGGCACTCTCGCTGAGAACCCGGTCCAGCACTCGGAGAGCAGCCACTTCACAAGGCCGGGCGCCGACGATAGCCACGGGTGCGGACCTGATCTCGGGCTCGGTGACCGTCAGACCGTCATCGCTCACCTTGGCCCTCCAGAGCTCCTGAGTGGCCGGGAAGAGCTCCGCCTTCCACGAGCCTGGGCCAACGGCCCAAGCGAACAGGGTCTCGTCGTCGCCTTGGCTGATGCGGTAGTGGCCGGGGGCCTGCTCGTCGTGATATCCGACGGGCAGGTCTCTGACACCGCTCACAGGCCCCGGCATGATGGCGCCTTCGCGGACGACTGGTCCCGAGGTGTCGTAGCCGAGCTCTCCCAGCACTGTGATGAGGGCGTCGAGCCCATGGACATCGATGACCACGGCGTCGCCTATGTGCATGATCGAAGGGTAGGTCCACCGGGGGCGGAAATGGTAGGGCCAGAAATCTCTGCCCGACCCTGGGGAGGAGCTCGGTGCTTGGCCCCGGGAGGAGGTCTAGCGGTCCGGAGCGGCACCATGGCCCGCTCGACCGCCCGGCTCACCGCTCAGGAGATTCCGTCAGGAATGTCCGGCTCCCACCGGGACATGCTCTGGATGGCGTAGCTGGTAAAGCCGATGGTGCAGGGGCCGAGCGGCGGTGAACGTTCTTATGACCGCTCGATCCACCGGACTTCGCCCGAGAACGATGAATCGCGATTCGATGCGGCGACGGTCAGGATAGAGCCTGAGCAGCAGCTCGTTGTCCGGCGAGGTGCAGGTGTCGATCCACCTGGCGTCCGTATGTGAATGAAAGTACTGCATGGCTTCCATTTGGAGCACGACACCAGGGCCGAACCGGCTGTATCTCTCGTCGTAGCTGATCTTGATGAGGAACATGCCTTCATCGGCGCGAAGCCA
Organism: uncultured Acidimicrobiales bacterium; assembly: GCA_963764615.1. Classification (GTDB taxonomy): domain Bacteria; phylum Actinomycetota; class Acidimicrobiia; order Acidimicrobiales; family CAVXTF01; genus CAVXTF01. Next base: position 2,184,352 of record CAVXTF010000002.1, on the reverse strand, counting down.
TATCTCCATGGCGACATTGCGGCCGCCCGCTTCGAGAGACATAACGTGCAATCTCCCCGCCTTCGCGAAGCGCTCACACATATCGGAGAAGTATTCGGGCTCGCCCTGGACGGTCGTCATTGCAACTCCGGTTCGGACCTTGTATCCCGACGCCTCCAGCTCGATGTAGTCCCGAATGGCAGTCGGATCGTCTCCCCGGTCGACGACAGTGACGTTGCACCCAAGCTCTTCTTCGAGCAGCCGGCGCTGGCGGCGCATGTTGTAGCGAGTCTTCGAGCTGTGGACGTCGTCATAGGTGGGCTCGACACGCCGCACCAGCAGACCGCGGTCATAAGACTCGAAGACCCGTGATGGGAGCCCGAGCACGGAGACGGCCTCGCGCAGGAGGTCCGATACCGGTCCCGTGCCTGTCATGCCGTCGATGACCAATAGCCGCGCCGTTGCTGCACGGCGCATCCCCACGAGCGCCGTCAGCAGTGCCGACATCGCCTCGACACCACCTTCGGGATCGACCAATGGGGTCCCCAGGTATCCCATGCGACGCACCTGGGTGGTCAGTATCGGGTACGGGAACTTCCAGCGGCGGACATGCCGTACGGGAAGACACGCGAAGAACCGCCCTTGTTGCTCGGCCACTACGAGCTCGATCTTCGCTCCGAAGGACTGGTGAGTTGCAGCGGGGATCAGGCAATCAGGCTCGAAGAACGGATTAGGTTCCACGACCCGCTCGGCAAGTGCTCGCCAAGCCCGAAGATCGTCGGGAGAGACGCTCCTTACGGTGAAGATCCTTCCGTTCACGACGGAGTCGGGTCGGGTTTGAACTTGCGCCGAGTCGGAAACGCCACACGGCAAGATGAAGCGACCGAGGTCACTCGCTCGACGTGCAAAGCACGTGACGCCACAACAATGCTGCCAGCTGTCGCGTTCGACACTTTCCCCCCTGATTCCGCTAGCACGCGAAATGTTTCCATAAAGACAATATCAGACCAACTTTACAACAAGAACCGACTGGGTTTGACGCGGGAAACAGCGATAGGGAAGTCCCCTCGAGGCCCTCACGGATCGGCAGGTCGGGGCGCAGGGGCCCTAGGGGCGGGTGGTTCCCTAATCAGGCGTGCCGGGCAACGCTGAATGCCGATCAACGCAACCGAACGACGAGTGATCCGACGGCGGCCCCAGGCACCCATATGACAAGCAAGTCGAGGACAAGAGCCTCAGCACGCTGCCACCAGGTGGCAAGGGGACCCTCGATTTCGTCGAGCTTATGCCCTCGATTCTCTCGCGAAGGATTCGACCGCCTGAGGTCTTGCATCAGAGACTCGAGACAGCAAAAGTGACGAGAGACAGAGTCTCAATCGAGGAGGAGCCCATGCCTGACATGATTCGGTACGAGCACGGGGTGCCGTCGTGGGTTGATATCGGCACTACGGATCTGCAAGCCGGCGTTCGCTTCTACCAAGACCTTTTCGGCTGGGAAGCCCAGGACCTGGGGGAGGAGGCTGGCCACTACACGATCGTCTCGAAGCTCGGAAAGCAGGTGGCGGCGATGAGCTCGGCCCAGGATCCCGGACCGCCTCGTTGGACCACCTACGTCAACGTCGACGACGTGGACGCAGTCGCGAAAAACGTTGAGTCGGCTGGTGGAACGGTCGTCGTGGCTCCGATGGATGTGATGAGCGCCGGGCGAATGGCCATATTCACCGATACCACCGGTGCGGTCATTGCCGCGTGGCAGCCGCGTGATCACATCGGTGCCCAGCTCGTGAACGAACCCGGAGCCTTCACCTGGAGCGAGCTCGCAACTGGCGACGTCGAAAAGTCGAAGGCGTTCTACTCGGATGTCTTCGGATGGGATTGGGGTGGTGCGGACGAGTACGCCGAAGCTCAGGTGGGCGGCCGCACGATTGCCGGTGTCATGCCCCGCAGTCCTGACATGCCGGCTGACGTGCCGGATTCGTGGCTCGTGTACTTCGGCTCGACGGATGTGGATGCCGACGCGAAGAAGGCCGCCGATCTGGGTGCGACCGTCATCGTGGACCCGACCGACATACCCGGGACCGGCCGCTTCGCCGTTCTGATCGATCCCCAGGGAGCAGCGTTCGCCCTTTTCAAGGGATAGGGGTGACCCCCAAGGTCGACCTGATCCTGGTCGGAGTCGACGGTTCTGAAGAGGCACGCCAGGCGCTTGACTGGTCGATCGTCATCGCCAGATGCTGTGATGCAGAGCTGCTGGTCGTTCACGCCGCGGGACTGCTCACACATCTGGACCAGGGACATATAACGCCAAGTCAGTCCCATCTGGTGGAGCTGCGCCAGAGGTTCGAGCACGAGTGGTGCTCTTCGTTGGACGAAAGCGGCATCTCCCATCGGTTGGTCCTGCTCGACGGGCCGCCTGTCCTCGCCCTCCTCGAAACGGCCGCCAAGGAAGACGCGGACCTGATCGTCGTCGGCCGCCGCGGAGTCGGAAAGGGTCCTGGCCTGCTGTTCGGCAGTACCAGCCACCAGCTTGCAGAAAGCTCTCATAAGCCCGTCGTGATAGTGCCATCGGTCGTCAGCTCCTAGACATTCGTGAAACTTGGGCCCTTCAGCCCTGGTCCAACGGCGCAGCTTTCCTGACGATAGGTGTATGTCCGCGTCGCAGAGGGACGGGTCAGACAAAAGAGGCAGGCCCAAGCGGGGTTCGCCCAGAATTGGTCGCCTCCTCGGGGTGGACGTCCTCGTCCATTGGACCTTTGTACTTCTTATCCTTCTCGTCGTGTGGGGGAGCTGGGCGGGCGGGATCGGGCTTGTCGCAGCCGGACTGGTCTGGGTGGCCGCTGTGTTCGGTTCTGTCCTTCTGCACGAATTGGCTCACTGTGTGGTCGCCCGCAGGCGCGGAGCCATCGTGGAGGACATCCTGCTCATCCCTTTGGGGGGGATTTCTCAGCTGAGTAAGATGCCCGAGGCGCCTGCTGACGAATTCGCCATCTCCGTCGTCGGGCCACTCACGAGTATCGGAATTGGCCTACTGGCGGTTCTGGCAGGCCTTTTGGTTGGCGCACGGCTCTGGCCTCCGACCCTATTCGCAGGGTCCTGGTTCGCGCGGCTCGCCTGGCTCAACCTGCTTCTCGGCGCTTTCAATCTGCTCCCGGCTCTGCCGATGGACGGTGGTCGGGTCCTGCGGGCGTTCCTGGCCGGACGTTACGATCGCCGGTACGCGACGTTCATCGCTGCTCGTACGGCCCGGTTCTTCGCGATCGTGATGATCTTCGTCGGCTTCATCTACGACTTCTGGTTCGCCCTCATCGGCGTTTTCATCCTGGTGAGCGCCAGCGCGGAAGAGAACGCGGCCGAAGGCTCAGATCGCCACGACGGAAGCTCCTCCACACGTCATCCTGCCGGAGCGCATTCTCACGAACATCCGGGTGGTTGATCTGCCGGAGGTCCCGTCTGCTCAGGACTTTCGGCCCTACGGCCAGGGCCGGGAGGCGGCTTCAATGGCAGCAGGAAACGTTTGTGCAGTCAGCACACTGGAGTGAGAGGAGAAGGCCGTGAACCCCGCGTCCCCGTCGGCCGGAGCATTCGAGATCGACAAAGTCGGCCAAGCCGGCGCAGATATGGCCATGGTCCTCGAGTTGAGCACCGATCAAGCGCGGGAGCTTCGCGCATTGCTGGACGGTGCTCTGGGCGACCTGAGCCACGAGATTGCGGCGACCGACAATGCCGAGTACCGGATGATTATCCGGGAGCGTCGTGACATCCTGGCCGCTATTCGCAGCAACCTGGAAACGGCCGCAGTCGACGAATAGGTACACGTTCGCCCTCGGCCGCGTTTTCGTGCCCTCGACGATAGGACCTTTAGCCCTGCCGGCGAGGGTCCGAGAATGCTCGAATTAGGGAGTGAGATCCGTCCGAAAGCGCATCAGTGAAGCAGTTGTGATCCTGACGGGGTGCGGGGCAGCCGTCATGGCGGTTCCCGTTTCTGCGCAGAGCCCGCAGCCTGCCTTCTACACCTACCAGGCACCCGGCGGAGCCGCTACCTACGGACAGCGCGACATCGCCCTGACGTTCGACGACGGTCCCGGTGTGTACACGCCGCAGGTGCTGTCCGTCTTGGAGCAATACCGCGTGCCGGCTACGTTTTTCGAGATCGGCGAGAACATCGTGCAGTACCCGCAGTACACCCGGATGCTTGCTGCGGCCGGTTACCCGGTGGAGGACCACACCTGGACACATCCGGATCTCTCCACCATCCCGGTTTCTGACTTCCCGTACGAGATCGACCAGACCCAGAACGAGATCCGCTCGCTCACCGGCCTCACTCCCTCGTGCGTGCGCCCTCCCTATGACGACTGGGACACGACAGTTCTGGATCAAATCGCCCAGCGCGGACTGACGACGATGAGCTACTCCATCGATCCACGCGACTGGACCCTTCCAGGGGTCCAGACCATCGTCGACAGCGTTGTCGACGCCGCGTTCCCGGGCGCTGTGGTCGACATGCACGACGGTGGTGGAAACCGCTCTGAGACCGTCGCAGCACTTCCCCAGATCATCACCGATCTCGAATTCGATGGATACAAGTTCGTGTCCATCTGCGGTTCGATGGTTCCGCCGACTTCTCCGCAGGCGAGCACCGTGTTCCGTTTCGGATCGGCGCCTACGCCCGGTGGTTCGGTCACTTCGCAAAAGCCGTTGGTCGGGATGGCGACTCCTCCGGACGGGTCCGGTTACTGGCTCACGGCCGAAGACGGAGGCGTATTCAGCTTCGGTCCCGCTGGATTTGACGGATCTCTGCCCCTCTTGAGGGTGACGCCCGCTAAACCTGTCGTCGGAATGGCCGCCGCCTCCGACGGCCTCGGGTACTGGCTGGTTGGCGGCGATGGTGGTGTATTCAGTTTCGGCGACGCGCGCTACTACGGGTCGATGGCCGGTCGGAGGCTCAACGCACCGATCGTGGGAATGGCCGCTGACGGGCTCGGCTACTGGCTGGTCGCCGCGGACGGCGGTGTGTTCAACTTCGGTGACGCCCGCTACCACGGGTCGATGGCCGGACGCAGGCTAAACGCACCGATCGTGGGCATCGTGGGCACTCCCGACGGGCTCGGCTACTGGCTGGTCGCCGCGGATGGCGGTGTGTTCAACTTCGGTGACGCCCGCTACCACGGGTCGATGGCCGGACGCAGGCTAAACGCACCGATCGTAGGCATGGCCGCTCACGGGCTCGGCTATTGGCTGGTCGCCGCTGACGGAGGAGTCTTCAGCTTCGACGCCGAGTTCGACGGGTCGGTCGGAGCGCAGGGCGCCGGCGATCATTTCTTCGCGATATCGAGCGCCGGCGACGAGAACGGTTATCTGGTTGCCGGCGAGCATCCTGTCGCGACCGGCTGACGGCATCGTAGGATCCGGTACGTGTACAGCGAGATCGCCAGCAACAAGCGCAGAAGCGTGGTCCTGATCGCCGTGTTCTTCGTGATCTGGCTGGGCATCGGCGCCGGCATCGGGGCCCTGATCAATGCGGTGTCCCGGCCTGCGGTCAACAACGGCTTCGCGTCGGTCCCCTCTACCGGGTACGACTGGAAGCCGCTCATCACGGGCATGGTCATCGGCGGTGTGCTGGCCTTCTTCGGGATCCTCTACTCGCTCACCTCGGGGGACAAGATGGTTCTCCGGGTATCTGGCGCCATGCCGGCCGATCCCGGCCGCTACCAGCAGCTGCACAATCTGGTGGAGGCCCTGGCCATCGGGGACGGGATTCCCAAACCGGAGGTCTACGTGATCGATGACCCCTCTCCGAACGCATTTGCAACAGGGCCTAGTCCCCAGAGAGCCTCGATCACGTTCACGACAGGACTGCTCGCCACCATGAATCGCGAGGAGCTCGAAGGAGTCGCCGGACACGAGATGAGCCACATAAAGAACCACGACATCCGCCTGCTGCTCGTCGTGGGGACGATGATCGGAATGGCCGCTCTGCTGGCGAGCATCCTTTGGCGCAGTGCGTTCTTCGCCGGGGGAGGACGGGGAGGCAGGGGCAATCAGCTGATCATCGTGATCTTTGCCGCCGGCCTGGCGCTTGCCATAATCGGCTTCATTTTCGGACCGCTCATTCGCCTCGCCCTGTCGCGTCGCCGCGAATCACTGGCGGACGTGAGCGGCGTCGAGCTCACGCGCAACCCGGCCGGACTGCTGAGCGCCCTGAAGAAGCTCCAGCAAAACGACGTGCCATTCAAGAAGATGAACCACTCGGTGGCCGCGATGTGCATCGATGACCCGTTGCAGCATCACGAGGCCTGGTACCACCGCCTCTATGACACGCACCCTCCCCTCGAAGAGCGCATCGCCGCCCTGGAGAAGATCGCCTCGGGCCAGTCGGTATAGACGCTGAGCGGTGGGCGGTCAGCCTGCAGGCGGCAGCGCCTGATCGGGTCCGCCAGCAAGTGGGGGTGCGGCGGACGGCGCGGGGCCGGGCGTGCCCGGAGTGGCACCTGGGAAGCTCACCTGAGGCACTTCGCGGTCCTGATCGTCGGCGGCGAAGTAGGCAACCGCCTTGAAGCCGAACGGTCCAGCGATCAAGTTCCGCGGGAAGGTCTGAAGGGCTATGTCGTAGTCCCGGGCGCTCGTGTTGTAGTAGCGACGGGCGTACTCGATCTTGTCCTCGGTGGCGGTCAGGGTCTCCTGCAGTTGCAGGAAGCTCTCGACGGCACGCAGCTGCGGGTAATTCTCGGCGACCGCAAAAAGTGAACGTAGGGCCCCTGTCAATACGTTCTCGGCCGGCGCGATCTGAGCCGGGTCACCCGTCGCTCCGGCAGCGACAGCATCGGCACGAGCTTTTGTCACCGCTTCGAACGTCCCCTGTTCGTGAGCGGCGTACCCCTGCACCGTCGACACCAGGTTGGGTATGAGGTCGTGACGGCGCTTCAATTCGACATCGATCTCTGACCACGCCTCCTGAGTTCGATTGCGCTTTTTCACGAGTCCGTTGAACGCGGCCCAGAGGCCGAATCCGAGGAGCACGACTACGACGACTATGACGATGATGAGCGCGGTCACGTGAAGAGGACCCCCTTGGAACCATGCGAGGCACAAACCCTACCGGTTGTGAACCCGGGCAGCTAGTGGCTCACCACGGTCCGTACGTCTGTTTGTTGGCTGCACGAAGTGAGGCCACGTATCCAGTGCGCTCGAGGTGCGTCGGGTCCGTTCCCGGGGGGACGGCAAGCTTTCCGCGCACCTGCTGCACCGTGCCGAACCCTTTCCGGCGCATCCATCCGGAGAGGCCGTCCAAGAGGACCTCGGCATGGGCTGGTCCGTGGCGCAGGAACGAAGAGGTGCTCATGACGACGTCCGCGCCGGCGAGCAAGTACTTGACCAGATCGTCGGGATCCTCGACGCCGGTGGATGCGGCGAGGGCCGCACGTACGCGACCGTAAAGAAGTGCTATCCACGTACGCGGAAGCCGGGCCTCTGCCGCCCCCGACAGCCCGACGCCAGGTACGACCTCGAGGGTCTCGGGATCGATGTCCGGCTGCATGAAACGGTTGAACAGCACCAAAGCGTCTGCTCCGGCTTGATCCAGTTGCCTGACCATGTCTCCGGTGGAGCTGAAATAGGGGCTGAGTTTGACGGCCACGGGGACGGTCACGGCGTTCTTCACACGCTGGAGAATCTCGACATGCCGTCGCTCGACGTCTGTTCCCGAGACGTCCGGGCCCCCTGGCAGGTAGTAGATGTTCAGCTCCAAGGCGGCGGCGCCGGCGTCCTGAATCGCATGTGCGTAGTCGGTCCATCCGCCGGGCGTCGTGCCGTTCAGGCTGCCGATGATCGGGATATCGACGGCTGCCGCCGCTCGCTCGATCAGGCTCAGGTACCGGCGCGGGCCAGGGTCCTCGCCGGCTCGCTCGGGGAAATAGGAGAGTGCCTCGGCGAAGCTCTCTGTTCCGGCGTTCGCGAGCCGAGCGTTGCGCTCTGCTTCCTCCGCCAGTTCCTCTTCGAAGAGCGAGTGGAGCACGACCGCACCGACGCCGGCGTCGGCGAATTGGCGTACGCCGTCTACGGTGCGCGAGAGAGGGGACGCCGACGCCACGAGCGGATTTCTGAGTTTCAATCCCATGTAGTCGGTATGGAGATCCATCAGCGCTCCTTGCGGGCATCCACCGGGAAACGGTGCGCGGGCTGCGCCGCCATCTCCTCGTACGTCTCCCAGCGCTGCCTGACCGCCTGCTGTGCGAGAGCTCCAAGTCGTTCGGCCTCGGCAGGATCGGTGTCGGCAAGGCTCGAGAAGCGCAGCTCACGATTCGTGTAATCGGATAGAGACATGCGCGGCCTCGGGGAGTCGAGCAGGAAGGGATTTCCGCCGGCAGCGCGCACCATCGGGTCATAACGGATTAACGGCCAATACCCACTTGCCACCGCGCGGTACTGCTGATCGAGCCCGTTACGCATCTCGATGCCGTGGGCGATGCAGTGGCTGTAGGCGATCACGAGCGAAGGGCCGTCATACGCCTCTGCTTCGCGCATTGCTCGCAATGTCTGCTCGGGATCCGCCCCCATCGCCACACGTGCCACGTAGACGCTGCCGTAGGCGATCGCCTGGAGTGCGAGATCCTTCTTCTCGACGGTCTTGCCCGCCGACGCAAACTTCGCGACCGCGCCTAGAGGGGTCGCCTTCGACATCTGCCCGCCGGTGTTCGAATAGACCTCGGTGTCCAAAACCAGCACGTTCACGTTGCAGCCGCTCGCGAGGACATGGTCGAGCCCACCGAAGCCGATGTCGTAGGCCCAGCCGTCGCCACCTACGATCCACACACTGCGCCGCACAAGGTGGTCCACCACGCTTGCCAGGTCCACTGCTGCGGGCCCGTCGAGCGTGCCGAGCTTCTGCTTGAGCTCCTTCACGCGATCGCACTGGGACTGCAGCTCCGACTCGGAAATCTGCGGAGCCTCGAGGATGGCATCGACGAGCCCGGCTCCAAGATCGTCTCTCAGTTCGCTCATGCGCCTTCTGGCCAGCTCGAGATGTCGGTCGGCGGCCAGCCGCAGGCCGAGGCCGAACTCGGCGTTGTCCTCGAAGAGGGAGTTCGACCATGCGGGCCCGCGGCCCTCGGCATTCGTCGTCCAGGGAGTGGTCGGCAGGTTCCCCCCATAGATCGAAGAGCACCCCGTTGCATTGGCTATGACGGCCCGGTCTCCGAACAGCTGGGAGAGAAGCTTCAGGTAGGGCGTCTCGCCGCAGCCGGCGCACGCTCCGGAGAACTCGAAGAGAGGCTGGAGGAATTGTGCGCCGCGCACGGTTCCGAAGTCCACCCGCGACCGGTCGGCGACAGGCAAGGCCTCGAAGAAGGCGATGTTGTGGCGTTCGTCGGCTTCGAGCAATTGAAGAGGTGCAAGGTTGATGGCCTTGTGGGTGGGGTCGTCGGGGGACGCGACTGGGCACGCTTCGACACACAGGGCACATCCCGTGCAGTCCTCCACGTAGACCTGCAAGGTAAAATCCGTCTCGGGCAACCCTCGGGACCTGAGGGGCGCGGCCCGGAACTTGCCAGGTGCCCCATCTAGGAGCGACCGGTCGTAGTACTTCGAACGGATCACGCTGTGCGGGCACACGAAGCTGCAATTGCCGCACTGGATGCACAGTTCCGGATCCCATAGAGCGACCGATTCGGAGATCCCGCGCTTTTCGAAAGCCGCCGTGCCGCTCGGCCAGGTGCCGTCCGGCGGCAGAGCGCTCACGGGCAACTGGTCTCCGCGACCCGCCATCATGACGGCCGTGACGTTCTGCACGAAAACAGGGGCGCTCGAAGCCACGATCGGGCGCAGCTCTACCCTGGACGTCGCGATCTTGGGCACGACGACCCGCTCCAAACCGTCCACAGCACGATCTACCGCTAAGAGGTTCGCCTCGACTACAGCGGTGCCCCGGCGCCCGTAGCTCTTCACAATTGCCTCTTTTATCCGGTTCACAGCGACGTCGCGCTCGAGCACCCCGGAGATGGCGAAGAAGCATGCCTGCAGCACCGTGTTCACGCGCCCGCCGATCCCGGCGTCGCGTGCGATCCGTCCGGCGTCGATCACGTACAGCTCGATCTCTTTGGCGATGAGCTGCTCCTGAGTGGGGCGTGCCAGGGCCTCCCAGGTGTCGGCCGCCGGGTAAGGGGAGTCGAGAAGCAGAGTCGCGCCTCGAGCGGCGCGACCTAGCACCTCCGCGCGCTCGATCATCTCGAAGTGGTGACAACCGACGAACTGCGCCTGGTCGACCAGGTACGGCGCCCGGATCGGCCGTGGTCCGAACCGCAGGTGCGACACGGTCTGCGACCCGGATTTTTTCGAGTCGTATACGAAGTAACCCTGAGCGTACAGATGCTCCTCAGAGCCGAGGATCTTGATCGTGTTCTTGTTCGCTCCGACCGTCCCGTCGGAGCCGAGCCCGAAGAAGACCGCCCGGAACGTGCCTGGAGCCTCTACGTCCAAGGAGGAGTCGTAGTTGAGACTGCTACCCGACACGTCGTCGTTGATGCCGACCGTGAATCGGCGTCGGGGCTGTGGCCTGCCCAGCTCCTCGAATACCGCCTGCGCCATGCCAGGGGTGAACTCCTTCGAGGACAGCCCGTACCGCCCGCCTATGACGACAGGCAGCGCTTCGCGCTCACCGTTTGCGTTGGCTTCAGCCAGTGAAGCGAGGACGTCGAGGAACAGCGGTTCCCCGAGCGAGCCCGGCTCTTTGGTTCGGTCCAGCACTGCGACTCGCGACGCAGTCGCAGGAAGCGACTCGAGGAGGGAAGTTGTAGGAAACGGCCGGTAGAGGCGCACGGTGACCACTCCGACCCGCTCGCCTCTTGCGCAGAGATGAGCGACGGTCTCGCGGACCGTCTCGGCACCGGAGCCCATCAAGACGATCACACGTTCTGCTTCGGGGTGTCCCGCGTAGTCGACCAGGTTGTAACGACGTCCGGTGCGTTCGGCAAGGCGGATCATGGCGTCGTGCACGAGACCGGGTGTACGGCTGTGGAACGGGGTGGATGACTCGCGCGCCTGGAATGCCACGTCGGGGTTGTGCGCGGTACCTCGGATGAACGGGTGCTCAGGTGACAGCGCACGGCCGCGGTGAGCCCGGATCAGCTCTTCGGGAACGAGCACCCGGAGGTCTTCGTCGGAGAGCATCTCCACCGTGTTGAGCTCGTGCGAGGTCCGGAAACCATCGAAGAAGTGCACGAAGGGCACGCGTGACGAAAGAGTCGATGCGTGTGCGACCGCTGCCATGTCGTGTGCCTCTTGCACCGAGGACGACGCGAGCATTGCGAAACCGGTCTGACGGACGCTCATCACGTCGGAGTGGTCACCGAAGATCGACAAGGCCTGTGCAGCGACCGTCCGAGCTGCCACATGGAACACGGTCGGAGTCAGTTCGCCGGCGATCTTGTACATGTTCGGGATCATGAGCAGAAGGCCTTGGGATGCGGTGAAGGTCGTGGTGAGGGCTCCGCCCTGCAGTGAGCCGTGCAGCGCGCCTGCGGCGCCGCCCTCACTTTGCATCTCCACCACAGCGGGCACGTTGCCCCACACATTCCTCCGCCCTCTGGCGGCCCACTCGTCGGCCAGTTCGGCCATCGTTGAGGCTGGCGTGATGGGGTAGATGCAGCAGACCTCGTTCAGCCTGTAAGCGACCGACGCCGCCGCTTCGTTCCCGTCGAGCGTCTCGCGAACCATCAGTCGTCTGCGACCATCTCGATGGCGTGCACCGGGCACTGTTCGAAGCACGCTCCGCAACCGGTACACCGGTCGTAGTCGAACCGGTAACGGTGCCCGATCCCTAGTTTCACCACCGCGTCCTCGGGGCAGGCCCCGAGGCAGCCGTCGCACTCGAAGCAATTCCCGCACGACAGGCATCGTCCCGACTCGAACATCGCCTCTTTTTCGGACAGACCGCCTGTCACCTCCGCGAACCCGCTGACTCTTTCTTCAGGTTCGAGCTCAGGCTGGCGTCGGCGAGCGACATCGCCGAAGTACCACAGATTCAGCATGTCGAGGTTTGCCGTCTCGTTCTTGACCGAGATCGGGTCGGCCATTCCACGCAGCCAGGAATCGATGTTCTTTGCGGCCTTCTTGCCATGTCCGACGCCGACTGTGACAGTGCGTTCGGCCGGCACCATGTCCCCGCCGGCGAACACGCCGGGACATCCGGTCATCATCGAGCTCGAAACCACGACAGTTCCGTCTGCAGAGATCTCGACACCCGGCAATTCGTTGAGGAACGACGTGTCGGTTTCCTGCCCGAGCGCCAGGATCACGGTGTCGGCTGCGAGATCTTCGAATCTTCCTGTCGGCCGTGGGAAGCCGTTCTCGTCGAGCTCCATGGACTCGACAGTGAGCGTCGGCCCTTCAAATGCGCTTATCGTCTTGAGCCAGTTGATTCGCACGCCCTCGCGCTCTGCGTCCTCGGCTTCCTCCTCGTGTGCAGGCATCTGGGCGCGGGTGCGGCGGTAAACGATCAGGGCGTCGTCGGCGCCCAACCGCCGAGCTGTACGAGCAGCGTCCATGGCGGTGTTGCCTCCCCCGTAGACAGCTACTCGACGGCCGATCACCGGTCGTTCGCCCGACGCGACGCTGCGCAGGAACGCCAGGGCGTCGAGGATGTGCCCTGCATCGCGTGCCGGGATGTCGACCCGCTTGGACAAGTGGGCTCCCACTGCCACGAAGACCGCGTCGAAAGCGCCTTCTTGGCGTTCTTCTGCCAGGTCGGTGACGCGGTGTCCGGTGGTGAACCGCACCCCGAGCGATTCGATTCGTTTCAGCTCGGCAGAAAGCACGTCACGTGGGAGCCGGTACTCCGGGATGCCGTAGCGCATCATCCCGCCAGGTTCGTCGCCCGAGTCACGCACCTCCACCTGGTGACCCCGCCGAGCAAGGTGGTACGCGGCGGACAGCCCGCTCGGCCCACCTCCGACGACGAGCACCCGGTAACCGGTCGGAGCCGGCGGTGGGGGTATTTCCCAACCCCGCTCTACGGCGAGGTCTCCGAGAAAACGCTCGACCGAGTGGATCGACACAGCGCTGTCGAGCTCGGCGCGGTTACAACTGCTCTCGCACGGGTGGTAGCAGACCCGGCCATGGACAGCGGGCAGAGGATTGTCGGCCAGGATCGCCTGCCATGCCTCCTCGTGGCGGCCGGCTTCGACGAGCGCGAGCCAGGACTGGATGTTCTCACCGGCCGGGCAGGCTGAGTTGCACGGCGGCAGCAGATCGACGTAGACGGGTCGCCTGCTTCTGACCGGTCCGGCTCGGGACCTTGCACCCCACAGGTCCGGCGGCGCCGTGACATCGCGGGGGTCATCGGGTGGTCCGGGCTACTAAGGACGTGGCGCGAGGCCGACCTTGGCCGTCAGCTCGGCCAAGCGGTTCGCGTATCCCCACTCGTTGTCGTACCAGCCGAGCACCTTCACGACATGCCCTTTGGCCATCGTCAGCCCGGAATCGAACACGCACGAGGCGGGGTTTCCCACGATGTCGGTCGATACGAGATCCTCCTCGGAGTATTCGAGCCGGCCGACTAAGGGGCCGGAAGTTGCAGCTCGTTCGAAGGCTCGCCGGACGTCGTCTGCCCCGGGCTCTTCCCTGAGTGTCGCGACGAAGTCGGTCATCGATCCGTCAGGTACCGGCACCCGAAGGGCAATTCCGTCGAGACGGCCTGCCAGATGGGGGAGCACTTCACCCGTTGCCCTGGCCGCACCCGTGGTGGTGGGAACGATGTTCACGGCCGCCGCACGAGCTCTGCGAGGGTCCTTGTGCACTGAATCCACGAGCTGCTGGTCGCCCGTGTATGCGTGAACGGTCGTCATGAATCCCTGCTCGATGCCGAAGACGTCGTCGAGGACCTTCACCATCGGGACCAGGCAGTTGGTGGTGCACGAAGCGTTGGACACGACGAAGTGCCGGGTGGGGTCGAAGGTGTCGTCGTTGACCCCCATGACGAAGGTGGCGTCCGCTCCCTTGGATGGCGCAGAGACGACGACCCTCGGCGCCCCGGCGTCGAGGTGGGCAGCCGCCTTGTCCCTGGCGGTGAAATGACCTGTGCACTCGACGGCTACATCCACCCCCAGTTCCTTCCACGGCAGAGCTTTCACTTCAGGCTCTGCGAGCATCTTGACCCGCGAGCCCCCGACCTGCATGACCGTACCGTCCATCGTGACCGGCAGTCCGTAGCGGCCGTAAACCGAGTCACGCCGGAGGAGCCTGGCCAAGGAATCGGGCGGAGCCAGGTCGTTGACCGCCACGACCTCGAGGTCGAGCTCGGTTCGTGCCGCGGCTCGGAACAGAGCTCGCCCGGTTCGCCCGAAGCCGTTGATCCCTATACGTATTGCCATGGCAAAGTTTTCCTTCTGTTTTTATGAGGGATTGCCGACGACCTGAACCACAAGGATGTCAGACGGTCGGTGAACTGCCTAGGGCCGAATGTCACAGGGTCGGGAGCCGGTGACCGATGCTGTTCCTCAGAGCTGCGAGGCCGGGCAGGTCCCCCTTTTCGAGCAGCTCGAGCGTTGCTCCGCCACCGCTCGACACATGGTCGATGCCGGCACCGAGTCCGAACTCGTTGATCGCCGCCACGCTCTCGCCGCCTCCGACGACGCTGAACGCTCGGCTCGAGGCGACCGCTTCGGCGACAGCTCTTGTCCCTGCGGCAAAGCGGGGGTCCTCGAAGATCCCCATTGGTCCGTTCCACAAGACGGTGGACGCGGCCTCGATCGTCTCCGCGAAGTCTCTGCGCGTCGCCGGACCGATGTCCGCACCCAGCCAACCGGGCTCGAGATCCGTGCCGAACGTCCGAACCGAACCTGAAGAAGATCCGTCTGCTCCGGGAATCCCCTCAGCAGAAAGGGCGACTATGTCGGAGGGCACGGCAATCCATGGGTGGGCCTCTAGGAGGGACCGGGCTTCACCCACGAGCTCGGATTCGAGGTGTGAACGTCCAACCTCGTGCCCGAGCGCCGCCAGAAAGGTGAAGCACATGGCACCGCCAAGCAGAAGACTGTCGACACGCCCAGCGAGGGATCGGAGCACTCCGAGCTTGTCTGAGACCTTCGCTCCGCCGACGACGGCCACGAAGGGCCGGGCCGGATCGACCAGAACCTTGGACAGGGCCTCGACCTCATGCTGCAGCAGGCGACCGGCGGCACTCGGGAGCACAGAAGGCGGGCCCACGATCGAGGCGTGAGCGCGATGCGACGAGCCAAACGCGTCGTTCACGTAGAAGTCGAATCCGGCGACCAACCGCTTGACGAAGTCCGGGTCATTCGATTCCTCGCCCGGATCGAAGCGCAGGTTCTCCATCACCTCGACGCCGGGTACCAGCATCTCCATCACGCGGCGTACGGGCGCCATCGAAAAGCGGGGATCAACCTTGCCTTTGGGCCGGCCGAGGTGACTGCAGACACATACCTCCGCGCCGTGCACGGAAAGCCACTCCAGCGTCGGGACAGAGGCACGCAGGCGGAAGTCGTCTACCACCTCGTAGCCGCCGGAGGGATCTGGGCGAAGCGGAACGTTCAGATCGGCCCGGACCAGAACCCGGCGGCCCGCCACAGAAGGAAGGTCTTCCAGCGTCGGCAGCGATCTGAGACCGTCGGAGGTGGCCGCTCCGTCGTCGTGCAAGGTTGTCATGTCTCTCGACCTCCGTTCCGGCGCGGCCGCTCGCCAGGCCAAGCTGGTATCTCGATCATCGGATGTGGCGTCGCATTGCGGTAGAGGAGAAGGGCCTATACGGCGGTCGGGAACCGTGACGGCCAAATCTGGCGGTCACAACCTGCAAGGATCTGACCTTGCATCCGAGCGAAGACCCACCCGGCCGCTTTCAGGTTCACGAGGTAGAGGTGCCTGTCCGGGCCCTTTCGTCGCTCGAGCCGATCATCGGACAGGAGAGGTACGGCGAGCTCCGTCGTGTGGCCGAGGTAGCCCGCCGGGAGCTTGTCGGCAAGACCGTCTGGAACGTGAGCTCCACCGCCGCCGGCGGCGGAGTGGCGGAGATGCTGCAGGTCCTCATCGGTTACACGCGCGATGCCGGCGTGGATACTCGCTGGCTGGTGATCAAGGGGGACGCCGAGTTCTTCGCGATCACCAAACGGATCCACAATCGCCTCCACGGCGTCGCCGGAGACGGCGGCGGCCTCGGTGTAAGCGAGGCGGCTCACTACACCGACGTCAACATCGCGAACGCTGCCAGCATGCTCGAGCGGGTACGGCAGGGCGACATCGTGCTACTTCACGACCCGCAGACGGCCGGGATGGCACTCCGGCTGGCTGAACGAGGAGCTGTTGTCGTTTGGCGTTGC
Organism: uncultured Acidimicrobiales bacterium; assembly: GCA_963764615.1. Classification (GTDB taxonomy): domain Bacteria; phylum Actinomycetota; class Acidimicrobiia; order Acidimicrobiales; family CAVXTF01; genus CAVXTF01. Next base: position 2,168,051 of record CAVXTF010000002.1, on the reverse strand, counting down.
CATGTCGGACGCGAGACGAGCAACGAATGGACCGATCAAGCGTGGTCGTTCCTCCGCCCGCATCTCGACCCCTGTGTCGCATTCATCTTTTCGATGCGCTCGTACATTCCGACCTGGATGGAAAGATCGCCGACTTGGGTGATCCCGCCCTCCATCGATCCGTTCTCGCCCAAGAACCAGGAGATCGCAACAGACGGAGTCATGGCGATCCTCCGGCGGATCGGTCTGATGGAAGGCGAGGGAGGGCCTCCGGGCACTTATATACGCCGCGACGGAACAAGAGGACTGGTCGAACAGCAAGCTTCGGTGTTGTCTGTCGGCGGGTACCTGGATCCTCGGATCCCGCTCGTGATCCAGGTCTCGCGTTGGGACCGGTTGAAGGACATGACCGGCGTCATGACTGGATTCGCATCGCACGTCGCACCGCACCTCGATGCGCAGCTGGCTCTGGTAGGCCCCGCCATCAACGAAGTGACCGATGATCCGGAAGAAGCGGAGGTCTTCGACGAGTGTGTGTCGGCATGGCACGCACTTCCAGAAGGGATCCGGCAGAAGGTGAGGCTTGTCGCATTGCCGATGGACGACATCGACGAGAACGCGGCGATGGTGAATGCCGTGCAACGCCATTCCACAGTCGTGGTCCAAAAGAGCCTGGTCGAAGGTTTCGGGCTCACTGTTGCAGAGGCGATGTGGAAAGGAAAGGCAGTGGTGGGGTCGAATGTCGGTGGGATCGCCGAGCAGATTGCGTCCGGAAGCGGCATCCTTCTGGACGATCCAGAGGACCTCGATGTTTTCGGAGACGTTCTGAGACGCCTCCTCGAAGGTCCGGAGACGATCGCCGAGCTTGGCGCGCGCGCTCACCGCTATGTGCTCGACGGGTTCATCGGTGACAAGCACTTGATGACCTACGCGCGCCTCATGGGGTCACTGGTCGTCACTTGATCGGCCCCGAATCGCTTCGTCCAGGCAAAGAGTGAGGCAAACTCCTCAGCCACGAATTAGTTGTCCCTTAAGGGTCGAACGGCCCTATGTCGGTTCACTGCGGAGCGGGACAGTTTCTTTATGAGAACCGATGACCAGGTTCGGAGATCCTCGAGCGAGAGGAGTGTCGGCGCCTGATCGACTCTCGCGTGGACGCGGTCGGTCGGATCGGGTTCATCGACGTCGAGACGCTGCCCACTGTCCTACCGGTCAACTTTCGATTGATGGGTGATCACTTGGTGTTCCGCACCGGAGTCGGCTCCGCGGCGAATGCCGTCACCGAAAACCAGGTCGTGGCTTTCGAGTTCGACGAGGTCGACGTCGACACTGGGCAGTGCTGGAGCGTGCTCGTCCGCGGCGCAGCTTCCTTTTTTCCCGATGACTGTGTCTCCTCAGGCCCCGAGCTCCCGAGGGCGTACGTCCCCGTGCCAGGACCTCAGCTGGTGAGGATCGCGACGACCCTTGTCACTGGTCGTCGGTTCTGTCTGCCGGCATCCCATGGCTTTCGTACCATCCCTACCGGCGACGAACGCCCTGTATGTGACGAGGCGGCCACGCTGAGTCACCTCGCACCCCTCGTAGGGAGCTAGTCGCCAATTGCTTCATCTCCCGGAGCTGCAAAGGCGGGTCGTTCGGGACTTCTGGCACTGGCGGCGACTGTGCGGGATCTGCAAGCTGGTTAGTGGAACGTGGAAATGATCCGACGGTTGCAGGAGAAGTATTCGAAATCTGACTGAGCCAGCGGACCCTCGTGGAGGAGGTCACGCGAGATGAAAGAGCTGGTATACCCGCGGCTGCTGCTGCCCTCTGCTGAACGATTCGCAGACAAGGTCGGGTTCATCGACGCCACTCGCTTGGGCGTGCGCTATTCCGGGACATTCGGAGCACACGTCGAGCGTGTGCTCCGCCTCACCCACGCATTGCGCAAGCAGCTCGGCGTGAGCCGCGAAGACAGGTTCGCCGTACTTGCCATGAACGGTCACGAATTCATCGAGTTGTACCACGCAGCATTGTTCGGTGGCGGCATCATCAACCCTCTCAACATCCGCTTCAGCGCGGCCGAGCTCGCCTATGTGCTGAACGATTCGGGCGCGAACATCGTCTTCACCGATCCTGTCTTCGCGGATCTCGTAGACAGAGCTCGCGACGAGGAAGGAGCCCGGGTCGACACAGTGGTGATGATCGGAGGACAACCCGGTGGGGAGGGTGAGAACAACTCCTTGGACATCTCGTACGAAGATCTGCTTGCCTCCGGAGAGCCGGTCATGCCGGCGGAGCCCGACGAGGACGATCCTGTGATCCTGATGTACACAGGTGGCACCACGGGCCTGCCGAAAGGGGCGCTCCTCGAGCAGCGTGCGGAGGTCCTGAACGTCTACCACGTGGGTCTCGAGATAGGGCTGAACGAGGACCGTCGCTTCCTGTTCCAGTCACCGATGTTCCACGCCGCGGTTGTTGCGGGCGTGATCGGTATCCCCGCTAGCGGGGCGACTTCGGTGACCGTCCCGATGTTCGATCCCGGCCTCGTGATGGACACTATCGAGGCACAGCAGATCGACACCACGATGGTGGTCCCGGTGATGCTGACAATGCTCGAGCAGGATCCCGCGTTCTCTCCGGATCGTCTTTCCAGCCTGCGCCAGCTCGTCTACGGCGCAGCGCCTATCTCCGATGCGGTGCTTCAGAGGTGGCTCGAGATGTTCCCCAACGTCAACTTCTACCAGGGCTATGGAATGACCGAGGCTGCGTCTGTTCTCACCTTTCTCGGTCCCGAGCACCACCGCTCAGGAGCGGGGGTGCTCAACGCAGCAGGTGTCCCCGTGTTCGGCGTCGAGCTCCGCATAACGGACTCGCTGGGTAACGACGTGCCACACGGAGATGCCGGCGAAGTGTGTGCGCGTGGCGGCAATCTGATGAGCTGCTACTGGGGAAAGCCGGAGGAGACCGACAAGGTCATGCGCGACGGCTGGTACCGGACCGGCGACGTCGGCTACATCGATGATCGAGGGATCCTGCACCTGACCGACAGAATGAACGACATGATCGTGACCGGTGGGGAGAACGTCTATTCGACCGAGGTCGAGAATGTTCTCGCCACTCACCCTGACGTCGAAGACGTGGCGGTCATCGGGATCCCTGACGACAAGTGGGGAGAGATTGTCCATGCGATCGTGGTGCTCAAAAGGGACGGGAACGCTACGAGCGATCAATTGATAGACCACGCCCGCAAGCGTTTGGCGTCCTTCAAGGTTCCGAAGTCCGTGGAGTTCGACTGCGGGCCGCTCCCGCTGTCGGGCGCTTTCAAACCGTTGAAGCGCGAAATTGCGGAAGCGCTACTGGAAGGATGGGGACCGGCAGATCGGCTGAGCTCGCGGGTGTTCAGCCTCGTCGTTTCAGTCTTCGTCTCGACCGCTATCCGAAGTCACGCCATTCGCAGTCACCAGGGTGCCGGCCTCGCCTTTCAGGATGGCTCCGGCCTGGTCGAGTGCACCTATCACCGCGGACCGGCCTGTGCGCTCCACGAAATCGCACACCGCCTCGACCTTGGGCCCCATCGAGCCGGCCGGAAGTTCCAGCCTGCGAAGCTCGGCGGGACTCGCATTCCTGATCGTTTGTGCCTCGGGTGTGCCGAAGCCCGACACGACCCCCGGAACATCGGTGAGCAGCAGCAGCAGGTCAGCATGGACGGCGACAGCCAGGATACCTGCCGTGCGATCCTTGTCCACGACCGCCTCCACGCCGCGCAGGCCGCCGTCGATGCCGCGCACAACCGGAACGCCTCCACCGCCCGCGCACACGACGATCACTCCCTGATCGAGCAGGCGATCCACCAGTGACTGCTCGACCACGGAGATGGGCTCGGGGGATGCAACGACCCTTCTCCAGGATTTGCCGTCGGCACGTACCTGCCATCCCCGTTCCGCGGCAAGTCGCTTCGCCTCCTCCTCGGTGTAGACGGGCCCGATGAATTTCGTGGCATCCGACCAGGCCGGGTCGCTTTCATCTACGAGCGTCTGGGTCAACATGCAGGCGACCTGGCGCCCAGAGACGTTCCCGAGCTGTTGGAGCAGCCAGTAGCCCACCATGCCCTGGGTCTGGGCGCCGAGCACGTCGAGGGGATAGGGATGAGCCAACTGCGGGTCGCGGGCGCTCTCGAGCGCGAGCAGGCCGATCTGCGGGCCGTTGCCGTGGGTGACGACGAGGTCGTTGTCACGCGCGATAGGAGCGAGTGCTCGCACCGCGTTCTCGATGTGATGGGCCTGTATTTCGGAATCAGGAGGCTCACCCCGCTCGAGCAGAGCGTTTCCTCCCAAGGCGGCCACAACCCGCATGTCAGTCCCCCATGGTCGCGACCATCACGGCTTTGATCGTGTGAAGTCTGTTCTCGGCTTGGTCGAAGACGATCGACCGCGAGGACTCGAAGACCTCGTCCGAGACCTCGAGAGCGCTCAGTCCGTACTGGCTCGCCAGCTCCGCGCCCACCTCGGTGTTGCGGTCGTGCAATGCAGGCAGGCAGTGCATGAACTTGGTGTCAGGGTTGCGCGTCTCATCCATCACCGCCGTCGTGACCTGGTAAGGGACCAGAAGTCGGATCCGCTCCTTCCAGGACTCAACCGGCTCTCCCATCGAGAGCCACACATCGGTGTAGATGAAGTCCGCTCCGAGAGCCGCCTCGTGCAGCTCGTCCGTCACCGTTATCCGGGCCCCGGAACTGTCGGCAAGAGTGCGGGCCGTCTGCTGCACGCCCGACTCCGGCTGAAGGCTGGCCGGTGCGGCCATTCTCACGTCCATGCCAAGCAGAGCACCCGTCACGAGCAGAGAATGGGCCGTGTTGTTTCACGCGTCACCCACGTAGCAGTATGCGATCTCCGTGAGCCGCTTCGCGGAGTGCTCCTCCATCGTGAGCATGTCCCCGAGCATCTGGGTGGGGTGCCACTCATCTGTGAGCCCGTTCCATACGGGTACGCCGGCATTCAGCCCGAGTGCTTCCACACGGTCCTGACCGAAGCCCCTGTACTCGATCCCGTCGAACATTCGCCCGAGAACCCTGGCGGTGTCGACCATCGACTCCTTGCGCCCGAGTTGAGTCTCTCCTGGTCCGAGGTATGTGACGTGGGCTCCTTGATCATGAGCCGCCACTTCGAACGCTGCGCGCGTCCGCGTCGAGGTCTTCTCGAAGATGAGAGCGACGTTCTTGCCACTGAGCCGGGCGATCTCGCGCCGGCCATGTTTTTCGGACTTGAGCGATGCACTCAGGTCGATCAGCGACAGGAACTCACTCGCCGTAAAGTCGACCTCCTTCAAGAAGTTTCGGCCCCGCAGGTCAACCGACGGTCCCGATGTACGCAGTCCGCTCATGCGGAGTCCCTCTCTATCGGGCACGTCATGCAGCGGGGGCCCCCACGACCTCGTCCGAGCTCGCTGCCTGCGATGCTGACCACCTCGATCCCGTGCTTGCGCAGCATCGTGTTGGTCGCAACGTTGCGGTCGTAGCCGACCACCACTCCCGGAGCGACCGCCAAGAAGTTGGTCCCGTCGTCCCATTGCTCGCGTTCGGCTGCACGGATGTCCTCGTCGGTGGTGAGCACGCGGACGGCGTCGACCTCGAGCACCTCGGCGAGCGTTTCCCACAACGAGTGGTTGCGAGTCACGTCGAGTCGCCCGGGCTCATCACCCGGCGTGATCGTCCAAGACTGCAGCCGTTGCTCCATGTACGGATAGAGCACGAACGTGTCGCGATCGAGCATGGTCATGACGGTGTCGAGGTGCATCATGGCATGCGATCGCGGAAGCCCGACCGCTATAACCCGGTCGGCCTGGTGAGACGCGAACAGTGCCTGGGTCAGGATTTCGACGGCCATGGGAGTCGTCCGCTCGCCCATGCCGACGAGCACCGCTCCGTGCCCGATGATGTGCACATCGCCACCTTCCACCGAGGCGGGCAGGTGATTGGTGTCGTCGTCTCCGTAGTAGACGAGGAGGTCCGAGTCGCAGAAAAGGGGATGGAACCGGTAAATGGCCCGGCTGTGGAGAGATTCCCTTTGGCGTGCGGGCTTCGCCATCGGGTTGATCGACACCCCGCCGTAGATCCAACAAGAGTTGTCCCGCTGGAACAGGTGGTTGGGAAGCGGCGGAAGGAGGAAGTCGTCGGCTCTGAGCGTCGACCACTTCAGGCTGTGGACGCGCTTCGGGTGGACGTCGGCCTTGAGCACCCCACCTACGAGATAGCTCGCCAACGTCTCGCCGTCTGTGTCGTCGAAGAGCCTCCGCAGAGAGTCGACGAGTGTCGGGCCCACGATCTCCGGGGTGCAGATCCTGTCGAGGATGAATGCCCGGCCCTTTTGCAATTCGAGTGTCTCGGCCAGCAGTTGCCCGAAATAGTGGACGACCACACCCTTCTCGCGGAGCGACTCTGCGAAAGCGTCGTGTTCTTCGCGGGCCTTCTTCGCCCACATCACGTCGTCGAAGAGCAGCTCTTCGACGTTGTCAGGAGTGAGCCTCGCAAGTTCGAGTCCCGGACGGTGAAGGATCGCCTGCCGGAGTTGGCCCACCTCTGAGTTCACGCCGAACGTCATCGCTCGACTCCTGACAGGCTGCGCACGCGTACCGACAAGCAGGTGACGCACCCTTCCAGTTTCTCGAATTCACCGATGTCTACGATCACGGGCTCGTAGCCGAGATCTGCGAACAACTCTGCCGACCTCGGGCAGTCCGCAGCCATGAGGATCCGGCCACCGCCGAGGTCGACCACGTGAGCACCCGACTCCTCGGGCACCTCGAAGAAGCGGGGGAACACTCGTGAGTCGTCCACCAGCGGCGGGAACCCGATCACGGTCCCGTCGGGGAGGGCGGTGACCGCCGACTTGAGGTGCAGGACCTTGCGGATCGGGACGGCGACCACCGTGGCTCCCAGTGGCTCGAGGATGTTGCGCAATTGCCGCACACCCTCCGGGTTGGTGCGGCCGCCTCGACCTACATAGATCGTTGAGCCCACCTTGAGCACGTCACCGCCGTCCAGTGTGCCCGGCATCCGGATCCGGTTGATCGACAAGCCGAGAGCCTCGACCGTGTCTTCTGCGCCGACGACCTCGGGCTTGCGAGAGTCGGCACCAGGTCGCGAGATCACGGCGACGTTCCTGTAGACGACCATGGTGTCTTCGATGAAGACCCCGTCGGGGCAGTCGTCTGCAGCCGGCACCTGGACAAGCTTCCATCCGGCGTTCTCCATCTCCTCGGCATATCCGCTCCATTGCTTCGTCGCGAGCTCGTGATCCACGGGCGTGCGTTCGATGTGGGTGACGATGCCTTCGGCGATCCGGGGGCTGGGTGGTCGAATGAGTGCGATTTTCGAGCTCATGTCATCTCCTGGATTTTCCGTGGTCCAAATGGTCGATGCAGCTCAAGGAGCGAGCGGCACGATCGTGGCGAGCTCATCGTCTCCGGTGAGCTCCACGGGCTCGGGCACCAGACCCAACCTCTCTTTACGAGCCTTCAGGAACACGTAGATCGGAATACCGACGAGCAGCAGCAGGATCGCCTGGTAGACCGCCTGGTATCCGGAGGCGAAGGTGACCCAGAGCGAGAACAGCACGCTCGCTGTCGCTATCGAAAGGTCACGGAAGAGCAGCCATCCGACCACCTTGCGCCGGCGCGAGACGAGATATGAGAGTTGGGCGCAGGCGGAGAAGAAGTACGGGATGGCTACGGTCACGACCGACAGGTCCACCAGGTAGGTGAACACCGTGAGCCCGGTCTTACCGCTGTAAGCGAACCCCATCAGGGCCGATGCGACAGCCGTCGATACGAGGATGCCGAACCAGGGGGTGCCGTCGCGGTTGACCTTGGCGAACTGTGGCAGGAAGAGGCCGTCCTTGGCTGCGGCGAACGGCATCTCGGCTGTCACGAGCGTCCAACCGTTAAGGGCGCCGATACCTGAGATCACAGCGGTGGCGGCAACGAGCTTGCCCACCCACGTAGCGTGTCCGAACATCGTCTGGAAGGCATTGACGAACGGGGCGCCGTTGTTCACGAGCGAGCTGTGGGGCACGAGTCCCATCACCGCCGCGGTGACGAGCAGGTACAGGATTGCGCTCAGCCCCGTACCTATCACCGATGCCCTGCTCACGTTCTTGCGCGGGTTCTTCACCCTTCCCGCTGCGATCGACGCGCACTCCACTCCGATGAAGGAGAACAAAGCCACTCCGGCTGCGATGCCGATGCCGCTGTAGAGGCTTCCGCCGGTCGCGTTGAACGGACCGAAGTTCAGGTCCTTCACGAAGAACCAACCCACCAGGCCGACCAAGGCAAGGGGCAGGAATTTCAGGACGACTGTAACGTTCTGGAACCAGGCCATCTGCCTTACACCGATCAGGTTGACGGCGGCGGGGATCCACAAACCCGTCATTGCGATACCGAAGTTGGTCCAAGCCGACGGGTTCGTGATCGAGAAGAGGGACTCGACATACAGGACCCACGACGCGACTATGGCGGCGTTGCCGGCCCAGCAGGTGATCCAATAGCACCAAGCTGTCAGGTATCCTGCGAAGTCACCGAACTCGTGACGCGAGTAGGCGTAGAGACCGCCGTCGGTGTTGGGCACACGCTTGGTGAGTTGGCCGAACATCACGCCGAGGAGCAGTGCTCCGATCGCGATGACGCCCAGTACCAGAAGGGAGCTGGTGCCTGCGCCAGCCATCACCGCAGGCATCGTGAACACCCCGGTTCCGATGATGCTGCCGATCACGAGTGCGGTCGCAGAGGGCAGGCCGAGGGCTCGGGCGCGTCTTGCTGCCGGCGACTCCGGTGGCGCCGGGGTTTGGGGAACCGGCGAAGATGGAACCCGCGGGGATGTTGTCTCTATGACGGCCACTTTGGTCACCTGCCTGTTGAGGCCCAATATCGGGCATGTCTCGTACTCAGATATTTTCTTGAATCAGGCGGTGTCCTGTGTAGGGTCTAAAGGCCCGAGTACAGAGAGACGATGCAGGCGAGAGAAAAGAGGACTTGCGCTAGCGCGCGCAAAAGAGAGTCGTCTAAAGCGCGTACGCGACTGAGTGAGCGGGTGTGTCCGACCGGACCGCCTCCCTCACTTCGTCGACCATGCGTGCGAGCTCGTCGTGGGAGGTGTGCTGGCGTTTCACCAGGACGGTGAGCATCCGCTCGATGGGCTCCGCTGCTGCATCCGACACATCGTGAGCTGCTTCCCACAAAGTGAGCAACGGGTTCATGACTCGACTCGTGCCGATGACGGAGTCACTGTGAACTGCCAGGAAGATCTCTAGTGCATCAGCGAGCTTCTCGACCTCGTGCTGTGTCACAACTCGAGGGTTGCCGGGGTCGTGAACGGGCCAGGGATCTGTGTTCCCGCCGACGGGTTCCGTCACCGGCGGCTGGCTGAGAAACGATGTCGACTGGCCTAACATCAAGTTCATCCCCTTCATTGTCCTGCCAAAGGAGCACCGCAGACCCGTCAGGACCTGCGCATGCCTTCGATCGCTGCGTCGAATATGTGGCGGACGGCATCCTCGGCCTTGGCGAGAGCGAAGCGGAGATTCTCCAGAGTCGAGTCAGCCTCGCTCTTTGCGAATCCGAGCTCCTGCTTGACCCTCAGCCAGCGGTTCTCGATCTCGACAACCTGCGCTTGTACCCGGTCGCGACCCTCCATCGTGGCGAGATCCCCCTTGACCGCAAGCTCGTCGAGCGCCGTCCTGACGTCATTGACCAAGCTCGTCAACTCGTGACGGAGCTGACCGCGCGAATGGCGAGCCGACGTCGACCTTCTGGGCGCCGCCTTCTTGGTCCCCGCTTTCTTGACCACCGACTTCTGGGCGGTCGCCTTGGTTGCAGGGGCCTTGGTTGCCGGGGCCTTTTTGGCGGTCGCCTTCTTGGCGGTCACCTTCTTCACTGCGCCTCCGGCCTTTGTGGGGGTCATTTCGTCCTCCTCGTCGCCATCTGGTTCACATTGTCGCCGGAACGGCCACTATTAAGCAGGGCCGAACGTCCCATTTCTCGAAACGGTCAAATTGGCGGAGCTGTAGCCGGAGGTTCGCCTATTGAGCGAGCGGTACCTGCCACGCGAGCAGAGCCCCACCGGTCGGGAGGTTGTCCACGGAGAAGGTCCCGTGGAGCTTCTCGGCCCTGCGGAGGAGATTCGGAAGTCCGAACCCGAGGTGGTTGCCTGAAATGTCGATACCACAGCCGTTGTCGCTCACCTCGAGGCGGCAGAATCCATTGTTGGCGCTTAGTCTCACGGTTGCCTCGGTCGCCTGAGCGTGGCGACCGACGTTGGTGACCGCCTCGCGTAGCACGGCGAGGAGATGTTCGGCTATCTGGTCGGATATGGCTGAGTCGACCGGACCGTCGAACGACACATGGATCTCGAATCCGACGACCGGGCTCAGCTCGCGGACGAGCGAATTGACTCGCGCTCTCAGTCCCTGCTCGGCACCTGTCGATCCGAGCTCGTATATGGAGGAGCGGACCTGGCGAATCGTGTCGTCGAGGTCCGAGATGGCCGCAGCGAGCCGGTCTGCCAATCCTTCAGAAGTGGCCGCTCCCGCGATGCTCTGTAACGAGAGCCCGACCGCGAACAGGCGCTGGATGACCGTATCGTGAAGGTCGCGAGCGAGGCGGTCGCGGTCCTCGTAGATGGCCGCTTCCCGGACGCGCTGATGAAGGCGAGCATTCTCGATCGCTATCCCTGCGGCGAGAGCGAGGGCAGCCACCAGTGACTCGTCGTCCCGGGTGAACTCCGACCAGCCGATCTTGTCGGTGAGATAGAGATTTCCGTAGACCTCGTCACGCACCTTCAGGGGCACTCCGAGGAACGAGGTCATAGGAGGGTGATTGGGCGGGAACCCGAAGCTGTCGGGATGTGAACCGAGGTTCGCCAGGCGTACGGGTTGGGGATCGGTGATGAGTAGACCCAAGACACCTCGACCTGTGGGACGGGTGCCGATCCGCTCCTCTTCTTCGGGCGAGAGCCCGACCGTCAAGAACTCCGACAAACCGGTTCGTTGCTCGTTCAGCACCCCGAGAGCGCCATAGCGTGCTCCCGTCATCGAGCGGGCCTCTTCGATCAGGTGCCGGAGCAGGGCCGGCAGTTCCAGATCTGCTTCGAGAAGCAGAGTTGCCTCGAGGACGCGGCGGAGCTTGACAGGGTCCTCGATCGACCGGTATGGCACCTGCGTGAGGCTACCATGGGGGAAAAAGGCCGCCTGCATTTGGCGGACGGTCAAAAGGGGTTGCGACCAGGACATGTATCGTCAGTTGCCTTCGCATCGCTTGCCCGGATGTGGCTTGTTTGGGAGGATGATTTCGTGAGTTTGCGCGTATTCCTCCTCGATGATCACGAGGTGGTGCGTGCCGGGATCCGGTCTCTGCTCGAAGGGACCGACGACATCGTGGTTGTCGGCGAAGCGGCGACGGCTGCCGAAGCGATGGCCCGGATTCCGCCCACGAGTCCGAACGTGGCGATCCTCGACGTCAGGCTTCCTGACGGGAGCGGCATCGAGGTCTGTCGCGACATCCGATCCCGCGCTCCGGAGATCGTGTGTCTGATGCTCACGTCCTATGCCGACGACGAGGCGCTCTTGGCCGCCATCATGGCCGGTGCGGCCGGCTACCTGCTCAAGCAGGTCGGAGGTACGGACCTGATCGGTGACATACGGAGGGCGGGCGCCGGTGAGTCGTTGCTCGACCAGGGGCTCATCGAACAGGTGATGAGGAGGTTGCGCGAAGGCCCGAAAGAAGACTCGCGGCTGGCGAGCCTTACTCCGCAGGAGCGAAGGATCCTCGATTTGATCGCCGAAGGTCAGACCAACCGTCAGATCGCGGGAGAAATGTTCCTGGCCGAGAAGACCGTCAAGAACTATGTGTCCAACCTGCTTTCGAAGTTGGGCATGGAGCGGCGTTCCCAGGCGGCGTCGTTCGCTGCACGCCTCGAGGAGCGCGCGGAACAGGCATCCCGCACCGACGCTTCAGGTACCTGACCCTCTCTTCTCACCGCCCCTGACAGGGCTGAGTTTCCGGATCGCGTGCTCCGAGAACGACTCCTTGAGATTGGAGGTAGCGCACTAGACGCGTCCTGCCTTTTCCGGGATTTTCGAAGTCCGACACGTCGTACTCACCCCCAAACCGCCGGGCGAGCTCGATGAGGGCGATGTCGTATGCCAGCTCGTCTGCCACCGCCGCGCCCGCCCAATCGGTTCCTTCGCGCGAGCCATAGTCTTCCAGGCGGTCCCGGCGGCGGTTCAACTCGGCGACAGCCTCCGCTGTAGTCGTAACGCCATCCGGAAAAGAGACCTCTTTCAGAGCGGCGCCCAGAAGTTGGGTGTACATGGACATGATCGTCAACCGTCGAATCTCTCCGGTGCAGGAGCCACGGGCTCCTCCAGCGTCCGGAGAGCCTGGGTGCGGTATTGAGTCTTACGGTCTCTCGCAAGTTCTGCCGTCACGTTGATCCTTCGCTCCCGACACGACTCCTATGAAGATTGTCGTCATGCCGGCCACCCGCCGGAAGGGCCACAAGTCCTCAATTCATACCCTTCTGATACCCACCCGATACCAATCGGAGAGACGCGCGACTCACAGATGCAGGTAATCGGCAGATGGACAAGCGGGTGCGGAAGCGATTGGCGCGAAAGGACCTTTGACCCTACCTTGCCGAGGGTGGACGCCGGACTATGCCGATGAGAGCGGAGGAGGTGCGACCGGTGCGGCGGTCGATCGACCTGACAGGAGCCGGAGTCTCGTGACCGGGCTATCCGCGCCCGAGGCGACGCCGAAGGTCGTAGAGACCCATATCTCGGTGCTCTTCTTCGTCTACGACAAGGTGTACAAGCTGAGAAAGCCTGTGCGGTTCGGGTTCCTCGATTTCACCGACCAGAGCCGGCGCCGCGTCGACTGTGATCGCGAGGTGATGCTCAACCGGAGGCTGGCGCCCGATGTGTACCTCGGCGTCGCAGACGTTGTGATCGATGGCGAGCCGATCGACCATATGGTCGTCATGCGGCGGATGCCCGATGAACGACGGCTTTCGTTACTCGCCCGCAAGGGAGACGAGGTGGGCGACTTGGTTCGCCAGGTAGCTCGGACAATGGCCGCGTTCCACGGGAGTGCCGAACGGTCGTCCGAGATCGCCGCCGCGGCAACGGCGGCTTCTGTTGGAGCAGACTGGAAGGCCAACTTTGCCGAAGCCGAGCGTTTTGCCGGATCGCTTCTCGACGAACGGACAGAGAGGGAGATCAGGACTCTCGTGGCCCGTTGGGTTGCAGGTCGTGGCCCCTTGCTCGAGTCCCGGATCGCATCTGGACATGTATGCGACGGGCACGGCGATCTGCAAGCGGATGACATATTCTGCCTCGACGACGGAATCCGTATTCTTGACTGCCTCGAGTTCTCCGACCGGATGCGCTATTGCGACACGGCGGCGGACGTGGCATTCCTCGCGATGGATCTGGAACGGCTGGGCCGGTCGGACGCGGCCCGGGGGTTCGTCGCGGAATACGAAGGTGCCGTCGCCGAGGAGATCCCGCGGTCGCTCCTCCACCACTACTGCGCATCGAGGGCCTATGTACGTACCAAGGTCGCCTGCCTCCGTTACGAGCAGGGATCGGAGGCGTCAAGGGCCGAGGCGGTCGGGTTGCAGGCTCTCACCCTCACTCACCTTCGACGCGCGAGGGTGACGCTCGTCATGGTGGGAGGTACCCCTGGGTCGGGCAAGTCCACTCTTGCATCCGGGATCGCAGGCGCTCGGGATTGGGCCGTACTTCGTAGCGACGAGATCCGGCTCGAGCTTCTGCCCATCCAGCCAGAATCGGAAACCGGGTACATGAAGGGCCGTTACAGTCCGGCGTCAACAGGACTCGTGTATGAGGAAATGCTTCGACGGGCCGAGCGATTGTTGGAAATGGGGCAGTCGGTGGTCCTCGACGCGTCCTGGAGCGACGCAGATCGGCGGCTCGCGGCAAGTGCGCTCGCAGACCGCACTTCGAGTGACCTGGTCGAGCTGCGGTGTGAAGTTGACCCCGAAGTCGGCGCTTCGCGGATAGTTCGGAGGCTCTCGGAGCACGCCGACGTGTCTGAGGCGACACCGGAGCTGGCTGTGGAGATGAGCCGGTCCATGGGGGAGTGGGAGTCGGCGGTGTCGATCGACACTACGGTCAAGAGCCCCGAGCAGGCGGTCGTTCTGGCGCTCGAAGCTTTGCCTCCGCAGTGACTCTGATGGTTCTGGGGGGCGTCGGCACATGAGGTCCTGGGTGGCGTCGGGCCACCTGACTGGGGCGAGGCGTTGGGCGGCGCTGATCCCCCTGTGCGTGACGCTCCTGCTGATCAGCCTCGACACCACGGTCTTGAACGTCGCACTCCCTTCGATCCTCCGCGACCTCCACGCGAGCTCGAGCCAGCTGCAGTGGATGGTTGACGCGTATTCATTGGTGTTCGCCGGGCTGCTTCTCACACTCGGGAGCCTGGGCGACAGGGTCGGCAGGAAGTGGATATTCCTCTCTGGCCTGGCTGTGTTCGCTGCGGGCTCCGCAGGATCGGCGTTCGCATCGAGCCCGGACCGACTGGTACTCGCCCGCGCCTGCATGGGAGTGGGGGCGGCGGCGATCATGCCGTCGACGCTGTCCATCCTCGCCAACGTGTTCACCGAAGAGCGCGAACGAGCGCGGGCAATCGGGATTTGGTCGGGCACCACCGGCATCGGGGTGGCGGCAGGGCCCATGCTCGGCGGCTGGCTCCTTGCCCATTTCTGGTGGGGTTCGGTGTTCCTGATCAACGTGCCCATCGCCGTGCTCGGTATGGCGGCGGCATTCTTCCTGGTGCCGAATTCGAAGAGCCCTGTTGCCGACCGACCTGACCCTGTCGGCGTCGTTCTTTCCGTCTGCGGACTGGCGTTGCTTCTGTGGGGGATCATCGAAGCTCCCGGAAGAGGATGGGGCTCGCCGTCGATCCTGGGTTCACTTGCATTTGCGGTCGTGGTCATCGCGGCTTTCGTGATGTGGGAGCGAAGGTCGAGTCACCCCATGCTCCCGATGCGATTCTTTCGCTCCAGACGTTTCGCCGCCGCAATAGGGGCGATGGCTCTTGTGGTGTTCGGGCTGCTCGGTGTTTTCTTCCTGATGACGCAGTGGCTCCAGTTCGCCCTCGGATACTCTCCGCTCGAGGCGGGCCTGCGTGTCGGCCCAATCGCCCTTGTACTGCTGTTCGTAGCGCCGGGTTCGAGCGTCATCGCACGCAAGATCGGCACCAAGCCCGTCGTGTTCAGCGGACTGCTGCTCATTGCCCTCGGACTCGGCCTGTTGTCACGCACCTCGGAGGCAGGTTCGTATCTGAATGCTGTGCCGTCGTTGCTGCTGCTCGGGACAGGGACAGGACTTGCACTTGCGCCCAGCATCGAGTCGGTGCTCGGATCGCTTCCTCGCGAGCAGGCCGGCGTCGGTTCGGCAACGAGCGACACCGCACTCCAGGTCGGCGGAGCCCTCGGTGTAGCGGTGCTCGGAACGGCGCTGAATTTGCGGTACGAAAACCGACTTGCCCCGCTGCTCGCTCACCAGGCAATTCCGGCCTACGTTCGCCAGTTGATTCTCGGCTCTTTAGGGGGGGCCCAAGCGGTAGCCGCTCAAGTCGGCGGACCAAATGGTCTCGCGCTTGACGACGCCGCGCGACGGGCTTTCATAAGCGGGATGGACCTCGGTTTGTTCACGGGGTCGCTCGTAGTGGCTGTAGCGGCCCTCGTGGTGTTGGTCAGCCTTCCGAATCGCGCGCCGAGCGTTCCTGACGCAGCCTCACTGGTCGGGGCAGCCTCGGACGGATCAGCCCCTTAGAGGGTCGGCACCTACTGCTCGTGGTCGCGCAAGACCAACACTGGGCAGTGCGCGTTCGTCACGCAGTGCTCGCTCACGGATCCGATCAACATGCCGGCGAACTCTCCGTGGCCCCGACTGCCTACCACGAGGAGGTCCGCCCCCCGAGAGGCCTCGACCAGGATCGGTGCGGGGTGACCTTCGAGGACGATGGGGCGGATGGACAGGTTCGGGTGCGCTCTGCGGATCCCCTCGATAGCGTCGTTCAGGATTTGTTGTGCGTCGTCCGAAGGGTTGTAGTTGGAGGGAACGTAGGAGAACGCGACACCGAACGCGGCAGGCCAGTCCCATGTCGCGATCACCTCGAGAGTGGCTCCCGTCAGCTCGGCCTGGTGTGCTGCCCACTCCAGCGCGGCAACTGAGCTCGTCGAGCCATCTACCCCTACGACGATGCGGTGGGAGCCCCCCGCCTCGCCGGCCGCCGCCTGTGTGCTCGTCACGTTGGACTCCTCTTGTAGGTTCTGCTTCTGTGTCCTGCGATTTTATGCACCTGATGCAGGATACCGATCTGCGGAAGTGACGCTGTCGAATCGTATCGGTTCTCGCGACGAGCCCAGCACCGCGATCAGGGACGAACGGCCCTGTTTGGGCGAAAAGTTTTGTGCCACCCTGGGCTACATGTGGATCGACCAGCGCGGATCCGAAGTGGTCCCGCTACCTGAATGTCTGCGACTGCTCGCGGTTGCTGCGAAGAACGGGGAAATCGGCAGGCTGGCGGTTTCGCAGGACCAGGCGCCGTTGGTCCGCCCGGCGAACTTCACCTATCACGACCGGTACCTCGTGTTGCGTCTAGGCCCGGGAACCATTGTGGAAGCTGCCGTCGACGCGCTCGTGGCATTCGAGGTGGACGAGATCGACCACGAGACCGGCGCGGGGTGGAGCGTGCTCGTTCGGGGCCTGGCGACAGCCCTGACGCCCGAGTCGGAGAAGGAGATGGGTATCGATTCGGCGCCCGTGCCCCTCGTTCCCGAGCCTGGCGAGATACTTGTCGCCATTAGAGCCGACATCGTGACCGGGAGGCGTTTTCCGCTTCGAGCTTGACAGCCGCCTGCGGCACCTCGTTGGTGTCGGTCGCTATATCAAAAACGCGCCAAGGTACCGGCGTCCTGCGTCTGTAGCCCGTCAGCTGCCGCAGACACCCGGGTACCCGAGGTTCCTTCCAGCAACTCCAACCCGTCTTCAACGGCCCCGATGATCGCGTCGTGGCCCGTCCATTCGACGAAACGACAAGCGGCTTCGACCTTCGCTCCGATCGAGCTGCGTTCGAGCTGCAAGGCTCGAAGGGAATCAGGTGAGGCCGACCGGACGAGCTTCGCGCCCGGGGATCCCCAGTCAACCCACACGCCTGCAGTGTCTGTAAGAAGGAGAAGCAGATCGGCCCTGCAGTCTCTTGCGACGAGTGCGGCAGAGAGATCCTTCTCGACCACAGCGTCGACACCGTGGTACCCGCCGAATCGGTCCCGAACGACGGGAATGCCGCCTCCGCCGCAGCAGACCACGACGACACCGCCGGAGATCAGCAGCTCGATCGCCCGGGTCTCGAGCACACGTACGGGTTCAGGCGAGGCGACAGCGCGGCGGCGGCCGCCGCTGTCACGAACCATCAACCATCTGTTCGCAGACGCCAGCATGCGAGCGGTTTCTTCGTCGACAACTGCGCCGACGGGGTGACTTGGCGACTGGAACGCGGGATCCGCCGGGTCCACCTCCACCCGTGTCAGCAATGTCGCCACCTGACGGTCCGGTAGCACGTCTTGTAAGTGCTGCTCCAAGAGATACCCGACCAGGCCCTCGCTCTCGGCTTCGAGCACGTCGATCAGATAGTCGGTCCCGAATCGTCCTGCGATCGGTGGGATAGAGGCTCGCAGGTCGTCGCCGTAGGTCACGACCAGCTCCGCCCGGTGGGCCAACCCCGCTACTGCTTCTGTTGCTCGACCGATGCTCGGTTGCTTTGCCAGATGGCCCTCGTTTCGCCCGAGAAGTGCCCTGTCGCCTATGGACGCCACGATCCGCATGCTTCACCGCTCCCTATAGTCCGTCCGGAAGAAGCATCTCGCGGGCCACCGGAGAGACGACGGCCCCCAACTCGAGAACTAGAGCCACGAGAAGATCGTCTGCAGTGATGATCCCCGCCAGGTCCTTGTCTTCGAGGACGGGCAGACGACGGACTCCGGCCTCTTTGAGGGCCTCGTACGCCTCGAATACATCTGCCGAGCCCTGAATAGTCACCGGGTGCTCTGTCATGACTGAGTCGACGGTCGACGTGGGCGGTAGACCGGCGCCTACGCCGCGGACGGCGATATCTCGGTCGGTCACGATCCCCAGGACCTCGAACCCGCTGACTACCAGAACCGAACCAACCTCATGAGTGCTCATGAGATGCGCGGCTTCCTGAAGGGTGCACCGGGAAGGCACCGTCACCGGTGCCTTCCGCAAGAAATCCCTCACGAGCATGTTGCTCTCCTCTCGTATGAAATCGGCCTCATCTGTCAAGGCGCGTCGCCGTCGCTCTCGATGGCGGCGGCAAGTGCCTCGACGAAACCCACCGCGGTGGCAGCAGCGAACCGCTTTCCGACCAGACGATCGAACATGAAGCCTGCGATCCCGAGCGGGGGGCGATAGGTGCCCTGGAGCTCCAGGTCAGTCGCAGCGGTTCCCTGGTGTACCGCCAAGTCGGCTTCGAGGACGGGGAAGTAACGGCTCAGATGGGAGGCCTCCCACCTGAGGGAGATAACGGCTCCTGAATGATGTGGAGGTGGAGTCGAGAATTCGATGCGGGCGGGCACGCGTAGCCAACGTTGTGAACCGAAGGGAGAAAGCCCGACGATCGCGCTCTTCTTTGCTTCGGTGTCGGCGCCATAGGCGATACGGACGAGGCGATCCGGCTGGATGCGAAGAGCACGTTCGACCTCGTCCAAGGGCTTTGCGATCCTGCGCACGACGCGAAGGTGCTCTTCAGGAGGCGATGACCACTCGGCGGTTGTGCCGGTATGGTCTCGTGTCGACTTGGCGTTTCGGTCATTGCCGACGTGGCTGATCATCATGACCTCCCTCTGAGTGCCGAGAACGACGCAGCGGATCGCCGATTCAGATCGTATGCCCGAGGTTCTGCGACAGACAGGGCACAAGGACCCTTTGCGGGTGGCAGAATGACCAAAGTGGTGACCGGGTACACGACATCGTGCCGGAGAGAGAAACTGATGGGTGGAGAGGAACTGAAGGGTGCCTGAGCTGGTTGAGATCGCAGAGGAGGAGTGCCTGGAGTTGCTCGGCTCACACTCGGTCGGTCGCATCGCTGTGGTTCGCGACGGCAGCCCGTTGGTTTTCCCCGTGAACTACGTCCTTGATGGCCGTACCGTGGCATTCCGTACCGACGAAGGAACGAAGTTCGACTGGGCCGTAATGGGGCCGGTCGCATTCGAGATCGACTGGACCGATCCGATGTATCACGAAGGATGGAGCGTGATGGTCCAGGGAACGGGGCGCGACATAACCGGCGCCCTGGACGCTCAGTCCGAGCGCGTCACGTCACACACGCTCACCCCTTGGGCGGGAGGATCAAAGGAGCACTGGGTGGCCATAGCGTCGCCGGTGTTCTCAGGGCGTCGGATCTTTCAGCATCCAAAGGGGAATCCCGGCTCCTGACGGTATCTTTCAAGGTCACATCAGTTGGCGGGCATCCTCAGGCCGGAGGGACTCAGGAGACACCCGGAAGCGGGCATCGACAACGACCACTCCGTCAGGTCCCGCTATGACGGGGTTAAGGTCGGCCTCGGACAATTCCGTCAGGTCCTCTGCCAGCCGGCCACACCTCATCACCAGGTCGATGAGCGCGTCGATGTCGACCGGAGTGCTCCCGCGATATCCCGTCAGCAGGGGCGCACTGCGTAGCGAGAGCAACATTTCCCTGGCGTCCACTTCGGTGACCGGTACGCGGCAGGTGGCATAGTCACCCAGAAGCTCAACCGCCGTTCCCCCGAGCCCGAGCAGCACGAGTGGTCCGAAAGCGGGGTCCTGGACGAATCCGACGATGACCTCGAGGCCCTCGTGCGCCATCGGCTGGACGACCGCGCCATCCATGGCGTCGCCCAAGGTGTCGGCCATCTCCCCGTATGCGGTCGCAACCGCATGTGCAGAGCCGAGCGACAACCTGACCCCGCCTACGTCGCTCTTGTGCAACAGGCCGGGACCCGTCGCCTTCAAAGCGACGGGAAAGCCGACCGACGATGCAGCCGATTCGGCCTGACGAGCGCTCGTCACCGAGACGGTGGTGGCCACGGGTACGCCGTAGGCCCCGAGAACCGACATGGCCCGTTCTCCTGTGAGCCAACCATCTTCGGGTGGTGACTCCAGGAGACGCATCGCTGCGTTGGCATCGATGTCGTCGAACGCCGGTGGGGTTCCGAGTGGTCGATTGCGCCACTCTGCATATGAGACCGCCCGGTCCAATGAACGGGCGGCGCTTTCGGGGTAGGTGAAGCAGGGGATCGTCGCGAGCTCGTTGCGCAGCGCGGTCGGCGCACCTTCGGCTCCGAGAAAGCTCGCCAGCACGGGTTTCGCATACCCGGCACGGGCAGCTGCTTCCGCGGTCGCCAGGACGGATGCCGCCACGTCGTCGCTTCTCGTCACGAGTGGGGGAGTGAAGATCACGAGAACCGAGTCGATCTCGTTCCCGCTCATGAGCAGGTCGAGGACGCGTCCATAAGTTTCCGCTGACGCAGAAGCGATCATATCTATCGGATTCTGAAGGCCCGCACCCGGGGGAAGGAGCGACGCGAGTGCCTCGCGGGTCGATCGGGAGAGCTCGGGGACCTCGAGCCCGTGGCCGGCGCACGCGTCGGCGGCGAGCACCCCCGGACCTCCGGCGTTCGTCATGATGCCTACCCGTCGCCCCGCCGGCAGCGGTCCCGCGGCCAGAACCTCGGCTGCGTCGAAGAGCTCCTCGATGGTGTCGACGCGGATTACCCCCGTCTGGCGGAACAGCGCGTTCACCGCGTCTTCCGAGCTTGCGAGAGCAGCCGTGTGCGACGCCGCCCCCCTGGTTCCAGCCGCGCTCCGGCCACTTTTCACCGCGATGATCGGCTTCGACCGGCTCACCCTTCTCGCTATGCGACTGAACTTGCGCGGGTTCCCGAACGACTCCAGGTACAGGAGGATCACCTTCGTGGCGGGGTCCTGCTCCCACCAGGTCAGCATGTCGTTACCGCTTATGTCGGCCTTGTTCCCGGTCGAGACGAAGCTCGAGAGCCCGATCCCCCTCGAAGTCACTTCGCGCGAGAAGCGCTATACCGAGACCCCCTGATTGTGAGACGAATCCGAGCGAGCCCGCCATTGGGCTGGTCGGGGCGAACGTGGCGTTCATCGACACCGAGGGCTCGGTGTTGACAACACCGAAGCAGTTCGGCCCCACGATCCGCATCCCGTACGAGTGCGCAAGACGGGTGATCTCGCGTTGGCTGTCGGCACCCTCCTTGCCGGCTTCGGCGAATCCCGCGGTGATCACGACGAGGGCACCGACCCCTTTGCCGCCGCACTCGTTCACGACGTCTGCCACCTTGGCGGCCGGCACCGCGATCAATGCCAGGTCGACAGGGCCCGGTATCGCCCCCACGTTCGGCCAGCACGGCACGCTCGCCACGCTTGTGGCGGTGGGGTTGACGGGGTAGACGGGTCCCTCGAAACCGCTCATGAGGAGATTTCGCAGCAACTGGTGGCCTATCGTTCCGCGCGAACGCGCTGCACCTATCACCGCTATGGACGCGGGCCGAAGCAGCCTTTCGATGGAGCGCACGACGGCGTGCCGGTCGCGCGCATCTGCGGCTTCCAGCGCTTCGGAGCTTGGAGCTATGTCGAGCACCACCCGGACCACTTCGGATTCGCGGGAATACTTTCTGGCGAAGCCCGCTTCGCGGAACACCGAGAGCATCCGGTGGTTGTCCGAAAGTGTGTCGGCGATGAACCGCCTTATTCCGTGCCGGCGTGCGATGCTCGCCAGGTGTTCCAGTAGGACCGTCCCGAGCCCGCGCCCCTGGTACTCGTCCTGGACGACGAATGCGACCTCTGCTTCGTCGCTACCCGGGGACCGGTCGTACCTGGCGACGGCCACCATGTGACCGCCACGCTCTACGACAAGAGCCACGCGGTCCGCGCCGTCCACGTTCGTGAAGCGCTCGACCTCCTTGTCCGACAGGTGCGGGTGAGGGCCGAAGAAGCGAAGGACGATGCTTCTGAACGACAGGCTCGCGTGGAAAGCGCGGAGCTCCTCAGCGTCCGTCGGGCGGATATCGCGGACGTGGGCCGTCGAACCGTCGGTCAGAAGAACGTCGAAATCCGATGCAGTGGCCCCGGCTGTGCCTGGCTCACTCACGATGACACCCGCTCAAGGTGGCCCGTCTCCGCTCTCCGGCGGAGTCGCCTCTTGTGTTGGCGCCGTCTGTGCGCCGGATACCGTCTGTGCGCCGGACGCGGTATTCGCTGCAGGGATGGTGCCGCCGGAGCGGTGCGCCCCGGACGGAGTCGTACCAGGCCCCATCTCGCGGTTGTATGTGCGCCAGACAAGGCGGTGGACCGGGATCAACCGCGGGATGTCGCGTAGCCCGGGAATGAAGGGGACGGCGAGAAGCAGAACGGTGGCCGCTCCAGTCAGGTAGATGGCTATCAGATCGACGTTGGCCGACGTCCTGAAGTGTGGGAACTGGTACCAGAGTTGGTAGAGCCACAGCCATGGTTGCCCGGGGTAACTGCCCGTCTCGTTCATCACGCCCCACTGCGTGCCGGTTAGATCCTGGGCCTGAGCTTGGTTGGCGAAATAGCTGCCGTCCTCCAAGAACAGCAATGGCTTCGTGTAGTCCGTGCCGTAGAAGGGATGCTGCGCAACGAGGTCGGCATCGAGGCCACCACTCTGTGCGAGCGACAGCTCGGCGGACATGAGAAGAGGGACCGGTCCGTCGTTGGCGGCCGGGACCACCGGGACCCCGTTCGGGAACGTCACCTTGTTGAGTGCGTTCGTGTACGCGTTGAGCCAGGTGGTGGTGGTAGCGCTTGACGCGGCGCGGTACTCGCCCAGTGCGGTCGCCAATGCCTTGTCGGAGAAGGCGACGCCCGAAAGCGGCCCGAGGACGAATGACTCGGACGTGTTGATGGGATCGTGAACACCCGCCAGGGTCTGCCACGAGAACCCGATTCGCTGGACGGAGCCGCTTTCGTTGTTGTACGGCGGACCGTAGGTCGCTGTCTCGCTGGTGCCTGCGAGCTCGCTCGCAGCGGTGCCGAGGAAGTCTGCGGGCGCAACCTGTGCCCAGGTGCGGATCGTGATCGCAGGCACGTCGGGCGAGGACAGCAGGCCTGCCAGCAAGAACGTCAGGACGAGCACGACGACCGTCGCGACGGTGGCTTCCTTGGCGATGTCGTAGCGGCGCATCGGTCCCGTCCATTCCGCTGCGTCCGAGGCTCGCCTGGCCCTTCGCGACTGGCGTGGTGTGGCGGCAACTTTGCCGCGGCCTGAGCCGGCAACCGGAAGTGGATGCGCCACACCGCGGATACGTACTAGAAGGACGTGAACGCCGACCAGAGCCACCAAGACGATGGGTACGAGCACGACGTGCCATAGCAGCATCTGACCGAAGTTCATCAAGTTGAAGAAGGCGCCGACGCCCGCGGCGTTGAAGGCGTCCTTGCCGCTGGTCGAGATCCACTGGGAGTCGAAATTCTGCTGGGAGAGGTAACCGGTGAACGCCTCGACGACAGAGAACACGAATGCGAGGACACCGGTGATCCACGTCCGAGCCCTCTTGCCGCGCCATGCGGCCATCCAGAATTTGCCCCACAGGTGGATCACCATGAACGCCATGAACAGCTCGACGCTCCACAGGTGAAGGCTGTTGAAGAAGTGGCCGACGCTGTTGGTCTGCCACCAGTCAGGGCCCCCAAGCGCGATCGCGAAGCCCGAAATGATCGCCACTGCGAGCGCTGCGAGGGTCGCGACCCCGAAGGTGTACACCCACGAGGCCACGTAGGCGGGTTGGCGGTCCGGTACAAGGCGTTCGGGGGGGAGCAGTCCGAGAAATCGGCGCCGGATGCGATATGTCCACATCCGCGAAGCAGCTCCTCCGATGTCCGCTGGAGTCACAGTCGGGCTCGGCGGAGGAGGCGGGCTGCTGTAGGTGGAGACGTCCTCGACGGGAGAGTGGGACTTCGGGAAAGGGATCACGAGGGCCAGGCCGAAGATGACGACCATTGCCCCGATCAGCGCCAGGTTGGCTTCCGAAACGAAGAAAATGTTGTAGTGGAAATACCTGCCTGGTTGATTGAGGTTGATCGCGGCCGACAGCAAAAAGCCCACGTTGGTCATCTTTTCCTCCTCATCGGAACGTCGGGGGGGGTGTTCACGACGGATTCATGCCCTGTTCGTCAATGTGTGTGCGTCCTTGAAGGCTCAGGCATGTCCGCGCGAACCTAGTTCCGCCCGGTGCGGAACGCTTCGATGTCACTGGTCACGACTCGGGCGTCTCCGAGTCCCTCGTCGAGCGGATGACTGCACCGAGCACGTCGAGGGCGGTCGTCAGGCCGACAGGAGCGTTCTCGTCGAAGACGGCCACGATATCGAGCTCGTAGGTCGCCATCTCTTCTCCGACGTCTGCGGGGTGCTGTTCGCTGCTCACCATTCTCGGCGCGGGTCGCATGATCTCTCCGGCCCAGACGACGTCGGGATCTGCTCCGGCGGCTATGGCCTCGATGATGTCTCTTGCGGTGACGAGCCCGGAGGGACCGACCGGGTCTTCGACTACTACAGCCCAGACCTTCGACCCGACCATGGACCGTGCAACGGAGCGCAGGCTCGTAAGCCCGCCGACACGCGTAGGAACCCGTACCGGGATCCGGTGGCTCCGCTTGCCGCGCGCGGTAGGGGAGTCAGTGGTCACGAATTCACCCCGGAGCTCGAAAGATCACTCCACATGAGGCGTCTGCCTGAGACCAAGGTCAAGGGCACCCTTACGAGCATCGGGTGTGGTTCGGACACCCACGCCCGGAGCAGAGGAGCCGCCCAGTCGATCTCGCTGGCCGCGGTGACTGCCTGCGCGATCCCTGTGACGAGGACGCTCCATCCCTTGTGCGACACCAGGTCGATGTCATCGGCCTCGACGCTCACGACCTGCCCGTAGACCGACGGGGTGAGCTTGGATCCACCATCGGCAGCGAACACCACTTCCGCGTCGCGCACCGCGATGTTGGCGGGAACCGCAAAGGGAATGCATCCGACGCTCAGGATGACCCTGGCGATCCCGACGGTGCCCAGCATCTCGACGCACTCTTTACGGCTGAGCTCGCAAGCCTGGGATTCGTGTCCGAGATCAAGCGCGGCGACCATGGAGAGATGGTGTGCTCCCGCCCCCGTTCTCGAACAGGGCCGAAGGGCACATTTGACGAGAAACACAAGATATCCACAACTCCTCGGCCGACGGTCCTTCTGAGTAGTCCAACGCGCCCTTGAGGGCGGCCCGCGCCGGTCTGTGCCGATGTGACCAAAGTCCCTGGTCCCCAAGGACTTTGTGCCCTGTCGCAGGGTGCCGCCGATAGCGCACGCTTATGACAAGACCCGAAAGGGATTACGACAAGCCCGAGAGGGATTACGACAAGGAGGAAAGACCGTGAAAAGAAGGACCTTCGACATGCTCTTGACAGCAGGCGGCGGGGTCATCGTCGTCGTTCTGCTCGTCGCCGGCGGGCTAGGGCTTTGGGGCTACAGCTTCGCCAACTCGAATGTGCACAACCAGCTCGCCGAGCAGCAGATCACATTCCCAGCCGCGGCAGCGTTCGCACATCCCGTAGCAGGTACCGAGATCACTCCGAGCATGATCCCCTCGGTCTCTCAGTACGCCGGCCAGCAGTTGGTCACCGGCCAGCAGGCCGAGGTCTACGCCAACGACTTCATCGCGGTGCACATTCAGGAGATCGGTGGAGGACTCTCCTACGCCCAGCTCTCTGCCAAGGCCATGGCCCTTCCCAAGGGCTCAGCCGCCTACACCGCTGCGGAAGGCAAGGTGCAGACAGTGTTCCAGGGCACCACCCTCAGGGGCCTGCTGCTCGAGGCCTACGCCTTCTGGACCTTCGGCCAGATCGCACTGTGGGCTTCGGTAGCGTGCTTCGCCCTCGCGGGGATCATGTTGCTGCTCATGCTCTTCGGGCTGCTGCACTTCCGCAGGGCTCCGGCTGACGCCGAGTTCCCGGCGGTGCGGGCCACGCAGGCGGTGCCCGTCCCGGCATAACGGGCACAGGTCACAAAGAACTCACCCGGCCTCGAAGTCTGAGGCCGGGTGAGTTCGCGTCAAGGCGTCTTTTCGAGACCGCAGATCGCTGGTTACTCGGCCGTTGCGTTGAGTGCGAAGACGAATCTGCGGGCATTTTTTGATGACGTCGTCGAGCTCCTGGATTGCACCCTTGATGCACTGCGATATCTCGGGATCGTCGACGCGCTGAAGAACGTTCTGCATTGCCAATGTCGCTTTGAATATCGGGTGGATGAAGCCGTCATCCACTTCGTCTCCGAAGCGCTCGAGATAGCTCTCGCGCGTCGCTCCCATCGGGCCGCCTGAGTCATCTGCCGTCAGATCGGCACATCCGTACGACAGGGAATCTTGGTCCAGATCGACGCCGTTCAGCGCGATCACCGCCATGTGGAGCGCGTACGAGGCGTCAACCAATCGGGTTGCGCGATCGCCGTCATACCGACCGTCGCCCATGTCGTGACGGGAGAGGCGATCGAGCACTTCTTGAAGAATGTCGCTCGGCGTCGCCGTCTGGGAATTCACCACAACTACCCGTCCTCCTGACCGTCAATTGTCAGATCCAATAAATGAGCGGGTGCATGGACCGGGCAGCCGCGGGCAGGCAAATAGCTCGGGCGTGAGCGTAGCGCATAGGCGATGCCCTATCGTCTGCGTCATCGAGAGAATCGTTTGTGGAATCGGGGGATTGCGAAAGCGTTCACATAGCGGTGCGTGACCTCGCGGTGTCCGGGGGGCTCGGCACGGCCGGGTCCGTTGTGGCCTGGTTGTTCGACCTCGACGGCGTGCTCACCGACACTGCCTCCGTTCACGATGCTGCCTGGAAGGAGACCTTCGACGAGGTTCTCGCCCGGAACTCCGGTGATTCGGCGTTCAAGCCGTTCGACCCGGTAGCGGACTACGAGCAATTCGTGGACGGAAAGCCGCGCCTCGACGGCGTCCGCTCCTTCCTCTCCTCACGCGGGATCCACCTGCCGGAGGGAGATCCGGGTGACTCCCCAGATCTCGACACGGTGAACGGCGTAGGTCGGCGCAAGAACGAGTTGGTATTGAAGATGCTTGCATCCAAAGGAGTCACTCCGTTCCCGGGCTCGGTCGCTCTCGTCCATGCGCTCAGGGCTCTCGGGCGCCGTCTTGCTGTCGTGTCGGCAAGCGAGAACTGCGCCGCCGTCCTCGAAGCGGCCGGCATCTCCGACCTCTTCGACGTGAGAGTGGATGGGCATGTGACCGCCGAGCATGGGCTCAAAGGAAAACCTGCTCCTGATACGTACCTGTACGCGGCCAAGCTGCTCGAGGTGGAGCCGCCTCAGGCCGCGGTCGTCGAGGATGCACCGGCGGGCGTGGCGTCCGGACACGCGGGGCACTTCGGTCTGGTCGTCGGCGTCAAGCGTGGTGCCACTTCGGACGAGCTGCTGTGCTCCGGCGCCGATGTGGTCGTCTCGGACCTCGGCGAGCTGCTCGAATACGTCGAGAGCTGAGCGGTTCGGGTGGCGGCATCATCGACGAGTGCTGGCGCCGGGGCGGCGGATCGGCGGCGGGACCTGCCACCTGGTCTAGACCGGCGCTTCGAAGCCGTCGCCTTATGGAGCGGTGCGAGCTCCGCTGCGCGTGCAGAGGCGTCTCTCGAAGCGCTCGCCGGAGCCGGCGCGGGGGTCGCGGTGATTACTCCGCTCGGCGATGACGCCCATGAGCTCACCATCGTCGACGAAGGCGGACGGCAGCTAGCAGGGGTGCGCGCGTCGTCGGTCGACCTGGTGGCGATCGGAGCAATCGAGTCGCTTTGGAAACGTGGGATCGACGCGCGCGACGTCGCATTTCTCATCGACGGCTTGGATGGCCCGGCCGCATTGTTCGCCGGGCATTTCCATGAGCTCGCCGGCGTGACGGCCGTCCTCGTCAACTCGCGTCTCGCGCCCCCGCCAAGTGGCGTCTTCACCCTGTCGGGGGGCTCGGCACGTCTGCGGTCGCTCCTTGCGGATCAGCTACGCCGCCGGCGTCAGCGGGCGCTTCCCGCCGTTACGGGGCGGGGCGGTTGGTCTTTGTTCGTCGAAGGCTTCAATGCAGGGCACGAGCGCGTCCACGAGGCGCTTCTCACTCTCGCCAACGGTCATATCGGCACGAGCGGCGCTTCCCTGGCGCCCAATCGGAGCCAACACCCTTGGGTCGTGGCGGCAGGCGTCTACGACGGGGACGGCCCCGAGACCCATCTGCTCACGGCACCGAGGGTATTCGAGCTCGGTGAGCTGGCAGGAGGTAGGCCTCTGCGACGCGTCCTCGATCTGCACGGCGGGGTCCTCCACGAAACGACCCGCAAGGAGGGGCGCAGTCTCGACAGCGTGCGCTTCGTGACGCTCGCGGACGAGACGACGTCGGTGATGCGGGTCCAGGTTCCCAAAGGCGTCAAGCCCGGAACACCGTTGATGGCGCCCGCCGACGATCGGGTCCATGATGAGGGTAGGTCGGAGAATGTCACCTGGATGCGGGTCGCCGCGTCCGCCGGCGGAATTGCTGCTGCCGCTGCTCAGACCCGTTCTCGCGGAGGGACTCTCGATCGTCTCGCGGTTTACCGGTCTGACGCCGAGACACTTCCGGACCCGGCCGACGCGGTAGCTGCACTCGACCGCGCCGGTGCTTGCGGCTTCGATCGACTGCTCTCGGATCACCGTCGGGGCTGGGCGCGGCGTTGGGAGACCGCCGACGTCGTGATCGATGGTGACGACGACCTGCAGTTGGCGATCAGGCTCGCCTTGTTCCACTTGATGGCGTCGGTGGCCGACAGCGAGGAGGCGGCAGTAGGCGCCAGGGGGCTGTCTGGAACCGGTTACAGGGGACACGTGTTCTGGGACGCGGACGTATTCGTGCTCCCGTTCCTTGCCGCGACGCATCCTCCCGCCGCCCGCGCCATTCTCGAATACCGGGTGCGGCGGCTGCCCGCCGCGATGGATGCCGCCAGAGCCCTAGATCGTGCCGGCGCCCGATTCCCGTGGGAATCCGCTCGCACCGGTCGGGATGTGACGCCTACGAGCGCCCGAGACCGGCAAGGCAGGATCGTCCCCATACGCACCGGAGGGCTCGAGGAGCACATCGTCGCCGACGTCGCCTGGGCTG
This sequence comes from uncultured Acidimicrobiales bacterium, assembly GCA_963764615.1. GTDB lineage: Bacteria > Actinomycetota > Acidimicrobiia > Acidimicrobiales > CAVXTF01 > CAVXTF01. Next base: position 2,138,812 of record CAVXTF010000002.1, on the reverse strand, counting down.
CGTGTTGCTACCTGGACTGGTCTGGCGACGAAGAGTTCGCCGACGGGCCGTGTCGCCGGATCCTCGTGGAGACAGCCCGCTACTGGGCTTCGCGCATACGCACGGATCGGGAACACAAGGCCCACATCTACGGAGTCATCGGTCCGGACGAATACCACGAGTCGGTAGACGACAACGCGTACACGAACGTCATGGCCCGTTGGAACCTCGGTCGGGCTGCACAGATCGACGCCGACGATGTAGGTGACGACGAGCGGAGACGTTGGCTGGATCTCGCGGGTTCCCTCGTGGACGGGTACGACCCTAAGACGGGGATCTACGAGCAGTTCGCGGGATTCGCACGGCTCGAGCCCCTGATAATCGAAGAGGTGGCACCGCGCATCCCCATAGCCGCCGACGCTCTGCTCGGAGCAAAGCGGGTGTCGGAGGCGCAGGTGATCAAGCAGGCCGACGTCCTGATGCTCCACCATTTGGTCCCCGATGAGGTGGCACCGGGAAGTCTCGAGCCGAACCTCCGGTTCTACGGGCCGCGCACCGCGCACGGCAGCTCCCTTTCTCCTGCGATCCACGCATCGCTGCTGGCACGGGCGAACGAGCCGGACAGGGCCTTGCCGGTGCTGCGACTTGCGGCACGAATGGACCTCGACGACCTGACCGGCTCGACCGCAGCCGGCCTGCACCTCGCGACGATGGGTGGTTTGTGGCAGGCGCTCGCTTTCGGATTCGCAGGGCTCCGACCGCGGGATCAGAGGCTCCATGTCGACCCTGTGCTTCCGCCCGAATGGTCAGGCCTCGAGCTACGAGTGCAGTTTCATGGGAGCAATGTCCGCGTCCGCGTCGAACAGTCGTCTCTCTGCATCGACAGCGATCGCGACGCTGCGGTCGCCGTCGGGGGCAGACCGTTCGCGGCAGGTACGGGTAAGCTCGAATTCCGCCGAAGTGGCTCGCAATGGGAGCCTGTCAAGTGAGCAGGGTCATCGCTGCCGTGGACCATGTGACTGCGTCGCAGTCCGTGATCGGGATGGCGCAGGCCGTCGCATATGCCCTGGATGCCTCGCTCGAGATCCAGTTTCTCCCGGAGGAAGGCGACTTGACGCAGCCCACGACCGAGGTGGGTGGTCGGCCGTCACTCGCTCATTATGGCGATCCCGTCGAGGGGCTCGCGTCGGCGGCGCAGGAATCCGACGTCGTCGCGATCATTCTCGGGGCGCACACCACCTCAGTGCATCAGCAGGCCCCGGGGCACCTTGCCATGGCCCTCGCCGACCGGACCGACAAGCCCGTGCTTGTGGTTCCGCCGGGCGTCCTCGTTCCCGACCGCCTGCGTACCGTCGTACTCGCGATGGAAGGCACGCCCGCAAAGGCGCGTGCCTTGCAGCGGAGCGTGGCGATATCCGCACGTGCGGGTCTCGAGATCGTCGTGGTGCACGTCGAGGATGAGGAGTCGATCCCGAGCTTCTCGGACCAGATTCAACACGAGACGGAGGCTTACGCCCAGGAGTTCTTCGCCCGCCACCTGATCGGCGCACCCCAGATGCGGCTGGAGCTGCGAGTCGGAGACCCTGCGACCGAGGTGCTCAGCGCGGCCGAAGCGGCCGACGCCGAGCTGATCGCCGTCGGCTGGCCTCAGGATCCGAGCCGCGGTGACGTCGCGCGCCGGATCGTCGCGCTGTCTGCCGTACCCGTTCTCATGGTCCCCATCGTCTGACTCAATTCGCTTCGGAGGAGCTCGGAGCGGCCGTGACATCGTTCCGGTGGTGGATTATCACCACGGGACAAGGCGAATGGGTGGCACAGTGCTCGCTCACTGAGCCGAGCAACATCCCCGCGAAGGCTCCATGGCCGCGACTCCCGATCACGAGAAGGTCCGCGTGCTCTGCGGCGCTCATGAGGGCGACCGCAGCGTGACCTTCGCTCACCACCTGGCGGACCTCGATGTCGGGATCGGGGCCGAGCGCGTTCTGCACGACCTCGGCGAGCGCCTTTCCGGCGTCACCTCCGGGATCCCAGTCCGGTGGCCACGCCGGTGCCCAGCCCAGCGAGGTCGGGTACTCCCACGTCGTGATCACCTCGAGCGATGCGCCGGTAAGGCGGGCCTGGTTCGCAGCCCAATTCGAGCGCGTCGATGGAGGGCTTCGAACCGTCCACCCCGACGACGACGACTCCGCTCATCGACCGGGGACCGTTGAACGAGACGACATCCTGACGACCACTTCCGCCTGTCTCACACCTGACAGTCTCACACCTGACAGTCTCACACCTGACAGTCTCACACCCCCAGTGTAAGGAGGTCGCTCTCATCCGGGTCGTGACTTAGCCGGCACGGAGGCGTCAAAACAGCCGTCGAACCTCGCTCGCGATCTGCACGTCCTCACGGGCCTCCACGATCAAGGTCCGCACGTCCGCACCCGACGCCGTGATGTCCACATCGGGCGTCGCGGACCTGTTGGCACTCTCGTCGATATGGACCCCGAGGAAACTCAACCCGGCAGCTGCTTCTGAGCGCACGGCGGACGAATTCTCCCCGACGCCTCCGGTGAAGACCAAGGCGTCCAAGCCGTTCATGGAGCTCGCCATCGAGGCGATCTCGCTCCGCAACCTGTGGGCGTAGAGCCCGAAGGCGAGCCGCGAGTCCGGGTCGCCGCCCGCCGCCCTGGACTCGACCTGTCGCATGTCGGATGTGCCCGCCACTGCAAGAAGGCCCGAGGAGTGTTCGAGATCCTGTGCAACGTTCTCGACGCTCACGTGCGCATGTTCGATGAGCCACGTGACGATCCCGGGGTCGATCGTGCCTGACCTGGTTGCCATGACGAGCCCTTCTAAAGGCGTGAAGCCCATGGTCGTGTCGACCGATGCACCGTGCATGACCGCGGCGAGCGATGCGCCGGCACCGAGGTGACACGTCACGATCCGCGTCTCTTCGAGCGCCCGACCGAGCAGCTCCGCTGTCCGGTGGCTGGCGTAGGCGTGACTCAGGCCGTGGAAACCGTAGCGACGCACGCCGAGGCGATCCCTCCATTCAGCGGGAATGGCGTACGTGCTCGCTACATCGGGCATCGTCGTGTGGAACGCGGTATCGAAGCATGCGACCTGAGGGACGTCCGGCATGAGCCCGCTCGCAGCGTCGATTCCTGCGAGTGACCGTGGTTGGTGTAGCGGGGCCAGGTCCGTCAGCTCGCGGAGCGCCTCCTCCACGTGGCTGTCGATGAGAGCCGCAGCGGTGAACCTGGTACCGCCGTGCACCACCCGATGGCCGACGACATCGACTTCGCTCGCAACGGCCGACACCTCCGCGTCGAAAGAGCCCCGATCGAAGGTGCCACGGCGAGCCGTGAGATCCTTGGAGAACAAGACCGCGTCGTCCGGCCCGAGGAGACGGATCTTGAGGCTGGAAGAGCCGGCGTTGACCGTGAGCACTCGCATGGGCCCAGAGCTATTTCCAGGTCCAGTCGGTGACTTCGGGCGGGTCGTCCCCGTGCTCGCGGGTGTACGCACGCGCCCTGAGGCGCGCGTCCGTCATGTCCTGTCGGACATGAGCGGCTCGTCCGGCGAGGGAGGGCACCCTGTCGATGGCGTCGATAACCAGGTGAAAGCGGTCGAGGTCGTTGAGCATCACCATGTCGAAAGGCGTCGTGGTCGTGCCCTCCTCCTTGTATCCACGGACGTGGATGTTGTGGTGGTTGGTGCGCCTGTAAGTGAGGCGATGAATGAGCCACGGGTAACCGTGATAGGCGAAGATCACCGGCCGGTCGGTGGTGAACAGTGCGTCGAATTGTGAGTCCGGCAAGCCGTGCGGATGCTCGGTGTCCGGCGTGAGACGCATCAGGTCGACGACATTGATGACGCGGACCCTGAGATCCGGAAAGTGCTCGCGGAGCATCGAAGCGGCTGCGAGTGTCTCGAGGGTGGGGACGTCCCCGGCGCAGGCGAGCACCACGTCGGGCAGCTCGTCGCCGTCGGAGCTCGCCCATTCGAAGATTCCAAGCCCGCGGGTGCAGTGGAGGATCGCGTCTTCGACGTCGAGGTAGTTGAGCGCCGGCTGCTTCCCGGCGATGATCACGTTCACCTCGTCGCGGCTCCGCAGGCAATGATCGGCGACGGACAGAAGCGTGTTCGCGTCCGGTGGGAGGTACACCCGTACGACTTCGGGCTTCTTGTTCACCAGATGATCGATGAACCCTGTGTCCTGATGGGAAAAGCCGTTGTGATCCTGGCGCCAGACGTGGCTCGAGAGCAGGTAGTTGAGAGAAGCGATGGGCCGGCGCCAAGGGATCTCTCTTGTGGTCTTCAGCCACTTGGCGTGCTGGTTGACCATGGAATCGACGATGGGGATGAACGCTTCGTAGGAGTTGAACAGCCCGTGTCGACCGGTCAACAGGTAGCCCTCGAGCCAACCTTCGCACAGGTGCTCGCTGAGCACCTCCATCACACGACCCTGCCGGGACAGAAACTCGTCGCCCGGCAGCATCTCTGCTTCCCAGACTCGGCTGGTGGCTTCGAAGACCGCAGACAGTCGGTTCGAAAGAGTCTCGTCGGGCCCGACGATCCTGAAGTTCGTGGGGTTGGCCCGGATCACGTCGCGGAGTAGACCTCCGAGCACCCGAGTCGGCTCGACCGAGCTCACTCCCGGCCGGTCGACCGCCACTGCATACCGTCGGAAGTCGGGCATCTCGAGGTCGCGCAGCAGCAGTCCTCCGTTGGCATGAGGGTTCGCGCTCATCCGACGCGCGCCGGACGGCGGCAGCGCCGCCAGGTCTCTCCTCAGGCCGCCCGACTCGTCGAACAGCTCTTCGGCTCGGTAGCTCCGCATCCAGTCGTCGAGGACCTTCAGGTGCGCCGGGTTCGTCCGTACCTCGGCCACCGGTACCTGGTGCGCGCGGAAGGTGCCTTCGATCGGGACGCCGTCTACCACTTTCGGCCCTGTCCAGCCCTTCGGTGTCCGCAACACGATGGCGGGCCAGACCGGACGAGAGTGGTCGCCGCCTTGGCGCGCCGTTTGTTGAATCGTGGCGATCTCGTCGAACGCCTCGTCCATCGCGGCTGCAAGCTGTTGGTGGACATCGGGGGGATCGTCGCCGACGACGAATATCGGTCGGTGCCCGTATCCTTCCAACAGCCTGGTCAGCTCGTCGTCACTTATCCGGGCCAGCACAGTGGGGTTGGCGATCTTGTAACCGTTCAGATGCAGGATCGGAAGTACGGCCCCGTCGCCGACCGGATCGAGGAATTTGTTCGAGTGCCAGCTCGCCGCGAGCGGGCCCGTCTCGGCTTCGCCGTCGCCGATCACGCACGCAACGACCAGGTCCGGGTTGTCGAGGGCGGCCCCGTAGGCGTGGACGAGCGAGTAGCCGAGCTCGCCTCCTTCGTGTATCGATCCTGGAGTTTCGGGGGATACGTGGCTCGGGATCCCGCCCGGGAACGAGAACTGGCGGAATAGCTTGCGGAGACCATCCGCGTCGTGGCCGATGTGGGGGTAGATCTCGGTGTACGTGCCCTCGAGATATGCGTTGGCGACGATGCCTGGCCCACCGTGACCAGGCCCGATCACGTAGATGACATCGAGGTCACGGGCCTTGATCACCCGATTGAGATGGACATAGATCAGATTGAGGCCAGGCGTCGTACCGAAGTGGCCGAGCAGTCGGGGTTTTATGTGCTCGGGCGCGAGCGGCTCTGCGAGCAGGGGGTTGTCCAGAAGGTAGATCTGTCCGACCGAGCAGTAGTTGGCCGCCCGCCAGTACGCGTCCATCGCGGAAAGCTCCTCTGCTCCCAGAGGCGTTGCGGTCCCTGTGGTCGAAAATGGCTCGTCGACCATGGAGGATCTCCTTGTGGAGGCAAAGGGATGTTCCGCCGCGCTACGCGGCGCACTGCCGATCCTAAGGGCGCAGCCCGCCAGCATGTCCCATGCTGTATACTTGTGACACCGCCCGGGTGAATCACGCAGCCGTGCGCCGTTGTCGGTTACCTACAGGCTTTCCCGCAGGTTTTCGTCAAGTTTCGAGCGTGGGAGAGATCGAGGTGACTGATCATGGCCGAAGGTACCGTCAAGTGGTTCAACGCCGAGAAGGGCTACGGGTTCATCACGCCGGACGACGGCTCAGCTGACGTCTTCGCACACTTTTCATCGGTGGAAGGCTCCGGATACCGCGAGCTGATCGAGGGACAGAAGGTGTCGTTCGAGGCCGAGCAGGGTCAGAAGGGCCTGCAAGCGAAGAGCGTCCGACCGATTTGACGCTCCAGCGTCGTCTGGCGCCTCTGGTCGTCTCTTCGGGAGAAGACGGCAAGCCGGGTGACCGCCTCGATCTGCCCTCTCCCAGGGCCGCCCTTCGTCACGCTTTACCGATCGTTCTCGAAGCCATGGTGGCTCCTCTCGTGCTGTTCTACCTCGTATTGGTGGCAGCCGGTTTCCGTGGCGCGCTGATCGCCGCTCTCGCGTGGTCTTATCTCGCGCTCGGGAGAAGACTGAGGCGCGGAGAGCGCGTCTCGACCCTTCTGTTGCTCGGTACCGCGTTGCTCACCGTTCGCACCGTGGTGTCGTTCATCACCGGCAGCGCCTTCTTGTACTTCGCACAACCGACTGCTGCGACAGTTGTGATCTCGCTCGTCTTGTTCGGGTCCGCGGTGATAGGACGTCCCTTCACCCAGCGGTTCGCCCACGACTTCTGCCCGATCGATCCCGAGCTGTTCGCTCGACCGCTCGTTCGCCGCTTCTTCATCCGGATATCGCTCATGTGGGCCACCGTCCTCATGCTCAATGCAGGGATCGTCCTTTGGCTTCTCGTGTCGTCGTCGCTGCGTGCGTTCGTCCTCGAGCGAACAGCGGTCACCTGGAGCCTCACGGCTGTGGCGGTCTTCTTTTCGATCACCCGCTTCCTGGCTGCGATGCGCCGCGACGGCATCACCGTCGAGTGGGGTCGCAATCAGAAGGTGCAGGAGTTGACCGTCGATTAGGCGAGGCTCGGTAAAAAGCTTGACGGTGAACCGCTAAGCGCGACCGGTCGTTCCCGAAGAAAACGTCGGGGCCAGTGCAGCAGGGTCCCCGGTAGGGGCGCCGGCGTCGACCGAGACGTTGGCCGGGGCCGCTGAGGGCGATGGCGAGGCCCCTGAGCGTGCCGGAACGATGAACGAGGCGACGAATGCCGCGATACCGATCGCGCCACCGATGAGGAACGCTCTCGCAAAACCGTCCGCGAGCGCGTGCCCGGTGGCCACTCCGGTTCGCTCGAGAGCGAGCGAGTGAGAGCTCGCAAGTGTGGCCAGGATCGCGAGGCCGAGCGAACCACCTATCTGACGCGAGGTGTTGAGAAGCCCCGACGCGAGACCCGCTTCGGAGCGATCGACTCCGCTCGTTGCCGCAGCCGCCAGCGGAGTGAACAGCAAGCCGAGAGCGAGCGAGACGATCACCCCAGGCCCGAAGACCGCACCCCAGTAATGGCTTCCTGGCCCGATGCGCGAGAGCCAGAAGAACCCGATGGAGACGAGGAGGGTGCCGCCGAGCAGCAAGGGACGGATGCCCGTGCGCGGCATCGCCCGCGAAGTGGCTTGCGCGCCGACGATGATTGCGATTCCCATCGGAAGGAACGCCAAGCCCGCCCGCAGTGCCCCATAGCGGAGCACGTCCTGAAGATAAAGCGAAAGGAAGTACCACATCGAGAAGAACACGGCTCCGACCAAGAAGATCACCACGTTCGCACCTGTGACTCCCCTGATCTTGAAGAGTCGAAGCGGCATCAGCGGGGATCCTCCGCGCAGTTGGAGCACGAAGAATGCAATCAACAGCACGGCTGCGGCGGCCAGCCAGTCGAGAGTGTGGGCCGACCCCCAGGCGTACTGGTCGGTGCCGACGATCGCGTAGACAAGAGCGGCGAGCCCTGCAGTCACGGTGATCGCACCAGGGATGTCAAGTCTCTGTCGCGGCCCGGTCCCACGCGCCTCACCGAGGAAGATGACGGCGATCACCGCGGCGGCGATTCCGATGGGCACGTTGATGAAAAGGACCCACCGCCACGACAGCTCCGCGGTCAGCACTCCACCGAGCAGGACGCCGACAGCGCCACCGGCCCCGCCCATAGCGCTCCAGAGCCCGAGAGCGCGCGCGAGCTCTCGACCGGAGAAGGTGGTGATGATGATCGTCAGCGTTGCGGGGGAGAGCGCAGCACCTCCGATCCCCTGTACGGCTCGGGCAGCCGTGAGCCATCCCGATGATTCTGCGAATCCACCCACCAGGCTGGTCCCGGCGAACACCATCAAGCCGATCAGGAAGATCTTGCGGCGTCCGAAGGAGTCTGCAGCCCTGCCCCCAAGGAGCAGGAAGCCGGCGAACGTGAGCACATAGGCGTTGACTACCCACTGCAGTCCCACTGGGGAGTAGTGCAGGTCGCGTCCGATCGACGGCAGGGCTACGTTCACCACCGACACGTCGAGGATCACCATGAATTGGGCGACACAGGCGAGCGCCAGGATCAGCCAGTCGGGGGCTTGGCGGCGCTTGAACAGGTCCTTGCTGCGGGAGTCAGATTGCTTCGCCATCAACTCGAAACCTCCGGGATCACCAACTCGTGTCGAACAACTTGGATACGGGTCATTATTCCGATGCCAAGACGGTCCCTGATGCCGGGTCCCCTTATCCACAGCCGGGAACTCAGTGGATCGGGGTACCGATCAGCGTAGGAGTGTGACGCCGGCGAGGAACGAGGCGCCGTTCGCCACGATGCTTATCAGGAGCAGCAAGATCGGATCACGTCTGAGCCAGACGAGAAGAAGAGCTGCTTCACCGAGCACCGTCCTCATCTCGACCACGACGAGCAGGACCAGACAGACGAGTACCAACACGATCACCACGAAGATCAAAAAGACCTGTGCCGGGCTCGTGTACGAGCAGTGATGGTGAGGGCAGAACGCAGGATTCGGGGCGTCGGTCCATATCGACGGCACGGGGCATTATGGCCCGTGCCGCCTCCTACCCCTGAGATCCTGTCGACGGTTTATCGCTGACGTGATATCAGCGGCGATAGAGGCCTAATAGGACTTTGTCCCTTTCGTACAGATAGTGGCTCGTTTGCCCGTTGATTCCCGGCCGCGTCACAGCGTCACAGCTTCGCAGCATTGTCACAGCGTCAGTGGGTTCGCCTATCAATTTCAAAGGATTGTCGGAATTCTCTCCGAGAGTCGGCAATTGTGATGAACGGGACTGTTGGCGATATAATGCCGCTTCGGTTCATACTCGGTAAACAAGGCGGTTGCGCGCGCCAATCCATTGAAGTTCTGTTCGGATGGGGTTCGAGGGCGCCCCGGCGACGCGATCCAAAGGCACCGAGTTCCTCCGAAGACCACAGGTCAACCAGTGGTACCGCAGGCTTATGTATAGTGACGAAACGTCAACGGATTCCGAGGGAGGAACGTTAAATTGGCAACAATCACGATGACGCAACTGGTCGACGATCTCGACGGCTCCAATGCCCAGGTCACCGTGGCCCTGACAGTAGATTCCAAGCGCTATCGGGTCGATCTGAGCAAAGCGAACTATGACGAGTACATCGCACCGCTCGTCAAAGCCGCACGCCCTTCGAAGATCGGCAGGCCGGCGAAGAAGAGCTCGACAGGGGCAAAGACCGTCAAGAGAGCAGCCCGCAAGGTGACGAAATCGACGGCTTACTCGAAGCTGAGCGCGAAGGACCAGACCGCGCTTCGCTCTTACCTCAAAAGGACGCGGGGTCGGGTCTCTGACAGCGAGGTCACGGGCTGGAGGTCTGCCGGCAAGCCATGAGCCCGTGGCCGAATTGCTGACATCACCGGGCCTTCGGACGACATTTAAGGATGGCTGATTCGGACGCTCGAGTCCACGACGCCGTCGCGCAGATGTCCGAAGAGGAGCGATTGTGGTGCCTGGACGGCGACAATCCGTTCTGGGCCGGTGTGGCGGACTTGGCGACAGGCGGTTATCACCGGAGCCCGTTTCCGGCCGCTCGAGTCGAACGACTTGGGCTGCCAGGGTTCTCGTTCTCGGACGGTCCGAGGGGGGTGGTCGTCAATCGGGCGACTTGCTTTCCGGTCTCCATGGCGAGGGGAGCCACCTGGGACACAGACCTCGAAGAGCGGATAGGCGAAGCCATCGGCGGCGAGTTGCGCGCGGTCGGGGCTGATCTGTTCGGTGGAGTGTGCGTGAACGTCCTCAGACATCCGGCCTGGGGACGATCACAAGAGACATACGGCGAAGACCCTCATCATGTAGGCGAGCTCGGAGCAGCGCTCGTCCGGGGAGTCCAGCGTCACACGATGGCATGCGTCAAGCACTTCGCATGCAACTCCATCGAGAACAGCAGGTTCAGCGTCGATATCACGGTCGACGAGGCCGCGCTCCACGAGATCTATCTGCCCCACTTCCACCGGATCGTCGACGAGGGAGTTGCCGCGGTGATGTCCGCGTACAACAGCGTCAACGGTGAATGGTGCGGCCAGAACCGGACCCTACTGACAGACGTGCTCCGGGATGAATGGGGATTCCGGGGCTTTGTGATAAGTGACTGGATATTCGGGATCCGTGACGCCGGAAGCTCGGTGGTTGCAGGTCTCGACGTCGAGATGCCTTTTCGTATGGTTCGCACGACAGGACTTCGCGAAGCAATCGAGGCGGGAAAGGTGACGTGGGCGGACGTCGACCGGTCGGTGGAGCGGGTGGTGGCGACGCGTATGCGTTTCGACGAGGTCTTGAGCCGCCCGGCGCCGGGTCGCGAGATCCTTGCGTGCGCCCCTCACCGCGAGCTCGCTCGCGAAGCCGCCGCCAAATCCGTGGTACTGCTCAAGAACGACCCTGTCGACGGCTCTCCGGTCCTTCCGATGGTCGGTGCCGAGGTCAATTCCCTCGCTCTCATAGGGCGCCTGTCGACGGCCGTGAACCTCGGTGACGGGGGTTCGAGCGACGTATGGCCACCCGACGTGGTGACGGTCGCGGAAGGGATGAGGGCCGCGTTGCCGCACGCGGAGATCCTGGTCGACTCGGGAGAGAACCTCGAGACTGCCGCCGCTGCGGCAGCCTCGGCCGACGTCTGCCTGATCGTGGTCGGATACACCTGCCTCGACGAAGGGGAATTCGCCGACCCGGCGGCGATGGGCCCGCTGGGTCAACTGTTTCCCGGACCCGACGACCCGGATCTTGCCCGTTCGTTTCAGGACGAGATCGACTCGCGTCCGAGCGTCTCGGCTCCGGCCCACGTGGTCGAACGCCCGACCACCGGTGGCTTCGTCTCGGGAGGGGACCGCGGGTCGCTGCGACTCCACGGCACTGACGTGGCGCTCATCAGAGCGGTCGCGGCATCCAACCCTCGAACGATCGTGTCGATGGTCGCCGGCAGTGCCGTAGTCATATCGGAATGGGACGGCGCGGTACCTGCGATCCTGCAGTCCTGGTACTCCGGGATGGAGGGCGGTCATGGACTGGCGGACGTCCTGCTCGGCCGTGTGGACTCTTCGGGCCGGCTGCCCTTCTCTATGGTTGCCGAGGAAAGCGACCTGCCCGAGTTCGACTCCGAGGCCTCGTCCGTCGTCTACGGCCGCTGGCACGGGTGGTGGCACCTGGAGCGCGCAGGATCGCAGCCCGCTTATCCGTTCGGGTACGGGCTCAGCTACACGAGCTTTGCACTCGGCGCCTGCACGGCCTCGTTGCGAGACGGGTCGATCCGGGTCACCGCTCTCTTGGAGAACACGGGCTCGAGACCCGGGTCCGATGTAGTCCAGGTCTACGCGAAGCGCCAGGGCTCGGACGGACCGAGCCGGTTGGTCGGCTTCGCGCGCGTGGACGTTCGTGAAGGTGAGTCACGGATGGCGGAGATCGAGGTTCGCACTAGAGCACTCGCCGAGCGCGATGTTGTCGCGCACGCGATGGTGGTCAGGCCCGGCAGGTACTCGCTCAGGGTCGCCCGGAGCTCCACCGATCCGGGAGTGTCGCTCGAGATCGAGCTCGACCGCCTTGAGTCGGCAAGCTGACTCCGCTTACGAGCGGCGTGGGGGGGGGGCTTATGAGCGCGTGGGCGGTCCGACGACCATGCGCCGGAGGCGTCGTGCCGCCGTGCAGAGCTTTGCGATCCGTTCGTCCATCGATTGGAGATCGGTAGCCTCCACCTCGCGCAGTGCGGCCTCGAGTGCCTGGAGGCGCTTGTTCATGCGTGCGAGCAACACGCTCGACACGAGCAGCTCACCGTCTTTCAACCCCAGCTGCCTCGACCTCTTGCGGGACTGGTAGGCCCGCTGGCGGCAAGACTGGCTGCAATAGACGCGCCTACGGCCACTGTGGTTGCGCGGCCCGAGGGGCTGGCGGCACCACTGACAAGACTGTGGCACGCCTCGCGGTGGCGGTCCGGACCGCCCGGTACTCGACCTCGGAGTACCCGAACCGCCGCGACCGCCGGAGGCAGCAGTGTCCGCTGTCTTCGCCGACCCCTGAGCCTTGGTGGCCCGCGTCCGCGGTCCGGTGTCTTTCGAGCCGTTAGCCCGGGGCCCGGAGCCACTGCTGGTCCTGGCAGAAAGTGACGGCCCGGTCGACCATGTTGCGATCGGCGCCAGCACCGGGGGCGGCGCTGCGATCGTGTCGGCCAAGCCGATGGATATTCCGGAGGTATCCGCCATCGCTCCTCGCTTTCTGCCACCTTGGTGGCTCCGGGCCGAGGATCCCAACGACGAGATCGCGATTGACATGACAGGGCCACCCGCTTGTGCTCGGCTTGCTGCCCGCTCGCAGCTCGCCGCCTGGCCCTACATGTCGCCTGCCGCGCGATTCCTGCTATTTCAAAGTTGGTTCTCAGTCGCCTCTCAGGTAGTACCGTACTTCTGTCAATCCGGCGGAACATCGGGACAGTTACCCATCCATAACGTCAATTTTGCTTGTGAAATTCTCACATGGTGCCTGATACGTGGTGGAACGAACACGGAAAGAGCTTGAATATTGCCTGGGTAGACAAATAATCTGTGGGAATACACGCGGTTATGTCACCTCTGTAGGTTCGATGACACCCGGGCGAGGGTAAGGCGGGTACGACCGAGTCCGGACCGCTGTCGGCAGGCGCTGAAACGCGCGGATCGGGTCAGAAGAAGGCGGCGAGATGGCCACCGAGCGTGAGCAGCTCGACAGCGACGGTCTGCTGGAGCGCGCTGACGCCCTGAACGCACTCCGGGGTCTGTTGGACAGCTTGCAGGAAGGCGCCGGCGGCAGCCTTTTCTTCGTGGGCGAAGCCGGTCTCGGCAAGACCTCGCTGCTACGGCGCACTGAAGCCGAGGCCAGGTCGAGGATCCGATCGGCGCCCAGACGCTGTGCCATAGGGAAGTCCGAAGGCGCGCTGTTCGGGACGGGGAGCGCATTCCGCTTCGCGGACCAGATGTTCGCGAGCCTCGGTGCAGACCTGCAGCTGCCGACCGTGGATCCGCACGGCGAGGTCCATCGCTCGAACAGGTTTCTCGCCGCTCTTCACGCTCTCGACGACTATTCGCGCCGTCACCGGGTGACGCTGCTTCTCGACGACCTTCACTGGTCGGACGCCGACTCGCTCGCGCTCGTCGAGTTCCTTGGCGGCCAGATTGCTTCGAGGCCGGTGGCGGTGGTTGCAACTCTTCGGCCCTGGCCACCGGACGCTATGGAGACGGCGAGGCGACTCGAGCGAGATGGATTCGCGCAGATAAAGGAGCTGGGACCGCTGAGTCGAGACGCGTCCGCGCGTCCTCATGGCTTCCCGGGTCTGGGGCGATCTGGCGCCGAGCGTCATCGAGGAGGCCTCCTCGCTTTGTGCCGGCAACCCACTTCTGATCGAGGAGGTCGCCCGGTCACTTATCGGAGGATCGAACGTGCCCGCGGTCGAGCCGTTCTCCACCGGGCGCCGCGCGATCCTTCTGCGGCGGTTCGCCGGCGTGTCGGAGGACACCTACCGGTTCCTACGCGCGGCAAGTGTCCTCGGAACCGCCTTCAGGTCGTCGGTGGTGGCGAGGATGGTGGGCTTCGATGCCGCGGCAACCGATAGCGCGCTCGAAGAGGCGTCTGCCGCCGGCCTGATCGAAGCGGGCACTGTTTCCGCGCAGTTCGTCCACCCGATGTTCAGCGGGGCGCTTTACGAGGGCCTTCTCGGACCGCTCAGAAGCGAGCTTCACGAGGCCGCCTTCCGGTCGATCAGATTCGTGAGCGGTGGTGCGGGCGAAGCAGCCGAGCAGGCGATGCTCGCAGGGCTGACTGACGACGTGGCTCTCTCCTCGGTGAGGGACGCCGGGGTCCGCGCGCTCCGGTCAGGGGCGTGGTCGACCGCGGTCAGGTTCCTGCGCTACGCGGTCGACGCGTCGGGACCGCGTGCCACTGCAGACATGATCCGCGAGCTCGCGGATGGCCTCGTTCTGTCGGGATCGCCCGAAATGGCCATGGAGATGATCGAGGAGCTGCTCGCTCGCCCTGACGTCGAACCACTCGAGCGCGGCCGGGCGCTGATCATCCTCGGCGAATCCCGCTGGGCGTGCGGGCGCCTCGAGACCCCGCTCGAGTGCTTCAACGAGGCGGCGACGCTTCTCGAGCCGTTCGATCCGGCTCTTGCGGTAAGTGCGCTCCTCAGAGGCGCGTTCGTAGCACGCCTAACACAGGGTCCGCGTGTGACGATGTACATGGCGGAAAGGGCGAAGGCTCTCTCGGGAGAGGTCTCGAGGGCGACACAACTCCAGATCGACGCGGCTTGGGGAGCGGGCGCCGTGATGCTCAGCCATCCGGAGGGATTCGACGTCCTTACGGCCGCCGCCCAGGCGATAGAAGCCGAACCTGGGATGCTCGAGGAGTTCAGCGATTCCGGCTGGTGGCCCATCTTGTGGTGCATGCTTGGTGCGACCTTCACCGAAAGGTTCGACGAGGCCCAGCGCGCGGTACGATCTCGGGTTCCCGGCCGCCGAGCGGATGGGTTGGCCCATCGCGATGGCCGGATATCTGATCGGCAAGGTCTCTCTCGTGCAACGACTGGGCCATCTCGATCTGGCCGAGGCCGGACTTGGCAGGCTCGAGAATCTCGCCCCGCTCGTTCCTTTCGTCGGGCCGTATGCGATCCTCGTCCGTGCTGGGCTCGACCTCGAGTACGGATCGCTCGCCGAAGCCGAGAAGGGCTGCCAGCAGATGGAGTCGATGCTCGAGCTCTTCGAGGTCCCTGGGCTTGCGCTTTGGACCCTGTGGATGCGCGCGAGGCTCGAGGTGTCGGCCGGCCGGCTCGATCAGGCATGCGCGATCTTCGAGAAGGCTGAGCAGATCGCCGAGAAGCTCGAGATCACCGAGCCCTGTGTCACGCCCTGGTGGGTGCCGGCGGTCGACGGGTACCGGGCGGCGGGACGCTTCGCCGACCTGCAGAGGATCGTCGAATGGCTCGATCACGGCACCGTCGGCCTGCCGTGCCGCTGGCCGCGAGCGTGCGCGATGGCGGGAAGAGCGCTCATCGACGAGGCGAACGGCGAGATCGATTCTGCCGGAAAGCGGTTCGCCGAGGCATTCGAGCTGATTGAAGGTCTGCCGGTCCCTCTCGATCGTGCCGAGCTGCTCCTCTGGCAAGGTCGCTTCTTGCACAGGCAGGACGACCTGGGCGCAGCCCGGCGTTCTTTCTCTTCGGCTTACGAGCTCGCTGACAGCAGAGGAGCCTGCTTTCTAGCGGGCATCGCGCATTCGGAGCTGAGGCGCGCCGGCGGACGGATACGGCGCGACAAGCGCGAGGTACTCGAGTTGACGCCGCGCCAGCTCGAGGTCGCGAAGCTCGCGTCGATGGGCCGGACCAGTAACGAGATCGCCCTTGAGCTCGGCATCAAGAAGAGGACTGTGGACAGCCATCTGGATACTGTCTACAGCCAGTTGGGGATCAGCTCGCGTCGTGATCTGATGCGTATGAGGTTCTCCGGCGAACCACCGTTCACCGACGGGAGCAAGTGAACGCGTCTCAGCGCTGGATTCGTTCGAGGTGTTGGAGCTCGACCATGAGCGGGAGCAGAAACCCGATATAGGCGCTGGTGAGCGTGTAGTCGTGGGTGGGGCCCGGAGTGGTCCGGCTCTCGATGTCGATGATCCTCACCCGGTCGTCGCGCTGCTTGTATGCCTTGGCGCGATCGACGTAAGTCGCGATCTCGTCCCGCGTGGCGACCTCAACCCCGAAATGGTCCAGTGCCGGCGCCACGAGCGGTGGGTCTGCCAGCAGCAGGTAGACGAATTGCCCGAACGTCCCGGTATAGAGGATCAGAGGGTTGCCCTTCTCGCCCGAGTTGTCCCCTTCTGTCCATCCGAAGACCTCGCCGTAGAACGCGAGCACGTCCTTCCTACCCGCCTCGTCGAGCACGGCGGGGTCCATGCTGATCGCGACGTGGTTTAGCCGCGGGGTGAATGCTCTGTTCATGCGGGGGCCTCCGCCACCTCGGGGCGCACGAGAACCTTGCCCGGTATCTCGCCGCCGGCCAGCCTTTTCATGACAGGGACGATCTCGTCGAGCGCGACATCCTCGCTCTCGATCAACACGTCGAGGGGCAGGCTGCCGCTCGCGAGCAGCTCCAACGCAGGGCCGAACCCTGAAGCGTCGTAGTTGTACGCACCGATCAGGGTCTGCTCCAACACGATGATCCGGTTGTGGTTGACCCGCGGCATCCTGCTGCCGGTGCCCACGAACACGAACACGCCTGCATAGTCGAGCTGGTCGAGGGCGCTCTCGGCTGCGCTCGCGCGGCCTGAGCACTCGAAGACGACGGAGTATGCATCGCGCACCGGGCGCCCCATAGGAGCCGGCTCGAGCTCGGCGGGATCGACCACCTGTGACGCCCCGCAAGCGAGCGCGTGTCGCCGGCGGACATCCGATGGCTCGCTCACCGTGATGTCTTCGACCCCTCGCGCCCGCAGCACAGCGACCGTGAGCGCGCCGACGGGTCCCGCTCCGGTGACGAGAACCCTGTCGTCGATGCCGGCGCCCGACAGGTTGACGGTGTGGATGGCGATCGCCGTCGGCTCGGCGAGAGCGGCGTCTCGCGACGACAGTGTGTCGGGGACCCTGAGCAGTCGCTCCGCGTTCACGCTCCTGTAGCGGCAGAACGCTCCGTTCCAAGACGAGAAGTCGGCAGGAGCGCGTTCCAGGCACACGGCGGGGCGGCCCTTCGTGCACGCCCGGCAGCGGCCGCATCCAGGGCTCGGGTCAGAGACGATGCGCGCTCCCGGCTCCCACATGTCGCCCGGCCCGCCACCTTGAACCACCGTTCCCGCCCACTCGTGTCCGAGCACGTCTCCTGGTCTGGCGAATTGCTCGAGCACGAGATGCAGGTCCGTTCCGCAGATCCCGCACGCCGCGACCTCGATCAACACCTCGTCGGGCCCTGGAACTGGCACGGGTAATTGCTGCACCTCCATCCGGCCTTCGCCCAGGTACACCGCTGCGGGCATGGTCGCGGGGATCGCGCTCACCGTCGGGCTCCCGCAGGCACCGGCTGGGACCGGGACGCGTTCACCGCTCGTAGACGACGAACGACGTGAGTCGCCCGACCTGGTCGTACAACGAGCGCGCGGCGCCGTTGTACTGCTGCGTGTGCCAGTAGACGTGAGCGGCGCCCCTGGCGGTTGCCTCGGTGGACACCGCCTCGATCAGCTCACGCGCCAAGTGGCTGCCGCGAGATGCGCGGTCGACGAACAGGTCCTCGAGGTAGCAGTAGCAACTGGTGGTCCACGTGGACGGGTGCACCAGGGCGTTCACGATCCCTCTCAATTCGCCGTCCTCAATTGCTACGAATCCGAACATACCGTCCTCGCGCCTCGTCAGCCGGTCGAAGGTGAACCTGCTCGTGGCCTCGTCGAGCTGCTCACGGTAGAAGTCGAGGTAACCGTCCCACAAGGTCTTCCAGCCACCCCAGTCGCTCTCTGCGACCGGTCGGATGACGACGGCCATCGCGCTCAGCCGCCTTTCATCGGCGCGAAGTAGGCAAGGGCGATCTCGTCCGACGCGTCATGGAACTCGACCGCGAGCCTCATCCCCGCGACAAGATCCTCGGGCTCGCAACCCACGACTGCGCTGATCATGAAGAACCCTTCGTCCAGCTCGACCACGCAAGGAGCGTAGGGCACCACGAAGGCGGGGTAGGGAGGGCGCCACACCACCGTCCAGCTGTAGAGGCTGCCCGTGCCCGCGCTCGTGGCGCGTTCGGACTCCCGGCCGTTGCAGCTCGAACAGACGAGGAACGGCCGCAACCCGATGAAACCGCAGTTCGTACAGCGCCGGTAGGTGAGCTCACCGCGCCGGCACGCCTCCCAGTAGTCCCTTGACCGTGCCGAGGGGTTGGGTACCGGGATCCCCCGAGGCTGTGGTTGGAGGGTGCTCATGGCCGTTTCGAGCAGAGCAGCATCACGTCGGTGAATAGCGCCCCCGATCCGCCGTTCGAGCAGATCGCCACCTCGGCGCCCTGCACCTGATGGCTGACGCAGGTCCCGCGCAGCTGCTCGACCCCCCTGATTACGCGCTGCAGCTGCTGGGCGGCGATGCCCGCATGGCTGAAGCTCATTGTGCCGCCGTCGGTGGTCACCGGAAGACGGCCCCCTTGCGCGATGTGACCGTCGGTGGCGAACGGACCGCCTTCACCGGGCCCGCAGAATCCGAAGACCTCGAGCTGGCGGATGATCTCGAACGAGAAGGGGTCATAGAGCTCGGCCACGTCCACGTCGGTGGGGGAGAGGCCGGCGCTCCTGAACGCGATCCGAGCTGCACGCGCACCGACCTCGCCGGCCGGATCGGCGCCCTTGCGGCTCTTGTAGTCCCACACGGGAGCGACGGTGTATGCCGGCCCGTACGAGTCGGTCGCTCCGCCGAGGATCCAGACCGCGTCGCCGCGATCGTGCGCCCTGCCGGCGGACGCGAGCACGATTCCGCACCCTCCCTCCGAGGTCATCGCGCAGTCCAGAAGATGGAACGGGTCGGCGACCATACGCGACGACAGGATGTCGTCGGGTGTGAACGGGCCTTTTTGAAAGTAGACGGCGTCGGGATTGTCGTGACCGTTGTTGCGGATGGTGGCCGCAACGGTCGCGAGCTGCTCTGGCGTCGTCCCGTGGGTGATCATGTGACGCCGAGCCATGAGGGCGAATTCCGCAGCCGTGAAGAGCCCGTACCCGACGACCAGCTCGTTCGCCGGACGCGTCCACGGTGCTGTGTGGCTGCGCTCGCGGTGGAGCCGGGCTCCTCCTGCCGAGATGAGCACCACCTCGCACTCTCCTGAGGCGATTAGTGACGCAGCCTCGAGAACAGCAGGGATCCCGAGCATGTTCGGTCGTCTCGTGCACGGTCCGAGCCCGAGCTCGAGCACGGTCTCCTGGGCGAACTGTCCGACGACACCGTCTACCTCCGACGGAGGAATGCGGGCGTCGGCCAGTGCGCCGAGCGCGCCGACGAGCGCGATCGACTCTGCATCGTGGCCCTCGATCTCGAGGGCCTGGGTCGTGTTGTGGACTCCGACTATGGCCACGTCGTGGTACGGGTGGGTCATGCGCCGCCTGAGATCGTCCGCTGCCGACTAGAAAGTGAAGAGCTCAGTCCCAGAGTCCCACGGGTGCGGCGCCCACCGGATAGTGCCCGGGCAACTGTCCCTCGGAGCTCGCCCGGTCGAGCCTGCGCTGCATCCCGTCGCTCAGCACGCCGGCGCGCATCATCTCGATGAACAGTGCCGTCGCGTTGCCGAAGTCGAAGAAGTCGCGTTGCCACGACCACTGGAAGTTGCCCGCATAGCGGAACCAGCTACCCCCGAGCCCTGCGACCTCGTACGGCGAGCCGTCAGGGCGCTTCGCGTCCGCCACCTGCTTCCACAGCCCGATCACCTCGCCCTGATGCTCGTCTATGAGCACTTTCTGGTAGGGGTACGTCCAACCGTCGAGGCCACCCATCTCCATGCCGAGCGCGTAGTCGCGGATCTCGTCGCGACCGACCGCCATGAACTCCTCGCGCGGTCCCATGTTCCAGCCGTAGGTCGCATCCTCGGCGAACATCTCGGCCATCGGGCGCCAGTCCCCGGCTTGCTGTGCGCGACGGTTCGCCTCCAGCCAGCGGTCCATCATCTCCTTCAGCTCGCCGTACGCGAACTCTGCCATCTTCAGTCATCCTCCTCTATGCGAAGCGCGTGCGTCGGGCAGTAAGCCACCGCGGTCTCGACGGCCTTTCTGAGCTCCTCGCCCGGATGCTCGCACACGATGGTCAGGTCGCCCTTCTTGGAGACGCTGAAGACCTCGGGCACCTCGGACTCGCACACCCCGTGACCTTGGCACAGGTCTCTGTCGACGACCACCTTCACAGGCGGGCCGATCCGTCCGCAGATCTCCTGCGGTAGCGGGCGGGGCAGGGTTGCGCTAGCTGCACGACCATCTTCGAGTGGTCGTTGCGGTACTGGTCGGGCTCGAGCTCGAGATCGAACTCCCATCCGCGCAGCAGCACCGAGAAGATGGCCTTCAACTGCATCATCGCGAACGCTGCGCCTACGCACCGGTGACGGCCGGCACCGAAAGGTATCCAGGACCACGGGTTCTCCCGGTCCTCGGATCGCGGCTCGAGGTAGCGCTCCGGCACGAAGGAGTCGGGGTCGGGGAAGTCCTCGGGGATCCTGTTGGAGACCGCGGGGCTGGCCGCGACGAGCTTCCCAGCTTCTATGCGGTATCCCTCGACTTCGAGATCCTGCTTGGCCGCACGCAGCAACAGGATGAGCGGGGGGTGGAGCCTCAGCGCCTCTTTGATCGCCGATTCGAGACGGGGCATCTCGCGCAGCGCCTGGTAGCTCACCTCCTCGTCTTCCGCCGACAGTTCGGCCTGCTCGGCTGTCACGGCCGCCATTGCGTCGGGGTGCCTGAGCAGCTCGATGAGCGTCCATGCCGCGGTGCCCGAGGTGGTGTGGTGCCCGGCGAACATCATCGAGATGAACATGCCGGTCACGATGTCCGCGCTGAAGCGCGCCGTGCCGTCCGGCTCGCGGATGCTCATCAGCACGTCGAGCAGGTCACGTTCGGCATCCGCCGGAAGTTCCTCGGCCGCGCGGCGCTCCATGATCTCGCCGACGAGCGCGACCAGCTGTCTGCGGGCCTCGTCTCTGCGCCTGAAGCTCTCGATGGGCGCGTAGGGGTCGACGTACGCGATCGCGTCGGTTCCCTTTTCCAGGTCGTGGTAGAGCTGCGCGAACCGGCCGTCGAGCTCGTCACGGAACCTCTTGCCGATCAAGCACGCGGAGGAGGTGTAGATGGTGAGCTCGGCGAACCAGTCGAGAAGGTCGATCGTGCCCGATTCCCCCCAACCGGCGACCATGCGCTCCACCTCTGCCGAGATCGTCGCCGCGTGGCCCCGCATGAACTTGTCGCGCAGAGCCTGATTGTGGAGCATCTCGCGCCTGCGCTCGGGTGGTGCGTCGAAAACGACCCCCTCCCCGAAGATCGGTGTCATGAACGGGTAGGCCTCGGCCTGGTCGAGGACCTCCTCGGGCGCGCGGAAGTAGACCTCGTTGGCCTCGGCGCCGGTGAGCAGCACCACGTCGCGTTCGGCCAAGCGGAACTCCCCGACATCACCGCATTCTTTGCGGACTCTCGCCATAAGGCCGATCGGATCGGTCCGCAGCTCTTCTAAGTGACCGTTCGGATCGTCGCCACCCGACACCTTGGGAGGGTCAAGCAACTCCGTCGAGGGCGTCATATTTCTCCTCCGATTCGCTCGCGCGGCACATCATGCTTGACCGGCGCCTCCGGTTGGACCTCGATCATCGCGAGGTGCGTCCCTCTGGGGGCGGAGACCGCGGCGAGCACCGCGGCTGCGACGGACTCGGGTCGCAGGAAGCTGTTGTGGCGCGCGAGCCCCCAGTGGATCCACGACTCGAGCACGGTCCCGGTTTCGTCGGGATCCCATTCAGACCCCATCTCCGTGAGCGTCTGCCCCGGCTGGATGATCGTCGCCCTGACGCCGGTGCCTTCGAGCTCCATCTGCAGCGTGCGCGCCATCCCTTCGAGCCCCCATTTCGACGCGACATAAGCAGCAGCGCCGGGGCGCGGGTGACGCACCGACTCCGAAGTCACGAACACCAGGTCTCCGCGCCGGCGCTCGACCATGGGCCTCGCGACGAGCCGGGTCAGGTGATGAGCCCCGATCAGGTTCACCTCAAGGGTCGTCCTGAAGTCGTCCGGATCAGCTCCGAGAACAGAAGCGGGCGCCGATGCTCCGGCGTTCGAGACCATGATCTCGACTTCGCCGAATCGCCTGACGGCCTCGGCCGCGAAGGCTTCGATGGATTCGCCACTCGTGAGGTCGAGCTGCACAGCCGCGGCCTCTCCACCCTCCGAGGTGATCTCGCGGGCGATCCTGTCCAGAAGCTCGAGCCGCCTGGCGCCGAGCACCACGGGGTGCCCGGCCGATGCCAGGGTCCGTGCGGTCGCGGCGCCGATGCCCGAAGAAGCTCCGGTGACGATGGCAGGTCGGCGGTCGGGATGCGGGTCGAAGCGAGGCATGGAGGGCGTTCAACAGACTACGGTCTGGACAGGTGTCCGGCAACAGGGGATCGAGGTACATGACGACCAGTGAGGGAGTGACCAGTGCCGGAGTGACCAGTGCCGGAGTGACCCGTGTCGGTGTAATAGGCCTTGGAGGAATCGGTGGCGGCGTAGCGACCAACGTCGCTCGAGCGGGCCTCGAGCTCGTCGTCTGCGACATAAGACCCGAGGCCGCGGCAGCGTACGCGCAAACCGCTCGGATCGCGCCTTATCCGGGAGCCCTCGCAGCTCTGGTCGACGTGGCGGTGGTCGCCGTGATCGACGACGCACAGGTGACCGAGGTCCTCGCCGGGTCGAGCGGGGCGTTCGGCTCTGCGCGGCAAGGGACCACCTTCGTCGTCGTGTCGACGATCTCGTCTGCGACGGTGAACCGAATGGCGCAGCTCGCCGTGGAATCGGGATGCGAGCTCGTCGACTGCGGGGTCTCCGGAGGCCCTGTCGCAGCAGCCGAAGGTCGGCTCGTGTCGATGGTCGGAGGATCCGAGGACGCTGTCGTCCGTGTCCGTCCGGTGCTCGACTGCTTCAGCTCGCACGTGGTGCACATGGGACCGCCAGGAGCGGGACTGCAGGCAAAGTTGGCGCGCAACGTCGTGCAGTATGGATCATGGCTCGCCGCCTACGAGGGACAGCGTCTCGCAGAGGCCGCCGGCATCGAGCTGTCGAAGCTGGCGCTCGCGATCCGCGAAAGCGACAGCCTGATCGGTGGGGCGTCGCGCCTCATGTTCCGCGAGACAGTGGCGCCGTTCGGCCACGACGCCCACCCCGGCATCGTCGAGGCGATGCAGGCGGGAGCCAATCTGGCTCACAAGGACCTCAAGGCCGCACTCGATCTAGCCTCGGAGCTCGGAGTGAGCCTGCCCATGACCGAGATGACAGAGCAGTTCTGCGACGACGTGTTCGGTCTCGGCCGCGCTGGCGGGGTCTGACATGTTCGAGGTGTGCGACGAGCCGATGCTCGTGGACGGCGAGCTCGCGCCGGCGAGCTCGGGCGCGGTGTTCGAGACCGTGAACCCTGCGACAGAACAGGTGCTTGGGGTCTGTGCCGACGGTGCCGAGCACGACATGGACAGAGCGATCGGTGCGGCGAGACGGGCATTCGATTCCACGGCGTGGTCGACCGATCTCGAGTTGCGCGTCCTGTGCCTGAGAGAGCTCCAGCATGCGATGCAGCACCATTCGGAGGAGCTGCGCGCCCTCACGATCGCGGAGACCGGTTCCCCGTTGTTCCTCACGCGATCTGCACAGCTCGACGAGCCGGTCAGATCCCTCGGATGGATCGCCGACACCGCGGAGTCCTACGAGTGGGAGACGGATCTGGGCGAGGCCGCCCCGCTCGGCATGCGATCGCGTCGCCTCGTCCGGCGCGAGGCGGTGGGGGTCGTCGGAGCAATAACGCCTTGGAACGTCCCGCATCAGGTCAACATCGCGAAGCTCGGCCCCGCGCTCGCGGCCGGCAACACGGTCGTGCTCAAGCCCGCGCCCGACACGCCGTGGTGCGCGGCGGCCCTGGCCAGGCTGATAGCGGAGGAGACCTCGATCCCGCCCGGGGTGGTGAACATCGTGACCTCGTCGGACCATCGGCTCGGGGCGATGCTCGCGACGGACCCCCGAGTGGACCAGGTCAGCTTCACGGGTTCGACCGTGACGGGCTCGAGCGTGATGGCCGGTGCCGCGAAGACGATAAAGCGCGTTTTCCTCGAGCTCGGCGGCAAGTCCGCCTTTGTCGTGCTCGATGACGCCGACCTGCAAGCGGCCTGCGCCACCGCCGCTTTCATGGTGTGCACGCATGCGGGGCAGGGTTGCGCCATCACCACCCGGCTGATCGCTCCCCGCAGCAAGTTGGCGGAGGTGATCGACGCCACGGCGACGACTCTCGGTTCGCTCGCTCCGGGCGATCCCGCCGATCCCGGGACCGTATGCGGCCCGCTCATAAGCGAGCGCCAGCGTGACCGCGTCGAGGGATATCTCAGGCTCGCGATCGACGAAGGCGGGAGCTTCGTGATCGGCGGCGGCCGTCCCGAGGGTCGCGAGCGGGGCTGGTACGTGGAGCCGACACTCGTGATAGGACTCGGCAATGACTCGAGGGTCGCCCACGAGGAGATTTTCGGCCCGGTTCTTGTGGTGATCCCCCACGATGGCGATGATGACGCCGTGATGCTCGCGAACGATTCTCCCTATGGACTCTCGGGGTCGGTGTGGTCGGCCGATCGTGATCGAGCGATGGCCGTCGCGAGAAGGATGAGGACCGGGACCGTCGGGGTGAACGGGGGGGTCTGGTACAGCCCCGACGTGCCTTTCGGGGGTTACAAGCAATCGGGGGTGGGCCGCGAGATGGGAATAGCCGGGATCGAGGAGTACCTCGAGACGAAGTCCGTGGCGGAGCCGGCATGACCGACGACGAGCTGCGCGCCCGCGGCATGGCCAAGATGCACGAGGTCTACCAATTCTCCGTGGACCCCGACCAGGTCCCCGGTGACTTCGTGAAGCTGACGGTGGACCATCTTTTCGGGACGGTATGGGCACGTCCTGATCTCGACGTCCCCGATCGGAGGCTGCTCACGATCGGGGTCCTCGCCGCTCTCGGGCAGAAGGCGCTGCTCGAGGTCCAGTTCAGAAGTGCACTCGCGACAGGGGAGCTGACAGAGGACCAGGTGCGCGAGGTGGTGGTGCACCTCACGCACTACATCGGCTGGCCGCTCGCGACCCTGGTGAACGAAGCTGCCGAGCGCATGATCGCCGACAGGCGCGGTCCGGAGTCGTGAGCCCCTTCGACTTCTCGGACAAGGTCGCGATCGTGACGGGTGCCGGCAGGGGGATCGGGCGCGCGTACGCCGAGAGCCTCGCCGCTGCGGGTGCCTCCGTGGTGGTCGCCGACATCGACGAGTCAGGCGCCCGCCATGTTGCCGGCGCGATCGAAGAGGCGGGCGGCAGCGCGATCGCTGTCCGCGTGGACGTGTCCGACCCGGATTCGACGGCCGCGATGGCCGATTCGGCCCGCGGGAAATTTGGCGGGATCGACTATCTCGTCAACAATGCGGCGTTGTTCGGGGGCATGAAGCTCGATCTGCTCCTCACCGTCGATCTCGAGTACCTCCGGCACTTCATGGCGGTGAACCTGACCGGAGCGCTGCTGTGCACGCGTGCGTGCTACCGGCAGATGGCCGAGCGCGGGGGAGGAGCCATCGTCAACCAGTCGTCGACCGCCGCGTACCTTTACGCCGGCTACTACGGGTGGGCGAAGGCAGGGATCAACTCGCTCACCTTCCAGCTCGCCCACGAGCTTGGGGGGATGCACATCCGCGTGAACGCAATCGCCCCAGGTCCGATCGACACCGAGGCAGCGCGCTCTGTGGTCCCCGAGGAGTACATGCGCCAGCTGATCGGGTCGCTCGCCTTGAAGCGCCAGGGGACACCCGATGATCTCGTCGGCACATGCATGTTCCTTTTGTCCGACCACGCCCGATGGGTGACCGGCCACGTCTTCAACGTCGACGGTGGCCAGGTCGTGCGGCCCTGACTCCGGAGGACCGATGCCTCATCCGCACCCGTTCCGTTTTGCAGCGCAACTTTCGACGGCCCCTGACGGGCTGGCCCGAGGATGGGCGGATCAAGCGAGGAAGGCCGAGGATCTGGGGTATTCGACCCTGTTCATGCCGGACCACTTCGGCGACCAGCTCGCGCCCGTGCCGGCGTTGATGGCCGCCGCCGACGCGACGACGACCCTTCGCATCGGCGCCCTCGTCCACGACAACGACTACAAGCACCCCCTCGTGCTTGCCAAGGAGCTCGCGACCCTTGACGTGCTTTCGGGGGGTCGCCTCGAGATCGGACTTGGCGCCGGGTGGATGAGGACGGATTACGAGGAGTCCGGCATCGCTTACGACCCGCCTGCGGTCAGGGTGGACCGGTTCGAAGAGGGATTGGCGATAATAAGTGGGCTCCTCGAGACGGACGGCCCCTTCTCGTTCGAAGGCGATCACTACAGGGTGAAGGAGCATCATCTCCACCCGAGGCCGGTCCAGCAGCCGAGGCCACCTCTGATCATCGGCGGCGGAGGAAAGCGCGTGCTCGGGATCGCAGGGCGTTCTGCGGACATCGTGAGCATCAACGTCAACCTGAAGGGCGGCACGGCGGGGCCCGAGGTGGTTCCTGACGCGACCCCGGCGCGCACGCGTGAGAAGGTCGAGTGGGTGAGACATGCTGCCGGCGCTCGCTTCGATGAGATCGAGCTGAATTGCCTCATAGGGTTCGTGCTCCGGACCGACGACCGGCAGTCGATCATCGACGCGATGGCGCCTGCCATGGGACTCGACCCGACTGATGCGCTGCACGTTCCCCTCGCGCTCGTCGGTTCCACCGAGCAGATGGAAGAGGAGCTGCACTGGAGGCGCGAGCATTACGGGCTCTCCTACTTCTCGTTCGAGAGCTCGTCGTGGGAGGTCATCGGTGATCTCGTCGCGCGACTCGCGGGCACATGACTCCTGAGCGCGAAGCAGTGCAGGACAGCCAGATGGCAGGCAAGACCGTCGTCATAACGGGGGCGAGCTCGGGGATCGGCCTCGCTACCGCAATCGATCTCGCGGCCATGGGCGCAGACGTGATCATCACCGCCAGGGACCCGCGCCGCGGCGGTGCCGCGGTCGACTCGATCGCGAAGGCGAGCGGGCGCGAACCTGCCCTGGCGGTGTTCGACCTCGGCAGCCTCTCCTCTGTGCGCGAGGGCGCCGCGGAGATCCTGGCGCGCGCGTCGCACATCGACGTCCTTGTCAACAACGCCGGCATCGTGCTGTCGGACCGGACGCTCACCGCCGACGGGCTCGAGACCACTTTCGCCGTCAACCATCTCGGGCCCTTCTTGCTGACAGCGCTGCTCCATGACCGTGTTGTGTCGAGCGCGCCGTCGAGGATCGTCAACGTCGCTTCCAGCGCGCACGCCTCGGCGCGCGGTGGGCTCGATTTCGACGACCTGCAGGCGGCCAACGGCTACAAGCTGTCAAAGGTGTACGCCCGCTCGAAGCTGGCCAACATCTACTTCACGACGGAGCTCGCGAGAAGGCTCGCTGGCACGAAGGTGACAGCCAACTGCCTGCATCCGGGAACGGTCCGCACAGGCTGGGGACGTGACGGCGACACGCACGGGCTGCTCACGCTCGGGATAAAGGTGAGCGCGCCCTTCTTCCTGAGCCCGGAAAAGGGCGCACGCACATCCGTCTACCTCGCATCTTCACGCGAGGTCGAGGGTGTGACGGGAAAGTACTTTGTGAAATGCCGCGAACGGACGCCGTCAAAGGCTGCGCGGGACGGCGATGCCGCGAAGCGCCTCTGGCAGATGAGCGAGGAGCTCGTTTCCCGAGCAGGCTCCTGACCCGATTCCCGGGACAGGCACGCCGAGCACCCTCCAAGCCGAAGCGAGTATGCATTCAGGTATACAAAACGCCGAAACGGAATGCACAGGCAAGGGTCTTCTGCCTACGCCTGGCGCCGACCTTCTGAGCCCCGTCGGCTGCCGCCGACTCGACATCGACCCCGGGGGCGGGGATAGCGTTCCCCGATGCATCCCGTCTCCTTGGAGGGGGCGATGGGCGGCGCTCCGGGACTTGGCAGCAGTGGTGTCCGGCGACTGGTCGGTCGCGTTTCGCTGGTGCTCATGATTCTCGCCGCACCGACGTTCGTCGCAATGGTGAACCCCGCGGCAGCGGCCGACGCGCCCGCGGTTCCGGTGAAGGCCCCCTCTTGGTGGGACGGCCCGTGTGACGCGGGGCAGTGGGATCCCGCAGCTGCCGCTGACGGATGGTCGGGACCTGGTGCGCATCCGCTCGGTGCCAGTTACATGGGCGTAGAGGTGTGCGGGCCGCGCCCGGCGGTCGACGGTGCACCCGATGTGGAATGGACGCGTTCGGGTTGGCCCGAGCTGGAATGGGAGTGCGTCGAATTGGCGATGCGCTTCATGGTCCAGATCTACGGCGTGCACCCGTACTCGGCGAACGGGAACGATGTGGTCGCCGACTACAGCCCGAGTGACGGAGGCGGCCTCGTGGTCGTCCAGAACGGCACGCCCGGTGTTGCGCCCGAGCCCGGCGACGTGATCTCGTTCTCCGACGGCGGAGAAGGACATGTGGTGGTCGTCACGAGCACGGACGTCGACGCGTACGGGAACGGCTCGATCACCGTGATGTCACAGAACGACACCGACAACGGTTGGAGGACGCTCCAAGTTTCGAACTGGTGGGTGCAGGGCTTCAACATCTTCACGCCGACCGCCTGGCTGCACGACCCGCTCGGTCGCGGCGATCCGTGGGCGCCTCCGACCATCATGACGAGCAGAGTCCCACCTGCGGAGGCCGGCCTGCAGTACACGGCGACCATGTCGGCGGCCGGCGGATCGGGCCCTTACACGTGGTCGGTCGCAGCGGGACGGCTCCCGCCGGGTCTGGCACTCGATCGAGCTTCGGGAACCGTCCGGGGGGTGCCCGAGTCGAGATGGAGCGCTCCGTTCACCTTGCGTGTGACCTCTTCGACGGGAGCGAGCTCGATTAGCCGCCTCGCGATCGTCGTGAAGTCAGGCCACCCCCAACTGGATGCCGCTTACTTCGACGACGACATGGCGGTCGGCTGACGCCGATCGGCCCAGGCTCAGTCGGCCGGCCCTGACGCGAGGGTGACCGTCGCCTGATGACTCGCGCCTGACACGTCGACCCAACCCACCTCGACCTGGTTTCCGGGCGCTTCGGACTGCACGAGGCTGGTGAGCGCCTCGGGTGTCGAGACGGTATGACCGTCGAAGCTGGTTATTGCGTCGCCCTGTTGGATGCCGGCTCCCTGAGCCGGCGTTCCGTTCTCCACCGTCACGACCAGGGCTCCCGAGGTCACCGGAGCGGTCGGCCCGAACCCGATGCCGCCGAGCCCGCCTGACCCGCCCGATCCCGAGCTGCTGCAGGCGGTGCCGTCACCCTGCCCGTTCACCCCGGTCACCTCCACGCCCAACAGTGGCGAGGGGCCGACATGGACCATGCCGCTCGACTGACCGTCGCGCATCTCGGTGACTATCTGGATCGCTTTTTCGATCGGGATGGCGAATCCCACTTTCGAGCCTGATGCCGTGAATCCTCCAGAAGCGCTGTCGGAGGCAGCGGCCGTGTCGATCCCGATCACCTGACCCGCAGAGTTGACGAGCGGTCCGCCCGAGTTCCCCGGTTCTAGCTTGGCGTTGGTCTGGAGCATCCCGCTCAGGCTCTCGCAGAGGCTCGTTCCCGAATCCTGGGCGATGATCGGCTTGTCGGTGCCCGTGATCGTCCCGACGGTCACCCTTGGCGGTCCCGGAAGGTCTAGAGCGTTCCCGATGGCGACGACCCACTCACCTTCGGACACCGAGGAGGAGTCTCCGAACGAGACGGTCCTCAGGTTCGAGACGCCCTCGAGCTGGATCAGCGCGATGTCTGACGTCGGGTCTGTGCCGACGACCTTTGCCGCGTACTTCGGGCCGCGTCCATCGATCTGAGCGGATATAGAGGTCGCCTCGTCGATCACGTGATTGTTGGTGAGCACCTCGCCCGTCGGTGTGACGACCATGCCGGTTCCGGCGGCCTGCCCCGCCTGGAGCGCGAGGGTGGAGGTTATGTCGACCACCGCCGGATCGACCTCGGCCGCTATGGCGGTGATGTTGGGTTTGTTGGCGCTCGTGCTCGAGCCCGCCGGGGTGTTCCCGTTCCCGGACCCCGCCGCAGTCGTGGGCGGGACTGCGCTTGCCGGCGTGCCGGCTTTGACGACACCGACGATCCCTGCGGCGCCTGCCACAACGATGACGGCGACGGCTGCTGCCGCGAACTGGGCGCCGACCCGGCGGCGTCCGCTGTCGCGGTACGCAGGAGGAGGAGGGGTGTCGGGGACGCTTATCCGGAGACCCGTATAGGGGGCGTACGGGTCGTAGCCGTCGGGGGGGGCGATCCCGGTTCCGTCGGGAGGGCCGAAGCGGCCCGGACCCCGGAAAGGAGGACCTGTGCGGTCTGCAGGTGGAGGCCCGTAGAAGATGTGGTCGTGCCTGTGGAGGTCGGTGGGACCGGCCGGGTCACCTCCGCCGGCGGGCAGTCGTCCGCCCGGGGGATGATCGTCAGGAAGATCGTCCACTCGACGCCTCCTTTCCGGCGACAGCTTCTCAGGCACAGGTTGGAACCTGCAGCTGTGAGAACCCTTAACGTCGTGCGGAGCCGAGATTAACGTCCGTGATGCACCATCCCGGCCGTAGCGTGTCGCCCGGTGGAATCCCTCTCGGCCGCCGAGGCGCGTCTTGCCCTGTTGTGGGCTCAGGGATTCGCCGGTCGACCGCCTGGAGAACAGACCGGAGTACAAGAGGGAACGCCCTCTCGACGTGGCGCCGGCTCCCTTGTCGCCATGGTGGGTGCGGTCCAGCTCGACACGATCTCCGTGCTGGCGCGCTCGCACGAGCTCGTCGCGTACGCACGATTCGGCCCGGTAGGGCGAAAGGCCGTCGAGCGCGTGCTGTGGGGCGGGAAGACCTTCGAGTACTGGGCGCACGCGTCGTGCGTCGTACCGCTCGCCGACTGGCCGTTGTTCGAACCTAGGCGCGCGGCCTGGAGAGCGATGATACGTGAGGGCACGATCCCGGCGAGCGTCTTCAAAGAGGTGAGAGCCCGCCTGTCGGATGGTCCCGCGACAGCCAACGACCTTGGTGGCGCGAAGGCCGGTGGCCCATGGTGGGACTGGACCGACACGAAACGGGCGGTCGAGCGGCTACTCGGGGCGGGCGAGGTCGTATGCATGGAGCGGCGCGGCTTCGAGAGGGTCTACGACCTGGCGGACAGGCGCGTTCCCGACGACCTTTTCCGCACCGAGCTCCCTCGGGGGAGTGTCACAGGCGGCTCGTGGCTTCAGCAGGTCGACACCTCGGCGTCGCCACCATTCGGGATCTGACCGACTACTACCGCCTTCGAAGGTACGAGGTGGCACCCGTCGTGAGAGACGCTGGTCTCGTCGAGGTGGAGGTGAACGGATGGACGGAGAGGGCGTGGGCCCACCCGGCGGCTCTGGACGCGCTCGGGCTTTCGGGTCGCAGCCGCGCAAGCGGCACGCCGTCACGTTGCTGTCGCCGTTCGACTCACTCATTTGGGACAGGTCGAGGACGGCGAGAGTCTTCGGGGTGGAGCACCGGCTCGAGGCGTACGTTCCGTCCCACAAGCGGGTGCACGGCTACTACGCGATGCCTGTGCTCGCGGGCGGGAGGATCGTAGGAAGGGTGGACCCTTCCCGGCGAAACGGGGCGCTGGTGGCGCGACAGGTCACCCTCGGCTCCCCATCGGCGGCCGACGCGGTCGCGCGAGCTCTCGTGAAAGCAGCACGTTGGGTCGGCGCCGGGGCCGTGGTCGTGGAGCGCGTGGATCCAGCCACGTCGGCTTCGCGGCTGGAGGATGCTGTGAAGGCCCGGACCTGAGGGGAGGCGGCTCTGAGGGCTGTGAGCGCCGCGCAGCGCTCGTGCGGCATCTTGCGGGCGTCTAATAGCGTTGCTATAGGCCCGGAAACGGCTCCGCGGCGCGATGGAGGTACGAGATGCAAGAAGAGGTCGATCCCGCTGACGTGCTTCGCATCGCTTCGAGCACCTGGGATCAAGACGTGCTTCCCACACTCGAGCGCTACGTGCGCATACCCAACCTGTCGCCGCATTTCGCTCCCGCATGGGAATCCGAAGGCCACATGGACGAGGCCGTCGAGCTCCTTGCCGCGTGGTGCAGGTCGCGACCCTTGGCCGGCATCGCGGTAGACATCGTGCGGCCCGCCGGCCTCACTCCCACCCTCGTGGTCGACGTCCCCGCATACGGGACGGAGGCCCGCGGCCACGAAGGGCCCGAAGTTCTGATCTACGGCCACATGGACAAGCAACCCGAGTTCAGCGGGTGGCGCGAGGGCCTCGGGCCGTGGGAACCGGTTCGCGAAGGCGACCGGCTCTACGGCAGGGGAACCGCGGATGACGGTTACGCGGTCTTCGCAGCACTAACGTGCATCGAAGCCATCCGCTCCGCCGGCGGGTCACACTCGCGGTGCCTCGTGATGATCGAGGGGAGCGAGGAGAGCGGGAGCCCGGATCTGCGCGCCACGCTTGACACCATCGCCTCGCGCATCGGGCAGCCGTCGCTCGTCGTCTCCCTCGACTCGGGGTGCCCCTCGTACGACAGGATCTGGTGCACCGGCTCACTCCGAGGGCTCGTCACGGGAACTCTCACTGTGCGGGTGTTGGCCCAAGGGGTGCACAGCGGGTCCGCCGGTGGCGTCGTCCCCTCGACGTTTCGTATAGCCCGCATGCTGCTGTCACGGGTCGAAGACGAGAAGACAGGAGAGGTCCTGCTCGACGCGTTGAAGGTCCCGGTCCCATCGGGTGCAGCGGAGGAGGCCGAGACCGTCGCCGCCATGGTGGGAGAGGAGGCTGTCGGCGTGTTTCCCGTCGTCGATGGGCTCGAGCTCGTCGGCTCGAGCACCGCCGACCGGCTCGTGAGGCGCAATTGGAAGCCCGCGATGTCGGTGACAGGAGCGGAAGGGCTTCCGTCCCTGGTGTCTGCCGGCAATGTCCTGCGTCCTTTCACCAGCCTGCAGCTCGGCTTCCGGCTGCCGCCGACGTGCGACTCTCACGCCGCTGCGGAGGCGATCGAGAGGGCGCTCGTCTCGGATTCGCCCTACGGCGCCGAAGTGACCTTCGAGCTGCAATCGGCAGCCGACGGATGGGCGGCTCCAGCTCTCGACAAGTGGCTCGACGCGGCGGTCGACGAAGCCTCGATCGGTTGTTTCGGGAACCCCTTCGGCATCGTGGGCGAAGGCGGGAGCATCCCGTTCATGGGGATGCTCGGCGAGCGCTTCCCGGGCACGCAGATCCTGGCGACCGGAGTTCTCGGTCCGGGGAGCAACGCGCACGGGCCCAACGAATTCCTCGACATTGCGATGGCCGTGAAGCTCACAGCGGCGATCGGTCTGGTCCTCGACGCACAAAGCCGACAGTAGGGGGCCGACAGTAGGGGGCCGACAGTAGGGGGCCGACAGTAGGGGGCCGACAGTAGGGGGCCGACAGTAGGGGGCCGACAGTAGGGGGCCGACAGTAGGGGGCCGACAGTAGGGGGCCGACAGTAGGGGGCCGACAGTGACGCCGGCTGTTGCCCCATAGGCGCAAGGTCAAGCGGCAGCCCACCCGGACACCGCCGTGGGATCGAGGATCAGAGCTGCGGCGATCGAACCCTCGGTGCTGTAACGAGGGTGCGTTGCGGCGAGCAGATCTCGCGCGGCTTCCAACGCCACGTCGGGACAGTCCGACCCATTCGCGTGGACGCGCACCCACCACAGGTCGTCCCAGTCCTCGGAGTAGTGCTCGACCACGAGCGCGCAGCGCGGGTCGGCGCGCAGGTTCTTCGAGCGCTGAAGGTCGGTGGAGCGCTTCTGCTTGATCGTGTCGATGGGGATGACGATGCGCCTACCGTCAAGAGCGAACACGACCGGCACGACGTCCACCCCGCGTTTCGGATGGACCGTGGCGAGAACGCCATGGCCTGTGGACCCGAGTCTGGCGATGCAGGCGCTCTCGTCCAGTTCCAAAGCCGGCTTCTACGAAAGCTGCCCGTAGGTGCTTCCGGAGTTGCTCGAGCTCGATCCAGGTGGGGCCCAGGGGTCGGCGCTCACCGGCGGGGGCATGATGGGCATGTCCTCGGCGAGCGATCCGACATCGGCCGGGATCCCGACCGGCGGTGGCGACCCGGGCGACGCCGTCACGAACCCCGGAGGTGGCGGCGGGACCGAACCCGTGTCCACGAACAGGTCGTCGGGGTTCGCTGTCACAGGAGTTGCGCCGCCGGGCGCGCTCGTCGCGCCTGGTGCGATCTGTGTCGTCGGTTCGCTCGCGATCTGTGTTGTCGCTTCGGTCGCTGAGCCCGGCGCCTGGGAGGGGTCGTCCTTCGTCGAGATCGCGATCAGTCCGGCGTCTGCAAGCTCGCGAAGTAGACGCACGATGACGACGTTGTCGTCTTCGAGTTGCTCCACCACAGAGCTGACGGTCCGTCCGTTCGTGCCGACCTTGGTGAGCACACGCCACTGGTCGGCGCGGATCTGCACTTCGGGCCCCGGCGTAGTCGGAGCCATGCGGACCACGGCGTCGAGGGGGACGCGGCTGAACAGGTCTCGCCACTCCTGTACCTGCGGCACGACTTCGTTTATGACGCTCGAAACCGACTGGTGCTGGACCTGTCCGGGCGGTGGGACCTGGTCCGAGGTGAAGTAGAACCAGCCTTCGTCCAAAAGGATGAGCTCGAAGACGGCCTGAGTGAGGGTATTGGCGCCTTCGAGGGTCGCTCCGACCAGATCCTTGCCGTCGATCCACAAGTGGCCGTCGACCCCGTGGCCCACGACTTGGAGCTCACCTCGCTGACCGGTCTCGGCAAGAAGTCCGAGAACGTCGTTCAGCGGGAAAACCGCAAGTGCACCCACGAGCGATGCGGTCGGGACTTCACCGGAGTTCGTCTCGGTCATTTCGCGCCTCCTGTTGATCGGTCGATCGTAGACTTGGCTGACCTGAGGTCCATGACGCACTCAACAATGGCCCGCTCCCGTGCCTGCGGATCGTCGGATCGGACGATAGTTTTCCGACATGCCACCCCGAGCTCCTCAGGCCTGCCGTCGCACACGGGCGGGCACTGCTCGACCAGGTTGGCCAGGCGAGCCCGACGGCTGCTCGGATCATCAAGCGCATCGGAACCGAGCTCGTCAGGTCGGCAGAGCGCGTGGATGCGAAGAGCCGCTACGTCGGGCACTACTTCGGGGACGGGCGTGACCCGTCGGGCGATCGGCATGGCAGCTCCGGATATGCCACCTACGACCGGGTGAGCTCCAACGCGGACGTCTCGGGATTCGTGCTGTGGCGCACCTTTGGCGGGGCGCGGAAGTTTCTCGACATCGGGTGCGCGTCCGGGTTCGTGGTGGAGGTGCTGCGCGAGCTCGGAGTGCAGGCCGCCGGCTGCGACGTGAGCAGCTTCGCCATAAGCAATGCGACACCCGGGGCCGTGGGTCACGTGAGACTGGCGGACGTCCTGACAGGGCTCCCCTGGCCGGACGCGGCATTCGACGTGGTGAGCGTTCTCGAGACGCTCGAGCACCTGCCGCCAGACCAGGTACCGCAGGCGATAGCGGAGCTGCGCCGGGTCTGCGGCGGTTTCCTCTACGCGACGATCCCTTCGTTCGGCCCGAGCGGTGGGCCGGGGCCCGACGGGTTCTTCGACAACAAGGTCCGCAGCGGAGCGCCTCGAGCACTACCGCTCCCTCGGGCCGACCTTCGACGGTCCCGTCCAGCACGCAGACCTCGAACGTGACGTCGACGGCGAGCCGGTCGAAGGTCACCTCACCATCGCCTCTTTCGCGTGGTGGACGCGACAGTTCGATGCCGCCGGGATGACCAGGCGCCCCGACATCGAGTCACGCATCTATGCGGACATCGAGCCCGCCGGGACTGACCCCGTGGTGGAACCTCTACGTTTTCGCGGTTCCCGGGGCATCCGAGGCCATCGCCATCCGCGCAAGACCCGAGCCGCGATCTGGTGTCGCTCGGCCTGCGTCATCCCCTCTACGGGACCTGAGCTCGAGCGATCGGCCTGAGCGACGGGATTGAACGGCCGGGACACCACGTATCGTGTGGCGTGCCTGAGATCACGTACAGCGACTTCGAGCATCTGTCCTTCGACGCGACCGAGGCCAGGAGTGCTGCTCGTCACTCTCGACCGTCCCGAGGTGCTGAACGCCGCGGACGTTCGGATGCACAGGGAGATGTCGGATGTCTGGGCGGAGATCGATGAGGACGAAGAGGTGGCCGTCTCCGTCGTTACCGGAGCCGGACGGGCCTTCAGCGCAGGTGGGGATCTCGCCATGATCGAGGAGATGACCAACGACTACGAGGCCCTGCTCGTCCAGTGGCGCGACGCCGGCGCGATCGTCGAGCGCATGCTCGCTGCACGAAAGCCTGTCGTCTCTGCGATAAACGGCGTCGCAGTGGGTGCGGGCCTTGCGGTTGCGTTGCTGGCCGACGTGAGCGTGTGCGCGGAGTCCGCGCGACTGTCCGACGGCCATGTGCGCCTGGGAGTTGCCGCCGGAGACCATGCGGCGTTGCTCTGGCCGCTGCTGTGCGGGTTCGCCAGG
The DNA here is from genome assembly GCA_963764615.1 of uncultured Acidimicrobiales bacterium. Lineage (GTDB taxonomy): Bacteria > Actinomycetota > Acidimicrobiia > Acidimicrobiales > CAVXTF01 > CAVXTF01. Next base: position 2,102,124 of record CAVXTF010000002.1, on the reverse strand, counting down.
GCCAAGTACTACCTGCTAACAGCGGACTTCGTCGACGGGCGCGAGGCGGAACGGATAGGGCTCGTCACACGTTGCGTGCCCGACGAGCTGTTGCTCGAAGAGGCGCTCGATATCGCATAGCGCCTCGCGAAAGGCAGCCCGACAGCGGTGCAGTGGACCCGGAGGGTCTTGAACCAGCACCTGCGCCAGGGCATGCCGATCTTCGGCGAATCGCTCGCGTTGGAGATGCTCGGCTTCCTCGGCCCTGACGCCAAAGAGGGAGTGGCCGCGCTGCGTGAACGGCGCGAGCCGCGATTCGGTCCCCAGTAGCCAGCTGATCCCGGTCAGGCCCTCGGATGCTGACGGTTCTGTGGTGACACCGTCGCCCACGGGCTCTCGTGCCAGGCCATTGCAGGGTGGCCCTCCGCCTGACGTGCCAGCTCACCGATGAGCCACTTCCGGAGCGCGACCACCTCGCTCGTCGGTTCGAGAGAGAGCAGCTCCACTCCTGCAGCGCAGTAAGCGTCGGTCTCGTCGAGCAGGTTGTCGAGGCGGAGAGCGAACGGGCCGATCTCGCGCGGCATCTCGAGACCGACGTCGAGGATTGCGGCGCCGGACCGCCTCCCGTGCTCCAGATCCTGCTCGACGCTCGAGATGAGAGGCCCGAACTTGTGTGAGCTCGTCCATGAGGGCGATCAACCTTCCCGGCACCGCGGCGCGCGCGGCCGGCTCGCGTTCGAGAACCAGATGGAATTCGCGCAGAACCGAGTCGTAGTGCTCGGCGGTCCGGTCCAGCTGCGCCAGAGGGACGCCGCACCAACGGAAGTCGACGATGTCGTCGGGCTTCTCGATCGGTCGGTTCGGCTCACCCGCGACGCGTGACAGCCTGGGATCGCGGAGCGACCCTGATGCCTTCCGGTCGTCGTCACGCTGTACCGCACCGTCACGCTGTACCGCACCGCCGGCGGCGCCGAGATCCTCTCGGCCGGCCGAGGCCGCTTGCCGCTTGCCGTCGTCGGAATCGTCGAGGTCGTTGTCGAGATCGCTGTGGTCTGTATCGGTTCGGATCTCGAACCAGACGACTTTGCCTCCATCGACTCTGTGACTTCCCCAGCGCGCCGCCATGCGCTCGAGCACGTGGAGCCCGCGACCTGTACCTGCATCGGTGCCGTGCGAGCGCACCACAGGCAGCATCGGGTTCGAGTCGGCTACATGGACGCTCACAGATGCATCACCTCGTTCCACGGTGAGCGACAGCCTGGTCCTTGCATGCAGCACGGCGTTCGTGACGAGCTCCGACACGAGCAGCCGGGCGATGTCCACGGTCTCTATCGGCAGATCGGCCAATTGGTCGGCCACGAAGCGCCTGGCCTGAGGCACGCTGGCGCTGACGGGCTCGAGCTCGATGGTGGCGGCGCTCATGGCGAACCGGTCTCCGTAGCCCGCAGTACGAGGATCGCAAGGTCGTCTGCGAGCCGTCCGCCGCCGAACTCGATCACCGAATTCCGCGATCGACTGCGCGATGGCGCCCGCAGGTTCAAAAGCGTGTTCCTCGATCACACCCGCGAGGCGGTCCTGGCCGTAGAACCCCCGGCGTCCGTCGGCTCCGCCGACTGCGGCGCGGGCCTCGATTGCGCCGTCGGTGACCAACACCATCACCTCTCCCGGGTGGATCGTGGTCTCCAAGGGGGAGAAGCGCGCGAAGGGCACGACCCCGAGCAGCGGCCCCCTGACGGGAAGCTCCTGCGCGTAGCCGTCACGGACGACGATCGGGGGTGGGTGACCCGCGGAGATCACCTGGAGGACGAGCACGCCGTGGCGTGCGACGAGCTCCGCATAGACCATCGTGCAGAACCGTCCAGCCTGGATGGTGTCGATCAGAGATGCATTGATGGCAGGCACGACCGCAGCCGGCCGGAGGCCCGCACGAGCTGCGACCCGCGCGCCGTGGCGGATCTGCGAGGTGAGCGCTGCGGCAGCCGGTCCCGTTCCGCAGACGTCGCCGATCATCAGGACCCAGCGGTCGTCGGACAGGGAGAACACGTCGTAGAAGTCGCCTCCGACCTCGACTCCGTCGCCGGCAGAGTGGTACTGGGCGGCCAAGTCGGCTCCGGGCACGTCCGGGAGCTCGGGTGGGAGAAGAGTCGCCTGAAGGGTTCGTGCTACCTCGGCGCGGTTGCGGTGCAGACGTGCGTTGTCGATTGCTACGGCTGTGCGGCGTCCGATCTCCTCCGCGAGAGCACGATCGACCTCGTCGAAAGGTTCCGAGCCCTCGAGGCGCATCAAGCTGAGCAGTCCGATGGTTTTCGACCGGGCGACGAGCGGCACGATTATCGTCGACCGAATTCCTATCGCGTCGATGGTGCGGCGGTGCCCCTCATCCTCGACGATCTGTTCATCTGATCGCAGATCGCTTCGGAGCACAGTCGCACCGTCTGCCATTTGGGCCGCCTTCAAGACCCCGCGCCGTTCGTGGATGTGTAGCTGGTCGGCGTTCCTGAGCATGGTCTGCACCGCCGGGTCCCTGTGGGCGACGCCGCCACGGACCAGTCCTCCCCACTCGTCGATCAGGTGCACCGTGGCCATGTCGGCGAACGACGGCACGAGAGTGTCGACCGCCCCGCGGATCGTGTCGCGATAATCGAGCGAGCCCGCTACGACGGCCGAGACCTCGTTGAGGAAGCGGGCCTGCTCGGCAGCTCTCGTCTCCGTTCGACGCATCTTTGCCCGGTCCAATGCCTGGGCCATCTGATTGGCGACGACGCCGAGGAATTGCTTTTCTGCATCGTCGAAGCGGTGAGAAGAGGTGAAGCTGAGCGACACGATGCCCAGAACGTCTGTATCGGTCGCCAGAGGGACCACGGCGAAGGCCTGTCCCTCGGCAGCCTTGCCCGCGAGGTCAGGGAAGCTCGCATCGAGCTCGGCGCGCGATTCGATCCAGATGCTATTCCTGGCGCGGACGGCGGCCGGACCGGGCAAAGGTGCGTCGAGAGGCATGCTTTCGAATTCCGCCGCGGTGGATGCTTCGTCCGGAGAGCATGCGAGCACGAGGCTGTCGCCGTCCACCAGCCACATCGTCGCGACGGCGATCCCTGCTCCTAAGTCAGGCGTTAGTGCCGCGAGCACATCCGCGGCCACCTCGTAGGTCCCGAGGTCGCCGGCCAAGGCCGCCGTCACCTTCTGCAGACGGCTCAACCGTTCGGCGACGACCTCGACCTGTGCTCGCGCCGCCCTCTCCTCCTCGAAGAGCCGCACCCTCAAGATCGCGACGGCCAGCCTGTCAGCGACGAGTTGCATCATCTCTGCTGCGACGGTGTCGAACTGCCCGGCATTCGTGCTGTCGGCGTGGACGACCCCGAGCATCCGGTCGCCGGACACGATGGGGGCGGCCACGACCGATCGCACAAAGGACAGGGGCAATTCCATTTCGTTGCCCTGTGCCGAAGAGAGGTCCTCCACGACGATCGCCTTGCGCTCTGTGAATATCCGCCCGAGCGCGCCGTCGCGCTCGAACAGGTAGTTCGCGCCGGCTCCTGGGCCGCGGGCGCCATTGGTCTTCTCGAGTCCGAGCGGGCCGTTGCCGGGTTCCGAAACGCGGGCGGTGAGCCGCGCCACGAGCTCGTCACCCGACTCGTCTGCGGTGACGATTGCGGCCGCGTCGGCGCCGAGCGCAGACCGGATCATCTCGAGAGCCAGGCTCAGCAGATCGTCGAGCGAGCTCGTCGTGACGACGGACTCCGCCGCGGTGCTCAACTCCGCCCACCACCGAGCGACCGGCCCATCCCCGGTTCGAGTCGCCTGCCCGGCCGCCACCAAGCGATCGAGCTCGACGCCGGGCTCCTGCGAGTCCTGGAACTCAAGGTAGGACTGGTCGTCTCGGTCTTCGCCGGTCGTTCGTCCCTCCGACCCTGAGCCGCCCTCGTCGCCACGGGCGGCCGAACATTCTCAGGTCCCACCCCCACGTGCCGCGGGACTGCCGGCCAGAGCCCGAGACGGCAAGCCTACCTGCTGCTTTCAGGGGGTCAGGAGAACCCTACTGAACGGTGACGAGAGTGCCCAGGGGGGTGAGGGGGAAGACGACGGCCGCGTTGGCGAATGGCATCTCGACGCAGCCGAGACTCTGGGGGAACCCGTAGCTGGCCCGTATGTAGCCGTGAAGCGCGTCACCTTCGTAGAAATAGCTGACCCACGGGATACCCGGGTCGGAGTAGTGGGTCCCGTTGGGGTTCGTGCCGGTCATCGTCGTGACGGTGTACCTGGCGTAGACAGGCCATGTTCCGTCGGGCGTGGGTGCCGCGGCGATCCCCGTGTTCGCCAGGGTGTTGTAGATCGGGGTCCCGTCGCGGAACACCGTCACATTCTCGGGCTCCGGGTTCTTCTGGACGTAGACGTAGTCGTAAGGCTGCTTGTTCTGCTGGTTCTTCGCGAGCGCCTTCAGAAGGTCCGACCAGACGACCGGCCCGGCTATGCCGTCGGTGGTGAGCCCTTTGGAGTTCTCGAACTGCATGACTGCGCCCTGGGTAATGACGTTGGGGGTCCCGGGCGACCAGAGCGAGGTGAGCGAGCTCGGAAGTCCGGCCCACCGCCACGAGAATGTGCCCACTTGCGGAACCGCCGCGTAAAGGGGGTTCACGGGGTCGGAGCTCGCCGAAGTAAATCTGAGCGGCAGATATCCGAGCTCGGCGAGGATCTGCTGGAGCCGCAGCGTCGATCCCGTCGCCACATGGAATCCCACGGTCAGCGTTTCGGTGGTGCGCTCGCCGTCGCGTCCGAGCAGTCCGTGGGCTCCGGCCGGCACGATCACGCTCTCGCTCGCCCCGGGGACGAAGGTCTGCCGCGGCTGGAACACGAGATTGGTCGGAGTCGCGAGGTTCCAGGATCCCGCCACCGGAGGCGACAGACGAGGCATCGGGCTGTCCTCCGCGAGCGGGGCAGACAGCTTGAGGGAGATCAGAGTGTCGGGACTCACTCCTGCCTCGCCGGGGGCAGGTGAGGCGGCAGTCACCATCTCCAACTCCGGCTTGCCCTGCGGGGTCGTGGGAGCAGGGGAGGCACCCGCCGGCGATGAGTGCGTGTGCGCGCCGACAAGCAGCACGGACATCGCCACGACCGCTATGGCGACGGCAACGATGGCGCCCACGAGCCAGGTTGTTAAGTGGTTTCTTTGGCGTCGATGCATGACAGAGATCCAGTGATTCAGCCGTGAGATGAAGTGCCCGTGCGCGGCAGCTGCCCGTCTAACCACTTGTGACTCTAGCAGCGACGATGCCGTACCCAGGGGCAGGCACAAGCGAAATCTTCGTGTCGCTTTCTCCTTCTTCGTCCTTACTCCGGTGTCTTATCGGCCTGCATCGGGGTCCTCTTCAGGTTTTGTTAACCCGGTCGCGGTGCCCGTTGTTCCGGTTCGCGGGTCCGGACTGCGATTCCCACCGTCCATCTCCGCTCCCACAAATATTGATGCATATAGCAATCAGACAGACTTAGGAATCTTCGCGATCGGCGTGTGTATCCCGCATCCCGGCGCCCCGGGTTGCGTCAGCCGCCGGAGGTGCTCGGGACGAGCAAGTCGTTGACCGCCGCGCTGATCTTCTTCAGGCGACCGGCGTCCACGACCTTGGAGCCTGTGGCACGGTCCCGGACATAGAACGCATCGATCACCTGATCACCGAGAGTGCACGCCCTGGCCGCTACCACGTCGAGCTCGTTGGCGAAGAGCGTCGCTGGTGACCCGGTGGAGGAGCGCAACCTCGTCGCGAGCTCGTATCTCGACGACCGTGGAACCCGCCGATGCGCCGTTGTCGAGGGTCACCTTCACCTCGATCGCTCCGGCTCCGACGCGGCGCCGATCGTACGCGGCAGCGCGTTTGGCAAGCTGCTGCTCGAGCTCGAGTCGGCCGGCGAGGACATCTTCGAGGTCGGAGCCCACCGCCGACCAGTCGGGCCATCGACCGTACGCGGGGTCGACCACGAACACCTCGAGAGCCACGCCGTCCTCGCTCGCGACGTCGGCCGACCTCAGGTCGAGTCCGTGCAGGCAGAGCACGCCAGTGACCGAAGCCAACAGACCCGGCTTGTCGGGCGCCACGACGGTGACACGCGACTCTCCGGGGACTATGACCGGCCGGGCCGTCGACCCGGACGAACGAACCTGCGACATGAGGCTCCGGTGCTCCGCCGAAAGAAGCGCCGTAGCAGGAGGAGGAAGCTCGTCCCCCTCGAGAACCGCTGCAACCCTGTGCACGAGGTCGCTCACGAGCCCTGCCTTCCAAGGCCCCCAGGCTGCCGGCCCTGTCGCGAGGGAGTCGGCCTCAGTTAGAGCAGCGAGCAGGTCGAGGTTCTGGCGGTCGCCGACAGCGCGGGTCACGGCCTTGATCGTTGCGGGGTCGTCGAGATCGCGCCGCGTCGCCAGCTCCGAGAGCAGAAGATGGTTGCGAACCAGGTTGACAAGCGTTTCGACGTCTTGTCGGGGAAATCCCATGCGGCGGGCGATGCGGTCGACCATCTCGACGCCTGCGTCGGTGTGATCCCCCGGCGAGCCTTTGCCGATGTCGTGGAAGAGCGCCGCCACGAGAAGGAGGTCGGCTCTGGCGACACGCACCGTCAATGCGGCTGCCTGCGCAGCGGCTTCGAGCAGATGGCGATCGACGGTGTAGCGGTGGTAGGCGTTGCGCTGGGGTCTGTTTCGCACCCTCTCCCACTCGGGAACAAGTCGGGCAAAGATGCCGAAGTGGTCGAGCGCTTCGAGTGCGCGTACCGCGTTCGGGCCGGCAGCGAGGGCTCTGACGAGGGCTGCCCGGACCTCGTCGGGCCACGGTTCTGCGGGCGACGGTGCCAGGCGCGCGAGCTCACTCAGGCTCGCCCGGCTCATGGGCAGGTCCCGTTCGGCCGAGACGGCCGCGAAACGAAGAGACAGAGACGGGTCGCGTGCGGGGTCTGCGTCTGCTGTCAACACCACCTCGCTGCCGGACCTGCCGCCGGTACCTTCCGATAGGCCGATACCTGCTTCGATCTCCAACGGGATTTGGGACTCGGCGTCGTACTCGCGATAAGCGTCGCCGTCGGCACCGGCACCGGCTCCTCCGAGCCATCGCCTCCGCTTACGTGTCACCTGCCACAGGGCGCGGCGGCTCCAGAGATCGTCACTGACCCAGGCGATCTCGCGGCCCGCCCGCGCCACGTCGAGCATGAGAGCGTCGGCATCCGCATATGAAAGGGCCAGAGCGACAGCGTCCTGCTCCTGGAGTAGGAGCTTGTCGGCGGCTCGCCGAGACCGCCTGTGCAGCTCGACGCGCACGGCGAGCAACAGGCTCCTGGCCCAGTCGAGGCTGCTCAGGTCGACGCTTCTGCCAAGCGCCGGAGACGCAAGCACCGCAGCGTGCAACCCCGACAGGTCCCGGAGGCCACCGTGGGCCTCTTTCAGGTCGGGCTCGAGCAGGAAGGCGATCTCTCCGTGCTGCCGGTGGCGCAGAGTCACCTGGTCGGCCAGGACCGGCAACCACCCGGGGGCGCGGCTTCGCCAGAGCTCGCGGGCGCGCGCGACGACGGGATCCGAGACTTCAGGATCTCCTGCGATGAGCCTTGCATCGAGCAGCCCGAGCTGGACCCTCAGGTCCTCGCCCACCACGTCCAGGACCTCAGCAGGGGTCCTCACCGAATGGTCAAGCCGGACACCTTCGTCCCATACCGGGTACCAGACCTTGTCGGCGACCGCCTTCACGTCGCGTCTCTGACGGTGGATGAGAACCACGTCGAGGTCGCTGTGCGGACATAACTCCTCCCTCCCGTAGCCGCCGACCGCCACGAGGGCCAAACCCACTAGATCTCCTCCTGCGGCGTCGGACAACAGCTCGGCGAGCCGGGCGTCGGCGGCTGCGCTGTAGGCACGGCAGAAGGCGATGCCCTGCAGGCTCAGGTCCTCGAGGAGGGCCTGACGTTCTTCGCGGAGAGGCACTTGGACGTATTACCAGGTCGCGGATAGCGCCGTAGCGGGTGTCTCGCGACCCTGAGAACCCTTAAGGGGGTGCCCGGCCAACGCGCACGTCCGGCGGTTGCGGGCGTTTAGCCTGGGAGATGCACCGGGAAGCCGGCGCACAGGCCCTTGGAGGGCGGCAAAATGGCGAACATAACCGAGACGCACAAGAGCTCCACGATGAAGACCGTCGACACCGTTCTCGTGATCGCAGGCGTGATCGCCGCGGTCATGATCGGCTTGTGGCTGTTCTCTGCGATCGTTGGAGTGGTGCTCTGGGTCTTCAAGATCGCGATCCTCGCGATCATCGTGATGGTCCTGGTCCGGCTGTTCACGCGCAAGAGGTAGCGGCCGCACGGTCACACGGCTGCAGGCCGCCTATCCGGCGACCAACCGCTCGTACAGCTCGACATGCTCGGCGACCATTCGTTCGGTGGAGAAGTAACCCTCTACCGCAGCGCGGCAAGCTGACCGGTCGATCTCGCCGAGAAGGCCCACGGCGTCTGCCATCGAGGCCTCGTCGGAACATAGGAACCCTGTTGTGCCGTCCTCGATGACCTCGGGAGCGGCACCCTCGGGGAACGCGATCACAGGCGTGCCCGAGGCGAAGGCTTCAAGCATGACCATGCCGAAGGGCTCGTTCCACCGGATCGGGAAGAGCAGCGCCCTCGCACCGCGAAGGAGCTCGAGCTTTCGCTCGTGAGGGACTTCGCCGAGGTACACGGCGCCGTCTCCCAGGAACGGCTCCACATGTTCTTCGAAGTATCTCCGCTCCCACGGCTCGCGCATCTTCGCCGCCAACAGGAGTCTCACCCCCGCCTTGCGGGCGACCTCGATCGCCCTGTGTGCTCCCTTGTCGGGGGACATCCTCCCGAGGAACAACAGGTACTCACCGTCGTCGTCCCCGCTGCCGTCGCCGACGGTGAATGCCGAAGCGTCAATCCCGTGATGGATCACGCCTGCGACCGGCAGGTCAGGAGCCGCGCTGCGCTGGGCATTGGAGATGCAAACGATCGGTACGCGGTCGGCTATGGCTCGGTACAGATAGGACAATTCGTCGTTGAAAGGTCCGTGGATGGTCGTGGCTATGCGTATCCCGGGGAAGCGTTCCGCGTAGAAAGGCCCGAGGATCGTGTGGTCGTGAACCACGTCGAAGTCCGCGATCGCGCGGTAGGAATGGATGACGTGGTGCATCTCGGGCACCGCCATCCCGATGCGCATCCCTTCGGCCTCGGGGAGCACCCATTCGAGCGGGACAGGGCATGTGGAGTCTCCGCTCGCGAAGAGAGTGACGTCGTGTCCGGCCGCGAGGAGCCCGGTCGCCAGCTGGTCGACGACAAGCTCTATACCGCCGTAAAGCGGCGGAGGTATAGGTGCCCAAGGAGGCGCCACGACAGCGATCCGCATTCCACGATTCAACCATGGGCACCGGGCGATGCATCGCACCCGATCCAGGGGGATCCCGGGGTGCTCACGACTACTAGGCTCGCTTGACCTGGCGGCGTGGCCGAGTGGTTTAGGCAGGGGCCTGCAAAGCCCCGTACGGCGGTTCGATTCCGCCCGCCGCCTCTGTGGGCGCCCATGGCGCGGCCGCGGACGGCGCCGCACAGGCGATTCGTCAGTGCCCGTCGCTTCCCGACACTGCCGAGGTCCTTGACACCTCCAAAGAGCCCGGGCCAGACTGCCAAAAGCCTGACGTCGGCGTCAGGCATTGGGGCAGCGATCTTCTGCTGCAAGGGGGTAACAGATGATCCGTAGACGTATGTTCCGCCTGGGTGTAGGCGGCCTGGCGGTCGCGATGTGCCTGATGATGGCTGTCCCGGCAGGCGCGCAAACCGGCAAGGTCAAGATCTCGTCGCCCACGGCGGGCGAGCCCGGATACCCGACTTGCAAGGCGCCTTCGCACGTGACGAACAAGTGCTCGATAGGTGTCTCGGTCAAGGGCGGGCCGCCCAGCACCGAGATCGCCATCGACGAGTGCAACTCAAATGCGGCCTCCGGTGACCAGAGCGCCTGCAACGGAACACCCGGGAAGAAGCCGGGCGAGGTCGACATCGTCGAGACGAACGCCAGCGGCGCGGTCAAGGTCAAGGACTACAAGGTGCTCGTGAGCTTGACGACGATGGAAGGCGACGGCTACTGCGCGGATGGCGACACGTGTTACATCGTGGTTGCAACCCTGGGCGGGACGCAGATCGGCGACCTGGTCGCCTTCACCGGCGGCTGATAGCCAATATCTCGTAGCTGAACAGCTCAAAGTCGAGCAGACTGCGCGCCGTCTTGGCGGGTCGGGCCCCTCGGGGTCCGGCCCGTCGGCGCATTTAGGGTCTGGCGATGCCTCCGGCGCTCCACGAGCAGGTGCCTGATGTGCGGGCGACCAGCACGTAGGTGCCGGCTGCGAGCCTAGGACTCGTGAGCTCGTGGATCGCGGGAGCTTTACCGGATACGAAGACGTTGGCGGCTTGACGGCCCTGTGCCTGGAGCACCACGTCCACCGACGTGGGCTTCGTGGAGGAAGAGCACTTCGCGGAGACGGCGACCTGGAACCGGAAGGCCACCCTGAACGGTGCCGACTGAGCGGATCCGGACGCGGCGAAGTGGAACACGAAGCCCTTCTCCGGGGTCGGAGCGACTGAGTGAAGTCGGACGCCGGGAAGCGTCGTTGCGACCGGGCTCAAGGTTGTCGAGTTGCTGGGGTGGCCTCGTGCCACGTACTCGTACTCGGCCGCAAGACCCACAACGAGAAGCAGAACGATCGCGACCACCTGTGTCACTGCGACTCGGGTCGTCCGGTTCACGCGCCGGCGACGATGTCCGCGCGAGCGCATGTACACCGATGACCCGTCCACCTCTGCGGCATCGGTGCCCGAATGTTTGTAGCTCGGCACTGGCGCTTTCACTTCCACTGTGGCGGCGATCTCTTGCGCGATGGACGCAAAGGACTGAGGGTTTGCCACAGCCGGCTCGGTATCTGCGATGCCGTTTATCTCCTGCGCGAGCTCGATGTGGCTTGTCATCACTTCGGGCTCCCCGGGTAACCCGAGGATGTGGTGGGGTGCGGCCAGTGGAAGGGCCGCTGGTTGGATCCCCAGCTCGCTGCCGGGCCCGGAAGGGGAATCTGCGGTAGCGACGTCGCCCGCGGCGCGAATTGTCTGACCGTTGCCCCCGGCCTCCGCCGGCGGGCTCGGAAGCGGCTCTGCTCTGGGGACCTCGGCGCCCTGCTGTCCGGAACCCTCCGAAGCAATTGTGAGCGCGTTGGGCGAAGACATGGGAGGAAGGCCTTCGAGCAGCGCGTCCAGACCGGTCATCACCGGCGCCTCGCCGTTGTGAGCCACGGGGACCTCTGAGTCGTCTCGCTGCGGCCTGAGCGTGGAGCCGGCGTTCGGGGTTGGCTCCTGGTCCGGAGAAAGGGCCTGCTTCCGAGCGGAAGGAGGCGCGTCGGTAGCAATTACTCCCTCGAGGATGTTGTCGAGAAACGTGTCGCTGTCGCTCATCGCTGCTCCACCAAGCCTCCGGGCCGGGGGCGGGTTCGAATCGGCCCGCGCTGGTCGGCCTGTGGATGAGCATCGGCACTATTACGTCCTGGCTGGAGGGAATTCCGGCCTGTTCAGATGGCCCGCGCGCCGCCGGCGAGCCGCGAGGCCGCTGCGAGGGTGTTCAAGAAGGAACGACTCTCGCGTAGTCCCACACCAGATCCGCCGGTCTGTCGGCCCCGAGCAGCAACTTGCCTGGGTGCTGCTTGTCAATATGCCCGATGAGGCCGTTGTAGATCGAGTACCCGACGAGCTCCTGGAGCCGCCGAGGGTAGTGCTGAGCGATGTGTCTGGGGATGCCCAACTGCTGGTTCTCTTGCTGGCGGATGTAGCCCGCGGAGTAATTCATGGCGATCCCCACCCTGCGCTCATCTGTCGTGTTGGCTCCTCCGCCGTGCCAGAGACTTCCGACCCAGACGAGCACGCTGCCTTTGGACATGACGGCCGGAATGGTTTCGTAGTGCTGGAGAAGGTCGGGGGAGTGGTCTGCGAGGTGGGTGCCCGGGACGAGGCGGGTGGCGCCGTTGTCCTCGGTGAAGTCCGTGATCGCCCACATCGTGTTGCAGATGAGGGGCGGATGAGGTTTGGGAAGCGGGATCAGCTGGTCGTCGGAATGGATGGGTTGAGCACTCTCGTCGCTCCCGATGGCGATGGACGAAAGTGAAGAGATGAGCAGCCCGGGATCGAGGACCTGCTCCACTATCGGCAGGACGTTGGGGTGGACCGGAATGCGCTCGTAGAGAGGACCGTGGACCAACAGGTTGTAGATGCGAGTGGTGCGGAGGCCTTCGAACGCGTTGTCGGCCGGCTCTATCCCGAGTGAGTGCTCCAGGCGCGTCAAGTCGTCGGCGATCTCGTCGCACAGTCCCGGATCGACGGCGTCCTCCACGACCGTGTAGCCGTCGGTTCTCACCGATTCGGCATGTGCAGCGATGGTGGCTTCGGTGAGGGTTTTAGCGTCCACTTTCCCTCCAGCGCTCCTGTAGCGGTCAGCTCAGGCTAATGCTCGCGGGGCGCCTGTGACCTGGGGCTTCGAGTGCCGGGCCGAGGAGGCGATGAAGCTCGCCCAGAGGTGCGGGTGATACCGTGCGGCAGGGGCCGTTGGCGCAGTTGGTAGCGCACTTGCATGACGCGCAAGGGGTCAGAGGTTCGAGTCCTCTACGGCCCACGAAGTCTTGGGGGAGAGGACGAACGTCGGCGGCGTGATACCAGGCGGTCTGCTTCTTGTTGCCAGCCGTTCGGGAACGGCGCTTCCCAGCCGGGGGCACTTCGATATCAAAGGAGCTTGACCGAGCGGTCAGCCCTTGACTGCAAAACAGCTTCCAAGTTCCCGGAACGCCCTCTGGGTGCACGCACCTCGAGCGGACTTCGGGCTGGAGCTCTGTACTAGCGAAGGCTTCTCTCATCGGGCGGCCGAACTCAACACCTTTCGGCGGACCGCGCATTTGCCAGTAAAGCTTCCCGTCTGATGGGTACGGTACCTGTCCGTGTCCGCGTTCCCGCTGCGTCTGTACAACACCTTGACACGCGAGGTGGCGGAGTTCGAGGCACTCCACCCTCCCGACGTCGGTATGTATTCGTGTGGCCCGACTGTCTATGCCTATCAGCACATCGGGAACCTGCGCGCTTATGTGTTCGCCGACTCGCTAAAGCGAGCTCTTCTCTGGAAGGGATTCCGCGTCCACCACGTCATCAACATCACCGACGTCGGGCATCTGACTTCAGATGCCGACGAAGGCGAGGACAAGCTGGAGCTCGCAGCTCGTCGTGAGGGTCGGAACGTGTGGCAGATCGCTGACTTCTACACCCAGGTGTTCAAGGAGGATCTCGGCAGGATTGGCGTCCTCGAGCCCGATGTGTGGTGCAAGGCAACAGACCACATCCAGCAGATGATCAACTTCGCCGCCGATCTGGAAGCGGCCGGTTGGTGCTACGCGCTTGCTTCTGGGTTATATCTCGACACGGCCAAGGTCCGCGATTACGGCAGGCTCGCGTGCTTGGAGTTGGCGGGCCAGCTTGAGGGCGCCCGCATCGAGGCGGTCGAAGGCAAACGAAATCCAAGCGACTTCGCAGTGTGGCGTACTTCGCCAGATGGCGTGAGCCGACAGATGGAATGGGACTCGCCGTGGGGGAGGGGCACACCAGGTTGGCATTTGGAGTGTTCGGTGATGTCGATCCAATACTTGGGAAGGCACTTCGACATCCATACCGGAGGGGTTGACCACATCTCGGTGCACCACACCAACGAGATCGCTCAAAGCGAGGCGTACCTGGCCGATGGGCAGCCGTGGGTCGGGTGGTGGCTGCACGGCGATTTCATCAACTTGAAGGGGGCCAAGATCTCGAAATCAACCGGGGGCGGAGTCATCTTGAGCGACCTGGTTGACCGCGGCTATCACCCGCTGGTCTACCGATATCTGCTTCTGCAGGCGCACTACCGAAGCCAGCTCGATTTCAGCTGGGAGGCGATGGACAGCGCCAAAGCGGGCCTGCGTCGTCTGCTCGACCGCTACGCATCGGCTAGATCTCAGCCATCGGCGCCTATCGGTCGGTTGGGCCGTGAATACATCGAGACCTTCGATCGGGGTATCTCGGATGACCTGAACACGGCCATAGCTCTCACCGCTGTTGTCGGTGCATCACGAGACGATCGGATACGAGACGGCGAGTTGAACACTCTCGCAGCGATCTTCGATCCGCTGCTCGGCATAGGCCTTATAGAACTTGAGCCCGCTGACCTTGACCTTAAGAGACGAGATGTGATGGTCACCCAGGCGACCGTCGAAGGGCTCATGGATCAGCGCAACGCCGCCCGAGCCACCAAAGATTTTGCCCGGAGCGACGCGCTGCGACGCGAGCTGACCGACCTCGGGGTCGTTGTGGAGGATCCTCCAGGCGCGGCATCGACCTGGCGTTGGGCCTGAAAAATTCGGCTTGGCCCGCTCGGGTGTCCGACCGCTTATAACTCCGACTCGGCCCTCAGCGCCTCGATCATCGCGATGCCCTCGGGCGTGGCGTCCGACGCATCCACTTCGTTTGCGGCGGCCTCTGCCAGGTACCGCTCGCCGTGGCGAATCGGACTGAACGCGAAAAGCAATGCGATCAGGGCAGCCAGGCCGCCCGTCACTGCGTAGACGCCGACCACGCTGTGAGTGAGGTTGATGGCAGCCGCACCGGCTATCGCGCCCAAAGGTATTGCAGACCAGGCGAGCACACCGGCGATGCTGATGACCCGTCCGTACATGTGGCTCGGCACGATCGCCTGCCGCAACGACCCCGTGTTGATGTTGAGCAGAAGCCCGAAGCCAGACGAAGCGGCCCAGAGCACGACTGCGGCCGCATAATTGCCGATGAGCGCCATCGCCGTTATGGCAAGCCCGTTCACCACGAGCGCTCCGAGAGCCGTCACGGGAAAAGACAGATGCCTCCTTATGGGCGCCGCGGAGAGGCTGACCACTACGACCCCCGCTGCACCCGCTGCAAACAGGACAGCAACCTCCGTGTTCGACGCGTGAAGGACCCGTTTGGCGAATAGGACCAGCTGAGTCTGGTCCGTCGTAGCGACGAAGTTGATGAGTGCCATCATGATGGAGATGCTCCGCAGGATGGGGTTGCTCCACACGTAGCGCAAGCCCTCGCGGACGTCCGCGAGCAATCCCCTCGCCCCGGCCGCTGCCGGAGTGGGCCGTTCCACGCTGTTGAAGCTGCGCCTTATGACTGCGAGCGTCAGGGCGGATACGAAAAAACTCCCGGCATCGAAGAAGAGGAGGCTCGCCGGCGAGATCAACGCGACGAGAGCACCGGCGAGGATAGGCCCGACCACCTGGCCCGCGTAGTTGGTTGCCATGATCCGCCCGTTGGCTGCGACCAGGTCGTCACGTCCGACCAGGCTCGGGATCGCCGCGAACTCGCCGCAAGTGAAGAGGATCCCGAGCGTGGATTGCACAAAGGCGACGGCGTAGATGATGGATACGTCCAAGGTCCCGCTTAGCGCAAGCACCGGAAGGACGAGGATTACGGCGCCGCGAGCTGTGTCTGTGAGCAACATCATCCGCTTGCGGTTCACGCGGTCGACGAGCGCCCCTAGCAACAGTCCGAAGAGCAGGTACGGCACGAACTCCGACGCTGTCGTTATGGCGAGGTTCGTCGCCGAGCGCGTCAGCTCGAAGACGAGCAGGGGTAGCGCGAAAAGAGTGAAAGAGCTGCCCACCTGCGAGGTGAGCTGGCCCGTGAAGTACAGCCAGAAGTCGCGGCCGAGGGAGTTGGTTATCCGTCCCGAGGAGGTCACGCGGTCGATGCTACCCAGCCCGTCTGCCTGCCCTAGGCCGCATTTCGCTCCACGATTGGCGGTGTCGGTGCCGCCAGATTCGTTTCGCTTGTCTCACGACACGGGACCTTCTGCCGCCGCATCCGAGTCAATGTCGCTGGTCGACCTCGGTCACGTACACCCAGTCAACGAGGTCGTGATATTGGATCGTGACTGGCGTCTGTCGCGCTTTGGACATCTCCCGGGCGTGTGCCTCGGCTGCGTCGTTGCTATTCAGTTCACTGATCTCTATCTCTTCACCTCCAGGCAACGAGAAGCGGTATCTCCACGTCCGGCCAGAAGAAGGTCCCGTATCGGTCATGATCCAACGATAGCGAGGTGCCCGCGATCCAAGCCACCGCCGAACGCCGCCCCCTGCCCCTCGCGCCGTAGATCGGTCTTGGCGTCCTCACCGTGGGAACGGAACCAATTGGTGCCCAGCCCGCAACAGCAGCACGCCGAACGCGGCGCTTGCAATCATCTGGGCGAGAAAAAGGAGATGTAGTACCCCAACGAGCGTGATCAGTGCCAGCAAACAACCCGACGCTTGTATTGCCAGGAAGAGGACATTGATCCAATTCCTAGAAACGCTCACGATCAGCCAGAGAGACATCGCCATCTCAAAGGAAATCAGTAGCACCCCCGTGAGGATGTGAATGTCTTTCAGCAAGGAGTTGACCTTGTACGGGTAGGTTGATGCCAAGACGAGTAGGAAGAGGACGCCCAAGGTGACGAGTGCACGGCGAAACCGGCACGATGTTGATGGACTGCGAGGAGTCAAATGAGCGGCATTTAGGATAAGCACGGCACACAGAAGGAAAGCCAACGTGAACGGGATTGCCGTCGCTGTCCTGACCCCATAGTTGCTGACTCCGCCTTCGTTACCTGCGAGCAGCACCCGAGGAAAAATGGCCAGACAAATCGTTAGGAAGCCGAAGAAACAGATCTGGCTCAACAAGAGGGAACGGAAAACCCTGCTTCCCATAGCAAGAGTCTGTCAGAAAGGTGGGACAACGCAGAGTGGATCGTCCGACCTGGACTACAAAGCGTTGAACGCTTGGAAAAGCACGGCGTACTCGCAGCCGGCGGCCATGCCCCCATAGCCAGCAATGTTTCGCAAGAACTCGTTCGGGTCGAAGTCCGTACCTAGACCGTCGATGTACGCCCTGTGTTCACGCAGTGAGGCGACACCCAAGTCGATTGTTTCGGTGACATCGACGTAGTGGGTTGTCCTATCTGTGCCGCCGATGTACGTCGCCTTGACTCCGGACCAGGGTGCACCGAGTTCCGGGAACACCCATTGGTTTGCCGCATCTCGAACCGAGTCGAGAGCAGCCAACCCGACAGCTCGGTGGTCGGCGTGGTTCACGTTCCCACTTTCCCCCCAGGTCAGGTCGAAGTTCATCCCGACGACCACCTCTGGGCGCAGGCGTCGGAGTGCTTCGGTCAGGTCCCGGCGGAGCTTGAGCCCGTACTCGACAGCCCCATCGGTGTGCCCGAGGAACTCGACATGGTGCACTCCGACGACAGCCGCACTGCGGAGCTGCTCTTCTTCTCGAAGCGGTCGGGTCATCTCGGGTTGCATCCCCGCGATGCCTGCCTCACCGCTTGTGGCCAGGACGTAAGAGACGTGCTTACCCTGCGATGTCCACCTGGCGACGGCACTCGCCGCTCCGTATTCGAGGTCGTCGGGATGGGCGACTATGGCGACTGCCCGCTCCCAATCCTCGTTCATGGGCTCCATGTCACACCTCCGGCGTGAGCCTTCCACATGATTGCCTTGTCACTCGTTTCTCTACGGGTCACGAGTGCGTCCTACCCGGTGCCGGTCAGGTCCTTGTCTTCCATCTCCCAGGCGTGATCCATCGTGTGGTACGCGGTGTGACGAATCAGGAACCGTAGCGGCCAGGTTCGAGCCATCTTTCCCTCGGAATGGAACGTCCGTATCGCCGTGCAATAGGCGCCGCGGTACGCCTTCAGGCGCTTGGCGTCGGTTACCACCTCACCTTGTGGGGTGAGCACGTCGAGCTTCTTCGCCCAATCCTGCTCAGTGCCGAGGGTATGGCGAACGATTCGGTCCCGGTCACGTCCTCCGCCTCGCGGACCCCTCTGCATCTCAGCCGACACGCGCGAACGCACGTCGTCGAAGAAAGTCCAGCATGCCTGCATCAGGCTCAGCTCACGTTCAAGTTCTTTGCTCGACATGTCTTGCCCGTCGATGCTCGAGAACGCGAACGAGATCCCCCAGAAGTCGGTTGAGCCAGTACCCCGGTATTGCTCCACGATGTCGACGTTCTTCGACGCCGCAAACTGTTTGTCCATGCCCGCCAGCTTCGCCACCTTTGCGTAGCGTGGAAGGTATGACTGCAACTTGTCGATAGCGGCCTCTCCTGTCTTCGCACCGCGCTCTAGACCTGGCCAGTCCGGAGCCACCGCTACGACATTCTTTTCCTTTGGCCCGACTTCCAGCATCACCCTGAGTTTGGCGGGCATCGTGTGCTTCCGGACACCTACGCCGTCGGTTTGGGGGCAAGCACGTTGTTCGGGTCACGGAGGACGACCGTCCCTGCGACCAGGTCGTGAAGGCACTGACGGTCCCGGCGTGTGAGCATCAAGATGAACGATATGAGTTCCGTGATGAAGCTGAGGATCCCGTCGACAAGCCTGCCGATGATCTCGCGCAATGCCATGTTCCAAAAGGCCGCCACGCGTCCGCTGACAGGCATCCAGCAGCGCATCCCCAGGACCTGCAGCGCTGGAGTCTGACCCCGACCCCAGATGATCAGCCCCCAGATCACGTACCCGATGCCGAGCGTGACGATGAAAAGCGGGATCGACAAGAAATACGCGCCGATGCGCCTGCCGACACTGGCCAACTCGACACCCTGTGGGAGGACGAGCCCGCTCACCTGGTCGAAGTACATCCCGGCCGGCACGGCAGCCGGATTCGGCGAGGTGTAGCCGTAGCCGTATCCGGCGGCAGGTGGAGGTGCAGACGGCGGGGGACCGGGTGGCGGCGGCGGTGAGTATCCCGGTGGCGGGTTGTAGTTGCCCGGAGGGATATCGCTAGGTCCTTGTGGCTGACTTGACCAATCAGGTGGCTGGGTCATTGGATCTCCCTTGTCATGGTCTGCACGCACAACCTTCATGACGTGCAAGACATCAGTTGAGAATGTTGGCGGATCTGAAGAGGGCGATCAACTGCCTGTAGGAGATCCTCCTCCTGGAGGAAAGCGACCCATGTCCGCGCCGACCTTCTTCGCGATATTGGCCAGGTGCAGATGAATCTCGTCGAGAAGGTCGGTGGCCCTCTTCACCTGGGACGTCAACGCGGTGTTCTCGGCGATCAAGGTCTTGATGTCGTCAGTGTTGTTCGCCGTGTGCATGGCTACCTCCGACGAGATGGCGTCCGCGCGCTTGGCTGCGATGAGGAGCGCTGCGGCCTGAACCCCCGCCAGCATCGAGAGGAACAGGTTCAACAAAATGTACGGGTAAGGATCGAATGCCTTGTGATGCAGGACGTGCTCGAACAGCAGAGTGTTCACGATCGCCCAGGCGATCATGACCGTGAAGAATCCGAACACGAAAGGCCACGATCCCATCATGTTCCGCATCCGGTCGGCCGAACGTTCGCCGAATGACAGGTCGTTGCCTGAGCGCACTCCTGGGTGTTTGTGCCAATGACTTTCCCACGCATTCACTTTCATGGCTTGTGATCCTCGCGCGTTCCAAGTCCTGAGCGACGGATCGCGGACATCTGCAGTCGGGAGTTGGTCGCCTAGAGCAAGCCTGTTCCGATGGCTGCTCCGATCACAATGAGGGCGGCGCCCCCCACGATCTCACTCCGCCTTCCCAGACGCGCGCCGATCCGATCTCCGATCTCGAGTCCGAGCAAGGAGAGCATGACACTCACCGAGGCGATCGTTATGGCCGCGACCGCCAGGCTTACGCGATACGTGCCGAGGGCGAAGCCGATGACCAGATTGTCGATGCTGAGCGCAGCACCCATGAGCACCAGACGTTTGATGCTCAGCTTGGGCCCTTCGGCGGCTGGTTCGGCTACGAGAAGTTCCGAGGCGATCACATATGCACCCGCGAGCCCGAGCAGAGTGCCGCCGATCGGCTTCGCAGCGCCGCCCAGATCGTGGGACAGGGAATGACCGATCAAAAGGCCGACGATGGGCATGGTGCCCTCGAACACTCCGAAGATCACGGCGACCCTGATCCGGAGATCCCGGTTTACACCGGACACACCGATCGCGGCAGAGGCACCGAAGTTGTCGAGGCCGACAGATACTGCGACAACCAGTAGAGCGACCACCCCTGAAAGGTAGGGGAGGCATCGCCTGTGTCCGAGAATAGTCAATAAAGTAGACAGTCAATCGGATATCAAGGCTCCTCGAACGGAACAATGAGGGATGCCCGGATTTGCGCTGTTTGATCTCGACAACACCCTCGTCGACCGCGAAATGGTCTTCCGGAACTGGGCGAAGTGGTTCGTGAACAGTCGAGCGATCGATCCGCAGGCCGTGGACTGGTTCTGCGCGGCCGATGGCGACGGCTTCGCAGAGCGCCGGGACATGCTTGGCGAAGCTCGCGAGAGGTTCGGGTTGAAGGAGTCCGTTGATCAGCTGGTTGCGGGCTATTGGATGGATTATGTCGCCTTGTACCAACCGGATACCGGGGTGACCGACGCACTGCAACGCCTTCGGAATACAGGGTGGCGCATCGCGATCGTGACGAACGGACCCTCGAGCCAGCACGAGAAGGTGAGGCGAGCCGGTCTTGCCGAGCTCGTCGACGCATGCTGTGTCTCCCAGGAGATCGGCGTGGACAAGCCCGACCCGCACATCTTCGAGGAGGCGCTTCGCCGTTGCGGCCGCCACCTGCACGACGAGCTTCCTATATGGATGGTCGGAGACGCCCCAGTATGGATGGTCGGAGACGCCCCAGGCCCGGACATCGGAGGCGGTCGCCAGGCGGGGCTACAGACGGTGTGGGTCCACCGCGGCCGCAAGTGGGTGGAGCCCGATTATCGTCCGGACGCCCAGGTGGGTTCGGTGCTCGAGGCAGTCGAGATTTTGCAGCGGGGTGAATAGGGCCGGAGCGGACGTGCGTCGACTGGCATGGCTCGCGTTGGATGCCGATCGCGGTTGGGCTGTTCGTCGGGATTGGCCGCGTCGTCCACTCGCACGGGCTCAGCCTTGGTGGGCTCGCCTCGACTGCGTGGCCGTTCGCAACGGGACTCCTCGTCGGATGGCTCGTTCTCGCTGCATGGCGGCGTCCGGTACGGACGGTTAGTGGCGGCCTGACGGTCTGCGTGTCGACCGTCTCTGTCGGGATGACGCTCCGGGTCGTGTCGGGTCAGGGAACCGCTGTCGCCTTCGTGTTGGTGGCGTTCGGTTTTCTCGGATCGCTGATGCTTGGTTGGCGCCTGGTCGACATCGTGAGCAGTCGTTCGCGTCGAGCCCACTCCCGCCATGCTGTGCACGGAGAAGGTGGAGCGATGGGGCAGTATCGCGGATCGCTTTCGAACGGGAAGGAAACATGAGGCTTCGAAGAACCGGTCGGACGGGCCTGTGGCTGCTCACCCTCGCGGCTGTGGCGGTCCTCGGTGCGGGCCGCTCCAAGGCCGGCCAGACCACGACATCGACTTCCACGACCCCGGCGGCTGTAAGACCGAAACCGATCAACGGCCTGTCAGCCGGGCAATTGCCAAACCCGGCCGGGGCGACGTCGACCGACGATGCCCGTCGCCTCCAAGGCTTAGTGCGAGCGATTGGACGGTCATTGCTGTGACTCTCAGGACGCTGGAAGCCTCGGGGCCCGATTACCTGGATCTCGTGACGTCGCTGCTTCAAAGGGCCAGGCTGGCGAGCCCCGTCGATGGACCATGGGAGGCTTCGGATCTGGAAGCTGCTGATCTGCAATGGTGGTGGCGTCGAGACCAACATCGCGATCCTTCCAGGCAGCGGTTCTGGCTCGAGGGAGATTCCCCGGTTGGTGCCTTCGTCTTCACCGATTGGGGCGCACGTCTAAGCTGCGACCTGATCTCGGCTGACTACGACGTGTGCCCTGTCGTCGAGGTGCTCTGGCCGGCCGCGCTCGAGATCATCGAATCGACGGCCGGAAAGCCCATCGAGCTGAGCATCCGCGATGACGACGTCCAGCTCGTGGAGGTAGCGAGGCAAGCGGGTTTCGCGGAGATGGGCGAGGTAACGGTCTCCACATGGATGCAATCTCCGAAACGCCCCGAGATGGGACAACTTCCCGGGGCGTTCGCTCTCGTGGCGAGGAGCGATCGCATGTCCGAGCCGCACCACATGATCGCGCGCAACGGCGCCGACATCGCAGAGCGCCTCGCCGAGTGCACGCTTTACCGGGCCGACCTCGATCTGAGCGTCCTGTCGCCCGCAGGAGACCTGGCTGCCTACAGTCTGTTCTGGGCGGATCCGGTGACAAGAGTGGGATTGGTCGAGCCCATGCGAACCGAGCAGGCGTTTCAGCGGATGGGCCTGGGTCGCCATCTGATCTCTGCAGGGCTCGAGCGCCTGGCAGCGCTTGGCTGCTCACGTCTCAAGGTTTGCTACGTCCAGAACAACGAGGCTGCCAGACGTCTGTACCTTGGGTCGGGGTTCAGCCCGCGCTTCCGGAGCTGCGCCTACAGACGAGAGTGTTGAGATCTCAACCTGCCGACGGGCGCCCGACCCGAGCACAGAACATCGGTCAAAGGTCGTACGCGGTCGCATGCTTGGGCTGATAAAGCCCGATGTCGCCGGCTCCCGGGATCTTGAAACGGGTGAGCAGGCCGAAAGCCTGATCTTCGATCCCTCCTGTGAACTCCACGCCTTTGCTAGAGAGCTCGGTGACGGTGGCTTCCACGTCGTCGCACATCAGGTAGAGCTCATGATGACCACTAGCGGGACCTGACCCTCGATCTGCATCTCCGCCCGTCGGATGGATCCCGAGCTCGGCGGGCGGCAGTTTGAAGATCAGCCATCCCCCGTGCACATCCATGTAGGGAAGATCGAGAACGTCACGGAAGAACGCCCGCGCCTTTTCGGCATCCTCGGCGTAGATGATGGCGTGGCTGCCTGTGATCACGGGGATACCTTGCCATCCGAGGAGTGCTGCCGCACTCCCTCAGTGCATAATCGCTCGTATGACTGTTGTTAGCCGGATTGTGGCCTCGCTCGCCCGGTTGTCGCCGCCGACAGTGAGCGACGTGAGAGTCCAGCGCGACCTGGCGATGGAGATGCCCGACGGGGCCGTGCTGCTCGCCGACCGCTGGCACGCTGCGGACCCGTTGCCGGCCGCGGCACCGGTCGTGTTGATGCGGACTCCCTACGGGCGCCGGCAGGTCGGAATGATCGGGAGGCTATTCGCCGAGCGGGGGTACCAGGCGGTCATCCAGAGCTGTAGAGGAACTTTCGGCTCCGGGGGAGAGTGGGTCCCTTTCCGAAACGAACGAGCGGACGGCCTGGCGACCCTGGACTGGGTGAGTGCCCAACCATGGTTCGCTGGCGAGGTCGCCACGTTCGGGCCGAGCTACCTAGGGCTCACGCAGTGGGCGCTGGCCCGGGACTGCCCTGGGTTCGTAAAGGCAATGGCACTCGACGTTACGGCCTCGAATTTCCGTGAAGCAGTCGTCTATCCGTCCGATTGCTTCGCGCTCGAGACCGCTCTCGCCTGGCTGTACCAACTGGAGAACCAGGAGCGCGGTGCTCTGCGTGCGGCATTGGTCCTGCTCGCCCGCCGCCGTGCTCTGCGCTCGGCGTACAGCGTTCTTCCCGTGTCTGAGGCCGACGCGGCTCTCGTCGGGCACAAGGTCGATTTCTTCCGGGATTGGCTTCTCCACGAAGACGCAGGCGATCCGTGGTGGGACCCGGTCGACTTCGGTCGCGATCTCGGGCGCACTCCTCCGTCGAGCCATGTCGCAGGTTGGTACGACATCTTCTTGCCCCGTCAGCTCGACGACTATCTGGCGCTACGGGCGGCCGGCCGCAGCGCCAGATTGACCGTCGGTCCCTGGTCGCACGTCAGTCCCGGAGGACTGGCGACGATGCTGCGCGACGGCATCGAGTGGTTCGACGGTTTCACCGGCCACGACTCGACCGGCACGGCGCGGACGACTGTCCGTGTTTTCGTGATGGGGGCCCGCCGATGGGTCGAGATCCCCGAATGGCCACCACCGGCAGCCGAAGAGCATTGGCACCTTCATCCGGGTGCACGGCTTGACCGGTCGACGCCGCCCGACTCGTCTCCGGACAGGTACCGTTTCGACCCGCGGGACCCGACGCCGGCCAACGGCGGGGCATCGCTCGATTCGGCGAGCACCGGGCCGAAGAACCAGCGTCGGCGCGAGATTCGATCCGACGTCCTCACCTACACGAGCGGGCCGCTCGAGGAGGATGTCACCGTGATCGGGCCACTGAGCGCCCATCTCCATGTGACGTCCACCCTCGACGACGCGGACTTCTTCGTCCGGCTATGTGACGTGTCCTCGAGAGGGCGTTCGAAGAACTTGAGCGACGGGATCGTGCACCTACACTGCCGAAAGGCGGTTCGAGCCGAAGACGGCTCGATTGCGGTCAGGATCGACATGTGGCCGACGGCCAACACGTTCAGGCAGGGCCATCGGATCCGGCTCCAGGTCTCGAGCGGCGCACACCCGCTCTTTGCTCGGAACTGCGGCACAGGAGAGCGGCTCATGGTTGCGACGAATCTCCGCGTCGCCGACAACGAGGTCTTCCACGATCCTGAGCATCCTTCGTACCTGGCTCTACCTGTCGTGACGTGATGTCACACCACGGCTCGTAGATCTTCAAGAAGAGATGCGCAAGAGCACCGCCTCCACATCACCGAGATGATGCATCGTCTCGTGGACCGTGTGGCGACCGAGCCATTCGACATCCCTCGTGGTCGGCTCAGGGAAATTGTAGATGCATGGCCTGGCCATCTGCTCCGCCGAGAGCCGTTCGAAGACCCTCGCGAACAAATTGCCTGCGACCTTGAGCTCCTCGGTTACCTCCCCGAGCGGTTCCTGCCGGTAACCGGTCAACGCGGCACGCTCGTCCCTGTACATCCGTGCGAAATCCGGTGAGTCCTCCACGAGCGCCAGTATCACCCGATCACGCTGGATCAACAGGACGTCTCGAACGTGACAGGCGTACTCGAGGGCCGACCAGACGTCGGAGGCCGGCCTCGTTCTCAGATCGCTTTCGGGCTCATGATCGGAGAGGATCTCGACATAACGAGCGCACAGATCTCGCAAGGTATCGCCGACGTCACCTCCGGCAGCGTCCGCATAGTTGAAACCGCATTGGTCGCATCGTTCCATGGAACCAGCATGCACTACGTATACGAGAAGTCTCGATCTCGCAAGGACGGGTTCAGGGACAACGGGTCAGGACTTCTGCTCCCGTGGGCGTAACCAGGATCGTGTGCTCGAATTGCGCAGTCCTTTGCCGGTCCGCTGTCACCGCGGTCCAGCCGTCGTCCCAGCTCGCGTGGCGCCATGTGCCGATCGCGATCATCGGCTCGATTGTGAACGTCATGTTCGGCTCGATGACAGTCGATGCACGCGGGTCGAAGTAGTGGGGGATCTGCGGGCGGGAATGGAAGACCTCACCTATGCCGTGCCCGCAGAATGCGCGGATCACGCTGTATCCCTCGCCCTCGGCATGACGCTCGATGGCACGCCCGATGTCGCTCACGGGCCTTCCGGGAGCAACCGCGGCGATGCCGAGCTGCAGGCTTTCCTCCGTGACGCGCACCAGCCGCTCGGATTCCGCGTCTGTCCGACCGACCGCGAAAGTGGCGCTCGTGTCGCCGTGCACTCCTTGCAGGTAAACCGTCACGTCGAGGTTGACGATGTCGCCTTCTGCGACGGGGCGCGAGTCCGGTATGCCGTGGCAGATCACCTCGTTCACCGAAGTGCAGATGGATTTCGGGAACCCGTGGTAGTTGAGCGGGCTCGGGTACGCCCCCAACTCGATAGTGGCTTCGTGGCAGACGGCGTCGAGCGCATCGGTCGTCACGCCGGGCTCGAGTGCTGCCGCGGTGACCTGCAGGACACGTGCTGCGACCAGTCCTGCTCGACGCATCCGGTCGATGGTCTCGGGACTCTTCGCCATGGGCTCGTCCAGCAGGACGGGCATGCCGTCACGCGCGTAATCGGGTAGCACAATGTGAGAAGGGACCTCGCGCCGGGGGCTTATCTCGCCGGGCAGCACGAGATCTCGTTCGGCACGGTGACAGCGTTTGTACTTGCGGCCGCTTCCGCACCAGCAGGGGGCGTTGGACCTGATCGGCTGTCTCAACTTCGGCGGCGGGCCTCTGCCCATGCGCTCACGTGAGGGCGCAGCCAGAGCTTCGGTCTACCCGGCCCGAGATCGAGAACCGGTTTCGGCATGTCGGGATAGCGCCTCTGGTACGTGCTGACGCTGTTCG
This sequence comes from uncultured Acidimicrobiales bacterium, assembly GCA_963764615.1. Taxonomy (GTDB): domain Bacteria; phylum Actinomycetota; class Acidimicrobiia; order Acidimicrobiales; family CAVXTF01; genus CAVXTF01. The sequence goes on along the minus strand of CAVXTF010000002.1, from coordinate 2,075,885 downwards.
GGTGCCGAAGCCCGAGAAGGGTGGCGAGCTCCTGAGCGTCAGCAAGGTCTTCGGTACGGACCGTCGGAGTCACGGTCGATAAGTCTATACCCTTAGACAGCGCTCTGACAGGGAACCTGAGGGTCCGCCACCGCCGAGTCGAGGCAGTTCGACTTGTATAAATGGAGGACACAGGACGCGAGGAGCCCGATGTCAGCCGGTGACGTGGACGATGAACTGCACGGCCTGGTGGAGGCCCGTCTCCGCCGGGTCGATCAGCGGTACACCCCCGGCCGGCGGGCGATCATCGAGATGCTCGTGAGTGCAGGCCGTCCTGTGAGCATCGGGGACATAGCGGATCGGCTCCCCTCGCTTCCCCGCAGCTCGGCGTACCGGCATCTTGTGGATCTCGAGGTGGCAGGTGCCGTACGCCGTGTGGCCGGCGGAGACGAGTTCGCACGCTTCGAGCTCGCGGAGGATCTGACCGAGCATCACCATCATCTTGTATGCATCGAGTGCGGCAAGGTCATAGACGTCACGCCCTCCTCCGAATTCGAGCGCGACGTTGCGTCGACTCTCGATGCATTGGCGCAGAGTGAAGGATTCGAGCCCCACAGCCACCGTCTCGATGTGCTCGGGCTCTGCGCAACCTGTCGCTGAGCCCGAAAACCCTTTTCTCTGCTCAGAGGTGGCCGGGGATCCCGGGGGTCAGTGGTTGGATGCGTAGACGGCCCTGGCTCTGAATCGCAGGGGTCTTTCGCTCAGCTCTTCGATGTAGTGAGCGGTCCATCCGGCGAGACGCGCGACACTGAAGATCGTGCGACCCGCGTCGGCGGGTGCATTGGTTACCCAAGTGAGGGCCGCAAGGGCGAGGTCGACGTTCGGTTCCGGCACTGCATGGGCTCGTGCCAGCCCGACGAGCGTGCTCAAGATCTGGCGTTGCTCAGGCGTGGCGATTTCGCTGACTCTCGACATGAGGATGTCGAACCTCGGATCGCCTCTGCTGTACAAGGGATGGCCGAACCCGGGTAGCGCTTTCTGCCAGCGCAACGTCGAATCGAGAGCCGGCTCGACGCCGGTGCGCTCCGCTTGCATCAACAGAGCGTGCGCAAGCTCACTGGCACCGCCGTGCAAGGGACCGGCGAGCGTGCAGAGCCCCGCCAGCAACCCGTCGTAGACGTCTGCTCGGGTGGAGGCGGCGATGCGGACCGCCATGGTGGAAGTGGCGAGCTCGTGGTCGGCGAGGACGACGAGGGCGGTGTCCATAGCCCGGACGATCGCAGGTGAAGGTTGCGCGGTCAGGCATTGACCCAGCCGTTGTGCGATGGCTTCGGGACGGCGGTGAGCTCGTTCCGTGCCAGCGGCCGGTCGCACTGAGTCTCGAAGGGACTCGACGGCCGTCGCTATGACCTTCCTTGCGTTTCTGACGACGGCCTCGGTGCGGAGGTCTGAACGCAGCGGATCGCGGGCCCCGCACATCATGACCGCCCAGCACAGACGCCCTGAGGCTGCCATCAAGGGCGGTCGGGGCAGTCGCACGGGTTGCCAGCCCTGATCCGGTCCAGAGGTTGCCTCGAAGAGCAGGTTGGCGACCGACTCGAAGGTCTCCGTCCGTGCGAGGTCGGCTACCGGCCTCCCTCGATAGGCAGGACCGTCCTCGCGCAGCTGTGTCACAGCGGTCGTGACAGAGGCCAGTCTTGTCTCCACGCGGCGCCCGGCTCGGGATCGCCGTGCGAGGCGTTCGACGTCGTCGAGGTCGAACAGGCTCCTACGGGAATCGCTGGTCGGGTAGGAGGGAAGCAGACCTCTACTCACGTAGGCGTAGAGGGTGGCGAGTTTGATCCCGAGCCGTCGTGCCGCCTCTTCGCTTTCGAGCATCCGCGCCAAGACAGCGAGCCTAGTTGAGAGCGAACAAGGCCACATTGACTAGATCAATATTTACATTCGAAACCTAGGCGTTCAATATGAGGAGGTTGGCGACAGCCGGTTCGCACGAAAGGGGGCTCGACAGATGGCGACGTTGGTCAGGGACCTGATGTCGAGCCCGGCCGTGACCTGCGGTGCGGAAGCTTCGTTGTCAGACGCGGCCCGGACGATGGCCGAGGCGCTTACGGGATCTGTCGTGGTGACGGATAGGTCGAAGGTCATCGGCATCCTCACCGAGCGCGACCTGCTCAGGGCGGCGGCAGCGGGAGCCGAGCCCCGCCGTGAGCCCACCCGTCTGTGGATGACCGCGGGGCCCGACGTTCTCGGGCCGGACGAAGAGGCTGGAGCAGCGTGGGCGAGCTTGACGCACCACCACTACCGGCATCTTCCTGTCGTCGAAGGTGACGAATTGCTCGGCGTCGTCTCGCTCAGGGATCTGATCAGGGTGGCGCGTCTCAGGCCCGCAACAGAGGTCGGGATCGAGGTGCCGCGCGGCCTCGAAGGCGTCGTGGTGGCCGAGACGGCTGTCGGGGATGTACGTGGGCGCGAAGGCTTCTACCACTACCGGCAGTACTCGGCGATCGACCTGGCCGCCCATCGATCGTTCGAAGACGTCTGGCAACTTCTGCTCGAAGGCTCGCTTCCCGGCGACGCTGAGTCCAACGAGTTTTCACACGCTGTCAGGCTTCTCAGGCAGATTCCCGACGGCGTGGCGCGGATCCTGCCGGCGATCGCAGGCAAGGGCAGCCCTCTCGAGGTGTTGCGCACTTCGATCTCGTTGCTCGGTGCCGAGCTCTCCTGGCAGCCGACCCACGACATCGACCTCGACACGTTGCGGTCCCAGGCTCTGCAGCTCGGATCGGTCGTGCCGACTCTGCTTGCGGCGACATTTCGCCTAAGGGCGGGACTCGACCCCGTCAGTCCGCGCGATGACCTCGGGCACGCAGCGAACTATTTGTGGATGTTGAACGGGAAAGAGCCCGACGTAGCTCACGCGAGGGCTATCGAGCAGTACATGATCCTCACCGTCGATCACGGCTTCAACGCCTCGACGTTCGCGGCGCGCGTGATCGTCTCGACAGGCGCCGACCTCGCTGCGGCGCAGTGCGGTGCCATCGGGGCCCTCTCAGGCCCACTCCATGGGGGCGCCCCGAGTCGGGCACTCGACATGCTCAGCGAGATCCGGACCGCCGATCGCGCCGGGGGCTACCTGCGAACAGCGATCGAGCGCGGGGACAGGATCATGGGCTTCGGGCACCGGGTCTACAGGACCGAAGATCCCAGGTCTGCGTTCCTGCGCGGAGTGGCGGAGTCGCTCGGAGCCCCGTTGTTCGAGCTCGCCGCTCACACCGAGTCCACAGCCATCCGGCTGCTCGCCGAGCTCAAGCCCGAGCGGGAGCTGTGCACGAACGTCGAGTTCTACGCGGGCGTGGTCATGAACGCGTGCGGGATCGCCCCCGAGATGTTCACGCCCACTTTCGCAGCAGCAAGGACGGTCGGTTGGTCCGCGCATGTTCTCGAACAGGCGTCGGACAATCGCCTGATCCGGCCTGCAGCGCTTTACGCGGGGCCGCCCGCCCCCGAACCCCTGCCGGACGCTCCGGTCCGCAGGTAGTCCTCGGTCAGGCTGACGCCAGATTGGCGGACCCGGCAGGTACGTAGGCGTACTCGACCCGGATCACCGAGGGCGCGTCAGGGCGTCCGCACGTGGGAACGTAGCTCCCGAGAGCTCCAGTGAGGGGTGCGATGAGCTTTCCGCCGCTCGAAAGCTCGATCTCCATGTCGAGCGGGCCTGGCTCGGGTCCGCACCAGTTCTCCCACGTGAAGACCATCTCTGCAGTGCTCTTACCCCGGGCAGCGACGATCACCGGAGCGAGCGACGGGCTACCTCCCCGATCGTCCTGCACGTGCAGTGGGGTTCCATGGCTGCTCAGGAGCTCGAGGCTCGGAGCGCCCTTCAGCTCGCACGCGGCGCCCGAGGAGTTGGAGATCATCACATCGCCGATCGCGCCGCCGGCGTCGTCAGGGTTCTGGCGCCGGCCCCCTCGTGCCTTCAGGTCCCTCGCCAGGCACGACGGGGCGTTAGCGGCAGGCGCCGACGTGCTTGTCGAACCCGAGCCGTCCCCTGTCGTTACCGGCGTCTGGGATCCGGGGCCCGGTTGCGATGTCGAGAATTTGTATCCGGTGTCACACGCGCCAGCGGCGACCCCAACGAAGCAGACGAGAAGTCCGATCCTCGCGAGGGCGGCTAGGTCCGCCATGAGACGCTTCTTCGACATGTTCAGCGTTGCGGGAGGCGGCTAAGCGCGTCGCCGATTGCTTCGAGACCGGCGGTCAGCGTTTTTTGGCCGCGCTGGTCAAGAACAGAGTAAGCGGGAAGGACGATTTCGTCTGTGAGGTACAGAGCAGCTTGGAGCTTGCGGCGCTCGAAGTCGGTGACATCGGGTGTGTCGTCCTCACCCCAGCCGAACATGGCCATGTCCTCCGGTCGGTGCAGGTAGTGCGCGGTCCTGGCGTCGAGCCCTTTCGCCCGCACCGCAAGAAGATGCGCGCTTCCTCTGAGCTCGCGCAGCACCGTTATTAGCTGCATCGCCCGCCCGGCAAGATCCTCTGCTAGCGGCTGCGTCCTGATTCCCGCATACAACGCCAGCCCGACCGGGTCGGCCGCATCGTTAACCGCTCCTGCTGCGTCACAGAATCCGGCAAGGTCAGGCACGCCGATCAGGTGTGACCGGCCTAAGTCCGCGCAACAGTTCATGTAGGCGTGCGCAGCGTCTTGCGGCGGGCAGATCTCGCGTGCTGAGTTCCACATCTTGTAAACGAGCGATGGCGCGAAGTATCCGAACGCGCTCACAACGACCCCGGCGTCGACGTCACCGAGCACGCCTCCCCGGCCCAGGAAGTAGAACCGCAGCCCGTCGAGACCGAGGGATTTTCCCACCTTCAAGGTCTCGGGGATGAAATAGAAGGCCCATCCCAGGTCACCGATCCGGGGGCAGACGACGCTGACCAGTTCTTCGGCGTCCACTTGTGAATCTTAAGGGACAGACCCGCGCCGGAGTCGGCGCGCCGACGCTCGTTCTCGTGGCTTCAGTCGATGCGGATGCTGCTTCGCAGCTCCTCTTGACGCGCTTCGAAGATCTCGAGCGGTATGCGTCCTTCGGCCAAGTCCTCGTGAAGTCGGGCCAACGCCTCGAGGATGCTCGCCTGGTCCTCGGCGGTCGTCACCGATCCATCTTCTGGCTGGTCCTCGTCGCGCCGCGCCAAGCGCTTCTCCTGCTTCGCCCTGGCGCGCGACCGCTTCTCCTGCTCGCGTTGCATCTTCCCGAATGTGGAACACGATCGGGCCATGGTGCCGCTCCTTTCAGCCAGGCGGCACGGTGAGCCGGGTGTCGCGCCTGACGCTTTCGTTACTGCAACTGCTCTGACTGGCTTTGACGGGTGATCGGACGACGAGATCAGTAGATCTGGCTCAGATCACCTTCACGTTGCGGGCCTCGTCGCCCTTGCGTCCCGGGGCAATTTCGAATTCGACCTGCTGGCCGGCTTCGAGCGTACGGAATCCCGTGCCGGCGACGTTGCTGTAGTGGACGAAGACGTCCTCGCCGTCGTCGCGTGAGACGAAGCCGTAACCCTTCTCGGCGTTGAAAAACTTGACCGTGCCTACTGCCATCTCTCTCCCTCTCAGTAACTTCCTTCATCGGCGCCATGGCGATCGCGATCGCCTGGACGCTCCTATCGGTCGGGACGAACCCATTTTCCTCATCTGCCCGGGCCCGCAACCGCTGTCCCACGAGACGTCGTTCGCGCTGAACGGCAGTATGAAGCTTCGGGCCGACCCGTTCGGTCGCTCGTCGATGGCGGCAACGAAGGTCGAGCACGGCTCCGGACGAGTTGAGAATGGCCAACCCGAGCCAGAGTCGAAAACGAGCCCCGCCAACCTGCGGCGACCGGCCGAACACATCGACTAGCCAATAGAGTCTAACAGGCCCGCGCGAGCCATCGCCACGATGGGCCGGCTCTGCCGGTCGCCCTGCCTCGGCTTTCGGTGCCCGACCGGGGTGTCCGGACCCCCGGGGCGAGGCTAGCGGGTCAGCCCGTGCGCCTGGCGAGTTCCCGCTGCTCGCGGTACTGGAGGATGAAGACGTCCTGGCCAATCCTGTCGCTCTCCTCGGATGTGGGTGAACGGACCTCCAATCCCCTTCCGGTGAATATGGCAGCTTCGCCACAGCCGACGCAGATGCACCACGTCGATGCGACGGGCACGGGTGCGCCGGGCGAGTTCGACTGCCACCACGGCGTGCCGCATGAAGGGCAGCTGTTGATCTCGCACCTGTGGTCGGAAAGATGGGTCATGGCAGCATGCCGGTCCGGAAACGTCGTGTGACACCTTCTGCAGTGACACGGTCCAGCCGGCAGGAAGCAGATACAAGCGTCCATCATATGGCCCATCTCCTCGAGGAACGGGAGCCTGCGGTCGCACAGGATCCTCTCCCGGGAAGAGCATCGGGAACCGCAGCGGTCGGCTTGAGCCCAGCTCGCGGCTCCGTCGCCCGCGATCAGCCCAACATCACCTCAACTGTCCACGGTGGTCCGAGCCGCTCGAGCAGTTGCCTTCGGTCAGACCTCGCGGACTCCGGCGAGCATCCCCCGTGCCGACATGGCGTCGCGGAACTGGTCGCGCAGCGAATTCATGTTCCGCGACACTCGCATCGCGCCCACTGCTCCTCCCATCCACCCGGAGTTCTGCCGGTCGAACCTGATCATGCTCTGCCCGTCGCCGACAGACGTCACAGACAGTCCCACCACGAATTTCTGAGCGAGGGCACCTAGAAGGACGTTCCCCGCGGTATTGCCCTTCACCGCCTCGGCTGACCATTCTGTCGCCCAATTCACGGCGAACCCTCGCTCGCCCAGGATCTCGGCGGCCGTGTTACGGGCGAGGGCCGGGTCCCCGTGTATAAGAAATTCGACCGCCTGCACGATCAGAAACGCTACCTGAGAGCCGCGTCGCGTTCTCCGATGGTCCGAACCCCCCGTTTCAACTCATCACGCCGAGACAGCCTGGATGGTGCGGCAGTGGATGTCGACCTCCTCGGCGGGCTCTGGACGACCGAACAAGAAGCCTTGAGCCATGTCGCAGCCGACCTCCGAGACGAACTCGAGCTGAACCTCGGTCTCGACGCCCTCGGCCGTCACGGTGAGCCCGAGAGTGTGGGCCAGGTCGACGATCGATCGGATGATCGCTTCGTCTCGAGACGATCGCCCGATCGCCTTGATGAACGACCGGTCGATCTTCACGACGCCGATGGGCAGTTCGCGCATGTACTCGAGCGAGGAGTGTCCGGTACCGAAGTCGTCGATCGCGAGTACCACACCCATCCGATGCAGCTGCCGGACATGGATGCGCGCTTCGTCCTCGTCGGCGGGCATCAGGCTCTCTGTGAGCTCGAGCACGAGCCGAAGAGCCCGCGGCGAGATTCCGGCCTCAACGAGCACCGACGACACCTCTTCGACCAAGTCCGGCTCGGCGAGCTGCTTGGCAGAAAGGTTCACGCTCAGAGCCAGCTGGTGGTCGGTCGACAGTTCGTCGTTCCAGGATCGAACCTGGGCACAAGCGGTGCGCAGGACCCAGGATCCGAGTGGGACGATGAGCCCGGTCTGCTCGGCGACATCCAGGAATGCGCCAGGTGCAAGCAGGCCCCGTGTGGGGTGCTGCCATCGGACGAGTGCCTCTACCCCGACGCGTCGTCTCGTCCACAGATCGATGATCGGCTGGTAGTGGACCACCAGTTCCTGATGCCTGAGCGCTCGCGCCAATTCCTCCTCGGTGTGCACTCGATGGCGGGCCGTCGCTCTTGAGCCTTCATCGAAGACCTGGATCCGGGCGCGACCGTTTTTCGCTTTGGCGAGGTACATCGCGGAGTCCGCATCGCTCAACAGCTCGTCGGCAGTCACGTTGTCGCCCTCGACCACCGCTGCTCCGATGCTCGCACCGACTTGGAAACGCTTGCCTTCCACGTAGAAAGGGGGCTCGAGCGCCGCGAGCACCTTCTCTGCGACGATGAGCAGCGACTCGCGGTCCGACACCTGCTCGCAGAGCATGACGAACTCGTCACCGCCGAATCTTGCAAGCGTGTCCGAAGCTCTCATGACCGCTCTGACTCGGTCTGCCACCTCGACCAGAACCTTGTCGCCGGCGGCATGACCGAGGCTGTCGTTGACGAGCTTGAAGCGGTCGAGGTCCAAGAACATCACCACAGGTCCCGGAGCGTCGTTTCGCTTGCCCCGCAAGATCGCCTGCTGAATGCGGTCACCGAGAAGCGCCCTGTTCGGTAGGCCCGTCAACGGGTCGTGGAGAGCCTGGTGCTCGAGCTTCTCCTCCGCCTCCTTGCGTTCTGTGATGTCCCTCAGGTTCGTCACGTAGCCACCTACCGAAGGCCTGTCGCGCAGGTCGCTCACGACCGCTTCGACGTGTCGCCAGGTGCCGTCGGCGTGCGCCATCCTGAACTGGACGCGGTCTGCCACCTCGCCGCCCGCCAACCGCGTTGCGAGTTGGGCCGAAACTCGTTCGCGTTCGTCAGGGTGGATCAAAGACGTGGACTGGACACCGACGACCTCATCTGTGTTGCGGCCTATCAGTGTCTTTACCGATGGACTTGCAAAGGTGATCGAGCCGTCGTCGGCCGTCACGATCATCGTGTCGTACGAGTGCTGGACGAGCGATCGGAAGCGCTCTTCGCTTCCTCGAAGGGCGGACTCGGCGTTTTCCTTCAATTCGGTTGTCGCCCCGAGCATGCGTGCGATGAAGAGCACCACGAAAGTGCCGAGGAGCGCGAGGGCGTTCGCTCTCGAGACAGATAGGAAAGACGGCGCCCAACCTCTGGTGATGAACAGCTCGCCCGTCGCGACGCCGACGATCGTCCATAAAGACACGGCCCGCCACGCGCGCGCGCCGCTTCGTGCCAGGTTGTCGACGACGACGAAACCGTACGCGCCCACGATCTCAGGACCCCAGCCCGACATGTAGATCACGGCGGTGACCGACGCCACGTGCACCGCCACCCGCAGGTTGAGAGACAGCGCGCCGGTGCGCTTCGCAACGAAGATGTCGACCAGGAACGACGAGACCGGAGAGGCTACGAAGACGAGGGCGTAGAACCACAGCGGGACCCTGGCAACCAATCCGAAATGTCGTAGAACCAGCAAGACCGGCAGCGCTGCGACCGCCATGGCGTAGCCGATGAGCTTCGGGTTGCGGTTACGGGATTCAGAGGCACCCGGTGTTTCTGGACGCGCGAGTTCTTCAGCGCGGGGCGATGCGGCCCGCGACACCTGTGGGCGCCTTCGGGTACCCGCAGGGCGCATCGAGCTCCTTTCCCTCTGTCGGGCCCCTGCCTGTATTTGCGCCGTGGGTCCTGCTCTTACATCGACCCTGAAGGCTCGGGTCTTGAGAAGGGCAGTTCAGGCGAGGGCACCGAAGTGGGCCGGCGAGCGGCCGGAGCTCTCCTAGGTGGTCTTGGCTATGAGGAGATTGCAGGGAGATTTGTGGGCGATGCTGTTCGGGACCGACCCCAAGACCCGTCGTTCCATACCCTTGTTCCCCACGATGATCAGGTCGGCGCCCACCTGCTCGGCGACGTGGATGACGGCATCGGGAGGCGACTCGTTGACCGGGTGGGTACGGACCTCGAGACCCGTCGCCCGCGCAGCCACGCGGTCTAGGAGCTGTTGGCTCGCCTCGGTCCCGAGCACCTCGCCGAGAGCGGTGTTCGCAGGCACGGGCGCTCCCGCGATCGCAAGCTGTCCCGCGCCTGCGGTGGTCCGGTAAGCGTTCACGATGTGCAAGGTCGCTCCGCTTTCACGGGCGAGGGCAATCGCAAGTTCCACCGCCTCGTCAGCAGTCTCGGAGCCGTCGGTCCCTACCACGATGTTCGCGAACATCGGCACTCCTTCCGGTCTGAGCGAGACCATACAACGATCCGAACGCCCCGGAATTGTCCGGGCCGGCTGAGAGGCCGCGAATGTCCCGGGCAAGTCGCCCCATTGCGTCAGCGGAAGTCGAACGCCACCTTTATGGCACCGGAATCGTCCTGCGTTGCAAGGGCGGTAAACGCGGATCGCCACTGGTCCAGGGAGAACGTGTGGGTCAGCATGCCGTTCAGGTCGACTCTCCCGTCGTCGACCATGTCGAGGTAATGAGCGATCGCATGCTTGCGGACGCCGTCAACGGTCTCCATCCCGAAAGCATTCGATCCCACCCATGAGATCTCCTTGAAATAGAGCGGGGACCACTCCCAACGCTCGGGAGCGTTGACCCCGCTCTTTACGAGCGTCCCGCGCTGTGCGAGAAGCCGCACCGCGACCTCGGAGCTAGTCGCCGTTCCTATCGTGTCGTAGACGACGTCTATCCCACCCGGATGTGCCATCGGAAGAACGCCTTCTGTACGCCTCAACCTTCCGCCCGACCATGACGCCACGTCGTCTATGAGCGCGTCGACCGGCTCGTGCGCGAATACGGTGGCGCCGAGCTTGTTGGCGAGCTCAGCCTGCGTTCGGTGACCGGCCACCACGCCGACTTCGACCTCGGGATGAAGAGCGCGCAGGATGGCGGTGGCGGTCGTCCCGAGCGCGCCCGCTCCGTAGACGAGGGCCCGGCCCGTGGGCGGCGGCGGATGCCTCGTGACCGAGTGCAGCGACACCGAGAACGGATCGGCGAGGACCGCTAGCTCGTCGGGGACACCTTCAGGGACGCGGTGGACCATCGTCTCGTGAGCCGGCAGAAGCTCGGCGAAGCCACCCGGAGCGTCCCGGCAGGTTCCCGTGTGGATGCCGGGTGCGAGCTCGCCATCCGTGAAATGCCAGCACAGGCTGAAGTCTCCTGCCTGGCACGAGCCGCAGATCGGGTCGATTCCACGAGGTACACACGAGAGCCAGGGGTTGAGGACGACGCGTGTGCCGGGCTCGGGCCCCGTCGAGCCCGGGCCGAGCTCGACGACGTCGGCGACGACTTCGTGGCCGAGAACAGTGGGGAAGCTGAAGAGCCCGTTCAGAGCGCTGTCTGCGAGGCCCTCACCGAAGTCCATGAAGACCTGTTTGGCGTCCGACCCGCATATGCCCGTCATTCGGGTCCTGAGCACCAGCCAACCAGGACGCGTCGTTGCCGGGGCGTCTGTGTCTATCAACCGCATGGGGACCTGCGCGAGGCCAGCCAGCAAGCGGTTGGTCGGATCCGGCGACGTCCAAGGCTCAGGTTTCGTCCCGTAGAGAAGTGCCTTCACAGATCCTCCATGGCCATTGTCTCCGGGCGCCGACGCTACCCCGGTCCACGCAAGTCACGTCCGACGATGATCGGGGCCTGTGAGGATCGGACCGGCACGTGCAGGGAAGTGCGCATCCAGCTCTTAGTGTCTGTCGGATGCCGGGGCTTTACGAGCTGAGTCTCATGGAGCTCGACGGGGTGTTGGAGGGCGAGCCGCCCTACCGGGCCCGGCAGGTCTGGGACGGGCTGTACCGCCGCGGCGAGCAGCCCTCGGAGATGACCGTCCTTCCCGGTGCTGTCCGCCGCAGGCTCGCACTTGTCCCGTCCGCCCTCAGTGAGGTGGCGACCCGCAGCACGGACGGCGGCCGGACGGCCAAGTGGCTATTCGAGCTCCATGACGGGCTTCGCATCGAGACGGTTCTCATGCGTTACGAGCGCCGGGCCACCGTGTGTGTGTCCAGTCAAGCGGGATGCGCGATGGCGTGCTCGTTCTGCGCCACCGGTCAGATGGGCTTTGGAAGGCACCTGTCGGTAGGCGAGATCGTCGAGCAGGTAGTGCTCGCCCGCCGGGCCGCGTTGCCGCAGCGTCTGTCCAACGTCGTGTTCATGGGTATGGGGGAGCCTCTCGCCAACTACGACAATGTGTGGCAATCGGTAGAGCGGATCAACGGTCACATGGGCCTTTCGGCGCGTCACCTCACTATCTCGACGGTCGGGCTCGTGCCCGGGATCCGTCGTCTGTCCGCAGAGTCGTTGCCGGTGAGTCTTGCCGTGTCGCTCCACGCGGCCAACGACGAGCTCAGAAGCTCGCTCGTCCCCATCAATCGCAGGTACCCCCTTTCCGTGCTTATGCAGGCATGCAATGAGTACGTGACGCGAACGGGCCGGCGCATCTCGTTCGAGTGGGCTCTGATCGACGGGGTGAACGACTCTTACAGGGCGGCGGTGGAGCTGGCGGAACTGGCCCGCCCGCTTAGTGCCCATGTGAACCTCATCGCGTTGAATCCGACGCCCGGATACCTCACCCGGGGTTCGACCGTCGCACAGGTGCGGGCGTTTCAGGACGCTCTCGAAGCACTCGGCGTGAACGTCACGCTGCGGTCGACGCGAGGCGTGGACATCGACGCCGCGTGCGGGCAATTCGAGCGCGTCGTCACAGCCGGGAAACACCGCGTGAACATTGGGATCACGGCGTTTCTGACCGACAGGACAATCGGTCCGGCCGAGTGGGCGGGCCACGTAGAAGAGCGCGGCTTTTATTCCCTGTACCTTCCGGAGCACACCCATCTGCCGGTGGAGGCGGATGTGCCGCCTTCGCTGGTCGAGGGAGTGGGCACCGACGACTACCGCAGGAGCCTCGATCCCTACGTCGCCCTCGCTGCTGCGGCATCGGTCACGACAAGGCTGAGGCTGGGTACGGGCGTGAGCCTCGTGGCTCAGCACGACCCCATCGTGCTCGCCAAGCAGATCGCCACCCTCGATCACATCTCGGGAGGACGATTCGTTCTCGGGATCGGATTCGGGTGGAACCCGGTGGAGGCCGCCGATCATGGGGTGACGTTCGACGAACGCAGAGCCGTCGCCCGCGAGAACGTCCTGTGCATGCAGGCCCTGTGGTCAGAGGAGAAGGCCGAGTTCCATGGCCGGCACGTGCAGCTCCCTCCGAGCTGGGCATGGCCGAAGCCGGTGCAAAGGCCATGGGTGCCTACGCTTATCGGAGGCGGCCCTGGCCCGTCGACCTTTGAGGCGATAGCCGAGTACGCGGACGGCTGGATGCCGATCGGTGGCGCCGGCATCGCCTCGCGCCTCGCGGAGCTGCGGCGCGAATTCATTGCCCGGGACCGGGATCCCGCCGGGTTGGAGGTCGTGCCCTTCGGGACGATTCCCTCGCCTGGCAAGCTCGAGCACCTTGCGGCCGCCGGAGCCACAGAAGTGGTGCTACGGGTGCCGGCGGGTGACACCTCGGACATGCTCAGATGCCTCGATGAATATCGGACCTACCTCGAACCGGCCCGGTGGTGAGGATGGCCGAGGCGAAATCATCTCGCAGGCACCCGGCCATCTCCGGGAGAGAGGTGGAGCTCGGATCCGTCTCTGACGCTCTGAGGCGCCTTGTCGTGTTGGCGGTGACCACGGCGGTCCCCGCAGAGGTCCTGGCCGAGGTTGCGTCGGACCTGAATGCGCTCGCCGACCGCCTCGAGGGAGGACTGCCTTCGGTCCCGTTCCCACGCTTCATGGGCCGCGACCCGGCGGTGCCCGCGGACGGGAGCGAGGTCGAGTCCTCGATGCCGTTCGACGTCGTGGTCGGGCGGTACAACCCGCTGGCGCTGCCCGTCAGGCTCGAGATCGACCCGCCCCGCGCACTCGGGCGAGCGGTGTTCACCACCCCCTACGAAGGCGCCCCGGGATGCGTGCACGGAGCGAGCATCGCCGGGGCTTTCGACATCGTGCTCACCGCCGCCAACATGGTCGCAGGGGCTGCGGGCCCGACTGTCCGCCTCGCTCTGCGGTTCCGTCGCCCGACTCTGCTCGGGACCGAGTGCTTGTTCGAGGCATGGGTCGACGAACGGGCACAGAGGCGCGTCCACACGTCGGGCCGCCTCGTGCAGAACGGTCAGGTCACCGTCGAAGCTGAAGGAGAGTTCGCGCTGCTCGACATGGAGCAGATCGCCTCGCTGCACCGCAGGTGACCTGCCGCTCGCGTGCTCGAGCAAGTCAGAGATCTGGCTTGGGCAGATAGATGTCGGCTCGCCATTCGCCAGTCAGCTCGAGGCCACACAACGCTGTGCCTGCTGCGATTATCCAATCGAGCACCTCGGAGTCGGGTGTGTCGACTGGTGCGACAACGATGAGGCCGCGGCGCTGATTGTCCTGTCGCACGATCCATCCGCTCGGGACGGGGGCCCCGAGCGAGGCCAACTGGCGTGAGGCGAACCGGCCGGCGGGGTGAAGCAGTCCGACCGTGGCTCCCTGCATGCCGCGGCGGTTCTGTTTCTGCGGGGTCCAGGTCCCCATGACCGCTCCAGGTGTCCGCGGAGCGAGCACGGCGGTCAAGCCCGTCGGGCGGGGAGGTGCTTCGTCGGAATCGATTCCGGGCAGAAGATTGATCCAGCCGTCGCCCGCCTGACCGATGGTCGCCATTGCTGCAAGGACCTCGCCTGACTCCCCGGGCCTGAACTGCAGCTTGTGGACCGACCTCGCCATGGCCAGTGTCTACTCGTCAGATGCCCGCGGATCGACCCACTCGGTATCCGCCCATGCCAGAATTCGGACGCGAGTGACCCGCCCGGAAAGGTTCGGCGCGTCACGACAAGCTTGCGACAAGGAGGGTCGTGGCCGACATCAGTGCTGTCCTCGTCGAAGGCCGCGGAAGGACCAGGACCGTTGCGCTGTTCAACATGCGCTGCGACGGTCAGCAGATCCCCGAATCATTGGACGGGAGCAAGACGCGCATGTACAGGGCCCGAGCCGTGTTCACCGGCCAGGCCGCGCCATGGAACGACGGCTCGCCCGGGCTCGCCGCGCCGGCATCGTCGGAGGGCAGGGCGGCTCTGGGGGTCGGTGCCGGAAGGGTCTTCGGGATCCTGACGCCGGATATCGAGGCTGACCCGTCGGTCTGGTTCACTTTCCCGCTTAGCGGGTTGCGGGTCGTGCCACATGGTCAGCAGGGTCTTTTGAAGAAGCGGCCTGTCACCATCCAGTTCGGAAGCGATCAGTGGTACGTGCGGCTCACCGACGTCAACGTCATCATCCCGGCTAGCGGTGGGCGTCAGCAGGCCGGCCAGGAGGCGACCCTTCTGCAAGCTCTGAAGTCGTAAGCGGCACACGGCGCCCGCGGCGCATCGCCGCCGCTTGCCTCCATGTGAGAGCGATCGCACCGAGTGAGATCGCGAGCTCACGAAGCTCCTCTGGAACGTCGTAATGGTCGAACTGCGGCTTTCCCGGTTTCTGCTGGAACGCCCTGGCAGGAATGCCGAGCTTTCTGGCGAACAGATGAAGCTCCTGTGTCGTGTCGGCGGTCAGATGGGACCAACGCGACGTCATCGAGCGGATCGTGGCGGATTGCCGCCAGTCGTCCAAGTAGACGCTCATCAAACGAGGATACGACCTCGGTCTCGCAAACAGGTCATTTCGGTCGCCTACACCGCTGGTATGGTCCGCGCCGTGGCATCCGTCGGCCCATTGGTTCCTGCAGACGAGATGCTCGTCCACCAGATCGCAGACACGTTCGCGACTGTCGCACAGAGCGACCGGTCATGGACCGAGAAGATCTGGGCGATGGCAGCAGACCGCGAGGGCTCGATCCAACTCGTGTTCGGCTTGGGCGTCTATCCGAATCGCGGCGTGATGGACGCATTTGGCGGTGTGTCGCGCGGAGTCGAGCAGTGGACGGTGCGCGCCAGCGGCCGTATCGGTCGCGATCCCGTCGCCGGCAACGTCGGCCCGTTCCGCTACGAGGTTGTCGAGCCGCTTCAAAAGATCCGCTTGTCGCTCGACGCCAATACAGCGGTCCCGGTCACCTTCGATTGGTTGTTCGATGCGGCTGTACCGCCCGTGCTCGAGCGTCGGGAACAGCACCGTGGCGTGTCGGGCAGACGCGTGGCCGCCGATGTTGTGCGGTACCACCAGGTCGGCACTGCGAGCGGTTGGGTCGAGTTCGACGGGTCGCGTGTCGAGATCGGTCCCGCCAATTGGGTGACTGCTCGCGATCACAGCTGGGGCGTCCGCTACGGGGTGGGTTCTCCCGTCGAAGACGCGGTGCCCGAACATGATCAGAGCGGTGTCTCGTCGCTCGTCATGTGGTGTCCTGTGCTCTGCGAAAGGTCCGACGGCTCGCACTACGGGATCCACTGGTACTACCAGCGACACTCGGTCGGCAGCTGGAGCCGTAAGGAGCTCCAAGGCGGGATAGAGCTACCTGGCGGATCCCGGGTGCTTTTCAAGAACGTCGAGCACAGACTGGTGTTCCGGCACGACAATCGCCGTTTTGTCGAAGGGGATATCGAATTCGAACTGGAGGACGGGCAGAAACGTCCGCTGCATCTGCGATCGGTGTCCGACACCGGCTTCCATCTCGGTGCCGGGTTGTACCTGGGGTACGAAGGGCACTGGCACGGTCAGTGGAGGGGGGACGATTTTCTCGAAGGCGAGCATCACGCGGACTGCACGCGCGTCGAGACAGCAAAGAGCCTCCACCAATTGCGTGACTGTGTGGTCGAGGTCCGTGACCCCGCTGGTGGGGGAGTCGGCTGGGGAAACCTGCAGAGCATCGTCACCGGGGCGCAACCCGACATCGGCCTTTCGGCGGGCGACTCGTTCGTCTGATGCCGGTCCGCGCCCACTTGAGGACCTTTCGTCTTCATGTGAGGCGCGAAGCGAGGTAGTCGAGTGCCGGGTTCGAACGAGCGAGCCACGCCATGTCCGCTCCCCCCTTGCCCAGCAACGTCGCCACTCGCACGAGGATCGAGGCGGTGCACACGGCCGCGAAGGTCTCGTACCAGCTGAGGTCGTCGACCGGACGGCCGAGGAGCTCCTGGTAGATCTCGACCTGACCGCGGCGGTCACCGAAGCCGGGCAGGTCCTGCCCGCATCGGGCGACCGTCATGTCGTGGAGGCAGAAGAGCCAACCGAGGTCGAGCTCGGCGGGGCCTACGGCGGCAAGCTCGAAGTCGAGCACGGCCAGGGTGGACCCGTCGTCGCCGAACACGGCGTTCGCGAGCTGCGCGTCGCCCCACACGAGGGAGTGCTCCGGCTCGTTCGGCGGACTGTTCGCCCGGCACCAGGCGAGCGCATCGTGCAGTTGGTCGGGTGCGGCGGCCGCATCGTCTGCCCATTCGAGGTACCGCGACCAGCGTTCCAACGCTCCGGCGACTCCATCAGGTCGGCCATCGCCGAACTCGGTGGCGACTCTGGCGCTCAGGTCGCAGCGGTGGATCGTCGCCATGACGCCGAGAAAGCTTCTGATCAGGCGGCTCTGGAACGGCTCGGACTCGTCGTGAAGCCATCCCCGGCTCAGATACGGGGTGGTCGAGTCGATCAGCCGTCCTTCGACCCTCCTCGTCACCAGGAAGGGTCTGCCGAGCACGGACGGGTCCTCCTCGAGCCCGACCACAGGAGCCAAAGGAACGCCGGATCGCTCGAGAAGCAGCATGAACCGGTGCTCGCGGCCGAGGTCGCTCGCCGGGAAGAGACCTTTGCCCTGCGCCGGAGGCATCCTGACGACGAGCCTGTGTGACCGCTCGAGCGAACCCTCGCCGCGACGTGCCTCGACTAGCAACGTCCCTCCGGAGAGCCCCGACCCGGGCTTTTCGACCGGCCCGATATGGACTTCCCCCGAACCCGGCAGGCGTTCGCCGAGCCAGTCTGCCAGTGCACTCGCGACCGGTCCGGTGTCCTCGCTGGGGGGTCCCGGCGCTCCCGCGGTCGTCACCGGACGGGTACCGTGCGCGCATGGATCTGGTCGAGGCTCTCCGCACCACAGGCGCTGCACGCGAGTTCCGGGACGAACCGGTGCCCGACGAGGTGCTGGCTCGGGTGCTCGACAACGCACGCTTCGCGCCGAGTGGTGGCAACCGGCAGGGGTGGCGCCTGATTGTCGTGCGCGACCCGGCCGCGAGGAAGCGGCTGCGCGACATCTACCTGGAAGGGTGGTACGAGTACCTGGCCATGGGAGCGGCAGGTCTCGTTCCTTGGGCGCCTGTCACAGACCGCGATGCCGAGACCATCGCCCGTGCCAAGGCGCCCGAGGTGGCTGCGGCGGCTGCAAGCGGGCCCGGAGGGTTTGCCGAGCATCTCGACGATGTGCCGGTTCTGATTCTCGTCGTGGCAGACCTCCGAGCGCTCGCGGCGGTCGATCGCGACCTCGATCGCTACACCCTTGTCGGCGGGGCTTCGATCTACCCGTTCTGCTGGAGCGTGCTGCTCGGCGCGAGGGCAGAGGGTCTCGGAGGCGTCATGACGACCATGGTGGTGAAGCGCGAGGACCAGGTCCGCGAACTCGTGGGACTGCCCCCTGAAGTGGTCGTCGCCGGTCTCGTGTGTCTGGGATATCCCGAGCATCAACCGCATCGCCTGAAGCGCAGGGAGGTCTCCGGCTTCACGACGGTGGACCGTTACGACGGCGCACCGTTCGGTTGACCCCGGGGGCCCGCTTAGAGGTCGGGCAGGCCAAGGTCTAGCTGGTAGGCCTGTGCACCGCCGTCCACATGGAGCACCGTCCCCGTCACGTAGCTCCCGGACTGAGCCGCCAGGAACACGACCGCAGCAGCGATCTCTTCGGGCTGTCCTGGCCTTCGCAAGGAAGTCGTCCTCTCGATGAGCGAGCGCGCAGTGTCGTCTTGGATAACCAGTTCGACCGATGACGTTGCGACCGTTCCGACCCCGATCGCGTTAACACGGATCTTCGGTCCGAGCTCGGCTGCAGCAGAGCGTGTGTAGTGCGAGAGCGCCGCTTTCGCCGTCGCGTATGCGACCATCCCCCTGGCGCCGACGCTTGCCGCGAACGACGAGATGTTGATGATCGATCCGCCGTCACCTGCGAGCATCACCGGGACACCAGCGCGTACGAGGGAGTGCGCTGTCGCGACATTGAAGCGGAACGCCCTCTCGAGATGACCCGGGGTGACCTCGAGGATCGGCCGGGGCATCCACCCGCCGAGATTATTGACGATCACGTCGAGCCGTCCGAAGCTCTCGAGTGCGACTTGTGCGAGGCTCGCCGCGGCGGGGGGGTCGGACAGGTCAATGGCAACGGTCTCTGCCCTGCGGCCGGCTTCTGCGACCCGCTTCGCGACTGATTCGAGATCTTCAGGGGTCCTGGCCGCGATGACCACGTCGGCCCCGGCCTGCGCGAGAGCGACGGCACTCGCCGCACCGATCCCCTTGCCGGCGGCCGTCACCACTGCAACCCGGTCGGTCAGGCGGAAGCGGTCAAGGATCAATTCGTCTCCTCGGATCGGTCGGGACGTCTGAGCCCGGTTCGCGCTCGGCGCTCAGGTGGCGATGGCGTCGTCCACAGAGTCGTGGACCTGGAAGACGTCGTTCAGTCCCGTGATCTCGAGAACCTTGAGCACGTTCGGCTGAGCCGTGACCAGTACCAGGTCGCCCTCGGCGCTGCGGCAGCGCTTGAGGCAGGTGATCAGCACGCCCAGGCCCGTCGAGTCGAGGAATGTCACCGCAGACAGGTCGAGCACGATCGAAGAGATCCCGTCGCGAAGCACTTCGACCAACCGCTCCTGGAGCAGAGGTGAGGTGTAGACGTCGATCTCTCCGGCGACGACGACCACGGCCGTGCCGTCCAGCTTTCGCACCGTGACGTCGAGCTCTGCACCTGTCATGGAGTCCTCCGGCGGGGCGCCTGTTCGCCGTCATTCACCATATAGGAGGCACGAAGCGCCATGAGGCTCCGGCTCAGGAGCCGCGAGACGTGCATCTGGCTGATCCCGATCTGTTCGGCGATCTCGGACTGGGTGAGGCCCTCCACGAACCTGAGGGTGAGTATGAGGCGTTCCCTACGGGGGAGCTTCGCCAGGTGAGGGGACAGGGCCGCGCGGTGCTCGGCATCGGAGAAGGCGGCGTCGTCGGTTCCTAGCCGGCTCCCGAGGGACTCCCCGTCGGGTCCCGGTGCGTCCAGTGACGCCGAGCGGTAGCCCTGGCCCGCTTCCAGCGCTTCGATGACCTCGTCCTCTGTGGCACCCGTCGCCTGGGCGAGCTCCTTTATCCCGGGCGAGCGCCCATTCTCCTGGGAGAGCACGGAAATCGCCTGCCCGATGTGCAGGTAGAGCTCCTGGATGCGTCTGGGGGCGCGGACGGCCCAGCCCCTGTCGCGGAAATGCCGCTTGAGCTCGCCGATGATCGTCCGCGTGGCGAAGGTTGTGAACTCCACACCTCTCTCGGGATCGAAGCGGTCGACCGCTTTGACGAGCGCGAGGGAGCTGACCTGCACCAGGTCGTCATAGGCCTCGCCGCGATGGGTGAAACGGCGAGCCAGGTGCTCGGCCAGTCCGAGGTGCGCCTCGATGAGCTTCTCGCGCAGATCGTTGTCGCGCGAGGTTGCGAACCGGGCGAAGTCGTCCCGCACGGCTCCGCGCCGCGCGCTCGCCTCCATCAGTCACCGGTCCTTTCATGGCGTTTCCTGAACCATGCGCGCTCTCCGCCGTCGACCACCTCGCGGCCGTGCTCGTCCACGAGCGCGTCGAGTATCCGTTCTGACAGGTCGCTCGGTAGCGAGCCGACGTCGTCGGTGTCGCCGCCCACCGATGCGCCAGGGTCAGAAGGCTTGAACGTGCATGACACCTCCATGCCCGAGGGGCCCCAGTCGTACCTCAGCTCGAGCCGTCCTTCGCGCCGGTCGCCCACCGCCGACAGGCAAAGCTCGTCGATGGCCAGGCGCAGGTCCTCTATGTCGTCGACCGGCATCTCGGCGCGCGCCGCCACAGCTCCGACTGTCATGCGGGCGAGCACCAGCAGGTCAGGGCGCGCGGGGAGCTCCAGCTCGACGTGGTCGGTCACGACGGTGTCCTCCTTGAGGGCGCGATGGGTCTCAGTGATCCAACCATCGTCGCGCGGAAGCACGCCCGGCGGGATGCTGCGCGTTCTCCCACCTCGGTGCTCTCCGGGCAGCAGGTCAGGTCGCTGGGCTGACAGAGCTCATGTTGAACCCGTCGACCCGGAGGGGTGGCATCGCCGTGCGGTTGAAGTACTCGTTCCACTCCCTCGACAGCGCACGCTCGGTGCGGCCCACCTCGACCGACTTGGCGAGGAGGTTCATGGGGCTCTCGTTGAACCGGAAATTGTTCACTGCGCCCACGATCTCGCCGCGTTCCACCAGGTAGACGCCATCGCGGGTCAGGCCTGTGAGAAGCAGCGTCGAGGGGTCGACCTCACGTATGTACCAGAGGCACGTGAGGAGCAGGGCCCTTTCAGTGCCCGCGATCATCGAGTCGAGTGAGGCAGTCGACCCGGGCACCTCGAGCACCAGATTGTCGATCGGCGGTGCGGGGAGCATTGCGGATCTCGCCGCTCCCGCCCGGTGGTACCTGAGGCGCTCGAGCCGTCCCTGCCTCACCCAATGGGTCCGTCCGAGCGCCATGCCGTTGTCGAACACCGATACGTCGGACCCCGAGGCCGTGGTGGCCAGGAACGGCTCGCACTCGAGACCTGGCTCCGAGGGGTCGCTCAGCAGGTCGAACGCGACCTCGCTCACCGCCTCTCCGATCCTGGTGCCACCTCCCGGAGAAGAGAACACGGTCCGGCCCTCTTCTGCCTCGCGTCCCGAAGTGGCCTCCCCGAGCATCAGAACCAGGTCGGCCACGGCATCGGGCGGAAGAAGGACCTGATAGCGGCCGGCAGGCAATTCGACCTGTCGCTCTGCCCATCCCAGCCTGCTGACGAGTCGCTGCTCGACCTCGGCGAGGTCGATCTCTGCCATGTCAGGGCCTCCGATCCCGACCCACGCAGAGCGGCCACCCGAGCGGTCGCGAGCGACGAGCTCGACCTTGCCCGTCGGCTGGACATGGCGCAGCCGCGTACCCGTCGAGGTTCCGAGGTACGTGGTGGACACCGCGTGCTCCGCGAATCCGGCGAGCACCCGACCAGCGGAGCCGGCGCGTTCGAAAGCCCCGCCGAGCCCCGACAGGACGCTGCCGAGCACCGCCGGCTCGTTGCGGACGGGGGCATCCTCGAAGTCCTCTGAGACGGCGCCTTCGATCAGGGAGGCAGCATCTTCGGCCGGAGAAGCTTTGAGGGCGTCCTGCTCGGCAGCGAAGAGCAGGTCACCGACCTCCACCGCACCGCTGCGGCTCGAGATGCCGACCGACGTCCCTTCCTCGCGTTCGCACGAACGGATGACGGTGACCCGTCTGTGGGTCCGGACGCCGTTGGTGGTGACCGTGTTCACGGCGAAGCGGAGATCGACCTCGCTCGTGTCTTCGATCACGACCACACAACCACCCGGGCCGGAGTCGGCGAGTGCCCTCTCTACGACCTGGTGGGGCGGCTCGAGACGGCGTTCGGCGCTCATCGTCCCGCCTCGGCACGCGTGTTGAGCACGTTCACCTGCGAGAACCGAGCGGCCGGGCAGCCGTGGCTCACCGGAGCGACCTGGCCCGGTTGACCTTTGCCGCAGTTGAACGCTCCTCCGAGGACGTACGTCGACGTTCCGCCGACCGCGTCCATGGATCCCCAGAAATCAGTCGTCCTGGACTGGTACGCGACGTCTTTGACCTGACCCTTCACGCGACCTTTGTCGATGAGGAAGAAACGCTGACCTGTGAACTGGAAGTTGTGCCTTTGCATGTCGATCGACCAGCTCTTGTCTCCGACTATGTAGATGCCGCGGTCGGTCGACGATATGAGGTCGGCCGTCGTAGGCCCGTCGGAGTCGGCCGGCCTCAGCGACACGTTCGCCATGCGCTGGATCGGGACGTGGAAGGGAGAGTCTGCGAAAGCGCAGCCGTTGGAGCGTCCCAGCCCGTTGGCGGCGGCCATGCGCCTGTCGAGCTGGTACCCGACGAGGACCCCATTCCTGATGATGTCGAACGACTGCGATGCGACGCCTTCGTCGTCGTAACCAACGGTCGCAAGGCCATGGGGAGTCGTCCGGTCCCCAGTCACGTTCATGATCTCTGATCCGTACTCGAGGGTCCCGAGCTTGTCGAAGGTCGCGAACGAGGTACCCGCGTAGGCAGCCTCGTATCCGAGCGCCCTGTCGAGCTCGGTCGCGTGGCCGATGGACTCGTGGATGGTGAGGAACAGGTTGGACGGGTCGATGACCAGGTCGTAAAGGCCAGGTTCCACCGACGGTGCGGCCACCTTCGCCGCGAGCAGGTCCGGGAGTTCCGCGAGCTCCGCATCCGGGTCCCACCCCCCGTTTCCCTGCAAGTATTCCCAGCCCCTGGCGACCGGAGCTGCGATCGTCCGCATGGTCTCGAATTCGCCGGTCGTGCGGTTGACGGCAAGCGCCTCCAAGACGGGGTGGACCCTGACCCGGCGCTGCGTGGCGATCGTCCCCGCCAGGTCGGCAAAGTGCTTGTCCTCTGCCACCGCCAGCACATAGGTGGTGACGTGGTCCACGCCCGGTGCGGAGAGAACCCGGTTGCTCCATGCCTCGAGCAGAGCGACCTTGTCGCTCAAAGACACGCTCGTGGGGTCGACGTCGTACTCCGACACCCATTCGACTTCGCCTGCTCCGCGCTCGTCTGCGAGCTCGACGCGCTCGGTCGCCGCGGCCGACACCGCTACCGCCAGCGCGGTCGCCTGCTCGGCGAGCTCCGAGGCGGCTTTCGGGTGAAGCTCGGCGGTTGCTGCGAATCCGATGACCCCGTCGTGCACGACGCGGATGCCCATGCCGAGCTCGACGTCGTCAGCGGTGGTCTCGACCTTCGCGTCGCGAAGCGACAACGCTTGCGAGCGGATGCGTTCCACGCGCAGCTCGGCATGACTGCACCCGAGTGAGGATGCCCGTTCGAGCGCGGCCGAGCGGACCGACTCGAGTGGGAGAGCGAGAAATTCCGGGTCAAGGCGGCTCATCCGACTTGAGCCATACGGCCGTAGTCGTCGTCCAACCTGACGATGTCGTCCTCTTCGAACGACTCGCCGTGCTGGACCTCGATCAGCACCAGGTCGGCCGGGCCAGTGCTCGTCACGCGATGTGCTGCCCCCACCGGCACGTCGACGCACGAGCCTGGCGCGATGTCGAGGTCCACACCGTCGATCGTCGCCGTTCCCACTCCGCTCACGATGAACCAGTGCTCGGACCGGTGAGCGTGGGTCTGATAGCTGAGGCGGCATCCCGCCGAGACGGTGAGGCGTTTCACTTTGTGGTCGGGCTCCTCCGACAGCACGCAGAACTCGCCCCAGGGACGCCTTTCGGGAAGGTCACTCATCGCTCCATCATGGTCGCTCGAAGGGCGGTGCATCGAGCACTTGGGGCGCGGGGAGCGAGATGATCGAGGGCGTGAACGAGGGCGACGACCTGACCGGCAGGCTCCTCGTCGCCTCACCACGACTTGCCGACCCGAGCTTCAGTCGGACCGTCGTCTTCATGTTGGATCACGAGCCTGCCGGCGCCCTCGGGCTGGTGCTCAACCGGCCCACAGGCGTGCCGGTGGACGAGATCCTCTCCCAGTGGCACGACGAGGCGGCCAAGGCCGAGCCGGCCGTGATCTTCTCGGGAGGCCCCGTATCGCCTGGCGCGGTAATCGGCCTCGTGAAGAGACCGCCGTCGGGTGATCCGATCGGATGGCACCCGGTTCTCGGTGAGGTCGGGACCGTGGACCTGTCCGTCTCTCCTGAGGACCAGCCCGACTCGTTGGGTGGCGCCAGGCTGTTCTCCGGATACGCAGGTTGGTCGGCACGTCAACTCGACGAGGAGCTCTCCGAGGGGGCGTGGCTGTGCCTCGATGCGCGCGAGAGCGACCTTTTGACCGACCTACCCGAGCGGCTGTGGCACGACGTTCTGCGCCGTCAAGGCGGAGAGATCGGGTTGCTCGCCACCTACCCCCCTCATCCCTACCTGAACTGACCGGATCGATCTTCGCTTCGGGGCGCAGGTAGCATCGACTGCGATGGGTGCGCGGCACATCTCGGTGCGTGAGGCTCAGACGACGTTGCCCGAGCTGGCCAAGCAGCTTTCCACGACGCCGCCAGCAGGTCGTGATAGAGGTCCCCGACACCAGGGGGCTCGCGATCCTGTCAGCGGAGCACCTCTTCGCTCTCGAAGAGACCCTCGAGCTCATGTGCGACACAGAGCAGCTCGAAAGGATCAAGGCGGGCGAGCAGGCCCTCGTCTCGGGCAACTTCCTGAGCCAGGGTGAGTTCGAGCAGCAGATGGGGATATCCACGCGGACGATGCCGACACGTTGGCGCCTGGTTGTATCAGGCCCGGCGCGCCGTGCGATCCTGGGCCTGCCGATCGAGACGAGCCGGCCTCGCGTGATCGACTTCGTCACAGGGGATCTGCTCGAGAGCCCGGGCACCGTGGGTGTAGAGCTCGAGGGGCAGCTTTCCCGGAGGTACGTGGCGTCCGTGGCCGATCAGCGGGTCGTCTACCGCTTGGACCCGACCAACCGTGCCGTCAGGGTCGTAGATGTCCAGCGCGGTCAGCGCGTCTTCGTCGGCCGCTGAGCGCAGTGGGCCGACGCGAGAGGGTCGAGCACAACCTCGTACGCGCTACGGACGCAGATACCCCGGTACTGGGAGCGATGCTGGTGCGGGCTTTCTGCGACGACCCGGTCGCGAGCTTCATGTTCATCGATGACGACAAGCGCCCGAGGGCTCTTCGGAGATTCTTCAAGATCCAGTTGCAAGGCGACTACCTGCGCTCAGGGGAGGTCTGGACCACCGAGGCCAGATCGGGTGCCGCCATCTGGGGACCGCCTTCCAAGCCCCGACCCGGCGTACGGGACCTGTTCCGAGTCCTCCCGCTCCTGCCAGAGCTGCTGCCCCTGAGCCACATGCGTGACACGCTGCCGCGCCTTGTTCGTGGTGGAGTCGGAACGTCCGACGGTCCCGCACTGGTACCTGGCCACCCTCGGGACAGATCCGGCGCTGCAGGGTCACGGGGTCGGCTCGACCCTGCTTTCGTCGATGATCGAGCGGATCGACGAAGAAGGAGCGCCTGCCTATCTCGAGTGCTCCAAGGAGAGGAACGTGTCGTTCTACTCCCGATTCGGGTTCAAGGTGACGAAGGAGCTGAACGCGGTCCGGGGAGGACCGCGTATATGGCTCATGTGGCGCGAGCCTCGGCCGGCGCTCTAGCTCGTCGAGGAACCGCTCGACCGTGCCCTAGCTCGTCGAGGAACCGCTCGACTGTGCTCTAGCTCGTCGAGGAACCGCTCGACTGTGCTCTAGCTCGTCGAGGAACAGCTCGACTGTGCTCTAGCTCGTCGAGGAACCGCTCGCCGGGGGAGAAGGCGGGCTCATGGGGCCAACCGGCCCCTTAGGCGCCCACGTGCCCCGGTTGGCCTGGAGCGTGGTCGAGTCCGTAAGGGACTTCACCGTGCCGGTCCCCTTGGACACGATCGCGACGACGCTGACCTTGTTGCCGCTCTTTACAGAGGCGATTCCGCTCTCCCCGCCGTTCACGGATGTTCCCGAGTCGACCGTGTACGTGATGGCGGTCTTGTCCGCACTCGTCACCACGAGGCTCCACGTGCTGCCGGAAACATCGGTGACCGAGGTGACCGTTCCGGTCTGGAACTCGATCGTCTCGTATCCGTTCGGCCCGCTGACGGTCTCCTCGCCGTGGAGCACGGAACCGAATCCGCCGAACCCTCCGAATCCTCCGAAACCGAGCCCCGCTCCGATTCCCGGGGCCCCGAAGCCCCGGCCGGCGAAGTGGCCGCTTTGGGCCCTTTTGGCAGCTGGCTGCGTCGTGGTCGGGGTCGAGCTCTTTGGCGTGCTGCCGCCCGAGGTTGCCGCACCTGCAAGGGCGGCGGCACCGACGGCTACTCCGGCAGCCACTCCGACACCGACTCCTGCCTGGAGGATCCTTCGCCACTGTGGGCTCCGGCTCCGGGCGGTCGTAGCGGGCACCTCAGCGTGCACCCGCGGAACGGTCTGGCCTGTCTCCTCCGTGTACTGCTCCATCTGCGCTCCTAGGTTCTCCCCCCCGCTACCAGGACGCGGGATTTCTGTTCGACTTCGGCCTGACCTCGAGTCTCTCCTCGAGGGCAGCACCGTAACCAGCCACAGAATACTTGCCTCACCTGTGGCCGAGCTGTGACTCAACGTGAAATCGCGTTAACGGGACCATCCTTTGCGGCATTTCTCACCCGTTGGGGGCCCCGACGGCGCGCGGTGAGCCTTCTGCCGAGCTGCGTCGCTTCTCGGAGGCGGGCCGCAGGCCCTCAGGAAGGCGACCCGGGCTCGACGCAAGCTCTCTCAGCGCCGAAATGACGGCACGGGCCGGCGCGGAAGGCAGGCCACGGCTTCGTGTCGCAAGGCCCACATGGCGTTGTGCCATCCCGTCTACGGGGACCAGGCGGACCCTCGACCTCAGGAACTCGGGGACTGCGGTGGACGGGAGCAGCGCGGGTCCGTGTCCGTCGAAAGCCAGAGAAGCGAGCAGGCGCACGCCGTCCACCTCGATGAGCGGCCGGAGCCTCACCCCGGCCGGCTTCATGGCTACATCGATCTCCGCGGGAACGCCGTCCCCTGCGCAGGAAGCAGAAGCTCGAGCTCCGCCAGATCGATGACCGAGATCGCCTCCCGCCCCGGGATCGGATCACAGTCAGGCGTCGTGACCAGGACGATCTGTTCCTCGAACAGGGGCTCGCTCGCCAGGTCGCGTCCGGGCACCGGGTGGGTCAAAACAGCGAGGTCCAGCCTGCCCGAAGCGAGCTGCGGCTCGAGACCCGACGACGGGGCCTCCGTCACGATGAGCCTGAGCCTCGGGTGGCTCGACGAAAGATCTGCCAGGAGAGCCGGAACGAGCCACCGAGCCGTGGTGCCGATCATGCCCACCCGGACCGTCCCGGTGATCTCCGCACGAAGAGCGCCGACGTCGGTTGCCAGTGCCTCGAGCTCTGAAAGCACTCGGTAGGCACGCGCGAGAGCAAGCTCCCCCTCTTCGGTCAGGCGCCCGGCCCCCCTGTCCACGAGGGTGGCGGAGAGCTCGCGCTCCAGGCGGGCGACGTGCGCCGAGACGTTGGACTGGACAGTTCCGAGATGGTCCGCAGCCGCCGAGAACGATCCGTGCTCGGCAACGGCGACTAGGACCTGCAGATGCCTGAGCTCCATCACTTATTGTGATACCACATATCTGCAATAACTGTTTGACTGATCGGTTTCGCGGGAGCAGAATGGGAGGAGACCACAGGTTGCCGGGCGTTCCCCTCCGAGCCCTGTTGAGTCGCCGCGAAGGGACCGGTCCCCCTCCGGTCCCTTTGCCGCGTCATGGGCATATGTGCAGCCTCCCCGGCATCCAGAACGCGAATCTTTTCGCCGTGTGCCCTAACGTCGCGGACGTGCCGAGCCAGACGGACCCAGCCACCTCGGTGCACGAGTTCGTGCGGGGGACGGTGAACGGAAAGCGGGGCACTGCGCGCGGCGAGCCATATTCGGCTGCCGGCACTTCACGGTCTGCGGTGTTCGTCGATCTGGACCGCACGCTGCTCAGAGGGGCGAGCGGGCCGGTGATCGACAGGGCGCTACGCGAAGAGGGTCTCTTGGACGGTCGCCCGCGATTGCCGGCCGGTCCACTCCTCTACGGCTTGTACGACACGCTCGGAGAGACCCTTCCGATGATGGCGCTCGTGCGCGGGGCCGCACATTTCGTCTCCGGTTGGCCCGAGTCCGCGTTCCGCCGCGCCGGCGAACGAGCGGCACCGCTTCTGCTCGAGATGGTCCAGCCGTTCGCGAAGGGAGTCCTCGAAGAGCATCGCCGGCAAGGTCGTCTGATCGTTCTCGCCACGACCACACCGGCTGACCTCGTGAGCCCCCTGGTCGATGCCCTCGGCTTCGACCACCTGGTGGCCACCCGCTACGCCCGAAAAGGAGGAGCCCTTTCGGGTGGGATCGAAGGCGACTTCGTCTGGGGACCAGGCAAGTTGTCTGCCGTCCGCCGCTTTGCCAGGGACGCGTTCGTGGACCTGAAGGCGAGCCATGCGTACTCGGACAGCGTCTACGACGTGCCGCTGCTTCGCTCCGTGGGACATCCGCACGCCCTCAAACCCGATGCCCGCCTGCACGTGTTGGCCAGGGTGCTTCGTTGGCCGGTCGAATACTGGGACCGGCCGCCAGGTGTCCCGAAGATCGCAGGCATCGAGCCGTATCACATGCTGCGCATGGTCGTGCGGCCAGAGGCCTTCGCGTACGCCCGGTTCGACATAACGGGTGTCGAGCGCATTCCGACATCAGGACCGGTGCTCGTCGCCGCCAACCATCGCAGCTACTTCGACGTGGCGGCCTTGGCCATCGTCGCCGCGCGGCTGGGACGCCCTGTCCGCTTTCTCGCAAAGCGCGAGGTGTTCGACGCCCCGGTGATAGGTCAATTGGCCCGGGCGCTCGGTGGCATCCCTGTCGACCGGGGAAGCGGCTCGGACATGCCGCTTCGCGAGGCGACGAGAGCTCTCGAGGCCGGCGAGGTGGTGGTCATACTTCCTCAGGGCACGATCCCGCGCGGGTCCCGCATTCTTCGATCGGGAGCTTCGGGGCCGGACGGGGGCAGCCCGGCTGGCGAAGGCGACCGGGGCGCGGGTCGTTCCGGTAGGGATCTGGGGAACCGAGCGCGTATGGCCGCGCTCGTCGAGAGTGCCGAACATGACGAACCTGACTCATCCGCCGCACATAAGGGTGAAGGTCGGCCGTCCCCTCGATATGAACGGCCCTGACGCGGTCGAAGAGACCCGCCGCCTGATGAGCGCGATCACGGCCCTGTTGCCCAAGCAAGCTCGCAAGAAGCACGATCCCACGGCCGAGGAGTTGAAGCGCACTTATCCGCCGGGACGCCGGACGAATTCCAGCTCCACGCCGAAAGACGGATGACCGGGGGGTCCGCGGAACGCCTTGCTGCAGGCCGAGGCGGACGAAGGCTCCTTGCGGCCGCCGCCACGAACGCCGTGAGCGAGGTGTCACGCCGCCTGGGGCTCGGGGGCGGATCCGTGATCGGTGGGCGCGTGGGTCTCGTGATCGATCCCGGACTTGTCGCCGGCCTTGCCGCCGGGAGGCGTTGCGCTCTCGTGAGCGGGACGAACGGCAAGACCACGACCACGAGACTGCTTGCCGCAGCGCTCGGTGGTCCAGGTTCTGTCGCTACCTCCTCTGCGGGGGCGAACCTTCCCGCAGGTCTCGCGGCCGCACTTGCGTCGGCCCCAGCAGGCGCAGCCGCAGTCCTCGAGGTCGACGAGGCGTACCTCGGGGGGGTCGCCGGCGCTGTCGGCGCCGAGGTGATCGTCCTGCTCAATTGTCGCGTGACCAGCTCGACCGGGTGAACGAAGTGCGCATGCTCGCTCAAAGATGGCGGGACTCGATATCGCGCATGCACGGTGTGACGGTGGTGGCGAACGCAGACGATCCGCTGGTGGTCTGGGCCACCGGGGTGCAAGAGCCGAGGGCGGCCGACGGTCCAACCGTTCTCTTCGTCGCTGCCGGAGAGCTCTGGCACGACGACGCCACCGGTTGCCCGGCG
This sequence comes from uncultured Acidimicrobiales bacterium, assembly GCA_963764615.1. Lineage (GTDB taxonomy): Bacteria > Actinomycetota > Acidimicrobiia > Acidimicrobiales > CAVXTF01 > CAVXTF01. The sequence continues at coordinate 2,045,589 of CAVXTF010000002.1, read as the reverse complement.
TGCGGTGGCCGGATCAGTTTCGAACCGCTCGGGGGTTGGTCGTGCACGTGCGGCTTCTCCCGCCCCGAGCCGTACGCGCAATTGACGTCGTCGGGTCTCGAGCTGCGCGACGGTCGTGTCGTACCGATCTCGTTGTCGTTGCCGGCCCGGTGCAACCGGTCCAATGCCGCAATGGCAGCCGTCGCTGCGGGAGCCCTCGGAACCGACGAAGCCCTCGCCCTCGAAGCCATGAAATCGGTGGGGGAGGTCGAAGGAAGATTCTCGAGCGTCTTCTACGAGGGCGTCTCCGCACGCCTGCTGCTCGCTAAGAACCCTGCCGGATGGGCCGAGCTCTTGGACCTCCTGCGGAACTCCGAGACTCCTGTCGTGGTCGGAATCAATTCGCGGACGGCGGACGGCCACGATCCGTCGTGGCTCTGGGACGTCGGTTTCGAGGAACTGGCCGGCCGGCTCGTCGTGGCCACAGGGGAGAGATCCAAGGATCTGGCAGTGCGTCTCAGATACGCAGGTGTGAAGCACCGGGTACTGGCCGAACAAGGATCCGCCCTCCTCGCTCCGGCGGCCCCGTCCATCGAATACGTGGGCAACTACACGGCATTCCAGCAACTTCGGCGGATCGTCTCACGACGACATCCGAGTTCGCGGAGCAACGGTTCGCCACGTTCTCGCGCCCCGGCGATCCATACCTTCGAGGCGCTAACGGTCCCTGTTGCCACCGAGAGCGGGAAGACGCTTGCTTCGCGTTCATCGCGTGGGGCGCGCTCGACGCGACTCGGGTCTGCGGGTCGCGGTCGTCCATCCCGATCTGCTCGGCACCTACGGTGACGGCGGCAACGCGAGGGTGCTCGCGTGCCGCGCAGCGTGGAGAGGGTTCCCAGTGGAGCTGCTTCTCGCCCGGTCGGACAGGCCCATTCCCACCGCAGACATCTACTGCCTAGGCGGCGGAGAGGACGCTCCGCAGGTCGAGTCCGCTGCCCTGCTTCGAGGAAGCGTCCTCGCAGGCGCGCTCGACGAGGGGGCGGTCGTTCTCGCGGTGTGCGCCGGCTTCCAGGTCGTCGGCGAAAGCTTCGCCGGTGCCGACGGGCGCAGATGCGAGGGCATCGGCCTCGTCGACGTGACCACCGCCAAAGGCCGCGCCGACAGGTGCGTCGGAGAGCTGGTGTCAGAGCCAGAAGAGCGGGTGCTCGGGGCGGTCCCCCAACAAACGCTCACAGGTTTCGAGAACCATTCGGGCCTCACCAGCCTCGGTCCTGGCGTGAAGCCCCTTGGTCGGGTTCGCACCGGCGTCGGAAACGGTGACGGTTCGTTCACCGAGGGAGCGGTCAGCGGACGATTTGTCGGGACGTACATGCACGGGCCTGTTCTCGCTCGTAATCCGGCCCTCGCTGACGCCCTTTTGTCGATGGCGACGGGACGGCCTCCTCGCGCTCTCGACGACACCGAAGAAGAGGCACTGCGATGCGAACGGCTTCTCGTCGCCGGACGGGGTGACCGATCAGGGCTCGCGAAGCGCGCAGGGGACCTCGCGAGGCTTGTCCGCTCGCGCTCGGGCTAACCCGTCGAGGGCCGGTTCGATCCTCAATGCTCCACAGCAAGCTCAAAGGGATCTCACAGGATCGATAGTCAAACTTGGATCATGGCGGCTTCGGCAACCACAACTGCGCGCGTCCTCGTGGTGGACGACGAGCAGAGCATCACCGACCTTCTCGCAATGGCTCTGCGGTATGAAGGCCTCGACGTCCGGGTCGCCCACACGGCTCGCGAGGCCCTCGAGCGTGTCGAGGACTTCCGGCCCCACCTGATGGTGCTCGACGTGATGCTGCCCGACCTGAGCGGGTTCGAGGTCATGCAGAGAGTGGCGAGGGACCGACCTTCGGCACCGGTGCCCGTGCTCTTCTTGACGGCGAGGGACACGCTCGACGACAAGCTGCGCGGGTTCACGCTCGGCGGCGACGATTACATGACCAAGCCATTCAGCATCGAAGAGCTGATCGTCAGGGTGCGCGCCATCCTCAGACGGGTGCACGGAAGCCATGAATCCGACGGAGTGCTCGCGCTCGGCGACTTGGAGCTCGACGAGGAGAGCCACGTGGTCCGCCGCGGCGACACGGTGATCGATCTGACACCGACGGAATTCAAATTACTTCACTACTTGCTGCTGAATTCAGGACGGGTGGTGTCCAAGGCACAGATACTCGACCGGGTGTGGAACTACGATTTCGGCGGCAATGCCAACGTGGTCGAGATCTACGTGAGCTATCTCCGCAAGAAGATCGACAGCCTCGGACCTGCCTTGATTCACACCGTCAGGGGAGTCGGCTACAGCTTGCGTGCCAGACCGGAGTGAGCGGTGACGCTCCGGACGCGCCTTCTGATCGTGCTCGTGGGGATCGTGCTCGTCGGTCTGCTGGTCTCGGGGATAGTCACCTATAAATCGCTCGAGAGCTTCCTCGTCAGCCGTCTCGATCAGCAGCTGCAGAATTCGCCACAGCAGGCCGACCGCGCTCTGGGCCAATGCATCGCGCAGGGAAGCCTGCAGTGCACCACCACGGACCCGCCTTCCGTGCCAGCCGGCACCTTCGGGCAGCTGCGCGCAGGAAACGGCCAGACTTACTCGGCCTGGTTCCTGCTCACTTCCTCCACTCAACCGCCCCCACCCGTTCTGCCCGCTGATCCGCCCGTCTCGACCTCACAGAACCCCGTCATCTTCACGGCGGTGAGCTCGAGCGGTCTTACGTACCGCGCCATTGCAGAAGACGTGAACCCGATTGGCCCGGCTTTCGTGCCCGGCGTCTTGGTGGTGGCTGTCCCTCTCACGGAGGTGGACCAGACCTTGAGCCGGCTGCTCCTCGTCGAGTTGCTCGTCTCCGGTGGTGTGCTGATCATGCTCGGTGCCGTGGCATGGTGGATCGTGAAAGCCGGGCTTCGTCCGCTCGACGAGATGGCGACCACGGCAGGGGCGATCGCCGCAGGCGACCTGACGCAGAGGGTTCCCACGGGCGACGCGGGCACCGAGGTCGGGCGTCTCGGAATGGCATTGAACGCCATGCTTGGGGAGATCGAAGAGTCGTTCGCCGCGCGGAAGGCCTCCGAAGATCGGCTGCGGCGGTTCCTCGCCGATGCCTCGCACGAGCTGCGTACCCCTCTCACCTCGATCCGCGGCTACGCCGAGATGTTCGACAGGGGAACTCGCGACAGGCCCGAGGATCTCGCCATGTCCATGCGCCACATCCGTCAGGATGCAGACCGCATGAGCTCCCTGGTCGAAGACCTTCTCGTGCTCGCGCGCCTCGACCGGGAACGACCCCTCGCTCACGAGCAGGTCGATCTGCGTCCCGTCCTCGAATCGGCCGTCGCAGACGTGTCTGTGCGCGAACCGGACCGATCGGTCGAGCTGGAAGCGCCAGAGCCTGCGATCGTCGCCGGCGACGCCGACCGACTGCGGCAGGTCGTGGACAATCTTCTGGTGAACGCGGTGCGCCACACCCCGTCCGGTACGCCCATCGAGGTGGATTTGCGACACGACGGCGGTTCGGCGGTGATAGGTGTCCGCGACCACGGCCCTGGTATCCCACCAGAGGAGAGAAGCCGGATCTTCGAGCCCTTCTACAGGTCCGATCCGTCGCGTTCGAGGGCAACGGGAGGAGAGGGGCTGGGCCTCGCGATAGTAGAGACGATCGTGCGCGCCCACGGAGGCCAGGTAGGCGTGGGGGCACCCGAAGGCGAAGGAGCGAGGTTCTGGGTTCGCATCCCTCTTGCACAGCAGGTGGCCCAGGTGGGCGACGATTCAGCCGTGGAAGCGGCGTCCTCTCCTACGGCCGCGGCAAACGGCTCTGCACCGGGCATCGCCAAGGGCGATGACGCTCCCCAAGGCGCGCCGGGATCGGGAACGGTACCAGTCGTCGGGCCGACGTCGGACGCAGAGGTCGGAGGCAAGCAGACCTAAGGCCCGATCAGGAAGTGCGCTTCACCCGGTCGGGGTCGAGAGCCCACTCGCGCGCATCGTGCATGCCCTTTTCGCGCGACGAGGGCCCCAACGCCCAGGAGCGTCGCCACGCCGCGCCGGCGGGACCGCCGGCGCCCGACGGCAGGCCTCGAGCAGCGAGCTTGCGTGCCGTCCACCAATCGGTGGTGCGCTCGCTCGCGAGCAGGTGAACCGCCTCTTCTATGCGACGGCCAAAGCTGCGCGCATCTTCGCCGGGTACGGGGCTGATGGGCAGGCCGAATGTGACGGTCGTGGGTGACCGGCTTATGCGGCTCCCGCCGCGCGCCATGACCCTGAACGTGCCATCCAGATGCACTGGAACGACGGGCCTGCCTGTGCGTACAGCAAGGTATGCGGCACCAGGGCGGAACGTCTGCATCCAACCGTCGGGACTCCGGCCCCCTTCCGGGTAGATGAGCAGGTTCCATCCCCCCTCCAACATCTCAGCTGCGAGGTCAGCAGACTTGCGGTTTACCTTCTGGCGTTCGATGGGGATGGCCGCCGTCAGGAATGCCCACATGTGCGCCTTCCAGCGGCGGTCGAAGAAGTAGTCCGCGGCACCCGCGACGATCGTGGAGTGCCGCAGGCGCTTCGGCAGCACCGACACGAGCAGCGCTGTGTCGAGATGGCTCGTGTGGTTTGCCACAAGGATGACGGGGGCCTCCGCAAGGGACAGAAGCTCGTCGCCGCGCACTTCAGGGGACGCGACCCAATGTGCGAGCGGGCGGGTGACGTTGTCGACGACGACGGCTCGTGCAAGGCGCACGGGGTATCTGCGTGCCCAGGCGGTGTCGTAGTCCACGCCGAGATCGCGTTCCGGTGCGTCGCGGTCGATTCCCCCCGGCCATTCCGGCTGCCGCCACGGCAGCCCGAGCGACCTGTACCTGCGAGCAAGCGCGTGGAACGCTCCTGCGGGGTCAGGTGGGCTCATTGGACTTCCGCGAGCAGGATGGGCGGGGCGTGCAGGTGGGTGATCGTGGGCTCGCGTCCAACGACGTCCTCGGCCATCTCGAGCGCGTCGGCGAGGGTCGACGCCGGTTTGAAACCGAGCCGGCGCACGGCCTGGCGGTCGCCTCCGACGACGATGACGCCGCCGAGGTGCTGCAAGGCGTGGGCGCACCAGTACCACATGTAGAACGGATGCACCCCGTGGTACGCATTGCCCGTCCGGTACAGGTGGACGTACCACGGGTCTGTCGCGTAAGCCTGCTCGTATCGCTCGATCTCGACAGGATCGGTGGACTCCGAGAGCACTTCTTCGAAGAAGTCGATGTAGCTCGGATGATGGCCCGGGTGGAACGCCCAGGGCGTCGGGTGCGAAACGATGAGGACGCCGCCCTCGCGCACCAAGGGTCGTCCGCCCCGGTAGAGATTGAAGAAGTACCCGAGACCGAGGCATGCGACGAGAATGGGATTCATGATCGAGTTCACGTTGTACGGGCAGATGTACGGAAGTCCCATCGTGAGCACATCGGTCTGTCCCTCTACGACGACGAGCTGCTGCGCATACACGTTGTCTGTGGTCAGCTTGTGAACTGCTTCGACCTCGCCTGCCTGCACCGACGTCATGCGCTGTGGTGCACGCACGGAGTGCATCACCTGGCGGGCGAGGCGCGCGGGCGCGCGACGCAGTGCGGCGGACGAAGTCGCGAAGGCGGCCCTGTCCGAAAGCGTCCATTCCCATTCGCGGCGTTGCAGGAAGCGGAATTGGTCAGGAAAGGTGTTGGTGTTCAGGGTCGTCTCGATCTGGAAGATCTTCACGCCCGACTCCGCGATGAGTCTGCCCATTCGCCAGTTCGATGAGTGCAGTTCGGATCGGTGCTGATCCATGAAGCTGCGCGATGCCTGCATCGTGCGGGCATTGTGGTGGTGTCGCAGGCTCCGGTAGCTCGCCAGGCCCGTCGCGACGCTTTTGTGGCCTCCGTCCATCGCGACGAGATTGATGTTCACGTAGACGAGCAGGTCGGAGGTGGCTGCGCGCTTGTTCAGCTCCACGTCCTCGCCCAGCTCCGTGGCGCCCAGGTGGATCAGGTTGTCCGGGTCCTCGGCGTCGTGCTGGGTGAGAAGGCCCTCCGGTGCAAAAGCGTCGTAGATCCGGTCTCCGAGGGCATGGCGGAGCTCGGCCTCGGTCATCCTGCGGTGCAGCGCGAGCGCGGCGACGAGGACCACGTCGTCGACACCGGCAGCGGCCGCCATGTCGAGCACCTGCTCGATGACGAGCTCCCGCACGTCGGGACGTTGCATCGGGGGGAGCGGCAGCGATATGTCGTCGAACGCGATGGTGAGCTTCATTCCCGCGAACAGCAGCTCGGACAGAGGCGCCGAATCGCCTACGGGCTGCTCGAGCGCGTTGCGGATCGCTGTCACCGGATCGCCGAGGCCCTCCAGCGGCTCGGGCGCGTAGACCACCCGGCTGCGGTCTGCGGGCAAGCTCTCGAGGCGGTAGCCCTCTCCGTGCCAGAAGAGCGTCGGAGGGGTGGAACGGTCGACGTCCAGCACGAAACCCGGCCTCGGGCTCATTGAGGCTGTCCTTTCTCGTTGTCGGTCGGGTGTGCGCCCTGTCCGTTTGTCACGACGCGTTCGGTCGCGATCTGACCTGCGCGTCGCCAGCGGTCGCGGCGCGTGTTGCGCATGTCGAATGCGATCTTCACGGCACCGCGCCTGCCCGCCGCTCCGGCATGCGCGATCGCCTCTTCGAAGCGTTCGAGCGGGTACGTGGCCGAGACGAGGCGTCCGAGCCCGGCGCCTCGGACCATGTCGAAGGCGAGATCGAACGTCCGGGGGGATCCGCCTGTGGCAGGATGCTCGATCCCGTATGCATATGCGCCGACGAGGGCGACCTCGCGGTGCCAGAGACCGGCGAGGTCGAAAGAGATAGTCCCCGGCATGCCCGCCAGGACCACCCGGCCCCTCGGTTTCACGACAGCGAGCGCCTGAGCGAGCGAATCGGCGGAGCCGACACAGTCCACGACGGCGTCGGCTCCCGCGGTGAGGCCCGCGCTCGTCTCCAAAGAGCGCGTCCGCCTGCGCACGGCGCGTGCGAGCTCGTCATCCCGCACCGATACGTCGGCACCGAGCTGCGTGGCGAGCCGTCTCTGGTGCGGGTAGCGCGCGGCCGCGATAAGGGTGCCAGGGGGAGTGAGCGAACGCAGGGCAGCGATCGTGGCGAGTCCGAGCGTGCCCGCACCGAGCACGGCGACCACGCAGTCCGTATCGGCCTCTGCAGCCATAGCGGCATGTATCGCGCACGAGGCGGGCTCGACCATTACTGCGTCTTCGTCTGTCATGGCGTCCGGAACAGGGTGCAGTTGCGATTCGTGCGCGACCAGGCCGGACGAGGACCACCCGCCACCTGTGTCGGCGCAGTATCCGATCTGCAGCCCGGCGGAGATGTGGCCGAACGCCACACGCTCACATCCACCGGTCCGTCCCTCGGCACACGGAGGGCACGGAGGTGAGATCGAGCGAGCCACGCAGCCGATCGCCGGCTCGACAACGACGCGGTGCGGACCGTCTCCCTCGTCCGATACGACACCCAGAATCTCGTGACCCGGAACGAAGGGGAAGCTGACGAGATCCTCGAAGTACCGCGAGCTCCGGCCGTCGAGAGTGGCGAGGTCAGAGCCGCATATCCCGGCCAGTAGCACGTCGACCCGGTGCCAGCCGGGTCCCGGCAGTTCGGGGGCCTCTGCGTCGACCAGTCGAAGCGGGCCGACGCGCGCCGCGCTGCCCGAGCCGGAGATCGTGGACACCACACGCGCCGCTGCGAATCTGGCCACGCTGCGCTCGAGCAAGAGTGCCTTCATCGCACACTTCTCGTTATGTCGATCCGCTCCCACCAACGCGAGGCCCCGGCGTCCATTGGGCCCATAGGCAGCAACGGGCGCGACCCGCTGCCGGCGGATGCCCAGTGCTCCGTGTGCCAGCCCCTGCGCCGGGCGATGGCGGCGAGCTTCGCTTCGGGGTTGACCGCGACGGGGAATCCAACGCATTCCAAAAGCGGCAGGTCCGATGCCGAGTCGGCGTAGGCGATCGACTCCCCGAGATCAAGGCCTTCCGCTGCGGCGTACTCGGCGAGGATGAGGGCGCGCGCTTCACCGGTCGGTGGCAGCTTGTCGAGGCGACCCGTGAGGAGCCCGTCGGCGTCGCTGGCGAGCCGGGCGCAGACGACCTCGTCGAACAGGGGTCTCATCGGCTCGACCACGAAATCGAGAGCGCCCGTTATGAGAACGGTGCGGTGCCCGAGCGCCTTGTGGCGCCTGACGCGGGCGATCCCCGCAGGGAAGGATCGCGTGAGCAACAGGTCGTGGAACAGCTCCTTGGAGTCTTGTTGCAGAAGCTCCTGCGGTGCGCCCTCGTAGTGGCGGTAGAAGCTGCGCAGGAAGTCTCCCCGGTCCCGACGGTCCAGTGCCAGGAGACCTGGGGCCTGGCGCAAGATCCTCGCGGTCACCCGGGCCCGGTCGGCGAGGGGGAGGTGACGGGTTGCGAGCCATGCGTAGGACTCGACGACGTTCGAGGCGACGAGGGTGTTCTCCAGGTCGAACGCGGCAAGGTGGCGCTCAGGTGACAGGATCGCACGAGATGCCCGCTCGGAACGCCCGGCCATGCGTGACCGCGTGGAGGTCGTGCGAACACGTGCGTGCTCGATCACCGAAGGAAGGTGGATCTCGTGCACATACCTGGCCCAGTCGATGACGCCCGGGTCGAAGCAGAACAGCTCGCGGTCCTCGGCGCTCAAGGCGTCCCAGAGCTCGAGCAGCCGGTCGACCCGGAACAGTGCCTCGGTCTCGGTGTACGCCCCGTACAGCTGGACGTAACCGAGAGCGCGCTCGGCGAGAGCCCGACGCTCTTCGACGCGAGCAGCGAGGTCGGCGCGCTCTCCTCGCACCGGTAGCGATCCGAGCAGTCTCTCTGCGATGCCGAGCGCCAAGTTGGCACGCGCAAGCTGCCGTTGGACGCGTCCGCGCCCGGGGAAGGACCAGTCCGGCACGACTATGGGCTGGCCGTCGCTGTCGTAGATCGGATGGTCCGTGAACCATGACTGGACCAGCTCGACGAGGCGCCCGTAGCGCAGGGGATTGCAGACGCCTGAAGCGACATGGACGACGCGCGTCTTGTCCGGGTCGGGCCCCGCCGCCGCGCAAGCGATGATCGCGGCTGCGACCATGTCGACGGGGACCACGTCGGTCACGCCCTCGGGAATGCCGGGGAACTCCTTAAGGAGCCCTCTCGCGTACGAGATGATGATCGGCTCGGCCATCCGGAAGCCCCTGATCCAACCGGGCCTTGGCTCTGCGAGTGCCGACTCGATGATCGAAGGGCGCACGACGGTCGTCGGCAGATCCGGGTAACGGGTGACGAGAACCCGCTCGCCGAGCGCCTTGGTGAAGGCGTAAGCGTCCGGCCAGCCGAGCGCCTGTGCTCTGGCGCGTCCCGCTTCGACGAGCTCAGAACGCACCCACTCCTCGCGCAACCGCTCGGCGCGCTCAGCCAACAGGTGGGTGCCGGCGCCTCCGAGCTCGCTCCTGGCTCGCTTCGTGAATTTCGTGAGCTTGCCGGGACTGCGAGACGCGGCTTCGAGATCTCCGCGCAGGCGCCTGGCAGCTGCGATCTCGGCGTCGATGTCGACTTCGGTCGTGACGGTGGTATGCGTCCTGGCGCGGGCCCCGGAGCGCATCGCGTCGGTGGCAAGCGTCTCGGTGGCGTAGCCCTGATGCGTTCCTGCCACGTAGGCGGTCGAAACAGTTATGAGGTGGGTGGGAGGCCGTCCGGGATGTGCCTCTTCGCGACGCTCGGCCGCGTTACGGATCGCTGCGGCAACCCGTGATGGTCCGAGCAGGTTCACCTCGACAGCCGTGTCGAGAGGCGCGTCGAACGCGACGGCCGCCGCGGAGTGGACCACGATGTCAGAAGCGGCGAGCACCTCTGCGCCGGCGTCGTCGAGCCCGAGGCCCTCTGTCGACACATCGCCCGCTACAGCAGTCAGCCGGCTCGCGATCATCTGGTCGAAGCCTTCGCCGGCCTCCTGCCGGAGGCGGTCGAAACAGTCGTTGCGGACGATCTCGCGCTTGGCCCGCTCTTCTGCAGCCATACGGCGCGTCGGCCGGACGAGCACGGCCACCCGGCACCCGGGCACCGATCTGAGCAATCGTTCGACCAGGGCCGTGCCTAGGAACCCGGTGGCTCCGGTCACGAATATCTGCCGCCCCGACAGGGCGTCGGCGATCGATACGGGTGGAGAGACCTCGCCCACGAGATTTGTCTACCACACGGTAGGCAGATTCGTCTACCATTCGGTAGGTGGTTGTCACGAGCAAGGGCACGAGCACTTCGGAGCGCATCCTCGATGCGTCTCTCGCCTCCTTCGCCTCGCGGGGCTACGAAGCGACCTCCCTAGACGCTCTGGCCGAAGGCCTTGGGATGCGCAAACAGTCGATCCTGTACTGGTTCCCCTCCAAAGAGGCCCTGCTCGAGGCCGTCATCGACCGTTCGGCAGGGGAGCTCAGAGACACGCTCGAAAGATCGTTGGACCGCGCGGGCACCGGTTGGCCGAGAGTCGAGGCGGTGGTCAGGTCCGTGTTCCGATTGGCGGCCCGACGGCCTGAGCTGCTCGGCCTTCTGCGCGAGGTCAGTCGGCTGGGCCCGCCGGCCGCCACCCGACTCGTGGAGGCCCTCGATCCTCTCGTCCAGCGGGCGTCGGCGTTCCTCGAAGCGGAGATGGCCGCTGGCCACATGCGCAGGCACGAGCCCAGGCTCCTCTTGCTCGCCATCTACTCGATGGTGGTCGGCATGGTGACCGAGGTGGAGGTACTGAAGGCTCTGGGCGAGGAGCCGACCGCACGGTCGCTCGTGCGGCGCCGGTCCGAGATTCTTGCGTTCCTGGAGACGGCTCTCGTCGTCGGTCCCTAGTCTCCGCGCCCGGACGGAGCACCGGGATTGTCACTAAGACGTCAGGAAGGCTCTGCGGGCGTGGATCGGGTCGCTCGTTCGAACCAGGACGACTTCTCGGGTTTTGCCGCACGCTCGGCCTTCGTGACGGCCGGCTGGCGGGGGGCCGGCTTGGGCGGCGTGTACCTCTTGTTCTGCACGGGGCGCGAGCCTCCGCCTTTCGTGCCTTGGCCGGCCTTCTGACTGCGGGGCTGGTTGCGAGATGCACCTCGCTCTGCGGGTGACTTGGCGGGTGATCTCGTCCTTGTGTTCACGCCGCGTGATGTGAGGACCTTCTGTATGCGCCACGCTCTGAACAACAGGTAGCCGCCAAGGATGAGGAACGGGATCCCGATGCCGATTAGCCCCAGGCTGTAGCCGAGGAACAGAAGTGCGAACGCGGTGAGGGAACGGCGCCGGAACCATGCTGTGGCGAAGACGCAGGCTGCGAAGACGACGCTGAGGATGCCGTCAAGCGTGATCACGCTCGTGGCTTCGTGACCCTTGCCCACCGGGTCGTGCTTCAACGTGATGATGGTGAGGACCAGTGCGAGAACCGCGCCGAGAGGCGCGGCCGCCATGGCGAAGCGACGTTCTTTGTCGTCGAGCTTGCGCATCAGAGTCGTGAGCTCGCTCGTCTTCATGTCGTCGTACGCGGCGGCCCCCGAGCGCTTCTGCGTTCCGCCACCTCTGAGGAGACTGACAAGCGACGTGGGCCTGGCCGCCGGTCCGGCGACCTCCTGATCATCGGCGTGGAGGTCGTCGTCGAGCTCGTCGGGGTCTTGCGCTCGGGTGACGTCCACACCGTCGGCCTCGTGGACCGTGTCGCCGGGGAGCTCACCGCCCGACGGGTCAGAGCTGCTCTCCGACTTGTCCGACTTGGCGGCAGTGGTCGACCGTGGCTTTGGAGTGGTGCTCGAGGAGCGTGGTTTGGAGGGTTGTGGACCGGGTCGTGCCTTGGTCTGGGCTCCGGTGGAAACGGGAGCATTCTCGGTCCGGCTGCTTCGCTTGTTGCGACCGAGATCCGGGAGCGCCACCAGGATCTTCTGTCCCACCGTCAGCCGGGGGCGTTCGCCTGAGGTCGTGCTCTCGGAGTTACCGGTTGAGCCCTCGCCGTCGCCAGGCTGCCCGTCTTGTCGTGCCACCTCGACCAGGGTAATGGGGATCGGCCATCTGATTCCTATCGGGCCTGTCGAGGCACAGGTCGGCGAAAGGTCGCCGTCGGTCCACGAGGTCCAGCAGGCGCCGACGTGCTACGCAGGTGCCATGGATTTCTGCAGGGACTCCATCGTCGAGCTCGCCTCTCTGGTCAGGTCCGGTGAGCTCTCTGCACGCGAGGTCATGGAGCATGCCCTATCGCGTATCGAAGCTCTGAATCCCGTGGTCAACGCGTTCGTCGCGGTGGACGGAGACCGTGCACTCGACGCGGCCGCTGCAGTGGACTCGGCGGTCGCCGCCGGCCGCGATCCCGGCCCGCTCGCCGGTATCCCCTTCGGCGTCAAGGACCTCGAAGACGCCGCAGGGTTCGTGACCACCGAAGGATCCGTCCTGTTCGCTGATGACCCGCCGGCCGAGCAGGATTCGATTCTCGTAGCGCGCCTCAAGGCCGCCGGTGCCATCGTCGTCGGGAAGACGAACACGCCTGAGCTAGGACACAAGGGCGATACCGACAACGCTCTCTTCGGAGCGACATCCAACCCGTGGAATCTCGAGCACAGCGCGGGTGGGTCCTCTGGAGGAACGGCAGCTGCGATCGCAGCGGGAATGATCCCGCTCGGCACCGGTTCGGACGGCGGCGGCTCGATACGCATTCCTTCTTCGTGTTGCGGGCTCTCCGGTATGAAGCCTTCGCTCGGGAGGGTCCCGTCAGGTGGCCCCAAGCCCCCAGACTGGATGGACCTTTCGACACGAGGTCCGATGGCGCGTCGCATCTCGGACATCGCCGCCGCGCTCGATGTCGCCGTCGGACCGGATCCGAGCGACTTGCGGTCGCTACCCCGACCCGAAACGTCGTGGCCCGCGACGCTGAACGACGCGAAGGTCCCTTCGAAGGTCGCCTGGTCGCCCACTCTCGGATATGCACCTCTCGACGACGAAGTGCGTGCGATCTGCACACGGGCTGTCGAGGTCCTGGTCTCGCTCGGCACCGAGGTCATCGAGGTTCCAGACGTCTTCGACGAGGATCCGGTGACCGATTGGCTCACCCTCGTGTCGGCCTATTGCGTCCGCAGTCTCAGCCCGTTCCGCAACACCGAGAAGTGGCAGAAGGTGGATCCACTGCTCGCCGCCATGGTCGATCATGCGGCGACCAATACGTCGGCGGAGGATCTCGTGCGCGCGACCGACGCCTGCCACATGTTGAATCTGAGGCTGGTCGAGTTGTTCCACGATGTGCGGCTCCTGGTCACACCCACGTGCGCGGGGCCACCGCCACCCCGTTCGCTTCAAGGTGCCGGGATCGTGAACGGTGTGCAAGAGGCGAACTGGGTGCGCTTCACCTACCCGTTCAACATGACCAGGTCACCGGCCGCAACTGTCTGCGTAGGGAGGACGTCGAACGGACTGCCTGTGGGGATTCAGCTGGTCGGACCCCAGCACGCCGACCTTGTCGTCCTGCGGTCCGCGGCCGCGCTCGAGGCCGCCGTCGGTTTCGACGCGGTCCCGTCGATCAGTTCGGGTTAGCTCGTGACTCGCCCCAACCGTTGCCGCCCCACCATCGGATCGCATCGGGGCGTTCGGGGTCGGGGTACCACGCGGGTGGAGGCAGAATGCCGGCCGGCACCGATGACGGTTCATCGGCCGTGGATCTCACGGGTGGGGGAGCGGCAGGCTGCTCGGGCTTAGCTGGCGCACGCGTCGGAGCCGGCTCGAGGAGAACGACGTTCGAACGAGCGGGTTCCGAACGAGAATTCGAGCGCGAGGTCTTCGGCGCTATTCGACCCGCTTCCGAATGCAGAGCCTCCCGCGTCCTCGGGGTGCCGGACCGGAGGGACGAACGGAGCTGCGGCCGAGGGGCCTGCGTGCCATCCCGCAGGTCCCGGTCGCCAATTTGTCGCCGGGTCGAGCCGCCAGCGGGTGGCGGGATCGGTCGGATCGATGATCTGCCCTGACGCGTTCCGCCTGTTCGAAAGGCCCTGTCGGGTCCGGCTAAGCGCCCGGGCTTTTGTCTCGGTCGATATGGCTGACCCGGCGGTGGCGATCAACGACAAGAAGCCCGCAAGGCAAATGACGATGCCGGCCCAGTACGACGTGTCAGAGAACCCGCAGTTGAGCCCTGCATGGTTGACCCCTATGGCAATACCCTTGACGGCTGCTGCACACGCCCCGTGCGCGGCACTTTCGTGCATGGCGGTGAAGAGGCCGATGAGAGCGACAGCGAAGCTCGCCCCGGCCCACAATACCGAGCGCAGACTTCTTTCCCTGCTTTGAAACGCCACGGCGGGCCCCCCTTCATGCAGCCCGTTAATTGATTAATGCTGCCATATCCGAGGCGTCGCAAAGTGGGGATTTCGAAGATTATGGGCGTCCGTTGTTCTGAAGACCGCGTGGTGCCGAGGTTGAGAATCTCGCGAGGTGATTGCCAGTTTCGGCGATTCACTGGCCACTGCTGCGAATGAGGTAAAGGAAATCACTCGTGGGCGGAATCAGCCCGCGGGTGCGGATAGCCGATGCTTCGCCGCAATAGCCGCAATAGCCGCAATAGCTAACGATTTCCCAGTCGATTGACCGGTCGTTCGTCACGAGCTTCATCTTCAGCGTGACGATCGCCTCTGGTAGTCGCGGCAGACGATCTTTTGGAGGGTCAGATTATGAAGTCGGGGACAGTTTGGGCGCGCACTGCTTCGCCTCGCACCATTACGCCGGGCTCGACCGTTGGTGCGTTTCTCGCAGTGGCGATCGGTGTCGCCGTCATTTCCGTTTCAGCTGCGACTCCAGCTTTTGCTTCCGGCGTGCAGCTGTTCTCAGAGACGTTCGAGAACAACACCGTCCCGACCTCCGAGATCGTGCTCCCTGACCTGCCTTCTGGAAGTCCACAGGCTCCGCCGAGCGAGGCATGTCTCACCGCTGGAGGAACCCCGTCGGGAGCGTCCGCGATATCCCAGTGCTCGGATTCGCCGGACCCGAACGGGAGCGGCTTCCTACGATTCACAGACACAGGACTTAGTGAGGAAGGCGGGATCTTCTCGGCCACGAGCCTTCCAGCGACCCAGGGGCTCGACGTCACCTTCGACTCGTACCAGTTCGGCGGGACAGGAGCGGACGGAATCGCTTTCGCGCTCGCCATGGCGAACCCCACCGATCCTCGGCCTCCCTCCAAGATCGGGTACACGGGTGGCAGCCTCGGGTACGCCCCCAACGTGGGCGAGGGGGACAACGGCCTGAGCTTCGGATATCTGGGCATCGGCCTCGACGCATTCGGCAACTTCTCCACCACAATGGCCGACGGCAGTGACTGTGCCGGCCAGGATGATCCCGGCAACGCCTCAAAGACTCCGGAGGCCGTCTCGGTCCGGGGTCCCGGCAACGGCGACGACGGCTATTGCGAGATCGGCGGACCCTATATCGATGGCTCGGCTGCGCTCCGCGCGTCGACGGCCACAGATGTCCCGGTCGAGGTGGCCGTCAACCCGACGGGTAGTGCGTTCACCACAGCTTCGGGACTGGTCGTGCCCCGCACGTCATACGCGAGTGCAGTGGACCCCGGTTGGTGGGAGCTAAGCAGACGCATGACCGGAGGCCTTCCAGAACTCAATGAGCGCGCAGTATTCAGACCTCGATATCCCCTCCAGCTACTACAACTCGTCTGGGATTCCCTACCAGATGACGTTCGGTTGGGTCGCCTCCACCGGCGGGTCGACCGACAACCACGAGATTCGTAACGTCGTCGTCTCGAACGGCACCGGGAGCGCCATACCTACATTTGGGCTCACCGCGAGTGACAACAAGAGCGGAGAGTTCGGGCAGGGAACCTCTGTCCAGTACACCTTTACACCGAGCTTGTCGGAGGCGGACGAGGCCGGGACGATCACGTTCACGGACCCGTTCCCGGCCGGGCTCACCCCGACGAGCACCTCCGGCACCGACTCTTCATGGGGCTGTTCGATCGTGGAGTCAACCGTCACTTGCACGCACGCTGCCGTCTCGTCGCCCTCCACCCTTCCGAGCATCGACATCGCGGCATCTGTCGCATCCGACGCGAGCACAGCATCTGGAGCGCTCGACAACCGGGGCTACGTGTCCGCCGACGACGCGCTCGATGCCGACGCGTTGGACGTCGGCACCGCGTACGGCCCCGCGACCGTTACCTCGCTTTCACCCGGCACCGGATTGATGACCGGCGGGACCGAGGTCTCGGTCACGGGTACGAACTTCAACAACGTGTCGTCGGTGAATGTCGGATCTGCAACGGTGACGACGACGTGCAGCGGCTCCCCGCCTTTCAGCGGCTGCTACATCGTGAACAGCTCCACGTCCATAACCCTTTACACCCCCACCGGCAGCTCGGCAGGTGGGCCGGGTCCGGTTAACGTCACCGTGACCAATGACTCGGGGACGGGTTCGGGCAGCACCTTCACGTATGAGAAGGCACCGAGCACGACAACCGTCTCCTCCTCGCAGAACCCATCGGTATCCGGTCAGGCCGTGTCGTTCACAGCCAGCGCCACAGCGGGCGCGACGGGAAGCGTCACGTTCACGATCACGGCGTCCCACGGACCAGCCGTGAGCTGCGCCGGCGGGGACACCATCGCTCTTTCGGCCAGCACCGCGACCTGCTCGATCCCGTCTGATTCGTTGCTCGCTGCTGGCTCCTCATACGGGGTCGACGCCAACTACGGGGGGGACACGAACTACCTGACTTCGAGCGGGAGCCTTGAACCCGCGCAGACGGTCAATCCGGACGCCACGACCACTGCGACCCCCACGTCGACAGTGGACCCGTCGGTGTACGGACAAACAGTCACATATGCAACCACCGTCTCTTCGGCTTCTCCCGGTGCCGGGACCCCGACCGGGGTAGCGGTGCTCGAAGTGACCGTCGGTGGGCACACGACAACGATGTGCGCGGGCAGCCTGAACGGCTCAGGCGCGACGAGCTGCACGTCGAGCGTGCTGCCGCCTGCCGGCATCGCTTCAGTCCAAGCGGTGTATCTGGGCGACGACAACTACTCGACTTCGACGTCGAGCGGTCTGCCGCAGTTCGTTGACCCGGCGACAACTTCGACGGGGCTCTCATCGAACCTCAGCCCCTCCAGCTACGGCGAACCGGTGACCTTCACCGCGACGGTCAGTGTGCAGGCTCCGGGAGGGGGGACGCCTGTCGGATACGTCGCGTTCTCTGCTGACGGGAGCCAGATCACCGGGTGTTCGAACGTCGGGCTCGACGGCGCGGGCCAGGCCACGTGTACCACTTCGAGCCTGTCGGTTGCGGACCACACCGTGGACGCTAATTACGGCGGTAATGCCGACTACCTGTCGTCGTCCGGGACGCTCAGCGAGACGGTGGGCCAGCAGGTGACCAGCACGAGCGAGACCTCCTCGGTGAACCCATCTGTCACCGGCCAGAGCGTGACCGTCACGGCAACGGTCTCGTACAGTGGTTCGGGTACCGCCACCGGGAACGTCACTTTCACGATGACGCCGACATCCGGAGTTGCTCCGCAGTGCTCCGGTGGAGACAGCGTCGCGCTCAACGCATCGTCGTCAGCTGCATGCACTCTCATTCTTTCTGCCGGCAGCGCGCCATATCAGATCCAGGCGGAGTACGACGGGGACTCCAACTTCGACACGTCGGCGTCTTCTGCCCTGATACAAGACGTCACGCCGGCGTCCACCGCCACTTCGGTGTCCACGTCAACCCAGAACGCCGTGACCGATCAAGCGATCACGTTCACCGCGACGGTCGGTGCGATCTCGCCTGGAGGCGGAGTCCCCAGCGATGGAACGGTCACATTCCACGTGAATGGCTCGCCCGTTACAGGCTGCGTGTCCCGATCGGTCACAGCCGGAGCGGCGACCTGTACGGTGTCGGACCTCGACGTTTCGGGTGGACCGGATTATCTGGTCTCGGCGTTCTACAGCGGTGCACCCGACTACTCATCTTCGAACGACGCAGAAAGCCCACTTGTCCAGGTCATTGGTCCGGACGCCACGACGACGTCGCTCGCGTCTGACACGAATCCGAGCACCTACGGGCAGAACGTGAACTTCACGGCGACCGTCACTCCTGATGCACCCGGAGGCGGTACACCGACGGGGACGGTCACGATCTCCTCCGACGGGTCGACTCTCTGCTCGGGGGCCGTCGACTCCGGCGAGCTGTCCTGCCCGTCCAGCACGCTGACGGCGGGCACGCATCGGCTCACCGCGACATATTCGATGAGCACCGACTATCTGGCCTCGACGTCCTCAACGCTCACCCAGGGTGTGAATCAATCCGCCACCACCACGACGGTGACGTCCTCGGACAATCCGTCTTCGTTCGGCGAGACCGTGACCATAACGGCGACCGTCGCTCCCGTTGCGCCTGGTCAGGGCACTCCGAGCGGCCTCGTTGACTTCTCCAACGGCATCGTTCCGATCTGCGTGAACGCGTCGCTCTCCGGTGGTGTCGCAACATGCACCATCGACTATCCGATCGGCAGTTACAACATCGTCGCCGCTTACAGGGGAAGCGCGGGGTTCATCCAATCGAGCAATCAGATGACCCAGGTCGTGCAAAGGGCATCGACTACCTCGACCGTGGTGAGTGCGCCCACGGTCGTAACCGGCCAGGGTGCCACCTACCGGGCCGAAGTCTCTGTGGACTCGCCCGGCTCAACTCAGCTGGCGAACCTGACTGGCACTGTCCAGATCTACGGGCGCGACGCACAGGACGATCCCTTGGTAGCGCTTTGCTCGACCAGTGTCGGACAGAGCGGTGCAACGGTCTCGTGCACTTCGTCGGGTGCAGTTACAGCCGGTAGCCCGTGGTCGATCACCGCCGTCTACTCGGGTGACCCCAACTTCGACCCCTCCACGTCGTCGGGTGTCACCCAGACCGTGAACGAGGCGGCGACGTCTACCCAGGTGTCTGCGGTGGTGAACCCGTCTGTCACAGGGCAGACCATCACCGCGACGGCGGTGTTCTCAATCGATGCTCCCGGATCCGACGATCCTGTGTCACCGACTGGGACCGTCGAGTTCGAGATCTCGACTAACGCAGGGACGACCTTCGACCCGATCGGAAGCTGTCTGACTCAGCCCTCTACGTGGGACTCGGTCGGCCTGACGGGCTCTGCCACCTGCACGCTTCCGTCGCCGCCTGCGGTCTCTAGCGTCGAGCTCGAGGCCGTCTACTCCGGAGACGCCAACTTCTTCGGCTCCACCTCTCCTCCTTACACCCAGGCCGTCAACCAGGCGAGCACCTCTACGACCATCGGTGTCGACACCAACCCGTCTGTGAGCGGTGAGACCGTCAACTACTCGGCGTCGGTCATGGTCACTCCGCCCGGGACCGACAACACGTCGCCCACCGGAACGGTCGACTTCCAGTTCTCCATCGACGACGGAGACACCTGGAGTGACATCCCTGACTGCTCGGCCCAGGGCCTTTCTTGGGACTCAGAGACCCACATGGGAAGCGCGGCCTGCGCAGAGCAACTGCCGGCAACGGCATCCGGCGAAGAGATCCAGGCGGTCTACTCGGGCGACTCCAACTTCTTGGGATCGACCTCTGTCACACCTGTCACCCAGGACGTCAACCCGGCCGGGACCACCACATCTGTGGCGCTCGTTCCATCGAGCTCGGTGTCGGGACAGACGTTTGGCGCAACTGCGACCCTGTCGATCACGGCTCCGGGATCAGACAACCCTGTGGGTCCGACCGGGACGGTCGACTTCGAGTACTCCGCCAACGACGGAGACGACTGGAGCGGAATCTCTGACTGCGCGACCCAGGAACTGTCTTGGGACTCAGAGACCCACACGGGAACCGCTTCGTGTGAGACGGCGTTCGACGCCGGCTCTTCGCCGATAGAGATCCGCGCCGTCTACTCGGGAGATGCGAACTTCGACTTGTCGACTTCACCGAGTCAGACACAGACCGTCGACATGGCAGCCACCACCACCTCTCTCGATGCGACACCCGAAACCTCGGTGTCGGGACAGACCGTCGCTCTCGATGCGACTGTGTCCATATCCGAGCCCGGGTCGGATGTTCCCGCCGGGCCTTCTGGGAGCGTCGAGTTCCAGTACTCCACCGACGGGGGAGACGACTGGAGCGACATCTCTGATTGCGCGACCCAGGAACTGTCGTGGGACTCAGACAGCCATACCGGCACGTCCAGCTGCGACACTTCGTTTGATGCGACCTCTACTGGCGTGGAGACACGTGCCGTCTACTCGGGTGACCCCAACTTCGACCCCTCCACGTCGTCGGGTGTCACCCAGACCGTGAACGAGGCGGGGACCTCCACCCAGGTGTCTGCGGTGGTGAACCCCGCCGTGAGCGGGCAAACGGTGACAGTCGTGGCCACCATCACTATCGACTCGCCGGGCAGTGACGTGCCGGTCAACCCGGCCGGCACCATCACATTCGAAAGCTCTGCTAACGGCGGTGACACGTGGAACGTCGTGTCGGCGTGTTCGGCTGAGACGCTCTCGTGGAACGATTCAGCCCACCACGGGACTGCTCAGTGCAGCATGCAATTCGAACCGGACCAATCGGGCATCCAGTTGAGGGCGGGTTTCCCCGGAGATATGAACTTCGACGCCTCGGAATCTCGCGCGGTCACGCAGATCGTAACGAAGGCCCTCACGAGCACGCTCGTGACCTCTTCGCCGGACTCGTCGGGACCTTTGCAACCGGTGACGTTCCTGGCCCACGTGTCGGTGACAGCTCCCGGAGAGGGTTCGCTGAGCGGGACAGTGACGTTCTATGACGGCGGCTCCACCCTGTGCGCCGGCGTCAGCCTCGGGTCTTCAAACTCGGCGTCGTGCACGAGCCGCATATCCATTTCGGCGAGCCAGGTGATCCTTGCGACGTACTCAGGGAACTCTGAGCTCGCAGGATCGTCCGGATCGTTGGACCAACAGGTTCGTCACGGCTACTGGATGCTGGGCGCCGACGGGGGCGTGTTCAGTTTCGGGAACGCACAATTCCACGGTTCTCTGCCGCAGATCGGCTACTCACCGGCTGGCTCGGGGCGCCCGCACGAGCTCAACGCGCCGCTTGTCGGCATCTCCTCCACCGTTGACGGCAATGGCTACTGGCTCGTAGCGTCCGACGGCGGAGTCTTCACATTCGGTGATGCGAAGTTCTACGGTTCGATGGGTTCGAGGCGCCTGAACAAGCCCGTGGTTGCCATGGGTGTCACGCCGGACGGTAAGGGCTACTGGCTCGTGGCATCTGACGGAGGGGTGTTCACATTCGGTGATGCCAAGTTCCACGGCTCGACAGGTGCGATGCGTCTGAACAGACCCATTGTCGGAATGGCCGTCGCGCCAGACGGAAATGGGTACTGGCTCGTTGCGTCGGACGGTGGGGTGTTCGCATTCGGGAGCGCCCGCTATTTCGGATCGCCATCGAAGGATGCAGGTGCCGGAGTTGTGGTCGGTCTCGCTCCGACCTCGAACGGCGAAGGTTATTGGATAGCCAATGCCGATGGTCAGGTCTTCTCGTACGGCAACGCTGCAGCGGTCAGTGGTGGTATCCGCTCCGGTGTACCTGTGGTCGGCATCGACGGCACAGCCGATGGGCATGGATATTGGATGGTTACCAGCGGAGGGGGGATCTATTACAAAGGTGACGCGATATTCGACGGGTCGATGTCAGGCAGATCTTTGCAGCGACCGATCGTCGACATGTCTGGTCTCTGATCTACCTGGTGAGCTCATCGAGCTGTTCTCGGCGCCAGCATGCCGGCTTCGACGCTTCGGCAAGAATCATGGGCACAGCGGAAGTGACCTGATCCTGCGTCCGGTGGCTGCGTAGATCGCATTTGCGACGGCGGGAGCCACGGTGACCATCGGCGTCTCACCTGCGCCGGCCGACGCTATGTCCCTACGATCGACAAGCACCACCTCGATGGACGGTACGTCCGAGAAGCGCGGTACCCGGTAATGCGATAGGGACGCGTCTGCGATTTGGCCGCACTCGACGTCCAGTCCCTCGAACAGAGCTCCTCCGAGGGCCATGACCGTCGCGCCCTCTATCTGATTCAATACAGCGTCGACGTTGACGACTGCTCCGCATTCGTAGGCCGTCACGATCCGACTGACACGGACAGCGCCGTCGTCGGTATCGCAGACCTCGACGCATGTTGCCACCCGACCGCCCTTTTCCAATCCAAGGGCCATTCCCGACGCTCGCGCCAGCCCCGGCCAGCCGAATCGCTCTGCAGCGGCTTCGACGACCGCGACGAGCCGTTCGTCCACCAGGTGTCGGAGGCGGAACTTGAGGGGATCGAACCCTGTGCAGCAGGCGAGTTCGTCGATGTGCGACTCGCGTGCAAAGTGGTTCGCCGTCGCTGCCAGCGCACGATAGGAGGATTGAGCCAACGGAGACTCGGCGGGCTGGTAGCGCAACCGCTGGTTGGGAATGTCATAGGGGCAAGCTATGCCTGCTGCACCCGAATTGATGTTTGTGAAATCCCAAGCTGTGATTGAACCAACGTCATTGAGGCCGCTTCGGATGTCGATGACGGCCATGGGCCGCACCGCACCCCATCGGACCTCCTCCGCCCTGGTCCAATGGACCTTGACGGGGCGTGCGACAGCCTTGGCCAGACGAGCAGCTTCTATCGCGACCTGTGCCCCGTGCTTACCCCCGAAGGCACCTCCGGTCGGAGGAACGATCACTCTCACCTCGGTTTCGTCGATCCCTAACGCTTCGGCGATCTGGTTACGCACACCGAATGGGACCTGCGTGCCGGTCCACACCGTCAGGCGGTTCGCTTCCCATCGCGCGACGGCGGCCCTTGTCTCGAGTGGGGTGTGAGCGACATAGGCGGTCGTGTAAGTGGCTGTGAGAGAGGTTGTGGCGCCTTCGAGGGCCGTGGAGACGTCCCCGATCGAGTGCTCGAAAACCCCCTGCCATCCTTCGCCGTTCACAGGGTGCGATCGCAGATGAGCGACGAGGTCATCGGCTCCCGGAGGAGGCATATCCCATTCGGCGTCGATCGCGGCGATGGCTTGTCGTGCGGCGATCGGGTCCACTGCGGCAACTGCGACGAACTCGCCCTCGCTCACCGTCGCGATGTCGGGGAGCTTCTCAGCCGCTGCGAGATCGGCCGACCGGAGGACCGCCCCGCGAACGGGCGGACGCAGTATCGATCCGTGCAGCATCCCAGGTAAGTCGAGATCGGACGTGAAGCGGCGAGCCCCGGTCACTACGTCCGTTCGAAGGGGGGCGGGACCAGCGCTTCCGGCAAGAGCCCAAGACGTGGGATGGGTGAGCGGAACCTCATCCATGAGGATCTCCAGGTGCTGCGTGCCTTCGACGAGCTCCCCATATCGGAGATCAGGCCCATCTCGAACTCCGATCACTCCGCCACCGCGGATCGACAACGTTTCTGTCGCGATGTTCAAACGCTTTGCAGCGAGAGCCAAGAGAGTCTGGCGGGCTCCCGCCGCCGCGCGGCGGAGCGTTTCGCCTGCGTCCGGCATCGAGCGGCTGCCGAACGTGCCCATGTCGAAAGGGCACAGGTCGGTGTCGCCGAGAACCACCTGCACGTCGTCAAGTGCGACAGCGAGTTCTTCTGCGACAAGAAGGCGAAAAGCCGTCCGGTTGTCCTGGCCGACATCGACCTTGCCGCTGAAGGCAGTGACGAGACCCGAGGGCGCCACGTGCAGCCAGGCACCGCCCTTCGCCGGCCACATCCCTGCCGCGGGGGTCTCAGGGGGCCAAACTGCGACAAGTCCGTCGCCCAGAATCTCGAACCACCTCCGCTCGTCGGCTTTGCACAGGTCCCAGGGCCGGCCAGGCCTTTCCAGGACCGTCTGACCCTGCGAGGACAGGTTTGCCGTCGCCGCATCCACTTCGTCGTACTGCATTTCGGCGGCCCGACGAACGGCAGAGAAGATGCGCTTGTAGCAGCCGCATCGGCACAGGCTCGGATCCATCGCGGAGGCAATCTGCGAGTGGTCGGGATCCGGCTCCGTGTCCAGGAGAGCTGCTGCGCGTAGTGCCATTCCTGGCGTGCAGTACCCGCATTGACTAGCTCGTTCGACAATGAGCGCCTGTTGGACCGGATGCAGCCTGCCCCCGGTCGCCAGGCCCTCAATCGTCGTGATCGAAGAACCCCCTATGTCTTCGAGATGGACTTGGCACGCCAGCATCGGGACGTTGTCGACGAGCACCGTGCAAGCTCCGCACTGTCCCTCGCCACAGCCCGGTTTCGCGCCCGTCAGTCCGAGGTCGAAGCGCAAGAATCCCAAAAGGGTGCGGTCGGAGTGGGCCGGGAATTCATGTGGGATGCCGTTCACGAACACGTGACCCATTGCCTCCAGTATTGCCACGGAAGCCTGCGTCGCGCCTGCTGGCTATGCGCCGCCTTCGCGAGCAGCGCCTCACGTCTTGCTTGCTCTACTGGCCATCTCTGGCCAGGCGGGGTTGCGGCCCGGCCGGTCTAGCCCGAACCGACACTTGACCGCGCCTGTCAGTGCAGGGGCTATGCCGGGGTGGTCCTGTCCAGACAGCCTTCCATTGAGTGACCTTTGGCCCTAGAGGCGGCGTATCGAGATCCGTACTGTGACGTTGTAGTACCGATATTCGAACCAAGTGGCTGCAAAGGGGGCCGTAGGTGCCGCTCTCCGAGCAAGAGCAACGAGCATTTGAAGAGCTGGAGAAGGCGTTCTACCGCGACGACCCGCTCTTTTCCGAGCGAGTTCCCTCGGAGATCCCCGTGCTTAGCGCCCAGTGTCGTGTCTGGCCGTCAGTCGTCTGTTTTGCGATGGGTCTAGGTGTGTTGCTCGCCTTCTTTCTGACTACTGCCGCGGTGTTGGGGATCGGCGGACTCCTCCTCACGTTCGTCTCGGTGGACGCTTTGTGTACCGACTCACGCCGGAAAATCGGGGCGAAAGCATCCGACTTGGGACGGTTACGGAAGCGACTTACATCGACCGCCACCGACTCGGCATGATCGGAACGTTGTTTGTCGAGCTGTGATGCCGAGGGTGACGCGACCGTTGTCCGGCCTTGCATCACGATTTGGGCGCACGCGGTTTCGAGTTGCACACACCGTTCTAACTTCCTAATGATCGCCTTCGTTCTGCTCGTCCGTGATCGCTGAGCCTTTTCCAACCATGCGCTTGAGGAGCGGATTTGGCATGTACCGAGAGTCGAGTCGGTTGGGGGATGCGAGCCGTCTACGCTGTTCGAGCGTTGCGGCGCGGTGCAAGTGGCAGTCCGAGTAGCATCACCGCAGGTCAGAGGTGGAAAAGTAGGGCGCTTAGCTCAGTTGGTTAGAGCGCAGCCTTCACACGGCTGAGGTCGGAGGTTCGAGTCCTCTAGCGCCCACGAAATTCTTCCTGGTGAAGGTCCATCTTCCGATTCAGGTTGACGAGCGCGATCTTCGTCGCTGCGCGATACGCGCGCGAACGATTCGGAGAGGAGGCCGTTGTTCCGGGTCGTGATCTTGCTCTGTCTCATCCTTGGCCAGGTTGGTCCGTCTCGTGTCCACTGGGGCGAAACCTTTCGCCATCCGGTCGAGCTCTTCGTTGACACGATTCTCGCTGCCCGGAAGGAGATGTCCGTAGCGGTCGAGGACGATCGACACCGATGTGTGTCCTGCCCGGGTTGCGATCTCACGAGGTGATGCGCCGGCTGCGATCCAAAGCGAGACCGCGGTATGCCGAAGATCATGGATTCGTAATGGCGTAAGACCGGCAGACTCGACAGCTCGCTTGAAGAAGCGAGAGCGCCACGTCTGAGCCGAACTGGTCCGCCATCAGGTGCAGTGAAGATGAGGCCGTCGCTCGGCCATAGTCGGAGGTGCTCGCTCAGTGCTTCGCAGACCACCGTTGGGACGGGCACGGTCCGCCGACCAGCCCTTGTCTTGGGCGCACCGACGTGGAGATTGCCCGAGACCTCGACAACCTGTTCGACCACTTCCACCCGTTGACCGGGCAGATCCAGGCGCCCCACACGCAGCCCGAAGAGCTCGCCGGCACGCAGGCCGCCATATGCACCGAGAAACACAACCGCGCGATAACGGGGGTCAATGGCGTCGGCGAGCCGGGCGACTTCGAAAGGAGAGAGGTGGCGCATCTCGTGTCGCTCAACTCGAGGCAATCGAACGGCGGAAGCAGCGTTCGTTCCGATCATCCCTTCTTCGACGGCCGCCCGCAGAATCTTGTTCAGGATCTGGCCGGCCTTTACGACCGTTGCCGGCGCGAGTCCAGACGCCGTTAGGTTCGCAATCCACGAGCGAACCAGACCGACAGATACCTCCCCTAGTGCTAACTCGCCGAACACGGGCAAGATGTAGCGGTTCAGGTATCCCTCGTCCCGGGCAAAAGTCGCAGATGCGGCCTGTGAGGGTTCCTGCTCGGCGCGAGCCGAAGTCGAAACCACTGCAGCGCTCTGACTGCTCATAAGTGCGACGCGCATCGGCTCGGCACACGTAGCGTTCGCGGTCATCGGCCCGCAGAGGGAAGCCTTCAACGTCGACATAAATGTCGATACGGCTCGCCCCGAAGCTGAGCTCAGAGCACAGAGGACGCAGCAGGTTTTCGAACGTCGTCACGGCCTGGGTTGGTCCGACGGCGTGAATGAACTCGGAACGAGGCTGGACTCTGATCGCTGGGAGGTGGGCGCTAGGAGTCGCCCCGACCCTGCCGAGGGGGTGATCGAGGCAGTAGCGGTACATGCCCCAGCCATGGGGGCTATCGAGAAGGTGAGAGGCCCGACATCGACTGGGGCGGCCAGGTTGAGGTCCTCGGCGCATCCCCGGCGCTCCTCGAATCGTTCCAAGGTCTCGGCGAGCAGCTCGCCCCGACCGGACAGGTAGAGGGCATCGATCCCCGACGCGAGCTCCACCAGCCCCTGCTCTGAGTGCGTATTTGCGACTACATCTAAAGGCTCCGCCCCCCGGAGTGTCATGAAGGTGAAGCCGATCAGTCCGTAGAGGGGTCGAAACCCCGGGCCATTGCCAGGTCAAGGTCGAGCTGGGACCGCCACACCTTGGCGGTATCCAGCTTGATCCAGTTGGGCTGCCACTCGTCTGGGTGCACTCCGTAGGCGGCGCGGAAGCGGCGGATTTTGCGGAAGATCGTGGCCCGGTGCCAACCTGAGCGCTCAAGCTCCTGGAATCCCCCACTTCGGTGCCAAGCAACCCAGAACCCGATGAGCTCGGACTCCTCGACAGCCTGGCGCGACACGTGAGTGCGTACCTCCTCAGGTACCCACGAAGCGTTGAGCAAGGTCGGTGCGGTCGAGGCCTCTTCGAGCTCAGCCGAGTCGACCGCGTCCCAGAACACCAGGAACCGCCCCCGAGCGATGGCTTTGCCCTCGAGGCTGTCCATCTTGTCGGAGCGGTAGTCGGGCGAGGCGGGCTTCGTGGTCATAGGTCGCATATTTGCGCTTAGATCCAAAATGTCAAGTGTGTAGTTTGAGGGTGCTGTGTTACAGGGCCCGCACCCATAGACGAGCTGGGAACTGGACAGCCAGGCCGGCCGTCGGCGGCCGGCTGGGTCCACGATCAGAGTTTCTGGGTGCTCGCACTCGCGGCCGTCAAGGATCCGCTCCGCCTGGCTGCGCCAGTCCTTGGCTGCCGCTCATCGCCGAGGAGTTCCTTGATTTGTTGTTACCGTAGGAGGTAACGTTTCACGTGTCGAAGATCCGACGAGGCGGCTACGTGTTCCTTGCGTGGATTGGTGACCACAGCCCTCGGCACGTTCATGTCTACCGAGGTGGGAAGTTGATCGTGAAGTGGGACCTCGATAAGTGGCAGGCCATGAAGGGTGAAGCGCCGGCTCGCGTCGTTCGCCTACTCGAGGCGCTAGTGAAGGAGAAAAAGCTATGAAGATCATGGACGTTATTGCGAACAACCGAAGGCATGCTTTCGAGGTCCGTACGCGCCGTCAGACGCTGATGTTCCCCTACGCCAAAGCCAATCCCTCCCCAACATCCGAAGACCGGGTCGAACAAGTATTCGTCGATCCCGAACTTGGACGAGAGGGTTTCACCTATAGCCTCACGTCGGGTGTGGAAGGCAGTGTGCATATCGAGGCAGTCCTCGAGTACAACGAGGATCCGTCGTACATGGCTGAACTCACCATGTACCGATTGACGCAAGAGGCTCGTGAGCGGTTTGAACGTTCTCGGTTGTCGATCCGCGAGGTGTCTCGATGGCTAGGAACATCTCCCACCCAGCTCTACAGGCTTCTGGACCCGACCAACTACTCGAAGTCACTCACTCAGATCATCTCGCTGCTATACCTTTTGGGCGCCGAGGTCGAGGTGGAGGTGAAGGATCGGCGTCGGCGAGCTGGATAGCACGAGCTGATCTCAGGCCGATGGGCACAACGCGGGGCCGAGCCAGCCAGCGACGGAGCGAACAACCCCGGGAGCGAACGCGGACGGCGAGAGCGGGCTTGCAGGTGGGAGCCGGGCTAGGACAAGCCTTCTGGCCCTCTGTGTGACGCGAGATCGGCTTCGCGGCAGCCCGAGCCTCCTATTGGCATCATGGGGCTGATGATGCCTTCCGAGATGAATCGGATCCGAGAAGCAGCCGAAAACGGAGATGCTGTCGCGATGAACAAGCTCGGCAACCGTCTGAGGGCCGAGGGAGACCGCGACGAAGCTGAGGCGTGGTACCGCCGCGCTATAGCAGCCGGCTCTACCAACGCCATATACAACCTCGCTATCTTGCTCGTCGCCAAAGGTGATTTGAACGAAGCCGAAGGATGGTATCGACAAGCAGCAGCGTCCGACGATGCCAGCGCGATGCACAACCTTGCATTCCTGCTCGCCGACAGAGGCGATGGAGATGAAGCCGAGATGTGGTACCGCCGAGCGGCCGAAGCCGGCAATGCCAATGCGATGTTCAACCTCGCCAACCAGCTCGCGAAGAAGGGCGACTTGGACGAAGCTGAGATGTGGTACCGCCGAGTGGCTGAAGCCGGCGACACCGGTGCGATGTTCAACCTCGCCATCCTGCTCAAGGGCAAAGGAGACCTAACCGGAGCCGAAAAGTGGTACCACCGAGCGGCTGAAGCCGGCCACGAGGGTGCTGAGATCCAACTTGGCCACATATGCAAGAAGAGAGGTGATCTGGACGAAGCCGAGGAGTGGCTCCGCCGAGCAGCCGATCGTGGGGACGCGAACTCGATGTTCCACTTAGCCTCCTTATTGGAAGGAAAGGGCGAAATGGACGGAGCCGAGATTTGGTTCCGTCGAGCAGCAGAGGGCGGAGAAACCCCAGCGATGAACAACCTGGGGAATCTGCTTCGCGACAAGGGAGATCTGGACGAAGCCGAAGCGTGGTTCCGCCAAGCGGCCCAAGCCGGTAATACCTTTGCCATGAACAACCTTGCTGTCGAGCTCGGCAAAAGGGGCGATCTGGACGATTCCGAGATGTGGTATCGCCGAGCAATCGAAGCCGGTAATACCAGTGCCATGCTCAACCTGGCGATCGATCTCGCCGACAGGGGCGATCTGGACGATTCCGAGATGTGGTATCGCCGAGCGGCGGAAGCCGGCAATACCAAGGCTATGTTCAATCTCGCTATCGATCTCGCCAACAGGGGCGATCTCGACGAAGCCGAGGGATTGTACAGACAGGCAGCCGAGGCCGGGGATGCAAGCGCTATGCACAACCTCGGCGCGTTGCTCGGCGCGAAGCGTGATCTCGACGGAGCCCTCACGTGGCACCAACGAGCCGCCGAGACTGGTGACGTTGAGGCCATGACCGAAGTCGGTACGTTGCTCAAGGTCAAGGGCGACCTCGAGGGAGCAGGGGCGTGGTACCAACGAGCAATAGACGCAGGGAGCACTCGTGCCGCGGACGCCTTGGACGGGCTCCGTCGAAAGATCGCATTCTCGGACCGTCAGTTGGATTCGGTGACCTTCGAGACGTTCGGCTGGAAGCTGATACAGAACGACGACGGAGTGCGAGTATGGAAGAGCGCAGAAGGGACTCTCGCTGAGAGATTCTACGATATGGCCCCCGACTTCGAGTCGTTGGATCCTGACGCAATCCGCGAAGAAATGATGGAAGCTCAAGGGCTTATCGATTCTCCAGATTTTGATATCGAAGAGGACCTTCCAGAGCAACTCCGCAAGTACGGGCCGGTCGAGATCCCAGAGCAGCTCTCATTATTGGAGATCGATTGTTTTGAGCTCCCACCGGCAAGGTGCGTTTTGACGGAGAATCGACACAGGGTCCACGACCATGTCCACTATTCGACCTGGATACTGATCCTTTTCGCCGAATGCTTCTGGGTGCTCTGGCTCGAATTAGAAGAGGATGAGCTCGTCGGGGAGCGCGAGGGCGCGGTCGCTCGACATATCCTTGAGTTGAACGCAGCAGAGGCTCTCATCAAGGAATTCAATCCGTACGAGCGTCGGTGGGATGGATTGGTGGCTCTAGAAGATGATCCTCTCACTCGTATGAGGGTTCTCGTGGTTGAGCTCCGTGCCTCAATCATGCTAGGAAACGAACTCGCGGAGCTTGAGCGGTTTACCCCGGAGGGGAAAGGGTCATCCTGATGAGCGGACAGGGCAAGCGCTGCCGGTCAGGCGTAGATAGCTAGGAATGCAGGCGAGCTTCATCCGGACAGGATCAGGAGAATTCAGCGAGGTCGACCCGTCCTTCCCTTGAGAGGACGCGAGCATCCATTCAGGCTGCCTCGACCAGTTCGGCCAGTTCTTCCGGCAGTTGCACCGTCGTCTGTTCGCCGCGACTTCATTGCATCACGGTGTCATGCCGTTGAAGGCACATGCTGTAGTGTGCGCGATCCGTGCGCGATGCATCGGTGCCGAACTGTCGTAAACGGTCACCTCTGGTCATGAACGTCCTGTTCAACGTGCACTTCAGTTCCGACACGCTGGACATAAAAAGACCAGGTGAGCGCTTTCACACGGCTGAGGTCGCAGGTTCGAGTCCTCTAGCGCCCACAGTGGAACGCCGGGGAGGGAAGGGCAACGGCGACCAGCGAGCCGGAGACCGAACGCAAGGCCGGGGACGCCAGCACGAACGACGAGGACCCGGCCAGCCAGCCGAGCGGAGCGAGGACCGCGGACGATAGCGAGCTCGGACGGCGGGAGCGGACTTAGGGGAGTGCGGGAGTGTGATGGAATTGTCGGGTGGAGAGCTTCCTTTTAGGTTGCCAACGCGATAACCACGCCAAGCACCAGCCGGACTCGCGGGCGGTGGCTCCGCGAGGAAGTTAACCTTGGCTGAGCAGTGTCCGTTTCGACGAGACCGGGGGTCGGTATGGCTTGGATGAAGTCGTTCTTGCGAGTCTTAACCCGAGCCGCAGCCGTTGGTGGTGTTGCACTCGTGGGAACGGCTTTCCAGGTGGTGGTGGAGGCTCCGCCTGCGTCGGCGACCGTCACCGTGACCTCCCATTTCATCTGGACGGCGACTTCGTCGAATACCATCGACGGGTTCATCACCGAGATAAACAATGCGGCCACCAACGGCAACCCCAACGCCATACTCTTCGTGACTCCCGTTTACAACGCGGGTGGCGTGTGCGGATGCGTGAACATGACCGATCCAATTGCGGTCTTCTACGTGCCCGGAGATCAAAAGTGGGGCATCATCGACGCGGTCATATCTCCAGGCAATATCCCGGTTGGCACTGAATTCAACGTGCTCGTTGTCCAGAATCCGAGCAACACGGTGTTCACCGCCATGGCTACCTCCAAAAACACCTCCGGAAACGGCTTCACGTTGAACGAGAGCTCGACTGTCGGCCAGGGCGGCGCCCTACTTCAGGTGACACAGAACTACACACCAGATGGTCATGAAGTCCCGGACGTGAACGGGCACGTTCCGGGGGTCGTCTACGGACTGGGCAAGAACGGTAACAAATGGGCGATCCAGAACGTCGACAACGGCACGATGCCGGCTGGTGCCTCTTACAACGTCATGGTCGGGAGCGCTGCGAGCAACGGTGGCAAGACCAAGCTCCTTACGGGCGACACCGGCGACACCTCTGGCGCGGATACCTTTATCAATAACAAGCAGACCAATGGCAATCCCAATGCAGTGGTGTTCGCCACGCAGAACTTCGACCCCAACTTGAATTTTGGGACCAATGATCCGCATCCGTACGGAGTCGGCTACGCAAACAGTCCTTCGGACGTGGAGTACGTCTTCAACGAGGATGGATCGTCGATGCCTACGACGACGTATTACTTTAATTTGCTCATATTCCCGAGTTGAATCCACAAAGCTAGACGCGAGTTGTGTTGCCGGGCTGTTCGGGTAGGTCCAGTCGCACTCGTCAAGTGCTACGACAGACCCACTAGGAGGAGGCCACCGCCTGTGCACCAGGAAGGCGCATGCGGCGGAAGGTTTCGACGATCAGGACAGCGATACCGCTCCTGCGCCCGTCAAGCTGGGCATACCCGATGACCTGCAAGTGCTCAGGACTCCCTGCGGGGTCATGTCCGTGTAGGCGGATGCACTGGAGCCCGCGCCGTTGTCGTTGCCTGCAAAGGAACCTTTAACGGAGGCCGTGCCGCCGCTATTGGGGAACACGAACCCGACGTCGCCAGCGCTGTTGATCTCGATGCGGTGACCCGAGAAGGTAACCATGCTGTTCGCAATTCGAGCTCGGGCTCCACCGCGCGGTCCAAGTCGGGGGACCCGACGCGGAATTGGACGTCCCGAGGAC
Source organism: uncultured Acidimicrobiales bacterium (assembly GCA_963764615.1). Lineage (GTDB taxonomy): Bacteria > Actinomycetota > Acidimicrobiia > Acidimicrobiales > CAVXTF01 > CAVXTF01. The sequence goes on along the minus strand of CAVXTF010000002.1, from coordinate 2,012,849 downwards.
GGAGCAGGCGTTGGACGCGAGGTGAATCGTCAGCGTGGAGGTGGCGCCCGTCACCTTCGAGATGTTCGACCCACTCGTCGTGCAGCTGGAAGCAGCGATCGTGATCGCCACCGTCTCAGGGCTTTTGCCACCCTTTTGCAGTGGCGGGTCGAATGTCACCGTGCCGGTCCCGGAGCAGGTGACGCTGCCTGTGGCGACCGTCGACGCACTCGTCGACGAACTGGTGGACGTCGAGCTTCTCGTGGTGGACGTCGAGCTGCTCGGGCTCGAGGAGCACGCGGCCAGTCCCAGGGACAGCGCCAAGCAGACCAGAAAAAGCTTGGAGATGCGCGAAACCGCTCCTATCACCATCGACACAGGACGTGCACCGGGATCCTTCATGTTACAACGATGCACGGCGCCCACTGCTCAAGCTAGGGCCGTTGGTCCTTAATAACGATTTCAGACGTCGACGGCCGGACAGCCCCGCTCTCGCCGGCACCGTCCCTTCATCGCCGAGCTTTCGTCACGCAGTTGGCCGCCCGTAAGTCCGCTCCCGCGGTCCTAACCGTGTCAGTCTGTTATGCGGGCGACCCGCGGGGCGCGGCGGAGGTGGACTGATGGGGTTGAGAAGATCCTTCTGGCTGGCCTGATCATCGTTTTCGGCTTGTGGCGTGTCGGCGCTGCCGGCGTCTGCGCGGCCTGGGCGTGGTCGTGGTGGTCATGGCCTCGGAAAGTCTTATCGCCGGTCATCAGAATGGGTCGTTCCCAGCAGCCGTAAACGGCTCAAGTTCTGCGAGTTCGTTGCCGAGCGCGATTGAGGCGCGGAGCTGAGCCACGAGTACTCTCATCCGAGTCAGAGGATCGCTCTCTAGCGCCAGGAAGCCATCCCACCGACGCTCGTATGGATCGAACTCCTTGGAGAGAGCCTCTTGCGCGTTCTCTTCAAGGATATGTCGGGCCACCGCGCCTTCGCGCTCGCCGATGACGTCATCTTCCTCCTGCTCGAGCCCGAGTATCCAGAAACACTCGGCAAACAGGATCAATATCTTTGTCGAATAGTGGACGCGGTCATGGATCCTGTAGCGGCCCTCTGTCATCACGCACTTGGCCGGTGGGAAGTCGAAGCAATCGACCTCCAGTACAGAGAGCTGGTCTGCGGAGTCCATTTTCCGGACCTCCTGTGCGACGCGGTGCTCTTGGACACCCCCCATGCGTCGACGATCGCAACGAGAGTCACTGAGGCAAGTTCTGTCATGAGCCCGGTTCCTTTCCGCTGCTTGCCGTGCCTCTTCGGTCCCCGTCTAGGCAAGTGCAAGGCGGCCAACGCCATTTATCGCAAGCTCGGCGCCACAAGCCGCACAGCCCTTGCGACAGGTCGAGCGCGAGGCTCTGTCGCGGACGGGCCTCCAGATGGACGAGGCCCGAACCTTGGTCGAGCCCAACCGCGTGAGATGCGAGGATCGCCTCTAGATGATTCGAGCGACGGCCGCACGTCTATACGGTGAGCCCGGACCAAAGGAGATCAGGCGATGCGCAAAGTAGTGGCTTACGAGTTGCTTTCGCTCGACGGTGTGGCAGAGCAGCCGGACGACTTCATCCTCGATTGGGACGAGGTGATGACGGAGAACCTCAGACGCGTCATCGCTACCCAGGATGTGGTAATCCTCGGACGTCGGACCTACGACGACTGGGCGCGGTTCTGGCCGACAAGTGACATCCAGCCGTTCGCAGCCTTTATCAATAGCGTCCAGAAGTTCGTGGTGACCTCGACTCCGGTCGAACAGAATTGGGAGAACACCGCCATCGTTGAGGGGGATTTCACCAAGTTCGTCACGGAACTCAAGCAGCGCCCGGGAGGCGACATTGGTGTCCATGGGAGCATCACCCTGACACAGTCACTTCTCGAGGAAGGCCTGGTCGATGAGCTCCGCCTTGTTGTAGCGCCGGCTATACACATGAACGGTCGAAAGCTCTTCGATAAAGGCTTTCCAACGCGGCTGTCGCTAACCCGCAACGTCACCTCTCCGAGCGGCTATCTGTTGGTCGACTTTCGATTCGGGACCTGATCGACCTCCCGCGCTGGTATAGATCCGCCCTATGGTGCCTCTGTGACCAGGGGTGCTCCGATCGAGATGCCGACGTGGTGAGCTGGGACGAGGGATTCTCCAAACAGTATGACGAATGGTCGGCCCCGATGACGGCCGACATTGCGTTCTATTGCGGCCTCGCTCGACAAGCAGCTGGAGACCTAGTCGAGTTGGCCGTAGGCAACGGCCGCGTTGCGATCCCGGTGGCCCGGGCCACTGGGCGCCGAGTCGTGGGGATCGACACCTCTCCTTCGATGCTCGAACAAGCCCGGATTCGGGCGCAAGCAGCGCACGTGGATCTTGACCTTCGCCTGGGCGATATGCGGGATCTCGCGCTGGACAAACCTGCGGCGTTGATCTACTGCCCGTTCCGGGCGCTGCTTCATCTTCCTACCTGGGCGGATCGTCGACGCACGTTCGAGCACGTTGCCTCGTCTCTGCAACCTGGCGGCCGGTTCGCGTGGAATGCGTTCGTCTTTGATCATCAGGTAGCGGCTCGACTGGACGGTCGTAACCAGATCGGTCCCGTATCCCACAAGGTTTGCTATGACGTGGCCGACAACCGTATCGACATCATTCTCGATGACGGTGCAAGAAGTTCGCTCTGGTGGGCAACGAAGAACGAATGGCTCGGGCTCCTTGACGTGTCCGGCCTGGCGCTTGAAAACCTCTACGGCGGCTTCGCCGGCGAGCCCTTCTCGGAGGACAGCCGGGAGTACGTGTTCGTCGCCAGGCGTTGAAGTTTCCTCAGTCGCCGTCTATCGATCCGTCGACGCTCGTCAGCCGATCTTCAAAAGGTCCACGACGAAGACCAAAGTGTCGTTCGGAGCGATGCCCGCGCCCGGCGATTCTGCGCCGTAGCCCAGGCTGGGGGGGATGATGAGTTCGCGCCGGCCACCGACCTTCATGCCCACGACACCTTTGTCCCATCCCGGGATGACTTGACCTTCACCCAGTGTGAACTGGAACGGCTGGCTGGTCCACGATGCCTGGATGACCTTGCGGCCTGAATATGTGGCGAGCACGTATTGAACTGTGATGCTGTCACCCGCAGCGGCCGCCTGTCCCTTCCCCACAATCAGGTCGGCGCTCTCGAGTTGTGTGGGCGGAGCGCCCGGAGGTACGACGACCGTCGGTTCCTTCCCGGACGTACCGGCCGGCGAACGGTCCGCCGTTGGGATAGAGGCGATAGCAGATGAACCACCGGCACCTCCGCTCGAGGTCGGAGTGGAGGCAGCTGCTGTCGTGCCCGTAGTGGAGGTCGTGGGTGTGCTCGAGCCGCTGCTACAGGCGGCCAGCCCGATGGCCGATGCCGACAGCGCTATCAGCGACCAGATGCGAAAACGAGACATGCAGCTCGATCCTTTCCGACGCCAAGCCAGGCCTGACGCGAGGGGAGTGATTCGGTCGGACAGACGGTAGTCGCCTCGGCCCTGGCCAGAGATCAACTGTCCGGGATCAGCTCAACCGAACCGCTGACTCCTGACGTATCGCCAGATCTGCAAAGACACATCGCAGCCGTCCGATGACCTGGTCCTCGGAAAACTGCTCGGTAACCCTCTGTTGGCAGAGCTTGCCGAGCTCGTCTGTTCGACCGGGGTGGTCGATCAGCTCGGCGATGACCTGAGCGAGGGCGCCGACATTGCCGCACGGCGCCAACAGGCCGAGCGTTGGGTCGATCACCTCTCTTACTCCACGGATGTCGTAGCCGACCACTGGTTTGCCCATCGCCGTTGCCTCCATCGCGATCGCGCGAAATGCCCTCTCTGTAGGAGGGCAACACGACGACTGTCGCCGACGCGATGTACGGCCGGACATCCGCAACTCCACCTATTAAACGGACGTGTCCTGTAGCGCTGACCGACGCTGCTTCGTGCTCGGAAAGGGCATCGACCCGGTCGTGATCGAACCAACCGACATGAACGAAATCGGCGCGTGCGTGAAGTCGCGACGCGATGTTGAAGAAGTCGTGTATGCCCTTTTCGCGAATTAATCGACTGACCATCAAGATGACGGGCCGCTCTGCGAGTATCGCCGGTTGCACGGGAGCAAGGAAGCGATCGATCACGATGCCGTTGCCCACGTAACGTATCTTGTGTCTCGGGCAGATGCCTGCGCACGGGAGCACGGCCTCATCCTCATGGCTCTGCACGAGCACTATTTCTGCCCAAGTGCAGCACCACCGCTCGAAGCACCAACCGAGCAGGTTCGACACCATTCCGTACTCGGTGAAGTATCGGGCGCCGTGTATTGAGTACACAGCGGTGCTTCCAGCAAGACGGGCAGCTGGCAGGCCGAGGAACGACGCCTTGGGAGTGCTGGCCTGTACTACATCAAAACGTTGAACCTTCAGGTAGCGCCACAGACGTATGAACGACCTCAGGTCGGACCAAGCAAGGTGACGCGACATCGGGATGACGACCAACTCCGTTCCCTCGAGGTGCTCGTCACACGTATCCCCTGACACCACCGTCCAGTCGATCTCCTCGAGAGATCGCAATTGATTGGCCAGCAGTATCCGCGGGTTAGTGATGTCGTTACGATTCGACAGGCCCGCAATCGTCGAGAGCTTGCCACGACTTGCAAATCCGTGCCTTGCGGCAAACGTCGCATCTTCGCTTTGGTCATGCTTCCTGCTCTTCGAGTGCAGTTGGACACTGGCCCTGGCTCTGCGCATAGACACTGGCCGAAGGCCCATTCCGCGTCAAGAGGTTCTTACGAACCGATCCATTCAGAAAGGGGAAATGAACAACGTCACCGCAACGGCGTCGAATGCCACGGCGCCGTTGCCATCATCCCTCCACGTCTGAGGTGGCGATCTGGGTCAGCCCGCCGCTGGATGTACCGTGGTGAAGGGGTCAGGTGAACACACATCTTCGGTCGTGTCGGTCGTCAACGACTATCGGACTAGTCACCCTCGCCGTCGCCATATCGGCATGTGGTACTTCGAGCGCCCCGAAGGCCGTCGTCGCCAAGCCGGCCAAGGTCGGTATCTACCAGGCGGCCGCCACGTTCTCCGGGCCCGTAACGGTCGGCCACGTCATCCTGCCGCTGACGGGACTCCCGCTCGATCTCGCACAGCACGGCTACGTCCAACAGGAGTTCTTCGCGTCGGGCACGGCTCACGCTTTCCGCGCGACCTCGTCACCTTCGAACGGCAGGTGGACGATCGTGCCGACGACGTCTGCCACCTATCGCACGAGGATCCTCGTCCGGCGGCCGTCGACCACCGCGCGCTTCAGTGGCACGGTGGTCGTCGAGTGGATGAACGAGTCAGCAGGTGAGTCCGCCCCCGACTGGGATTACCTCAACCCGGAGCTCATGGATGCCGGTGACGCTTGGGTCGGTGTTTCGGCGCAGGCGCTCGGTATCGAGGGAGGTAAGCCGATCCTCGGCTCGATCTCCGGCTCGGGAAAGGGCCTGATCCAACAAGAGCCCCGACGTTACGGCTCATTGCACCACCCAGGAGATCAGTACGCGCTCGACATCTTCGACCAAGTCGGGCTCGGCTTGCGCTCCTCGAATCTCGACGCGTTCGGCAGCCTCCGACCCCGGCACATCGTGGCTGTGGGCGAGTCGCAGTCGGCCTTCTATCTCACGACCTTTGCAGACACCTTGCAACCGGCGAGCCGCGCCTTCGACGGCATCTTCATCCACAGTCGGGGAGGAGCAGGCGCACCCATAAGCGGTGCTTCCATCACCTCCGGCAATGGTGTGGCGGGCGGCCTATGGATAAGAACCGACCTCGACATCCCGGTATTCATGTTCGAGACACAGACCGATCTCATCGAGCTGGGATACGCCGCGGCTCAGCAACCCGACACTGCCGGCATCCGGACCTGGGAAGTTGCGGGCACTTCACATGCGGACAGCTACCTGGTCGGCTCGGCGGCAAGCGTGCTCGGTTGCACCTCTCCTATCAACGACGGACCTCAGCACGTGGTCGTCCAGGCGGCGTTCGCCGATTTCGTGCAGTGGGTCACCCACGGCACTCCGCCGCCGTCACCTCCCCGCTTCAGCCTCAGCACCGAGCATCCGGCCAAGTTGGCTCTCGACAAGTACGGAAACGTGATCGGCGGGGTGCGCACGCCGGCGGTCGAGGTGCCGATCTCGACACTGAGTGGGGCTGCGCCGCCCGGTACGAGCATCATCTGCCGCGCTGTTCGGCTCGGCAAAGAGCTTCAGCCAGCAGATGCTCTCCGACCTGTACGGCACGAAAGCCGACTATCTCGCCGAGTACACAGCCGCTCTCGACAGGGCTGTCGCCGGGCGGTACATCCTGGTTTCCGATCGAGACTCTCTTCTGGCTCAGGCTGAGCAGGTGCAATTCCCCTAGGGTCACGCGAAGAGGACCGGCTACGCTCGTCCCGCTTCAACCGAAGCGAATTCACTCGAATCCATGAGGTGTGAGCAGCGTGGCGCGTTGGCCATCCTTTCCCCCGACCGACTATCTGGGCCAGCTCGATCCTGACTTTCAGTCGTGGCTCAAAGCGCAGCGAGCAGACGTCCGTCGCGAAGACTGCGAGTGGTATCACACGTCGGTCTTGAGCAGCGGCGAAGTAATCCAGGGAGCATGGGACCTTCGCGGTGGGGAAGCCGCCTACCTCGGCGGAACCGACTTTCGCGGAGCGTGGGTCTTGGAGCTCGGGCCTGCTTCCGGTTACCTCTCGTTCTGGATGGAGCGCTCAGGTGCGGAAGTGGTCGGCTTCGAGGCGGGCTTCGACGTGCCCGTCGATCTCATCCCCTTCGAGGGGCGCGACATGCGACTGGAGAAAGCGATCATCATGGACGTCGTCGACCGCGTTCACAACTCGTGGTGGTTGATGCACGAGGATCTCGGTTCGAGCGCCAAGTTGGTTCATGGCAACATTTACCGGCAGCCGGCCGATCTCGGCCAATTCGACGTGTCGGTTTTCGGAGCCATCCTGCTCCACCTGCGTGAGCCCTGGGGCGCGATCTCCGAGACCGCTCGCCGAACCAGGCATCGGATAATCGTCACAGACGTCCTCGAGGATGCAGTTAATCCCGAAGCCAATGTGATGCGGTTCGCGTCCGCAGGCCGTGACGCGATCACGAACTGGTGGACGATGTCACCTGGTGCGATCGTGGAGATGCTCACGCGCCTCGGCTTCGGCAATACGCGAATCTCGTACCACACCCAGCAGCACCATCTCGGTCACAGGCTCGACGAGCCGCCGATCGCCATGTCGATGTTCACGGTGGTCGGCGACCGCGTCTGACGGTCATGTCTGACGGTCATGTCTGACGGTCATGTCTGACGGTCATGTCTGACGGTCATGTCTGACGGTCATGTCTGACGGTCATACAGTGGCGACCGCCACCTTTCCCAGGATTTGAACTTGGCGATCCGGCGAACCTTGGCGCCGGTTCGTGCGTCCATCAGGGTGTGGGATCTCCCTCTCTGAGCGCGGCGCCTGGCTTGGTCCGGTTCCGAGCAGGCCGAATCTAAATCACGGTGCAAGGTCAGGAGCCGCTCGTGCGTGAAGAGAGCATGGGAGCCGCTGCGGCCGTGCCTGACCTGAGTGCCGAGACCGAGCACCCTTTGTCAGCGTCTCCAGCCGTGCCCGACGGCTTCGAGCAGCTCTATCGCGCCAACTACCGGAAGCTCGTCCAACTGGCCTACCTGCTGACCCAGTCCGCCGAAACGGCTGACGACCTGGTGCAGGACGTTTTTGCGCCGCGTCCTACCCCGCTGGCAGCGCCTCGACGACCCAGTTCCCTACCTTCGCCGAAGCGTCGTCAACGCGGCCAACTCATGGCGTCGCCGCCTGCGGCTCGAGCGCCGGCGTCAGGCGAACGTCGAGGAGTCGGCTTCCCTGCACGCCGACGAGCTCTTCGACGTCCTCGCACAGCTGCCCACCCGGCAGCGGTCCGCCGTCGTGTTGCGGTTCTACGAGGGCCTGAACGATGCCGAGGTGGCCGCTGTGCTCGGTTGTCGCCCGGGCACGGTGGCGTCGCTCGTCCACCGCGCATTCGAGCGGATGCGACAGGCGATGGCAGACGGTCCAGGCCCCGAGCTCGGGCAGCGACCCTCAGAAGATGACGAGGGATTGCCAGAAAAAGCAGTGCGAGAAGGAGATCAGAGATGAACGATCAGCCCGACGACCCGCTCGAGCAACTGCTCCGCTCCGGACTTCGCCGCCACGCCGCGGACGCGCCGGACAATCCGGACCCGACGGGAGTTGGGGTTCGCGCGGCGAGGTACCGCCGTCGCCGCATGATCGAGGGGGCGGGCTTGGCGGCGACCGCTCTCGTCGTGGCAGCAGCTCTCGTGTTCGCCGTCGGCTCGTCGCCTGGGTCTACGACGCCGCACCAGGCGATCAGCACGGCGCCTCACGGTCCGAACACCGGTCCGGTGACCGGGTCTTTGGTGCTCCCGCTCACCGGCACGGTCCAGGCAGAGGGGATTGAGTTCGCAAACGGCCATGACGGCCTTGTGCCCACGACCTTGGGCGGAGGCAGCTCGGATGGCGGCACTGGCTACAAGACGTCTTCCCCTCCTTCAGGGCTCAGCTCCAATTCCGGGGGCGGAGCCTCGGGTGACCAGTCGGTGGACGTTCCTCCAGGTACCGCGCAGACCCTCGATCGGTTGTCCACCCACGTCTCTCCTGACGGCGTGATCGTCTCCACCTTCTACGCGCCGGAGGCCGAGGTTCAACCCGGTTATCAACCGTCGGGCGGTTCCGTCGCGGTGACCGGATCACCTCCGAATGTCGGAGCCTCAGGAACTGCGGCCTCAGGAACTGCAGCCTCAGGACCCGGTGGGTCAGGATCTTCCGCCTCCTCGCGCGGGAACACCTCCTCGGGCGGGAACACCACTGGCACCGCCTCGCCACCTCTGGTCTCGAGCCCTGTCGTGTCGAACCCTGTTGTGTCGAGCCCCGTGCCGACCCCGGGACCGTTGCCGATCCCGGTCGGCTCTTGCTCTCCGACAGGGGAGCTGACCCTCGAAATGTCCGACACCCAGGCTGTGGCCACATTCACCGAACCCTTCTACGGCGGGTACACCGACCCGCTCATCGATGTCGAGATAGGCGAGTTCGGTGTCACAGAGCAGCGCCCGGCAACCTGGGTGGAAGCACAGGTTGGGCCGCGGGCCACCGAAGTGCTGGTCCACTTTGCCGACGGCGCCGTTGACTCAACGTCCCCGTCGAAGGGCGTGGCGGTACTCGCTCACGTGGGGGCCGCGTCCACGACGCTCGGCAACGGGACGAGCGCCTACCTCGAGGTTCTCGGGGCGCGCGGAAAGGTTCTGGCCAAATACTCCATCGGCGTCGGCGCGCCGTCTTCTGGTTCGTCTCCTGGTGGCGCTCCGACCTTGCCGCCTACGGTTCGTGCGGTACCGGGGGCGTCGCAACCTGCCTCGCCCGTCGCAGCCCGCAACGCCGTCGGACGAACACTTGAGACGGCTCTGTCGTGCAGCGAACCCCCTGTCGCTCAGGCGCAGGCCGTCTATGGAGGCGGCGCTTATGAAGAGCTGGGTGGGGCAGGGAGCGCAGGGCTGGCCACGGGTGACAGGATCGCTGTCGGAAGCGTCGTGTTCAGTAGTTCGAGGACCGCCGTCGTGAGTTACCGCGTCGACGCACCCGGCGTTTCTGCGCCTACGACCCTTCACGCTGACGCGACCCTTGTGCACGGAGCCTGGCTGCTGTCGCTCGGTTCGGTGGCACCCGGTCTGCAGGTTGCGCCTGCGAATCAGGACGGTGATGTCGCCGTGGCGTCGGGCGGGCCGCTCTTCGTCCACACCGGTGCCGGGGGAGTGGCGATCGCGGTCTACCGCGCCGCTAGCTCCGGCGCGACAGGATCGTCGTCGGGATGTGACGGGCAGGCTTGCGTCGGCACCCCGGACGCTCAGTGCGCCGAGACCGGTGGAACCGTGGAGGAGGTCACCACTCCTGGAGCCGTCGGGATCGAGTCGGGACCGCTCTTCGGCAATTATTCGACCCCACTCATCTCGGTCGGGTTGACGATCGTCGGTGAGCCGGAGGGCGCGCCTGCGACCGTCGTGGGCGCCGAGGTCGGACATGGGGTCGCCGACGTCGAGCTCACTGTTGGCGGTCATGCCGAGTCGTTGACCCCGGTCGACGGCGTCGTCGACGCGGTCCTCTCCGGCGCACCGTCTCGCGCGATCGGCTCCAAGGGAGGAAGCATTGTGGCGGTCGATGGCTCAGGCGCGAAGCTCGCCGGGGTTCCGCTCGTGGTGGACACGAGCGAGCCGGCGCCGGCGTCGAGCCTGCCGAGGTCGCTCCCCGCGTCGGGTACGCCCCCTTCCGATCCGGCAGCTGCGACGGCTGAGATCGACAACGTGTTCGAGACGGTGTTCTCGTGCGCGAATTCGCCTCTGGTTCGCTCCGGAGACATCCAGGACAACGGCATGTTCGCGAACCCGCTCGAACAGCTTTACCTGGGGCCTTACACGAACCTCGTCGAGTCCGTGTACGCGACGGTCAATCAGGTCGTGTTCGTCGACCCCACTCTGGCGGACGTCAGCTACACGATCAGGTTCCACGACGACCCGACGCTCACGTTCGGCATGATCGGCACTGCGGTCTCCGTGGACGGCGGTTGGCGCGTGAGCTATGCGACCCTGTGCGCGGCCGTACAATTGGGAGGAGTCAGCTGCTCTTCCTGAGACGTTGCACGGAGCTCGGCGACCTTAGGAAGCCGCGGCCGCCTTCAGCTGGCCCCAGGAGCCGAGGTGGTTGGTCGGGTACGGCTCGAGGAGGCGGGCAGGCACGGGCCTGCAGTAGAAGTAACCCTGAGCGAGGTGGCATCCGAGGGCCTTCAACTTCTCGATCTGCGCAAGACGCTCGACGCCTTCTGCGATGATCGTCAGCCCGAGGGAGTTCCCGAGGCCGATGATCGCTCTCACGATCGCGGCGCTGTCGGACCTGTTGTCGAGGTCGTTCACGAAGCTGCGGTCGATCTTCAGGCACTCGACCGGGAAGCGTTGCAGGTAGCTGAGTGAGGAATACCCGGTCCCGAAGTCGTCGATCTCCACGTGTATCCCGAGCTTCGTGAACTCCTTCAGAACGAGCACGGCTTCGTCGGCGTCACTCATGAGAGCGCTCTCGGTGATCTCGAGCCAGAGCGTGTCGGGGTCGATGCCCGAAGACCCGATCGCATCGGCTACCTGGGTCGGAAAGCGCGTGTCTGCAAGTTGGACAGCCGACACGTTGACCGACACGTTGAGCAGATCGTCGTCGACCCCGCACCGCTCGCGCACCTCGTGCCATTCCGCCGTCTGACGGCACGCCTCGTTCAGGATCCAGTCACCGAGCGCGACGATCAACCCGCTGTCCTCGGCGAGTGGGATGAACTCCTGAGGAAGGAGCAGGCCCCGAGTGGGATGCTGCCATCTCACCAGTGCCTCCATCCCGACCACAGTCTCGGTGTCGAGGTCGACGAAGGGCTGGTAGTGGAGCTCGAGCTCGTCGCGCTCAATGGCCCGGTGCAGCTCGTTGGAGGTGCGCAGCCGGCTCATGACGTTCTGCTCGTCGTCCTCACGGTAGATCTCGATGCGCGAAGGTCCTCGGGCCTTTGCCCGGTACATCGCGATGTCCGCATTGCGCAGCACCAGCGCTGCAGACTCGGCGGCTCGCGACAGAGCTATGCCTACGCTCAAGGAGACGAAGACCTCCCCGCTCGAGAGGGACAGGGGCTGAGCCATGGCGGCGACGAGCCTTTGTGCCACCTCGAGGGAGTCGTTTTCGTTGTTCACGTCCTCGCACAGGATCGTGAACTCGTCGCCGCCGAATCGCGCCAACGTGTCACTTGTACGCATGGCGCTGCTCAGCCTGTCGGCGACCGCGCGCAGGACCTGGTCACCGACATCGTGCCCGAGACTGTCGTTGATGAGCTTGAAGCGATCGAGGTCGAGGAAGATCACCGTCACCTCGTGCCTCGTCCTCTCAGCCCGGCGCAGGGCCATGTCGAGGCGGTCCATGAACAGCTCGCGGTTGGGCAGGGAAGTGAGCGGATCGTGAATGGCCGCGTATGCCAGGCGTTCGCGAAGAGCCCTCCGCTCGGTGATGTCCTCGATCTGGCCGATCAGGTAGAGAGGCCTCTCCTGTCCGTCGCGCACGCACGAGACGCTCACCGACACCCACACCACGTGACCGTCGTGGTGGATGTAGCGCTTCTCGAGCTGATAGCCGACCGAACCGGTCGCGATGAGCCGTTGAATCTCGTTCATCGTCGACTCACGGTCGTCGGGGTGGGTGAGGTCGGTCGCGAGCGTGCCGGCCAGGTCGGCGGCGTTCCTGCCGACAATGTCACCGAGCGCAGGGTTGGCTCGGATGATGCGGCCTTCGAGATCGGACATCACCATGCCGATCGGAGCGTTCTCGAAGGCGGACCTGAATCGCTCGTGCGCCTCGCGCAGTTCCGTGATGTCGTGGAGGTTCCCGACGATCCCGTGGACGTCAGGGTCGTCGAGGTGGTTGGTGATGGTCGCCTCGAAATGCCTCCAACGTCCTTTCGCGTCCTGGCTCCTTAACACCGTGTTGAGGACGACTCCCGGATCGGCGAGAAGCGGCGGGAACTCCTCTGCCATCCGGGTGAGGTCATCGGGATGGATCAGATGTGCGAGGGACTGATCCTTGTACGACTCCATCGGTTGACCGAGGATCCGCTCGAAGGCGGGGCTGACGTACTGGAGGCCGCCCCTCTGGTCCGACACGATGATGATGTCGGCGGCGTTTGAGACCAGAGCCTTGAACCGACGCTCCGACTGGCGCAACTCGGCCTCGACATTTTCGCGTCCTGCGGTCGCGCGTCCGAGCAACTCGATCACCAGAACCGCGCCCACCAGACCGAGCGTTGAGACGCCGAAGATCACCGGCTCGTGGATGAAGCTGGGGGCGAGATGTAAAGCGATCGCCAACTGGCAGAGCCCAATGTCTATGGCCGTCCAGATCACACACGACCACGTGGCTTTGGACCCGAAGAGCTGGAGGGCCGCAGCTGCACCGAAGAGAAAGCCGATGGACAGGATCGGTCCCCACCCGGTGCTGTAGGCGACCACGGCGATGACAGCCATGTTCCCCCCGACATACGCGTCGAGGTGCCACCGCTTGGTGGGCTGCTCCCAGAGGCTGGAGCAGATGACGCTCGCCACGCCCCCGCCCGCGACGACTGCTATGTAGACCCAGTACGGCTCGGGAGCGATCAGATGGAGCCAGCGGAAAAGGCAGAACAGAGCGGCGACGGGGGGATTGGCGATTAGCGACCGGTCGATCGTGTTCCTAAGCAGGCGCGTGGTGAAAGGTGCAGCAGCGATCGCTTCGGACTGGTTCCCCGAGTTCACCTCGGGGATATCGGCGGCTCGGAGTGGCAGCTTGACGGCCCGCAGCGGGTCCGACAACAGAGGCACAACCGGCGGACCGACTCCGGCTCCTACGTGACGGTTGGTATCTGACTATGCCTATCCGATGGCGCCTATCCGATGGCGCCTATCCGATGGCGCCTATCCGATGGCGCCTATCCGATGGCGCCGGCGAGAAGCTCCACCGAGCGCAGCCGGGACTCCGCGCCTGGTGAATGGTGGACAGTGATCAGCTCGTCGGCGTCCGCATGCTTGACGAAGGCCGTGATGTACTGGCCGACCTCGATGGGAGTCCCTACGGCTGTGTACATCGCCATGTGCTCGACGTGCCGTCCGGCTGGCGAGGCCAGGATCGCGTCCGCCTCCTCGTCCGAGAAGGCCCGCCCCCGCCCGAACAGCGAGACGGCCCGGCTGCGCTTTGCGGCCCGGAAGTTCTCCTCGGCCTGAGCAACCGAATCCGCTGCGACGACATTGACGCCGGCGATGACATAAGGGCGGTCGAGCTGAGCCGAGGGGCGGAACCGCTCGCGGTATGCGCTTACGGCGTCCTTGAGTGCATCGGGAGCGAAATGTGATGCGAACGCATAGGGAAGGCCGATCGACGCCGCGAGCAGCGCGCCGAACAGCGACGAACCGAGGATGTAAAGCGGGACGTTCGAGCCGGATCCAGGCGTCGCGTGCACTCCCGGGACACGGGTCTCGCCTGTGAGATAGCCCTGCAGTTCGAGCACGTCCTCGGGAAAGCGGTCGGCCGACGCCGCCGTTCTGCGCAGAGCCAGCATCGTCTTCTGGTCCGAGCCAGGCGCACGCCCGAGTCCGAGGTCGATTCTGCCCGGGTACATGGCTTCGAGCGTGCCGAACTGCTCGGCGATGGTGAGCGGGGAATGGTTTGGGAGCATGATCCCGCCCGCACCGAGGCGGATCTGCTCTGTATGAGCCGCGATGTGCGAGATCAGCACGCTCGTCGCCGAAGATGCGATGGTGGCCATGTTGTGGTGCTCGGCGTACCAGATCCGCCGGTAGCCCGAATTCTTCGGCGCGTCTCGCCAGTGCCACGCTCGCGGCGAAGCTGTCGCTCGGGGTTTCGCCCCTGCGGATCGGGGCCAGGTCGAGGATCGAGAGGGGGACTGCCAAGCCCTGCTGCGTACAGGCACAATCTGGGGATTGTCTGAAAATTTCCTGGGAATGCTGGCGTGGAGATGTTTCGTGCGCGAGAGTGCAATACAACTGAAACAAGAAGGTAGGCCTGGCGGTGCCGACGCGTCGCCAGGCCTGCCCCATAAAGCAGGTCCGAAAGGACCGGCTCAATCATGGAGGCCGATATGCGAGGTAGGGCCCGGCTGGTCGGAGTTACGTCCGTTCTTGCCATCTTGACGGTGGTCGCAGCATCCTGCAGCAGTACGCCGAGCTCGAGCGGCAACAACGGCACCACGAGCACGACCGTCAACGCGGCCGCGCAGATCGGCGAGAAGGACATCCTTCCCCCGGCAGCTACGGCAATGCCCGTCACCGGCGGCACGCTCAAGATCGTCGGAAGCGGTGACGTAGACCACCTCGACACCTGCTGCGCGTACTACACGACCACCTACGAGCTGCTGAGAGCCGTCAGCAGGCAGCTCGTCTCCTACGCCTCTTCGCACAGCGACCCGGCTCCCACGACCCCGGTCCCCGACATCGCGACTTACTCGATCAGCCCCAACGGCCTCACCTACACCTTCAAGATCAAGCAAGGCGTCATGTGGGACGCGCCGAGCGGTGCCCGGCAGGTGACCTCACAGGACGAGGTCCTCGGGATCAAGCGGCTGTGCAACCCGGTCCTTCCCGCTCCGCCTCTCGACTACTGGGAGGACAACATCGCGGGCATGAAGTCGTTCTGCACCGGCTTCGCCGCCATCAAGCTGCCGAGCAGCCAGTCGGGCGAGATCGCTGCCCTCAAGAACTACATCGACAACAACCAGATCAGCGGGCTGTCCACCCCGAACTCGTCGACGCTCGACATCACCCTCGAGCACCCGGCGAGCAGCTTCATAAACATCATGGCGATGCCTATGAGCTCGCCCGTGCCCGTCGAGATCCTCCAGTACCTGCCCGGATCGGTACAGGAAGAGGAGCACTTCATCTCCGACGGTCCTTACACGATCACCTCGTACACGCCGAACGTGAGCTACACGCTGGCCAAGAACCCGGCCTGGCAGCAGAGCACCGACTCGCTGCGTCACCAGTACTTCGACGCGATCGACATCACGATGGGGGAGAACCCGACCACCGTCCAGCAGCAGCTCGAGACCGGCGACGCGGACCTCGAGTGGGACACCACGGTTCCCGCCGCGGACGTCGAGTCGCTCGTGAGCTCCCCGCAGTTCGTGGCCGGTTACATCGGCGGCATCAACTACCTGGTGTTCAACATGACCAGCACCGCCGACGGCGGGGCGCTTCAGAAGCCGGCGGTCCGCGAGGCTCTGCAGTACTGCGCCAACAAGCGGCACATCGTGCAGGTCAGCGGTGGGCCGGTCATAAACGTGGCGTCCAACCAGATCCTGCCGCCGCAGATCACCGGCTACAAGGAGATCAACCCTTACCCGTCGACCAACTCCACCGGGGATCCTGCCAAGTGCAAGTCGATGCTCGCCGCCGCCGGATACCCGAACGGGCTCACGCTCACGTTCGTCTACCCGAACAACCCGCCGTACCCAGCGCTGGCGACAGCGCTGCAGTCCGACTTCGCGATGGGCGGCGTGACGCTCAAGCTCCTCGAGCAGCCCACGCAGGGCGAGTACTTCGACTACATCGAGACGCCCTCGAACAAGGCGCACTGGGACATCTGTCTCGGCCTGTGGTTCCCGGACTGGGACGGAAACGGCGCGCAGTCGATCTTCGCCCCGCTTCTCGACGGGAGCCTCTACACCAACGGCTCGACCGACTACGGGGACTACAACGACCCGACGGTCAACAGTGACATCACGGCCGCCGAGCAGGCACCTTCGGTGTCGGCTGCCGCGACCGACTGGGCGTCGCTGGACAACTACGTCATGACCCAGAACCCTGCCTGGATCCCGCTCGTCTACCAGGCGCTCCCGCAGTTCGTAGGCTCGAACGTGGTGGGAGCCACCTACAACGGCTTCCTGGGCTATGTGGACATCACGAACCTCTGGAAGAAGTAGATCCCGACGCAAGGAGGACCACGATCGATCCAAGCTCAATAGCTAGGATCTCCACAACCAAGTAGCCCGTCGAGGAGGCCGTGCGTGGCGTTGCTGGAGGTGATCGACCTCCGGGTCTCCTTCGACACCGATGACGGCGTCGTCGAGGCCGTGCAGGGCATGTCGTTCTCGGTCGACCGTGGGCGCACGCTCGGGATCGTCGGTGAGTCGGGCTCGGGCAAGTCCGTCTCCACTCAGGCGATCCTGGGCCTGAGCCCAGGCGCGCACGTGAGCGGGCACGCGTACTTCGACGGCGAAGACCTCCTCCAGATGTCGGAGCACGCAGCTCCAATCGGTGAGGGGCGCCCGGATCTCGATGATCTTCCAGGATCCGCTCACCAGCCTGCACCCGCTGTTCCGGGTCGGGCGGCAGATCGCCGAGGCTGATCGCGCCCACGAGAAGATCTCTCGCAAAGACGCCGAGACGCGCGCCGGTGGAGATGCTCGGAAAGGTCGGCATCCCGCAACCGGAGCGACGGGCGCCGCGAGTACCCGCACCAGTTCTCCGGCGGGATGCGCCAGCGGGCCATGATCGCCATGGCACTGGCGCTCCGACCCGGCTCTCATCATCGCCGACGAGCCGACCACCGCACTCGACGTGACCGTCCAGGCGCAGATCCTGGAGCTTCTCGCCGAGCTGCAAGAAGAGCTCGACACGGCTGTCGATCCTCATCACCCACGACCTCGGTGTCGTAGCCGACGTGGCGGACGACATCGTGATCATGTACGCCGGCCGGCCCATGGAGCGCGCCGACGTGAAGGCCGCGTTCACCGAGCCGCATCACCCTTATACGCAGGGACTCCTTGAGTCGATCCCCGCATACACCGTCGCGGTCGGGGCGGCTGCACCCGATCAAGGGCAACCCACCCTCGTTGCTGACGCGCTACAAGGGCTGCCCGTTCGCTCCACGCTGCCCGCACGTGCAGAAAGGAGTGCCTCGAAGCGCCGCCGCCGCTCAAGCCGGTCGGGCAGTCGCCGGGGCACCTGTCCGCGTGCGTCCTGCCGGCGGACCGCCTCGGTATCAGCCAGCCGCTCGAGGACGTCGGAATCTCCTCCTACGCCGACGGTGCGACGGGGACGGCGTCGGCGTGACGCGCTGTCGCCACCGGCGCCGATCAGCAGACGTTCCTGCTCGACGTCAGGGACGTCGTGAAGCACTTCCCGGTGAAGGGCCGCAACCTGCGCAGGGGCGCCCCTCGGTCCACGCGGTCGACGGGGTGAGCCTGTCGGTCCGCGCCGGAGAGACGCTCGGGCTCGTGGGGGAGAGCGGTTGCGGCAAGTCGACGCTCGCCCGCGTCGATGACGGCGCTCCAACCGGCGACGTCAGGACACGTCGTCTTCAAGGGGCAGGACATCACAAAGCTCAAGCGCGGCAAGATGCGCCCGATCCGTCGGAACATCCAGATGGTCTTCCAGGACCCGTACGGCTCGCTCAACCCCAGGCGGAGGGTCGGATCGATCCTGGGCGACCCCTTCGCGGTCCACGGCATCGCATCCGGCGACGAGCGCAAGCGCCAGGTGCAGGAGCTGATGGAGGTGGTGGGGCTCAGCCCCGAGCACTACAACCGGTTCCCGGCAGAGTTCTCCGGCGGGCAGAGGCAGCGCATCGGCATTGCACGCGCCCTCGCTCTGCGCCCCGACCTGATCGTGTGCGACGAACCGGTTTCGGCGCTCGACGTCTCGATCCAGGCGCAGATCCTCAATCTCATCGAGGATCTCCAGGTCGAGTTCGGCCTCACCTACGTCTTCATCGCGCACGACCTGTCCGTGGTCCGGCACGTGAGCAATCGCGTTGCGGTCATGTACCTGGGCAGGATCGCCGAGATCGGGCCGGTCGAGGAGATCTACAGCAGAGCGCGACACCCCTACACGGCATCGCTGTTGTCGGCGGTGCCGGCCGTCGACGTCGCCGAGAGGTGGAAAGAAGCACGCAAGGGTCATCCTCGAAGGAGGCGTCCCCTCTTCGATCAACCCGCCGACGGGCTGCCGTTTCCACCCGAGGTGCCCCAAGGCCCAGGAGATCTGCAAGGAGGTGGAGCCGGAGCTGAAACCGGTAGCGGCCGGCGCCGCCGAGACATGTCGTCGCGTGCCACTTCCCGGTGGACGGGAAACGATGCGCTTGCCGCGGCTGCGTGGGAGAACCCGGTCGCCGTCGGGCGGCCTGAGGGTGCGTCTGGAGGTCGAGCGGTGAGCTACAGCCTCGCCGAGATGCTCACCGGCAACGAGCCCGAATTCGCCCCCGAGCTGGTCGAGGCCCAGATACGAGGGTCGCACCCCGCTGCAGCTCGCATGGCGGCGGTTGAGGCGCGACAAGGTCAGCATGATCTCGCTCGGCTTCGTGATCTTCCTGTGCCTGGTGGCGATCTTCGCTCCTCTGCTCACGGCTCTGATCGGGCACCGCCCAACACCCAGTACTCGAACACCGGCCTATCGATCTTTGACCATCCTGTGGGGCCGTCGCGGGCCTTCCTGCTCGGCACCGACGACCTCGGCCGAGACGTCCTCTCACGCATCATCTACGGTTCGCGCGATCTCGCTCGAGGTCGGCGTCGGTGCGACCGCGATGGCGCTCGTGCTTCGGGCTCCTGCTCGGTCTCGTGTCCGGCTACTACGGGGGCCGGATCGATGCGGTCATCGCCCGCTTCATCGACATCCTCCTCGCGTTCCCCGTGCTTCTTTTCGCGATCGCCCTTGTGGCGCGCTTCGGCCCGAGCCTCACCTCATCCTCTTCGTCATCGCCCTGTTCCAGTGGCCGCTCATCGCCCGGCTCGTCCGCGGGCAGGTGATCGCACTGCGGGAGCGCGAGTTCGTGGAAGCCGCGCATTCCCTCGGATCGAGCAACCTGCGGATCATGTTCCTCGAGATCGCCCCGAACCTGATTGCGCTCGCGATCGTCTACGCCACGCTGTTGATCCCGGTCAACATCGTCCTCGAAGCGACCCTTTCTTACCTCGGCCTCGGGATCCAGCCTCCGACCGCGTCATGGGGCAACATGATCGCCGAGGCCCAGAACGGCGACCTGTACACGATCGCCTGGTGGTTCCTCGTCTTCCCGTGCGTCGCGCTGTTCCTCACCGACACTCGCGTTCAACCTCCTCGGCGACGGTCTGCGCGACGCGCTCGACCCGCGCCAGGGTCGCTCTCAGGTGGGGTGATATCGGATGGCGACGGTAAGGTTCATCCTCAAGCGGCTCCTGTACCTGGTGCTCGTGGTGCTCATCATCACGCTCGTCACCTATGTGGTCTTCTTCGCGGGCAACGCGGTCGAACCTGGCGGCGAGGTTCGCCGGCCGCGCAGCGGGGCCGCTGGCGATCCACGCCGCGTACATCCGCCTTGGTCTCGAGCACGGATTCTGGTACCAGTACTGGAACTACCTCGACGGGCTGCTGCACGGCAGCTTCGGGCTCGACTACCAGAACCAGGTGCCGGTGAACAGCGAGATCTCGCGGGCCCTTCCCGTCACGGCATCGCTCGTCCTCGGAGGGGCGATCCTCTGGCTGATCATCGGCATCCCGATCGGGATCATGTCTGCGGTGCACCCGCGCACCATCCGCGACCGAGCGGGCACCGTCTTCGCGCTCACGTTCCTGTCCATGCCACTGTTCGTCCTCGGCGTGCTGGCACTGCTCGTGTTCTACTTCTACCTGACCGAAGCGGGAATCCACTGGTTCCCCTCTGCGGGTTACGTCGGGCTGAGCCAGAACCCGGTTCAGTGGGCCGTCCACCTGATCCTGCCCTGGTTCACGCTGGCGCTCGCTCAGGCGGCCATCTACACGCGCCTGATCCGAAGCTCGCTTCTCGACACTCTCGGCGAGGACTACATCAGGACCGCGAGAGCCAAGGGGCTGTCGCGCTGGTTGGTCATCTACAAGCACGGGTTACGCGCCGCGCTCACCCCGATCACGACGCAGCTCGGGATCGACATCGGGACACTGCTTGCCGGGGCCATCGTCACCGAGAGGGTGTTCGCCCTTACCGGCCTCGGGCAGCTCTCTCTCAATGCGATCTACAACGGGGACCTACCGGTCGTGGCCGCGGTCGTCCTTCTCGCAGCGGTGTTCATCGTCGTGATGAACACGATCGTCGACATCGTCTACGCGGTCCTCGACCCGAGGGTGCGACTGGCGTAACGGTGAGCCGAGCCCCGCGCTGCGGTTGATGCGCCGCCGGGTGTGCGTCAGTTCCCGACGCGCTCTCGCAGAACCCGCAGGACCACCGGGTCGATCACGTCGGCTTCGGGAACGCGCTCTTCGAGATTCTCGACTCCCGCCCAATCCCAGAGCGCATCGCGCACGTCGGCGGGACGCTCTCCTTGCGGGGGGTAACCGAGCCCGGTGAGCAACCTCGCCACCTCGGAGACAAGCGGTCCTTCCAGCGCGACCATGTCCTCGGGGCGAGAAGAGCCGAAGTACAGGTCGTGCAGGTCTATGAGCCTGGCGAGCTCGTGAAGCGGTGCGGGATGATCGTCGACACGCAGGTCGGCGAGGACGTCGTTACCCCCGCCATAGCCCCCGCCCGGGCTCACGACGAGCAAGGCGGCGCTCTGCCGTCCCCGACGGTCCCCGCCTGCTCCGTCCCCTGCGGCGAGAGCCGCATAGAGCCTTCTCGCGAGCAGCGGCTCGCCCTGTGATTCGAGCCACGCCTGTCTCATGGAGTCCACCACATCGGGCCCGGTGAGGATGTTCCCCTGTATGGCGTAACCGTCACCTGCCACGCCGCCCGCCCACGGTTTGCACTCACTGCCCGTGAATGTCGCGGCGCGACCCTGTGCGTCCACCAGCCCGACCTGACGCTCCTCGCGCCGGTCGTCTCCTGAGACGAGCGCGTCGAGGGTCTGCTTTGCATCGCTTCCGGCTCTCAGCAGAGCCAGGCCTCCCAGGCGGTAAGCCAGGTTGGCGTACGACTGGGTCGCGATGGCTCCTGTGCCTGCCTCCGCCGCGGGGACATAGGCGCCGACGGCGAGGAACTTGGAGGCGACCGCTATGCCCCAGCTCGTGGCGTCGTCGGAGCGTGCGGCAATGGAGAAGGTCAAGGGACACTCCCGTCAGGTGGTGGCGTCCCTCCCGGCCGCATGACCGTGAGAGGGATCATGCCCTCAACGCTATGCCCCTGACACGCTCACCACAGGTGCCGCCAGGTGCTGCCCGGGCTTCAGCGCCCCGGGGACCGAGCCGACATAGCGGGCCTGGCCGAAGGCGAACATGCCGCCGTCTGCACCGGCCATCCAGTAACCGTCGCTGTCGAGGTCGGAGGTGGACGGGTCGAGCACGCCCGGGCTCGCCGCGATCCCGACGATGGGTGCGCTCAGGTGCGCCCCCCGCTTCAACGCGCCGGGGACCGAACCGAAGTATCCGGCGTCCCCGAAGCTGAACACCCCGCCGTCGGAGCCGACGAGCCAGTAGCCGTCGCCCGAGAGCCCGGTCCCGTCAGGACCGATCGCTCCTGGGCTTGGCGCTATGCCCACGATGGGTGCGCTCAGGTGAACGCCTCTTTTGAGTGCGCCTGGTACCGATCCGAAGAACCTGGCGTCCCCGAAGCTGAACACCCCGCCGTCGGAGCCGACCAGCCAGTACCCGCCGCCGTCGGGCGTGGATGCGATCGCGATGACCGGCGCCCCGAGATGCTGGCCGGGTCGCAGCACACCTGGTACCGATCCGAAGAACCTGGCGTCCCCGAAGCTGAACACCCCGCCGTCGGCGCCGACCAGCCAGTACCCGCCGCCGTCGGGCGTGGCAGCGATCCCTACGATCGGGGAGGCGAGCTGCCTGCGTTTGAGGGTCCCGTAGACCGTGGCGTCGCCCAGGCCGACCACCTTGCCGTTCGCGGCGCTCAGCCAGTAGCCCCCGCCGTCGGGCGTGGCCGAAATCCCCACTGTCGGGGCCCCGAGCACCGAGCCGGGCGCTGATCCGTGGAATGCCGCCGAACCGAAGGCGAATGCACCTCCGTCGGCCCCGGCCATCCAGTAGCCGCTGTACGGGCCCGGCTCCTCGAACACCGCCTGCCCATCGAGGAGGACCGAGATCCTGTTGCCCGAGACCGTGGTGCCGCTCGCGAGGGCCGAGATCCAGACTCCGTAGAAGACGCCGGAGATCCTGTTCGCGGACACCACCGTCTGATAGATCGGTGCGAGCGTCCCGAGAACCTGCACCGCAGCGGTCTCGTTCAGGTTGGCCGACTCAGGTGGTCCCTCCGAGTCTCCCGGGCTCGCGCCTGGGCCACCGTGAACCGCGTCGTTGCTCAGGACGTTGTTATCCACGATGTTGCCGTTCACGTCCTGACCGGCGGTGCGACTCTGGATCATCACCCCGGCAGACGCGTCTCCGGTGGCGGTATTGCCCTTGATGCTGTTGTCGTACGCGCCTGCTCCCTCGACGGTCGCCGTGACGAGAATCCCCGAGCCTCCGTCGTGGTCCGACACGTTGTCATTGACCCTGTTGTCGAAGACGCCCCCCGAATCGGGTCGGGGTTGCCCGGCGTCTGGCCCCGTCGTCGCGACCCGTGTCGGGATCGTCGCCAGCGAGCGTGATGCCGCTGTCGCGTACGTCGTCCGAGACGTCGTTTCCGCCGATGTCGTTGCCGTAGGTGGGACCGGCCCCGTCGGTGAGCAGGATCCCACCCACGTTGTGATCGACGGTGTTCCCGGTGACCGTCGAGCTCGTGACGGCATCGAGATGGATGGCCTCGCCGTAGCCGTCAAGAGCTGAGGGAACAGGACAGATCGGCCCGTGAGAAGCCGACATGCACCTGTCGTTGTCGTCGACGACGTCATCTTGGATCGTCTCTCCTGTGACGTTCGCCGGTGCCGCGTCGGATGACGGCGGCCTCACGAGGATGCCCTCGGCGCCTGCACCCTGGACGGTCAGGTTCCGGATCGTGACGTCCCCGGCGTTCACGACAATTCCGTTGGGCTTGCCGGTCGCGTCGATGATCGTGTTCGCCGCCGTGCCGCTCTCGGACGCGATCTTGAGCGGCGACAGCGACGCACCTACGAGGTTCTGAGTGCCAGGGGGGTTCTGCGACTCGTAGTACTGGCCGGGTTCGAGGAGGATCGTGTCGCCGGCCGCGGCGCGCGAGAGCGCGTAACCGAGAGTCCGGCACGCGGCGGTCACGCAGTTGCCCGAGTCGTTCCCTGTCATCGAGACGAGAAGTGTCTGACCCGGGCTCGCCGAGGCCAGGGGAGCGCCCGCTTCGAGTGACGCGAGCTCCCCGCCGGCGAGCAGGACCGACCCGAGGACCAGCGCCGAGACGCGCCGGTGCCCACGGGCGCACCAGCCCGGGGCCAGCCGCCTGAAGTTGCCTGCGGGCGTCAACTCCGCCGTCGGGGCTCCTCTGCTCCGCTCGTCTCTCCGGCCAGGGTCCGCCAGTTGACCCCGCAACAATGATTGCATAGAGGTGAAAGTGTGTGGTTAACGACCGGTGGGTACTGACCGGTTGCAGCTAGTACCCGAAAGGCCCGCGTGCACACCTCGCGAAGGTTCGAGCCCCTCGTCACGTCAGCCGTCGACGTCCGGCGGTTCGTGCATTCCACGCTCGCGGAGTGGCACTTGGAGGACGACCTGGTGGGTTTCCTCGCGAACGAGCTCGCCACGAACGCGATCCTGCATGCGAGGACTCCGTTCGAGGTCCGCCTCTCACGTGACGAGACCACGTGCCGTATCGAGGTCACGGACTCCAACCCGCGGATGCCGGTTCTCCAGCCCGTGCCCCCCGACGCGCCGAGCGGGCACGGCATGATGATCATGAACAGGCAAGCCCTGGCGTGGGGCGTCGATCCCGAGCCGGAAGGAAAGACGGTCTGGTGTGTCGTTGCGTGCTGAGATGACCTGACGTGAGCCGGGACGGCCTGCAGGTGCATCTGGTGGACGGGACGTACGAGTTGTTTCGCCACTTCTTCGGACAACCTCCGCGAGGCGCCCCGGGCGGAACCGAGGTCGGTGCGGCACTCGGTGTCGCGACCTCGCTCGTGTCGATGCTCGCGGCCGGCGCGACCCACATCGGGGTTGCGACGGACCACGTGATCGAATCGTTCCGAAACGATATGTGGCCCACTTACAAGACCGGCGCCGGAGTTCCTCAGGAGTTGCTCGATCAATTCGGTGTGCTCGAAATTCTCGTCGACGCCCTGGGCGTGACGCTGTGGCCGATGGTGGAGCTCGAGGCGGACGACGCGATGGCGTCTGCCGCACACTTCGCCAAATCCGATCCCCGGGTGGATCAGGTGCTTCTATGCACCCCGGACAAGGACCTCGCACAGTGCGTCGAGGGTCGGAAGGTGGTGCAGCTCGACCGAAGGACGGGCGCGGTCACCGACGAGGAAGGCGTGTGGACCAAGTTCGGAGTTGCGCCCGTCTCGATTCCCGACTGGCTCGCGCTCGTGGGAGACAATGCCGACGGCTTCCCTGGCCTGTCGGGTTGGGGCAAGAAGTCTGCTTCATCGGTGCTCGCGCACTACGTCCATCTGTCGGAGATCCCCGACGACGTCGCCGAGTGGGACGACCGGGTGCGCAACTCGGTCAGGAGCGCGCCGAAGCTCGCCTCGGTGCTCGCAGCTGAGCGCGACGTCGCAGAATTGTTCTTGGACCTGGCGACGCTACGAACCGAGACCGTCCTGCTGTCCGATGTCGACGAGCTCGAATGGACCGGTCCCACGGAGGCCTTCGCGGATGTGTGCGCGCAGCTCGGCTCGCGGACCCTCGCAGGCAGGGCCGCCTCGCTCGCCCCGCGTTCGTAGGAAGACCCCGTGCTCAGTCCCCTCTGCGGTCCTCGGCAGGGTGCTCCACGATGGCGACCACCCTCGAGGCGAGGAAGCGGGCCGTGCGCACGGGCGTCCCGGTGCGGGTGACCTCGGTCACCTCGAACTGACCGCGGTTGCTCGACACCTCGACCCGCCGTCCGGCGCGGCTGGCGACCACCTCGAACCTCTGGACGCCCTCACCCACGTCGACCAGGACCTCGACGCTGTCGCCCTTCACACCGCAAGCCTAAGCCCAGGGTGTGTCAGGCCCGCTCCAACCTCACATAAGTAAACACAGCTGTATCAAAACTCTGAATTTCAAAACCAAAGGTCGACCTCCTCGCAGAACGGCCGGCCCCTTCGGATCAGGACACCACCGCCGATTCCGTGCCCATGATGATGCGGGGGTCGTCGGAGGGATTCAGCCATCTGAGAACCTCGACGAGCTCGCCGACGTCCGGCAGGGCCACGCAGCCGACGGTCGGCACCGTCGAGTAGTGGAAGAAGATCGCGCTCCCGTCCGGCGGGGTGTGCGAGACGGGGAACATGTTGTACTCGATGACCGCGCCGTAGTCGTAGTCGGGGACGTCGTACATCGGCTCTGGGTCCGCCCCGGCGACGTCGACACCCTGGGTCGCCTCGTCTATCCACTGGTTGTAGTAGGGGCTCGACGGATCGTCGTTCCAGACGTCGCTCGAGGAGATCGAACGCCACGGGAACGTGATCCCCGAAGGTTCGGAGTCCACGCCGAAGAAGAACAGGAATCCGTACGAGCCCGAAGGGGTTCTCAGGTCTCCCTCCACCTTCTCGCCCGGCGGCGCGAACCCGGCCTCGCCGATCTCCGCTTGCCATGGGCCGAAAACCTGGGTCCAGCCGTCCACGCCCTTTTGGTACGCGGTCAACGTCGCGGTGGTGTCCCCGTAGCCGCCGGCAACCACCGCGATCACCTGGCGGGCGCCGTCGACGCCGATGAGGCTGTCGACGAACGATCCGGCCGTCGACGTCGTCGTCGGAGGTGGCGGAGGCGCAGTGGTCGTCGTGGGAGGAGCGGTCGTGGCAGTCGTGGCGACTGTCGGGGGAGGAGCAGTTGTGGTCGGAGCCGGTCGCGCCGGAGCCGGGTGAGTGGGGTGCGTCACGCGTGGGTCGGTCGTGCGCGGTGCGGTCGATGCAGTAGTCGCCGGATTCCTGAGAACGTCGGCCGAGCTCGCGCGGTGCCCGGTCGAAGACGGCGACGCTGCATGCGGGGCCCCGCATGCAGCCAGGAGCGCGCAAGCCACGACGACCGACATCGCTCCGACGTTCCGGAGCACCGACTTACGGCGTGACACTCTCCCGTTCAGGCTACCGGTCAGGCAGCCGCGAGCCCGGCAGCCTCGAGCGCAGCCTCGATGCACGCGATCAACTCGCGCGCCGAGCTCGCCGTCAGCTCCACCGCCACCCGGCTCTCCGGCCCGAGCTCAGTGTTGGAGAAGTCGATGTTCAAGGTGTGCTCGTACGGCGAATGGTACGGGTGGTCGAAGTACACGGTCGCGTGCGTGAGCGCGAACCATCCTGACCGACCTTTCGCGCTTCCTGCGACGGCTGCTCTTTGTGTCACGTAGGAGCACATCGAATTTCCTCCAAGCTCGTCGGGGTTCAGCCAGCAAGATGCCGGCCGAACCAATCGAAGACCCGCTGCCATCCGTCGTTCGCGGCCTCTGGTCTGTAGCTCGTCCTGTCGGTGGAGAAGAAGGCGTGCCCCGCGCCCTCGTAGGTGTGGAACTCGTATTCCTTGCCGAGGTCGTTCAGCACCTTCTCGATCTGCGCGACCTCGTCGGGGGATGGGAAGGTGTCGTCTGCTCCGAACAGGCCGAGCAGCGGGCAGCTCAGCTCGCTCGCCTTGTCGATCACCGGGCTCCACTTGAGACCCGACCCTTCGGGTGGGCTCGAAGCGACGAACGCCCCGTAGCAGTCGACTGCGGCGTCGAGCGGAAGGCTGCAAGCGGCGAGGAAGGACTGCCGGCCCCCCGAGCAGTATCCGATCACACCCACCTTGCCGTTCGAGTTGGTGAGTGCCCGAAGTGCCCGGATCGCCCCTTCGGCGTCGCCGAGGAACCTCTCGTCGGGAACTCCGCCTGATGCCCGGGCGGCGGCCGAAGCGTCGTCGGGGCTCGCGTCGGGGCCTTCCCTGTAGTGCAGGTGGGGGCAGATCGCCGAATAGCCGTGTACCGCGAATCTCCGGGTTATCTCCTTGGTGCCGTCGTCCCATCCCGGGTTGTGATGGATCACGAGCACTCCGGGCAAGGGCCCAGGTGAGAGCGGACGGGCCAGATACGCGGCGATCTCGGCCCCCTCGTGACCTGTGATCAGGACCGTCTCGGCCAAGATGGCGTCGTACTTCGTCATGAACGCGGGACCTCCAGTCGGGGTGCGACTTCACCGACGAACCGCCGCAAGGTCTCGTCCGAGGGGTAGTCCCTGAGCCACAGGACGAACTCGCGGCAGCCGGCGTCGACATATGCCTGTGTCTTTTCTGCCACCTGCTCGACAGTACCCACGAGGTTGTCTTTCAAATAGTCGTCGACCGGAGTGCGTCCCCAGAGGTTTCCGCCGCCCGGCTCCTCGCACCACGCCCTGGTGTCCGCATCCGAGTCGAAGATCCTGCAGTCGGGACCGTGCGTGCGGGTGATGGCGCTGAAAGGACGGCCCGCCTCCTCGCAGTAGCGCTCGAGCAGCTCCGACTTGCGCACGAACGACTCGATGCCGACCTGCCAGTTCGTGGCGTCCGCGTGACGCGCCGCGATCCTGAGGGTCTTTTTCTCCCCGCCGCCTCCCACCCACACCGCGGGCAGTTGCTGGAGCGGCTTCGGGTCGCAGTATGCGCCGTCCAGATGCACGTGATCGCCCTTGAACGTCGCCGTCTCTTCCGTCCACAAAAGGCGGATCGCCTGCAGCGTCTCGTCGAGGATCGCCAGGCGTTCGGACGGCGTGGGGAAGCGGTACCCGTAGGAGTCGTACTCCTGCTCGTACCAGCCCGCGCCGAGCCCGAGGATGAGCCTGCCGCCCGACATCACGTCGAGACACGCCGCCTGCTTCGCGAGGTGACCGGCGTTGCGGTACGCGGCACACGTGACGAGCTGGCCGAGCTTCACCCTCGTCGTGTGCTGGGAGATGGCCGACAGCATGGTGTAAGGCTCGAAGCAGTGGGTCGGCTCGCGTCTCGGGACGGTCTCGACATGGTCGTAGACCCAGATGTGGTCGTAACCCACTTCCTCTGCGAGCTTCGCCAGCTCGACGGAGCGCTCCCAGGCCTCAGCCGCGCCCCAACCGGTGTACTCGAGCTTCCAACCCTGCGGGACGAACACGCCGAAGCGCAGCTCCGAGGCGGACTTTTGAGGGCTCACGAGGCGAACTCCCACCACTGGAGCTCGCACATCATCGGAAGCAGGTACTTCAGGTATATGGAGTGGATCTTCACCACGCCCTGGTCGTCCATGTGGAGGTCGATGAGCTCGAGCCTGTCGTCGGTCTTCTTGAACTCCACCGCCCTGTCACGCACCGCCGTCAGGTCCTCGAGGCTCGACACCGCGAACCCGTAGTGGTCCATGCGCGGGCACTTCATCGGATCGTCCTCTGCTATCAAGAAGATGAACTGGTCCCAGTGGACGCAGCTCATGATCATGCGCTTGTGGTCGATGGTCATCGTCGGCATCTCGTCGAAACCGAGAACCTCTTTGAAGTACCGGCACAGGTCGCCGCGGTTGGACTCGTCGAGCATCTCGGCGGGAAGGCTCATCGCGACGTGGTTGAACCTCGGGTTGCCCGACGCGTAGAGGGGATGGCTCACTTGGCGGCTCCTTGATCGGCATGTCCTGACACCTGGGGGACGACCATCACCTTGCCCGGGATGCTCCCGTCGGCGAGGCCGCTCATAGCCTCTCCTATCTGGTCGAGCGGCACGTCGGTCGGATCGACCAGCGCTTCGACGGGCAGGGCACCCGACGCTAGAAGCTCGATCGCCCTGTCGAACCCGTCGGCGTCGTAGATGAAAGAGCCGTAGATCTCGAGCTCGTTCAAGAGCATGCGGTTCGGGTCGAATGTCGGCGGCTCCATGCCGGCGCCCACGAGCACGAGCCTGCCGCCCTTTCGCAATTGCGACAGCCCGGCTTCCATCGCGGCTTTCTTCCCCGAGCACTCGAGGACCACGTCGACGGCCCGAGACGACATCTTGTCGGGTTCCCACCGTTCGAAGTGCTCGAGCTCGCCGGGATCGAGGACCTCTGTGGCCCCGACGCTGAGCGCCAACTCTCTTCGGCGAACCCCCGGCTCCACCACGATCACCGGGCCGATGCCCTTTGCGACCAGCGCCGCGACCGAGAGGGCACCGATCGGCCCTGCGCCGAAGACCATCACGGAGTCTCCGGGTTTTACCCCCGAGCGGGTGATGCCGTGCAACGCGACGGCGAGGGGCTCGGTCAGTGCTGCGGCCCGTTCGGACATCCCGTCGGGCATGCGCCAAAGCGCTTTGTCGCTCTCGATCACGTATCCGGCGAACGCACCCGTATGGCCTTGCCCTGACCCGATGGGTGCGCGCTGCTCGCACTGAGAGGGCTTGCCCTCACGGCACCTCCGGCACGTCCCGCAGCGCGGGGAAGGGCCGACGATCACCCGGTCCCCCGTCTGCCATCTGGTGACCCCGTCGCCCACGACGGCGACGACGCCGGAGGTCTCGTGCCCGCCCACCATGCCGGGCTTTCCCCAACCTTCGACCATCATGTGCAGGTCCGACCCGCAGATCCCGCAGTGCGAGACCTCAACGAGGACCTCGCCGGGACCGGGACGCGGGACCGGCAATTGGTCCACCTCGACCCGCCCCTGCCCCCGGTAGACGGCGGCCGGCATCAAGTCCGGCAATTCCACGACCGACACCTCCTGTGCGCACACATCGCTCTCTTGACGAATGGGTAGCTTCGCAGATGACGGCCGTGTCAGCTTTCCTGCACCATCCACACGGTCAGCTCTGCTGCGCGATCCACACGGTCAGCTCTGCTGCGCGATCCACACGGTCAGCTCTGCTGCGCGATGGCGACGATCGGGGCGGCCAACTTGAGGGCCCCGGCGGACCCGCTGAAGGGGGCCTTCCCGAAGCTGAACACGCCCCCGTCCCTGGCTCCCTCCCAGTAACCCCCGCCGACCAGCGGGTCGGGAACAGCTGCGCCCACGACGGGAGCGACGAGACGCCTGCCGCCCATCGACCCGTAATACGGCGCGTCGAAGGCGAATATGCCGCCGTCGGCCGCTATCTCCCAGTAGCCGCCCGAACCGGGGATGGCCTCGATCGAGACCACCGGCGCAGCGAGACGCCTGCCGCCCATCGACCCGTGGAACAACACGTCTCCGAAGCTGAACACGCCCCCGTCGGACGCGACAAGCCAGTATCCGTGGTCGTCGGGGCCAGGAGCCATCCCGACCACAGGCCGAGCCAGGACTTTTCCGCCCATCGACCCGTGGAATTCGGCGTCCCCGAATGCGAATATGCCGCCGTCCGACGCGACCAGCCAGTACCCGCGTCCGTCCGGTGTCGGGGCCATGCCCACCACGGGCGCGGCGAGGTGCCTGTTGCCCATCGATCCGTAGAAGCCGGCATCCCCGAAGGCGAATATGCCGCCGTCCGACGCGACCAGCCAGTACCCGCGACCGTCCGGTGTCGGGGCCATGCCGACGATCGGGGCGTGCAGGTGCTTTCCGCCCATGGAGCCTGCGTACGGCGCGCCGTACGCGAACACGCCCCCGTCGGACCCCGCGAGCCAGTAGCCCTGAGGCGCGTCGGGCACGCATCCGCGGCACGAAAGCGCAGGTTGGGTCGCCGAGCCGGTGTGTTGCTGGTCGTGATGGAACATGGGCCACGCGCCCTCGCCGACCGACGAGGGCGCGCTCGTGACCTGGTAGACGGCGACGAACCCGCGGCTTTCGCCCGAGGCCGCGTAGGTGCCTGCCAAAACGATGTCGAGACCACCGGACGGGTCAGGGGTGATGAGAGGCGTGTTCTGCATCGCAAGCTGGGCCACGTCACCGTCCCAGTCGACGCCAACTCCCGATAGAGGCCCGTTGGGCAGTATCGACTCGCCGGTCCGGCCGTCGAGGATGTTCCATCCGGTGCCTGACGCCGCCACGACGTCCTGGTATCCGTGCCCCTGGTATTCCTCGCCGAAATCGGCGGTCGCGACCCCTCCGTAGATCACCTCGGCGCTGTTTGCCTGGCTGTCTCCGGTCCAAAGGCCTGCGGGGCCCCACAGCATGTGGCCGTCAGGCTCCATCGCATACACCGACCCGCCGGTCTGCGAGCCGTATGCGGTCCACGTCGGCTCGACCACGTCGAGCTGCCCGTCGCCCGTCAGGTCGGCGAGCGCAGGCGAGGCGGGGGTGTAGCCGGAAAGGTGATCCTCCCAGTCGAGCGTGCCGTTCGAGTTGAGCGCGGTGACCGCCGTCGCGTCCGACGCCGGCCCCCGGTCCGACCAGTAGCGCCCGTGCCCGAAGACGACCTTGTCCCCGGTGCCGTCGAGATCGCCGACGGCCGGTGACGAGGTAACGACCTCGTTGTTCCTGTAAGTCCACAGAACCTGCCCCGCACCCGTCTCGGCCCGGACGACCCCGCCGTTCCAGTCGTAGAGGGCGCCTGGCCCCGCGGTCGAGTCGCTGCCCGCCACGATCACGGGAGCGCGCCCGCCGTCAAGGTCGGCGATCGCGGCGGTCGAAAACGTGCTGTCCGCAGTCTTTTGCGGCCAACCGGCCTCGGTCGTTCCCGACGCGGCCTGCATCGAGTACTGCGACAGGCTGACGCCGGCTGTCACGATCGAGGGCTGCCCCGAGCCCGTCGTGTCTGCGACCGCGGGCGACGCGTATACCGCCGGATCGGGCCCGAAGGTCGGGTCGAACTCGTCCGCGAGCCCGCGCTTCCACAGGATCCGGCCCGCCGGGTCGATCTCCTGCACCGCGCCGTGGTCGATGTCGAGCGACACGGGGGGCAGGTCGACCACGTCTCCTGAGTCGACCACGACGTCGTCTTGCCCCCCGGCGGCGGGGATCGCCGTCGGCGACGAGTCGACCGCCGCACCGGTCGCGACCGGCCACCCAGGATCGGTCTGGCCGTTCGCCAGCCGGACCGCGTAGACGAGACCGGTGTCACGCGTGCCCACCACGACGCTCGGCCCCTCGCCGCCTAGGTCGGCGATCTCGGGGGAGGACTGCTCTACGTGACCGTCGAGGAAGACGTCCCACTTGCAGCGGATCGTGATGCTTCCGCCGCCGGGCGTCGGGAGGGTAGTAGAAGAGTCGGGACAGCTCGTGTCGGGCTGAGCCTGCAGCGCCCCGGCGCGCGGGACGCCGGCAGTCAGCAGGCTCAGCGCGAGAAGTAAGACGGCTACAAGTGAGGCCGCGGGGACACGGGCCCTTCGTGCCACCGCTCGCAGACGGGGGGCGGCTTTCGGCGGGCGGCTTCTAGCGGTCAAGCCTGAAGGCGCCCTCGGCACCAGTAGGGGGCTCGCACGCTCGTCGGGGTCACAGCTCGAAAACGCGGGGTGTGACCTGGCTCGCCTGGTTGCGCCATGACTCGAACGGTCGGGGTGACCAGTCATCGGATTCGCTCGCAGAAGACGCCTGTGAGCCCGAGCCTCCGCTCTGCGAACCTTCGGTGCTGCCCACGTTGTGAGCGAAACCGCGGGCCGGCCCAGGCCCGGGGGCCGGGGTACCCGTCGTACTGGTACTGATACTGGCACTGGCTTGGGCCGTCGTGGCAGCCTCCGCTCCGGCGACCTCATCCGACGCAGCGTCTGCATCCTGCTTCGGCCCTGCGGTCGTGTCGGGCACGTCTTTCAACCACGTCGGCTCCGCTGCGAGCCGGTCGGCCTCGGTCCTGATCCGCACGGACTCTTCCGCGAACTTCACGGCGAGGGCGCCGGCCGCCTCTGACTCGGCGAGCAGCTGGGCCGATCTCGCCCTGGAATCTTCGGATTCGGCGTCGTACCTGTCTGCGAGGGTCTGCAGCATCGCCGCGGACTGCCGGCGGAGCTCGTCGGACTGCCGGCCGGGGCCGTCTGACTCGCCGGCGGAGCCAGACGCTTCCGGGCCAGATGCTTCCGGGCCAGACGCTTCCGGGCCAGATGCTTCCGGTTCGTCACCGCCGGCGTCCTCGGACGCGGCCGGTGAACCCGGTCCCGCGGCGTACTCACTCGAGCTGCCCATTGTGCTTCCTTTCACTCGGACCCGGGGTCTCACGTTTCGAACACCTCGTCGAGATGGCGCACCATCCGCACTCCCGAACGGTACGGCATCGGGAAGCGAGGAAGGCACTCGCCCTGCAACTTTCTTGCGTACGCGACGACCATGTCAGCTCCGGCCGCCGCGTTCAATGCGACACAGGAGGAAAAACCGAGACTCACGTCTGTTATCACCGCGTCGCGGTCACTCACCAGCCCTGCGACGGTCGCGGGGCCCTCGATCTGCATGTACTCGCATATCTCTTCGAGCAACGACGAGATGTCTTCGTTCTCGAACGTCTCGGCCGCCATCGTCTGCTCGCCCCAAGTCGCGAGCTGCCAGCGAGGTACCGCCGCTACGAGCGATCCGCGATCGCCAGCGAGCAGGTCGGCTTCGAAGTGCCGGCAATCCTGCCTGCCCGCCACGAGGCGCTCGCCCGGCTGACCGGGCGTGGAGCTCGCGAAGCCGTCGAGCGTCCAAGTCAGTTCCTTGCGGTCGGAGCATGTGTCTATCAGCTCCCTGCTCGGAAACCAGGTGGCGACTCCGGCCTCGCCGAGAAGGTCCGCCGCAGCGAGCAGCGATCCGAGCTCGGTGCCGTTTCCGGGTACCAAGGCACCGGCGCCGGTCCTCTCGGCGATCTTGGCGAGAGTTATGCCGAAGTCGGGAGCGCCGGCCGTCGGGATGACAGCCCCGAGCTGCGCAAATCGAAGTCCGGGCGCGAGCCTGTCGTGGTCGAGGGCCACGACCTCGTAGCCGGCGGAGACGAGGGCGCGCACGACGGCGAGGCCGCTCGGCGCCGATGTGCCGGTGACCATTACCGGCGTGCCGGTGACCGGTACCTGCGCGGGGAAGGGGCGAGACGACCCACCTGCGTCGGCCGACGGGTTGCAGATCTCGATCCCTCGTGGGCTGCGCCGCCTGTTCACCGACGCTACGGAGTTGACCTGATCCGCGAATGCCGGCGTCCACACGGTGAGGTCAGCGCGGTGACTTCTGTGACGGCCGACGAGATACCAGACTGCGCCCAGAACGATGCACGTCGCACCGGTCGCGACGAGAGCAGTTCCCAGCACCGTGGTCATGGGCTCTGCACCCGCGGAGCCCGAGTTTGAACAGTCACCTCGAGCCCCCCTCGAAGGATCTGATGCCCGGTTCTATCAGCCTTCGAACACCTGGTCCAGATATTGGAGCATTCTCACGCCAGAACGTTGTGTGAGCAGGGGTGGCGGCAACCTGTGACCCAGCGTGCCCGAGAGCGCGAGGGAGACGACGTCAACGCCGGCGGCACGCGCGAGAGGCGAAAATTGCGAAAAACCGGGACGGATCCGACTCAGCCTGATTCTGAAGTCGGCTTCGTAACCTTCGATCACCGCAGGTCCTTCCATTCGCATCGCCGCGCATACGGCGCGGAGCA
Source organism: uncultured Acidimicrobiales bacterium (assembly GCA_963764615.1). Classification (GTDB taxonomy): domain Bacteria; phylum Actinomycetota; class Acidimicrobiia; order Acidimicrobiales; family CAVXTF01; genus CAVXTF01. Next base: position 1,977,848 of record CAVXTF010000002.1, on the reverse strand, counting down.
ACTCGAGCAGCCGCGGGTCGTTGAACGTCTCCGCAGCGCTCGTAGTGTCACCCCTCTTGGCCTGGATCCAACAGCTCACGGCTGTGATCAGGTCGTGATCACGGTCGACGATGACGTCGACACTGAAGTCGCGGCGCGTCGCGGGAAGCTCAACGCCAGGGCCGAGCCCCGTCTTATCTTCGGGGAGCCCGCTCGAGGTGAGGACGTTGCCGAGAGCCACGGGGTCGTCGCACAGATCGAAGACCTCGCGCGCCGGCAGCCACACGGATGCGCCTTCATCTTCTAGCAATTTCCGGCTCCCGGCCAGGTGGGACATGTCGCCGACCAGGGGAGCGAGAACGGCACGAGCCTCGCTACTCCTCACCACTTCTGCCAGGGCTTTGTCGAACTCGGAATGATCGGTGGCGGGTATGACCGCACCCAGGGGCGCAAGCCGGAGCCCGGCGGCCAAAGGATCGTGGTCTACCGCGACGACGCTATGGCCGGTGCTCGAAAGCCCAAGTACGAGGGCCACACCCTCGGGGCTTCCTGCGCCTACGACTACCACCGTCGTCGCGGTCAACGGTTCGGTGGCGTGTTGTTCTTTATCTTTCTCTTTGTCCTCGATGCCGTGCGGTTCGTCCTCGTCACCCGTCGCGGTATCCGGGACACTTACGACATCACTCGCGCTCGCGCTCACGTCCGCGCTCGCGCTTAAGTCTGCGCTCGAAGTATCCGCAATCGAAGGGTCTGGAATCGAAGCGTGCGGACTCGAAACGTGGGCACTCGGAGCGTCCGTGATCGAGATGCCACCGTTGCGCGGATGCCGTTGCCGGCGCCGGCGAATCGGGCTCAACGTCCCGCTCCTATTCCGCGACCCGTTGCACATCACCACCCTTTCATGTTCGAAGGGTGTCGAGCGACCCCCTTCTGCTGTCGAATGAAGCAGTTGGGGCTGAAGTGAAGCGTGAGATCAGGATGCGAGGGTGAGCCGTCCGTCGCGCATCTCGAGCACCCTGTCCGCGACTTGGAGAACCTCCGCGCTGTGGCTCGCGATCAGACATGCCCTTCCGGACGCCACGACCGATCTGATCGCGTCGAGGACCCTCGTCATCGACGCAGCGTCTTGGTGCGCCGTCGGCTCGTCCGCCAGCAAAAGGTCGGGTCCGAGCAGCAGGGCTCGTGCGACCGAGGTCCGCTGCTGCTCGCCAAGTGAGATCTCGTCGGGGAAGCGCTCGGACAGTTCGGCAAGGCCAAGGGACTCGAGGATCGTGCCGACGGCGAGCTTCGTGTCGCCGGCGGGCTCACCTCTCAGCCGCGACGGCAGTCCGACGTTCTCGGCGACGGTCAGGTCCTCGAGCAACCCCGGCGTCTGGGGAACCAGGGATATGCCCGACCACTCCACGTCTGCGACACTCGCACCCGCGGGTGATCCGTTCCATTGCACCTCGCCTGTGTCGGGCTGCTCCCACCCGCACAACACGTTGAGCAGGGTGGTCTTACCGGAGCCGGAACGGCCGACCAGGGCGACGAGCTCTCCGCGCACCAACTCGAGGTCCACGCCGTCGAGCGCGGTGACGGACTCCGAGCCGCGCCAGAAGATGCGCTTCACTGCAGACGCTCGAAGCACCACCCGGTCACCGGTCACCGCCCCGTCACCGATCGCCTGCCGCACACGGGGCGCCGCCCCTTCACGGGTCGCCGGCCCGGTCGACGGCCCGTTCGACGGCCCGGTCGAGGGCTCTGGATCCGACGGCCGGCTCCAGATCAGGTCATCCGACACGCAAACCTCGGCGCAGCTGGACGACCTCGTCCGCAGAGTCGGCCACCGCGGGGTCGTGTGAGCTGATCACGAACGTGGTGCCCGAGTTGCGCAGGTCGGTCAAGTGGCGGAGAAGGACGCTCCCGGACGTCTGGTCCAGCTCGGCAGTGGGCTCGTCGAGCACGACGAGCGAGGGCCCGCCGGTTATCGCGCACGCGACCGCCAGACGTTGCTGCTCTCCGCCCGACAGCTGCGCCGGGCGGTGGTGAAGCCGATGTCCGAGCCCGAGCGCGTCGAGGATCTCGGTGATCGCACCACCACCGCCGGCCCCACTTCCGGTCCTGCGCAGTCCGCGCATCCGCAGCGCGAGCTCCACATGGTCGGCCGCATCGAGATACGGCAGCAGGTTGTGCGCAGGGTCCGCGAAGACATAGCCGATGTCGGAGCGCCTCAGCCGTCTGAGCGCACGAGGAGGTAGGCCCGTGACCTCCCTGCCGCTCAGGATCACTTCGCCCCCGTCCGGCTGGTCTATAGCGGCCAGTATGCGAGCAAGCGAGGACTTTCCCGAACCGGAAGGCCCGAAGACTGCCACGATCCGTCCGCGCGGCACATCGAGGTCCACGCGCTCCAGCGCACGTACGACAGATGAGCTGGTGCGATAGAGCTTCACGACGTCACGGCATTGAGCCGCCAGCTCGCCCGACACGATCTCAGTCATCGGCCCTCAGCAATTCCGACGCGCGGCTGCGGTCCGCCACGTGCTGGGCCCACGCCGAGATCGAGACCCACGCCACGACGGCTGCGACCGCCGCGGCGGCGATCGTCGTGGTCGGAACCTCGAGAAGCGGGGGAGGGCTGAGGAACGGGAGCGGGTTCAGGTGTGGCTGCGCCAGCTCGACCGCGGACCATCCGACAACTCCTCCGATCACGACGCCCGGCGCGATCAACACCGCGAGCTCGATCGCGAGCGACACGAAATGGGTCACGCGCCGCAGTCCCATCCTGCGCGGCGAGCACGTAAGCGAGAGATCGCGCCCTGGCGCGTGTGGACACGAAGAGCAGCAGCCCGCCGACTATCACCGCGCCGGACAGAACTCCGAGTGCCTGCAGGTACTCGAAGGTCCAGGCGATGGGTGCGAAGGTCGTCGCGTCGAGGACGTCGGACAGTGTCACGAGAATCGCGGGCGTCTCGCCTGCGCGCTCGACCGCTGCCAGGACCTGCTGGTCGGGCAGCGTCGACCACAACTGCACCTGTCCGGGGACGCCGATTCTCTTGAGGAGCGAGGCACTCGTGACAACGAGCGGGTCGTTGCCGTTCTCTCCGGGGAACTCCTTGGCGGTGTCGACCACCGTCACCGCGATCGGAGAAGAAAGGGTCCCGTAGGCGGAGAGTTGAAGAGCCCCCGTCGGCGGGCTCGGGGTGGCTCCCGCGACGATCACAGGGAGAGCTCCGGCATCGGAGGTCGACGAGATCCGGTCGAGAAGTGTCTGGAGCGGCTGGTCGGCGAAAGACCGGTCCCAGAACGCCGCGCGGGCGAACGTCGCAGGATCGACGCCTATCACGTCGACGTCCTGTCCTCCGAGCTGCGAGTTGGGCAGGGTGAGCACCTCGGTCGTGGACGACGCCAACTCCGCGGGAACCGGTCCGGGCGACAAGAGCTGGACGGAGGTCGTGGAGCCGACGAAGACGGCGGCCTTCGCGTGAAGCGTCGCGTCCTGTGAGGTCGTGAGCGCGGACCCGTAGAGCAGGACGCCCACTGCGGCCGCCGTGGACGCGAGAGAAAGTGCAGCGATCCGTGGCGCACCGGAAAGCCTCCTCGACGCGAGCCACCCTGGTTGGCCGAGCCTGGTGGTCGCTCTCCTGAACCATCGCGCCGACAGGATCATCACGCTGATACGCGCCCCGAGGGCGGCGAGGCTGATCAAAAACAGGATGGGGAACGCCAGGAACGCGGCCCCGACGCCAGGTGCGCTCGTGCCGTTCGCCTGCAGAGACGGCTCGCCGAGAGTGCTCCACGCCCATAACGAAAGGCCGAGTCCCGCGAGCTCGAAAGGCACGCGCGCCAGTCGGCTGCGACCGAAGTGTTGCGCGGTGGTGCTGCGTACCCGCATTCCGGCGACGACCCACACGAGCAGCAGCGCCAGCGCACCGCCGGCAAGCGAGGCCAATAACCCGTCGAGGCGCGAGGACGCAGGAAGCGATCCGCTCGGACCGATCGCGACTACCAGAGCAGAGGCGGCCGCCCATCCCACCACCGCACCGACGGCGACGGGTATCACGTTCTCGAGCGCTGCCTTCGCTCCGAGCGCGACGGGCCCTGCCCCTCGCGTGGACAGGAGGGCCACCTCCGTGCGCCTGCGGTCGACCCAGTAACTCCCTGCGGCGGCAACGAGAAGTGCCGAAACAGCGAGCCCTGCGAGGGATACGGGAAGGATCCCGGTTCTGAGCGCATGCTCGATCGCCTGTGCGTGCGCCACGATGAAGGCGAGCTGCTCGACCACCATCGAAACGCCCGTGAGCCCGCCGCCGATCTGAGCCGCAGGGAATACCCCGCGTAACGGCGATGCGATCCCGATGGACGTGCTCAGGTGCTGCAGGGCCGCGAGGACCTTCTCCGCCTCGGGGAGGTTGATCCCGGGAGCGAGGGTGCGCTCCCATTGGTACGACGTCACATCCCGGACCTTCAGCGCGCCGAGCAGAGAGGTCAACGTCGCCGATGGAGCGATCACCACGGGAGGAGGCGGGAAGTTCGAGTTGAAGGTTCCGAAGATCGAAGTCTGGGTGCACCAGTAACGCGGAAGGACCGTGCCTACGAGCGATCTGTAGATCCCGGCGACGCGCACGGTGTCTTCGGGCGAGCCGGCGGGCACGACGGGATCCTGGGCCTGGACGTCCTGGGCGAAGGAGATCTCGCTTCCAGCTTTGGCGCCGAGCGTGCTTGCGAGGTCGTCGGGGAGCCAGACCCCCGTACCACCGGCCGACGACAGGACCGTGATGTTGCCGACCGCCCCAGTCCTGCTCAGGATCTGTACGAATTGCTGCCGCGCCGAAGGTCGCCCGGCGACACGCGCCCCGACCCCTGTCGTGTTGAGGGTGACGATCGCCGACTGGAGATCACCCGGCCTCGCCCCCGCGGATGCGAGAGCTGCGTCCAACCTTCCGTTGAGACTTCCGGTCGCCGCCTGGACACCGCTCGACGGTCCTGAGCCCACTACGGACGCGTCGAGCCCGTCGGGGCAGCGCTGCGCCACCTGGAGTGCGAGGGCTCCTGACGCAGACGATGCGAGATACAGCGGATAGCTGGCGGTCGCAAGGCCGAGGAGAGCGACGGTCACCGTCACTGCGACGGCCACGGCCGGCTGCCTTGCCGCCAGCAGTGGAGCACGCGTCCAGGGTGACGCACGCAGCAGGCTCGACACGCGCCGAACCTACATCCGAGCCCTCCGTCACTCAGGGCACGTTTGCCCCGGGCGGCACAAGCTGGTCGAGAATGGCGAGGTCCTCGGGCGTCGGGCGCCACGTGCCGGCCTCCACGTTGGCCCTCACCTGCTCGGGCCTTGTCGCGCCGGCGATCACCGAAGCCACCGCTTTCTGTGCGCCGAGCCCGCCGATCGCGACGTCGAGCAACGACAGGCCGCGCTCGCTAGCGAAGGACTCGAGCTTCTCGACGGCGTCGAAGCGCTCGTCGGCCAGAGCCTCGGCGCGACCTGCGAGGCGGGTTCCCTCGGGTGCTTTCTCGCCCCTGCGGTACTTGCCCGACAGCAGTCCGCTCGCCAAAGGGAAGTAGGGCAGGATGCCGAGCCCGAAGTGCTCGCATGCGGGCGAAAGCTCGCTCTCCACGGTCCTGTTGAGCAGGTTGTAGTGGTTCTGCGCGCTTATGAACCGCTCGGTGCCGTTCGTGCGCGCCGTCCACTCCGCGTCGGCCACTTGCCAGCCGGCGAAGTTCGAGCAACCGATGTATCGCACCTTGCCTTCGCGGACGAGCTCTGTCAGCGCCGCGAGCGTCTCTGCGATCGGCGTCTTCGGGTCCGGTGCGTGCAATTGGTACAGATCGATCCAGTCGGTGCCGAGCCGCCGGAGCGATGACTCGACGGCGCGCCGCACATAGCGGCGGGACCCCCTGGCCCCCCAGTCCGGCCCGTTGGCACCCTGCATGTCCATCCCGAACTTGCTCGCGATCACGACCTCGTCGCGTCGGGCGCCGAGCGCCAGTCCGAGGAATTCCTCGGAGTGGCCCTGTCCGTAGATGTCGGCGGTGTCGAACAACGTGACGCCGGCGTCGAGAGCGGCATGGACGACCGCCCGGGTCTGCTCAGCGTCGATGCGACCCCCGAAGTTGTTGCACCCGAGGCCGACGACCGAGACCGGCAGGCCCGAGGTGCCGAGCCTCTTGCGTCTCTGGGAGCGTGTTTGGCCGGAATCCGATGTCTGTGTCAAGCAGCCGACGGTATCGCGCCCCGCGGGACGATGACGAGCCGAGAACCGCAAGAGGCGAGCGGTCGGCCGTTATGGTTCGCCGGGTGCCGCAACGGACGGCTGGTCCCAACGCGCCGTCGGCTGTCGCCCGCTGGGTGCGACCTGTCGTCTGGTCCGTAGCTGCGTGCCTCGGAGCTCTCGGCCTGTTGGAGAGGCTCTGGCTGCTCTGGCACAGAAGCATCAATTCGGACGAGGCGGTCGTGGGCCTGATGGCGCGCGACATCCTCCACGGCCACTTCTCGGCGTTCTATTGGGGCCAGGACTACGGCGGTGTCGAGCCGTACGTGACGGCCGCGTTGTTCGGAGTGTTCGGTCAGAACGACGTCACGTTGAACCTAGCACCCACCGTGTTGTCCGCTGTGGCGTCGCTGCTCGTATGGCGGATCGCCAGGTATGCGCTGGCCGAGCCGGTTGCGGCGCTCGCCGGTCTGGCGACGTGGGTCTGGCCGGTCGCAGTCGTCGTGTACGGCACGCAGGAAAGTGGCTTTCGCTACGCGACGCTCACGCTCGGTCTCGCCGCGGTGCTGTTGTCGGTGCAGATCCGCTGCGTCGAGTCCACGCCGCTCAGGTGGCTGGCGGTCGGCGTGTCGATCGGGGCGTGCATCTGGTCGAGCCCGGAGTCCGTCTACTTCGTCGTGCCGTGCGCGCTTCTCGCCGTTCCCGCGTTGAAAGATCGCGAGTCGGGCGCGTCTTTTCCGGTAGCGATCGGAGCGTTTTCAGTGGGACTGGTCGTCGGTGCCCTTCCGCTCATCTGGGTGGCCGCGACGAAAGGACCCGGCGTCATCGTGAACCCGACGGGGGCGACCTATCCGGGCAGCACGCCCGGATCGCGCTTGTCCGCCTTTGTCGAGCACTCGGGCCCCATCGCGACCGGGATTCAGAGACCGATCGCCGGTACCTGGCTCGGCGGTGCTGCGCTCGGGCGCGTCGTGGTGCTGGTGCTGTTGGCGGTGACGGTGACCGGTTTCGTGCTCGCGCTCAGGCGCCGACCCGGATCTCCGCACGTGATGATCCCGCTCGCGAGTTTCGTCGTCCTGTACCCGCTCTTCTATGCGGCGTTCGATCCGACGGTCTTCTGGAACGACGGACGCTACGTCGTCTACCTGCCGTATGTGGCCGCCATCTGTGGCGGATTCGTCTCGTGGCTCATCCGGTCGCAGGCGTTCAGAGCAGCAGCCGCCGGCGCGGTGGTCGCCGTCGCCGCGGGAATCACCCTCTACGAGCTCCCGCAGGTGATGCCGGCCTTCACGGTGGGCGGACTGGTTCACCCGTTCTCGAGCTCACGTGAATCGCTCAGTGCACTGGCGAGCGAGCTCGAGCGCCGGCACGTGACGATCGGCTACGCGGGTTACTGGGTCGCCTACGACCTCGACTTCGAAGCGGGAGGATCGCTCGAGTTCACCCCGTCGCCCCCGGGAGTGGTGAGGAACGAGGCGTACCTTCGTGCTGCGGATGCCGCGTCGCGCCCGGCTTGGATCGTGTGCGCTCCCGACAGCTCCGCGCAGTGCCGCAAGGTCCTCGGTCATGCCTCGGTCGATCCGGTGGGCGTGACCGAGCAGAGCCTCGAGGTATGGCTCAGATCGCATCATGTGGGATTCGCGGTCGTGAAGAGCGAGGGTTTCTTGGCCGTGGTGCCTTCGAGCAGGGTCACCCCGGCGATGCTCGGCACTTGAGCTGAGTTGAGCCGGGCCGAGCCGGGCCGAGCTGAGCTGAGCCGACCGGATCCGAGCCGATCCGATCGCAAGGTCCGGGTCAGTTCCACGTTGGACGGGTATGGGGAAGCTGTCTCTCGTCCGCACCCGGCCGCAGACCGTGTCACGCCCATTCTCTGATCCCACCTCGCACGTCAACGCCTCACGGACGAACGCCTCACGGGCGGCGAACGCGCGTCGACGCGCGGAGCAAACCTTCCGTGGGGTCAACCGGGGGCGGGGGCTCGTCTGCCTCACACCTCCGAATGCGAGCGAACCGGGAGGCGGACCGCGCCACGAAGTGGTGAGCGAGCTCGCTGCGTGGCTGCACGGGTTCGGATGGCCGGTCGAGATCGTGACCGCGAACGATCCTTCCTCCGGTCTGTCACGCGCGCTCGGTCGTGAGACCGGAAAGCCCGAGTTGCTCGGCCTGAGCTACAGACTGAAGCGGCTTGGTCCCTGGCTCGTGCACGTGTTCGAGCCGTCCGAAGCCACCGCGGCTCGCATGGCGGGTGCGCCTTACGTGATCTCGGTCAGGACCCCGTCGAACAGCGCGATGGCCTCCGCGCCCGGCGCCCGCGATGAATTCGAGTCCGGGCTGTCGAACGCGCGCAGGGTGATAACGCCGAGCCGGACGGCTGCGCGGACCCTCCTCGAGAATTTCGGGTTCGAGTCCGCGGTCGTTCCCGACGGTGTCGACGCCGAGAGGCTCAGCGCTGTCCCGGCCAGGAGAACGAGGCCGCTCGTGGTGTGCCCCGTCTTCGAGGTCGGCGACGGCGATCTGGCCCTGCTCGTCGACGCCTTCTTACGGCTCGTTTCGACCGTCAGCGACGCACAGCTGGTGATAGCCGGGCGGATCGACGCCAAGGTCCACGCCGAGCTGGTCTCCCGCATGCCCGAGCACTTAAGGGGCCGCCTTGTAGTGCTCGACAAAGCGGACCGCAGGCGAGTGCTCACGATGTTCGGCAGAGCGTCGGTGACCTGCTTTCCTTCAGCGACGGGATCGTCGGCTAAATCGGTGGTCGAGTCATTGGCGATCGGGACGCCCGTGGTGTGCGCCGAAGGGGGGGCAGCTGCCGAGGTGATCGACGAGGACGCCGTCGCCGCGGGAGCGGGCGTGCGGTTCTCTGCCGGCGACTCAGATGCGTGCGCGAGCAGCATGATCAGGGTCATGGACGGCGCAGGTTCCGAGGCCGTGGTGGACGGGTGTCGAGCCCGTGCATACCTCTTCGACTGGACTTTCGTCGGCCCGCGCCTCGTTGAGCTCTACCGACACGCGACAGGCTCGACTTAGGCGTCAGGCGTTGACCGAGCGTCGAGACCACCCCCGTCGTTACCGCCGCTCTCGAGCTGCTCCAACGGTCGGCCGAGCACCCCGTTGCGGTGCGTTGCGGGATCACCACGGGTCGCGTGATCCTGCTCGAGGGAGACGACTACATCGGGCACTCGGTGGACGTCGTGCGCCTCGGTCTCGGTGTGCCGTCCGACGGCCATGTCCCTGATCCAGTGTGCGGGATCCCGCTCGTCACCGAGCTCGCTGTCGAGATCAGAACCGACAGCTTCGGCAGACCTGTACTTCTCTGCTCGGAGAGCTGTCTCGAGACGTGGCTCGGACGCGAAGGCCCTGACGCCGCTCTTGCGCGGTAAACGCCCACAGACGAGCGCAGTCCGGCGGCCAGAGCCGGATGCCCTCAGCGCATGGGTATGAACAGGGCGGGGCAGGATCCGGCTCGCACGAGAAGGTCGCCCACCTTGTCGAAGGTCACGGCTTCGAGCTCGCCGGCGAGCGGCACGACCATCCGGCCACCGTCTGACAGCTGGCGGACCCAGCTCGGCTCGGGCTGCAAAACCGCCGCTGTTGCGATGATCCTGTCGTAAGGAGCGGAACCCGGCCATCCCGCGCGACCGTCTGCCGCGTGAACCTCGACGGCCCCGTATCCGACCGAGCCGAGCTGCGACTCCGCGATCTCGCGCGAGCTCGGAATCGATCTCGACGCTCACGACGAGGCCACCCTCACCGGCGAGCTCCGAGAGCAACGCTGCGTTGTAGCCGCTGCCGGTGCCGATCTCGAGTATGTGCGCTCCGAGTTGCACATCGAGCATCTCGAGCATGCTCGCGACCATCGTCGGTTGCGAGACAGATGACAGGGCTCTGCCGTCGGCCCATTTCAAGGCCACCGCCTCGTCGGCGTAGGCGATCCGCAGGTCGACGCCCGGCAAGAAGCTGTGTCGTGGCACCGTCCGCAGAGCGCGCCGCACCGCTGGGTTCCTCACGGTGCCGCGGCTCACGAGCCGGCCGACGAGCGCAGACCTGCGCCTGTCGGCTTCGGTCACCGGCAACGCTTGGGGCGCGTGCCCTGGCAGGTCCCGATCGCCGGTCAAGAGTCGGCCTCGTCGTCGGGCGGTGAAAGGCTCGTCTTGCGCGCCATACCGAACAATCCTTCCTCAAGCGCAACGGCCTGGAACGCGGTGACCTCATGAGGTGCCCGGCGTAATGTCGGGGTCATGACCGACCAGGTGACCGGTGGCCAGGGAGGCGAATCGGCCGAAGAGGCCGCTACGAGCTTCGATTCGCTCGTGGAGTCCTGGATAGCCGAAGAGCTGGCGTCTTCACCCGTTCATGCAACGGCTCTCGGTGCCCAGGGTGACCACGGGTCGCTCGGCGATTGGTCCGCAGTGGCGATAGAAGACCGCGAGCGATCCGACGGTCGCTGGCTACGCCGGCTCGAAAAGCTGGACACGACGCAGCTCGACAGCGAGCGCCGAGTGGACCTCGGGTTGCTCGTGTCCGCGTTGAAAGGGAGGGAGGTCTACAGCAGTTGGTCTCAATGGCGCCGCGATCCTGCGACGTACCTGGACACCTGCCTGTACGGAGTCTTCGCCCTCTTCTTGAACCGCCTCTTCCCCGAGTCCGAGCTCGTCTCTTATGCGGCAAGCCGACTCCGCCAGGTTCCTCAGGTGCTTGCGCATGCCGGCGAGAACCTCGACGTCGAACTCGTGAGCCCTTTGATCTGCGAAAGGGCGCTCGGCCAGTCGAACGCAGCGGTCACCTATTTCCGTCGTTTGCTTCCCGCAGAGGTGAAAGACGCGGCCCTGCGCGTCGAGCTCGAAGATGCCGGCGAGGTGGCTGCCGCAGCCATGGAATCGTTCGTCGCGCATCTCGAGGGCCTCGTCCGCGACGGCCGGGGCAAGTACGCGCTTGGAGAGGAGCGTTACACGACCCTGCTCAGAGAAAAGGAGTTGCTCGGGTACGGCGCCGGCGCGCTACGCGAGCGTGGCGAGGCCGCGTGGGCCGAGATCGACGAGCAGATGCAGGCCCTGGCGCGACGGGTGGACCCATCGGCAGACGGTTGGCGGTCAGTGATCGAGTCCCTCAACAACGACCATCCCGACAGCCCAGAGCAGATGCTCGCTAGCTATACGGACTGGACCGAAAGAGCCAGGCGCTTCCTCGCCGACAACGGGCTCGTTACCCTGCCTAACGGGGAGAGGTGCCTCGTGGAGCCGTCACCGCCCTTCCAGCGGCCGGTGCTCGCCGTCGCGTCGTACTCTCAGCCTCCTGCGTTTCGGCCCGGGCTAACGGGGCACTTCTTCGTGCCTTTCCCGCCGGACGGGACGCCGGCCGAGGAAGTGCAAAAGAGGCTCGCATCGAACAGCTTCCACAGCATCCCGACGATCTCCGTGCACGAGGCGTACCCCGGCCATCACTGGCACCTCACGTGGATGAAGGCGAACCCGCGACGGGTGAGGCAGCTCGTGTGGTCCTCCTACTACGCGGAGGGTTGGGCGCTGTATGCGGAGAAGATGATGAGCGAGCAGGGCTTCTTCGAAGACCCGAGAGCGGAGCTCTGTTTTCTCGACGCGAGGATCTTCCGAGCCGCGAGGATCATCGTCGACACGGGACTGCACATCGGGGACCTGGATTTCGAGGGAGCCGTGGAGATCATGCGCACCCGCGCGAGCCTGCCGGAGCCTGTCGCGCGCGCGGAGGTGACGCGGTACTGCGCGTGGCCGACCCAGGCACCCTCGTACCTGACCGGGTCCCTCGAGATCGAGCGCATCCGTGAGCAGTTCATGACAGCGAAGCTCGGCGATCTGAGGGAGTTCCACGACGCGATCTGCGCCACGGGATCCATGCCGCTCGGACTGGCGGAGCAGGCGCTGTTCGGCGCTCTCGATCCACGGGCCTGACGCACTCAGACTTTCGCCAGGTCGGTCAGGCGGTCGACGGCCTCGACATATTGCTCGACCAGCTCGCGCACGACGTCGCGCGCCTTTCGGACCTGGGTCGCCCGCCCGATTATCTGGCCGCACGGGTTGAACGCGATCCCTGCCGACTGTTCGGGGTAGCGCCTCGCGGCCCCCACGGCGTCGATAGCGACGAGCATCTGCATCGGCATCGGAAGAGGGTCTGGCGTGTCGTCGCGTTCCCAGGCGTCGGTCCAGTCGTTTCGCAGCATCCGACAGGGCTTTCCCGTGTAGGAACGCGACCTGATCGTGTCGGCGCTCGTTGCCGCCAGGTAGCTCTTCATCTGGCCCGGTGCGGTGTCCGCTTCTTCTACGGTCAGCCAGAGCGTCCCGCTCCAAACCCCCTGCGCGCCCATGGCGAGTGCCGCCGCGATCTGCCTGCCGTCGCCGATTCCTCCGGCGGCGAGCACAGGAGTGGGTGCTATCGCGTCGATGACCTCGGGCCACAACACGAGGCTCCCGATCTCGCCTGTGTGCCCGCCCCCTTCTGTTCCCTGGCAGATCACGACGTCGATGCCTGCGTCCGCGTGGTGCCTCGCGTGCCTGACGGATCCTGCCAGAGCCGCGAAGAGGAGCCCGTGCTCGTGGACCTGGCTGATGACGTCGGGGGGCGGGGTGCCAAGGGCGTTCGCGATCAGCCGCACCTTCGGATGTTTGAGAGCGCACTCGAGCAGCGGCTTCGCGGTCGCTTCGGTCCAACCCATCATCCCGCTGCGGCGCTCGTCGTCAGGTGGAGGTGGGCAGCCGTGCTCCTCGAGCAGGCGGCGTGCGAAGCGTCGGTGATCTTCTGGGACCATCGCCTGAAGCTGAGCCTCGAGCTTGACCGGATCGAGCTCGCCCATGCCCTCGTACTTGCCGGGTATGACGATGTCGACTCCGTACCCGTGGTCGCCGACGTGCTCGTCGAGCCACTGGAGCTCGATCTCGAGCTCCTCGGGCGAGAAGCCGATCGCTCCCAGCACTCCGAACCCGCCTGCATTGGACACGGCCGCTACGACGTCGCGGCAGTGGGTGAACGCGAAGATCGGGAACTCGATGTCGAGCTTGTCGCATATCTCGGTGTGCACGGTGATCTCCTTGCGATGTCGGGTCGTTCGTCCTATTTGTCAGGTGTGTCGTGCGAGCTGATGTCCGTTTGTGCGAGCCGCTACGGGTAGCGACCTTTGGTTGCCAGTTTTGGGAATTAGGGAGCCCTCGTGTTTACTTGTTGCCCAAGTGGGAAGGCCGCCGGGACTCCCCTCGGATGCCGAGCGATGCCCGACTCGGATGCCGGAGCGCCGACGATGAGCGCGAGAGCTGCGATCGCAGCGTGCCGGTCGACAGAGTCGGGATCCGCCTGCATTTGCATGTGCAGCCCGATGACCATCGACTTCAACAACACCGAGATCATGTCGGGGGAGGAGCCGTCAACCAGCCGTCCCTGACTCTGCCATCTGGCGATGCCGCGCGCGATGCGCTCGTTCGACGCTCGCGTCCTGTCCCGCAGAGCGGAAGCGAGACGAGTGTCGCGGGCGGCGCGCAGCCATAGCTCGTGCTCGAGAAGGAACAGGCGGCGTACACCCTCGCTCGGGTCGGCGCACACGTTGTCCCAGACCGCCCCGAGCCGTTCGTACATGTCAGTCGAGATCTCGAACTCGGCCGACATGACAGCGACGAGCGCGCCACTCCAGTCGTCGAGGAGCGCGATCAGAAGCCCGTGCTTCGACCCGAAGTGGTCGTAGACGGCTCCGGAGGTCCGGCCGGCGGCCGCGGCCACGGCGTCGACGGACACTCCGTCGATCCCGTGCTCGGCGAACAGCTCTGTAGCAGCCCCGAGAAGCCGGGTGCGTGTCGCCGCCCTGCGCTCCGATTGGGTAGGGCGTCCCCGGGCGGCCATCGCAGCGGACTGTACAGGTTGGGCGCACAACATACATAGCGACCGTTACGCGGATCGACCACGGCTCGGCCGGCATCGGATCATGCTGGCGGCTCGCAATTGCCTCTGGATGACCGAACGTATGTTCGATAATCTGAGCACATGGCAGAACGCGTCGAATTGCGCTGGAGGTTGAGCGACGACGACGGCGGGCAACCGATGCTCTTCGCCGAAGAGGACCTCGTGGAAAGACACCTCGGGATCGGCGAATACCGGGGCCTCGAGTTCTTCCATGTGAACGCGAGGCGCATCATCAACGAGGTACCCGCCTCGTCGAGGATGCCTTTCCGTTTCACCATCAACGCCTACCGGGGCTGTAGCCACGCGTGCCAGTACTGCTTCGCCAGACCGACTCACGAGTACTTGGGCCTCGGGATCGGCGAGGACTTCGAGCGGAAGCTCGTCGTGAAGGTGAACGCAGTCGAGCGCGCTCGTGCGGAGGTCTCGTCACCCCGTTGGCACGGGGACACCATCGCAATGGGTACCAACACCGATCCCTACCAGCATGCGGAGGGCAGGTACCACCTGACCCGCGGCGTGATCGAGGTCCTCGCTCAGGCGCGCAACCCGTTCTCGATCCTCACCAAGTCGACTCTCCTGCTTCGGGACTTGGACCTGCTCGTCCACGCGGCATCGAGGACGGACGTTCGCTGCAACCTGTCGATCGGGACGCTGAACGAGGAGGTGTGGAGGGCGACAGAGCCGAAGACGCCCCATCCCCGCAGGCGTCTCGAGGCCGTGCGTCGGCTCAACGACGCGGGTATCCCGACGGGCGTCCTCGTCGCGCCCATCATCCCTGGATGGTCCGACGACCCCGCGGAGCTAGAGGAGCTCACCGCGGCCTGCCTCGACGCGGGTGCGGTCTCTGTGAGCCCGGTGCCTCTGCACCTTCGTCCCGGCACCAAGGAGCATTTCTTGGGGTTCCTCGCTGCCGCCAAGCCCGATCTCGCCCGGGACCTGCGCCGCCGTTATGCGAAGTCCTACCTGCCGGCAGCCGAGCGTCACCGGGTTGTGGCTCCTGTACTACGTGCTCTCGGAGGACGGGTCACGTATCCGAGCGAGGAACTCGTGCCCAGAAGGGACCCGCCCCCTGGGCCGGCCCTCGGCTCCGCGCGGAACGAGGCCGACGACTCGCGGATCGAGCAGCCGCGCCTGCTGTCCTGACCTAGGTTCACGGCCCAGGGCTCCGGGGGTAGGACAGACAAGCCGCCGGGCGCCGAACAGCCCCACAGGGCCATAGCCCCATAACGCCATAGCCCCATATAGGCCGTTGCCCGGCCTGCCGATGATTGACGTAGCGTCGATCAGGCCCGAGAGCCGCGAAGACGAGTAATCGCTCGACGGGCGCCCCTGCGCCGGTCCTGGGAGGTTGGGTTGCAGGCGGGGTCTAAATGAGCGAGATCGACACACCTGTGGAAGGCCTGGTGGATGGCGTCGCGCCTGGCTCTCACGAGGTCGACACCCTGAGGCTGCGCAGTTTCGTGGGCCTCGTCCTCGGCCTTGTCGGGCCGAGGGCGAACCTGGCTGTGTCCGGCATCTTGCTCACGCTGCTCGTGAGCCATCGCACCGGGGCCAATGCCCTGGCCGTCGCGTTCGCACTGAGCTCCAATCAGCTGATCGGCTGGCTCGCCTACCCGGTCCTCGGTAGGGCGAGCGACCGGACGCGCAGCGCCGTGGGTCGGCGGGCTCCTTACATGGCGGCCGGGCTGTTCGTGATGGGAGCGTGCACGTACGCATACACGCTCGTCGGGGGCTACTGGCCGATCGTCGGTCTTATCGGTCTCGTGCGCCTCGCGAGCGTCGTCGGCGGGCTCACGAACATCGCCGTGGTCCCGGAGGTGTTCGGCAAGAGCCGGACCCTCAAGGCCGCCGCGCTCATCGGGCTTCTCGGAACCGGGCTCGGGCTCATCATCAAGGTGACTGTCATCGCCACCTGGAAGCAGTCGGTCCCCTCGACATGGAACCTGCCGTTTCGCATGGCGGGGATCGTGATGATGGCCGTCGGCGTCGCCGTCCTCCTGCTCGTGCGCGAGGTTCCCGCGGCGCGCAAGATGGCCGACCGCGACCGGTCGATCCACAAGTCGTGGCATGCAGAGCTGCGCGAGCTGCTGTCGAGCCCGAACGGGAAGGTGCTCCTGGGCGGTGTGTTCCTGTTCTGGGCCGGCGTCACCGCGACCGGAAGCCTGACCATCGTCTACTTCCAGAAGGTGCTGCACGCCGGGGCGGTCACCCAGACCATTCTCGGATGGGCGACCGGAGTGCCAGCGCTCGCGATCGGGCTGCCGGTCGGTTACCTGATCAGCAGATCGCTCAAGCGTAAGCAGGTCGCCGTATTGATGCCGGCGCTGGCCGGCGTGCTCGCCGTTCTCCAGTACTTCGTCCACGCCATCTGGCAGTCGGTGATCCTCGGCTTCGTGAGCGCACCATTGCTTGTGGCGTTCGTCATCTCGCTCGCGCCGATGCTCTTGCAGTTGCTACCCCGGTCCGGCGGGTTCGCCGAGCTGCTCGGCAAGTTCGTAGCTCCGTTCAGCCTCGCGGGCATCGCCTTTTCGCTCCTTGCGGCCGTGGTTGTGAACGAGACCGGCAATTACAGGACCATCTGGCTGTTCCCGGCTGCGGCAGGGATCCTCGAGGCGTTGATCATGTGCCGGCTCTGGGTGCCGGAGGGCCAGAGTCATGTTCGGATGGGAGGTCTCGGCAACCGCTTCGTCGACTCGGTCTACGACCAGATCACCCAGCGTGATCGGAAGCTGTTCGGGGGGGAGGTGACCACCGAGGATGCCGACGGCGCCTCACTGTTCGAGAGCGCGAGGAATCTCCTCGGCAACCCCTATGAGCTTCTATCCAAGTTCGGCAACTCCGACGACGAGCCAGGAGGAGCCCAGCCGGAAGCGGGGGTGACCGGCGAACCCGCGCCGGCGGTCGACGAGCCACCGGCCGACGAAGGCGGCTGATCCGGCATAGCCTGGGACCTCGAGCGCTACGACATTCGCGGCGACGCACGAGCCACGTGCCAGGAGGGATCCATGGACGTCCGGGACAAGATCTTCATCGGCGGGGAGTGGGTGCCCTCCAAGGGCTCGGGGACCATCGAGGTCATCAACTCGACGACCGAAGAGGTGATGGGGACCATCCCCGAGGGATCTGCCGAGGACGTCGACCTGGCCACACGGGCGGCAGCCGAGGCCTTCTACGGCTGGTCCACGACCGCCGTCGAAGAGCGTGCGAAGACTCTCTCGAGAATATCCGAGGCCATTGCAGCGAGAACGGACGACATTGCTGCGCTCATCTCGCGCGAGGTCGGGATGCCGCTCACGCTGTCGAGCATGATCCAGGTCGGGCTGCCGATGATGAGCTTCGTGAACACGGCGTCGCTGCTGCCGCAAGTCCAATGGGAAGAGACGGTCGGAAACTCCCTCATCGTGCGTGAGCCGGTCGGCGTGGTGGGGGCGATCACGCCGTGGAACTACCCGCTCCACCAGATCGCGGCCAAGGTCGCCGCGGCGCTCGGCGCGGGGTGCACCGTCGTGCTCAAGCCGAGCGAGGTGGCACCCCTGAACGCGTTCATCCTGATGGAGATCCTCCAGGAGGTGGACCTGCCGCCGGGCGTGGTGAACATGGTCTCTGGCACAGGGCCCGTGGTGGGCGAGGCCATTGCCTCACACCCACTCGTCGACATGGTGTCGTTCACGGGATCGACCCGCGCAGGAAAGAGAGTGATGCAGCTCGCGAGCGACACCGTGAAGCGCGTGGCCCTCGAGCTAGGCGGCAAATCGGCCAACATCATCCTCGAGGACGCCGACCTGCAGACGGCGGTGACCACCGGGGTCACGATGGCTTACATGAATTCGGGCCAGACGTGCTCCGCGCACACGCGCATGATCGTTCCGCGTTCGCGCCTTGCAGACGTGGAGTCCATCGCGGCTGCGACTGCGGAGACATTCACGACCGGTGACCCGTTCGACCCGTCGACGCGCCTCGGTCCTCTCGTGTCTGCGACGCAGCGCGAGCGGGTCCGGGGGTACATACACAAGGG
This sequence comes from uncultured Acidimicrobiales bacterium, assembly GCA_963764615.1. GTDB lineage: Bacteria > Actinomycetota > Acidimicrobiia > Acidimicrobiales > CAVXTF01 > CAVXTF01. Next base: position 1,959,740 of record CAVXTF010000002.1, on the reverse strand, counting down.
CGAGGACGAAGGAGCGACGCTCCTGACGGGTGGGGCTGAAGCACCAGACGGGCTGGACAAGGGCTACTTCGTCCGTCCGACCGTGTTCTCCAACGTCAAGCAGAGCATGACGATCGCCCAGGAGGAGATATTCGGGCCCGTGCTCTCGATCGTGCCTGCAGACAACGAAGAAGATGCCGTGCGGATCGCGAACGACACGATCTACGGACTCGCCGGTGCGGTGTGGTCGGCCGACAAGGACCACGCCATTGCCGTTGCGCGCCGTATGCGGACCGGTCAGGTCGACGTCAACGGCGGGGGTTTCAACGTCCTTTCGCCGTTCGGCGGCTACAAGCAGTCCGGCAACGGCCGCGAGCTCGGCAAGTACGGGATCGAGGAGTTCCTGGAGCTGAAGGGGCTCCAGCTCTAGACCCCGGCCGCGCTGGCGGACGCCGACGCGCTTCTCAATGCGCCTGCTGCTGGTCGCTCCTCCGGGCGCGGGGAAAGGAACCCAGGCGACAAAGCTCGCGGCCCGTTACGGGATCGCTCACCTTTCGAGCGGCGAGATGTTGCGCAAGGAGGTGACGGCTCGAACGGAGATCGGCCGGATCGCTGCGGACTATCTCCGGCGGGGAGATCTCGTCCCCGACGAGCTGGTGATCGCCATGTTGGCGCCCGCGGTTCTCGAGGCGACTCGAAGCGGTGGATACATACTCGACGGCTTCCCGAGGACACTCAATCAGGCCCAGGAGGCCTATCGCGTCTCAAAGCAGGTGGAAGGCATCGAGCTGCAGGCGGTGCTGCACCTAGTGGTGAGCCGCCGGGAGCTGCATCGGCGGTTCGAAGCCCGCGCCGCCAAGGAGGGCCGCAACGACGACACAGAAGCCACCTTCATGCACCGGCTCGAGGTCTTCGACTCTCAGACGGAGCCTCTTCTCGGCTTCTACTCAGAACGCGGCCTGGTCGTCGACATAGACGGGGAACAGCCGGTTGACAAGGTGTTCGCGGACGTCGTGACCGCTGTCCAACCGCTTGTGTCTGAAGCACCCGGCGTAGCACCGGCACTCGACTCCCTCCCGCCGTCATCGCGATGAGCGAGGGCGGAGGTGATAACTGGGATCCCGAGGGCCTCGCTGTCGCGGCGCTCGGTGAGGTGGTTGACGCGTTCGGAGCTGCTGCGCTCGCAGACGCGGCCAGCTTGGCGAACAGACTGAGCGACCTCATACCGAACGACACCCTTCTGCGCGAGCAAAGACTCCTTGTCGCGGCTTCGAGGCGCAACGTGGCGGCAACTATCGAGGAGCACATGTCGCAGGGCATCGGCATCGGCGCCGCCGTGCGACTGACGGCGGCCGCTCTCTACGAGCAGGAGCCGTTCGACTCGTCGGGGTGCGAATGGGTCGCGGAAGCGTTCGCCGGCGTGCTCGGGTACCGGACAGAGCCGATCAGCGTCTCGCAAACTCAGATGGAGTCGCCCTCGGCTACGTACGCGCCGCCGGAGTCCCCACCGGTTCAAGAAGGGCGACGGCCGACCTGGAGCGCCGACGAAGCGTCACCTCCGACGTCGGCGACACCGCGCATCTACCCCAGTGCGCCCGCGACGGCCGCCCCCTCGTCGCCGGGCAGCCGGACGAAGATCTTCCTCGCATCATCCATCGTGGTCGTCCTGGCTGTGACCGGGATCACGATCGGGGTCCTCGCGAGCTCGTCGGCGAAGGGGCCTTCCAAGAAGGCGTCCACGTCTACATCTGTGCGCACCACGCATACGAGCTCCGGACCTACGAGCTCGAGCTCGCTACCCGCCGGACCGCCGGTCTGGTCTTCGCCGCAAGACGTCGACCCCGGCAGCAGGGCGGATGGAGGGATCGCCGGAGTCTCGTGTAGCGCCCCAGCGTCATGCGTGGCCGTCGACAACGACGGAAACGCCTTCTCCTACTTGAACGGCAGTTGGTCGGCACTGAACGACGTCGACGAGGGAACGGCGTTCGACGCTGTGTCATGTGCGACATCGGTGTTCTGCGTCGCCGTGGACGACGCCGGCGATGCATTCACCTACGAGGATGGAACATGGGGACAGCCGACAGACATGGACGGATCGAACACACTTGCCGGGATATCGTGCCCCACAGCTTCGTTCTGCGTCGCCGTGGACGACAACGGGAACGCGCTCACCTACGACGACGGCACATGGGGACAGCCGACAGACATGGACGGATCGAACACACTTGCCGGGATATCGTGCCCCACAGCTTCGTTCTGCGTCGCCGTGGACGACAACGGGAACGCGATGATCTACGACGACGGCACGTGGGGACAGCCGACAGACATCGACGCAGGCAACGATCTCGACGCGGTGTCGTGCGCCTCGCCCACCTCGTGCACAGCGGTCGACGACGACGGCAACGTCATCACATACGACGGCTCGAATTGGGGTCAGCCCGATGACGTCGACGGAGGGGCGACGATAACTTCGATCTCGTGCCCGTCCTCGTCGTTCTGCATGGCTGTCGACGAGAACGGAAGCGCCATCGGATTCGAGGGCGGAACCTGGATTCAACCTGGTGACATCGACGCTTCGAGGAATCTCGACGGGGTTTCGTGTCCCACCTTGCAGTTCTGCATGGCCGCGGACCAAGACGGGGTCGCCGTCACTGCTCGATCCGCCTGATCCGCATCAACTGAGGTCCCCGAGTATGAGTCGGATGTCCGAGGAGACATCACCCAGATCTGTGCCCGCGGCAACGACGTCCTCGTGGTAGCCGACGATCAGCGAGAGATCTCCGGGGAAGTCAGACGGCTGCTGTGACAGAAGCGTCGGTATCGACACTTCGCTGACCGCACTGATCGAGGCGGCGAGGCTCGATTGGAGAGCGCCGAACTGCTCCTGGGCGGAGCTCTCGTCGCTGCCTCGTTGGATAGCAGCGTTGATTGCCGCGTCGAGCTGGGGCTCGATCGCCTGCAGTTGAGCGTCGACGGCGCTCTCCACACTCCTCACCGCGGTCAGGTCGACCTGTGGAGAAGCCAATGCGTACACCCAGAAGTCCTTCACCATCGTCTTGGCGTCTGCGAACAGCTCACCGCAGTTGCTGGCTTTCGCCACCGTTTGCTCGAGCCCCTTGATCCCGCCGCCCGCATAGCCGGTCAGCTCCTGCGAGACGATCGATCTCAGTCTCGGCAGGTCCGTCGCGGGAATGTCCTCTGTGTCCGAGATCCGGGTGGCGAGAACCTGAAGTTGCGCCGCGCGGTTCGACAATCCCACCTCGAGGAGGAACCTCGCCGTTCGCAGCGTGGGAGCCTTGCAGGCGACGTTTGACGCGGGTTGGCCGCCCGAAGTGCCCGAGGCGCCGGTCGTCGTACTCGTGGTCGCAGTCTTCGGAGTGGACGAGGAGGCATGTGCCGACGCCCGGCCGGGCGCGCCGACGGTCGCCCCCAGCGTGAGCAAACAGGCGGTGGCGATGCCGGCGATGACAGCGGTCCGGCTGCCCATCGTCGTCAGTTCTCCTTCTGGCCGGCTACGAAATCGGCGTTGGTGTCGCCCAGGAGCGACTGCAACTGTGCGAGCTCGTCGTCGATCTGGTTGGTCTCGTTCGGGTCGAGGGGGTTCTTGCCAGCGTCCGAGGCCGTATTCGTGCTCGTGCTCGTTCCCGTGCCCGTCGCGCCTGCCGGGCCGGTTGGCGCCTTAGGAGGTCCCGTAGTCGATGTCGAATGTGCGCCCGCAGCGGATGCGCCGGCCGCGGTGACCGACGGTGCGCGGGAGACAGTTGACGGTGAGCGCGATGCTTCCAACGTGCTGCACGCACCGAGAATCAATGCGACGCCGGCCGCCGCGACAACTCTTACGGTTCGCTCTCCTCGCACCCATGTCCCCAATCGAGCAGCCAAGTGTCGCTCATTGGATGATTCGGGCTCCACACAATCAATCCGCAGACAATTGGGGCACAACTGTGGGCTCGAATGCGCACGTGGCAGCAGATCAGACCCTCTCAGGTTCGAGGTTGAAAGTGCCGATGCCAGGGGTTGTGCGACGCCCCGGGCTCGAAGAGCCAGGCAACGCCCGGGGGCCGGCGCGGGGGTGCTCATGACAGAGGAGCAGGAAAGGGCGGAGTTCGGGGCGGTCCGGACGTTGATGCGCCTGCCGCGCCTTCGGCCCGAGCCGGACCAGCCGGCTGCCGAAGAGCATCCTCGCATCACGTCGGAGGCCGACTGGGAACCGAGTAACGCGCGCGGCCCCACCCGCAAACGCACGGAGATACTCACCTACGCCTCCGGGGTCATCGGGATTCTCGAGTTGTGGTTGCTCGGGCGCACTCACGTCGTGGCGGAGCGTCCGCTGTGGCTGCTGCTCGCTGTGCTCGCCGGAGCTGCGGGGGCCGGGTGGGTGGGGGACATGTTCTACCGCTCGCACCCGTCGGCAAAGTCGCTTCACTTGAGAGTTGCGTGCCAGACCGTCAGCGTCACAGCGATCATCTATCTCGTGGGTTGGGGGCCTGCTCTCGCGATCGGCTACGCGTTCCCCTTGCTGAACACGAGCTATTTCGTGGGCCGTCGAGGGCGTTGGGCGCTTGCGATATGGCCTGTCCTTTGTCTCGGCGCGGGTCAGCTCGCGGTCGGTCTCGGGGCCGTGCCCCTTCTCATCTCGAACAAGGCGGCTAACGGCCTGGCAGTCGTGGACGTCTTTGCGATCCTGTTCGTGTGGTTCCAGATCAGCCAATTGACGGCCGGCAAAGAGATCGCCGAGCGCGAGCTCACATTTGCGGCGTCACACGATTCGCTCACCGGTCTGCTCAACCGTTCTGCGCTAGCCACGAGGCTCGAAGGCCTTGTTGCCGGCACGAATCGTAGGGAGCGGCCCGTTGCCGTCATGTTCTGCGACATGCTCGGCTTCAAGGACGTGAACGACTGCTTCGGCCACGAATCCGGCGATAAGGCGCTTGCCGAGGTGTCGCGCCGGCTCCGGGCGACCTTCAGGGAGGATGACCTGGTAGCGCGCTTCGCGGGTGACGAGTTCGTGGTTGCGCTCGCAGCCCCGACCGAGCCCGGCAGCGTCGTGTCCGCCGCCGAGCGCATGCTCGACGCGCTCGAGGTCCCTGTCCGACTTGGCTCTGGTTCGGTGCTGCTCGGGATGAGCATCGGGATCGCATTCAGCTCCACCGGCCGAATGGGTGTGGATCGTCTTCTCGCCGAGGCCGACCAGGCGATGTATGAAGCCAAGGCTCTTCACCGATCGTCTTGGGTGCTTCGCGAGCTTGAATGAGCCGCGGGCTCGAATGAGCCGGCCTTGACCGAATCGTAACGACGCGGAGGAATGAACCCGGCGGGGCGAGGTAAAGACGAGCCTCGTCCTGCGCACGCGTAATCGTACGCGGTCACTCAGGTAGTTTGCCGGTGCAGTCGGCGGCGTCTTCATGGTTGCAATCGCCTCCGTCTCGCCGGCGGCGTCGGCGGTCGCCACTCCGTCGAACCCGAACTCCAAGGGCAATGCCTTCGTGGACTGCACCTACGCCTCGACCTGCCAGATTTGACAGCCGGTCCGGATTTGCCGCGATCCCGTCTGCCGATACCCCGAACGTCAAGCGCCGAATGTGGACGGCAAATGTTGAGCGCGCCGCGCTTCAGGTTCGGGGGCAGAACCCCGAAGAAAGGGTGTGCACCCGAATTCCGGAGGCGACGACGCCACGACCTGGCACAAGATCTTCGCCGCCTCGGCGTTCAACCAGGCTTGGGACCTGATCGACCAGCCTGAGCGGTCGAGCGAAGAGGACGCCGCCATGCTGATGGCGACGTTCGCCTCGCGCCACCATTGGGAGGCTGTGGGTACCGACGAGAACCGTGTCGTCGGTGACTGGCAGGTCGCTCACGTTGCTTCGCTCCTCGGCTACGGCGAGCTCGCGTTGTGGTTCGCGCGAGCAGCCCTCGACCGGGCAGTCGAGCAGGGATTCGAGGGATGGAGGCTCGCCTCGTGCCACGAAGGCATGGCGAGAGCGCATGCGTGCTCAGGTGATGATGCCGAGCGCGATCGCCACATCAGGGCGGCACGGCGACTTCTGGACCAGGTCGCGGATCCCGAAGAGCGTGGGCTCGTCGAGTCTCAGCTCGAGTCCGTGCCCGGCTACAGGGCCGCCATGCAGGTGGACGACTGACGGGCGAGGTTCAGTTCTTCCAACCCTTCATGACCTGTTCGATCCACCAACCGGGCGCCACGCCGAGAAGCGTCTGCATGTCCCAGTAGTCGACCCACCGCGAGATCTTCCCTTCCCTGATCTCCACGACCGATGCGATCGGGAGGGCCACGTGCTCTCCGGTGCGCCAGGTCCAGCGCTCGACCCGCTCGACCATCACGACGTCGTTGTTCGCGACGACTTTTCGCGAACTCGTCGATATCTCGACCCCGTCGAACGCGAGCCCGAGTCGTAGGACGACCTCGGCGCCGCCCCTTGCCACGTCGTCTTCGGGAGTGGCCGCGTCGGTGTACTCGGCGTCATCGTGGAACAGCGAGGAGAGCGTCTGCGAATCCTGGCTCGCGATGGCGTTCCACAGACGTTCGGTCAGCCTTACGTTCTCCTCTGCCACTGTCATGCGTGCTCCCTTTAGCGTCCGACTTTGCCGTCCGAGGTCGATTTCCGGGCTCGATTGCCAAGCGTTCAGACCTTGAACCTCAGGCCTATGAATGACTCCTGGGCCGTGGTACGGTCTGTCCGACGTAAAAGTAGTCACTGGACAGGGGAAGCCGGTCTAACTCCGGCGCTGGTCCGCAACCGTGGGTAGCACGCCGACAGGCTGCTATGAGCCGGGATACCTGAACAGTGCATGAGCTCCTATTGTCGAGACACATGGACCGGGGCTCGGTGGTTTCTCAACCGCCTCGGTTGGGCCGCTTCCGGGTCATGGCCCGGGAAGCGAGCGACCATGAAGACCCTCTGCCGGGCTGCAGTATTCGTGTCAGCCGGACTGTTGATGCTCGTGAGAGTGTGCGCGATCACGGCATGGGCCGCGAGCCCACAAGGCGCTCCCTTGCTCCCCCAGTCACTTCCATCGCAAGATGCTGCGGTGTGGCTCGCGAGCCAGTTCAGCGCTGAGGGCTTCATTCCGACCTCTCCCGGGTCTGGCAACGCGGACCTTTCCTCTACGGCCCAAAGTGTTCTTGCGCTCTCGGCCGCCAATGTCGATCTAGACGTCGCACGGAAAGGTGTCTCCTACCTGGAGTCGCACGTTTCCGCCTTCGTCGTTGTTGATGGTGCAGATGGACCCGGCAAACTTGCGCTTCTGATTCTCGACGCAAAAGCCTTGGGCGTAAGCCCGAACAGCTTCGGCAGTACGGATCTGGTAGCCCATCTGTTGGCCACGGAACAAATAAGCGGGCCCGATAAAGGACTATTCGGGACCGCGACCCAGGTCGATGACTACTCGGCTGGCGGCTACCAGCAGGGCTTGGCATTAGCCGCTCTGGCAGCGGTGGGTATCCACGGTACGAGCCAGGTGGCAGCTGCGGTCAACTGGCTTGTTTCTGAGCAGTGTCCCGACGGAGGATGGACGAGCCCGGATAACGCGGTCAACAGCTGCAGCGGCGTTCCCGGTTCGTTCGCGGGACCTGACACCAACTCGACCTCCCTGGCCGTGCAGGGCCTTGCAGCTCAGGGCGCTCTCACGTCGGCCGTGTCTTCGAAGGCTCTCGCGTTCCTGTCAGATGGCCAGGATGCAGACGCCGGCTGGTCGTACTACCCGAACACCGTCGCGACGCCCGGCTTCACTGATCCCGATTCCACAGCACTCGTGATACAAGCCCTCGTGGCTTTGAGCCACTCGCCGACAGCAACATCGTTCACGAAAGGATCGGCTACGCCGGTATCCGCTTTGCTGTCGTTCCAGCTCACCTCGGGAGCCGGGAAGGGCGCCTTCTACTACCCGCCCGCTCCGTCACCGGCGAACGTCATCGCGACGTACCAGGCGATACCGGCGCTGGAGGCGCTCACAATTCCTTGGGGCCCGTCCGGCCGTGGCTACTGGGAGGTCGCCTCAGACGGTGGAGTCTTCGGATTCGGTGACGCCACTTACCGGGGGTCCATGGCCGGTCGCACTCTCAACAAGCCGGTGGTCGCGATCGTGTCGACACCCGACGGCCAGGGCTACTGGGAGGTCGCCTCAGACGGTGGAGTCTTCGGATTCGGCGACGCCACTTACTGGGGGTCCATGGCCGGTCGCACTCTCAACAAGCCGGTGGTCGCGATCGTGTCGACACCCGACGGCCGTGGCTACTGGGAGGTCGCCTCAGACGGTGGAGTCTTCGGATTCGGCGACGCCACTTACTGGGGGTCCATGGCCGGTCGCACTCTCAACAAGCCGGTGGTCGCGATCGTGTCGACACCCGACGGCAAGGGCTACTGGGAGGTCGCCTCAGACGGTGGAGTCTTCGGATTCGGCGACGCCACTTACCGGGGGTCCATGGCCGGTCGCACTCTCAACAAGCCGGTGGTCGCGATCGCGTCGACACCCGACGGCAAGGGCTACTGGGAGGTCGCCTCAGACGGTGGAGTCTTCGGATTCGGCGACGCCACTTACTGGGGGTCCATGGCCGGTCGCACTCTCAACAAGCCGGTGGTCGCGATCGCGTCGACACCCGACGGCAAGGGCTACTGGGAGGTCGCCTCAGACGGTGGAGTCTTCGGATTCGGCGACGCCACTTACTGGGGGTCCATGGCCGGTCGCACTATCAACAAGCCGGTGGTCGCGATCGCGTCGAGCCTGGCGCGACCCAGCACAACCAGCAGCTGACCCTGGTACGCATGGGAGCTTTCGCCGGCAGGGCATCTCGCCTCCTCTTCTCGTCGACAAGGTGGCTCGCGGCTCTCCTCGTGTCGGTTACAGCCCTAGGCGCCGTGAGCGTCGTGTTGCACCCTGAGCCGGCAGGTGCAGACCCCCTGAGCAGCTGCTCCACTACGACCGGGGAGATCGTGGTCGTAGATTTCGCACCATGGGGGGGCGACATCGAGCGAGGCTGCGCCGCAACTCTTACAACCGGGTACGAGGCAATGATCTCCGCGGGTTTTACGCCCGCAGGGGACGAGGAAGACGGCCCCGCGTTCATTTGCAGGATCGACGACGAACCTCCGCCGAACGAGGAACCTTGCGTCAGCACTCCGCCCGCTTCGGCGTCTTGGTCGTATTGGCACGCGGATCGCGGACAGGACTCATGGACTTACAGCTTCCAGGGTGCAACGAGCTACGAACCGCCACCCGGGAGCGTCGACGCGTGGACGTTCGGAGCGGCAAACCCGAATGTCCAGCCTCCGTTCTCACCGAGCTCAGTTCGGGCGAACAATCCCGGACCGCCGGTCACGACGAGCACCACGTCATCTACCTCTACGACCGAAAGCACTACGAGCACATCAACCCGCACGACGCCCGAACCCCAGTCCAGCACGCCTCAGACCTCACCTCACGCAACGACATCCACATCCGCAGCGGCGACCACCGCCACATCTCAAGCACACGGTGCGGGTGCTTTGAAGTCACCCGGCACAAGCACTCCGCCGTCATCGGGCTCGACCAGATCTGGGTTTGCCGTCACGAGCGGGCGATCTTCTCCCAAGATCGTCAACGTCTCTGCGGCGCCGGCTATCCCGCGGGCATCGTCGGGGTCCGCCTGGCCCTTCTTACTTGGCGCTGTGGCGGTCGTTTGCATAGCCGGAGCTTGGGGTTTCGCCGCAAGGCGACGACGACGCGCTGAGACCAACTGAGTGAGCGGGCGGTTGAGTCTCCACCAACACCCATGGGTCGGTCCAAGGTTGCCTCGCGGCCTTCATCCAGTCGCCTGGTGGGCGTGGGCCCTGGGCCTTGCCGCAACGGTGAGTCGAACGACGAACCCGATCCTGCTTCTGCTCGTGCTCGGGGTGCTGGGGTTCGTTGTCACGCAGCGGCGCAGCGATGCGCCGTGGGCACGAGCTTTCAAGTACTACCTCGTGATCGCCTTGATCGTGGTCGTCATACGGGTGGCCTTCCGCTCGATCTTCGGCGGAGATATCGATGCGAGGACAATGCACGTGCTCTTCACCATCCCTCACATCCAGTTGCCCAAGTGGGCGGCGGGAGTCCAGCTGGGCGGCCCGATCACCCTCGAGGGCTCCCTTGGGGCGCTTTATGGCGGCCTGCAGCTCGGGACTTTGCTTTGCTGCATCGGGGCCGCGAACAGTCTTGCCAACCCGAAGCGGGCGCTTCGAGTGCTTCCCGGTGCCCTGTACGAGCTCGGCGTAGCGGTAGTCATCTCGATAAGCGTTGCGCCGCAATTGGTCGAGAGCGTTCAAAGGGTTCGCCGGGCCCGAGCCCTGCGCGGCGGAGGTACGCGCGGGTTTCACGCGCTCAGGAGCATCGCCATGCCCGTGTTGGAAGATGCCCTGGAGCGCTCGTTGCTCCTCGCGGCGTCGATGGACTCGCGCGGCTACGGCCGCACTGCGGGTGCAACCTCTGGGTCACGGAAGGTAACGGGCGCACTCTTGATTGCAGGCATGTGCGGGCTTTGCGTCGGCGCCTATGGCCTACTGGACGGCTCAGTTGCCGGGTTCTTGGGTTTACCGGCAATCCTCGGAGGAGCCGTTCTGTGCTGCGGCGGCCTGGTGCTCGGAGGCAGGCGAGTGCGCCGTAGCCAATACCGTCCCGACCCTTGGCAGACGCCCGAGTGGATCGTGACAATCGCCGGACTCGTCCCGGCCGTCATCGCTCTGACGGGACTCGGGTTCGCGCAAGTGAGCCTCAATCCGTCGACCCAGCCGATTGTCTGGCCGTCACTGCCGTTGGTGCCACTTGCCGCGATTCTATTCGCGGCTTTGGCGGGGTTCGCCGCGCCACCACCCGCGCGTTCGGTCCGGATTGCTCGTGGAGATGCGACGAAAACCGCACCTACCGCTCGTCCAAGAACGCACAATGGCCACGTCTCGACTCCAACGGAGCTGCGGGCGTGATCGAGTTCGACAACGTCACTGTCACGTACGCAGAAGAGAAATGCCCGGTCTTGCGCGGCGTGGCGATGCAGATAAAAGAAGGCGAGCTTGCTCTCGTGGTCGGCGAGACCGGCGTTGGGAAGTCGACGCTGCTCGGTACCGTCAACGGTCTCGTTCCGCACTTCACGGGCGGCACTCTCGCAGGGCGGGTCGTCGTGGATGGTCGAGATACTCGCACCCATCCTCCACGGGAATTGGCCGACGTCGTCGGAGTGGTCGGCCAGGATCCTCTAGCCGGGTTCGTAACGGACACGGTGGAAGAGGAGCTGGCGTACGCGATGGAGCAGCTGGGATTGCCACCTGGCGTGATGCGTAAGCGCGTAGAGGAGACTCTCGACTTGTTGGGTATCGCAGCGCTTCGCAACCGCGCCCTTCACGAGCTTTCTGGCGGCGAACAACAACGAGTGGCGATCGGATCGGTACTGACAGGACACCCGAGGATATTGGTCTTGGACGAACCGACTTCTGCGCTCGACCCGACCGCTGCCGAAGAAGTACTCGCCGCGGTCACTCGGCTCGTGCACGACCTGGGAGTGACGGTGCTTGTGGCGGAGCACCGACTTGAGCGCGTCGTCCAGTACGCAGACAAGATCATCGAGGTCAAGACAGACGGGACGGTAGCCTGCGGAGACCCCGCTGCGATGCTCAGAGCCAGCTCGGTCGCCCCTCCAGTGGTAGAGCTCGGACGGCTGGAGAGTTGGGACCCCCTGCCCCTGTCGGTACGCGACGCCCGCCGACGTGCCGGCCCTCTGCGGGATCGCCTCGCCTCAAGTCCGGTCCCGTTGCCGCGGTGTGTCCCATGGAATCGGGGCTCAGACCCCGCGCTCCGGGCGAGGGTCGTGGTCGTGCGCTACGGATCCGTTGTTGCGGTCGCGGGCGTAGACCTGCGGCTCGAACGAGGACAGGTGACGGCTCTCATGGGGCGAAACGGCTCAGGTAAGTCGTCGCTTCTGTGGGCGCTGCAGGGATCTGGACCGCGACAGGGGGGAACCGTGGATGTCGAGGGAAACGATCCCAAGTCGCTGCCTCCCATCCGCGCGCGTCAACTGGTCACCTTGGTCCCCCAGACCCCGTCGGATCTCGTTTACCACGACTCGGTCTCCGCAGAGTGTGCTCAAGCCGACAGAGAATCTGGAGGCACTTCGCAGCAAGCAGCCCGCGCCCTTCTCGATCGCTTGTCTCCTGGAATACCTGACGAAGCAAATCCGCGTGATCTGTCAGAAGGCCAGCGTCTCTCCCTGGCCCTCGCCGTTCAATTGTCGGCTGGACCGCGCGTGGTGCTTCTGGACGAGCCGACCCGGGGACTCGACTACGGGGCCAAACGCGCTCTGATCGAGATAGTCGACCAGATGGCCGCCGAAGGCCGGGCCGTGGTGATCGCCACCCACGACGTCGAGTTCGTTGCGAGCGCGGCGGATCGGGTGGTGGTCCTCGCCGAGGGCGAAATAGTGGCCGATGGCCCTACCGTAGAGGTGATCGGCGCGTCGCCGGCATTCGCTCCTCAAGTGGCGAAGGTGTTGGCACCCCTCGGATATCTGACCGTGGCCCAGGTCCGGGACGCAGCCGCGGAGGCGGAGGCGGGATGATCACGAATAGAGCGGTCGCGATCAGGATCGGCATGCGCTCTCGATGGGTCATCGCGTTGGCATCCTTCATTGGATTCGTCGCTTTTTTCTGGCCGTTCGTCGTAGCGCCGGGGAAGTTCGGCGACACCGCGATGGCGCCTTTGATGTTCGGTGCCTTGCTGGTCCTGATCCTTGCAGTTGTATTCGCCGGGATCGCCGATGGCGGGTTGGACGCCAAGGCGATCGCAATGCTCGGAGTCCTCTCCGCGATCGGTGCAGCACTTCGACCCCTCGGTGCGGGCACGGCCGGCATCGAGACGGTGTTCTTCACGATTGTGTTAGCCGGGCGAGTCTTCGGCGCCGGGTTCGGGTTCGCTCTCGGATGCACAACGATGTTCACGTCGGCTCTCATAACCGGTGGCGTCGGACCGTGGTTGCCTTACCAGATGTTCGGGTGCGCCTGGGTCGGTCTGTTCGCCGGCTTGCTCCCACCGGCTACCGGTCGCAGTGAAGTGCTGATGCTCGCCCTTTATGGAGCCGTTTCGGCGTACTGCTTCGGGTTCATGCTGAATCTGGCGTTCTGGCCGTTTGCGATCGACCCCCACAGCACCATCTCGTACTTGCCGGGAGCTTCGTTTGCAGCAAATGCCCAGCGCTACATCTTGTACGACGCCACGACATCGCTCGGGTGGGACACCGGCCGGGCAATAACCAACGTCATCTGCATACTGCTGGTTGGACCGGCACTGCTGACAGCGTTCCGCCGGGCGGCTCGTCGAGCAGCGTTCGAGGCATCTGTCGATTTCAACCAAGAGTCAGTCGTCTAGGGCGGCGAGCATCTTGATCCGCCTGTCTGCGAGAGTGCGCTCGGCGCCCTCGAACATGGTGCCGTTGCGCCGACGACGATGCCGCCCCCGGTCATCGCACGCCACGCTCGGTAGAATGGCCGAGCCGATCTCGGACGGACGGCCGACCACGACACGCGCAGGGGGTTTGCGCACCGACGGTCGTCATGGATGCTGTGCCCGTATGGGGGGACGCGAACGAGCATGGGCACTGTGAAGCCGACGGCTCTGCGTGGCTGCAGGGTGGTCACCACCTCGATGACGGCCAGGCTTCTGCTGGCCAACCAGCTCCGCTCGCTCACGGAAATCTCGTGGACGGTCGTGAGCGGGGACCACTTCGATGACGCGCCCGCCGACATCTCGGTCGAGGTCGTCCCCGTGCGCCGCGAGCTGTCGCCTGCGGACCTGTTATCCGACCTGAAGGCGGCCGCCAGCCTGTGGAGGTTGTTCCGCCGGCAGAGATTCGACTTCGTCCAGACCCACACCCCCAAGGCGTCGCTGCTCGGACTTCCAGCCGCCCGCCTCGCCGGAACGAAGGCGATCTACACGATCCACGGCTCGTTGTACTTCGCCGACAACAGCCTGACGGGCAACATCGCCGGGTGGCTCTTCGAGAAGTGGTGCTGTGCATGGGCGCACAAGGTGCTGGTCCAGAGCCGCGAGGACGAGACCGTACTGCCCAGGGTCGGGATCTGTTCCCGGCGCAAGATCCGCTACATCGGAAACGGCGTCGTCCTCGACCACTTCTTGGAACCTGTCGATCCGGAACCTGAGCTGATCGGCCCCCTCCCGGTCGTGATGATGGTCAGCCGGCTCGTCAAGGAGAAGGGCTGCTCGGACTTCTTCGAGCTTGCCCGGGCACTTTCAGGCCGAGCCAGGTTCGTGCACGTCGGTCCGACCGAGGCGGACCAGAGCGATGCCATCTCGGTCGAGGAGATGGCGCGTGCCGAGAAGGACGTCTCCTTCATGGGCGCCACCGAAGACGTGCGTCCCTACCTTGCCGCCGCCGACATCGTCGTGCTGCCCTCTTACCGTGAGGGCATACCCCGCGTCGCCATGGAGGCGTCAGCCTCGGGTCGCCCCGTGGTCGCCTACGACGTACGAGGGGTGAGAGAGGTGATCGACCCGCAGAGCGGACTGCTTGTCCCGAGGGGTGACGCGACCGCTCTCGTTTCGGTGGTGGGGGAACTGCTCTCCGATCCCGGCCGGTGCTCCAAGCTCGGTGAGCAGTGCCGGGAGCGGGTGGTCGAGCGGTTCTCCGAGGATGGCGTGATCGAGCGATTGAGAACCTTCTACCGCGAGCTTGCCGCCCAAGGTGATGGAGCACCGGGGACCCTGACGTGACCCAGGCGCGGCAACCGGTCGGAGTGGGCGTCCCGCCCCTGTCCATGACGATCGACGTCGAGGACTTCTACGACGGGATGGCGGTTCTCGGCCACGAGGTCCCTAGACCACCTGACCTGGTCGAAGAGCTGGCTCGACTCGTCGAGTCGCTCGACGCCGTGACGGGCGGCCCGAAGGTCACTCTGTTCGTCGTCGGCAACCACATGACGCGCATAATCCCTGCCCTGGCGACCTTCGCCTCGGCCGGCCACGAGATCGCGAGCCACGGTCCCGACCACGGCCGTCTCCCCGAGGACACCGTGTCGTGGCTGCGCAAGGGTCGTGAGATCCTCGAGCAGCAGCTTCAGGTGAAGGTCACGGGCTTCCGTTCGCCGCGATTCGATCTGCCTCCCCACGGCGACCTCGCCAGGTACCGAGGCGAGCTCGCGGATGCGGGGTACGAGTACGTGTCGGATGCCAGTTTCCTGGGTGCAGGCTCGCCTCTGAGGGAGGCCCCCGTCATGTCGTGGCGAGGGGTCCGCCTCGGTGGGGGCAGCTATCAGCGTCTTCTGCCGTTGGCAGCGGTATCGGCCGCCATACGTTCCAGCCCTGGAACTGCCGTCTGCTATTACCACTCCTACGACTTCGACGGGACCACCCCGGGGTTGAGCGCGATCCGGTCTCAGGCAGTTGCGCGGCAGGTTCTAGGCCGCGGTCGTATCGCGCCTATGTTCTTGCGCCTTGTCCGCCGATTCGGAAGCGAGACCTGTAACCGTGTCGCCATCTGACTTCCGCACCTACTTCCACCGCCGGGCGTCGCGTTTCGACGCCTTCTACCGCAGCGAGCCCGTGTCCCGGCTCATCGGGCGAGGTCCGATCTTCGACAGGCTCAGGGGCGCCGTCGACTTGGTGACCGGGCTCGGGGCCAAGTCGGTCCTGGACGTCGGTTGCGGAAGCGGGCCGCTGTTCGGACCCCTAGCCGAGCAAGGGCATCAAGGTTACGGGCATCGACCCGGCCCCTGCGATGGTCGCCCTCGCTCGCGAAAGAGCTGGAGCGTTCCCCGACCTGGTGACCGTGGAGCAGCGGGGGTGGGAGGAGATCAAAGAGCGCGACTCCTACGACGCAGCTGTGGCGCTCGGGGTCTTCGACTACGTGGAAGACCCCCGCGACCTGCTTGGTCGCATGGGGAAGGCGGCACCTGCGGTGGTCGCCTCGTTCCCTGCCCCGGGGCTCCGCCTGGACCTGCGCAAGATTCGTTACGGCGCCCACGGGGTCGGCGTCCACGGCTACACACAGCAGCGTCTGGGCAACTTGGCGACAGACTGCGGACTACGACCCGAGCACGTGTCTCCCCTTGGCGGGGCCGGGTTCCTCGTCCTGTTCGTCCGGCGCGATTAGCGGCGCCCGCTGCTCTCTGCGCGGCGCTCAGCGCTCATCGACCGGCTCAGGCACCCAGTGCGTGTGCTCCGCCGTCCACGTGCAGGATCTCGCCGGTCGTCATGGGGAACCAGTCGGACATGAGAGCCACGCAGGCCCGTGCGACAGGGCCACCGTCGTTTACGTTCCACCCGAGCGGCGCACGAGTCGCCCATGTGTCCTCGAACTTCGAGAAACCTCTTATCGATTTTGCCGCGATCGTCCTGATGGGACCCGCCGCCACGAGGTTGACGCGGATCTTCTCGGGCCCTAGATCCCGGGCCAGGTACCTGGTGAGCGACTCGAGCGCCGCTTTCGCCACGCCCATCCAGTCGTAAGCAGGCCACGCGAGCCGGGCGTCGAAGTCCAGGCCCACGACAGACGCGCCTTGCGCCGCGACGAGCAACGGCCGGAAGGCCTGAACCAGCGCCTTCAGCGAGTAAGCGGACACCTGGAGCGCGGTCGCGACGTCGTCCCACTCGGCTCGGAACATGTCGCCACCGAGGCAGCTGTCGGGGGCGAACCCGATCGCGTGCAGGATCCCGTCCAGACGGTCGAAGCGCTCCGCCAGACGGGCGGCCGCTGCTTCGAGATGGTCTGGATGTGTGACGTCCAGCTCGAGGACCTCGGGCTCGCTCGGTAGTTTCCGCGCGGTGCGTCTCGTAAGTGAAAGACCACGGCCAGCACCCGAGAGCACCACTTCGGCACCTTGCTCCTGGGCGCATCTAGCGACTTCGAAGGCCAAGGAGGCGTCGGTCAGCACGCCCGTGACAAAGATGTGCTTCCCGTCCAGAAGGCCCACGTCGGCGGACGTTACCGGGCTGCGGAGCCTGAATGCTTGATCCGGCAGCTAGCCGATGCCTTGTGGCCGTTGTGCCAATCTGTCACGGATGGTCGTCGGGATCGTCGGTGGCACAGGACCACTGGGAGTGGGGCTCGGGCTGCGGCTCGCGGCGGCGGGCACGTCCGTCGTCATCGGTTCGCGCGACGTGGAGAGGGCGGCGGAAGTGGTAGCGGACGCCCTCGCACCGTGGAATGACCGCGACCTCGACCTGACAGGCGTGGTAAACGACGTGGCGTCCAAGTGCGAGATCGTCGTGATCGCCACTCCCTGGGAGGCGGCGGTACCGACAGTGAGACCTCTGGCGGGCGACCTTGCTGGCAAGCTCGTCATATCGGTGGGCAACGCCCTTGTGAAGGACGGTCGCGAGTTCCAGGCTGTCGTCCCTCCACGCGGATCGGTGGCGACCCTCTTACAGGCCACCCTTCCCGAGTCGAAGGTGGTCGCGGGTTGCCAACACCTCCCGGCGCGCGAGCTGAAGGATCTCGATGCGGGCTTGGACTCGGACGTCCTCGTCTGCTCGGACGACCGCGATGCCGCCGAGGCGGCGATCGCGTTGATCTCGTCCATCGACGGTCTGCGGGCCCTGTATGCAGGGAGCCTCGCGTCTTCAGCGGCGATCGAGGCCTTCACCGCCGTCCTCGTCACCTTGAATATGCGGTACAAGGCGCATACCACCTTGAAGATCGGCGGGCTCGACGACGCCAAGGTGTCGGAATGATGCGCCTCTACGACACTGCGCGCCGACAGGTAGTGCCGTTCGAGCCTGGACCGGTCGTGACGCTCTACACCTGTGGGATCACGCCGTACGACGCGGCCCATCTCGGGCACGCCGCCACCTACCTCGCGTTCGACGTGCTGCAACGCCGTCTCAGGGATCTCGGTCACGACACGCGCTGCGTGCGCAACGTGACCGATGTCGACGACGACATCTTGCGCAAGGCGCGTGAGCTCGGAGTGCACTACCTCGACCTCGCCGTCGAGGAGCTCGCCAGGTTCGATTCGTCGATGTCGGCGCTGGGGCTGCTGCCGGCAGCCAGCGAGCCGCGTGCGACATCAGCGATCCCCGAGATCCTGTCCCTCGTCGACGCGGTTCTGGACAAGGGCCACGCATACAGGGCCGGCGGCGCCGTGTACTTCGACGTGTCGAGCTTCGGCTCGTTCGGTCAGTTGAGCCACCTCAGCCGGGACGACATGCTCGCTCTCGCACGAGAGAGGGGCGGCAACCCCGACGATCCCAACAAGGATGATCCGCTCGACTTCGTGCTCTGGCAGCCCTCCGCCCCGGACGAGCCTTCATGGGAGTCGCGCTGGGGGCCGGGAAGGCCGGGCTGGCACGTCGAATGCTCGGCGCTGGCACTGCGCGAGCTTGGCCGCACGGTCGACATCCACGGCGGGGGCAGCGACCTCGTGTTCCCCCATCACGAGTGCGAAGCGGCGCAGTCCGAGGCGGTCACCGGGGAGCCCCTCGCACGCCACTGGATGCACGCCGGCATGGTCGGACTGGACGGCGAGAAGATGTCGAAGTCCCTCGGCAACCTGGTTTTCGTCGAGGACCTGCTCAAACGGGCCGACTCATCCGTTGCCCGACTGGCGTTGCTGTCGCATCACTACCGTGAAGACTGGGACTGGGCGGACGAGCAGATCGACGTGGCTGGGGAGCGCCTCGAATTCTGGAGGGTCGCAGGCGCGAGCGCTGCTTCGTCCGGCGCCACGGTCTCGGTCGTGGACTCACCCTTGTTGAGCGCAGTACGTCACCGGCTCGACGACGACCTCGACGTGCCAGGCGCGATCGAATTGATCGACGAGGGGGCATCTGGGTCCGGTCAAGGGCGAACGGCCGAGCCCCTCGAGATCGCGGCCGCGGCCGGCCTTCTGGGTGTGCCACTCTCCAATTAGGAATGAAATTAGGCCTTAGGCCATAGGACTCAGGCCAGTTAGGTGTCGAGCAAGGATTGGGTGAAATTTGGCTGGTGAAATTGGCGGTTCGATGAGCGTCGAAGTTGCGGACCTCGGCCATGTGGAGCTTCCCGCGGGCTCCACGGTCTCGGCCGCGCTCGCCGGACTTCGCAAGAGGGACAAGCATGACCGGATAGTCGCTGCCACGTTGGACGGGGTGCTCGTCGATCTCGACTCGGTGCTGCACGACGGCGCAGTGATCGATCCGGTCGGCGCGGCGAGCGGCCCGGGCCGCGACGTGCTGCGGCACTCGACCGCGCACGTGATGGCGCAAGCCGTGACGAGACTTTGGCCGGGAGCGCTCTTCGCGATCGGGCCGGTGATCGAAGGCGGCTTCTACTACGACTTCGAGCTTCCCGGCGGCGTCCACTTCACAGACGACGATCTTTCCCGCATCGACGCCGAGATGCGGAAGATCGTCCGCGAGAATCAGCCGTTTCATCGCGAGGAGCACGACGAGGCTTCGGGGCTGAGCCTCTTCGCCGATCAACCCTTCAAGGTGGAGATCATCGAGACCGTCGCCGCCGAGAGCCGCAGCGGGGGAGCGGATGTGGAGCCCGATCTCGGCGTAGAGGCCGGAGACGGGCACGTCGTGAGTGCTTACCGGAACACCGAGGAATTCGTCGATCTTTGCAGGGGCCCACATGTCCCTTCCACGGGCTATCTCGGGCATTTCAAGCTCCAGCGCGTGGCGGGCGCCTACTGGCGGGGCGACGAGCATCGCCAGCAGCTACAGCGCATCTACGGCACGGCGTGGGAATCGGACAAGGCACTGAAGGAGCATCTCGCCAGGCTCGAAGAAGCCGAGAAACGCGACCACAGGCGCTTAGGCGCCGAGCTCGACCTGTTCTCGTTCCCGCCTGAGATCGGGTCGGGACTTGCGGTGTTCCATCCGAAAGGCGGGATCATCCGGCGCGAGATGGAGGATTACTCGAGGCGGCGCCACGACGAGGCCGGGTATCAGTTCGTCAACACCCCGCATCTCGCGAAGTCGGATCTCTTCGAAACCTCGGGTCACCTCGATTGGTACGCCGACGGCATGTATCCGCCGATGGAGCTCGACGAAGGACATCGGTACTACGTGAAGCCGATGAACTGCCCGTTCCACGTTCTCATCTATCGGAGCCGTCAGCGTTCGTACAGAGAGCTACCGATGCGGTTGTTCGAGTTCGGCAGCGTCTACCGCTACGAGAAATCAGGAGTGGTTCACGGTTTGAGCCGCGTGCGCGGGATGACCCAGGACGACGCTCACATCTTCTGTGCTCGGGACCAGATGATCGTAGAGCTCGAGTCGCTCCTCGGGTTCGTGCTCGACCTGCTTCGCGACTACGGGCTCACCGACTTCTTTCTGGAGCTGTCGACCAGACCACCGGAGAAGTCGGTCGGCGAGGACGGGGAATGGGAGGCTGCGACCGAGGCTCTCCGCAAGGCCGCCGAGGCGATGAACCTGGATCTCGCATTGGACGAGGGCGGGGGAGCGTTCTACGGGCCGAAGATCTCGGTCCAGGCACGCGACGCGATCGGCCGGACCTGGCAGATTTCCACCATCCAGCTCGACTTCCAGACTCCACAGAGGTTCGGTCTGGAGTTCGTGGGGAGCGACAATGCACGGCACCTGCCCGTGATGATCCATCGCGCACTGTTCGGATCGGTGGAGAGGTTCTTCGCGATATTGCTCGAGCACTACGCGGGGGCGATGCCCACGTGGCTTTCCCCCGTCCAGGTGGCCGTGCTTCCAGTGGCGGCCGCGCACAATCAGTACGCCGAGCTCGTCACCTCGCGCTGTCGCGAGGCCGGTCTACGGGTGGAGCTCGTCGAGGCCGAGGACAGCGTCCAAAGGCGCATCAGGCAGAAGAAGGTCGAGAAGATCCCGTACATCCTGGTCGTGGGTGGCGAGGACGTCGAAGCGGGGACGGTAGGAGTCAACCGCAGGGGATCCTCGGATCCGGAGCGAGGAGTCGACCTCGTCGCTTTCATCGAGCACGTCGCGAACGAAGTGTCGCAACGCGGATCTCCGGGATGACGCTCGAACATCTGTGGGCGGGATGGAGGAGCGAGTACGTAGAGGCAGCTACTTTGGCGAACCGGCCTGGTGGAGATTCGGAAGGCGATCCGTCAGGCGACGGGGGATGTGTCTTCTGCCGGATCCTGCGATCAGGCGAGCCGAGCGCGGAGAACGGCATCGTGTGGAGAGACGAGATCGCTTGTGCGTTGCTCAACGCGTACCCGTACACGACAGCTCACCTCCTCGTCATGCCGGTGCGTCACCTGAGCGGTTTGGGCGAGCTGTCAGGAGCCGAGAGCTCGTCTCTGTGGGAGACCGCGAGGACCGCGGTCGAGGTGCTCTCGGTCGCTTACGACCCTGACGGGGCGAACATCGGTGCGAACCTTGGAAGGGCCGCCGGAGCGGGCATACCGGCCCACCTTCATCTTCACGTTCTCCCTCGGTGGTCCGGGGACACGAACTTCATGACCGCCGTCGCGGGAGTGAGAGTCATGCCCGAACCGCTGGACGAGACCTGGCGCAAGGTTCACGCGGCGTGGTGCGGGCTTGCCTAGGGGCGCTGGCAAGAAACGGCCTCTGACTGCCCTCCTGCAGAGTCGTTTACACCTCCTCCAGGAGCTTCGGCCTTCGGGAGCTTCGGCGACGGGAAGGAGGCCAGGAAGGGACGTGTGTGATTCAAATTCGGAACTTGTACACGCGGCTGTCTCTTAATCACCAAAGTGGACGGCCGAGGTCGGGGTCGGTCGGCGGAGGTTCAGGCCGGCGGAGGCTCACTTCCATCGGAAGTGAACGAAGATCCTGCCGAAGTTCTTCGAGTCCTTCTCGACCCGGTGGTAGAGAACCTTCACTTCTGGCTGGTCCAGGTAGCGCAGGACGCGCTTTTTGAGTTGACCCGAGCCTTTGCCGGGAATGATCTCCACGAGGCTCGCTTTGGTACGAGCGGCCTCCTCCATGACGTCGTTTAGCGCGCGATCGATGTCCTGGCCCTTGTTGTAGATGTCGTGGAGATCGAGCTTCAGCTTCAATCGGCCTTGGCCTTCACGAGTCGATCCACAAGGTTCGCCGGCACGGAGTCGTAATGGTCGTGCTCGGCGTGGAAGCGGCCTCTTCCTCCCGTCAAGGAGCGCAAGTCGATCGCGTAGCGCTGGATCTCTGCGGTCGGGACCAAGGCGGTGATGCACTGTTCGCCGCCGTCCAAGGTGTCGGTGCCCTGCACGCGACCGCGCCTCGAGTTCAGGTCTCCCAGCACGTCGCCCTGCATGCTCGCCGGCACCGTTATCGAGATCCGGCTGATGGGCTCGAGCAGGACGGGAGCGGCCTTGGCCATCGCCTCTTTGAAAGCCAGCGAACCCGCCATCTTGAAGCTCATCTCGGACGAGTCGACGCTGTGGAACTTTCCGTCGTAGCAGGCGACCTCCACGTCGACGACGGGGTACCCGTAGACGCCCCCCATGTTCATCGCCTCGATGACACCCTTCTCTACCGCCGGCAAGTACTGGCGCGGGATGGCTCCGCCCACGACCTGATCGACGAAGTGGAAGCCCTCACCTCGCGCAAGCGGAGATATGCGCACATTCGCGACCCCGAACTGACCGTGCCCTCCTGTCTGCTTCTTGTACTTGCCTTCGGCCTCCGCCTCTTTCGTGATGGTTTCCCTGTAGGGAACCCGGACGTCCTCTATGTCGACGTCGACTCCGAACTTGCGGTGCAGGCGCTCGCAGGCGACTGCCAGGTGAGTCTCGCCCGTTCCCGACAAGAGGGTCTGGTGCGTCTCGTCGACGCGAGACACCCCGAGTGAAGGGTCCTCCTCACGCAACCGGTTGAGGCCCGTCATCAGCTTGTCCTCGTCGCCTTTCGAACGAGGACGTATAGCAAGTGAAAGGACGGCCGGCTCAGGTTCAGGTCCCGGGACGAGCACCGGGGTGCCCTTGGGCGCGAGAGTGTCGCCGGTCGCAGTATCGGCAAGCTTTGGCACTGCGACGATGTCACCGGCCTGAGCCTCGGGAGCGGTCTCGGCCTCCTTGCCCCTCAACACCTGGAGGACGTGGAGCTTCTCGTCCGCGTGAGTGCGGGAATTGGTGAGCACCGTGTCGGGGCGGATCGTCCCAGAGATGACCCGGAGCAACGAGATGTGCCCGACGTACGGGTCGGAGATCGTCTTGAACACGCGTGCGAGTGGTTGACCCGCTGGGTCGCACGGCACCTCGCGGGTGGTGTCACCCGCTCTGACTACGACAGGGTTGCGTCCTGGCGGTGGCGCGAGCTCCGCGATAAGCGTCGCCAACCGGTCGATGCCCACGCCTGTGGTTGCCGAACCGCAGACGACGGGGAAGACGAGTCCGTCTGCGACTCCAGTGGCAAGAGTGTGCTCGAGCTCCTCGCTCGACGGCACCTCGCCGTCGAGGTAACGCTCCATCAGAGCGTCGTCGCCCACGACGATTCCTTCTATGAGTTGCTCGCGGACCTGGTGCTCCAGATCGGCAAGATCCTCGGGGATCGGGCCCGTCGTCGGCTTTCCGTCTCCGTAGTTGATGGCTGAGTCGGTGAGAAGGTCGGCTATGCCCTGAAACGCGCTTTCCTCGCCGATGGGCAACTCGAGCGGAGCGATCCCTGCTCCGAACCTTTCCTGGAGATCGGCCAAGGTGCGGTCGAACGAGGCACGGTCTCGGTCCAGCTTGTTCACGAAGACGAGCCGGCTGAGCCCGAGCTCGCCGGCGAGCCGCCACGCCGCGAGGGTCTGCGACTCGACTCCTTCGACTGCGCTCACCACCAGGACGACGAGATCGACCACTGAGCAGGCAGCTCTCACCTCTCCGAAGAAGTCTGCGTAGCCGGGAGTGTCGATGAGATTGACCTTCACGTCGCCCACAGTGAACGGCGTCATCGCGAGCGACACCGAAAGGTGCCTTTTGACTTCCTCGGGCTCGAAGTCCGACACGGTTGTGCCGTCTTCGATCCTGCCCTGTCGGGGGATGGCGCCCGTTTGGGCCAAAAGAGCTTCGGCCAGGGTCGTCTTGCCCGCTCCGTTGTGGCCCACTAGGGCCACGTTGCGGATCCGCGACGGTGGGTGGCTAGGCACGGTCTTGCACCTCCCTGGGTCGAAAGGCGACTCCCCGGGCCGCCCGGCGCCGGAGCCTACTGGCACGAGCCACAACCGTCAGGGGGTTGGTCCAGAGCGGTGGGCCTACATGAGTGATAGGCACCGGTGACCAGGGTCGATCGCCTGATCTTCGTCGCCTCGATGGTACGCTCGGATTCAAGAGGCCAAAGGAGAGTTGATGTTCGATGGCCGGTGGAGGCACGCCGTAGACCGCGGCACGCTGCCCGTCGGCAAGGTCTTGGTTCGGGCGCACATCACCGCCGACGTGATCACCGGGTTCGGTTTGATCATGTCCGTCGTGACTGCCGTGGTGGTCGGCAGTGGCCACCTTCTGATCGGTGTGGCGCTTTTGTTTCCGACCGGCCTGCCCGACCTGTTCGACGGCCCGGTCGCCAAGGCGTCCGGAACTGCGTCTGTCCGAGGAGCCTTTTTCGATTCGGTGGCAGATCGCGTGTCGGACGCGTTCTTGTTCGGAGGCGTGGCCTGGTACCTCGCAGCTCACCACGGCGGTGAGGCTGTGTTGCTCCCGTTCTCCATCTTGGCTGTCACAGCGCTCATCTCGTATCAAAGAGCGAAGGCGGAACTTCTCGGACTGACGGCCCGCGGGGGCTTGATGGAGCGGGCAGAGCGTTTCATCCTTCTCGGTCTTTGCTTCATCGCCGGCTCGGTCCACTCGGCGGCATTCATTCCTTCGCTCTGGGTGTTCTTGGGCCTGGTTCTCGCAACCGCCCTGGGCAGGTTCGTGAAGGTGATCCAAGCCGCCCAGGGTCCGGTTCAACCCATCACCAGGGTGCGCACCCCACGCGTCCGTACCGTGCAGGCAGAAACAGCTGACCCCGAGTCCGTGCACTCGGGTCACCTCGCCGAAGTGTCGCGCCGTGCGGTGGCTCGTTGGCGCGAGGGCCGGACGGATTCTCGCTGGCGGGCTTGGCGGGTGGCGCGTGCGCAGCGCGAGACCGCCGTCCCCCGAGTGGGGTGGACTCGACGTTCGGCGGATGCCTCGACGAGATGGTGGCCGCGACGCGACGGGGTACAGCCCACCAGGGTCCGTCGCACCGACCGGTCCGCTTCGCGCAGGCCGCGAGACCGCGCCCCGGCGGACGTCCAAGCCCCGAGCGCTGAGCCGGCAGTCAACGTTGCCCTCGCGCGCGACGTATTTCGCGTACAGGGGACTCGGCGAGGCCATGCAGGCTTTGCCGGAACCCCTCGCCCGACTGGCGTCCCGTCTTGTCACGCTCGCTCTGACATCAGCCGCGCTCGGAGTCGCGAGCGATGTACGGGCGTCACCTCCGTCGCGTGCTCGGCAACGACTTGACGGAGTCCGAGGTGCGCCGATGGACCACACGCGCTTTCCTCGCGTATTCGCGCTACTGGATGGAAGGCGCGCGGTTGCCCGCTGTCCCCCCTTCGGAGATCCTCGATCGGATGGTCCGGCCGCAAGGGATGGAGCATCTGGTCGACGGGATGCATGCGGGCAAGGGCGTGATCATGGCTCTGCCGCACGTAGGCAGCTGGGAGTGGGGAGGCGCATGGCTCGCGCTTCAGGGCTACCCGATGGTCAGCGTGGCCGAGCCCGTCGAGCCGCCCGAGCTGTATGACTGGTTCGTCGAGCAACGCGAACAGATGGGCCTCGACATCTTGAAGCTGGGTGCGGGCAGCGGGACCGCTCTGTTGAAGGCCCTTGGCGACGGCCGTCTCGTCGGGTTGCTCTGCGACCGGGACATACCCGGCAATGGCGTCGAGGTCGAGTTCTTCGGTGAGCGGACGACATTCCCTTCGGGACCGGCGACCCTGGCGCTTCGCACAGGCGCTGTTCTGCTCCCCACTGTCGTCTACAGCGGACCGGGCCGCGATCACAGCGCGGTCATCCGCCCACCACTGTCGACCGAACGCACCACGACACTCAGAAAGGATGTGGCGAGAGTCACCCAGGCGATCGCCTACGAGTTCGAGGCGTTCATTCGCAGGGCCCCCGACCAGTGGCACCTGTTTCAGCCGAATTGGCCGAGCGACACCGAAGACCAGACGACCGGCGACGAAAAGGGACCGGTGACGCGCCTCGAACGTCGGCCATATCGCCCCGGCCGCCGCGCAGGCGCAGCCTGACGCTCGGTCGTCACGTTGCGCGTCGCTCTTCACTGTCCTTACAGCCTGAGTGTTCCCGGGGGCGTACAGGGCCAAGTGCTCGCGCTTTCGCCGCGAGCTTCGGAATCTCGGGCACCACGCAACGGTCCTCGCTCCTTTGGACCATCAACTGGACCGATCAACTGGACCATCAACGAGCAAAAGATCGCGATCAACGCGATGAACCGGATCGACAGGGGAGCGACGACGATCACAGCATCGTCGGGCTCGGTCGCTCCGTGCGGGTGCGGGCGAACGGCTCGGTTGCTCCCGTGGCTTTAGGGCCGGCTGCATCGGTCCGCGCGGTGATGGCACTGCGGGCCGGGCATTTCGACGTGCTCCACCTTCATGAACCGCTCGCGCCCGGCGCGTCGTATGCGTGTCTGGCGGTTGGCCAACCCGCGAAGGTGGGCACGTTCCATCGAAGCGGCGCAAGCATCTTCTACTCGGTGCTCGGGCCGCTGGCGCGGGGACTTGCAGGACGGCTGCAGGTTCGTTGTGCAGTCTCCGCTGAGGCGCTCAGCACGGCAGAGCGAGCCCTCGGAGGCAGCTACGAGCTGATCGGAAACGGCGTGGAGGTCGAGCGCTTCAGTCGCGCGGATCCGTGGCCCACCCGTGGCCCGACCGTCATGTTCGTGGGACGCCACGAGAAGCGTAAGGGCCTTTCCGTCCTTCTCGACGCCATGAGCCGCCTGGACAACTCGCACGCCGACTTTTGGGTCGCGGGCGCGGGTCCGGAGACCGAAAAGCTGATGGAGCGGTATCCGCCGAGTGACTCGCTTCAGTGGTTGGGTCGGATAAGCGACGAAGAGGTCGCAAGCAGGTTGAGAGGTTCGCAGATCGCATGCTTCCCCTCACTCGGCGGCGAATCGTTCGGAGTGGTCCTCCTAGAAGCGATGGCAGCTCGTTCGGCCATCGTGGCGAGCGACCTTCCCGGATACAGGGCCGCCGCGGAAGGCCATGCAGATCTGGTCGCGCCCGGCGACTCCGCCGCGCTCGCCCGGCAGTTGGAGATCTCTCTTCGAGATGCGGAATCAGGCGGCGGCGGCTCTTCTCGGCGAGCCCTCGACGCTGGGTTCGCCCATGCATCGTCTCGGTCGATGTCCGCCGTGGCGCAGCGTTACGTCTCGGTCTACGAGGAAGCGATCGAACGGCGAAGACTCCCGGGTCACGTGTAGCCCTGCCGTACACTTCGTCTGTGGCAGGAGCGGACAACAGCGGCCAGTCGGGCAACAGCGGCCAATCGGGCAACCAGCGAGGGACCCGCAGGCGTCCGGCAGCTCGTTGCAAGGCGGCGGTGGCAGAGGCGGCTCCAACCGCAGGGGGGCCAGCCGCAACCGCGGTTCGAGAGCGGTGCTCAACAAAGCGGTGCTCAACAAAGCGGTGCTCAACAAAGCGGGGCCGCCAAGGGAGCCGGCCGCCAGAACGGCAGCGGTAACGCGAAGGTCAGCGGAGCCAGAGGCCCCGCAGGCAAAGGGGGTGGTCAGAGGGCCGGGGGTGGCCAAGGTCAGCGCCCGAGGACCGCCCAGTCCCGCAACAGCCTCGCCGGAGGCGATGTCGCCTCAGGGACCACGCGCGCAAGTGCGAAGGACCTGGCCCCTCCCACCGTGATCGTGAAGCCGGCGGCGCGGAAAGTGGGAGCAGACCGCTTGGACCGTGACCAGGTCCCCGGTCACGGACGGGCACTCGCCATCGCTGCGCTACCCGCGCTCGTGGTCGTCGTGGTGGTGATCGCCGTGGGAGCAGCCGTCGGGCAGGTCCTCGTCGGTCTCGTCGTTGCGGTCGTCGTGGGCGCCTGCGCTTGGGTCGGCGTCTGGCTCGGAGCACCGCGCCTGTTGCTCGGCCGGCTGGGCGGACGCGCGGTCGAAGAGGAAGATGTACCGCGCGCGTCGAATCTCGTGGACGGGCTGTGCGCGACCATGGGCCTTCCGCTGCCCCGAATGGTGTTGATAGACGACCCGTTCCGCGGTGCTCTCGCGATCGGGCGCAACGAACGCAATGCCACCCTCGTGCTCACAACCGGAGTGCTCCGTGCCCTGGACCCCGTCGAGCTTGAAGGGGTGCTCGCGCACGAGCTGTCGCACATCAAGTCGGGTGACATGGCATCGGCCACGATGGCTGCGACGGTGGTCCTTCCTGTCGCACCTTTGTTCGCGCGTTCGCCCGAGATCGTGCGCAGGCTCGCCGGGCCGGGCCGCGAGCTTGCCGCCGACGAGCGCGCGTACGGGGTGACGAGATACCCGCCGGGGCTCCGCGACGCGCTCGTGAAGATGACCGCAGGCCCTCCTCCAGCCTCCCCGTCTGCGCTTGCGAGCGCCGGCACAGGTCGCGTGCTCAGGTGGGCGTGGACCGTCGTACCCGAGCTTCTCGTACCAACCTCGACCGTCGGCGTCCTCGACGCTCCTGCGACGAGGGTCGCAGCGCTCGACGAAGCTTGATCCCGCAACCGGGATCCCGGGCGCCGGACCCCGGTTTCCAAGACGGGGGCCGCTCAGGAGGCCCGGGGTAGACTCGGAACATGGAGCAAACCCCGACGAGTTCCGGCGACAGCAGGCGGACAGGCACGTTCACCGTCAAGCGAGGCCTGGCTGACATGCTTCGCGGTGGGGTGATCATGGACGTGGTCACCGCCGAGCAGGCGCGCATCGCAGAAGACTCGGGCGCGGTCGCGGTCATGGCTCTGGAGAGGGTTCCGGCCGACATACGCGCCCAGGGCGGCGTGGCCCGGATGAGCGACCCGGCTCTCATAGAGGCGATCAAGCAGGCGGTGACCTTGCCGGTCATGGCGAAGGCGCGCATTGGCCACTTCGCCGAGGCCCAGGTTCTGCAGGCTCTCGAGGTCGACTATGTCGACGAGAGCGAGGTTCTCACTCCTGCCGATGAAGCGCACCACATCGACAAGTGGGCGTTCGATGTGCCTTTTGTCTGCGGTGCGACCAACCTCGGAGAGGCGTTGAGGCGGATATCCGAAGGTGCGGCTCTCATACGTTCGAAGGGTGAGGCAGGCACTGGGAACATCGTCGAAGCCGTCAGGCACCTGCGTTCGATCCTCGGTGACATGAGGGCGCTCACCCAGGCGGACCCGGCTGAGCGCTATGCGTGGGCCAAGCAGCTCGCGGCGCCGGTCGACTTGGTGGCGGAGGTGGCGGATTCGGGCCATCTGCCGGTCCCGCTGTTCTGTGCCGGCGGCATTGCAACTCCTTCGGATGCAGCCCTGGTGATGCAGTTGGGTGCACAAGCGGTTTTCGTCGGCTCGGGGATCTTCAAAAGTGAGGACCCGGCCCGTCGTGCGCGGGCGATCGTCGAGGCGACGACCCATCACGACGATCCGCAGATCGTCGCCAAAGTCAGCTTCGGGCTCGGCTCGGCCATGCCGGGCCTCGAAGAAAGCTCGCTCGACGTCAAGCTCGCAGAGCGGGGTTGGTGACGAACGGTGGTGGACAGATGACCTCCGGGTCGCGAAGCACCTGGGTGCCTCCAGGTGGAAGTCGGCGTGTTGGCCCTTCAGGGGGACTTCGCCGAACACGCGCCGCGCTCTTTGTGAATTAGGAGCGGCACCGCGCCTCGTCAGGCGCCCTGACGACCTGCAGGGTATAGCGGGTCTCGTGCTTCCGGGAGGGGAGTCGACGACACTCGGGATGCTCCTCGACTCTTCGGGGCTGAGAGAGCCGCTCGCAAAGCTCCTCGAAGCGGGCATGCCCACCTTTGGCACGTGTGCCGGGATGATCCTTTTGTCTTCTGAGGTCATCGGGGGCCGGCCGGACCAGGAGACGTTCGGCACGCTCGACATCGCCGTCAGGCGCAACGGCTTCGGACGTCAACGCGAGAGCTTCGAATGCCTGCTCGAGGTCAAAGGTCTCGAAAGCGGGCTTCCTGCGGTTTTCATAAGGGCACCGCTCGTCGAACGCGTCGCCGAGTGTGTCGAGGTGCTGGCCGAAGTGGAGAACGCGACATCGCCGACCGGTCAGACGCCCGTTCTCGTGCGTCAAGGCCAGGTCCTCGCGTCGGCGTTCCACCCGGAGCTCACGCCCGACCGCCGGCTGCACCGAATGTTCATCGAGACGATCTGAAAGAAGGGACGGTAACGAAATGTCAGGGCACTCGAAGTGGGCCACAACCAAGCACCGGAAAGCCGCTGTCGACAAGGCGCGTGCCAAGCTCTTCGCCAAGCTCATCCGCCAGCTCGAGGTCGCAGCCCGCGAGGGTGGCGCCGACATCGAGACGAATCCCACGTTGAGAACGATGTTCGACAAGGCGCGCGCTTCATCGGTGCCGATGGACACGATCGAGCGCGCGATCAAGCGAGGCACGGGCGAGCTCGAAGGAGTGAGATACGAAGCTGTCTCGTACGAGGGTTACGGCCCGGTCGGAGTCGGGGTCATAGTCGAGTGCCTGACCGACAACCGCAACAGGACCGGAGCCGAGGTTCGCAACCTGTTCTCGAAGAACGGAGGTTCCACCGCCGAACCGGGAGCGGTCGCCTGGCAGTTCTCGCGCAAAGGCGTAGTCGAGCTGCCTCACGAGCTCGACGAAGACGCGATCATGGAGGCCACGCTCGACGCGGGAGCAGAGAACCTTTCCGACGATGGCGACAGGTGGGAGCTCGTCTGCGCACCGACGGACCTGGCGGCGGTACGCAGCGCTCTTGAAGATGCCGGTATACCCATCGTCTCCGACGAGCTCGCCATGGTCCCGAGCCAGACGATTCCCGTGCACGATCTTGGTGACGCCCGCAAGGTGCTCCGATTGCTCGAAGCTCTCGACGAGCACGACGATGTCCAGAATGTCTGGTCGAACTTCGAGATCCCAGACGACATCTTGGCTGCCGCCTCTGAGTGACCCCGCCTGGCTGGCGGCAGCGACTGAAGACCAGGGTCGGTGAAGACCACGGTCCACCGCTGTGTCGCGGCCCCGCGATAGCTTCGAACACGTGTTCGTGCTCGGAATCGACCCCGGGCTGTCGCGCTGCGGCTACGGGGCCGTTAGACGTGACGCCAAAGCCAAGCTTCAGGCAGTGGCGGGTGGCGTCGTGACGACTCCCGCCGACATGGAGCTCCCGGAGAGACTGCGGTCTCTGATGGCCGAGCTGCAGGATCTGGTCGTCGAGTTGAAGCCGGACGTGGTCGTCGTAGAGCACGTGTTCTTCCAGAACAACGCAAGGACCGCGATGTCCGTAGGCCAGGCGAGCGGTCTCGCGATGGTCGCAGCTGCCCAGTCGGGCTGCGAGGTCGTGCGCTACACGTCCAACGAGGTGAAGCAGGCGCTCGTCGGGTACGGGGGCGCCACCAAGCAACAGGTGCAGAGGATGGTGGCCTCGGTGCTCAACCTCGACTCCCCGCCGCGGCCCCCCGACGTCGCAGACGCGCTGGCGCTCGCGATCTGCCATCTGACGACCATGCCGTTGCGCACGTGCCATAGAAGATGCGCTCCGACCGAGCCGCGGCAGGAGCAGCGCCAGTGATCGGCTGGTTGCGCGGAGAGCTGCTCGCGCGTGGAGCGGACGGCGAGTTGCTGGTCGACGTCGGCGGTGTCGGGTACCGGGTCCTCGTTCCCGCGACGGTGCTCAGCTCCGTCGGAGAGCTCGGTCAGACCGTCGGGCTGTTCGTCCACACGCACGTTCGCGAGGACGCCATCGTCTTGTACGGGTTCGCCACGGCCAACGAGAGACGCTGCTTCGAGGCGCTCTTCGGGGCCCACGGCGTCGGGCCGTCGCTTGCGCTCTCGGTACTTTCCTCGCTGCAGCCCGACGGCCTCATCCGTGCCGTCATCGACGGCGACCTCGAGGTGCTCTGCGCGGTTCCGGGCGTGGGCGCAAGACCGCCGCCCGGCTCGTCCTCGACCTCAAGTCCAAGCTCGACCTGCCTGGCGACGACGCGGCCGGCATCCGGTCCTCCGCACCTGCCTCGGAGCGCTCAGAGGTTCGGGGCGCGCTTCAGGAGCTGGGTTACGGGCCGGAAGAGATCCGCAGGGCGCTCGATGCGATTCCCGAGACCGGGTCTGTGGAGGAGCTGCTGCGCGGCGCACTTCGCGAGCTGGCGGCAGTGGGCGGCCGGCGATGAGCCCCCGACGCGAGGTGGTGGGGGCCGGCGACGCGCTTGACGACGAGGTGCCGGAGGTCCGCGACGCGCTTGCCGGCGAGGTGCCGGAGGTCGGCGACGATTCGCCCGTCCACCGTTCGGTCGACCCCTTCGCCGACCCGGCGGAGCACGCTGAAGAGGCGCGGCTGAGGCCAAGGCGCCTCGAGGAGTTCGTGGGCCAGGCGGAGCTCACCGAGCACCTGCAGATCGTCATCGAGGCGGCCCGCAAGCGTCGCCAGGCGGTGGACCACCTGCTGTTCGTCGGGCCACCCGGGCTCGGGAAGACCTCTCTCGCCGGGCATAGTCGCCGCCGAGATGGGAGTCGGGCTCCGCATCACCTCGGGCCCTGCGCTCGTGCGCACGGGGGACCTTGCCGCTCTGCTCACCGACCTGCAGTCGGGCGACGTGCTCTTCATCGACGAGGTCCACCGGCTGCCGCGTGCCGTCGAAGAAGTGCTCTACCCGGCGATGGAGGACTTCCAGCTCGACATCCTGGTCGGCAAGGGCCCCACTGCCGCGCTCCATCCGGCTCGACCTGCCCCGCTTCACGCTCGTCGGGGCGACGACGAGGACCGGATTGTTGACGAGCCCGCTTCGCGACCGCTTCGGCTTCGTGGCGCGCCTCGACCTCTACGGCGCCGACGAGCTGCAGGCGATCGTCTCACGTTCTGCGGGGATACTCGGCGTCCCGACCGACGTCGGGGGAGCGCGGCGTATCGCCGAACGCTCGAGGGGCACGCCCCGGATCGCCAACCGCCTGCTCCGGCGAGTGCGCGATTTCGTCGAGGTGCGCGCCGACGGGATCGTCACCGAGGAGCTCGCGACGGAGGGCCTCGATCTCTTCGGGATCGATCATCTTGGGCTCGACAAGGTCGACCGGTCGATCCTCGACACGCTGTGCCGGCGTTTCGGGGGCCGCCCCGTCGGGCTCACCACGCTCGCCCAGTGCGTAGGAGAGGAGACAGACACGATCGAGGACGCCTACGAGCCCTTCCTGCTCCAGCAGGGCCTCGTCCAGCGGACCCCGAAGGGTCGGGTCGCAACGCCCCGTGCGTTCGCACACCTCGGGATGGCGAGC
Organism: uncultured Acidimicrobiales bacterium; assembly: GCA_963764615.1. Lineage (GTDB taxonomy): Bacteria > Actinomycetota > Acidimicrobiia > Acidimicrobiales > CAVXTF01 > CAVXTF01. The sequence goes on along the minus strand of CAVXTF010000002.1, from coordinate 1,926,436 downwards.
GCTCAGAACTCGTCTGCCGCCGTCGGAGTCCAAGAGCTCGTGGGCTGGGCCGACCTGGTGGGCGGCTCGGGTTGAACCGATAACGGCCGGCGCGGGCGCCGTCTAGCGACTTTCGTTATGGCTCGTCGGGCGCAACTTCGAGGCGGTGTCAGGGAGGGGGGGCCTGGCCTGGACTAAGGTCTCGCGCTGGTCTCGTGCCCGGAAGCTCCCGGCAGGGTCCACCAGACAAATGCCGAGTGCCGCTCACGCCACCATTCTCATCGCTGCTGCTTCGAAGTCGTCGTCGACGAGCAGCAGCACGTCGGGGAACATCGTCTTCTTCCTCGTCCTGATCGTCGTCTTCTTCTTCATCTACCGCTTCTTCATGCGACCCCGCCAGCGCGCGGCACAGGCCCAACGCGACACACTGATGACACTCGAGCCGGGTGACGAGGTCCTCACCGGTGCAGGGATCTTCGGGACCGTCCAGCACATCCAGGGTGATCGTGTCACGCTCTGGACAGGCACCGGCAGCACGATCACCGTGCTCAGGCGCACCATCGCGAGGAAGCTCGACGAGGACGACATGGAAGAGGGCGCTTCGGAGGACCACGATCCTGAGCACCATGACACGTGGGACGACGACGACGCCGCCGAGCTCGATCGGGCTCACAACGAGCACGTGGACGAGACCGGCACCGGAGACCACCCCGCGCTCGGCTTTGCCGGTCGCAGAGCCGGCGCACCCGAACGGCCAGAACGACCCGACCGACGCCACCGGCACGACCACCGGCACCACCGACGCTCCGGAGATCGACGGCCATGCAGGCGACGCCTCGTCCGCAGAGAGCCACACGAAGGACGAAGAACGGTGAAGACCTCTCTCAAGGTGACGCTCTTCGTGACCGTCGGTATCGCGGTCATCGCGTTCTTCTCGACCATCGCGGCGGGATGGACGCCGAAGCTCGGGCTCGACCTCGCCGGTGGTTTCGAGGCGACCTACAAGCCGCGACATTGCGGTGAACTCCGGCGAGATGCAGACGATCATCTCGATCCTCCAGAACCGCATCGACGCGCTCGGCGTCTCGGGTGCGACGATCAACAGCCAGGGCGGCAACGTCGTCGTCCAGGTCCCCGGTCTCGCCAACCGCCAACAGCTGCTGAACACGATCCAGCAGACCGCAGAGCTGCTGTTCCGTCCGGTCCTCTGCGAAGCGCCGCCGTACACGCCTCCGGCGAAGGGCAAGACCCGCTCCGACCGGGAACTGCCCGACATGCGCGGCCGCAGTACCTGCTCACTGCGGCGAACCTCAACGTCGACACGAGCACGGGGCCCCGCAGTCGAACATCGGGCCCGATCCGGCTCTGGCGGCTTACCCGACCACGGCCACGCCTTCTAGCCCGATGCCCGACGTGGCCTCGAAGACCGTCCTTCTCGAGACCGCGCCGAACGCCGGGTTCGGCGGCGACCGCCTGCTGCTCGGGCCGGCCCAGCTCGCGGGCAAGGAGATCACCTCTGCCCAGGCGGCGTTCAACAGCCCCGATTGGGTGGTGAACCTGAACCTGAGCTCGACGGGGTCGAAAGAGTGGGACACGCTCGCGAACGAGCAGTTCCACGCTTACATCGGCATGGACCTCGACGCCCAGGTGATCTCGGCACCGCTCACGTTTCCCAACGCCAGGCGATCGTTCACGAGCTTCGGGGGCAAGATCCAGATCTCGGGGAACTTCACGGAGTCGACCGCGAAGAGCCTTGCACTCGACCTTCAGTTCGGTGCACTTCCGGTGACTCTCGGAGGTGGTCCGCACGGCGCGTCCTCTTACAGAGCAGAGCGTCTCCCCGACACTCGGCAAGTCCTCGCTGAACGCCGGCCTCGCGGCGGGGATCGGGGGGCTGATCCTCGTCCTCATCTACACGATCTTCTACTACCGGGCCCTCGGAATAGTGGTGTTGACGGGCCTGGCGATGACCGCGGCGCTTCTGTGGGCGATCGTCTCGGCGCTCAGCCATTCGAATTTGGACCTGACACTCGATCTTTCGGGTGTGACGGGTCTGATCGTGTCGGTCGGTATAACAGTGGACTCCTATATCGTTTATTTCGAACGATTGAAAGACGAGGCGCGCGCGGGCAGATCCGTGCGGAGCACGGTGGACCGTGCCTTCCAGGGAGCGTTCCGCACCGTGCTTGCCGCAGACCTGGTCTCCCTTGATCGCTGCCCTCACCCTCTACCTTCTGTCCGTCGGCTCGGTGAGAGGGTTTCGCGTTCTTCCTCGGGCTGGCGACGCTGCTCGACATCTTCACCACGTTCTTCTTCACCCGGCCCCTCGTCATCTGGCTGGGCCGTAACAAGAAGGTGACCGATGCGAGGGTGATCGGAATCGCCCGCGGCCTCGCCATGCCGACCGAGGCCGCGTCATGACCACGGTCACCGCGCCGCCGAGCGCGGCTTCCCCGGCGACCGGCAAGCGGCCGAACGCGTTCGTCCGGCTCTACCGCGGCGAGACGTCGTTCGACTTCATCGGTCGCCGCAGGTGGTGGTACGCTGCTCTCCGCCCTCGTCATCGTCGCGGGGGTCGTATCGCTCACGACCCGTGGATTCAACCTCGGGATCGACTTCAAGGGCGGCACGGAATGGGTGATCCCCGCTAACGGCCTGTCCGTCGACACGGTCACCAAGGCCGTCCAGGCGGCCGGCGTCCCCCAACCCGTGGTCCAGGAGCTCGGTACCGGGGGGAGTGCCACGATCCAGGTGCAGGGCGACCTGTCCAGCTTGTCGGCCGTGCAGCACACCGCGGTGACCAACAAGGTGATCGACGTCTTAGCGAGCCTCTCCCACACCTCAACGACGAACGTCAGCGACAACGTCAGCGACGTCGGGCCCACCTGGGGATCACAGATCACGAAGAAGGCCGTCATCGCGGTGATCGTCTTCTTCATCGTCGTCGTCCTTTACATCTCGTTCCGCTTCGAGTGGAAGATGGCTCTTGCCGCGCTGATCGCGGTGATCCACGACCTCCTCGTGACGGCCGGCATCTATTCGCTGTTCGGGTTCCAGGTGACGCCGGACACCGTCATCGCCATCCTCACGATCCTCGGTTACTCGCTGTATGACACCGTCGTCGTGTTCGACCGGATCAGGGAATCGACGCGGGGACTCGGCGCGTCAGGGCGGATGACCTACGAGGACGTCGTCAACCTGTCGATGAACCAGGTGCTCGCCAGGTCCATCAACACCTCGCTCGTCGCCATCCTTCCGGTGCTTTCGGTGCTGGTCATCGGTGCCGAGATCCTCGGAGCGTCGACGCTTCAGTACTTCGGTCTCGCACTTGTCATCGGCCTCACCTCGGGTGCGTACTCCTCGATCTTCATCGCGTCGCCGATCCTCACGCAGCTAAAAGAGCGCGAGCCGCGCTACGCAGCCATCCGCCAGAAGCTGGCCAACCGTGACTCGCGCGCCGGCTTGCTCACTCCTGCGGCCGCCGCCGCCATGTCGGGTGCATCCGACGTCACGAGGCGCGGCGCTGTGAGACCTGCGGCGAAGAAGCAGGCCGGCACCATCCGCCCGGCGGCCCGAACCCAGGCTGCGCGGTCTCAGGCACGCGGGGACAGGCAGTGCGAACCACGCAGCCCGCGGCAAAGCGCGCGGCCGCCAAGTCTGCCGCCCAGACGGCCGACCTCGCCGCCGGCGACGGAGCGGGGACGGCCGACGGCGTTGCGACGAACGGGGGTGCTCCCGACACAGACGGCCAGGCGCGTACGGGAACCGGACCGGCAAGAGCCGGCGGTCCCCGCACGCAGGGAACGTCTGCGGCGCGGCGTCCCCCGCCGCGCCCGCGGAAGGGCAAAGGCAAAGGCGGCAAGCGGCGCTGAGTCCCCGATCGGTCCTGCGAGCGGTCGGGAGGGCGGCAGATGGCCGTGACCAGGCGCTACGGCGGGTACCTTGAAGGGGTGGTAACCCTCGAGCGTTCGGCTGCGTCGCCACGTAGGGCGGCGGGCACAGAAGGCCTTTTGGCCGCTGTGATCGAGCGGCTCGAGGCGCGTCCCGCCGGTCTCGACGCCGAGGGCCGCGACCTCGTCGTGAGGGCCGGCCAACTCGCCTGTGAGGTCCACCTCGGGCAGGTCCGGCGTTCGGGAGAGCCTTACGTCACCCACCCGATAGCCGTCGCGGGCATCGTCGCCCACCTGGGCCTCGATCCGCGATCGGTCGCCGCCGCCATCCTGCACGACGCCGTCGAGGATACGGGCCTGTCACTCGTCGAGGTCGAGAAGCGTTTCGGGCCCGAGGTCTCCGCCATCGTCGACGGCGTCACCAAGCTCGACAGGCTCCAATTCGACTCGAAGGAGGCTCAGCAGGCCGCCACGGTCCGCAAGATGCTGATCGCCATGGCGAGCGACTGGCGCGTGCTCGTGATCAAGCTCGCCGACCGGCTGCACAACATGCGGACGATCGCAGTGATGCCCGAATGGAAGCAGCGCAGGACCGCTCAAGAGACCCTCGACATCTACGCGCCGCTGGCTCACAGGTTGGGCATACAGGAGCTGAAGTGGCAGCTCGAAGACCTGGCGTTCGCGACGCTTCACCCGAAGCAGTACGCGGAGATCGAGCAGATGGTCGCGTCTCGCGACCCAGAACGCGACGAGTACCTGGCGCGGGTGCTGGTCGCCGTGCGCGAGCGGCTCGCGAGCTCAGGTGTGGGCGCCGAGGTGACGGGCCGGCCGAAGCACCACTGGAGCATCTACGAGAAGATGGTCGTTCGGGGCAAGGAGTTCGCCGACATCTACGACCTCGTCGGTATCCGCGTGGTGGTCGGCTCGGAGAAGGACTGTTGGGCTGCGCTCGGGTCGATCCACGCGATCTGGAGTCCCGTGCAGGGCCGTTTCAAGGACTACATAAACAGCCCCAAGTTCAACCTCTACCAGTCGTTGCACACGACGGTGGTAGGCCTCGAAGGAAAGCCCATCGAGGTGCAGATCCGCACCCAGGAGATGCACCGCAGGGCCGAGTACGGCATCGCGGCACACTGGGGGTACAAGGCTCAGGCGACCGCCGGGGGCGCCGCAGCCTCGACCGAGATGGCGTGGCTCCAGCGCATCGTCGACTGGCAGGCGGACACCGTCGACCCCTTCGAGTTCTTAGAGACGTTGAAGCTCGACCTCGACCAGGACGAGGTCTATGTGTTCACCCCGAAGGGAAAGGTGATAGCGCTCCCGCGCGCTCCACCCCGGTCGATTTCGCCTACGCGATCCACACCGAGGTGGGCCACCACTGCATAGGCGGCAAGGTCAACGGCAGGCTCGTCCCGCTCGACACCCCGTTGTCGTCGGCCGACACGGTGGAGATCATCACCTCGAAGGTCCCGTCTGCCGGGCCTTCGCGCGACTGGCTCCAGATCGCCGCTTCGCCGAGGGCGCGCAACAAGATCCGCCAGTGGTTCAGCCGCGAGCGGCGCGAGGACGCTATCGAAAACGGCCGCGAGGAGGTCACGAAGGCGCTGCGGCGCGAAGGCCTCCCGACCCAGAAGCAGGTGACCGCCGGCGCGCTCGAACGCCTTGCCGAGACCATGAGCTACAGCGACACCGAGGCTCTGTTCGCGGCGGTGGGCGAGGGCCACATCTCGGCGCGCTCCATCGCGCAGCGCGTGGCGCGGGAGCTGCGCGGGGGGGACAACGAGGAGCAGCTCCCGACGACGGTTCGCCCGAACTCGACCGACGTGCGCACCCGCCGCGACACGCGGGTGGGCGTCTACGTCGAGGGCCTCGACGACGTGATGGTCAGGCTCTCGCGTTGCTGCACGCCGGTGGCAGGCGACGAGATCGTCGGTTTCGTCACCCGCGGCCGTGGCGTGAGCGTGCACCGCGCCGACTGCGCCAACGCGCTCGCGTTGGCGACCGGTGAGCGCGAGGGCTCATCGAGGTCGAATGGGACAGGGGAGGCGCCTCGTCGTTCCTCGCGAGCATCGAGGTGATGGCCTTCGACAGGGCGAGCCTGCTCGCAGACGTGACGCGGGCCGTATCGGAGCACCACCTGAACATCGTGTCCTCCTCGAGCCAGACGACGCCCGACAGGGTGAGCAGAATGCGCTTCGACGTCGAGCTCGCCGACCTCGCACATCTCGAATCGCTTCTCGGATCGTTGAAGCGTCTGGACAGCGTCTTCGACGCCTACCGATCGCTTCCCGGTCGCCGGGCGTAGGCGGCTGGTCCGTGCCGGAACTGGCGCCTGTGCGCGCCCTGAAGGGCATGAAGGACGTGCTGTGGCCGGCCTCTTACCGCTGGGAGATGCTGATCGCCACGTTCGCCGGGCTCGCACAACGCGCGGGCTACGGGCTAGTGCTCTCGCCGGTGCTCGAAGAGGCGCGCCTGTTCCACCGGGGATTCGGTGACGAGAGCGAGGTCGTGAGCAAGGAGATGTACGAGTTTGACGACCGGGATCGCCGCCGCCTCGCGTTGAGGCCCGAGGGAACTGCGCCCGTGGTAAGGGTCTTCGTGGAGCACCATCCGGTGGTTCCCTGGAAGTCGTGGTACGTGACACCGGCTTTCCGTCACGAGCAGCCGCAGGCCGGGCGCTACAGGCAGCATCATCAGGTGGGGGTCGAGGTGATCGGCACGGACGACCCCGATCTCGACGTGGAGGTGGTCGCCCTCGCGGCGTCGTTGTACCGGTCGATCGGGCTCGAGCGGGTGTCGCTCGCCGTCAACTCGATGGGGTGCGCCGGTTGCCGCGCGGCCTATGTCGAGGCATTGCGAGCGTATCTGGTGGAGCATCGTGACGAGCTTTGCGACGAGCACCGCGACAAGCTCGACAGGCCGCTCAGGGTCCTTGACTGCAAGCGGCCCGAATGCCGACGTGTGACCGAGGACGCGCCGAAGCTCGTCGACTGGCTCGACGAGGAGTGTGCTGCGCACTTCGCGAGGTTCAAAACCGGGCTCGACGCGCTCGGCGATAGAGCACCACACAGATCCACGCCTCGTGAGGGGGTTCGACTACTACACGCGGACGACGTTCGAGTTCGCGGCCGAGGCTCTCGACGCGGCGCAGAACGCGGTCGGTGGTGGCGGGCGCTACGACGGCCTTGTCGAACGTCTCGGCGGACCGCCGGAGCCGGGGATCGGGTTCGGGATCGGCATCGAGAGGTTGCTGCTCGCGTGCGACGCAGAGGGTTGCTTCGAAGTGGCGCCGCCGCCTCTCGACGTCTTCGTCGTGGACCTCACAGGCGGAGAGGCCGCACGCGACTTGTGCGAGGACCTAAGGCGCGCCGGGCTCGGTGCCGACAGGGCCTTCGACCGCCGGTCTCCGAAGGCCCAGATGAGGCTCGCCGACCGCTCGGGCGCGCGGGTCGCGGTGATCGTCGGTCCCGACGAGCTCGCGGCGGGCGAGGTGACGTTCCGGGAGCTGCGCGCCGGGGGCCCCGAAAGGCGCGTGGGCCGCTCGGATCTCGTCGCGGAAGTGGAAGGGACGCGAGCGTGAGCGCGACCTCGATGCGCACCCATCTCTGCGGCGAGCTTCGGCTCTCCGACGAGGGAGCCCGCGTCCGGCTTTGCGGCTGGGTCGCAAGCAGGCGCGAGCACGGTGAGCATCTCGCGTTCGTGGACATCCGCGACTTCTCGGGGGTGAGCCAGTGCGTCGTGGACGGCTCGGTTGACGTCCGCGCCGAGTGGGTCCTGCAGGTGGAGGGAACGGTAAGGCGGCGTCCAGAAGGTAGCGAGAACGACCGGATCGGCACGGGTCAGGTCGAGCTAGGCGACTGCGTGGTGGAGGTTCTGGCGAAGGCCGAACCGCCGCCGTTTGCGACCGATGACCGGACCGACATAGACGAGGCGGTCCGCCTGAAGCACCGCTACGTGGACCTGCGCCGCCCGCGCATGCAGACGAACCTGAGGCTACGGGCCCGGGTTCTGGCCGCGATGCGGCGGTCGATGGTGCGCCAGGGTTTCGTCGAGGTGGAGACGCCTCTTTTGTGGACGCCCACCCCCGAGGGGGCGCGGGAGTTCGCTGTGCCCTCGCGCTTGCATCCAGGGGACTTCTACGTTCTGCCGCAGAGCCCGCAGATCGCCAAGCAGCTCCTCATGGTTTCGGGCTTCGACCGCTACTTCCAGATCGCCCGCTGCATGCGCGACGAGGACTTGCGCGCTGACAGGCAGTTCGAGTTCAGCCAGCTCGACATCGAGATGTCGTTCGTGGGGCCCGCCGAGGTGCAGGCGGCGATAAACGACGCGGTCCTCGAGTCCACCGAGGCGGCGACAGGCGAGCGCCCGGGCGAGGTCGAGATCATGACGTGGCGCGAAGCCATGGAGCGGTTCGGGAGTGACAAACCCGACACCCGGTTCGGCATGGAGCTCGTGGACCTCGATGCGGTGCTCGACAAGTCGGGGATAAGGGCATTCGAGGCACCGACCCGGAGGGGGATCCGGGTCCCTGACGGCGCTTCGTTCGCGCGCAATCGACTCGACGCACTGGTGGAGCGCGCGATCGCTCTCGGTGCGAAGGGCCTGGCGTGGTTCAAGGTCGGTGCTCTGGAGCCCGAAGTGCAGCTCTCGTCACCCCTCGACAGGTTCTTCGACGAGTCCACGAGAGCTTCGCTGGCGAGCGCGATGCACGCCGAGGTAGGCGACCTTCTTCTGGTCGTCGCAGACGAGTGGCGCACGGCATGCTCGGTGCTCGGCCAATTGCGCGCCGAGCTCGGACGGACCCCGCCCGGTGAAGGCGCCAAGCGCTTCTTGTGGGTGACGGAGTTCCCGATGTTCGAGGGCCTCGACGATGCGGGTCGCCCGATCGCCCAGCACCACCCGTTCACGATGCCGCATCCGGACGACATCGAGCTGATGCGAAGCGATCCGCTTGCGGTGCGGTCCGAAGCGTACGACCTGGTCCTGAACGGGTGGGAGCTCGGTTCGGGATCCGTCCGGATCCACCGCGAGGACATCCAGCGGCTCGTGTTCGACGCGCTCGGGATCACCCCGGAGGAGGCAGACGCGCGGTTCGGCTTCCTTCTCGGCGCGTTCCGCTACGGCGCCCCCCCGCACGCTGGGTTCGCGGTCGGGGTCGACCGGTTCGTCGCGCTGCTCGCGGGCGAGGAGAACATCAGGGAGGTCATCGCCTTCCCGAAGACCCAGTCGGGAGCGGACCTGATGACAGGTGCACCGCGGCCGCTCGCTCCCGAGGCTCTGAGAGAGCTTCATATCCAGGCGCGCCGGAAGGGGCCTGCCTGAGGTGGCGACCACCAGGGGCAGTGTCCGCAGAGCCCCGACCGGACGAGGTGCGCGGCCTGGCGGCGACCTGTTCGCAGCTGCGGCCGAAGCCAACCTCAGATCGGCCGGGCCGCTCGCAGCGCGGCTTGAGGCCGGCCACGCTCGACGAGGTGATCGGCCAGCGGCATCTGGTTGCGCCCGGCGCCCCATTGCGCGCGCTGGTCGAGCAGGATCGCGTCTCGTCGGCCATCTTGTGGGGACCGCCCGGCTCGGGGAAGACCACTCTCGCTTTGGCCGTGGCGGCCCAGAGCGCAAAGGAATTCGTGACGCTCCAGGCGGTGAGCGCCGGCGTGGCGGACGTGCGCGAGGCGATCGCCGCTGCCAGGACCCGGTTGGGCGAGCAATCGAGGGGCACGATCCTGTTCATCGACGAGGTCCACCGGTTCAACCGGGCCCAGCAAGATGCATTGCTCCCCACCGTCGAGGCCGGTCTCGTGGTGCTCATCGGAGCCACGACGGAGAACCCGTACTTCAGCGTGAACTCCCCGTTGATAAGCCGCTCCACACTTTGGCGCCTGTACCCGCTCGAGGACGCGGACATCCGCCTGATCGTGGCGAGGGGGCTCGAAACAGAAGGTGCGGAGGCTGACCAAGATGCCGTCGACGAGCTCGTCTCGGTGGCCGACGGCGACGCGCGCGCTGCTCTCGGGACGCTCGAGGTGGCGATCGCCCTGGCCGGCGGGCGCGCGGTCAGCAGGTCGGACGTGGAGAGGGCAAGGGCGGGCCGCATGGTCCACCACGGTCGTGATGATCACTACGACATGGTGAGCGCTCTCATCAAGTCGGTCAGGGGATCGGATCCCGACGCCGGGCTGTACTGGCTCGCGCGTCTGCTCGAGGCGGGGACCGATCCGCGGTTCGTCGCGCGAAGGCTCGTCATCCTGGCGAGCGAGGACGTGGGCATGGCCGACCCGTTCGCGCTCGTGGTGGCGGACGCGGCCGCACGAGCGGTCGAGCTCGTCGGGTTGCCCGAAGCGCAGCTCAATCTGGCCCAGGCCGTCATCCATCTGGCCGCGGCTGCCAAGTCGAACACGGTCACCACCGCGCTCGGACGCGCGCTCGACGACGTCCGCAGGGGTCCCCGCACCGACGTGCCGACGCATCTTCGTGATTCGCACTACCGAGGGGCCGCGGCACTCGGACACGGCGACGGATACGAGTATCCGCACGACGATCCGAGGGGTTGGGTGCGACAGGAGTACCGCCCGCCCGAGGTGGCGGGGCACGTGTACTACGAACCGGGCGACCACGGCGCGGAGGCCGCTGTCGCCGAGCGCCTCGCGCGAACTGAGATCGGCGTCACCGCGAGAGCGAAGGCAATGAAGCACCCCGAGCGCAAGGTGATGCTCGCCGCTTCGACGACGGTCCTGCTCGCGCTCGTGATGTCCCCCGCCGCCGCGTACGGCGGGACGGCGGTAGAGGCCGGCGCGACCGGGCTCGCGACATCCTCTATGGCGGCATCCTCTGTGCCGGCATCGTCTATGGCGGCATCGTCTGTGCCGGGACGGTTCGTGCGCCTGAGCGGCCTTTCCGGCGAGTTGCCAGACGGAGCACGAATCGTGGGGCCGCTCGAGCGGTCCACGGTGCTCTCCGGCGAGGTGGCGCTCCGCCCGGCCGACCCGGCCGCGCTTTCCGCGTTCGCGACGGCGGTCTCAGAACCAACATCACCCAGCTATCAGCACTACCTGGCGCCAGGGGAGTTCGGCCCGATGTTCGGCGCCTCAGAAGCCACCATTGCCGCCACGATCAAGTGGCTGGCAGAGCGCGGGCTCGGCGGTCCCACAGCCGACAGCGACCGCCTGTCGGTGAGATTCAGTGCGACTGCCGCGCAGATCGAGTCCGCGTTCGGCATCGGGCTCGAGCGGTATGCGGTGCCGGGCGGCGAGACGCGCTTCGCGCCGAGCTCCGACCCGCTCGTGCCGTCCGCGCTCGCGCCCGAGGTAGAAGGAGTTCTCGGGTTGAGCGATGTCGGCGTGCCGCAGCCGTTGCTCGTGCGCGGTCCCGTTCAGCGAGTACAGCCCGTCAGAAAGTCCGGCCACCAGGCTCGCACGATCACCCCGGGCAGCAGGCCCGACATATCGGGTCCCACCGCGTGTTCCGCGGCTTCAGGCGCGACAGTCGGCACAGGCTCGTACACGGCGAACCAGATCGCGTCGGCGTACTCGATGCCCGCCGTCTACGCGCAGGGCCGGCTCGGTGCCGGGATCTCGGTGGCGGTCTTCGAGCTCGAACCGTTCGCCCCTTCGGACATCGCGGCCTACCAGTCGTGTTACCGAACGCATGCGGCGGTCTCCGTCACCTCGGTCGACGGCGGCCCGGGTAGCGGAGCGGGCTCCGGGGAGTCCGCGCTCGACATCGAGCAGGTAATAGGGCTCGCGCCTGATGCTTCGGTGCACGTCTACCAGGGCCCTTATTTCATGAGCGCCACAGAAGCCGATGTGCTCGACGTGTACGAGCGGATCGCCGACGACGACTCCTCTCCGGTCGTCTCGACGAGTTGGGGGATATGTGAAGCGGAGCTTGGGACCGAATTTGCCATGGCCGAGTCCACCGTCTTCGCGCAGATGGCGACCCAGGGGCAGTCCGTGTTCGCTGCATCGGGGGACGCCGGCTCGGAGGACTGCTTCGCCGCGGGGGCCCCTGAGCCCGATGAGCAACTGCAGGTCGACGATCCGGGCAGCCAGGTCTGGGTGACGAGCGCCGGGGGGACGAGTCTCACCTCGGTCGGACCGCCCCCAACTGAGACCGCCTGGAACAATTGTGACGGCGACATCGGGCCGGGTTGCGCGGAGCAGGGTCAGCCTTTCGGCGCAGGCGGGGGCGGGGTCTCTTCGATCTGGCGGATGCAGAGCTGGCAGACCGGGCCGGGGGTGATCAGCTCCTATTCGTCGGGCACGCCCTGCGATGCGAACATGGGCGAATATTGCCGCGAGGTGCCGGACGTGTCGGCATCGTCCGACCCGGATGACGGCTACGTCATCTACTTGGCTGGAGGGTGGGTCCCATACGTCGGGGGAACGTCGGCGTCTGCACCGCTGTGGGCCGCCGTGACGGCTCTCGCCGACCAGGGTTGCTTCGTCCCGGGAACATCGTTCAAGGGCCACACGGTCGGTTTCGCCAATCCCAAGCTCTACACTCTCGGATCCTCGGGCAGTCCGCCGTTCAACGATGTCACGACCGGCAACAACGACTTCACCGACACGAACGGCGGGCGCTACCCGGCGACGACCCACTACGACATGGCGACCGGGTTGGGCACCCCGATCGTCTCGGAGCTCGTGCCGGACCTGCAGCCGTCGGCCGGTTGCCCCTCAGTCACCGGAGTGTCCCCGTCGAGCGGGCCGACGTCGGGGGGAACCGCCGTCCAGATCAGCGGATCTGACCTGTCCGGCGTGAGGAGCGTCCACTTCGGCGCCAATGCCGCGACCGGGGTCTCGTACAACGCTGGGTTGCAGGTCGTCGAGGCGACCGCTCCCGCGTCGGCCTCGCGAGGAGACGTCGACGTCACCGTCACGACCGCTAGCGGGACGTCGGCGGCGGACGCGTTCGACAAGTTCGACTACGTGGGGCCTTCTGTCACTGCCGTCGTCCCCCCAGCCGGCACACCGGACGGGGGCGCGCGCATCGTGATCGAAGGCGGCGGGTTCACAGGCGCGACGGCGGTGCACTTCGGCAGCTCCGAGGCGGAGCATTTCACCGTGGTCTCCGACAGCGAGATCGAGGCGATCTCGCCCGCGGGGCCCAACGGCACCGTTGTCGACGTGACGGTCACCACACCCATCGGCACCAGCCCGAGGTTCAGCCCCGACCACTTCATCTTCACGTTCTATCCGGTCGTGACCGGCGTGGCGCCGTCGTCCGGCACGGTGCGCGGCGGCACTGCTGTGACGTTGACGGGCGCGAACTTCACCGGGACGAAAGGGGTGGAATTCGCCGGTGTTTCGGCACATTTCCGGTTAACGGGCGCTGATACCATCCTTGCGACGGCTCCGGCCTCGCGACACGGAGCGCAGGTGGCGGACGTTATGGTCGTGAATTCGCACGGGGAGTCTGCGCGTTCTGGCGCGGCGGTGTACCGGTACGTGGTGCCTCCGTCGGGCTACTGGCTCGCCGCGGCCGACGGTGGGATCTTCTCCTACGGGGCAGCCGGCTTCCACGGATCGTTGGGCGGCAGGGAGCTCGCCGGTCCGATCGTCGGGATCGCAGCACTTGCCGATGACGAGGGCTACAGGCTCGTCGCGCGCGACGGCGGGGTGTTCTGCTTTGGCGGAGCGAGCTATCAGGGCTCCATGGGCGGAAGGCACCTGAACGACCCCATCGTGGGGATGGCGGCGACCCCTGACGGAGGCGGCTACTGGCTCGTTGCCTCAGACGGCGGGATCTTCAGCTTCGGCGACGCGGCGTTCCACGGCTCCATGGGTGGAAGGCACCTGAACGACCCCATCGTTGGGATGGCGGCGACCCCTGACGGAGGCGGCTACTGGCTCGTTGCCTCAGACGGCGGGATCTTCAGCTTCGGCGACGCTTTGTTCCACGGATCGATGGGCGGAAGGCACCTGAACGACCCCATCGTTGGGATGGCGGCGACCCCTGACGGAGGCGGCTACTGGCTCGTTGCCTCAGACGGCGGGATCTTCAGCTTCGGCGACGCTTTGTTCCACGGATCGATGGGCGGAAGGCACCTGAACGACCCCATGGTTGGGATGGCGGCGACCGCTGATGGAGGCGGCTACTGGCTCGTTGCCTCAGACGGCGGGATCTTCGCGTTCTCCGCCAAGTTCTCAGGCTCGGCGGGGGCCCTGCGCCTGGTCGCCAAGGTAGTCGGGGCGGCCGCGACATGAGACCGGTCCCGAGTTCCACCTAGAGGGGGCTCCGCTCGCCGTTAGGATCTGGCACTCATGGGAGCAACAGCGACCGTCGCTCTCGTCGCCTCGTGCGTGGCACTGGTTGCTGTGACCGCGACGATCGTGGCCGCCGTCTCCCTCGGCCGCCGGACCCGCGAGCTCGGAGAGGTCGTCGCCCAGCTGAGGGCCGAGACGCTCCCTCTTGTACGGGATGCGAGGACGGTCGTCGACCACGCGGCGACGGAGATGGAGCGGGTGGGTGACGTCCTGGGAAGCGCAGAGGCGGTGTCAGCCACGGTCGACTCGGCTTCGAGGCTCGCCTACCGGGCCTTCGCCAATCCTGTCGTGAAGACCGTCGCCTTCGGGTCAGGACTTGGCGGGGCGCTCCGCCGTCTGGTGGCGCTTCGGTCATCGGGTGGCCGGGCGCGCGACGGCCGCAGGACCTCCAAGAGGGCCACGAGAGCCACGAGATGATGCGAAGGGCAAGGTGGCTCGCCACCGGCGTCGCCCTCGGGGCGGGTGGAACGATCTGGGCCAGGCGCCGCCTAGGTGCGCTCCAGGGCCGGCTGGAGCCGACGCGCGTCGCAGTCGACCTCGCAGGAGCCACCCGCGACCACCTGAGGGCGGCGGTCGGAGCGGGCAGGGCTCAAGCGCAAAAGCGCGAATCCGAGATCCGCACGAAGCTCGAGCAATGGCAGGACACCCCGCTCAAGGTCCGCGCCAGGTAGAAGCGGGAACAAGCCTCGTCGACACGCGAGGTCTACGGGGCCGGAGATGACCGCCCATTAGGATCGCCCGGATGGACGCCGAGGAGTTGAGGTCTGCATTCACGGGCTTTTACGCCGCACGCGGGCACATGGTCCTCCCTTCGGCAAGCCTGATCCCGCACGATCCGACCGTGCTGTTCACGATCGCGGGAATGGTGCCGTTCAAGACCTACTTCGTCGGCGAGGAGGTTCCGCCGTCGCGCCGAGTCACCTCGGTGCAGAAGTGCTTTCGCACCGTGGACATCGAGGTGGTCGGCACGACTCTCAGGCACTTCACGTTCTTCGAGATGCTCGGGAACTTCAGCTTCGGCGACTACTTCAAGGAAGAGGCGATCCCCTTCGCCTGGGAGCTCTTCACCGAGGTGCTCGGGATCGACGCGCGACCGGCTGTGGGTGACGGTCCATGAGTCGGACGACGAGGCGGCCGAGATCTGGACCGATGCCGTGGGAGTTCCGGCCGATCGCGTGCAGCGCATGGGGGAGGACAACTTCTGGAAGATGGACGAGACCGGCCCGTGCGGCCCGTCCTCTGAGATCTACTTCGACCGGGGGGAATCTCTGGGTGCGGGCGGGGGGCCTGGCGGGGGGGACGAGGAGAGATATGTCGAGCTCTACAACCTCGTCTTCATGCAGTACAACCGCAAGGCGGACGGCACTTTGGAGGACCTGCCGTCGCGCAACATCGACACAGGTGCGGGATTGGAACGCATCCTCCCCGTGCTCCAGGGAGTCGCATCCCCATACGAGACGGATCTGATCCGCCCGGTGGTGGAGACGGCCGAGCAGATGACGGGCACGACGCTACGGGTCAGACGAACAGACCGACGTGTCGCTTCGGATATTGGCCGATCACGCGAGAGCCATGACGATGCTCGTCGCCGACGGGGTCCTGCCGTCGAACGAAGGCCGCGGGTACGTGCTGCGCAGGGTCATACGCCGCGCCGTCGTAAGGGCACAGAGGCTCGGCGTGACGGGCGATGTCACGCCACGGCTCGTAGAGACGGTGGCATCGGTCCTAGGCGGTGCGTACCCGACGGTGGCGGCGGAGCTCGACATGGTTCAGCAGACGGTCGGTCGCGAGGAGAGCCAGTTCTTGAAGACACTCCATTCGGGCTCCGCGATCTTAGAAG
Source organism: uncultured Acidimicrobiales bacterium (assembly GCA_963764615.1). GTDB lineage: Bacteria > Actinomycetota > Acidimicrobiia > Acidimicrobiales > CAVXTF01 > CAVXTF01. Next base: position 1,910,465 of record CAVXTF010000002.1, on the reverse strand, counting down.
ACGAGCTCGAACGCTCTCCTGCTGTCCTTTCGGGTGACGTCGCGTTCCGCCTGCACGACACCCACGGGTTCCCGATCGACCTGACGGTCGAGATGGCCGCAGAACGCGGGGTCCCTGTCGATCTCGACGGTTTCCGCCACGAGATGCAAGCCCAGCGCGAGCGCGCCAGGGCGGATGCGGCGCGTCGCAAGCGTGCGGCAGGCGACGAGTCGACCTACCGGGAGCTGCTCGATGTGTCGGGCCCGACCCGGTTCACCGGCTACGAGCATTTCGAGCAACCTGCCGTGGTGGCCGCGGTCTTGGAGACCGAGACTGCGGGCGAGTTCGAGATCATTCTCGACCGGACGCCGTTTTACGCCGAGTCCGGGGGGCAGCAGGGCGACACGGGCGTGATCACGACCGAGACCGGCCGAGCTCTCGTGCACGACACCCAGAGCCCGCTCACCGGGGTGATCGTCCACCGCGCCCGCGTCCAAGGCGAGCTGTTCGTGGGTCAGGACGCTCTCGCCGTGATCGAGCCGGAACGACGTGAAGCGCTGAAGCGGAACCACACGGGGACCCATCTGCTGCACTCGGCGCTCAGGCGGGTGCTCGGCGACCATGTCCGCCAGCAGGGGTCGAACGTCGCTCCCGACCGCCTCAGGTTCGACTTCTCCCACCACGGCCAGGTTTCGCCCGAGGAGATCGAAGCCGTGGAGGAGCTTGCGAACGCGGATGTCATAACAGACGACCGGGTGCAGGTGCTCGAGATGTCGCGCGCCGAAGCGGACAAGTCGGGCGCTATCGCGTTCTTCGGCGACAAATACGGCGACCGCGTACGGGTGGTGCGCGCCGGCGCGCATTCGACCGAGCTGTGCGGTGGGACGCACGTCGGGGCTCTGGGGATGATCGGTCCCGTCATGATCACCTCGGAGGGCTCGATCGGTGCGGGCACCCGCCGAATAGAGGCGCTCACCGGACTTGGCGCTTTCGCTTTGTCCAACGAGCACCGGCGGATCCTCGAGGAGGCTTCGCGGCTCTTGCGTGTCGACCCCGAGGGGCTCGTGCCCGCTCTGGACAAATTGACCGAGCGCCAGCGCCAGGCAGACAAGGAGCTTTCGCAACTGCGCTCCAGATCGCTCGAATCGGACGCGCAAGAGCTCGGCGCCGCACAGCGTGGCGGGACGGTGGTCGCGAGGCGCGACGGCCTCGTCCAGGAGCAGATGCGCGAGCTCGCCCAGGCCGTGCGGCGCCGGCCTGACGTGACCAACGTCGTGCTCGCCGGTTCTCCCGACGGGGCGAAGGTGGCGATCGCCGCCGCTACAGACGGCGGCGTAGACGCCGTCCGCTCTGGTGAAGCAGGTCGCCGCGGTCGTGGGCGGCGGGGGGGGAGGCTCGCCTGAGCTGGCCGTCGCCGGGGGTCGCGACACGGCGCGGATCGACGAGGCGCTCGGCGTCGCTCGCGGTGTTCTCGGTCTGGACGAAACGCAGAAGTGATCGAACCGGTGCCGGCCGTCCGGGCTCTCGGGCTCGACCTGGGGGAGCGCCGGATCGGGGTGGCGATCTCCGACTCAGGAGGCGTCCTTGCCTTGCCGCTCTGCACGATCGAGCGGAGCAGGGACGAGGCGGCCGACCATCGACAGATCGAGCGGCTCGTGACGGAACGAGGAGTGAAGGTGGTTGTCGTCGGTCTGCCGCTCTCCCTGAGCGGCCGGGCCGGGCCGGCGGCGGCAACCGTGAAGAGCGAGTCCCTGTCGCTGCGGGCGAGGCTCGCCCCATCAGGGGTGGATGTGGTCACCCATGACGAGCGGCTTTCGACCGCCGAGGCGGACCGGGCTCTGTCTTCCGCAGGCAAGAGCGCGAGGAGCCGCCGAAAGGTGGTGGACGAGACCGCCGCAACGGTGATCCTTCAGTCGTGGCTCGCCACAAGACGCCCCGAGGGCACGCGGGCCCGTGGTTGACGACCCGGGCGGGCAGGACGTTACGGAACTGAGCGATCCGGTCACTCCCGACGCCGGAGGCGATGCCGAAGCCGGGGCCACCGACCAGCAACAGGGGGCCGCCGGAGCCGGAGTGCCGGCGCACCGCCCGCGCAAGAGCTTCTTCAGTCGCTACCTGGTAGGGAGCATCGTCGTCGCGTTCTTGGTCGTCGTTCTCGCGGTGGCAGGCGGCGGTTGGCTCTGGTTCAGCTCTGCGGAGTCAGGCTCCCCGGGAGAAGGAGTGGTCCTCACCGTGTCCATAGGGGAGGGGTTCTCCGCGATCCGCTCCGCGCTCGTCGGGTCCGGCGTCGTGAGCAGCAACCTTGCGTTCGAGCTTTACGTGGCCATCCACGGCGCTCCTTCGGTGGAACCGGGGCAGTACTACCTCCGCAAGGACGACGGATTCGCAGCCGTACTGAGCGTGCTCCAGGACCCGCCGAACGTGCTGACATTGCAGATTCCTCCCGGGTTCACCGTGGCCGAGATCTCGGGGCGGCTGGAGGCGGCGGGGTTCGTGGATCTGGGTAACGAGTTCGCGAGCCTCGCGACCTCGGGCAAGGTCACCTCGCCTTTCCAACCGGCCGGGTCGAAGAACCTCGACGGCTTGCTCGCGGCGGGCAACTACCAGGTGCTGCCGGTCGAGAGCGCCAGCTCTCTGCTCGAAGCGATGATCACGAGGTTCACCGCTTCCGCTGCGCAGGCCGGGCTCAGTCCCGGAGACGACGTGAACGGTCTCGATGCATACCAGGTGGTGACGGTCGCCTCCATAGTGGAGAAAGAGGGAGTGATCCAGAAGAACCTCGCCAAGGTCTCGAGGGTGATCTACAACCGTCTCGCGCGTGACATGCCGCTGCAGATGGACTCGACGGTCCTCTATTCCCTCGGCCAGGACGGCGGTCCCGTCACACCGGCCGATCTCCAGATCAAGTCTCCTTACAACACGTACCTGAACACCGGCCTCACGCCGACACCCATCTGCTTTCCCTCGACCGAGGCGCTCGGTGCGGCTCTGCATCCGGCGGCGGGCGCCTGGCTCTACTTCACACTCGTGTCAGAAGACGGCACAGAGGCGTTTGCCGACACATATGCCCAGCAGGTTGCCAACCAGAAGCTGGCTCAACAGCGCGGCCTGCCTTAGCCCATGACCGCGCCCGGTTCTGCGCCAAGACGTTCACCGCACTGGCCGACCGCCAGGTCGACCGTTGTCGCCACGATCGGCGATCCGATCGCCCACTCGCTTTCTCCACTGTTGCACCAAGCCGCGTTCGACGCTCTCGGCCTCGACTGGGTTTCGGTGGCGTTCCGCGTACCGCAGGGGAAAACGGCCGACGCGCTGTCGGCAATGCGGGCGTTGGGGATCGCCGGCCTGTCGGTGACGATGCCCCACAAGGCCGAAGCTGCATTGCTCGTCGACGAGCTGACCCCGCTCGCCGAGCGGCTCGGAGCCGTCAACTGCGTCGTCAACCGCGACGGCCGGCTCTTGGGCGAATCGACCGACGGAGCCGGGCTCGTCAGGGCGCTTCGCCGTGGCGCGGGATTCGATCCCTCCGGACGGCGCTGTGTCGTCATCGGAGCAGGGGGCGCGGCGCGGGCTGCGGTCGTGGCACTGGCGGAGGCGGGTGCGGCGGAGGTGGTCGTGGTCAATCGGACGCGGGCCCACGCCGATGCGGCGGCTGCGCTCGCCGGGCCCTTGGGCGGTGTCGGCGGGCCCGATGCGGTCGGATCCGCGGATCTGGTAGTTCAAGCGACACCCGTCGGCATGGTCGGGGCCGCTCGCGACGGGTCGCCCGGCGGGCCGCCTGATTACGCCCGCTTCTTCCACCCTGGGCAGGTCGTCATGGACCTCGTCTACGTGCCGGCGCTCACCCCGGTTCTGCTTGCTGCGGCCGAACGTGGAGCCGGGACACTCGGCGGCCTGGGGATGCTCGTTCACCAGGCGGCCATCGCAATCGAGCACTGGACGGGGCGGCCGGGACCTGTCGAGCAGATGTGGTCGGTCGCGACCGGCGCACTTCAGGACTGAGCGGCCCGGGGCCGATAGGGACCCGCCTGGCCCGCCGGTTATCCTGTCGGGCGGAGCGCTAGGTGACCATCCTCTCGGAACACCGGCCGGCCCCCGGGCGTCACCGTCCGGTCACGAAGGCCCAGCTGGCACTGCGGTTCGACTACGTGCTCCTTCTGAGCACCCTGTTCATCGCAGCCATGGGCGCGCTCATGGTGTACTCCGCCACCCGGGACAACCTCGCACTCGCCGGAGACGACCCCAGGTACTACCTGAAGAGGCAGGCCTTCTACGTCGTCGTCGGGGCCCTGGTCATGGGGGTGGTCGCCGTTCTCGACTACCACTGGCTCGAGCACGCGAGCGCCGTCATATACGTGGTGGTCATACTCGGCCTGCTGTCGATGTTCGTGATCGGGAGCAGTCCCGAGCTCGGTGCCACCCGCTGGCTCCAGCTGCCCGGAGGCATCCAGGTCCAACCGTCGGCGTTCGCGACCCTCGGCATGATCGTGATGGTCGCTACCTACTGTTCGCGACGGCCGGACGGGATCACATTTTCCGACCTACTGAAGATCCTCGCTCTGGTGGCCATCCCGATCGTCCTGGTGGCGAAGCAGCCGGACCTCGGATCGGCGATCGTCATGTCCGTCGTGCTGATCGTGATGCTCGTGGTGGCCGGCATCCCCGGCCGGTACCTGCTTCTCCTGCTCGCTCTGTCCGCGATCGGGGCGTTCGGAGTGATCCACCTGCACCTGCTGAAGCCCTACCAGGTCCAGCGCCTGACCGGGTTCATCGATCAGAAGGGCAAGGTCACCCAGGTCACCTACACGCTCGGGCAGTCCGAGTCCGCTATCGCCAACGGAGGCTTCTGGGGCACCGGGCTGTTCCACGGAGCGCAGACCAATCTGTCTTACGTCCCGGAGCAGAAGACTGACTTCATATTCTCGGCGGTGGGCGAGCAGCTGGGGTTCGTCGGCACCGCGATCGTCCTGCTGTTGTTCGGCCTGGTCTCAGGGAGGGTCCTCCGCGCGGCGCAGACCGCCCGTGACTCGTTCGGCAGGCTGCTCGCGGCGGGGGTCTTCACGCTTCTCGCGTTCAGCATCTTCGAGAATGTCGGCATGAGCATGGGGATCATGCCCATTGCCGGGATACCTCTTCCGTTCTTCAGCTACGGAGGGTCGGCCATCGTCGCGTTCTTTGCTGCCGTCGGTGTCGCGCTGTCGGTGAACCTCAGGCGGCGGTGACCCAATTGCACGACGGGGACCAGGCTCCGACCGGCACGACTCCACGTCTCGACGGAGACGCCGAGGTGTGGCGGGTGGTCGAGGTGGAGTCGGTCGAGATGGAGCTGCCAGGATCCAACCCCGAGGTCGTGCTCGCCGAGAAGGTCCCGCCGTGGCGAAGGCTGCGAATCCCGGTCGGCTTCTCAGAAGGAAATTCGATCGCGTACGCGCTGCACGGCATCGAGGTGCCGCGACCTCTCACTCACGACCTCATGACAGAGCTGCTCGAACGTCATCGCGTGGAGGTGGCGGCGCTGCGAGTCACGGCGCGACACAACGGCGTTTTCTTCGCTGAGCTCGAGACGATGGGATCCTCGGGTCGCGCCGTGATCCCTTGCAGGCCCTCCGACGGCATGGCTCTGGTGCTCCGTCAGCGCATGGAGGTGCCCATCATCGTCGCGACGTGGGTGTTCGACGATCCCGAGCCGGAGGCCTGAGCCAGTCCCTCGTGGCGAATCCAGCCGTCGCAGGCGATCAGGTCGAGCTCGCAACCACCTTCGTGGCAGTGGCTTCTGCCGCGATGACGCTTCGGTTCCCCTCGTCGGAGATCCTCATGAGCAGCGCGACGATTATGTAGTTCGCGACGAGTGACGACCCCCCGTACGCCATGAACGGAAGCGTGATTCCCGTGAGAGGGAGTAGGCGGACGAGCCCGGCCATGATGATGAAAGCCTGAAGTCCGAGGATCGCCGTCAGCCCTGTCGCGGCCAGCTTCGAGAACTCAGAGCGCGCCTTCTGCGCGATCTGGAGCCCGGCGCCGACGACGAGGAGGAACGCCGCGACGATGACGCTCGTGCCGATGAGGCCCATCTCCTGTCCGAACACGATGAAGATGAAGTCGGTCGACAGCTCTCCGGGCGTGAACAGCGGGGGACTGCCCCAGAACCCGTATCCGAGACCGGTCCCGAGAAGGCCCCCGTTACCGAACGAGTACTGGCTCTGGACTATCTGGAAGCTGCCGTTGATGCGGTTGTAATTGACCGTGCTCCAGGGGTCGAGCCAGTCGGTGATGCGCGAATTGACCTGTGGGAAGAGATGGCTCGCCACAAAGGCGCCGACGGCGAACATGAGAAGTCCGACGACGAGCCACGCAAGGCGGCCCGAGGCGACCCAGAGCATGACGACGAACAAGACGAAGACCATCAGGGTGAAACCGATGTCGTTCTCGGCTCCGAGTATCAACATCGCAAAGAGCCACGCGACGATGATCGGGCCGGCGGGCCTCGGATCTATGACGAGGCGATTGCCTAGCCGCATCGTCGGGACCGAGAGCATCTCGCGCTTCTCCACGAAATACGAGGCGAAGAAGATGCAGAGAAATATCTTCGCAACCTCGACCGGCTGCCCGTTCACCGGTCCGACGTGCACCCACAGGCGGGCCCCGTTTATGTCCTCGCCGATGTGGGGGACGAGCGGGAGCAGCAGCAGGCCACCGCCTGCGAGCAACAACAGATAGCGGTATCGGTCGAGATCGCGCGAACGCTTCACGATGATCAGAGTGAGCACGTAGAAGACGACACCTGCCGCGGTCCACGCCGCCTGGAGCTTGGCATAGTGCGCGTCTATCCGAGCGATCATCACGTAGCCGAGGCCGTTCAACAAGACGACCAGGGGAAGCAGGACCGCGCTTGCATCGGGGGCGAATTTGCGGGTCGCCACGTGTGCGACCAGGGCAAGGCCGAGCACGATCCCGAGAAAGATCCCGAGGTTTCCGGGAATTTTGGCGGTGGTGCCCACAGTCGCGAGCACATAGGCGGCAGCGACCAGAAGACATCCGAAGACGATGAGCCCGAGCTCGGTGCGTCTGTTGGGCTTCGGGCCGAAACGCCGGGGTGGTCTGTCGGGGATCACGGCTGCCGGGCCCTCGTTCGCTCCCGCGTCCGCGGGGCGCCGAAGCAGTTGAGGCACGTCGGGAGCCTATCTGCGAGGCGGTCCTCGAAGCCGCATTGTGGGAGGTAGCCTGACTGCGCTATGTCCCTCTCCGCTGACTCCCGAGACACCGAGGTCAAGGGCCCTGAGAGCGGCTCGGGCGAACATCCCCAGGGCGGAGCAGACGAGGTCTCCGGAGACCCGCTCGACACCTCACGAGACGTGGAGTCTTCTGAGGTCCCGGTGGAGGGGGCACCCGACCAGAAGCGTCCCGACGCCTGGCGTCACGACGGCGTGCAGACCGACAATCAGACCCCGGATACCGCAAAGAGACAGGAGCCGTCGGGCTGGTCGTCGCAGTCCCCTCACGTGCACGTGCTGCCGAGGCGCACCCGGGATCCGCAGAGCGAGCACGGCCTCGACCTGAGCGATTTCGGAGCCTCAAGGTTCTCCAACCGCGAGCTGTCGTGGCTCGATTTCGGAGAACGGCTGCTCGAGCTGGCAGAGGACGTGTCCCTGCCGGTGCTCGAACGGGTGAAGTTCATAGCGATTTTCTCAGAGGCCCTGGACGAGTTCTTCCAGGTCCGGGTCGCCGGCTTGAAGGACCAGGTGGACGCCGGATTGAGAACCCGGTCAGCCGACGGGCTCAGGCCTTCCGAAGCGCTCGGTGCGGTGAAGCTCCGTGTCGACGCCCTGGTGGAGCGCCAGAGCTCGATCTTCTTGGACCAGATCGTGCCGACACTCGCAGACGCGGGAGTGAGGCTCTCGGATTGGGCGTCGCTCGACGACGACGATCGCGAATACCTGGTGGAGGTCTTCGAGCGCCAGATCTTCCCTGTGCTGACTCCTCTGGCGGTGGATCCCGGACACCCCTTCCCGTACATCTCGAACCTGTCTCTGAACCTGCTGCTCCGAGTCGTCGACCCGGTGAGCGGCGAGGAGCGCGTGGCGAGGGTGAAGGTCCCGCCCCTCCTTCCTCGGTTCATCGTCATGCCCGACAACGAGCGGTTCGTGGCCCTCGAGCAGGTGATCGCGGCGCATCTCGGCTCACTTTTCCCCGACATGACCATCGGCGCGCACTACGCGTTCCGCGTCACGAGGAACGCGGACCTGACGCTCGAGGAAGACGAGGCGGACGATCTGCTTGCCGCCGTCGAGCTCGAGCTGAGACGCCGCCGTTTCGGGCGCTCGGTGCGTCTCGAGCTCGAAGAAGGCGCATCTAACGAGATCCGTGAACTGCTGCTTCGCGAGCTCGACCTGGCGGCGATCGACCTCTACACGACCAGGGCGCCGCTCGACTTGTCGGGCCTCTTCGCCGTCGCCGACCTCGACCGCCCGGATCTGCGCGTGGAGGCGTGGGCGCCGATGACGCCTTGGCCTCTCGCCAACGCGGGAAACGAGCCGGCCGACCTGTTCGCTGCGCTGCGCGAGCGCGACGTGCTCGTCCACCATCCCTATGACTCGTTCACCACGTCTGTGGAAGCTTTCATCGCACAGGCGGCGGCGGACCCCGATGTGCTCGCGATCAAGCAGACTCTCTACCGCACCTCGGGCGACAGCCCCATCGTCGCCTCGTTGATCCAGGCGGCCGAGGTGGGCAAGCAGGTCGCAGCGGTCGTCGAGCTGAAGGCCCGCTTCGACGAGCAGAACAACATCCTGTGGGCGCGAGCGCTCGAAGAAGCCGGCGTCCACGTCGTCTACGGCATCGTCGGCCTGAAGACCCACTCCAAGGCCGCGCTCGTCGTGCGAAGAGAGATAGACGGGATACGTCGCTACTGCCACCTCGGGACCGGCAACTACAACCCGCGCACGGCGCGCCAGTACGAGGACATCGGGCTGCTTTCAGCGGACCACGACTTAGCTGCAGACGTCGGAGACCTGTTCAATTTCCTGACGGGTTTCAGCCGCTACGACGAGTACCGCAAGCTCGTCGTGGCACCGATCGCCTTCAGGCGGAGCGTGATCGATCTGATCGAGTCTGAAGCCGCCGTCGGGTCCGAAGGGCGCATCATCATAAAGGTGAACGGACTGACCGATCCCGAGGTCATAGACGCCCTTTACAGGGCGTCGTCGGCAGGGGTGCCTATCGACCTCGTGGTACGCGGTGTCTGCTGCCTGCGTCCCGGCGTGCCCGAGCTGTCGGAGAACATAAGGGTCCGTTCGATAGTCGGGCGGTACCTCGAGCACTCGAGGATCTACCGGTTCGCCGGCACCGGTGGCAGGCCTCTTCGGATCCTCATCGGTTCGGCCGACCTGATGGAGCGCAACCTCGACCGGCGCATCGAGGCCCTGTTCCCGGTCGACGACCCCGAGCTCCAGGCCCGCATCGTGGAGGTGCTCGACCTCAACCTCGCTGACGACACGAACTCGTGGGTGCTCTCCTCGGACGGCTCGTGGAAGCGGGTGCCGTGTCGAACCGACACGAGCGTGCAGAGCCGCCTCCAGGACATCGCCATGCAGCGGGCGCGCCGCAGGCGTGACCCCGAGGCCCTCGGCACGGGCCTTTCGTAAGCCTCAGCTGCCTGAGCCCTCGGGCCTTACTGCTGGCTTAACCTGGGCGGCCTCGTGCCTGCGCTCGCCTTCGAGCGCCTTTGCGCCGCGGGACTTGAGTGAATCGGTGGGTTGGTCGCTGCCGTCGCCGCCGCCGTTCAAGGGTACGGAGCCCGGGGCGGCCGGCTGCTCGTTGCCAGGAAGGCTCTGACCTTCCGGGGGGTCGGCGGCCGCATTGGACGCGACGTTGCGCACCTCTAAGAGGCGTTGCCTGAAACCGTGGACCGACTCGATTCGCAGTGACAGGTAGCACCCGCCGCCCACCGGGATCGGGAACCAGAAATTCACCAACCTGTACGAGAGGACCGCGACTGTGGCCACCCCCTTGTCGAGGCCGAACCCGCTGAGCGTCGGGATGAGGACACCCTCGATCACCCCGAGCCCGCCGGGTGTTATCGGAATGACGGCGAGGATGTTCGCAAGCCCGTATGCGACCAGAAGGTCGATGGGGGAGATGAACCTGCCGAACGCGGCGATGAACACCCACAGAGATGCGGCGTCGAGGAGCCAGTTGGCGGCGGCCCACCCGACCGCCCTGCGTAGGAGATCGCGATCGGCCAATAGGGCCCGCATCCGGTCGGCGAGACGCCTGATCAAAGAGGCGGTCCGCTCGCCGTCGAGGAACGGGAGCTTGTCCGCTAGGCGGCGCACCACTTCGGCTGCCCGTTCTCGGCCTTCTAGCAGGAGGAGCACGACGGCGGCGAACGCGCCGATCAGGAGGACCCCCACTCCTGCGGCGGTCAGGTAGAGCGGGTTGTAGCCGTGGATGAACAAGGAGATGACCAGAACCACCCAGAAGATGGCGTTCAGCACCACGGCCGAGCCGAGACCCTGTGTGGCGAGGGCGAAGCCCGCGTCCGGTCCTTCCGCCCCGGACTCTGTGAGGAGCCTGTACGACAGCGCCGTGGCAGGGGCGCTGCCGCCGGGAACCACGTGACTCATCGCGAACGAGGACATGTCGATCCTGAGCAGCCGTCCAAGCTTGAGCACTCCTTGTGGGAGGACCGCCCGGGTGAGCAGGGCATAGGACACGAGCGAGGCGGCCTCGAGGAGCACTCCGACCACCAGGAACCCCACGTTCACCCGCTTGAGCGCAGCCAGGGACTTGCGGGCGCCGGCGAGCTCCGGGACGACCAGGTACTCGACGACCAGGACGACCACGAATGCGGTGATGCCCCACCTGACGTCCCGCCTGAGCCGGCGTCGATGGTGCGGCGGAGCTTGGCCCTCGGCCTTCACCCCTCCATGCTTGCACGACCCGTTCGCCTGAACCTGCCATGCTGGAGTTATGCAGCCGGAACCGGCGCGAACGCGTCGGGAGCGCCTGTTCGATCGCGCCGAGGCGAAGCGCGTGCCTTTGCGCGCCATCCTGACGATCGACGGGGTGATCCTGGGCACGATCGTGGCCGTCATCGTCGTGATGAAGCTGCGCGAGACGATTCTCCTAGTCGTCGTCGCGGGGTTCCTCGCGCTGATCCTGAACCCTCCTGTTGTGCTGCTCCAACGTCGGGCGCGTATGCGACGCGGATACGCGGTGGCGCTAGTGACCGTTGCGGGAGTGGCGGTATTCGCGGGGATCGCGTTCTTGTTCGGGGTACCTCTCGTGACCGCGCTCACCAATTTCATCGACAAGCTGCCCTCCTACGTGCAGAAAGCCGAGCAGGGCAAGGGATGGATCGGTCACGAGCTGAAGAGGCTGCACCTCCAGACCTGGCTCCAGAAGAACGAGCCGAAGCTCACGCAGTACGCACAGAACCTGTCAGGTCCGGTGCTGCGATTCGGCAAGGCGACGTTTGCTGCGGTCCTCGACGTCGTCATCATCTTCATGCTCGTCATCCTGCTCCTGCTCGAAGCTCCGAAGATCCGCGTGGGGCTCATGGCCCTGCTTCCCGCCGAACGGGCTCTCAGGCTCAGCAAGATCTCAGGGGAGGTGTCGCGTTCCATCACCGGGTACATGCTCGGCGACTTCATCACCTCGATCATCGCAGGCGTCATCGTGTTCGTCGCGCTTACGATCCTCGGCGTTCCTTACGCTCTGCTGCTCGGACTGTGGGTGGCCCTCGTGGACTTCCTGCCGATGATCGGCGGGGCGCTCGCAGGGATACCGACGGCCATCATCGCCGGGCTGACTCGGGGCCTCGTCGCGTTCATCGTGACGGTGGTCGTGTTCGTCGTGTACCAGGAGATCGAGAACCACGTGCTCAACCCGATCATCATGAGCCGGACGGTGCGGATAAATCCGCTACTGGTTCTCGTCGCAGTCCTGATCGGCGCGAACCTCGGAGGTCTGCTCGGCGGATTCTTCGGGGGGTTCGTCGCTGTGCTGTTCGCGATCCCGGTAGCCGGGGCGATCCAGGTGATCGTGCGCGAGGTCTGGTCCTCCACCGATCCGGCGTCCGGTCGCGGTCGACCTCATCCGGTCGTCGGGGTGCCGCCGGGTGGTAACGGGCACTCGACCGAGCACCCGGCGGCGACGAAGGTGACACCCCGCCCGGCTACAGGGAACGTGACGGCCGAAGCGCCTTCGACCGGAGGGGGTACGTGAAGGTCCTCGTGGTCCTGCCCACGTACAACGAGGCCGCCAACATCGAGCGCATGTTGTGCAGCGTGCGTGCCGCCCTCCCCGATGCCGGAGTGCTCGTCGTCGACGACGGAAGCCCCGATCAGACCGCCGAGCTTGCCGAGCGCGTCGCCGGGGACGTCGGCGGGGTGCACGTGCTTCGTAGGAGCGCGAAGGCGGGCCTGGGCAGCGCCTACCGGGCAGGGTTCAGATGGGGCCTCGAACGCGGCTACGAGGCGCTCGTCGAGATGGACTGTGACTTCTCCCACGATCCCGGCGCGCTGCCGTCGCTCGTCGGCCCGCTCTGCGATGGAGTCGACCTGTCGGTTGGGTCGCGCTACGTGCCCGGAGGCGAGATACCCAACTGGTCGTTCGGTCGCAGGTTCATCTCCCGCGGGGGCAACATCTACGCAGACGTCCTTCTCGGACTCAAGGTGAAGGACTCGACCTCGGGCTTCCGTGCCTACCGGGCGGAGATCCTCCGTAAGATCGACCTCGGAGCGGTGAGGGCTGAAGGCTACGGGTTCCAGATCGAGATGGTCCGCCAGGTCCTCGAGCACGGGGGCCGCGTGACCGAGGTACCGATCCGCTTCGTGGACCGCGTCGAGGGCCTGTCCAAGATGTCCACCTCGATCGTCGTCGAGGCGTTCGTGCTCGTGACGTGGTGGGCGACGCTGCGGGCTGCCGCTGCGGCGAAGCGGCTGTGGCGAAGGCTGCAAATCCGCACCTGATGCCGGGGGCGCGGGAACCTACGCTCTCATCTGCGAAAATGTCGTCGTGACGTCGCCGCGGATCCTTGTCGTCGACGACGAGCCATATATCACCGACCTCCTCGGTGCAGCGCTCAGGTTCGAGGGCTTCGACGTCGACGTTGCCGCGAGCGGCGCACAGGCCCTCGAGATGGCAGGCGCGTCCCGTCACGACCTGGTCCTCCTCGACGTGATGTTGCCGGATCTGGACGGGAACGAAGTCTGCAGGCGGCTACGGGCCGTGGGCGTGGAGACGCCCATCGTCTTCCTCACCGCGAGGGAGGCCACCGAGGACAAGGTGACCGGCCTGACGGTCGGTGGTGACGACTACGTCACGAAGCCGTTCAGCCTCGAAGAGCTGGTGGCGAGGATCCGAGCCATCCTCAGGCGCACCGCGGGCGCCGAGCGCAACGGTGGCAACGACATGTCGTTCGAAGACCTGGTGATCGACGAGGAGGCCCACGAGGTGTGGAGGCAAGGTCAGCTGGTCGAGTTGACCGCGACCGAGTTCAACCTGCTCCGGTACCTGCTTGTGAACGCCAAGCGGGTCGTGTCCAAGTCGGAGATCCTGGACAACGTCTGGGACTACGACTTCGAGGGCGACCCGAGCATCGTCGAGACGTACATCTCCTACCTTCGCAAGAAGATAGACAGATTCTCGCCGCCTCTGATCCACACGGTGCGCGGTGTCGGGTACAGCATGCGCGTGGCGCGCGAGCGAGGCTGAGTCCAGGTGTCACTCAGGCACCGTCTGGCCGTCATGATGCTCGTCCTGATGGCGGTCGCGATCGCGGCGGTGGACCTGGTCACCTCCTCGGAGGTGCACTCGTTTCTCTTCGTCCGTCTCGATCAGCAGATCACCGCATCGCAGGACCAGATGGTCGGTTACCTCGAGCGCGTGTACGAGTCTGACGTCCGTTCCGGGGACACCTCGGCAAAGACCGATCCGACCGCATGGCTCGACGAGCTCGACGCTCCGCCCGAGATCCGTCGGCCTCACCTGCCTGCGGTCCTGCCGAGCGGCCAAGGAACGGTCTCGGCGACGGCTCTCGAGAACCACATTCCTCCCGACGACTACGTGGCGGTGATCGACTCGAGCGGCAATCTGCTGCTCGAGCACAGCATCGGCCCTATCGACGCACCCTCTCCGGCGCCTGAACTTCCCGCGAACTTGAAGCCGGTGGCCGTGGCGACGAAAGGCCACACATACGGTGGGATCGCGGCATTACGCGACGGCCAGCGGGCCTTCGACGTCGGTGCTGTCGGATCACCCTCGACGCACTACAGGGTCGAGGCAACGCCGGTGCCCGGAGGAGTTCTCCTGGTCGCGGCATCCTCTGGGTCGACGCTCTCGACGCTGTCGTCACTTGCCCACATCGAGATCCTCGTGTCGGTCGCAGTGATGCTCGTGCTGGCGGTACTGGTGCTCTGGACAGTGCGGCTCGGCTTGCGCCCGCTCGAGGACATGACCGAGACCGCAGGAGCGTTCGCGAAGGGTGACCTGTCGCGTCGCGTTCGTTTCGCCGACGAGCGGACCGAGGTGGGAAGGCTAGGGCGCGCCCTCAACGGGATGCTCGTGCAGATCGAGTCCGCGTTCGGCCAGAGAGAGCAGTCAGAGGTGCGGTTGCGCCGCTTCGTGGCTGACGCGTCTCACGACCTGAGGACGCCACTCACCTCGATACGTGGCTACGCGGAGCTGCTGAGAAAAGGGGCGTTCCCGAAGGAGGAGGAACGGAGGCGCGCGCTCGTGCGCATCGAGCACGAGGCCGACAGGATGGCCGAGCTGGTCGACGACCTGTTGTTGCTCGCGCGTCTCGATCAGGGCCGCCCTTTGGCCCGCGACCCCGTAGAGCTCCGGCCGTTGGTCGCAGACGCCGTCTCTGCCGCGTCGGCGGTCGATCCGGATCGTCCGATCACGCTTCATGCGTCGCATGGCGTGCTCGTGAGAGGCGATGCAGGGCGACTGCGGCAGGCGGTCGACAACCTGTTGCGTAACGCGATCGTGCACACTCCCGCCGCTACCCCGGTCGAGGTGACTGTCGAGTCGACAGGTGCATCGGTCCGCCTCAGCGTGCGCGACGACGGCCCCGGCCTCGACGCGGAAGAGGTGCGGCACGTGTTCGACAGGTTCTTCCAGGCGGACCCGTCGCGCACGGGGCATGGGACTGGCCTCGGGCTTTCGATTGTCGCTGCGATCGCGGAGGCCCATGGTGGCCGGACCTGGGTGGAGAGCGAGAAGGGAGCCGGCTCGACGTTCTACTTCGAGCTTCCCGTCGGCGACGAAGGGGACGATCCGGCGGAGCATCCCGAAAGCGACACTGCGGGAGATCCCGTGCAGGAACCGGCAGAAGACCGTGTGGGGCACCGCGTCAGCAGGTGACCGGGCGGCTGACCGGGGACGCACGGTCCCGGTGGTCTTCGTCCACGGGCAACCCGGCCTGGGGAGTGATTTCGATCCGGTCGCCGAGTTGCTCGCCCCGCCGTACCTGGTGATCTCGCCTGACCGCCCCGGTTACGGGGAGAGCGGGAGACCCTCTGTCTCGATGAGGGAGAACGTCCGCGTGTTCGCTTCGCTCATCGAGGAGCAGCACCTCGGCCGGGCTGTCGTCGTAGGTCACAGCTACGGCGGGGGCATTGCGGTCCTCCTCGCCGCCGAGCGTCCAGATCTGGTCGCCGGTCTCGTCCTCGCTGCCTCTGTCGGAAGTGGCGAGCACCTCGGAACCGTGGACCGGCTTCTCGCCACACCGCTTTTGGGAGAGATGCTCGTGGCCGGCGGGCTCGGCGCAGCGGGCACCGTGCTCCCTCTCCTGAGGGTGCCGGGAAAGCTGGCCCCTGGTCGGGTGGGCCGGTGGATGGCGGCGAATCTGCCAGACGCGCGATTCGCAAAGGTCGCGACGCAAAGGAGCGGGGTGTGGCGCTCGGTCGTATCGGAGCAGCGGTCACTTCTGAGGGAGATAGGCGACATCGAGGCGTCCATCCCTGTTCTGCGGTTGCCAGTGGAGATTGTGACCGGGACCTGGGACATAATCGTGCCGCCCGTGGTCGCAGCCGCGACAGCTGCCGTGGTGCGCGGCTCGGAGCTCTGGATCGTGCCGCGTATCGGGCATTTCCTCACACGCGATGCGCCTCGTGTCCTGGCTGACGCGGTCAGACGAGCGGCACTGAGAGCCGAGACAGGTTAATGACTGGCGTATTCGGGACCAACGGTCGACGACCAGGTGCCTGGCGGCATCCCGTTCAACCGGTCGTCAGAGCTCCGAGCATCGTGTCCAACTTGAAAGACGTCTCGGCGAGCTCGTCGGAAGGGTCGGAGCCGGCGACGATCCCGGCCCCCGCATGGACCGAGGCCGAGTTACGTGTCACCTCCGACGACCTGATTCCGATCACGAATTGGCCGTTGCCTCCGGCGTCGACCCATCCGACGGGTCCGGCGTAAAGACCGCGTCCCTGAGGCTCGAGCAGCGCGATCATCTCGAGCGCCTCGGCACGCGGAGATCCGCCGACCGCGGGCGTCGGGTGCAACGCTGCCGCCAGCTCGAGCGCGCTCGGCCATGCAGCGGGCTCGCCGTCGAGCCTCCCGGATATCGATGTCGCCAGATGGGCGATCTGTCGCAACCAGAGGACATCGGGATCGTCGGGTACCCGCAGGGTGCGGCACCTCGCTGCGAGCTGCGCTGCCACCGCGTCGACGACGAGCCGGTGCTCGAGGTTCTCCTTTGTGGATGCCACCAATCTGGCGACAGCCGTTTGGTCGGTCGCCGCGTCCCCGGTCATCGGTACGGTCCCGGCGAGCGGGACAGATCGGACCACGGGCCCGTCACGTGCGACGAGAAGTTCGGGGCTCGCGCCGACGAACGAGTGTCCGGGGGAGGCGACACAGAAGATGGTGCTCGATTGCTCGCGGCGGCGAAGCGCTGCAACCGTCGCGGTGACGTCGACGTGGGATGCGAAATCCAGGATCACCCTCCGGGCGAGAACGACCTTTTGCAGACGGCCTGTCTCGATGTGGCGGAGCGCCGTCCTGACACCGTCTACGAATGCCGCTTCTCCGGAGTCGACGATGCAGACGCCGGCTGCAGTGTCGGCCGATCGTGATCCGGCGCGAGCCGCATACAGCGAGAGATCGGGGATCTCGAGGGATTCGGCGCCCACGACGGTGATCCACGAAGCGCCGTCTTCGTCACGCACGAAGGCGACCTCAGGGATCACGAGCTCCCCGGGAGCCGATGGGTCGAATGCGAGCGCACCTGCCGCGATGACCGATGAGCCGGGACGGCGTACCGGGTCCTTGCACGGGATCTCGGCCAGGCGCCGCGACACGGCTCTTGCGGCTTCGGTATCCGAGGTGCCCCCCGCGAGTCGCAGCCTGCCTGCCACGCCGAGGGCGACGACCAGGCGTCCGGGGGCCTCGAACAGCACTCCGTGAGGCTCGATGGTCGATCGGGCGGAGAGCGGCACGTCGGAGTTCGCGATCGAAGTGCACAACGAGACCGCGGCAGCGCCGAGCTCGTCTGCCTGAAGCTTCCCGAGAGGAAACGTGACGGCCCGCAGGTCTCCGGGCCCCGGTCCCGCAAGGTCGAGCTCGAGGTCGAGGTCCTGAGTCACGTTCCGGTCCCGGAAGATCCGTTTAAGGTCGCGACGCCGGTTCGTGTCGCCGTGAATAGCTGAGTGGCGCCGGCCGTGAACGTCCGCCGGCCGACCCCGGCGAATCCGGCCGACCTGAGGATGTTGCGCAGACGCTCGGGAGAAGGCAGATATGCAACCGAGTCCGGCAGGTAGCGGTATGCGGCAGAGTCGGAGACCAGGCCGCCTATTGCCGGTACGGCGTGCTCGAACCAGAGCTTGTATACGGCGCGCGACATGACACCTGACGGCCTCGAGACCTCGAGCAGAGCGATGCGTCCCCCCGGCCGGACGACTCGCGCGAGCTCGCGGGCGACAGGCGGGATCTCGACGAAATTGCGAAGTGCGAAGCCGCAGACGACTCCGTCGACCGAACCGTCGCGAAGAGGAAGGGCTAGCGCGTCTCCGAGCACGAGCGGCGCGTCGGTGGACGCATTGTCGAGCATCCCTTCTGACATGTCGACCCCGAAGACCCGCATTCCGCGGCCGGCAAGCAGTCGGCAGAAGTCGCCCGTGCCGCACGCCAGGTCGAGGACCCGGGATCTCGGTGGCAGACCGAGCGCATCGGCGGTCCGCCTCCGCCACAGAGCGTCGAGCCCGCACGATATGAGCCGGTTCGCCATGTCGTAGCGCGGTGCGATCGAATCGAACATCGCGCGCACCAAGGCCCGTTTCTCCTCGCCCCGGACGAGGGCGGTCGGCTTCTGTGCTCGATCGGGTGCCGTCTGCGTCATCTCGGCGCACCCTGATCCACAGAAGAGCGCACGGCGCTCAGCTCTGTCGGGCTCCCGACGTGCTCTATGTGGTCCAGAGCGACCGACAAGAGCACGCGGGTGAAATGGTGGCTGACGAGGGTGGCCGTCGCGGGAAGCAACGCTTCGAATGCCTCGACGAGCCTGCGCGCCTTTGCTTCTCCCTCGGCCCCGGTGCCCGCAGTCCGGACGTAGGTGTCGAACATGTCGACCGCCCGCTCGGCGACGCTGCGCATGGCCTGGTCGTGGGTGCGAGCGAGGTCGAGCAGCTCGGACAGAGGCAGGCCCCACTCGAGAAGCACGAGCCCGGCGCGTGCGACCGCTACGTCGTCTTCTGTATATCCCTCTGTGTCGGCGACCCGCCTCGGGACGAGCAGGCCCTCGCGCTCCACCGCGCGGAGGATCCCCGCTGGCACGCCGGTGCGCTCAGCGAGGGTGTCGAGGTCGAGCAGCTCTCCGCCTGCGCTGCTCAGGACTTCTCCGGCCAGAGCCCCCACGAGAGCCTGGTCGGCGACGTCGAGCTCGCCGGCGAGCACCCGGGCGATCGTGGCGAGGGTGAAGCCCTTTGCCTGAAGGGAGCGCACGCGCTCCAGGCACTTCAGGTGCTCCTCGTCGTAGAGGGCCACCCGGCCGCTACGCCGGGGGAGAGGCAGCAGGCCGCGCGACTGGTAGTAGCGAACCGTGTCGACTCGTACGCCTGCCCGCCTGGCAAGCTCCTCGACCCGCATCTCCACGGTGACCACTCTAGGAGTGTTTGCTCGAAAGGTCGGCCGGGCGGCGGGGATCTTCATTTACGTCGGGGGAGGGGCGGCCGAGGATATGTTGAGCGAGATGCGGAGCCCCGGGCCCGGCTACCGGCGGCCAGGAGAGTGAGAAAATGACCGACGACGACGGCGGGCAATCAGGCGCTTGGGAAGGCTCCGTGGCGCCCCCTGGTGGCGGAGGTCCGCAACCGGGTCCCGGGGCCGTTCCGCCTCCGGGGTACGGGCAACCGGGCGGCGGCTACGGGCCACCCGCCTACGGGCAGCAACCGTCGTACGGCCAGCCGTCTTACGGCCAGCCACCGGCTTACGGCCAGCCACCGGCTTACGGCCAGCCACCTGGTTACGGTCAGTCCGGATACGGGCCGCCCCCCTCGGCGTCATCTCCCTACGGGGGAGGTTACGGGTACCCGCCAGGCGCGCCCGCCCGCACGAACGGCATGGCGATCGCATCTTTGTGCTGCTCGGTGGCAGGAGTGATCTTGATCGGCGTGCCGGCGGTGATCGGCGTCGTCCTCGGGTTCGTGGCGAGGTCCCAGATCAACAACAGCAGGGGTGCCCAAAAGGGCCTGGGTCTCGCCATCGCGGGGATCGTCATCGGTTTCATAGTCGTGGCGATCTATGTGGTCGGGATCGCCGTCGCGGTTACCCATCCCCATTGCCGGGGACCGCACCCGACGGGGTGCTGAACCGCCCTTGGGGGGATCGCAGATCAGGCGAGGTATCGGTAGACGACCTCTGCCACACATGAGGGCTTGGTCGAGCCCTCGGTCTCGATGGTGAGCACGTACGTGGCCTGCACGCCGCCGGGGACGTCGTCGACCGACGCCACCTCGGCGCCCATGCGGAGCTTCGAGCCAACTTTCACAGGAGAGGGGAAGCGGACCTTGTTGCATCCGTAGTTGACGCCGAAAGCCATTCCTTCGACCGTCAGCAGCTGACCGAGCATGACCGGCGCGAGCGACAATGTCAGGTAGCCGTGGGCGATAGGGCCGCCGAAAGGACCGTTGGCGGCACGCTCGGGATCCACATGGATCCACTGGTGGTCGCCGGTCGCGTCGGCGAACAGGTTGACCTGTTGCTGGTCCACCTGGTGCCAGTCCGTCCAGCCGAGGTGCTTGCCCACGAGCCCACGCAGTCCATCCGGTCCTTGAACGACAGTCGCCATGCCGGACGACGTTACGCGCGATCGATCACTTGAACCAGATGCGCTGGTAATCCCGGCTCATCGGGTGCACGAGGGCTACGAAGAGGGCCACGGAGAAGACCACGTTCAGCAAGGTTCCGATGCCGCCGTAGACGACGAAGAGCGCCACGGCTCCGAACGCGAACAGCCCGCTCAGGATGATCCCTGCCACGTAACCGAACCGCCGCTCGTTGGCGATCCCGTAGGCCGCGGCTCCCTCGAGGATCATCGGAAGGAAGAAAACCTCGGAGCTGAGGGCGTAGATGACTGCGAAGACGGCATTGATATACAGCAGGATGACGGCGATCTGAAGGGTTTGGGGCTGGCTCGAGTCGAACCATTTTCGCCTGTCCATGGGCCCAGTCTGCCAGGCGCCCGGTGCGTTCAGGGTCCAGGTCGGCACGTGCCGTTAGGATCACCCGAGGTGGAAGGCGCACACGACGCGCGACCGGCGACTGCCGACAGCACTCCTGGTGCCGCGAAACCGGTGGCAGGCGCAGCCGGGCAGAGGGTCTCGCGCAGGAGAAGGCATCGCCTCGTCTCGGAGATTCAGGCCCACGACCATCATCACCGGAACCTGCAAGGCGGAGGCGCGCGAGCAGCGGTCTTCGGAGTGAGCGACGGCCTGGTGACGAACGTGTCGCTCGTCCTCGGGATCGCGGGAGCTCACCCGGCTGTCGGGCTCGTGCGGCTTGCGGGGCTCGCCGGACTGATCGGCGGGGCGTTCTCGATGTCCGCAGGCGAGTACGTGTCAATGCGTGCCCAGCGCGAGCTGCTCGAACGCGAGCTCGATCTCGAGCGCCACGAGATCACCCACCGCCCTGAGGGCGAGCGCAGGGAGCTCGTCCGCATCTACGAGAACCGTGGCGTGGAGCCCGAGGTCGCCCGCCGGCTCGCGGGGGAGATGATGCGGACGCCCGAGCTCGCACTCGAGACCCACGCCCGCGAAGAGCTCGGCATCACGCCCGGCGCGCTCGGATCGCCCGTTCAGGCGGCGTTGTCGTCGTTCAGCACCTTCGCGATCGGCGCTCTGATCCCCCTCCTGCCCTGGCTGATCACTTCAGGCACAGCGGCGATCCTCGCATCGGTGATCGTCACGGGCGTCGCTGCTCTCGTGGTCGGCGGAGCCCTGTCGCTGTTCACCGGGAAGTCGTGGTGGTGGTCGGCGCTACGGCAACTCGCGATCTCGGCGGTCGCGGCAGCCATCACCTATTCGATAGGCAGACTGGTGGGCGCGAACGGCCTTTGAGACGCGTGCCCCGCTCGATGTCAGCTTGGCGCGACGTCCCCGACGTATGCCCGGTCGACATGGTCGACCACGAAGCCGAGGCTCTCGTACAACGAGACCGCGACCCGGTTGTCCGCGTCGACATAGAGCATGCCCGTCTGTAGGCCGAGCCCGGCGAGGTGATCGAGCCCGGCGAGGACGAGCGCCTTGCCGAGCCCTAGGCCCTGTGCGTCGGGGTCCACCGAGATGACGTAGATCTCGCCCATCGGCGGCTCCGTGTCGTCGTGGACCTTCGTCCAGCAGCTCGCCAGCAATCGACCCTCGCGCTCGTGAAGCAGGAACCCCTGAGGGTCGAACCACGGCTCGCGCTCGCGCTCGCGGACCGTCTCGAAGTCCCACCCACCTTGTTCGGGGTGAGCGGCGAAGGCGCGATTGTTCACCTCGAGCCACGCGGATTCGTCCCTTCCGGGTTCGAACGGGCGCGTCACGACCGCCGGATGCTCGCCTGGCACTGGGAGCGGGCAACGCATCTGGTACAGATCTCTCCCGCGCTTGAGCCCGCACGACGCGCTCATCTGGTCCGACACAGGGTCGGGCTTCGGCACCCAAAGATGGACGTGACCTCCACCTTGAGTTGCGATCTCGTCCAAGGCCGCCTGGAGAAGATCGTGGCCCACGTGATCCGCCTCGGCGCGTCGATCCGGGTGGACCACTATCTCGATTCCCCAGGTGCCGTGACCGCGGCTCACTTGTGCGTAGCCGACCAGGGGTCCTCCACGGCGCTGGCGCGCCACGAATCCGGCGAACCCGGCTCGCCCGCCTTGCACGAGGTCGAGCCACTTGTGCTCGCCGAGCGGACGGTGCTCGTCGGCGCGGGTCGCCTGATCGAGCAGCAACGACACCTCGGCGATGTCGTCCTCGCCCATCCGGCGTTTCACCTCTACGTGTGCCACTCCGGCGAGGCTACCGATCCCCGTTAACCTCGGAGCTGATGGTGGGGCCCCGGGGTGTTGCTCGTCGCGCCGAGCAGGTTGTCACGTTGCTCGCAGCCGAATACCCGGGCACGGCAAGAGAGCTCTGTGCACTTCATCACGACAACCCGTTCCAGCTGCTGGTGGCGACGATCCTGTCAGCGCAGTGCACGGACGAACGCGTGAACATGACCACACCTGATCTGTTCGCCGCGTACCCGACGCCCGCAGAACTTTCGACCGCCTCCTTGGAGGACCTCGAAGGTCTCATCCGTTCCACGGGCTTCTTCAGAGCGAAGGCGCGCAACCTCGTAGGCATGGCAACCGCGCTCGTAGAACGCTACGGCGGCGAAGTCCCGACTGACATGGAGGAGCTGACGACGTTGCCAGGCGTCGGTCGCAAGACCGCCAACGTCGTGCGGAGCGTGGATTTCGACCTGCCGGGACTGCCGGTCGACACTCATGTCGGAAGGCTCGCGCGCCGACTCGGTCTGACCAAACAGGTCGATCCCGTCAAGGTCGAGTACGAGCTCGACGCGGTGGTGCCCGAGGCCGAGAGAGGAGCGTTCAGCATCAGGCTCATCCTGCACGGCAGGCGCGTGTGCACAGCGCGCAATCCGCGCTGTGAAGCTTGCGTTCTCGCCCCGTTGTGCCCTTCCGCGGGCAGCTTCGTACCCGCGACGCCTCGAAAGCGCTCCGCGAAGGCCGCCCGCCCGGCCGCCAAGCGCCTCGCGAAATGAGGCGCCTACGGGGTCTCCAGAAGGCTCTCGGCGCCTCCGGGGCTCTCGCGCGAATCGTGAACCAAACGCGTTATCCCAGCGTGAATGGGTTGTTGACACATTTGTTGGGCTTTTGGCGTTTATGACTGGAATCTCTCCGCCAGGCGTGATCTGCTTTCGGTACCGGAACCGGTTCCCGCCACCTGGTTCCGAGTAGAGCGGATGCCGGGATCCGCCGCCCGGTCCGCTCGCACGACGGCGCCCTTTCGGGCGCCGTCGTCGCGTCCGACATGATGCCGGGCCGCGAGCCGGCATCGGCCACGGATCCCGGGTATCCGCCGGAACCGTGGGTATCCACCAAGAAGTGTCCGGTGCGCCGTTAGTTTCGTGTTCGTGGGGAAACCGGGAACTGTGGTGAGGAGCATGCCCGTACGCGCTGCGGGGGGCATCGTGCTTAATCGGGGAGCCGACTCCGACGAGTGGGAAGTGGCGCTCGTCTACCGCGCCTCGCGGTGTGACTGGGGCTTTCCTAAGGGAAAGGTCGAACCGGGCGAGACCGAGCTGTTCTGTGCCAGGCGCGAGGTCGAAGAGGAGACCGGTCTGCTCTGCAACATTGGTGCCTATGTCGGCCAGACGCAGTACGTCGATCGCAGGGAACGACCGAAGGTCGTCCATTACTGGCTGATGGAGCCCGTGGCCGGGGTTTTCGCACCGACAGAGGAAGTCGACGACATGCAGTGGGTCCCGCTCGGCGTCGCAGACAAGGTCTTGTCCTACGAGCACGACCGCGTCCTGCTCGCGAAGGCGATTCGTCCGGCTCTCGCAGATCGGCTGTTCGCGGTCCGGGCCTGAGACTTTGGAGCTCAGCTACGGCGCGGTGGGGTGGCCAGCTTGGCGAGGCGGCGTTGAGCGCCCCTTAGAGCGCGTTCGGCTGCGAAGAGCTCGGTAGCCGAATCCTCCCCCTCCTCGGCGGCGCGCCTCGCGA
Source organism: uncultured Acidimicrobiales bacterium (assembly GCA_963764615.1). Classification (GTDB taxonomy): domain Bacteria; phylum Actinomycetota; class Acidimicrobiia; order Acidimicrobiales; family CAVXTF01; genus CAVXTF01. The sequence continues at coordinate 1,886,272 of CAVXTF010000002.1, read as the reverse complement.
TGTCGGTCACGCGCTTGGTCAGATCGTCGAGCGCGGAAGCGACAGAGGAGAGCTCTGCGACGGGAAGGGCCACGGCAGTGATCTTCGCGGATCGAAAGGCCTGGGGCGATCGCGGCCTGCTTCGGCGCCGGCTGCGGGCCTGTGTGTGTCTCCCGGGTACGATCCTTCGACCACCGCGGCACCCCCTGCCTTCAATCGAACCTGCCACCCATGCCTGCTCTTTTGCGCCCACCTCACTCCCGCTCATGCCTCTGACCCGGATAGACCTCCGCGGTCTGTCGGGCTGGGAGCTCGAGCGCGCGGTTCCGCGACCGATCGCCGGCCCGGGCTCCGACGACGCCGAGCTGAGCGGCCAGGTCTCGCAGATCCTCGAGCGTGTGCGCCGTGGCGGCGACGAAGCCCTCATAGAGCTGACCCGCCGCTTCGACGGCGTCAGCGAGCCGGCCCTCGCAGTCGACCCGGACGACCTCGCCAAGGCGGTAGGTCGCATCCCGCGAGTGCTGCGCGAGTCGCTCGAGGTCGCGTGGGATCGCCTTGTCGCATATCACCGCCACCAGGCAGGTGAAGCGCCATCGGAGTATGCCGACGGCACGGTGAGCATCCGCGACTTCGTCCGTCCCGTCGGCCGCGCCGGTCTATACGCGCCCGGAGGCTTGGCTCTCTACCCGTCGAGTGTGCTCATGTGCGCCGCGCCTGCGACGGTCGCCGGCGTGAGCGAGCTCGTGCTCTGTGTTCCACCCGCCCCTGACGGGACGGTGGCGGCCCCGGTTCTCGCCGCGGCCTCGCTCGCAGGAATCGAAGAGGTTCGTCCCGTCGGGGGCGCCCAGGCGATTGCGGCGATGGCGTTCGGGACCGAGAGCATCGATCGCGTGGACGTGGTCGTCGGGCCAGGGAACCGCTACGTGGCCGAGGCGAAGCGCCAAGTCGCAGGAAGCGTCGGCGTCGCGGCTGCGTTCGCCGGGCCGTCGGAGGTCGTCGTCGTAGCCGACGGGAGTGCACCGTCGGAATGGGCGGCGATCGATCTGGTGGTCCAGGCCGAGCATGGACCGGACGGACTCGCGTTCCTCGTCACGTGGGTGGACCGGCTCGCAGACGAGGTGAGCGACGCGGTCGACAAGACAGTCCTGGCGAACCCGCGAAGCGCCGAGCTGTCAGCGACAATCGAAAAGGGGGGCTTTGCCCTGCTGGTCGAAGGCCGCGTCCAGGCGATGGAGGTGGCGAACATCATCGCCCCCGAGCATCTCGAGCTCCAGGTCGACGACGCGCTCAGGCTGGCAGACGAAGTGCGCTCCGCCGGCGTCGTCTTTGTCGGGCCCTGGGCGCCCGCGAGCATCGGCGATTACGTGGCGGGAACCAACCACATCCTTCCCACGGCCCGTACCGCCAGGTTCTCCTCGGCGCTCAGGGTGGACGACTTCCGCAAGCACATTGGAGTCGTCTCGGTCGACAGCAAGGGGCTCGAGGCCCTCGCCCCTTACGTCGTGGCGATCGCCGACGCCGAAGGCCTGTCGGCTCACGCGCGATCAGTCGTCGAACGCTCAGAGCCCGGCACGGCGCGCCCGACCGGGCGCGAACCGGTTCGCCGACCGGGCGAGGTCGCCGAAGAGCGAGGTGAGCCCCGCAGGCAGCTCCCGGCTATCAGAGGCGACCTCGTCGAGATGAAGGGATACCACTCCCCTCAAGTGGACGTCGCTGTCCGGCTCAACACCAACGAGTCACCGTTCCCTCCCCCCGCCACCTGGCTGAGTGAGCTCGAAGAGGAGCTGAGCCGGATCCATTTCAACCGCTACCCCGACCGCAAGGCTCGTGGGCTGCGCGAGGCGATAGCGAACCACGAACGTGTGGACCCAGATCAGGTCTTCTGCGCCAACGGATCCAACGAGGTCCTGCAATCGCTGCTCCTCGCGTACGGCGGACAGGGCCGCTCAGTCGCGGTGTTCGAGCCCACGTACGCGCTCCACCGTCACATCGCGATGCTGACCACCACCGGTGTTGTCACGGGATGGCGCGCCCCCGACCACTCCCTCGATCCGGCGGTTGCGAACGAGGTCCTGGCGAGCTCGCCGGTGGTGACCTTCCTGTGTTCACCGAACAACCCGACGGGACGTTCAGAGCCCCTCGAGCTCGTCGCCGAAATTCTCGTGAAGGCACCGGGACTCGTCGTCGTCGACGAAGCCTACGGTCAATTCGCGGAGACGAGTGCGATCGATCTCGTCCGCGACGCCTCGCCCGGCTCGGAGCGTCTTGTGGTGGTGCGGACGTTCTCGAAGACGTGGTCTATGGCGGCGTTGCGTCTCGGTTACATGATCGGGAATCCCGAAGTCGTCTCGGCGTGCGAGGCGGTCTCACTGCCGTACCATCTCGACGCAGTGGCCCAGGCTGCCGGTGTTCTGGCGCTCCGTCACGAAGCCGAGATGCGAGAGCGGATCGCAATGATCGTCGAAGAGCGCGTCCGACTTCAGTCGGAGTTGCAGATGCTCGAAGTGGAGACCTGGCCGTCCGACGCGAATTTCATCTTGTTCCGACCGACGGCGCGCGAAGCTCGCCAGGTGTGGTCGGATCTGTTGGAGGAGGAGGTCCTGGTGCGCGATTGCTCGGGCTGGCCGGGACTGTCGGGGTGCCTTCGTGTGACCGTCGGCACTCCCGAGGAGAACGTGCGGTTTCTGAGGGGGCTGCAAAAGAGCCTCGCCAGGGTCGGGGGCCCGCGTTGAGCCGCCGTGCCGAGCGCTCGAGGCGCACCAAGGAGACCACTGTCGAGGTCTCGGTTTGTCTCGACGGAAAGGGGCTCGTCACCGCGAGCACCGGCCTGCCGTTCTTCGACCACATGCTCGAACAGCTAGGGCGTCATTCGGGTTGGGACCTGAACGTGTCGGCTGCGGGCGACCTCCACGTCGACGCGCACCACACAGTCGAGGACGTCGGGATCGTGCTCGGCGGTGCTCTGGCCGAGGCCCTAGGTGACAAGGCCGGTGTCCGGCGATTCGCGTCTATCAGCCTGCCGCTCGACGAAGCTCTGGTCGACGTCGCGCTCGACCTGTCAGGTCGCGCCTACCTCGCATACGAAGTAGGTCTTGCGCCCGACCAGCAGCCCCTCGGCAACCCCCCGTTCGATCCCCAGCTCGCAGAGGAGTTCTTCAGGGCCTTCGCAGGCGGAGCCGCGCTGACGCTGCACGTCCACATGGTGGCGGGTCGCAATGCGCACCACGTGCTCGAGGCCACGTTCAAGGCGGTCGCGCGTTGCCTTTACGACGCGGCGCGCGTGGAGAGGGTAGGGGTGCCGTCCACGAAAGGGACCCTCGGGACGAAGCCCTCTCAAGAATGATCGCGGTAGTCGACTACGGGATCGGGAACCTGCGCTCGGCGCAGAAGGCGCTCGTCCACCTCGGCGCCGACGCGCGCCTCGTCTCGGATCCTGACGAAGTGGCGACCTCGTCGGGCGTCGTGCTTCCCGGGGTCGGCGCCTTCGGGCGCTGCGCGCAGGCCCTGCGGTCGACCGGGCTGAGGGAGGCGGCGCGTGATGCCATCGAGCGGCGCGTCCCGTTCCTCGGGATATGCATCGGGTTCCAACTGTTGTTCGAGGGCTCAGACGAGGACCCTGCGGCAGACGGGCTTGGCGTGCTCGGCGGAGTAGTCCGCGCCCTGCCACCCGATCAGAAACGGCCGCAGATGCAGTGGAACCGCCTCGACCGGACAAAAGGGGCGGGCGAGACGTCCAGGATGCTCGCCGGCCTCGGCACCTCCCCGTGGGTCTACTTCGTCCACTCCTACGCTCCGCAGCCGTCACCCGAAAGCGACAGAGCCGTCGTGGCGACCTGTGAGTACGGGGCCACAGTGGTTGCCGCAATCGAGCACGGGCCTGTGTGGGGGACCCAGTTCCACCCTGAGAAGTCGTCTCGCGAAGGGCTCGCACTGCTCGCGAATTTCGTCGGCGCCGCGAGCGGCCACCTGTCGTGACCTCGCCGCTCGACCTGTACTGCGCCGTCGACATCCTGGAGGGAGGGGCCGTACGGCTGACGCGGGGGGACTTCGGTAACCGCACAGATCACGGCGACCCGGTCGAGCTTGCCCTTCACTACGTGCGATCGGGAGCGCGGGTGCTCCACGTCGTGGATCTCGATGCCGCGAGAAGAGGAGAGCCGGCGAACCGGGCGACGGTGCTCCGGATCGTCGAGCAATGCGGAGTTCCTGTACAGGTGGGAGGTGGCGCACGGACGGCCACAGAAGTGAAGGCCCTGCTCGACTTCGGGGCCGCAAGGGTCGTGGTCTCCACGATGGCCGTCGAGGACCCCGACACTGTCCTCGAGCTGGCTACCCGTTACCCGGGTCAGGTCGCGCTCGGGCTCGACCATCGCCGCCGACCGGCTGAGGTTGGTGGCCGCGGCGGCGGCGCTGTTCAGATGGTGGCCGTGCGTGGTTGGGAGAAGTCGGGCGGCGTGTCGGTGGGCGAGGTGCTCGACAGGTTCGACGGTGCTCCGATCGGCGCGGTCGTGGTGACATCCATCGAGCGCGACGGGATGATGTCGGGGCCCGACACCGCAGGGCTTGAAAGTGTCCTCGCCCGTAGCCCGCATCCGGTCATCGCATCGGGCGGGGTCCGCTCGGCTGCGGACATCGGCTGCCTCGCCGCGGCCTCGGTCGACGGGCCGGATGGAGAGGCGCGCCGGTTCGCAGGCGTGATCGTGGGACGGGCGCTAGCTGATGGCTTGCTCGATGTCGGGGAGGCCATCGCCGCATGCGAACGGTGAGGGTCATCCCGTGCCTCGACGTCGAGGGGGGCAGGGTGGTGAAGGGAGTCCGCTTCTCCGGGCTTCGCGACGCGGGAGATCCCGCGGAGCTCGCACGTCGCTATGACGAGGAGGGGGCGGACGAAGTGGTCTTCTTGGACATAACCGCTTCGTCCGAGGAGCGCGCCACGATGGTGGACGTGGTGGCCAGGTCGGCAGAGCAGGTGTTCATCCCACTCACCGTCGGGGGCGGCGTGCGCAGCGTCCCCGACGCGATGCGACTTTTGCGCGCAGGTGCGGACAAGGTCGCGGTGAACTCGGCGGCGGTCGAGCGCGAACAGCTAGTGAGCGAACTGTCGTCCGAGCTCGGAGCCCAGTGTGTCGTGGTCGCGATCGACGCACGCTCGAAGGCGGGCGCGACCACCGGTGGCGGGCCATACGAGGTCGTCACGCACGGGGGGCGCCGCCCGACCGGAATCGACGTGCTCGAGTGGGCTAACCGATGCGAGGACGCGGGAGCAGGCGAGATTCTCCTCACCTCCATGGACCGCGACGGAACGAGGCTCGGGTACGACATCGAGCTCACCCGGGCGGTCTGTGACGCCGTGCGTGTGCCTGTCATCGCTTCAGGTGGGGTCGGAACTCTCGATCATCTGGTGGACGGTGCTCTTTTGGGCGGGGCAGACGGCCTGCTCGCCGCCTCGATCTTCCACTTGCGCGAGCATTCGATCGCCGAGGCGAAGTCCCATCTCGAGGCGGCCGGGGTCCCCGTCAGGCCTATGGAGGGCTGATCGATCGCGGGTGCCACCCACCTGGTGCGGTACCGTGCCCGTAATGTCTCCCACTGCGAAAAGCTCGCCCCGCCAGTCGGCGGCAAGCAAGCAGCCGATAACGATGCTGTCGGACCGGGTGCTCGTGCTGCAGCCCCAGTCGGAGGGCGAGCGACGTTCCAGGTCGGGAATCCTGATTCCGGCGACCGCACAGGTGTCGCGTCGTCTCGCATGGGCCGAGGTCGTGGCCATCGGGCCGCACGTGCGGAGCATCAAGGTGGGAGACAAGGTCCTGTTCAATCCCGAGGACCGTCTCGAGGTCGAGGTCCAAGGAGACGAGTTCGTAATACTGCGCGAGCGCGACGTGCACGCGGTGGCGACACCGCGCTTGGATTCGGGGACCGGCCTCTACCTGTGAGCGACCCGGTGTCTGCGACCGACAGGATGACCCCGTCCGCGCCGAGCGACGACCCGTGCGCCGAGGTGGCGTTCGGGCCCGACGGGCTCGTGCCCGCCGTGGTGCAGGACGCGGCCGACGGAACCGTGCTCATGCTCGGGTACATGAACTCCGAGGCCCTGCGCCGGACGTTGTCGAGTGGTCGCTCCTGGTTCTGGAGCCGCAGCCGCAAGGAGTACTGGTGCAAGGGGGAGACGTCGGGCAACCGCCAGTTCGTGCGCGAGGTGCGCTACGACTGCGATGGCGACGCACTGTTGCTCGTGGTCGACCAGGAAGGCTCAGGAGCGTGCCACACGGGCGAGCGCTCGTGCTTTTACCGGTCTCTTCCAGCGGCTCACCCTGACCACGGGCGGTGACCGACAACAACGACTCGGGAGGTCGACGGAAATTCCACGAGCTGGCCTCCGACCGGCTTGTGGTCCCGGTGTGGCGCGAGCTCATGGCCGACACCATCACCCCGGTCGGCGCCTTCACTCAGGTGGTCGCAGATCAGCCGGGGTTCCTTCTCGAGTCCGCCGAGGGCGGCGATCGGTGGGGCAGGTACTCGTTCGTAGGCCGGCGTCCCCTCATGTCCATGACGAGCCGAGGACGCGGCTGTCGAGCTAACGGGTGACCTGCCGCTGCCCGAAAGCGTTCGGAGCGCGACGGCTTCAGGAGTTCTGCGGGTGCTCGAGATGCTCCTCGATGCCTTCGGGGCTCCTCTCGTCGAGGGATTGCCGCCTCTACACAGCGGTTTCGTCGGGTATCTCGGTTACGACGTGGTGCGCGAGATCGAGCATCTCCCCGATGTGCCGCACGACGATCTCGGTCTGCCCGATGCGTCGCTGTTCCTGATAGGCCAGCTGTGCGCCTTCGACCACTGGCTCCAACGTGTTGTGCTCGTGGACAACGTGCCGCTCCGCCCGGGAGCGAGCGGAGCCGAGCTGGATTCCGCATACGACGGTGCCTGTGTCCGGCTCGACGAGCTCGCGGCAGACCTGTTCGAGCCGCTCTCCGAGCCTGCCCTGCCGGTGCCGGCCGGCCGCGAGGCCTGGCCTCAAGTCAGGCGCACGATGACCCCGGAAACCTACGAGCAGGCTGTGCTCGTCGCCAAGGAGCACATCGTCGCCGGGGACGTCTTCCAGGTGGTCCTTTCGCAACGTTTCGACATGGACCTCGACGCGGACCCTTTCGACGTCTACAGGGTGCTGCGTCAGGTGAACCCGAGCCCGTACCTGTACTTCGTGCGAAGCGATGCGTGCACCGTCGTCGGATCGTCTCCCGAGCCGATGGTGAGGCTGCGCGACCGTGTCGTCACCTCGCGCCCGATAGCGGGCACGAGACCGCGTGGGACGACAGACGAAGAGGACCTGCAACTGGGCGCGCGAGCTGGTGGAGCACCCGAAGGAGACGGCGGAGCACATCATGCTGGTCGACCTGGCGCGAAACGACGTCGGGCGCGTCGTCCGTTTCGGCACGGAGAAGGTCGAGGAATTGATGACCCTGGAGCGCTACAGCCATGTGATGCACCTCACCTCCCAGGTGTCGGGCGAGCTCGCCACCGACAAGGGGCCCATCGACGTGCTGCGCGCCACCATGCCGGCGGGAACGCTCTCGGGCGCGCCGAAGGTGCGCGCCATGCAGTTGATCGACGAGCTCGAACCGACCAAACGCGGTGTCTACGGCGGAGTGGTCGGATACATCGATCTGTCGGGCAACCTCGACACGGCGATCGCGATCCGGACCATGGTCGTGACCTCCGACGGTCGCGCCTCGGTCCAGGCGGGCGCGGGGATCGTCGCCGACAGCGACCCTGCAGAGGAGCAGGTCGAGTGCGAGAACAAGGCGTCGACGATCCTGAGCGCCGTGCGCTCGGCGCGGCGGATAACGTCGGCGAGGAACGCGCACGTCGCACCGGACGCCTCAACGTGACTGCTGAACCTGCTCCTGGACCCACCACCCTCGGTTTCGAAGAGGGTTACCGCCGGCTGAGGCAAGGCGTGGCGCTCGCTCCGGTCGAGCGCGACGTGATCCGGCTGAGCGGGGTCGATGCGGTCGGATACCTGCAGGGACAGTGCAGTCAGGACGTGGCGGCGCTCGGACAAGGTCAGTCTGCGGACGCGCTGTTGTTGGAGCCTCAAGGCCGCGTCGACGCGCTCGTCCGCGTGACGCGCACTGGAACGGAAGAGCTGATCGTGGACACCGATGCGGGTTGGGGGGATTCGGTGATCGAACGCCTGGGGCGTTTCAAGCTGCGCGTGAAGCTGGACATCTCGGTTGTCTCGTGGCGATGCGTCGCGGTCCGCGGGCCGGGGGCTTCCCGGGTGGCACCTGACCCTTCGACCCTCCAGCTCCCTGTCGTGTGGCCCGGCTTGTCAGGTTTCGACCTTCTGGGCGAGGAGCCGCGCGCGCCGCAAGGCGTGGATGCTTGCGGTTACCAGGCCTGGCAAGCGGCCCGTATAGAAGCAGGGATCCCGATGATGGGCACCGAGATAGACGAAAAGACCATTCCCGAAGAGGCCGGCCTGGTGGAACGTTGCGTCAGCTTCACCAAGGGTTGTTTCACCGGGCAGGAGCTCGTCGCACGGATCGACGCACGCGGAAGCAACGTCGCTCGCCGTCTGCGAGGAATCGTCGTATCGAAAAGTGAGCCTGGCACCATCCTCGGTTCAGGCGCGGAGTTGGTCGCGAACGGAAAGACCGTCGGTCGGATCACCTCGCAGGCCTGGTCGCCTGGGCTCGGTGCCGCGATCGCGCTCGCCTATGTGCACAGGAGTGTCGAGCCAGGATCCACCGTCACGGTCGGCGGATTCAGCGCTGAGGTACGCCAGCTCCCGCTTGTTGGCTCAGCCTGAGGTTGCGGTCGTGCTCGGGCTCAACCGGGCGCGTTGGGTGACCCTGTGCGATGGCGACCGCGGCGAGCTGGGAGCTCACCTCGAGCTTGCGGAGGATGGACCTGATGTGGGACCTGACCGTCGCAAGGGACAGGACGAGGTTCTCCGCTATTTCGATGGCCGTCGCGCCAGTGGTCAGGTGGTAGAGAACCCTTCGCTCACTTCTGGTCAGAAGCAGGAGCCTTCCCAGGCGGTCGGCGCGCTGGCTGCCGTGTTCGCACGGAGCACCACCGCTGTCAGCTCTCGCACTTTCACCGTTGCCCTGGGACAGGGCGTGGCCGATCTCGTCGGGAAGCTCGCCAAGAGCGAACGCGCTCTCGGCACCCTGCAGGACGCATTCGGCCAGAGCGATGTCGCTCGCCCCTACGCCGACGGCTAGAACGCGTATTCCCGTCCGGCGGAAAAGCTGGGCGAGTGCAGCAGGACGCTCGAGTGGCTCGGACTTGTCCTCTTCGGGATCCGAAGCGTTGCCGGGGTGGACGACGAGCAGAGCGATCGAGTCGCGTATCGCCGAGCCCACCAGAGAAGGGAGACTGGGGTCTATCGACAGCTCAGGCGCGAGTGTCGCGGCGACGCTTAGCCCGATGCCCTCCAAGAGCGACCTCACGGCTGCGGCTGCCGGACCGGGAACGCCGGGCGACGGGGGAGCGGTGTCGACTACCAGCACGGCGCCGGACCCGATGGCCGGCGCAGGTTCACGCCGTTGGTCGCTCAGTTGGCTGACCGCAACAGGCGGAACGAGTCTCCGCTCGAGCCGCGGGGGGTGGCCGTTGGTCGGAGAGGCTGCCGGAGCGAGCGCGTTGAGCACGATCACTGCCGCTGAGAGATCGCTCGTGTCCGCAGTGGTCTGGTCTACAGAGTTGATTGCAGCGCAAGTCAGCGAGAACGCATCTGTTCCGGCGTCACCGTCGGCCAGGCCGACCATGACGCGAGGCTCGCGACCGTCGGTTTGTTCGAGGCTCTGAGCGGCTGAGCGTGCCAGACGAGCGCCCAGGACTTGGGCGTTGAGGCTCACGTCGACGTGGCGGAACATCACGACGACGCGGCCTCCCCCGATCATGCAGATCCGGTCGTCATGTCGCACGAAGGCACACAGACGCTCTGCGAGGGATCCCGATACCGCCGCGAGAGCCGGAGCGTGACCCGACGAGATGGCGACGCACGCGACGACGGTCCTTGCTCTTTCGGGTGTAGGGGGTTGGCGCAAGGAGATCTGGTCGTTCGGCGCACCAGCTGCGTGGCGTGAACGGCGGAGCGACCTGTCGCGCCTTTTCGTGTCAAGAGTGAGCGCGGCACTCTCCGACGGAGTGTGCTCGTCTTCGCTCCCCCTGCTGACTAGCACGACCACGGCGCCCCCCGTTGCCTGCGAAGCACAGCGCCGGTTACGGGCTCCGCCGGTGTGCCTGTGCTCTGTCGAACGATAGTCCCTGCAGCGGCGGTCGCCAAACGAGGCAGGGGGCCTCCCGGTCAGAAACTGGCTGGTAGGGCGAGGCTCACGTGCTCGAAGCAGACGAACAGCGCAACGAGCAGCAAGGGAACGCCCACGGCATACGAGACCCAGCGGAACACTGAAGGAAGCCTGCGCGCCAGAATGCGCAGCACGAAGGCTCCGAGAAGCGTGGCGATGCCCCACAGGACCGCGGGCAGGACCCCTCCTCCGCGGCCGGCTCCCGCCACGTCAGCGGAGCCCTTGACCGGGGTGGTAAGCGGTCGGGGGTCCACCTGGGTGTGGGTCTTCTTCCCGGGAGTGACCGTCGTATCGAGGAGAGCGACGACCACCAGGCGTTGCGATGCGCTGTATCGGGGATTGCAGGTGGTGAGAGTCAACTCGGGAGTCGAGGCGGCGTCGAGAACGGCGTTGTCGTTGGGAGAGACGATCTCCGAGCCGGTCACGTCGTAGCGGAACAAGCCCTGGCGGGTGAGGATGAAGATGGGATCGCCCCGGGTCAGCTCGTTCAGGTCATAGAAGGGGGCGGCGAAGGTGGTGCGGTGGCCGGCGATGGCAGAGTTGCCTGCCTGCCCCGGAAGTGCCGTCCCCTGATAGTGACCCGGACCACCCTGCAGCTGAGCCTCGCCGGTACCCTCGACGAGGACATCGTCCAAGCCCAGCTTCGGTATCGCGATCAGGCCGATCGGCTGCCCTGCGCCAGGGGGGGCGGTCGTGGGAGCGACGGACGTGGCCACTGCTGGCAGGCCTGAGCCCTTCTTCGGATCGGCACCAGGGCGGGCCGACCCGAGGGCGCTCAGCGGCAATGAGGAGCGCCCGATCTCGTTTCCGATCTGCTTGCGCAGATTGCCCTGGGCGTGATCGGTGTAAAGGGCGGTGCCCCAGAGCTGGAACGCCACGAAGGCCACGAGAAGAGTCCCGGTGCCGAGCAGGATGGTGCCGATCCTCCACCAGATCCTTGCTCGATTCACGAACGAAGTTTAAGGGTGCGGCGGCGGGGTAAGGCGACAGCGGCACGGATCGCGTGCCGGGCACGCTTGTGTGCACAGGCAATTGTGTCTGGACGCAACCGGTTGGCTGGTTTACCTTGCAGGGAGCCGATCCGGTTGTGCAGGTGTCTACTCAGGGGGAAACCGGGAAGGAGCGGGGAATGACCGGTCTACGTAGGTGGCGCACGCTTTGTGGGATCTCGCTAGCGCTCGTAATCACTGCGGGGGCGGTCGCCGCGTCGGCTGCAACTGCCGGGGCGGCAGCCGCTGCGAGCGGCCCGGCGTGCACGTTCGACGGGGAGCAATTTTCCGATCGTCACGGGCGTTACCGCCGGTAGCACCGTGCAGTTCGACTGCACCGGCCTGCCTGCTTACCACCCTTACCTGCTTCTCGAGACGAGCCTGGTGATCGCCATCGACCCGAGCACTTCCGCGCTGCTATCGGGCACCGTCTCGCCGAGCCTGCTCCTGGCCGTCCTCTCGGCGCTGCCCCAGATCAATCCGGCCGCGCTCGATGTGACCGCGTCGGACGGGTCGGGCAACCTGAGCGTGTCGTTCAAAACCCCGACGACGCAGGCGCTAGACCCGAACGCGAGCTGCCCGCCGAGCACCGAGGAGTTCAACTCGGGGCTCATCGGCTGTGCTCTCGCGCTAGTGGACTTGACGACGGCGACCGAGGTGAGCGCCGGTAGCGCGATCCTCGAATACGCGGGCTTTCCGATCTTGCCGCCGAACCCCACCCTGGCCCTGTCTTCGAAGGATGTAAGCGTCGGACAGACGGTGACGGTGAGCGACAAGCCAGGGGCCACAACCTACTGGTGGCTCGCTACTCTCGCTTCGCTCGAAGGGGACCTGGGCGGCACACCTCCGCCACCGCCCTCCGTCGTCGTCAACTTCAAAAAGGTCGTCGGGGCCGCGGTGAACAACATTGCGGTCACGCCTGCGAGCTACAACGGGTCGACCTTCACACCCCCCGTTTTGTCCGGGACCTTCACGGTCCCCTCGTTCCTGAAGCCGGGCGGCAAGTACAAGGCGATCGTGAACTACATAGCCGCACTCGAGGGCAACGACCTCCAGATCAGCGGCAAGGCGGGGTTCGTCGTCTCGAAGTGATCTCGGACGAGCAGCGCGTTCAGCTCGTCTGGATCGTGAGGATCAGCCACTTCGAGTGATCGTTCTCTCCGAGGGTGACGGTTCGCGACTGTCGTCCGCTGCCCGGCCCGGAGCTAAAGGTCGCGGAGTACGAGGCTGTCACCTGGGCGAACTGCGAGAACTTCGGGAAGGAGTCGCCGTTCGCGTCCGGCCGGTACTGCTTGCCGGTCCGGGCGGGCCCGACCTTGATGTCGTCCAGGGACACCAGATGCTGGAAGCCGCTTCCAGACGCGGCGACGATGCCGTCTTTTTCCTTCGCGCGGATGAACGTCATCGCGAGGCTGAAATTGTGGCGCGAAAGCGCTTCGAGGTAGCTCGTGACGGTGTCGGCAGGCGTGGCCTCGGCGCCTGGCGGTGCCTTTGTTTTGGCCTTCGTGCTGGTGGTGGTTCCTGAGCCCGATCCCGAACTGCTACAGGCCCCGAGCCCCAGTGCTGCAGCAAGAGCCGCGCACGGCAGGACCTTGAGCGAGCCGGGACGGGGGCGAGCGGAACGCAAGAGCCCATTACGCATTTCGTCATTTTGGCAGCGGGCCGGTCTGTGAGTCCAAACGCAGTGGCCGCCACCGGGGTATGATCACCTGGCGTAGAATTCGGTCGGTGGGAGGCCTTCTCGCAGGCCGGGCGTGGCCGTCGGCGAAGCACCTTCTCCCTTACGTGGTTGCAGGCATCGTGGCGGCTGCGATCCTGGTGGCGGGCTGGTCGACGAGCACCCAGTCGGCCACGACTGTCTACCTGTCCGTGCGCCTGCCGGTAGCCGGGCACGCGACTCCGAAGAAGGCGCCCCATCCGTTCGGGGTCCTCGACGGCTGGGCGAAGGTGGGAACTCTCCCCATCTCGGCGGCACCCGGTGGGCGCGCCTCGCAGACCCTCTCCAACCCCAACAACCTAGGTGCGCCCCTGGCCCTCCTGGTGAACGCCGTCCGGGGGAGCTGGGCCCAGGTGTACCTGCCGCAGCGCCCGAACGAATCGCTCGGTTGGACGCCGGCGGCTGATCTCACCATGGAATGGAATCCAGAGCGAATAGTGGTGAGCTTGAGCAAGCGTCACCTGGAGCTGCTACGTGACTCCCACATGGTGTTCCAGACGACCGTGGCGGTCGGAAGCCCGGAGTCGCCAACCCCGACGGGCTTTTTCTACGTGACCGAGGTCCTGAAGCTCACAGATCCCGGCGACGTCTACGGGCCCTACGCTCTCGGGCTGTCCGGCTTCTCGAACACCTATTACTCGTTCGACGGTGGCCCCGGTCAGATTGCGATCCACGGGACGAACGAGCCCTGGGTGATCGGCCAGTACGCGAGCCATGGCTGCGTCAGGCTGGACAACTCGGATATCACTACCCTCGCCACTCAGGTGGACGTCGGCACCCCGGTGAACATCGATCCTTGATTACCGGCGAACGGGGAAGGGATCAGGCTCTTCTCGGGTAGCGCCTTGCGTAAGCGAGGAGCATCGCCCCGGCAACCACGAGGAGAAGCCCGAGCAGAGCCACGACCCACATGGCGATGCCGACCCCTGTGAACGCCAGCTTGCTCGAAGGCACAGAGGTGGCGGGCTTCGTCGCAGGACCGGTGCCGCTTTTGCCCTTGGTTGCCGTTGTAGGCGAGCCCCCGTGACCGCCTGAGGTCTTGGGCTTGGAGGTCGTAGACGTGCTGGCTGCCGTCGTCGCGGTGGAGCTCGTCGAAGAAGAGCTCGATGAACTGGAGCTCGAAGAGCTGGATGAGGAGCTGCTGGAAGACGAACTGGATGAGCTCGAAGTGGTCGTCCCGCCACAACCGGGAACGGTGGCCTTGAATCCGGAATACCAGACTCCGCTACGGGTGACGTCCACCTGGAAGTAGCAGCCGGACACCTGCGGCACGGCAACGACCAGTTTTCCGGAGGTGCCGGAGTCCTCGACGAGCATCTTTGGCGGGGTGACCGTCCACAAGGAGAGCCGCCAAATGCGACCAGACGGATTCCCTGCAGGGATGGTGAAGGTGGCCCTGTGGGCGTTCAGGGTCGGCTCAGTGTTGGATGCCGAAGCAACCTCGGCAAACACCCCGGTGGCGATCAGGGCCAGACCCAGCAGAACGAGCAGCCTGGCGGCACGCTTGAAGCGCCGGCCCAGACCCAATGGCTGCACACTTACCCGGCCCGCCTGGCCATTGTTCTTCATCTGACCCCTCCCAGTGAAACCCTACGCACTGTACGGGCACAACTCTAGGCCTCCTGAGCAACAACAATGGTGAATGCTCTTGACATCCCCCCAGGGAGCATGCTCGACGCTTCTGAGGGACCCGTTTGCGGGTTCACGGAGCGTGTTCGGAGCGCATGTCTGGGGGGCCGCAGAGGGGGGCTCTCACAGTCGAATTGGTCAATCATGACGATGCGCGAGAGAGCCTGGTTTCGTAACGTAGATTCAGGAAACAAAGCAAGTGGAATAGGAGGTTTGTGGCAAGGGGCCGGCTCTGGGGAACTGGGGAGGCGTCGGCTGCGAACGGACAAGGGGGGACAGCCTCGTTCCAGTTAGGGAGTGAGGTCAGTTAGTCATCACCAGCACGGAGCCGTGCCCGGAGGAGCACCCCGATCGTCGGGGCCGGTCCAACACAACCAACCAATCAGGAGGAACAAAATAGTGCGCTTGCGCAGATACATCTTCGGTGCCGCCGCGCTGGCACTCGCTTCGGGCTCGCTCAGCCTGGGCCTCGTTGGTAGCGCGTCGGCAGCCAGCCCGAACGCCAAGGTGACAGCCAACGGAACCGTGGCTTGTGGCAGCGACCCAGGTGCGCCCGGGACCGCCAAGTCAGGGATCACGGGAACGATCACCTTCAATCCGCCGCTCCAGAGCGGCGGCACCATGACGGAGAACACCACGGTGAAGATCACGGTGAGCAACTGCAAGATCACCGGGAACACCAACCTCAAGAAGAAGGGCGTCCTCACGGGCACGGTGAAGGAGGACATCTCCTCGCCGACCTCGATGAACGACTGCACCGGTCTTTCGACGTCTGCTGGGGAGAACCTGACGGTCAAGTGGACGTACAAGAGCAAGAGCGGCACGGTCCTCAACACGCTTACCCCGACGATGGTCACCTACCCGGGGTACACGACCAATGCGTCGACGGACCCGCCGTGGGCAAGCGGAGGCAACGCCGGGTTCCAGCTGCCCGGTGATCCGAGCACTGGGACCCCGTCCGCAACGGGCTCGTTCGCCACTGGCGGCGGTGCAGCATCGCAAGCCGAGGCCTACCTGAACCTGACCGACTCGGAGATCCTGACGGATTGTGGAAACCCTGGGGGCTTGGCGAGCGCCAAATTCTCCTTCGGGCAGTCGAGCATAGGACCCTGAACCGGCGATTCCGGCGTGCCCGCTCCACTTCGGCGGGCAAGGTTCCGGGTTGAACCGGCAAGGCGCATCGGAATCCGGGGCGGGGCTGCGGCCCCGCCCCGGATTCATGATCGGGTCAGGATGAAATTCCTGCTCGGAGTGCTATTTCAGGCTTGACAGCGCCAAGGCGCGGGATGGAAACTCACCGCACGTCAAGGGCGAGCCAGACGATGTTGGCTCGAGCAAAGTTGGGCTGAGGCAACTTGATCTGCGATTTCGAGTTGCTCTGCGATTTCGAGACGGTACCGGAACCGGAGTCACGGCTCTGAACCGGACGACGAGAGGGACATCTGTGGGACGAAGGAGAACACACGTGAAGCGCTTCAGGCTTACCGCGACGAGGGTCGGCATGGCAGGCCTCGGCGTATTGGTCGTTGGCGGCGCCCTTCTCGGGACCTCGCTCGCTGCTTCGGCTGCGGGTCCCACGCTTTCGGTTTCGCCCAACACGGTGACGAGTGACTCCATCGTCAACATCATTCCGACCGGGTCGGGCTATCCCAAGAAGGCATCGGGAGCCGGGCTGATCTGCCCGATCGTCACCGGCGAGCCCACCGTCGTGTTGGGGTCCTTGGGCACCTGGCCGGTGGGATGCGAGACCTTCGATCTGGCCTCGACGAAGAACAGAACTCTGAAGTCCTCGGGATTTCCTTTGTCGTCCGGAAAGGTGATCGCCAGTTGGGGCGCCACGACGAAGGACAGCCTGGGCCACTTGGCCAACACCGACGCACAGAACTACCCCGTACCGCCGTACGCCGACGAGCACGGGAGCGTCGAGGTGTATGCGACCTTCGGCGCATCTTCGGCTGATCAGGGGAGCACCCCACTCGACTTCACGTTCACTACGCCGGGTGCGACGACCACCACCACGACCACGAGCAGCACGACGACCGCCCCGTGCAACGCCAAGTCTGCCACTGCAAGCGCCACCAAGGGTCACGGCAAGGTCACCGTCGATCCGGCAACGTGCCTGATCCAGGGATCTGTCGTGAACGTGTCTGCGACCGACTTGACGCCGAACGTCGGTGGAAGCAACGCGCTCGGCACGGTGATCGAGTGCAATGACGACACCGGTCAGCCCACGATCAGCTTCGCCGGTAACGCCATCCCGGTCAGCTGCTCAGCGGTGCTGGGCGATTCGTTCACTCCCAACGCCCAGGGAACGTACAGCGGAAAGTTCACGATACTTGCCGGGACGACCGGCCCCCCGACCGAAGGCACCGACAGCGCGGGCAACTCGGCGGCGAGTGATGCCGCCAAATATCCGTGCCCTCCCACGGCGGCTCAGGTGTCGAAGGGTGACCATTGCGACCTGGCAGTTGGCGACCTGGCCGGAGACGAGGTCCCGGTCCCGATCTGCGTTCAACACCAACAAGCTCGTCATCACGACCACTACAACGGCCGCAACGACCGCAACTACATCGAGCTCGGGTGCGACTACCGCGACCACGTCGTCTTCCACCTCGACCTCCCCATCGTCCCTCGCTTTCACTGGCACCGGCCCGGGGGTCTGGTGGCTCGGGCTGATCGGCGTGATGATGATGCTCCTCGGAGGTCTGATGGTCCTGTTCGCCGGACCTCGCGTCGTGCTCGCCCGCGCTGTGCATACGAGCAGCCGGGTGTTCAGGCGCAGAAGCTGACAAGAAGACTGCCCGAAGAAGGCGGTCCGACCCGAACAAAGCAGTCGAGTGGAACGCCGCCCCTCTCAGGTCAGAGGGGCGGCGTTCTTTACGACTTTGCTTGTTGCTTTACGAGTTTGCCAAGCGAGTCTGCTGGCGGAACCAGTCGACGGTTTTGCACAGACCCTCTGCGAGCGGTACCGGCCTCGCGTCAGGAAACAGCTCGCGGAGCCGAGTCTGATCGGCCTGGGAGTCCCTCACGTCTCCGGCGCGGGGCTCGGTGTGCGTCGTCGGACAGGGGCGCCCGAACACGTCCTCCAGGATCGCGATGAGCTCGAGAAGAGAGACCCTTGAACCGAACGCCAGGTTGACGGCACGCTCCGAGGTGACCCTCCGGCGGACCGCGTCGACGAGCACTGCGCACACGCTGCCGACGTAGGTGAAGTCGCGGGTCTGGCCGCCGTCGCCGTGGACGACGAGGGGATCGCCGCGAAGTGCAGCAGCGACGAACGCGGGGATCACCGCCGCATATGCGTGGTCCGCGGCCTGGAGCGGGCCGAAGACATTGAAGAACCTGAAGGCGAGCACGTCCATCTGAAACGAGCGCCCGTGGGCGAGCGCGTAGCTCTCGGTCGCGAGCTTGCTCGCCGCGTAAGGGCTCATCGGGAGGGTGGCCATGTCCTCGCGCTTCGGAAGCGTCGGGTTCGCCCCGTAGACCGACGAGGACGACGCCACGATGACATGGGGCCTGCGACCCGAGCCGAGCGCCCTCGAGCACCGCGAGTGTGCCCGTGGCGTTTGCGTGGTGGGTCGCCACGGGATCCTCCAAGGATCTCGGCACCGACGGCCGTGCCGCCAGATGCACGATCGCGTCCACGCCGGCCGACGGCCTCGGCGAGCAACCTCTTCGTCGAGGATGGAACCGACGACGAGCTCGACGTCCTCCATCCCTTCGAGGTTCTCCCTCTTGCCGCTCGACAGGTCGTCCAGCACGACGACGCGGCCGACTCGGGCTGTCGCGAAGCGCCCGGCACAGGTTGGCTCCGATGAACCCGGCTCCGCCGGTGACCAAGTACGTCCATGATTGCGCTGGATCAGGATGCTCCGAGCCTCGGGGCTCAGAGCCGCTCCACGTTCGTCGCCGCGCATCCGGTTGCGTGTGTCGAGAACGAACCGGGCGTGGCCGGCGATCATGTCGTAGTCGAAGCAGTCGTGGTCGGTGACGACGCACCGCTGCGTCCGCCCGCGCGAGCTCCTCGGGGTTCGCCTCGACGAGCGTCACGTGCGGACCCGGGGTCGACGGACACGTACGGATCGGCGACGTGCACCTGCGCCCCGAGGTCTGCGAGCCGGCGGGCGATGATCGTGCCGGGAGCCTCGCGGGCGTCGCCGGTGTTCTTCTTGTAGGCCAACCCGAGCAGCAGCACGACGCAACCGTTCACCGGTCGGCCCATGCGGTTCAGAGCGAGCACGAGCCGCTGGACGACGTAGTCGGGCATGTGCTCGTTGACGTCGTTCGCCAGCTCGACGAACCGGAAGGACCTGCCGAGCGTCCTGCGCACCTTCCACGACAGGTAGCTCGGGTCGATCGGAAGGCAATGGCCACCCACCCCGGGGCCCGGGCGTGAAGGGCATGTAACCGAAGGGCTTCGACGATGCCGCCTCGATGGCCTCCCATACGTCGATGCCGAGCTCACCTGCGAAGATTGCGAGCTCGTTGACGAGCGCGATGTTCACGTGCCTGAACGTGTTCTCGAGCAGCTTGGTCAGCTCCGCCTCGCGTGTGCCGCTCACGGTGACGGTGCGGTCGACCAGGCGGTCGAAGAAGCCCTTCACGGACCGAAGTGACGCCTCGTCCACGCCGGAGACGACCTTCGGGATGTTCTCGAATCGCCACTTGCCGTTGCCGGGGTCTATCCGTTCGGGGCTGTAGCCGAGGTGGAAGTCGGTACCCGCGGTACAGACCCGAGCCGTTCTCGAGGACTGGACCGACGAGCTCCTCGGTCGTTCCCGGGTAGGTGGTCGACTCGACGATCACCGTCGCTCCCGGACGGAGGTATCGCGAGAGCATCTCGGCCGCCCCCGTGACGTACGAAAGGTTGGGCACGCCGTCGTCGAGCGGGGTGGGGACGTCGATGACGGCGAAGTCGAATCCGGCGCATCGTTTCGGTTCGGTCGTCGGCTCGTAGCGCCCTGAGGCGTTGGCCGCGGCGAGCACCTCCGAAGACACGTCCTCCACGTAGGAGTCGTCTGCGGACAGACGCTTGATCCTCTCGGCATCGGTGTCGAATCCGACCACGGAGAAACCCACCTCGACGGCTCGCATGGCGAGCGGGAGTCCGACGTAACCCTGCCCCACCACGACGAGCTTGCTCGCCTGGCGTCTGCTCTTCTGTCATCGGATGCCTTGAGGGCTAAGCGGGATAGGGAGCCGCCCGTGCCCACGAAAGCTCGAGAAGCTCGTCGTCGGGCGCACGGGAACTCATTTTGTCACGCGACGGCCGAGCCCTTGTCCGAATCGAGACGACCGAGCTGGTCGCGCGCCACCATCTGCTCATGTGACCGCTGTAATGGCCCTCGAGGTATGCCCGGTCGGGGAAGGCCACGGCCCGCAGGTAACCGGGAACGGCTCTTCTGCGGCCTGATCGCTCCGAGCGTCTGGAGCGGACACGAGCGTGCGACTGCGGGCGGTGTGATACGCGAGATCCGCCGGCGTTCCCTCCGGCTCGTCGGATGTGTCGTCGCCCACGAGGACAGCGGCACCATGTCGGTGACGCCGAGGAGCGTCCAGGCCCGACGTACCGCTTCGGCTACGAGCGACTGAGCTCCCCACGACCCGCTCAGCTGCTCGATGCGTTCCAGGTCGAGATCATGAGAGAGAACGAGCTGCACGATGTCGCGGAGTCGAATGAGAAGAGGTTTGGTGTCACCGACACGCGCTTCGAAACAGGCGTGCAGGAGTCGCTCTTCAGGTCCGAGCGTCACCACGTGCCGACCGGCCAGCTCGATCTCAGAGGAGGTGGTGAACAGCTCGCGGTGCTCGACGATCATCGCGTAAGGACCGTCGGCGATGGTCCTATGCAGCTCGACGGTGGATCCCGCGCTATTGACCAGGACTGTGCCCTTGCGGAATTTGGCGTCGAAGCCGGGGGCCGGCTCGGCGTGCGCGCGGTGATACCCAAGTTGACCGAGCACGTGGACCGCGTCGACGAAGCGACACGCCTCAACCAGAAGGTTGGGCTGGATGAAGGGTCGCAGGTCCGGCGATCGGTAATCGAGGTGGGCGAGCGCGGGTCCCTTCAGAACCCTGCAGTCGATCTCGGAGTCCTCGAGTGTCGTTACCAAGTCGACGACACTGCGTTCTGCTTTGGCGGTCTCGGCGGTCACCTCGTGAAACTTGTTCTCCAGCCCGGTCCACTGTTCGCTGCGAAGGGCGAGCACCCCGTCTTGTGCAGCCGCACGTACGAGGCCGAGCAGGCGCTGACCTCGCGCGAGCTCGAGGAACCTCGGCCACGAGGTGTCCTCGACCGGGTCATCGGTGAGCACTCCCTGCGGCGGTCCCAGGCCGTAGGCGGCGACAGCCGTCACCCACGTGCTTGTGTCGGTCATGCTCGGACGCTTCGCGACCTCGTACCCAATAGCGAGAACAGGAGCGCTCTCACCGCCGTGCTCTCTCTCTTCTCGGTCACCTCGTCGAGTTCGAGCAGGGTGGTTGCGAGCGTGTCGTGATCGATCGCGGTTGGAACAAGTCGGTGCACCGACAGGTGAGATGTCGGATGGATCTCCTCTTCGGGGGTGCGAAGTTCCTCTTCGATCTTCTCTCCGGGTCGGACGCCCGTAATTCGGATCGGGATGTCGGTTCCGGGACTCAACCCCGACAGGCGGATCATGCGCTGAGCCAGTTCGAGGATCCGTACCGGCTCTCCCATCTCGAGCATGAAGATCTCCCCGCCGGCGGAGAGCACCGACGCCTGCAGGACCAGCTGTACGGCCTCGCGGACGCTCATGAAGTACCGGGTCATCCGTGGGTCGGTGACTGTGACCGGTCCTCCCATCGAGATCTGCCGCGCGAACGTGGGGATCACGCTGCCTCGGCTTCCGAGGACGTTTCCGAAGCGCACTGCGCAGTACGGGGCCCCTGCAGGCGCGAGGGACAGCGTGAGCTGCTCAGCGAGCCACTTGGAAGCGCCCATCACGCTCGACGGCCTGACGGCTTTGTCGGTCGAGATGAATACGAACCGTTCCACTCCTACTGCCACGGACGCGTCGACGACGTTCTTCGTGCCGAACACGTTCGTGGCAGAGGCCTCGACCGGGTGGGCTTCCAGAACCGGGACGTGCTTGTGGGCAGCCGCATGGAACACCGCGTCCGGCTGGTACCGCTCGAAAGCCTCGAACACCGCGGAGCGGTTCGCGACGTCGACCAGGGCCAGCTCATGGGGACAGCTGAGGACCCCGGCGGCGTCGTGGAGATGGGTCTCGTCGTGGTCGAGGAGGATGATCGAAGCGGGCCCGAACGCCGCCACCTGCAGGACGATCTCCGAGCCGATCGAGCCCCCGGCACCGGTTATGAGGACCCGACGGTCGGCAAGGGACCGGTGCACCGCTGCAAGGTCCGTCGCAACCTGCTGGCGGCCGAGCAGGTCCTCGATCCGCGGCTCGCGAGCCTGGCGGACGGTCGCCGGGTGACCGACCGCGCCGACGACCTCGCGGACGCTCGGCATGACCTTCATGGCCACTCCCGCAGCTTCGGAGGCCTTGAGCGCCCGGTCCACCAGGTCGGCGGGCGCGGACGACACCGCCAGGATCACTTGCTGGATCGAATACCTCTCCGCGGCGGCGGGAATGTCTTCGACTCCGCCGACGACGGGAACTCCGAGGAGCGACAGGCCGTGGGCGCTGCGGTCCTCCTCGAACAGCGCCACAGGCACGAGGCCGGCCTTGGGGCTGCGGAGCATGTCGCGGACCAACGAGGCTGCGGCGTCGCGTGTCCCGATCACCCCGACCCGAAGGCCCATGCGCTTGGCGCCGCGCTGCCACGCGAACAACCGGGAGTGGAACCGGAGTGCCCCCATTCCCATGGTGGCGAACACACCACCGATGACGATGACGTTGAACGGGACGAACCCGATCTTGAGGAGCTTGCCGACCGGATGCAGGGTTATGAGCACCGCCATGGAGCACAGCACGGACAGAAGGATCTGGCGGGCTTCCTCGACGCCGGCATGGCGCCACATCCGCCCGTAGAGCCCAAGCAGGCGGTTCGCAGACAGCTGGACCACGAGCGCTGTGGCGAGGAACAGCGCGAAGTGCTGCCAGTAGTAAGAGGGAGCCTTGTCGCGGAAGTAGACGACCTCAGCCGTGGAATAGGCGGCTATTACGATGACCGCATCGAGAAATACGAAAAGGAGCCCCGAGCGGACGTGGGAGGCGGCGACGGCTACCCTCGAACCGCCCGGTTGGGGCGCGCCGAACCGGACCGCATCCTCGTCGGATCGGGCCCCTCCTCGACTCCAAAACATGCCCTTCTGCCCCCCGTGGCTAGATGCGCC
The DNA here is from genome assembly GCA_963764615.1 of uncultured Acidimicrobiales bacterium. Taxonomy (GTDB): domain Bacteria; phylum Actinomycetota; class Acidimicrobiia; order Acidimicrobiales; family CAVXTF01; genus CAVXTF01. The sequence goes on along the minus strand of CAVXTF010000002.1, from coordinate 1,863,325 downwards.
CCCATCCCAGCGAATCCGCCAAGAAGGCGGACCTCAAAGGGGCAACCCTGGTTGCACCGCTGAGTCACCTGCACGACACCGTACGAGGTGGCCAGGTGAGGTGCAATCGTCAGGATTGACGATCCTGGCACATCGCTTAGTGCATCTCGACATCCTAGGCGGCGTTCGGGGGGGTGGAAAGCAGGAAAATGTCAGAGATTGACATTGACTGCACCTCCGGGTTCTGGAGAGGCGCCTTTTCTCTACCCGCCGCCAACTCGTCGGCGGATCGGGTTATCATAAGTGGCTCGACTCGGACCTCTTTGTGACGAGGCCACCACGATCCGCGGCGACAGGCGGAGCCGCACCACAGGAGGCCAGGGCCTAGTGGAACCGATCAACTACAGACGAGCGATTCTGCGTCGCTGGCCGCTCATCGTGGTGTGCGCGATCGTCGGTGCCGTGGTCGCCGTCTTGATTCCTGTCCACGCTACGAACTCTCAGACCATGTGGCAGGTTCAGGCGATCGCGGGAGTACCCCCGAAGGGTAGTAACAGCAGTAGTGGCAACCCTCCGACCGCTTCACTAACGGAGATCAAGTTCTACGCCGAACAGCAGCAGCTCTACCAGGACCTCGCCAAGGTGCTCGGCAAGGGCTACGGCGGGCCGACGGCCCTCCACAAGGACATCACGCTGAGGTCGAAGAAGAGCCTGCCCTCAGGGTCCATCGAGGTTCTGGCCAAGCAGACCACGAAGGACAAGGCGGTGAAGCTTGTCAACGCGTTCGTGAAGGAGCTCGCCACCTACGCGGATCAGCAACTGGCGAGCCAGCACAACACGGCGATCCAGAGCGCCAATTCTCAGATCATGAGCCTGGCGGCTCAGATCGAAACAACGAGTGCTCAGATCGCTGCGTTGACGAAAACGTCCAAGAAGTCGAGCTCCAAGCCCGGGAGCAAGTCCAAGACCACCCCGTCGACCACCTCCACCACCGTTGCCAAGACCCATCGCACGACAACCACGACGTCGTCGACGACGACTACCACGGCTCGGACGACTACCACCACGGCTCCGACGACTACGACGACGGCACCGACCACGACCACGACCGCGAAAGGCTTGCCAGCCTCCACCACGACGCCGACGACCTCTACGACTACCGTCCCGACGACCGTTCCCACGACCGGAGCCAGCCAGACGACGGGCGGAATCGTCTTTCTCGCGGCGCAGACCGCCGCCACCTCCCAGAGCACCGCGACTACTTCGAAGAGCACCGCGACTACTTCGAAGGGCTCCGGGAGCGGCGCGAGCAAGCTGTCTGTGCTCCAGTCGCAATTGAAGGCCCTTCAAACCGAGTATCAGGCCGCTCAGGCACACCTCCAGCAGCTGACGGTTTCCGGAACGACGAAATCGGGCTTCGTTCTGCTCTCTGCCGCCCGGGCGGCATCGGCGAAGGAGATCCCTGCGAAGTCGCAACTGTTAGCCCACCGCTCCGTCAGGGCGGGAGTGGGATTCCTCGCGGGAATCGTCCTCGGGCTTGCAATCGCGTTCCTTCGCGACGCGTTCGACAAGCGGCTGCGATCGGTGGCGCGTACCCAGCAGACCTTCGGGCTGCCGGTGATCGCCGAGATCCCGAAGACCGGGAATCGCCAGGCCAAGCGAGGTAGGCGTGGCCGACCGACAAAGCGCGGGCGGCCGGGTCTCCAACCGGAGTCATTCCAACCGTCCATCCCCCTCGTGGACGCGCCGGCCTCATATGTCGCCGAGGCTTACCGGAGGTTGCGCGTCTCCGTGCTGTTCGCGCCGGTGGCTCAGTATTCCAGTGAGGGTCCTGCAGGCAGCGGCGACACGCACTTGAACGGTTCACGGTCGTTCGCTGCAACATCGGATGATCGGGGAAGTCCCTCCAACGGAAGCGAGGCCGGGCAGCAGGCCTCGGATCTGGTCCGTAGCGACCCCCGTCGTGACGTGGTCATGGTTGTTTGCCCCGCCAGGGAGCCGACCGCTCACGAAGTGGTCGTGAACCTTGCGGCCGCCTACGCCGAGGCCGGAGAGCGTGTTCTGGTGGTGACCACGACGGACTTGCGTTCGATCCGTCCCGGGTTTTCCGGCGACGGGACCGGCTCGCCCATGGCGAATGTGGTGCCGGTGCCCGGTGCCATTGCGCAAGAACCTTCAGACGAACCCTCCGACAGCCCCACACAGCCCCTGCCGGTCGTCGGAGCCGGCGCGCCGGTGTACTCCGGCGGCCTGCCGACGGCGCCTTCCGCAGGCGTCCGGGTGGAGCCAGCTACTCGAGCTGCGCACACGCGCAGCGCCGTAACGGTCGAGGAGGTCGTCGCGAAGTGCAGACCGCAGCGGGTTTCCGGCGTCTCGATGCTCCAACTGGGGGAGTTGCTGCGGGGTCCGGGTGAGGTCCCGGCTCGCGGGAGCGCGGTCATTTCAGCGGCACGTCAGATTGCCGACGTAGTACTGGTGGAAGCGCCCGGCATGCTTGCCGTGCCCGATGCCGAGGGTCTGGCGCGGGCTGTCGACGCCGTGATAGTGGTCGCGCAGTCGTTCCACACAACGGTAGGTCAGGCCACCCGGTCGGGTGAGCTCCTCCGTCGAAGCGGGGCGCCCACTCTCGGTGTCGTCCTCACCGACGTCGAGGTGAGACAGAAGGACTTGAGGAAAAGCTCGAGAGGAACGGATGTGAGAAGCGAATCGTTCTGATTCCGGCTCTTCTCTCTGAGAGGACCTTGTCGCAAGAGAGGGTTGATCTTTCAGGCGCCGGTCGTGCTCTGCGGTGTCTAATGGCCCCCCGACATTTGGTCCACGATCGGTATCTGGCCGGGGTTTGTCGGTGAGTCCCCATCGAACTCGTTTCGGTTCAAGACGATGTTCTGGTAGGCCGATCCGGCGAGGATCGCGTCCCGCTCGCCGTAATCTGCGATCTTCCCGTTGGCAAGGACCAGGAGCAGGTCGCACTGCGCCGTCGTCTCGATGCGATGCGAGATGATCACGACCGTGACGCGCCCTCTTAGCTGGGAGAGGGTCTGGCGAACGAGCTTCTCGGTGCGTCCGTCCAACGCGCTGGTCGGTTCGTCTAAGACGATGAGCTTCGGGGAGCCGATCAACGCACGTGCGATGGCGAGGCGCTGTTTCTGCCCCCCCGACAGTTCGCCGCCACCCACCCCCACGGAAGTCTCGTAACCGGCCGGCATCCGGAGGACGTCCTCGTGCAGGTGCGCCCGCTTTGCGGCGTCGATCACCTCCCACTCCTCGAAGTCCCGAAAGAACTTGATGTTGTCGCTGATCGAGCACTGTAGGAGCACGGGCTCCTGGGGCACGAGCGCCACCGTGTTGTACGCATCGTCCTTGGAGATCGCCGCAGCGTCCACGCCGCCAATCGTGGCCCGGCCGCTCGTGGGCTCGCGTAGGCCCAGCAGGATCTGGCTGATCGTCGTCTTGCCGCTGCCCGAGGGTCCGACCAGACCGACGATCTTGCCCTCAGGTATGTGCATGGTGATGTCGCGGAGTGCGAACGTCACCCCGTCGTAGGAGTAATCCACGGAATCGAAGTCGACCTCGAAGGACTCGGGGACTCGATCTCCGGGAATGACTCGAGAGTCCTCGAAGCGACCTAGGTCGATCATCAGGTCCTCCAGCAAGCCCTGAGCGAAGCGGAGGCCCTGGATCGCCCCCTGGATGCCTGACCCATAGCTGATCCCTCGCAGCAGGAGGATGAGGACGATTCCGTCTTTTTCGAGGCCCGCGCGCCCGGACCCGGTGAGGAAGATGATTCCGACGATGATGATTCCCAGTGCGAAGGACTGGTACAGGGTGGGCGCGATGCTGCCGAGACGCTGGGTACTGCGGTACTTGCGACCGGTGGCCTCGATCACTCCGCCGAGGCTGTCTATGACAGGGGTCTCCACACCGAACAATCGGAAGTCCCTGCTCAGGCGGGTGTACTCGGTCACCTGTGTCGCCATGGCTTTCGTGGCCTTAGAGAGCTCGCGGTTTGCCTGCCTGCTGCGCAGGTTGAGTGGCCTAAGGATTTGCAAGAGCACAAAGCCGCAGACGAGCACGAGGATCGCCGCGAGGGGATCGACTGCCATTGCCACCCCCAAGAGCGCCAACACCATCAGGAGCGATTGGAGGCCGTTCGTCAGGGACCCGATGACAGCGGTGGTGGCCCCGCTGTTCAGACCCAGGATCTGCTGGACATGCCCGAGCCGCTCGGTGGATTGGAGGGACCAGCTGGACCGGAAGAACCCGGTGACGACGCGTTTACGGGTCGCTGTCAGTGCCTGTGTTTGGACAGAAGTGTTCAGTAGGGTGCTCAAGATGTTGGTTGTGAAGAAGAGCACCAATGCCACCCACGCGACGGTGATGGCGTTAGAAGATGAGAAGGTCGGGCCGATGGGGGTACGGATCCTATGCGTGCCTTCGACTCCGGACACCACGACCTCTGAGACGACCAACAATAGGGTGGCTTGGCTCAGCGCGGCGATGACCGAGATGAAGGTGAAGGCGACGATCTTCAGACGCAGTGAGCTCAGGTCGAGCCATCGGAGGAGAAAGAGCACGGAGACATTCGGTGTGTTCCCGGTGCTGGACGGCCCGGTCCTCGAGAAGGGTCTTTTCACTGGTCCCGTTTCGTCACAGGTCGGATCGAAGGATCGCGGAGCAAGATTGTAGTCTGCTAATAACCGGTCGAGCCAAGGTGGTGGTTCCGGCGCTCGAGGCAACCGTTCGGCCGCCGAGCATCTGAGCTGTGACCCGGCCCTGATCTGTATACGACTGTATCAGTGCCTTCGCGGGCAGAGACCTATTCCGTCCGTCTGTGGCGTCTTAGGTAGTTTGCCTCAGCAGTCCTGTTTCAGGGGATCACCAGGAACAACAGGAACACCACTCAGACCTACCAGGTGAGATACAGCCGACATCGTGAACCGGATCCCTGGGATTTTCGTGGGATCCCAATGACCTTCGGACAAGGTTCCGGGTCGCGGTTTCGCCCTCCCGCGGTACCAACAAGACCCCCTTGGACAGCGGCGTCGGGTTGTACACCTTGATGTCGATGACCTTGCCCGACTTACCGCTCTGGATCACGCCGATGGCGGCGGACAATGAGCACACCGATTTGAGCACCGGGATGGCCGTCACGTTGCAGGTGAAGGTCAGGCCGCCCGAGAGCGGGATGACCACGTTCGTCGCCGTCTCGGTCTGCGTCTTAATGCCGGCCGCCGTCACGGGCTGCGTCGAACCCTTCATGATGGCCGCCAGTGCCAGGACGTGGGCAACACCCGAGGCCTGGTTGCTGCTCACGCTCGGGATACCACGCATGCGTCCAAGTCCGACCTGGCGCTGAAGGCGGACGTACGCGACCTGGCGGGACTGCAGAAGGCCTTCGACGAGGGTATGTCCTCGCTGGGCCGGGTCGACATCGTCCTCGCCAACGCCGGCATCGTGCGGCTCGGTGACGGTGGCGACCCCGCCGCGGTCTGGGGCGACATCATCGGGACCAACTTGACCGGGACCTGGAACACGATCTCGATTGCGCTCTCGGCCCTGCGCGCCGGCGGTGCCGGTGGCTGCATAGTCATTACCAGCTCCACGGCCGGGTTACGGGCGAGCCCCGGGTCGGGCATCGGGCAGATCGCATACACGGCGGCCAAGACCGGCCTCGTCGGCCTCATGAGGCAGCTGGCGGTCACGCTCGCGCCCGAGTCCATCCGCGTCAACAGCGTGCACCCGACGGGCGTCAAGTCGGGTATGACGATGAACGAGGCCATGATGACTCTGGCAGTCCATGCCGCCGAGGGAGGCGACAACTCCATCTCGGCCATGCAGAACGAGTACGGGAATCCGCTGCGCAAATGCAAGGGGCGACCGAGCAAGGAGCGCTGGTTGCTCTCGACAATCGCCGTGTGCGGCCAGCGCGGATTCGCACTCGGCACCGGGTCTGTCAGCAAGCACGGGAAGCCTTACTACAGGTGCTCGTCCCGGCCGCAGATGAACCACAAGTGCGCCATGTCGATCCAGGCCCGCCAGTTCGAAGAGTACGTCCTGGGCAAAGTGTTCGAACGCTTCCCGCCTCCGGTGTGGCAGCGGCTGCAAAAGGGGCGTCGGGCAGCCGAGGTCGCCCCCGTCGTCGACGTCGTCGCTCTCGACGCTGATCTCGCCTTGCTGGCCAAGGACTGGGGTGATGGCCGGATCTCGCGGGGCGAATGGGACGCTGCTCGTAGCGCCCTGCTCGAACGCATGGCCCAAGCCGAGACCACGCTCGACGAGGACCTGGGCGATCTACCAGACGACCCAACTTGGAGAGGCTGGGGGGAGGTGTCGATGGAGACCAAGCGGCTCGTGCTCACCACCGTGATCGACAACGTCATCGTGGCGCCGCGAGGGCGGATCGGGGTGCTCGTCCCCGCCGCCGAGCGGGTCGAAATCAACTGGCGATGAGGAGAGCGCGGTGGCAGTCGTCGCAGCGGCAGCGATTGTGCCGCCAGCCCGTCGCCGTGCCGTACGTCACCGCTCAGCGAAGAATCGACCACTGCAATCTTCGATGACGATCCCGACACCCAGCCCGACCTCTGGCCATTGTGGCGACTTCAGTCTGGACCGAGCACGGCAAAGATGTCCTCGTCGGAAGTCTGCATCCCGTCGAACGGTTGGAATTGGCCGTTGGCGTTGGCACGACAGAGCCGATACCCGTAGCGGTCGAGGAGTGCGGCCAGTTTCTTTCGGCTCTCACCGGCGTCCCTCTTGGCCATGCCGTTACATTCCAACTGGATGACAGGTAATCGTCCCTCCGCCAGCGCCCTAGGGGCGCCTTCGAGTACAAGCCGCTCGGCCCCCTTCACGTCGATCTTGATTCCGTTGGCGGTCCTGTCCCCAAGGATCGTGTCCGGGGTGCTTACCGTGACCTCGACACCGCGGTTGTCGTCAGGCGACGGCGGATGATTCATCAGAATTCAGGTGGTTCATCGACCCAAGGCTCTCGGTGATTCGCATCATGCCAGGCACATCGGCCAGCGCCACAGGGTGCACCTCCAGGGTCACCCCGTTGAGGGCGGCATTCTTGAGCAGTCGTGACCGTGCCTCCGCGTTGGGCTCGACGGAGATCACGGTCGCCCCAAGTTCATTGGCCCACAGGGAGTAGGTGCCTACGTTGGCTCCAACGTCAACGAACAGCGTGGAAGGTCCGAGTAGGCGCTTCCACGCTTGCATGCACGTCCAGTCCGGCAGGTTCCCACGACCACCCGCGCCGTTTCGACGAATGTGGGTTCTGCCCAAATCGCCGGATGGAGGCTCACAGGCGTGAGTGTGCGCTTATGCCAACAGGTAGCCGCGTGCATGGAAGGAGAGCACCCGGACGACGGCCCGGAGTCGGCCTCCGGAATTGGCCCGGTGGCGCCACGCCGACTTGACATCCTCCGGGACGACATAGGCCTCGCCCCTCCACGACGTGGCTCCGACTCCGGCGCTCGGCGGACTAGTCTGATCTTCGCTAGTTGTGCTGGACATTAGTCCGAGGCCGGCCGCGTGTAACTCGCCTGGCTCAATGTGAGCGGTGATCGAAGCCAACAGGTGCGTGCGCACGCTTGGGCGCCCCCGGACCGGACATGACCCGTCACCACCAGGCACTGGCGGACGACCCCGACGACCACTACGGATGCTCGGATAGCAGCCCGCGATCTCGCTCGACGACGGGGGAACGCGTCCGATGCGCGTCGATGACGTCGTCCCACGCCTGTTCGATCTGCTGCACCATGTCGTCGACGGAATGCTTCGTCGCGGCGACGGCTGCCGCCGCTCCCATGCGCGCACGCTGTGCGGTGTCTTCGACGAAGGTCTCCAGGGCGGTGGCCGTCCTCGCCACGTCTCCCACAGGCACGAGCGTGCCGGTCACCCCGTCGTCGATCAACGACGCCGGGCCCACCGCATCCGCGGCCACCACCGCCTTGCCCGCGGCAATGGCGTCGACCACGGCGAGCCCGAAGGGTTCGCGCCGGGCGAGATGTGCCACGATGTCCGAGGCCGCCAAGATGTCGTCCTTCTCGCTGTCGGAGACGTACCCCGTGATGCTGACGACGTCGTCCAACCCGAGCTTGCTGCGGAGATGTCGGACCTGGCGGGTGTAGTCCGACGGAGGCTCCCATCCGCAGATGACAGCCCGGACGTCGGGCCGGCCCCGGGCGACGATCTCGAGCGCCCGCAGGAACACCTTCTGGCACTTGAACGGGTCCACGCGACCGAACATGGCGATCAGCGGTGCGTCGTCGGGGATGCCCAAGGCGCGCCGGGCCCGCGGTCCGTTGCCGCTCCGCGCGCGTGCCAGATCGACACCGGGGAAGATCGACCTCGTCGGCAGGGAGCGGGGGCGCTGTACTCCATCGGGGGCCGAGCTCGACCCGAAGATGATCATGGACGGTCTGAGCTGTCCGACCAGTCGAGCCGCCCCCCACATGGGGTCGTACATCAGCCAGACCGCGGGGACGCCGGCCCAGCGGGCCCCGAGGCTCGCGTAGAGGAATGAGGCGTTCTCGGTGGCGTGGACCACGTCGATGCCCGACGTGCGGATGATGTCGCGGAGCCCACGGGCGACCGACACGACGTTGGGAACGTCCCGCCATCGTGTGCGCGGCACGATGTGCACCGGGAAGCCGTCGGCGCGGACCTGTTGCGCCCACGGGCCGTCGCCCAGGCACGCCAGCGCGGCGGAGAACCGCGTCGGGTCCGCCCGACGGAGGATCTCATCGGCCATCATCTGGGTGCCGCCGTCGCAGCGACCGACCGAATCAATGAGCAGGACCCGGCGGGTTGGGCGTGCCACCGGGCTCATGGGCGCAGTCAACTCCTTGACCTTCTCGCGTGTCGCGCCCGCGTCTCGTCACGGGCGGTGCGAGCCTATCGCCGACCCGCGCGGGTCCTCGCCGGCGCGATATGGAGGGTGTTCGGCGGCGCCCCCATACCGCCGGTTCGGGCATGGTCGCCCGCACGGTGCCGATTCGGCGCGGATTGGGCTGGAGCGGCCAAAAAGGGGCCGGATCCGGCTCGGGTTGAGACACGGGGACTGGAGTCCCTGGGCACCGTAGGGTCCAAAAAAACAGGCCCCCCACCAAGGCACCCCCCAGCGCGCAAGGCCCAGCGCGCAAAGGGCCCCAGCGTTGACCAGGCCCCCAGTTGGGGGCCTGGGGCACTAGCTGGCCTTGCTGGCCTGGGCCTTGTTGGCCTTGCTGGGGGCCTGGGCCTTTCTGCCTGGTGCTCATCATGGTGTCATGGGCGAAGAGAAGCTGAGCGACGAGGCGACCGAGCGCCTGCGCTCCCTGCTCGAATTGGGCGACCCAGGCGCCGAGGTGGCCATCGCCTATCGCGTGAAGGAGCGCTTACGCGACTTCTATCGCTGGAGCGATCCCGAGGAGGCCGAGGCGATGCTCGCCGAGCTCCAAGCGCATTGCACCAAGAAAGCTATTCCACCTGAGATCCAACGCCTCGGTCGCACCGTCAAGCACCGGTTCGACAAGATCACCAACTACCACTTGGCGCGGGTCTCCAACGGCCCCACCGAAGCGCTGAACAACCTGATCAAGCGGATCAAACGGATCGGCCTCGGCTTCCGCAACTTCGAGAACTACCGCATCCGAGCGCTGCTCTACGCCGGCAAGCCGAATTGGCGCGTGCTCGGCTCGATCTTCGTCCGGTGAGCAGGCAGACCCCGCGATCCGACGGTCCATCAAGCGAATCAAGCGCATCGGCTTCGGCTTCCGCAACTTCGAGAACTACCGAATTCGGGCTCTTCCGGTTTTAGCGGGGTGAGCCATGTCCCTCGCCTCCTCATGTCACCACGATCGAGTCGAGAACTCTGAAGTTGGGCTTGCCGGCGTAGAGCAGAGCCCTGATCCTGAAGTTCTTGAAGTTATGAGCCGCATGACGCAAGGGCGGGAAATGTTGTCCTTCCGTTCCGGTGTGTCCCCACCTTGACGGAGCAACGTCGACATCTAATCGCTGCGATACCGTCGGCCCCCTCGGTCCGGCGGGTCCGTCGTTTGCGTTGGCGAGCGCCAAGATCTAACGAAAAGTCATGCCAGAGCCTGACGATAGCATCCTCCACCTATGGGATCGGCACCGGTGAGCGCCTCTGGCTTGCCCGGACGAAGGCCTCGGATCCTGTTGCTGATCAAGTGCCTCGGGCACGGTGGCGCCGAACGGCTCCTCGTCGACATGGCGAGGTGCGGCGACCGGGAAGCCTTCGAGTACGAGGCGGCATATGTATTGCGAAGCGAAGCCCGACTGGTTCCGGCGATGCGATCCACCGGAACCGAGGTGCGTGCCCTCGGGGCGAGGGGCAACTGGGACCTGAGCTGGTTGGCGGAGCTGCGGCGCCTGCTGATCAGCCGGAGGTACGACATCGTTCATGCCCACCTTCCCTATGCGGCGGCGTTTGCCCGGCTGGTGACCCGTACGTTGCCTCGAGATTCGCGACCGAGGCTCGTGTACACCGAGCACAGCGACTGGCGTTGGACCTCCACGCCTGTCAGGTGGCTGAACCGAGCCACGATCAGCCACGACGACGCTCTGATAGTGGTGTCGGACTCGGTCCGCGATTCCCTTCCGACGTCTCTCCAGCGCCGCGCAGAGGTCATCGTTCACGGTGTCGATGTGTCGGAGTCGGCAGATCTCGTTGCGCGCCGATGTGAGCTGCGTGAGGAAGTCAGGAGGGAGCTAGGCACGCCGGAGGACTGTGCCCTGGTGCTCACGGTGGCGAACCTGCGACCGGAGAAGGGTCACGACATCCTTCTTGCGGCCGCGAGGATGGTCTTGGACAGGGAAGTCGCCGCGTCGTTCGTCGTTGTCGGACACGGCCCATTGTCCGACGCTCTCGCCTCTGTGAAGAGCGAGCTCGGCCTGGGGGCCCGGTTCAATTTCCTGGGCCGGCGCGATGACGTGCTTCGCCTCATGGTTGCGGCCGACATATTCGTCCTTCCCTCGCGCCTGGAGGGTTTGCCCGTAACTCTCATGGAGGCCACGAGCGTGGGTGCCGCCGTCGTGGCCACGAGCGTCGGCGAGGTGCCGAGGATAATCACCGACGGAGTCGACGGACTCCTGGTGCCGCCCGGCGACCCGGAAGCCCTTACGGACGCAATCGAAAGGCTCGTGAAGGATCCGGTGATGAGGGTGAACCTGGGAGAAGCGGCAATGCGTCTGAGCGAGAGGTTCGACGGCGCCCGGGCAACCCGACGAATCGAGGCGATATACAGCGAGGTCTTGGACGCTCCAACATGAACGGCGTCGAACCTGTTGCGGCAGGTGTCGAGGGTGGTGACCCGTACGTGTGCTCCACGGACCCCCGATATCCTTGAGTAAAGGGTTCGTGGGGGTGACAAGGGTCAAGCTTGACCACGACGTTCGGAGCGGCTCCCACGCACATCATCTGACAGCTGCTTTTGAGAAGAGGGCTTCCTGGTGGGTCTGGACGGCGAATCGAGCAGCGGAGCGGCACGCGTCGCGGTGGTGAGCAACCCGGGCGCGAGCTACCCAGGCGTGACGAACGGGTTCGCGGCTGGTTCCCGGGATGGCAACGGCTCACTGATCGACGACATGGTCGAAAAAGCGTTGAGGCTCGCTGGATCCTCCGATCGACCACGAGATGCTCTTCTCGGTGACTGGATACCCCCCGGCAGTCGCGTTTTCGTCCTTCCCAACCTGGTGATGCATCGTCGGACCGAGAGAGGGGAGACGACCTCGCGCTTCCTCGCCAAGTGCACGAACGCGTCCGTTGTACGACCCTTGCTTCGATACATCGTGGAGGCGGCAGGGGACTGGCGGCTGGTTGGGCTGGGTTCGGCGCCACTGCAAGCGTGCGACTATGGCGCGGCAGTCCGCGAGGCGGGCTTCATGCCCACCTCATCGGAGAGCTCGAGCGACCCAATGGCAGGAATCCAACCGACGGACCTCCGCGGCATCGTGACGGTTTGGAGCAAGTACGGGTCGCTCCGCGAACGGCACTCGAAAGAGGTCCCCACCGTTCAGGTGGACCTTGGGGCGCTGAGCCTCCTCGACGAGCTGTATTCGAGGAATGGCAGCGTCGACTTCCGGGTGGGTGACTATGCGCCGGACGAGACGATGTCGTTTCACTCGGAGGGAAGGCACGTCTACACGATTCACCGCGACATTCTCGAGTCCGACGTCATAGTAAGTGTCCCGAAGCTGAAGACCCACGAGAAGGTGGGAATCACCTGCGCCCTCAAAGGAACCATCGGAACGGTGACTCGAAAAGAGTGCCTTGCTCACTATCGCCACGACAGTCAACGCGGCCGTGGCGATGAGCTTCCCCATGGGAACCCCCTTCGGTCCCTTGCGTCGGAGATATCGGACAGGTCGTTTGCCTCACCGGATACACCCCTCGGCAATGCCATGAGAGTCGTCGGGAAGGGCACGTTTCGACTTGCCCGTCTCGGACATCACGGAATCATGGGTGGCGGCTGGTCCGGCAACGATACGGCGTGGCGCATGGCCCTTGACGTCGCGCGGATCCTCCGCTTCGCTCGCCCCGACGGCAAGATCGCCAACTCGCCGCAACGGTCGCATCTAGTGCTTGTCGACGGCATAGTTGGCGGTGAGGGCGAGGGCCCCTTGTCGCCCTCCCCGGTTCCGGCGGGCGTCCTCGTCTTCAGTGATGACCCGGTAGCCGCCGATGTCACCTGCGCCCGCCTGATGGGCTATGACCCTGGTCGCATTCCCTTGCTCATGCATGCGATGAATCCCTCGATGCCGCTGCCGCTCCGCAGTTGGGATACCTGCGTGGTCCAGTGGGACGAGGATCGCTTCACTGACCTGGACTCCATCCCTTCGGTATTGGGAAGGCCGTTCCGACCACCAAAGGGGTGGATCGGCAGCATCGAACGATCCGCAGAGATCAGCAACAATGCTTGACCTGTTGAAGACGGACGTCAAGCAACGCCTCATGGATCACGCACCGCCGGCCCTGAAGGACGCCGTCGCGAGCGTTGTCGGTGTGGTCCTGTTCAGGCGGCGCCGGGGACGAGCCTTCCGAAGATCGCTCAGCGATTGGTATTCGATGCTCGAACTGCCGAGATCAGAACTGCTGGAGATTCAAGCGAGAAGGACGCGCGAGATCATCTCGCATGCGTCGGAACATTCTCGATACTACGCGGCCAAATATGCCGAGGTCGGGTCGATGGAGCTCGAGAATCTGCCGATTCTCGAGAAAGAAGAGCTCCGAGCGCACATCGACGAGATTGTCGTTCCCGGGCAGGGCAACCTCCGGCAGTACTACACCGGTGGTACGACGGGGAAATCAATCGTCGTGTTCAGCTCGGCAGAGAGCGATGGAGAGCGATTCGCCCGCCAAGAAGCGATGTGGGCGATGCACGGCTACAAGCTGGGGCGCGATCGTTGCGCCTGGTTCTCTGGTCGCCACTTGATTGGCGCAAACGACGTGGCCGCCAACCGGTTCTGGCGGACCAACTTTCTGGAGCGCATCAGGTACTACAGCACGTTCCATATGGCTCCCCGTAACCTCTCCTTCTACGCCGAGGATCTTGCCCGATTCAATCCGAAATTCATCACCGCATTCCCGTCGGCCATCGCAGAGCTCGCGAGCTTCGTAGAAATGACGGGAAGCGCTCACTCCTTCGGCGTTCAGGCAATATTCACGACGAGTGAGACGCTGACCCCGAACCAGCGCGAGGTCATCGAGCGAGTATTCAAGTGTCCGGTACGCAATCAGTACGCGTCATCGGAAGGCGCCCCGTGGATCATGGAGTGCCGACGAGGTCGGTTGCACGTCGACGTCACAAGTGGCGTGTTCGAGGTCATAGACGCCGAGGGAAGCCCCGCTGACGATGGAGAGGTGCTCATCACGAGTTTCTACATGAAGGAGACGCCGCTCATCCGCTACCGGATAGGCGATCGGCTGATCCACTCGGACGAGCTGCGCTGTCCGTGCGGGTGGGACACTCCGCTGGTTGGGTCGATCGATGGTCGGGCATCCGACTTTCTGGAGATTCCGGGGCGGGGAAAGATCTTCGCATCTCAGATCGGCGATTGCGTGAAGCATCTTCACTCGGTGCTGGCCTTTCGCTGCCGCCTCCGCGACGGTCGGCTGTGTGTCGAAATCGTCGCCGACCGGGAGCGGTTCGAACGGGAAGACAGGGCGATGTTCCTCGAGAACATCCGTGAGAGGATGGGTGATCTCACGGTCGACCTCGAATTTCTCGACGAGCTGCCCCGGCTTTCGAGCGGTAAGCACAGCGTCGTCGCTACGACCTCGTCGTGAAGTTAGTCGAGTGTCGTGTTCGCTTACCGTTGGTCGTGCACAAGTGACGCATCGTGCACCTTCTGGAAGGCGCAGTTGAACTCCTCCCAGGTTCGTGCCTCCGGAAGAGGCAGTTGCTCGTAGAGCGTACGGGGGTCGCTCAGGAAATCCGGGAACCGCAGTAGCGTCATCGGAACGCGGTACTCCATGACCGCTGACATGAGCAACCCGATCCCATATGCAAAGTTGTTCTTTGCCCACGTGCCCGTGGCCTTCGGGATCATTCCAGCTCGGACTCGGCTCTCGACCATCGCATCGAGTGGTCGCAGTGGCACCACGACGGAGCTGATCGGGGCGCCGCTGGCGAGCCAGACGCAAAGCGTCCAGCAGAACCGCGGGTCTTTGACCACCTGAGTTTGAGCGGCAAGGTTCCGCAATTCTTCGCCGCGTTCTTCAACGATCGACGGTAACTTCGACCAGTCCATGAGGTCCTGGGTGTTACGTCGATACCGTATCGACTCGACCAGCGATGCAACGGGTCCCTGCAGGGAACGGGGGAGGCGCCGGGCGTTTTGGGTTCGGAACAATTCGAGCTTCTTGAAGGAGTTTGTTCCGAGCCGGGGAGCCGGCACCGTGCCGAGGGCCGACGCCAAGTCCACGTTGATCCGTGTGAAGGTTCGGTTCTCCACCCCGGCGAACAGATGGGGGTGGAACTCGCCACCCGGATCGAAACCAAGCTCACGATAGAGAAGGGCGAGAAACGAAGTTCCGCTTCTACCCGGACTGGTGATCACGATCACGAGGCACTCCTCTGCGTTCCCCGCTCATCTCTATCGGCCACGTTGACGGTTGAGTGTACCCATGCGTTGCACGTGCTCAGAGTGTGACGCTCGTGATGTATCTGTGGTACTGGCGATATGGCTCGAGGTAGCGCCTGAGCTTGCGAGTGGTGTCAGGGCCGAGGCGTGCTCGAACGATTGCCGCTTGAACGTGTCCGGGACGGTCGGCGTATCCGAAGTGAGCCATTCCAGTCCGGCAGATGGCCGCGACCTGCAGGGCTTTGCGGGGTCCGAGTGCGTCGTGCCAAGCCGATACGCGATCGGGGCTCACCGTCCCGAGAGCGTGGGTTTTCCACTGCTCCCACGATAGGACGATCTCGGAGGGAGCGGGCTGGCGAGGTAGGCCTGCGGGAGCACCGATCAGCGAGGCGATGCGTTCGCGTGCGGCGTCGGGATCGGCGACCACATCCTCGTAACGAAGCACGAGGCAACGCTCGCTTCCGAGTGTGGTGGAAAGGCGCGCGGCGGTCCATTGGTCGAATTTCCAGCGGGCGGCCAGGGGGAGATGAATCCTGTCTCCCCACGAGGCGAGATCATCATCGGCCGTCCATGGCATGGAGAGGCTGGATGCCGTGACAGCCCTAGGGTCCCGCACGACTACCACGAACCGAACCCACGGAGCGGCTCGTGCAATAGCCGGCCACCACAGAAGGTGGCCGGGGGTCTTCTCGCCCAGAATGCCGTTAGGACCGGCAAGAGCGCGCACCATTGCCTCGAAGAGGCCGAACGGTGAGTCGGCGACTCCTCCCAGATCGTCGATTATGGAATCTGTGTCGAGCTCGAGGCCCTTCGAGCTGTCACGTGACGCCAGGAGCTCGAGCTCTTCTCGCAGGGCGGGACCTGCCAGCGGGAACTTCCGTCGATAAACGAGGTTCGATGCGAAATCCGAGAAGAAGTGGGTTTCGGGTGGCATCCGTACGCCGGCAATCTCGCATGCAAGACGCTGGACCAGGGTCGTGCCTGACCGGGCGCTGCCGACGACGAGGAAACCGACGCGTCCCGGCGGGGCATTCACGGCCAGGCGCAGTCGGTATCGGTGAGCGACCAGGCAGTGGTGCCCGTCATTCGCTGCTCGCCTGTCCATGGCGGGGCAGGTGGCTCGAAAACAGCACGCTATTGCGTACGCTCATCCCCGATCCAAGAGTCCGCCGAAGATGCCGGTGCTGCAAGCATGGTGCGACCAGGGCGAAAGGAGCGGAGCGGTGGACGACGGGTCGGCAGGGCACCGTGAGTCAGGGGAGACAAACGACATAGTGTGCGCAATGATAAGCGAGCCTCGCGACCAGCCCTCTCGAGCTGAGGACGCGCTGGCGGAGAGCGACGGAGTCGTACTGCATGTGTTGCCCTCCGCGGTCGCGCGTGGCGCTCAGCGTTACGCACGGTCGCTCGTAGACGCGCTCGACCATTCGGGACGCCGGCATCGGCTCCTTTCGCTGTTCTCGGGCGATGAAGGGATCGTTGTGGACGCCTCCCTCGGCATGCGCGGCGGTGCCAAGCCCGGCAAGGGGTTGGACCCGCGTGTCGCTATCCGTTTGCGGCGGTACTGTCACCGGAGCCCACCTGTCGCGGTGGTAGCGCATGGCGGGGAACCTCTGAAATACATCGTGGCGGCGAGGCTGCGAGTTCCTGTGGCCTACTACGCGATCGGAACTGTGGCGGGATCGGTGCACACAGGAGCGCGGCGGCTCATGTGGCGGCAGCTCGTAGCGCGAGCTCAGCTCGTGGCCGCTGTCTCAGATGACGTCGCGGACGAGTGCCACAATCTCCTTGGGGTGGAGTCAAAGAAGCTGCTCGTCATACCGAACGGGCGTGACTCGGGGAAGTTCCATCCTCTTGCGCCATCGAGCCGAGTCTATGACGTGCCGGTCCTGGTGTTCGTCGGGCGCCTCACCCCCGGAAAGAGGCCCGATATGTTCGTAGAGCTCGTGCGCGTCCTGCGTGAGCGCGGCGTCAAGTGCCAAGCGCGGATCATTGGTGATGGCCCCCTTGCCAACGAGCTCCAGGAGCCTGCTCGCGCGGCGCGCGTCGAGATGCTCGGCGAGCGGGCAGACATAGACGAGCTGCTTCGCGGCGCGGACCTTCTCGTGTTCCCGAGTCTCCCAGAAGGCGAGGGTATGCCAGGGGTGCTCATAGAGGCCGGCATGAGCGGTATCCCGGTGCTCGCTACCGCGGTCCCCGGAGTGTCACGTGTGGTAGTCGATGGAGTTACGGGTTCGATCGTGGACGTGTCGGACTTCGGATCCTTGGTCGACCGTGCGGTCTCGCTGCTCGGCGACCCGGTGCGGCGAGCGGCGATGGGGCAGGCGGCACGGGCGAGGTGCGTCGAGCTCTTCAGTTTGGAGGCGAGTGCCTCGCTTTGGCGAGAAGCGTTAACCCAGATGGTCCGGAAGTGATACAGATAGGCCCGCTGTCGTGCTGACCGGCGAGAATGCGTCGATGGTCAGCCGGAGGCCGATTCTGGTGGTGGGTGTGCCGCGGTCGGGGACCACATGGACGGCCAACGTGCTCGGCGCGACCGAAGGAGTTCGGCTCGTGGCGGAGCCCGACAATGAGAAGCTTTCGGCGCCCGCCGTGTGGGCCAAACGTAGGCTCGGGCGCTTCCCGGTGCTCGACGACGGCGATCACGCGTTGCGGTACCTCCAGCTCTGGCGATGGGCCTTCACAGGGGCGAACAGCGGCCTCAGGCTGCGCTTGGCGCAACACCTTCTGCGCGACACCAACGACGACGATCTGGAGGCACTGGCCCAGGGCCGGATAACTCCTTGGCTGAGAGTCGCAGGGATCCTCGCAGCATTGCCGCGAGGTGCGCCTTCCACCGCAAGGTGCGTCGTCAAGTCCGTCCACGCGTGCCTCGGCGTCGAGTGGCTGGCCGCACAGTTCGAGATCGACGTCCTGGTGATCCTGCGCCACCCGGCCAACGTCCTTGCGAGCTGGCTCGATCTCGACCTGCCCGACCGCGACCGCGACCTCGGCGCTCTTCGCCGGGTCCAAGAACGGTTTGTGCGGCCGTGGGGCGTGCCATCGGCAGGAACAAGCGCCCTCGAGCGGGCCGTCTGGGAGCTCGGCCTGTTGACATGCGCTCTGGAACAGGCTGCAGCGAAGCACCCGGAGTGGCACTTACGGACTCACGAGCAGCTCTGCACCGATCCAGAAGAGCGTTTCCGTGTGCTTGCCCGGGATCTCGGACTTGCGTGGGGCCCCGGGGCTCTCGACGTCCTAAGGAGTAGCGATAAGCCCGGAACTGGCTTCACCGCTGAACGAAACACTTCCCTACTGGCCGACAGCTGGCGCCGACGCCTGGGCTCGCACGAGATCGACACCTTGCGGCGTGTGCTCAGCCCGTTCCCGCTAAGAACGTGGGACCTGAACGAGCTCCGAAACGACGGGGGGAACACCGGAGGGCCCGCTGCTACCGCGTAAATGAGTTCCGCATGGAGCCCTGGTGTGTCCCATCACGGAGGACCACTGCTGGGCGGCGCATGTACCGCGCTCGGAAACAGACGCGCAGAAGGAAGGGTTCGTCCTGAATCAGCGCCGGACCGGGCCGAAGTTATGGGCTGCTAGCCTTCCAGCGATGCGCGGAGGGGAGGCATTTTGCCGATATACCGACCTCACTTACTGAGTCCTCCGCGACAGTTCGGTGCCTATACGCGCAGGGAATGGGCGTCGAGCTTCGTCAGTTCTGCGGCGATGGGAATCCGGCACAGGCGTGAGTTCGAGCGCGTAGAACGCTTCTGTTTCTTCGTGGGATATTCTCGCAGCGGGCACACTCTGGTGGCCTCGCTGCTCAACGCGCATCCCGAGATGGTCGTCTCGAATGAGGCCGATTCGCTGCGTTTCTTCCAACACGGGTTCCGGCGAAGCCAGATCTTCGCCTTAATACTCGCGTGTGATGAGTTGTTCGAATCGAAGGGCCGACGATGGGAAGGCTACGAGTACTCCGTACCGAACCAATTCCAGGGGTCCTTCACACGGCTGCGTGTGATAGGCGACAAGAAGGCTAATCGATCGACCAGACGGCTGCTAGAGGATCCGGGGTTGCTCGACCGGATAAGACGAGTCGTGCGCGTTCCGATTCGGGTTGTCCACGTCACGCGCAACCCATTCGACAACATCGCGAGAATGACCGTGATAAGAACGGGCTCATCGCTTTCGAAGAACAGCGATCGATATGAACGACTTTGTGAGTCCGTCAGCCTGCTGCGTGACCGCTTGGCTCCCGACGAGTTGTTCGAAATCCGGTACGAGGACGTCATAAGTTCGCCCTCTGCGGCGCTAACTGACCTCTGCGGCTTCTTGGGGGTTGAACCCGATGATGATTACTTGACGGATTGCGCGTCGATCGTGCACCCTCCCGCACGAAGGGCCCGCGATCTGATCAAGTGGACCAGCGATGACTGCAGACGGGTCTCACAGATCATCGAGCGTTACCATTTGCTCGACGCTTACTCGTTCTCCTCGTGAATGCGAACATCGAGATGTGATGGATAACTCACTTGCTGCTCACGGCGGCGATGACTTTATGGAACTGCCTGGCCAATCGCATCGGGCGCGAGGAATACAGCTCCATGTTCCGATTTCTAAACGTGCAGAGCTCGAACCAGATGGCAAGTATGTCGTCGACCCAAGCCGGCTCAGGACCGAGGTCAGGCGCCGCCCAAGGGTGGTGTGGGCCTTGGAGGGAATGCAGATCACGGAGCAGGTCGAGCACGCTCCTTGGGAGTGCGGGCTCAGAGTCGACCGCCCGCTCATGACGAAGCTCCTGATCGAGCCAGCCGGAGGCGTACGGCACGCGCGATGGATCGATCGTGATGGAGATGTCCGCCAAGAAGCTGACGATATCGTCGCACCATTTGTCGGGGGACTCCAGAAGCGACGCGTAGCTCAACACGAAGGTGGGAATGCCGTCGAGATTGGCAGTTGCAGACCTGAGGTACCGCTCCCACAGTGCCAACGCATGAGTCACGCGTAGCTCGTCTCGAGCGTGCAGGGAAGCCGCTACCTCGGACGGATCTCTGTACACGAGAAAAGCCGCTTCAGGTGACCTCACAATTGTGCGCCAGAACGGCAGGAGAACGCTTGCGCGTGGGTCTTTCCATACGATCGGACGTGGACCGAACACCGCGGCAAAGATGCCGAATGCCTCCGCCTTCCACGAGTCCAATGCGGGGTCGTTCTGCCACCCAGGCCGCAAGGCCGGAGGCGCGAGCCAGCTGCCACCCAGATGGCCAAGCAGCCTTTCGTCGAACAAGTTCAAGCTCGTGCTTTCCCAGTTTCCGCGCAAGTTACCCCGCGTCTCTTTGAGGAGATCGTCCATTTTCGGCGCCCCGAGGCCCAGATGGCTCAACAGACCAGATGTGGCAGATGTGCCGCTTCTGTGCATCCCGATGACGTATACACAGGTGTCCCCAGATGCCAGACTCTGAGCGCGCTGATCGAGCGTTAGGGCTGGCTCTTTCGGGCGTGGAGAGGCTTCAGGCAAGGCAGGAACCGGTGGTCGGCAGCGGGTGTGACGTCAGTCGGACTGGTTTCGAGCCTACAGCGCGCGCGATAGTTTTGTCATATGAAACAGAAGTGCCGCCGGGAACGGTTCAAACGCGTGCCGTGCTGCCCAGCGGTGGTCCGTTCTAGGCCCTTCGCGGTCGTTCTGGGTTAGTCTCGTGAAGACCAGGGGGGTGGCGAGTGGGATCGAGACGGGGGATGTCGCGGTTCACCCGGGTGTCGAGGGTGAACTGCGAATGATCAACTTCGTCACAGTTCATTGGATGTCGGACAAGTGGGTTCCGGTACAGCTTGCATATCTGGACCGCAACGTGAACGCTCCATATCGGGTGTTTGCATCGCTCAACGGGATAGACGACCAAAGCGTCCGGAGCCGGTTCCACTATGTCGAGGACGTCGAAGGCAAGCACGGTGACAAGCTGAACACTCTCGCGGAGAGGGTCATGGAACAGTCGGAACCCGAGGACCTCTTGGTGTTCCTCGACGGCGACGCGTTCCCGATCCAGCCGCTGCAGCCATGGCTCGATCAGACGCTTCGCCGGTACCCGTTAGTAGCGGTTCAACGGAGGGAGAATTGCGAGGACGTCCGCGCTCACCCCAGCTTTTGCGCTACCACCGTGGGCTTCTGGAGGGATTACGGCTGCGATTGGACGTTTACGGATTGGATCACGCCGACAGGGCAGCTGTTCAACGACGCCGGCGGCAAGCTCGCAACGTTGCTCGAGACACAAGGGATCGAATGGCTACCGCTTCTGCGCAGTAACACCCATAACCCGCACCCCCTTTGGTACGGAGTCTACGGTCATCGTGTTTACCATCATGGAGCGGGCTTCCGTGCACGGGTGAGCAAGGTCGACCAGGTCAGTATTCCTGCGCTCAACAAGGAGATGTCGACCAGGAGCGAAGCCAGCTTGGGTCAGCTGAGCGTCGCCTTACGCCGTCGACCGTCGCTCCTCCTGCATGCGCGTGTCCGGCATGCGCAAACGCTCGCCCGAGCGGCTCAGAGGACGGTGCTCGGGAGGATCAATCGCCGGTTCGCCGCCAAAGCTGAGGCCGAGTCCGATGACGTCTTCGATAGGATCGTCGCGAATGAGCGCTTTTATCGCTCATTCGACGATACTGTCCCTTAGCAGCAATCGGTTCGTTCACGACAGCTACCGGAGTGCTCAGTTGCGATCGGATGGGTTGGACGATATGAGTCGGTGCTTGGCCCTTAGGGGTCAAGCACCGAGCTCGGTTACTTTCCGGGATGCAGCCAGACGATCGGTGCTCCATTCGGCCTAAGACGGCAGAACCGCGAGCGCGGGTGGGGTGATCGTCGGCGACACCGGAGGGCACGCCGCGTCGTTGTTAACTCCGGAGGGCGTCCTGTTGCCACACGCTAAGTTGCTTCGTTCGTGGGTGAAGGCTGCAAAGGGCACGGTCTTGCCGTGGTTCTTGGTGAGCGGCACAGGGTCGATGTTGCCCTTCACGAGCACGTCCCTGGCGTTATCGACGTTGACCGGACTGCGCCACGGCCACGCACTCGCGGAGTCAGATGTGTTGCCCTCGATTTCGATCGAGTTGTTGGCCCCGCCGCCGAAGGGGTACGGCGAGATGTAGATGCGCATCTGCGCGCTACCCGTGAGCGTGTTGTCGTTGAAGGCCACTCGCTGAAGCTCGGCCTTGGTCTGTGCACTCAGAAGGAATGCGTAACTCTCACCGACGATCCTGTTGTGGGTTATGAGAATGTCCGTATCGATCGCACCCCGATAGACGACGTCTACCTCGATGTCGAACACCGTCGCGGTGCTTTCGAAGTTTCCCGTAAAGACGTTGTCCTCGATCGTCACGCGATGGGCATTGCCGCCCTCGGAGATACCCTCCCTGCCTGAGTCAGCGAAGGTGCTGTGCTCGATGGTGATGTTGAACGCCGGGTACCCCACGGCCTCGTGCAACCCCCCGACGTCCACATAGTCGCCATACGGCCCGCGCATGGTCACGTTGTCGACCAGGGCGCGTTTGGTGCCGGAGAAGGAGATAAACGTGTCCGGCTGCAGTTTCGACGTCGTGCCGATGCCGGTGTGAGTGCCGATGATCTTGAGGTTCTCGACCGTGATGTTGCAGCCTCCCTCGAAATCGAGCAGGAGGACGTTCGTGTAGATGGCCGAGTAGCGGTCGTTCATGTTCGCCGTCGACCCGCAGTACGGAGCCACCGCAGGGTTGTTCTTGCTGCCCACGATCTTGTCAGGCACCGTCACAGACTCTTGCTTGATCGTCGCACCGTTTCCGTCCAGGACGATGTTCCGTGCGCCACGCCACCAGATCGAGCCGTTCACCTCGTAGCACGCACCCGGATCGAGTTCGATTACCGAGTCGTGGCCCGGCGTGCCGTTTGGAACCGAGAGCAACCAGTTGCCCAAGGCGTAGGTGACGTCGTGCTTGCAGGTGCCGTTGACCGACGTTGGGACGACGTACACGGTATCCACAGCTGCGCCTGCCGAGGTCCCGGAGGGAGCGGGTGAGGCTCCCACCAGTGCGACCACGAGTGCGGCTGCCGAAGCCACGATCAAAACGGCCTTTGTGATGTCGAACCGTGATCTGAGCCGACGACGGAGCGATTGAGTTAGATGCATACTGCGTCTGAGTGATTCAGTTCGTTGCATACTGCGAGAATCGTCGCCGAGAGTGGTGAGCTTGAGGGTCCTAAGTCACAACTTGAGGCCAGAACTCACAATGCGTGGCCAATTAGCGATACCCGGGAACGAGCCTCCGAATCGGGTTGATTACTTGCCCAGATCCGTCGTCCGAGTGTGGCGTGCAACGAGGCGGAGGCTCCCTGTTCCAGCTCTGTGATGTCGCGCTCCGGAAGTGCCCAATAGGCTGTCGGACTCGTCGAGGTTCCACTCGAGGCGATCGAATGTTCCCCGTTTGTTGGTTGGGAAATTGCGCCGGTCTCACCACTGATGAAGTATGCGAGAGCGGCGGAGACGTGACGTGATGCTGAGGGCGACCCGATGGTTCAGCGATTCGTTCCGCTTGACGTGATGACCGTCACGATCCTGTCCAAATCGTCGTCAGACAGATTCGATCCGCTCGGCAGGCACAGACCTCTCCTGAACACCGATTCGGAGACCGAACCGCCGATCACCTGCTCTCCCGCGAACACCGGTTGCATGTGCAGGGGCTTCCAGGTCGCGCGGGCCTCTATGTCCTCTTTTTCGAGTGCTAGGCGGATCGCCTCACGATCGCACCCGAACTCATTTGGGTCGACCGTCAGGCAGGTGAGCCAATAGTTCGGTGCCCCGTAGTCCGCCAGTGGCATGAACTCGATCCCAGGCAGGCTGGACAGCGCATCGAAATAGCGCCCGTTGATTTGCCTACGACGCTCGATCCGGGCGTCCAGGCCGCGGAATTCGAGCCCGGCCCAGCGCGGCGAGCAGGTTGCTCAGTCGATAGTTGAAGCCGATCTCCTCGTGCTCGTAGTGCGCAACGGGCTGGCGCGCCTGGGTGGCCAAGTGCCTGGCCCGTGCGGCAAGTTCTGCGGAGCCGGTGACGAGCATGCCCCCTCCGCTCGTTGTGACGATCTTGTTTCCGTTGAAAGAGAACACCCCCGCCTCCCCGAAACAACCGGCCGGTCGCCCACGGTAGGTCGCTCCGAGCGCCTCGGCCGCGTCCTCGAGCACCGGCACATCCAGTTCGCGGCAGACCTCCAGGATCGGGTCGTAGTTCGCGCATTGGCCATACAGGTCCACGGTGATCACAGCTGATGGGAGCCGACCGAGGCGGGCTCTGCGCCGAAGCTCGTCCTCCACGAGATTGGGGTCCAACTCCCAGGTCGATGCATCGGAGTCCACGAGAACGGGGTGCGCGCCGACATACTTGATCGTGCTCGCAGTTGCAACGAAGGTGAATGTCGGCACGAGAACATCGTCTCCAGGCCCGACTCCGAGAAGCACTAGGGCGAGGTGCAGAGCAGCGGTACCGCTCGACAGGGCCACTGCGTGGTCCACCCCGAGGCGTCGGGCGAACTCTTCCTCGAAGGCGTCGACCTCGGGGCCGAGCGGTGCGATCCAGTTGGAGTCGAAGGCCCGAAGCAGCGCCTGGCGCTCCTCGTTGCCCACGTCGGGGGGAGAGAGGTAAACCCGGGTCATTGGTTTGATCTCACTTTGATGGCCAGTTCATGGACGGTGGCCGGCATCATGGCTCGGGCTCGCTATCGGGATCGAGCATTCCGGACGCTGCCGCGACGGTGAGCATGACCGCGGCAACCGCTCCCGCCGTTGCGGCGGGCACCGAGACGGTTCTTGCCCTCGAACTCAATACAGCTGCGATCCCGAGTGCCAGTTCGGCCGACACGTACGTCATGGCGGCTGCAGTTGGCGTCAATCCCCTCTCGACGAGGCGGTCGTAAGGGTGCCCCCGGTCCCCGGCCACGACGGACCGGCGCGATCGGCGTCGGCGTACCACGGCGAAGGCAACCTCGGCCGCGGGCACCGCAACGAGCAGCAAGCCGGCTACGCCGACCTCGGGCCGCACGCCGTTCCGCCAAGCCGATGCCAACAGCAGTGCCAGAGAGGTGCCGATGAGATACGAGCCTCCGTCGCCGAGGTAGACGCGCGGCAGGGGGCCGGTTGTAGGTGAGGAAGCCGATGCAGCCCAGCGCGAGGGAGCCTGCGACCAGCCTGGCATCGCCCTCGAGCATCAGAGCGAAGGCTCCGCTCGCGACGGCAGCCACCCCACCGGCGAGGCCGTCGAGGCCGTCGATGAGGTTCACTCCATTCGTGAGCAAGACGCTCGTCCCGGCCACGAGCACGGGGCCGATAGGGGAAGCGAGTCGTGTCCTCACCGTCATTGCGCCAACGATCCCGATCGCGATCTGCCCGGCGAGGCGCGCCGAAGGTGAGAGGTCCATGCAGTCGTCGGCAGTGCCGAGCGCCGTCGCAAGGCTGAGAGGGATCAGGACAAGAGGCTGGGCGGAGGCCGCGCCGACCGCAGCGCCGGCAAGGACACCGACACCTCCGAGGTACGGCACGGCAGAGGCTTGAGGCTTGAGAGGCCCAGGGGGGTCCACGACTCCCAGTCTCCGTGCAGTTGCCGCTGCAGCGCGTGTCGTGACCACGGCCGCAACAAGGGATCCTCCGATGAGGGCTGCAGTGCGGCTCACGAGTGTTCCTGCGGGTGGTCGTGGTCAGACCGGTGCCCGGATGCTCCATCTGAAGTCCACCGCATGAGGACGGACATGGTGCCCGGGTGCAGCTCGAAGGTCTTTGCAACCTCGAACCCCGAACGTTCGTAAAGCGCGATTGCAGGACGATTGCTCGCACCCACCACTACGTGGGCTGCTCCGGCGCCCGCGAGTCGAATTTCGCCGAGGAATCTCTCGACCAAAAGGGTTCCGACCCTGCCCCCACGCCGACGAGGGTCTACCGCGATCGCAAGCAGCTCCGCCGAGGCTCCTCCTCGCGCTGTCTGGCGCCCTCCGTGACGAAGGGTCTCGAGTGCGCGCGGCCATGCCCGTAACAACCGCGGAGCCGCGGCGATTGCGGCAAAGGCCCCGTCTCGCAAGAGAAATCTCCTGTAGAGGGTGCCGACATCCAGCGTTCCGGCGAGGAAACCGACCTGGTCGCCGTGCTCGTCGGCTACAAGCAGAAACGAGCCATCTGAGCAAGCCACACGGCGGTACAACCGGGTCAGGAATCCGGGCCCGAGGCTCGCCAGAAAGCCTTCTGAGATCTGACCCGCGTGAAGGTGCGCTGCCGCCGCAGCATCAGCTCCTGTACCGGTCCGAACGGTCACCGAAGCGCTTCCTCCCCCGAGAGTTACTCCTTCACCGTCCGGCGTCGGTTCCATCCCTCCTCCTCGTCGCGCCTCTACGACCCGGCCGGCTTTCGCTCGCGCCGGGGGAGTGCGCGTGGCGCGATGAATCCGGCACCGATCGGGTCGAGTGTACGAGGTGCAAGGCCGGCTAACGGACAGATGCAAGGGCACCGAGGATCTGTGTGACGAATTCGGGTCTGCATACGAGCAGGTCGGGAAGCCAGGCGTCGCGCTCTCCGTAGCGGATGGGAGAGCCATCGAGGCGCGAAGCGTGGGCTCCGGCTGCGATCGCCACGGCCACCGGCGCGGCAGAGTCCCACTCGTACTGGCCTCCTGCATGGAGGTAGACGTCTCCGAGTCCTCTCACGACCGCCATGGCCTTGACCCCTGCCGAGCCCATACCGACGAGCTCCGCGGACAGGAGTCTTGCCACCTCCGTGGCCTCGGCGGGAGGCCGGGTGCGGCTCACGAGCATGCGGAGCGGGCCCGCAGGACGCGAAGCGAGCCGTGGGGGGACATCGGTGGCGAGCACCAGGTCCTCCGCCGGCAACGCGACGGCACCCGTCCGGGCGACACCGTCCACGATGAGCGCGACATGGACGGCGAAGTCGGGGCGCGACTCTGAGTACTCCCGGGTACCGTCCAGAGGGTCGATGAGCCAATGCCGCGAAGGGAGTGGTCCCTCTCCGACGGAGACGCTGTCCTCCTCCGAGACGACCGTGTCGTGCGGACGGTGCTCGTGTAGCTGAGACACGATGTACTCGTGGGACAGCCGGTCACCTTCTTGCGCCAGGGATCTGTCGTCACCCTCGAATCCGGCCCGGAGTGCTAGGAGCCGCCGCCCGGCTTCAGAGGCGAGCCGCGATGCGAGGCGATCGTCGGTCTGGTCCACAGGTGTCACATGCCCCCAGGTCAAAAGCGGATCGGCGGAAAATCCGGCTGTGAGTCGACGGTCAAGGTAAACCAAGCAAGCCGCGGCAGCCAACATCGGCGCCCAACGGCCCAATTCAGGCGACCTGGCTACGGCCACTAGACTGGGCCGTCATGCAGACGGGGGGGACCGGAGCGACCGGGCACTACCAGCTGTCGCAGCTTCAGACGATCGAGGCGCAGTCCATCCACGTCATCAGGGAGGTGGCTGCCGAGTTCGAGCGTCCGGTGCTGCTGTTCTCCGGTGGCAAGGACTCGATCGTCATGCTCCGCCTGGCCGAAAAGGCATTCTGGCCGGCGCGGCTGCCTTTTCCCGTCATGCACGTCGACACGGGCCACAACTTTCCCGAGGTGCTCGAATTCCGGGACCGGCGCATCGAGGAGATCGGGGCGCGCCTGGTCATTGCGTCGGTTCAGGAATCCATCGATGCCGGCAGGGTCACCGAACAGCCCGGCAACCCTTCGCGCAACAGGCTCCAGACCCGCACGCTGCTCGACGCGATCACAGAGCACAAGTTCGACGCCGTGTTCGGCGGCGCCCGTCGCGACGAGGAGAAGGCTCGAGCCAAGGAACGGGTGTACTCCTTCAGGGACGAGTTCGGTCAATGGGACCCGAAGAACCAAAGGCCGGAGCTCTGGGGCCTCTACAACGGCAAGCACCACCCCGGCGAGCACATCCGGGTATTCCCGTTGTCGGATTGGACGGAGCTCGACATCTGGCAGTACATCGGCCAGGAGAACATCGAGATACCGTCCATCTACTTCGCCCACCGCCGCGAGGTGTTCCGTCGCGAACGGGATGCTCATCTCGGTCGGGCCGTACGTCACCCGGCTCGAGCACGAAGAAGTCTTCGAACAGACGCTGCGCTATAGGACGGTCGGCGATATGACCTGTACCGGCGCGGTCGAGTCCACGGCTTCGACTGTGGAAACGATCATCGAAGAGATCTCGATCTCAAGAATCACCGAGCGCGGGGCAACTCGCGCTGATGACAAGTTCAGCGAGGCAGCGATGGAGGATCGCAAGCGGGAAGGCTACTTCTGAGGTGGAGCTGCTTCGTTTCGCCACGGCCGGCTCGGTCGACGACGGGAAGAGCACGCTTATAGGCCGGCTCTTGTTCGACTCCAAGGCGATCTTCGAGGATCAACTCGAGGCGGTGGAGCGCGTAAGTCGTGAGCGCGGTGACGAGTACACGGACCTCGCACTCCTGACCGATGGCTTGCGAGCCGAACGCGAGCAGGGCATCACCATCGATGTCGCTTACAGATACTTCGCGACACCATTGCGGAAATTCATAATCGCAGACACCCCCGGCCACGTGCAGTACACCCGCAACATGGTGACGGGAAATTCCACCGTGGACCTGACACTCGTGCTCGTGGATGCACGTAAGGGCATTGTCGAACAGACACGTCGCCATGCCTTTCTCGCTTCTCTTCTACGCGTCCCGCACCTGCTCGTCTGCGTGAACAAGATGGATCTGGTCGACTACGACCAAGGGGTGTTCGAGGCGATCCGCGAGGAGTTCTCTTCCTTCGCGAGCAAGCTCGAGGTCTCCGACCTGGCGTTCGTTCCCATATCGGCGCTCGACGGGGACAACGTGGTGCAGCGGTCCCCCAACATGACGTGGTACGAGGGCTCGTCGTTGCTCCACCACCTCGAGCAGGTCTACATCGCGTCGGACCGCAACCTCATAGACCCCCGTCTTCCGGTCCAATGGGTGGTGAGGCCGAAATCGTCGACTTACCACGACTACCGGGGGTACGCGGGAGCGATCGCCGGGGGTGTGTTCCGGCCGGGCGACGAAGTCACGGTGGTCCCCAGTGGCCTCTCTACGAGGATCGCCTCGATCGACACCTTCGACGGCCCACTCGACGAGGCGTTCCCCCCCATGTCGGTCGTGATTCGGCTCGAAGAAGACCTCGATATCTCTCGCGGGGACGTTATCTGCCGTGCGCACAACAAGCCCACAGTGGGCCAGGACATAGATGCCATGGTGTGCTGGATGATCGACCGACCCGTGAAGCCAGGGGATTTCCTCGCACTCAAGCACACAACCCGGTGGGTCCGAGCAGTGGTGCGCGACATCCACTACCGACTCGACGTGAACACCCTTCACCGCGACGAGTCGGCGACGTCGCTGAGCTTGAACGATGTGGGACGGCTCAGCCTGAGGGTCACTCAGCCCATCTACTACGACAGCTACCGGCGCAACCGCGCGACCGGGTCCTTCATCGTCGCAACAGAGGACACCAACGTCACCTGTGGGGCCGGGATGATCCTGGGACAGGACTGACGGTCGTGAATAGCTCCACTGGCCGGGGGGTGCCAGCGAATGTGACGTGGCATGCCGGCCGCATCGGCACCGAGGATCGATGGGCGGCGCTCGGGACCTCGGGCGGAACGGTGTGGTTCACAGGACTGTCCGGTTCGGGGAAGTCCACTCTCGCTGCTGCGGTCGAGCAGAGGCTTGTCGAGGAGGGCCGTTACGCCTACAGGCTCGATGGCGACAATCTGAGATCGGGTCTGAATGCCGACCTTGACTTCAGCCGCGCAGGTCGCGAGGAGAACGTCCGGCGCGTCGCCGAAGTCGCGTGGCTGTTCGCGGACGCAGGTGCCGTCGCCCTGGTCGCACTGATCAGCCCCTATGCCGCTTCGCGACAACAGGCGAGGGAAGAGCACGACAGTGCCGGGCTGCCGTTTGTGGAGGTCCACATGGCGGCTCCGATCGAGGTCTGTGCCAAGCGGGACCCGAAAGGGCTCTATGCACGTGCTTCGGTCGGGGGGATCGCTTCGTTCACAGGCGTGGACGACCCTTATGAGGCTCCGGAGCATCCTGAGCTGGAACTGCGTCCCGATGTGCAGCTAGACGACGCGGTCGAAATGGTTTTGCGCTCGCTCGACGAACAGACTCGCGAGTTGGCACGCCGGCGACCGAGCCGGGCCTCCAACCGCTAGCGGGCGTGCGTCGCCCCGCGGCGAAGCGATCTTCCGAGGTCGACCGCCGCGTCCCTCGCGCGATCGAACAGCACGTCCGAGCGGAGAGGATGCGGTCCGGTATGAGGTTTCGTAAGGGTGGGCGGCACCTTTAGCCGGTAAAGCAGCGGCACCTCGAACACCTTCGGGTGGTTGAAGCCGTGTCCCCAAAGACCGTCCTCGCCCCACGCGTCGCCGTGGTCGGCGCAGATCACTGCGTTTGCGCTCCCGAACCGCTCGAGCACCGGTGCGAGCTGGGCATCCACGTATTCCAGGCAGGCCCGCTGCCTTCTGCGGCTCTCAGCGGCGTCGTTGTCCTCTTCATAAGTGCGGCACGGGCCCTTGTCGAACTTCCACGATGCACCCTCGTACCAGTAGGGCTGGTGCGTCTCTCCGACATTGATGAAGACGAACATCGGTTCATCGACACCAAGGGTCTCGCTCATGACAAAGTCGACTTGTTTCCGGACGGATACCTGATCACCGGGGTAGTAGTACTTGTCGAACGGGCGGATGAGTGGCCGCGAGGTCATCATAGTCGGGTCGAACCACGCGTCGGCACCCGTACCGATCGTCAGGTACCCGAGACGACGGAAGCCGTCGATGACGTTGCGCCCGGAGAGCCGAGCCCATGACTTGGCGGCGCGGGACCCGGAGTCCAGCCTGAATATCCGGGCGTACGCAGGGTTGGTGAAGGGCTCTTCGATGTCCGGGACCCCGGGGGTGTAGCCGACGAACATCGCCCAGTGAGAGCTGAAAGCGAACGAGCCCGGCGCCTGAGCTCTGTGGAGGGCCCCAACGTCCTTCAGGTTCGGTATGTCCGAATCCACGAACGTGTCGTAACGGCACGAATCCAGTGTCACGAGAAGGACCGAGGCCGGATGAATTGTAGACGGGTAAACCGGCGCCTTGCTCCACGGCATGGTCGGCGGAGGGGGGGCCTTAGGGCCCGCCTTGCGACGGAGGGCTCTTGCAAGGTCGACCGCGGCGTCTGCTGTGCGGTCGAATAGCTTGTCCCCGAGCTGAGGTTGCGAGCCGGTATGGGGCTTCGTGAGGGTGGGCGGCGTTTTCAGCCGGTAGAGCAGCGGCACTTCGAACACTTTCGGGTGGTTGAAGCCGTGTCCCCACTGGCCGTCTTCGCCCCATGCGTCACCGTGGTCGGCGCAGACGAGAGCGTTTGCGTTCTCGAAGCGCT
Organism: uncultured Acidimicrobiales bacterium; assembly: GCA_963764615.1. Classification (GTDB taxonomy): domain Bacteria; phylum Actinomycetota; class Acidimicrobiia; order Acidimicrobiales; family CAVXTF01; genus CAVXTF01. The sequence goes on along the minus strand of CAVXTF010000002.1, from coordinate 1,831,835 downwards.
CGAGCACCGGTGCGAGCTGGGCGTCCACGAATTCGAGGCAGGCGCGCTGCTTCCAACGGCACTCGTCGGCGTCGTTGCCTTCCTCGAAGGAGCGGCACGGGCCCTTGTCGACCTCCCACTCGGCGCCTTCGTACCAGTACGGCTGGTGCGTCTCTCCGACGTTGATGAAGACGAACACGGGTTGATCGATGTCGCGGGTCTCCCTCATAACGAAATCGACCTGCTTGCGGAGAGAGAAGTGGTCACCGGCGTAGTAGTACTTGTCGAATGGTCGAATGAGGGGCCGCGAGGTCATTAGGTTCGGATCGAACCAGCCGACCGAGCCCGTACCGATCGTCAGATAGCCGAGCCGGCGGAAGCCGTCGATGATGTTGCGCCCGGAGAGCTGGACCCAGGACTTGGAGGCGCGGGCTCCGGAGTCCTGGGTGAGGCTGAAGATGCGGGCAAAGGCGGGGTTGGCATAAGGCTCTTCGACGTCGGGCACGCCAGGCGTCAACCCGACGAACATGGCGGAGTGAGAGCTGAAGGTGAACGAACCCGGAGACTGCGCCCGGTGCAAGGTGCCGACCGTCTTCAGGTTCGAGGCGTCCGACGCTACGAACGTGTCGTAACGGCAGGAATCCAGTGTTACGAACAGGACGGAGGTCGGATCAGGTGTCACAGCGCAGAAAACGCTAGCATGACGTTTTGCGCCGGATTCCCGCTCGCGGCGTGCCGTCGCCACTGGGTGCCGCCGAGCACCGCCGGGCTCATGAGGCGAACCCAAAAGCTTGCTCCGGGTCGACATCCCATTTACGTTTTGCATTGGTGAAGATGGGGGGCGAAGTGGGTAGGACAGGACCAGTGACGTGAACGGCGACGCCACAGGCTCGGCACGGGGACGACGCCGTCTCATTCTTCACGCAGGAACTCCTCGCACGGGGACCACGGCGCTTCAGTTCTCTCTTCAACGTCATGATCACGAACTTCGGGAGAGAGGCATTCTCTATCCACCGGTCGACTGGAGACCCCCGAAACACCAATGGCTCGTCGGCGCCTTGCGGAACTCGGGGAAAGCGGCAACGGTCTCGAAACTGACAGCGGAGATCTTCTCCGGACTATCGGACGATATTCAAACTGTCATTCTCTCGACCGAGGGTCTCTTCTTGCATTGGTGGGACTTCACCGACGAAGGTCGTCTCGCTCTTCGATCACTCGAAGATCTAGCCGATGTCGAACTATGGGTGTGGTTCCGTGAGCCGATTGCTTTCGCCGGAAGCTTGTATGTCAAGATGCTGATGAACCCGCAAACTCCCGTGGCCTTCTACGGACGTGACATCAGCTTCGAAGAAGCGCTGGATGTCCCGTGGTTCAAACGCCAACTCGACTATGCGTCATATATCCAAGACGTCGATAGTCTGCTCGGAGAAGGAACCGTCCGGCCCCACGCGTACAGTGGCGACACCGTCAACGACTTCTTCAAGTTCCTCGGAATGGACGTGAATGATGATGAGCGGGCACCGCATCACAGAACGCTCGGTCACCTCGGAGTCGACCTTGTGCGACGAATCAACCAAGTGCCGCTTGATTCCCCTCTGAAAGAGCGGGCGGTCGACTTGTTATTGCAGCTCGAAGAGACTGTCGATCCTGCGCCGTTCCGGATCTCAGACAGAGCGGCGTTGCGAGTGGAAGAGATCAACGCACCGTCTCGAGACCTTCTCGCTCGAGACTATGGGGTCGTGCTCCCGCCGGACAGCCGCAATGTGCGGTCGAAGGGTGGGTGACGGCGCCGCCGCCGTCGGCCACGAGCATCGGGATTCGCACGGTGGAGTATCGTTTGCACCCGTGGTGCGGGGGGGTTACGTCGGCGACCCACAGGTGGCGTCACGACTCGGTGTGACTGGGAAATTTGGCTGTGTCGTCGATGCCCCTGAGCGCTTCCACCTGGAGACGCTTCGGTGGTACGCAGCACTGAGTCGGGTGGCTGGCGTCGATTCCTCCGATCTGGTCGTCCATGCAGTCGGCGCTTGTCAATCCGACGTTCTCGATTACCTGCGTGAACGAGGCGTCACCATCAGAGACGTCGAGCCATTCGACGTGCGCTCGCCACATTGCAACAAGATCTCGGGCGCCCTGGACCTGGCTGCGACGGGCGTCGACGGCATTGCAGTCCTCACGGACACCGATGTCGTCGTCCTCGAAGACCCTCGTGGACTGGGCATTTCGAACCGCACGCTCGGCTTGAAGGCAGTCGATGCTGCCAAGCCGTCCCTCAGCGTTCTCCAGTCTGTGTTCGACGCCGCGGGATTGGCGCTCCCGCCCCTATGGTCCGTGGACCTGGGACCCACCGTCGCCGGAAACGGCAACGGTGGTTTGTACTTGGTGCCGGGCGAAGTCCTCACTGACGTCACCTCCGCGTGGGAGCGTTGGGCACGCTGGCTGCTCGATCGAGTCGACCTTCTCGAACGATGGGTCAAGAATGTGGACCAGGTTGCAATGACGATGGCGATCGCTTCCGAAGGGATCGAGGCTCAGCGGCTTGATGCGCGGTGGAATTTGCCCACCCACCGGCCTGACCGGATCCATGAACCAGCCGAGACTCCTGCCGTCATTCACTACCACAAGCATGTCGATCGCATGGGATTGCTCATGCACACCGGCGTCGACACCATCGACAGCCGGATCGACATCGCGAACGCTGCCATAAGCGAGGTTTGGCGCGATGCCTTTCCGAAGGCCGTTTTCGCGGACGTGCGTTCCAACGCGGATCATGCTCGGGATCTCGAAGCCGAAGGCCGGGGGGTCGGCAAGGTGTCGGCTCGGTCGCGGCTGAGTGCCGCGGTTCGCGGGACCGTGCACCGGCTCCGGAACGAGCAAGCGACGTGACCCCGCGTGGGCGCCTCAGCCGAGCAACCGCGTTGTCGTGCCGGGCGCCAGAGAAGGATTCCGTCGACCCTGATCCGCTTGCGCAGTTCAGGGCCGAGGCGGCCGAGGCCGAACGGCGCATGCTGGCCGGGCCGGTCGAGCACCCTGTAGTAGGCGAGGGTCAACGAACCGGGCCTCCGGACTTCGTAGGAGTCGCCGCGCAGAAGGCGGGAACGTCGTGGTGGTACCGCTTGCTCGTACGCCACCCGGAGATCGTCGCCGCTCCTCGTAAGGAGCTGCACTACTTCCAGCACCACTGGGATACGGAGTTCGACGCCGACCTCATCTCCGCGTACCACCGGTACTTTCCACGCCTGGCGGGCGAGATCACCGGGGAATGGACCCCGCGATACATGGTTGACCCGTGGACGCCCGGCCGGCTCGCGACGGCCGCGCCCGAAGCCCGGATTTTGGTGATGTTGCGCGATCCGGTCGAGCGATTCCGCTCAGGGGCGACCCACATGGTGGCCCGATTCGGGACCCTGCATCCGCGTTTCCTGGTAGAGCAGTTCGAGCGCAGCAGGTACGCACCGCAGCTCGAACGGCTCTGTCAGCACATTGCGGCCGACCGGATCCTGATCCTGCAGTTCGAACAATGCGTCCGCGATCCGAGAACCGAACTGCGGCGGACCCTCGAGTTCCTCGGCGTCGACCAGCTCTACTCTCCCGAGAACATCGACGAGCCGAGGAACCCGGGCAAGATTCCTCACATCTCGGTCCCAAGCGACCTGAGGGCGCAACTGGTCAGGGACTACTCCGACGAGGTACGGGCGCTCGCGGACCGCTGGGAAGAGATCGACTTGTCGCTCTGGCCCAATTTCGAGCATCTGAGCGGACGGTAGCGACTGGCAGTGCCCGGCATCGTCGCGTAGCTTCCTCGCTCCAGGGTCCTTGTGAGAGCCTCACGCGGTCGCGAGACTTCCTCGTTGGAAGGTCTCGACCCCGCCTCAATGGTCGACGTTCAGCACCATGGTCGACAATTGGCCCCGTGGACCGACGATAACTCAGTCGGCGCGCCGCCTGGCCGTGATGGGAATGAGAGCCGCGACGACAAGTATCACGACGCCTACGACCAGAGCGGCGATGCCGTGCTTCGTCCCCTTCTTGTTCGAGTGCGCTGCGTACGCCGGGAAGAAATGAGGCAAGGAGTGCGAGGGAATCGCCAGGTACATGAAGCCCGCGGCTAGCGCTAGCAGGCCCACAATCACCAGCAACAGGGTCAGCACCTTCTGCCAGGCATAGAGCTCGTTCCACATGGGCGGGCATCCTACCGGTCGGAAACTCAGGCCGAGGGTGCGGCCGCCGGATATCCGTGAACGCCGGCGGGCGCCCGCTGCGGCTGCATCCAGATGGTCATCCGCGTCCCCCGGCCGTCTGCGACCGGGGATTCCGCGGTGCACCGCGATCCCATGGCCCCGGCGAGCTCGGCGACGATCGCGAGACCCAGTCCCGTGCCCAGCTTGCGGGTGGGCACGCGGTCGGAGCTGAAGTGGCGTTCGAACACGTGCGGAAGATCGTCGGCCGCAATGCCGGGGCCGTCGTCGACGACCCAGATCAAAGTCTCGGGACCCGCCGTTCCCGTACCAACGAGGACCTTGGAGGCCGCGAACTTGAAGGCGTTCTCTACGAGGTTGGCCACGATCTGCCCGAGGCGATCCGGGTCTGCGTCCACCCAAAGCTGCTGGTCACCGGGCAGGATGGTATGTAGCTCGATGGAGTTGGCGTCCGCCTCCGGCCGGAATCCGATTGCCACCGCCTCGACGATGTCGGTGCACTCGACACGCTCCATGTGGAGCGAGAATTGCCTGGCATCGAGCCGTGCCAGGTCAAGCAGGTCCTGGACTAGCCGTTCGAGCCGTTTTGCCTCGCTCCCGATGATCCCGACCGCGCCGAGCACGTCCTCCGTTGCACCGTCGGTGACCGCGTCGGCGTAGCCGCGGATCGAGGTGAGCGGGGTACGCAGTTCGTGGGACACGGAAAGAAGGAATTGCCGCCCCAATCCTTCCGAGCGCGCGAGACTCTCGCCCATCGTGTTGATCGACTCGGCGAGCTCTCTAAGCTCCGGGTAGTCGTGAGGGTTCGTCGGCACCCTCGCGGACAGGTCACCTCCGGCGATCTTCCCGGTCGTGCTCACCGCCTCCTCGAGAGGCGCACTTATACGACGGGCGAGCAGCGCCGCCACGCCGGCTCCGATGACGAGCACCACCCCGGCGACAAGCAGGAAATAGACGACTCCGTTGACCGGGCTCTTCACGTGCCTGGTGATCACGAGGACCGGTACGTCCGACGCTCCGATCCCGAGCGCCACTCTCTTTCGGGCACTGAGCGTCAGGGGCACTGCCGCGAATATCTCGTGGCCGACGTTGCCCGAGACGGTGTCGCCCGCCAACAGCGCGTTCGAGTCCATCACCGACGGGTCTAGGGGAGAGGGCAGATTGGTCAGGGTTCCCTGCGGGGAGACGCTCACTACGCTCACCGAGTCGAACCCGCCCACCTGTTTGAGCACCTTCGCAACTTGGCGGTCGGTGGTCGTGTAGACGGAGACCAGCTCGCCCAAGGCCTGCGCCTCGGGGGTTAGCTCGCTCTCGCTCGTCGAGATGGCCGCCCTCTGGACAAGCAGAACGCTCGCGCCGACCGTCAGCACGAGAGTGCCGATCACGACGGCGAGAATGGCGATCGTGAGCCGCCGGCGCACGATCGCCCGCCCCTAGGCCAACCGGTAGCCGACGCCCCAGACCGTGGTGAGAGGCAGGTCGGCACCGAGCTTCTTGCGGAGTTGACGTACGTGCACGTCGACGGTTCGCTCGTCGCCGTACCAGCCCTCACCCCACACTCCGTCCAGAAGCTGGCGGCGGCTCAAGGCGAGGCCGTGATTGGAGAACAGGTATGCGAGCAGGTCGAATTCGCGGGTCGTGAACGCGACCGTGGACTCTCCGACACGCACTTCGCGCCGCCCGGTGTCGACCGTGACGGGCCCGATCTCCATCACTGCCGACGGAGCTCGCTCGCTCGCTTCGGTCCGCCGGAGCACTGCGCGAATCCTCGCGACCAGCTCGCGTGGCGAGAAGGGCTTCGAAACGTAGTCGTCGGCTCCGAGCTCGAGCCCGAGCACGCGGTCCACCTCGTCGTCTCTGGCGGTCAAGAGCACGACGGGGGGTCCTCGCTCGGCCCTCAACTTGCGACAGACGTCGAGACCGTCCAAAGCGCCGGGAAGTCCCACGTCGACTACCGCAAGTTGCGGACGTTCCCGCGCTATGTATACGAGCCCCTGCTCGGCGTCTTCGGCCTGGAGTACCCGGTAGCCCTGCTTCTGGAGGTACATCGCGACCAGGTCCGAGATGTTGCGGTCGTCTTCGATCACGACGATCGTGTCCCGGTCCTCGCTCACCGCTGACAGTCTGTCACCAGGGTTTCACCCAGTGTGCCAACCTCAATCGGGTGTGCCACCATCAATCGGGTGATCAGCGTGGTGGTGGCGGTGCTCGACGGCCTGCCCTGGCTGGACGAGCAGCTCGCCGCCTTGGCCGACCAGCAGGGCGCGGGCGAATGGGAGGTCGTCGTCGCCGACAATGGGTCCTCCGATGCGAGTGCGTCCACGGTGCGGTCATGGGGGAACCGCTGCAGCGCCATCCGCCTGGTCGACGCCTCGGCCCGGAGGGGACCGGCCGCCGCGCGAAACATCGGGGTGGAGTCGGCACGAGGTGAACTGCTGGCGTTCTGCGACGCCGACGACGTGGTACAGCCAGGCTGGCTGAAGGCCATGGCGGGCGCGCTCTCAGAGGCAGATGTCGTGGCGGGCGCGTTCGAGCTGGGAACGCTGAACGGCGCCGGGCGCGGGACACCGAGTCCCGCCGTGACGCGCCAAATCGGGAACCTGCCTGCGGGACTTGCAGCCAACCTCGGGGTCGGGCGCCGGGCCTTCGAGGCCGTCGGAGGCTTCGACGAGGACCTCCGGGTGGGGGAGGACATCGACCTTTGTTGGAGGCTCCAGCTGGCCGGCTTCAAGTTCGCCACTGAGCCCGAGGCGGTCGTCGCCAAACGGGAGCGCGCCAGTGGCACGGACAACTTCCGCCAAGGGATCACTCACGGCAGAAGCGTGCCGCGCCTCTACCGCAAACACCGGGATGCGGGGATCAGGCGCGATCTGAAGGGCGCTCTCAAGTCCTGGGGGTGGCTCGTGATCCACGTGCCATGGCTGTTATATCCGCTAGATCGACGGCGTTGGCTGCGCGCGGCGGGTGTCAGGATCGGAAGGCTCATCGGGTCGGCAGAGAATCGGGTGTTCTCTCCATGAGCCCCGGCTCGCGTCGCGACGAACCGGCGGCCCTAGCGGGCGTGGCCCTGGGGCTCGCGTGCCTTGCCGTAGTCTTTTCAGGATGACCCCAGGACGCTCGCCGGGCGCGACGTACCTGTCCGGCATCATCGCAGCTCACCGGGCTAGGGCGTCTCGGGACATGCGCGATCCGGTTCTCCTCGAGTCCGCCGCGCACAGGTGCCGGGCACCGCGGGGTTTCAAAGACGCCCTGTCGAATATCGCCGCGAGCCGAGGTGCGGCGGTGATAGCCGAGATCAAGCGGCGTTCGCCGTCCAAGGGGGACCTGGCCCCTGACCTGGACCCGGCGGCTCTGGCCGCCGACTATCGGGACGGTGGAGCAACTTGCCTTTCGGTGCTCACGGACGCCGAGTTCTTCGGGGGATCGGTGACTGATCTGACAGAAGCGAGGCGGGCGTGCGCCCTTCCGGTTCTGCGCAAGGACTTCACGGTCTGCGTCAACGACGTGTCGGACGCCCGCCTCATGGGCGCGGACGCCGTCCTGTTGATAGTTGCCGCGCTGAGCGAGGATGAGCTTGTATCGCTCCTGGGCGTCGCGTCCAGGCTCGCGCTCGACTGCCTGGTGGAGGTCCACGACGAGCGCGAGCTCCGAGCGGCCCTCGCCTGCGGTGCCGATCTGGTTGGTGTCAACCAGCGCGACCTGCGCACATTCGATGTGGACACGGAATTGGCCGTCCGGCTGGCTGCGATGATCCCCGAAGACGTGACGGCTGTGGCGGAGTCGGGGATAGGTAGTCCGCAGGACGTCTCGCGCCTGGCCTCGGCGGGCTTCGAAGGCGTGCTCGTCGGGGAGTTGCTCGTCACATCGAAGGACCCCACACTGGCTGTAAGTGCCCTCACCGGGCATCGGGTCGGACCGCGACGGCCGTCGCGCGCGATGGCGGGTGGTTGAGTGATCGTAAAGATCTGCGGGATCACCTCCGAGGCCGACGCCCTGCTGGCCGTAGCGCTCGGCGCCGACGCGGTCGGATTCGTCTTCGCCCCGTCGCCGCGCCAGGTCTCGCCGCAGGCAGTGGACCGGATAATTCACAGGCTTCCCCGCGAGATCCTCACCGTGGGCGTGTTCCGAGACGAGTCGCCGAAGCGGGTGGTGGAGATCACGAACAGCATCGGCCTCAAGGCCGCCCAGCTCCACGGTTCTGAGTCGGCCGCCGACACCAGGTATGTCGCCGAGCGGGTTCAGATGACCATCAAGGCGTTCCCAGCGGGGCATCCGGACATAGCCCGTTCCGACGAGTTCGGAGTGGGCACGGTTCTGGTCGACGGAGCGTCTCCGGGCTCGGGCGAGGTCTTCGAGTGGAGGCTCGTGGAAGGAATCGTGGACCCGTCGCGCCTCATCGTCTCCGGCGGGCTCAATCCCGGCAACGTGGGGGACGCGATCCTGCACCTCCGGCCGTTGGGAGTGGACGTGTCGACCGGTGTCGAGTCGTCGCCAGGCTGCAAGGACCCCGCCAAGATGCGCGAATTCGTGGCCGCTGCCAGGCGTGCCGAGGCGAGCGCGGAACCGAGCGAGCGGTTCGCCGGCAGCGGAAGAGAGGATCTGGCGGAGGATCGCGAAGAGGGACCGTATGACTGGCGCGTGGACTGAGCCCGGTTTGAAGCAGATGGCTTCGGCCTCAGGGGACCGCGAGCATCGCAGCTCTGAAACGGCCGCGGGCCGCAGTGGGGTGCTGACCGGAGAGCCGGCCTCCGACGGCCGCTTCGGCGAGTTCGGCGGACGGTTCGTACCAGAATCGCTTGTACAGGCATGCGTGGAGCTCGAAGAGGCTTTCCGCAATGCCTGGAACGACGCGGAGTTCCGGCGGCAGTTTTCCGACATCCTTCACGAGTACGGGGGCAGGCCCACTCCGGTGACGAGATGCCTTCGGCTGTCTCGCGAGCTCGGGGTGAGTGTTCTTCTCAAGCGTGAGGATCTTGCACATACCGGGTCGCACAAGCTCAACAACGTCATAGGCCAGGCTCTGCTCGCGGTGAAGATGGGGAAGCGGCGCCTTGTCGCAGAGACCGGAGCGGGCCAGCACGGAGTGGCGTCGGCGACGGCCGCCGCTCTTCTCGGCCTCGAGTGCACCGTCTACATGGGCGAAGTCGACATGGAGCGCCAGGAGCTCAACGTCTTCCGCATGGAGTTGCTCGGCGCCGAGGTGAGAGCCGTCGGCTCGGGCAGCCGCACCCTGAAGGACGCCGTAAACGAGGCGCTTCGTGACTGGGTGGCGACCGTCGACCACACGCACTACTGCCTGGGTTCGGTAATGGGCCCGCACCCGTACCCGTGGATGGTGCGCGAGTTGCAACGAGTTGTCGGAGAAGAAGCGCGACAGCAATGCCGCGAGATCCTCGGCGGGGCAGACCCCGATTTTGTCGTCGCGTGCATAGGCGGCGGATCCAACGCCGCGGGGACGTTCGCGGGGTTCGCCGACAGCGACGCTCAACTTGTGGGTGTGGAGGCCGCGGGCGGGTCCGCCATGGGTCATGGCGCCCCAGGGGTGCTCCACGGAATGAAGTCGTATCTGCTGCAGGACGAGGCAGGCCAGATCAACGAGGCGGAGTCGATATCAGCCGGCCTCGACTATCCGGGGATCGGTCCGGAGCACGCCCACCTTGCTTCGATCGGCCGTGCCAGGTACGAGCGGGCTGACGACGCTGAAGTGCTGCGCGCCTTTCAGCTGCTGTCCCGCAAGGAGGGGATCATCCCGGCGCTCGAGCCGTCTCACGCTCTGGCATGGGTGGTACGCGAATCGGGCCGCCAGATCCCCGCCGGCTCGACAGTGTTGGTGACACTGTCGGGACGAGGGGACAAGGACGTCGCACAGGTGCGCGACCTGCTCCGAGGAGACCGAAGTTGACGAACACCCCCGCAGTTGCGGGTGAGACAACGCCGCGGTCCGAGCTCGAACCGGCACTGCGTTCCACGCGAGACAAGGGCCGGAAGCTGCTCGTGCCGTACTTGATGGCCGGAATGTCAGATGACTGGATCGATGTGTTGAGGTACGTCGCGGCGTCCGGCGCGGATGCCGTCGAGGTCGGTATTCCGTTCTCCGACCCGATGATCGACGGCCCGGTCATCCAGCAGGCAGGGAAGCTGGCCCTCGAACGGGGGACCACGCCCGACGGCATCCTGGCCGAGCTCGCGCATGCCGACGTTGCGGTGCCGCTCGTGGTTATGACTTACTACAACCTGGTTTTCCGGGCAGGCGCCCGCCGGTTCGCTCGCGGTCTGTCCGACGCCGGCGTATCGGGTGCGATCATCGTCGACCTTCCGCTCGAAGAGGCTCAGGAGTGGTGCGACGAGGCCGATGATGCGGGCATCGCCACCGTGATGCTCGTAGCGCCTACCACCTCGGAGGAGAGGGCGAAGAGGATCTGCGACCGCTCCAGGGGATTCGTCTACGGGATTGGGACCATGGGTGTGACCGGAGTGAGGGAACGGCTTGCCGCAACCGCGACGGAGCTAGCTGCCCGGCTGAAGAAATACACCGACAGACCGGTGTGCATCGGAATCGGAGTTTCGACCGCCGACCAGGCGGCCGAGGTCTGCGCGTACGCCGACGGGGTTGCTGTCGGCTCGGCTCTCGTCCGAAGGCTCCTCGAGGGTGCGGGGCCCGAGGGTGCCGGGGCGTTCGTCACCGAATTCCGCGACGGCATGGACGCAAGGTGATGATGCTCGAGTCGGTGGCGGCGTCAGTGCCGCGCCTGGAGCTCGGTTAAGCGTCAGATGTAGGTCATGTCCATACGAGTGGAGCCGGGCGAAAGATCTGTCGGGTCAGCCGAGCGCCACGAGTCACTTTTTTTGGATGGATTGTCCAAAGCGCGCGCCTGTGGCGGCAAGCATCGCCTCCACGATCGTGACGAGCAGCCTGTAGAGTCGGGGCATTGGAGGTCGTAAGATGCCCACGCCGGATGGTCGGCAAATCGCTGCCCTTGTCCTGACTCACAATGCGCCTGCCGCTATCGGACGCTGTATAAAGGCAATATCCGAGCAAAGTGCGCCCCCGGATTCGATCCTCGTGGTCGACAATTGCAGCGACCCTCCGGTTACACAAGAGCAGTTCCCCAGCTGCACTCCGCCCGTCCGCATCGTTAGGTCGAATGTCAACACTGGGCCGGCTGGCGGGTGGGCTCTGGCGTTAAGCGAATTTCTCGCCGGCAAGGAGGACCTCGCATGGGTGATGGACGATGACAACGTCCCAGATCCGACTTGCCTTGCGGAATTGGCAAACGTTGCAGTCAAGACAGGGGATAGAACATTCTTGTTCCCGCTGTGGATCCAGCCAGACGGTTCCTGTCCAGATTCGGGCGCTTGGTGCGGCTTCCTTATATCAAGGGCCGCGGTGCAGGACGTAGGACTGCCTCGAGAAGATCTCTTTTGGTTTGCAGAGGACTCCGAGTACACACGCATTCGCCTTCCCCGAGCGGGCTATTCAAGCCGGCGGGTAAGGGGAGCTGTTGTGCATCATCTTCCTGCTCGGCACTATCAGGCGATCCCGGTCTGGAAGTACTACTACGAAGCCCGCAATTTGACATACCTTCATATGTACATCACACGTCGAGTCGGCTGGTATCCGCGCACCCTCATGGTATTGGTCGGGCGCGCGATTCTAGAACCCGGCGGTAGAACAAAGCGGGTCATGGCTATCGGCAAAGGCCTCAGGCACGGAGCGACACAACGACTGGGCATCCGCTTTCCGGTCGATGCGTTGCACGAAGCTTCTCCTCGAAAGCGTTCCGAGCGGAGTGGCAGGGAGGCCATTCGAGCAAGGGTCTACCGCTCGTGGACGCCCGACTTGCTGCACGCTCGTGGTGCACCTGAAGAAGCCCGGTCAGCGGGTGGAGGCAAGCTGGTCGCGGATGACGAGAGCGCTTGAGCGCGCTGTCTGGCTGGAGTCCTGCGACCTGACAGGGATTGTCGGGCGTGCACCAAGAACGCCGACAGGGAAGTGGGCCGCCGGCTCAGACTGGGAAGGCATCGATCGTCATGAGCGCTGACCGCTCGTTGTCATGGTCAAAGTATTGTTTCCACCTAACGGCGACCTGAGGGAGCGGGTAGTGAGATCTCGTAGCGAAGCGGCCTGGTTCAGCCGGTTGCCGCTCCCAGTGAGGCTGGCGGTGCTCCACGGCCTCCGCCGCTACGCGCCTTGGGAGGAGGAGTTCGACTTCACACCACCGCGGCTCAATCCGGGCGAGCTGTCGGGCACGCCTGATTTCGTCGGCGTCGGGGTCCAAAAAGCGGGGACGAGTTGGTGGTATTCCCTCATCGTGGCGCACCCCGGGGTGAGCGACCGGCCCGACATCCACAAGGAGCGACATTTCTTGTCGCGCTTCGGATCGGAGCCGTTCGGCGACAAGGATGTAGAGCGCTACCACGGTTGGTTCCCTCGTATACCGGGAACGCTTGCGGGGGAGTGGACTCCGGATTACTTGTGGTTTCCCTGGGTCCCGGACCTTTTGGATCGCGCAGCACCAGAAGCCAAAGTTCTTGTCGTCCTCAGGGACCCGGTTGAGCGTTTTTGTTCCGGCGTGGCCCATCAGCTTCGAAACGGGGCCAAACGCACGGGCGCAACTTTGGCCGAAGCAATCGAACGCGGCTATTACGATCGACAGCTTGCCGCCTGGAAATCGTTCGCCGACAACGGGAGGATGCTCGTTCTCCAGTACGAGATGTGCGAGCGCGACCCAGAGAGCCAGATAATCCGGACGTACAAGCACCTGGGTCTGGACGACGGCTACCGACCGCAGAACCTGCAAAGGCGGGTCAACGAGACGAGTGCATCAATCATCATCGACGAAGATGTTCGAGCGCGCCTCGTTGATCTGTACGCTCCTGACGTCGCCCGCCTGGCGGATCGCCACCCAGAGCTGGATCTGGAGCTCTGGCCGAATTTCAACAGCCTGCGAGTTCGATGATCGCGACCACCCAAACCCCGCCCGGCTCCGACCCGTTTGTCGCGGCCCTAGTGGCTGTCGTTGTGTTGTTCGTCGGGCTGCGGGTTTCGCGTCGTGTGGCGCGGGTGCAGGGAGACCAGCGTTTCGTAAAGCTCTTGATGTTCAGTCTCGTCTTGCACATCTTGTGCGCTCCCGCACAGATTTTCATAGTGGATCACGTGTACAACGGTGTGGCGGATTACACGTCTTATGTCGACAGAGGAGCGTTTCTCGCGGAGAACCTCAGATCGGGATTGTTCACTTTCGCCAACACGAGAATAACGGGTGTTACCAGCAACAACACAGTGGATATCATTTCTGGGCTCATCCAGACGGTGATTGGGCCCGACAAGCTGGCGGAGTTCGTATTCTGCTCGGGTCTCGCGTTCCTCGGGGAGGTGTGTTTCCTTCGAGCGTTTTCGACAACGTTTCCCGAGGTGAATCCGAGAAGGTATGCGATTCTCTTGTTCTTCTTGCCGTCTCTTCTGTTCTGGACTGCCGACATGGGTAAAGAGACGGTCATGACCGTCGCTCTGGGTCTTGCGGCTTGGGGAGCTGCGCGCGTCTTGATGCGAGTAAAGGGCGGCTACAGGCTCCTGTTCGTGGGCGCCGCCATCGGCATAATTCTTCGGCCGAACGAGGTTCTCCTGTTTCTCGCGGGATTCGCCATCGCAATGCCCTTCCGGAGTGCCGACGTCAGAAGACGACTCAGAGGGATCAGAAAGCTGTTGACGTTCGTGACCGTCGTCGGAGGTCTCGCGGTGGCACTAGTTCTCTATGAGAAGATATTTCATCAGTCGGGTTCTCTCACGAGCACTCTTCAGCAGCTCCACACCAACAATTCCAACACGAAGAGCCTCACGTTCGGGAGCAGCAACATCCCGTATTCTTCGAACCCCCTCTACTACCCTCGAGATATCTACACGGTCATGTTCGATCCTCTCCCGATTACAGCCCACGGGAAGAGCGAGCTCCTGGCTGGATTGGAGAATCTTGTAATCCTCGGGATCATCGTGGGCTCGCTTCGGCAACTCCGTTACACGATCAGAGCCTGCAGGCTTCGACCATACGTTCTGCTGTGCGTCGTCTACTCAGCCCTTTTCATGTACGCCTTCGCGGCGCTGGGCAACCTTGGATTGATCTACAGGGAACGGACCCTGTTGCTGCCGTTCCTCCTCGTGCTGCTGGCGATCCCGGTATCGCCGAAAGGTTCGCCACCTCGGTTCCCATGGGAGAAGCGTGTGCAGAGCAGGAGAGAAAGGAAGCGCGCCGCTTTGCGACGGGCAACTGTGGGCGCGCAGGCAAGTTGAGGCTTTTCCCGGATCACTCATGAACCAAGCGAGCTCGGTGGCTCGGGCGCCGGCGAATGTCACCGCTGTCGTGCTGACCCATCTGCGACCCGGGCTCGCCGGTCAGGTCGTGCGGTCGTTGATCCAGACGGAGGGACTGCCCCCCGAGAGGATCGTTGTGGTGGTGAACGGTTCCGGCGGCCTCGACGATCCTGCACTCGAGTCGGCCGTCCGGATGGTCCGGTTACCCGAGAACCTCGGGCCGGGCGGGGGATTCGGGGCCGGGATCACTGAAGCGTTTTCAGATCCGACCACCGACTGGGCGTACCTCTGCGAGGACGATGTCGGGCTCATGGCACTTCCTTCGCCGCGGCTTGCGGACCTTGTCGAACGAATTGCCGGCCTCTCGCCGGCCGTGGCCCCTGTGGGCGCTGTCGTCGCTTACGGGCGCGTCTTCTCCGGCCGCACAGGTCACACCGTCAATTTCGTCCCCTCGCCCGGTTCGCCCGGCGATCTCGACCCGGTGGAGGTGGCGGCGTGGGGATCGACGCTCCTTTCGCGTCGTGTCGTTGCCGCAGGGATCCTTCCAGATCCGGACTGGTTCTTCAGTTTCGAGGATTTCGACTTCTTCTGCCGTCTCCGCCGGGCAGGGTTCTCGTTGCTCGTCGACTCGGTTGCGGCTCGTTCAGTCGCAGAGCGTCAGACCCAGAAGGGCCTCGACCAAGCACTCCGCGCCCACAGGCCCACTGATGCGGAGGAGCCGTGGAGGGCCTACTACGTTGCCCGAAACTATTTCGCGCTCGCACGCCGTCACGGAACTCCGGTGTGGAGCGTCGCACACCTGGTTTACTCTGCCCGCCGGATACAACTCGCCCGCAGCGGGACCGAAAGGCTGGCGATCGTGCACGGGCTATGGGACGGGGTGCGAGGGAAACTCGGCAAGAACTCCCGGTACGAGAGGACCGTCGGTCAATTCTGACGCAGGGCGATCCTCAGGAGATCGCTTCGGACTGCGGGGGATCGCCACCAGGGGAGCGTTCACGCCTGCGGCCGTTGCGATCGTTCCGTGACTGCTCGAACCGGTCCCTGATCACCTGGCGCCGGCGGGTGAGCTCTCTGTGGGTGATCGGGCCGGGAGTCTCGGCGAACCCGAAGGAAGCGCGGATCGCCTCCAGGTCCACGATCGGTTGCTCGTCGAGCGGGACGCCGATGTCACGCGCGATCTGCTCGCCGTGACGCACGTGGAAGTACATGACGACCTTCATGATCTCGGCGAGCAGATCGACGTCGGGCGCCATGGTCGCCATGGCCCCGTCCAAGAAGAGAAGGTTCTTGACGAACAGCATCAACTCCTTGGGCATGCGGGCGCCGTACCCGAGGAGCCGTTTGGTGAGCTCGCGCATCTCGGCGGTCAGCTGCTCCACACTCATCTGCATCGGGTCGAGGGGCGGACGGTCCAAGCCGAGGTCCACGATCAGGGTCGCGACGTCGACGTCGCGCGGAAATGCGCCCAGGTCGCGCAACGCCTCTATCTGGCCGGGAACGTCGTTGCCCGTGGCCCCGACCACCAGCCTCAAGAACGCGAGTCTCTGCGGCTCGTCGAGGCGACCTGTTATCCCGTAGTCGAGCAGCGCGACCCGCCCGTCCTGGCGGACGAACATGTTGCCGCCGTGCAGATCACCGTGGAAGACGCCGTAGAGCATGACCCCTTCGAGAAAGGCGATGAGGCTCGAGTGGAGCACGTCTGCGGTGTCGATCCCCGCCTCGCGGATCTTTGCGGTGTCGCCCCACGAATAGCCGTCGAGACGCTCCATCACGAGCACCCTGCGTGTCACGAGCTCGGGGTGTGGGCGAGGGACCACGATGGCGTGCTGACCCGATCTCGTGAGGACCGAGGCGACGTCGAGCATGTTCTCCGCCTCCAAGCGGAAGTCGAGCTCTTCTGAGATCGTCTCCGCGAAGAGCTCGACGAGGGCAGGGGGGTTGGCGAGAGCCGTCACGGGGATCCGGCCTACGAGAAGCGGGGCGATGAAGCTCATCGCCGCGAGGTCCCTCCGGACGAGCGAGGCGACGGTCGTGCGCTGGACCTTCACCACCACCTGCTCACCCGTGCGCAGGGTGGCCGCATGCACCTGGGCGATGGACGCCGCAGCGATAGGCACCGGGTCGAACGAGCTGAAGACCCGGGCGATTGGTCGTCCCAGGTCTTCCTCCACGACCCGGCGGACCTCAGAGAACGGCTCAGGAGGTACCTGGTCGCGACAGAGCAGGAATTCCGACACGAGCTCGGCGGGGAACACCCCCTCGCCCGACGAGATGATCTGGCCGAGCTTGATGAACGTCGGGCCGAGCTCCTCGAACTCGACGCGGAGCCTCCTAGACAGCCCCGCCCGCGATGCGCGCTGGCCCTTGCGCCTGTCAGAGAGCCACCAGACACAGATGGCAGATCCGAGCCTTGCTCCGACGGTCAGAACCCTGCCTACCGGCGGGACCCGGCGCCGCGTGAGCATTCGCGGGACTTCGGCTCGTGTGGCCTCGCGGACGGCGTCGAGACCCCGTCTCCAGACGAGTTTGTCGGGCTCAACCGTCCACGGCTCTTCCGCCGAGAAGACACCGACTTGGGAATCGCCCGGTGCCCTTCTGACCGGGCGCTCGTCCACTCGCGCTCAGTCGGTGACGGGCGAGATCACGAGGCAGCCGTTGTGGCCGCCGAAGCCGAAGGAGTTCGACAGGCTGGGGGCGGGATCCCAGTGCCGGGCCTCTCCGTGCACGATGTCGAGCCCGATCTGCGGGTCCGGCTGCTCGTGGCCTGCGGTCGGGGGGATCAGGCGGTGCTCGATGGCGAGCGCCACGGCGACCGCCTCGACCGCCCCCGCTCCTCCGAGCACGTGCCCTGTGACCCCCTTGGTCGAGGTGACGGGCGGGCCCGGGGTGCCGAACACCTTGGTGATCGCCTCCGCCTCGGCAAGATCGTTGAGCTCGGTCGAAGTGCCGTGAGCATTTATGTGGCCCACCTGGCCCGGCTCGATGCAGGCGTCCTCCATGGCGAGCTCCATGCAGGCGGCGGCACCCGCGCCTCCGGGAGCGGGCGCCGTGATGTGGAAGGCGTCAGCAGTGGACGCGGCACCGGCGACCTCGGCGTAGATATGCGCGCCGCGCTCGACGCGGATGATCGAGGTCCTCCAGGAACAACGCTCCTGCTCCCTCTCCGATCACGAAGCCGTCGCGGCGCACATCGAAGGGCCGGGACATCCCGCTTGTGGACGTTGCTGTCATGTTCGTGAAGGCGGAGACTCCGACGCCTGTGATCGCTGCTTCCGATCCACCGCCGACCGCAACGTCGCATCGGCCCGAGGAGACGAGACGGGCTGCAGCCGCGATCGCATGTGTCGCCGCAGCACACGCCGTGACGATCGACTCGCATGGGCCGTTGTAGCGGGCCCTCATCGAGATGGTGGCTGCGCCCGCGTTCGCCATCATCATCGGGACGAGGAAGGGAGATACGCGCCTAGCACCCTTTTCGTAGAAGACGTGGACTTGTTCCTGGAGCGTCTCGAACCCGCCCACTCCCGTGCCGAAGATCACCCCTGCCCTGTTCGGGTCCACCTCGAGGTCACCCGCATCTTCGATCGCCATCTCCGCCGCGGCCACCGAGAACTGGCAGAACCGGTCTACCCGCCTTACCTCTTTCGGTCCGAAGTAGATCGTGGGATCGAAGTCCTGCACCCTCCTCATGCCGTCTGGAGCAGGCGAGAGCAGACCTTTCCAGAAATCCTCCAGGCCCGTCCCGCACCCGGCGAGGACACCCATTCCCGTGATCGCGACTCGCCTGCCTTTGACCGGTCCGTCAGGGCCGATCCCGAGCAGCATCAGAGTTTCGAGGTCACGAGCTCGTACGCCTGGCCCACCGTCTCGATCCCCTCGAGCTCGGTCTCCTGGACCGTTATCTCGAAAGCTTCTTCGAGCGCCATCACGAGCTCGACGAGGTCGAGGCTGTCGGCATCGAGGTCGTCGCCGAAGCGCGCGTCGGGGACGACCTTCTCGGCGGGGACCTGAAGCACCTCTACCGCGCAGGCACGAAACCTGTCGAAGGTGACGTCGTCGCTCACTTGTCTGCCTCCTCTTTTCGAAGTTCCACAGCCGCCTACAGGCCCATTGCCAGGCCGCCGTCCACCGTGAGCACAGCCCCGTTCACGTACGACGCTTCGTCGGACGCCAGGAATGCGATGACGGAGGCCACCTCGTCGGGTCGGGCCGCACGTCCGAGCGGAACCATGGATACAAGCTGCTCGACTCGCTTCGCGCCCAGACCGGAGATCATATCGGTGTCCACAATGCCCGGAGCGACCACGTTGACGGTGATCCCCCTGCTTCCGACCTCGCGTGCGAGCGATCTCGCCATGCCGACCAAGCCTGCCTTCGCGGCCCCGTAGTTCACCTGGCCGACGGACCCCGAGTAGGCAACGACGGAGGACACGAGCACGACACGCCCACGATGCGCCCTGACCATGGCGCCGAGGCCGCGGCGCACCACCCGGTAGACGCCGGTCAGGTCGGTGTCCAACACGTCGTTCCAGGCTTCCTCGGTCATACGCAGCAACAGGGCGTCGCGCACGATGCCCGCGCACGCCACCACGACCTCGACGCCGCCGAGCTCGGATTCGACGGCATCGAACGCATCGTCGACCTGCTTGGCGGACCTGACGTCGCAGTGCACAGCGAGCAGGCCGCCTTCGGGCGGGGGGGACTCGTTGTAGGTGACGGCGACCTTGTGCCCGTCCTCTTCGAACCGCCGAGCGCAGGCCAGTCCGATCCCTCGTGCACCGCCGGTGACGAGCACGACCTTCTTGTCCGACGCCTGCGGACCGGTCAACTGGCCGATCCTCCGTCGGGTGGGACATGCAGCCAGGCCACGGGTTGTCCTTTTACTACGCGTTCTCCCGGATGAGCGATGAATGCCACGAGCTGGCCCGCGAAAGGTGTGCGGACCTCCTCGGAGCCGACGGTGCCGAGAAGGTCGCCGACGGATACCGGGTACCTGGCAGGGTCACCAGAGACGTCGCCAGTGTCGGGCGCGAGCGTTCCCTGCCGCCCTG
This sequence comes from uncultured Acidimicrobiales bacterium, assembly GCA_963764615.1. Lineage (GTDB taxonomy): Bacteria > Actinomycetota > Acidimicrobiia > Acidimicrobiales > CAVXTF01 > CAVXTF01. Next base: position 1,812,294 of record CAVXTF010000002.1, on the reverse strand, counting down.
GGTGCGGTGCCTCGAGGCCGGGATCCGGCGAGAACACTCCGGCGCTCGGAGATACCACGACCCGCTCTGAGCTGAACAGGTGCTCGCCCTGGTGGGCGGAAAGATCGGGCGGCACGTGGTCCGATCCGGCCAGCTGCTGGACCAGCACGTCGATATCGTCGGGAGCCGAGACAGCCAGAGTCTTCACGCCGGGAAGCGCCCTCTTGGTGAGGGCGGCGAGCACGCCGCCCGGACCGACTTCGACGACGCAGGTGGTCCCGAGGCCGCCGAGGGTCTGGAGGCTCTGGCGCCAACGGACCGGGCTGCAGAGTTGGCCGGCGAGAAGGCTCCGCCACTCACCCGCTCCCCGGTGGGCGCGGGCGTCGAGGTTCGCAACGACAGGCACCTCGGGGAGAAGGAACCTGGTGGCCGAAAGAGCCTTCCGCAGCCTGTTCGCGGCGGGTGCCATGAGAGGGGTGTGGAAGGCCCCCGCGACCTTGAGCGGGGTCACCTTCCGGGCCCCGGCAGCGCGCGCGGCCTCTGAGGCTGCTGCGACGCCGTCGTGGGTTCCTGCGATCACGACTTGCCCTGCGGCGTTGAAGTTTGCGATCCAAACCTGGTCGATGCCCGCACACACCGACTCGGCTTGTGCGTCTTCGAGGCCGAGGATCGCTGCCATCGTCCCCGGATTCTCGTCACCCGCGGCGTGCATGGCCTCGCCCCGCTCGCAGACGAGCCTCACCGCGTCCTCGAAGGTCATCGCGCCGCTCGCCGTGAGCGCCGAGTACTCGCCCAGGCTGTGGCCGGCGCACACGGTGGGCGCAAGGCCGACCCTCTCGATCGCGTCGAGCGCAACCAGGCTCAGCACGAACGTGGCCAACTGGGCGTTCGCAGTCTGGCGCAACTCCTCCTCACCGGCATAGAGCAGGAGATGAGCCACGTCGCGACCGGCCAGGGTGCTCGCCTCGTCCACCACCTCCCACGAGGGGTGCACCGTCCAGCTTGCGCCCATGCCGGGACGCTGGGATCCCTGGCCCGAGAACGTGAATGCCAGCAATCAGCTCCCCCTCATGTGCCCGGCCGAATCCACCGGCGAGGCGGAGCTTCCACGGCCCGGATGATAACGGGGTTGCCCGCGATCGACCTCCTATTCGCTCCTGGCCCGAGGCCTGCGCCTCGGTGGTTGGCCGGTTACGGATGGTCGCTGGGGCATGCGCCCGCGGTCGGGAAGCGGAAAGCGAGGAAGTTCTCAGTCCAGTCTCCCTCCAGCCAGTCGGGGCTCGGGGGCGGGAGTTTGAACATCGGTGACAGATCCGCCATCAACGCCGCCGCGTAACGCGCGGCGCCTGCGGGACAGAAATGGACGTTGTCCACCTGCCGGACGCGTATCCATTCGCTCTCGGGAGCTCCAGGTCGGCCCTCGGGCGGCAGCCAGGTTGCGAACCGGCCGTCGAGCAGCACAGAGCTGCCGATCGGCACGTATACGACCCTGCCCGGGAATTGGGCGGAAAGCGATCTCGTCAGCGCGTCGAACCCCCCGATGAGAGCCGAGTTCCTCGCGTCGAAGTCGGGAGAGCCCGTAGTGAGGGCCGCATCAGGTCCCGGTGCGGGGAACTGCTGGAAGACGATGCCCTTGGCGCCGTCGGTCGGATTGAGCGCGATCCGCACGAACCGGTCCATCTGGGAGCGGTAGGCCGCCGGATCGGTGGCGTATGCGACGTTGTCCCAGCTCCACATGGCGACCACCAGGTCGGGACGGTCGGTTGCGAGCCACTCGGTCAGTTTGGTCGCCCAGTCGGGCAGCCTGGTCAGCCCGTAGCCCCACTGGGACTCGTCAGTGACGACGGCTTCGTGCGTCGAGTCGAACAGGGCCTCGATCGCGGGCGCCTCGGTGAGCATCACCGAGTCCCCGACAAGAAGGATCCGAAGCGGTCGGCGCTCGGATACGGCGCGCCCTAGGACGATCGGCCGGCCGACGACACCCCCGGCGCCCGGGACCGAGACCGTCGTCCGCACCACTTGCCCCACCGGCGCCGTCGCAACCGCCGGCGGGACGGTCCCGACCAGTATCACCACCGCCGTGGCTGCCATCGCGGCGGGAGCCATCGCAATTCGCGGCCAGGTTAGGCGTATGCGGGGCCACCCTTGCCGGATGGGCTGCTCCACGAGGTAGTAGCTCGTGACGGCGAGCCCGAAGGTCACGGCCACTCGCAGCGTGGACAACGTCAGGCCGTTCGCATGTGCTCTTGCGGGGGTGAGCTCGACTATGACCGGCCAGTGCCACAAGTAGAGCCCGTAGGAGATCTTCCCGACGTAGCGCACGGGTCGCAACGAGAGCACCGAGTGCAGCGGCCCCGGCTCCTTGCAGCGGACGTCGGCGATGACGACGGCCCCGGCGATGGCGCACAGGGCGAACCCCCCTTCGAACATCCATCCGCGCGGGACATCGGTGACCGGCGATCCTCCGGTGATCCAGCAAGCCGCGAGCGTGCCGACGGCCACGAGTCCGAAGGCGTGCAGCCGGCGCATGGAGCGCGGAGTTGGCTGAGGTCGGCCGACGGTCATCATGGCGAGCGCCGCGCCGGCAAACAGGTCGAACGCCCGGGTGTCGGTGCCGTAGTACACCCTGTCGACCGAAGCGCCGTGCAGCCACAGAACGGCCATCCAGGCCGCCGAGGCGATTCCGCCGCCGACGGTGAGGGCGAGCCCGGCGCTGCGCCAACGTCCGGGACGGCGCACCCTGCGCAGCAGGCCCATCATCCCCACGATCACGAGGGGCCACACCAGGTAGAACTGCTCCTCGATCGCGAGCGACCAGGTGTGCTTGAGCGGCGATTGGACCGCGAACTGGTCGAAATACGACTGGTGCGCGAGGAGGAGCTGCCAATTCGCTACATAGCCGACCGTCGCCAGTGCCTGGCTCCGCAGCCCTGACCAGTCAATCGGAAGTCCGCCGCTCTGGGTCGCCACGAACGCCACTACCACGACCACCATGAGGAGCAGCGCCGGCAGCAGCCTGCGTGCGCGCCTTCCCCAGAACTTGGTAAGCCTGACCGCGCCGGTCCCCAACCATTCCTCCATGAGCAGGGTCGTGATCAGAAAGCCCGACAGCACGAAGAAAAGGTCGACACCCAGGTAACCGCCGGAGGCCCAGCCGTACCCGAGGTGGTATGCGATCACGCCAGTGATCGCGAGCGCGCGAAGACCGTCGAGACCGGGCAGGTAATGGCCCGTCAAAGTCATTCCGGGGGACTGCACATCTTCCCCGTTCACGGCCCGAGGGTACTCGACGGTGCCCGGAGCGGGACTCGAACCCGCATGCCCTTGCGGGCAGAGGATTTTGAGTCCTCCGCGTCTGCCATTCCGCCATCCGGGCGTGCGGCGAGCCTACTAACGGCGTGACAATCCGTGTCCGCCGTAGGCTCCTCCGGTGGGCCGGGCGCGGATGGTCGGAGTGGAGCTGCGCCGACTGGACCTGCATCTTCGTACACCACACGTCAGCTCCCTCGGATCATCGCTCGAGAGGCCCGTCGTGATCGCCCGGATCGCTACAGATCGCTACGACGGATGGGGCGAATGCGCCGCGCTCGCAACACCGGGCTACAGCGAGGAGTACGCCGACGGCGCGTGGTCGGTGCTAAGCGCACACCTGGTCCCGCTCCTGCTCACCTCGGTGCGCGCTAACGGTGGGCGTTTGCCGGACGCAGCGGAAATGGACGGTCTGCTGGCGCCCGTGCGGGGGCACCGGATGGCGAAGGCGTGTCTCGAGATGGCCGTGCTCGACGCCGGGCTGCGATCCGAGGGCCGATCGCTCGCTGAGCACGTGGCCGGGCGGCGCGACCGCGTGCCGGCAGGTGCCGTCGTGGGGCTCGCTCGGTCCGACGACGAAAAGGCCATCGCGACGTTGCTCGGCGAGGTTGCCGCCGCCGTGGACGCCGGGTTCACCAGGGTCAAGGTGAAGATCGCCCCGGGCGACGACCTGTCAGTGCTCATGGAGGTGCGCCGTTCGTTTCCCGATATCGGCCTTCAGGCCGATGCGAACGGCTCGTACCGGATCGACGATCCCGGGCATCTCGAAACCCTGAGAGCGCTCGACGAGCTGGCGCTTCTCTGCGTGGAGCAGCCTCTGGACCCAGACGACCTGGTGGGTCACGCCCGCCTTGCTCGCGAGCTCGACACCCCTGTCTGTCTCGACGAGTCCGTCAGCTCGCTCGGGCGGCTGCGCGATGCGATCGCTCTTCAGGCCTGCGACTTGATCTGCATCAAGCCCGCACGCCTCGGAGGCCTCCTCCAGGCGGTGGCCGCGCACGACATCTGCACGGCTGCGGGGATCGGACTCTGGTGCGGGGGAATGCTCGAGACGACGCTCGCACGTTCGGCGAACGCGGCCATTGCCATGCTTCGGGGCTTCTGCCTGCCGGGTGACCTAGCTGGAGGCGAGCGATTCGTGGAGAGCGATCCCTTCCTGGCCGGCGCGGGGGCCGAGGTCTCCCGCGATCCTGAGCCCATCGTCTCCGTGCACCGCGGGCCGGGAGTCGGCCCTGCCCCCGACCAAGAGGCTCTCGACCTGGTCACGGCCCGCAGCTTCTGGGTGCCGCTGCGGTAGCAGGCCTCCATTTGCGCGCGCGCAGAGTACGATTCACGCCACCATGCGGCGCTCCCTCGTCGAACGCTCCCTGAGCGATGTGCACGGACGCCTCACCAAAGCGCGCCAGGAGCTCGCGGTGCTCGACGAGCAGCTGGTCGTCATAAACGACATAGCGGACGACCTGAGATTGCGTTCCTTGGTGTCGGAGACACCCCTCGCCGCCCACGAGCACAGCGACGCCCAGCGCCATCTCGACGCCGCCATGAGGGCGCGGGCCGCACTTGTGGAGACGGTTGCCGAGCTCGAGAGACGTCAGGACGAATTGCTGAGCCGGCTCACGTTCTGAGCACGGCTCACGTGCGCTCGTTCGGCTCCAGGTCGGTCTTCACGATGAGGACGTCACAGGGGGCGTGGTGGGCGATTCGGTTCGGGACGCTTCCGAGCAGGAACCGCTTGGCGCCGGTCATCCCCTGACTGCCGACGACTAACAGCTCGGCCCCGGTTCTCTCCGCGACGTCGATGAGAGCTTCCGAAGGCCCGGAGTCGACCGACTCGGTGACCACCTTCGTCGCTCCTCTGGATTCGGCCAGCTTCTTCGCGTTCTCGAGGACACCGCCGACGTCCTCTTCGCGGTTGACCACATAAGCGAGGTCATCCGGGGCACCGGCGCGTTCTGATCTCAGACGCTCTTCGGGGACAGGTCGGTAGGCGGACACCACCACCAGGGTGGCCGACGTGATGGCTGCCAGGTCTGCGGCTTTCCGGACCGCCTTGCTCGCCGTAGTGGACCCGTCAGTTCCAACCACGATGTTCGTGTACATCGGACCTCCAGATTCGGCTGGACCGGCCATACCCAGGGCCTGCATCGGTCATGCCCCGATGCCGGAGCGGTCGTTCCGTCCGCCGAATGGGCCTTACCCGTATGATCTCGAAAGGCCCCTGCCAGGCGCCCGAGATACTAGGCTCCGCATCCCGATACGCCTTTGTCAGCAAGCGCCCCCGCTCGATGCGCCGGCACGGACCGGTACCACGCACGGTGCCGCCACTCTCAGCCGTTTTGCAATGCTCGGATCGCAACGCCGGTCGACCGACCAAGTGAAAGAAAGGAGGGCTGGCCGATGCCGAAGCGGGTTGTGATCGCCGAGGACGAGGCGATCATCCGTCTCGACCTGAAGGAGATCCTCGAGTCGGAGGGCTATGAAGTGGTCGGTGAGGCCGCTCGCGGAGACGACGCACTCGAGCTCGTCAAGCAGACGAATCCCGATCTTGCGATCCTCGACATAAAGATGCCTGGTCTCGACGGGATCGAGGTTGCACGCCGAGTGGTCGCCGAGCAGCGGGTGCCCGTGCTCATTCTCACCGCGTTCAGCCAGAGGAATTTGATAGAAGAGGCGCGTGACGCCGGCGTCGCCGCCTATCTCGTCAAGCCTTTCCAGAGCGCCGACATCGTCCCTGCGATCGAGGTCGCCCTTGCCCGTTTCACGGAGCACTGCGCCATCGAGGACGAGGCTGCCTCATCGGGCGAAGGCCCGGCCAGCCTGGAGGACAAGCTCGAGACCCGTCGGGTCGTGGACCGGGCGAAAGCCATCCTGATGGACCGCCACGAGCTCTCCGAGCTCGATGCTTTCAACTTCATCCAGCGCACTGCCATGGATCGCAGGGTCCGCATGCAGCAGGTCGCCCGCGAGGTGCTTGACGGCACGCTCACCCCTTAAAGAACCGGGCACCTCTTCCCCGCAAGCCGGGCCAGAAGCTGCTCCTGGCAGCGTCGGTTCTCCGACGCCGGCAGATGACGCCCTTTACCTGCTCGACGGCAACTCCCTCGTCTTTCGCGCCTTCTTCGCGGTGCCGGCGGACCTGCGGACCTCCGACGGCGTCACCACCAATGCCGTCCATGGTTTCGTGAGCATGCTCATCTATCTGCTCCAGACCCGGCGCCCGAGCGGGATAGCAGTCGCATGGGACCGCCCCGAACCGACTTTCCGCGACGAGGTTGTCCCGGATTACAAGGCCAACAGGGCCGAGCTACCCGACCTGCTCGCTCCCCAGTTCGGAATGGTGCGCGAGGTTCTCGACGCCCTCTGCGTCCCGTGCCTCGATCTTGCGGGGTACGAAGCCGACGACATCCTTGCGACCCTTGCCACCAGGGCGCGTGACTCGGGCGAGAACGTGGTGGTGGTCACCGGGGACCGCGACGCCTTCCAGCTGGTGGAGGATCCCCATGTGTCGGTCCTCTACACGAGGCGGGGCACCTCGGACACCACCTTGTACGACGAGAAAGGAATCGAGGACAGGACTGGCGTCTTGCCCGTCGACTACCCCGTTCTCGCCGCGCTCAGGGGCGACCCCTCCGACAATCTGGCGGGCGTGCCAGGGGTGGGGGAGAAGACGGCAGCCAAGCTCGTGAACAAGTACAAGGACCTCGACGGTATCTTCGCTCATCTCGACGAGATGACGCCGAGCCTGAAGAAGAATCTCGCCGCCTCGGAGGAGACGGTGCGCCGGAACCTGACGGTGATCCCTCTCGTGCGCGACGCGCCGCTGGCGGAGCAACCCCACGACCTGAAGATGGGTGGATGGAATTCGACAGAGGTGCGGGCCGTCTTCGACAAGCTCGAGCTCAAGACTGCCTGGGGGCGTCTCGAGCCGATGCTCTCGAGCGGCGAGCTGACGGGCGACTGGGTCGAGCAGCCTGTCGCTGCAGTAGCCAAGGTGCCGTCGGTCGACCTCGGACCCGTCGACGTGTTGCGCCCGCAAGGCGACGACCTGCTCGAGGTCCTACGGCAGCTCGGCCGAACGGACGGACCTGTCTCGGTCGTGCCCTTCTGGTCGGGCGATCCTGGACGCTCCGCGTTGGAGGGGATGGTCCTGACAACCGACGCGGAGCCGAGCGCGCACGACGGGGCCCGACGACAGGTTGTGTGGGTCGGTGGCCCGGTCATGTCGGACGAGCGGGTCGCCGCGGAGCTGGGTGAGCTCCTCGGGTCAGAGGGCCCGGGGGTCGTCACATACCAGGCGAAAGAGCTCGAGCGGTCTCTTCTCGGTCTGGGCATGGACATGACGGGACTGCGACTCGACGTAGGGGTGGCCGCGTACCTCCTCGATCCGTCGAGCGGCCGCTACAGCCTGGAATCTGTCGCGGACACCTACCTGGGCGTCGCTGTCGACGCGGGGTCGGTTCAAGTCACCGGCCAGCTCGAGCTCGACATCGACCACACCGAGCCCGATGAAGAGGACACGAACGCAGCCATGGGAAGGCAGGCCGTCGCGGTCGCGCTGCTGGCACCTGAGCTGAATGCAAGGCTCGCCACAGACGGGATGCAGAGACTGCACGACCAGGTCGAAAGGCCCCTGTCGCGTGTGCTCGCGCGCATGGAGGTGGCGGGCATCGCCGTGGACGCCGACGAGCTCAGGAGTACGGCAGCCGAGCTGTCTGCTCAGTGCAAGAGCCTCGAGGCTGAGATCCACCGTCACGCAGGCGAGACGTTCAACGTGAACTCGACCCCGCAGTTACGGGCTGTGCTGTACGACCGTCTGGGGTTGGTTCCGGGCCGTCGTACGAAGACCGGTTTCTCCACGAATGCGGCAACCCTCGAGAAATTGCGCGGGACCCATCCGATCATCGACACCATCCTGCGTTACCGCGAGGTGGAGAAGCTCCGCTCCACGTACGGCGAGTCCCTCCTCGCAGAGGTCGGCGCCGACGGACGGATCCACGCCTCTTTCAACCAGACCGTGGCGCGCACCGGCAGGCTCTCTTCTGACCGGCCGAACCTCCACAACATCCCTGTGCGCACCGAAGAAGGCCGAAGGCTGCGGCGCGCGTTCGTTCCGTCTCCGGGCCACCTGCTGCTCGTCGCCGACTACGACCAGATCGAATTGCGCGTCATCGCGCACCTGTCGGGCGATCCGGGGCTCGTCCTGGCGTTCGAGGAGCACCGCGACATCCACCGCGCGACCGCAGCGAAGGTGTTCGGCGTAGCGCCCGAGGATGTCACCTTCACCCAGAGGAGCCGGGCGAAGATGGTCTCTTACGGGCTCGCCTACGGAATGGAGTCCTACGGGCTCGCCCAGCGACTCGGCATCGAGACGGCCGAGGCGGCGGAGATCCTCGGCTCCTATTTCGCCGCCTTCCCTCTCGTGCGTGACCTGATGGACCGCTCGGTTGCCGACGCGCGCGCTCGCGGCTACACCGTCACGTTGCTCGGGCGCAGAAGGCCTCTACCTGATCTGCACTCGCCGAACCGTGGACTTCGGATGGCTGCGGAGCGCCAGGCGATGAACGCCGGGATCCAGGGTCTCGCAGCAGACCTGTTCAAAGTGGCCCTCGTGCGTCTCGACGGCGCGCTCGAAGAAGGTGGCTTCAGTTCGCGACTCGTCCTTCAGGTTCACGACGAGGTGATCCTGGAAGTCCCAACAGGAGACCAATCGGAGGAGCATTCCGCTGCAGACCTGACACGCGCAGTCCTCGAAGGGGTGGCCGACGAGGTCGGATTGTCGGTGCCGCTCGAGGTGTCGATCGCGTGGGGCGCGTCGTGGGCGGAAGCGAAGGATCACGTGTCCGCAGGTCAACAGGTGGCGGAGCACGACCTACCGGCTAGCATTGGCTCCCGGTTGCCCACAGGTCGACCGTAATCCGAGGCCCAATCCGGTCAGGACGAATCTTGCCGGACGGGTCGTGTCCTGAAAGCGAGCTCCTACTACTTATGTCCGACCACGACGCCGGCACCGCCGGCGCTCCCGAGAACCGAAACACATCCGCCTCAACTGGTGGAGTCGCCCTGCTTCCGGAGATGCCGATGGGCACCTTCGACGCGGAAGGCAACTACCTGCCGCGTGCGGTGACCGAAGACGACCTGACGGGTACGTCACTCGACGACGCGATCGCTTCGACCATCGTCGAGTTCGACGACGGGGACATCGTCGAGGGAACGGTCGTGAAGATCGACAAGGACGAAGTCCTCTTGGACATCGGCTTCAAATCCGAGGGTGTGATCCCGGTACGCGAGCTGTCGATCCGCAACGACGTCGACCCCGACCAGATCGTCTCTCTCGGAGAGCACGTCGAAGCTCTCGTCCTCCAGAAGGAGGACAAAGAAGGTCGGCTCATCCTTTCGAAGAAGCGTGCACAGTACGAACGCGCTTGGGGCACCATCGAGAAGATCAAGGAATCCGAAGGGGTGGTGAAGGGCCCCGTCATCGAAGTTGTGAAGGGCGGCCTGATCGTCGACATCGGTCTCAGAGGGTTCCTTCCTGCATCGCTCGTGGAGCTGCGCAGGGTCCGGGAGCTCCAGCCGTATGTCGGGCGTTCCATCGAAGCAAAGATCATCGAGCTGGACCGCAATCGCAACAACGTCGTCCTGTCACGCCGGGCGTGGCTCGAAGAGACCCAGCGCGAACAGCGCGGTGACTTCCTCGCCAACCTGAAGCCAGGTGAGCGACGTCGCGGCGTGGTCTCGTCGGTCGTGAACTTCGGTGCGTTCGTCGACCTCGGCGGGATGGACGGCCTCATCCACGTGTCCGAGCTTTCATGGAAGCACGTCGACCATCCCTCGTCGGTCGTCGCAGTAGGCGACGAGGTCGACGTCGAGGTCCTCGACGTCGACCTGAGCAAGGAGCGAATCAGCCTGTCACTCAAGGCGACGCAGACCGACCCGTGGCAGGACTTCGCCAACACCCACCAGGTGGGGGAGCTCGTCTACGGGCGGATCACCAAACTCGTGCCGTTCGGTGCGTTCGTCCAGGTCGGCGACGGCATCGAGGGTCTGGTGCACATCTCGGAGATGGCGGTGCACCACGTGGACCTGCCCGAACAGGTAGTGAACACGGGCGAGGAGCTGTGGGTCAAGATCATCGACATCGACCTGCAGCGCCGCCGTATCAGCCTGTCGATCAAGCAGGCGGCAGAAGGCGGCGAGGTGTCGGAGGAGTACCGCGAGGCTTTCGGCGAGCACGCCTACGACGAGCAGGGCAACTACATCGGTTTCGACTATGGCGACGCCGAGTTCACCCCGGAGACCGAGGCACAGGCGGCATGGGCGGATCTGGTGGAGCACCCCGAGACAGCGCACGCAGTAGCCGTTGCTCCGCCCGAAGAGGGCGCAGTCCTCGAGTCCGGAGGCGACCCCGGAGCCGCAGAACCTGAGCATGCGCCGGCGCAAGCCTCCATTCCCGAGCCCGACGCTGCCGATCCGCAGCCCGAGTCTCCCGTCGTCGGCTGAGAACCGGCCTCCGCCCAGCCTGATCCAAGGTCGACACACCTCCGATGGGCCTTCTCGACGGACAGAAGGCCCTCGTCACCGGCGGCGGGTCGGGGATAGGGGCGGCGACATGCCGTCGCATGGCCGAGCACGGCGCGAAGGTCGCCGTGGTGGACCGCGACTCCGAGTCCGCTCACGCGGTCGCTGGTGACGTCGATGGGTGCGCGTTCGTCGCCGACGTGAGCGATCACGACCAGATGCGCCGGACCGTGGCGGACGCCGCGGGAGAGCTCGGCGGGTTGTCGGCTGTGTTCGCCAATGCCGGGATCGGGAGCTTCGGCGCCGTGGACGAGATGGACGCCGGCGAGTGGCGCAAGGTGATCGACGTGAACCTGTCGGGCGTCTTCCACACCGTGCGCGAGTGTCTTCCCCACCTGGTGAGATGCGGTGCCGGAAGCATCGTTTGCACAGCGTCGATAAGCGGAGTCCGTCCCGCAGAGGGCGAGGCCGCCTATGCGGCTTCGAAGGCGGGTGTGGCGGCGTTCTGTGCGAGCGTCGCTCTCGAATACGGCCCCGCGGTTCGGTGCAATGCAGTATCTCCGGGAATGATCGCCACGGCACTGACCGCTCCGCTCACGGAGAATTTCCCGGACCTCGTCGAGCGGATGGTCGACAAGACTCCTGCCGGGCGTATCGGCACACCGGAGGACATAGCCGACGTGGTCCTATTCCTGTGCTCCGACCTGGCGAGGTTCGTGACCGGTCAGAACATCGTCGTGGACGGGGGCATGACGCTTCACGGCTCGGGCGTGGACGGCCTTTACCGGTACTTCAGGCCAGGAGGCCGATCTCAGGATTTGTGATCGGCGGTTCCCGCAAGTGCGGCCTCAGGTCGCGAACCCTGAAACCACGAGTGCCCGAAGGCGAAGAGCCCTGGACGGCCCGTCGAACGCAGCGTCGCCGAGTGCGTACACCGAGCCGTCGGCCGCCATCTCCCAGTATCCGAGCCCGTCTGGGGTCGCGGCAGCGGAGACGATCGGCGACGACGGAACGAACCTGTTCGCCTCGTAGGTCGTCCCGAAATTGAATTCCCCGCCATCGGACGCGAAAAGGGTGTACCCGACGCCGTCGGGCGCGGGGTCAAGTGCGACCACGGGCCCGTTCAACTGCACGCCACCCGTCGACCCGAAGAAGTCGGCGTCGCCGAAGCTGAACACGCCTCCGTCGGAGGCGACGAGCCAGTAGCCCCGCCCGTCGGGCGTGCGGGCCATGGCGACGATCGGTGCGTTCAAGTGCCTGCCTCCCATGGAGCCGAAGTACCGTGCGTCGCCGAAGCTGAAAACGCCGCCGTCGGAGGCGACCAGCCAGTAGCCCATGCCGTCGGGCGTCGCGGTCATCGCGACGATCGGTTCATTCAGGTGCCTGCCTCCCATGGAGCCGAAGTACTGCGCGTCGCCGAAGCTGAACACGCCTCCGTCGGATGCGACCTCCCAATAGCCCTGGTTGCCGGGTCTCATCGCAGCGCCGACGACAGGGGAGTTCAGGTGCCTGTCGCCCATCGACCCCAGGTACTCGGTACCGAAGTTGAACACCCCGCCGTCAGCGCCGGACTCCGCGTAGCCCTGCTCACTCTCCCCCTCGCGGTCGGTCGCCTGATCCAGACGGCAGGTCGTGTCACCCGCCACGTTTCCCCCGGCCGAGCTCCACGGGAGTGCGGCGCGGGGTCCACCGCCGATACTGCAGTCCTGCTCGTGCCCGGAGGGGGTGAGGTTCCCGGCGATGACCGAATCGCCGATCGTTCCGCCCACCGCATCTGCCTTGCCCGCCTGGTCCGCTATACCGGCCCCGATGTCGGCGGTGTTTCCCGCGATCGTCACGTATTGCAGGTCGACGTGGTGCACCTTCGGGCCACCGTGCGTTCCCGAGATCATGATGGCCCCGCCGGTGCTTTCGGGCCCAGTCGCCGCGTTGTCCAAGAAAGCCGAGTCCGTCGCCTGGAGCACCCAGAAGACGTAGACCCCTCCCCCCTGGTTTGCGGAGTTCTGCTCGACGGTCGTGCCCTCGAGCGAGGAGGAGTCGTCCTCCCAGATGGCCCCTCCTAGAACCTGCGCGTGGTTCAGCACGAATGTGGAGCCCTGTGAGGTGAACGCGGATTCGGCCCACAACGCGCCTCCTTCGCCGTTGGCGCCGCCCGTCGCCTCGTTCCTCGAGAAGGTGTCGCCGGAGAGCAACTCCCCGCCGCCCGATGAGGCGATGGCGCCGCCGTTGCCGTTCACAGCGACATTTCCGTCGAATGTGGTGTTGGCTATGTCGGCACCAGCTCCCGCGTCGTAGACAGCTCCACCGAAGGTCGAAGCAGCCGTTCCGTCGGCCCGGTCGGAGTCGAACGACGATCCGCTGATGGAGGCGAACGAGTTGTCGTAGATCGCGCCACCGAGGTCGGATCCTTCTCCCGCGGTCGCATCGTCACGGAATGACGATCCGCTCACCGTGAGGGGACCACCTGCGAAGACGGCTCCGCCCGAAGCGTCACCGTCGGACGAGACGGTGGACCGGTCGTCCGAGAATGTGGTGCCGGTCACGGTCACACCGCCTTTGGACTCGTAGATGGCACCGCCGAAGGAGCTCTCAGTCTTCAGGCCCTCGGCCGCGTCCGAGGAGAACTGGTCGGAGACGATGTCCATTGGACCTGAGTCGTATATCGCCCCGCCCGAGCTGTCGGCCATGGAGGACGAAGCCGTGTTCGAGCCGAGCGTCGTAGATCCGAGCGACGTCACGCAGTCCTGAAGGAACATCGCTCCGCCGAACTGCGCGGAGTCGCCGTCGAGCGTCGAGTCCGCGACGCGAACCGAGGCGTCCGATGCCGCAATGCCTCCCCCATCGTCGGTCGCGGAGTTGCCGCTCACCGAGGATCCCGAGATCCCTATCTGGCCGGACGTCGCTATCCCCCCGCCGTCGGCCGCTCGCCCTCCCGACACCGAGGCCTGCTCGAGCATGAGCGTGTCGTTCGCGTCCATCACGTCGATGTCCCCGCCGGCATGCGCAGTGCCTCCGGTGATCGTGACTCCCGACAGCGTTGCGACAGCACCGCCGAAAGGGTCCTTGCCGGACCCGGCCTCCTTGACGGTGACATCACGTGACGACCCACCGGCAGTGATCGTCGTCAGGGCCGTCCCTGCGCCCACGATGTCGATGCCTGCCGGGTCGGTAGCCACTAGGGCTCCTAATGACAGGCGGTAAGTCCCCGCAGGCACGATCACGGTGACCGGCGCCCCGAGAGCGTCGGCTTCCTCGACGGCGCTTCGGAGCGAGCACTTTCCCGACGTGTCTGCGCATGACCCGTCCCCGGGATGGGCGTCGTGCGAGTCCGCCGTGGTGTCGACCACGAACTCCCTGGCTGAAGGAGATGAGCGGGCAGCCCATGCGGCAGCTGCCGGTGCGTCGGCTGCCATGTCGAACGTCCCGACGACCAGGGTGGCCGCTGCGCTCGACGCAACGAGCCAGGCGACGCGGCGCGAGCGGCGGGCCCCGCCGCCGGGTCGCAAAGGCGTGGTTCGCACTGCGTGTGGCTCCTTGGTCGGAATCCTCGTCGGCCCCGGGGGCGGTCGACCGGTGTGCTTGACGTCAAACTGCCGCTTTTATCGCGCATATGCAAGCAAATCCGGCCCAAGACGCTCGGACCAACGGCTGGATCGACCGAACGACAATGATTGCGCCTGTGCCAGGCTCGCCGTTGCTGCTCGAAGCGCAGACCGACCCTCCACGCGGGGCCTCCGACATCCGGCGTCAGGCACACTCCCGGTTCGGCCTGTGGCTCGGGGTGGTCACAGGGGGCGCGCTCGTGTTTCGCGTGCTTTACGTGCTCGTGGTGACGCGCAACGAGCCCTACAAGCTCTACGACTCCGCGTACTACGAGCTGCAGGCCCTCACTCTCGCTTCTGGCCATTTCTTTCCGGTGATCTTCGGACACGGCCCCGATGCTGCGCATCCGCCGATGACCGCGTTCGTGCTCACACCCGCCACCTACTTGTTCGGCCTGCCACCGGGTGAGACTCCGCAGCGCCTGACGATGGCTGTCTTGGGGTCGGCGGTCGTGCTGTGCGTGGGCTTGCTCGGACGCCGGCTGGCAGGAACCCGTGTAGGAATCGTCGCAGCGGTAGTCGCAGCGCTGTACCCCAACATGTGGATCCCGAACGGGATCGTCATGTCCGAGACGGTCAGCATGCTGCTCATGGTCTTGATCCTCCTCGCCGCGTACCGCTTCATGGACTCGCCGGGGATCGCCAATGGCGTTCTCCTCGGCATCGGATGCGGGCTCGAGATCCTCACCCGGGCCGAACTCATCTTGCTCCTGCCTCTTCTCCTCGTGCCGGCGGCGCTGGGCCTGAGGGGGATCCCATGGGGTCGACGGCTCGTCCTAACAGCCGTGAGTCTCCTGGCAGCGCTCCTTGTCGTCTCTCCCTGGGTGGGTCGAAATTTGGACTCCTTTCGCGATCCGACTTTCCTCTCGACCGGGGAGGGGCCGGTGCTCCTCGGGGCCAACTGCCCACAGACGTACTACGGACCGGGACTCGGCAGCTGGAGTCTCCCTTGCTCAATCGACGTCCCTCCCGCTCAGGAGCAGTCGGTCGAGTCCGCAAGGCAGTTCGACGCCGGCCTTCACTATCTGGAGCACCACGCGAGCAGGCTGCCGGTCGTCGCGGCGGCGCGGGTGGGCAGGGTCTGGGACCTGTACGAGCCCCTGCAGATGGTGGACACCGACGTGAACGAGGGACGGCCGATCCCCGCCTCACTCGGCGGCCTGCTTTCCTATTACCTGCTCCTGCCGTTCGCGGTGGCCGGCGTCGTCGTGTTGAGGAGGCGGTCGGTGAAGGTCTGGCCGTTGCTCGTCGTGGCTGTGGCGGTGACCGTGATCGCAGCGACGGGCTATGGGCAGGTGCGCTTCCGGGCGGAGTTCGAGGTGGCGCTGGTCGTGCTCGCAAGCGCCGGGATCGTGGCGGCTGGTGAAGCCATGGCGTCGCGGTGGAAAAAGAGGCTCGGGCGACGTCGACCCGGAGGGACTTCTCAGTCTTCGGTGTACGCCACTACCGGGTCGAATTAGGTCGAGCCGACGGCACTACGGTCCTCCGAGGCTGCAGGTCCTGCTGAAGAGGTGCTCGGTACTCCGATCGGGAAGTGACACGCCACGAACTGCCCGGGGGTGAGCTCTCTTATCTGGGGCTCTTCCTCGGCGCAGCGTGGCTGCGCGTACGGGCAACGCGTGCGGAACCTGCAGCCGGACGGGGGGTCGATCGGCGAGGGAAGGTCGCCTGCGAGGCGTTTGGGCACCTTGTGGGCGCCGACTGTGGGATCAGGTTCTGGGATCGAGGCGAGCAACGCCTCCGTGTAGGGGTGCGCCGGCCGGTGATACAGGACGTCGGGAGGTGCGAGCTCGCAGAGCTTTCCCAGGTACATGACCGCTACCCGGTCGCTCACGTGCTTCACGACTGCAAGGTCGTGGGCGATGAAGATCATCGTCAGGCCCATACGGACCTTCAGGTCCTCGAGCAGGTTGAGGATCTGAGCTTGCACGGACACGTCGAGAGCCGAGACCGGTTCGTCGCACACGAGCAGTTCGGGCTCGAGCATGAGCGCGCGAGCGATGCTCACCCGTTGGCACTGCCCACCTGAGAACTCGACCGAATGCCGGTCGGCCGCCGCTTCCGGGTCGATGCCCACGGCCTCGAGCATGGCGGCGGCCTTCTGCCTTCGCTCGGCACGGGTGCCTAAGCCCCAGATGCTGAGCGGCTCTGCGACCACGTCGCGGATCTTGCGCCTGGGGTTGAGCGAGGAGATCGGGTCCTGGAAGATGAGCTGGACCTTCGTGCGCCTGCGCCTGAGCTCGCCTTGGTTGAGCGTCGTAAGGTCCGTGCCGTCGAGACGGATCGCCCCGGAGGTGGGTGGGTGCACCATCGCCACGGCACGGCCGGTCGTCGACTTGCCGCACCCGGACTCGCCCACGAGCCCGAGGGTCTCGCCGGCGGCCACGTCGAAGCTCACGTCGGACACGGCATGGACGCGCCGGCGCCCGTGGCCGAATTCCACAACCAGGTTCTCGACCCGTAGCAGCGTGTCGCTGCCGCGCAGGTGGGCCGTCCCGCTGCCGGCCATCAGGTCCCTCCAGACGCGTCATAAAGCGGCGGGGACGAATCCCCGCCCGAGCCGTCCTCGGCGCCATCACCCACCGGCAACGCTCCGGCCTGAGGGGCGGAGACTGCCGATTGCGAACCGACGACTTGAGCGGGCTCGAACTTGCGCTCGGATCCGTTGCCGGCGCTGAACACCACTGCGGCCGGAAGCCCTGCCCGCAGGTTGCTCGCGTACGCCTGCTCGCCTTCAGGGGACCCGACGGGGAACCAGCACCTGAACAGGTGGCCGGGGCCGGCATTCCTGAGAGGCGGCTCTTCTTCCTCACAACGAGGTTGGGCATACGGGCAGCGCGGGGCGAACTTGCAGCCCTTGGGGGTGTTCGCAAGGTCGGGCGGCCGTCCGGGGATTGACCTGAGCCTGGAGTGGCTCGCGTCGGTGAGCCGGGGGATCGACAGGAGCAGAGCCTCCGTGTACGGCATGCGGGTGTGCTCGAACAGCTCGCGCGTGGGTGCCTGCTCCACCACGCGTCCCGCGTACATGACGACGATCTCGTCGGTTCTGTTCGCCACGACGCCGAGGTCGTGGGTCACGAGCACCATCGCCATGGAGCGCTCGCGTTGCTGGTCTGACAAAAGGTCGAGGATCTGCGCCTGCACCGTGACGTCGAGACCGGTGGTGGGCTCGTCCGCAAGGAGCAGCTTCGGGCCGCACGCGAGTGCGATCGCGATCATGACGCGCTGGCGCATCCCGCCCGACAACTCGTGGGGGTAGACGCGAAGCCGCCTGAGCGGGTCGGGGATGCCGACAGACTCGAGCAGGGCTACCGCCGTGTCGTGAGCAGCCTTGCGGTCGAGCCCGAGCCTTTTGCGTAAGCCCTCTGTTAGCTGCCTCTCCACCTTGAGGACCGGGTTGAGAGCCGTCATCGGATCCTGGAACACCATCGCGATCTGGGTGCCCCAGACGTCGCGTAGCTCCGTCGAAGACAGGCTCGAGATCTCGTGTCCCGAGAATCGGACCGTCCCTGAGTGGTGGACGCGCATCGGGGGGAGTAGTCCCATGATCGACCTCGACAGAACCGTTTTGCCCGACCCGGACTCACCGACCACGCCGAGGGTCTGGCCCCTTTCGAGCTCGAACGACACGCCGTCGACGGCACGCACGAGCCCGCGGTCGGTGACGAACGACGTGCGAAGGTCGTCGACCTGCAAGATGGGGCCTTCGAGCTCCTGTGCGGCGGGGAATGTGAGACGTCTCTTCCTCGTGCCGATCACACGTTTCCTTCGCGCACGTCGAACCTCGAACGGAGACGGTCTCCTATGTAGCTGATCGAGATGAGCAGGAAGAACAGGTACAGACAGGGGAACACGGTGATCCAGACGTCGCTGTTGTTCTGAAGATATGGAATCCCTTCCGAGATGATGTTCCCTACCGAGGGATGCGGCTCGGGGATGGAAAGCCCGAGGAAAGCGAGGGAGCCCTCGATGATTGCGACGGAGGCCACCCCGATGAGTCCGTACGACAATCCTGCGGGTGCGATGTTCGGGAGGATCTCCCTCACGAGGATCCGGGGAGTCTTCGCCCCCATGGTGCGCGCCGCGGTCACAAAGTCGCGATTCACGAAAGCGAGGGAGGTGGCTCGGAGTACGACGAAGAGCTGAGGGATCGAAGCGACCGCGAATATAAGCGTGAGCTTCAAGACGGTCGGAGGCTCCCAGAAGGCGATGATCACGAGGATCGCGAGCAGCGGTGGGAACGAGATGATGATGAAAGCGATCGCATTGGCGATGTTGTCGACGATCTTGCCGGTGTACGCGGCGAGCATGCCGGCGGTTCCGCCGATGATGAGCCCGATGGCTATCGAGGCGAAGCAGATCGTGAGGGTCGGCTGAGAGCCGAAGATGATCCGCGATAGCAGGTCGCGGCCGAGGTCGTCGGTGCCGAGCAAGTGGCCCGAGCTCGGGCCGGCGAACGGGAGTGCGCCGATGGCCGTCGGCGACTGCAACGGCAGAACGTTCGCAAAGATGGCGAGCAGGATTATGAAAGAGACCCAGCCCACGCAGATCCAGAAGAACACCCCGAGCTTCTTGTGCGCCCTGAACTCCGTCTCGACTTCGAGGACCGTCATTGGCGAACCACCGGGAAGCAGAGGCGGGCGCTCCATGAGCGATTCGCTCGTAGTGGCCGATCCGATGACGTCAGGCACGGGCGATCCTCGGGTCCAGGACCGTGTAGAGGAAATTCACGAAGAAGTTCACTACGACGTAGACCAGGGCGACGACGAGCGCCATGCCCTGAACAGCCAAATAGTCGCGCTGGTTGATCGAGTTGACGAGTTGGAAGCCAATACCGTTAATGCCGAACAGGTATTCGACGACGAATGCGCCGGTGATGAGCGTGCCGATGTTGAGGCCCGCAGAGGCGAGCATCGAGAACGAAGAAGGCCGTAGCGCGTGCCTCACCATTATGTAGCGGGTCGACAGGCCCTTCGACTTCGCCATGGTGATGAAGTCCTCTTGCAGGGTGCTTATGAGGTCGCCACGCAGCAAACGGTAATAGACCGCTATGGACCCGAACGCGAGAGCGATCGACGGCAGGGTCATGTTGTGGATGTTCGTCAGGGGAGCGGAGGTGAAAGCGGGCGCCCCCGTGGCGGGGAAGAGGTGGATCTTCACTGCGAAGACCAGGGCGAGGATAGGGCCGATCACGAATGCCGGCATGGCGAGCATGCCGAAAGTGGACATGCCCGCGAGACGGTCGAAGAGCCGGTTGGGCCGTCGCGAAGACACGAGCGCGAGAGGAATCGCGATGACAAACGAGATGATCTGCGAGTAGAGGATCAGCTCGATGTCGAATGGGAAAGCGTTGCCGATGATGGTCGTCACGTTCTGATGGTTGAGGAACGACTCGCCTAGGTTGCCGTGCAAGACGTTCTTCAACCAGATCCAGTACTGGTCGAGAAGAGGTTTGTTCAATCCCAGTTGCTTCAGCAGCGCCGCGCGGTTCTGGACGGTCTGGTTGGGTCCGAGGATCGTGTCGATCGGATTGCCGGGCAGCAGATGGACGAGCAAAAAGGTGAGGATCGAGATGACCCAGACGATCACGACCAGCTGGACCAGCCGAGTTAGCAGGTAGCGGCCCACCGGTCGTCCTCTTCGGCCTCAGGCACTGTAGGTGGTCGGGCACTTGAGCGCCGCGGACCCCGGGTTGGCCACGGGATTGTGGAGGCGCCGGGCCAGACCCGGTTCACCGCCTACAACCGCCATTTGTCGCACGGGCATTCCCCCTGGGTTCTCGTGCCGGTCCTCGGCGTGACGGTAGCGCCATTGCCGTCGACGCGCCGGTCATCGTAGACCGCAGCCCTGCCCGGAGCGGGGAGTTCTGTGCCGGGCGCCCGATCCTCGTGGATCGCGGGCGCGCGTAGCTACGATGCCCCATGCTCGGGGCGCGCTGGGCCGTGCGGACCGCGGCCCCGCCTTGGCTGTTGGCGCGGGCAGTGGTGCTCGCATCGCTTGCTGTCGCCCGCGAGCTCACGAGTGACGGCCGCCTGTCCGCTCAGTCCGCATCGAGGGTCCGCCAGGGTCTGCTCGGTTGGGACGCCGGCTGGTACGAAGCGATCGCCAAGCACGGTTACGCGGGCGCCGGCCCCGCCTCTCTTCGCTTCTTTCCTTTGGTCCCGGCAGTCGCCCGCGCCCTGGCCGAGGTGCCGGGGGTATCGGTCGGGGTTGCACTCGTGGTCGTCTCCAACCTCTGTGCCCTGGCAGCAGCCGCGCTGCTCGCGAGCCTCGTGAGACGCGAGACCGGCGACGCGCAGTTCGCGCGCCGGGCGGCATGGCTGCTCTGCCTGGCCCCTCCGGCTTTCGTCTTCATCATGGGCTACGCCGAGTCGACGTTCGTGATGCTCTGTGTCGGCGCGTTCTTGTGCATGCGCCGCCGCCGTTGGTGGGCGGCAGCCGCACTGTCGGTTCTCGCGGGCCTGGCGCGGCCGCTCGGCGCGCTCCTGGTGGTTCCTGCCGCGATCGAGTGCGCGAGAGCCTGGAGCCATACCCATCCTGCTCGGTCGACCATGTCGGCGCGCTCGACCCGGTCGAGCCGCACCGCGGCTCTCGTGTCCGTGATCGGAGGACCGCTCGGTTGCGGCGCGTTCCTTGCATGGTGCGGATGGCGCTACGGCGACGCGTTCGCCCCGCTTCGCATCCAAGAGGAGGCAGGGCACAGGGGAGCACTCGCCGACCCGTTCTCAACGCTCGGTCACGACGCGAGCCTCCTGGTCCACGGAAGTCATCTCGGCACCGCGTTCCACCTTCCGTGGGTGATCCTCGCCGTGCTCCTCGCTGTCGTCGCAGCGGTGAGGCTGCCCGCGTCCTACGCGGGGTTCGCTTTCCTCGTCCTTGCGGTGGCCCTGACCGCTTCGAACCTGGATTCGTTCGAGCGCTATGCCCTTTCGGCGTTCCCGCTCGTGATCGCTGGCGCCTCGCTCGACCGCTCACCACGCGCTGAGACCGCGGTCCTCGTGCTTGCAGCTGCTGGGCTCGCTTGTTACTCGCTCCTCGCCTTCACCGGGCTGTACGTGCCGTAGGGCTGTACGTGCCTTGGGACAGGCGTACCTCCTGGGCCGGAGAGCCGGGAACCGGTATCCTCCCCCCGGGGTTCCGCCACGCGAGGTGAAGACGGACGAGCAGAGGGCAACGCTTGGTGCCGTCCGGATCGAGGGCGCCTGGTGCCGTCCGGCACGGACCGCCAGATCCGCTACTGGGCGACCGGCGACCGAGTGGGAGTTTTTGGCATTGGTGCGATCGACAGCAGAGGCGAACGGCAAATCGGCGCCCCTGCGCGAGGCGGCCGACGAGGGCACCGCTCGCGCCGGCACCATCGGGGGCGACACTCCTGTCGTGGTGATAGGCGCAGGTCCTGCCGGGCTCACGGCTGCCTACCAGCTCACAAAGGCGGCGTGGCCGGTTGTCGTCCTCGAGGCGGACGACGTCGTCGGAGGGATCAGTCGCACAGTCGAGCGCGACGGGTGGCGATTCGACATAGGCGGGCACCGCTTCTTCACGAAGGTCCAGGCGGTAGAAAACCTGTGGCACGAGATCCTGCCCGACGAGGACTTCTTGTTGCGCCCGCGGATGAGCCGGATCTACTACGACGGCAAGTTCTTCGACTATCCGCTACGGGCGGTGAACGCCTTGAGGAACCTCGGGGTGCTCGAGGCCACGTTGTGCGTCCTGTCCTACGCGTGGGTGAGGGTGAGGCCTCCGAAGGACCTCGACTCGTATGAGGGATGGACCGCGTCGCGGTTCGGTTGGCGTCTTTACCGGACGTTCTTCAAGACCTACACAGAGAAGGTGTGGGGCGTCCCTGGCACCGAGCTCAAGGCCGACTTCGCCGCGCAGCGCATCAAGACCCTGTCGCTCGGAAAGGCGATAGCGAACGCCCTTCTGCCGAACAAGCACTCCACGGACGTGACGAGCCTGATCGACGAATTCCAGTACCCGAAATTGGGCCCCGGCATGATGTGGGAGCGCTGCACCGAGCTCGTCGAAAAAGCAGGGGGCGAGGTCAGGACCACAAGCCCTGTGACAAGGATCTGGCGGCAAGACGGCGGCGCCTTCGCGGTCGGCTACGAGGACGGGACCGGGGAGTCGGTGACCGGAGCGAGCCACGTGATCTCCTCGATGCCGTACTCGGCTCTCGTCAGAGCCATGGACCCACCGGCGCCCCCCGAGGTGCTTCAGGCGGCGGCCGATCTCCATTACCGGGACTTCCTGACCGTAGCGTTAGTGGTACCGCGGCACGCCGGGTTCCCTGACAACTGGATATACGTCCACTACCCGGGCGTGAAGGTCGGGCGCATCCAGAACTTCGGGTCGTGGTCCCCCTACATGGTGAAAGACGGCCGCACCTGCCTCGGGCTCGAGTATTTCGTCTTCGAGGGCGACGAACTGTGGGACTCGGACGACGCAGCCCTCATCGCCATGGCGACCGACGAGCTCACCGCGCTCGGCCTTGTCGGGCGCGACGACGTCGAGCGCGGCTTCGTGGTCCGCATGCCCAAGGCGTACCCGGTGTACGACGAGGGCTACCAGCAGGCTGTGGAGACCATCAGGTCATGGCTCGCGAAAGAGGTGCCCAACGTCCACGCGGTGGGCCGTAACGGCATGCACAAGTACAACAACCAGGACCATTCGATGTACACGGCCATGCTCACCGTGGAGAACATCGTCGAAGGGGCGCACCACGACATCTGGGTCGTGAACGTCGAAGAGGAGTATCACGAGGAGAAGGTGCGCGACGCAGGCGAGGGAACGGGTAGGACGGCGCCCGTGGTGCCTAAGCGCGTGGCCGCCGGCACCAACCTCGGATGAGCAGCTGAGAAGGCCTAAGAGGCAATGAGGCCGCGGTGAGGCCTAGCGGGATGGTCCCCCTCGGAGCGGCGGAGGACCTCGCAGAGAGCGACCTGGGCGACTCGGGAGTGGTGGCGGGTATCCGCCACGCCGGGCCCATCGCGATCGCCGGCCTCGTCGCCAACGGTGCCAACGTGGTCGTGACCGTGGTGGTCGCCCGCCTCCTAACCTCGCGGGGGTACGGCGAGCTCGCCCAGCTGAACGGGATCTTCCTCTTTCTGTCGATGCCGGGCTCGGCCCTGCTGGTCGGAGTCGTCCGTCGAGCGACGGCGCTGCGCACCGCCGGGCTCGGAGCAAACGTCAGGTCCTTCGCTGTACGCCTCCACCGGCTGACCCTTGCCGGTGTGGCTCTGCTCACCCTGCTCGCGCTGGTGCTCCAGGATGCAGTGGCGCACGCGCTGTCGCTCGACAATGCCGGCGGCATCGTGCCGATCGTCGCGGCCGGTGGGATATGGCTCGCCCTCTCGGTCGACAGGGGGCTGCTGCAGGCGCGTCGCGCCTATCGGCCCCTCGCTGTGAACCTGTTGGTGGAGGGCGGCATGCGCATGGCCTTCGTCCTCATCTTCACCGGAGCGGGCTTCGGCGTGACGGGCGTGTGCGTTGGGGTCCTCCTCGGCGAGGCCGCCGCCGCGGTCCACGCCCGCTTCGAGTCGACGCGCAGGTGGGCAGGGGAGCCCGACCCTTCGGAACCCGGCTCGCAACCCGCTTCGGTCAGCTCGAGGAGGCACCTCGCGTCGGACGTCGCCACCGCCTTCGGTTGCCTCGCCTTCTTGGCGCTGCTCCAGAACCTCGACGTGATCCTGCTCGGGCGCGAATCGCCAAGGCATTCCGGCGCCTACGCCGCAATCTCGGTTGCGTCGAAGGCGATCGTCTTCGGCGCCATAGCACTTGGGAGCTACCTCCTTCCCGAGGCGACAATCAGGTGGCACAGAGGCGAGCACGCCCTGCGGCAGCTCGCCACCACCGCCCTCATCCTCGCGGTGCCGGCGTCCGGTCTGCTCGTCGCCTCGCTCCTCGCACCGAAGCAGCTCATCCGTCTCGCCTTCGGGCCGCGGCTTGTCGGGGCGTCGGGATCGTTCTCGACTCTCGTTGCAGCGATGGCGTTTCTGTGCGTGACGGTTCTCCTGACCAACTACCTCCTTGGGGCGGGGAGGCGCTGGATCGTGGCCGTGCTCGGTGCCGGCACGGCGGCCGCGGCCGTGGTCTTCTACCAGGCTCACGGCGACCCTTCGAAGACCGCTCGCGCCGACCTGGTGGTCCAGGCCCTGCTGGCGGGCCTAGTCGGTGTCGGATTCCTGAGGGTCCACAAGGTGGCCGGCAGGCGTCCGGGGCTACAGTGATCGCGCCAGCGATCGTCCGGACGGATTCCACGGGGGCCGAAGGACGGCGGTGAGGCAACAGAGCACTAGGGCGGCCGCACGGGCCGACGTGGGCCACAGGAGCGCTGCACGGGTGTCATCGACCGCCGCCGGGGACCGCAACGATCGCCGGCCGCTCGGCGAGCTGGTCGACGAGGCCGGCCGCCTCGGCATGGGCAGTGTTCACATTCTCGCGTGGCGCGATCTCGACGATCCCGAAGCCGGGGGCTCGGAGCTCCATGCCCATCGCATCGCATCTCTTTGGGCGGCCGCGGGTCTCGACGTCACCATGCGTGCATCGAGGGCAGAGGGCCAACCGATGTTCACCGAGCGCGACGGGTACAGGGTGGTCCGCAAGTCAGGCAGGTACGCCGTCTTCGCAAGGAGCGCGCTCAGTGGCGCCTTTCGCAGGCACGGGCGCAACGACGGATGGGTCGAGATCTGGAACGGCATGCCTTTCTTCTCTCCGCTCTGGGCAACGGGCCCGAGGGTCGTGTTCCTCCACCACGTCCACGCCGAGATGTGGCAGATGACCCTTCCTCCCAACCTCGCCAGGGCCGGCAGGTTCGTCGAGCAGACGCTCGCGCCGCCTTTGTACAGGCGCACGAGCCTGGTGACGCTCTCCGAGTCGTCTCGCGCCGAGATCGTGTCGATGCTGAAGATGCGGCCCGAACGCGTGAGCGTCGTGCCGCCCGGCGTCGAGCCGCGCTTCACCCCGAGCGGCGAACGCTCGTCATCCCCGCTGGTGGTAGCAGTGGGAAGGCTCGTGCCAGTGAAGCGATTCGACGCACTCATTGACGCGCTCGCAAAGGTCCGTATCGATCATCCCGCGTTGAGAGCCGTCATCGTGGGCGAGGGCTACGAGCGGGCGCGCCTCGAGGCCCGCCGCCACGAGCTTGGCGCCGACCACTGGATCGACATGCCGGGCAAGCTCTCCGACGACGATCTGGTCGACGTCTACAGGCGCGCCTGGGTCCTCGTCAGCTCCTCGTTGCGCGAGGGATGGGGGATGACGATCACCGAGGCGGGCGCATGCGGCACACCGGCGGTCGCGACCCGGATAGCAGGGCACGAAGATGCGGTCGACCACGGTGTGAGTGGCGTGTTGGTCGACGATCCCGCCGCCCTGGCGGGGGCGGTTTCGGAGCTCATCGCGGACCCGGTGCGCCTCGGTGAGCTCGCCAAGGGCGCGATCCGTCACGCCGGCAAGTTCACCTGGGGGGCGACTGCGAGTGGGACCCTCGGCGCCCTCGTCGACGAGGCCCGGAGACGCCACCGGGTTCGCTGACCGGTCGCGCGGTGCGGACGCGTTCAGCGAGGGCGTCGGCTCCGAGCAACAGGACCCCGAGCGACGTCATGATCGCTGCGGGCTCGAATTCTCCCGGCCATGTCGCCCCGACCAGGTAGTGGTGCTGAGCCTGACCGAGGACCACGTAGATGGCGGCGGCGATCACCAGCCCGACCGCAGACAGGGTGAGGAGCAGCCTCGTCCGGCGCACGAGCACCACGAGCCCGACCGCAGGGCCGATCACCAGACCGGCCCAGGGAGACCAAGGAGTCGACAGGGCCGAAGCCACGAGGCCGGCCCCCACGGCGGCAAGGCCCGCTATCCACAGAGGTGGACGTTGCGACCGGGGGAACGTCGCCGGGGAGCCGAGGACGGGCCCGACGTCCGCCTGACCGACGGTCGTGGCCGCTGTCGCGCCGTTGGCGTCGCGCTCAACTGGAACATGACCTTGACGCGATCGCCAGACTTCCCAACCGGTCCGGCGGCGCCTTCGGCGCGGGAGCGCGACGAGCACGACGCAGACGACAGCGGCCGCGCCCGAGATGAAGAGCGCTTCCCAGACGCGGTCCTGCGGCGTCCAGTCCAGGGTCACGTCGAACTTCGCGCCTTTTGCGGCAGCACCAAGGTCCCCGGGGTCCACCTTCCACCCGTTCGCGAAGCCGTCGATCAGTGTCGACCCGCCGAGCGACGGGCCGCCGTCGACCGACGCCTGCCAGCCGCGGTTCTGGGTCTCGCCGAGCACCAACCAGAAAGGCCCTGTCGCGCCGGAGACTTGGAGCTTCCATGTCGTCGCGGTGGATGAGATCACTTTCACAGTGGGCGTTCCACCTGCGATGTGGGGCGCGACGACAGGCCCGCCTGCGGCGTCGGGCTCCGCACCTCCTCCAGGCGCCGAGTCGAACGTGAGCTGGTCGAGATCCCACCCTGTCGAATGCGGGCCGTTCGCGTGCCCGTAAGTGGCCACGACCGTGTGCGCCCCTGGGCCGAGCTCGAGCCCTCGGGCGTCAGGCCCACAGAGGGAGAGCGGGAGCTCGTCGCCGTCGAGAGCGGCAGCGCTCTTTCCGCTGATCTCCACCCAGACCGGCTTGGAGTCGATGGTGAGCAGCTTGTCGGTGCACACCGCCGGGATGCTTGCTGGCGGAGCCGGTTCGTCCACTCCGGGTATCCCGAGCTCGGCGACTCCTATCGGCATCGCGAGAGGTGACTCCGAGTAGTAGTTGACCGACGTCTCGGTTCTCACGCTCGTGAACGTGAATGTGAGGAAACGACCGGTGAGCGGACGGAAATTCAGCGGCAAGGTCACCGTGTCGCCCTGTCGCTTTCCGTCGGAGATGGGCGGTAGTCGGAGCTCGACCGAGTTGGAGGCGTCTGCAGCGCAGTACGAGCTGACAGGCAACGTGTCGCACGCCGTGACCCGCACGCTCGCCGGCACCGAGTGATGGCCGTCCGCGACAACCTGCAGGTCGAGATGGCTGACCGTCACGGGGCTCGGCAGGTTCACCTCGATCCACGGGTCGACTAGAGCGTTCGCTCCGAACCCCGTCGACCACATCGTGGCCGGATTGCCGTCGAGCGCAGCTTCCGCCCCGTCGTGAAGGTCGCCGGGCAGGCGGCCCGACGAGTACGCCACGATGCCTGTGCCGTTCGATCCCTGCCTCCCGACGAGGCGGTCGATCGCGTCGTCGGGGATGAGAGCGTCGATCGATGCCTCACCCGTCAGCGTGAAGTTGCGCGTTGTCGGCAGCCAGAATATCCGCGACATGCTCGTCTCCGGATCGGTTCTGGGCGGCTCGGGGGCGACCCGCAGGCGCGTGAGGATCATGACGAGGCGGTTGTCGATCGACGAGCTTCCGAGCGTGCGGAGCATGTCCTCGGGCAACGACACGTATTCCTGCATGGTCACGCCCGGGATCCTCACCTCTGCGAACCCGACTCCGGGCAGGCTTGCGGTATTCCCCGCCTGGTTGAGGTTTGTGCCGTCGATGGTGATGCGAAGCGTCTGGAAGGTGGTCGTAGGGAAGGTCACGGTCTGGCCCTTGCCCGACAGCGAGCGCGATGACGGCCCCAAGGACACATGAATCGTCTTTTTGCCGTCGAAGGTGAGGGTCGCGCTCGTGATCCAGCGGGTGAGCGAACCGGTTATGACCTGCAGAAGGTTGATGTGATCGGTAGTGGTCGGGTGGTCGAGGGCCACCTGCCACCATTGTCCGACCGGGTTGGAGAACGCCGACGTCTGCCACGAGGTCTGGGTGTTCGCGTCCAGGGCCATTGCTGCACGGTCCTCGGGCAGATTCTGCACATCGTTTCCGTAGTCGGACGCTTCAACGGACTTGATCCCCCCGAAGACGGTGACGCTCTGCGAATCCGGAGTCTGCGGCAAGAAGCTGTCGATCGGCTCCGCCGTGGGGTCCGATGACGGTCCTTGTGCGGCGGTTTCCGTGTAGCCGGCGTTCTGCGCCACTGAGTTCCAGCGGAACTCGCGCTTGCGATCGGTGTCGGTGAGCACGAGCGTCGCGCCGCTCGCAGCAGTCTGTTGGATCGCGCCGGGCCGGCTGTCCAAAGTAGTCGCGTAAAGAATTGTCGGATTGCCGGCGAGGAGCCCGACGTCGGCGGCCGCCGAGATGCCTTCCGCGTCTCCGTCGACGATGAGCGGGGCGGATTGAGTCTCGGCGCGCACGATCTGGCGAGGATCCTCCACCGGGTACACCTCGAGCGGCGACGGCCAGGACTGGTCGGGCGATTCGGCTTCGGTGACCTCGTCGATCTCGGCGATGAGCGACTGGTTCGGCTGGGGAGGTCCGTATCCGGTGGGGCTCCCGAGCCCCGGCGGGGTCGGTGTGAGGTCCTGCTCGACCTGGAGTGGGGTCGGCTGGTTGTATCGCTCGTAGGCGAGGTCGTTCTGGACGAGAAGGGACCCCGCGCTCATCAGGCTCGCCATCGGCGCGAGCCCGCTCGACACGAAATAACCCTCTTGTATCGGATCGTCGAGCGCGTATAGGACGTCCTGGGTTGCAAGCGACCCGTACTCCTGTTGTTCGCGTTGTGCGAACGGTCGGGTGAGCAGTGCTGGATAGACCGTGTCGATCGTGTCGCCGAATCGGTACGCAGCGAAGTTCTGGCCGGGTATCGCGAGCACTCTCGTGGCGGCCGGCCCCGAGCCCCCGGGTTGCGCGTTCAGGGCGCTCGTGGCGTCGGTGAGGAAGGTAGGTAGTGGTGAGGGCTGCGTGAAATTGTCGGCCACGGTGGCCCCGTTGAACACCGCCGGGTTGGCAGCGCACACGAGGCCGATCGCTGCTGCACACGACGCGAGCCCGGCGAGCCTGACGCTTCTAGCGAGCGCGCTCACCCCCGCACCGAGCAGCATGGAGGTCCCGAGCAGAAGAAGAGGCGACGCCCTGTCCGTCGAGCGCATGGCGAGGCCGGCCGTCGTATCCGTCATCAGCCATTTGAGGAGGGCTCCCAGAGGTGACGGGTTTCCGAACGGGTTCGCGCCTACCGACAGGACGAGCCCGACGACCACAAGCAGCACGAAGTACGCCCGGTAGCGCCAGCGAACGACTACGGCCGAGACAAATGCTGCGACCGGAACCGCGAAGCTGGTAGCGATCAGCCAGATCTCCTGGGTGAACTGGGTCGAGGTCGCGACCCACTGGCCTATACGGTCCGAGCCGTAGAAGTACCAGTAGCCGAGTCCGCGAAGCACTTCCGACGCGTAAGAGGTCTGGCTCACGGCCTGGACCGTCTCTGTGTACTTGAGGATGTCGAGCCCGTATCCCCCTTCGATCTCGAGGCCGACGATCCACCACAGCGAAACCGCGAGCGTCAACAACCCGGTGCGCCAGAGCACGGCCCATGCCCTGCGCCAGGTCTGCTCGCGGCTCACGAGCACCGAGTAGGGCAGCCAAAGCAACGGGCCCACGCCGACGTATATGAGCGAGCTCGCGTTGACGCCGCCCGCTGTGAGCGCGACGAGGGCGAACAGGGCCGGGTACCGCCATCCCCCCTGACGCATCGCACGCGCCACCAGAGCCACGAGCCAGGGCAGCGCCGCCCAGGACAGGAGGATCACCGAGATCCTGCCCACGTACTGCAAGAAGTACGGCGAGAGCATGTACGCGATTCCGGCTGCGAGCACGCCAGGACCCCGCATGCCGAGTGTCCTCGCCAGGTAGATGACTCCTGCACCGGCGGCGAAGAGGGTCGCGCCCACCCAGAGCCGCTCCGCTACCCACACCGGGATACCGAGGCCATGAGTCGCGAGGAAGAACGGCCCCATGGGGAACAGGTAGCCGAGTTGCTGGTGGGTGACGGTACCGAGCGCAATGTCGGGGTCCCACATCGAGGCGGACTGGGCTAGGAACCTCGCCGGGTCGATGAAGAGATAGGACTTCGTGTCGGAATCGACCACGCCGGGTTGGGACGCGAGCTGCGGGACGAACGCGAACAGGGCGACGGTCACGTACTCGAACCACGAGGCGGCCGCCGTGCGGATGGTGCGCGCCGGGCCCGGAGCGCCGGCCGTGTCTCGAGGCGTGGTCGCTGCCGCTTCTCGCGCCACGTGTCTCGGTACGGTCCTCTCCTGCGCGCTTGGGATGGGATTTGCGCCGGGCCGGGTGGGTCCCGGACCTGTCCGGCCGGTAGTGTACGCACCCCCGGATGCGGGGCGCCGTCGGGGAGAACCAGGCCCCGCTTCTAGGAGGTGAGTTGGCCAGGCTGACCGGAGAGCGCCCTGTCCAGGGGGTGACTCCCGACTCTCTGCTCGCTCTGCACGACGCCGGCTACCGCGCCGTCACGGCCAGGGTGGGCGAAGGCAGGCTCCTCGACCTCGGGTGCGGGCAGGGTTTCGAGTCCGTCAGGTTGATCGGGCCGCGAAGATCTGTCGTCGGCGTCGACTACAGCATCGATGCGGTCGAGCACGCGGCGAGGATCCATGCGGGATCGGGGCTGTCGGTGGCGCGGACCGACGCCCTGGCGCTTTGCATCGGCGGAGGGTCCTTCGACTACGTGTGCTCTTCTCACCTGATCGAGCACTTCGAGCAGCCCGAAGGCCACGTCGAAGAGATGGCCCGGGTGCTCAAGCCCGCGGGCAGGGCGCTGATTCTCACTCCCAACGCGCCCGCGGACTTCGAGAACCCGTTCCATGTCCATCTCTTCGACGCGAAGGAGCTGCGATCCCTGCTGTCGGTGTACTTCTCAGATGTGTGGATAGGGGGCCTCGACGCCACTGACGCAGTGAAGGCGGACTTCGCCGCACGACGCGAGCGCGCTGCGAAGGTGCTCTCACTCGACGTGTTCGACCTCCGCCACCGCATACCGCGCTCGTGGTACGTCGCGGGTTACACGCGTGCGCTGCCACTCGCATACAGGATCATGGCGCGCCACGACACGGGGGGCTCGAGCGGCATAACGGCGGACGACTTCTTCGTAACCGACGAGATCGACGACACGACCCTCGTGCTGTTCGCCATAGCCGGCGATCCCAGGCGGTGAGTCCTCGGCGATGAGTGCAGTCACGGTGGGTCTCACCGGAGGTATCGGCTCCGGCAAGTCGACTGCGGCTCACATGCTCGCGTCGAAGGGTGCTGTCTTGGTCGACGCAGATGCGATCGCGCGCGAAGTGGTCGCTCCAGGCGGCCCGGCGTACGGACCTGTGGTCGAGCGGTTCGGCGATGCCGTGGTCGCTGTCGACGGGACCATCGACCGCAAGGCACTCGCGGAGATCGTCTTCAACGACCCTCAGGCGCTCGCCGACCTTAACGCCGCGACCCATCCGGTGATCGGGCAGTTGATGGTTGAACGGCGGTCCGCGGCCGAAAAAGCAGGTGCCGTGGTCGTCATGGACATCCCGCTTCTGAAACAGACGCACCGCGAGCAGCTCGGCTTCGACGTGGTGGTCGTTGTGGACGCGCCGACGGAGACGGCGGTGGAGCGGCTCGTCGGCCAGCGCGGCTTCGATCGCGCGGACGCAGAGGCGCGGTTGGCGGCGCAGATCACCAGGGAGGAACGTCGCGCTCTCGCGGACGTGGTGCTCGACAACAGCGGGGACCTCGATTCCCTGCAGGCGCAGGTGGACCGGCTCTGGGCGGATCTGCTGGCCCGGACCTCGTCAGCGCCCTGAGATAGCTTTTGAGATCGACCGAGTGACGGAAACGGCGCCGGGACGAGAACGGGACCGGGCGGGCGAGGAGCGCCTGGGGTTCCTGGACGGGATCCGGGCATTCGCGGTGTGCGCCGTGCTCCTGTACCACGCGGGCGTTGGCGGGGTAGGCGGGGGACTACTCGGCGTCGACGTGTTCTTCGTGCTTTCAGGGTTCCTCATCACGAGCCTGCTTTGCGGAGAGCACCTGGAGTCGGGCTCCATCCGCCTGGGGAGATTCTGGGCGGGCAGGGCCCGCAGGCTCCTGCCGGCCTTGTTGGTGCTGCTTGTGGCGGTCGCTGTCTACGCGTGGGGGTACAGGGACTCCGTCGACGTGACCGCCATCCGCGGTGATGCGATCTCGACCTTGCTCTACTTCGCCAACTGGCACTTCATCATCTCGAATCAGGGTTATTTCGCGCAGTCCACCGCACCTTCACCGCTGCTCCACATGTGGTCGTTGTCGGTCGAAGAGCAGTACTACGTCATATGGCCGTTGGTGGCCTTCGTGATCCTGCGATCGAGGGGGTCGCGAGTTCTGGCCTGGGTGGCGGGAACCGGGGCTGCGGCCTCCGCGCTGCTCATGGCGAGCATGTACCTCGACGGATTCTCGACCGACCGGTTGTACTACGGGACCGACACGAGAGCGCAGGCGCTGCTGGTGGGATCCATGCTCGGGGCTCTCGCATCGCGCCGCGATTGGAGGGTCGTTCCTGCCAGATGGGCGGATACCGGCCGAGGGCGTGCGGTCGGCGGGGTCCTCGGAGTTTCGGGTGCGGGAGCTTTGTTGTGGTGCTGGCACGCCGTCGGCGGCCAGGACGCGTTCTTGTACGAGGGCGGGTTCCTGTTGGTGGCCCTGGCGGCGGGGGCCGTGATCACGAGCGTTTCAAGCTGGCGCGGCTCTGTGCTCGCCCGGGCCCTTTCTGTTCCGCCCCTCGCGTACATAGGACGGATCTCCTACGGTCTTTACCTGTACCACTGGCCGCTGTTCTTAGCCCTCGATCGTGCCCACACCGGTCTGCAGGGAGCCGCGCTGCTGGCGGTGCGACTCGGCGTCACCTTCGCCACCGCCGTGGCGTCGTTCCATCTCGTCGAGCAGCCGATAAGGCGCGGCTACATCGCGCGCAGCTGGCGGGGACTTCCAATCGCTGCGGGCGGTGCGCTTGCAACCGCGGCGGCGGTGGTCATCGCTACGGTACCGCCGGCATTTGCGTCGGTTCCCGCTGGCCTGTTGAGAGGTTCCGTAGGAGTTCCGGTCACGGAGCACGAAGCCCTCGCCTCCGCTCACGCCTTTACGTCCGACCCGTTGCGTTTCCTGATGGTCGGCGATTCGGTGGCGTTGACGACCGCCGTCGGGCTCAGCTGGAACTCGATCGAGGACTACGGGGTCGACGTGGTGAACGACGGAATTCTCGGGTGCGATCTGGATCCGTTCGCGACCCGCGTCGCCGGAGTCGCGTACGGGAGCCCCGAGTGCGGGAACTGGCCGAGGTCCTGGGCCACCGAGGTGGCGACGATCCGTCCCCAGGTCGTCGGCCTGCTCATCGGTCGCTTCGAGCTCGCAGACCATCTTTACGACGGGACGTGGGTGCATGTCGGCGAGCCGGCGTGGGACGCCCATCTGTTGGCCGATCTCAACCGGGCGGTGAGGACCCTTTCGGCCGGGGGGGCGCACGTGGTGATCTTCACCTTCCCCTACATCGACCCACCTTTGGAGCAGCCCGACGGCGACGCGTGGCCGGAGAACGCGCCCCTCGCGTGTAGACGAGTGGAACAGCCTTCTCAGGCAGGTTGCGGCTGAGCATCCGACCACGACCACGCTGATCGATCTGAATCGCATCCTCGACCCGGCCGGCCGGTACGCGATGGCCATCGACGGCATCGACGTTCGCTACCCCGACGACGGCATCCACGTGACCGTTCAAGGCGGAGAGTGGCTCCGGCCACAGATACTCCCCGAAGTGGCGAGGCTCGGGCTGAGGGTGACCCTGAAGAGCTAGTTGGGAAGATCTACGTCAGAGACAAGTTCACGCTGCCGGTGTTCGACCCGATGTTGTTGTCTTCGGGGTACACCTCGACGGTGTACGTCCCGGTGCCGTAGAGGACCGCGTTGCTGATCGTCCCGCTCTGTGCCATGCATCCTGCGTCGGCGACCTCCGTCCCTGCCGGGCTGAGTATCTCCATGCCGACGTCGCAGCTGCCGGGGAAGGTCCCGCCGCTCGAGGTCAGCGTGACCGTCTCGTCCGCCGTCCCGGAGAACGTGAAATTCTGACCCTGGCCCGTATGGGTCGCGGTGAAGACCACGGGCGGCCCGTCGACGCTGATCGTGCTGTTGGCGGGGTCCTCGGACAGCTCGAGCTTCACGCTGCCGGTGTTCGACCCGGGGTTGCTCGAGGTCGGAACTATGTCGAGGGTGTAGGTCCCCTTTCCGGGCAGGACGGTCTCTCCTAGGAAGCCGCTCTGGGAGAAGCATCCGTCATCCCCAAGCTGGGTGCCCGAGGGACCGAGAAGGTACAGGCCGAGGTCGCAGCTGCTCGGGAAGGTTCCACCGCTCGCCGACACCGTGACCGTCTGTCCGGCTTTTCCCTTGAAGGTGAAGTCCCGGCCCTGGCCGGTGTGGGCCGCGGAGAACGTCACGGAGGCGCCGTTCTCCGAGATCGTGCTGTTGGCGGGATCGGCAGACACCCACAGCGTCAAGGTGCCCGTGTTAGCCCCAGGGTTGTCCGAGGTCGGGGCGAGGTCCACGACGTAGGTGCCCGTTCCCGGCAGGACGGTCTCCCCTATGAAACCGCTCGTGCCGGCGCAGCCGTCACCACCGAGCTCGGTTCCGGAAGAAGTCAGTAGGTACATGTTCTCATCGCAGCCGTTCGGGAAGGTCCCGCCGCTCGCCGAAAGGGTAACGGTCTGACCGGCCGTTCCGGAGAAGGTGAAGTCTTGGCCTTGTCCCGTGTGGCTAGCGGTGAACGTCGCACTTCCGTTGACCGGGATCGTGCTTTTGGCGGGATCGGCAGACAGCCAAAGCGTCACGCTGCCGGTGTTCGCGCCGGGGTTGTCCGAGGTCGGGACGAGGTCGACGATGTAGGTGCCCTTACCTGGCAGGACCGTCTCGCCGATGAAGCCGCTCGATCCCACGCAGCCGTCACCGGCGAGCTCGGTACCCGAAGAAGTCAGTAGGTACATGTTCTCATCGCAGCCGTTCGGGAAGGTCCCGCCGCTCGCCGAAAGGGTAACGGTCTGGCCATTCTTGCCACCCGTGAAGGTGAATTCTTGCCCTTGGCCGGTATTGGTGGCGGTGAACGAGACCGATGGCCCGTTCACCGTTATCGTGCCGTTGGCCGGGTTGGCCGACAATGCAAGGGTTACACTGCCGAGGTCGCTGTCCGTCGGTACCAGCTCCAACGTGTACGTGCCGGCTCCGGGCAGGGGAGTCTCACCGATGAAGCCGCTGGTGCCGACGCAGCCGACGCTCGCGATGTTGGTGCTCGACGGGGTGAGGATCTCGAGATCGACGTCACAGGACCCCGCGAACGTGCCGTCGTATGCGCTGGCCGTGACAACCTCGCCGGAAGTCCCCGTGAAAGTGAACGTTGCCGGTATACCGGCACTCGAGATGGTGGCCGTCACCGGGGATCCGTTCGCCGTGATCGGCCCACTGTTGGCGGAGGCGGCCTGAACTCCCGCGAAGAGCAGGCAGGAAAGAACCAAGAGCGTTCCCGCGCCTGCGGCCGCGGCACCTCGCAAGATGCGACGGCCGTTCACCCGCCGCCCGGAGGAAAATAACAATCCGTGCCGATTCGCCTGCATAGGGACTCCTCTTTCGTAGTTCAGCTGCCTGCGATAGCTTCTCCGCCGTCCCGCCCGGGGGCCTCTGACTCAGCGCACGAAAAGAGGAACGTGAGCAGCTCCTCGGAGCTTCGGACCCGGACGCTGACACCAGTCTCGATCTCCTTGGCCTGGCCCACGATTCGGGAGCCTGCAAGTTCGTCGGGGACCAATTGAAGGAGGAATGAGACCGGCATCCGATCCGAAACGTACGTCCCGAGCGTTCAATCCCGGTTAAACGCGACGAGCGCGGGCCCTCCCGGGCTGGTCAGCCGTCTCCTCCCGCCGACGACAATCCCACCGACCGATCCATCTCTGTCAGGTCCGCCGACGGTTCGAGCCCCAGTTCGTTGAGCACGGCTCGGGCGCTTCGCAGAACCGAGCGCGCAGATCCCGCTCGTCCCTGCGAGGAGAGCAGCCCCGCCAGCCTGACGTATCTGCGCTCGTCATACCGCTCGACGTTTATCGCGCGCCTGATGAGCCGCACGGCCTGATCGACCTCGTTACTCTCCTCCGCCCAGTCGCTGAGGAGATCGAGCATCTCGAGGTATCCGAGTCGCAACCGTTCCCTCGGCTCCGCTGCCCACGGTTCGTACAGGTCGGCGGGGAGCAGGTCGCCGCGGTAGCGCTCGACGGCAGACCCGGCAAGCATTGCTGCGGTCAGCCGATCTCCCGACGCTCTGGCCCTCAGGGCTTCGTGGACCTCTCGTCCGAAGTCCTGTGCGTCGCAGCGGGATCCCTGTACCAGGGTCACCGTCTCCTCCTCACGAATCAGCACCTCGCCGACGGCGGTCCGGAGCCGGCTCAGAACGTTCTTCAGCCGGTTGCGGCCCGAATCGGGACCGGCACCCGGCCAGAGCATCTCGATGAGCTCCTCGACGTGCACCCGTCCCCCTCGTGCGGCCACAGCGCGCATCGCAGCCGCTGGCCGGCCTGCCGGTGGCCTCAAGCTCTGGCCGCCACGGCGCACCTCGAAGCCGCCGAGGAGAGTTATCGAGACGCTCGAAGCAGATTCGAGCAGAACCGCGGCCGCTCTACATCCCGCATCGGTCGCCAGTGGTAAGAGCGCCTCACACGCCGCTCGCTCGCGACGCAGGGGCGCATCGGCGAGCCCGAGCTCGAGCAATTCTCGAAGGCTGCGCAGGCGAGTTCGGTGGCTGCCGGGTCGCCTCGCCTGAGCGCGGCGTACGCGCCAAGTAGCCTCAA
Organism: uncultured Acidimicrobiales bacterium; assembly: GCA_963764615.1. Taxonomy (GTDB): domain Bacteria; phylum Actinomycetota; class Acidimicrobiia; order Acidimicrobiales; family CAVXTF01; genus CAVXTF01. The sequence continues at coordinate 1,775,187 of CAVXTF010000002.1, read as the reverse complement.
TGGCCAGCGCTCCTGTGGGTCAAGGTCGTGCCTTGCGAGGGTCGAGGCGATGGCTCCCTCCGCAAGGACCGGATCTCCGGATCGACCGAGCACGGCGGCCTCGTAGACATACACGATCCGCTCGAAGCCGGCCATCCGCGCCCGTGCCTGGTCCAATTGCTTGCAAGCCAGATCGTGCCTGCCCACACGGTCGAGCATGTCGGCCGTCTGTGAGAGAAATTCGATCCCTGGTGTCTCGTCGAACCACCCTGACCGGTGACGGTGGGCTTCGAAGATCGCTCTTTCGGTGCGGTCCCGGTCCCCGGACAACGCCGCGAGCTCGGCTTCGGACCACCAGGCATATGCCACGATCCATTCCTCGCCAAGCGTGCGAGCGAGGTGACGGAGCTCCGATAACGCGGCCTCGGCCTCAGCGAAGCGGCCGAGCTCGTTCAGCACGGTTGCGCGAAAGCTGAGCGAGAACGCGCGGACCGGGCTGCGGGCAGCAAGAAGCGCCAGACTCCGGTCGATGCTCGCAAGTGCCCGCTCGTACCTGCACGTCCCGAAGTACAGACCCATGGCCAGAGGCAGCAGCGTTCGTGCCGCCCATTCGGGTTGTCCGATCAGCAAGGCCGCGCGAGCAGACTCCTCGAGCAATTCCTGGGCATCTTCATGAGGACCGTCCTTGCTCCACCACGACCGCAGGCGGCCGAGAGCGTCCAGTGCGCGGGGCCTCGCCACTTCATCGGCGCCCGACGAAGAGACGATCGACATGGCGAGCTCGCCGGCCTCGTCGCGCGTCCTCTCGTCCCAGACGAGATCGCGAGCGTGCTCCGCCTGCACCTCGCGACCGATCGCGGCCATGGCGTCGCTGCCTGTTCGGACGATCTCAGACGCCCTGGCGAGGCAAGCACGGCGCATCGCCATCCGGTCCGGTGTCTCTGCCGTCCTAGCAAGGTGGACGAGGATTCTCGGGTGGAGGCTGACAGTGGAGTCGGGAAGCGCCTCGACGAGGTTTCTGATCTCGGCCCAACCGAGCCCTTCGGCCTCAGCCGGTGTCAGGTCGGCTAGGAACGCCGCTGCCCGCTCGAGGTGCCCCGACTCGATCAACATCCTGAGCGCCGGCATGACCTGGCTGTCCGAGCGCAACACCGAGGCGGCCATCCAGGCAGCGCGAGCCGGCAACGGCGTAAGCCCCGACAGGTAGCCGGTGACCGGACCCGGCATCTCCCACAAACCGGGCGCAGTGGGCAGGAGAGGGACACCGGCGGCCATCACCCGATCGAACATGTCGTTTGAGCCCGTCAGCCGGGCCGCGAGCTCCGGTGACACGTAAGGAAGATGGGCCAAGGTGCACAACCCGTCGCGCTCGGTCGCACTCAGCTGCTCGAGGATGTTGTCGAGGAGCGAAGCGATGAGAGCGTGCCTTTCAGGTGCGGTCCAGCGGCGTTGCGAAGCGGAGTGCCGCCTGCTCGTGCCGCTCAGTGCCAAGAGCAGCGCGCTCGCCCAGCCGCCTGTGGCGTCGAGCAGCGACGAAACCTCGTCCTCGAGCGGCTCCCGGCTGAGTATCCGCCTGACGAGCCCGGCCGTCTCGTTCTCGTTGAACGCCAGGTCGTACGCATCGATGCAGGTCGCGTCCACCTGGCGTAGGGGCGTGAGGCTGGCGGGAAGCCGACGGGCGGTCGCCACGAGCCGATGCGGAGGCCTCAGCACTTTGGCCATCCGCGCCACGAGAGCGGCGGCCTCGCCACACTCGAGGTGATGGGCGTCGTCGAGGACGATGAGGAGAGGCTCTGCCGAGGCGCTCAACGCGTCGATGAACCGATCAGGCCACTGTTCCAGCTCCGTACCCGAGAGAGCGGCGAACATGTCCGACAAGTTCGCCGCGCCCAACGCGCGCCGGATGGAGGCAACCAGAACGTCGGGATGGGCGTCGGGAGCACCTAGCGACACCCACGCGCACGCGATTCCGAGGCTGTGCTGGAGCTCGGAGGCGAGCACCGATTTCCCGTATCCTGCTGCGCCCTCGATGATCCCTACAGGAGCTTCGAGCAGCGCGGACACCAAGCGCTCGCGCGCGACGTGTCGATGGGGGAGCCTGCTCTCAGGCCGACGGCGCTGCCTGCTGCTCACCGTAGGCCCGACCCGCCGCTCCGCAAGTGATCGTTCCAGCCGGAGTGTCCCACCGCGCACCTAAGCAACTCGCCGCCCCCATTAGTGAACCAGAGAGTGCCTTCTCCGGCCACGTCAATCTTGATGATCCGGGTTCGGCTTCTTTTTCAGAGTGTCTCAGTCATCGAGTCGCTAGACCTAATGGGCCGGGGCCGGCAGCATCGCAGATCTGTGCTGTTCGAGCTCATGGCAGATCGGGGTCGGCACCGGAACGAGATGGACCGAACCGTAGAACCGTCCGGTCGTGGAGACCGACGCCGGTGCCGATCCGAGGCGCAGGAGCGTCGGGGGAGCCACCGGGTAGAGCAGCGAGAAGACCGGTTTCCGATCCAACGTGATGAACACCATGCCGAGCTGAGTCACAAGGTCTATCTGGACCTGGTGCGGCCCGGGCCCGACGACCACCGCCTGCTCCTGATACCACGCCCGGGCCGAGGGGCTCAAGAGCGTGCCGTCGAAGATGTAGGAGAAGCTGTAGCGGTCACCGCCCTCCCAGGTGACGGCCACAACATCCTGTGGGGCGGTACCGCCGGTTACGAGCAGCGGCTGGCGCCGGCCGAGGGCAGTTGGGACGAACGTCGCCTCGAGGCCCACTGCGCCGCCCGCGGCCCCGAGCTCCACGGGTTGCCAGAGATTCCCGTCGAACTGATAGACCGCCGCGCAGCTACCTACTACCGCCAGCTCGAGCGCCTGGCCGCTCGGTGGCAGCGCGGACACGAAACGGACGTCTGCGGGTGGACCGCCGAACAGCGACCGGTCGAGCTGTTGCTGGAACGCCACCATGCCCGCACGTTGAGGGATCGAGACGAGCGGCCCGAGCTCGCGTTGGTAGAACAGGCTCAACGAGAAGGTCGCCCAGAGCCCGAACAGCGTGAGCACCGCGAGCAGGGTGGCGCCGACGGCCCGGAGGCCGCCACGGAAGTTCGCGACCCGGCCGGCCATGAAATGCCATCCCGCAAGCGAAGCGAGAACGAGAAGCGGAATGGCGTCCGCCAGGTAGCGCTGGGCGATGAACGCGATCGTCAGGATGCCGTAGGTGCCGGCCGCCGCCCCGACGAGCGGGATCCGCAGAGTTGCGAGACCGGCCTCGGTAACATGAGGCGACTCCGGAGGCGGGCGGCGTTTGTAGGCCACGACGATACCCACGAGCGCCAGGACGAACAGGACCGGCATGCAAGCCGGGATGCTCGACGTCCAGTCTCTCGTGTCGTAGAGGAGGTGACCGATGACGAGAGCCTTTCCGGGAAAGAAGAGAAAAGGAAAGAGCCGGGTCACAGACAGCGCATCGGGCCGCACGAACTGCACGAGGTTCGTAGGCAGGAACTTCAGGCCGAAGAGGCTTCCTCCGTTGGCAGCGAGCACCGCCCGGCGGTGGGCGTTTTCCAACGAATAGATCTGCCGGCCGACAGGGATGCTGAAGGGCGTGCCGAATTTGGCCTCGTTGACCCACGCGTAAAGCGCGAGCGGCACACCCAGGGCCGCAAAGAGACCAGCAAGGAACCTCCCCTGTCTTTCGGCCACGCGGAGCGCGAGCGCGTCGGCGATGCGGCGTGCCTGGCTCTCGTAGCGCTGAAAGCGACCAGCGAGCATCGACAACAGGTAGACGAGTGCTACCAGCCCGATGGCGACCAGCGGGCCGGCGCCCACCGATCCACGTGTGAGCATGGCCAGAGTGGCGAAGATCCCGGTCGAGACGAGGCGGCCCGCAACGGGCCGTTCCAAGAATCCGATCAGCGAGTAGAAGGCGCCGAGGGTGAACGCTGCACCCCACATCTCGGCCTCTTCGTAGACCTGCGCCGTCGAGCCGAGGAAGAACAGAACCGACCCCAGGCCGACGACCACTATGAGACCCGCTGTCAGCCAGCACTCGAACCTGCCGAGATCCACAGGGCCGCGCACCACTCCGCGAATACGCCAGCTGAGCAAGCTGGCGAATGTCAGGGCCACGACGAAGCCGATCAACAGAGAAGGTTGCGTGAGGCGACCGTCGAGCCGGTGCGTGAAGATCAGGATCGGGATCCTGAGAATTGCCGGCATGGGCCCGTAGTACATGTAGGTCTGGCCGTCTATCCGAATGCCCTCTATCGTCAGCACGCTCGCGGGCATGCTCCACGTTCCGTGCAGCAGTGAGCGCGCCTGCACGTCGTAGAAGTTCGAGAACGGCGCGGATTGCAGGAAGTTGAAGGTCCCGTCGGTCACGAGCCAAGAGAACGCGGCGCCGCAGAGTGCGATTGCGACGGCGCAACTTCGAGCGAAACGCCTTGCAGGGCTCGAAGCACCCTCGCTCTGCACGGAGCGACACTAGCGGGCGAGTCAGAATCGGGGCTGCTTTTCTCGCGGTCCCCGGGCTGCAAGCCGCCACGGAAGTGACTCTCAGCCCCCCATTGGATCCCGAAGGTGCTCGCGTCCCTAGACTCCTCGCATGAGCGCTCCACCGCCTGTGCAGGGGACTGCGCCACCTCCCACCAAGGCGGATCTGGAACCCGAGGGCCAGCCGACCGTCGGATTGATAGCAATCGGTTCGTACGACTACGAGCTGCTGTCGCGCTCCTTGTCGGAAATTCCTCCGCATGTGAGACCGCAGATACGGGGATTGCTGGTGCCGGTCGTCGAAGGTGGGCACGCTAAGGGTGCGAAGCGCGACGGCTACGCGACCACGACGGACGTCGACGGTCTGCGCAACCTCGCCGACAAGTTCGGGATTCCCGTGACCGTCCTCACCGTTCGGCAGGAGGCAGCCAGGTACGGAGTCATTCAGAAGATCGCGTTCAGCTGGGCGATCGACCAGCAGTTCGACATTGCGGCCGTCGTCCACGCCTCCGGGCACTTTCCTCTACGAGCTCTCGATCAGATGATCGGCCCTATCGGGCGCAAGGAAGCCGGCGCTGTCTTCGCCCGCCGAGTAAAGGACTCGGGCAACTTCCGAAAAGAGATCTCGTGGTGGAAGTCGGCAGGAAACCGCCGTCTGTGCTCCGTGATCAATCGGATCGTGGGGCACACCGCCGACGAGTGGCTATGTCCCTTCCGGGCCTACTCGACGACCGTGCTGAGGTCGATGCCTTTTCTCAACAATTCGGACAGCCACGTCTTCGATCTCGAGATGCTCGTCGGATGTGTGGAGCTCCACGAGCAGCTCGAGGAGTTTCCGGTTCCGGTGGTCCCCGACCGGGCCTTCGGGCTCGCCGACTGCGTCCGGCTCGCAAGGGACTCGATCATCGCCGCCCTTCGCTATCGGTTCCACAAGATGGGGTTCGGAACGGGATCCACGGCGTTCAACAGCCTCGCCTACGAGGTCAAGACCGAGGAGAACTCCTCGCACGACAGCCTGCTGCGTTGGCTGAAGGAGTTCGACCCCGGCAGGGTTCTAGACGTCGGATGCTCCGACGGTCATTTCGGTCATCTGCTCGAGCAGATGGGGCACACCGTCACCGGCGTCGACATGCACGCCTCGCCTGGCGTCGAGGAGCGGATCTCGCATTTCGTACAAGCCAATCTCGAAGAAGGCCTGAACCGGCACTTCGAAGAGGAATCCTTCGACATCGTGGTGCTCGCCGACGTCCTCGAGCACGTGCGCTCACCGGCGACACTGCTACGTGGAGCAAGAGCCCTCCTCGCTCCCGGTGGGAGCATCCTCGTGAGCATTCCGAACATCGGGCACTGGTACGGCCGGTTCAAGGTCGGGTTCGGCCTCTTCTCGTACGACCGCCGGGGCCTGTTCGATTCGGGCCATCTGCGCTTCTTCACGCGCGTGAACTTCCAACGAATAGTGGCGGTCGAGCAACTCGAGATAGTCAAGTTCGGAGCGACGAGCACCCCCATAGTGAACGTGCTGTCCCGTGGCATGAGATTGTCTGAGCAGGGCTCCGACCGCAAGGTGATGGGCAGGCGTTTCTCCAGGGTGATCGCCGTAGCGAGCGTGGGCGCCATCCGTCTGTGGCCGACCCTCTTTGGTTACCAGCTCCTGTTCGAGCTGCGGATGCCGGCGGGAAGCAGCCCCGAGGAAGTGCGTCTCACGAGGATCGACCCGAAAACTGTCAACGATTCCCGGCCTTCCCGCCAGAGTGAGCCGCACGCCGGACATTCAGGCGAGCGGCGACAAGTTCTCGGGTGACCGGGACCAGAACGTCGCGGATCGACAGACGCGAGTCAGGGCGGTTGGTCCATTCGATGCCCACTTCGCGCGTTTCGAAGCCGAGACGACGTGCCATGGCAAGGGCTTCTGCGTCGAAGGCCCAACCGTCGAGGTGCACCCGTTCGAACACTTGCTGTGCGGCCTCCGCGCGCCACAGCTTGAATCCGCAGTAGACGTCGCGGGGCAAGCGCCCCATGACCACCCGGGTCAGCGTTATGAAGCCGAACCCGACGATCCTCCTGCGGATGGGCTGCTGTCGAGATACGCGGGCTCCGGCGCTGAGGCGCGACCCGACCGCCACGTCCACCTCTTCGGTCGCCTTCTCGAGGAGGGGGAGCGACCGGAGCGACGTGACGCAGTCGGCATCGCACATGAGACGCAGATCGCCGCGAGCTTCGAGCATCCCTCTGCGGATGGAGAACCCCTTGCCGCGGTTGACTTCGTTGCGAAGGAATCGGACCCGCTTGTCTTCGAGGAAGGGCTCCGCACGCTTGAGGGTACGGTCCGTGCTCGCGTTGTCCACGACGACGATCTCCCACTCCCCGCCACGCTGGTCGAGGTACTCCGTGGCTCCGGCGAGGATGCGGGCTATCTCGTCCTCCTCGTTGAGGACCGGGATCACTATCGAAAGGGAGGGTGGGATCCGGGAAGTGTAGGCGCGGTGGTCCGCCAAAGGTCTGTGTGCGACGCTCATCTACCAGGCTTACCGTCGATTTTTCTGCAGATCAGCCCGAGCGAGACGCCTGCCGGAAGCCGCGCGCCGTGCCGTATGAGAAGGGCTTCGAGTTTCATCGGTTGCTCGAGCACGCCGTTCACCCCGGTCGGGGTGCGGTCGAGGTCGGTATGACCACTGCGAGACGACCCTCGCTGGACCACGCGTGCTGCAGCGACGAGCGGAAGGAGGAACGAGTTGAAGTAGGTCGAATACTCGATGCTCCAGCCCGCTGCCCTCACGCGTGTTCGGATCGTCCGCAGCGTGTAGCGACGGAAGTGATGTAGCTGGACATCGTGCTCGGTCCACAGCCACTGGTATGCCGGAGCCGTGATTATCAGAGTGGCCCTCGCGTCTGCGACCCTGAGCAACTCGTTCAGGGCGACGTCGTCATGGTGCACGTGCTCGAGAACGTCGCAAGCGAGCAGCAGGTCGAACTCGCCGGCGGAGAAGGGCAGGGCCTCGAGGTCGGCGCACTTGACGTTGTCGAGACCGCGCTCGGTGACAGAACGCGACGGCCTCGGCAGAGGGATCCACTCCGGCTGTCGGACCGAGCGCACCGAATTCGACGAGATTCCGGCCCGTACCGCAGCCTGCGTCGAGCAAGCGGGGCTTGGGCGGGAGATCGGCACGTTGCAGAAGCGCCCGGATGACGTGACGACGGCCGCGGAACCACCAGTGGCGATCCTCGAGCCTGTACATCTCGGAGTACGCGCCCTGCTCCACAGGCTGGTGAATGTACTTGACTGTTGACGCGTCGCTAGCCTTGCGCGACTTATGCGCCGGAAGGTCCCCACTGGCCTGCTGAGCTGGGCACAGACCCATCCGGTCGTTGTTGCATTGGTGCTCTACACGCTGCTCGGCGTGATCTTCTTCGGGCCCGGGCTGCTACCTGGACACACGACGTCGGCCTCCGACTACCTGTGGAGCACCGCCCCGTGGAACACCTCGATGCCGAGCGGCCTTTTCGTCTGGAGCAGACACCCTCTGCTGGTCGGGTCCAACATCCAGCTCGTCGATCCGACGACTGTCTTCGAGCCGTTCTTGCAGTACACAAGGTCTCAGCTACCGCACATCCCGCTTTGGGACCCCTACATCATGGGTGGAACGCCGTATCTGGGCGACATGCAGTCGGCGATCTTCTCGCCCTTCAGCTTGCCCGCGTACGTGCTTCCTTTCTGGTGGTCGTTGAGCGTCATCGCGGTGATGAAGGTGGTCGTCGCGGCGATGGGCGCCTTCTTGCTGGCGAGGGCGTTGAAGATGAGGTTCGCGGGAGCCTTCTTGTGCGGGACCGTCTACGGGTTCGGCCTGTTCCTTATCGTGTGGCTGCCGTGGCCCCTCGCCAATGTGTTCCCTCTCATCCCTTGGATGCTGTTCGCGACCGAGAGGTTGATCCGTCGCCCAGGGGTGCTTTCCGTCGCCGGGCTGGGCGGCGTCGTCGCTCTTCAGTTCTTTGGCGGCCATCCGGAATCCAGCTTCCAGGCGTTGTTCGCTGTCGCCTGCTACTTCGTGCTTCGTGTCTTGCAGGAGCCCGGCGGCGGCGTTCGGGCGACGCGGTGAGGCCGGTCGCCGTGGAAGTTCGAGGCTGGGTGCGCTGTTCAGATCGTGTCGCGCGGCGGTCATCTGTTTCGTGCTCGCGATCGTCGTCGGCACTGCGGTCGCGGGTGTCGCGATCCTCCCGTTCGTCGAGCTGCTGAGGAACTCTTCGGACCTTACGTCACGCCCGCGCAGCATCGTCTATGTCCAGCCGAAGTTCTTCTTTGCCTCGCTGCTGCCGACTTACTTCAACGACGTACCCAACAGCTTCGAGATCGAGACCGCCTTCTACGCGGGCGCCCTGCCTTTGATGCTCGGCCTGGTCGCGCTCTTGCGCGCTCGGGTCGAACGGATCGTCATCGCGCTGTTCGGCCTGTTCTGCGTACTTCTCGTCCTCGGGATCCAGCCCGTGTTCGGCATCGTCGGCCGGTTGCCCGGCTTCGACGCCACGTATCTGAGCCGTATGACGATCCTCTATCTGCTCTGTGTCGCGCTGCTCGCAGGATGGGGGCTCGATGATCTGATGGAACGGCTCTTCGACCGGCGTTGCTTCGTCGCGGCGGCAGCGATACCTGGTTCGCTCCTGGTGCTGCCGGTGATCATCGTCGTCGCGACCCGGGCGACCTCGTGGCGTTACCTCGGCCGTGCGGTGGACATCGCTTGGGCATTCGCGCGACGACCTTTGGCCGGGACGGCTCACGACGGGCCGATCGTCCATATGACCGCTGTCGTGATCTGGGTGACGATCGCCGGCGCCGCCTGTGCCCTGGTGTATCTGCGCCTCGGACGTAGGCTGCGACCGGGCATCTTTGCTGTCCTCGCAATTCTTCTCGTGGTCGGGGACCTCTTCCAGGCGGGCATGGGGGAGAACCCCGCGATCCCCGACTCTCACGCGGTCCAGCCCGCGACACCGGCGATCAGGTATCTCCAGCAGCAGCGTCCGGCTCGTTTCGTTGCGGTAGCGCCCTATGTGGGAGCCAATCCACTCCCCCCGGACGTCAACATCGACTTCGGCCTGTACGACGCACGTGGGTACGACCTTCCCGTGATCGGGCGCTTCGGTGAGATGTGGAGCCGGTACGTCGGGCCGCCCACCCCGCTGCTGCCCTTGGACACCGCTGCAGTGCCGGTGCTCCAACTGGTTCTGAGACCCGTCGCGCTCGAGGATCCTGTCCCTGCTCGGAGTGACGGACCTTCTCGAGCAGAAGGGAGAGATCCCGCTACAGATGCCGGGCGTTCATATCGCCTACAACGGGCCCGACGCCACCATTTACGCAAACGACAACGCGCTGCCACGCACATGGTTGGTCGGTAGCGAAGAGGTGGTGAAGGGAGACCAGGCGCAACTGACAGCCATCGGCGCAGCCGGCTTCGACCCAAGTCGGTCGCTGATCGCAGGCCAATCACTTCCGTGGCTGGCACAATCAGGCGATCCGTCCCAATCACCCGGTTCCGCTCGCATCACCGATTACGGAGCTGAGCAGGTGACCATCGACGCGCACGCCAACCGGTCGTCTGAGCTCGTGCTGTCCGACACCTATTACCCAGGCTGGACGGTGACCGTGAACGGCAGGCCGGCGCAGATCGACGAGGTCGACTACCTGCTTCGCGGGGTCCACGTCCCTTCCGGTGACGACCGCATCGTGTTCACCTACGACCCCTCGAGCTTCACCGATGGCTGGATCCTTAGCCTCGTCTCGACCGCAGTGCTGGCGGGGTCGGTGATGGTCGTCGTATTCCGCCGGCGACGCTCCACGGAAGCTCGACGGAAGAGGTCAGACGCCTCGGGAGGACCTGATCCGAAAGCGCGGATGCGCAGTGGTGCTCATGTCAGGCGGCCGGCCGGAGTACGCAGTCCGGCACACCCAGAGGGTCTGCCGTGACCGAAAGACCCGCACCCGTGCAGGTTGCGAAAGCTCGAGCTGTTATCGCCATGCGACGACTGGGCGACCGCACTCCCGTCCAGACCCACGCATCGTCTTCGAACCTGGGCGGGCGTCCTATCGCCAGGGTGAACATCCCGAGCGCCCACGCGGTACTCGCAGCGCGGGAATAGTGAGGCTCGAGACCTGCGGGGTCCGGCACGACGACGATCGTCACCCCCCATCCCGACAATGCCTGACGTACTGCCTCGACGTTGGACGTCGTCGCCGGGGGTGGAGGTGACAGGATCAAAGAAGCCTGCGTGATGACGTCGAGGCCTGCTCGCTCTTTTCCAGCGCGTGCCGGGATGCTCTCTGGTCCTCCTCCGGTCGCCATTGCGAAACGAAGAAGGTCTATCGCCTGCCATGTCATCGCTGAGCCGCCGGTAACCGGCGGGGGGTATGCAAGTACGACTTGTCCCGCCGCCAGATGGGCTCCGTCGTTGGCGAACCACTTCGGCAGGGCTACGCCTTGTGTCGTGAGTGGGACGTTCTCGGCGACCGCGGATCCCATGGGGACTAACGCCACAGCAGCGACGGCCAGTGCAACTGCCGCCGCGGCGCCACCGCCAACGATGCCGGCAACTCCTGTAAGGCGGCGACGATCGCTAGCTCGACCCACGCCCGATCGCAAAGCCGAGCTCACCGCGTCGACGGCGCGGTGAGAAGACGTGCGTGCACTTCGGAACCGGTTGATCAGGCGGGCGATGACGCCGTACGCGGTCGCATGTGTGCGGTCGACGATTACTCCGAGCATGATGGCGGCGCACGCAGTGGTCATTCCGAAAAATCTCGCTGCCGCGACGTTCTGAACGAGGGGAACGTGTTCGAGCACGCGCCAGGGCACCCAGTAGCTGCTCGTGACGGGAAGGGAGAGCGCGACGCTCACCAGGCCGACCGCGCCGAAGAACCAGAGTCTGAGATCGCGTCGATACGAAACGAGGCCCGCGCCGAGCACGCCTAGGAGGCCGACTCCCAGATATTCGGCCTGAGGTAGCGCCGGGCCTTCGTACCCGGCGAAGAGATGCACTGCTTGTGCACCCAGGAATCGCAGGTGCCAGAGGTTGCCGAGGTCGATTCCTGCAATTCCGGGTTTGGCGATGGGCCACACCAGGCCCGACAGGTGTGCCGGACCGTCGAGAGCGAACCAGACCGGATAGCTGAGCAGGACCACAGCCACGGTGATGGCGACCGCAAAGCCGCCGAGCGCATGTGGCGCCTTGGTGAGCAGCTCTGTCCGCCTGAAGACTGCAGCATAGAGAACAAGGATCACGAGACCGGCGACGGCGCAGAACCCGATGATGACGAGCATCTCCGTGCTCAAGAAGAACTGAACCGTCACCAGCAGTCCGAGGGCCGCTCCGACGAGGGGCCATCGTCTTGACTGTCGCATGCACAACTCGTCGAGGCAGCCGATCGTGAGGGGCACGAGAGCGAGCAGCTCGGTGTTCAGGTGAGCCACCGCCAGGTTGTCGAAGGCGAAGGGCGAAAAACCGAACACGAGCCCGCCGGCGAACGCGGCAGGGGCCCAGCTGACGAAACGTCGCAGGAGCCAGAACATGGCAAGAGCCGACAAGGCAGGACCGAGAGTCGAAGCGACGTTCAATGTCGCGACAGGGCCGAACAACCACGTGACTGGTGCCAGTGGCACTCCGAGAGAGAGAACTCCGGTGTTCGAAAGCAGGTTTATCCCTTGCGGGTGAAAAAGAGACGTCGAATAGAACAGGTTGTGGCCGTGCGCGATTGCGTACGCGGGCCATTCGAGGAACCAGACGAATAGAGACGGGTCGTTGCAGGCACATGTGGTGACAGTGGTCGGGTGGCTGGACCAGGCCCCCCACCAGAGCAGCACGGAAAGTCCCAGATAGAACGCGAACGCCACACCCAAGGTGGCGGCCGACCTGAGAACCCCCTTAGCCGCGCCATCGGGCTCGGGCGAGGAAACCGGCTCGCCGTCGGACGCATCCTCCTGGTCGGGGGTCGCCGCAAGCGTGTCCTGATCGGTCACAACCAGCTCAGTTGCCGGGCCCGGACGAGGCGATGACACACGATGTCACGGCGGAAAGGGTTGCGTTCGTGCAGCGATCGAACGCCGATGTGGATATCTCGAGGCTCGCGCCTGGCGCCTGCACGCGGGTCCAGACCCAAGCGTCGTCCACGAACCGAGGCGGGCGGCCGATGGAAACCGTGAACAGGCCGAGTGCGGACGCGGGGTCGGTGCCCTGGTCGTAGCGGGGCAGCCCCGCGGGGTCTGGCACGACAACGATCGTCACGCGCCAGCCGGCGAGCGCCTCCCTCACCGCTTCGATGTTCGCGGGACTGGGCGAAGGGGGGCCGTCGAGCGAGAACGACATGGCGCTCACCACCTCGAATCCCGCTCGCTCCTTGCCTGCTCGCTCCGGCACGCCCCCCGGCCCCCCGCCACCGACGAGCGCGAACCGGAGCAGGTCCACGGCCTGCCAGGCCATCGAGGACTGAACGAGCGTGAACGGCGCGGGGTAGGCCAGCACCACCTGACCCGCTGCAAGACCAGGGCCGGCCTCCGCGAACCATCGCGGGAGCGTCACGTCCCTCGTGGTGATGGGCACGTTCGTCGCGACAGCCGCAGTGACAGGAGCGACGGCAACCGCCGAGATCCCGAGGGCGACCACCGACGCCAGAATCGAAACCGGCCACGCTCTCGATGCCCGAACCGAATGCGACCCGGCGATCCGGCGGCCCCGATCGGCAACACTGCTGTGCGCGCGGTCCACGACGATGGATACGGCGGCGGCGGCGCAAAGGGTCGTCGCAAGGAAGAAGCGCGAGGGGACGATGCTCCTCACGAGCGGGACGTGCGCGAGGAGGTTCCACGGAACCCAGAAGTGCGTGTTCACTCCCAGAGAGAGAATCGTCGTCAGAACCCCGAGGCCGCAGAAGAACCAGAGGCGACGATCGCGTCTCCACCCAAGGATCCCAAGAGCTACGACGATCAGAACTCCCAAACCGAGGAATTCGGCCTGGGGCAACGCCGGTCCCTCGTAGCCTCCGACGATCTGCATCAGATTCCGCAATGCCGTCTGGTAGCCAACATGCCAGACGTTTCCGAGCGCAATCCCGCCCGCCCCCGGGGGAAGTGTGGGCCATATGAGTCCCGCCAAGTGTGCCGGGCCGTCGAGGGCGAACCACAAGGGATAGGCGAGCAGGATGATCGATACAGACGCGGCCACGGCCAGGGCGCGCAATGCGTAGGACGCCCGGTGAGTGATCGTGCCCGGATCACTCGCGGCCGCATGGAGCAAGAGCAGGGGCAATGCGACTACGCCACAGATCAGACAGATGACGAGCACCTCGGTGCTCAAGAAGAACTGGAGCGTCACGAGCAGTCCGAGAGTGATCCCCACTCGCATCGGTCTCTTCGTCTGGCGGACGAAGATCTCGTCGAGGCAGGCGACGATGAGTGGCACGACGGCCAGGAACGTCGTCATCAGGTGCCCGCCCACCACATTTACGAACACGAAGGGCGAGAACCCGAACAGGAGGCCGCCGACGAAAGCGGCGGGCGTCCAATTCACCCAGCGCCTAAGTAGCCAGAACATGGCTAGCGCAGACAGCGCAGGGCCGAGAGTCGACGCAACGTTCATGGTGGCGACCGGACCGAACAACCAGGTGACAGGGGCGAGCACGACACCGACCGCGAGAACGCTCGTGTTCGAAAGCAGGTTTATGCCAGACGGGTGGAACAGCGCCGTGGAATAGAACGGGTCGTGCCCGTGTGCGATCGCGTACGCCGGCCACTCCAAGAACCAGATGAACAACGAGGCGTCACCGCAGGCGCAGCTCGTGACGCTCGTCGGGTGCGTCGACCACACGTTCCACCAAAGGCCGATCGCAAGAGCCAGGTAGCCGGCGAACGCGACCGCGACACCCGCCGCGGACCGCCCTCTGCGCGAACCGGACGCGGCGGTTCGCTCAATACCGTGGCGGCCGGGAGCCTCTTCGGCGCCGCGTTCTCCGCCCGGTGCGGAAGTTTCCGTCACGGCTCCGGTCGTGCCTGCCACCTGGGCAATCCCGGGGCCCCCCATGGATACCGGTTCGTCCGCCCTCAGGCCGAGAACAGGGAGCCGGACTTCTGAAGCTCCTGCCGGTACCACGAAATGGTGCGCTCGAGACCCTCTTTGAGCGGCCGGGCAGGCTCGAGACCGAGGACGTCACGAGCCTTGGTGACGTCACTTCGCATGGACCAGATCTCAGTCGGCCGATTGGGAAGCGCGCCGAACTCCGGTGAGATCGGATCGCCCATCAGTTCGAGGATGGTCGTGGCGAGACTCCTCATGGAGACCTCCTCGCCGCCGCCGATGTTGAACACCTCGCCCTCTATCCCCGGGACCGTGGCGGAGCGGATGAACCCGTCGATCAGGTCCTCCACGTAGTTGAACTCCCGCGTCTGGAGACCCTCTGTCATGAGGAGCCGCTCGTTTCGGAGAGCCTTCACGATTATCTCGGGGACCACCCTGTCGGGGCTCTGAGCGGGACCGTAGGCGTTGAACGGCCTGACCACCACGATCGGCCAGGACCGCCCCCGGCGAAGCATTCGGCAGAAGCGCTCTCCTGCGTACTTGCTCACGGCATAAGGGGAAAGCGGGTCTACGAGAGCGTCCTCTCTGAACGGAACGGCGACGTCTCCGTACACCTCGCTCGTGCTCGTGTAGACGAAGCGGTCGTAACCTTCGCGGGCGAGCGACTGGAGCAGGTTCACGGTTCCGTGGATGTTGGTCTGGATGCACTCGTCCACGCGGTCCCACGACTTGCCGACATGTGTGTACGCACCCAGATGGAACACGACCTGAGGCCGGACGCGCCCGACCACCGAGTCCATGGCCCCGCCGTCGTTGAGGTTCCCCCCGTGTAGGGTGATCCGGTCCCTCAGTTCTACGAGGCGTACCGGGTACACCGACGAGACGGTGCTCGTGAGCGCGTGGACCTCGGCCGCCTCGTCTACGAGGCGCCGGGTCAGATGCGATCCGATGAAGCCAGTGGCACCTGTGACGAGGACTCGGACGCCTGCGAGGTCGTCCACGGGCCTTCTCCTTCCCGGCAAAGGGCACTCAGCTCCAATGCGTCTTTGTAGGTGTCCATCGAGCGCCAGAAACCGGCGTGCCTGTGCACGTACAGCTCGCCCGCCTCGGCGAGCGTCGGGAGAACGTCTCGCTCGAGGTCGTCTCCCTGCCAGTTGTCGAAGGCCCGTTCGTCCATTACGAAGAACCCCGCGTTGATCCAGTGATCGGGCAGGCTGGGCTTCTCTACGAAGGACGAGACGCGCCCATTCTCGTCCCACACGAGCGTGCCGTAAGGAGAGGGGAGCGGCACTGTAGTGACGGTCACAGAACCCGGGTGGGACCGGTGGAAGTCGAGAAGCGACCTGAGGTCGATCGACGCGAGGCCGTCCCCGTAGGTGGCGAAGAAGGTCCCACCGAGAGCCGCGCGGCAGCGCGCGATCCGTCCGGCTGTCCCGGTGTCTTCCCCTGTGTCGATGACCTGGGCGCTCCAGTCGGGGGGAAGGCCCTCTGCGAACGTGACCAGAAGGTCGGCCCTGTATCCGCCCGCGAGGACGAACTCGGTGAAACCCTGCCTCGCATAGATGCGCATCAGGTGACGGAGGATCGGCTCGTCGCCAACCGTCATGAGCGGCTTCGGCATCTCGAGGCTGTGGGGGTACGCACGCGTTCCTTTGCCTCCACAGAGGATAAGGGTCTTCACCGGCACCCCTCCGGGCCTTCGGACACGCCTGCGGATGCTATCGGAGGGGTCTCGGCAGGCCCGGGAGGTGTCTGAGCGGTCGAGGAGGCCGCCCTGGCGGGACTGTCACACCGCGTCGCTACCCTTGTCCCAGTGGCGCCTTTCGAGGTGATCTCGCCTTTCAGGCCGGCTGGTGACCAGCCGGCCGCGATCCGCGCCCTGGCGGATGGCGTCCTCGCAGGCGAGCGGTTCCAGACGCTGCTCGGCATTACCGGCAGCGGCAAGACCGCCACCGTCGCGTGGACGATCGAGGCGGTCCAGCGACCGACGCTCGTCATCGAGCCCAACAAGTCCCTGGCGGCCCAGCTGGCGTCGGAGCTAAAGGAGCTGTTCCCGAAGAACAGGGTGGAGTACTTCGTCTCGTATTACGACTACTACCAGCCAGAGGCGTACCTTCCCACGACCGACACCTACATCGAGAAGGACTCGTCGATCAACGACGAGATCGACCGCCTCCGCCATTCGACCACCTCGAGCCTGCTCCTGCGGCGCGACGTGATCGTCGTGGCGTCGGTGTCGTGCATATACGGCCTCGGGTCTCCCGAGGAGTACAAGAACCGGATCCTCGTGGTCAGGCCCGGTGACACGATCGACCAGCGCGAGCTGCTTCGCCGGCTCGTCGAGCTCCATTACACCCGCAACGACCACGTTCTGGCGAGGGGCCGCTTCAGGGCGCGGGGCGACACCGTAGAGCTGCACCCTGCCTACGAGGAGCTCGGGGTCCGCATCGAGCTGTTCGGCGACGAGGTGGAGAGGATCCGCCGCTACGACGCCCTCACAGGTGAGCTCGGCGAGGAGCTCGAGGAGCTGATCGTGTTCGCCTCCACCCACTACGTGGCGGGCGACGAAACCATGAAGCGCGCCATCGAGTCCATAGAAGGCGAGCTCGAGGTCCGCCTGAAGGAGCTGCAGTCGGAGAACAAGCTCCTCGAGGCCCAGCGTCTCAGGATGAGGACCCGCCACGACCTCGAGATGCTCGCCGAGGTCGGTGTCTGCAGCGGGATAGAGAACTACAGCAGGCACCTCGACGGAAGACAGCAGGGGGAGCCTCCCCACACGCTTCTCGACTTCTTCCCTCCCGACTTTCTTACCGTTCTCGACGAGAGCCATGTATCTGTTCCGCAGCTCCACGGACAGTACGAGGGCGACCAGTCGCGCAAACGCGTCCTCGTCGAACACGGGTTCAGGCTCCCGTCGGCGCTCGACAACCGGCCGCTCACGTTCGAGGAGTGCCAGGAGCGCCTCGGTCAGGTCCTGTTCTTGTCGGCGACCCCGAGCGCGTACGAGCTGCGCGTGTCGGGCAGGGTGGCCGAGCAGGTCATCCGTCCGACGGGCCTCGTGGACCCCGAAGTGATCGTGCAACCGACCACGGGACAGATCGACGACCTCCTCTCGCGCATCCGGGTCGCGACCGAGCGGGGCGGCAGGATCCTCGTCACGACGCTCACGAAGAAGATGGCAGAGGATCTGACCGACTACCTGCTGGAGCTCGGCGTCCGGGTCCAGTACCTGCACTCCGACATCGACACGATCACCCGGATCGAGCTTCTGCGCGACCTTCGGCTGGGAGCGATCGACGTGCTCGTGGGCATCAACCTGCTTCGCGAGGGGCTCGACCTTCCCGAAGTCTCGCTGGTGGCGATCCTCGACGCCGACAAAGAGGGCTTCTTACGGTCGGCATCGTCTCTTGTGCAGACCATGGGCAGGGCAGCGCGCAACGTGGACGGTCAGGTAGTGCTCTATGCCGACACGATCACCGACGCCATGCGATCTGCCATCTCGGAGACTCAGCGCCGCCGGGCGAAGCAACAGGCCTACAACGCAGAGCACGGGATCGACCCGTCGACCGTCCGCAAGGCCGTGACCGACATACTCGAACGCATCAGGCCCGCCGGGAGCGAGGGTTCGAAGGGCCGCAAGGCCAGAGGGGGCCGCGGCCGCGGGACCTCAGGGCCGGGCCGCATGGGAGGGCGCCGATCGGTGCTGACCGGCGACGAGGGATATGCGCAGAGCGCACGGGGCATGCGCGACCGCCGGGGCGGTCGACCGACCATTGGCGCCGCGGACGCGGTGGACGACGAGGGAGGAGACCTGACGGGAATGGAATCCAGTGACCTGCGACTCCTCGTCGAACGCATGGAGGCGGCGATGAACGAAGCTGCAGCCGACATGCGGTACGAGGAGGCGGCGCTGCTCCGCGACGAGATCGCCGAGCTCCGTCTTGCGATAGTGGCGGACACCGACGGCGCACCGGTGCCGAGCTGAGTCCGCCCGCGACCCCCTCACTGGCGGCTCCTCGATCCCCGAAGATCCCCACCCTGGCCCCCGGTATCCTCGCCACGATGGCCGATCGCCTTGTCATACGCGGTGCGCGCGAGCACAACCTGCGCGATATCTCGCTGGAGCTGCCTCGCGACCGGCTGATCGTGTTCACGGGCCTTTCGGGCTCGGGTAAGTCCTCGCTCGCGTTCGACACGATCTACGCAGAGGGCCAGCGCCGTTACGTCGAGTCCCTGTCGTCGTACGCCCGGCAGTTCCTAGGGCAGATGGACAAACCCGACGTCGACTTCATAGAAGGTCTTTCGCCTGCCATCTCCATCGACCAGAAGTCTGCGAGTCGCAACCCTCGCTCCACGGTCGGCACCGTCACCGAGATCTACGACTACCTGAGACTCCTGTATGCCCGCATCGGTCGTCCCCACTGCCCCAATTGCGGTCGCCCGGTCGAGCGGCAGACCCCTCAGCAGATCGTCGACCGGGTTCTCGACCTGCCGGAGGGCACGCGTTTCAGCGTTCTTGCCCCCGTAGTCAGGGGACGAAAGGGTCAGTACGAAGGGCTGCTCGAGGATCTGGCCAAGCAGGGTTTCGCCCGGGTGAGAGTCGATGGCGACGCCATCGAGCTCGCCGAGCGGTCGGCTCTCGATCTCGGCCGTTACGAGCAACACACGATCGAAGTGGTAGTCGACCGTCTCATACGGCGTGACGGCATCCGCCAGCGGCTGACAGAGTCGATGGAGACGGCTCTGCGCCTGGCCGACGGGATAGCGGAGATCGGCATCATGGGAGCCGACGGCGAGGAGGAGCCGGTCACCTTCTCCGAGCATCTCGCCTGCACGCACTGCGGGCTGTCGTTCGAGGAGCCTGCGCCCAGAAACTTCTCGTTCAACTCGCCCTACGGAGCATGTCCTGTATGCGACGGCCTCGGTACCCGTTACGAGGTGGACCCCGAGCTCGTCGTACCGGACGGGTCACGCAGCATCGCCGATGGGGCCATCGTGGCGTGGTCGGGACCGCGCGGCATGTACTTCAACCGCCTGCTCGAAGCGGTGGCCGAGACTTTCGGGTTCGACGTCAGGACACCCTGGGAAAAGCTCCGCCAAAAGGACAAGAAGGTCCTGCTCTACGGAGCGGGTGGCCGACAGGTGCAGCTCCGTTACAAGAACAGGTACGGGCGGCAGCGGTCCTTCCAGAGTAGATACGAAGGAGTCGTTCCCTGGTTACAGCGCCGCCACTCCGAGGCCGAGTCGGACTCGTTCAGGGAGTCGATCGAGGCGTACATGCGCGAGGTGCCGTGCCCCGCGTGTGGAGGGGCGAGGCTGAAGCCGGAGTCGCTCGCCGTAACCGTCGGCTCACGCAACATCTACGAGCTGTGCAGCCTCTCCATCGCCCGCGCTTCGGTGGCGGTCGACGAGATCGAGCTGACAGAGCGCGAGCACCTGATCGCCGACCGCGTCCTTCGCGAGGTGAAGGCGCGGATGCAGTTCCTCCTCGACGTGGGCCTCGACTACCTGTCGTTAGCTCGCGGTACTGCGACGCTTTCGGGGGGAGAGGCTCAACGGATCAGGCTCGCGAGCCAGATCGGATCGGGACTGGTCGGTGTGCTCTATGTCCTGGACGAGCCATCGATCGGCCTGCACCAACGCGACAACCGCAGACTGTTGGACACCCTCATAAGGTTGAGGGACCTCGGGAACACGGTCATCGTGGTAGAGCACGACGAAGAGACGATCCGCGAAGCGGACCATGTCGTCGACATCGGCCCCGGCGCCGGAGAGCACGGCGGAGCCGTTGTCTATTCGGGCGAGGTGCCGGGCCTGCTCGCCTCGAAAGAATCGCTGACCGGTCAATACCTGACAGGTCAGCGATCCATCCCTGTGCCCGACAAGCGGAGGCCCGGATCGGGGGAATACTTAGTAGTCCGGGGAGCGCGCGAGCACAATTTGCGTGACATAGACGTGGCCTTTCCGCTCGGGTGCCTGGTCGGTGTGACCGGAGTTTCGGGCTCCGGCAAGTCCACGCTCGTGAACGACATCCTGCTCCGTTCGCTGCTCGCCACGGTGCACCGCGCGAAGACGAGCCCGGGCCTGCACAGGCGAATCGAAGGCACGAAGAGCATCGACAAGGTGGTGGCGATCGACCAGTCCCCGATCGGCCGCACCCCGCGCTCGAACGCCGCGACCTATACCGGATTGTTCGACCATGTGCGCAGGCTCTTCAGCCAGGCACCTGAGGCGAAGGTCCGCGGTTACCTGCCCGGTCGCTTCTCGTTCAACGTGAAGGGCGGCAGGTGCGAGGCGTGTGCCGGCGACGGCACGATCAAGATCGAGATGCACTTCCTCCCCGACGTCTACGTGCCGTGCGAAGTCTGCGGCGGAGCGCGTTACAACCGCGAGACTCTCGAGGTGACGTTCAAGGGCAAGACGATCTCCGACGTCCTCGACATGTCTTGCGAGGAGGGGCTCGCGTTCTTCGCCAACCAGCCGACGATCGCGCGCCATCTGCAGACTCTGGTCGACGTGGGACTCGGTTACATTCGCCTCGGTCAGCCGGCCCCGACTTTGTCCGGGGGGGAGGCACAACGCGTGAAGCTTTCGTCGGAGCTCTCGCGACGCTCGACCGGCCATACTCTCTACGTCCTCGACGAGCCCACAACGGGCCTACATTTCGAAGACACGCGCAAGCTCCTCGACGTCCTCAGCCGACTCGTTGATCAGGGAAACACCGTGATCGTGATCGAGCACAACCTCGACGTCATCAAGACGGCCGACTGGCTCATCGACCTCGGGCCCGAAGGCGGGGAACGGGGGGGCGCCGTGATCGCAGAAGGCTCCCCGGAGGATCTCGCGGGGGTGCCGGACCAGAGCGCCACGGGCGCGGAGCTTGCGAGGGTTCTCGCCAGAGCAGGGGTTCGCAACGCCGCGAGACGGCCGACGAGCAGACGAGCGGCTCCGAGCACGCGAAGCCCGAAGGGCACAACCCGCAGCTCTAACGGCGCTCCCGCGGCTGCTAAGGCCGGGGCTCGCAAGAGCGCCGCGAGCACGAAGAAGGCCGCGAGCCGCAAGACAGTTCGCGGTCGCGCTGCGGTTGGTGGCTGAGACGAGTTCTTCGAGTCAGGTGATCTCGAGCATCCGCTCGAGCGCGACCCGCGCCCACGCCGCGGTCTCGGGGTCGACCGTGATCCGGTTGCGAACCTCGCCTTCGACGAGCCCCTCGAGCACCCAACACAGATGGGCGGGGTCGATACGCGACATCGTCGAGCAAGGGCACACGATCGGGTCGAGCGACTCGACGACGAGATCAGGATGCTCGGCGGCCAGCCGGTTGACCAGATGGATCTCGGTCGCGACCCCTATGAAGGTGCCAGGAGCCGCTGCGTCCACCGCCCGGATGATCGCATCTGTCGATCCGACCATGTCGCCCAGCTCCACCACCTCGTGGGCGCACTCGGGATGCACGAGCACGATGCCGTCGGAGTGCTGGGCCCGGAAGGCCGCGACGTGCTCCGGCCGGAAACGTTGATGGACCGAGCAGTGTCCTTTCCAGAGAATCAGCGTCGATTCCTTGATGCTGCGCTCGTCGTTCCCCCCGAGCTCGAGGCGCGGGTCCCAGGTGACCATGTCCGACTCCGTCCAACCAAGCTCGTACCCGGTGTTGCGTCCGAGGTGCTGGTCGGGGAAGAAAAGGACCTTGTCGGCGCGCGGACCCCCGTCCGAGGTGCCCTCGGGATCGAGCGCCCACCTGAGCACGGCGCGGCAGTTCGAAGATGTGCACACGGCTCCCCCGTGCATGCCGACGAACGCCTTCAGTGCCGCCGAAGAGTTCATGTAGGTGACCGGCAGCACCCGGTCGATGTCGGTCACCCCGGCGAGGGACTCCCATGCCTCTTCGACCGAGTCGAGGTCGGCCATGTCGGCCATCGAGCACCCGGCGTTCAGGTCGGGGAGCAGGACCTGCTGGTGCTCGGAGGTGAGCACGTCAGCGGACTCGGCCATGAAGTGGACGCCACAGAACACGACGAAGTCCGCGTCGCGCCTTTCCGCTGCGATGCGCGACAGCCCGAACGAGTCCCCTCTGGCGTCTGCCCACCTCATGACCTCGTCGC
This sequence comes from uncultured Acidimicrobiales bacterium, assembly GCA_963764615.1. GTDB lineage: Bacteria > Actinomycetota > Acidimicrobiia > Acidimicrobiales > CAVXTF01 > CAVXTF01. The sequence continues at coordinate 1,752,574 of CAVXTF010000002.1, read as the reverse complement.
GTTGGTAATGGTGGCCGAGGATGACAAGGCGCGGCCCGAGCGCTTCCTTGGCAAACCTGATCCTGTCGGCAAGTTCCTCGGGCGTTGCCGACCCGTAGCGCTCGGGGAGCGCCTTCTGCAGGCGAAGCATGTTGATCTGACCCCCTTCGGGGAGCGCTCCGATCGTGGCCGGCGGGGACAGCCTGGTCGCCCATCCGCGGGGTTGTCGGCCTCGGAACGGTATGCACGCCGGGATACCAGGCCGGCGCTGTCTCCCATCCTACGGCGCGGAATGCGCCGGGCGGCGCCTCGGGCCACGTGGCGCCCGCGAAACGACGGTCAGGAAGGGGTGCACGGCGGCCGGCCACGATGCGGCACAGTGGAGCTGTGATCACCCGCCCGCCTGCGAGCTCGATCCCCGACGCCCCTGGCTCATACCAGTTTGTGGACGCGGGCGGCAGGGTGCTCTACGTGGGCAAGGCCAAGAGCCTGCGGGCCCGCCTGTCGAACTACTTCGCCGACCCCGCGACCCTCCCCCCGCGCACCGCCCAGATGGTCGCTGCATCCGATCACGTCGAGTGGATACAGGTGGCCAACGACGTGGAGGCGGTGATGCTCGAGTACTCGTTGATAAAGAGGCACCGTCCCCGGTTCAACATCAGGCTCGTCGACGACAAGAGCTACCCGTGGCTCGCAATAACCCTTGGAGACGAGTGGCCCCGCGCCGCTGTCGTGCGCGGGAAACGCAGGCCCGGCAACCGCTACTTCGGCCCCTATGCCCATGCAGGGGCGATCCGCGGGACCCTCGACCTTCTGTTGAGGTCCTTCGGTGTGAGGACCTGCTCTGACACGAAGCTCCAACGTCACGTCAAGCTGGGTCGCCCGTGCCTGCTGTACCACATCGAGAAGTGCAGCGGCCCGTGCATCGGAGCAGTCGACCACGCCACTTACAGCGGGATGCTCGCCGATCTGATGGCGTTCCTTTCCGGGGACACCGATCCTGTCGTTCGCCGCATCGAGACAGAGATGCGCCAGGCCGCCACCGAGCTCGACTTCGAACGGGCCGCACGCCTGCGTGATCGCCTGAGTGCAGTCCGACTCGCGATCGAGCGGCAGCAGGTCGTGTCCATGACTCCGGAGAACCTCGACGTGATCGGGCTCGCCGATGACGAGCTCGAGGCGGCGGTCTGCGTCTTTCACGTCCGCAGAGGCCGGGTCGTCGGGCGGCGTGCCTTCATCGTCGACAAGGTGGAGGACCTGTCAGGTCCGCGGCTGATCGGGCGCGTTCTCGAGCAGGTCTACGGGGACTCGCTGCCGGCGGAGGAGCCGCCCCCTGGCAGACCGCAGGCACCGGTCCGTAGGCCCCGCCGCAACAACCGGTCGGACCACGAGGGCTGGGCATCGGGGGCGAGCGATCCGGGGAAATGGGGGCTCGAGGGGGCACAGGAGCCTGGCGTGCCACGACGGGTGCTCGTCCCCCAGCTCCCGGAGGATCCGCCGCTTTACGAGGCCTTCCTCGCCACCCTCAGGGGCGGGCCGGTCGCGCTGGCGGTTCCTATGCGAGGTGGGCGCAGAGCCCTGCTCGAGACGGTTTCGCGAAACGCCTCCGAAGAGCTCACCAGGCACCGCCTGCGGCGCGCTCAGGATCACAACTCGAGAGCCCGGGCCCTAGAGGCGCTCCAGCAGGCCCTCGACCTCGAGCTCGCCCCTTTGCGCATCGAATGCTTCGACATGAGCCATCTGCAGGGGACCGACTACGTAGGCTCCATGGTCGTGCTCGAAGACGGACTGCCGAGGCCGTCGGAGTACAGGCGCTTCAAGGTTCGCGATGTCGCCGGCAACGACGACTACGCGGCGATGCACGAGGTTCTGACGCGGAGGTTCGCCGCGCTTCTCCAGGCGAGGGAACGGGCGGCCGAGAACCCGGAGGACTCCAAGGTCCCGCGGAAGTTCGCGTATCCGCCGCAGCTTCTGCTTCTCGACGGCGGCAAGGGCCAGCTCGGTGTGGGAGTACGGGTGCTCGAAAGCCTCGGGCTCTCCGACGAGATCCCTGTTGCCGCACTAGCGAAGAGCTTCGAGGAGGTGTTCGTCCCAGGCAGTCCTGATCCGGTGAGGATTCCCAGGGGATCGGACGCCTTGTTCCTCCTTCAACGCGTGCGTGACGAGGCGCACCGATTCGCCATCGGTTACCACCGGAAACTGCGCGGCCGGCGCATGACTCGAAGCGCGCTAGACGGTGTCCCTGGGCTGGGCCCGGCGCGCAGAACGCGCCTGCTTCGCGAGCTCGGCAGCGTCTCTGCGGTACGCCGTGCGTCCGTTGAGGATCTGCTCGCTCTCGGCTGGCTCCCTGACGCGACGGCACGCGCGCTGTACCGCCAGCTGCACGACCCCTTCCCGCCGCGACCCGGCCGGACGCCGCTACCTCTCCCGGCTGCGAGGCGGCGTGTCGCCTCGGAAGATCGCGCGGATGGACCCGATCCAGTGGAGACAGCCGACAGGGAGGCTGCGAGGTGAGCGACTACCTCCTCATAACCGGGATGTCAGGGGCCGGACGTTCTACCACCGTGGACGCGTTGGAGGACTCAGGGTGGTACGTGATCGACAACATGCCGCCATCGCTGCTCACCGAGGTCGTCGACGCGGTCGGAGCACCGGGATCCGGCCAGGACCGGGTCGCGCTGGTGATCGGGAGGAGCGGCGGCACCCAGGTCGAGCAGGCGCTGCCTGCGGTCGACCATCTGCGCGCCTCGGGGCACAAGGTCCGGATCATCTACCTCGACGCCCCCGACCATGTGCTCGTGCGCAGGTTCGAAGGCACCAGGCGGCGTCACCCGTTCGGTGGGAGCAACGTGGAGGAGGCGATCTCCGACGAGCGCGAGCGGCTCCGGGTGCTCCGGGACCGTGCCGACATGGTGCTCGACACGGGCGAGCTGAACGTCAATCAGCTTCGGGCCCGGGTGACCGCCCTGTTCGGGGAAAGCAGCGAGCACAGGATGCAGACCTCGGTGGTCTCTTTCGGGTACAAGCACGGAGTTCCCTTGGACGCCGACGTCGTCTTCGACTGCCGTTTCCTACCGAACCCTCACTGGCAGGACAAGCTGCGCCCGCTGTCGGGCCTCGACGCCCCGGTGCGCGATTACGTGCTCGCCCAACCCGCCACGGCGGCTCTGCTCGATCGGCTCGACTCGTTGTGGGAGCTCGTGCTCCCTGGCTATGAAGCGGAAGGAAAGTCGTACCTGACGATCGCGTTCGGATGCACCGGGGGCCGGCACCGGTCGGTTGTCGTCGCAGAGGAGGTCGCGCGTCGGCTCGCGGCCAAGGGCACGGAACCGACTGTGTTTCATAGGGACGTGGACCGATGACGGTCCAGATGGACGTGGACCGGTGAGACCGGAGGTCGTGGCGATCGGGGGCGGTCACGGTCTCGCCATGACGCTGCGTGCAGCCAGGAGCTACGCGGGGACACTGACGGGCATCGTCTCGGTGGCCGACGACGGCGGGTCGTCCGGCAGGTTGCGCAGCGAGCTCGGCATCGTTCCTCCCGGCGACCTGCGCAAGTGTCTAGTGGCTCTGGCGGACGAGACGTCTGAACGTAGCCGGACGCTTGCGACCGCCTTCGAGTGCAGGTTCGACCCCGACGATCCCTCCGGGCACGCTCTCGGGAACCTGGTGATTGCCGCTCTCGCGGCCACGACGGGCGATCTGCTCAAGGCTCTCGACGACGCAGGAGCCCTCCTGGGCTCGGTCGGCCGGGTGATTCCCGCAGCCACCGAGCCAGTCGTGCTGGTGGCGGAATCCGACGGCGGCGAGATCCGAGGTCAGACGGCCGTACAGCGGACGGAGGGCATCCGGCGGGTCTCTCTCGATCCCCATGACGTCGCTGCTCCCCCCGAGGCCCTGGCTGCCATCGCCCGTGCCGACCAGGTCATCGTCGGCCCGGGATCTCTCTATACGAGCGTTCTCGCTGCGCTCGCCGTCCCCGAGCTGACAAAGAGCCTTGGGCACAGCTCGGCCCAGCGGGTCTACGTGGCGAACCTGAGACCGCAACGCTCGGAGACGGCCGGATATGACGTCGCCGCCCATTTGGCTGCCTTACAAGATCACGGAGTGGAGATCGACGTCGTCGTTGCCGATACCTCTGCCATGGGACTCGGACCACTACGCAGCCTCGGAGTCCAGGTGGTCACGGCCCAGCTCTCGAAAGCAAACGGCTTGGCGCACGATCCTGGCAGACTGGCGGACGTACTGGCCGATCTGGTCCGATAGACGGCGGTCAGAACCGATCTGGGGACACGACATTGGGTATTGGTGGGCATGGTGGGCATGCAAGCGGCCGAAACCGACCGTACATGGGATGGCGGTTTGCCCTCGGCGTGGGGGATGATCAGGTACCGGACATGACGGGGTGGGGGACATGACGGTTCGGGTGGGAGTCAACGGGTTCGGCCGGATCGGCCGCCACTTTCTTCGGGCCGTCAGGGCCCGCGACGCCGACGTCGAGGTAGTCGCAGTGAACGACCTGACGGACGCCGAGACGAACGCCGTGCTGCTCCGCTTCGACTCGACTCACGGGCGCTATCCCGGCGATGTCCAGGCCGAAGACGGCCACCTCCTTGTCGACGGTCGCAAGATCCGGGTGCTCTCCGAGAAGCAGCCGGCGGACCTGCCGTGGGCGGAGCTCGGCGTCACCGTCGTCGTCGAGTCGACGGGCAGGTTCACCGACCGCAAGAGTGCCGCGGGTCATCTCGAAGGCGGTGCTCAGCGCGTCGTCATCACGGCGCCGGCGAAAGGTGTCGACGCCACCTTCGTGATGGGCGTGAACGACGGGGAGTACGACCCGGCCTTCCACGTCATCGTCTCGAACGCGTCGTGCACGACTAACTGCTTCGTGCCGATGGTGAAGGTGATCGACGACGCCTTCGGCGTCGAGGCAGGCCTGATGACGACGGTGCACGCGATGACCAACGACCAGAACCTTCTCGACCTCGCGCACCGCGACCTCCGGCGGGCGAGGGCAGCGCCCCTCAACATCGTCCCTGCTTCCACTGGAGCCGCGCGGGCAACGGGGCTCGTCCTCCCTGCTATGGCGGGCCATCTCGACGGGACGGCTCTTAGGGTTCCCGTGGGAGACGGATCCATAACAGACTTCACGGCGGTTGTGCGCGGCACCCTCGAACCGAAGGACGTCAATGCGGCATTCCGGGCCGCATCCGAGTCCGGCCCGCTGGCTCCATATCTCGACTACACCGAGGACCCGCTCGTCTCGTCCGACATCGTCGGCAATCCCGCGTCATGCATTTTCGACTCGGGACTGACGTTGACGGTGCCGGCGTCCGCGACAGGCACGATGGTGAAGGTTTCCGGGTGGTACGACAACGAGTGGGGTTACGCCAACAGACTCGTAGATCTCGTCTGTCTCGTAGGACGGGATTAGGCATCATGTCGGAGGGGTCCTCGTCGGGGGGAGACCCCCATCCGAAAAGAGCAATCTGGGGTCCGCTGGCGGGCCTGCCGCTGCTCGAGGACCTGCCACCCGTCGACGGCGCCAGGGTGCTCCTGCGTGTGGACTTCAACGTTCCCCTAGGTCCGGTCGACGACGACGGGCTCGCGACCGTGGAGGACGATTTCCGGATAAAAGCCGCCATGCCGACCATCTCGTGGCTGTTGGAGCGCGGAGCCCACGTGACGGCCTGCACGCACCTGGGCAGGCCCAAGGGTGTGGTCGACCCCGCATTCTCGGTCGAGCCGTTGCGCCGGATTCTCGCCACCCTCGCGCCAACGGTCGAGCTCGAGGAGAACCTCCGGTTCAACCCGGGTGAGGAAACCAACGACCCTCAGTTCGTCAACCGACTGGTCTCGGGTTTCGACGCGTATGTGAACGACGCTTTCGGTGCGTCTCACCGGGCGCACGCGTCTGTCGTGGGGCCACCTTCGCGACTCCCTTCGGCGGCGGGTCGTCTCCTCGAGCGCGAGGTCGAAGTGCTCGGCCAGCTCCTCGTCGAACCGGCAAAGCCATTTGTGGCGATCGTCGGAGGTGCGAAGCTGTCCGACAAGCTCGGAGTGCTCAGGACCCTTCTCGATCGTGTGGACCTCCTCGTTGTCGGAGGTGCCATGGCGTTCACCTTCCTGAGAGCGCTCGGTCACCGCACCGGTTCCTCGCTCATGGACGTGGGCAAGCTCGAAGAATGCAAGGAATTGCTCCACAAAGCGGGGGACCGGATGGTCCTTCCTGTCGATGTCGTTGCTCTGGCCCCCGACGGTGAGATCGGTTGCGGATCGCCGGGAAGGGGAGAGGTACAGCTGCTCGGCATGGACGTCCCGATCGGATGGAAGGGCCTCGACATAGGTCCGAAGACCGAAGAGGTGTTTGCTGCCGCGATCCGCGGAGCCGGCACCGTCCTTTGGAACGGGCCGATGGGGGCGTTCGAGGATCCCAGGTTCATGTCAGGGACGACGGCTGTGGCCCAAGCTGTTGCCGCATGTCCGGGAATGACGGTTGTGGGAGGGGGAGACTCAGTCGCTGCTCTCGAGGAGCTGAAGCTCACCTCCAAGGTCAGCTTCGTCTCGACTGGCGGTGGCGCGACGCTCGAGTTGATCGAGCATGGAGACCTGCCAGGGCTCGAAGCGCTGCGATCGGCACCGAACGCGCCGCGTGTTGCGGATCCGAGCTGAAACCTCTGTGAGTCCTCCCGAGCGCCGTCCGCTCGTAAGTGGCAACTGGAAGATGCATCACGATCATCTCGCCGCAATACGGACCGTCCAGGACCTCGGGATGCGACTCGACGCAGCGGACGTCGCACGGGTCGACGTATCGGTGCACCCGCCGTTCGTGGACCTGCGGTCCGTCCAGACCGTTATCGAGGACAGAGGGATCCCGGTTTCGCTCGGCGCGCAGCACTGCCATTTCGAAGATGAAGGAGCCTTCACCGGCGAGGTGAGCCCCGCAATGCTCGAAAGGCTCGGGGTGACGTATGTGATCGTCGGCCATTCCGAACGCCGACGCCTGTTCGGCCAAACCGACGAGCAGGTGAGGGCGATAGTGCCGGCGGTGATCCGGCACTCCATGACGCCTGTCGTCTGTGTCGGAGAAGACGGCGAGGAGCGCGAACGGGGCGAGACCGAGGAGATCCTGACCGGCCAGGTCACGGCCGCTTTGAAGGGCATCCCTCCCGCGCAGGTCGGAACGATCGTGGTCGCGTACGAGCCGGTCTGGGCCATCGGGACCGGACAGACCGCTAGCGCTGCCGACGCACAGGCCGGGTGCGCCCACGTGCGCGCCGTCGTGGACGAGATCGCAGGCGACAAGGCCGCGGGGTCGACCCGGGTGCTCTATGGCGGCTCGGTGACCGCTGAGACGGCCCACGAGCTCATAGCGGGCGCGGACGTGGACGGGTTTCTTGTCGGGGGGGCGAGCCTCAGGGCTGCGGAATTCGTGGCGATCGTGCGTGGAGCGGCGCCCGCAAGGCCCCAGAAGTCATCGCACTGAAGTAGGCACACCGCGGCGCTCTGGTAGCGTCGAGTGGTCCCTGTTGCCCGACGGAGGTTCGGCCCGTGTTGACGATCGCGATCCTTGTGATCGACCTCCTAGCTGCGCTTTCTCTCGTGTTCCTGATCCTCATGCACTCAGGCAAGGGTGGGGGCCTCTCCGACATGTTCGGCGGGTCGGTGGGACAGGCAGCAGCCGGCTCCACGGTCGTGGAGAAGAACCTTGACCGCATCACGATCACCGTCGCCCTGGTATTCGCCTTCTCGACTCTCGTCCTGACCCTGCGCCTGCAGTGAGCCACCGGGCGCCCCGGCTCGGGGCGGCCCGCGTGCCACGCAGAAGGACTGTCCTCCTGACGGCGGTGACGGCCTGCTGCCTGACTCTCGCCTCGTGCGGCGGGACCGACAGCGCTACCAGCACGACGCTGTCATCGAATGCACGCGCAAGCGTCCTCGTCGCGCAGGCAGGTGCAACCGTCACCGTTGTCGTTCCTGCCGTGGCGACGAACCTCAACCCCCATGTTCCGGCCGGAGACACGCCCGCCACCGAGATGGTGACCGCGCTCACGGACCCGCAGATATTCGAGGTCGATCCCGGTCTCACTCCCGAGCTCGACACGAATTTCGTCCAGAACGCCGAGCTTGTGAGCGTTAACCCAGAGACCGTCGTGTACAGCCTCAACCCGCTTGCCACCTGGTCGGACGGAGTTCCCATAGGCGTCCAGGACTTCATCTTGAATTGGGAGGAACAGTCGACCTCGGCGGGAAGCGTGCCTGCGGGCTCCGAGCCGGGAGCGACTGCGTCTTTCGACACGACGTCGACCCTCGGCTACAGCGACATCCAGACGATCACCGGGTCGAGCACCGGTGACAGCGTCAGGGTCGTATTCGCGCACCCATACGACGACTGGGACGACCTGTTCAACGACCTCGTCCCCGCGCACGTTGCGACTGCGTTCGGGTGGGATGACGGATTCAGTCATCCAGGAAAAGCGGTCTACGTGTCGGGCGGACCTTACGAGGTTGAGTCGTGGGTGCCGGGCTCGCGCATCGTGCTCAGGCGAAACCCGCGATGGTGGGGGACCCCGGGACGGGTCGCGACGATCGTCGTCGAGGCAGGCGACGCCTCGCAGAACTTAAGTGGTCTGATCTCGGGGAACGGACCGCAGGTCGTCTACAGCACGATGCTGGACTCGTCGCTGCTGCAGGCCGTGTCATCGTCCCCGCGCCTGGACACCCAGGAGAGCCTTGGCACGACGATGCTCCAGCTCCAGTTCGACGTCCACAAACCCACGGATGAGTCGGCCGCGGTTCGCCAGGGGATCGCACTCGAACTCGACAGACAGGGCATAGTTCGCGACCTGATCGATCCACTCGACCCTTCTGTTCAGGTCGACGACGACTTCTTGGCCGCGGACTCGCAACGCTCCTATACGCGAGACGGACTGCCGTTCGATTCCCCGGATTCGGCCGAAGCGGCCGTGTTGCTCACGTCAGCAGGCATGCGCAGGGACGCGGACGGATCCTGGATCTCGAGGGGGTCTCCTGTGGTCCTGGACCTGCGCTGGGCGTCCGGCGACCCGTGGTCCGAGCTCGTTGCACCGGCGATCGAGGCCGAACTCGTCGAGGCCGGCTTCGAGGTGAGGGCCGATCCACTCGACAACTCCGAGATCGAGGCGTCCCAGCTCGCCGACATGGGTTGGGACCTAGCCCTTGTGCCGGTGGAGGCGAGCCCCTATCCGGGGCAGATGGCACGGGTGTACTCCACGAACGAGGCGGTGGCCGGCGAGGGTGTGTCGCTCAACCCGGAGGGATTTGATGCTCCCCAGGTCGACGCCGTGTTCGAGCAGGCCTCCGCGGACCTCGACCCGGGGCATGCAGCGACTCTCTATCAGGAGGCTGACCGGCTGCTCTGGCAGGCGATGCCGTCGATCCCGCTGTTCGCCGAACCGACACTGCTCGTCTCGAGCGCTTACGTCACAGGCGTCCAGGCGGATGCAGGGGGGCCCGGCCCTCTGTGGAACGCTGCTTCTTGGAGGAAGCTCGGACCGGAGCACAAGATGGGTGCGCCCTGACGCACAACTGGTCGGCTAACAACAACCATCGGGGATCCGAGCTATTGGGAAGCCTCGGCTGGTTGCTGCCAGCTACTTAGGTTCCAGAGCCTCACCCAAATGGTCGAGCGCCGCGAGAGCCGCCCCAATGCGCTCCCTGTCGACCGGATCAAGCGAGGCCATGGCCTTGGTGACCGCATTGAGACGCCGGCGACGCCAGCCAGAGAGACGACGCTTGGAGGCCTCGGTCACGTCGAGATGAATGACCCTTCGATCAGTCGTGTCATACGCGCGGTCCAACAAGCCGAGGCGGCTGAGCTGGCCCACCAGGGTGCTGACCGTGTTGGGTGCGAGGTGAAGCTCTGCGGCCGCTCGCGCCACGGTGAGCTTGGGGTGCCTGTCGACCAGTCGAAGAAGCTCGATCTGCGCCGTGGTCAGATGCGGTTCGTCACTGTCTTCTCGAGCTATGTAGACGCTCCTGCGCCTGATGACGGCGATGGCCGACAGCAGCTGTTCGGCTACGGCGCCCGAGGACGGAGACGATTTCATCGGTTTCCGTGAGGCCACTCTTATTGAGCGTACCTCTGGCGCAGAGCTACATAGGCATCGCCCGAATGGGGCTCCTGGCAGCAGGGTCCGCTAGTAGTGTCACCGATGCGCCGCCGTGCGTGGCGGCAGTGGTCACTTGTCGGAGTGGCGGAATAGGCAGACGCGCCAGCTTGAGGGGCTGGTGCCCGCAAGGGCGTGGGGGTTCAAGTCCCCCCTCCGACACCCAGTTTGACCAGGGATTAAGCGGGAAAACCGACTTCCCCATCATCCGCCTCAGGCAGTGATCTGTCAACGCCTTGTCAACGCGATTCCCCTGAGTCTGCGCGGGAGGCGAGCATGGCAGTCAGTCGCTCACCCGCCGCGTCCCCACCCGACTCGATCGCGTGGGCGTGAACGTCGAGGGTGATGCGTGGGACTTGTTGCTCGGCCGTTAGGCCCGGGCGTCGTGGTTCGGAGCCGCTGGGGTGTGATGCCGACGGCCGCGGTCGCGGGCCTTGGCCAAAGCGGTGATCGCCTCACCGCCGAACAGCTCGGGGTGCAGATACCGGCCCTGATCCTCAGCCTTCTTGTCGACCTCGACGGGGATCCGGTTTGCATTCGCCCATGCGTCTTGTCGGATACCGGTCACCTGCCACGACACCTTCTGATCAGCCCTACCTCCAGCGATGGAGAAAGTCCCATGTTTCACCTCGCGTGAGATGTGCAGGTCTGGGGCTGGGCCGCCGATCGCGGTGAGCTGGTAGCGAAAGTCTCGGTTGAGCGCTTCGAACCAGTCCGGCAGCTCCACTGTCGCCCGTCCGTCGCCATCCAAGACCACGGTCCCGTTGTACACGTTCATCATGTCTGGCGACTCGACGAACGAGTGGTACAGGTACTTGCCGCCTGGGTCGAGGGGATGGTCGATCTTGAATGACCCGCCCCCCTTCGACAGGTAGCCGGTCACCCCGGCACTGCCAGCCACATATAGGGCGTCTGAGTTTATGGATTCGGCGTAGACGCCGAAGCTGTCTGCACCGCCGGTGGCGTACCCGTAGACGCCGAAGCCGTCGTCGGCGCTCGAGGTCCCAAAGACGCCGTTAGCGCCGGCGGAGGACCCGTAGACGCCGTTGCCGTAGCTGGAGTTCCCGTAGACGCCGTAGCCGCCCTCGCCGGTGGCCTTCCCGTAGACGCCGTAGCCGGACTCGGCAGGGCAGGTCCCGTAGACGCCGGTGCCGGAGTTGGCGGTCCCGAAGACGCCGTAGCCGTTCTCGCCGGCGGTCCCGAAGACGCCGAAGGTGTACTCGCCGAAGGCGGTCCCGTAGACGCCGATACCGTACTCGCCGGCGCAGGTCCCGTAGACGCCGGTGCCGTTTTCGGAGGCGGCGGTCCCGAAGACGCCGTAGCCGTTTTCGGAGCTGCCGTAAAGGCCGTACCCGCCGCCGCTACTGGTGTCGATACCCTCGATACCGCTGTCGCCGTCAACCGCCATGGAGATCGACGTGGTGGCCGTCGCCGTGTTCGCTTTGCCGAGTTTCACTTTCGGGGTTCCGGCGTCAGGGGTGGCAGCATCCGCAGGGTCGGGGCGGGCCCCCAAGCTCACGGCCGCCCCTGCGCCCGCGGTGGCGGCACCGAGCATCAGCGCCCGACGTCCATAAGACCGAGAGGAGGTCTCCTTGGGGTCGGTCACCTCTTTCGACGCAGTTCCCTGATCCCCGTTTGGCTGCTCGCTCATCGCCCGAACCCCTTTCGCTAGTCGATCCCCAACATTTGCGGCATACACCTACCGGCGCAAAACCTTTACGCACGCCTGAGCCCAGGTCAACGGCCGCGGTCGAATCGATCGGGAAGCTATGACGGAGAGTCGGCTGGCCTCATGCTGGTGGCGACGAGACCGAGATCGCGATTGTGGCTGCTGAGCAACTTGGGGAATCGGCAGAAGAAGGCGATAATCGCCCCTTTTCCGTCCAACACTCTTGTCCATCCTGTGCTGACGCGAAATCAATCGCCTCAAGCCCATCCTTGCACGCCAGGACCGTCATGCAGCCCATTCGGTAGCCCACACCACCCGTGTACTAAAGGTACAAAACGCCCCTCCGACACTTCGGGTGCCCGACAAAACGTCGGGGCTCTCACCCACAAAGCCCTTTGCAGACGGGACGGAAACGGGGCTCAGGAGCATTGTCCGCGTTCCCATCGGTGGGTTTTGAAGCAGTTAGTGCACGCCGCTTAACACCTCAGAAGGCAACTACGGACTTGGGCGCGAAACTGTGGAGAGTGCCCGTTACAAATGAGTAAGTGTGGAGCGCTGCGATCGTCGGGTGCATTGGTCAACCTTCCGTGCCATCGAGCCCAACCGTAGACAACGGGTGTCGCGATCTTGGTTGCTTAAAGTCGAGGAGAGCTCGGGCGAAGGTGCCGAATCCCGGGGTTGACAAAGCGAAATCTCCGCTCGATGAGCGCCTGTTTGGCGACTCCATTCAGTCGGGTGATCCGGCGCGATGGTTACAAAACTGAAGTACTTGACGAGTTGTAGGCTGGATCCCCTTGTCTCCCCCTGGCCACGGCGCATTCGTCATATCGCTCGACTTCGAGCTGCACTGGGGGGTCCGCGACCATTTGGCGGCCGACGGGCCCTACCAGTCCAACTTGCTCGGCGTCCGCCAGGCGATCCCAGCCATGCTCGACCTCTTCGGGGCGTACGACATCAAAGCCACGTGGGCCACCGTCGGATTCCTCTTCTGCGACAACCGCGGGGAGGTGGAGAGATACGCGCCGACAGCCCGGCCCGCCTACACCCGGCCCGGGCTGTCCCCCTACGAGGAACCGCTGGGACAGGACGAGGCTGAGGACCCGATCCACTTCGCGCCGACCCTGATCGACCTCATCGCCGCCACGCCGGGCCAGGAGATCGCCACCCACACCTTTTCCCACTTCTACTGCCTGGAGCAGGGCCAGGACCCCGAGACTTTCCGCGCCGACCTGGAGAGCGCGATCTCGGTGGCCCGGAAGCGGGGCATCGAGCTGCGGTCGATCGTGTTCCCGCGCAACCAGTTCAACCCGGCCTACGGGGCCGTCCTGCGCGACCTCGGCCTCGACACCTACCGTGGCAACCAGTCCGGCGCGGCCTACAAAGGCACCGACGCCGAGGGCCAGTCGACCGTCACAAGGATGAGACGCCTCGTCGACGCCTACGCTGGGCCGGCCGTTGCCGGCCTCCTTCGCTGGGAGGACATCCCCGACGGCGAGGGGCTCTACAACGTGGCGGCCAGCCGATTCCTCCGGCCGTACTCGCGCCGCCTCACCCGCCTCGAACCGCTGCGGGTCAGGCGCATCACCGCCTCGCTCGATGCTGCAGCCGAGCGCCATCAGCTGTTCCACCTCTGGTGGCATCCGCACAACTTCGGTGCCAACCTCGAAGCCAACCTCGCCAACCTGCGCCAGATCCTGGAGCGGTACCACCAGCTGCATGACAGCTACGGCCTGCGCTCCATGACCATGGCCGAGGTCGCCGACGCAGTCCGCACGCCCGCCGACGCGTGACCCCAGAATCTCCCCGCCTCCTGCTCCTCACCTCGGACGGCAGCAGCTCCCGGATCGTCTACCACGCCCTGGCCGGCGCCTTCGGGGCTCCGATGGTTGTGATGGAGCCCAGGATCTCTCGGGTCATGCTGACCCGCCGGCGGCTCAAGCGCTTGCCGCCGGCCACGGTTGCCGGGCAGGTGCTGTTCAGCGCGCTGGCAGTGCCGGTGCTGCACCGGGCCGGGCGACACCGAATCGAGCAGATCGTGCGGGACGAGCACCTGGACACCGCTCCGATCCCGTCTGCGGCGGTGACCGCAGTGCCTTCGGTAAACGCCCCAGAGGCCCGCCGGGCGTTGCAGGACGCCCGTCCCGACCTCGTGGTCGTCAACGGCACCCGCATCATCGGCGTCCAGACCCTCAACTGCATCGACGCCCCGTTCGTCAACACCCATGCGGGGATCACTCCCCAGTACCGGGGCGTTCACGGCGGGTACTGGGCGCTGGTCGAAGGTCATCCGGAGCTGGTGGGCACCACCGTGCACCTGGTGGACAAGGGCGTCGACACCGGGCCGATCCTCGGTCAGGCAACGTTCACGCCGACTTCGCGGGACAACTTCGCGACCTATTCGTACCTACACACCGCGGCGGGCGTGCGGGTGTTGCTCGACGTGATAGGTCGCTACCTCTCCGGCGGTGGTTTGCCCTCCCGGCCCCCGCTGTCAACGGTCGAGCCCTCGCAACTGCGCTACCACCCGACCATTTTGGGCTACCTGCGGTCCGGAGTGCGCTAGGTAAAGGGCTCGGCGCGGGATTGATTTATCGTCATGCCGGGGCTCGCGGTGTGTGCGGCGTGGACGGAGAAATGCGTGGAAGTGGATCGAGAGACTGAGATGACGAGCGACAACGCTGAGACAGAGGAGATCTTCTGGTACCACTCGATCGCGCTAGGGGATGAGACAACGCCCGGGCAGAAGTCTCCGGAGCTGCTAGATCAGGAATGGAAGGAACTCGGCGTCCCACCATTGCGCGGAAAGACCGTCCTCGATATCGGAGCCTGGGACGGTTACTTCTCCTTCCGCGCAGAACGCGAAGGCGCAGCCAGAGTGGTTGCGCTTGACCACTATGTCTGGTGCACCCGACTTGTGGAACAGCAGGCCTACTACCGCCGGACTCGTGACACCGGAGAGGACTACGTGGCTCCGCACCTCAACCCCGAGATGTGGGATCCGAGTGCGCTGCCGGGGCGAGCGGGGTTCGACCTTGCGCGCTCACGGCTTGGATCCCAAGTGGAGGCGGCGGTCGTTGATTTCGCCAATGACGACTTAAGCGGTCTGGGCACCTTCGATGTCGTGATTTTCGCCGGCGTGCTGTACCACCTGGAGGACCCGATGGGAGCCATCCGCAGGTTGGCGTCGTTGACACGCGAGGTAGCAATCATCCGAACCGTTGCTGTCCATGTCCCCCGAGTGAACTCGGCGATGTGGGAGTTTTACCCGGCAGCAGAACTCGAAGGCGACTCCAGCAACTGGTGGGCACCCAACCGGTCGGCACTCGAGGGAGCCGTGATGGCTGCCGGCTTTCGCAACTTCGTGCCACGCTCGCCGACGCCCACCGGAGAAGATGGCGTCGTCCGATACATCCTCACCGCTCAGGCTTGGAAATAGCCGCGCGCTTGCCGAGTCTTGGCCGGTGGTGTGATCTCCCTGCAATGACGGACTGCAAAGTTCTTCGGCCGGGGAGGGGGCGGTTCTCTATGATTCTGGTACAACCAGCAGAGCACGTGTCCTGCAAGTCCTCCAAACATGAGAAATGACCCCCGTTGCGATGGACGACTTGTTCCACCTCCTCTAGCAGTTGTGCCGCGTTCGAATCGGTCATATCGAGCGTATGAACGTCGAATCAGACGGGGTCTCGGTGCGAGGCGAGCGAGTCGGATCATCGTCCATCTCAGAGATATTCCTTGGTCGACAAGCTCAGTCCCCAATTGCCCGCCTGCATCTCTTCGCATACCTAATGATTCGGCGAACGAACGCTCGAGAAGACTCCCGGTCGCCGCGATGTTCACGACGGCTAATTGACGCTTCCCCTCTAGAACCGTTCGCTCTACCTTGTGCACCACCGTGGGGGAACCGGTCCGAGGCGCCCGGGCCGCTCGAGCACCTGACGCCGGCGCTCGCGGCCCGGCCCGTCTCGGCGTTCCGACCATGACCTGATCGCGTCGATTGGTTCAGAACTCGACGAAGTAATCAAAGGATCGGACATCGGACTGGGCGTTGGTGCGCAAGACCGCCCAGTGGTGTCGACCATCAACGCTCGAACGCTCTTCCAGGCTCCAATTCAGGTTTGTCAGGCAAAACGATACGGCTTTTGCCACAGAGGGGAGTTGGTAGTCGTCGACGAAGACAATGGCTCCTGGAGGGAGAAGTCTTCCCAGGTAAACGACGTCCAAGAACACACGATCAAAACGGTGGTTGCCATCCACAAATGCCAAGTCGAATCGCCGGCCTTGGCCGAGCAAACGTGGCAATACGATCTGCGATTCTTCGTCGAGGTGCTCCACCTTGTGGCGGATTCCCGCCTCGTCGAGAAACTGGAGCGCGCAGTTGGCAAATCTCGTGTTCTGGTACGGATCGATCGCAACGTGCGAAGCGCGTGGGTCGTCGTACTCGGCCAACGTGTCACAGATGTACATGGTCGAAACCCCGTATCCGAGTCCGACTTCGATCGTCCTCCTTGCATCCTCCCGCGTGACCCAACTGCGTAACGACTCACCCTCTTCAGGGCTCGCAGCGACCGGGAAGATGGAGTGGAAGCAGCCGTCGAGGTCGGCAACGGCGGAACCCTCGTTCGTGAGTCGGTCTATGACGCGTCGGATCCGGCGTCTCGCGCCTTCTCTGTCGAGGTTGTTCATCGGTTCGCCTCAGTGGTGATCAGTCGCCCGCTCCAGGTTATTTCCCGGCGGCGATGCGGTCCTGGCGCCAACTGTCCGCAGCTCTTCATGAACGACCGATGATTCCTGTGTGGGTCTTCTGTCTACACAGTTGACGGTCGACGGATCAAGGAGCATGAAAATGGCGAGAGTGAGCACGTATCTGAACTTCGAAGGCAACGCTGCCGAAGCGTTGGAGTTCTACCGGAGCGTCTTCGGGACCGACTATGTCGTACCGATCCAGCGCATGGGTGATGTCCCCTCAGGTGCCGGCAGCCCGGCCCTGTCCGAAGCCGAATTGCAGATGGTCATGCATGCCGAGCTACCCATACTTGCAGGTCACATGATCATGGCGACCGACATGTTGGAGTCGATGAACCATCAGCTGCGAATTGGTAACAACACCACGATCAATCTCGAGCCGGACACGTTGGACGAGACTCAACGTCTCTTCGGGGCCCTGTCCGAAGGGTCGAGCGAATGTTCACCGCTTGCAGAGATGTTCTGGGGAGCCACGTGGGGCACCTGTCTCGACCGTTTCGGTATCCGCTGGATGTTCAACTACGTTCAGGGCACAGACATGGCGGCGGACGACACTCAGTGACGCTTGGTGATCACGAGGTCGCGACGTTGAGCAGAACGAACACCAGATCGGGTCCGGATCAGTAGACGGAGTTACGGCATGAGCGACGAAGCCGCGATGATGATTGCCACGCTCGACAGTCAACGCAGGCACATTCTCGGCATATTGGACGGGCTCCCCGAGGAGGATCTGCACAGAGCGCTCCTGCCCTCGGGCTGGACCTGTGTGGGTCTGGTCAACCATCTTGCCCTGGACGTGGAGCGCTTCTGGTTCTGGCAGGTGGTCGCCGGTAGAACGGACGATGCGGTACCCGGGGAGACAGAGGACGCCTGGTGGGTCGGACCTGAAGTGCGAGCCAAGGAAGTTTTCGATCTCTACCGACAGCAGATCGAACGCTCAAACGCCGTCGTGCACGAGATTCCCCTCGATGCAGCGCCTGCCTGGTGGCCCGAGAATCTCTTCGGAACCTGGCGGTTACACAACCTTTGCCAGATCATCCTCCATGTGATCGCGGAGACGGCCTGCCACGCTGGACACCTCGACGCCGCGGCGAGCTCATCGACGGGCGGACCTGGCTGGTGCTGACCTGATGAGCGGTGAGGGACTGACCTCGGCTCTTGAACCGGGCTCGCACCGATCTCTGAGCGGTTGACACCCTGCCGAACCTCTTCGTCCGTAGGCTGGTCAGGTGGAGGATCGCTCGGCAAAGGAGGTTAAGGGCTCCAAGCGGCAGAGCTCGCCGGTCCACGTCGGTCGAAGGGTATTCATCGGCATGGGTGTGCTCGGCGCGATTGGGGTCGTGTTCGGGGCCAAGATCCAAGGTGCTGTGGGAAGCGCGATCGGGTCTGGCCTCGGGGGTCTGCTGCCCGGAGGAGATCGCTTCCGCATCTACTCGATCACCGGATCGTTCCCGAAGATCTCGCGGCAGGAGTACCGCCTCGAAGTTGGTGGACTCGTCGACAACCCGCGGATCTTCACGCTGGCGGACCTGCAGGCGATGCCCCGCACCTCGCTGGTCCAGGAGTTCCAGTGCGTCACCGGATGGACCGTCCCGGATGTCCACTGGGAAGGCGTGAAGCTCTCCCACATTTTGGACAACGCCGGAGTGCAGAAAGGCGCGGTAGCTCTCAGCTTCGATTCATACGACGGTGCCGACAGCGAAAGCCTTACTCTCGATCAGGCCCGTCTGCCCGACGTCATAGTCGCATACAGCATGCTCGGAGCTCCTGTGACCACCGAGCATGGCGGTCCCGTACGTCTCTATGTCGGACCGATGTTCGGGTATAAGTCGCTCAAGTGGTTGTCCGCGATCAAGGTGGTGGACGAGGTAATTCCGGGCTTCTGGGAGCAGAACGGTTATCCCGTGAACGGGTGGCGTGACGGCTCGACGGGGCCGACCGACCCGTCGGAGACATGACGAGCGACGTGACCGCCACGAGCGAAGCTCCTTCTCGGTCGGTGACGCGGATCTTGCGTTTCGACCGGGTCCAGCGGGCCGCTCACTGGGCGAACGCACTGTTGTTCGGCATTCTCATGTTGACCGCCTTACCGCTCTACTTCCCGTCAGTGTCCGAGATCGGTCGGTCGTCGGGCACTCGTGGCGGACGTCCATGTGTGGACCGGAATAGTGCTCCCGGCGCCCATCGTCATCTCGTTGCTCGGGCCCTGGGGACGACGGATGCGCCGGGACCTCAGGCGCGTCAACGTATGGACCAGGGACGAGTTGGCGTGGCTCCGGGCCTTCGGCTACCGGGCACCCAAGGTGATGGACAAGTTCAACCCAGGTCAGAAGCTCAACGCGTTATTCATCGCCGCATCGATCGTGGTGATGCTCGCTACCGGGTTCATCCTCAAGTGGTTCCGCTTCTTCCCGGTCAGCTGGCGCACAGGTGCCACATTCGTGCACGACGTGGTTGCCTTGGCCATCTTCGTCGTCGTGTTCGGCCACATTCTCTTTGCCGTGACCCACCGCGACTCGTTGCGATCGATGTTCAAAGGCTGGGTGAGTGAATCATGGGCCGCCCGACATGCTCCTGGCTGGTTGCAGGAGGAGAAGGCGGCTATCGAGAACGGGCGGGCACCCTGAACACCGGACGACTTCTCTGGTGTTCAGAGACGTGATCTTCCGCGTGACCGTGCAGCCAACACGATTACAACGACACCCATCGCAACCGAGGCGGCTCCGATGACGGCCCACCTGCCGTGGCCACTCATCCCCGAACCTTGCACAACGTTGGTTCCCTGCAGGATGAATACCGCGCCGATCGCGCACAGGACGACGCCTAATACCGCCCTCGACCGCATGATCGGCTCCGTTCTCGATGCAAGGGCGAAGAGTAACCTCCATCGTCCGATTCAGTCCTTGCTACCGTTGAGAAATGGCTGAGTACCGCATCGGGCAGGCGGCCGAACTGTTAGGTGTGAGCCCCGACACCGTTCGCCGATGGGCCGATAGTGGCAGGGTCAAGGCCAGCGGCAAGCCGGGCGGGAGGCGCTATGTCGATGGCGCCGACCTCGCCAGGCTGGCAACGGAGCTTGCAGGCGAGCAACGCCAGGATCAACCGCGAGCTCAATCGGCCCGAAACCGTTTCCTCGGCATCATCACACGCGTCACGAAGGACGGGGTGGCCGCCCAGGTCGAGATTCAGTCGGGACCTCACAGGTTCGTGTCTCTGATTACTCGCGAGGCCGCCGACGAGCTCGAGCTGGAGCCCGGGATGGTCGCCGAAGCCGTGGTCAAGGCGACCAACGTCGGAGTGGAGCTGCCCTCCGGGTTCTGAGCTCGACGCTGTCGAGAACTAGCCTCAGCTTGGCCTGGTCGCGTCAGGCCACAAGGTGATCGCCTCTGGTGGTAGCTCGACGAAACACGGGTCCCCGACCTCGTACCCCGCGTGCACCACCGTCCGGGCCTGGATCTCGAGGTGCGAACCGAGCGAGATGAACAGGTCGACGGCGGTGCCCACGTCGGCGACATCGGTGAAGACTCCCCGAAGACCATCGGACCCGGTGAGCACCACCCGCTCCGGTCTGATGCTCCAGAGCACGGGCGTGCCACTCGACAAGCCGCGCGACTCCACGGCGATCCGGACGCCGTCCACGTCCATCCAGCCTTCCGATTCGATCACAGCCTGATTCAGGTTCTGGATCCCGAGCAGGCGCGCCACCTCCGCCGAGCCGGGTCGCGCGAACGTCTCTCGAACGGTTCCCGACTCGAGCTCTGTGCCACCGGAGATCACGATCACATCGTCGGCCAGGAATGCCGCCTCCTCGGGATCATGGGTCACGATCACTGTGGCGAGGCCTGTCTCGCGTTGAAGGCGACGCAACTCGCGCCTCAGCTCGTAGCGAATGGGTGAGTCGAGAGCGGAAAAGGGTTCGTCGAGCATGAGCAACTCGGGGGACCTGCAGAGGGCCTGCGCCAGGGCCACCCTCTGCAGCTGCCCGCCGGACAGCTCGGATGGGTACCGGTCCTTGAGCCCGTCGAGACGGAGGCGACCAAGCCAGTGGGCGGCCCTCTCGGGACTCGCACCTTTGGCGAAGAGGAGCTGCTGCCACACGGTGAGGTGCGGGAAGAGCCTGAATCCCTGAGCCACGTACCCGACCTGCCGCCTGTCTGCTGCCAGATCCGCGACAGCCTCGTTGCCGTAGCGGACCGCGCCTGGAGACGGACCGTAAAGACCGACGAGGCAGCGAAGCAGCACCGACTTTCCCGAGCCGGAAGGCCCGAGGATCGCGAGGCGGTTTCCTTTCGCCTCGTGGCTGAGCTCGAGGTGAAACGTGCCGAGCCGATGGTCAATGTCGAAGCTGACGGGCTTCGGCACCACTGCCGACGGAGCTTTTGCCTCGGGAAGGAGCACTTCGGACTTCCGTCTGCCGGCCGGCCTCGAGTGGCTCAGAGCGATCACCACGACTGCGGCCACTCCGAGCGCCAGTGCCGTAGGAGCGACGGTGGTTGGCAGTCCGATACCGCTGAACTGGTTGTAGGTGTAAACGGGAAGCGAGAACGGGTGATACGACAGGACGATCACCGCGCCGTACTCGCCGAAGGCACGAAGCCAGGCGAGCAGCATTCCCGCACGGATGCCCGGAGAAGCGATCGGGAGGGCGATCCGTGCGAACCGCGATAACTCCGTATGACCGAGAGTCGAACCCACGTCCATCATCGCCGGATCGACGGTGCCGAACGCCGATCGGGCCGCAACGATCAGGAAGGGAGCCGAGCAGAACGTCTGGGCGAGCACGATGCCCGCGAGCGACATGGTGAGATGACCGTCGAACAGCCTGCCCAGGTACGTGTAGGGACCGACGAGGTAGATGAGCAGTATCCCGCTCATCAAAGGAGGAAGCGCCAAAGGCAGCATGACGAGCAGGCCGGCGAAAGACGAGAGCCGACCGTGGGAACGGGCGAGAACGTAGGCAAGCGGGACGCCGAGCAGCGTGATGATCGCCAGTGAGATCGTGGCGCTCTCGAGCGAGACGAACAGCGAAGGGAAGAGCCCGGGCGTCGAGAATCCCGGGCTCTGAGCTCTTGCCAACCGGACCAGGAACGCGACGATCGGTACTGCGAGATAGAGGAGGATCAACGCTCCGAGCCACGGAAGGGGGCTCTTGGTGAACCCCCGAAGCACTACTTGAGAGCCGCCTCTACGGCTGCCGGGACGTACTGCGACCCGGTCACCTGGGGCTGACCCGCCACCACGCCGTTCATCGCCAGGATGTTCTTTCCGCCTTCGCCGAGAAGGAAATTGACGAAGGCGACTGCGGCAGCCTCGTGGGGAGCTTTGTTGAGGATCGTGATCGTGTAGTCGCCGGCGAGCGAGGTCCCCGTGAGCGGGACCGTCTTTATCTTCGCCGCCGCGGCCTCGACGCCGTAGAAGAACCCTGCGTCGAGCTGCCCGGCCTGGAGCTCGCCTATGAGCGAGGTCTCAGGAAAGACATCGCTCGTTTCGGTTGCGAGTGTCCGGAGCTCAGGCAGGTTGTATTTCGTGGCCGCCGCGTCGAGCGCCTCGTCGGCGAGCACGCCCTTAGGGTCGGTGGCAGGGTCGGTGCGACCGATCCGGAACCCGGGCTCGGCGACGACCCGGTACCACGGCTTCGTCGTCAGAGCCTGTGCGAACGAACTGGCCGGGTTGTAACCGAGCACCAAAGGGGAGCTTGCAAATTCCGCGTACCACGAGACCCAATTTCCGTTTTGTGATCCTTGCAAAGAGGAGTTGACCGCGGGAGAAGCGCTGATGAACACATCTCCTTGCAAAGTGCCGCCCTTGATGCTGCTCGCCAAGGCGCTCGATCCCATAGATACGTCATTGAGCGTATATCCCGTCGCAGCGTGGAATGCAGGACCGATCTGACCCTGCATCAGGTCCTGAAGCGACCCAGCGGAGAGGACATCGACGGGGCCCGACGGCTTTCCGGTTGTACCCGTCGAGCCCTTGGGGCTCGACGAGCTGCAAGAGGCGAGGGTCACGGCGACCGCCAGGGCGCCCAGGCAGGTCAACGTGCGAATTCTTGAGCTCCGAGGCTCTCTTGAATGCCCGCTTCCGGATCGCTGCTTGATGGACATGCATTCACGGTAACAGACATCTAATGCATTTACGTCGAAAGTAGGCGTTATATACCGCAGATAAGGTCACTATAGCCGTAATAAGTGGCAGATGCCGTGAGTCGGCACGCTATGTCTCCGGGGGGTCGGCGAACCGGGAGAGTTCCCCTGAATCGGCGGTCCGGTACCAGTCGCCCGATCGCCCGCCCGATTTCTGCCAGAGCGTCAAGTGCTCTATCGATGCTCTCGGGTCGACGTCGAGGAGGGCATCGACGAGTGTCAGGCCGGCAACTGCGCATGCAACTAGCGCTTCCATCTCCACGCCGGTCCGCTCGACGATCTCGGTCCGTGCGGCGACCTCGATGTTGTGGACATCGACTTTCACGTCGACGGTCACGCCATCGAGACGGATTGGATGACAAAGCGGGACCAGGAAAGAGGTCTGTTTCGCGGCCTGGATACCGGCGAACCGTGCCGCTTCGACCGGGTCGAGCCCGTCTTGAGTTTCAGCAAG
Organism: uncultured Acidimicrobiales bacterium; assembly: GCA_963764615.1. Lineage (GTDB taxonomy): Bacteria > Actinomycetota > Acidimicrobiia > Acidimicrobiales > CAVXTF01 > CAVXTF01. Next base: position 1,729,438 of record CAVXTF010000002.1, on the reverse strand, counting down.
GGCTCTGGTGGCGTCCGTTGACGTCGAGACCGTGCATCTGGCTTCAGCCACTCGGCGAGTAAGAGGCTTGGCCGTGACGTCGACCATGTTCGCTCGACCCTGCTCGTCGACGTGCGTGAGCCGTCTCTCTTCGACCCCGCCATCTGCGCGGTCAGCTGGGGGAGTGCTCATCCTCCGGACACTGGTGGAATGACCGCGATCTCGTCATCACCTCCAACCGCTGCACCGGGCTCGACGGCTTCGCCGTTCAACCAGATCCTGGAAGTGGCCACGACCCTCGAGAACGTTTCCCCGAACATCTCCTCGGCCGCAGCGATGATCTCCTCCACACTCCGTCCAGGCAACGTGGCGCTCGAGGTACCGGCGGCCTCGCGCGCCGGCCCGAAGAGGCGCAGGAGGGCCATCGCTAGCCGCCGATCATCGACATGGAGCGCGCCGGTCTCATGAACCCTGGTTCGTTGACGCCGTGCCCGGGGAATTTCCCCCACACCGCCTGCCGGAACAACCTTGCGATTTCGTCGTCAGAGCCGCCGCCGCGCAATAGGTCTCGAACGGTGCGCTCATCGTCGGAGAACAGACAGTTCCGGAGGGATCCGTCAGCGGTCAACCGGAGCCGGTTGCACGTACCGCAGAACGGTTCTGAAACGCTCGAGATCAACCCGATCTCGCCGATCCCGTCGGCGAAACGGAACCGTTCCGCCGGCGCCGCGTCCGTCGCGTTCGCAACAACCTCGAGCGGCCATTCGGCGTTGATGCGCTCGTAGACCTGGCGGCCGGCGACGAGCCGGCTCCTGTCCCATTCCCCCTGGGCATCGAGCGGCATGAACTCGATGAACCGCACGATGCGTCCCGTCTCGCGGGCGAATGAAGCGAAGTCGAGGATCTCGTCGTCGTTCAGTCCACGCAGCAGGACGACGTTCACCTTGAGAGGGACGAGGCCCGCCTCTTCAGCCGCGCCCATCGCGTCTAGGACCACGCCGAGCTGCCCGCGCCTTCGTATCGCGGCGAAGCGCTCGGGACGCAAAGAGTCGCAACTCACGTTGACCCGCCGCAGTCCTGCGGAAGCGAGCTGCGTCGCGATCGCAGCCAATCCGGTGCCGTTCGTGGTCATCGCCAGGTCATCGAACCCGATCTCCGAGAGCCTAGCGACGAGAGATACGAGGTCCTTTCGCACGAGCGGCTCGCCCCCGGTTATGCGCAAACGAGTCACGCCGAGCTCGTTCGCGACCTGGGCCAGTCGTGCTATCTCGTCGAAAGTGAGCAGCTCCCTTCTCGGAAAGAAGGTGAGCCCTTCTTCGGGCATGCAGTACACGCAGCGGAGGTTGCAACGATCGGTCACAGAGATGCGAAGGTCGTCGTGGACCCTGCCATAGGAGTCGACGAGCGGTCCCTCGAGGGGCATGGCTTCAGCCGTGACGACAGAACCGTCGGGTCGGGACAGGTGCGGTCTCACGGAAAGAGCGACGGGGACAGGCAAGGTCATTGCGACACCGGCCGGCGACTCGTCGTCAGCGTGACCGACTCGCCCGAGCTCAACTGATCGGGGTCGATGAGCAGGACGTCGACGCGATCTCCGGCACCTGCACCGTCTCCGTCGGGCAGGAGGATCAAGGCGTTGGCCCCTGACATCGACTGAAGCTGATGCGACTCCTGGCCGCCGGTCGTGCTGACGGACATGTTCCCGAAGCGGTCGATCGCGAGCCGTGCTCTCAGAAGGTGGAGCTTCCCATCGGGTTGCCGGCGCAGGTCGACCTCGGTGGTCGCACATAGGACCGGCCTGTGCAGCACCCGGTGTCCCGCCATGAGCCGCAGGGCGGGGCGGACGAAGAGCTCGAAGCTGACCATCGCCGACACGGGGTTTCCCGGAAGCCCGAACACAGGGGTACCGGAGTCCGCGAGCACACCGAACGCAAGGGGCTTGGCGGGTCTGATCGCGACCTGCATCCAGCGCGCCTTCCCTGCGCATAGCTTCTCGAGCACGGTCCTCACCAGATCGAGGTCACCGACGCTCACGCCTCCGCTCGTCACGATGGCATCGCAGGCCGATCCCCCTCGCCCGAACAGTTCCACGAGCGTGGATTCGTCGTCTCCAGTGACTCCCAGGTCGGCGCACTCCCATCCGTCGCGCCGGACCAGAGCCATGAGGGTGTGACGGTTGGCATCGCGGATCTTGCCGGGCGGGAGAGGGCCCTTTCCCTCGAACAGCTCGTCTCCCGTGGAGAGCACCCCGACCTGGGGACGGCGGTGCACCACGACGCTGGTTGCTCCCTGATTGGCCAGGACTCCCAGATGGGCGGCCGTAAGCGCCGTCGCGACCGGGGCGATCATGTCACCCACGGCCACGTCCTGGCCCGGCTCACGAACGAAGTCACCGGACCGCAGAGGGCGTCCGATGATCACGTACCGACCGTCGCGAGCGCTCTCGGTCTCCTCGATCATGCAGACCGCGTCGGCTCCGTCGGGCAGCTGTGCGCCGGTCATGATCCGTGCCGCCTGGCCCGCTGCGACGGTCCGGTCGAACGGACGCCCGGCCATTATCGACCCGATCACCTCGAGCTCCACGGGCGCCCGCTGCGTGTCGGCCGCACGCACGGCGTAACCGTCCATGGACGAGTTCGCGAAAGGGGGGATCTGTTCGGATGCCTCGACCGGCGCCGCGACGACGCAACCCAGTGCGTCGTCGAGCAGAACCTCTGATGCGGGCAGGGGGCCGCAGAGCCCGAGAACGAAACGCTGCGCCTCCTCGAGGCGGATCATGATGGGACTTTCACGATCGAGATGTCCCGAGCGACCGGTCCTGACCGTGCTCACAGATGCTCCAGTCGGATCCGCCCGCCCACGTCTCGTGCTTCCAGATCGGAACCGTCTGCTTCAGAGTGTCGATGCAGAATTGAGCGGATGCAAATGCCTCTGCCCTGTGCGGCGTGGACACGGCGACGACGACCGCAACCTCGCCGACCTCGAGCCGACCCACGCGGTGCAGCAGCGCGACGCGCCCGATGTCGGGCCAGCGACGGCGGACGTCGCAGGCGACGCCGGCGAGGCGTGGGATGACGTGTTCCTCATACGCCTCGTACTCGAGCAGCGTGACCCCTTCGCGTCCCGCCGAGTGGTCGCGCACAGTGCCGCAGAAAGTCACAGTTGCCCCGCACTTCGGCAGACTCACCCACCTCCATACTTCGTCGACCGGGAGGCTCTTGTCGCTGACGGCGATCCAGTCACCGCCTTCGGGGCTTTCGATCTCGCTGCCGGTCATGACGCGGTCCGGTGGATCGGTCCCGCGCCATCCCTCAACGAGGGCGCATCCGCCCCTGCGTTGAGGGCGATGATCTCGGCGCAGATGGACACGGCTGTTTCCTCGGGGGTTCGTGCGCCTATGTCGATGCCGATGGGAGCCATTATGCGACGGATGTCCGCTGGGTCGACTCCTTCTGTGCGCAGCCGTTCGACGCGGCCCTCGTGGGTCGCGCGCGAGCCCATTGCACCGATATATCCGACCTTTGTCCTCATTGCCGCAACGAGGGCCGGGATATCGAACTTGTGATCATGGGTGAGAACGCAGATCGCGTCTTTCGGTCCGAGCCGATGCGCCACCGTCGCCAGATGGCGGTGCGGCCAGTCCGCCACGACCTCGTCGGCCTCGGGGAAACGCGCACGGGTGGCGAACACGGGCCGGGCGTCACAGACCGTGACGTGATATTCGAGCACTTTTGCTACACGCACGAGAGCAGCCGTGAAGTCGACCGCCCCGAAGATGAGCATGCGTCGCGGAGGTGCGAATACCTCGACGAAGACCGTGATCTCGGCCCGGCCCGGCTCTCCATGTGGACCGTAGCGACGGGTGACGCTGCGACCGGAGTCGAGGGCTCCCTGCACGTCACGTACAAGGACCCTGTCCAGGCCTGGTTCGCCGAGCGAGCCGACGGGATCTGAGTCCGCACGTACGACGACCTTTGTGCCGAGCGCGGGGAGACTTCCCGTGTCCCCTCCCTCCGCAGCGAGCTCGATGACGGTGGCCAACGCGACGGGGTCCTCTGCACGAAGGCAGTCCCGCACGATGGCAAAGGGACCTTCCACTATTCGAGCGGCTCCACGAAGATGCGGACCGTTCCCCCACATGTGAGCCCCACCGCGAAAGCCTCTTCGTCCGAGTATCCGAACGTGCAGAGCCGGGGCTCTCCGCTTTCGAGCACCTCGAGCGCCTCCGCCACCACGGCGCCTTCGACGCATCCGCCCGAAACGGATCCGGCCACCTCTCCCTGATCGCTTACCGCCATCGCTGCACCGGGTTCACGCGGGCCTGAGCCGATCACGGCGACGACCCTCGCCAGAGCGACGCGCCGTCCGGCTGCCTGCCACTGTTCGATGTCGTCGAGCAGGTCCTTCATGACTGCCGCCTTTTCGATGGTCCTGGCACGGGGTCCGGCCCACAACCCCTTCGCCTCAGACTAATCAGCACACACCGGAGCTCAATGAGGCACACCCCCTGCGAGCAGCTCTAGAGCGTGCGGGAGCACGTCGACCACGGCTTCGAGTGACTCGAGCGCCCCGTTCGGTGAACCTGGGACGTTGAGCACCAGGCACTGGCCCACCGCACCGGCGAGGCCGCGCGACAGCCGTCCGAGGGGACTCACCGCGCGCATTGCTTCGGCCATGCCGGGAGCTTCTCTGTCGATGACCGTGCGGGTGGCCTCAGGTGTCAGGTCCTTGGGTGAGAATCCGGTGCCCCCGGTCGTGACGACGAGCCCGGCGAACGAGGTGCAGAGCTCCTTGAGGGCGGCGGCGACCGGCCCCACTCCGTCTGGAACGGTCCGCCGTTCGACAACCCGGAACCCGTGACCGGCAAGGGCGGCTGCGAGCTCGTCGCCCGAGCGGTCCTTGCGGGTCCCTTGGCTGACCGACTCGGAGACCGTGAGCACTTTTGCTTCGAGGGTCACCACGGGGACGCTACCGCTGGCGAGGGAGCCGACCGGCACGAATCCCGACACGCGCCGGCTGCGATAATGACGTGATGGGCAGGATCTACGACGTGATCGACGACAAATTGGCCGGATGGCTCGAGTCGCAACCGGTTTTCTTCGTGTCGACGGCTCCTTTGTCGCCGGAAGGCTTGGTGAACTGCTCTCCCAAGGGCAACAGACAAGAATTCCTCGTACTCGACGAGCGCTCCGTCGCCTATCTCGACCAGACCGGGAGCGGCGTCGAGACGATCGCCCACCTGAGGGAGAACGGCAGGATCGTCGTCATGTTCTGTGCTTTTGAAGGTCCGCCGCGCATCGTGCGTCTGCACGGCAAGGGCCACGCGGTACTTGCGGACGACTCCCGCTTCTGCCAGCTCGCAACCCGGTTCCCAGGTGGATCCGGCGTCGGCGTACGGTCGATCATCGTCGTGGACGTGGGCCGGATCGCCGATTCCTGCGGCTACGGCGTCCCCGTCATGAACTTCGAGGGACACCGGCCGACAATGGATCAGTGGTCGAACCGCAAGGGCCCCGAGGGCATCCGGAATTACTGGGCTGAGAACAACCTCGAGAGCATCGACCATCTGGAGGGCCTGCCGTCCATTTGAAGCGGCTCCGTCAGCCTCGGCAGGGGATTTGCCGAGGCTAAGGTCACAGCTCTGAGAGCGAGCGCGGTCTCGTCGGGAAGGTCACGCATGGTCCAGATCTCTGTCGAGGTGAACGGCATCAGCCGCACGAACGATGTCGAGCCGAGGCTCCTGCTTGTGCAGTATCTCCGCGAGGCCCTCGGTCTCACGGGCACGAACATCGGTTGTGACACAACTTCGTGCGGCGCGTGCACCGTGCTGCTGAACGGGGAGTCGGTCAAGTCGTGCACGATGCTTGCGGCGCAGGCTGACGGCACCAGCGTCGTGACGATCGAAGGGCTTGGCGGAGCTGACGGTGCCCTGCACCCGGTCCAAGAAGCATTCCGCGAGAACCATGCTCTCCAATGCGGCTACTGCACGCCCGGGATGGTCATGGCTGCGGTCTCGCTGCTCGCCGAGGAGAAGGATCTGGACGAGCGCGGTGTCCGCGAGGGTCTCGAAGGCAATCTCTGCAGGTGCACCGGCTATCACAACATCGTGAAGGCGGTCCTAGCTTGCGCCGGTGACAGAACGCGGTCGGGCTCGTGATACCTGCTGCTTTCGACTATGCGAGGGCGGGATCGGCCGAAGAAGCCGTTTCCATGCTCGCCGAGCACGGGGACGAAGCCAAGCTGTTAGCCGGCGGTCATTCGCTGCTACCGCTCATGAAGCTCCGGCTCGCCACTCCCAGTGTGCTCGTCGACATCGGAAGAGTGCCGGACCTTTCGTATATCGAGGAGCGCGACGGCGAGATCGCGATCGGGGCACTCGCTCGGCACCATGACCTCGAGACGTCGGCCCTGCTCGTCGAGCATGTTCCCCTGCTTGCGCACACCGCCCATCAGGTCGGCGATCCCCAGGTCCGTCATCGCGGCACCCTGGGTGGCACCCTTGCGCACGGTGACCCGGCGTCGGACCTTCCCGCTGCGGTGCTAGCCCTGGGGGGCACGCTCGTGGCCCACGGGCCCGCCGGCCGCAGACAGATCCCTGCCATCGACTTCTTCAGAGGGTTCCTCGAGACTGCCCTCGCCCCCGACGAGATGTTGGTGGAAATCCGCGTGCCGAAGATGTCTGGCGCCGGGTGGTCGTTTCAGAAGTTCAACCGTCGCGCACAGGACTGGGCGATCGTGGGCGTGGCTGCGGTTTTGAACGGATCGCCTGGGGTTGCGCTCGTGAACATGGGCTCCACCCCTCTGCGCGCGACTGCCGTGGAAGAGGCGCTGCGAAGCGGAGCATCCGCCACTGACGCCTCGAACCTCGCAGCCGAGGGCACCGACCCGCCGAGCGACATCAACGCTTCCTCGGAGTTCCGCCGTCATCTGGCGACAGTGCTCGTCCGCCGCGCACTCGAGGAGACGTCTTCGTGACTCTCGGCGCTGGGACCTTCTCCGGCAAGCCCGTGAGGCGTGTGGAGGACCTGGACCTGCTGCGCGGAGCGGGAACGTACGTGGACAACATGAGGCTCGACGGGATGCTCACGCTGCATTTCGTCCGCTCGCCCGTGGCACACGCGGCCATCATGTCGATCGACGTGACGAGTGCCCGTCAGATGCCGGGGGTCGTCGGCGTGTACAGCGCGGCGGACCTCGACTTCCCCGACGCCCCGGCCTTCATGATGCTTCACCCTGCCGCAGTCAGGCCTTCTCTCGCCAAGGACAAAGTCAACTTCGTGGGGGACCCTGTCGTCGTGGTGGTCGCTGAGTCGAAGGCTCTGGCGACGGATGCCGCCGAGCTGGTGGAGGTCGATTACGAGCCGATCGCCCCAGTGGTCGACATGGAGGATGCGCTCTCACCCGATTCCCCGCTTCAGTTCGAGTCGATTGGCAGCAATGTCCTGATTGGCATGCGAAGCGGCAGCGAGGACCCGCTCGCCGGCGCCGACGTGGTCGTGCGTGGTCGCTTCGAGAACCAGCGGGTCGCAGTCGTGCCCATGGAGGGAAGCGCAATCGTCGTCGACCCGACAGGGGAGGACTTCGACCTGACGGTCCATCTCGCTTGCCAGATGCCGCACATGGTCCGCGACATCCTCTCCGGGCTGCTCGGGATCGACCCAGAGCGCATGCGCGTCATCGCTCCGAACGTAGGAGGCTCCTTCGGCGCCAAGCACCTCTCCGCGGAGGGCGTCGTTGCCGGCAGGATCGCCCTCGAACTAGGCCGCCCTGTGAAGTGGGTCGAGACACGGTCGGAGAGCATGCTCGCGTTGTCCCACGGCCGTGCACAGGTTCAGTACGTAGAGCTGGCGCTGAAACGCGACGGCAGGTTCGTCGGCATGCGGTGTCGGATGATCGGGGACGCCGGCGCCTATGGAGGCTTCGGCGGGATCCTCGTTCTGGGACAGACGAAGATCATGGCCCAGGGGGTGTACCACATCCCGGAGATCGCGTTCGACGTCGCCGTCGTCGCTACCAACACGACTCCCATGGGCGCCTACCGCGGAGCCGGTCGTCCCGAGGCGGCTGCCTTCATAGAGCGAATCGTCGACATGGCTGCTGACGAGCTCGAGATGGACCCGGTGGAGATACGCCGAAAGAATCTCATCCAGCCCCACGAGTTCCCGCTGACCACGGTCATGGGCGCCGATTACGACAGTGGCGAGTACGAGGCCGCGCTCGACGAGGCTCTGCGCATCGCCGACTATGCGAGTCTCCGCCGCGAGCAGGCGGAAAGGCGCGAGCGCGGCGACCGGAAACTGCTCGGGATCGGGCTTTGCTGCTACGTCGAAGTCACCGGTGGGGGCGGTGAATTCGCAGAGGTCGAGGTACACGACGACGGCACGATCACCGTCAAAGCCGGAACGTCGGCCCACGGTCAGGGACACGCCACGGCGTTCGCGCAGATCGCAGCAGACCAGCTAGGAGCGCCCATCGAGCGGATCCGTTACGTGCAGTCCGACACGGCACTTGTCGCGCGCGGCGGTGGGACGGGCGGCTCGCGATCGGTGCAGCTCGGAGGTACCGCAGTTCTCCAGACGTCGAAGCTCGTAGTAGAACGGGCCAGAGAGCTCGCCTCGGAAATGCTCGAAGTGGCGCCGGAAGACATCGTGGTGATCGGCGACGGACGACTCGGAGTCGCAGGGGTCCCGAGCCTGGCGCTCGAATGGGGTGAGATCGCCCGGAGGGCTTCCGAGCGCGGTGAGCCCCTGATGGTGCAACACGACACGGCTCAAGCGGGTTCCACATTCCCGTTCGGTGCCCACATTTCGGTTGTGGAGGTAGATACCGAGACCGGGCGCGTCGTGCCCATCAAGCACATCGCGGTCGACGACTGCGGAGTGATCGTGAACCCGCTGCTCGTCGACGGCCAGGTGCACGGCGGACTTGCCTCCGGCATCGGACAGGCACTGTGGGAGCAGTTCCTTTACGATCCTGAAGGCAATCCGGTCACCTCCACGCTCGCGGAATATGCGATGCCCAGCGCGGCCGAGCTGCCTTCATTCACGACAGCGCACACCGAGACCCCCTCTCCCACAAACGAGCTCGGGGCCAAGGGGATAGGGGAGTCCGCCACCGTGGGGTCGACTCCGGCAGTGCAGAATGCCGTCGTCGACGCGCTCAGCCACCTCGGTGTCAGGCACATCGACATGCCGTGCACACCCGAGCGTGTCTGGCGGGCCATCTGCGATGCGCATGCCGGAACGCTGCCCGACCCTTGGCGCGAACCCCCGATCGAAATGGCGTCCTTCCCGAAAGAAGGTGCCTCCGGCGAGGAGCTCGAACGCGGAGCTGAGAGCGTCAATCTTTGATGGGCCGAGCGCCTCTCTTCGCGCCTCCCGAGACCCCGGACGAGGTGCGACAGGCCCTCCGGGATCAGGGATATCTTGCGGACATCGGACTCGCCACGGCGATCTTCCTCGCGATGGTGCTGCGGCGTCCGCTCTTCTTGGAAGGTGAGCCCGGCGGCGGAAAGACTGAGGTGGCGAACGCACTGTCCAGGTGGACCGGCGGGGAGCTGGTCCGCCTTCAGTGTTACGAAGGCATCGACGTCAGCCAGGCGCTCTACGAATGGGACTTCTCGCGCCAGATGCTCCATCTGCGTGCCGCCGAGCTGCGAGGGAAGGTCAGCGGCGAGCCGGCCGACATCCGGGGTGTCGAAGACGAGTTGTTCTCGGAACGATTCCTGGTCCGCAGGCCGCTTCTCCGGGCCATCTCTCCATCGCCCGGCCGCACGGCCCCGCCGGTTCTGATCATCGACGAGATCGACCGCGCCGACGACGAGTTCGAGGCGTTCCTCCTCGAGGTCCTCGCCGACTATTCGGTGACGGTGCCTGAGCTCGGTACGTTCCGGGCCGAGGAGCCGCCGTTGGTCGTGCTCACATCGAACCGCACGCGCGACGTCCACGACGCTCTCAAACGACGATGCCTCTACCACTGGGTCGAGTATCCCGACTTCGAGCGCGAGGTGGCGATCGTGACCCTGAAGGCGCCCGAAGCCTCGGAGCGATTGGTCCGGCAGGTCACGGCCGCAGTCAAGGCCGTCAGGGCGATGGGTCTCTACAAGGCTCCAGGCGTGGCCGAGACGATCGACTGGGCTCAGGCCCTAGCGGCGCTCGGAAGCAACGAGCTCGACGAAGCCGTGGCGGAGCGCACACTCGGGAGCATCCTCAAATACCGCGAGGACATCGAACGCGTGATGAGCGGCGACCTCTCCCGTCTTGTCGAAGAGGCCTCGCGGCGTGGCTGATCCCGCGGGCCCTTCGACAACGCGTGTTCTCGTGGCGTTCGTCCGGAATCTGCGACACGCCGGCCTGGCGGTTCCCGTGGACAGTGTCGTGCAATTCACTCGTGCAGTGGCGGCAGTGGGGGTCGGCCGCGATCCGCTGTACTGGGCAGGACGGACGGTCCTTGTACACCGCTTCGAGGATGTCGAGACCTATGACAGGGTCTTCGATTCGTTCTGGAGCGGAGCTTCGAAGTGGCCCCATCCGCCACCGCGATCTGCCGACCGACCCGTCGGTGATCAAGGCATCCACGACTCCGGGCTCTCCCGCGTCGACATACCGGCCCGGCAGTCGGAGCACGTCAGTTACAGCGAGATCGAACGACTCAGGAGCCAGGATTTCGCAGCCTGTACATCCGACGAGCTCTCGGAGATCCTGCGCCTGCTCAGGCCGACACACCCCTGGCCGTTGCAACGGTCGCGTCGGATGACGCCTTCTGCGCGTGAGCACGGTCGCCGCGATGCGCGAGCGACGATGAGAAGGACGTTGCGGTCGGGTGGCGAAATCGTGCGTCTCATTCAGCGTCAGCCGACAATGCGCCCACGCCGGATCGTGCTTCTGTGCGACGTGAGCGGATCGATGGATCCTTACGCCAGAGCAATGCTCCGTTTCCTTCACATCGCCGTGGTCCGCCATCGACGCACCGAGGCGTTCGCAGTCGGGACCAGGCTCACCAGGCTCACCCGCCAGCTCTCGTCGCACGACCCCGATGCCGCCATGTCCAAGGCGATCGGACAGGTGCCGGACTGGTCGGGGGGCACCAGGCTCGGGGAGGGGATCGGTGCCTTCAACGACCGCTTCGGCATGCCGGGCTTGGCTCGAGGCTCCGTGGTGGTGATCCTGTCCGACGGATTGGACCGAGGTGACCCTGTGAGGCTTGCGGGTGAGATGGCTCGCCTGCAAAGGGCAGCGCGCATGACCATATGGGTCAACCCGCTCAAGGCTTCGGCCGGCTACGAGCCTCTCGCCCGGGGCATGGTCGCAGCTCTCCCGTACGTCGACCGGTTTGTCGAGGGTCATTCCGCTGCTTCACTCGACTCGCTTATGGGCGTGATCGCCGACTGCGCCTGAGAGGTCCCGTATGAGCATCGCCGCCGTACTCCTTGCTGCCGGCGGAGGAACGCGCTTTCGGGGTAACGGGCACAAGCTTCTGGCCGATTTCCGCGGGCGACCTCTCGTGACGTGGGCAATTCAGGCAGCGGCCGGTGCCGCCTTGGACGAGGTTGCCGTTGTAGTCGGAGCCGTGGATCTCGGCCCGGTCTTGCCGGTCGGCTTGACCGTCATCGAGAACGCGGAGTGGTCGAGCGGGCAGGCGACGTCCTTGCAGGCCGCGGTCCGATGGGCACGGCAGCGCCGACACGATGTCATCGTCGTGGGCCTCGGAGACCTGCCCCTGGTTCCGTCCTCGGCGTGGGCGGCGGTTGCCGCGACTCCGAGCCCGGTGGCCGTGGCAACGTTCGACGGTCGTCGCAGGCCCCCGGTGCGCCTCGAGGAGTCGGTGTGGGCGATTCTTCCGACGACTGGGGACGAAGGAGCCCGGGTACTCATGAAAGCACGGCCCGACTTGGTCCTCGAAGTACCTTGCGAAGGCCAGCCGGTCGACATCGACAGCGAGGAGGACCTGAAGCGATGGAGCTGAAGAACCAATTCCGCGTGTCGGTTCCTATCGATGCCGCCTGGGCCGTCCTGACTGATCTGGAGCGGGTGGCACCCTGCATGCCCGGGGCCGAGCTCCAACAGGTCGAGGGAGACGAGTACCGCGGCATCGTCAAGGTCAAGGTGGGACCGGTCACTGCGCAGTACAAGGGGACCGCCCGGTTCGTCGAGAAGAGCGACGCCGAGCATCGAGCCGTTCTTCAGGCACAAGGACGTGAGACGCGCGGTCAGGGCAATGCGTCGGCAATGGTCACCGCCACAGCCGAGCCCGATGGCGACGGAACAGTGGTCTCGATAGTCACCGAGCTCGCGATCACGGGCAAGGTTGCCCAATTCGGCAGGAGCATCATGGGAGACGTGAGCACAAAGCTGCTCGGGGAGTTCGCCGACAGGCTCGAAGCTGATTTGTTGTCACAAGGGTCTTCGCCCGAAGTGCCTCGGCCGGTGTCCGAAGAGGCCCGATCGACAGCGGTTCCTGCCTCGGACGGGCACGAACCCTCGGCCGTACGCCAGATCAGGTCGGCCCCTGCAGAACCGGTCGACCTCCTCGGCACGGCCGGCCCGTCGGTGTTGAAGAGAGTGGTGCCGCTCGCCTTGGTGTTGAGTCTCGCTCTGTTCGTGTGGATGCGCCGGAGGCGCTGTAGAGCGACCTGATCGTGTTCGAAGCCACTCCGCACCCGTTCACACCTATTCCCCTGTGAGCCCGTCAATGGACTCGCGCAGCAGGTCGGCATGACCGTTGTGGCGTGCGTACTCCTCGATGAGGTGGAAAAGGATCCATCTGAGGCTCGGTGACCTGCCATCGGGCCAGCTGCGCACCGCCAGCCGCTCGAGGCCGCCCTCAGCGAGCGCCTCTGCGACGAGTGAGCGCGAGCGGCCAACGGAGTTGCGCCAGAGAGCGAAGAGCTCCTCGGGCGTGTCGCCTGCGGCTGAGTGCCAATCCCAGTCACGGTCGGCCTTCCAATTCACCGCGTCCCACGGAGGTTGAGGATCCCGCCCAAGAAGCGACCGCGAGCACCACCAGTCCTCGACGTAGGAGAGGTGCTTGAGCATTCCGCCAAGCGTCATCGGGGAAGCCGCGATCGTCTTGGCCATCCCTGCCGCGTCCACTCCCGCGCACTTCCACCCCATGGTGGAGCGCTGGTACTCCAGGTAGCCGAGAAGGGTTTCGGTCTCTCCTGCAGCAATGGGCGGCTCAGGGCGTCCTTGTTCGTCCAGGTCGGTCACCGACGGCGAATCTACATGTCGCTCAGCGGCACAAGCCCCGCTGCGTCGGATGTCAGAGTTGACCCATGACAGCGATCCCGGATCGGAGCGACACGGACCACATTTCCCTTTTCACTGAGGAACGGCAGGCGCTACTCGCGCTTCTCGGCGGGTTGGGCACCGACGACTGGACGCGGCCGACAGCGTGCCCGGGCTGGTCGGTGCTCGATCTGTCATGCCACTTGCTCGGAGCCGACCTCGGCCTGCTCGCTCGACAGAGAGACGCTCACTTTGGAACGACTCCTCCTGTCGATTCGATCGGCGATGAAGCGGCATTCACGACCTGGCTCGACGCCCTTCAGGACGCTTGGGTCGGCGCGACGAGGCGGCTGAGCCCGCGCATCGTGGTCGACCTGCTCGGATGGACAGGCCCTCAGGTCGTTGAATTGCTCTCCGCCCAGGACCCGGCCGAAAGGGCGGCCACCGTGAGCTGGGCGAGCTCGGACCTCGTCCCACGTTGGCTGGACCACGCCCGCGAGCTGAGTGAGCAGTGGATCCACAGGCAGCAGCTCGAAGATGCCGTCGGGCGTCCCGCCGACCTGAGCTGCCGGACCGCCTCCGCGGTGCTGGACGCCCTCCGCTGGGCCTACCCTTATCGCCTTTCGGCGTTCTCCGCGCCAGACGGCGACACGGTGGACATCACCGTCACCGGTCCGATCGAACGACGATGGCTGCTCCAGTACTGCGATCTGGCCTGGAGGTTCGTCGACGATGCGGGGAGCCATGTCGTCGCGCGCGCCAACATGTCGGCCACCGAAGCCTGGAGGCTGCTCACGAACAACTTGCCCGAAGCCGAGCAAAGGTGCCTCGACATTACGGGCGACCCGATCGTCGTGGAGATCGTGCTCAAGGCCCGGGCCATCATCGGAGCCGCCAATTAGACAGAGGCCAAATAGACAGACGTAGGACTCAAGCCCCGCGGCGAGCCGCCGATACTCCTCGGGACTGTCACTGACTGGAGTGGACGTGGGCACCGAGCCTCTGACGACCGACTCGCAAGAGATCCTCTCCTCGTGGTTGAACGCTCACCATGACGCGCTGGTCGGCGCCATCAACCCGAACGGCGAATCCGTCGAGATGCCGGCCTCCATCCCCCTCGGCCGTGAGCACAGGACCGAATCGCGTTCCTTGCTCGAGTTGGTGGTAGCAGAAGATTCCCGTGCCGTCACGGACGCGTTCGTGGTCGCCCTTGCCCGAGGGGTGGGAGTAGCACGAATCCGTCTGTGCAGTGATCCCGAACGGCCCTACCTGCTCCAGTACCTCGACCTGCGCGAAAAGCACGGTGTGATCTTGAGGATGGTCGTTCCCGGAGACGATCTCGACGGGGACCAAGGTGCCTCGATCCGTCCGAGAGACCTGACATCGGCCAGGCCGCGCTTATGTGTCATACAGAAGAGCGAAGTCGCGACGATCCTCGCAATCGACAAGGCGACGACCCTGATGCTCGGCTGGGCACCCGAGGAGATGGTCGGGCACTCGACCCTCGACTACATCCATCCTGACGACCACGTGCGCGCTATCGACAACTGGATGAGTCGATTCGCTGGTGAGCGCGGGCAGAGCGCGCACGCAGTGCGACTCCGCTACTTGCGTGTCGACGGAACATGGCTCTGGATCGAGACCTCCAACGATTTCCAGGCGCGTGAGGACGGCTCTACGGTCGTCGCGTCACAGCTGATCGACGTCTCCGAGGAGATGTCGGCGGTCGATGCGCTACGCCAGAGCGAGCACTTCCTTCGCCAGGTGACCGACACGGTGCCGGTGGGCCTGTTCCACGTCGCAGCCGATGGCAGCGTCGCATTCGTGAACCCCGTCCTGAGGGAACTCGTCGGGGATGAATCGTTCGCCTCCTATCGGGACCTTGCTGCGGCGATCTCGCCCGACGCGATGCTCCTCGTGAAGGCGATAGACGGAGTCATGGCGGACGGCACCGATGCCGATCTCGGAATGGTGCTTAACGGAAAGACCGGAAGATCCGCGATGATCACGCTCCGGGCGGTGACGGACGACGACCGGATTCTCGGGGTTCTCGGGTGCGTCGTCGACGTGACCGAGCTCAAGAGCCTTGCAGATACAGACGGTCTGACCGGACTTCAGAACCGCAGGTCGATCGTGAGCTTGCTCGAGGCCGAGCTAGCGCGCCGCTCGGGCGACGTGAGCGCGATATTCGTCGACCTGGACGGCTTCAAGCAGATCAACGATCAGCACGGTCATCAGGTGGGGGACCGTCTCCTTTCGCAGGTGGCGTCCCGACTCAGCTCGGCGCTGAGGCCCGGGGACCGGATCGGCCGTCTCGGCGGGGACGAGTTCCTCGTTTACTGCCCCGGCGTGACCGAGCTCAAGGTCGCGACTGCGATCGCCGACCGACTGCAGAGGGCGCTCGAGGGGGAATTCCACTTACCCGAGGCAACGGTCCGTGTGCTCGCGAGCGTCGGGGTCGCCTGCGGAGGCCCGGGCGCCACTGCGGACGACCTCATCTCGCGCTCGGACGCTGCCATGTACGCCACGAAGCTGCGCGAGACCGTGATGCACAGGCCCGACGAGTCCGTTGTGCCGGCCTGACACGACGAGCTTTCGAAACGGTCAATTCTGCGAAAGTCGTGAAGGTAAGCGGGCGAGCACGAGAAGCACAGCGCCAAGAGCGACCGCTGCTCCGACGGCCATCGATACCTCCACGCCACTCATGAAAGAGTTGCGCGCGGCATGCTCCAGAAGCGCCCCTGTCGTCCCACCTACCCGGCTGGCCACACCGAGTGCCCCTCCGAGCGAACCGAAAATCGTCTGTGCGATTCCCGCCGGTACGTGACGCCCGGCAAGCGCAGCTGTCATGTGGTCTTGATACCTGGTCGACATCACACTTCCCATCACCGCCACGCCGAGTGCACCACCGACCTGTAGTGCGACCGCATTCGAAGCCGATCCAACTCCTGATTCCCCCTGAGGGACGGACCCCACCACCGAGTTCGTCGCGGTCGGCAGCAAAAGGCCTGCTCCGAGACCGATCAGGAGAAGTCCCGGCACGACTGCGGGATACCTCGTCGAGGCCGTCGATACAGTCGAGATCGCCCACAGCCCACCGGCAACCGAGCCGAGCCCTGCGGCAACGGTCAGTTTGAGGCCCAGCAGACGCGCGACCAGGGGAGAAGCGAGTGCGCTCGCCACCAGCATCCCTGCCATCGGCAAGATGCTCAACCCCGCTTTGATCGGCGAGAAGCCGAGGTCGAACTGCAGGAACTGGGTCTGCAGGAACAACGCTCCGAGTAGACCGAACGCCCCAAGGCATTCCGCGGCGGCAGCCACAGAAAAGCGGCGACTTCGAAAGATCGTCAGATCGAGCATCGGCTGACGACTGCGTGCTTCCCACGCTAGGAACGTCCCCAGAACCAAAAGGCTCGCCGATCCGACTCCGATCACTTCTCCCGACGCCCAGCCTCGAGTGGGTGCTTCGATGATCGCCCACAGGAGCAGGCCGAGACCGGCGATGGACAACAGCGCCCCAACCGGATCGGGCCTTTCGGCAACCGGGTTCTTCGAGTCTGGCACGATCACCAGTGCTCCCGCGAATCCGGCAATCACGATCGGCACGTTCACGAGGAATATCGATCCCCACCAGAAGCTGGAGAGCAATAGCCCTCCGGCGATCGGGCCGATCGCGATTCCTAGACCCACGGTTCCGGCCCAAACGCCGATGGCCCGAGACCGTTCTTTCGGATCGCGGAACACATCGTTGATGATTGAAAGTGACGAAGGGATCGTCAGAGCCGCACCTGCGCCCATGACTGCTCGCCACGCGATCAGAAGATGCACAGAACCGGAGAACGCTGCGCCGGTCGACCCCGTGGCGAACACAGCAAGTCCTATGAGGAAGAACCGCTTGCGCCCGAATCTGTCCGCCAGGCTGCCGGCGACGAAAAGCAGTCCTGCGAACACCATCGCATAGGAGTCGACGATCCATTGCAATTCACTGGAACTGGCGTGCAGAACCCTTACGAGGGTCGGCAACGCCACGTTCAGGATGGTGTTGTCGAGATTGACTATCAGGGCCGAAACGCACAGAACCGCCACGATGGCCCCTCGGTGAGCGTTCGTATCCGGGGCCATACTGACGTCTAGCAGAACAACCGGCCGCACTGGAACTCGGGGGGCGCCACGTCCCTTGGTTGTTCGGGGCTAGGGTGCCTAGGTGGCCACCGATCAGATCGAGAGCATCGCCGGCCATATCGTGGAGGACGACGACCTGCAGTTGACGTGGTTCGTGGTCACCTATGCGGACGGCGACGAAGAACACCGCGAAGGCACCATGCGCGACGCCACTGAACTGGCGGCCACGGCCGGCCTGTCAGTTGTGCCAGCTCCGAGCCGTTCATTCAAGTGGGTGAGGGAGCCCGCGACCTGACGCGTCAGCTCGTCAGATAGCGGTCGATCACCCGGTGCATGTGAAGGATGTTGGACTCCTGCCTGGGGTTGAGATGAAGGGCCACGCAAGCGCGGGATTTCATGCCTCGCTGGATGTGCTCCATGTTGGCGAAATCCTGATTGGTGATGAGACCCCAGTCCTTGGCGGTCCAGTCCGCATAGGTCTTGTGCTCGCATGGGCGCCACCCGTCGCCGGGCCACTGCAATGTCCACAGGTCCATGATGGCGCTATCGGGATCTAGGCCGTTGGGCCGGACGCGGAACATGATGGCGGTTCCCGGGTAGATCGGCCCGACCACGTTCGGGAACCAGTAGAAGTCGTCCGCGCTCGTCATCTGATCCAACGTGAAGTGCGACACGTCGAGTCCGCGAGACCCCAGTAGTTCGCGCCTGCGAACCTGATATTCCTCGAGCAGCGTCCGACCCGGTGATGGGGGGGCGTCTTTCAGCTCGTCTACGAGCCGTCTCTCATCGCGGTAGAAGAGGCCACCTAGACCCCCCACGAGCGCGGCAAGGATCTCCCATTCGTCGACCTCGTCGTCATCGATCCCGAGGCGTGGGCTGGGGCGAAGCTGCCGCCGAGCGCTCGCGAGCCGGCCGTAGTGGGCGTGGGTCTCGAACTGCTCGTACTCCATGTTGACGTCGTCGGTCCACGCGAGGATCTGCGGATGTGTCCCCTGGACGTGGTAGCCCTCGTTGAATGCATCGACGACCACCTTCCAATTCGCCGGCAGAACCGTTGTCTTGTGGGAGTAAAAGCGCATCTCTTCGAGTCGGTATGCGCCGAGCCAGTCTGGGATCGGCTCGAGGAACTCGAGCAACGACGGCGCGTCGGGATCCATGTTGACGAACACGAAGCCGCCCCATTCGCCTACTCGGACCTCGCGGAGGCGGATGTTCTCGGGTACCGCGTCGAACTCGTGGCGGTCGACAATCTCCTTGATCCGACCGTCGAGGTGGTACCGCCACGCGTGGTACCGGCAGCGGATCTCGCAGTCAGGGAAAGTCCCGCACCCGTCCGCGAGGCGTGTGCCGCGATGGAGGCAGGTGTTGTAGAAGGCCTGGATCGTGTCGGTATCGGACCTGACGACGAGTATCGATTGGTCACCGATCACATAGTCGACGTAGTCACCCACCTGAGCGACCTCCTCGGTGCGGCAGGCGACCTGCCAGACCCGGGGCCACAGGCGATCCATCTCGAGATCTGCGAACTCCCGGGACACGTAGCGCTCTTTGGAAACCAGGCCGTCGGATCCGACGAGCAGTTCGTCGATCAACATCTCACCCACTTACGCCCAGTCCCTTATGGAAGACTCGTCTTCGACGCTGACAACAGCCGAATCTACTGCTCAGCCGGGGCGGGCGAGGGCGAAGGCCACAGGCCCCCGGGGGGTGACTCAGACGGAGTTCAACCTGGCGGACACGTTCGAGTCCGTAGCGGACGAGGTTCCGCTACGCGAGGCGCTGTCATGCGGACAGAACCGCTGCACCTTCGCCGCGCTAGATCGGCGCGCCAACCGGCTGGCTCACGGGCTGCAACAGATGGGCGTGCGCCGGGGCGGGCACGTCGGAATTTTCGCCCACAACAGCATCGAGTTCCTCGAAACGATGTTGGCGTGCTACAAGATCCGGGCAGTTCCGCTCAACATCAACTTCCGGTACGTCGGTGAAGAGCTGGCCTACCTGCTCGGAAACGGGGACGTCACGGTCCTCGTCTTCGACCGCGTGCTTTCTGCTCATGTCGCATCACTTCCGAGTCGACCGACGGGCCTGCAGTCCCTGATCCTCCGCGAGGACGGGATAGGGGAGGACCTCTCAGGGGTCGATTCCCTAGGGCTCGATTCCCTAGGGCTCGATTCCCTAGGGCTCGATTGTGTCGGATACGAGGATGTCGTCGACGCCGGCTCACCGGATCGCGACTTCGGACCCCGCTCGTCGGATGATCGTTACATCCTCTACACGGGCGGGACGACGGGCCTGCCTCGAGGCGTGGTCTGGCGTCACGAGGACATCTTCTTCGCCACCCTCGGGGGCGGGAACCCCGGTGGGCCGCCGATCTCGCGACCCGAGGAGATAAGACTCACGGTCCACTCGAACCGCGCCCACCGCGCTGCACCGTTCCTCCCCGACGGGGATCCCGGACCGGACGAGTTCGTGTCGATGGCATTGGGCCCGCTCGTCCACGCGAGCGGGCAATGGTCCGCACTCGGCTCCCTGCTCGCCGGCGGAAGAGCCGTCCTTTACCCCGGGCGGAGCATGGACATGGGCCTCGTGCTCGATCTCGTCGAGCGAGAGCGCGTGACCATGCTGACGCTCGTTGGGGATGCAAGCGGGCGTCCGCTGCTCGAGGAGCTACACCGGGACCGCTGCAATCACGACACCTCGTCACTGCGCCTTCTCGGATCGGGAGGAAGCATCCTGTCGGGAGATGTCAAAGACGGACTGCTCGCCATGCTGCCGAGCGTTCTCGCGATAACCGAGGCGGTCGGATCGTCCGAGGCCCCCGTGCAGGCAGTGGCAATCGGCCAGCGCCGTAGCGGACCATCTGCCTCGTTGCTCTTCTCTCCGAAGCAGGGCGTGACCGCCGTGCTCGACGAGGGCCTTCGACCCGTGGAACCCGGATCCGGGGCAGTCGGAAGGCTCGCCACTACCGGGCGCGTGCCCATCGGTTACTACAACGACCCGGTCAAGACGGCCGAGACCTTCGTCGAGATCGACGGGAAGAGATGGTCGTTGCCAGGCGACATGGCGACTGTGGACGAAGACGGGACCATACGTCTGCTCGGGCGCGGCTCACTCTGCATCAACACCGGGGGGGAGAAGGTCTACCCCGAAGAGGTGGAGGCCGTGCTCAAATCCCACCCGCTGGTCGCCGACGCTGTGGTGGTAGGCCGGCCGTCGGCCCAGTGGGGACAGAGCGTCGCGGCGGTGATACAGCCTGCCGACATCGTGTGCCCGCCGACGTTCGTCGACATCTCGCGTCATTGCCGGCTCTCTCTGGCCGGGTACAAGGTCCCGCGACATGTCGAGATAGTTGACGAGGTCCGCCGCTCCTCATCAGGAAAGGCGGATTACAAATGGGCGCACGACGTCGTCGAAACGGGTCGTCCACGCGGAACGTGAAGCAGACGTGTAAGCAGACGTGTGGTAGTCGGTTCGGCGCGACTAGGAGACGATGCGGCCGTACGGTCCCATGTCGATCCCCGGGTACCGGGCTGCGACATCTTCGAGGGTCTGCTCGTTCCAGTAGGGGTCACCCGGCCTCGGAAAGCCGAACAGGTCGCGTTCCCTGACGCTGCACTGCGGCATGAGCTTGGCCCAGCGTTGTGGGGCCTGCTTCGGCCAGGCCATCTTGCCTCCCCAGGTCGTACCCCTCGCCTGGTAGTCCGCCAGCAACGAGAAGCGCGAGCGCCCTTGCGCTGCGAAATTGGATCCCCGGTGCAGGATGTCGGTCCTGTACATGAGCAGGCTGCCGGCGGGACCGGTGGCGGGTACCTCGACGTCCGCCAGGTCACCGAAATTGAGATAGAGGGGAGTGAACGGGATGTCGCGACCCACTTCGTACGGAACGATCCGGGTCGGCCCGTCGACCTCGGTAACGTCCGACAGATAGATGAACGTCGTCAGCTGCCGGTAACGGCCGTCGTTGCGAGGGACCACCAGGCTGTGGCTCCCGTAGTCACGATGGTGCGGTTGGTCGTAGTCGACGGCACCCGAGTACTTCGCCCAGAGCTCGACCTTGTACAGGTGAAGGTCGCTCGTCTCGAGGAATCGCTCGGCAGCGTCGACGAGGTCTGGGTGAAAAGACAGGCGATTGAGGTCCCAGGACTTGTAAGGGAACTCCTCCACCCCGGCGAATTGGCTGCCCGCGAACTTCGAGAAGTCCCCTGGATCGGAGAAATACTCTTCGGGCCTGGGGAAATGGAGCCACAGAGCCCGTTGGGCGGCCTGCAGCTCGCCTGGGGCAAGGAATCCCTCGACCATCACGTAACCGTGGTCTCGGAGGTCGTCGAGCGCAGCATCGGTCACCCGCACTGCCCCGAATACTACGTGCAGCCATATTGCGCGCTCCCGGCCACCGGATGCCACGCGCGACGTGGCCACGTACGCTTCAGCGGTGCAAGCGATCCAATTCGATTTCGCCGATCCCTCGTTCCCGGCGTCCCTCGTCGAGCTGCCCGAGCCCGAGCTCCCCGGACCGGCATGGGCCCGCATCTCGGTGTCCGTCGGTGGGATCTGCGGCAGCGATCTGCACCTGTTCGCCCACAACACTGGCCCGTCCCCGACGTTGATGTCCTTGGGGGCGTTCCCGTTCGTCCTCGGACACGAGATAGCCGGGACGGTCATCGAAGCGGGAGCGGCTTGCTCGCAGCGGTTGGGGTCGCGAGTCGCGATCGACCCCTGCATCCCGTGCGTCGTGCGGGGCATCGATCCGGTCTGCTCGAACTGCGCCCGTGGATGGACGACGTGCTGCACGAATCTCGACAGCAAGGTCCTGAGCGGAGGACGGTCGCTCGGGTACACACAGGACCTCGGCGGGGGATGGGCGGAGCAGGTTCTCGCCCACGAGTCGATGCTCCACGACATCCCGCGCTCGGTCCCCGATCGCGGGGCGAGCCTGTACGAGCCCGTCTCGATCGCCTGCCACGGACTGCTCCGCACCCCTCCTCGAGATGGCGAGCCGGTGCTCGTCGTCGGAGCAGGCGTCATCGGGCTCGCCGCGCTTGCAGCGCTGAAGGGGTTGTTCCCGCTGTGTCCCGTGACGGTGCTCGCCCGTCATGAGCATCAGGCTCAAGCGGCCGTCGCCTGCGGGGCGGACCGCGTCGTGGTTTCCAAGGACCGCAGCGCCCACTTCGAGGAGCTCGCCCTGATCACCGGCTCGCGCGTCGTGGGCCACAGGGCCGAGCTCATGCTCATGGGTGGCTTTCCCCTCGTCATCGAGGCGGTCGGTGCGCCCCGTTCGGTCACCGAGGCCCTCCGGGCGGTCGCGCATCGAGGCACCGTCCTGCTGCTCGGCGCAGCTGGCGTGAGCGAGGTCGACCTGACCCCGCTTTGGTACAAGGAGGCTGCCATCGTGGGCTCCATCGATCACACGGTCGACGCCGGGCCGGCACCGGGGCTCGCCGGTGGGCCCGACCGCCACTCGGTCGACCGTGCTCTCGACATCCTCGGCGCGGGACTGCTGCCGCCCGAGGTGGTCGTGACGCATGAGTTCAAGCTGGAGGACTATCGCCAAGCGATCGAGACCGCGATGGACAGGCAGAGCTCTAGCGCGATCAAGGTGGTCTTCAGGCCTTAGCCCGCGGTCCCGTCCACCCGCATACTCGCCCAGGCGCCAGGGTAAGTAGCAGCGATGATCCGAGCCACCAGACCTCCGGTCCTGACCGCTGCGCTCGTCACGTTGTTGACGGCGGGCGCGTTCACCTTCGGCATCACACCGCCGGTCGCCTCTGCAGCACCTGCCGGGTCGGCCGCGAGCTGCGTGACGAGCTCCTTTTACGTTCCTCCCTCGCCGCTGCCGAAGGGCAAGCCAGGGACGATCATCAGGTGGCAGGCCGGCTGCGACTACCTGGCGCCGGGTGTCGCCGCTCCCGCTCAAGTGTGGAACGTCCTTTACAAGTCGACCAACGCCAACCAACAGCAGATAGCGGTATCGGGCACTCTTCTGGTCCCGACCTCCGCCTGGACCGGCAGCGGTCCGAGACCCCTGGTCGCATACGCGACCGGCACGCAGGGATGGGGGGACCAGTGCGCGCCGAGCGCGGAGATGGCTGCGGGGGACTACGACGAGGACTTCGCCGTCCAGAACCTTTTGGACCAGGGCTGGGCGGTGGCGGTGACCGACTATCCAGGTCTCGGCACACCGGGGAACGAGCTGTACGCGGTCAACCTGGCTGAGGGGTACGCGGTTCTCGACGTCTTGAAAGCGGCACTCAACCTCGCTCCGGCGCAGTTGTCACCGGCCGCGCCGGTGGCGATCGAGGGTTACTCGCAGGGCGGGGGAGCGGCCGCGTTCGCAGCCCAGGAAGCCCCCTCGTATGCCAAGTCACTCGGCCTCGTCGGTGTGGCGATGGGCGGGACCCCCGCAAACCTGCAGGCGGTCGCGAACAACCTCAACGGAAGCGCGTTCTTCGCGTTCCTGGGTGGCGCCGCGATCGGCTTCGACGCGGCCTACCCGCAACTCCACTTCAACCGGTACCTGAATGCAACCGGTAAGCAGGCACTGAAAGCCCTGTCAGGAATGTGCCAGGAACAGGGACTCGCGACATATGCGTTCAAGACGATCGAGGACTACACCAAGGGAGGGATCGATCCGCTGACTCTGCCTCCGATCGAGCAGGTCCTGAACGACAACAACGCCGGCGCCGTGGCTCCCGAGGTCCCCGTGCTGCAGTACCACGGGCTTGCGGACGAAGTGATCCCGTACGCTGTCGAACAGACCCTGCACGACGAATGGTGCTCCCTCGGGGCGACCTCGGACCTCGTCTCTTTCCCCGGAGAGCACGTCACGACCCAGGTGGAGGCTCAGGTCACCGTCGTCCAGTGGATCACCGACCGGTTCGCCGGTGAGGCTGCGCCCAGCAATTGCCGACGCGCTCCGCGCTCGTGATCTCGAAGTCGTCGGCGCAGAAGCTCATCGTGCGCTCGCAGTACCACTTCGAGGTGTGGGGGAGTTGGGTGACGATCTGGCCACCTGGCGCTCGGAAGTAGCTGGCACACCCTCCGTGCCAGACGGTCTGCTCGAGCGCGCTCGAAAGCTCGTCCATGTAAGACTGCATCGCCTCGTTCCGGACGTCGACACTCGTTGCTCCCTGGGCCCGCATCGACTCGATCGTGGAGGCGACGAACTGTGCCTGGCCCTCGAGGATGAGGATGATCGAGTTGCCGCCCTGGTTCGTGTTCGGCCCGTAGAGCATGAAGAAATTGGGGAATCCGGGCACCGCCATTCCCAGATATGCCCTCGGAACGCCGGCCCAAGTGTCGTGAAGCCGCGCCCCGAGCGGCCGACCACCTCGATCCCCCTCAGGTACTCAGAAGCACGGAACCCCGTGCACGCCACGATGGTGTCGCATGCGCGCTCGGTCCCGTCCGCGGTGAGTATCCCCGTGGGGGTAATGCGCTCGATGGGGTCCGTGACGAGCTCGACATCGCGGCGCTGGATAGCCGGATAGAAGTCGCTCGACACCAGGACGCGTTTGCAACCTAGGGGGTAGTCCGGGGTGAGCTTGGCCCTCAGCTCGGGATCGGGAACCTTGCGCTCGAGGTAGCCGCGCTGCGACCTCGGCCAGCAGCGAGGCGAATGGGCTCCCCGAGACGAACGCGTTGTTCTGCTCGAACAGCTCGTAGAGCTCGTCGCGATGCCTCGTGAGCGCATCGGGGTCGGACGCGAACACTTGCTTCTGTTCATCTGTGAACATCTCGTTCTTGCGCGGGAGGATCCATGCCGACGTTCGCTGGTACACCATCAGGTGCCCGGTGCGACGAGCGATCGCGGGAACGACCTGGATCGCCGTCGCTCCTGTGCCGATCACTGCGACACGGCGACCGGTCAGATCGTGATCCCGGTTCCAACGCGATGAGTGGAACATCGTCCCGCGGAAATCTTTGATCCCGTCGATCGCCGGCTCGGCGAGCGTGTTGAACAGTCCGACCGCCGACACAACGACGGCCGCCTCGTGCTCTTTCCCGTAGTCGTCGGTGAGCGTCCATGCCTGGCGGTCCTCGTGCCAGAGCGCGGACACGATCGGGGTCGAGAAACGGACCTTCTCGCTGATGGCGAATCGGTCGAAGCATCCTTCGATGTAGCTGAGGATCTCGGGTTGTCCCGCGTAGGTGCTGGACCAGTGAGGGTTCGGCGCGAACGACAGGCTGTAAAGGTGGGAGGGCACGTCACAGGCCGCACCCGGGTAGCAATTGGCGCGCCAGGTGCCGCCGACCCCGTCGTCGCGCTCGAAGATCGCCACGTTCTCGACGCCGATCTCACCGAGACGGTGGGCCACGGCGAGGCCGCCGAGGCCGGCGCCGATGATCGCCACTTCGTAAGGGCCCGACGGCCCTCCGTTTTCAGAACGAGCGCCGTCCAAGGGTGGGGTTGGCGCGGTCACCTCGAACGGCCCGCAGGTCCGGACAACTTCTCCAAGTTCGAAGCCGCTGCGGAGTCGACGAGCTCGACGAGGACTCCGTCGGGGTCACTCACCACCGCCATCTGCACCCCTGAGACCTCGATACGTCGGGCCTCGCCGCCCGAGCCGAGGGCAGAAAGGCGCTCGAGGGCCGCCGTCACATCCGTGAACAGCGACAGCAGAGGCACGCCGTTCGATGCGGGGTGCCCAGGTGACCATGGCCGGCCCTGCTCCACGTCGCCGAGATCGACCAGCTCCACGATCCCCGAGCCGGGCGTGGCCCGGTCGCCCAGGAACACTGCTCGCAACGACGTCGACGGGGCGCCGAACAGCACGGGCCAGTCACCTTCGAACCGGTGGTCCATCAGGACCTCGAAACCGAGCCCGTCGCGCCAGAATCGCAGGCTCGCGTCCATGTCGCGAACGCAGATCGCGGAATGATGGATCACGCTCATGGCTTGAACCGATAGTTTAGACTTCGGGTACAGGTCTGTCATCTGCCGAGCACAGTTGCGATGCGGTCAACGGCTAGGAGCGAAGGTTGAGAGCGCTTCCTGACGCGATGCGCGAGAAGGTCCTTGCGGCAGCCGAGCTGTTCGCCGAATTCGGACTCGACGCCACAAAGATGGAGGATGTCGCCACCGCCACCGGAATACCGAAGGCGACGCTCTACTACTACTTCGAGGGCAAAGAGGAGATCCTCGCCTTCTTGTTCTTCCACATACTCGACGAGCTGGGCCGCGCGGTCGATGCGGCGCTCGGTTCCGGGGGTACATGCGCGGAACGGCTCCGTGCGGTGGTGGTCGCACATCTCGGCGTGATAGCGGAGTTCCCGGCGGCGAGCCGCGCGCTCCAATTCGACCTCGGACGCGCCGCGCGGAGCCCTCTCATCGCAGAGCAGACAGACTCGGCGTTCGTCGAACCGGTTCGGAGACTTCTCGCCGAAGGTGCGAAGGACGGCAGCCTGCGCCCGGTGAAGCACCCTCGCCTGGTTGCGACCGCGATCCTCGGCGCCGTCACCACGACGGGACTGAACGCGCTGACCGGCATCACCCGGGTGCCCGTCGGCCGGGTCGCAGACGAGCTCGCGAGCTTCGTCCTGGATGGGCTGGCGGCGTGACCACCGCGACGCCCTGCATCGTGGTCGGGGGCGGATCGGGTATCGGTGCCGCCGTCGCCGCCCGCCAGCGCGCATCGGGTGCCGAGGTCGTCACCTGGGATGCGAGCGGTGCCGGAGACTTCGTATGCGACGTCTCGGACCCCGCTCAGGTGGATGCAGCGACCGAATGGACCCTCTCGCGCTTCGGGATACCGGCCGTGGTGACCGTGACGGTGGGGATAGGGCACGCAGCGATGCTTCTCGACGCGACCTCAGACGAGTGGGACCGGGTGCTCGGGGTGAACGCGAAGGGCGTATGGCTCGCCATGCGAGCACTCGGCCGACCCATGCTCGACGGCGGAGGGGGGTCCATCGTGGCGATCAGCAGCGTCAGCGCCCGGCTGGTCGACCGGTCGATGGGTCTTTACTGCGCGTCTAAGGCCGCGCTCGACATGGTCATCAAGGTGGCTGCCGTCGAGTGGGCACCGGCTGTCCGGGTGAACGCAGTGGCCCCAGGGGTCACCGACACCCCGATGCTCGGCCCGGCGCGACGCGACGGGGCATGGCTCAACGGCGTCGCCCGCCGTACCGCGCTCGGCAGGCTCGGCACGGCCGACGACATAGCAGAAGCGGTCCTCGCTCTCCACGGCACCGGATGGATCACCGGACAGATCGTCTCTTGTGACGGGGGACTCGCACTCAGGAGCCCGATAAACCCCCTCGGCGACACCTGATGGAACCGGTCACCTACGAGCTGTTCGGGCGCGATACCTGGCGGGACCCGTTCGCCCTCTATGCGAGGCTGCGCGACGAGGACCCCGTCCACTTCTCGGAGAACCTCGGGATCTGGGTGCTCTCCAGGTTCGCCGACGTGTACGCGGCGTCGCTCGATGCCACCCGGTTCTCGTCGGCGAGAGGAATCTCGCTGCAGAACGAACGCGAGAAACTCCCTCTATTCCCAACAATGGTCATGATGGACCCGCCCGATCACACCGCGAACCGCAGAAGGGTGAACCGCAGCTTGGCGCCGGCCAATGTGCGCCTGATCGAACCGGCCCTCCGTGCGTTCGTCGCGTCGTGCATAGAGCGGCTGCGCGAGGAGCAGTCGGCAGATCTGGTTGCCGTCGTCGCCAGGCCCGTACCGTGTTTCGTCGTCGCGCACTATCTCGGCGTTCCCGAGGAAGACCGCGCTCTGTTCGCCAGGTGGACGCAGGCGATCGTCCAGGCGAATGTCGGCGGGCACGCCTACGGCGCGGGAGACGCACTCCGCGAGCTGTACGACTACTTCAGCGAGCTGATCGCCAAGCGTCGCGACGACCCGGCGGACGACATGATCTCCGTGCTCGCGCACCGGGGCTCCGACGGCGTCCGCCTGAGCACCGAAGAGATCCTCGGGTACGCCTTCGTGATGATCGCGGGCGGGAACGACACCGCCACGGGGTTGATAGCGGGTGCTGCAGAGCTGCTCACCGAGCATCTGGCGCAGCGCAGGATCCTTCTCGACGATCCCGCGTCCGTCCGGGGCGCGGTGGACGAGCTGCTGCGCCTCACCACCCCGGTACAGGGCCTGTGCCGCGTGACGCAAACAGAGGTGGCGGTCGGCGACGTCGTGATTCCGGGCGACAGCCGGGTCCTGCTCTGCTACGGCGCGGCGAACAGGGACCCACGCGAGTTCGGACCGGACGCGGAGTGCCTCGATGTCTCACGTAAGGTCGGGCGCCAGCTCGCGTTCGGCAGCGGGGTCCATCACTGCCTCGGCTCCCATGCTGCGCGGCTGCAGGGCCGCGTCGTGGTCGAGCAGCTGCTCGCTGCCTTCCCCCGTTTCGCCGTCGATGCGGATTCCGGGACCTTCGCGGACGGAGCATTCGTCCGGCGCTACGAGTCGCTACCCTTCTTCGCAGAGGCCCTGTGACGATGTGGAGGACGGCGAGCACGCACAACGACCCTGACCTGTTCCTGCCCGACCCCGAGCCACGCGAGGTGTGGGCAACCATCATCTCGGTCGACGATCATGTCGTCGAGCCCGTCGACACCTTCGAGGGCCGAATGCCCGCCGGCCTGGCCGACCGGGCGCCGCGGATAGTCGAGACAGCCGAGGGCCACCAGGTCTGGGAGTTCGAAGGGAACCACTACACGCAGGTGGGCATGAACGCGGTCGCCGGCAGGCGGCCCGAGACTTTCGGCCTCGAGCCCTTCCGTTTCGACCAGATGCGGGCGGGTTGCTACGACGTCGACGCTCGAGTCCGCGACATGGACCTGAACGGCGTCTGGGCCTCGGTCAACTTCCCGTCCCAGATCACCGGCTTCTGCGGGAGGGTCTTCTTCATGGCAGAAGACCGCGATCTCGGGATGGCCTGCATCCGCGCGTGGAACGACTGGCTGTACGAGGCCTGGCACGTTCCCTATCCCGAACGAATCGTGCCACTCGGGATCACGTACCTTGCGGATCCCGACTTGGCGGTCGCCGAGATTCGCCGCAACGCTGAACGGGGGTTCACCTCGGTCACGCTTCCCGAACGCCCCCACGAGATCGGCCTGCCGTCTCTGTGGGACCGCAGGCACTGGGACCCGATCATCGCCGCCGTGGTCGAGACCGACACCGTCGTCTCGCTTCACGTGGGCAGCTCCGGTCTGACGCCCGCCCCGCGCGGTGCCCCCGCACTGCAACTCGGCGCGACCTTGTTCGGACAGCTCTCTCTCACAGCATGCGCCGAATGGCTGTGGTCCGCATATCCGATGCGCTACCCGACGCTCAAGATCGCGATGAGCGAAGGGGGGATCGGGTGGGTCGCCATGCTCCTCGACCGGCTCGACAACATCGTCGACCGTTCGGGCTACGGGATGGGCTGGGATGTACGACCTTCCGAGGTGCTCAAGCGCAATTTCTGGTTCTGCACGATCGACGACCCTTCCACCATCGACACTCGCTACCGGATCGGCGTCGAGAACATCATGGTCGAGGTCGACTACCCGCACGGTGACAGCACATGGCCCGACACCCAGAAGGTGATCGCCGAATGCTGGGGGCATTTGCCGGCGACCGAGATCCGCGCCATATGCAGCGGGAACGCCGCGGCCCTCTACCGTCACCCATTGCCTCCATCGGTCCTTCCCGAGGTCTAGGAGCCGCCGTGAACTTCACGCCCACCGCCGACAAGCTCATCCCCGACCTGTCTGCGCGAGAGGAGCTGGTCGTGCTCGCCCGAGCACTCTGGCGCGAGGGCTACAACGACCACCTCGCCGGGCACATAACGGTCAACCTGGGCGACGGCACCCTTCTATGCAACCCGTGGATGATCACCTGGGCCGAGCTCCGCCCGTCGCAAGTGTTGCGGATCGATCTCGAGGGAAGGGTCGTCGAAGGCGACTGGCCCGTGCCGCTCGGCATCCCTCTGCATCTGGAGCTTCACAAGCTTCGGCCCGGCATCAAGTGGGCTGCCCACAACCATCCTCTATACGGCACGGTGTGGGCCGACATGGGCGAGATCCCGGCCGTCTTGGACCAGAGCTCCTCGTTGGGTGGCGGCGAGCTCGCTCTGGTGAACGAGTACTCGGGCCCCGTCAACGACCCGGCGAGTGCCCGGCGTGCCGTCGAGCAGATGGGGAGCGCCACTGCCGCGCTCCTCGCCGGTCACGGCGTGTTCGTGCTCGGTGGCTCCGCTCGCGCCGTGCACCAGCGCGCCGTGGCGCTCGAGCAGCGTTGCCACCACGCCTGGTGCGTGAGAGCAGCAGGCGGCAAGGGAGAGTCTCTGCTTCCTTCCGGGTTCCTGGACTTCATGGCCTCCACCGACGGCGAGGGGTTCATCGGATTCTGGGAGGCCGCCGTGCGGGCGGAGCTGAGGGCAGACCCGGAGCTTCTGGGCTGACGACCCACTCAGATAGAGCACCCATGCCTGCATCCGCCGCCACTTCGAGGTGAGCACAGCCGAAACAGAGCTAGGGCCGCGGCTCGACCTGACGAGACGTCGTGTGCTCGTGATCATGAGCGCGCTCCTGCTCGGGATGTTCCTTGCAGCGCTCGACCAGACCGTCGTGTCGACCGCGCTGCCCACGATCGTCGGCGACCTGCATGGCGCCTCGCACCTCACCTGGGTCGTGACCGCGTACCTTCTGTCTTCGACCGTCTCGGCCCCGCTGTGGGGAAAGCTCGGGGACCAGTACGGCCGCAAGACGTTCTTCATCGCGGCGATCGTCATATTTCTCGTGGGGTCCGCACTGTCCGGGCTCAGCCGTTCGATGTTCGAGCTCATCGCGTTCAGGGCCGCGCAGGGGCTCGGTGGCGGGGGACTGATCATCGGGGCCCAGGCGATCGTCGGCGACATCGTCTCGCCCAGAGAGCGCGGCCGATACATGGGGCTGTTCGGAGCGATGTTCGGAGTCGCAACTGTGCTCGGACCGCTTCTCGGCGGTTTCTTCGTCGATTACCTGTCGTGGCAATGGGTCTTCTACATCAACCTGCCAATCGGGATCGTCGCCCTCTTCGTCACGACCGCCCAGCTCCCCGGCCACCTGAAGAGGGTCAGTCACGTGATCGACTATCTCGGGTCGGCCCTGCTCGCTCTAGCGGCGACGGCGCTCGTGTTGTTCACGAGCCTCGGCGGCACCACGTATCCGTGGGGATCCCCGGAGATCATCGGGTTGGCCGTAGGTGGCGTCGTGCTCACGATCGCGTTCCTCTTCGTGGAGACCCGGGCAGCGGAGCCGGTGATCCCTCTGGGACTGTTCGCCAACCGGGTGTTCTCGGCCGCCGGCGCGGTGGGGTTCGTCGTCGGATTCGCGATGTTCGGCGCGCTGACATTCCTGCCCTTGTTCTTCCAGGACGCGAAGGGTGTGAGCCCGACGTTGTCGGGACTCAGGCTCCTCCCTCTCATGGGCGGGCTGCTCGCGGCATCCATCGGCTCGGGGCAGCTGGTCAGCCGCTGGGGCCGTTACAAGGTGTTTCCGGTCGTCGGCACCTTCTTGATGGTGGTCGGGCTACTCCTCATGTCGCGCATCGGCCTGTCGACGGGGGAATGGGTGATCGCCGCGTACATGTTCGTCTTCGGCGTGGGACTCGGGGGCGTCATGCAGATCCTAGTGGTCGCCGTGCAGAACGCGGTTGCCTACGAGCAACTTGGGACAGCCACCTCGGGGGCTACCTTCTTCCGAAGCATCGGGGGCTGCTTCGGCACGGCGGTGTTCGGCGCGATCTTCTCCAATCTGCTCGCGACGAACGTGGTGCACGCGCTCCACCTGAGAAGCGCGCCTTCCAATCTGAAGAGCTCGCTCAGCGCAGCCGACCCGACTTCGTTGGCCCGGCTCCCACCAGCCATCCACGCCGGAGTGGTGGCGGGCCTGGTGCACACGATCCAGACGGTGTTCCTCCTCGCGGTGCCAATCGCCGCGGTGGCCTTCGCTCTGTCGTGGTTGCTGCCCGAGATCGAGCTCCGCCAAACGGTGCGCAACCCCGACCGTGGGGCGGGCTTCGGGATGCCCGAGGACCGGACATCACTCGATCAGATCCAGCTGGCCCTCGAGCGCATTGCTCGACGTGAGAACCGCGGGGAGCTGTACACCTCGCTCGCCGCCCGGGCCGGCCTGCAACTGGAGCCGCGCTCGTGCTGGCTGCTCTACCGGCTCGCGGACCGTCCCGACTGCACCGTCGAGGCCATCGCGAGCAGGTTGAAGGTCGACCCGGGCCGTATCTCGCAGAGCGTCGACGCGCTGGTGAGTGCGCGGCTCGTGACGAAGACCGACGTCCCCTCGGGATGCGAGCTCACGCTCACGAATCTCGGGGACGACGCAATCAGCCGGCTCCGGAGGGCCCGGAGGGCCGGTCTGACCGAGCTGCTCGACGGGTGGGACCCAGAAGCACACCCCGAGATCGGCGACATGGTCCGCCGGCTGGCGCACGAGCTGCTGGCTGACGACGAGAAGCTGCTCGCGGACGCGACAGCGTCTGCGAATGCGACAGCCGGGGCGTCGGGCGTCGTCTGACAACTCACAAGTAAACACCGCTGTATCAAAACTGCGAATTTGAATTCGGAAGGTCGGGGTCCTCGGCGGAGAGAACGTTCTTCGAACCGAAGTGGGCGCACTGGCTCGCAGAGACGATCCCGGGCACCACGGGCGTCGTGGAGATAGAAGCGGGCGCCTGTTCTTCCCCGACGAAAGGGCCACAGAGCAGCTCCCGCACGTCAGGCGCCACTGGGCTGTCACCCTGCGGCGTGAGCTCTGCGGCGTGAGCTCTGCTGCATGAGCTCTGCTGCATGAGCCGTGCCGCATGACGGGAGCAACCGCGCGCGGTTGTGGTGAAATTGTTCAGCACCGACCAGGTTAGGCCGAAGCCTATCTGGATGACTTCTCTGTCCACCTTGGATCGTCTCGAGGCTGCTCCGGGACTCAGAGACAGCGCGCGAAAGCTGTTGTGGACCGCGTACGGCGTATTCGGGCTTCTGCTCACCGCATTTCTCGTCTTGGTGGTGGTCCGGCGCAACGGGACGTACTGGACCTGGCTGGACGGCTGGGGCGTGGACTGCTTCGAGGTGCTCGTCTCCTCGCTCTGCATCGCAAGGAGCCTGCTCAAGCGCCCCGGACGCGCCGTCGCTCTGACACTCGGGCTCGGCCTCATGTCATGGACCGTCGGCGACATTTTCTTGACGATCGAGTCGCTCGGAGGCGCTACCCCGCCCAACCCGAGCCTGGCAGACCTGTTCTATCTGCTCTTCTACCCGCTCACCTATGTGGCGGTCGTCCTGCTCATGCGCCGGGAGATCAAGAGGATCTCTCCTCCGAGCTGGTTGGACGGAATCGTTGCGGGGCTCGGTTCAGCGACGCTCTGCGCTGCATTCGCCTTCCACAGCATCGAGCACACCGCGGGGGAAGCGCGTTAGGGGTCGCCACCAACCTGGCGTATCCCATCGGCGACGTGCTCCTTCTCGGCCTCATAGTCGCCGCGACCGCGCTCTTGTCGGGGCGCGGAAAGGGCCCGTGGGCCCTGATGGCAACCGGTATCGCCCTCAACGTCGTAGGCGACACCTCCAACCTCTTCGGCTCGTCATTCGGGGGAGGTCGCGTCGGGAGCACCTTCAACGCCGTCGCGTGGCCGACAGCCATTCTGCTCATGTCGATGGCTGTGTGGTTGAGGCCGAGGTCTAAATCGCCACTCGTAGCGGAGAGAACGAGCGGGTTCCTGCTCCCCGGGATCGCGACCGCAACGGGGCTCGGGGTCCTGCTGGTGGCGACGTTCCATCGGACCGGCCGCGTGGCGATCGGGCTTGCTACAGCCACTCTCGTGGTCGCGGGACTGCGCCTCGTACTGTCGGCCAGGGGGCTGCGCAAGATCACCGAGCAGCGCCACCGCGAGGCCGTCACAGACGAGCTGACCGGGCTCGGCAACAGGCGAAAGCTGCTCACCGTGTTCGAGACCTTGTTCGAGTCACAGGCATCTGCGGTTTCTCCCGCCAAGAGCGTCGCGTTCCTGTTCGTCGACCTCGACCACTTCAAGGAGATCAACGACTCCTTCGGGCACTCGGCCGGCGACCAGCTGCTCCGTCAACTCGGCCCGCGCCTCAACTCGGTGGTGCGGAGCTCCGACGTCGTGGTGCGCTTCGGTGGCGACGAGTTCGCGGTGGTGTTGATAGGCGCAGACGTCGAAGAGGCCCGCCAGGTCGCAGAGCGGCTGACCGCGACCATCGAGGAGCCGTTCGCGCTCGACATGGTGCGGGCCCGTATCAGCGCGAGCATCGGAATCTCGATCCTCGAGACAGACGCCAACGACAGCGCAGGTCTGCTCAGGTGCGCCGACCTGGCGATGTTCAGGGCGAAGGCGGGCAACTCGTCTTTCGCCTTCTACGACGAGTCCATCGACGACGACAACGTGTTGCGGATGGCGGAGGAGTTGAGATCCGCCGTTGATCAGAAGCAGTTCGTGATCCACTACCAGCCGCAGCTGGACCTGAGAACCGGAGAGATATGCGCGGTCGAGGCGCTTCTGCGCTGGCCGAATGAGCGCCTCGGGATGGTCCCTCCCCTGAAGTTCCTGCCGATCGCCGAGGAGGCCGGCCTGATGCCCTCGCTGACCGCCCTCGTCTTGGACGGTGCCCTGGAGCAGTGCGCCGTGTGGCGCGCCGACTCGCACGAGGTGGCGGTCTCGGTCAACCTTTCGGCTTCCAATCTTCTCGACCCTGGATTCACCGAGCTCGTCAGCGCACTGCTCGAGCGCCACGGAGTCCCTCCGAGCGCGCTCGTCCTCGAGATAACCGAGACATGCATCATCTCCGATTACGAGCGCTCGAAGAAGGTGATCGAGGACCTACGCGACCTCGGTCTCGTCATCTCGATCGACGACTTCGGCGCAGGGTTCACGTCGCTCGCCTACCTCGGCGACCTAGCCGTCGGTGAGCTGAAGCTCGACCGCATCTTCGTCACGGGCCTCGCCTCAGAGCACAGGTCCCGCGACTTGGCGCTCATCAGGTCGACCATCGAGCTCGGACACGCCCTGCGTCTCCGAGTCGTCGCCGAAGGGATCGAGGACGCCGCGACCCTCTCTCTTCTCGCAGAGATGGGCTGCGACATCGCACAGGGTTACTTCATCAGCATGCCCGTGGCGGCGGACAAGGTCGCGCTCCAGTCGACGGTAGGCCTTACGGTCAACCAAGCGATGGTCGGATAGGTATCGCTCGGCCGTTCTATCAGGCAGCGGCGCCTTTGTTCATTTGCTTCTGAATGAGCGGCCATGCGAGCGGTGCCACGGCGACGACGGCCGCGATCAGGCCGATGTAGGAACCGTAGCTCCACGACCACCCGTACTTGTAGACGTAGCCGAACCCGGAGCCCGAACCGCCTCCTCCGTAGCTCCTCGTGAGGAAGCCGATCAGGACGAGCACGAACGACAGTCCTGTCACGACGAGGAGGGCCGTGTCGTCAGGTATCGGCAGACGGAACGGCATCTTTGCCCATCCAGCCTTCATGACCAGGAAGGCGACGACAACCAGGCTCAGGATGAACACAATCCACAAGTAGCCGTGCAAGGAGTATCCGCTGAACGAGACGCTCCCCGTGTGAGTCGTTGTAGTCGTCGTCCCGATGGTCAAGGTCT
Source organism: uncultured Acidimicrobiales bacterium (assembly GCA_963764615.1). GTDB lineage: Bacteria > Actinomycetota > Acidimicrobiia > Acidimicrobiales > CAVXTF01 > CAVXTF01. Next base: position 1,693,495 of record CAVXTF010000002.1, on the reverse strand, counting down.
CGGTCCCGCCGTACTTGTCCCATGGCAGGAACCCCGAAATGAGAAGTATGAGGCTCGCGATCCCGATGATCCTCTCGTTTCGCGAGAGACGGTTGATGTCGAATGCGAAAGGAGGCAGGTTCAACCCGGGCGCCGCGGCCTGCGCTCCAGGCGGCACCGCAGTCCCCGCCCCCGGCGGTGCCGCGGCCGCACCAGGCGGTGCGGGCGAAGGCGCCCCAGTGACGGTCTGGGCCTGCCCGCTCAGAGACGCACCGCAATTGGGGCAGGCATTGGCACCTTGGGGGGTCTCGTGACCACACTGGGAGCAGTTCATGCCGGTTCTCCGATCTGTCGTCAGCGGGACAGGAACGACCCGTGCAGGCACAGAGACATTAGCCCTGGTCGAAGATCGAGCGACGGATCCTTCCATGACGGCCATCCCCGGCCGGCGACGACGGCGTGGCTATCCTGGCAAGGCGCTCTCAAACGCCTCAAACCAAACGCCTCAAACGCCTCGAGCGCCTAAAGCGCCGGATATCGGATGACGATGTTCGAATTCAGCACCTCGGCACACGGAGGCCGCGGACAGGCGCGAGTAAGCGTCCCGCTCAGGGTGCCAATCTGATCTAGGAGGACTAAATGGGCGTGAGATCCAACCACCCCGCTTCTCGCACAACCGCTTCTCGCAGGCTTCTCGCGGTGATCCCGATGGTCGCGGTGACGGGCCTCGCACTCGCGGCCTGCAGCTCCGGGAATAGCAGCGCCTCGAGCACCACGACCACCACCGCCTCTTCGGGCGGATCGACGAGCACCACCGCGCACGGCGGCGGCAGCTCCACCACGTCGGCAGGTTCGAGCACGGCCTCGAAGCTGACCCAGTTCGAGACCAACGTCCAGTCGGCCAAGAGCGGCACGTTCAAGTTGACCTATACCGAGACCTCTTCGGCCGGACAACCCTCGACGCTCACATTCGAGCAGCTTCCGCCTAAATACGCCTTCATCATCGGCGGCACCACCGCCGAGGACATCGTGAACACGGGGACAGGTACCTACGCATGCTCGGGCCAGACCGGTCACGAGTCTTGCTACGCGTTCAGCAGCGCATCCGATCCGTTCGCGGGGCTCCTTGACATCATCACCGGGCAAAGCGTCCTCACGACGCTGCACAGCGTCCAGAGCTCGCTTGCGGCGAAGCTCCAGGGTGTGAATGTCAACTTCTCGAGCCAGAGCTTCGCGGGTCAGCCGTCCAACTGCGTGTCCGGGACCTATCAAGGCAACTCGTTCAAGTACTGCGTGACGGACAGCGGGGTGCTCGCGTACGCGGGAGGATCGGGAGCCAAGAGCTACGGCTCGCTCTCGCTCTCCTCGTACTCGACAAGTGCTCCTGCGAGCGACTTCGCGATTCCTGCGGGGGCGACGGTCGTCACGTCGTGATCGGTGGCGTGCCTCAGACTTGCCTCACGCCTGCCTCAGGCCGAAGCCCGAAGCCTCAGGCAGGCCCACCCGGCCACCCGGACGGCACGACGAATCCCGTGATGGTCGCCGGGTCGACCGGCACGCGCTCGTCGGCGGACTTGTAGACCGCGAAGCACAGCTGGAGGACCTTCACGGCATCGTCGATGCTCATCGCTGCCGGGGTGCCGGCCACGAGCGAGTCGACGAAGTGCGCGGACGACCGCTTGAAGCCTGAGCCCCAGTCGGAATCGACGTCGCGCATCTCGATCGTGCGGCATTCGCCCTGCTTGCCGTCGTAGAGGATCACGGGGGCCAGATCGAGCATCTCGCCGGTGGCGCGCGTAACCCAGATGAGGCCCTCGTCACCTTGGATCTCGAAGAACTCGTCTGCGCCGTAATAGCTCGAGCGCATCCACATCTTCGGTGCGTACTGAACGTCGAGCACGCCGAGAAGCCCCGGGTCCTCGTACTCGAAGACGCAGGCACATGGCTCGAAGAAGTAGTCGCGCCTCTTCACGACCGCCTGAACCGACGTGATGTCCTGGTCGACCAGCCACCTCGCCATCGCGAACTTGTGGACCATGTCGTCGAACAGGTGGCCCCCTGGGCTGCGTGAATCGAGCCTCCACCCGTAGCCTTCCGGCCTCAGGTTGGCCTGGAACTCCGAGTCCGTCTGTCCGACGACGGTCTTGACCCTGATCGCCGTGGGTTGGCCTATCGCGCCCTGCGAGACGAGCCTCTTCGCGAGCTCGAGCGGCGGGTAGTGCACGAAGCACTCGCTGATCCTGAGTGTCAGCCCCTCCTTCTCGGCCACCTTCCCGAGCTCGCGGGCCTCCTCGACGCTATTGGTGACGGGCTTCTGCACCGACACGTGCTTCCCGGCTCGGAGCGCAGCGAGCACGTGGTCGTAGTGCAGGTGGGTCGGCGTGAGGATCTCCACCGCGTCCAGGTCGGCGTCATGGAGCATGCGGTCCAGGTCGTTGTACACGGCAGGTGAGCCCCAGCGCTCCGCCGCCTCTCTGGCTGTGGGCTCGTCCACGTCGCATATCGCGACGACGTCGCAAAGCGGGTGCTCGAGGTAACCGGCGACGTTCAAGTCGGCGATGTTGCCCGCGCCCACGACCCCGAGACGGACGCGCTCGAGCGCTGCCGCCATCTGTCTCTCCCTTCGCCGGTGGTGCGCCGCCCACCCCTGCGAGCGGCGCACCACAGAACCACCGCCGGCTCCGCGGCGCAAACCGCGAGCCTCGAACCTCGGATGGCCAACCGCCAACCTCCCGGCACCCTGATCGCAGGCGGCGCGGGGCGGACCGACATTTCTTGACGTGCGAACGCCGGTGAGTCAGGTTTGCGCCTTGCAGCGCAGCGAATCGGACAGACCGTTCCACGTAGAGCAGCACGGCATCGACTACATCCCCGATTCCGAACGCTGGGCGAAGCCGCGTGACCTCTTCGGCTTGTGGGCCGGAGCGAGCGTCCAGGTCGAGTACTTCGTCTACGGCGCGATCCTCATGACGTTCGGCTTCACGTTCGCTCAGGCCGTGGCCCTCATCGTGCTCGGGAACCTGTCGTTCCTGCTTCTCGGACTGTGCAGTCTGCAGGGCCCCGACGCCGGCACCACCGTGTTCGCCATCAGCCGGGCCCCGTACGGGACGAACGGCTCACGCCTGATCGCGCTGTTCAACTGGCTGACCCAGATCGGCTTCGAGACAGAGGGCCTGATCCTCATCGTCGGGTCCGCTCTGGTCCTCGGAGCCAAGGCCGGCTTCGACCCGGGCACGCCGTACAAGGTCGTGGTGATACTCGCAGCGGTCGCGATGCAGGCGGTACTTCCGTTCTTGGGGCACGCGACGATGGTGAAGGTCCTGCGGTACCTGATCCTGCCTTTCGTGGCGCTCTTCGTGATCCTCGCGGTGATCGTCGAGGGGCACACCAACTTGAACGCCGTATCTCACGGGCCCGGCTGGCAGACGTTCATGGTGGGGCTCGCATTCACGATCGCGTTGAGCGGGCTTGGGTGGACGGAGAACGGCAACGACTACTCGCGCTACCTCCCGCGCAACGCGTCGAAGCCCGCGATCGTCGGTTGGGTCTTCCTCGGCACGGCCGTTCCCGAGATATTGATCATGATCCTCGGCGCGATGGTCGGGACGTACCTGACGACCCTCGGCACCTCGGCCAATCCCTTCTCGGCTTTCGTCCACGCCGGAGCGATCCCAGGTGGGTTCGTCGTGGTGTTCCTCGCACTGGCGATAGTCCAGCTGTTCGCGGTGAACAGCCTCGACCTGTACTCCTCGGGCGTGACGCTCCAGGCGCTGGGCCTAAGGGTGAGGCGCTACCAGGCCGTCTTCGTCGACACCTTGATCTGCTGCGGGATCACCTTCTACGCGATCTTCGACTCGTCGTTCGCCAAGCTGCTCACGGACTTCGTCGACGCGGTCATCTGCTGGATCGCGCCTTTCTGCGCCATCTTCCTGGTCGACTGGGTGCTCCGGCGGTACAGGTACGTGCCTGCGGACCTCCAAAGGACGGACCGCTCCTCTGTGTACTGGCGAAGCGGGGGAGTGCACTGGCCGGGAATCGTCGCTCAGGCGCTCGGGTCCTTCGCGGCGGTGATGGCGCTCGACACCTCGTTCTACGTGAGCCCGATCTCGAACGCGACCGGCGGCGCGGACTTCAGCATTTTCATGGGGCTCGGGGTCGGGGGGCTCAGCTATCTCGCACTCGCCGGACGGTCCGTGCGTCGCGAGGAGAAGGCGCACCGCGCGCTTCTGGACGCCGCGGCTGACGATGCGGAGGATGCGGGCGCTGCGGACGCATGCGGACGATGAGATCGTGCGAGGCGGCTAGGCCGGCACTCACTCAGCCTCGTGCGGAGCCGCCGACTGAGCGGCCCCCACCTCGCCGGCATTGCCTTCCCAGTCCTCGACGAGGCTGCCGTCGGCCTGGCGCCTGAAAAGTGGGATCGCCCCGAGTGACCGGACCAGATCGGCGTCGGCTCCGAGCGTCTCACGCCAGGCCTTCGCCTCCGTCAGGAGCACTCCGACCGCCACGGGCTCCGCGCCGACGCGGCGCAGGAGCCGCAGAGCCGCCCTGACGGACCCGCCGGTGGATATCACATCGTCCACGAGCGCCACACGGCGTCCGGCCGCGACCGGCACCCTCGCGCGGTCGAACAGCAGGCGCTGGGCGCCACCGGTGGTGATCGACTTGACGGGCTCCGCAATGGCGTCCGCAAGGTGGATCTTCGGGGTCTTCTGGAAGATGAGGTAGTCGTCGATGCCGAGCGCCCTGCTCACCTCGATCGCAAGGGGGATTCCCATCGTGGCGACGGAGGCCACGATTTCGACGTTCAGGTCGCGCATGCGGTCGGCGAGCTCGCCGGCGGCGCGGGCGGTGAACGCGACACCGAGGTCGACCGAGATCATGAGCGCGATGGACAGATCGTCGGCGATCCGCACGAGCGGGAGGTCGATCGATTCCGAGCCGACGCTCGTCGTGTAGGTGCCGTCGCGCTCTGCCATCCGATCAGTCCAGCCCGGTCACGTCGTAACGACGCACGTCCGGCAGGTTCCTGTAACGCTCGTCCACGTCGAGCCCGTAGCCGATCACGAAATCCGAAGGGATCAGGCACCCGACGTAGCGCAACGACGGCAACGCGGCCCGGGCGGTCTCCTTGACGAGCAGGGCGCACACCTCGAGGCTCTCCGGGTGCCTGGCCCTGAGGTTGCGCCTCAGGTACGACAGCGTGATCCCGCTGTCGACTATGTCCTCCACGACGAGAACGTGCCGGCCGGTCAGGTCGGCGTCCAGGTCCTTCACGATCCGTATGACCCCGCTCGACGAGGTGCCCCCTCCGTAAGAGGAGATCGCCATGATGTCGATTTCGACCGGAAGGTCGATCGCCCGGGCGAGATCGCTCATGAAGACGAACGCGCCTTTGAGCACACCCACGAGCAGCAGGGGGAGGCCCGCGTAATCTCGCGTTATCTGGTGGCCTATCTCGGCCACCCTCCGTTCGATCTCGGTACGGTCGACGATGACCTCTCTTATACGAGGGTCCGATGCCCAGTCTGCAACCTCTGTCACCGGCTCATCGCCTCACCGCCCGGCCGGCTCACCGGCTCTCCGGTTCGAACAGCGCGATTCCCGCCTCTTCGGAAACCTCTTCGAACCGAGCAACCACCCTCATCCCGATCGCGACGTCCTGCGGATCGCACCCGACGATGTTGGTCATCAAACGGGGGCCCTCGTCGAGGTCCACGAGGGCGACAACGTAAGGGATCCAGTCGCGAAACGGCCTCGAGTAGTTCTGGCGGATGACCGTGAAAGTGGCGACGGTTCCCCGCCCGCTCGCATCCACCCATGACACGTCGCCTCCGCAGAATTTGCAAAGCGCACGGCCGTAGAGCTGATGCTTGCCGCACGATTCACAGCGCTGGACTACCAGCTTCCCTTCGCGCGCCGCGGACCAGTAGGGAGCCGAGTCGGGGTCGGGGACCGGGGCGGGCCGGGGCTTAGGCGGCCGAGTGTCTTCGGCCGGCGCGGACGGTGCAGCCGGTGCAGACGGCGCGGACGGCGCAGACGGTGCAGCCGGTGCAGCCGGTGCAGAGGGCTGATCGCTCATCGGGGCTCCGTCGAGAATACGAGGGTCGCTCCGGTGGAGAGCATCCCCCCCGTACCGTGTGCGATCGCAATGCGGGCGCCTGGCACCTGAGTGTCGCCGGCCTCGCCCCGCAGTTGGCGGACCGCTTCTACGATCAGGAACATCCCGCGCATCCCGGGATGGCATGCCGACAAGCCGCCCCCGTCGGTGTTCGTCGGCAACCGGCCCCCTACGCCAAGCCCCCCGCCCGAGACGAAGTCCCCGCTCTCGCCCGGGGCGCAGAACCCGAGACCTTCGAGGGTGAGTAAGACGGTGATGGTGAACGAGTCGTAGAGCTGAGCGACGTCGACGTCGTCCGGGCCTATGCCCGCCTGGGCGAACGCCCGGGGGCCCGTGGATGCCGCAGCTGTCACCGTCAGGTCGGGCATCTGCGAGATGTTGGTGTGGTGCGTCGTGCCGTGGGCGGCGCCCACTATGTATGCGGGTCTCGAAGGCAGATCCGCCGCACGCTCCGCGGTCGTCACCACGCAGGCCCCCCCGCCGTCGGAGATCACACAGCAGTCGAGCTTGTGCAGGGGATCGGCCACCAGCCTCGAAGACACGACGTCTTCGACCGTTATCGGGTCGCGGTACTGGGCCATCGGATTGTGCGCCGCGTGGGCGCGCATCGTCACGGCCACCTCCGCCAGCTGCTCGGCCGTCGTGCCGTACTCGTGCATGTGGCGCCTTGCAGCGAGTGCGTAGCTACCGACCAGGGTGTTGCCCCAGAGAGACTCGAAGGCCATGGGGCCCGACGGCATCGCGTTCCTCCCGCCGGTGCCGAGCCTCCTTCCCATCTGCGAGAGCTGCACGCTGCCGTAGGTGACGAGCACTGTCTCGGCCATGCCGGCTTCTACGGCCGTGGCCGCGTGCTCGACGAGCACCTCGAACGAGGCGCCGCCGATGTTGGTCTCGTCGAGGTACGACGGATGCATACCCATGTACTCGGCGACACCGACCGCATACATCGGGAAGAAGCCTGTGGTCGCCAGGCCGTCGATGTCGGCGAACGTGAGACCGGCGTCGGCGAGCGCCCGCTTCGCTGCCTGCGTGTGCACGGCGTGCTCTGACATGTGAGGGAGGTACGGATAGTCGGAGGTGGCGACCCCGCATATGACGGCCCGGCGGTTGCTCCCGGTGTTCGTGGTCATCGCGCCGACCATTCCGCAAGAACCTCGTCGGTGTGCTCACCGAGGAGCGGGGGCCTCCGGTTCATGACCCAGGGAGACCCGTGGGCGATGAAAGGCGCGCCAGGGTAGGTGACCGAAGACGAGACTCCGTCGTGGGCAGGCTCAGCGTGCTCAGCGAGCTCGGGGTGCTCGAGGGTCACGAAGTGCCCCCGCGACTGCAGGTGCGGGTCGTCCACCACCTCGTCGGGGCTACGGATGACCCCCCAGGGGAGCCCTGCGGACTGTCCCATGCGGTACACCGCCTCCCCGTCGGCGTTGGCGGAGAGCCTCTTCAACGCCTGCCAGAGCTCGTTGTAGTTGGCCGCCCGGTAAGAGGGGTCGCGAAACGCCGGGTCTGACAACGGGCCTGCGACCCCGTTGTCCTCGAGCATCTCGAGCAGGCGGTCGAAGACGTGCGGGCCGAGGAAGTCTGGAACGAGCGCGGCGATCCTCCTTCCGTCGTTCGCCTTCAATGTGGGATGTGGGGCGCGCTGGTAGCAGAACCCCGAGCAGATATACGAGAGAAGGTGCCACTCGGTCATGCTCACAGAGCACTCGTGTGCCGAGACATCGATGAATTGCCCTCTGCCTGACTGCCCAGGAGCGGATTGCCCAGATCCTGATTGTCCAGGGCCGGAGCTCGACCTCCAATAGAGGGCAGCCATGACGGCGATGGCGGCATAGGTGGAAGCGGTCCGCCAGGCCTGGTCTCCCATCGAGGCGAGTGGGGGAGTGTCGTAGGCGCCGTCGGCGGCCGGGCGGTACCCGCACGCGGCCATCGAACCGCCGAGCGCCATGAGGACGAGATCGTCCGCCAGGTGATCGGCCCAGGGACCCGACTGGCCGAACGGAGTGACTGCGCACACCACAAGCTCCGGGTTCGTCGACGACAAGGTCGCGTAGTCGAGCCCACGCGCCTCCGACTCCGACGCGCGAAGGGTGTGCACCATGACGTCCGCAGCCGAGCACAGCCTCAGGATTTCCTCGTCGTCGCGGACCACGACCGACCTCTTTCCGACGTTGTCCGCCCAGAACGCGAGGCTCCGATTTGGCCCTGGCTCGTCGCCGGCGAAAGGCCCGTAGGACCGCGACGGTGAGCCATCTGGCGGTTCGGCCTTCACGACGTCCGCCCCCAGACCGGCCAGGAGCCGTCCGCAGTACTCGGCGGTCTCGTCGCCCAGCTCGAGCACCCGCACTCCGTCCAGGGCCCCGCCGCTCGACGCGATCAACTGAGCACCCCTTCGGCGCGAAGTGACGCGATGCCATCGCGCCCCATTCCGAGAAGCTCCTCGAGCACTGCATCTGTGTCCTCGCCGAGCAACGGTGGACCGCGGTGGATCGCGCCTCCGGTCTCGGGAGGAGTTGCGCTCATACGCAACGGCACTCCCTCGAGCGGCATCGCGGCCACGTCGGAGTTGCCGAGCATCGTGAAGTGACCGCGTGCGGCGAGCTGCGGGTCGCGCTCGAGGCGGTCGGCGGCGTCCTGCACCACGCCCGCCGGGACCCCTGCGGCCTGCAGCTGCTCCATGGCGTCGTATCGCTCGAGGCCGCTCGTCCACGCCTCTACGAGCGCGTCGAGGGCGTCCGCGTTGGCGACGCGGGACTCGAGCGTCGAAAAACGCGGATCGCTGCACCAGGACGGCTCGCCCATTAGCTTCACCAGGGCTACCCACTGGCCCTCCGTGCGGCACGAGATCACGATCCACTTGTCGTCTCCCTCGGCCCGGTATGCCCCTCCGGGGGAGGTGGGCGGGTGGTTCCGGCGGTTACCCGTCGGGAACCCTGCGCGCCTCGCAGGTCTGTCGTTCACGAGCGCATCGAGGAGGATCGCCCCCGAAAGCGCCGTCGCAGGCTCGAGCTGGGACACGTCGATGTACTGCCCCTCGCCGGTGCGCGAACGGTGCAACAGACCCGTGAGGATCGCGACCGCACCGAGATATCCGCCCACGTGGTCCAGGTACGAAAACGTCCATCCCGCGGGCGGTCGGTCGGGGAGCCCGACCAGGAAGGTGAGCCCCGTGAGCGCCTGCGCGGTGGGGCCCATCGTCACGTGCGAGGAATCGGGTCCCTCGTGGCCGAAGCCGCACATCGACACGTAGACGACGTCAGGTCTGACTTTTCGCATGGTGTCGTAGGAGAGGCCCCATCTTTCGAGAGTCCCGGCGGAGAAGCTCTCGGTGACGACGTCGGAGACCGCTACGAGGTCCTTCAGCAGTGCGAGGCCCTTCGGGTGCGCGGCGTCGACCGTGATGCTCTTCTTGCCGCCGGTGTTGTACTTGTAGAACACGGCGCCGCGGTTGGCGCTCGGAGCTCCTGCGGTGTCCGAGAGCGTGGCGCTGCCGAAGCCGGCCGTGCGCCTGCCGGGATCTGGTACGAACGGAGGCATCACCCTGACCGGGTCGGGCCTCTTCGTGCTCTCGACCCGGATCACCTCAGCCCCGAGGCATCCGCAGATGAGCGTCGCCTGGGCTCCGAAACCGAGCCTCGTGAAGTCGAGGATCCGAACGCCGGACAACGACATTGGGGCCTCGCTCATCGAGGCGGTGCCATACGGTCCTCGGTCACCGGGGCGACGATAGTGTGATCCCCGACACGCGTGTCATAGAACGGCCCTGTGAGCCCGGGCCTCCGCTGGCACGCCGCGACCTGCGGAGGGCGCCGTGCTGCTCGAGGACCTGGTGCTCGTGAGCGTGGACGACCACGTCGTGGAGCCTCCCGACATGTTCGAAGGGCGCCTCCCGTCCCGTTACGCGGGCGATGCACCGAGGGTGCTCGAGCGCGAGGACGGCACCGAGGTCTGGCGGTTCTGCAGGATGGAAGCGACCAACATCGGGCTCAACGCCGTGGTCGGCAGGCCGGTCGAGGAGTACGGCATCGAGCCGACTTCGTTCGCGGAGATCCGGCGCGGCTGCTACGACATCCACGAGCGGATCCGCGACATGGACGCAAACGGCGTGATCGGCTCGATGTGCTTCCCGTCGTTCCCGAACCTGTGCGGACAGCTCTTCGCCAAGGCCACTGACGACAGGGATCTCGGCCTCGCCGTGCTCAACGCGTACAACGACTGGCACGTCGAGGAGTGGTGCGGCCCGTATCCGGGGCGTTTCATCCCGCTCGGGCTCGTTCCGATCTGGGACCCCGATGCGATGGCGGATGAGGTCAGGCGGCTCGCGCAGATGGGTTGCCACGCGGTCTCGTTCTCGGAGAACCCGGCGAAGCTCAAGCTGCCGAGCTTCCACTCCGACCACTGGGACCCCTTCTGGTCCGCCTGCGCGGACGAGGGGACAATCGTCTGCCTTCACATCGGCTCTTCTTCTTCGCTCGTCATGACAGCGGCCGACGCACCGATCGACGTGCTGCTCGCCCTGCAGCCCGTGAACATCATCCAGGCCGCAGCCGACCTCCTCTGGTCGCCGGTGCTGCGCAAGTTCGCGGATCTGAAGGTGTCCCTGTCCGAGGGCGGGATCGGCTGGATCCCTTACTTCTTGGAGCGGATGGACTGGACCTACGAGCGTCAGCACGGCTGGACCGGCCAGGACTTCGGAGGCAGGCTCCCTAGCGAATTCTTCAGGGAGCACATAGTCACCTGCTTCATTGACGATCCCGCCGGCATCGCCCAGCGCGACAAGGTCGGCATGGAGACCATCTGCTGGGAGTCCGACTATCCCCACTCCGACTCGACGTGGCCCGTGTCCGCAGAGAGATTGATGGCCTCCCTCGGCGGTGTTTCCGACGAAGACGTGGTCGCCATCACGCATGCGAACGCCATGCGCCATTTCCGCTTCGACCCATTCTCGGTGAGGCCGAAGGACAAGTGCACGGTCGGGGCGCTGCGCGCGGGGCGCGCGACGTCGATGTGACTCCCAGGCCGGCTGCGCACACGAACGGCCGGAGCGCGTCAGGCTCCGCGGACGCAACGAGCCCCGCTAAGCAGGTGAAGGTCGCTGACCTCACGGGTCGCAGGGGACTGGACCGCTGAGTCAGTCCGGGGAGGACGGTTCCTCCGGAATTGAAACGAGGTCTGTGCCCCCCTCCAAGGACCCGGCAGGCGCACGGGCCCCGTTGAAGATCGGCGTGCTCTACGACTTCCCGCAGCACGACGGCGGGGCATCCGTCGAAGAGGCGATCATGCTCGGCATCTCGGAGGCTGCCGCCGCGGGCCGCCTCGACCGACCGGTCGAGCTAGTGCCACGCCAGGCGCACGGCCTGCCGGCGGGGACGATCCACGACGTAGAGCGCTGCTTCGCCGAGCTCGTCGCAGAGGGCGTGCTCGCGATCGTCGGGCCCGCGGTGAGCGACAACGGGCTCGTGGTGGGCGAGCTCGCAAGGCGGGCCCGCATCCCGTGTGTGAATTACACGGGCGGCGAGCACACGAGAAGCGCCTGGATGTTCCACTACCAAGTGGGCTCCCTCGAAGAGGAGCCCCTGCTACTAGTAGAGCTTCTCGTCCGGATGGGCCACCAGGATGTCGCCCTCGCCTACGACAGGACCCCTGTAGGTAAGCGGTATGCCGACGCGTTCGGTCAGGGTGCCGATGCGGCCGGCGTGCAGGTGGTGGCGAGCGCGGCGTTGGATCCGTTGGCGGACTCCCCCGAAGGGCTCAGAGCCGCGTTGGGAAGGTTCCGATCCGCCGGCCCGGGTGCACTCGCCTACGTGGGGATGGGTGTCGCAGCTCGCGGGTTGGCGATGGCCCTGGACGAGGCCGACTGGGACGTGCCGGTCGTAGCCAACTCGGCGCTCATGTTCGCCTACCTACACCGCGACTGGCGCGAGCTTTGGGAGGGGTGGACGTACATCGACACGCTTTCTGACGGCAACCGAGCGCTAGCGCGGTTGCGCGAGGTGGCACCAAGGACGGGACGGGGCCCGGTCGGCGTTGCCGCCTACGATATCGGACGCTTGCTCGGAGAAGGGCTGGCACGCACCACGCACCTCACCAGGGACGGATTGCGCATCGGGCTCGAGGCCGTGAAGCGCCTACCCGCCTCGAGCGGGCTCGAGGGCACCACCATGGGCTTCGGGCACTACGACCATGGCGCCCTGAAGGGTCCCTACCTGGTGCTCCGGCGATGGGAGGGCGGCCGGAGCGTCGAGGTGGACACCTGAACCATCAGCTCCTTGATCCGATCTTTCGCGTAACTCCACTGGAACCGCTCTAGGAACAGGCGGTGCGCCTCCTCGGTCAAGCGCGCGCGCAGGTCGAGATCTTCTAGCAGGCGGATGCAGGCAGCGGCAAAGGCCTCTGGCTCGTCAGCTACGAGAAGGTGGACGTCCGGCTTTATGCCGAGGCCCTCTGCGCCGAGCGTCGTCGAGACTACGGGAAGACGGTGCGCGAAGGCCTCGAGGATCTTCACCCTCGTCCCGCTCCCGTAGCGGATCGGCACTGCGACGATATCTGCGAGCGCGAGCTCGGGTTCCATCGAGTCGACGCGACCTACCACCGTCACCCGAGGGGGATCGTCGAGCTTGGACACGGAACCATCGGGCTCACCCACGAGGCGGACCTCGACGGTCGGCAAGATGTGGCGAATGATCGGTGCAATCTCGTCGACGAGCCAGCCTGCGGCGTCAGCGTTCGGCCCGTACCGGAGCGAGCCCTGCAACATGATCGTCGGGGGATCCCCGACGTCGATCCTGCCGAGGGGTTGGGCGGGGACGTCGTAACCGTTCGGCACGACGGTGACATTGTCGGCTCCGAATCGCGAAGCGTCGAGCTCGCTGCACAGAACCACCTGCTGAACCGACCTCGCCACGGCACTCTGAAGCGAACGCCAACGCAACGCGTTGAGCTTCGCCTGGGCCTTCGCTCCGGCTCCGTGCATTGTCTCGAGCAAGGTGGAGCTCGAACCCATCGCACGGAGGCGGGCCTCGATCTTCTGATCCTCCAGATCGTCGAGATCGACGATCGTGGGTCCCAGCTGTGGTCGGTCAAGCAGCGCGAACGTCGTGGCCTTGCTGAACCAAATCAGGTCGTACGGAGGATCTATCCAGTCGGCGAACCTCTCCAATTTCTCAACGGATCGCGCAGCCACGACTTCATGGGGAACGCCTGGCGTCACGAGCCAGCGCAGTCTCCGCTTTACCGAATAGTCGGGGCGCCCCATCGCGACCGTCCGGAGGCGACGCGCTCTAATGTTTGCGGGAAGGGCACAAGTATCGGGGTCGACGTTCATTGCGAACGAGAACACGTCCGTCTCACCCAACTCTGTGGCCACCTCGATGACCTGAGCCAACCGTAAGTGGGATCCGTACCTTGGCGGCCAGGGAAAGTCCTGGCCGACGACAAGTATCTTCATCGACTATCGAGAGGCTCGCCGAGTTTTCGACCAAGCCGAAACTCGCTTGTTGTCCATCCGGTTCCTCCCCTGGGCGACGCAGCGACCGACCTGCCATCGAAGGCATCACGTAAACCATCAGCTTGGGGTACCGATCTCGACGACGCAAAAGGCGCCAGCATTGCGGTCGTCACCCGCTGAATGACGAATTCCTCACACCCCCGAAAGCCTCTTGATGAAGATATCGACCTTGGTGATCAGTCCATCGGTGTCGAGGTCGAACACGAGGGCTTCGGGCGTGACGACGAGCTTCCCGCCCATCTCGACGGTTTCGGCCAACTCCGCGACGACGACGGAGCCGGCGTCCACGATCCTCTCCACGCTCATCGAGTAACCCTCGAGACTCGGCATCAGCTCCTGCAAGAACGCCAGGTACGGAGCCTTCGGGCTGTAGGTGTCACCGAAGGGCCCTACCCGCACGACGTCGTCCGCAAGGCATTCTGAGAGAGAACCCCAGTCGTGATCCACCACCGCCCGGAGATACCGCGCTACAACGCCATCCATCTCGGCCTCCGGCGATTCGGTGGGCGACTCGATCTTGGCAATTTACAAGGTTTCGCTTCGGCAGGACGTTCACGTCAACGGAAGGTTCGGCGGCGACGATAGGGTTGGAGAGACATCGAACCCAGACAGGCCCGTCGCACGACTCATCGTGCGCGGGCCACCGAGCCGAAGGTGGCATGGCGACAGTCCGCGGACAGGACCAAGAGCTACGAACTCCCGGGTCGGTCACGGAGCCGCCAGTCGCGAGCAAAGCCGCCCCGCACGATGACCGCTACAAGTGGGTGGCGCTCACCAACACGACCATCGGGATCCTGCTGGCGACGATCGACTCGTCGATCATGCTGATCTCGCTTCCTGACATCTTCCGAGGGATCGGGATCGACCCTCTTGTGGCGGGCAACAGCTTCTACCTGCTGTGGATGATCCTGAGCTTCCTCATCGTCACGAGCGTTCTAGTCGTGAGCCTCGGGCGCCTCGGCGACATGTACGGCCGTGTCCGGATGTACAACCTCGGATTCGCGGTGTACACGCTCTTCTCGCTCGTCCTCACGGTCACCTGGCTCAGCGGTCCAGCGGCAGCGATCTGGCTCGTCGTGTTCAGGGTCTTCCAGGGGGTCGGTGCTGCCTTCCTCATCGCCAATTCCTCGGCGATACTCACCGATGCGTTTCCCGAGAACCAACGCGGCATGGCGCTCGGGATCAACCAGGTGGCTGGGATAAGTGGGGTGTTCATAGGCCTCGTGCTCGGAGGCGTGCTCGGGCCCATCCAGTGGAGGCTCATTTTCCTTGTCTCTGTTCCGATCGGCTTGTTGGGAACGGTTTGGGCGTACAAGAGCCTTCGCGAAGTCCCCCGGCGCGCCAAGGCAAAACTTGACTGGCCCGGGAACGTGACGTTCGCGCTCGGGGTGATCGCCCTCATGGTCGGGATCACCTACGGGATCCAGCCCCACGGCGACAGCAGCATGGGGTGGACGAGCCCATTCGTTCTCGGTTGCTTGGGCGGGGGCATAGCGCTCTTGATCGCGTTCGCGGTGACCGAGACGAAGGTCGCCGACCCGATGTTCCGGTTGCAACTGTTCAAGATCCGCGCCTTCACTGCGGGGAGCCTCTCGAGCTTTCTCGCGGGAATCGGCCGCGGCGGCTTGATGTTCATGCTCATCATCTGGTTGCAGGGGATCTGGCTCCCCCTGCACGGCTACGACTTCAGCGCGACGCCACTTTGGGCCGGTATCTACATGATGCCGCTCACCGCAGGGTTCCTGATTGCGGGACCGATATCGGGAATCCTTTCTGACCGGTACGGTTCGCGGCCGTTCTCCACCGGCGGGATGGTCGTCGCCTCGTTCTCCTTCTTGCTCCTATTGCTCATACCGGTGAACTTCTCGTATCCGGCCTTCGCAACGATCCTCGTCCTCAACGGTCTGGCGATGGGGGCTTTCGCGGCGCCGAACCGAGCCGGCGTCATGAACAGCCTTCCCGCGGAGCACCGCGGGGTCGGCTCGGGAATGAACTCGACGTTCCAGAACTCGGCTCAGGTCTTCTCGATAGGGATCTTCTTCACGCTCATGATCGTCGGCCTGTCGGCCTCTCTCCCCGCGACCATGTTCCACGGCCTTGTGGCTCACGGAGTGCCTGCATCGGCGGCAGAACGGGTGTCGCACCTTCCACCTGTGTCGATCCTGTTCGCCGCCTTCCTCGGGTACAACCCGATGCAGCATCTGCTAGGCCCGTCCGTACTGTCACACCTTCCCGCATCGAGCGCCGCCGTCATTACAGGCCGGAGCTTCTTCCCCTCGCTCATCTCGACGCCGTTTCGCAACGGCTTGCACGAGGCGCTCCTGTTCGCAGTGATCGCGTGCATGGTGGCGGCCGGCGCTTCGGCGCTGCGCGGAGGGAAATACGTGTATTCCGACACCCGGCGCCAGGCTGCCTGACAGCCACGACCTTCGCAGAGCTCTGATCATGCAGCCCCGACAGTTCCCGGACTGATAGACGAGAAAGGTGGATCAGGTACCGTCTTCGCCTCTGCGGCTGTACAAATGGACCGAGGCCCCGATCCTCGCCGTGGCGTGGATCTCGTTCGCCTCGGGCGTCGGCCAGTTTGGAGTCGTGTCTGCCCTGGGCGACGTTGCCCGCACATTCGGGCACCTGGGTAGCGCGAACACCATCACCGCTCAAGCCGGGCTGTCGGGCACCTCTCTCGGCCTCGGGCTTGCATGTATTCGTCTGGCTGCGCTCGGCGCATTGCCCCTTGCCGCACTCGCGGACCGCATCGGCAGGCGGAAGATGCTCATCGCAACGTGCTCGATCGGGCTAGTCATCACCGTGCTCGCAGCTGCGAGCCCCGGGTACTGGTGGTTCGTCGTGATATTCGCGACCGGGCGCCCTCTTCTCACCGCCACGAACTCGTTGTGTTCGGTGTCAGCCGCCGAAGAGACGTCCAAGAAGTACAGGGCAACGGCGATGGCCCTGGTTGCCGGCGGCTACGGCGTCGGCGCCGGCACAACTGCAGTCATCCATAGCCTGGCGGCCTCCACTCTCGGCTTCAGAGGGATCTGTCTGCTGGCAGTCGCTCCGCTGGCCACGTTGCCGTTCGTGGCACGCAGGCTCGAAGAACCGGAGCGCTTCACCCAGCTGGCGGGGACCACAGCTCCGATGGCGAAGGCCTTCGAGCGACATGGCTGGGCAATTGGAGTGCCGACGACAGGCACGCCGGCGAGACCCGAGCGACCGCCAAGACAACGGGCAGTCTTCGCTGCGCTGGAGCCCAGGTACCGCAGGCGTCTTGCGATCGTTGCGCTGCTCGCGTTCTTCTTGTCTACGGTTACAGGTCCGGCCAACACCTTCGTGTACCTCTACGCCCAGAACGTGGTGCACCTCGCGGGAATCATCACCGCGGCGATGGTGGTCTGCGCAGGCGCGACCGGGCTCCTCGGGTTGCTTCTGGGCCGTTGGTCGGCGGACAAGTTCGGTAGGCGGCCGACCGGAGCGATCGCCATGATGGCGGTGGCCCTTCTGGCAGTGGTCACGTACGGAGGTTCGAAGGTCGGCCTCTTCGTTGGATACGTCGCCGCAGTCGGAGTGGCTTCGGTGCTGGCGCCGGCAGCTGGCGCGCTCGTCAACGAGTTGTTCCCGACCGAGGTCCGGGCCTCGATCGCCGGGTGGCAGGCGGCGGCTTCGGTGATAGGTGCCGGCGTCGGCCTTGTGGTGTTCGGAGCGGTCGCTGACATCGGCAACCGGTTCGCATTCGCGGCGACACTCACGTTCCTGCCGGCCGTCCTCGTGGCCTTGACGTTCTTCCTACTTCCCGAGACGAAAGGTCACGAACCGGAGGACATGTGGCCTGTCGTTATTCCCAACCTGTGAAGAGCGGACCCTCGCCTTCTCTCGCTGAGCATCAGGCCGCTAATGCCGGGCACAAACTCATCATGCGTAGCCGAGTTCCTTCACTAGATCTCGACAGGTCAACTCCAACTGAACGAAGTACGGAACATTGAGAATGCGGCTTTGGCCACGGATTCCAACACCAACGGAACTCGACATGATCTCGCTCCGTTTCTTTCCGGTCCGCGCCTGTTCGTTCTCCAGAACGGGTTCGGTTCTAACGGATTTGCCTAGCCATTCGTCCCGACGCTCCTTCATTCCACCTGCATTCCGCCTTTTCGTCCTCAAACTGGTCGGCCTCGTCAAGTCGAGCACGTCGTCGTCCCATGGCTCATGGAGCCAGGACAAAAGTTCGACCAGGACCTCCTTGGGAGTGGATACCAGCTCTTCGTAACGAATCTCTTTGTAACGGTCAGCCGAATGTCTGTCGCCAAATGCTCGCGCGGCGCGCACGTGTTGGGACCATGTCCCAACAGCATGACCGGCACGCTTGAATCCCCAGCGACGACGCCACGAGTCGATCACGTCCCGAGGGTTCCGGATAACGTGAATGACTTGGCAGTCGGGGTACAACTGATCGATATAGTCCAGGATCAGCGCGTACCCCGGAGTCTTGTCGACCCACCTGGGCTTTCCCTCGCGCTCAGCGAGCTGGGTGTGGACGCGAGTGAACAAGTCTCTGACTTGCGAATGCCACTCTTCCTGGGTGAACCCGTAGAGCCACAGCTGGTGCCACCCGGAGCGCTCTATTTCAGCCAGTGACGCGAGAAAGTGCGTCTCAGGACCAGAGCTGAGGTTGGGGTGCGTGTTCAGTATCGTGCGTACCAGGGTCGTACCCGACCGAGGGCACCCGACGACGAATATCGGTCGGTCCATGGCCGACCATCGTATCTCTTCGTGGACAAGGCACATCGAGGGTGACCGAACGTTCGCCCCACACCATACGGTAGGGACGACCCAGAAAACGGTTGTCCTTCGACAGCCCGAACCTCACGGCAGAAAGGATGCGGCCCGGTTCGCCTTCATCGTCCTCACGAGCTGCACGAAGGACCTTGATGCGCATCCTCCAGTAGGTCAGAGCCGGACTCTCATGGGGCTCCGCCTGTTCGGGGCTGAGCGTCCAGGCGGGTGAGACACGCGCCATGGTGGACCCTGAGTCAGCGACCTCACAACTCCGTGTGTACGTCGGGCCACTTCAGCTCTCCACGAGACAATCGATAACGGCCTCGTCCCCTTTGCTCACTTCTTCTTTTTCTTCTTCGAAGATCTTCCGCTGACAATCGCACCTGCAGCTGGCGACCCGACATTGCCGGATCCGGCCTTGTAAAGGGCAAGCAGGTGGCTCTGGAACGCCTGTCCGTAGGTTGTCGCGCTTCCTGAGTAGTTCTTGATAAGAGCGTAGAGTTGACATGTGCCGGGCGCCCATCCCCAAGCCACGTAGGAGACGGAGTGCCTGTCCGCCCATTTCATATACTCCGTAGGCAAGACTGTCGAGCATGCAGTAGCCCCGAACTCTCCGGTCACAACTGGAACGTGCTTGGCCACTGGAGCAATGTTGCTGTTCCAACACTTCGCATTGTCGCAAGTACCGATCGAATACATGTGCACACTCGCGACTAGCTGGCGGAGCGGGTCGGTCGGTTCGTGAGCGAGCCAACCCGACAGATTCGTCGAGTAGTCCACACCCCCGAGCAGCAAGGGCTGCCGCGCCCCGGTCCCGCGAACGGCGTCCACGAGTTGCTGCATCCCGACGTATGCCTGCCCGGCAATGGTGCACCCGCTCTCCCAGCAAGACCATGACATCTGGTGAGGTTCTCCGTAAAGGTCGAACATGACTCCTGGATAACTGCGGAACGCATCCGCGACAGACGCCCAGAAGGTCTCGCCATGCGCAGCATCCGCCATGGGAAATGTCTCGACCTTCGGGTGCTTCGATTTGCCATTTGCGTTGACGGAATACGACACGGGTACGTTCGAGTACATTGCGAGAATGACTTCGAGATGCGCGGCGTTTAGCAAAGAGACGAACGTTTCGAGACTCTTTCGATAGTTCGAGCTCGTCGTCGCGTGCGGCTCTCGGTCGAGACCCGACCAGCAGTCCTCATTGACGAGGATTCGCACGGTGTTGACGTGCCACGACACGAGCGCCGAGACAGATGCACCATCCGCCGGCATCGCGAACGGGGTGGTCTGGTTGCCGAGGCAGGATCGCGTGGCGGTCCCGATGTCAACACCAATTAGGCGGATGGGTTTGCCGTCCTGCATCAGTTGATTGCCCGAGACCGAAATACGCTGAATCGTCGAAGCTCGACTCGAGCCAGGAGTCGAGGACGAACCGCCGCCGCCCGTAACTTGGTAGGTCCCGAACGCAACTCCGCCCAGGATCACGAGAACCGCGGCTGCGAGGGCGATACGACGTGTTCGTTTGCGGCCCATCACCCCAAGTTATCCCATGAGATTCCCACGTTTGTGTCGACAAGGAGTCTTTACACGGTGTCTTCACGACCGCGGTTGGATAGATATGCGACGAACAAGAGTTCACAGGGTGAAGCTCAGTATCCGAATCTCCGAAGGAGGTCACGGCCCCGCAGGTGGACGTAGAGGAGAGGAAGGATCGAGCCGGCCGCCCTCCCGCGTCCGATTGACCCGGTGTGAATCGCGGATTTCTCCTCGTATCGGGTTTTGAGCCACCTCGGGGGAAACTGATGAGTTCGCTCTCTGAACCGGAGGACATCTGGGCTCCAGGCCTCCCCGAGCCATTCGATCAGGTCTCTCAGCACCTCCTCAGGGTTTTTGACGAGGTCTTCGTACCGGATCGTGCGGAATCTGTCGCAGCCGAGTTGGGCGCCGCCCAATTCGGCGCTTCGAACGTACTGAACCCAACGGCGCCCGTAGAAAGCACCCTTCTTCTTACCGAACTTCTCCCGGTTGGAGGCGATCACATCTCGCGGGTTGCGCACGATATGAACGACTTGACAATTGGGGTATAGCCGGTCGAGAAAGCCGACGATCCGCGAGTTCTCCGGGCACTTTTCCGCCCAGCGGGTCTTGCCCTGGCTCGCGGCGTAACGGCAATGAAGTTCCTCGAAGATAGCTTTCATTTTTGAGAGCCACTCGTCCTCTGTGAACCCATACTTTCCCAGTGTGGTGCGCCACCCGTCGTGGTCGAGCAGGGACATATTGTAGAGAACTGGGTCCTCGGGCCCGGCGCTGATCCGCGGATGGGAGTCGAGAAGCTGTCGCAATAGCGAAGTGCCGGACCTGTGACATCCGACGAGGAAGATCGGCGACGAAACCTCCGAAGATTCCCCCCGCACAAGAGCCTCGGAATGCGACCCTATTCCCGGGTCGGATTCTGTGGTTTCTGACACGGTGTGTTCCCCCTGATCATTACAAGCACACGTTCTCAAGAACGTTATAGGACTAAACCACGACTCCAGATTTCCTTAGGTTCGTTATCTCACCGGGCTCGATCCCGATCTCTCCGAGCACGTCGTCTGTGTGCTCTCCGAGAAGAGGTGGCGGGTCCTCGCGAGCCGATCTGGCGCCGTCACGTCTGACGGGCATCCCGACCAGACGCAGTGATCCCGCTTCAGGGTGCACGGAGCTTCCGAGCATGCCGAGAACGTCGAGCTGCTCATCCGAGACGAGATCGGCGACCGAACGGACAGGGCTGCACGGAACCGAACGGGCAGTGAGCCGCTCGTACCATTCGTCGGCGCTCCTGCCGGCGAGCAGGCCGGTGAGGATCTCGCGTAGCTCCTCGCGGTTTGCGACCCTCGACGGATTGTTGGCGAATCGCGCATCGTCCACGAGTTCAGGCCTTCCGAGCACGTCTACGAATGTCGCAAACAACCTGTCGTTGGCGGCGGCGACCATGAGCCCTCCCTCTGCCGTCTCGAACACCTCGTACGGCGCGATGAACGACGCCGTGGTGCCATGGCGGTGGGGCACGACTCCCGATCCGAGATAACCGGCGATGTGGTACGAGAGCCACCAGGTGGCGACCTCGTAGAGACTTGTCTCGACACGCGACCCTTCGCCGCTCATGTCACGAGCCGCCAAGGAGGCGAGTATCCCGACCGCAGCCCATAGTCCGGTGCCGAGATCGATGGCTCCTATCCCGAGCCGTACAGGAGGACCGTCGGGCTCGCCCGTGATGCTCATGATGCCCGAGTAGGCCTGGAGCACCGGGTCATATCCCGGTTCTCCAGCTTGGGGACCATCGTTCCCGAATGCCGAGATCGAGCAGTAGATCAGTCGCGGATTCAACTCGCGGAGCGCCTCGTACCCGAGCCCCCGCCGATCGAGGGAACCCGGACGAAAGCTCTCTACGAGCACATCAGCTCTGGCGGAGAGACTTCTCACGATCTCGACACCTTCGGGACGGTCGAGGTCGACTGCCAAGCTGCGCTTGTTCCGGTTGGCGGCGAGAAACGTTGCGCTCACCCCGCCCCACAATGGAGGAGCCCAGGAACGCGTGTCGTCACCGGCTCCGGGCTGCTCGATCTTTATGACATCCGCACCGAGGTCGGCTAGGAGCATCGTGCAGTACGGGCCTGCCAGGTTGCGGGTCAGGTCGACCACGCGCAGTCCCCGGAACACTCCGCCGTGGCGTTCCTCAGCCGTCTCTGCGGGCTTTTGCACCTATCGGTCGCTCCTGGGTCGTGTCGTATGCGGAGACTCGTACTTCCGGCCTGCGCTGCTCCACCATTGCGTAGAGGCTCAGCGCTTGGCGGTCGGCGTCGGTCAGGGGAGGCTGTATGAGACTACGCGGCCACAGGCGCATGGCGCGTACTGCGTTCATCTCGGCCGAGTAGACGACGATCTGTGCGGCGAGGTAGATCCACCAAAGTATCCCGAGCACGATGGCGAAGAACCCATACACCTGGCTGACGTTCCGCAGCTCGTGGTCCATGAGAAAGACACCTCCGGTCTGCAGGATCGACCAAGCGAACCCCGCGAGGACCGCGCCCCGCATAAGATCCCCCACTTGATCGCGGCCGGCGTGAGGATGCGAAAGACGATCACCATCAGCGTCACGTCGGCGATGACGCTCAGCAGTGCACCGCCGATGCGAAACGGCACGCTCTGGGCTCCGCTCACCGTCGCGACCCCCGACAGACCCGACGACACGACGAGGAAGAGGCCGCCGACGGCGAACAGCAACCCGGACCGACCGAGCCGCGGCAAGAAGCCGGGCCGGCGGATCTTAGGGATGTTCCAGACCTGAGCCATGGCGTACTGAGCGCTCTGCGACACGCCGGTGGATCCCCAGATCAAACCCACCAGACCGATCGCAAGCCCGACGGGCCCATTGCGATGGAGTGTCTTTATGTTCGATCCCAACTTGTCCCCGATGACGGGGAACTGCGAAAGAGCCGAGTTGACGATGTGCTGCTCCAGCGCAGGGTAGGAACCTACGACGAGGCCGAGAACGGTCACGAGGACGAGAAGCAGCGGAAATACCGACAAGAATCCGTAATAGGTGAGAAGAGCTGCGAGCGATCCGCCGTTGTCGTCGCCGTATTTCTTCACCACCCCGAAGACGAACGCGGCCGAGCGGTGTGACCTCTGCGCTCTGTCCACGGCGCGGAGAACACGCTGAACGAGGTTCTCCTTCTTCGGTTGGTTCTTCTCTTCCTGGCCTTCCGGGTCGTTCTCCTTGGTCGGGCCGTTCTTGCGTCTGTCGATCTGTCCGTGGTCCTCAACGGATCCGGTGCCGGAGGTCATGTCTCGCGCTCTACAAGATCGGCCAGCGCTCGCTTCACCGCAGCAGGGACACGTTGCTGCATCGACACGACCGGTTCGAAGAGATCGCCGTGACGCTCGGCTCGGGCCAGTGCGCCAGGAGCTTCGATCACGAGGTTCTCGGGATCGGCTCCGCCTGCCACAGAAACGACCTCTTCCCACAACAGAGGTGTCGAAACGGTGGGGTGATCGCGGGCTCGGAGCGAGTACACCGCAACGGTCGTCTTCGCTCTGTCGTTCTGGCTCCAGTCGATGAATACCTTCCCCTTGCGGAGCTGGGTGCTCATGCGTGAGACGACCAGATCCGGGCGCTCAGACTCGAGCATCAGAGCGAGAGCATGCGAGAACGTCTTGGTCGTCTCGAAGTCGACCGCGCTGTTCAGCGGGACGTATATCTGAAGACCCTTGGACCCCGAAGTCTTAGGTACGGACTGCAGGTCCATACTTTCGAGCTTCTCGCGGAGCAAGAGCGCGACCTTTGCGCACTCGGTCACCGCAGCCGGTGCGCCCGGATCGAGATCGAAGACCATCACCGTCGGGCGGTCGGGGCTCTTCGCAAGTGCGAGTGACGGGTGAAGCTCGATCGCCGCCATGTTCCCGAGCCATGCGAGTGTGCCGGTGTCCTCCGCGTCGCAAGCCAAGATCGGCTCGTCTTTCCTCGACGGCTGCCACGACACCCGCTTCACCCAGCTCGGTGCATGAGTGGGACAGCGCTTTTCAAAGAAGGACTTGTCGTCCACGCCGTTGGGATAACGCCTGAGGGTGAGTGGCCGGCCTTTGAGGTGGGGCAACATGAAGGGAGCGATGGCCACGTAGTACCTGATCACATCGCCCTTGGTGAAGCCGGTGCGCGGATAGAGCACCTTGTCAAGGTTCGTGAACGAGACGATTCCCTCGAATTCCTCGATCGCTCCTGACCCCGGGACCTGCTTGCTCCGGGGGCCGGCCTTATGGCCGTCGGACCTTCCCATCAGTAGATCCCCGCATCGAGTCCTGCCGCCAAAGTCGCTCCGAGCTCGTGAGCTTCGTCCTCATCGGCCTGCGCGATATCACCAACGACAAGAAGCGGAGGGAGCACCTCGCGCCACTTCATGCCCGTAGCGATCCGCCGGATGCTCGACGCAGCGCCTTCCACGTCTGTGTCACCTTTCACGATCATGGCGTAAGGCTTGCCCGCTGTCTGATCCAGGCACGGGTGGTAGATGCGTTCGAAGAAGTCCTTCACGGCTCCTGACATGTACCCGAAATTCGCAGGCGTCGCTATGAGGATGCCAGACGCGAGCATGACGTCGTCCGGCATCGTGTCGAAAGCGTGCCGGACCAACACGTCGCCGGACCCCGGGTCCAGTGCCAGGCGAACACCCTTCAGGGCTGCATCCACTAGGCGCTGAGTCCCTCCCGACCGGCTCTGGTAGACGACCAGAAGCCGGGTGACGCGTTCGCTCATCGCACAGAGCCTCGCAGGCTCCGGCTTCTGTCAACATGTCGAAGTGCCGGCCGTCCCGAAATCAGGAACCTGGGTCGTCGATCTGGACGGCGTCATTTGGCTCGCGTCCAATCCGATCGCAGGCTCCGCCGTAGCCGTCGAGCGGCTCCGGGCGGCAGGGATCCGGGTCCTCTTCGCCACCAACAACGCCGCCACGACCTCGGGCGCGCTCATCGACAGGTTGGCGGCAGCAGGGATACATGCGGAGAAGCAGGACCTGGTCTCGTCGGCGCAGGCCGCCGCCACACTGCTCGAGCCAGGAGCAAGAGCGTTCCTGTGCGGAAGCGACGGCCTTCGCGAGGCGCTCGACGACCGGGGTGTCGAGGTGGTGACTCAGGGCCCTGCCGACGCCGTGGTGGTCGGCTGGACCCGGTCGTTCGATTTCGACCTTCTGGCGGCTTCGATGACCATTGTTCGCTCAGGGGCAAGGCTCATAGGCACCAACGACGATCCCACCTATCCGACGCCCGCCGGCCTCATCCCGGGGGCGGGTTCGATCCTGGCTGCGGTGGCGAAAGCCTCGCAGGTAGAGCCGGAGGTCGCGGGCAAGCCCTACGCGGCGATGGCGTCCCTCGTGCGTGACAGGGCCCCCGACACCGCACTGGTTGTAGGCGACCGCCCGTCCACAGACGGGCTGTTCGCGAAGACGATCGGGGTCGGCTTCGCTCTCGTTCACTCAGGGGTCACGCCGGCGACCCACGGGAAAATCGACCCCGAGCCGGACCTCGAATCCGACAACTTTGACGGCGTTGTGGACCTGGTGCTCGGCCCATCGCTACCGTTGGGGTCGTGACACAGCTGGACGGACTCAGGCGATACATCGAAGCCGCCACCACGTTGACCTCTATCACGCGTGCCAGGGCCGAGGAGCTCGTGAGGGATCTGGTGGCCTCGGGAGAGCTCGAGCGCGGCCGCGCTCAGGACTGGATCGAGGACCTCGTGAGGCGCAGCCGCGAAGCCTCCGAGACGCTCGTCTCGACCGTCAGTTCCGAGGTCGACCGTCAACTCGGCGACAGAGGACTCAAGAATTTCGACCTCGACGATCTTGCCCAGCGTGTGGCGGCCATCATCACGACTGCCGGTAACGCCGGCCGCGCGGTGACGTCGGTGCGATCGCGTAGCCGCAGCGAGAGGGGACACGACGGGGCCACCCCGAAGAAGACGCCTACTTCAAAGTCTGCGGCGGGCAAATCTGAGGGAAAGGCCTCTGGCGGCAAGTCGGGCACAAAGAAGAAGGACGGCGCCCAAGCCTCGGGGAACAAGTCGTCCTCCAAACAGGGTGGCAAGGGCACGAGCTCCAAGAAGACCGAATCCAAGAAGGTTTCAACTCTGGGTGGGGCCGATCAAACGTCGGAGACCGCCACCTGAGCTCGGGGGGATCGCGACGCCGGCTCGATCAGGAGCTGGTCGAAAGGCGGCTGGCGGCGAGCCGCAGCGAGGCTAAGCAGCTGATCGAAGCGGGAAGAGTCCTCGTCGCCGGGGCCGTCGCAGACAAGTCGGCGCGGCTCGTGGCGCGCTCCGAGCCGCTCGTCATCGTGGAACCTCGCCGTTTCGTCTCGCGGGGCGGAGACAAGCTCGACGCCGGGCTCGAGGGATTCGGAGTGGCCGTCGAAGGCCGGATCTGCCTCGACGTGGGTTCTTCGACCGGGGGATTCACGGATTGTCTCTTGAAGCGGGGAGCGAGCCGCGTCTGGGCCGTCGACGTCGGGCACGGGCAGCTCGCGCAAGAGCTTCGAGCCGACGACCGGGTGGTCGCGGTAGAGCGATGCAACCTGAGACAGGCGACGCTCGAGTCCCTCGGCGCTGAGCCCTTCGGTCTCATCGTGGCCGACCTGTCGTTCATCTCGCTCAGCATCGTGGCACCGAACCTCGCCACCGATCTGCCGGCTCCGGGCGCCGATCTGGTGGTCCTCGTAAAGCCGCAATTCGAGGCTGGACGCGAACAGGCAGGCCGTGGTCGTGGTGTCATCCGGGACCCTGGGATCTGGAGGGAGGCGATCATCCGGGTCGGTACCGCGTTCGCGTCGCAGGGCGCGGCCATCATGGGGGTAATGGCATCGCCCGTCGTCGGTCCCGCAGGAAACGTCGAGTTCCTCCTCCATGCAGTCGCGGCGACTCCACCGGCCGACACGGCCTTGGAGGATCTCGTGGACCGTTGCATCACACGCCTCGTAGCCTCCGCTGAAGGACCGGCAGGGGAGTAGGAACGACATGTCCACGATCGCCTTCCTCGTCCACCCGGACCGTCCCGAGGCCGTCACCCTCGCCGAAAGAGCCTCCGAATGGCTGACGGCTCGAGATCACCGTGTGCTGGTGCCCGCAGACGACGGGATGGCTCCAGGCCCGCTGGAAGGAGCCGACCTGGCGGTCAGCCTCGGCGGTGACGGAACCATGCTCCGGGCCGTCAACCTGGCGTGGGCGGCCGAGATACCGGTTCTCGGTGTGAACCTGGGTCGGCTCGGATATCTGACCGAAGTAGAGCCCCCGGGCCTCGAGGCAGCGCTGCAGCGCTTCTTGTCAGGCAACTACGCCCTCGAGGACCGCATGATGCTCGAGGTCGCCTGGAGCGGGGAGACGCTCGGAGACGAGCTTCTGGAGACAGAGACCAGCTGCCTTGCCCTGAACGAGGCTGTGGTGGAAAAGACGGTTCCCGGCCACACGATCCACCTGACGACCACCATCGCCATGCGCCCGTTCGTGACCTATGCGGCAGACGGGGTGCTCGTGGCTACGCCAACGGGCTCGACCGCCTACAACCTGTCGGTGAGGGGACCGATCTTGAGCCCCTGCCTAAGGGCCGTGGTGGTCGCGCCGATCTCCCCCCACATGCTGTTCGACCGGCCACTGGTACTCGACCCCGCCGAGTGGCTCGAGCTCACGGTGGCCGGGCCCCGGGCAGGTGTGCTCGTCGTGGACGGAAGGTCGGTCGCGATGCTGTACCCCGGCGACACGGTCACGTGCCGTGCGGCGGACAGACCCGTTCATCTGGTGACCTTCGGGCCACGAGACTTCCATTCGATCCTCCGCACCCGGTTCCACCTGTCGGATCACTAGGCGGTTCCCGGTGCTGATCGAGCTCAGGGTTCGGGACCTCGGAGTCATCGAGGACACGGCTCTCGATATCGGAGATGGTATGACCGCCCTGACGGGTGAGACCGGGGCCGGCAAGACGCTCGTCGTCGAGGCACTCGAACTTCTCGTTGGGGGCCGGGCAGACCCGATGCTCGTGCGCTCAGGGGCACGCGAGGCCCTGGTGGAAGGCCGGTTCTCTAACGCTGAGGTGGACCTTGATGCTGAAGGTCAACCAGTCGAAGATCAAGTAGACGATGAGAACGTGGGTGAGACGGTGCTCGCCCGTGCTCTTCCTGCCTCTGGCCGCTCCAGGGCATGGGTCGACGGCCGGATGGCGACCGCGACGGCGTTGAGCGAAGTGGGGTCGCGCCTGGTGGACCTTCACGGACAGCATTCGCATCAGTCGCTTCTCGATCCGGTCTCCCAGCGCTCTGCACTCGACACGTTCGCAGGCGTCGACCTCGGGCCCCTTTCGGTCGCCCGGAACACGGTCCGAGCGCTTGCCGCCGAGATGAAGTCGCTCGGGGGCGACGAGGCCGAACGAGCTCGCGAGATAGACCTGTTGCGCCACCAGGTAAGCGAGATAGAAAGCGCCTGCATCTCGAGCCCATCGGAGGACGAGACGCTCTGCGCCGAGGAGGCCAGGCTCTCCGGTGCCGCAGCTCTACGCGAGGCGGCTGGGACAGCCCTCGCAGACCTGGATTCTGAGACCGGGGGAGCTCTGGACGGGATCGGGCGGGCGGTCGCGCACTTGGAGGGCCACGATCAACTCGGTGAGTTGCGAGACCGCGCCCGTGGCCTGCAGGCCGAGGTTGCGGACCTCTCTTCGGAGCTGCGGATCGTCACAGAGACGTGGGAGGACGATCCCGAACGCCTGGCAGCTGTCTCGGCTCGCCGGGCGAGACTCGCCGACCTTCGCCGCAAGTACGGCAGCACTCTCGAAGAGGTGGCGAAGTACGGCGCAGACGCACGGCGCCGCCTGAACGACCTCGAATCCGCCGACGAGCGCTCGGCGGACCTGGCCCTCAGGATCGCCGAGGCGCGGGCGAATCTCACCTCGGTTGAGGCCACGATCGGCGCGGCGCGGCGCCGCGCTGCGCCGCGGTTGGCGAAGGCGGTCGAAACGCACCTTCGAAACCTTGCGATGCCTGCCGCTCGGCTCGAGGTCGTGTTCGACGACGACGCAGCCGGCGACGACGTGATGTTCCTCCTGGGGGCAAACCCCGGCGAGCCTTCACTCCCGCTCGGCAAGGTCGCATCCGGGGGCGAGCTCGCCCGGGCGATGCTCGCCCTCAGGCTGGTCGTAGCGGGCGGGCGCCCGACTCTGGTGTTCGACGAGGTGGACGCAGGAATCGGCGGGGCCGCAGCAGAGGCAGTCGGTCGTGCACTGGCCGAGCTCTCTGCACACCACCAGGTCCTGGTCGTCACCCACCTGCCACAGGTCGCCGCCTTCGCCCACCACCAGTTCGTGGTCGAGAAGCAGGTCCACCACGGCCGTACCACGGCTGTTGTCCGCCCCCTCGGCCACGAGGAGAGAGTGGTGGAGCTGGCGCGGATGCTGTCGGGACGGCCGGCATCGGCATCGGCCAGGCACCATGCCGAGGAATTGCTCGCGGATGCCGCCAAAATCCGCGTGGCGCCCGCGGCCATGGACTAGCGTTATGTAGTGCACCACGAGGTTGACGCGTGAGTAAGTACGTGTTCGTAACCGGCGGTGTCTCCTCCTCTCTGGGAAAGGGCTTGACCGCGTCCTCGCTCGGCCGCCTGCTCAAGTGCCGGGGCCTGCGGGTGACGATGATCAAGCTCGACCCGTACATAAACGTGGACCCGGGGACGATGAACCCGTTCGAGCACGGCGAGGTCTTCGTTACCGAGGACGGGGGCGAGACGGATCTCGATCTCGGCCATTACGAGCGGTTCATCGACGAGAACCTCCACCGCGATTCGAACGCCACGACGGGACTGATCTACTCGGCCGTGATAGCGAAGGAGCGGCGAGGGGACTACCTCGGCAAGACCGTCCAGGTGATCCCCCACGTCACCGACGAGATCAAAGAACGCGTGTCGAGGCTCGCCACCGAAGACGTCGACGTCGTTATCGTGGAGATCGGTGGAACCGTCGGCGACATCGAGATCGTGCCGTTCCTGGAGGCGATCAGGCAGTTTCGCCGCGATGTGGGCAGAGACAACGTCTGCTATGTCCACTTGACGCTCGTCCCGTACATAGCGCCCTCCGGAGAGCAGAAGACCAAGCCCACGCAGCACTCGGTCACAGAGCTGCGGAGCCGTGGTATCCAGCCCGATGTCATCGTGTGCCGCTCGGACCACCCGATATCCCCAGGGGTAAAGCGGAAGATCTCACTTCTCTGCGACGTGCCGATGGAAGCTGTGATCGCGGCGGTCGATGCACCGAGCATCTACGAGATCCCACTTGTGCTTCATGACGAGGGCCTCGACGAGGTCGTGTGCCGGACCCTTCGCCTCGACGAGCCGGAACGCGGCATCGACCTCTCCGGATGGGAGCACGTCGTCGCCCGCCTTGCGAACGCCAACAGATCGGTGCGGATCGGAGTCGTCGGCAAGTACGTGAACCTGCCCGACGCCTACCTGTCCGTGTCAGAGGCGCTCCGCCACGCGGGCTTCCATCACTGGGCGCGTGTGGATGTGGACTTCCTCCAGGCGGAGGACGTTCCGGAGATGCTCGAGACCGATCGATTCGACCGCCTCGACGGGGTAGTGATCCCCGGTGGGTTCGGCGAGCGCGGCATCGAGGGGAAGATCGCAGCCGCCCGTTACGCGCGCGAGCACCAGATTCCTTGTCTCGGCCTGTGCCTCGGTCTTCAGGTGATGGTCATTGACGTGGCGCGACACCTGGCGGGGCTGACCGGCGCCAACTCGAGGGAGGTCGACCCGACGACCCCTGCACCCGTCATCGATCTCATGACCGACCAACTCGACATCGACGATCTCGGGGGGACGATGCGGCTTGGTTCCTATGTCGCTCAACTCCTACCCGGCTCGCAAGTGGCCGAGGCCTACGGGAAAGAAGTCGTCTCCGAGCGCCACCGTCACCGATACGAGGTGAACCCGCGCTTCAGGCCGCGCCTGGAAGAGGCCGGCCTGCTCTGTTCGGGAGAGTCGCCCGACGGCCGGCTGGTGGAGTTCATCGAGCTGCCCGGGCATCCCTTCTGGGTAGGCACGCAGGCGCATCCGGAGTTCAAGAGCCGGCCTGACCGTCCGCACCCGCTGTTTCGCGAGCTCGTCGCCGCCGCGCTAGCCCGCGCCGACGGGCGCCTCCCGCGCCTCATCGACTTCGACGTCGACGTCGGTGCCGTCTCCTGACTCTGACCCGGTGCCGACCCGCGGGCGTTTCCAGATTCTCGATGCGGAGCGAATCTACGACGGTCCCCGGATCTACGTAGAACGACTCAAGGTCGAGGGGCCTGACGACTCCGTGTTCGAACGTGAGGTCGTCCGCCATCCGGGCGCCGTCGCGGTCGTGCCTGTCACCGAAGCCGGCGGCGTGCTTCTCGTCCGCCAGTTCCGGGCTCCGATCGGCAGGGCCCTCCTCGAGATCCCCGCCGGCACCCGCGACGTGGTCGGCGAGCCGCCGGAACAGACGGCGCTCAGAGAGCTCGCCGAAGAAGTCGGGGTGCGGGCCGGAAACATCGAGGAGCTCGGTCGTTTCTGGAACAGCCCGGGCTTCTGCGACGAGGAGACCATCATCTACCTCGCCACCGACCTGACAGATTGCGAACCGCACAGGGAGGGGACCGAGGAGCGGTACATCGAGGTCATCGAGGTCTCGCTCGACCGTGCCGAGGATGTCCTAGCGCGAGAGGGCACTGTGGACATGCAGACTCACGTTGGGATCCTGCTCGCGCGTCGTGTCCGCTCGTTCGGGTGACGAGCGTCGCCGAGCTCGACGAAAGTGAACCGGCACTCGATCCGAGTGCGGAGGATTACCTGACCTGGTTGTACGTCGAACGCGGTCGTGCGACCAATACGATCGCCGCGTATCGCAGGGACCTCGTCGGATACGAGCAGTTCTTGCGTGATTCGGGCCTCGACGTGACAAGCGCCGACCGGACCGCTTTGGAGCGGTACATGGCAACGCTGGCGAGAGCCGGCAGCGGAGCGGCATCCCGTGCACGAGCTCTCACCGCCGTCAGGGGCCTTTACCGGTTCCGCGCCGAAGAAGGTGTCGACGACACCGATCCCACTTCGGACGTGCAGGCTCCGCGGGTGGGTCAGCGGCTCCCCAAGGCGATAAGCGAGGATGAGGTGCTGAAGCTGCTCGACTCGGCTAGCGGGACACGCCCGCGCGATCTGCGCGATAGAGCGATGCTCGAGCTCCTCTACGGCACCGGCATGCGAATCGGGGAGCTCGTCGGCTTGTCCCTCGGGGACATCGGCTCGGACAGCGGTCTGATAAGGGTGTTCGGAAAAGGATCGAAGGAGCGACTTGTCCCTCTGGGCAGGTTCGCGGCTCAGTCAGTCGAACGATGGTTGGACCAAGGTGGCCGCCCCGAGCTCGTCCCGCGACAGTGGGCGCGCAAGGGTGACGCGGAAGCCTTGTTCATAAACGCGAGGGGGGGGCGACTAACCCGCCAAGGAGCATGGGAGGTGATCGCAGGACGGGCACGTTCGGTCGGTCTCGGCGACAAGGTTCACCCTCACGTGCTGCGACACTCCTGCGCAACGCACATGCTCGCGAGGGGTGCGGACGTCCGGGTGGTCCAGGAGCTCCTGGGACACGCATCCGTGGCGACCACGCAGGTCTACACGAAGGTCACGGTCGAGCACCTTCGCGGAGCTTACGAGGCGGCGCATCCGAGATCCGGCGGGCGGGCGAAGCGCCGGCGTGCGGAGAAGTAGTCTTCCGTCGTGCCGGACGACACGCCGACCTCCGAGTATCGCGACCTCCTGCAGGAGGAACGCACCGACCTGGTGTCCAAGCTCGCCGAGCTCGGTGCGGGTGGGTCCGGGCTCACTTATGACTCAAATTTCGCGGATTCGAGCCAGGTGACCGCTGAGCGTAGCGAAGCCGAGGCTCTCGTCGCGTCCCTTCAGGACACACTCGAAGAGGTCGAACGGGCGATCGGCAAGCTCGATCAGGGCACCTACGGACTGTGCGAATCGTGCGGACGCCAGATCGACCCTGTGCGTCTCGAAGCGAAGCCCGCGGCGCGCTGACTGCATCGATTGCGCATCGAGACACTGACGAGTGAGCGCTGGATGGCCTTCGAGCCCCCCACAGGGGCCGAGGCGGCGCCTGGATCCGAGGTGGCTGACGGTCATCGTCGTCGCGGTGATCGTCGTCGTCGTTCTCGTACGCCAGAAGAGGATCCACATAACCGATCAAGAGGTTCTCTATTTCCTCGCGATCATCCCGTCGATCATCCTCCACGAGGTGACTCACGGATGGGTGGCGCTCGCGTTCGGCGACGACACGGCCAAGCGCGCGCACCGGCTTTCGCTCAACCCGCTCGTCCACGTGTCGATATTCGGCACGCTCATCCTTCCGGCGCTTCTCGTCCTCGGGGGATACCCCCCGTTCGGTTGGGCGAAGCCCGTTCCGGTGAACATCTCGCGCCTTCGCCACCCCCGCAATAATCACGTCGTGGTGGCCCTTGCCGGCCCCGTGATGAACATCGGACTCGCAGTGATCTTCGGCCTCTTGTTCCGGGTGATCGTCTCGGCGCCCGACAAGGGAAGCATCTTCTACTAGCGGGATCCAGACGGGCTATCGGCCAACCAGTATGGGCGCAATACCTCTTCTCGCTCGGAGTCGTGAACGTCATCCTCGCCGTGTTCAACCTGATCCCAATCCCGCCTCTGGATGGTTCCTCGGTTCTCGAGAGACTTCTGCCCAGGCAATGGCTTCCCGGCTACCTGAGCATCAGGCCCTACACGATCTTCTTACCGTTCCTCATCATCTGGCTCCATCCCCAATGGTTGGACGACGTCTTCCAGCCGTTCTTGAACATCGTGGGGCCATCTCCTTGGAACGGGAATTGTCGGTTGATACCCGTCGAATCCTTGTCGCCACGCTCCACGTAACTCACGTCGGCACCTCGTCGGTGAGTCGGCGGGTTTGTCTAGCTACGGAGCGAGCAGTCCGACGGCAGCCGACGCGCGCTCCCAGGTGGGACCGGCGACCGCCTTCGCCTTCGAAGCGCCTTCTGCCAGCACCGAGCGCACCTGACCGGGGTCCTTCACGAGTTCCGCGCGACGCTCCTGGATCGGTCGCAGCAGCTCGATGAGCGCCGCGGCGGTGTCCTTCTTGAGCGAGCCGTAATCGCGGTACCCGACAGCCAGCGTGGATGGATCGCCACCAGTGGCTGCGGCCAGAAGCTCGAGCAGGTTTGACACACCGGGCTTGTTTGCAGGGTCATAGCGGACTTCCGAGCTGGTGTCGGTCACCGCCCTGCGCACCTTGCGCTCGATGAGCTCGGGAGGGTCTTCCAACAAGATGGTTCCCTGGAGAGACGACTCCGACTTGGACATCTTCCTCGTCGGCTCCTGCAGGTCCATGACCCGCGCGCCGAACTTCGGGACGAAGGCCTCGGGCACGACGAAGGTCTTCCCGTAGCGGTTGTTGAATCTGATCGCGACGTCGCGCGTGAGCTCGAGGTGCTGGCGCTGGTCGTCACCGACAGGCACGCGGTCGGCGTCGTAGAGCAAGATGTCGGCCGCCATCAATACCGGGTACGTGAACAGGTCGACGCGCACGGTTTCCGAGTTGGCCGCCTTCTCCTTGAACTGGGTCATCCGCTGTAGCTCTCCGTAGGTGGCCGTGGCCCCGAGCACCCAGGTCAGCTGCGAGTGCTCCGGCACATGGCTCTGGACGAACAGCGTGCAGAGCGCCGGGTCGATCCCTACCGCGAGCAGCCAGTTCGCAAGGTCGAGGGTGCGATCCGACAGGGCTGTCGGATCGTGCTCGACGGTGAGGGCGTGGAGGTCGACGATGCAGTAAAAGGCCTCGTTGACGTGCTGGTCCGCGACCCAGTTGCGCAGGGCTCCGAGATAGTTGCCCAGATGGACGTCTCCCGTGGGCTGCATGCCTGAAAGAACCCTGCTCACGCCGGTACCGCCATGGCTGCACATGGTAGGCAATCGTGAAGGTGACCCTGTCGGTGCGCGCCCGAGGCACGGGGAGCCGCTAGCTTTCAGTGGGTGGCCCGGTCCGTCTCCACGCCTGTTTTCGAGGGCCCTTTCGATGTACTGCTCCAGCTGATCCTGGACCACAAGATCGATGTCTGCGACGTTCCGATTGCTCCGGTCGTAGATGCGTTCGTGGCGCACATCGCCGAAGCGCCCACTATGGATCTGGCAGAAGCCTCTGAGTTCCTGGTCATCGCAGCGGTCCTGGTCGAGCTCAAGTCCAGACGCCTGCTGCCTGGCCCCGACGAGGTGGACGCGGACGAGGAGCTCGTCGGCCTCGAACAGCGCGATCTGCTGCTTGCCCGTCTGGTCGAGCTCCAGGCGTATTCGGCCGCGGCCGTCGATTTCACGATGCTCATCGAACAGGCGGCGAGGTCCCTGCCCCGGACCGCGGGACTAGAAGAGCGGTTCACCGACCTCGCGCCGGATCTCCTCGCGGGTGTCGGGCCGGCGGACATAGCGGCGGCCTTCAGGCGGGCCATCATCGCCCGCCCACAGCCCGTGCTCGACCTTTCCCACGTGACGGTGGAACAAGTCTCGGTCGCAGAAGCAGTGTCGGAGCTCGAGTCATTCCTGCCCCACAGCGGTGAGGTCACTTTCAAGCAGCTCACTTCACACCTGAAGACCCGGATGCAGGTGATCGTCAGGTTCCTCGCCCTCCTGGAGCTGCACAAGCGCGGGGTCCTCACGCTTGACCAGGGAGAGACATTCGGCGACCTGCACGTCAGATGGGTCGACAGGGATGCGGTCCTCGTCCTGGCCGGCGGCCCGCTCACGAGCCAGTCGGACGACGGCGAAGGCCCCGACGAGTACGAAGGGTGACGCCTGCTCGGAGGAGCGAGCGTCCCGGTTGAACCGAGACAGGTGACCGCACAGAGATGATGGAAGTTTCCGAGGAGCACCGCGCGATCGAAGCCGTCCTTTTGTGCGCGGTCGAGCCTGTGCCGTCAAGTCTGCTCGCCGAGCTGATCGAGCTGCCCGTAGAGCAGGTCGAGGCGCTGTGCACCGACCTGGCGACCGATTACTCCGAGCAGAACCGCGGGTTCCAGCTCGTTCGCATCGCGGGTGGGTACCGCCTCCAGACCCATCCCGACCTCGCCCAGTTCGTGGAGCGGTTCGCGACAGAGGGGATCTCCACGCGCCTGTCGTCGGCCGCCTTGGAGACTCTGGCCGTGATCGCCTACCGCCAGCCCGTCTCGCGGGCGCAGGTCGCGGCGATCCGCGGGGTGAACGTGGACGGCGTCGTCCGGCTGTTGCAGGCAAGGGGGTACATCGCCCCTGTCGGGCAGGCGCCCGGTCCCGGGCAGGCCGTTCTCTACGGGACGACCGCCGCCTTCTTGGAGAAGCTGGGCCTCGACACCGTCGGTCAGCTGCCGCCGGTCAGCGACCTCCTGCCGTCCGAAGAGGCGGTCGGAGGCCTCGAGGAGAGCCTGAGGCCTTCCGCTGCAGACGGTTGAACCCGAAGGCACGTCCGAAGAGCGGTTGCAGAAGACCCTGGCGAGGTGCGGGTTCGGCAGCCGTAGGACCTGCGAGCTTTTGATCTCGGCGGGCCGGGTCAAGGTGAACGGCGAGATCGCCACGCTCGGCCGGAAAGTGGAGCCAGATAGCGATCTGGTCGAAGTGGACGGAGTCGCTCTGGCGGTGAGGCCCGGCCTCGTCTGCTATCTGCTCAACAAGCCGGCCGGAGTCGTCACCACGGCGGCCGATCCGCAGGGTCGCCCCAAGGTTGTGGACCTCGTGCCTGCCGAGCCCCGGGTGTTCCCTGTAGGTCGTCTCGACGCCGCCACAGAAGGCCTTCTCCTGCTCACCAATGACGGCGAACTTGCGCAGCGGCTGGCGCATCCCTCGTTCGGAGTCGAAAAGGAGTATCTGGCCGAGGTCGCAGGAGTGCCCGCGCCCGGCGCTCTGCGTCGCCTCCGCCAAGGTGTGGACCTCGAAGACGGGCCGAGCGCGCCGGCAAAGGTGGGCGCCGTCGCCCCAGGCGTGCTCCGGATAGTCGTTCACGAGGGAAGGAACCGCCTGGTCAGGCGGATGTGTGAGGCCGTCGGCCATCCGGTCCGCCGCCTCGTTCGCACACGTATCGGCCCGATCTCCGACCCCGGTCTCGGTCCGGGATCGTGGCGTCCTCTCACGGTGAGCGAGATCCGTGCTCTCGAAGCGGCCACGGCCCGCCCGGCGCGCGTAAAAAGGTCAGGTCGCTCCGGCCGGTAGCCCCATTAGCATGCGGCGCCATGGCTCCATCGGCGGCAGTCCGTGCACTCCGGGGTGCCACGACGGTGGATTCGGACACACCTGAGCAGGTGACAGCTCGAACCCAACAGCTGCTCACCGCCATGCTCGAGCGCAACGGCGTCGCTCACGAGGACCTGATCAGCGTCATTTTGACCGCCAC
Source organism: uncultured Acidimicrobiales bacterium (assembly GCA_963764615.1). GTDB lineage: Bacteria > Actinomycetota > Acidimicrobiia > Acidimicrobiales > CAVXTF01 > CAVXTF01. The sequence goes on along the minus strand of CAVXTF010000002.1, from coordinate 1,656,156 downwards.
CCCTGACGTCGTGTCGATCTTTCCCACGCTCGCGGCGAGACAGCTGGGACTCGGGGACGTGCCACTACTGTGCGCTCGCGAGCTCGATGTCGTGGGCGCAACGCCGCGATGCCTGCGCGTGCTCATGCACCTCTCGACGACTCGCGCTCGCGACGAGCTCCATCACGTCTACCTGGAAGGTGCCCGGGAGCTGCGCGATGACCTCCCGGAGTGACCCAGGGCGCGCGGCGATCGTAGGGACGGGTCTGATCGGAGGGTCGCTGGGACTCGCTCTTCGGGCACGGGGATGGACCGTGACAGGGTCAGACTCGGACCCGGTCACCGCCAAGCGGGCGCTCGAGATCGGGGCGCTCGACGTCGTGGGGGAGGACGCGGACGCGACGGTCACCTTCGTGGCCACACCTGTGGCGGCAACCGTTGCGGAGGCGCGCCTGGCACTGGCCCGTTCGCACGCAGGAGCGGTCGTAACCGATGTGGCAGGCGTGAAAGAGGCCGTGGCAGCGCGGCTCGACCACCCGCGTTTCGTGGGCGGGCATCCGATGGCCGGCTCCGAGCAGTTGGGCCTCGACGGCGCCGACCCTGACCTCTTCGTAGGCGCGACGTGGGTGCTCACCCCGACCGCGAGCACGGACGCCGGCGCCTATGCGACGGTCCGCCAGGTGGTCAGCTCTCTCGGTGCCGAAGTGGTGTCGCTCTCACCTCACCAGCACGATGCACTTGTCGCGGTCGTGTCGCACGTCCCGCACCTGACCGCCGCGACGCTGATGAACCTCGCTGACCGAGCGTCCGACGAGCACGCAGCCCTGCTCCGGCTCGCTGCGGGCGGATTCCGCGACATGACGCGGATCGCCGCCGGCCACCCGGGGATCTGGCCCGACATCTGCTCGGCCAACAGCGACGCGATCGTCGCGACCCTCGACGACCTCGTCGTCGAGCTTTCCGCTGTTCGCGAGCGCGTCTCTTCGGGTGACCGCGGCTGGCTGCTCGAGGTGCTCGAACGTGCGGCACTGGCCCGAAGGTCGCTTCCTGCCGCGGCCGTCAGACCCGAGCGGCTGACGGAACTGCGGATCCCGGTCCCAGACCGCCCCGGCGTGTTGGCCGAGATAACGACGCTTGCAGGAACGCTCGGCGTCAACATCTCGGATCTCGAGATAGCCCACAGCGCAGAGGGCGAACGGGGAGTGCTCGTTCTCGTCGTCGCCGCCGATTCCGCGCCGGTGCTCCAAGAGGGCCTCGCCGACCGCGGGTACCGGTCCACGCGAAGAGGTCTCGAGTGAGCGCCGTTTTACAGGTGGCGGGAGGCCGCCCCCTCGTGGGCACCGTGGAGGTTCCAGGTGACAAGTCGATTTCGCACCGGGCACTGCTCTTAGGCGCGCTAGCGGAAGGATCTTCGACCGTGCGCGCACTGTCCAAAGGAGAGGACGTCGCGCACACTGAGGCTGCGGTGACGGCTCTCGGTGCAACGGTGCGCCATGCGCCGACTAGAGCGGGAGCGTCCGACGAGGCATCTCGGAGAGGAACCGAGACGACGATCCAAGGTGGTGTGTCACGACTCGCCGAGCCCACCACTCAGATCGATTGCGGGAATTCCGGCACGACGATGCGGCTTCTCGCAGGCGTGGTCGCGAGCATGCCCTGGCACGTAACGCTCATCGGAGATGCTTCGCTTTCGAACAGGCCCATGGACCGGGTGGCGGGGCCTCTGACGCTCATGGGCGCGAACGTCGCCGGTACGGGACCGCGGCTCACCCCGCCACTTGTCATCGACGGCGGTGACCTGCACGGCATCGACTACTCACCCCCGCAAGCGAGCTCGCAGGTGAAGTCCTGCATCATGCTCGCCGGGCTCCAAGCTTCCGGGGAGACCGTCGTCCGCGAGGTCGTCGCGACCCGGCGCCACACAGAGGAACTGCTCGAGCTCTGCGCAGCCGATTTCGAGGAGTCGTTTTCGAACGGGTCGCACGTCGTGTGTGTTAGGCGCTCGGTCCTCCAGCCGTTCAACCTCGATGTGCCGGGGGACCCTTCGCAGGCGGCATTTTGGGTCGTGGCAGCTTGTCTGGTCGAGGGAAGCGCCGTGAGGATCCCGGGCATCTACGTCGGAGAAGGACGCCGCGGATTTCTCGATGTGCTCGCTCGTATGGGGGCCAACGTGGACGAGTTACCGACAGCCCGCGGCGACGGCCGGCTGAGCGCATCGGCGGACCTGGTCGTCCGCAACGGGCCCCTGGTCGCCACCGAGGTCGATGCAGCCGAGATAACCGGACTGGATGAGGTGCCCGTCCTCGCAGTCGCCGCGTCTCGGGCCGCCGGGACGACCACCTTCAGGAACGTCGCGGAGCTCCGCATGAAAGAGTCGGACCGCTTGACAGGGGTCGTGAAACTTCTGGAGACGTTCGGAGCGAGGGCCGACGTGCGAGGCGACGACCTGCTCGTCCACGGATCTGCGCGCCTGTCCGGCGGCGACTTCGATGCGTCAGGAGATCATCGCATGGCCATGGCCGCAGCGGTGGCGGCGTTGGCAGCGGAACACGGGGCAACAAGCGTCATAACCGGATGGGACTGCGTCTCCACCAGCTATCCCGCATTCGAAGACGACCTCGACAACCTGGTGGGCTCGCGCCGGTGAGCGCGCGCGACCGAGTGTCCGGGCACGGGCGCGATCCCGGCGAATCCCGGGCTCGTGCATCTGTCCGGACAGTCGCTATCGACGGCCCGGCGGGCGCTGGGAAGTCGACGCTCGCGCACAACTTGGCGGCGCACCTAGGCCTGGACAGGCTCGACACGGGCGCCATGTACCGCGCCGTTGCCTGGGCGGCTCTCGATCGGGGAGTGGACCTGAGCGATCAGCAGGCCGTGGCCGCTTTGGCACGGGCTCTCCAGATCGACCTTGGTTACGGGGTCAGAGTCGACGGCGAGGACGCGACCAGGGCCATCCGGACCGCTTCTGTCGACGCTGCCGTATCCGTCGTCGCTGCGAACCCCGAGGTGCGTACAGAGCTCGTCCGGCGCCAGCGCCAGTGGGTCGAAGAGCACGGCGGGGGGGTCGTCGAGGGACGCGACATCGGCACGGTCGTGCTTCCCGACGCCGACCTGAAGGTGTACCTAACCGCCGCCCCGAACGAGCGTGCGAGACGCAGGGCACAGGAAAGAAGCGACCGCAGGAGCGTCGAGCAGGTGGAGGCCGACCTGAAACGCCGAGACCGCCTCGATTCCACCCGGTCCGACTCACCATTGCCGGCTCCCGGGCAGGCGACCGACGCGTTGGTCGTCGACTCGACGCACAAGAGCGCGGCGTCCATCTTGGAGGAGGTGCTCAGATGTCTTCACAGGGGTTAGACGACCAGGAGAGCGACGCCACGGATGAACGTGGCTTTTCCGTACGCGCTCCCGCGTTCGTCTACAAGACCGTCAAGGCCTTCTTGCGTCTGCTTTGCTTCGCGTACTTCAGAGTCAAGGTCGAACGGGCGGATGGGATCCCCGACTCGGGGGCGGTGATCGTCGCTCCGAACCACCGAAGCTTCATCGACTTCCTCGTCGTCGGCACGACGGCCACGCGCCGCAAAGCCTTCTTCATGGCCAAAGACGATCTCTGGAAGTCCCGAATCCTCGGCTCCCTGCTCGAAACCTTCGGTGCCTTCCCGGTGAACCGAGCAGGGGCGGATCGCCTCGCGCTCGACCGCGCCCGGGCAGTGCTCGAGAAGGGGGAGTTGCTGATCTTGTTCCCGGAGGGCACGCGCCGGTCCGGACCGAAAATCGAGGAATTGCACGAGGGTGCAGCGTTCCTCGCTCCGCGTACGGGAGCTCCGATAGTGCCAGTGGGTGTCGGCGGAACCTCGGCCGCGATGCCCAAGGGAGCGCGCCTCCCGCACCCCGTCAAAGTAAGACTCGTGGTCGGCAGCCCTATCGCCGCACCCGAGCGCACCGGGAGCGGGCGAGTGGCTAGGAGCAAGGTTCATGCCGTGACCGAGCAGCTGCGCTCGGAGCTGCAAGACCTCTACGACCGGGCCGAGTCAGCCTCGAAAGGCTGACTGTCGCGCTGAGCGTCAACCCTGGGGCCCCGGCAGGGCCGGCTCAGTGCCTGCGCTCGCGCCACCAGGTGCGGAGGATCACCCGCGCGTATTGAAGCCCGAAGTAGAGGTTGTGACCCTTCTTCGACTCGCCCGAGGACCGGGGATGCCACACGGTCGGAACCTCGGTGATGCGCCAGCCACGCGCGGCGGCGGTGATTATCACCTCAGCGGTCTGGTACTGGTCCTGCTCGAGAGTCAGGTCTGCGAGGACCTCCGTGCGAAAGGCCCTGTAACCGTTCGATGTGTCGGTCAGCTTCTTGCCGATGATCCGGTTGATCATGCCGGCGAACACGACGACACCCGACTTGCGCAGCATGTCGGTGGTCTCATCGGTCCCGCGACGACGGCTCGCTATGACGAAGTCGGACTCGTTCGCGATCAACGGAGCCAATAGATCCGGGATCTCGCCGGGGTCGTTCTGACCGTCAGCATCGATCGTCACCACGTAGCGGCAGTCGTGAGCCTGAGCTATCTCGTAGCCGAGCTGAAGTGCGACTCCTTGACCCATGTTCACGGGCAGGACCGCGCACAAGGCTCCCGCAGCGTCGACGATGTCCTCGGTACCGTCGTCTCCACCGTCGACTACCACGAGGGTCGTCACCTTGAGACCGTGCACCTCTTCGGGAACCGCCTTCAGGACGGGGCCGATGTTGTCTGCCTCGAGATAGCTGGCTATGAGGGCGAGAACCGGACCGAACGTTGCGTCCGGGTGACGGCGTTCGAAATCCTGGCGGGCCAACTTCTTGATCAGGCGGCGGACCTCGTCGTGGCGTCTCCCGTTCACCGCCGCCGACTTCTTCAGCGAAGTTATGAGAGAAGGCACTTTTCAGACGATCTTCGCAGACGCTGTCAGCGACCTGACGAGTGGCTCGAAGTGAGAAAGGTCTTCGCTCGGGTAGTCCGGGTCGAAGCTCGTCTGGTCCCAGTCGTCGGCGAAGCGAGCGCAGAGGTCGAACCACGGAGCCCCGCGGAACTTCTCACGCGCGTCGGGATCTCCTCCGAAATGCTGGTAGTAGTGGCGACCCTGGAAGTCCTGGTGAGCGCGTACTACCTCGATCACCTCCGGGCGTAGGTACGGCTTGAGGATCTCCGCAGCGATACCCGGGTGGTTGGCGACCGACACGACCTTTCCGATGTCGTGGCACAAGGCGGCCATCACCACCTCGTCGTCGGCCCCGTCTCGCTCCGCCCTGGTCGCAGTCTGCAGGCAGTGGGTGCGCTGGTCCACTGCGAACCCGTCGGTGATGCCCGCGAGCTCGTCGAGCATCCAAAGGATCCGGGCTGCGACCCGGTCCTGGTGCTTGAAGGTCTCGGTCGCTATGAGAGCCCACTGCTCGGCGGTGGACTCGTCCATGCTGCGGAAGCTGGTGGTGGTCATGACCGACATTCTCGCGCCAACAGCCTCCGGCCACCGGAAGTGTCGGATCAGCCTGCGAGGACCGCGAGGACCTCCGCCGCTGAGGACTCCTTGTCGGACCCGAAGGGGGAGGGGCTTTCGCCACGTCCGCCCGAAGGTGGCGCCCCCAGTCCTAGCTGAAGTGCGGAGGCGAGGCCCCTGAGCAGCTCGCGAAGCTCGGGCGGGGGCGGGAAGTACTCGTCTTCTATCGTCACCCGGATCTCTTCGGTTCCCGAACGGGGCCCGAGCGCTCTCACCACGGCATCGACGAGCTCGTCTGGCGCAGACGCTCCCGCCGTCACCCCTACGGTTCCTGACAGGTCGGGCGGGAGCTCCGAGGCGTCATTCACCCTCACGACATAAGGGCATCCGGCGGCCTTGGCGACCGCCTCGAGGGCCCGGGTGTTGGAGGAGTTGAGCGATCCGATCACGACCACGGCGTCGGAACGGCCGGCGATGGCCCGCAATGCCGCCTGCCGGTTCGTGGTCGCAAAGCACAGGTCGGAACGTCCTGGCATCCACAGGTCGGGGAAACGCTCTTTGGCCCTTTCGAGGATCGAGCTCCACTCGTCATGGCTCAGCGTCGTCTGGGCGAGAAGTGCGACTCGAGCCCCTGCTGGCACCGAGCCGGCGGCGCGATCGACGTCGTCGTCGGATTGAACGAGCACCACCGACCGGGGGGCGACCGCCATCGTGCCGATCGCCTCCTCGTGCCCCTCGTGGCCAACGTAAAGGACGGTGTAGCCATCGCGAGCCCTGACCTTGAGCTCATGATGGACCTTCGTCACGAGTGGACACACTGCGTTGACCACGACCCGGCCATGATCCCTGGCGTCATTGACGACCTGAGGTGCTGAGCCGTGAGCCGAGAGCATCAGAGGGGCGCCGGGTGGGACCTCGTTGACGTCGTCGACGAAGATGACTCCCCGGGCACGGAATTGGTCCACGACATGCCGGTTGTGGACGATCTCGTGATAGCAGTACACGGGCGGTTCGAAGACTCGAACCATCCACGCCAGCGCCTTGATGGCCATTTCGACGCCTGCGCAAAAGCCGCGGGGGGCCGCAAGAAGCACACGTTCGACCGGCACGGTTCCAGGCTAGCGACGAGTAGCCTTGAGGCGTGACGGCGCCCCGGATCGTCTCGGTGGCTGCCGCGTCCCCTGCCAAGGCGGCCGGCCTCGCTCCCGGCGACGAGATCATCTCGATCGACGGCCGCGTCCCGCGAGACGTCATCGAGTACCACATGCTCACAGACGAGGCCGACCCGGAGCTCGCCATCCGCCGGGGCCACGAGGAGATCTTCGTCGAGATCTCGAAGTCTGCCGGCGAGACCATGGGGGTGGAAGTGTCCTCGGCGGTGTTCGACCGGGTACGGACATGCGACAACCACTGCGACTTCTGTTTCATCTACCAACTGCCGAAAGGGATGCGCAAGAGCCTGTACCTGAAGGACGACGATTACCGGCTGTCGTTCCTCTACGGCAACTTCACAACGCTCACCCGCTTCACCGAGCTCGATCTTGAGCGGGTCATTGACGAGCGGCTGTCACCGCTTTACGTGTCGATCCACTCGACCGATCCGGAGCTCCGCGCCAAGCTCGTCCGCAACCGACGCGGCGCCACGTCGTTGCGTTGGCTCCGGGCGATGCTCGACGCCGGGATCGAGGTCCATGGGCAGGTGGTCGTGTGTCCAGGCGTCAACGACGGAGCGGCGCTCGAAGAGACCATGGCGGGGATCGCAGGCCAATACCCCGAGCTCGCCACGGTCGCGTGCGTGCCCGTCGGGGTGAGCAGGTATTCGCCGGCAACGGACATCCGGCCGCACTCGCCTGAAGAGGCCCGCGCGGTCATCGACCTGGTGCACGAATGGCAGGAGCTCTTCATGAAGATGCTCGGTCGGCGAGTCGTGTACGCGGCCGACGAGTACTACCTGGTCGCGGGGCGGAGCTTCCCGGACGCCGAGACCTACGAGGACTTCATGCAACACGAGAACGGGGTGGGCATGGCCACCGCGTTCGAGCTCGCCTTCGCGGGCGACGAGAAAGCCGCCCTGGGGACGAGGAGCGGGTTCTTCTCCTGGGTGGACGGAGCTCCCGCGACGGGGTACAGGGCTCCTCGCGACACCGCACCAGCCCGCGGTTCCGAGACACCGCCGCAACGCAGCAGATCCCCGGTCACTGTGGTAACAGGCGAGTACGGAGCGATGGTCCTGCGTCCTTTGCTGCAGGACCACCCTCAAGTGGAACTCCTCCCCGTTCCCAACAGCTGGTTCGGAGGAAACATCGCCGTGACGGGACTTCTCGTCGGAGCCGACGTAGGCGCCGCACTCGAACGCAGGGCCCCCGCCGGACGCGTGCTTCTACCCGACGTCTGCCTTTCGCAAGGGATCTTCCTGGACGGGACGAGCGTCGCGGACCTGCCGATACCGGTCGAGGTGGTGCCGGCGGACGGCCTGTCGCTCAGGCGCGCGCTTCAAACGGATGCACCCGCCAGACCATCAGGCTCGCCGCAGCGCGTCCCCGTGAGCGTCGGAGCCACGCGCTCGTGACGACCCCGAACTTGCGCTCTTTGGGCCCGCCTGTGGTCGTCGTCGCCGGCAGGCCCAATGTCGGAAAGTCGACCCTCGTCAACCGGGTGGTCGGCAGGCGCGCAGCTGTCACCCAGGAGCTGCCGGGAGTCACCCGCGACCGGCTCGAGCTCGAGGCCGAATGGGCGGGCAGACGGTTCGTCATCGTCGACACCGGAGGCTGGATCGAAAAAGGCGAGCCCCTTGACATCAAAGTGACCGCGCAAGCCGAACGGGCGATCGCCGCGGCAGACGTCGTGCTGCTCGTCGTCGATGCGACGGTCGGCGTGACAACAGAGGACGAAGCACTCGCGCGCCAGCTCCGGCGGGGTGGGGGCAAGGTCATCGTCGTGGCGAACAAGGTGGACAACCAACGGCGTGAGAACGACGCGTGGGGCTTCGTCTCTCTCGGACTAGGTGATCCCTTCATGGTGAGCGCGCTCCACGGAAGGGGAAGCGGCGATCTGCTCGACCGCGTGGTCGAGAGCCTCCCCGAAGAAAGCGAGCCGCAGAGCTCCGGAACCGACCCACTCATTGCCGACGACGGTCGGCACGAAACCGACGAACCGGGCACAAGCCAACGCGGCGACGCACCCCACGGCGTCCCCGCGGTCGCCATCGTGGGACGACCGAACGTCGGGAAGTCGACTCTGTTCAACCGCCTCATCGGCGAAGACCGGGCAGTGGTCCATGACATGCCCGGCACGACGCGCGATGCCATAGACACGCTCGTGGAGACACCGGAAGGAGCCATCAGGTTCGTCGACACCGCAGGGATGAGACGCAAGTCTCACAATGCGGACGGGACCGAGTACTACGCCATGGTCCGCGCCCTGCGGGCGCTCGATCAGGCCGACGTGGCCCTGTTGGTGATCGACGCCACCGAAGGCGTCTCGCACCAGGACCAAAGACTGGCAGAGCGTGTGGCGGCGTCGGGAAGCCCCGTGGTGGTCCTGCTCAACAAATGGGACCAGATCGATCGCGACGAGCGCGACCGGATCACCTTCGACGTCGGGGACAGGCTGGGATTCCTGGGGGAGTCGCCCGTACTGAAAGTGAGTGCGCTCACCGGCCTCGGCGTGCACCGCATCGCACGAGCCGTCGCGGCAGCCGTCGAGGCATACCATTTGCGCATTCCCACAGGCGAGCTCAACCGGGCGATGAAGGTGATCCAGGCCGCCCATCCTGCTCCCGGCAGCAGGATCCGATACGCCGTGCAAGGCGCGACAGACCCCCCGACCATCACCTTGTTCGCCAGCCGGCGGCTGCCACCCACCTACCTTCGGTACCTGGAACGCTCGTTGAGAGAGCGTTTCGACATCGGTCCGACGCCGATCAAGATCAGGGTCCAGGTAGGAAGCTAGGAAAGAACGCCTGTGCCTTGGTGTGACGAGTGCGACAGGCTCGTCGAGGAAGAGGAGCTGACCGACGAAGGCAACTGCCCGGAATGCGGCGACCTGCTCACAGGTCGCCGTCACGTTCCTTGGCCCTTCGAAATTCATGCTCGTCGCGACGGTTGTATACCTGGGCTACCGGACCTATCAGGGGATCACCTGGTTGGTGCACCACGCATAGAACCCTGGGCGGAAGGTTTCGTCTGTTCTAATGGTGCTGCCGGCAGCACGGGCACTTGTGCTCCCGCTCCGGAACGAGGAACGAGATGAGCGAAGCTTCCCAGGGTCCGGGATGGTGGATGGCATCCGACGGTAAGTGGTACCCGCCCGAGCAGCAACCCGCCGTACCGGTACCCCCGGGTCCGCCTGCGTCGGGTCCATCGGGCCCTGACTACGGCATACCCGGCGTTTCGGCTTACGGCTCGCCGTACCTTCCCACCCTGTCACCAGCAGATCGCGTGACGGCCGCCTCACAACGCAGGTCGGAGACCGATTACATCTTCAGCTACTGGTCCGCACTCGGATGGACCGTTCTCACCCTCGGGATCTTCGGTTTCTACGTCATCTACCAGCTTGTCCGGCGCATGCGTGAGCACAACATTCGCCGGATCGAGCTGCTCGAGGCTGCGCTCGCGTTCGGTTGGGAACAGGCGGGGCTGCGGGGACTTCAGCAGGAGCTGACTCCGGCATTTCAGCGGGCGGACTCCCACATGATGGTTCTGCGGCGAATGACGACCGACTTTCGGGATCCGACGATCTGGCTCATCCTTGCGATTGTCGCTCGAGGGATTTCCGAGATTGTCCTGTTCGTCCTGCTCGACCAGGATCTCGTGAAGCACGACCGTGCAGAAGTCGGTGTCGAGTATGAGCTGGCACTGATCCTGGGCCGGTTGGGACAACCGGTTCCGGCTCCGGACCAATCACGAGTGAAGGGACAGAACAACTACGTCGGGCGCATTGTCGCGACCATCTTTTCGTTGGGCATCTACATGTTCTGGTGGTACTACAACCAGATGACCGACCCGAACCGCCACTTCCAGACCAATTGGGTGCAGGAGGACGATCTGCTGCGCTCAGTCCAGGCATTGCGCTGACAAGGGTCGTCTCTTGGTTCGAAGGTCAGCCCTTTCGACGTGCTACGACGTTGCCGTGATGAACCTCCAACAGCTCGGCATCGCTCACGGGTGCCAGTCCTCGCTCCATCAGCCTGAACCTGAATCCATGCTTGCGCATCAGCTTCAGAAGGGCGCGTGGGTCGTCACCGACCATTTCGATCTGTCCCGGTGACCACTCGAACATCACCGTGATGCCAGGGTTCGAATCAAGGGTCCTGGCGAGTCCGGTCACTACCTGAAGCTCGGCTCCTTCGACGTCGATCTTGATCAGATCCACACGAGGTGAGCCCGACAGAATCTCGTCGAGAGTCACGGCCTGGACCTCCACGATGTCCTCGTCGTCATCGAGCAGTTCCTTACCGTGATCGCTCAGCGACCCCGCGCTCGAGTTGCCGATGAAATGTCGACGAACGTGGAACTTCAGGGTCTCCGATCGCGACCATGCCGCTCGATGCCAGGTCTCGACGTTGTAGCGCCCGTTCACGATCACGTTTCTGTGCAACAGCTCCATCATCCGGGGATGAGCCTCCACGGCGAAGACGTGGCCGCCGTCCCCGACGAGCTGTGAGCCGAGAAGGGTGTAATAGCCGACGTTCGCACCTACGTCGACAAAGACATGTCCGGGAAGGAGAGCCTCCTTGAACCATTTGGTTATCTCGGTCTCCCACAACCCGTTGAGCAACAACGCCGGCCCGAGAACAGAGTCACGCGTATCGATGAGCAGCATTCCGCCCCAGCGGGTCTGGAGGAGGGCGGTGTGGTCGCCGAGATACGCAGGGCGCGGACGTTCCTCGAGCGCACGTTCGACGGCTTCGAGCCTGAGCGTCAGGTCGGTGGTCCCGAGTGATCGCCGAAGGAGCGCGGTAGCCCGGGACACCAGCTTGTGACGCACGCCGGCGATGCTAATCAATCCGGGTTCAACGACCGTGCCTGTCCTGGAACGTCCGCCGGTACGCCTGTGGGCTGGTGTGCACGATACGACCGAAGTGCTTACGGAGATTGCCTGCTGTGCAGAATCCGCTGCTCTCGGCGACGACCTCGACTGGCAGGTCACTTGTCTCCAAAAGTCGCTGAGCGAGGTGGACCCGCTGGCCCTGGAGCCAGTGGTGAGGGGTCGTCCCGGTCGTTGCCAGGAACCGACGAGCAAAGGTCCGTGGGCTCATTGCGGATCGTGCCGCCATGTCACTCACGGTCAGCGGTTCGTTCAGATGTTCCTGGACCCACGCCATGGTCTCGGCGAAGAGATCCGATTGTTCCAGGCTCGGCAGGGGCAGGTCGATGAACTGCGCCTGACCTCCGTCGCGTTGGGGGGGGACAACGAGATCGCGGGCAAGACGGGTGGCGATCTCGGAGCCGTAGTCCAGTCGCACGACGTGCAAGCAAAGATCGATACTTGCCGCGCTGCCCGCGGAGGTGAGGATATCGCCGTCATCGACGTACAACACTCCCGGATCGACCGAGACGTCGTGGAACCTATTCGCGAGGTCGGCGCACTCGGACCAGTGAGTCGTCGCTTTCCGACCGCGGAGCAGCCCTGCTTCGGCGAGGACGAAGGCACCGGTACAGAGCGAAACCATGCGGCATCCCCGTTTGTGGGCCCGCCGGAGCGCGTCGAAGACCTCCACAGGTACCCGTTCCAGATCGTCGGTCGGAGGGACCACCACGGTTCCCGCCCGCGAGACCCTCTCGAGTCCGTGCGGTGCCGATATCTGAAAGCCTGCGTCGACGCTCACCGGAGTCCCCGGGAGAGTGCCGCAGATGGACATCCGGTACCACTCGACGTCATCCATCAGGAAATTGGGACCGAACACGTCGCAGGCGACGCCGAACTCGAAGAGCCCGATCCCGTCATATATGACTATCGCAACCTCGCGCGAGGCCCGTGGCGAGGCGCGCCACTCCTTGGTCCTCCGATTGGCAGTTTCGTCGCGCACCATGTCAATCATGCCACTTTCGCACGGACCGCTGTTAGCTCACCATGTACCCATGGAGAAGTCGGTGCTTCTGTTGGTCGAGGACGCTGATGGTGTAGAGCGCCTTGTGTCACGAGCGACCACTCCGTGGCTGCGCCTTATGGCCCGCCTACTCGGCTCCTCGCTGGATCGTGAGCTCGCGACAGGAACGCCGGCGGAGTCGAGGCGGCTGTTGGCCGCCCACGCCGACATGCTTGCTTCCCCAACAACACGTGAGGCCCTCGCTCGGAACTGGCGCGACCTGTTGGAGCGAGCTTTCAGATCGCAAACAGGACGCCTGCCTCGCGTTCCGATTTGCCGTGACCGCATCATCGACGCGGAGGCACACATACAGGCGATGTTGAGTGCGCTCACGGCATCGCGCCCCTCGTCTGCTCGCGGGGTCGCTATGGCGAGCCGGCTGCTCAGCGACGGAGCTGGGCCCTTGTACAACCGCCATTCGGCGACAGACCTGCGCGTGCCGCTACGTGAGGTACTCGCCCAGCTCGACTCGACCCACAGGCTCGTCGAATCAGCCTGAGAACACCAAGGCATCCTCGGGCAGTAGTTTCCGCACATGACGGCCAAGCACGTCATGCTTGTCCGTCGTCGGTTCGACGGGAGTGGCGAGATGAAACGACGTGCCCGGATGTTCTCCGCGGCGGTAATCGGTTTCACCGCGTTTCTCCTTGACCCGATGGGCGCCCTTGCAACATCTGACGCTCCGGCACCCCAGCAGGCGACGTGGTCTATCGAGCGGACTCCGGACCCTCGGGTCGCCAACGGGAACCTCCTCGCCATCTCGTGTCCTACGGCGAAAGATTGCGTGGGGGTCGGTTCGTACGACGACGTGCGGGCGACGTCGCCGTGGGCGGAGATCTGGAACGGGGCATCTTGGAAGGCGGTTCCCGCGGCGAACCCCTACGGTGACACGCATACCGTGCTCTCCGGCATCTCGTGTCCAACGATGTCTTTCTGCTCGGCGGTCGGTGACGCCAGCGATGTTTCGGGTGTGCAGGTCACCTTGGCCGAGACCTGGAACGGCAAGTCGTGGGCGATCCAGCCGACACCAAACCCCCCGGCTGCAAAAAAGAGCCAGCTTGTGGCGGTGTCGTGCGCGTCGCGAAGGTCCTGCGTCGCAGTCGGGACCTACACGCTTTCGCACGGCGTCTCTGAGGGACTCGCTTATATATGGGGCGGAGCGACCTGGACGCTAATGAAGACCGCACGTCTCGCCTCGGCAAGCACCATGTTCTCTGGGGTCTCCTGCTTCGAGATTCGAGATTGCGTCGCGGTAGGCATGTATCTGAACTCGAACACGGACGACTGGGTGACGCTCGCCGAATTGTGGCAAGGATCGGCCTGGACGGCGCAGCAGACCCCTCAGGCCACGGGATCGATCGTCGACGATCTGCAGGGCGTGTCGTGCACGTCGCTGGATGCCTGCGTCGCCGTCGGCTACTACATCAACGGCAACGGCATCGGGGACTCCCTGGGGCCGACCCTTGCAGAAGCTTGGAACGGGTCTGTTTGGACGATCGAGCCAACACCCAACCCAAAGACGTTCGACGTCGGAGATCTCGATGGTGTCTCGTGCACGTCGGCAACAGCTTGCACTGCTGTCGGTTACTTCTACCGGATCAGCGGCAACAACCAAGCGTTGGCCGAGGTGTGGAACGGGTCGGAGTGGAAGCTCCAGTCCACCGTCGACCCGAAGACTGCGGCTTCGTCTCTGTCGGATGTGGCGTGCCCGGTGGAGAGCAAATGCTTCGCCGCGGGCTCCTACCAGGCTGGGTTCGGACCTTCTCGTCCTTTGTTGGAGGTTCGCGCGGTCACGAGCTGGAAACATCTACAAGTGCCAGTCCTCGAGGGAACGGCTTCGAGCATCCTCCAAAGCGTTTCGTGCGGGTCAGCAACTGCGTGCATGGCCGTCGGCTCCTATCAGGTGAGTCCCTCGACGACCGCCACGCTCGCGGAGGAATGGAACGGCGAGAAGTGGGGGATCGTCCCGACGCCGAAGGTGAAGAGTTCCAGCACGAACAAGCTCCAGAGTGTGTCGTGCGCGTCGCCGGAAGCCTGCGTCGCCGTCGGCTCCGACACGATCGGCACGAGCTCGGCAGAGCTTGTTGAAGCCTGGAACGGCAAGCGTTGGACGATCGAGCCAACCCCGATGCCTCCTGGGACGTCTTCGGACTTGTCGGCGGTGTCGTGCGCATCAGTCGAGTACTGCGCAGTCGGCGGGTACTACATCCTCGACTCGGACTCGTTCGCGTTCACGCAAATCTGGAACGGATCGATCTGGAGCATCGACACCCTCCCGTTGCCACCGGATGGGTACGACTCCGAGCTCGAGGGTATCTCTTGCACTTCGCCGACTGCGTGCACCGCGGTCGGCGTGTTCACGCAGTCGGCGAGGCTCGCGCCGCTGGCCGAGCGCTGGAACGGCAGTGAGTGGATGCTCCAATCGACCCCTGCGATCGACGGTTACCTGGTTGGGGTCTCGTGCCCAACGACGACTACCTGCACCGCGGTCGGAAACTCCTACTCGTATCCGTCGGGGATCTCGGTTCTCGTAGAGGCGTGGAATGACACGAAGTGGAGGATCGAGACCACCCCACCAATCGAGGACTCCGACTTCGCTCAGCTCTACGGAGCAGACTGTCAATCCTCGACGAGTTGCACTGCGGTGGGGGCCTTCTTCGATCTCGAGTTGGGGAGATCGGTCAGTTTGGCTGAGTCGAGGCGGGCGTCTAAATGGGCGATCGACGCCACCACCAATCCCGAAGGACCCTGCGTGCTGGCGGCAGTCTCGGCGCGATCATCCAGAGTTCTAGTTGCCGTCGGGAGCCAGGCCCTCACTAGCGGTGTCTCGCTCGCGTTTGCCGAAGCCAGGTCCGTTGGTTCGTGACATTCCTTCGGCTCGGTAAGGACTGCATGGTCCTGCACGGCTCCGAAGCCACGCGACCCGGCGGCGGCTAAGAACTCGTGCGTCCATCCGAGACCAAGCTGGCCAGGCACTAGAGTCGCAGGCCAGACACACACACGGGCTGTGGCGCAGCTTGGTTAGCGCGCTTGACTGGGGGTCAAGAGGTCCCGGGTTCAAATCCCGGCAGCCCGACCGGGAAAGCGCAGGTCGAAGCGACAGTGTCCATACAGGGCCGCCCTGTCTTCGGCGTCATCGGATGCCTCGTACCGACAAGCCGGCCCGCAGCATGTCCGCCTGCGTGCCTTTGCGTGCAACGAGGAGCATCCGGTCTCGCGGACGGTCTGCTTGGGGTTGGATATAGCTCCGCCCAGCTTGGTAACCGACCTCCTCGACCAGCGCCCGAAGCGTCGCCGGGCTTGGGAAGAACCAGTTCGCGCCGGCGGGGTCCCTGCCGATCTCGCCGGCCCCGCCATACTCAAGGTCCCTCTTAGCCGAGCGTGTGACCGCCGACTCGAGTAGGAGCGCACCGCCGGGAGCGAGTGCGTTGTACGTATGCCGCAACCCCACCACCGGGTCGCTCAGGTGATAGAGGACCCCGCCGAACAACACGATGTCGAAGGCGTCTTGGAACTCCGGAGCGCCGAGGTCGTACAACGAGAGGTTCCGTGGCTGAACGGTTTCGACTCCGAAGCTCTCGCACAGGTACTCGAGCGCCTCGACGTACTTGCGCACCTCCTCGACACCTACGACATCTGCTCCCATCGCTGCGAGCAGGAGGCTCGTCGCCCCCGTCCAGCAGCCTATGTCGAGCACGTGCTTACCCGAGAGCTCCCGCGGAAGCGCCCCGAGCTCGTCGATGAACATGGCGAGCAGCCACGCGGCCCGGCCGTGAGACATGCCAGGGACCGAGAAAGTCCCGAAGTCCATGTCATCAGCCCACTGGAATTTCACGGTCCGCTCGCGCTGTCCTTCGGCGGAGCCAAGCCCTTCCATCTGAGCATCTGACAGCGTGCTCAGGGATTCGATGCGGTGTTGGAAATCCGCGGGAGTGACCGACACCAGGCTATCTGTGCGGTATCGCTGTGCCCACAGCCCTCTCAGCCACTCGATCGACGGGAGGTCGGGACCCGCTGGGGGTTTCCGTCCCAAACCGCGGACAGCACGCATGACCTGCATGACGAAGGAGCGTAGAGCAAAGGCCGTGTCCGCAGCGACGTCGGCGCCGGATCCTGACACCGCGATCTCACCGCGACTACTCGCGACACAACCTAACTGGCCTTGTGAGACGGAGAAGGAAAGACCCAGCGACACGCCCGACCTGCCCAAACGCAGCCGCCCTCACTGGACAGCCACAAGGAGTAAGGGTCTCGGGGTCAAGAGGTCTCCGGCGGCACCGTCAGCCACCTTCGCGGTCTTTCCCCTGCCCCGACGCGGTCCGCACAACTCGGCACAGAATCGCTCGAGTGTCCGGCTCGGGACATTGACGCCTTCTCTTGAAAAAAGGGATTGGACCTTAGCGACGGTCAGGTCGTCGTCATCTAACCAGGACCGGATCTTTTCTTTGTGAGTCTCCAACGTCCGCCTCGACGGTCCACAACCGTCTGTGCGACACCGGCGGACCTTCTCGACGACCACTGCGATCAACAGGTCCGTTCGCTGCTCCTCACCTCCGGTGTGTGATCGAGCTCTGACTCGACAGCTGCGGTCACTTAGCGCCGGACGGTCTTTCGATCCGCTCCCGCCATCCGTTCGACTGTCCGCAGCCCTTCGCCTCTCAACCACAGCCGAAGCACTTCTCTCACCTCGAACACGCGCACCTCCCGAAAGGACCCCGCCGCTCCTTCGATCCGTTGACCGATGGCGGCGAGTGCACCGCCTGACGGACTGCAGTTGGTGGATCCCCGGGGGTGGGTCCCAACACTGGCGAAAGGTGGTCCCATGCTCTTGGCGGAACTCAGCTCAAGGTGGTCCCTTATTCGTGGCGGGCGACACTTGTCTCCCGATTCACGGAAGCCGCTTGCCAACGCCCTCTTTATGGGCTACGAAGCGTTTATCTGACAAACCGAGAACTGGGGGCAACCATGATCAGAAGGTCAGTGCTCACGGGAGTGGCAATGCTCGTAAGCCTCATCGTTCTCCCAACCACTGCCAGCTCTGCGCAGTTCCGTCCGGACCCGGTGGGAACCGGAATCACACACTGCAACGGTGGGTGGGTAGGCAAACTCGAGTTCTCGCCCCCTCTCATTGCCGGTGGGACTGCAACAACCGAGGGAGTCGATATCACCGCTACCGTCGCCACATGCGCCGGTGGCACACCGGCACCGACGAGCGGCTCGTTGGATGGAAAAGGCATCATCAGCGGCGCCGGGGCGAACGACTGTGCCAACTACTTCGCCACACCTGCTCCACCCGGGGGAACAGACACGCTCACATTCTCCCCGAACTTCGGTGGCGCTATCTACTGGACCCCAACAAGCATCTCACCATCGTCGTATTCGCTCGCGACCATGACGGCGACCACCACATTGGCGACGGCCGCGGTTAAGTTCAAGGCTCCGGTGGTGACCGTAACGGGCTCGTACCCAACCGGCACTGGGAAGTTTGCATTCAAGACCGTGAAGCTTCTGGGGACGATTCTCAGCACGGCGCCAGGTAACTGTGGCAGCACGAGCGGGCTCAAGACGCTCAAGATTGCCGGTCCCGGCTCAAGCGGGAAGTTCTAACCAGACGGCGCTACGCGAACCCCCGTCCTAATGGCTTACCCGTAGGAATCTAACGAGCTGCCCATGTCCGTATGGGTTGCCCTATACAGAATCTAATGGGTGAGTCATGAGGTCCAGGGTTGACCACAAGTACATCGGCGGGGGTGACTCGGTCGGCCGACAAGTCAAGGTTCAGAAATGAAAGCACGTTCACTGGATCTGAGTAACCTCTAGCAGTGCCTGATGCTGTGCCCGACATATTCGCTTGCGATCACGCGCGGGGTAACGGCTCTATGAGAATCCTCGTCATCGCTGCGGATTACCCCTGGCCCGAGACGGGTGGGTCGAGGATGCGTCTGGCCAACACGGTCACGGCGCTCGCCGAATGCGGAGATGTGGACCTGCTCTCCATCGTGCCTTCGACGCGTGACGAGTCTGACTTCGAACCGCCTCCCGAAGGAGTGCGGCTTTCGCGGATCGTCCGATGTCCCGTCGACATGAGCCCACCGGGACTCGCAGCGATGCTTCGAACGGCTATGCGAGACAAAACACCCATCGAGCTAACGCTCAAACCCTGCACGGCGGTCCGAGCGGCGTTGGAGAGCCTGGATGCTCGGAGCTACGACCTCGTCTGGTGCTTCACGGTCCGAGCCTGGGTTTGGTCGGGCGAGCCCCACTTTGGACCCACCATCGTCGATATCGACGACCTCGAGGACCAGAAGATCCTGGCGCACCTCGGTATTCCGAGCCCGCGACTCGTCGGCGTTGTGCGCATTCGGCAAATGCTCACAGAGATATTCGCGAGGTTTAGAGCAAGGCAATGGACGCGCCTCTACCGTCGCATCGACCGAGTGGCCATCCCGGTGGTCTGCAGCGACCTCGATGGCGATCGAAGCGGCCTCGAACACGTCCGCGTCGTCCCGAACGGCTACAAATCGCCCACAAAACCTGTGGGCAGGGCCGACGTCAGCCCTGCCCCGGTCGTGATGTTCCAGGGAACCCTGAGATACCCGCCAAACGGTGATGCCGCGCGCTTCCTGGCAACGGAGATCGCGCCTCGCCTGGCTAGCCTCGTTGGAGGAGTTCAGGTACGCCTGGTCGGCGTGGTCCCGCCAGGATTCGCGAACGAGATCGCCAATCCTCCGCTCGTGACTGTCGTTGGCGCCGTTCCTGAAATTGCTGACGAACTTGCCCGAGTCGACCTAGTGGTGGTACCACTACGATTCGGTAGCGGGACCAGGATCAAGATTCTCGAAGCCTTCGCGCACAGGATCCCAGTCGTCTCGACCTCCCTCGGCGCGGAGGGTCTGGGCGTCGAAGGCGGCGTCCATATTCTCCTTGCGGACGATGCACCGGGCATTGCTGAGGCATGCGCATCCCTGTTGTCGGACACCAATCTGAGAAAGACAATCGTCGAGAACGTGTACGCGCTGTTTTCCGAGCGCTACGAGTCATCTGTCGTTCAAAAACGAATCCGGCAACTCGTAGAGGACGTCGCTCGTGCCCATTAGTGGTGCGGAGTTGGCTCGCACCGCCGTAACGCCGACGAGGACTTCAGACGGCGTAGCCGCTCATGATCTTGACCGGACAGGCCGACGTCGGTCAGGCCCGTCGCACGCTGTCCAAAAGTCTCCGGGACTGGGCTACTTGGAACCCCAGACGGGATAACATCATATTGCGCATGGTCAGCCTTCGTCGGCCTAATGTGCTCTCCGATGGGCCACCGTGAAACCCCGACCACGAAACCCGGATCCCGCACGAGTGAGAACACCAATCCTGGCCGCGCCGCCATCGACCCGAGCTAACCTTCACCCGGAAACAGCTCACTTTTCGCCCACTACAATGTAGCGTCATGGGTATCCTCTACCAACGCAAGGATGAGCAGTTTCTCGACTACGGGATGGCCGAATTGCACGGTGAGTGGTTCCGGGGTCCTTTGGACCGGGGACCAGATGCCATCGCATGGCTGGGAGCCGCGCAGACCTTTGGTCGCTATGTTGCCGAGCCCGTACCAGCCATAGTCGGCAAGCGCCTCGGTCTCGGTACCTTGAACCTGGGATCCGGCGGAAAGGGTCCGGAATATTTCCTGCGTCACCCGGAGCTCCTCGAGGAAGTGAACCGATGTCGTGTGGCGGTCATTCAAGTCATGTCGGCAAGAGCGTCCGATAACAGCTTGTTTCGATCCCAGAATGGCGGATGCTTTGGCGTCCGTGTTGACACCGGAACTCGCACCGTCAATCAGATGCTAATCGTGAAGGACCTCCTCGCCCAAGGCAAACACCGCGAGGCGCGCCAAATCTCGCGTGAGTCACAACAAGCATATGTACAGTCCATGAACAGGCTGTTTGACGCAGTCAAGCCTCCGAAGGTGTTGTTCTGGTTCTCCTATCGCAAGCCTCCTCCTGCGATAAAGGGCTATCGAAGGATGATAGATGTATACCCGCACCTGGTAAACCGCCGGATGGTAGGTCAGATCCGGCACTCAGCCGATGGATATGTCGCTGTAGCGTCGCGTGCGGGTATTCCTCAAGTATTTCGGGATGATGCTGGAGATGAGGTCCGAGTAAATAACTATTATCCGAGTCCGGAGATGCACCAGTTAGCCGCCGACCCGCTCACACGAGCGCTGCAAGATCTTCTCTGATGACGAGGCGATCGAGATCACGCCTTCTCAATAGTCAAATTTCCGTATAAGGTCACCGCCCCGCAGGCGGACGTAGAGGAGGGGAACCACTGACCCTATTGTTTTGCCGCGCCCGATCGACCGGTCATGGATAACGGACCTTTTCTGATTCTGCACCCTGACTTTCCGGTGATAGTGAGGCGGATAGTAATGAGTCCGATCACCGAATCGTAGGACTTCGTCACTCCACGGCTCACCGAGCCAGGTGATCAGGTCCTTCAGCACCTTCTCAGGATCCGCGACCAGATCCTCGTATCGGATCGTCCGGAACCTGTCGCTTCCGAGTCGAGCTCCGCCCAGCTCGGCGCTTCGGACGTGCTCAACCCAACGGCCCCCATAGAACGCCCCCTTCGCCTTGCCAAACTTGACTCGATTGGAGGCAATAACGTCACGTGGGTTGCGCACGATATGAACCACCTGACAATTGGGGTAGAGCTTGTCGAGGAAGCCGATTATCAGCGAGCTCTGAGGGGCCTTGTCAGCCCAACGTGTCTTGCCTTGGCTCTGAGCGTAACGGTTCTGGATGTCCTCGAATGTGGCTCTTACCTTCGTTAACCACTCCTCCTCCGTGAAGCCATATCCTTTCAAAGTGTCGCGCCAGTAATCATTGTCGAGTTGGGACAAGTAGTAGAGCAAGGGGTCTTCCGGGCCCGCACTGATGCGTGGGTGCGAGTCAAGCAGATAACGCAGCAGGGAAGTACCAGATCTGAAGCATCCGACCACGAAGATGGGGCGCTCAACCTCTGATGGTTCGCCCCTCACTGCGGCTTCGGCAGGTGTTTCAGAAGCCGTCTCGGATCTCGTGACCTCACGCACGCCGTTCCTCCCGAAATTATTCGACAAGCCGTCGACGCCAACGTTAGTACGACGTCAGTGCCGAGTAAGTCGGCATGTGGGAGTGGTACTGCTCAGTCTGGGGTACCGACGGCGATCAAAGTGTCGAGCGCCAGTCGAGGAGCGAAGACATGACGTGAGACGAATGTGGCCGCTTTCCGCAGGGGTGTGGGACTGGAATGGCCGGTAAAGGAGATCTCTACGGTTGAGAATCCATTTCGTTGTAACACGTGTCTGAGAGTGTCCTCGCAGTACCAACACGTGTGCTCGGGATGAACCTGACCGTGACCACCCCATCGATAGATGAAGCCTCCAACGTAGAAGACGTTCGGCGTGGTCAGCACGAGCTGACCGCCTGGGAGCAAGTGTCGTCGTGCGCTGGACAGGAATCCCTGCACATCGTCGAGATGCTCGATCAACTCACCCGCGAAAACGGTATCGAAACGACGCCCGAGGTCGAAATCGCGGGCATCGGCAACGAGCACGTTGAATCCCTCTGCCTCAATCTTCTTGATTGCCGTCTCGTTTACATCGATGCCCACGAGGTCGTTACACTTCTTGGCCAACAGACCGTGTAGCCAATCCGGTTTGCCATAGCGGGAGGCACAGCCTATGTCAAGGACGGACTCACCGCGGATGAGCGGCAAGATGGCATCGAACCGATCACTCAGTGTCCCGCCACCCCAAGGGTTATTGCCCCATTTTGGTTGCAAGAAGTGGCCAGTCGCGACGCCATCCGACGGCACCACGTTGGCCGTCTTACCCTCAACCGTCCTGTCTACCATTGTCCCTGCTTCCCTCGTCCCCTTGCCTGCTTGAGAGCAATCGACTCTGATACCTGCGTTCTCCGCTCACAGTACTACTGCCCATCGAACCTCCAATCACGGTTCTCGGGCCCCTCGGCAACCGGCCG
This sequence comes from uncultured Acidimicrobiales bacterium, assembly GCA_963764615.1. Taxonomy (GTDB): domain Bacteria; phylum Actinomycetota; class Acidimicrobiia; order Acidimicrobiales; family CAVXTF01; genus CAVXTF01. Next base: position 1,633,602 of record CAVXTF010000002.1, on the reverse strand, counting down.
GAGTCCGGGGTCGCACCAGGTTGCATGGGCTGGGTAGTTCCTGGCACGGCCGGCGAGAGGAACCCCAGGTTTACGCGGTCCGAGAACTCACTTTCCGCGGATGGACAGCCGCTAGGTCAAGCGACACCCATCGGTCACTAACTGCACACGGGAGATTGGCCGCATTGAGATTGAAAATCTGTAGGAGTGAGGTCGAAATCGGAGAATGCGACATCTGAGATCGTCCCTGCTAGGTAGTCGCTCGAGGGCGCGTCCTTGGCGTTCGCGCCGGTTCCGTATCCGACCACCCATCGTCCCATGGCATTCCTTGTCGCGGGAGACTTGCTCTCTGCTACCAGCTGATCGTCGACATAGAGTTCGATGCGGTTAGCACTTCCGACGGCGACAACGTAATGCCAATTACCGTCGTTGTACTCATTCGTCGAAACGTTCGACAGGCCATGGGCACCAGAACCCTTGATACCGATCTGGCCATTGTCGTTCATCCAGACTTGATGGTCGCTGAAGCCATTCCCGGCGAATGACATCAGATACCCACCTGCGTCCGTCGTTGTCTGGACCCACATGGACTCTGTGTAAGTGCTCGGGTCGTGGAACTGTTGCGATGCCTTGATCTCACCGCTGGACCCGTCCAAGGTGACGCCTTCTCCTCCCTCTCCTTCCACCGGGCTCGGAGCCCCGTACGTCACGCCTGTGGAGCTGTAATCGCCGGTGTCGGTATTACCGCTCAGATCCGAGGCCGTCGGCCCGGTCGGGTCGCTGAGAGGCCAGTAGATCGCCGGACCGTTCGCGACAACGGACTGGCTGTAGGAGTTGTTCGCCTCCAAAGTGACATTCGAGATCATGATCGTGGAGGACACACTTGGTGTGCCGGCAGCGTTGATCGCGAAGAGCATGTATGGTCCTGGAAGCGCGACGCCTGGGTCAGACGGGATCGCCAGTTGGTACGTGTCCCCGCTCGAGCTCACGATGGGCAGCGGGATATAGCGCTGATCGTTGTCGGCCGCGTGGGTCGACTCGCCGTAACGGACCATCGAGAAGCTCGACACCGGGCTGTCGGTGGTTACCGAGATCGTTTGTCCGTCGGTGGCGGAGGTCGGCGCCGAAAGGATGTTTGGCTGGGTGGCCGGTGTGCCGTCAGGGTTGAACAAATAGGGCGGGGAGTAGATCTGCCCATCGGCATGATTCGCTGCACAGCCTTTGCCACACAGTCCGCCACCACCTGAGAACACCTGGCCATTCGGCAACAGCACCGCCACTGAGTGGTAGTTGCGGGGCTCTGCTTCGGGTGCCATAACGCTGAACTTTCCAGTGGTGGGATCCCACAGCTCCGGATTGAGAACCGAGTTGGTGTCGTGAAAGCCGAATGCGCTTGTCTGACCACCTACGACCAGGACCTGACCCGTAGGGAGGGCCACGCTGTTGGAATAAACACGGGGATAGTGCATGGAGCCCACCTGTGTCACCTGTGCCGTCCCGCCCGCGATGTTGATCTCGTAAGCGGCTTTCGTTGCGGGATCGTCCGTGGCGGTCGATCCTGAGAAGACAGCGGAACCGCCGAGGGTGAGGATTTGGTCGGTGTTGTAGTAGACGGCGTTCCCCTCCATCTCGGTGCCGGCCGATCCTCGCGGTCCTGCCGCGGTGATGCTTCCAGCACCGGTGGTCGTGATCCAGTGCATCTCGCTCGACGGTCCGGCGTCGAACACCTCGCCGTTCGACGTCGGGATGAACCAGCCATACGAGTCCCCCTCGAGTGAGTTGACCTGAGTCTCTATGGAGGTTTCGGGGACGCCGGGCAGCTCTCGCCAGCCGGCGGTCGAAGACCAGACCTCAGCCGTCTTGCCTCCGATACCACCCGCCCACGAGCCACCGAGGGTGAACGCCTGTCCGTTCGAGAGCAACGTCATACCGTTGTAGCCCCGAGGGATGTTCAAAGGCGACGCCTTGCTCCAGGAATCCGTTGCCGGGTTGTAGATGCTGGTCGCGTCCTGGGTGTCGCCGCCTGCCACGATGATCTCCCCATTGGGCAAGATGGCGATGCCGGGGCAGAACATGTTCTGGTCCGTATTGCTGACCGTCAACTGGGTGACCACTCCGGTGTTGAGGTTCAAAATCGCAGTCTGGGTCCAGTTGGCGGTCCCCTGGGGCGCGAAGCTCTCGTCAGAGTCCGCTGACCATGTGAGAAGTTGGTTGTCGGGCAGCATGGCGGCCGCAACCGGGACGAGGGGGAAACCGATGGTCGCTCCCCATTGCCCCACGACACCGGGGTTGGTCGAGATGTTCTTCGCCGAAGTGGCGTCCTGCGGAGCCTCCTCCTGCGGCACCCCGTACAAGGTCAACGATGAAGCGGTGACCGCCGATCCCGAGCCGGCGGCGAAGTCGAGGGCGGTGAGCCGAACCCACCGGACCGTCACGGGAGCAAAGCCGATCGTCTTCACCGCGGTCGTGTTCTGCCAGGTCCCGGTCGCGATCGGAGGACCAAAATGCTTTCCGTCGGTGCTCACCGTCACTTCGAAACGACCAATAGCGCCCTGCGGCCCTGCGCCGTGCCGAGGCTCGTAGCTCAGGGCCGACACCTCTTGGGCGCCGCCCATATCGATCGTGATCGACTGCGGGAGCGCTGCAGCCGGGCGGCTCTGCCAGTAACCGTCGGGAGCTCCGCTCAAGACGGCGGCGGCCGGGTGTCCGACAGCATGCGAGCTTGCTGTCGCCGTCCAACCCTCGGGCTGCAAGACGGGCGCATCAGGAATATATGACGAGGCGGTCGGCATGATCATCCCCGACAGCTTCGCCGTGCCCGCGTTCGGAGAAATGACCAAGGAAGCCGCGTGGTTCGACTGATCCGACCTGACGCTCAACCCGATCGTGGCCACCAATGCCACCACAAGCACGATCAATGGCAAGTTGGCCCGTGAATTCCGTGAGCCACCAAGATGATGGGACCGCCGCCCGAGCCGGAGCAACCGCTGACGCGCTCCGGTGCCAGATCCTCCGCCGACTCGCTTCATGCCGACCGCCTTCCGCCGTGTCCCATCACACCACACGTCCCGCCCCGGATTTGCGTTCAGAATCGCAGCATCTCTACGAATGACTCGTCTGAGGAATCTCTGAAAGTTGCGCCCCGGGTCTCGAAATCGTCGCCTGCATCCCTGCAATGCGGGCGAAATCATACCCCAGGAGAGCAACCACCCAAGATCAGGTGCGCAATAAACTCGAGGCGAGCACCGTCAAGCGATCTGCACGGTGGGACTCGAAGTGGTCGGGTAGGGGCTGGATCCCCCGCCGGCTATCTGCGGGAACGAGTTGGAAGCCCGGCACGACCGTTGCCACTCGGAGCGACAGTCAGTCAAGCTGTGCCACAAAAAGGAGCACCGGGTCCTCCACTCCCTTCAGGTTTTGAGGCCCGAGCTCAGTGAATTCGATTGGAGCTCCGGCGGCCCGACAGCGTGTCGCAACAGCCCAATCCACTACGACGTTCGAGGCAGCTGCGACCTTCACCGAGCGGGCGACAATGTGAACCAAGGGTCCGTAATAGTCGCCGTCGCGTGTGACCACGTCCCCGAACCCGACGGCTCCTCGGGCTTCGGGCAGCAAGTGCTCCCTGGACACCGCTGCGCACAGCTCGAGCGCGATCTCGCAGGCGTCGACCGGGTCGGGAGCGGCGAACATCGCTTCGTCGCCGATCAGCTTGACGATCCGTCCACCTCGCTTCGTGGCGATCTCCCACGCTGCCTTCTCGAACAACGACAGGGCCGCCGCCTGCTCCCGGAGCGGCAGCGACGTGGCCCACTCGGTAGAGCCGGCCAAGTCGACGAAGCCAATGGCCATCGAGCGCACGTTGCCGACGTTCTCGCTTGTCCAACTGGCCGCGCGTTGGCGGCGAATCGCAATTATGAGATGCTCACGTAGCAAGTGGGTCATCAGCGTCGTGACGACCTCAGCGAGCGAAGCCGCCTCTTCGTTCGCCTGCGCCCATTCGAGCCCGGTGGCACCCCTCGCATTCAGCTGCGTGTCGATTTCGGACAGGAACAGACCTACCGCAGCTTCAGCAACGCGGGCAGCCGACGATCCCATTACCCGCGTAAAGGCGAGTGTGGCGCTTTCGCCGAAGACCGCCGATGCCATTTCGAACCCGGCCACATCGTCGGACACCCAGGAGGGGAGCGGCTGGCCCTCTTCAGCAGGGAGGCCACAGGCCAGCCTCACCCGTTGAACGCGCTCGACGGTAGAGCCTGTCATCTCCGCAATCTTCTCGGCACTCAGGACTTGGCCGACATCGAGCAGGATGCGGTCGGCGGCGAGGGTCGCCAGGTACGGCGTGAACTGTTCGGCGGCAACCATCTCTTCGATGGTGACTCCGCGCTCGTATAGGTGTTGCAGTAGCGCGAGCTGTTCGGCTGCATCTGGGGCGCCCGGGTCGTAGAGACCTATCTCTTCGAAAGGGGGTTCGTCCTGCTGCGCCATCTCGGACCTCCTACCGCGACCCCTGAAGTGTAAGCCCTGGTCCAGACCTGGCTTTGACTCTCGCACCCCACTCGACCATGCCCTCGGGCAAGGTGGAATTCGAAGGCGCTTCGTATCTACTGACAGGTAGGACTGCTTCGGCCTGTGTACGTGGATCGGCCAAACGGGTACCGGAGATACCGAGTCGATCAGCTCCGCTCGGCGAGCATCACGGCTCCCGACGGGACAAGAGCGGGGGGGCTCGCAAACCCGTCGGGAGCACGTGACAACCGAAAGATCGCAGTGGCCGGGGAATGTTCAGTTCCGAATACAGACCGGCCATCATTCGGCGATCAACGACCGCGTTCGCTGAGACAGCGCGACGAACTATTCAAAACCACAGGGACTAGCAGAGGGCGACGGCAAGCCCTTGGGTTACCGAGAAACCAATCAGCCAATCCGAATTCGACGAGCCGCACCTTGTGGAGGAACTGGCGGGGCGGCATCAGCCCTAGCACGCGGGTTCCGCTCCGCAACGCCCTTGCCCACATGATGTCTCCCCAGATGAAACTCCAACCATCGAACGTCACCGGGGACCGGGGTAACGCAACTTCGACCACCACATCTTGAACGGCCTTCACCTCGCGGCCTACAGAGACATGATACCCGACACGATCAGGCGACGGCAACGAACAATTTGAAGCCCGGGCGCGACACTTCAAGGGCCAAGTGCGGCAAATCTCGGTGGTTGGTCAACGGCTGGTGACAGTCATGTCACTGCGGCTTAGCGGGTCGTCAGGTCTTCGGAACGATGCTGAAGTCGTCTCCGTCTGTGATCTTCGTCGGCTTGTAGACCGTCGTTCTTGGTCCGCTGTCGGACTTGGACTTGACGAGGCTGTAGGTGTCCAGCGCGGCTCCGTCGAATTTCACCCCGGTGAAATTCACGGAGGTGATGCCCGGATATCCGCCGGGTGCCTCGATGACGGCTTCGGCGGAAGCTCCCTCCGCGCTGCTCTGGCTCTTGGTGGTCGTCTCGGTCCAACCCTTGGTGACATCCTCGATCTTGAGTGTGTACGTATCGCCGCTTGAGCTCACCGTTGCGGTGAAGGCGTCATTGACGCTGACGGGGTTCGAGTAGTACACGGGTGAGGCGGGGTACATCTCGTACCACGCGGAGTAACTGGCGGACCTGCCCGAGCACTCAGTCTGGACCCCGGTCTGCTCTACGGTCATGTTCGCGTACCCGTCGATGCCCACCCAAGGTGCGTAAAGGTCCGAGTGATGACATGTGACTGCCGGCTCCACCCAGCTGGCCGTCACTGTCGTGAACTGGCCGGAGCTTCCGGGGGCGATGTAGCCCGCCCAGTTGCTAAGCAAGAAGTCCCCGTATGCCACGCGGGGTACCGCCGAAGCTGCAGCGAGCGGGACCGCTCCGCTGAAGAGCGACACGGATCCTGCGACAGCTACTACGCCGAACAAGGAGATGGCGCGGCGTGAAACGCTCCCTAGCAATGACATCGCTCCCCCTGACGTTGGATTCCTAGGTCGATTGACGGAACACTTTACGTGATTGGCGCAGTCCGGATTGCCGTCACGCTCTCCGTGGCAACAGGAGAGCCAGAAACCCTTTCCAGGAGTCAGCCCCCACCGGGGCACGGTTGGACCCTTCAGGTCGGCACCGGTGCACTGCGCAGGCCGAGGCCGTTGGGCTGACTGTCCAGTGACTCTGGATGGGCGTACCGCCGAGGGCGAGCGAGCCGGGGCCCGCGATCTTCTCGAACAGCTCCGCCGTGTTGTCTCGCGTGATAGCCCGGACCGACACACGCCGAAAGGCGGCGGTGTGTTCTCCGGCGGGAAGACCATGTTCGAGACCCTCGACGGGAGCTTGATCATCGCCTCACACATCCACTTTCAACGTCTGCAATATCGCGAGAGTGAAATGATCTGACCGACTATTTACGAAATGAATACTCTCTCGGCGTGCCTCGACTCCGTGTTCCCCAGGCTTCTGCTCCGACGGCAAGCCGACAAGTCCTCCAAACGCGTCGAGAGCGATTCGCATACCCGCCGTCGTTCTACATGGACGCCTATCGCTCGTATCAGGCAGCCGCCGCCGCTTTCAGGTCGGAGCCGCTCAAGACCGAGGACGAGCGCAGTACTGCCCGGGCTCAACTCCGCGAGCGTAGAGCCCGAGCGATGTGGGCTCTGGCAAATGGGGGAGCGGAGTCCATTCCGTTTGTGCTTCAGATGCTTCGCAGCGCGGACGTCGACGAACGCGATGACGCGCGAGGGGTATTCCGCCAGATGGGATGCAGCGATCAGTTGGTCGACTCGATGATCAGATCCCTCAGTCGCTCCGGCGACCCCGGAGCCGTCGCGGCAATCACGGTCGTGCTCGGCGAGATGAGGAACTCGAGAGCGATACCGATCCTCGGAGGTGTCCTCGACAGCGACGTTGCCGACCCACGAATCAGGTGGTTGGCCGTCACGAGCCTCGGAAAGCTCGCTCAGAGGCGGTTCGACCGAAGCGAGGATCCCGAACAAGCAGCACGCTCATGGCTTGACTCGAACGGCTATCGGCATCGCTTCGTCGCTACCGGGGAGCCTGAGCCGGAGCAGGTCATCTCGACCACATAGCAGCCCGCCATTCACTTGCGAAGCCCGAACGGGACGACTACCGCGGGGGGTTGGGCCCGCCAAATAGTTGATTGGGTATATCAACTATTTAGGATGGCTCTGTGCCGCCGAGCCGGGATGTTGTCTAGTCGATGGTCGTTGCGCTGTTCATCATGACTACCATCTCGAACGAACCAGGCGCCAGCATGTCCACCCCTCACTCGTGACGCACCAGATTCGCGAATTGGAGGACGCTGGACACGTAGCCGTGGCAGCGGATCCCGGAAACGGCAGGTCGTGCCGGGTGACGATCAGCCCGGCGGGGGCAGCGCTACTCGACGATCTCACGCAGGACCGTCGCACGGGTCGTCGGTGGGCGTCGACGAGCTCGATAAGAACATTGGAAACATCCCCGGACCCGGAGAGATCCACGCGATGACAGTCGTAGACGTAAAAGGCCTCCGAAAGAGCTACGGGCGAGTCAGAGCGATCGATGACGTGAGCTTCGAAGTCGAACGTGGAGAGGTCTTCGCGCTGCTCGGACCGAACGGCGCCGGAAAGACGACTTCGATCGAGATCCTCGAAGGGTTCTTGCAGCGCGACGAGGGCCGGGTCGAAGTGCTCGGCGTCGATCCCGGAGACCGTGGAAAGCAGCGTTGGCTCCGCACCCAGATCGGCATCGTTCTTCAGGAGCTCGCCGTCGAGCCATATTTCACGGTCCGCCAGGTGCTTGACCGCAACGCTGGCTTCTATCCCTCGCCACGGCCCGTCGATGACGTGATCGAACTGGTGGGCCTCTCCGAGAAGCGCAACTCCAAAGTGAAGACTCTCTCGGGCGGTCAGCAGCGTCGGCTCGATGTGGGTCTGGGGATCATTGGAAACCCGTCCCTGCTCTTTCTCGACGAACCAACCACCGGCCTTGACCCCTCCGCCCGGCGTACTACCTGGGAGCTGATCCGCACGCTTTCCTCCGAGGGCACAACTGTTCTGATGTCCAGCCACTACATGGACGAGGTGGAAGCACTGGCACAACGCGTAGCGGTCCTGTCGGGAGGCCGCATCGTCGCAACCGGGTCACCGACGTCCATCGGCGGACGAGATCAGAGCGAAGTCACGATCCGTTTCCAGCTCCCCGACGACGTGGCGGTCGCCGAGCTCCCTGTGACCGCGTCGAAGTTCGACGGCAATCTTGTGGAGATCCGAACTGGAGATGAACTTCACGTTCTCGCCCACATCGTCAATTGGGCGCTGCAGAAAGATATCGCACTGGTCGGCCTGAGCGTGACCCGCGTCACGTTGGAGGACATCTATCTTGCCTTGACCGGTCGACAGACAGGCCTGGTCGAAGAGGATTCGCGGTGACCGACTCCAGGATGACGGACACGCGGGTGGGAAGGCCAATCAGCGACCTGAGGCTCGTGGCGCGTCAGGTGCGATTCGAGCAACTCGCATTCTGGCTGAATCGCATCGGGGCGCTCTTCACCATCGGTTTCTCGGTCGTCTTTCTAGTGATGTTGGGCGCAACCGCCGGCAACTCTCGAGTGTCCTTTCTCGGGAACATCAGGCTCATCCAGTACTACGTTCCGGGATTCGTGGCATATGGCGTGATGGCCGCGTGCTTCACCACACTCTCGACAACCATCGTCGTGCGGCGCGAGAACGGCCTGCTCAAGCGCCTGCGGTTGAGCCCCATGCCGGCATGGGCTCTCCTGTCGGCGATCTTCCTGAGCACGATGATCGTGTCTCTGCTTCAGGTGATCGTGTTGCTGTTGATCGGACGGTTCGGATACGGCGTCCATCTTCCTCAGTCGACTGGGGCCTTTGCCTTCGCTCTCCTGGTCGGAATCCTGAGCTTCACTGCAATGGGTGTCGCCATAAGCACCGTGATCCCGAACCAGGAAACAGCCGGTCCGCTCACGAGCACAGTGTTCTTCGTGATGCTCTTTCTTTCTGGACTGTGGTTTCCCATCAAGGCCAACTCGGGGCTCGCGGAATTCTCTTCGTACTTTCCGGTTCGGCACTTCCTCGTAGCAGTGCTCGTGCCGTTCGACGCTGTGCCGGGAGCCTCCCCGTGGGCTTGGCACGACCTGCTGGTGGTCGGAATCTGGGGTGCTGTGGCGGTGATCATCGTGGTCCGGCGGTTTCGCTGGGCGCCGTGGCGCAGCTGATTCAGCCATTCGCCATGATTCCGAAGGATCCCGCTCCGGTCACTGCGGTCGGATGCCATTAGCTTGGAGCAGGGACGAGATCCACTCGATCCGGACTGCCGAGGCGAACCGATGGCTGTAGACCCGAACTTTCGCTACGAGCGCATCAGCCCGAAGGCCTACGAGCACCCCGCAGATCGGGCCGCCACCTCGGCGCTGCTTTCGATTCCGCTTATGGACAAGGTGATCAAGCGCTTGACCGATCTCGCCCACGAACGCCGGTTGCGTCAGATCCTCGTAGGGAATTCGGTTCGGGTGGGTGAGGCTCAGATCCCCGAGCTGTGGTCCGACTATCGCAACTGCGCTTACGTGCTCGACATCGAGTCCGTACCCGAGCTCTACGTCACACAGACGCCCATGGCGAATGCCCTGACCGTAGGAGCCAAGCGACCCTTGGTGATCCTTCAGTCGGGCCTGGTCTCTTCGTACAAGAAACAAGAGGTGAAGACCGTCCTCGCGCACGAACTGGGACACGTTGTCTCCGAGCACTACTACTACACGACTGTGCTAGTCCTGCTGTCGCGATTCCTGAGGGGCTCCATGCCGACTCCTCTTGTCGGTCTTCCCGTTCGTGCGCTGTATGTGGCGCTGTTGGAATGGGCGCGGGCGGCCGAGCTCTCGTGCGACCGAGCGAGCGCCCTCGTGATGGGAGATCCGCTCGTGACGTGCGGGGTGCTCATGAGGATCGCCGGAGGGGCCATCGAGGGGATGAGCCTCGACGCGTTCATCGCCCAGGCCACCGAATATGCAGACGAGGACGATCTCTTCGCGCGTTGGAGCCGAGCCTGGGTCGAGCTCGGCCTGACTCACCCCTTCGCGGTACGAAGGGTCCGCGAGCTGGTGGGCTGGGTTAGCTCAGGGGACTATGACCGCATCCGCGGCGGCAACTATGTCAAGCGTGGAGAGGAGCCACCTCCATCTGCGCAGTTCGATGCCGCAGCTGAGCACTACAGAGAGCGGTTCACGCAGATGCTCGAGCGCGCTTCCGGGGGGGCCCAGCGCCTGGTCGGGCAGTTCGACGACTGGCTGCGGGGACGCGGCCGCGAGGGGTCAGGCCCACAAGCGGATCGCGACGACGATTGGGACGATGTGGACGAGTGAGCTATTGCGCAGTCAGACCTCGTCCAGCGCCAAGCTGATCGCGTCGTCAACGGTGATCCTGCGTCCCTCGTTCCACACCTCTTCGTGGTTGGGGACCGAGCTGCGTGCAACAGCAATGAGCGGATCGTACATCGAGCGGAAGAATTCCCGGAGAGGATACCCGACCGCATTTCTAATCGACTCGGCCGAGGCGAACAGCGTAAGGCCTTTCTTCTCGCGGCCTTGAGCAACCTCGAGGGCCCCGAGCTCTTCGAGCACGTCGGCAACGTCTCTACTGCGATCGGCGGTGTCGCGGGCGATTCCGAGGCTCTCGCTCAAAGCCGACCGGGCGTCCGCGAACGCACCTTGCTGGCGAGCCGTTGATCCGAGATTGGTGAGAGCAGCAGCGATGAGCGACCTGTCTCCGATCGAACGCGAAATAGCGAGGCTCTCCTCGTGCATTGAGCGAGCCCGCTCGAGGTCACCACGCTGCTGCCAGAAGAAACCGAGGTTGTCCATGGAGCTAGCGATCCGACGCGAGTCGCCGCACTCCCTGGCGATGACGAGGCAATCCTCCATCAGCTCGCACGCTGCTTCGAGGTCGCCCCGATACTCCGCGGTGATGCCGAGGCTCGCGAGCGCTGCAGCGCAACCCAACTCGTCCCCTCTTCTTTGGTACGAGGCGAGCGCGTGTTCGAGGTGTCTGGTCGCTTCTTCAAGATCGTGACGTTCAGCCGCGATCACTCCGAGCATCCGGTGGGCATCGGCAAGCCCCTTGCTGTCGCCGGCGTCGTCGAATATCGCCAGGTAGCTCTCGAGCAAGGTTGCTGCCTGAGCGACGTTCCCTTCGTGCCAAGCCACCCAGGCAAGGTCGAGACCGGTTCTGGCGGCGCCCGCCTGGTCTCCCCGCTGCCTGAACAGGTCGGCACTGCGCTCGAGCAGCTCTCGCGCGTCCGAATACTCTCCGCGGACGACCGCAAGGCCCCCGGCGCCCAGTAGCGCAGCAGGTCGATCGGGACTTGCCTCTTCTGACACGGCAAGGGCCCGTTCGAGCCACGTGTAACCCTCCGCTAGATCGCCGTGGATCTTCCAGAACGGCGCCAGCCGCGAACTGAGCCGGAGAGCTTCCCGGCCATTGCCGGCCGACGAGCATCCGAAAGCGAGAGCCGCTCGGAAGTTCTCATGGTCGGCGCGCAGCGCGTCGATCCACTTGCGCTGCTGTTCGCCTTCGAGGTCCGACTCCTCGGCAAGGCGCAGGTACCAATTGAAGTGATCTTGGCGGAGGCCCAGGGCGCGTTCGGACTCGTCGAGGTGCGCGCGGGCCAGCGCTCTGACGGTTTCGAGCATGTCGTATCGAGGTTCTGGGTCGTCGGTCCTGCGCATCACCAGGGAGCACTGTTCGAGGTAAGCGAGCAGAACGGGAACAGAGCCCGCGACCCGGGGAGCGCAGATGCACTGGGCTGCCGGCAAGGTCCACCCGCCTGCGAAGACACCGAGGCAATCGAACAGGTCGCGCTCCGCGCCTGCGAGAAGGTCGAAGCTCCATTCAAGGGCGGCACGCAACGTTCTGTGCCTCGGCAGCGCGGCGCGGTTGCCCTCACTGAGCAGCTGGAAACGATCATCGAGCAACTCGGCGATCTGCCGGGGCTGCATCGAGCCGACGTGGGCGGCCGCGAGCTCGATGGCGAGGGGAATGCCGTCCAGGCGACGACAGATCTCCGCTACAGCCGCGGAGTTGTCCGGAGCCAGAGAGAAATTCAGGAAACGTGTGGGTCGCGCGCTCGATGAACAGCCTCACGGAGTCATATCCGACGAGCTCGGTGACATCGGTCAGACCCGACTCAGGAACCCCCATGGAGGGGATGTGCCATACGACTTCGGCGGGGATACCTATCCGTTCTCTAGTAGTCGCGAGGACGTCCACTGCCGCGCAGGAGCGATGCAAGCGCTCGCATATACCTGCACATGCGTCGAGCAGATGCTCGCAATTGTCGACAACTATCAAGAGTCTCTTGCCCTCGAGCGCATTGGTCAGGGTGTCCAGGGGGTCGAGATCGGAGCTGACCTGGATCCCGAGGGCCTCAGCGAATGCATGCGGCACGAGATGACCGTCGCTCAGTCCCGCCAACTCCACCAACCAGGCTCCATCGGCGTAATCGGAAGCGAGCTCGTCGGCAACCTCGATGGCGAGCCTTGTCTTTCCTGCACCCCCCGAGCCGACCAGTGAAACGAGCTGATCGCTCTGGAGCAGCTTCTTCACCGCTGCCTTGTCTCTCTCGCGTCCAATGAAAGCCGTTCTGCGCATAGGCAGGTTGTCGAGCTTCGGTGAGCCCACCTTGAGCTGAGGAAAGTACGAGGGAAGCGCCGGATGGTTTACCTGGTGAAGATGCTCGGGCTCGGGGAAGTCCTTCAGTATGAATAGCCCGAGGTCCTGAGCGCGTAGCTCTTCGGACTCGTCCATTTGAGCGGTCGCCAACGCGAGCGTCTGTGCCGAGCAGAGGATCTGCCCACCGTGTGCCGCCGCAGAGACCCGTGCGGCACGGTGGACGGCAAGTGCCGTGTAGTCGCCGTCGACCGGGATAGCGCGACCGGTGTGGAGCCCCATCCGGACCTTGAGCTCCCGGCCGCATTGCCAGGACTGCGAAACGAGCGCCAACTGACAGTTGATCGCGGCCCGGATTCCGTCGGCCGCACTGCCGAAGGCCGCAAAGCATCCGTCTCCTTGCGTCTGGATGAGGAATCCGCCATCAGCAGTGACGGCATCTGTGACGGTCCGGTGATACCCCTTCAATAATTCGGGATATTCCGAATCGAGCTCCCGGTTCAGCTGGGTCGATCCCTCGATATCCGTGAACAGGAACGTGACTGAGCCATGGGGCAGCGCCACGGATTCCACCGGCCGCTCGGGAACGTGCCCATGGGACTTGACGTCAGCACTCATCGCACCCCTCTCGGAGCACCGTGACGCCGGAGGATACCGCTAACGAATGAGGGCTTTCCGATGTGTCCCGATTCGAACGCCCCTCATGCGCTGAGAGCGTCGCCTCTTTGGTAAAGCTCGATCGTGTTGCCGTCTGGGTCGTGAAGAAAAGCCTGCAATCCGGGGCCGACGACAAACGGGTCGGTCACCTCCACGCCCGATCCGCGCAGCTCCGCGATGGTCGCAGCAAGGTCGCCCACCGCGAGTGCCAGATGCTGGCCGAAGTCGGGGGGAGGTTTCGCCTCGATCAGGTGTACCTGTTGCTCGCTGCCTGCGTCGAGCCAGGCTCCGCCGAAGCCGAAGTCCGGCCGGTCGGATCGCCGGGAGAGGCCGAGAACTTCTGTGTAGAACGTCAACGCAACGCCGACGTCAGAGACGTTGACCGACACGTGGTGAACCCCCAGTGGCTCCATGCGAAGAGTCTGCCCTCCTGGGCCCGGTCGGGCCAGGCACCTTTCGTCTCCCCGGCGATAACCTGCGCTGAAACCCGTCCGGGTCTATCGCCCGATCGGGGTCCCGTCCGGCATTGACAGGAGCAAAGAAGATGCGTTGGACCCTTCCGTCCGACCAGGTTCCCGAAGCCTGGTTCAACGTTGTCCCTCACCTACCCGGACCTCTGCGCCCACCGCTTCATCCGGGGACGAGCGAGCCGATAGGACCTGACGATCTGGCGCCCCTCTTCCCCATGGCCCTGATCGGCCAGGAGGTGACGGCCGACCCGTGGGTCGAGATTCCCGGTGAAGTCCTCGACGTGCTCAAGCTCTGGCGACCGACTCCGCTCGTCCGTGCGGAGAGACTCGAGCGCGCGCTCGGCACGCCTGCGCGCATCTACTACAAGGACGAGTCCGTGTCGCCCGCCGGTTCGCACAAGCCGAATACCGCGGTTCCCCAGGCGTTCTACAACCACCGCGAAGGCGTGAAGCGCCTTACGACCGAGACGGGTGCCGGCCAGTGGGGAAGCGCGCTCGCATTCGCAACCTCGCTCTTCGGAATGGAATGCAAGGTCTACATGGTGAGGGCATCGTTCGAGCAGAAGCCGTACCGCAGGGTGATGATGGAGGTCTGGGGTGCCGAGGTCGAACCATCCCCGGTCGACGACCCGTCCAGTCCCGGATCACTCGGCAGCGCCATCAGTGACGCCGTCCGCGACGCCGTTGGTCGCGAGGACAGCCACTACTCACTCGGCTCGGTGCTGAACCACGTGCTGCTCCACCAGACCGTCATCGGCCTCGAAGCCAAGCAGCAGTTGCGCGAAGCAGGTGAGGATCTCCCCGACCTGGTCATCGGATGTTGCGGTGGAGGATCGAACCTCGGCGGTCTCTGCCTCCCGTTCGTCCCCGACGCCGGTGTGGCCCTGCTCGCAGTGGAGCCGTCGTCTTGCCCGACTCTCACCGCCGGCCGACTCGACTACGACTTCGGCGACACGGCCGGGATGACACCTCTTTTGTCCATGTACACGCTCGGACACGACTTCATCCCGCCACCGATCCACGCGGGCGGTCTGCGCTACCACGGCGACGCGCCCATCATCTCCAATCTCGTGGAGCACGGTCGCATGCAGGCGACCGCCTATCCGCAGGGCAAGGTGTTCGAGGCGGCGGTCCAGTTCGCCCGTACCCAGGGCACGATCCCGGCACCGGAGACAGCCCACGCCATTCGGGCGGTCATAGATGAGGCGCTCGCGGCGAAGGAGCGCTCGGAGGACAAGGTGATCCTCTTCGGGTACTCCGGGCACGGCCTTTTGGATCTCGGGGCGTACGACGACTACCTCCACGGCAGGCTCGTCGACGCATAGCGGCTTAGCGCCTCGTGCCTGGAAACCTTCGATCTATACAAGAAGGTTAGAGATTATTACACCTCCGTAACTACCAACGTGTCGGCAGGTCGGTTAGGATTTACCTGCACTTGAGGTGGAGGAGGGCCCATGGCAAGCGACGAAGGTCTGAGTGTGCCGCATATCTCGCGGAGCCGGTCTGGGCTCGAAGATCAGGGCTTTCGGGGCCCTCAGGTCTGCAAGATCGTCGGCATCACCTACCGCCAGCTCGACTACTGGGCGAGGACCGGATTGCTCAGACCTTCGATCGCGGACGCTCGCGGCAGCGGCACCCAGCGCTGCTACTCGTACCACGACGTGCTCGACCTCAAGGTCATTAAGCAGCTCCTCGACGCAGGGGTCTCGCTGCGACAGGCCCGCCGCGCCGTTGAGTGTCTTCGCGAGGACCTCGGCGCCGACCTCGCCACGGCGAACCTCGTGCTCGCCGGGTCCGACGCTGTGCTGGCCCACTCTGAGGGCGAGGTCGTGGACCTCTTAAGAGGAGGGCAGGGAGTCTTGAACATCGTGCCGCTCTGCGGGCTCGTCCAGGAGCTCGAGTCCGACATAGTCCGCTTCGGTCGGGCCGGGTCGAGCGAGGCCGCCGGACAAGACCGCGCGGCGCGGGGCGCTTGAGCAAGGACCGAACGCGTCGCAGGGCGCGTCGAAGAACCATCACGTTCGCTCACGAATCGGAGCGACACGTCGCAGAGCTGTTGGACTTCTACGGCGTCACGTGGGAGTACGAACCTGTCCAGTTCGTGCTCGACTGGGACGAAAGAGGGCGGCCGACCAGCGCCTTCCGGCCCGATTTCTACCTGCCTGACCATGAGTGCTTCATCGAGGTGACGACACTCAATCAACGTCTCGTGACGCGCAAGAACGCCAAAGTGCGCAGGTTGAAGGAGCTCTATCCCGAGATCACGGTCAAGCTGCTTTACCAGCGCGACATCCTGGCGCTCGACGCCAAGTACCACCTGGAACCGACCTCGTCGCCTGCGGCCTAGGCTCCGGGGCCGTGACGCGACCGGAGCCCACCACCTCACAGGCGGGTGACGCGAGCGGACCCGAGAAACACTCTCCTCTCGAAGACGCGCACCTCGCACTCGGAGCCAAGATGGTGGGCTTCGGGGGATGGCGGATGCCGCTTTCGTATCCCGGGGGCACGATCGCCGAGCACCAGGCATGCAGGACCGACGCGGTCGTGTTCGACGTGAGCCACCTCGGCACGGTGCGCGTCGAAGGCAGTGCGGCATTCGACGTGCTCCAGAGCCAGTTGAGCAACGACCTCGGAAAGGTTCGTCCGGGCCGGGCTCAGTACACGCACCTTCTGGACGACACTGACGGCTCGGTCACAGACGACATCATCGTCTGGTGGCTACGTCAGGACGTCTTCGACGTGATGCCGAACGCCTCCAATACTGCCAGCGTCCTCGCTGCGCTTGGCGGGAGGGACACGACGCCCGAACGAGTGATTCTCGCGGTTCAAGGTCCTCATGCTCGAGCCAAATTGAGTTCAGTGAGCAGACAGGCGGCATCGGTCGCCCGATTCGATGTCGCCTCATTCGAGTGGCTCGGAACCGATTGCTCGGTCGCCGGCACCGGATACACCGGCGAGGACGGTGTCGAGTGCTCGGTCCCGCTCCAAGCTGCAGCGTCGTTCTTCGAGGCAGTGCTGGGTGCCGGCATAGCCCCTGCAGGTCTGGGCGCGCGTGACACTCTCAGGCTCGAAGCCGGCCTCCCTTTGCACGGGCACGAGCTCGGACCGGGTATCACTCCTCTCCAGTGCGGGCTCGGCTGGGTCGTCGGATGGAACAAGGAGAGCTTCCGGGGTAAGGCCGCGCTCGAGCGGGAACGGCTCGTTGGTCCTGCGCGCTCGCTCAAGGGCCTCGTCGCCGACGGCCGGCGCCCGCCTCGGGAGGGCAATCCGGTGCAGCTCGAGTCCCGTCGGATCGGGCTGGTTACGAGCGGGAATTTCTCGCCCGTCCTCGGACGTGGTATCGCATTGGCTCTCTTGGATACTTCGGCCGATGTGGCATACGACGACGAACTGGTCGTCCGGGTGGGCGACAGCGAGATTCCCGTCCGGGTGATCAAGCCCCCGTTCGTCCGCGACGGCCGGCCCGCCGTCGAGCCGGCAGCGCGCTGAGCTCTTGGAACAAGGTCGACCCGATGCCTGACTACACCCCTCACACCGACGAAGAGATCGAGCAGATGCTCGGCTTCTTGGGCTTGAGCTCGCTCGACGACCTGTTCTCCACCGTTCCCGAGGCCCTGCGACTGGCGTCAGGCCTCGATCTTGGTGACGGCATGCCAGAGCCCGACGTGATGGCTCACATCGACGATCTGGCCCACAAGAACACCCCGGTGGGTCGCAATCTCGTCTGCTTCGCGGGCGGCGGGGCCTACGACCACGAGGTTCCCGCTGTCGTCCGCGCTCTCGCGTCGCGCTCGGAGTTCGTGACCTCGTACACCCCTTACCAACCTGAGGTGGCCCAAGGAGTGCTGCAGGCTCTGTTCGAATTCCAGACACTCATCTCGCGACTTTCGGGAATGCAGGTCGCGAACGCCTCTCTTTACGACGGGGCCGCCGCCGTGGTGGAGGCCGTCAACCTCGGAGTCGCGTCGTCGGGAAGGAGCAAGGTCTGGGTCTCGTCCGGTTTGAATCCTTCCTGGCGAGCTGTGCTGCAAACGTTCTCGTCAGGGACCGGCCACGACATCCGCGAGATTCCGATCTCCGGCGGACGCACGCAATGGGACGAACCTGGCGCCGGCGCGTCCGACGAGGATCTTCCAGGCGTCCTCGTCGCCGCCTACCCCAATTATCTCGGCTGCCTCGAGGATCTTTCGACCGCGAGAACCTTGTGCGACCGGACTGGAGCGCTCCTCGTCGTTGCATTCGATCCAATCTGCTCGGGGATCCTTCGATCCCCGCGTGAGTGGGGCGCGGACGTCGTTGTGGGCGAAGGCCAACCGCTCGGGACCCCGCTCAGCTTCGGCGGCCCTTATCTCGGCCTGTTCGCATGCAGGCTCGAGCACGTCCGCAGGCTCCCGGGAAGGCTGGTGGGCGAGACCGCCGACGCTGACGGTCGCCGGGCCTATGTAACGACCCTGCGTGCGAGAGAGCAGGACATCCGTAGGGAGAAGGCGACCTCCAACGTCTGCACGAACCAGACGCTCATGGCGGTCACCGCGGCGATCCAGCTCGGCTGGCTGGGCTCTGGCGGTCTCGAGGAGGTTGCTCTTCGATCTGCTCGCGCCGCCGCTTACTGCAGGGAGAGCCTGTTGTCCCTGGGCGGCATCGAGCCTCTCGTGGACGCGCCCGTCGTACGCGAGTTCGCCTTGCGCCTACCGCTCGACGCACCAACCGTCGTCGACCGAATGGTTGACGCAGGGTTCCTGGCGGGAATCCCTCTTGATCAGACTTATGCCGGTGGGAGAGACGACGCTTTGTTGGTTGCACTGACCGAAAAGCGGACCAGAGCCGAGATCGACTCGTTCGTGGCCGCCATGGACAAGGCAGTCAGGTGACGATCGACGCGCACGACGCCATCAGGGCCGACGACGGGTCTCCCGGGGGCCGTGCGAGCTCGGCTCCCCTGATAGGCCGCGAAACCGAGCCCACCCTTTTCGAGCTCTCGCGCCCGGGTCGCAAGGCCTGGCAGCTTCGATCCTCGGGTGTCCCCGAGCTGGACATCGAAGAGCTCGTGCCGGCGCCGCACCGGCGCGAGTCACGCGTGGCGCTCGCAGAAGTCTCCGAACGCGATCTCGTCGGCCACTTCACGAGGCTCTCCCACAGGCAGTACTCGGTTGATCTGGGTGCCTACCCTCTCGGATCGTGCACGATGAAGTACAACCCGAAGTTCTGCGATGCCGTCGCAGCTCTACCCGGGTTGTGCGACGTCCACCCAGCTGCCCCCGATCGTTGCACCCAGGGCTGGCTAGAGGTTCTCGTCGAGGTCGAACAGGTGCTCTGCGAGATCACCGGGATGGCGGCCGCGACGCTCCAACCGGCCGCAGGTGCAGCGGGGGAGCTCACCGGCCTCCTGCTCATGCGCGCGTGGCACACAGCTCAGAATCGTTCGAGGAACAAGGTCGTGATCCCGGACTCGGCCCACGGCACCAACCCTGCGTCGGTCTCACTCGGAGGTTTCGAGGTGGTCACGGTGTCCTCGAACGATCGCGGGCTCGTCGACCTCGACGAGCTCCGATCGGTCCTCGACGAGGATGTCGCCGGAATAATGCTGACAAACCCGAACACCTTGGGGCTGTTCGAAGAAGAGATCACCGAGATAGCTGCAGCCGTCCACGACATGGGCGGGTTGCTGTACTACGACGGCGCCAATCTGAACGCCATCGTCGGCAAGGTTCGTCCCGGCGACATGGGGTTCGACATCGTCCACCTGAACCTCCACAAGACGTTCGCCACGCCCCATGGTGGCGGGGGTCCTGGTGCAGGTCCAGTGGCGGTATGTGAGCGTCTTGTGCCGTTCTTGCCCGGACCCCGGCCGGTCCGGCTCACATCGGAATCCGACGCCGACGATCGGTCCGCCCAATCCGCTAAATACGGCTGGGACACCCCTCGGCACTCGATCGGCAAGATCCACTCCTGGCATGGGAACGCCCTCGTGCTCGCCCGAGCTCTCGCTTACATAGAGGTGAACGGGGGAGACGGCCTACGGCGCGTCGCAGAGCTTGCAGTGTTGAACGCCAACTGGCTGCGGCAACGCCTGCGGGGTGTTTACGACACGCCGTTCGACCGCCCGTGCATGCACGAGCTCGTCCTATCGGTGTCGTCGCTCAAGCGCTCGAGCGGAGTGCGCGCGCTCGACGTGGCGAAGCGCCTCATAGAAGAGGGCTTCCATTCGCCCACCGTCTATTTCCCGCTCATCGTCGACGAGGCACTCATGATCGAGCCGACCGAGACCGAGAGCCTCCAGACCCTCGAGGCGCTCGCTCAGGCTTTCGAGAGAATCGCAGCGGACGCCTTGACCGAGGGCGGCAGGGAGCGCGCCCACGATGCTCCGCATGCCACCCCGGTCCGCAGGGTGGACGAGGCTCGGGCAGCTCGACGGCTCGTGCCGACGGAGGACGCGCGCTAGCGGCTGACTGCAGGCTCGTCGGAGGAAGTCTCCGACTTTCCTGACGGTTGCTTGGCGGCTCTCTCCTGGTTGTGGTCCTGGATCGCCTGCATCACGGCCCCGCCCGCAGCACCGATGAAGGTCGGCCGATTCTCAGCGGCCCAATCCCGCGAAGAGGCGAGCGAGTCGAGCGATCCTTGGAACCTCGGCATGACCTCGCGTGCGAACAGCTCGTACGAATGCAGCGTGGCTTCGCGGTCAGCCCATTCGTGAGCCATCAGCAAGAACGTCCCAAACCCGCCTGACTGATCTTGGAGCCTCTCGAGTTGGGCGATCGCCATCTCGGGTGTGCCCACGACGGCAAAGCCCGTGTTGTTGATCGCGTCGACCATCTCCTCCACGTGCAAGGTCTGCGGGGCGAGCGGGAGTGCGGCGACGTGCTCGAAGTAGTCGATCCACTGTGCGAGGCCGAACTCCACGTCCGCTCGCGCCTGCTTCTCGGTCTCGGCCAGGTGCATCGGACCGACCAGCCGCCACTTGCGACGGTCGACGGTGGTGCCGAACTCTGCCGCGCGCTCCTCCATGACCTGCCAGTGGCTCCCGAGCAGGTCGAATCCTCCCGCTGACGTCGCACCGATCGAAAGCAGGGACAACCCGAATCGTCCCGCCGCGCGCGGCCCGGCAGGAGAGATCTGTGCGGCGACCGCTATCTCGAAGCGCGGGTCCGAATACGGACGCAGCTGCGTACGCGCATCGCGGAGGGTGAACCATCCTGCGTCGCGTGTCACGAGGCTCGAACCTTCGAGAAGAGCGAGGATCGCTTCGAGCGCCTCCTCCATCATCTGGCGCTGCGCCATCGGGTCGATCCCCATCATGAACGCATCGGACGGCAGCGCTCCAGGGCCTACGCCCATCATCATCCGGCCCCTCGTCAGATGATCGAGCAGCACCATCCGGTCCGTCAGGATCAACGGGTGATGGTACGGCAGGGAACTCACGCCAGTACCCAGGCGGATGTGGCGCGTGCGCTCGGCGAGGACCGCTATGAACACCTCAGGAGAGGCGATTATCTCGAACCCCGCCGAATGGTGCTCTCCGATCCAGGCCTCGTCATAGCCGAGCTGGTCGAGCCGGATCACGAGCTCCAGGTCCCGCTCAAGAGCGAGGGTCGGGTTCTGCCCGACCGGATGGAACGGCGCGAGGAATATGCCGAAGCGCATCGGCGCGTCCACTTTCAGCCCTCCTTTTAGAGGTTCGCAGTAATTCGCAGAACTCAGGATTTCAGTCGAGCAGATCGGGCTGCTCGTGCACGATCCGCTCGTAGAGAGGCTGGAAGTTGAGCCAGCCGATGTAGTGACCTCCCACCTGCTTCGCCGTGAGCTGGGCGTCGTCTTCGTCTATGAGCCTGGGTTTGCCCGCCGCCTCAGCGAGCAGTTGTGCCTGGCATGAGCGCTCCATCGTTATGAACCACCACGCCGCCTCGTCGACACTGTGTCCCACTGTGAGAAGGCCGTGGTTCCGCAGGATGCACGCCTTGTTCTCGCCGAGAGCCACGGCGATCCGCTTGCCTTCTTCAACGTCGACGACCACTCCTGTGAAATCGTCGAACAGCGAATGGTCCTCGTAGAACGCACAGACGTCCTGCGTGAGCGGGTCGAGCAGGCGGGCGAGCGACGACCACGACTTCCCGTACACCGAGTGCGCATGTGCCGCAGCGATGACGTCAGGCCTGGCCGCGTGGACCGACGAGTGGATGGCGAACGCTGCGACGTTCACGGGCCTTTCCCCCTCGACCACCTCGCCCGTGGAGCTCACCCGGATCAGGTTGGACACGCAGATCTTGCCGAAGTGCTCGGCGAACGGATTGACCCAGAAGGAATCGGTGTGCTCAGGATCCCTGGCCGTGATGTGACCGGCGATCCCCTCGTCGAAGCCGCACTTCGAGAACAGTCGGAACGCCGCGGCCAACCTCTGCTTGCGGTGAAGCCGCTCCTCTTCGACAGTTTCGAACGTCGGGGGAACGGCAATCCTGGTCGACATCTCTTCAAGGGTTATCCCCATTGGCCCTCCTCGTTGAGCCTGGCGACACGTCCAGGGGCATCCTACGACCGAGTGCGCGGGGTGGAGCGCCTTCCCATCCCCGGATAGACCACTTCTGATCTATATCATCTCCGATATGCCAACTCCCCGGACGGGCGGGTTCGAGCTGCCGGCCTCACGCCCTGCGAACAAAGCGCCGCGAGCGGGCTCTTCGCCGCGAGCGTGGGCCCGTTACGAAAGAGCACGAACGGCCATCATGATAGGGAGCGCCGTCCGTTCAGCTCGAAAAAGGGCGGGAATGACCCAGGCGGAGCTCGCTCGTCTGTGCGCCACCAGCCAGCCTGCGATAGCGAGGCTCGAGAAGGGTCTGGTCGCTCCTACGGTGGTGAGCCTCGACCGCATCGCCCGCGCCGTGGGCGCGGAGCTGATCGTCGACTTCGAACCTCTGAGAGGACTGCGGGGGAGCGCGCCACCGGCTTGAACCGCGGCCCCAGTCGGCGCTGACGCTGTTTCGCATATGCCACTTCTCTTCGGTTCGCGGAACGTAGAGTGACCGCCGATGGTGCCGCCTGACCCCTCGCGTTACGCACTCCGGCGCCAGCGCCAACGACGGCGCCGCCTGGTAGCTCTCGCCGGTCTGGTGCTCGCCGGCCTGGTCGCGGTGGCGGTCGTGGAGCTTCTGCCGAAGTCCAAGCAGAGCCCGACGGCCACATCACAGGCGAGCACCCAGGCGAGCCAGGGGACCGACGGATCTTCCTCGAGCGATGCGAGCAAGCGGTCGACCACGACGACCGGTCCCGATGCAGGTCTGCCGGCGCTCGGCACCCCGACCGCCTCTCAACCCCTGAGAGTCCTCGAGATCGGCGACTCGCTCGGCGAGGACCTCGGATTCAGGTTGCAGGCAGATCTTCCCGCCACGGGTGTGGCGACGATCACCATGGACTCGCAAGGCGACACCGGGCTGTCGAACCAGAACTTCTACAACTGGCCGGCACAGCTCCAGGCGGATCTGGCGGCGTCTCACCCGCAGATCGTGGTGATCTTCCTCGGAGCTAACGACGGTCAGGGTTTCGACGTCAACGGTGTAGCGGAGGAATATGGCTCACCTGAATGGATCAGCGTCTACACCGAACGTGTGGACGAATTGTTGCAGGAGTCGAATCACGCAGGAGACCGAGTGGTATGGGTCGGCATGCCTCTCATGCAGGATCCGGCCCTCAGCTCGGAGATGACGCAGCTCGACTCCATCTACCAACAGCAGGCCGCCAAGTTCCCGGGGACTCTGTACCTTTCGTCTGACCCCGTCCTGTGCCCTGACGGCCAATTCGCCATGTCGGTCACGACCTCGTCCGGCGAGACGGAAGTCATCAGAACCCCAGACGGCGTCCATCTCACGACTCCGGGCGCAGAGCTGCTCGCCCAGGCCGTCATCGCCGGCATCGATGCGCGCTCGGCACCTGACTCTGAAGGATCCGGCCGGCTGACCGCGATCGCGCGCTGGTCCATCCCGGTCGGTCGGGATGGACCTGTTCAGCTCCCTGCGGGCATGTCGAGCGTGATCCCGCGGTGCGTCTGGTCCGGCCATCGGCTCGTCACGACCTTTCCGCGAGTGAAGAAGTGGACACCTTCGGGTCCGTACGCATGCGTGTCCCCGAACAGCGAGTCTTTCCAGCCCCCGAACGGGTAGTAGGCGACGGGGACGGGAATCGGCACGTTCACCCCGACCATGCCGACTTCGACCTCGTTCTGGAATCTCCGTGCAGCGCGCCCGTCGTTCGTGAAGATCGCCGTACCGTTCCCCCAGGGGTTCCCGTTCACGAGGTCCAAGGCTGCTTCATAGGAGTCGACCCGGACCACCGAGAGCACGGGGCCGAATATCTCGTCTGTATATATCGACATCTCCGGCCTGACTTTGTCGAACAACGTCGGACCTAGCCAGAAACCCGCTGGATCGCCATCCGCCTGAATCGTCCGCCCGTCGACCACCAGGCTCGCGCCCTGCGCCAGACCCGCCTGCACGTACGCCACGACCTTGTCGCGGTGCGCACCTGTTACGAGCGGTCCCATGTCGGTTCCCTTGAACCCGTCGCCGACCTTGAGGGCCGTGACCCTCTCGGTGATCTTGCCGATCAATTCGTCTCCGACGGGTTCCACCGCTACCACCACCGAAATGGCCATGCATCGCTCACCTGCGGAGCCGAACCCCGCGTTGACCGCCGCGTCTGCGGCAACATCGAGGTCGGCGTCGGGCAGCACGACCATGTGGTTCTTGGCGCCGCCGAGTGCCTGGACTCGCTTGGACGCGCACGTGGCGGTCTCGTAGACGTACCGGGCGATCGGCGTCGACCCGACGAACGAGACTGATTTCACTTGGGGATGCTCGAGTATGCGGTCGACGGCCACCTTGTCCCCGTGCACCACGTTGAAGACCCCGGCCGGCAGCCCCGCCTCAGCCCAACGTTCAGCCATCCACACCGACGCTGACGGATCCTTTTCGCTCGGCTTCAACACGACTGTGTTCCCGCAAGCGATCGCGATGGGAAAGAACCAGGCCGGGACCATCGCCGGGAAATTCGAAGGGGCTGATGATCGCCGTCACCCCGAGCGGCTGACGCATCGAGTAGACGTCGATCTGGGTGGACGCCTCTGCCGAGTACCCGCCCTTCAACAATTGGGGTATCCCGCACGCGAATTCGATGACCTCGAGAGCGCGCGCCACCTCGCCACTCGAGTCCGAAAGCACCTTCCCATGCTCCCGGGTCACTATCGATGCAAGCTCGGCAGCCCGCTCGGAGAACAACTCCCTGAATGCGAAGAGGATCTTCGTACGCTGAGCGAGCGACGATGTTCGCCACGATGCAAAGGACTCCGCCGCCGCATCGACGGCGTGATCGACGTCGGCCGCGGAGGCGAACGCGACCTGCCGGGTTAGCCGGCCCGTCGAAGGGTCGTAGACATCGCCCTTGCGCCCGGTTGACCCGTCGTACGGTTTGCCGTCGATCCAGTGCTTGATCAGATCGGGCTCTGCTCCAACGGGATCGGACATGAGCCTGATTCTCGCGTTCGCATCTTGTGCCCACAACAGGCAATGCGCCTGTGAATATGCTGAGCGCAACGTGGCGGGAGGTCGCAGGTGCCCGAAGACGATCCCACGGGTCAGGCGGGGGAGCACCGTTACGAGCCGGCGGTTCCAGTGGTGGGGCCCGAGCGCGGCGAACCTCAGGCTGCAGCCGCTCGACGGTCCCGGATACCGAGGCGCTGGCTTCCATGGGTGGTGGTCGTCGCGGTGGCAGCCGTCGCATTGGCGATCGCGTTGCCTCTCGCGCTCGGGGGCTCGTCGTCATCGGCCAGCCCGACCCCTCAGGCTCCGGTGAAAGGTGCGATCAACGGTTCCTACCTGACGACCACCGTGCAGGACTCGAGGCTCGTCTTCGCTTCGCTCGTCCAGACGGGTTCGGGGGTGAGCGGCTCCCTCACGGTCACGACATCGGGGCCGGCGCACAAGCACCTCGTTGCGCACGCTTACTCAGTGTCCGGCACCGTCTCCGGCTCGGTCCTGACCCTCACTCTGACGCCGATAGCCGTCACGACAGCGGCACTTTCTCTCACGGCCACCTACGCGTCTGGAACCATCACAGCCACATTCGGGACCGGCACGACCGTCACCTTGCGGCGGGGGACTCTCGCTACGTACCGCCTGCTCGTGCGCCAGGACCGCTCTGCGCTACTGAGCTAAGCGAAACCGATCTCGGAAGGCGCCACCACGTCGACACCTTCAGATTCGAGCTCCCCCTCAACCCCCGCAGAGACGTCAGCGGCGCTCCGGTCGTCGTAGTCGTACGTCGCATGGGCGCCGCGGGGGAGCGACACCTCGAACCCCTCGCCGAGCGCACCTCGGCTCGTCGCCTCGACGCAGAACTCGCTCTGCATCCCGGCGATGACCACCCTTTCCACTTGACGGTCCCTCAACATGTCTGCGAGACCCGGGTTCGCGGCAAAGGTGTCTGACTGGTCCTTGCGCACGACAATTTCACCCTCGGCTGGCTCGAACACCAGCTCCCAACCCGGCGTGAAAGGTTCGTCGGGGTCGCCGCCTGAACCGTCGTTCTGGACATGGACGACGACGGCTCGAGCAGCCCGGGCATTGTCGAGCAGGTCACCGAGAACGGCCCTCACGGATCCCGCCGATGGAACGGGCTCGTCGCCCTCGAGCATGTTGCGTTGTGCGTCAACCATCAAAAGCGCCGTGGTCGTCATTTGCTGATGTTTACCCGAAGGTGCGCGAACCACCACAAGAGGGGCGTGATTCGTTCCTGAATCTCGATATCTAACTTGACATAAGATACATTATCGGCGGCATACCTGAACATTCGGTGCACACACGCCGTTGCTACGACCGACCTCGAGAGGGGTCGTATCCGTTCCCTGCGGAGGCCCAGACCGGAGCGGGCTCAACCGGTCAACTGAGGCGGCAGCGGGTCGGCCGGCTGCCAGAGCGCACCGGTCGCCGCGGTGTCCGCGTCGCAGTTCGTGTCGCTCGTGGCGATGTAGACGCCGTACGAAGGAAGGTCGTCTTCTGCGATCACCGGGTCGCCGGGGCCCATGACGTTCAGCTCGTACCAGCACGTGCCCGACTCGGACTGCGCCGCGATGATGCTGTGCCGGTCGGTGTAGTAGACGCTCACCTGGCTCGGATCGGTGCTCTCCCCGGTGTTCGACAGCCATTGGAAGTGCGTGTCGTAGCCGGCGAGGCAGTTCACCGTCAGGTCCTCGTACTGGTAACCGTTCTCCTGCCATGCCTGCTGGACCACTGACGTGGCGTTCTCGAGGCTCCTCACCGCTGCGAGGTCCTCGGTGAACGTCGCCGACGGGTGTGCGGGAAGGGCGATCTTCTGTTTGCCCCATGGGTTCGAATCCGGTCCGGTTCCGAGGAGCCCTGTCCAGGTCTCTTCCACTGTCTTTTGGTCCGCAAGGATCTCCGAGCAGAACACTCCGGCGCGCGAGGGCTGTGGCTGTACGAATCCTCCTCCGGTCGTCACCGGAGTGGTTACAGACGTCGTCGGGACCGTGCCGGGCTCAGTCGAGGACGGCGGGGACGTCGTGCGGATCGGTGAAGGAGCGGCCGTGCCTGCGGTCTTGCCGGCCGTGTCTGTGTGTCCGGACGTGCCTGTTGCAAGCACCACTGCGCCTGCGGTGCTCGCCGCGACCAGAAGAGCGCAAAGGGCGACCACCCACCACAGCGCATTGGCAGGTGGGGGTTGCGGGGTCGCAGGCCCCTGAGGGGCCGACCGGCCCTCACGCCTCGGAGCGACGACAGGCACCTGCGCCGGGCTCCACCCCGGCTGCGGATCCCAGTCGTCGTTTGGGCGCACGGGTAATGGATCGGAACGTCGGCCGGTGGGGTCAAGGGGAAATCTGGGTCAAGCGAAAGTCTTGGGGGTCTTACCGGCTCCGTTCAGGTTCAGCCGCCACGTGTCGCGTCCTTCTGCTCGAGCTCGTGTGCCGCTTCGGCGAGGCCATCTGCGCACCTCTGGAGGAATCGTTCCAGAATCGCACGAGGCAACACGCCTGAACCGGGAAAACGGGCGGAGAACGTCGAATGCCAAGAGATCTCGGTGCCCGCGCCGTCCTCCGCGTCATCGAGGTCCACCACGGCGACGTAGTCGCGCATGTAAGGAGAGAGCACCCCCTTCACATAGGCGTAGGACATCTGCCGGTCCGGTGTCAGCGACACGACCCTCTCACTCCCCTTCATGCCCAGGTACCGGGTTTCTTTGACCGCTCCCGGGCCTTCTCCCCCGCCGGGCGCGGCCTCGACGAGGCTGACCGAGCTGAACGGTGACCACCTGGCCCACGTCGAGGAGTCCGAAAGAAGGCTGAAGACGCCGTGGCGCGAAGCGCTCGAACGGGCCTTCGCGGAGACCTTGATCTGGTTTGCCACGCTTCACCTCCGGATCAGATCGCAGGGAAGATGTACCACTTGGTACACTAAGGGTCAAATGTCCAGGCCCAGCCCCCGCGAGGAGCTACTACGAGCCGCAGTCGAGCACGTCTGTGCCCACGGTGTGAGCGATCTCAGTCTCCGCGAGCTCGCCCGCGCCATCGGGACGAGCCACAGAATGCTGATCTACCACTTCGGGTCCAAAGAAGAGCTTTTCGTCGCCATCGTCGAGGAGAACGAGAAGGCTCAGCGGGATTCTCTGCTCGCAGCGTTCGCCAAAGGGGACGCAACCCCGGCCGAGATGCTCCGCTGGGCATGGGAGCGGCTGGCCGATCCCTCGATGTGGCCCTCGGAGCGCCTGTTCTTCGAGCTCTACGGTCAGGCCCTTCAGAACAAGAGCGGAACCGCTTCATTCCTCGACGAGATCGTCTCGTCATGGATCGAGCCCGCCGCTCGGTTGCAGAGCGAGCTGGGCGAGACCGCCGAACGTGCAAGAGCGCGGGCGCGCCTTAACCTGGCGATCGTGAGGGGACTGCTGCTCGACTTGCTGGCGACCCGCGACGTCGAAGGAACGTGCGCGGCGATGGAGCTCTACGCCGAGATGCTCGAAAATGAGTGACTCCGAAGCTCGCACTTATGACGACGGCCGCATCGCGTGCACTGATTCGGGGCTCGTTATCCGCGTCTACTACCCCTGGGGCGGGTCAAAGCGCATCCCGTACGACCGCATTCAATCCGTACAACGACGCAGGATGATGGGCGCGTTCAGCGGGAGAGGCCGCATCTGGGGAAGTGGTGATTTCAAGCACTGGTTCAACCTCGACGCGAAGCGTCCGAAGAAAGACTGGGCGCTCGTGATCGATGCCGGCGACAGGATCCTCCCCGTGATCACACCCGATGACGTCGACAAGGTGGTCGCGGTGTTACGTGAGCACTCCGTCCAAGTGGAAGAAGACTGATCGACCGTCATTCTCACTGCGGCACGGCGGCGGACCCTGGGGGGGCTCGGGTCCGGATCGCCGTGCCGCCTGACGAGGATACATAGACGGACTCCCGAGTACTTGGACCATTCGATTGCGCCCGACGAACGACACACCAAAATCGATTGCACCTACACCAATTGTTGCAACGCGCGTTATTGACGAAATGAACGGGATCAGACGCGCTTCAAGTGTCGTGCGACCATTGACTGCAGATCCTGGAATGCGAACGGTCGGGCCAGGAACTCGTCGACGCCGCGCTCGAGCGCCTCGGCACGCCTGCTGTCGTGCGCGCTGAAAACGACGACTGGGGCGTTTGACAATCCGGGCGAACCGCGCAGTTCGTCGAGAATCTCGAGACCGTCTTCGCTTCCAAGAGCCAAGTCGAGTAACACGACATCGATCCCCTGCTCCCCGACAGACCTCGCAGAAGACAAGCTCGACGCTTGCACCACTTCGACTCCGAGTGGGTCGAGGCACTGCGTCACAAGAGAGGCAATGTCGGGCTCGTCGTCGACGATAAGGACGCGGTTCATTCAGAGTCGCCGAAGATCATGTCGACCCGGCGCAACAATGCAACCGGCGAGAACGGCTTGGTGAAGTAGCCGTCGGCGCCGGCGCCCTCTGCATCTTCGAGATCCGAGTTTTGAGCCTTGGCGGTGAGCATGACGATCGTCACGGGAGCAGTTGCCGGATCGGACTTGAGCGTGCGGCACACGTCCACGCCTGAAGAGTCAGGGAGCATCACGTCCAAGAGCACCAGATCAGGAAGGTGCTCGCGGACCAGCCTCGAGCGCGTCATCTCCTCTTCTCGCCTCGAGGATCTCGTACTTTTCGCTTTCCAGGGTCATGCGCACGAGTGAGCGCACACCCTCCTCGTCGTCAACGATCAACAGCTTGCGCATATGCCTGCTCCTTCACGACGACCCCGCGATCCTCGGCCGGCCCTATGCGCAACGAGAACGTGAAGACGCTCCCCTCCCCTGTCTTGCTCCGCACCCAGATGCTTCCGCCCATCATGTCGACCAGTCGTCTCGTTATGTACAGCCCGAGGCCGGTCCCGCCCACCTCGCGCACTTCCGGCCGGTCCACCCTCGCAAACTTCCCGAACACCTGCGCAGCCTCGCCAGGGGTCATCCCTATTCCCTCGTCGCTCACAGAGACGTGCACCTGGTCGCGCGCCACAACGGCCGACATCTGAACCCGCGACGCCTCCGAAGAGTACTTGAGCGCGTTGGACAGCAGGTTGGTGAGCACCTGGAAGAGCTGGTCCGGATCGGCGAGAACCGCAGGAAGGCCGGGTGACAGGTCCATGTCCACCCGATTGCCACCCGTCGACTCGAGCGTGACGAGAACCTCTTGTGCCACCTGAATCAGCTCGATCGGCCGCAGCTCCGAGCTGAGACCTCCCGACTCGATGCGGGACACCGAAAGGAGGTCGTCGATCAACCGGCCGAGCCTCCTGGAGGAGTCGTGAATGTGCTGGAGGGCCTCCTCAGAACGCTTGGCGTCCAGGTCCCTTCGCGACAGCAGAAGCTCTGAGAATCCGCGGATCATCGTGAGAGGGGTCCGCAGCTCGTGGGACACGGTCGACACGAGCGACGACTTCAGCTCGTCGACCTCGCGCTCGCGCGAGACGTCGCGGACGACCGCGACCGCCCCGGTTATCTGCCCGTCGTCGGTGATGAGCGGAGCGGCGGTCACCGCCACCGGGATGTTGGTGCCGTTAGCGGCGAGAAGCGTCTTCGAGAACCCGTGGCTCGCCACCACCATCCGCTCCGACATGGCTCTCGCGACCACCGAGTCGCTCCACGTGAGCACTTGGTTCCGGTCGTCCACGAACGGGAAGACGTCGGTCCATTGGCGACCCCGCGCCGAGGTGGTCGTGCGACCTGAAAGCTTCTCGAGAGCCGGGTTCAACCTCACCACCCGGCCCGCCGCATCCACGGTCGCGACCCCCTCTCCCACGCTCGCCATCACCGCGGCTGCTTCGTCACGCTCCTTGGCGAGCTGGCCGAGCAACCGCGAAAGCAGGAAGGCAGCCACAACGGCGATCAGCACGACCAGGGCGTCGATCAGCGCTAGATGAACGGTGAGGGTTCCGATCGGATCGTTCAGCTCCGACATCGGCTGCTCGACGACGATCCCCCACCCCAGGTGTGCGACCGGCGTATAGGCGACGAGGAGGCTCCCGGAGAATCCGGGCAACGTCGCGGTCCCGGTGCCTTCGTAGCCGAGCAACGCCTTAGAGGCGGCATCGGTATGCGCATATGTCGTCCCCGATGCGGCCGCAGGCCCGGTGAGGGCGCGGCCCGTCTGGTCGAGCACGACGAAAGACCCGCCGCTATGAAGTTCCGTCGACCCGATGATCGAGCCCAAGTGGCTGATGGCGATCGTTCCGACGATCACGCCTTCGAGGGTCTTGCCTGTCTGATCGAAGAACGGAGCTGCCAGACCGATCACGAGCGGGCCCCCGCCGGGGAGTCGGAACGCCCGCGACACGTACGACTTCCCCGTCTTCACCGCGCCCGCGAAGGCAGGCTTGTCCGATACTTGTGTGCCAACGACCGCTTCGTTCTTAGGCGAGACCGCAAGGAGCAAGCCGTTAGCCGAGTCGACGGAGAGGGTCGCGAACTGGGGATAAAGGCTACGCACCTCGTTGGCGAGTTTCTGGAGGTCGGGAGTAGTCCTGATCGTCTCCTCCACGTTCTGCTCCGCAAGGTTGGAAACGAGCTGGAGCTGGCTCAGGATGCCGCTCTGCACTGCGCTCGCCGACAGGCGTGCAGCAGTCAGCTCCCCGTTCTCGATCTGCGTCCGCTGCGAGTCGCGCGCGGCCGTCACCTGCCAAGCGCCGAGCGCCCCGACGACAACGACTGCGAGGGCAAGGGCAATGATCGCCGCGCGCAATTGCGGCGACCTTCGCAGCGTCATCGGCCCGCCCTCACCGCGCGGAGTCCGGACGGACGGAGCTGCGGACGAGCTCGAGCTCCTCCACATCGATGCTCATGAAGGCGTCCACGGCGTCCGGGCAGAACTGCGTGCCGCTTCCGCTTTCGATCTCGAGCCGACCGGCTTCGACGGTCAGCGCCACTCGGTAGGGACGTGTGCTCGTCATGGCGTCGAACACGTCGGCCAGCGGGAAGATCCGGGCACCGAGTGGGATCTCCTCGCCCCTGAGCCCCCGTGGGTAGCCGCGCCCGTCCCACCTCTCGTGATGAGCGTGGACGATCTCGTTCGCACCCGCGAGGAACGGGATCTTGTCGAGGATGGTGCGCCCGGCTTCGGGATGCCCTCTGATCATCGCCCACTCGATCTCGTCAAGAGGACCGTCTTTCATCGAGAACGGCATCGGGTACCACGAGCTTACCGACGTCGTGGAGCAAGAAGCCGTACTCGAATTGGGGGTCGTCTGCGTGCTCTGGAGCGACTACCGCTGTGATCGCCATCCCGTAGCGGCTGACCCTGTAAAGGTGCCCACCTGTGTACTCGTCCTTCGCCTCGACAGCGATCGCGAGGCCCCGGACCGTGGACTCGTAGGTCTGAGTGAGCTCGCTCAAGGCATCGGCCAGCTCCTGGGAGCGGTCACGCTCCGCCAGATAGGTCGAACGGAGGTCCACGGCATAGGCGTCGAGCTGGCGGCGTATCGCCTCTCCTTCTGCCAGGCTCTCCTCGAGGACCAGCTGCACCCTGTAGCGCTCGACGGCCAGACCGAGCGCGAGCAATGACGACCCGTCTGCTTCGACGCTGGACAGCGGTCTGCCTGCTGCGAGCCTCTGTGCCACGACGACGGCTGTGACCTGACCCTCGACCGAGCAAGGGACGGCCACGACCTCGCGCGCCGAGCCCTCGGCTTCGAAGCACCTCGAGGCGCGCCGTCCGGTCCGCAGGGCCTCGAATGCCACGACGTCAGCTGGATCGTCCAATGGGGGTTGCAGCCCGCCGCTTCCGGTGACCGCGACCAGGACCAACCTGTGGTCTCCGTTGTCGTCGCCGGCCGCCGCGTAGACGGCTGCGCTCTCGGCGTGAAACGGGACCACGGCCTGGCGCAGGAGCTCGGCGCACAGGCGCCTGGCTTGGGGGGTCTTCGACTTCACGCTCGCGTCATTACTCCCGTTCCCGGTCAGCTCCGAGCCCGGCGTGATGGTCGTCCCCCCGGTGGCGTTCACGTGCAGCAACCGGAGGTCGACCGGCGCATCAGAGCGATCCCGTCCGCGGACCACCCGACAAGGCTAGGGCGAATGGCGGCGCCGGGCGAGATCGACCAGGTGTGTTGTCCCTGCGTTGACCTGCCGTTGATGGGTCGGAGGCTCCGATGTGCGGGCACAGGCGACCAGGACGCCGAACGGGCGCGTCCGCATGCTCGTTCTCCGAGCCGACCGGACCGCCCGCTCCGGGTCGGCGTCGGCTCGCTCCAGGTAGCGTGGCCCCGTGCAAATCGGCCTGTTCTTACCCACCGCCAGCCCCTTTGCAACCGCCGAGTGGCTCCACGAGGTGGCGTCAGAAGTAGAGGCACGCCGCCTGCACACGGTGTGGGTGCCCGAGCACGTGGTCCAGTTCGACGACTACGAGTCTCGCTACCCGTACTCCCCCGACGGCAAGATCCCGATCCCTGCCACCTCCGGCATGCTCGAGCCCTTCACGACATTGGCGTTCCTGGCGGCTGCCACGAGCACGGTCCGCCTCGGTACCTCTATCTGCCTGCTCGCACAGAGAAACCCCGTCTACGCCGCAAAGGAGGTGTCAAACCTCGACTGGCTCTCAGGAGGAAGGGTGGACCTAGGGGTGGGAATAGGTTGGCTGCGCGAGGAGTACGAGGCTGTCGGTGTGCCATGGGCCCGCCGAGGGCAGAGAACCGACGACTGCATCGCCGTCATGCAGTCGCTCTGGTGCGACGACGTGTCCTCCTTTCAAGGCGAGACCGTCACCTTGCCTGCATGCTCGATGAACCCGAAGCCTGTTCAACAGCCGCACCCGCCTGTCCACATAGGAGGCGAGAGCGATGCGGCGATCAACCGCGCGGCACGCATCGGGCAGGGTTGGCACCTCGTTCGGCCGCCTGCCCGGCGAGGTCCCCGCCGCGCTCGCCCGGCTCGACGCCGAGCTGGACAAGGTCGGGCGTAGCCGATCGGGATTCCAGGTGACCGTGAGCCCGTACATGCACCCACTCAGCCCCGAGATGGTCGACCAGTACGCGGAAACCGGCATCGATCAGCTTTCCGTCATGCTCGTAGCCTTCACGCCCGCCGACGTTGCACCCCAGCTCGACTTGTTGGAGCCCTGCTTCGAGCGAGCACGAAGGAGCTGATTCAGGCGCCATGAGCAGCGCCACCATCGCCATCGCGCTTGCTGTCTTCGCAGCGAGTGCCGTCGAGACGGTCGAGGCGGTGACGATCGTGATCGCGGCCGGTGTGACCCGCGGATGGCGATCCGCGTTCGAGGGTGCAGCCGCGGCACTCGTGGTGCTCGCCGCCATCGTCGCCGTTCTCGGGCCCCTCGTCGTCAAGGCTCCGCTCGGGGGGCTGCGCATCGTCATAGGCACGATCCTGCTCATCTACGGGATGCAGTGGCTCAGAAAAGCGGTCCTTCGCGCGGCGGGGGTGATACCGAAACACGACGAGGACGCCATCTACCAGCGCGAGGTCGCGAGACTCGAGTTGCCCGGCACGCCGGCCTGCCAGGGACGGGATCGGGTTCGCAGTCGCATTCAAGGGGGTCCTGCTCGAAGGCTTCGAAATTGTCGTGATCGTCGTCACACTCGGTACCACCGATCACGAGCTTGGCCTGTCGGCGCTGTCGGCCCTTGCTGCGATCCTGATCGTCTCGGGCGTCGGTGCGGCGCTCAGCAGACAGCTCTCGGAAGTGCCCGAGAACGCGCTGAAGATGTTCGTCGGGATCCTGCTCGTCAGCTTCGGGTCGTACTGGTCGGGTGAGGGACTCGGAGTTCATTGGCCGGGATCGGATCTCGCGATACTGGTCCTGGTCGCGGTGTTCGGTGTCACTGCCGCACTGTTGACCGCCCTCGCAACGCGCATGAACCGTCAACTTGTGAAGTCCGATGCCGCCCGGTGACGGTGCCGGCTTGAATGCGCGCGGCGGAGCCGGGCGGTTGGCTTCGGCTTTGCGCGCGTTCGGAGCGTTCTGGTTGGACTTTCTCGTGGGCGACACTCCCGAGCTGCTCTTCGGCGCGTTGATCGTGATCGGCGCAGCGGCTCTTGCGGTGCACCAGCACGCCCCGCGTGCCGTGGTGATCGGCACCGTGCCCTTGCTCAGCGTGGTCGTTCTCTTCGCCTCGGTGGCCCGCAAAGCCGGCGCCCGACGGTAGCTTCTGGATCCGTGGCCACAGCAGTCTTCTTTCACGCCCATCCCGACGACGAAGTGATCGCGACGGGCGGCACCATGGCCAAGATGGCCTCCGAGGGTCACAGGGTGATCCTGGTCACCGCCACTCGTGGCGAGCTCGGCATCATGCCCGAAGGCATGCTCAAGGACGGACAGACCGTTGCGGAGCACCGCGAGCGCGAGCTCGAAGCGGCATGCAGGTCCCTCGGTGTCGCTCGCGGGGAGTACCTCGAATACAAGGATTCGGGGATGGCCGGCGAGCCGAGCAACGACGATCCCGAGTGCTTCTGGCAGGCTGACCTCGAAGAGGCATCGCGCAGGCTCGCATCCATCCTCGAAGAAGAGCAGGCCGACGTCCTCACCGCGTACGACGAGCACGGCGGATACGGCCATCCTGACCACATCCAGGTCCACCGTGTCGGCGTTCGTGCGGCGCAGATGGCCCGTACCCCGTCGGTCTTCCTGGCGACCCAGAACCGCGATCGCGTACGTGAGCTGATGTCGAGCGCGGCCGAGCTCGGCATAGAGCCTCCCGGCGACGACGAGGGTATCGACGCCGATACCTTCGGGGAACCCGCGACGCGCATCACCACCGCCGTCGACGTGACGGCCTTCCTCGACGCGAAGCGACAGGCGATGCGCGCCCACGCAAGTCAGATCCCCGAGGATTCGTTCTTCTTGTCGCTGCCCGACGACGTCTTCGAGCTCGTGTGGGGAACCGAGTGGTTCATAAAGCTCGGCTCGTCCGCCTCGGACGTGATGGCGACCTCGTTGCTCGACGGGGCCTAGCCGACGAACGGGAGCATCGCCCACCGAACGGCGGTCAGCCCGCGGCGGTTGTCGACTCGAGCGTGGCGCGGACCGTGAGCTCGCGCTTCAGCCTCCACAGCTCGAGCGTCACCTGTTGACCCGGTTGGGCAGCCTCGACGTCGGACTGGAGGTCTTCGGACGACGTGACCTCACGCGAGTCGTAGCGGACTATCACGTCTCCGAGCTTTATCCCGGCCTGAT
This sequence comes from uncultured Acidimicrobiales bacterium, assembly GCA_963764615.1. Taxonomy (GTDB): domain Bacteria; phylum Actinomycetota; class Acidimicrobiia; order Acidimicrobiales; family CAVXTF01; genus CAVXTF01. The sequence goes on along the minus strand of CAVXTF010000002.1, from coordinate 1,597,074 downwards.
CCGCCGGTGAGCCGCTCACCACCGAGACGACAACAGCCCCGTCGGCCACTTGGAGCCCGTACTGGCTCTGCAGCTCGGCGGTATTCGAGATGACCTCGATCCCGAGCAATGCCTTTCCGGCGGGGGTTCCTTTCTCCAGGCTGCTAAGAGCCCCGACGAGGCGCTCCGCGGGAATCGCGAATCCGATGTCCTGTGCGGGCGTCTGGTTGGGGTTCGAAGACGCGAGCGCCGTGTTCATCCCGACCACACGGCCGGCAGAGTCGAGAAGTGGACCACCCGAGTTTCCGGGATTTATTGGCGCATCGGTCTGGATCATGTCGACGAGCGGCGCATCGCCTGCGGAAGCGGCTCCGCTCGAACCTGCGTTCGACACGGTGGCGCTTGTCGCCTGAACAGTGCGGCCGAGCGCGGACACGATCCCTGAAGTGACAGTGGGAGTTCCGGCCGACAGCCCGAGAGCGTCTCCGATCGCGATCACGGCATCTCCGACCTCGAGACTGTCGGAGTCGCCGAATATCACCGGCACGAGGCCCGGCGGTGGATCCGTTATCCGGACCAGAGCGATGTCCTGGCTCGGGTCCGTGCCGACCACGTAGGCGGGAACGGGTTGCAGCTGGCCGTGCAACGTCACAGACACCGCCACGGACCCCGCCACCACGTGGTTGTTCGTCAGGATGTCACCCTGGTCGTCGACGATCATCCCGGTGCCCTGATCGAGGTTGGAGGAGCTTCCGCCGAGGACCGGAACGCTCGGTCCAGTGGCGGTGATGGTCACCACCGAGCTGAGCGTCTTCGACACGATCGCGGGTATCGAGCTGCCGTCGGCGAGAGCAGGGCCAGGGGCGCCGTGCACCACGGTCACTTGTACGACAGATGGGGAGGTCGACAGATGAGCGACCGCGACGAGGCCTGCGCCACCGAGACCTCCTGCGATGCCGGCCAGGAGGACGACGCTCACAAGCGCGCGCGGCGTGACCCTGGCCTGGTTCCTGGATCCCGGTCTCGGGCCCTTGTCGAAACCCGACCGGGGCCACCGCCTCGAACGCCTGCGCGAGCCTGGCCCCGTTCTGAAAAGGGCGATCGTCGGGGCGAGGCCCGAGCCGCTCCACGAATGTGCCCCGCCCCCGTCGCGGACCTGTCCCGGGCGACGATGAGAGCCGCCCGAGCCCGGCCGCCACTCGCGCCAACCCTGCGGGGGCGCGTACGAGTCGACCGGTTCGTCGGTCACGACTCTGTCGCCGCCGCCCTGGTCCACCGCGTATCTCCTCCGGCACGGCTTCTCGGCCCGACGAGCTCGCCGGGCTCCGCTCACAGGAAGCGGTCCTTCACCTCACTCACCCGGTCTCGCGTCCGGCCACTATGTGCTTCCTGCAACAGTCCAGGATAAAGGACACCTGGAGCCCTGGCGCACGCGACCCGCTGATATTGCGCGCGGGGCAGTCGGACTGCGGGGTCAGGCCGGTCGGTGAGGGTCTGGTCGAGGCAGGATCAGTGCCGCACCGGGGCGAACCCGCGGCCGCCACCGACATTGAGATCTGAAGCACCGAGGCAGGGTTCCGGCGCTTCAGAAAGTACCTGCCACCAACGTTGCTAGCGTTGTCGCTCGGCATGGCCCGCAGGATCGACATCGAGCTGACCAGCAAGCGCGACGACGGCACCTGGACGTGGCGCGCTCCGGGAGCGCGCCAGCCGCGCGGGATCGTCGACGGCAGTCTGCTTCCCGATGATGCAACCCCCGGCAAGGTGCTTCGCGCCGAGGCGGAGTTCGACCTCGAGGGGATCCTCGTCACGTCAGTCGTTGGCACCAAGGCCACCGAGCACAGCGGGCGCGAGGGCGAGCGCATCGAGATACTCGGCTCAGCGATGAAGCAGAGCACCGTTTCGGTGTCCTTGGCGTCTCGCGGAGGCAAGGGACGAAGCAGAGGGCTGTTCGACGATCGTCCGCCCCGACGCGGCGGTCCTCGCAGCGACCGACCTGACAGGGACAGGGACCGAGACGGGGACCAGAGGTCGGCCGCAGGTCCGCGCCGCAGCGACCGCGCCACTCAGGGAGACGAGGAGCGGCCATCGGCTCCGCGGCCCTCAGGCGACCGTGGGCGCAGGCCTGATTCCGGTGCTCCTCCTCGAGAGGGACGGCCACGCGAAGCTCGTCCGGCCTCGCATGAAAGGGGCCAGCGGCCCGAGTCGGCGCGTGGACCGCGCAGCGGCGGAACGCGTCCCGGTGCCACTGATCGAAACGCACGCACTCGCGCTCTTCAGGCATCTACGGAGCATCGCAACGCAGCCCTGGCTTCGTTGCGCCCCGAGCAGATACCGGTTGCCGAGCAACTGCTGCGCGGCGGAATTCCCGCCCTGCGCCGGGCGATCGACGAACAGAACACCCGCGCCCGCTCGGAGGGACGTTCTGAGGTCGCGCCCGAGTCGCTGCTCTCCATGGCCGACGAGCTGCTTCCGAAGATGAACCTCGCCGCGTGGAAGGACCGGGCGGTCGCTGCTCGCGCAGCAGACCGTGACTGTCCATTGCGCGAGCTCCGGGCGGTCGTCGCTGCTGCATCGACGGTCAACGTCGACGACGAGGGCCGCGAGCTCGCCGCGACTCTGCGCAAGTCGCTCGATGCGCGCGTCACCGCTCTTCGCGAGTCGTGGTTGGGGCGCATCGGACGCTCTCTCGACGAAGGGCGGATCGTAGATGCGCTGCAAGTGGCAAGCCGCGCACCTGAGCCGTCGATGCGCCTCCCCGCCGAGCTGGCCGTCAAGCTGTCGGACGCGGCCGGATCCGCCATGCGCTCCGATATCGACGATCAGGAGTGGTTGCAGATCCTCGAAGCGGTCGTCGGCTCTCCCGTAAGACGGACGGTCAAGCCGGCAGGCATCCCGTCACCAGGCAGCGAAGCGGTCTTGAACGCCGCAAGGCATGCTGCCGGGAGCGTTCCCCAGCTTGCAAGGCTTCTCGGGCTGCCGATCCCACCGCCACCGGGCCCTCGGCGCCCGCCAAGACAGCTCGGTCCCGTGCGCCGCGCCGCTACTGCTTGAGGTTCCGCGCCTTCAGGTGAGCTCTCTGTGCATCGTTATGAGGCGCGCCTTGAAACCCGCAGCCTCGAAGAAATTCTTCGTCTCCCGTTGCCCGGGTAGCACGCTCACATCGATGGCCCTGCAACCTTTGGCGGCGAGCCATGACACCACCGCGTCGAGCATCGTCCGTCCTACACCGACTCCGCGTGCATCGGGCTCGACGTAGAAACCGTCAACCACACCTAGCGAGGTCTCCCCGACCAACTCCGCGCGCGCCGTGGCAAGACCGACGACAACGTCGTCGACGAGCCCGAGGATCACGCTGCGGCGCGGGTCGGACAGAACCCGTGACAGCCCTCCCGGCCGCATGAAGGCCTTTGCCAGAAGGCCCGTCTCGCGCCTGGCGAACAACGGGCCGCCCCTCAGGTCCGAGATCTCATCGAGAGCTCTCACACAGAGCGCCGCACACGCGTCGGCATCTCCGACGACCGCAGGCCTTGCGCTTTCCATCAACCGGTCCGCTTACCGGCCCGCGGCACCCTGACGGCTCAGCACCGATCGCTCATCGCTGACCACTCATCACTTGCCACTCAGGGGGTCTCGAGCGAAGGCTCGCCCGACAGGAGCTGTTCCACCCGGTTGAGGATGGTGGCGCGGTGACGGTTCGACAGCTCGTGGGCACGGACCTCGATCAGCTCCTCGTCTGACAGCCCGGCCAACAGCTTGACGACCTGCGACGCCGACAAGGTGTCGTAGGCGGGTATCGCAAGGTCGCCCCTCGCCGCCAGACCGTTGACCGACCGGGTGGGCTCGCGGTGTTCCTCGAGGTGGGAGGTGGCGTGAATCGCGTCATGTCGATGGGGCTCATGCGGCTCGGTCGTGACCGCCTTGTGTGCGGACGACTGCGGCCTGGGGGGCCTTGCGGGCTTGGCGGGCTTGGCGGGCTTGGCGGGCTCAGGCTCGAGCACCTGGCGGACCCTTCGCGTCACCTCGCGCGATCCGAGCTGGACGGCGAACTGGCCCACCACCCGTGCGGTGGCGCTCCGACCCTCGATGCGGTTACGGCCCTTTTCGACGAGGCTCGGTAGCTCTTCGACCAGAGTCAGCGCTATGCCCACTGGCGCGAAGACGAAGAGGTCGAGCAAGCGGTCCTTCGCACTCTCGCGGTCGGGCGCGTTCATGCGCAGCCGCCCGTTCCGACGTCGTCGGGGGCTTGCGGCGCCTGCGACTTGTCGACGGTGTTCAGACGCAATCCCTGCATAGCACCCGCTTCGGATCGGCCAGCTGGCTCGGATGTTTGACTAGGAAACACGACCTGCACACGAACTCGTCCGGCTGCTTCGGAAGCACCCGGTCCGCTATCTCCGAGCGGTCGTCCGGCTCGGGGACCTCCTCGTCCTCCTCGTCTGCTTCTTCGACGACGAGGCGCTCTTTCAGGATCTCGTCCAGGCTGGCCTCGACATCCTCGTCGTCGGCCTCGTCTTCTTCTTCCTCCGCCTCTTCGGCGGGCGCCGCCACAGTTGTCGTCGCGCCGGCCACGACCGGGGTGGACACGTCGTCTTCGTCGTCGACGTCGACGACGTCATCGAGATCTTCCACATCGAGGTCGGCGGACACGTCGACGTCTTCCAGCTCGCCGTCGAGGTCGTCGTCCTCAAGCAACTCGTCTGCCGGCTCCTCGAGCTCCACCTCGTCGAGGTCCTCGGGATCCACTACGTCGTCCAGGTCGTCGGCCATTTACACCCTTTGGTCTGTCGTCGGCGCGCCGGAGCATATCCGCTTGCTCCATCGGCACAGATCACATGCATCTCCTGGAGCGTCAGCTGATGCGAGCGGCCTGCGCGACCCTTGCCACCTGCGACTTGTCGTGCACACAGGCCTTCCCCGCCGGCGCGGACAGCTTCGCTGTGGCAAACGCGCCACATCCGCCGGCGGACTCTCGACGGACCACCGCCCAACACCCGTTTCGACCGGGATATTTCGACGACGCCACGCACAGGAGCACGCACATGGAGCATGGGGCCCCACCAAGGGCCTGCAGCATGGGCACAGGGCATAAGCGTGGCGATCGCGGGGGCGTCCAGACTGGGCGCCCTTCGCTCGGCGCATGCCGGGCGCTTCGCAGCTGGCCCGCCAGCTACGTGGCCCGGCGGCCGGGCCCGGGGACCTTTGGTGCCATTCGCCTCTCGCATCGCGAGTTCAGCGAAAGTTTTCTACTCGGTCCCGCGGGCCTCCCTCCGCCTCTCACAGCTATCCCCCCCCTCGGGCCTTTTGCCGGTCTTAACCGGCGAGGACCCCGGGGCGTTTGGGACTGGTGCGACTATGGATCTTCCAGGCGTTCGAGTCAAGCGGCACCGCGACTTTCTGAGCAGGACGTTCTCGCGTAACTGCAGGTAATCGTGCGATGGCAGTCGACGCGAATTCGCGAAGAGTTTTCGCTGCGTTCAGTTCCCCGGAGCCGCGTCGCAGGAAAGCTGCGCTTCGCGTGTCTCGTCCAGGGTGTCGCCCACGACGACTCCGGCGCCGAGCCGCCTGCTTTCGGTGCGTCGTTCCGCCTCGAGTCGTTCGAGGTCGGGAACGCTGTTGTCGACGAAGGCCATCGCCTGGGCGATTATCCGGTGACCGGCCTGCTCTGCGATCAGCCGGTGCATCTCCTGGGCCACGCGGCGGTAGACGGGATGGCCCTGGGTGCCGCTACGAAGCTCGATCAGGTGCATCGCCTCGCGTGCGTTCATATCGAGCACGTACCGCAGGCGGTGCGCAAGAGTGAGTGCGTAAGCCGCCCGGTCCGGGAACGCCGTCTGTAGATCGTGATAGAGGTTGGCGGAGCGGGCCATCGAGTCCTCGAAGCGGTCCTCGAGACCGGCCTCGGCGACAGACTCGGGAAGCTCGTAGCCCAGGTCCGGAGTGAGCGGCTGCCACTCGACGGTGAGCATCCGGTGGCGTTGCAAGTCCCTGAACGCTCCATAGTCCGACACGATCTCGAAGCGGTAGCTCGTCCGCTCGAGGGCCCGACCGGGACGGTGCCTACGGTTCGTCCGATCGCCCACGTAGGCGCTCGCGATCGCCAGGCGCTCGGTCGAGCTCAGCCTCTCCACCCGGCGGAGCAGCTCGGACTCTTCGAGCGAGCTGGAGGAGAAGCACATCGCGGCGAGCACCTTGTCCTCGCCTTGCGGGTCGTGGTCGACGAGCCGCACCAGTGGAGCGTCAGATTGCGTCTCGTCATGGGCGTCAGGCCACAGTCGTTCGACCACGGACTGCGTCTCTGACCTCGTCGACGCCAGATAGGCCGCCCACGCCCCTCCTCGTTCCGGACGATCGAGTCGCTGGAGGAACGAGGGAATGACCTTGCGGAGCTCCTCGAGCATCATCTCCGCATAGCGGCGCGCCTCCGGCAGCGGATGTGCGCGCATCCGGAGGATGAGCTGCTCGTAGGACTGGCCGGTGCCGTAGATCCCGACGTTCGAGATCGACGCAGTCGGGAGCAGCCCGCGAAGCGAGTCGAGGGCCTTGGCTTTGATCGACTGGCGATGAACGAAGTCCGAGTCTCCGGATGACCTCGGGAACCGTCTCGTCAGCCAGGCCTGCATGACGGGCAGAAGCTCGCCGTAGGCCTCGAACATGCGGTCCATCTCGCCGACGTAGCGCGCCCCGTACGGCGAGTCGAGTACCTCGGGGTCTCTGTAGTAGCGGTACCTCCCCGTCGAGAGCCTGCTGTCGTAAGCCACGTAGCGGGTCGACTGCTCGAGATACGCCATGAGCCGGCCCCACTCGAGGACTTTCGTTAGCAGGTTGGATGCCTGCTCGCACGCCAGGTGCACCCCGCCAAGCTGCGCGACGGAGTCGTCCCCGTACTCCATGAAAACCCGGTCGTAGAGCTCCTCTGCTCTGCGCAGCCCAATTGTTGCGTCGACACCTGCGTCCCCACTCAGCTCGAGATCGCCGACAAATTCGTCGAGGAACAGCCTCCTGAGCGTCTTCGCGGATCGCGAGTACCTTGCGAATAGGGCTCCTTTCACCACTTCAGGCAGGTTGACCAGGGCAAACACCGGCCCGTCAAGGGTCGTGACGTACCGGCGGAGGATGTCAGCCTCCTCGTCAGTGAAGGATTCCTCCAAGTAGGGGAACATTCCGGGGCAACACTACGACCCGTCGCCCTGCACTGTGGCGGACCGTCGGAGGGTCCCGATGACCGCCGATTGCGACCTGGGGCGTAGCACTCAGGGTTGACCGGGCTCCCCCGGTCCGGGTTCTCGGGACGCTGATTCCGTCATCTGGCTTTGCTCCGGGAGCGCGACGTCTGAGAGAGCCCCGACCCAGCCCGCCGAGACCACGCCGCGCTGGATGGAGTCTGCAGCCTTGCGGGCCGCCTGAGCGGTCTGGTCCACGGGCGCCACCACCGCGAGCTGACGCAGGAGATCCGCAAGCTGCTTTGCGTTGCGCACGAAGTCGCCCGGGGAAAGAGCGCTCCTTTCCAGGACCAGTTCGAGCCTCTCCCCCTTCGCCCACCTGAGCGCGGCCTCGGCGAATCCCGGTTCGGGCCTGCGGCTCTTCGTGATCCGCATCTCAGACTCCTGTGCCCGGAGCACTTCTGCGGCGGACACGAGGGAGTGGATGCGATCGAGGACCTCACCGGGGAGGCGCGGCTCGGGCTGCCATCGGCCCGCGCGGTGCCTCGTAGGTGAAGGCCGAGACGGTCGCCGCGAGCAACGGAGGCTCGAGCCCGTCGAAGAACCCTCCGTCAAGCGCCTCTGTCACCTGCAGGTCGCAGTCGTGGTAGATGCGGGCGAGAAGCTGGCCCGACCTCTTTAGATGCCAGTCCCCGACATCCACGTGACCACGGTTATCCAGCACTTCGAGGATCCTGTCGAGGCGCGGCAGACAGGGCGTCAGAGTGGCGGGTGTCCTGGAACTGCGCGAACGACTTGTCGAGGACGTCCTTGGCCCCGTGGCTGGGAAAACGCCTGACGAGGTTGACCGCCAGGTTGTACGTGGGCCTGAACGACGATCGGAGCTCCGGCGCCGGAGATGTCGCGAGTCGCGCGAGCTCGCCGGCGAGCACTCTCGGGGACCAGACGACGACCGCATGACCGAGCTCGTCGAGCCCTCTTCTGCCCGCCCTGCCGGTGAGCTGCGCGTACTCCCCCGAAGTGAGCGAGGATCGCCCGTGCTCGCGGACTTTCGTCAACCTTTCGATCACGACTGTCCGCGCGGGCATGTTGATCCCGAGAGCGAGCGTCTCGGTCGCGTAGACGAGACGCAGGAGCCCTGACTCGAAGCACTCTTCGACCGCCTCGCGGAACGCCGGCACCATTCCGGCATGGTGCGCCGCCACTCCGGCTTCGAGTGCGGCGGACCACGGGCCGTAGTCGAGTGCACGCAGCTCGTCGTCGGTGATCCCCTCGGTGTGCTCTTCGCAGAGTCGTCGGATCTCTGCGCGCTGGTCGGGCTTCGTGAGCCGGAGCCCGTCGCGAAGACATTGGGACACGGCGTCGTCGCACGCCGCGCGACTGAAGATGAAGACGATCGCCGGCAGCATGGCCCGCTCCTCGAGCGCTTCTACGAGCTCGGTCCTCCTGGGGGTGGCAAGGCCTGAATAGCGCCCGCCCGCGTGCTGCCCGCCGCCGTGTTGCTCTGGCCTGTGGTGCCTGTAGGGCGATCCTCCGCGTTTCTGGTTGAACCTTCTGTCCAGCGCGAGAGCATCTCTGTGAAGTTGCTGCTTCCAGAGCAGGGGAACGAGATGCACCTGCCTCGAGGCCCTGTCCGTCACGGCAAGGTGGTTTCGCAGCTCGACTGGGCGCCTCTGTTCGACAATTACCTCGGTCGGCCCGCGGACCTGTCTCATCCAGGCTCCGAGCTCGGACGCGTTCGAGACGGTCGCCGACAGACAGACGAACACGACGTCGGGCGGGCAGACGATCAGCACCTCCTCCCACACCGATCCCCGGTAAGGGTCCTGCAAGAAGTGGACCTCGTCCAAGACGACGAGCCCGAGGTCGTATATCCCCTGCGGCGACGCAAAGAGCATGTTCCGCAACACTTCGGTCGTCATGACGACCACCGGGGCGTCGGGGAGGTGAGAGACGTCACCCGTCAGTAGGCCGACGTTCTCGTCTCCGTAAGTGGCCGAGAGCTCGCCCAGCTTCTGGTTGGACAACGCTTTGAGAGGAGTCGTGTAGAACGCCCGTCTGCCGGATCCGATCGCTCGCGCAACCGCGTAATCGGCGACCACCGTCTTGCCCGACCCCGTGGGTGCCGACACCAGCACCGAGCCGCCGGCGTTCAAAGCGTCGATTGCGCGCTCCTGGAAGGGATCGAGGCGGAATCCCAGCCTGTCTAAGAACCTCGCCCGCAGGTCGCCGGGATCCACCTCCGTCACCGGTCGCGTCGCAGCAGCTTTCCGAGGACGATCGAGACCTCGTAGAAGAAGTAGAGCGGAAGAGCGAGCGCGAGCATCGAGAACGGGTCCCCGCTCGGGGTTATAACCGCTGCGACGATCGTTATCAGCACGATGGCCCACCTGCGCCACGACGAAAGGCGCTTCGGCGTGAGCACGCCGGCGAGCTCCAACGACACCAGCACGACCGGGAACTCGAAGGTGATCCCGAATACGAACATGAGCGCGACGATCAGGCCGATGTAACTGTTCGGGTTGTAGATGTCCTTCAAGGTCGGGCCGCCGATGGCGTTCAGGAATTTGAGAGCGTGTGGGAACGTGAAGTAGGCGAGCACGGCGCCGGCGAGGAAGAGCACTATCGAAGCGGCGATGAACGGGATGATGTAGCGCTTCTCGTTCCTCTTCAGGCCCGGCGTCACGAACCTCCAGAACTGCCAGAGGATGATCGGCCCCGCCAGCACAAGCCCCCCGTAGCTCGCGAGGTGGATCCTGAGGGAAAGAGGGTCGAGCGGACCGGTCACATAGAGAGTGCACTGGCCTTTCGGGACGATCTTGCAGTACGGCGACTGCAAGAAGTGCAGGACGTGCGAGTACACGATGAACACGATGATCGCTGCGGCGGCGAAGGCGCTCACACAGACGATGATCCTGTGTCGGAGCTCGGCGAGGTGCTCCCCGAGCGTCATCGCGTCAGGCGATGGCTTCGCCTTGCGTCTGAGGGTTAGCGCCACGTTTCCAGGTCGGGTCCCGTACGAGCCGGAGCGTCAGGCTCGAGTGTCACGCCTGCGCACTCGGCAAGTGCTCAGTTCATGCTCGGATCGTCTGGGATCATGCCGGACTCACCCGACGATGACCCGCGCCATGGTCGGGTGCCTCCCACCTGGCGGCTCGCCGGACGATGAGCGCGACCGGGGGATGCGCCGGGAGCGCCGGCGGTGGACAGCTGCTCTCCTTGCACGGCACCGTCGCCTGCCGGCGAGGGTGGCACAGGCGCGACCGTCGACGGTTCTGCGCCGGCCTCGGCACCGTTCGATGCAACCGGCTGGGACGGCTGGATGGCCGAGTCCGGCTGCTTGCCGTTCTCGGCGGCCGCCTCAGCCTGCTTCTGGTCGCGCTCGTGTGCATCCGCCAACTGGTCCAGGAACGAGAGCGGCGAGCGCACCGCCTGGACCATCTGCTGCGAGGAGGGGAGGTCGGGGAACGTGCCGCGCACCTCGGTCTCGAGGCGCTCCCTCAACCGCCTGAGCTCGCCCCATGCAGCCCCCAACTGGCGTGCCACCGTCGGGAGCTTGTCGGGGCCGAGCACGACCAGGGCCACGATCAGGATCACGAGCAGTTTCGTGGGATCGAGGAACACCGCAGGCGATTCTACGGCTGGACGCCGAGCGAGCCGCAGTCACGACCGCAGCACCGATGATCCGGAGCACTGATCCCGTCAATGCGGGCTGGTCACATCCAGCCCCCGGCCAACCAGAGGGCGCGGATCAGAAGATGGTTATGTGCGACAACGGCCAGATCCGCATGACGACCCGGCCGACTATCAAGGAGCCCGATATAGGCCCGAAGACGCGGCTGTCCGAAGAGAAGCCGCGGTTGTCCCCCATCACGAAGTAGTAACTCTGCGGGATGTGCACCGGCGAGAAGTTGCCCGTGACCACTCCCTTCGGTAGCCACGGTTCGGCGAGCGGCTTCCCGTTTATGTAGACCTGTCCGTTCTGGCCCGAGATCGTCTCGCCCGGCAGGCCTATGACCCTTTTCACGAGGTCGTTCACTCCGGGTTCGAGGGTCTCTCCCGGGGGTCTCGCAAAGACGATGATGTCGCCGCGGTGGACCGCATGCAGGTGGTAGCTCAGCTTGTCGACGAGTATCCGGTCGCTCGGGTTGAGCGTCGGCTCCATCGAGCCGGAAGGTATGTAGAAGGTCTGGACGACGAAAGTCCGCATGCCGACCGCCACACCGAGCGCGACGACGAGCACGATGACCCACTCGATGATCGCCCGCTTGCGCCTGCGGCGCCGGGCTTCCGCTCGCGCGATCGGAGCATCACGGCCCGAGCCGTCGCCGCCCGGCGTGTCGCCGGGCATGTCGGGCGGAGCTTCCACTGCCGCGGGAGTTTCCGCGCCCTCGTCGACCCCCGAAGGACTGACGGTGCTCGCCCCCCCGACAGCGGGACCGGCCTGGAAGGGATCGGTCGCCACGGAGGTTCGAGGTTACCCGACCTGAAGATGGGTGTTGGGTCGCCAGCTGATAATTGCGCCGACCCGGTAGTGGCCAGGGCCTCTCGGGCGTAGGCTCCCTGCGGTGACCAGCGCTCACTACTCGGCTGCCAGCGATCCGCACGGTCCCGAGCACTCTTTGGGAACAGCGCATTCGTTGGGGACGGTGTCCGAAGATCCCACCTCAGAGCCCAGCCTCGAAGAGGTCGCCAAGATGCTCGACGAGGTGGTCGAGAACGTCGGCAAGGTCCTCTACGGAAAGTCCGGGGTCGTACGCCTCGCCGTCGCATGCCTGGTGGCGGGCGGCCACCTTCTGGTGGAGGACCTTCCAGGGGTCGGCAAGACGACGCTTGCCAAGGCGCTCGCGCGATCGCTCGGGCTCGAGTTCCGGCGGGTGCAGTTCACCGCGGACCTGCTGCCGTCGGACGTGACCGGCGCGATGATCTTCGACCGCGACCGGAATCAGCCGGTGTTCCGTCCGGGGCCGGTCTTCGCCAACGTGCTGCTGGCCGACGAGCTGAACCGCGCGTCCCCGAAAGCCCAATCGGCCCTGCTCGAGTCGATGGAGGAACGTCAGGTCAGCATGGACGGAGAGAGCTTCCCGCTGCCCGTTCCGTTCATGGTGATAGCAACCCAGAACCCGTTCGACGCGGCGGGCACCTACCTCCTGCCACACAGCCAACGCGACAGGTTCCTGCTCCGTGTGAGCCTCGGGTACCCGGCGCGCGCCGAGGAGGACGCGCTTCTCACAACGGGAGACTCGCGCTCGGCGGTGGACGCGCTCCCGGCCGTGACGGATGTGCACGGCCTGAAAGTGGCCTCCGCCGCCGCCGACCGCCTCTATGTCGACCCGGCGGTCAGGGGATACGTGCTCGACCTGGTGGAAGCAAGCCGGTCGCACCCCGATCTCTCGATCGGCGCTTCACCACGCGCGGCTCTTGCAACGATGCGCGCGGCAACAGCCGTGGCCATAACCGAGGGACGTCCCTACGTGACTCCTGCAGACGTCCAGTCGGTCGCCGAGCCCGTGCTCGGGCACCGGATCGTCGTCGACGCGGCGGCCGCGCTCGGTGGGGTCGATGCATCGGCGGTCGTACGCCAGATCGTCAGGTCGGTCCCCGTCCCGGTACGACCTGCTCCGAGGTCCTGACCCTCTTGACCACCTGCACGGCTCGTACGGCTGACTGGTCCGGGTGGCTGTCGGCATAACCGTCGGGATCCTCGCGGTCCTCGTCGCGGCCGCGGGATGGCGTCTCGGCGCCACCAACCGGGGCCTTGTCTTCCTCGCCGTCGCCGCCGGGCTAGGCATAGGGGGACGGATCGCCGGCGTCGAGGAGTACGTCTTGTTCGCCGTCGCTCTCGGGGTGCTGCTCGCGGCGGGGCCGATCGTGCTTTGGCACCGTGCAGACCGGGCTGTCACGGCTCTGCAGATCGAGCTGCGCCCGTCGTCGCACGAGGTCCAGGTGGGTGGCGAAGGGTGGCTTTCTGTCAGCGTCTTCAACACCGGGCAGCGGACGTGTGCGCCCATGCGGCTAGAACGCCCCGACGATGCGTTCGCGCTGTCGCGTCCGGGGTTCCGCCGCGCCCCGGCAGACGACGCTGCATCGAGCTCCGCTCGCTCCCGGAGATCGCGCGGGTGGCGAAAGCGGATCTCCCGCGGGATCCGGGTGCCGGCGCTGGGAGCCGAAGAGCGCGCCGAGCTGCTGTTCCCCATACCTAGTCAGAGACGCGGAGTTCTGACCGTGCCGAGCCTACGGCTCTGGTGCCTCGACCCCTTCGAGCTCTTCGCGTACGAGATGGTCGTCACCACCGAGGCGAGCATCGTCGTCGTTCCCGACCCGACTCCCCCGCGCAGCCTGGTCGGCGGCGTGCTTCAACCGGCGGGCCGCTTCGTGTGGGCTCCTCCCCAGTCAGGTGAGTCCTCGGGCGGGCAGGGATTCGACCTGAGCGGACTGCGGCCATATGTGGCCGGAGACCGCCTCAGGCTCCTTCACTGGCCCACTCTCGCCAGGACGGGCGACTTGCTAGTGCGCGATTTCGAGGGATCGGGAACCGACGCGGTCACCCTGATAATGGACGATCGCGCCGACAAGATCGATCCGGACAGCTTCGAATCGGTGATCTCAGCGACGGCCGGCGTCGGCGTGGAAGCGGCCCGTCTCGGCCTCGGCGTGGAACTGCGCTCTCCCGGCGGCGTCCATCTCGACCTTCAGGCGGAGCCCATGTTGTCGAAGGCGCTGCTAAGGGTTCTCGCAACTCTCGACCCGGTCAGGTCGAGGCCGGGGCGAGGCCCGGTCGGCACGTACGGCCTTCACAAGGTGGCGACAGGCGACGGCAGCGACGAGGACAGGCACCGGGTCGTGGTGACGACCGCGAGTGCTCTCGACTCGCTCCCCGAGCTTCTCAGGCGGTCGAGCACGGTGGTCGTGGTGTGACCGTCCTCACACCACCCTCCTCCCCGTCCCCGTCGTTGCGGCCACCCCCTCCGCCTCGTGCAACGACGCCCGCTCGCGGAGCGACCCCCCTTCCGAGCCTCCGCACCGGCCAGGAGCTCCCCGGCGGGGTCGCAGGAGCGAGCGAGGCCGGAGGTGTCGCCCCAAGAAGCCGTCTTGGAATCGGTCTGATCAACAGGCCCGTCACGTCAGCGGTCACGGAGACCGCCCTCATCACAGCGGCGTTCAGCGCCTCGATCGGCGTCGCTCGCCTCATCGAGGGCGGACTCGGGCATGCCGTCATCGTGCCGATGGCCGTGACTGTGATCGCGGGCGGCCTCGTTACGGCCCTCTGCTCGCGAAGGGGTCTGCCCTTGCTCGTGGCGACCCTCCTCGGTGTGATCGCAAGCTGCCTTGCGGTGCTCTGGACCGTCGTGCCAGGAGCCACACGGTTCGGCTTTCCGACGGTGACGACCTTTCACGTGATCTCGAACGAGATACACCGCGCCAGGGCCGTCATGGGATCACACCGCACCCCGGTGCCGGATGTCGGTGGAGTGGTCCTCATCGCGTCCTTCTCCGCAGGGATCGTCTGTGTGGCGGCACGGGCCCTGTTCGAGTTGTCGAGGCGAAACATGCGCGGTTGGCCGCGGTTGGCAGCTCTTCTGCCGACATTCGGCATGCTCTGCTACTCGGCGCCCCTGAGCGCGCGCATAGACCGCCCGCAGATCACGGTCCTCTACCTCGCCTCGGCCCTGATCTTCGTCGTTGCGGCGGACTCAGGTGGGCAGACGCTTGCGCCCTCGGGGCCCTACAACCGCGTCAGGGGCGCGCTCGCCACCTACCTCCCCTCGGCCGCCGCCGGAGGCGCAGCACTGCTCGTGTCGCTGATAGCGGCAGCTGCGCTCGCGGGAACCGTGCCCCTCGCGTTCCCCTGGTGGAACCAGACCCCTGGAATCGGAGGTCTGCCCGGGAGGGGTGCGGGACACAATCAAGTGACCGCCCTTTCGATGATCGCGAATCTCCAGGGCGACGAGACGGCGTCGGCCAACGTCCAGATGTTCGAGGCGACGTCGCCCGTCCCGACGTACTGGCAGGTCGGCCTGCTGACAGTGTTCGACGAGGCGAAGGGCCAGTGGTCGCCTGGGCCCGAGGAGGCCGAGGCGCTCGACGGCAAGGCGGTGGCGACCCCGCCGATCCCGCTGCTTCCTTCCGCCGAGACGTATGGCACGTTCATCTCGTCGGTGACGATCCAGAACTTCTCCGGAAGGCTCGTTCCCGCTCCGCCTCTGGCGATCCTTCCCACCGTCAACAGCCCCATCCAGACGATCCGGATCGCTGACGGGATAGGCGTGTCTCTCTCCTCGCCGGTGACGTCGGGCAAGAGCTACCAAATCGTCGCAGGCGTGAGCCATATCCCTTCGATCGCATCCGGCCCCTCATCTGTTGCCGACATCTACGCCGGCCTGCAAGATGCTGGGCCGGAGTACCTGGCGCTCCCGTCGGGGATCCCCTCACAGGTGAAAGCGATCGCCGAGCAGGTGGTGACCGGTGCGCGTGCGCACACCCCACTCGAGCAGGTACAGGCGCTCGTCAACTACTTCCGCTCAGGCAGCTTCACGTACTCGCTCTACCCGCCGCCCGTGCCCAAGGGCCAGAACAGCCTGATCTATTTCCTCATCCAGAGCCGCGTCGGCTTCTGCCAGCAGTTCGCAGGTGCGTTCGGCGTCCTCGCGAGGGAGCTCGGCATCCCCGTCAGGCTCGCCGTCGGCTTCACTCCGGGGCACACGGTCCAAAAGGGCGGTCAGGAGTACGAGGTGACCGGCTCCGACGCCCACGTCTGGCCCGAGGTTTACATGGGCGCTTCGCTCGGCTGGATCTCTGTCGACCCGACGCCGAGCCCGGCGAACGGGGAGCAGACCGCGTCCGGGGTCGTCAACTACCGCCCGCTAACCGGCCGCGGTCAGAAGGGGCGCACGACCACCTCCACATCGTTGCCAAACAAGGACAAGTCCAAGCTCCCGCTTCCGCCCAACCCCAGCCCTTCGACCAGAACCGCAGGGCACGGTGCCCACCGATCTGCTCCGCTTCCGGCAGGTCTGATCCTCGCAGGTGTCGTGCTCGTTCTGGCCGCCCTTGGCGGCCTGTTCGCGTACCGGCGCTCGAAGCGCTCGGTCCGGTACGGGGGGTACTTCGCCAGGGGCTCGTCCGATCCCGATCTCGTCGTGCTCTACGCGTGGTCGCGCGCGGCATCGGCGCTCGGTCGCGCCGGTTACCGCCGCCCGATGTGGGAGACGCCGTCGGCTCACGCCGCCGCGGTGCGCGCTGCGGTGATGGACGGGGCGACCGGCGCGAAGCGCCCGGACTCCGCGGCTGCGTTGGGTGCCGCCACCTACGGCTACACCGAGCTCGCCGAGCTCGCCGAGCTCGCCTGCTACTGCCCCGGGCGTTGCACGAGCCGCGACGCCGCGCCACGCCGAGCAGGAGGCATGGCGGATCGAGCGGGCGCTCAGATCGTCAGGGATGTTCCGCAGGTTCCCTGGACCGCCCGTCGCTCCGGGTACGGTCCTCACGGGAAGCCTCGCCGGTTCTGCAGGCCGCGTCGGAGGGACGGGGTCAGCTGCGTCGGGGTCGTCGGGGCCGTCGGGCCACCTCAGAGTCGTCCGTTCCGACAGCTCTTCTACAACCCCGCGATGAGCGGCTTGTTCAAAGTCCCGCGATGAGCTTCTCCACACGGTCGTCGTGCGATCTGAAGGGGTCCTTCAGAAGCACGGTGCGCTGCGCCTGATCGTTCAACTTCAGGTGGACCCAGTCCACCGTGAAATCGCGCCTGCGCTCCTTTGCCCTTCTTATGAACTCCCCGCGCAGGCGCGCCCTCGTGGTGGAGGGCGGTTCGTTCATCGCTGTGGTGATCTGGCTGTCCTCGCAGATCCTCTCCACCCGGTCACGTGCGGCGATCCTGTAATACAGGCCGCGCGACCGGTTGACGTCGTGGTATTGCAGGTCGACGAGCGCCACTCGAGGATGTCCGAGACTCAGGTTGTGCCGCTCCCTGTACGCCTCGATCAATTGGTACTTGGCCACCCAGTCGCACTCGCGTCCGAGGCTCAACGGATCGGACTCGAGGCCCTTCAGGCAGTGCTCCCACATGTCGAGAGCGCGGTCCTCTTGAGGTGACAGACCGTGCGAGTCCCTGAATCGCAGGGCTCGGGTCAGGTACTCCGACTGGATCGCAAGTGCACTCACCTCCCGGCCGTTGGCCAGGCGGACCTTGCGCCTGCACGTGAGGTCGTGGCTTATCTCGCGGATCGCCCTGATCGGGTTCTCCAGGGTCAGGTCCCGTAGGACGGTGCCCGGGTCCTCGAGCATTCGCAGCAAGATGCTCGTCGCCCCGACCTTCAAGAACGTGGCGTACTCACTCATGTTCGAG
The DNA here is from genome assembly GCA_963764615.1 of uncultured Acidimicrobiales bacterium. Lineage (GTDB taxonomy): Bacteria > Actinomycetota > Acidimicrobiia > Acidimicrobiales > CAVXTF01 > CAVXTF01. The sequence continues at coordinate 1,579,587 of CAVXTF010000002.1, read as the reverse complement.
TCGCCGACGATCACGTGGAGCCTGCGGAACCGCTCCGCGTCGGCGTGCGGCTCGTCGCGGGTGTTGATGATCGGCCGGCTACGCGTGGTCGCGGACGAGACACCTTCCCAGATGTGCTCCGCTCGTTGCGACAGGCAGAACACGGCACCTCGCGCGGTCTGCAGGACCTTTCCCGCGCCTGCATAGATCTGCCGGCTCACGAGAAACGGGATCAGGACCTCTGTGTAATGGGCGAAGTCGTCTCTCCGGCCGGTCAGGTAATTCTCGTGGCAACCGTATGAGTTGCCCGCCGAATCGGTGTTGTTCTTGAACAGGTAGATGACACCGCGGATGCCCTCTTCGCGCAGCCGCGCCTCTGCCCCGGCTACCAGAGCGTCGAGAATCCGTTCCCCCGCCTTGTCGTGCGCGACGAGGTCGGTGATCGAATCGCACTCGGGAGTCGCGTACTCGGGATGGCTCCCGACGTCGAGGTAGAGGCGGGCACCGTTTTCGAGGAAGACGTTGGAGGACCGCCCCCAGCTGACCACCCGCCGGAACAGGTAGCGGGCGACCTCGTCGGGGCTCAGCCGCCTCTGGCCGCGCAGTGTGCACGTGACTCCGTACTCGTTCTCGAGCCCGAAAATGCGCCTGTCCATCCAAGGTCACGCTAGCGGTCCGCCGGACCCTCACCGAGGTACCTGCCAGGGTCGGCGCGGCTCCACGGCAACAGTCGGGCATGTAGCGTGCTCATGTGGCCGCGTTCGCCATGGTGCCGCTTGTCGTCACCGCCTCAGAGTTCGAGGCCCAGGTGCTGTGCGCGGGCTCGGCGCTGACGGGATCCTCACCCAGATGCGAGGCGCTACACACGGTCCTTACCCTCTGCCTGGGCTGATCACGGTCCTGGTCGAGGCCGACCAGGCCGACGATGCGCGCCAGCTGCTGCTCGTCGACCAGGTGGAGGCGGTCTTCGACGAGGAGCCCGGATCCTGACTCTCTCGTAGGGCAGATCTACCGGGACGGTCGGATCTGACGGGACGGTCGGTCAGGTTTCGGGGCTCTCGGTCGCCGGATCAACGCCGTCTGCTCCTGCCTGCCGCTTGCGGGACTGTCGGCGCGGACGGTGAGGCTCGAGCCGTTCGGCGAGCTCGGCGCGGTCGATGCGCCTGAACGCGCGTCGCCCGTTACCCCTTTCGAGCACCGCAACCTCGAGGTCGTCAGGACCCAGAGGCCTGTCAGGCTCCGACAGCGCTCCGACCGCCGCCACGAGCGCCTCGTCAAGCGTCCAGTCGCGCCTTGCCACCGGCCTCAGGCGCTCGAAGATCATGTCGGTCTCGCCTCCGAGCACAGCAACTCCGTCTTCGTCTGTGATCGTTCCCTCGTAAGCGATGTGGTAGAGCTGGTCGCGGTCGGGCTCCGAGCCGAGCTCAGCGACGAGGATCTCGACCTCGAGCGGCTTCATCTCGTGGGTGAACACCTGACCGAGAAACTGCGCGTACACGTTGGCGAGCGAACGCGCGTCAACGTCCTCACGGCTGAAGGCGTATCCCTTCGTGTCCGCGTGGCGGACACCCGCGACGCGGAGCTGGTCGAACTCGTTGTACCTTCCGACACCTGCGAACGCGATCCTGTCGTATATCTCGCTCACCTTGTGCAGCGATCGCGAGGGGTTCTCCGCCACTATGAGGATGCCCCCCGAATAGACCGTCGCCACGAGCGACCGTCCTCGCGCGATCCCCTTCTGGGCGTACTCGGCACGGTCCTTCATGACCTGCTCGGGAGCCACGTAGAAGGGCATGGTCATGGCCGGTTGACCCCCCGCAGCCTTTCGATGGTCGCAGCGAAACGCTCCGCCACTTCTTCTTCGGGAACCTGCTCGTAGCCCGTGCGGGTGACGGTCGCCACCACGGGATATATGCCACGGACCAGGTCGGGACCGCCGGTAGCCGAGTCTTCGTCGGCAGCTTCGTAGAGCGCTCTCACTGCGAGCTCGACGGCGTCCGCTCTGCTCATCGCGTCGCGCCATGCGAGCTTTATCGACGTCCGCGCGTCGCGGCCGCCCGAACCGGTCGCTGCGTGGTCCGCCTCCTCGTAATGGCCACCGGTGACGTCGTAGCTGAAGATCCTTCCCTGCTCCCGTGCGACGTCGTAACCGGCAAACAGCGGAACGACCACCAGGCCCTGCATCGCCATCATCAGGTTCTCGCGAACCATCTGACCGAGCTGGTTGGCTTTGCCCTCAAGGCTCAGCGCGACGCCCTCGACCTTTTCGTAGTGCTCCAGCTGGGTCTGGAACAACCGGACCATCTCGACGGCGGGACCTGCCGCGCCTGCGATCGCCACCGCAGAGAAGCGGTCGGCCGGAAATACCTTTTCCATCGCGCGATGTGCAATGAAGTTCCCTTCGGTCGCGCGCCTGTCTCCTGCCATGACCACTCCGTCCGCGAAGCGGAGCGCGACAACAGTCGTGCCATGGCGGAGGTTCCCGGGTGGCTGGCTCTCCACGCGCTCGGGTTGACGTTCAGGCAGGTCCAGACGCCTCAGCAGTTTGGTGAAGCTGGGCCCGGGATCGTCTGAAGGGTTGAACAGGGGCAGCCTCACACGCGTCCCGCCGGCATTGAAGTCTCCTTGCTGCTGAGCTCGACAACGAGATGATCACGACGAACCACGTGAGGAACGAAATGGTCGGCCTCGGGGGGAAGCACGCGGTTATTCGCCGCCCTTCTGTACGTAGTTACGCACGAATTCCTCGGCGTTCTCCTCGAGCACCTCATCGATCTCGTCGAGGAGGTCGTCGAGCTCCGACTTGAGCCGCTCGCCCGTCTCGGAGGCTTGCGGCGCCTCTTCGGGTGCCTCCTCCTGACGGGTACTCGGCGCTTGCCGCCGCTTTTGCTCCCGCTCTGCCATTTCTCTCTCCTACCTGCACTCTCCTGCGCTCTCAGTCTTACGCGTTCAGCCTTGTGAGAAGGTCGGCCGGCGAAGAGCTCGCCTTGAGCAACTCCTCTGTGTGCTCGGCCGTTCCGCGCAGTGGATCCATCATAGGGACGCGCCGTAACGGGTCGGTGCCGAGGTCGAACACGATGGAGTCCCAGTTGGCGCTCGCCACAGATGAGGCCCAGCGTTTCAGGCACTGACCCCTGAAATACGCCCTGGTGCGCCTCGGTGGCTCGCTCACCGCCGAAAGCACGTCCTGTTCGGTCACGAGGTGTTCGGTGTCGAGACGGGCGAACAGGGAGCGCTCGGGACGCAGATCGTGGTACTGAAGGTCCAGCGCTGCCAGGCGATGGTCGTCCCAGTCCAGGCCGTGGCGGTCCTGATAGCCCTCGATGAGCTGCAACTTGGCTACCCAGTCGACCTGGCGCGCCACGTTGGCGGGATCTGTCTCGAGTCCATGGAGCACCGATTCCCAGCGCTCGAGCACGTCGCGCCCGACCGCCTCGTCGCCCAGGCACTCGAGGCCCCGTTGCTCTGCGTACTTGCGGGCGAGCGAGAACAGCTCCCACTGGACCTCGAGGGCGGTGCAGACCGTGCCGTCGGCCATCTCGAGAGGTGACTTCAAGGTCGTGTCGTACGACACGAGCCTTATGGCCTGAACGGGGTTGGCGAGGGTGAGATCCACGCCGTCGAAACCGTCGTCCTCGATGAGTGCGAGCACCAGAGCGGTAACACCGACCTTGAGGTACGTCGCGACCTCGGCGAGGTTGGCGTCCCCGACGATGACGTGCAGCCGGCGGTAACGCTGAGGGTCGGCGTGCGGCTCGTCGCGAGTGTTCACGATCGGACGCTTGAGCGTCGTCTCGAGCCCGATCTCCTCTTCGAAGAATTCCGAGCGCTGCGACAACTGGTAAGGGACGGAACGACCTCCGAGTGTTGGGGTCTCGGTTCCTACCTTTCCTGCTCCCGTGTAGATCTGGCGCGTCACGAAGTGAGGCGTGATGAGGTGGGCTATCCGCGAGAAGGGGACCGCGCGGTCCATCAGGTAGTTCTCGTGGGTACCGTATGAATTGCCCTTGCGGTCCGAGTTGTTCTTGTACACGACGATCGACTGGCCGTCAGGGAGCATCTTCTTCGCGGCGGCCATCGAGCGAATGAGCACGATCTCGCCGGCCTTGTCGTAGAGGACGGCCTCGAGCGCGTCAGCGCACTCGGGCGTCGAAAGCTCGGGATGCGCGTGGTCGACGTAGTAGCGGGCGCCATTCGTCAGCACGGCGTTCACCAGATGGGTCTCGACCTCGGGGGGCATCGAGCCCTCGCGGGCGAAACCCCGGGCATCGTTTCCGGGTGCCTCGTCCTCGAAATCCCATCCAGCCTGGGCGAGATCGGAAACGTAAGCGTTCACGAGCATCGAGGACGATGCGACCGGGTTCTGATCCCCGCCGACGTACTGAACGCCGTATTCCGTCTCTATCCCACAAACCTTGGGGACGGCCACGAGCCCGACCCTATCGCCTGGCGCGCTTCGCGCACGTCGACCGGGCGCCCACCCGGACCCCGGCTACAGGTACTGGCCTGTACCCACCCGTTCGATCGACCTACCGCCGCGTCCCTCGGAGTCCTTGTTGTCCGCAAGGAGGGTGCGGACGTAGACGATCCGCTCTCCCTTCTTGCCCGAGATCCGGGCCCAGTCGTCGGGGTTGGTCGTATTGGGGAGGTCCTCGTTCTCCTTGTATTCGCGGCGGATCGACTCGAGCAGGTCGCTCGTGCGGATTCCGGCGCCCTCCTTTGCGATCGCCCGCTTGATCGCCCCCTTCTTCGCCCGCCTGACGATGTTCTCGATCATCGCCCCCGAAGCGAAGTCGCGGTAGAAGAGGATCTCCTTGTCACCGTTCTGGTACGTGACCTCGAGGAAACGGTTGTCGTCGTCGGCGCGGTACATCTCTTCGACGGTCGACTCGATCATCGACCTGACGGCCTTTTCGGGATCGCCACCGCCTAGACGCTCGAGCTCCGCCGCGTCGAGGGGCAGGTCAGCTGTCAGGTAGCGGGCAAATATCTGCGCTGCTGCGGTCTCGTCAGGACGTTCGATCTTTATCTTCACGTCGAGTCGACCCGGGCGGAGTATCGCAGGGTCGATCAGGTCCTCGCGGTTGGATGCGCCGATGACGATGACGTCACGGAGCGCCTCGACACCGTCTATCTCTGCGAGAAGTTGCGGGACGATCGTTGATTCGATGTCCGAGCTGATCCCCGTACCCCTCGTCCTGAAGAGCGAATCCATCTCGTCGAAGAAGACGATGACAGGAACGCCCTCGTCGGCCTTCTCCCGCGCACGTTGGAAAACGAGGCGGATCTGTCTCTCGGTCTCTCCGACGTACTTGTTCAGAAGCTCGGGTCCCTTGATGTTCAAGAAGTAGCTGCGGATCTTGTCGTTGCCTGTCGTCTCCGCGACCTTTTTCGCGAGCGAATTGGCGACTGCCTTGGCGATCAGGGTCTTGCCGCATCCGGGAGGGCCGTAGAGCAAGATCCCCTTCGGAGCCGGGAGCTTGTACTCGGAGAACAGCCGGCGATGCAGGTAGGGCAACTCCACCGCGTCTGTGATCGCTTCGATCTGCTCGTCGAGTCCGCCGACGTCCGCGTAGGTGATGTCGGGAACCTCCTCCAAGATGAGCTCTTCGACCTCGGGGCGGGGAAGCTTCTCGACCAGGAGCTGCGCTCGCGGCTCCATGAGCAGGGTGTCACCGGCGCGCACCCGCACACCCTCGAGCGAATCGGCGAGCTCGACCACGCGCTCTTCGTCCGCCCGTCCGTAGACGATCGCGCGCTTTCCACCCTCGAGCACCTCTTTGAGTGTGACGACCTCGCCGGACTCGTCGCCCTTGCGATGCAGGATGACGCTCAGAGACTCGTTGAGCACCACCTCCTCACCGCGACGCATCTCCTCGATGTCGATCTCGGGGTGGACGGCCACTCGCATCTTGCGGCCACCGGAGAACACGTCCACGGTGCGGTCATCGTCGTTGGCCGCGAGGAATGTGCCGTAGGCGCATGGCGGCTGGGTGAGCTTGTCCACCTCTTCGCGAAGCGCCGCGATGTGCTCTTTGGCCTGCTGGAGCGTGAAAGTCAGCTTCTCGTTCTGCGAGACGGCCTGCGAAAGCTGGCCCTTCGTCTCGAGCAGCCTTTCCTCGAGGGTCTGGACTCTGCCAGGACCCTCGCTGAGCCGCCGCCTAAGGGCCGCGACCTCCTCCTCCGAGCGCCTTGCACGCTCGGCCAGCTCCTCGAGCTCGATGCGCTCGGACCGCTCGCTTCCTTCGTCCGTTCCGGCCGTCGGAACCACCTCCCGCGGGCTCGGTTGACGCCGGAAGCGACCATACACCGGTGCCACCGGCACACCGTGACGTCTCGCACCGGCATCCCCTGAAGTCGCACTCCTCACACCTGAGAATGCCCGCCGGAAAGACGAAGGCCAGGCGCAAGGACGAAAAGAACCCCTGCCCAGAAGGCAGGGGTTCTTTCGAGTTTGGCCTCGATCTCAGGTCATGCGAAGTGACTGCTCAGCACTTGGGAGTCGCGCCGGGGACGATGGTGGTCTTCCATTTTCCGCCACCAACCCCTCCTTGACCTTTGCCCTTGAACTCCTTGTTGTTCGCCGACCAATGAGCACGGAGAGTCTGACCCTTGTCTTTGCCTGCAGTCCACGTCTCGGTGGTGAGGCCGGTCTTGACGGACTGCGTGTACGTGCCGGCATCCCCGTTTGCGTTAGCCGTGAAGGTGTCGTCGGCACCTATCGTCTCGACCTCACAACCGTGGTTGGACAGGTTGGTCTGAGTCCAGACGCTCCCCGGCGTGAACTTGTGAGGAACATTCGCCGGACTGGCAGCACTCGCCACACCGGCCGAACTGGCCAAGCCGGCCGTCGTAAGGCTCGCGATGGCGGCCAGACCCCCTGCCAACAACAACAAACGTCGCATCTATCAACCCCCATGTCTGTGAACCTGAAGCAACAGACTAACAACATATCATTAGACTATGCAATCAGGTACCACATCAGCCCCAGAGCCCCAGACGACCAGGATCCTCTTCGGTTTGGCGCCAGTGCGCATGTCGCCTGGGCACGTCCGCTGAGCGTGTCGAGGCTGCACGCAGGTCTCCTGACCACCCGGTAGGCTCGCGTGTGCCTGGATTTTCGGGCGGTCGAACGCGCTCGGGGTCGAAGACGCGCTGCCGCCGCACCGGAGACCAAATGGCGACCGACCGGAAGACCTAAGTGTGAGACGAGGGGCCGCGAAGAATGAAGGTGTGGATCGACCAGGACCTGTGCACCGGCGACGGCCTCTGCGAAGAGATCGCCCCTGCGGTGTTCACCCTGCTCGACGATGGTCTCGCCTACGTCAAAGAAGGAAGCGACGTGAAGAACGAGCCGGGCGGCTCCGCCGGAATGGCGGCGGTCCCCGAGGATCTCGAGGAGGCCGTTCAGGAGGCCTCCGAGGAGTGTCCCGGCGAGTGCATCTTCATAGAGCCGAGTTGACGAGCCGAGTCGACCCCGGTTCATCCCGGTTGACCCTTTTCGTAGGCCAGGAAGAAGCGTTCGCGATCCGAGCCGATCGCAGCCGATCGTCTGAACTCCGCAGTTAGCAGCCGCCTGATCCCGCCCGGTCCTGCGCTTGGATCCCCGCTCGGCGGCGCGCCTTGAGCCCCGCCCTGCACCGACCCCGGCAACCTCGTTCTTCCGTCGAATTCCCACCTTCCCGGTGTACTCTGCATCCGGCGCACGATCGGTCGGCGGGCTAAGGCGGTGCCTTCGGGACCCTCGGCGGGTGGGTGATCAAGATGGCGGCGGATAACAGCACGGCGGTTTCAGGCGACGGGACCCTCACTGGTTCGCGCTCGGGCGAGAACCGCTCTTCCATAGGGGGCCGGCGTCCAACGTCGGTGAGCGTCTCTGGAGAATTCGACGTGGATCCCGCGCCGACCGGCGTCCTGGCCATCTTCCCGAGACCTGCGCAACAAGGAGGTTGGAAGAAATGACCTGCTCTCAGTGCGGTTCTTCTACACCGGAGTCCGCTCGTTTCTGCCACCAGTGCGGCATGACCATGCGAAGCGACCTGGTCCGGTCCCATCACTACGCGGCGCACCCGGACGAGCCGGTGCGGGCGCTCGCGCTGTTGACGACGCTCATGCCACATCTATCAGGCAACCACCGACACGCCTACCGCCAGGCTCTCGCGATCGCATTCGCGGCCACCGTCGTCGCCGCCGCTTTCGGCGCACTTGCGGTCGCGTTGTTCTGCGCCGCCGTTGCTCTACCCCTATTGCTCCTTCTGTACCAGCACGACCACGACGTATGGGAGGGGGAGCCCATCGTGGCAGTGGGCCTCGGGGTCATCGTCGCCGGAGGGCTAGGCGTCGCTATCGGGCTGCTGTCCAATTCGCTCAACACCCTTCAGACCTTCGGCCTCTTCGCGACCCGTTCCCTTCCGAGCGCAGGATCGATACTCGCCACCGGGGTGCTCGTTCCACTGCTCGTGTTCGCAGCTCTCATGGTCGTCACCGGTCTGCTCGTTGCAAGGCCCTCGTTCTCGCACTCCGTCGACTGCGTCAATTTCGGTGCGGGAGCGGCGGCGGCACTGGCCCTCGCAGAGAGCCTCACAGTGCAACACGGCGCGTTCTCGCTTGCGCTGTCCTCGACGAACCCGGCAACCGACGCCTTCATCGCTCTCACCCTCGGCTTCGCCAAGCCGGTCATCTACGCCGGAGCGGCCGCCTTACCGTGGCTCGCCAAGCAGCGGCACGGTTGGAGCCCCCGCTTGATCAGAGGAGCGATCGCGGGCCTGTTGCTCGTCGTGGCATACCACCTTGCCGCAACCCTGCTTGCGCCTTACGGCTCGCGGGGAGTCGTGCTCACGTTCCTGATAGCGGTCTTCATCGCCTGCGTCTCGGTACTGCTGCTGCGCACGAGCCTTCATTCCGCTCTTCTCGATGAGGCGAACGCGACGGTTCTCGCCGGCGGCACGCCGAGGCGCAGAACGGCGGCGGGCACACCTTGCGCCCACTGCGGGCTGATCATTCTCGAGGACGCCTCGTTCTGTGTGGCCTGCGGCACAGCCGTAGCGACCTTCCCCAAGCAGGCCCACCTCCGCTCCCCCGCAACCGGGCCGGCCGAGGCGGCCGCAACGTGAGCGGATCACCCGAGCAAGCGCCGACCCGGTCATCTAGCCCAACCGACCCCCGTCCGGGATCGCTCCTACCGATCGCGTAACGAGGAGCCAACCATGTCGTGGAACCCGACACCTGGAACCCCCCAAGGACCCGCCCCGGGCCAACCCCCTGCACCGGGTGGCGGCGGGGCCGCCAATCCACCACCGTACGGACCTCCGTCATCGGCGGGGCCTCCGCCTTATGGTCCGCCTCCGTCAGGCGGTGCCCCTCCTTACGGTCCGCCGGGCGGTCCCCCAGCTGGCGGCGGGTTCGGCGTCCCTGGAGGACCACCGCCGGGCGGTCCTCCACCTGGCGGTGGCTTTCCCGGCAGGCCTCATGGTCGCCTGAGCCCGATGATGATCGCGGTCGTCGTTCTCGTGGTCGTCGCCGGAGGCGGGCTCGGCGGGTACTTCGCGTTCGCGCACAGCAGCACGGCTCTCGCATGCACCGGGGCGGCGCTCGATTCGACGTGTAGCCCTGCTACGTCGTTCGGATCGCCGGCCTCGTCTTCGACGACGGTGCCACCGGCGTCGTCGACCACTTCCTCGGTCCCGACGACATCCTCCTCGGTGCCGACAACTTCCTCCTCCGTTCCGACGACGTCCTCGTCTGTTCCGCCGACGACACCAACTCCTTCTCCTTCCCCTTCGCCGACGGGTCAGACCGTCGACGTGGCAGACAACATCAGCCTGACGCTCGCCCAGGGCTGGTCCATCGCTCAAAACGGCAACCCGCTCGAATTCGAAGCATTCGAACCCGGGTGCAGGATTCGTCATCCAGATCCTTCAGACATCGGCCGCATCCGCGTCAGCTCTCAGGACAGCAATTCCTGAACTCGACGGTGGGCCAGGCCGTCACGGGGCTGCAGGTAACCGATCAGGGTGGGGACAATCTGACCTGGACGACCTTCACGCAGGTGGCCGTGTACTCAATCTCCGGGACCGTCACCACGTCGCAGGGCTCCACGCCGATCGCCGGGCAGGTCTTCGCATTGCTCAACCCCCAGACGCATGCCGGCGCCGAGATCTACGCGGTCTCTGCGAACGCGACCAACTACACCTCCGTGAACCAGTCGGTCCTGCAGATGGTCAATTCCCTCGCCGACTGACGTGTGAGGAGGCTCCGAGTCAGGCTTCGAGAAGCCGGGCGGTGGTGAGAAACCCAGTGTGAGCGACCATCCTGTGGTCAGGCCTCACCGAGCGCGCCTCGATGTGCCAGGTCCGGTGCAGGACCTCGAAGGTCTGCTCGAGGCCGAAGCGGCTGTGCTCGAGGGCGTCTCTCAGCTGGGCGGTCTGGTTGATCGTCGGCAGATAGCTGCAGATGATCCCGCCCGAGCGGAGCGCCGACTCCGCGTGAGGCAGGACCCTCCAGGGCTCGGGCAGGTCGAGGACCATCCTGTCAAGGTTGGTCTCGGAGATACCCTCGTAGACGTCGCGGATCTCGACCCGGTACCGGTCGGCGCTCCCCTCGTTTCCGACCCAGGCAACCACGTTGGTCATCGCCGTGCGAGCGAAGTCCTCTCGGATCTCGTAGCCGACCACTGTGCAGCCGGCTCTTATGAGAGCCATCGAAAGCGCGCCCGATCCCACACCCGCCTCGAGCACCGACATCCCGGGTCCGGCGTCGACGGCTACCAGGATCGCTCCGAGATCCTTCGGGTAGATCACCTGAGCACCTCGGGGCATCTTCACGACGACGTCGGCGAGAGTCGGGCGCACAACCGTGAAGTTGCGCCCTGTAGAGCCGGCCACGATCGAGCCCTCTTCGCGTCCGATGACCGAATCGTGAGAGACGATGCCCGCATGGGTGTGGAAGGCCCCACCCGGCTGCAACCCGACCAGATACCGGCGTCCCTTGTGGTCGATGAACAGCACCCGCTCCCCCGCTGCGAGGGGGCCGGACCGCGAGCCAGATGCCACCCGGCTCAGCCCGGCTGCTCTTTGCCCGGCTCTTCGCCCTTTGCGAGCCTCCCGCGGTTGGTCAAGACGAGGGACTGGCCCTCGTCGAGGTTGCCCGACCACACGAGGGGCTTGTCCTTGTTCCGCGAACGGACGACCAGCCATGCGGCCGCCCCGACCGCGAGCCATATGGGCTCGCCGGCGAGACCTCTGCGGAAGCTGCGCGACACGAGCCGGCCGAGCAACCTGTCGACGACAGGCCCGAACATGCTCAGAGTCTCCGTATCTCGACAACCGCCGAACGGTGCCTGCCGCCCCTGCGCCCGAGAAGGTAAGCGACCAGAAGCGCGACGACCGCTGCGGCGATGCCGGCGGTGATCAGCTTCGGCTTGGCGGACTCGACCCCCGAGTCCACATCGCCTGCGACCTCGCGGAGCTTCGCCTCGATGTCCTCGCGGGTGATCCTCTTCGCCGCAACTGCCATCACACACCCCTCCTTCGGGCCCGCCTTGCGCTTGGCGGCGGGACCCTTCCTGATCCGCCACGCCGCGAGCCCGAGGACGACGATCGCTGCGACAGCGGTACATAGGTAGGGCGCCCAGGACCAGTCTACCCCTGAACGTGGAGCCCGTCTCGGTCTGCAGGAGCCTGAGCAGGCCGAGGAGCAGCAGCAGTGCCCGGCCGACAGCGCGATAGCGCCGATCACGCCGAAAGCCACGAAACGACCTGCCCCCTTGAGCGGGCCCAGTGTCTCCTGCTTTGGCGTAGTCCAAGACGAGCTGGACCACGTCACCTGCGCCCCCGGCGCTCGCGCTCCGGTCGCGTTCGCGCTCTTCACGTCTGATCGGCACGGTCCTCCTTAGCTGCCGTCCGTGGCCGAGGAACGGCAATACTCCCCCGGGATCGTCGCTGCCGCAAGCAACCGCACCGGCCGAGTCCCTGATCAGAGCCCTTCATCCCTGAGCCCTTCATCCCTGAGCCTGGCAGCTCCGGCACTCAGCGCTCGCCATACAGGTAGGTCGAGCTGGCCTTCGCCACCACGCGGCCGGAGGGCACGCCTCGCGGGCTTGTCGCCTCCCGGACCGATGTCTGCCAGCTCGGCCTCGACGAATGCAGCGCTCCTGCCCCCCGAGATCACCCTTGCCACGCACTCGAGCCGGCGCCCGACCGCCACGGGAGCAAGGAAGCTCACCTTCATCTCGGCATTCCTGACGAATACCTTGCGCTCCCGGGCGAACGTGAGCGCGGATGCCCCCATCGCAGAGTCGCAGATCGCTGCAAGAAACCCTCCCTGGATGATGCCAGCAGGGTTGGCGAACCGTCTCGTCGGCGCGGGCCTGCCACGTGGTCGTTCCTGGGACCGACTTGTCCACACAGACCATCCCGAGGGTCAGGTCGCAGTTGGGTGGGACCTGGATCCTGGGCTTGGCTCGGGCATCCGCGAGAACCGTACTGGCCGGTCAGGTAACCGGGAGCCACCCGGTCGAGAGGAGGTAACCGTCCGACAGCTCCCCGAACTCCGTTGGCCGTGCATGGTGATCCCTCGAGCTCCGGCATGGGCACACGTTGACGCGTCCGCGTCCCAAGCGCAAAGATCGTCGTCGGGGCCGACAGCGTACTGTCCCCGGGCGTCGTCACGGTCGCGGCGGGCTCGATCGCCGCGTCCACCACCTCGAGCACGGCCAGCCGGACTTCGACCTGCTCGCGCCCGGCTTCGTCGACCTTCAGGTGAACGGTATCGGCGCGATCGACGTGGCTCTTGCAGACGGCCCGGATTGGGCCGCCCTCGGCGAGGCCCTATCGCCCAGGGGGTCACGACATGGTGCCCGACGCTCGTCACCGCCCCCGACTCGGACATCCGGCGGTCGTGCAAACGGATTGTCGCGACGGCACATCCACAGGCACAGAGCCTCGGGCGACCTGCCCGGCCATCGCAGGAGTCCATCTCGAAGGACCTTTCATCACCGTTCCCGGGGCGCACGGCCTCGAGCACATCCGCACCTCGGTCGAGAGCGTATGGGTGTCCGAGCTCGATCCCGCCGTGAGGGTCGTCACTCTCGCACCGGAGCTTCCCGGGAGCCCGGCAGGCCATCGCGCAGCTCAGTCGAAGAGGCTGTCCTCGGTGTCGCTCGGCCACTCCGCGTGCTCCGCCGAGCAGGCCCATGCCGCCGCCGACGCAGGCGCCCGGCTGGTGACTCACCTCGGCAACGCGACCGGTCCCTTCCACCAGCGCAGTCCCGGGCTCCTTGGTGCGGCCCTCGCCGACGAAAGGCTCGCCGTCAGCCTGATCGCGGACCTGGAGCACGTCCACCCCGACCTGCTCCGGATCGGGTTCGCCGCAAAGGGGCCAGGTCGAGTCGTGCTCGTCACAGACTCCGTCGCCACCGAAGCGGGCATGGTCGGCCCTGTCGTGTTCCACCGGGATCCCGGCGCACGCGCGGTCACACCCGAGGCGCACCGGCACGCCTCGCCGACGGGACGCTCGCCGGATCGGCTCTCACCATGGAGCGCGCCGTCTCCAACGTCGTCTCTTACGCCGGCATCGCGGTCCGCGACGCGATCAGGGCAGCGAGCACCACTCCGGCGGAGCTGCTCGGCCTTGGCGATCGCGGCGCGATCGCCCCTGGAAGGCGCGCCGACCTGGTGGGGCTGCGATGGGTAGACGACGCCGACGTCGCCGGGCGGTCGCTACGTGTCGAAGCGGTCTGGGTGGGCGGGCATCTCGCATGGGTCGCACCGCGAGATTCGACGTCTCGCCGGCAGGTAGGGTCCGCCGCGTGCGTTTCGGCTCGGCGATAAGCGAGCACCCCATCACCGCGATTGCAACCGGTGAGGTGACCGGGGCGGTTCTCGAAGCCGTCGGGGAGCGTCCCGAGCCTCGCTGTGCTCTTCGTCACCCCGGCTCACGGAGGCGCGCTCGAAGACGTCGTGCGCACGGTGGACGAGATCCTCCGTCCCGAGGTGCTCCTGGGAGTAGTCGCCTCGTCTGTGGTCGGGCCAGGTCGCGAAGTCGAGCGGGGTCCGGCCATATCCCTCTGGGCGGGTACCGATCTGACTGTCTGCGGCGTCAGCCTGGAAGCTCCGTCGAGCCCAACGACCGTGGCGACGCCGACGCCCGCCTCGGGGCAGGTCCTCCGGGCGTCACTGGCTGGCCGACCGGCGCGGAATCATCCTTCGAGCCGTCGGCGCTACTCCTGCTCGCAGACCCTTTCAGCTTTCCCGATCGAAGACGTGTTGTCGTGGCTGGACGAGCACCACCCGGGCATGCCGGTCGTCGGAGCGATGGCGTCCGCCGCGCAGTTGCCGGGAGGAAACAGCCTCGCGCTCGGCACGACCCTGCAGCACTCAGGTGCGGTCGGGGTCCTGCTCGGCGGCGACGTCGTGATCGAGCCCGTCGTCTCGCAGGGGTCGCGGCCCTTCGGCCGCCCTCTCGTCGTGACGAAGTCGGAACGCAATGTGATCTACGAGCTCGGCGGTAGACCCGCCCTCGAGCGGCTCGTCACCCACGCGCGCTCGGACCTGACCGAGGACGAGGTCGAGGCGCTCGCACAAGGGGGTCTGCAGATCGGCCGGGTGATCGACGAGCACCGCGAGGAGTTCTCAAGAGGAGACTTCCTCATCAGGAACGTCATCGGCACGGACCGTCAGAAGTGGCGCCGTCGCCGTCGGAGAAGTCGTGCCTGTAGGGGTGACCGTGCAGTTCCACCTGCGCGACGCGGAGACTGCAGATGAGGACCTGGGTGAGCGTCTCAGCGGTGTGAGCGCAGACGCCGCCCTCCTGTTCACATGCACGGGCCGCGGCACGCGCATGTTCGGTGGTCCGGATCACGATGCTCAAGCAATCGTGGAGCACCTGGGCCCCATCCCAACCGCCGGGTGCTTCGCCGCAGGAGAGATCGGGCCTGTGGGGGGCCGCAACTTCCTCCACGGCTTCACGGCTTCGGTCGCCTTGTTCAGACACCGCCCGCGCGCTGCCATAGGCAACGAGCAGACGGGTCTGAGGGACGGTCGAGAGCAGACAGGCGATACGGTGACCTCGTGACGGATGAAGCGACCAGACGCGACCCCGCAACCGACAGAACCACCGACGCTCCGGACGCAGACAAGGACGTCGAACAGCTCGGCATCAATGTAATTCGCGGGTCTCGCCATGGACGCCCCGCAGCGCGCCGGGAGCGGGCACCCCGGGACTGCGATGGCACTCGCCCCGCTCGCTCACGTGCTGTTCACGAAGGTCATGCGCCACGATCCGAGTGACTCGCACTGGCCGGACCGTGACCGCTTCGTCCTCTCGTGCGGTCACGCATCGATCCTGCTTTACTCGATGCTGTACCTGACCGGTTACGGGCTCACGCTCGACGACCTGAAGGGCTTCCGTCAATGGGGAAGCCTCACTCCCGGCCACCCCGAGGTGCACCTGACGAACGGGGTCGAAGCGACTACAGGTCCGCTCGGCCAGGGAGTCGCCAACGGCGTCGGGCTCGGTCTCGCCGAAAGGTGGCTCAGGACGCGATTCGGGCCTGACGTGGTCGACCACAACACGTTCGTCATCTGCTCGGACGGCGACCTCGAGGAGGGTATAAGCCACGAAGCAGCTTCGCTCGCAGGCCACCTCGGGCTCGGCAGGCTCGTGTACGTCTACGACGACAACCACATCTCGATCGACGGTCCTACCGAGCTCGCACTTTCCGACGACCCGGTCGGCCGCTTCGAGTCCTACGGCTGGCATGCCAAGTTCATCGGCGAGGTCGCGAACGACACGGTTGCGCTCGAACACGCTCTGCGCGAAGCGATGGCCGTCGAGGACAAGCCCTCGCTCATCGTGCTGCGGAGCCACATCGGATGGCCTTCACCCCACAAGACGGACACTGCGGCCGCTCACGGAGACCCTCTCGGCGAGGACGAGGTCCGCGCGACAAAGCAGATCCTCGGGCTGCCACCCGACGAGACCTTCTACGTTCCCGACGAGGTGCTCGAGTACTACAGACGAAGCGGCGAACGCGGCCGCGAGTTGCGCGGCCGGTGGCAGCAGCGCTTCGACGCGTGGACAGGTGACCGCAGGGCATGGGACACCTGCATGGCATCCGGCGGATTCGATGGCTGGGCGTCCAAGCTCCCGGAGTGGAACGCCGGCGACGACCTCGCAACCCGGAAAGCATTGAACGTCTGCCTGAACGCGGTCGAAGGCGAGATCCCTGGCCTCCTCGCAGGGTCGGGCGACCTGACCGGCAACACCGGCGTAAAGCTCGACGACGCGGAAAACCAGGAGCCCGGCACGCCGGGTGGCCGCCAGATCCACTTCGGGATCCGCGAGCACGCGATGGCGTCGGTGATGAACGGGTTCGCATACCACGCGGGGATCCTGCCGATCGGCGGGACCTTCTTCGTGTTCAGCGACTACATGCGCCCCGCGGTGAGGCTGGCCGCTCTTTCACAGTTGCACGTCATCTACTCGTGGACGCACGACTCTGTAGGGCTCGGCCAGGACGGACCGACGCACCAACCAGTCGAGCATCTTGCGGCGCTACGTGCGATGCCTGGGCTGCGGTTGATCCGTCCTGCCGACGCGAACGAGACCGCCCAGGCACTGCGCGTCGCGGTAGACCGCGACGGGCCCACGGGTCTGGTGCTCACGCGCCAGAACCTCCCCGTGCTCGAAGGCACCGCCGAGCTTGCACCCGAGGGACTGCCCAAAGGCGCCTACGTGCTCGTCGAAGAGACCGGAGGGCCCCTCGACGTCGTCCTCATCGGGACCGGTAGCGAGGTCCAGCTCTGCGTGGACGCCGCCCGGGCATTGGGGCAGGCCGGGGTATCGGCACGGGTGGTGTCGTTCCCCTCCTGGGGCCTCTTCGAGGAACAGGATGACGCCTATCGCAATTCGGTCCTGCCTCCGGGGATCCCTTCAGTCGCCATCGAGGCCGCGAGCCCCTTCGGGTGGGAGCGCTACGCCGACGACATGATCGGCATCGACCACTACGGTGCTTCTGCCCCAGGATCGGTCGTCCTCGAGAAGTACGGGATAACGGCAGAGGCGCTCGTCACGCGGGCCACCGCTCTGATCGGCAGGTGAGCAGCAGAAAACCGACCTCGAGCCACGACAACGAGCAACGACAGCGCGCCACAACAACGGGCCACGACAACGGGTAGCTAAGAGCCGACACGCCGCAACAGTCGCAGACAGAAGCTGGAGGAGGGCTCCGTATGACGAGACTTCACGACCTGTACGAGCAACAGGGCCAGAGCCCTTGGCTCGACAACCTGAGACGCGACTTTCTGACCGGGGGGACCCTCAAGCGGTTGCTCGATGAGGGCATAAGGGGCATCACCTCGAATCCCACGATCTTTGCCAAGGCGATCGAGAGCGAGCCCGACTACGACAAGCAGTTCGCCGAGCTGCTCGCCACCAAAACTGTGGAGGAGTGCTACTGGGAGCTCGTGATCACCGACATCACCGACGCCCTCGCAATGCTCGCCGGTCTCCACGAGTCATCGGGCGGTGTCGACGGGTTCGTCTCCCTCGAAGTCGCCCCCGCGCTCGCCCACGACACCCGAGGGACGATCGAATCGGCGCGGAAGCTGCACGAGCGCATCGACAGGCCGAACCTGTTCGTCAAGATCCCCGCCACCGAGGAAGGGGTTGCCGCCATCCGAACCATGATCGCCGAGGGCCGGAACATCAACGTCACACTGCTGTTCTCCCTCGAGCGTTACTCCGACGTGGTCGAGGCGTATATCGGCGGCCTCGAGGACTTCTCGGCACAGGGCGCCACCGACCTGTCGCGCGTTGCAAGCGTGGCTTCATTCTTCGTGAGCCGCGTGGACACCGAGATCGACCGCCGGCTCGAGAAGCTCACCACAGAGACCTCTGACCCCGAACTGGCGGCGAAGCTGAGGGCCTCTGAAGGGTCCGCCGCAGTAGCCCAGGCGCGCGAGGCGTACAAGATCTTCACTGAGCGCTTCAGGGGGCCGCGTTGGGAGGCTCTCGCGAAGAAGGGTGCGAAGGTGCAGCGCCTGTTGTGGGCGTCCACCTCGACAAAGAACCCTGCATATCCCGATCTCCTCTACGTCGACCAGTTGATCGGTCCCGAGACCGTGAACACCATGCCCGACCAGACGATCGATGCGTTCTTGGACCATGGCACGGTCGCACGGACCGTCGACGCCGTTCCCGACCAGTCGCGCCAGACCCTCGACAATCTCGCAGGTCTCGGCATCGACCTGGCCGGCGTGGCGCGGGTCCTCGAGGACGAAGGGGTCGCGAGCTTCGCGAAGTCGTTCGACGAGCTGATCGAGGCCCTCGAATCGAAGGCGAGGTCGCTCACCGCCGGCGATGGCCGGGGCTAGGGACGACTCGGGCCCGGCGACCGGCCGAGGATTCGCTCAGATGACGGCGATGAACGACGGGACCATGCTCGACGACAGCTCTAACAGCGACACGATCGACACGATCACCACGATCGACACCACGGGCGTGGTGGAGCGGGTGCGCCACGAGCTCGAGAACGTGGAGCAACCGCCTGACCTCGCCCTCGTGGTGTTCGGAGCATCTGGGGACCTCGCCGCACGCAAGCTGATGCCGGCCATGGAGAGCCTCTGCGCCCACGACGCCCTGCCGGAGCACTTCACCCTCATCGGAGTGGCCCGCACCAAGTGGACCGACGAGGAATTCCGCAACCACGTGCTCGAAGCGACGAGAAATTCGACCTGCAAGACGTGGCCTTCGCTCGTCTCCACATTCAGTTACGTATCGGGTGACTACGGGTCGCCGGACACGTTCAACGACCTGAGGGCCGCCCTCGAACATGCCGATGCGGAGCTCGGGACGGCAGGCAACAGCGTGTATTACCTGGCAACCGTTCCAGACGTGTTCGAGACGGTCGTCAAGGCTCTCGCAAAATACGGATGCAACATCCCGAGAGGAGACGGGACGTTCACGCGCCTCGTCATCGAGAAACCGTTCGGGCACGACCTCGATTCTGCCGTCGAGCTCGACGCCACCCTCCACGAGTCGTTCGACGAGTCCCAGATCTTCCGGATCGACCACTACATGGGCAAAGAGACCGTCCAGAACGTGCTCGCGCTGCGATTTGCCAACGCCATCTTCGAGCCTGTGTGGAACCGCAGGTTCGTGGACCATGTACAGATCACCGTCGCAGAGCAGCTAGGCGTCGAGCACCGCGGCAGCTTCTACGAGCATGCGGGCGCGATTCGCGACATCGTGCAGAACCACGTGATGCAGGTGCTCGCGCTCACCTTGATGGAACCGCCTGTCTCTATCGAGGCAACGGGGATCCGTGACGAGAAGGCAAAGCTGCTTCGGGCGGTAGAGATCCCGACTCCCGACGCCGCCATCGGAGCAGGAGTCCGGGGTCAGTACATAGCGGGCGAGATCGACGGTGTGCCTGTCCCCGGCTACCGCGAAGAGGAAGACGTCGACCCGCACAGCACGACCGAGACGTTCGTCGCGATGAAGCTCTCGGTCGACAACTGGCGCTGGGCCGGCGTGCCCGTCTTCGTCCGCACCGGCAAACGCCTGGCCAGACGGTCGACCGAGGTCGCTCTCCAGTTCCAATCGGTGCCTCACCTCGCCTTCGGGAACAGGCTTGCGCGCGACCTGCGTCCCGACGCAATGGTGCTGCGGATCCAACCCGACGAGGGCATAACCCTGGAGCTCGGGGTGAAGGTCCCAGGTGAGGCGTTCCGCCTTAGAACGGTGGGAATGGACTTCTCGTACTCGACCGCGTTCCCGGGGCCCGAGGCCGACGGTTACGAACGGCTCCTCCATGACGCGATGATCGGTGATCCCACCTTGTTCATCCGCACCGACGAGGTGGATCTGGCGTGGGGCATCGTCGATCCGTTCCTGGCCGCGTGGTCCGACGACGACGCCCCTCTCAGCTTCTACCCTGCCGGATCCTGGGGGCCGCGCGATTCGGACCTTTTGCTCGGGCGGGGGCTCCGGCGCTGGAGGAACCACTGAGCACGCAACGCCAGCTTCCGTGGGGCGCGCCGGGGACCTTGCGCGTGGTCGACGACGTGACGAGCGCGTTCGCCCTCGAGGTGGCTGCCGCGTTCCATTCCCGCCCTCGTCCGAGGTTCTCGCTCGTCTGCTCGGGCGGACCCACCGCTCGAGCCTGCTACGAGGAGCTCTCGCACGTGGACAGATACCGCGTGGACTGGGAGCTCGTGGACGTCTTCATGGGTGACGAGCGTTGCGTCGCGTCAGACGACCCGGATGCCAACCAGCGTCTCGTGCGCGAGAGCCTGATCGAGCGGCTCGGGAACGTCGGATCCTTCAATCCGATGTCGTGCGAAGCGGGTACCGGCCCCTACGAGATGTTGATCAAGCTCGCGGGTGAGCTCGATCTCGTGCATATGGGCATGGGACCCGACGGTCACACCGCATCGCTGTTTCCCGGAGGTCCCGAGCTGCATGCCGGTCCGGAGGAACTGGTCCTCCTCACATCGGACCCGACCGGCGTGAACCCTTACCCTCGCATGACCCTCAGCTTCGAGGCTTTCTCCAGGGCACGGCTGATGGTGTTCACAGTCGAGGGCCGCGACAAGCAGAGAGCTCTCGACAAAATCTTCGGCGGTGAAAATCTCCCGGCTGCCCGGGCGAGCGCGAAAGAGTTGCTGTGGCTCGTGGACCGCGAGGCGGCGAGTGACTTCGTCAGCTCGTAGCGCGGAGCCTCTGGTTCAGGGTCACGCTCAGCTCAGCTCACCTCACCTCGGGCTCGGGCTCGGGCTCGGGCTCAGTCAGGTTCAGTCACACGCTCAAGGGATGGCGAGCCTCGCTCGCACGGGGCGGTGATCGGATCCCATCGCCTCGAGCACCTGTGACTCAAGCACCGAGATGGGCGGACGCACGAGGATGTGATCGGGTTGACTGTGCGGGCGCCAAGCGGGCCAGGTCCTCCCCTTCACGGCCCTGTGCCACCCGGGCAGCTGGGCAACCAACGGAGGTCCCCACAGATTCATGTCGCCGGCAAGAACGGCAGGCATCGTTATGCGTTCAAGTTCGCGCCGGAGCTGCCAGATCTGAAGGGATGAGCCCCGCGACAGGTGCGACATGTGAGTACCCACCACGGCGACGGTCCCGCTCTTCGTCTTCACGTCCACGCGCAGCGTGCCGCGAGTGGCGGAGTCGTACCGCAGCTGACGAAAGTCGATCGTCTCTGTCGATTCGACCGGCAACCTGGAAAGGACCGCGACGCTCCAGGTTCCGCGCTCGGAACCGGTGCCGTGGGGCCAGCGCCTGTTCGCCGGGAAGGTGGGGCTCGTCGTGCTCGTGAGGGTCTTCGCGGCTGCGCGGGTGCGGTCGGGCAATACAACTCGGGGCCCGTCGAATCGGCGCGACGGCGGTTTCCAGCTCTTGCCTGGATGAGGATGCGGCCCGCTCAGGCGCCCTTCGGAGTTCGGCAGCTCATGAGGCTCGTAACCGAGCTCGTCAGCGATCATCCGAGCCATGGGCTTTCCCCCTTCGGGGTTCCACGACTCCTGAAGAACGAGCACGTCAGCGTCACATCGCGCGCAGGCTGCCACAACGTCGAAACGCCGGCCCCAGCCGTCCACGCCCGAATGGACGTTGAACGAGGCGACGACGAGCTCGGTGGGGCCGATCGCGGGCACGGATCGAGGAGCGTAGCGGGCTGGTCGGTCGTCCAATGTCGGGCGATCGTCCGCGGTCGTCCAATAAGGTGGCCCGGTGCCCACCGAGCTCGACGGCGACGCCTCGCAGAGCATTTGCGCCCGCTGCTGGCGCGCTGACCGGCTCCGCGTCTCTTTCGGGACCTCCTTCGGCGTCTGTTCCAGGGTCTCCCCGAGGTGGTGACGCCACCCGACCTGCCCTTGCGCGCCGAAGGGACAGGACCGATCGACACCGCCGGGGCGGAAGAGCTCCCCGAAGGCGCAGGCCCTGATCCGGTCATCCTCGAGCACCTCCTCGAGGTTGCCAAGGTCACCAGTCACCGGGAGCTGTACCGGTCCGTCTTCGCCACGGTTCTCGGGCTCGTGGAGGCCGACACGGACACTCTCGACCTGAAGATCGCAGCAGCGGCCCTCGCCGAGATGGCCGAAGCTTTCAAAGTCTTCTACCCCTACCGGTCCGCGCAGAAAGCGACGTTCTTCGGTTCGGCCAGAACCTTGCCCGACGACCCGCTCTACATCCAGGCGCGCAGGCTGGCCGCCAGACTTTCCGCCGAAGGATGGATGATCGTCACCGGCGCCGGGCCGGGGATCATGGCGGCGGCCATGGAAGGGGCCGGAAGGGAGCGCTCTTTGGGGGTGAACATCCGCCTTCCCCACGAGCAGGGCGCCAACCAGTTCATCGCGCACGACCCGAAGCTCGTCGAGATGCGTTACTTCTTCACCCGCAAACTGATGCTCATAAAGGAGTCGCACGGATACGCGGTCCTGCCGGGCGGATTCGGCACGCAGGACGAGGCGTTCGAGCTGCTCACCCTCTTGCAGACGGGCAAGGCTCAACCCGCTCCGCTCGTGCTGTTGGACGTCCACGGCGGCACCTACTGGGAGGAGTGGGAGCGCTTCGTCAAGCACGATCTCGAGTCTCGAGGACTTGTATCGCCCGACGACAGCGCTCTGTACAAGATCACGACTCACGTGGACGAGTCAGCCGAGGAACTTCTCGGCTTCTACCGCAACTATCACTCCTGCAGGTGGGTGGGTGACCTCTTCGTGATCCGGTTGAAGCAGGCACCTACTGCCGAAGCGCTCGCCGAGCTGACCGGCCGATTCAAGGACATCATCGTGGAGGGACGGATCCGGTCCACGAAGCCTCTCGCTCCGGAGCGGTCAGGGAAGGATCACCTCGAGCTGCCCCGGATCGCCTTCCGGTTCGACCGGATCCACTTCGGCAGGCTCCGGATGTTGATCGACGCGCTCAACGCACTCGTCGACTGACCGTCTGAGAGAAGGCCGTCTGAGAGAAGGCCGGCTCGGCGAGCGCCGGCTCAGTCGGCCGGTGGGGGACGCAGGATGGCGGCGGCCTTCGTCACGGATCTTCGGGCCCGGGCAATCTGGCGTTCTTCCTTCAGCACCGCAGGATCAGGCTCGGTGCCGTCGGCTGCGAGTGCGACAGCGGTGCGGAGTCGGTCGGTGATCAGATCGTCGAGCTCTTCGGCTATCGCGTCGAGCCGTTCCGCCAGGCGTTCGAAGTCATCTGAGCCCGTCATTCTCGGACCACGATACTTTCGGAGAGAATCTCGCTACTGGCGCAGGTGGATCCTCAACTCCGCGCCGGGAGCTCGACCCGTTGCACCTCGATCGAGCCGTCCGCAACCTTGCTGCGCAGCGCCTTCTTGTCGAACTTGCCCACGCTCGTCTTCGGGAGCTCTTCCACGTACGCCCACCTGTCGGGCAGCCACCACCTCGCTACGCGAGGTCCGAGGAACCCGAGAACCTCCGACGGCTCCGGCTTGTGCCCCTCGCGCGGAACGACGACCACTAGCGGTCTTTCGTCGTAACGGTCGTCGGGAACACCGATCACCGCCGCTTCGAAGACGTCTGGGTGCGCCATCACCTGGTTCTCGAGCTCCACCGAGGAGATCCATTCCCCACCGGACTTGATCACGTCCTTCGTCCTGTCCGAGATCTGGATGAACCCCCTGTCGTCCAAGCTTGCGACGTCACCCGTTTTCAGCCAACCGTCGCGCGAGAAGCGGTCAGGTGCCGGATCCTTGTAGTACGAGCCCGTGATCCAGGGCCCGTGGATCTCGATCTCACCCACCGAGAAACCGTCGCGGGGCATCTCGTTTCCCTCCTCGTCGACGATCCTCACCTCGACGCCGGAGACGACGCGACCTGACTTGGACCGCCATTCGATCTCCTCTTCCGGCGGCACACCCTTTGGCGGTCTGGCGAGCGCCGCGAGCGGGCTCGTCTCGGTCATGCCCCAGCCCTGCACGATCGTCACCCCGAAGCGCTTGTCGTAAGCCTCCATGAGCGACCTCGGAACTGCGGATCCGCCGGCGGTGAGCATGCGCACGGACGACAGGTCGACAGGGTGGTTCTCGGAGTAACGCAACAGGTCGTTCCAGATGGTCGGCACGCCCAAAGACATCGTGGGGCGGTGCTCGGCGAACATCCGGGCGAGCGGCTCGGCCTGCAAGAAGCGCTCGGGCATGACCAGGTCGGTTCCGGCCATGAACGACGTATAAGGGATACCCCACGCATTCGCGTGGAACATGGGGACGATGACGAGGACCTTGTCTCGCTCACCGGTGCCCACGCAGTTCGTGGTCATCCCGGCCATCGAGTGCAGGTACGTCGAACGGTGGCTGTATACGACGCCCTTTGGATCGCCGGTCGTACCGCTCGTGTAGCACATGGCGGCGGCCTGCTTCTCGTCGAAGGCCGGCCATTCGTATCCGGGCTCTTCGGCTCCGATCAGCTCCTCGTAACTGATCGTGTCGCCGAGCCCCGACGTGTCGCCCTCACCGACCACGACGATGTGCTTGACGGTCGTGCAGTCTGCTCGGACCCTCGCGAACAGCGGAGCGATCGACCCGTCGACTATCACGACCTGGTCCTCCGCGTGGTTGACGACATAGGCGAGCTGCTCTGGAAACAGCCTGATGTTCAGCGTGTGCAGGACCGCCCCCATGGACGGGACCCCGAGATAGGCCTCGAGGTGAGCCTGGTCGTTCCAGCAGAACGTGCCGACCCGGTCACTGTCCCCGATGCCCAGCTTCGCCAATGCCTTGGCGAGCCTCTCGGCGTTGGCCGCGACCTCACTGAAGGTGGCTCTAACCGCTCCCCCGGGCTGTTCGGTCACGACCTCGGAATTCCCGAATACCCGCTGCCCGTGACGGAGGATGCCGCTTATGAGGAGCGGACCGTCCTGCATGGTGCTCTGCATTTGGCGAGCTTACCGATGGCCCGGTCCCGTTACCGGCCCGTCGGGTCGGCTCACCGGCCAGACGGGCTGGTCCCGGCGCCTATAGCCTTCGAGCGTGGACACCGAGCAGGCGCTTTCGTTCGTCCGCGACCACCATCGGGCGGTGCTGGCCACGACCCGTGGTGACGGTGGGGTCCAACTCTCGCCTGTCGCGGCAACCACCGATTCGGAAGGCCGGATCGTGATCAGCTCTCGTGAGACCGCCATGAAGACCCTCAATCTGAAACGGCGCCCGAAAGCCTGGCTGTGCGTCTTCGAGGACGGATTCTTCGGACGCTGGTTCCAAGCCGAAGGACCGGTAGAGGTGGTCTCCCTCCCCGAGGCGATGGACGGTCTCGTCGACTACTACCGCTCGGTCTCCGGAGAGCATCCCGACTGGGACGAATACCGCGGAGCGATGAGAGAGGAGAAGCGGGTCCTGCTTCGGATGAGCGTCGAGCGGGTGGGCCCGAGCAAGGCAGGCTGACCCGTTCCAGAGCACACAACTCGCCGGTCGCGCAGGGATGCCCACAATGAATCTGCGCGGGGCGGCAACTCGGAGTCGCGCTTCAGAGGCTTCGCGAACTCTCAGAGAACCGCAGTAACCGGGCCGGACGAAGGGGCGGTAAGTGGGACAGGTGCAGACAGTTCTCGGGCCGGTCGAAGCCAACCGCCTCGGTGTCACGCTCATGCACGAGCACGTCTTCGTGCTGTCGCCCGAGATACAGCAGAACTGGCCGACCGGCTGGGACGAGGAACAGGCCGTAGCGAGCGCTGTGGTTCGCCTGAACGAGCTCGCCGCTGCGGGAGTCTCCACGATCGTCGACCTGACGGTCGTCGGCCTCGGCCGCAACATCAGGCTCGTGAAGAGGGTGGCGGAGCAGGTCGACCTGAACATCGTGGTGGCGACCGGCCTCTACACATACGACTCGCTGCCGCACTACTTCGACTACCGCTCGGCTGCGTTCCGGCCCGACAGCATCGACGCGCTCGAGGAGTTCTTCCTACTTGATATCGAAGATGGTATAGCGGGCTCGGGTGTCCGCCCCGGCATACTCAAGTGCGCGACGGACAAGCCTGGGGTCACTCCCGGAGTCGAGCGCGTGCTGCGCGCGGTCGCCAAGGTGCACAGGCGTACGGGGATCCCGATCTCCACCCACACCGACGCGGCCACCCACCGCGGTCTCGAGCAGCAGCAGATCTTCGAACAAGAGGGAGTCGACCTGTCGCGGGTCGTGATCGGTCACAGCGGGGACACCACGGACCTCGAATATCTCGAGGCGCTCGTTCAGGCCGGCTCGACACTCGGGATGGACCGGTTCGGGGTCAACATGTACTGCCCGACAGAGCAGCGGATCGAAACCGTCGTGAGGCTCTGCGACATGGGCTGGGCGAACCAAATCGTGCTCTCCCATGACGCTGCGTGCCACATCGACTGGTTCGACGAAGCGCTTCTTCGTAGAGCGGCGCCGGACTGGCAGTTCCTGCACGTGTCCAATGAAGTCATCCCGAAATTCCGCGAACTCGGTGTGACGGACGCTCAGGTGGACGCCATGATGGTCGAGACGCCTCGGCGGCTTCTCGACAACGGACCGGGATACTGAACAGACCGGAGAACACCGTCGGCGGGCGGTGGCGTTTCGGGGCGCTCATCCGGCTGCTCGCAAGGCCGCTTGTGGTCGTCGGCGCCACGGTCGCCTTCGATTGCTGGACGCTTCGCGTGGAGCGGACGCCCGTCGCCTACCCGAGCGACACCTCGGTCCATACGGCAATGGTGCAATTCGCAGCCAGCCGCATCTCCTCGGGACATCTACCCTGGACGAGCTGGTTCCCGTACATCGGCCTCGGCTCGCCCCAGTTCCTTCACTATCAGAGCCTGGCGTCGGTGCTCGCGGGCCTCGCCTCACCGGTCATTTCACCGGGCGCCGCGGTCGCTTGGTCCACATACCTGCTTCTCGGATTGTGGCCGATATGCATTTACCTGTCGGCCCGGATGTTCTCGCTCAGCCCGTGGGCGGCGGCCGGAGGGGCTGCCGCGAGCCCCTTCCTGTCGAGCGTGTTCATGTCCGGATACGAGCAGAGGGCGTACATCTTCCTCGGGTACGGACTTTGGACCCAGCTCTTCGCCATGTGGTGCCTGCCGATCGCCTGGGGACTCACTTGGCGGTCGATCAACAAGGGCAGGCTTCATCTCGCGGCAGCACTGGCAGTCGGCCTCACGATCTGCATGCACTTCGAAACGGGCTATCTGGCCTTGCTGCCTGTGTTCGTCTGGCCCTGGCTCGTGCGCGAAGGGTTGCGGCGCAGGATCATCTCAGCTCTGCGCATCGGAGCAGGAGCACTCCTCGTGTCAGCGTGGGCCTGGGTCCCGCTTCTGGGACAGCGCAAGTGGTCGGCCATCAACTCGGTGCTCGCAGGTACCCAGTACCAGAAGGGCTATGGGGCCACCACGATGCTTCGATGGCTGGTCGAAGGCAAGATCTTCGACTCGTCGGCCGCCATGCCGACGTTGACGCTGATCGGTGCAGTTGGCGTAGTCGTTTCAATTTCGCGCTGGCGACGTAGTCCCGCCGACCGCGCGATCCTGACCATCGCTGTCTGCTCGTTCCTGCTCGAGTGCGGACGCACGACGTTCGGCGCCCTCGCTGACATCGTTCCGGGTCACCAGGACATCTACTTCCGTCGCTTCGCAATAGGGATCCAGCTCGCATGGCTGCTTCTCGTGGGGAACGGTCTCGTCGCGCTCGCCCGGGCCGTGTCGCGGTTGGTTCGCGCTGAAGTCCGGGATTCGGCTGCGCCAAGTTGGCCGACCAGCTATTCGAGCGAGACGACGACGACGCCGACGGTGCCCGCCGGGCCGGTCGGGGCGGTCACCGCACCCGCGCTCACTGAGCAGGTAGTCAATGCGCGCGCGGTCACCGCCGGCGCCCTACCTCTCGGCGCAACTAGAGCGAGCGCAGTACGGGTGGGATCTGTCACCGCGAGTGCTTCACCGATGGGAGCATCGCCAGGAGCGTCGGTGAACGGCTTTGGAGAACAAGCGGCGGTTGCAGGGCCGATACCCACGCTTCCGCCACAGGCTCGACCCGATGTGACGGCAGGAGAGGCTGGCTCGACACGCGCTGGCTCGACACGCGCTGGCTCGACACGCGCTGGCTCGACACGCGCTGGCTCGACGGGTGCTCACTGCGGCACTCCCGGCGCACCGTGCGCCCCTTCGGATCGTGCAATTCGAAGGCCGCAGTTACCGGAGATGGTCGGTCGATGGGCAGTTGCCGTCATGATCCTCGCGGCACTGGCATCGGGACTCGGAGCCGTCATGGCGCGGGTCACGTCGCTCGACTCCGAGAATGGCAATGCCGTCGCTTTTCAGGCCGTTGCCGACCAGGTTCAGGGATCGGCCGTGAACGACCTCGTAGAGATCATGAGTTCTCTCGGGCCCGGGAGGGTCTATGCCGGGACCGTGCTCAATTGGGGCTCCCGGTTCAGAGTCGGCGGCGTGCCTGTCTTCAAGTACCTCGAGACCCAGAAAGTCGACGTGATGGTGTATTCCGCGACCACCACCACCTTGATGGACGACCCGGAGTATTACTTCAACGAGCGAATTCCCGGCGACTATGCGCTCTTCGGCGTCAGATACCTCCTCTTGCCCGACACGATGCGACCTTTGGTGCCGGCGAAGTGGATCGCAACTCGGGAGACGTATTCGTTGTGGCAGGTCGACGGTATCGGCTATGCCCGCATCGTCGACACCGTCGGCTCCCTTGAAGAGAACCGCGCCGACGTCGGTCCCAAGTCCCGGGACTACATCGACTCACCCCTGCCCGCTTTCGGCCTCTACCTGACGGTCGGATACGAAGGCGGCAGGACCGCTCAACCGACGGCACCGGACCCCGCTGCGGTCAGGATGGCGACGACCAACCCGCCGACGACGAGAAGAGGGACGATCAAAGCGAAAACGTCGGCCCCGCAGACGTCGGCCCCGCAGAGGTTGGCCACGCCGAGGTTGGCCCCGTTAAGTTCGGCCACGCCGGCTTCTCCGACCCGGGCCACGCCGGCATCAACCGTCACCGCCCCGAGCCAAGCCGGAACGATCGTGTCGGAGACTGACGACCTCGCATCCGGCGCGATGCAACTCGCGGTCGACATGTCGAGACGCGCCGTGGTCGCACTGAGCGTCACGTACGACCCTGGATGGACCGCTCGAGTCGACGGTCACAGCACCCCGACCGAGATGCTCGCACCGGCGCTCCTCGGGGTCACCGTCGGCCCCGGAACGCACACCGTCGAGCTCACCTACGTCGGATACCCCTACTACGGCCTGCTCTTCGGTCTGGCAGCAGCGGTGATCGCCCTACCGCTGCTTTGGATGTCGGCGCTCGCGATACGCCGCAGGCGCAGTCCTACGAGGATGACGGCATAGGGCTCAGTCGCCCGGAACCGTCGTTGCCGTCGTGGCCGTGGTAGCCGTGGTACCCGTGGAAGAGGTGGTGGCCGTCGTGGCGGACGAAGTCGTGGCGGTGTTCCCGAACGTCGTCCCGGTAGCAGGCAAGGTAGTGGTCGGGGTGGGCGTGGATTTGTTGCTGCTCAACCCGAAATACAGCCCCGCCGCGAGTCCAGCAGCAAGCAGAACCCCGACCACGCCTATGAGGATCGTCCTCTGGCGGTTCGGACGGTCGGGCCTGTCCGGACCGGTCGGGCCGTAGGGTCCACCAGGACCGCTCGGGCCGTAGGGTCCACCAGGACCGCTCGGGCCGAAAGGCCCGCCGGGGCCGCTAGGCGGGTAAGGACCGCTCGCACCACCGGGACCAACGGGACCACCCGAACCGCTCGGATCACTCGGACCGCCAGGCCCGAAAGGACCACCCGGCCCGTAGGGGCCACCCGGGGGCCCTGGCGGGGGGGGCGGCGGCGCCGTCGGCGGAACTCCGAGCGGATCCACCGGCGTTCCCCAACCGGGGTCCGAGAACTCACCGGCCGGCGCGTACCACTTCCCGTCCGGGCCCTGTTGCCAGTCCGGACCTTGAGGCCCTTCGCTCATCGCAGCTGTCCGCCGTTCCTGTCCGAGTCACCGGCATCTTGAACCGAGACGGGCGTGAGCATACCCACCGGCGTCACTTCTGACCCGGCCGCATCAGCGGATCGCGAGCTGTCCCGGTTCGAGCGGGGACGGGAGCGCGGTGTCCCCAATCAACCAACGGTCGACCGCGGCGGCACACGACCGCCCTTCGGCGATCGCCCACACGATCAAGCTCTGTCCCCTCGTCGCGTCGCCACAGACGAACACGCCTTCGCGGTTCGTCGCCCATCGCGAGTCGCACGCGATGTTTCCTCTGGCGTCGAGCTCGAGACCGAGCTCGTTCACGACGCCCATCCGTTCTGCGCCCACGAATCCCATCGCAATCAGCACGAGCTCGCATGCGATCTCGATAGTCGACGACGGCAGCTGCTCGAAGCGGACCCTCCCGTCCTCGACGCGCTGGCGAACCTGGTGAGCGCGCAGTCCCGCTACTGCTCCCGTTCCGTCGTCCACCAGCTCGGTCGTCTCGACCGCATAGATACGGTCACCGCCCTCTTCGTGAGCAGAAGACGTCCTCATGATGAGAGGCCACGTCGGCCAAGGGTTGTTCTCCGGGCGCATGTCGGGCGGCTGGGGAAGGATCTCGAGCTGGTACACCTCGATGGCGCCTTGCCGATGCGCTGTGCCAAGGCAGTCCGCCCCGGTGTCGCCCCCTCCGATGATCACGACGCGTTTGCCCGTAGCGGTTATCGGCGACTCCTCGAGCCGGCCCTCGCGCACCAGATTGGACGGCTTCAGGTACTCGAGAGCCAGATGGACCCCTCGAAGGCGCCTGCCGGGCACCTCGAGCTCCCTCGGCAACGTGGCCCCGCACGCGAGAACCAACGCATCGTTGTCCTCGAGAAGCTTTCCGGCTGAGACGACCTCAACTCCTTCGGCGCACGCCGTGCCGAGCCCTCGTTCGAGGCCGGGCTCCAGGGCGGCGCCTCCCGCCGGCTGGCCGACACCACCCACGAGCTGACCCTCATCGGGGCCAAGGCCCACGCTGACGCCGCAACGGAACTCCACTCCTTCGGCCGCGAGTTGGCTCAACCGCCTCTCGAGGACCCGCTTCTCCATCTTGAACTCGGGGATGCCGAAGCGAAGCAGTCCGCCCGGCATCTCGGCGCGCTCGAACACCGTGACCTCGTGTCCCGCCCGAACGAGCTGCTGTGCAGCCGCCAGGCCCGCGGGCCCGGAGCCGACGACCGCCACCGACTTCCCCGTCTTCACGTCAGCGACGACAGGGTTCATCCACCCCTCGGACCAGCCACGCTCGGCGATCTCGTACTCGATCCTCTCGATGGTGACCGGATCCGAGTTGATGCCGAGCACGCACGCCGCCTCACACGGCGCCGGGCACAGGCGCCCCGTGAACTCGGGGAAGTTGTTCGTTGCGTGCAGGCGCTCCACGGCGTCGCGCCAATCGCCGTTGTAGACGAGGTCGTTCCACTCGGGGATGAGGTTTCCGAGCGGGCATCCCTCGTGGCAGAAGGGGATCCCGCAGTCCATGCATCGAGCGCCTTGGTCGCGCGCGTCGGCCTCGGGGAACGGTTGGTAGACCTCGTGCCAGTCGCGCAGCCGCACCGGTACCGGCCGGCGCGGCGGCAGCTTGCGCCCGAACTCCAGGAATCCTGTCGGCTTCGCCATGTTCTAGTTCCCAGCTCCTCGGATTCAGGTTCGAATGCAGATCGGATGCAGGTCCCGCGGGGCGCTCAACCGTGCGAAGCGGACATGACCGCTTCGTCAACCGACGTGCCTTCTTCGATCGCCCGCCGCGTCGCGTCGAGAACCCTTCTGTAGTCACTCGGCATGACCTTCACGAACTCCCCACGCAGCCCAGGGGCAGCGACACTCGGCCGCCCCGCGTCGCTCGAGTGACCGTGGCCCCATCGCTCGATCAGACGCCGCGCGACCTCGGAGCCGGTCAATTCGCGGTGCCTCGACACCAGGTCGACGATGAGCCTCTCGTCTTCGGCGTCGAGCTCTTCGAGCTCTACGAGCTCGGTGTTCAATCGGCTCGCGAGCTGCCCTTCGGGGTCCCAAACGAACGCGACCCCACCGGACATCCCGGCCGCGAAGTTCCGGCCCGTTGGCCCGAGCACGAGGACGACGCCGCCGGTCATGTACTCGCAGGCGTGGTCGCCCACTCCCTCGACCACGGCTGTCGCGCCCGAGTTGCGCACGCAGAACCTCTCCCCCACCTGGCCCCTCAAGAAGACCTCGCCTGAAGTGGCGCCGTAGAGGACGACGTTGCCGGCGATGATCTGCTCCTCGGCCGCGAACCGCGAGCCCTCGGGCGGGAGGACGACGACCCGCCCTCCTGACAGACCCTTGGCCAGATAGTCGTTCGCGTCCCCGACAAGACGCATGGTCACGCCCTTCGGCACGAACGCCCCGAAGCTCTGCCCCGCGGATCCGGTGAACTCGAGCGAGATGGTTCCGTCCGCCAGACCTGCCGCACCGTGGCGCCGTGTGATCTCGTATCCGAGAAGTGTGCCGACGGTCCGGTCGACGTTCGAGATCCGAAGCGACGCCTCGACGTGCTCGCCGGACTCGATCGCCGGGCCGCACATCTCGAGGAATCGGTGGTCGAGGGCGCGCTCGAGCCCGTGATCCTGCGAGGTCGTGCACCGACGGCCCGACGGCAGCTCGTTCTCAGGCTCGGCGAGCACCAGCACCGGAGTCAGGTCGAGGCCCGCGGCCTTCCAGTGCTCGGTCGCATCGCGGGTGTCGAGAAGGTCGACCCTGCCGACGGCCTCGTCGATCGACCGCAGCCCGAGCGACGCAAGGATCTCGCGCACCTCCGTGGCGATGAACTCGAAGAAGTGCTCGACGAACTCAGGCTTCCCGCTGAAGCGCTCACGCAATGCCGGTGTCTGGGTCGCGATCCCGACCGGGCATGTGTCGAGATGGCAGACCCGCATCATGATGCAGCCCGACACGACGAGCGGCGCCGACGCGAAGCCGAACTCCTCGGCTCCCAGTAAAGCGGCTATCACCACGTCGCGCCCGGTCTTCAGCTGACCGTCGACCTGTACCACAATCCGATCGCGAAGCCCGTTTCGCACGAGCGTCTGTTGCGTCTCAGCGAGACCGAGCTCCCAGGGGATGCCGGCGTGCTTGATCGAGGTGAGAGGAGCGGCGCCCGTCCCCCCGTCGTGGCCCGAGATGAGGACGACGTCGGACTTCGCCTTCGCCACACCGGCCGCGACGGTTCCGACGCCCACCTCGGAAACGAGCTTCACGTGCACCCGCGCCGCCGGGTTCGAGGACTTCAGGTCGTGAATCAGCTGTGCGATGTCCTCGATCGAGTAGATGTCGTGGTGAGGGGGCGGCGAGATCAGGCCGACACCGGGGGTCGTGAACCGCGTCGCCGCGATCCACGGAAAGATCTTCTTTCCCGCGAGCTGCCCTCCCTCTCCGGGCTTCGCGCCCTGCGCGATCTTGATCTGCAGGTCGTCGGCGTTCACGAGATATTCGCTCGTGACTCCGAAACGACCCGACGCGACCTGGTGCACGGCGCTGCGGCGCAGATCGCCGTTGGGGTCGCGCACGTAACGCCTCGCGTCCTCGCCACCCTCGCCGGTGTTCGACTTGCCGCCGATTCGGTTCATGGCGATCGCGAGCGTCTCGTGGGCCTCGGCGGAAATGCTCCCGTACGACATTGCGCCTGTCGCGAACCGCTTCACGATCTCGGTGACGGGCTCGACCTCGTCGAGCGGCACGGTGGCCGCGGGCGCCCCGGACTCCGCGCGCCCGCGGGCGACCCTTCTCCACTCTGCCCATCAACTTGCCCATCACCTTTGAACCGGAGCAGGCCGCGGAACGTCGCTAGCTTCCTCGACTGATCATCTACGAGCTTCGTGTACTCCTTGAACACGTCGTAGCGCTTGGCCCTTGTGGCGTGCTGGAGCTTGAAGACGGTGCGCGGGTTGAACAGGTGCACCTCTCCCTCGCGCCGCCACTGGTACTCGCCCCCGACCGCAAGCTCGCGGTGCGCACGTTCGGTCGGCCGCGGAAGGTACGCGTCGTGATGCCGGCGGGCGGCCTCTTCTGCGAGCACCGCAAGCCCGACCCCTGCGATACGGCTCGTCGTCCCGGTGAAGTACTCGTCTACGACCTCCCGGGCGAGCCCGACCGCCTCGAACACCTGCGCCCCCGTGTAAGACGCCACCGTCGAGATGCCCATCTTGGACATGATCTTGATCACGCCCTTGCACGACGCCTTTATGTAGTTGCGGCGCGCCTGGCGCGGTGTGACTCCCTCCAGCCTTCCGACCGAGATCATGTCGTCGATCGTCTCGAACGCGAGATATGGGTTGATCGCTGCTGCGCCGTATCCGAGCAGCAGCGCCATGTGGTGAACCTCGCGTGCGTCGCCCGACTCGACGATGAGGCCGACCTTCGTCCTCGTCTTCTCACGCACCAGGTGGTGATGGACCGCCGCGGTAAGAAGCAAGGACGGGATCGGCGCGAGGACTTCGTTCGAGCTGCGGTCGGAGAGCACGACGATGTTCGCGCCGTCTGCGATCGCGAGGCTGACGCTCCTGCTTACCTGATCAATGGCGCGCTTCATCGCGTCGCCGCCGCCTTGCGGGTCGAACAACCCGTCGATCGCGAAGGCACGGAAGCCCGTCGCCCCGCCGGCGTCATCTATGTAGAGCAGCTTCGCCAGGTCGGAGTTGTCGATCACCGGGTACGGCAAAGCGATCTGACGGCACGATTTAGGTCCGGGTTCCAACAGGTTCTGCTCGGGACCGAGTGTGGCGCCGGCGGAGGTCACGAGCTCCTCGCGGATCGCATCGAGGGGCGGGTTGGTCACCTGAGCGAAGAGCTGAAAGAAGTAGTCGTATATCAGGCGCGGCTTGTCGGACAGGACCGCGAGTGCTGCGTCGTGGCCCATGGAGCCCAAAGGCTCTCCCCCGCTCTGCGCCATGGGACCGATGATCGAGTGCACCTCCTCGGTCGTGTAGCCGAACAGTCGCTGGTGGCGCACGACGCTCGAGTGCTGCGGTGTGAGCATCGCGCGCGGGGGCAGGTCGTCGAGATGGACCTGCTCGGACTCGAGCCATTCGCTGTAAGGGTGCTCTGCCGCGAGCTGCGCCTTGATCTCGTCGTCTTCGACCAAGCGGCCGGACGTGGTGTCGACGAGGAACATTTTCCCCGGCTGCAGGCGGCCCTTTCGCACGATCTTGTGCGGGTCGACGTCGAGCACGCCGACCTCGGACGACAAGATCACGAGCCCGTCGTCTGTGACCCAGAAGCGGGCCGGACGCAGGCCGTTTCGGTCGAGGACCGCGCCGGCGAGCCGGCCGTCGGTGAACACCACCGCGGCGGGGCCGTCCCAGGGCTCCATGAGCGCGGCGTGGAACTGGTAGAACGACCGGCGCGTGGGGTCCATCTCGGTGTGGTTCTCCCACGCTTCGGGGATCATCATCAAGACGGCGTGCGGCAGGCTGCGGCCGCCGAGGTGCAGGAGCTCGAGCACCTCGTCGAATGTCGCCGAGTCGCTGCCCTCGGGATCGACGATCGGGAACAGCCTCTGCAGGTCTCCGGGGATTAGGTCGGACCTGAGCAGCGTCTCTCGTGCGCGCATCCAGTTGCGGTTTCCCCGTAACGTGTTGATCTCTCCGTTGTGCGCGATATAGCGGTACGGGTGAGCGAGCGGCCAGGACGGGAACGTGTTCGTCGAGAAGCGGCTGTGCACGAGCGCAATGGCACTTGCGAACCTGGAATCGGACAGGTCGGGAAAGAACGTGCGCAGCTGTGCAGTGGTCAGCATCCCCTTGTAGACGATCGTCCTCGCCGAAAGCGACGGGATGTAGGTGCCGGGCACTTCGTGCTCGACGCGCTTTCTGAGGCAGAACGCGAGACGGTCGATGTCGAGCGCCCGATCACCGGTCCCGTCAACGGCGCCGGCAGCGATCCCGGCAGCGATCCCGGCACGATCCCGGCAACGGCGCCTGAGTCCGGGGCAACGAACACCTGGGAGATGGCGGGCATCGCAGAGTGCGCAGCGGACCCGAGCCCCGCGGGATCGACCGGGACGTCGCGCCAACCGAGCACCCCCAGCCCTTCTTGCCACGCAAGATCGGAGATGCGCTTGCGTGCCTTGGCGGCGTCGTCGGGGTCCTGGGGCAAGAAAACGAGGCCTGCCGCGTATGTGTCAGGACCGGGCAGCTCGAAATCGACGACCCCGGCGAAGAACTCGTGCGGAACCTGGACGAGGATCCCCGCTCCGTCGCCGGTGTCCTTGTCTGCGCCCTTGGCTCCGCGGTGATCGAGGTGCTCCAGAGCGGTTATCGCCTGGTCCACGAGCCCGTGCGAGCGCCTCGCCGACAGGTCCGCCAGAAGAGCTATGCCGCACGCATCGTGCTCGAACGCCGGTCGTAGAGGCCACCGGCGGCGGCCCGGGACGCGCCGTGGGGCCCGACTGAACGGGTCGCGTCATCTTCAGCGCGCATCGGGGCTGTTCCTGTCTCGTCTCGAGGTCACGTGCCCTGCACGCGACACGCTCGTGGGGTGCCTTGGTGACCGCCCGGGACGACGCTGGCCCAGCTGCAGCGTCCTTAGGATACATCGGGTGGAGGGTGGCTCTCTTACTTCTGGTGTTTCTGCTCCCGGACCTGTTGGCGGTCCTTTTCACGGCTCGGGTGCCTCGGGCGCTCCCGATGTGGTGATCGCAGGCGGAGGGGTCATCGGGCTCTCCATTGCCTGGAAGGCGGCGGAGGCGGGCCTGCGCGTCACGTTGTGCGACCCCACACCCGGGCAAGGTGCTTCATGGGCCGCAGCCGGGATGCTCGCACCGGTGACCGAGGCGCACATCGGGGAGGAGTCGCTCGTGCGCATGAACCTCGCCGCGGCGGCCCGTTGGCCGGGGTTCGCAGGCGAGCTGGAGCAGGCGTCGGGGAGCACGGTCGGCTACAGGTCCTGCGGAACGGTGGTCGTGGCGGCAGATTCGTCGGACATGGCGGTGGTGGACCGCATCCTGTCGTTCCATCGGTCTTTGGGGTTGAGCTCCTCGAGGTTGAGCGCGAGCGAGTGCCGCGACCTGGTTTCCTCGCTCGCTCCGGGGATTCGGGGGGGAGCGAGCTCTCCGTCTGACCATCAGGTGGACAATCGACTGCTCGTGGAAGCCCTCGTTCGTGCGGTTGACGCGTCGGGAGTCGACAGGATCGCTGTGCCCGTGAGCGACGTTGTGATCTCGGGCGCGCCGGATACCGCGAGTGGGACCGGAACCACAACGGGGACCGCGACCGCGACCGCAACAGCGACCGGAGTGATGCTGGCCGACGGACGCGAGATTCGCGCCGGCGCCGTCGT
Organism: uncultured Acidimicrobiales bacterium; assembly: GCA_963764615.1. Classification (GTDB taxonomy): domain Bacteria; phylum Actinomycetota; class Acidimicrobiia; order Acidimicrobiales; family CAVXTF01; genus CAVXTF01. Next base: position 1,542,296 of record CAVXTF010000002.1, on the reverse strand, counting down.
CGTTGCCACAGGATGTTGGACCTCGAAGCTGGCGGGTGTGCCGGTGGGAGTGCTACCGCCGATCCGACCGGTGAAAGGTCACATCCTGCGGCTCCGCGGAACGAAGTCAGCTCCTTTGCTCGACCGCAACGTCAGATGCATGGTCCACGGCACGTCCATCTACCTGGTGCCTCGGGCGGACGGCACGATCGTGGTCGGTGCGACGGTGGAAGAAAAGGGTTATGACACGACGGTGCAGGCGGGCGCCGTCTACGAGCTTCTGCGAGACGCCAGGAGCATCGTTCCGGGGATCGCCGAGCTCGAGCTCGCCGAGAGCATGGCGGGTTTGCGACCCGGATCACCCGACAATGGGCCTTACATCGGCTGGACCCAGATCGAGCGGTTGGCGGTTGCGACCGGCCACTACAGGAACGGGATCCTTCTAGCACCGGTGACTGCGGACGCAGTGTGCGCGATCCTCCTCGATGGGACCGTCCCACAGGTGATCGAGCCGTTCGGTGCCGACCGTTCCACATACACGTCGGCGGTGTCCTCGTGATTACACGTTCGCATTCGGGGGCGACCCGGTGACGCAATCGACCGTAAACGGCGAGCCGTCCGATCTTCGGGACGGTTCCACGATCGCAGACGTCGTCTCCGAGTGGTGCTCGTCGAGCCGCGGCGTAGCGGTCGCACGCAACGGCGAGGTGGTGCCCCGATCACTCTGGGACTTCGAGTGCGTTCATGCCGGCGACCGCATTGAGATCGTCTCGGCAGCGGCGGGCGGCTAGCTCGGCTAGCTCGCAGGCGAACTACTGGACTGCTGGGAACTACTGAACTACTGGCCTGCTGGACTCCTCGGGTGAGCCGGTCACCGGGGTACCGGTACCCTTGAGCCGTGAATGGTGCTTCGCCCGGCTGTGTGGGTAATTCGTCGGGCCATGATCTCGGCATGCCCACCGGGACGCAATCCGCCACACCGGCGGGCGAGTCGTCGGGCACCAGGGCAGGCGATTCATCCGTCGAAGCCCTCCCTTCGGAGCGTGGGATAGCCGACTTGGAGATCGCCGGGGAGCAACTCGGCTCGAGGCTCATCATGGGGACAGGGGGCATGACGAGCCTGCAGTCACTTGCGGGTGCGCTCAGAGCCTCAGGGGCACGCATGGCCACGGTCGCGCTCAGGAGAGTGGATCCCGGCGCACGGGGTTCCTTGCTCGACGTCATGTCCTCGTGCGGAGTGCGGGTGCTCCCGAACACGGCTGGATGCTTCACGGCACCCGAGGCCGTGCTGACGGCGAAGCTCGCCAGGGAGGCCTTCGAAACCGACTGGATCAAGCTCGAGGTCATCGGTGACGAGCGCACACTCATGCCCGACCCGGTCGAACTAGTGGCCGCCGCCGAACAGCTCTGCGAATCGGGGTTCACGGTGCTGCCGTACACGACGGACGACCCCGTGCTCGCGCGACGGCTCGAGCAATTGGGGTGCGCAGCCGTCATGCCGCTCGGGTCACCGATCGGCTCCGGGCTCGGAATCCGCAATCCTCACAACATTGCCCTTCTTGCAGAATCAGTGAACGTTCCCGTCGTCTTGGACGCCGGACTAGGGACGGCCTCGGACGCAGCTCTCGCGATGGAGCTCGGTTGCGATGCCGTGCTCGTGGCATCAGCTATCAACAGGGCGGACGATCCGGCGGCCATGGCAACGGCGATGCGCCTGGCGGTGGAAGCCGGCTACCTCGCCCGGAAAGCGGGACGCATCCCACAACGCTGGTACGCGCTCGCCTCGAGTCCGTTCGCGGGGATGCCGGACCTCGGCATGTCCGGGAGTCCCGAAATCGCGGGCGCGGGCGCGTACTGATCGCCCCAACGAAGCCGATCCCCGACCGGGCCTTGCGTGCCTTCGCCGCCCCTCAGAGCAGCTTGCTCTGACCCGGTGGTCCGGTCGCCCGCTTGGCCCTCCTTCGGCCGTCGGTCGATAGCCTGCCACCTCATTGTCAGTCCGGTCGGTGCGTGCGGAACCGTTTCGGGGCGCGGCGTCTTCTTCTCCGTGGTTCGGTTGCTCGAGGTGCTGGGGGTGACCAGATCCAGGTGGCGGGTCCGGTCTGACGAACCGCCAGTTGCCGGCTCTGCCTTCTAGGGTCCAACCCCTGTTGGTCTTCAGGTGGTGGTGGTATGGACACAACCTGGCGAGGTTCTCCAAGCTCGTCACCCCGCCCTTTGCGAAATCGGTGCGGTGGTCGATCTCCAAGGGGTCGGCCATCTCGCACTCGGGCACACAGCAGGTCTGGTCTCGTTCTTCTAGTGCGACTCGAAGTGCTCTTCGGATGTGCCTGGAGTTCGTACAGACCGTTCTCACGTCTTTGCCTTCGGTGATAACGAGCTCTAGTAGCGAGTCTCCGAGGATCTGTCTCACCAACGCGACCGGAACCGGGGCCAACCCCGGTATCTGGCAGGTCTCACCGGGTTGTGTCCGACCCCTCTTGAGAGCCCCGAGATCGAGATCGGCGGTTACGGGCATATGTGGAGCATGCGACCTGTCCGAGATCCGGAGTCTTGCCTGGACCTCTCCCTTCGGTGTCGCTACTCAAGTTCAGGTTCTCCCGAGAGCGCCAAGATGGCAGTTCGGACCCGGTCGCGCAACGCCAGCGTGGCCGACCAACCATTCCCAACAGGCGGAATCGGGGCGCCGATCGCGACCTGGACCTCTCCGCGTCGGGGGAAGCGGCCTCCGGGACGAACAATCTCGCGACTGCCTCGGATCCCGATAGGGAGGACTGGGGCTCCGGCGTCGGAGGCGGCGCTAAAGGCACCCAGGTGGAACGACCGCAGTCCAGGCGCTCGGTGGACCGAACCCTCGGGAAAGAAAGCGAAACTGCGTCCACGCTTGAGTGCCTCGGTGATCCTGGCGGCGTCACTGCTGCGTTGCTGCGGGCGCGCTTGATCGACGAACTCGCAGCCGAGTCTCCGGAGGAAGAGCCCGGCGACCCGTTGAGTGGCAAGCTCTCCCCCGGCCACGAACGCGACCGGTGCCGGTAGGGCCAACACGAGTGCCAGCCCGTCGATAAAGCTGGCGTGGTTGGCCACGATCACGTAGGGGCCCTTCTCGGGCACGCAGCCAGTGATACTCACCGGAATCCCGCACAGGCGGCCGACAAGGCGGCCGGCGGCGCGGAGAACGATCCACCGTAAGCGCAGCGTCGGCACGATGGCGACGAGTAACCAGACCGGTAGCCCAAAGAGGAGCATGACGCTCCAGACGTAGGCAGCAAAGAGCAAGGCCTCCACGGTTCTCGTCATTCGGTGCATCTGTGGGCGAGCGCCACGTAGCGCGAAACGGATAATCTGCCACCGCGCCGGGGTGCTGCGTCGGCCAACGTTCCCCGACTCATAGAGCTGGCGGCATGCGGCGCGCCGGATCTTGCCACTCGAAGTCTTGAGGACCGTGCTCGGCGGAGCGAGGACGACATCGTCGGGGGGTGTGCCCAAGAGGTCCACGGTCAGGGCCGTGATCCGGCGGCGCAGCTCGACGATGGCTTCGGCGTCGTCGAGTCGCGACTCCGCCAACACTATGAGGCGTTCAGTGCCTAGACGGGGGTCGGTGGAGGCGAAGACGGCGACGCAACCCTTGCGCACGCTGGGCAGGTTGCCCACCGCCTCCTCGAGTTCGTCGGGGTGCAGATTGCGCCCGGCGCGGATGATGATGTCCTTGGAGCGACCTGTGAGGTAGAGGTCACCCTCCGCCGTGTACCCGAGATCGCCCGTATCGAGCCACTCCCCGTGGTGCAGTGCCCGTGTTGCCTCCTCGTTGCGAAAGTACCCCGGGGTGGCAGAGGGACCGGTGAACTCGACGCGCCCTTCGCGCCGGTCGCGCAGTTCTTCGCCGGCGGCATCGACCACGCGTACCTGGTAGCCAGCGAGGGGCCGCCCGCTGGCTACGCAGTTCAGGGGGTGGAGGTCGCTTTTGCCCGCGGGTTCAGCCCGACCGGACCGGATCAGACTCTGGCGATCGACGGCGTCGATGAGCGGTCTCCGGCCAAGAGGTGGGAAGGTCAGCGCAACAGCGGCCTCAGCCAGCCCGTAGACCGGGGCCATCGCCTCGGGACGAAATCCACAGAGGGCGAAGCGTTGGGTGAATCGCCGGATCGTCTCGGGGCTGACCGGCTCGGCCCCGTTGAGGGCCATTCGCCAGGAGGACAGGTCGAGGGTCGCAAGCTGGTCGTCGGAGACGTGACGCAAGCACAGCTCGTAGCCGAAGTTGGGCGACGGACTCAACGTCCCGCCGTAGTCGCTTATGGCCCGCAACCACCGCACTGGCCGCGCCAGAAACGCTGTCGGGGGCATCACGACGAACTCGAAGCCGAAGTAGAGGCTCGTGAGCCACGATCCGATCAGCCCCATGTCGTGGTACAGCGGTAGCCAGCTCACGACCACGTCATCGGGGTCCGGCGCGATCGCCGCGCCCATGGCACGGATGTTGGCCAGCAAGTGGCGTTGGGCGAGAACCACGCCCTTCGGGGCGCCGGTACTCCCGGAGGTGTACTGGATGAGGGCGGTGTCGTCGGCTCGAACGGCAACTCGAAGGGCCGATACGTTCGCGCTCCGCAGATCGTTCACCGAAACGACAGTGTCCAGCGAAGGGACTTGTGGACGCAGCAACCTGGCGACGAGGTGGGCCTCGGGAACCGTCACCAGGAGCCTGGCTCGCGCATTGTCGAGGATGCGGACCTGGCGACGCAGATGCTCCTCGAGCCCCGCAGGTCGGGCCGGCGGATAGATGGGGACCGGGATGCCACCGGCCATCATGACGCCCAAGAAGGCGACGAAGTAGTCGGCTCCGGTCGGGAGCATGATTGCTACTGTCTCACCGGGTCGGAGCCCGTGGTGCTGGAGCCCACCAGCCACGTTGGCCGCTTCGTCGGCCAACGAGCCATAGGTGAGCTCCTCGGACGCTGATTCGTCTTCGGAGGTGTGCAGCAGCCGAATGTGCAACCGGCGTGGGTCGATCTCCACGTGCCACGCCAGAGCGTCGAGCAGGGTAGTTGAATCCACGGGCCACCCCTCACCAGCCTCGACCGGAATCCTGGTCGCCCGGGGAACCACCACCCGAGGCTCGGCTGATCGATCTGACCCTCGGCCGGAGCGCACCTGGTCCAGCCATCCCGCCAGGGTGGGTATGCCAAGCACTCGGTCCGGGAGCGTGACGCCGAAGACCTCTTCCACCCGGGCACGAAGCTCTACCAGGGCCAGGCTGTCGAGTCCCCAATCTGCGTCGAGAAGACTGTCCAGCCCGAACGACATCGGCGACGCCGAAGGACGGAGTTCCTTCGTCAGCTCCCGCACAGTGGTGAGAATTAAGGCCTCGTCATCGCCTCGTATCGGCCGGGACTCGGGATGCGCGCCACCAGACGCCATAAAGCCAGTGTGACCGGGTTGAAGGAAACCCGTAAGGGCCAAATGGCCGCTCTCACCCGTGGAGTCGGTCGGGTGAGTCACTCAGGCATGTGATTCCACGCTCCCGTCCGGCGCTACCGCTTCGGTGTATGGAGCTTCCGGCAATCCGTGACCGGATCCCGCTTGATAACAACGCCCATTTGGTATCGGTCAGTCCGGGGAGGCCCACGCTGTAATGCCGATTACATCGCCCCGGGCATCTCCACCACGTAGCCTTCGCTCCACCCGGTACCACCCATGTACCGGAGCCGAATAGCCCGTTCCCGGGGCTTCGAACATCATCATTTGCCTCGGTTGGCGAATGGAGGCCGAATACTCCCATCCACCTGACGCCATGAGGACGGGCCTCCGTTCCCTGCTCACGGGAGTCATGCTCCTAACGAGCTTGGCCTGACGGCCTGCTCAGGGTCCTCGAAGGACCACGTTTCAACGAGCTCAGGAAGGAGGCCCGCCCTCAATGTTTGTCGGGATGGATGTACACCGCAACCGGACCCAGGTCTGCGTCGTGGACCGAAAAGGCAATGAGGTCAGCAACCACAACGTGGTGAACGATCGCGAACTGCTGCGCAAGGAGCTCGCCGGTCTTAGACGCGGAACCCAGGTCGCGTTCGAAGCCGCTTATGACACCGGATGGATAGCCGGTCTGCTCGGAGATATCGGACTCGACCCGCATCTGGCACACCCTTCGGGGTGCAGAGCGATCGCCGACGCCAAGTTGAAGCACGACCGGGTGGACGCACGCACGCTAACTTGCTTCGGACCGGCTACCTGGCAGAGGCGTGGCTGGCGCCACAAGAAGTGCGAGAGCAGCGTCTGCTACTTAGAGAGCGGGCGTGGCTCGTGCGCCTTCGCACCGCCTCTAAGAACCGCGTCCGTGCCCAACTCGCCGACGAAGGTATCCGTCCTCCGCGTTTCGGCCTGTGGACCAAGGCCGGGAACGACTGGCTCGCCGAAGTAGAGCTCTCGGAGATGCACAGCTGGGTCGTAGACGATTGTCGCTTCCTCATCGACGCGCTGGAGATGCGCATCTCGGGTCTAGAAGCCGAGATCCGCCACCAGGCCAAGCCTGACAAGCGTGTCGACGCGCTCATGGAGGTCCCCGGCATCGGGCTGCTGAGCGCCATGACCCTTGTGGCAGAGATCGGAGACATGAGCCGGTTCGCCAAGGCGAGGAAGCTGTGCGCCTGGGCGAGACTCATCCCCTCGATGCGCAACTCGGACCGCACCGTCCACCACGGCCACATCACGAAGGCCGGCCCGGCAGCCGTCCGCCATGTCTTGGGCGAGGCGGCACACGTAGCAGCGCTATCACGAGCCCTACGCTTCGGACTTCATTGCCACCAAGGCACGCCGTGGGACCGGGATCGCCCTTGTGCGCATATCCTTTTACGTCCTCAGCTCCCTAGAGGACGCCGCATCGTGAGTTCGGTCAGATCGCCGGGTGAGTCCGTGTTTTCCCTTGCGCCTGAAAGGCGGCCGTTGACCTGAGTGAGACAACCCGGTTCTCCGCATATGACGTCGTGCGCCCGATAGGGCCGAATGCGTGTTTCGAGACCAACTCCGCTAGGAGTGCTTTCCGCTCCGAACTCGAAGATGCGCCGCTACTTGCTGGTGCCAAGGTCGTTCGTCCTCGTGGATTCCTAGAGACAGTCGATGCCGCGACCCGCCCTACTAGGCCCTTTACGCTGCGCCAGAGGCAAATACCGGCTGGCCGAAACTGGAGCACAGGCCCAGTCTCCGAGAGCTCCGACCCTCCGAAGGGTGATCACGTTGGGCGCTGCAGTTTCATCCACGCCATTATCCAGTACACCTTGTGCGAGAGCCCTGCTACAGCCGTTGGCGCGGCATTGCCATCGGCGCTTCGGCGCGATGCTCATAGTCAGGTTCTCTCCCGGGTCGCCGGGTAGTGCTCGACTGTTGCGTCCGGCCCCGGAAAGAAGAGGCCCTCTTGACCAGTGTCGTCCCAACGGACCTTGTAAGGGGGGGCGCCGTCCTCACCCTCGACGGCGAGGATTTCGCCGTCCCTCTCATGTTCACCGACCTTGTGGCCCCGCACGACAATGCGGTCACCGATTGCCGCTCTCATCTCTCCCTCCTCTGCTTTCAAGTCCTGCGATGAATCTCACGCTGGCACAAAGATGAAGTCGTTGCCAGAGGCGAACGTCCTAGGACGCTCGTGTCGGTTGGTCCGTCCAGGATCAGATCGTCTTCGTCCGTGACGAGCAGACTCCGGCGTTGTGCGACTCCATGTCACGCCGCCATCTCGAGTGTCGCGGCACGCTTGCAGTCGTACACGGGTAACCGCATGAACTCTCGGAACTCTATGGAGGCCCCTGATCTAAGCGGGCCTTGGTCAGGTACGCCACGCACCCGTCGAGCGTGGCGTGCCGGCGGGACTCCGAGGACTTCCGGACGTGCCCGGACTGCGGGTCGGATCTACTGGCAGGGTTCGCACTTCGACCGCCTCGCCCACTTGGTGGAGGACATCCGCCACGCCGGGAGCACACCCCACCGCAACCGAGCACGTCTCTTATAGGGGCGTGGGGTCTTGTCGGGATCCGGTCACTACCTCGCCGCCGACCGAGGTCGAGACCGATCCACGTGGGGACTTTGGGAATTGCGATCGCCCGGCTCTGCTGGGAGGCTTTCCCTGTCTGGTGACCGCTCCGGTGAGAGAGGGCTATGCCAAAATACCTCGTTCAGGTGGGATTTACGGCTGAGGCGTGGGCGGAGATGAGCCGCGAGCCACAGAGTGTGGTCGAGCGGGTACGGCCATCGGCGGAAGCCCTAGGTGGATTGATCGAGAGCCTGTTCTACTGCTTCGGCGATTACGACGTCGTGGGTGTCGTCGACTTCCCCGACAACCGGGGAGCTGCGGCGTGGTCCATGGCGGTGAACAGCAGGGGTGATGTGCGCGCCTTCAAGACCACGTCGCTGCTGACCATCGAAGAGGGCATGCACGCCCTTGGTCAGGCCTCAGAGGCCGCACGCGCGCATCGACCGCCCAGTGCGCCGTCCTGACCTCCGAACTCGTGCTCGTAGGTTCTCGTAGGGCATAGTCCGTGGTCCTCGCCGGCTGCGGATGATACGCGAGCTGAGGGCTCGCGGCTCGATCAGTCGTTGCCTTGGTCTGTTTGTGAGCCGCTCGACGAGCGATAGAGATTGGTTGCGCCGCGCTCACCACCCGGTGACGTGATGCAAGTCGGATGGGTTGATCCAATCTTCGATTCAATTCGACGAAACAGATGTAGATTCCATCCAACTTGGGCGCCGGAACGCCAATGACGATACTGGTTCTTGAGGTTGCGGTGGATTCGCCTACCGTTGATGTTGAGCAATGTAGGGAGTTGAATCACAGCTTGTAGCCGATGGACCGCAATAGCGCCTTCCGCTCGGCCACTTCGTCCTCACTCTCCACGCCGACGGGGACCGAACCATCGATAACCCCCAGAATCCCCCGTCCGAGTTCGGTCTCGGCCACCAAGACCTCGACCGGATTGGCCGTCGCGCAGTAGATGTTGCAGATCTCGGGCACCAACTTGAGCTGATTCAGAACGTTCACCGGGTAGCCCTCACGAAGGAAGACGACAAAACAGTGGCCCGCTCCGATGGCCCGAGCGTTTCGGACGGCGAACTCCACCAACTGCTCATCGTTGCCAGAGCGCCGCACCAGGCACTTCCCGGAGGCTTCGCAAAACGCAAGCCCGAAACGCAGGTGTGGGCTAGTACTCACGAGGGCTTCGTGGATATCCTCGACCGTCTTCACGAAGTGGGCTTGCCCGATGACGACATTAAGGTCCTCGGGACGTTCGATCAGAACGACATGCAGATCCATGCTGGTAAGCCTCTCACTCCATCAGCTGGCTTGTCCGAATTCCGAGTTGGCATCGCTCGAAGCGACAAGATCTCCTCGATCTGGGTTAGGAAGCTCTCGACCCGGAGAGGTCGTTAGCCGTTTCAGAGCGCAGGCGTGTGGGATGAATGCGGGAGCCCTAACAAGTTACGCGGTCGGATCGTGCTTGTCCTAAACTCCATCCACCGACCGGCGACTCGGCAGTATACGAGATGAGCGATTCATAGCGCGGCACCTTGACGGACTGCATTCTGAGTTTATTGAGCGGAACGGGGCCGTGAAGGAGCAGGTCTTCGTGTGGTTCAAGTCGTTTGTCGGCGCCTTCATGCAGTCGTCTGCGGCGCGCCTGCCATGGAGGCGGATCTACAACGGGATCGGTGGCAGAGCGCGGAGAAGGACAAGGGCCGTCTCAAAGACACCGACCCACGGCCACTCGAGTGGTGTCCGCAACGTCGGACGCCCAGACCGGCTGACGAGGCGACCGGGGACACAGACGATGCAACGGCGCACGTTGCGGGCGACTGTGAGCTGGTCGTTGGGTGTTATCTCACCGAGCAATGCAGTCCAGCGGATCAGGTCGTGGGCCAGCACCGCGCACAAGAGCCAGGTCGCCACCCGTCCTACCCGTCTTGCCCGCACACTGGGCACGTGAGGCCGTAAGGACGCATCACGACGTATTCGTGCGCCGCTCGTTCCCGTCGTGTTCCGCGATGATCCTCGCTGAGTCCAATTCGAATCGGCCGTCAAGTATTGATCGCGAGCTCAACTGCTACCGATAGCCGGTAGTGCCATGCTTGTCTGCCATGACCGAAGACTCCAAGTACCTCGGTGATGCACAGGGAGACTGGTACTACTGCTTCAAGCACAAGAGGGTCGAAACGCGCGACAGCGGGTGCCCCCCGAGCGACTGTATAGGGCCTTACCCGTCCCGAGAAGACGCTGAGAACTGGAGGGAGCGCGTCGTGGCACGGAACCGAGCCTGGGACGAAGACGAGTAGGCGTCAGTCGATAGCGAGACCCAAGGTCCTTGGAGCTTGAGGCTCGCTCTCAAGAAACGCTGCGCCACGACAGAGCACCCGGCGTGTGAGTGAGACCGCCAGATCGGGTCGAAGACTCGGTTGAACAACGCTTCGTTGGACGGGTTCACACGATCGGTGGGTGGTCCTGGGGAGCCTCACCCTTGCGAAAGTCGAACTCCCGCGGCCCTTCATCATCGCTGCTCAGCGCCCTATTTGGATCCTTGTAAGAAAGCACCAATACAATCGAGTGATACACCTACAAGGGGTGTCGCCGAAGGCGGCACACAGGGAGGCATTGTCTCGGATCGTCCGGACAACGGGGAAGCCGACGTCGTCGGGGCGGACTCCCATTCGCCGCATCTGAGCTACTGCCCATCTACCCGACCTTGTTGACTCCGAGGACACTTGCTTGGCTCGCGCCCTTCCAAGTTCAACGATCAAAGTCCCCCGAGATTACTCTGAAGGTGTGGAGACACTGAGTGCCCTGATCACCGGCCTTCACGATGACCCTCTGATACGAGGCAAGCTGTTCGAACGTATCTGCAAGTGGTTCTTGATCACCGATCCCGTCTAACGGCTACAACCACGACAAGTGTGGTTCTGAGATGAGTGGACGGGTCGCGGCACGCCAGGTCGAGGACGGCTACAGGCTCGGAGTTTGGGTGACCCAACAGCGCACCGCTTACAAAGAAGATGCAATTCCTACTGAGCGAGTTACGAAGCTTGAACTACTACCCGGCTGGGTTCGGCGGGATCGCAGGGCCAAGACAACGATCGCGACCGGAGCAGACTGAATGGCGAATCGCCGATTCGGGCCTCCTTCATAGGGGAACGAGTGGCTGAGGGAGGCCGTCGGGAGGTGGGCTACACCTGGACCTGGAAGGTGATCGACGTCAGCGAGGTGAACTCGTCTGCAGTGCTGACCCCCGCGGTACCGGTGGATTGGCCTTCGAGATAGACCGCGCCGCTCGGATAGATGACCACAGTGCCGGTGGCGCCACCGAAGGTGTACGTGGTCTCGTACAGATAATGGGACGGACGGTCGCTGGAAGGCAGGATGAACGCCGGCCCAGTACCCGAGTTGGCAGCGATTCCGCCCGCGAGGTGGACCACGCCGTACTGGTCACGGGTGACGGTGGCTTTGCCGGCGCTGAACGTGTTGCCGGTCCAGCCGTTCTTCAGCTTCACGCGCGTGACGGGCAGATTAGAGCTCTTGGCACGGAAGGTGATACCGGCCAGGTTGGTGTAGCTGCTCGCGCTCGAACCCTCGGGTACCACATCGCCGGCGGGGCTGATGAACACAAATCCGGTGCTGCCGCCAAACGTGTAGGTCTCGATCCACGTATCAGACGGCGGCCGGTCGGCCTTGCGCAGCACGAAAGCGGTATCGCCGGCAGTGCCGTTCTCTAGCGAGCCGCTCAGGTGGACGATTCCCTGGGAATCTGTAGCCGCGGCCGGATCACCCGTGCCGTAGGTGGGATCCGCTGAGGCCCATCCATTCTCGAGAGTGGGGTACGAGTTTGTCAGGCTCGACCGAGCCGAGGAGAACGAGATTCCGGCGAGGTCAGTGTAGCCGGAGACGTCTGAGCCTACGGGGTCGACGGCACCGGATGTCGAAATGAACAGGTAACCCACCGTGTTGTCGAGCGTGTACGTGTCGACATATATGTTGCTGGCCGGTACGTCGCGAGAGGGAAGGTTGAACGCCTCGGTATCGGAGCTTCCGCCTCCCATGGAACCGCTCAGGTGCACGACGCCGTTCCCGTCGACGGCAACACCCGGGTTGCCTGTACCATATGTGCCGTTCTCCGACACCCAACCGTTCATGAGTGTCAGCGTCTTCACCGGCAGACTGGCGGGTGCAGCTGACGCCGCTCCAGCGCTGCCGAGGACCCCGATTCCCCCCAGGGCAACCGCGGTACAGATGTTCGCCAAGCACAACCTTCGGTTCATCATCAGTCCCCCCTGACGCGGCATATTGGCCCGGTGTCCCCGAAGAGGACGCGGTATAGCCACAAGTAAACCCTATGGCTTTGTCCGTTCCTTAGCTACCAAGCTCGACAATGCCGTGCAGGACAAGAATTGTTCGATCACGCAACACACTGCCCATTTCGTTCAAACCCTGGGTGAATGCGGCGTTCGCGCACCCATTATCTCTTAATGAGGGTCGACCACCTATCTGGCGAGCGCCTCCGGCAGGATTCGAACCTGACACTCGCAGGTGCCCAACGCTCGTCTCGTGGTGGGAGTAGGGCTGGAGCCACTGGCATGCTGGGGACGTGCCCAAGGACAAGCGCGCGCCAGGCTGGTTGCTAGACGAAGTGGCAAACGCAGGCCGGGAGAACCTGGATCCCGTCCACGTTCAGCGGTATGACCAGAAAGAGGATGCGGCGGCGGCGGACGAGCTTGCAGTCCTGACCGGGTTCGGGCTGTCCGGTGATTCGGTCGTCGTCGACCTGGGAGCGGGAACGGGCCAGTTCGCCCTAGCCGCCGCTCGAGTGTGTAGCCGCGTCGTGGCCGTCGAGGTGTCTCCAGTGATGCTCGAGGCTTTGATGCGCCGTGTTGATGAAGAGGGAGTAGCCAACATCGATGTGGTCGCATCTGGCTTCCTCACCTACGAACACGAGGGGCCACTAGCGGACTTCGCTTACTCCCGATATGCCCTTCATCATCTGCCCGACTTCTGGAAGGCAATCGCGCTGGATCGGATCCGACGGCTCCTCCGTCCGGGCGGCGTTTTCCGGCTCTGGGATGTCGTCTATTCGTTCGAGCCCGAGGCTTCAGCTGAGCGGATAGAGGCCTGGTGCGCCACAGGCGCCAGCGATGCCGACGCTGACTGGACGAGGGTCGAGCTCGAGGAGCACGTAAGAGACGAGAATTCAACGTATGCGTGGCTACTCGAGCCGATGATCCAACGATGCGGCTTCCGGATAGAAGAGGCCGTCTACTCCGAGGATGGCATATCCGCCAGGTACGTTCTCAGATCGATCTGATCGGTCCGCGGAGCATTCTGCCGTGGCAGAGGGCGATCGATAGCCGTCGGCGTCGCCAAGCTCTGATTGCCGACCCGAACGGCGAATCGGCGACTGCGTCTATGCCTCTGGGAGACGCCACACGCTGACGTGCGAGGGGCTCTCACCAGTGAACGGCGAGCGGTCCCACCACGCCCATCGATGTTCAAGTGTCATGCCCGCGATCCGAGCCATCAGGTCCAGCTCTGCCGGCCAGACATATCGAAAGGGCGTCTTGAACTCGCGTATGGCCGACCCGTAGGTCGCGCAGGTCGGGAACTCCAACCTCGATCACGAAGTAACCACCGGGATCGAGGTGGGCAGCGGCATTAGCGAAACACGCGACCTGTTGGTCCTGGGTGATCAGGTTCCCGGTCGCGTTGAATACCAGGTATACGAGCCGGAAGCTCCCTTTGACTCGCGTCGTCGCCATGTCGCCGATCGTCACCTTGACGCGTTGGTCGTGGTCCTTGACCCGAAGCCGCTCAGCCATGGCGGTGGAGAGTTCGATCCCGGACAAGGGCACACCTCGAGCTGTGAGGGGCAATGCAACCCTGCCCGTACCCACGGCGAACTCGAGCGCTGGGCCGTCACCCGCAAGCTCGACTAGCAGATCGACCGTCGGGCCGAGCACTGCGGGGTCGAACATCGAGCCAGATCCCTCGTCGTAGTGAGCAGCAACTTCCCCGTCGTAATAGTCCTTGGGCACGCGCCGATTCTGACATCACTTTCTCAACAGGGTCAGCGAGCTATCCAAGCCCAACCACAATGCATGCCCCCCAACAGGTCGGCACTATCGCGAAGCGCCCCAGAACTTGTAGGCCGCCCCCGCGGAACCTGTCACAGAACGCCGGGACACGGACATAACGCGTCTCGTCGACGTGCGTCATATAAGGGCCAGGTCGTGGGTATCGGCTGACCTGATAGGTCAATGAGAACAGCTACCCGGATGTACCGTTGCTTACTCTGGCAGCATGGGGGTGATGAAGGGACAACTTCCGCTTGGGACCCTCAACGGCGAAGCTCATCCAATATTCGCACCCGTCGTTTCGTATTTCGGCCACTTGTTCAATCCCGGCAGCAGGGGTGGCGGAGCCTTGGCCGTGAGGTTACAGGGTCGGCCCGTGGTTGACGTGTGGGCCGGGTTCGCCGACCGCCGCCTGTCGCAGCCCTGGGAGCGCGACACCGTCACCATCTGTTTCTCGACCACCAAGGGTGTGGCCTCCACAGTCATCCATCGTCTCGCCGATCGTGGCCTTGTTGACTACGAGGTGCCGGTGGCGACCTACTGGCCGGAATTCGGCGTTGCGGGCAAGCAAACCATCACCGTGCGACAGCTACTCAGCCACCAGGCCGGTCTGCACTCGATGACCAACCTCGTCAACAGCCCAGAGGACCTGCTAGATCACCTCAATCTCGAACAACGACTAGCGGCCCGGCCGTCTGATCCGTTGCCAGGGCACCCCGGTTACCACGCCATGACCTACGGGTGGCTGCTCGCCGGGTTGGCCAGAAGGATCACCGGGCTCGGCATGGCCGACTTGGTGCTTGAGGAGCTCGCCGGGCCCCTCAAGAGCGACGGCTTATGCATCGGGATGCCACCCGACGGCCTTCGCCGTTTCGCGCCGCTAATCGGCCGGACCCCACCTGTGCGCCCCACGCCCCGCATTTTTGCCAGCTTGAGCGTCAGATCGATGCCCACGCTTCGCAAGATCGAGCTGACCCGCCGTTTTCTCGAGGCCCTTTACGTCCCGTATTTCGACCGACTCCTCGCCGGTCGGTCGCCGTTGGTGCTGAACACCGAGATGCCGTCGGTGAACGGCCTTCTCTCAGCTCACGCTCTGGCCAAGCTATACGCGAGCATCGCCAACAACGGGGAGGTCGAGGGCATCCGGCTCTTGTCGCCAGAAACTGTTCGCGCACTAAGCCAAATTCAAACCAGGGCGCACGACGCAGTCATCGCTATGCGAATGAATTGGCGCATGGGATACCACCGGGCCGGGGCGCAAGGATATCGGGGTGACTCCGCCTTCGGGCACTACGGGTTCGGTGGCTCCGGTGGCTGGGCGGATCCAGCTACCGGATTATCTTTTGGCTTCGTCACCAACGAGCTGAAGCTTATTCAAGCCCCCGTCGGCGGCGATCATCGAATCTTTCGTTTGGCGGGACTGGTATTCCAATGTGCCAGAACGCTGCACAGGGGACCGAACGCGAGGTGACCTCGCAGCGCGGAGATGATCTTGTGTCGAGTGGGACTCAACATGTCTTGGTCGAGGTGCATGTGCCTGGATGGCGCAGTATTGACCGCTAAGAGCTCGCCACGGATCAACTTGCACGATTTCACGGACATCCCGCTGGTCAATGCCATCCGATCGCTCGATCTAAATCGCGGCGGGACCTAACGCACTGTCCCTGTAACCCGACCGGACCTCGCTATGTGAGTAGCCCTGAACGCCGGCTGAGCATCCGAAACATCCTTTCTTTTCACGGGGCAGCTTCTCGTGCGAGCCCGCATCAAGGTAATAGGAGGTTCGCAAGGTTCCCGCTAGTCGAAACCACGTGAACTGTCAGCCCGTCACGTCCGCCAGGGCCCGATCCCGCCGATGCGCTCGGGGATGATCCTGGTTATGTAGCCGGGCGGAGGGTTGTCCATTGGAGGAAACTTCACATCAGGACCGAGGTAGACGTGCGCCAGCTTCTGGAGCAGCTCCGGTGCTCCTCCCTCTGTGATGCGAGCCCTCCCGTGGACCACCAAGTACTCAGCCAAGCCGTTGGGAGCATGTCCACCGGTCTCCATCGAAAGAACTACCCGTGGATCCCGCCTCATGTTGGCCACCTTGCGCCACACCCGAGGTGGCCTGCCACGATCTCGTAATCTCTAGGCCCACCCACACCAAGGTCACCTGAGGCGTTCCATCCGGCTCCAGCGTGAACAGGTGGGCAAGGTGCTCGGAGGTCAGCACATTGCACATCTCTTCGCTGAGTTGCATTCCACCTTTTTACCGTCACCGGCCACCAAATGTCGCCCTAATCGCGGCGTCAAATCGACGGTGACGGCGTCACCGACCGCCGGTACCGCGACGCCAGAATCAGTGCCTACCTCGGGGCTTCCGCCTCGACGGTCCGAGTCACCAGACCAGGAATCGCGTAACACACTGCCTGGCCGGTGGCACACGCCGCCCCAGTACGATTCGAGGTTGTGGAGGTCAAGGGACTCGACAGCCTGATCTTGTTCGTATCAGACCTCGGCGAGGCGAGAGACTTCTACGTGGACACCCTCGGGCTCCCAATGCTGTTCGAGGACGACATTATCGTCGTGGCAGGAGGGCCTACGGGTCGAGTCGTTCTTCACCGGCGTGACAAGGGCCACGACGAGCGGGGGATCTTTCCGTCTGGGAGGGGTGTCGGCGGGGCTGCTGTCCGGTTTACGGTCGATGACCCAGATGGGTGTGAGCGCGAAGCCATAGCCAGAGGGCTCACCGTTGTCTGGTCGACGCAGAAGGCTGGGTGGGGTCGGTTCGTGGTTCTGGCCGATCCTGATGGTCGCTCCGTGGTCCTCGCCAAGATGACACCGATGGCTCCGGAGTAGTCAACTGTCAGCGCCAGTCGCCGTGGTGCCCCAATATCCCGGGTTCACCTCGATGCCGAGGTAGCCCAGAGCGCCGACCAAGCGGCGCTTCGGATGCCACGATGCTTGCAACTGCGACCCCGCCACGCTGCCGCACTTATACGAGGCGGGTCCTTGACGCACCTTCTGGTACGCGTTCTGAGCTGCCCGTCGGAGACGCGTGACGCGTAACCCGTGAACTACCTAGGTCCGGGCGAGGTACAACCCGGGTTGTCAGGACGGCTTCGGAAGGTGAGCGTCCGCCCATGCTTGCGGATCAAGAGTGCCGTCGATCGCGGCTTGGGCGACTGCGGTGAGCAAGAGATTGTGGGCGTAGTTCCGCAACCGGGAGAACGCCTCTGCCATGTCGATGCCCGCCGCTCGAAGATCACCCCTTTGGCCTGCTCGATCAGGACGCGACTCGTCAAAGCCTCGCTCAGCTGCTCGTTGACGAGTTGGGTCTCGGTGGCAGCCCGATGCTGCACGACGCTGATAGTGGCCAAATCCGCGAAGGCGCGGGCGATCATTACATCGTCCTCATCCATGGGGGTCTGCTCGACGCTGAACAGGTCCGGTTCGAGGACGACCAAGTCCTTTTGGTACGCGTCCACGCAGGGGCCTTCGCCCAGCGTGTACTGCAACTCCTCGATCAATGCGCTCACCGGATTAATGGTGCACAACGACCCCTGAGGAACATCACCCGACATAAGCATGACCCCGGCGCCCGACACGCCCGTGACGTCCGTGGTCACCTCACACAACCGCACCGACGAGCGCCCGCCGTCGCCTCCCGCCGCCATCGCGGCCAAGATCCGTGCAATCCTGTCACCTGCCATTCAGCCACCTCGTTCCCGGGCAGAACGAGGTGCGCCGTTCACACCACCGCGCTGATCGTCCATCGACCGCCTCCTTCACAAGAGCAGGAAGGGCGTCAGCGGGGACTGGACCACACGCACATCCGGGCCCGGAGCACCGAGCCGCTTCTAAGGTTATCCCTTGCCAATCCATGGACAGCAGGCCACGTGGCGGACCGATCAGGACATCGGGAATTGTCTCTCGGGTCTACAGCCGCGACACAACGGATTGATCCCCTCCACCGTCAGTTCTGACGCTTCGGCCGGCCGACTCTCCTAGCCATCGGGACGTGCCGCTTGAGCGTGGCCTGCTTAGCTCTCGCCTTGGAGTCCAACCGTCCTGTTCGCTCACTGGGGTGTCCCTGAACAGCGTCACCGAATGTAGCGGCGAAGGTATCCCAGCCCGGGTCGTGGACGCTCCTTGGCGAATCGCGAGTCTGGAGTGGGCCGTGCTGCTTGTCGCGAACGCGTTTGGCAGCCCAGTTGCACCTAATGACGTCCATTACCCGGCTCACCCGTTCCTTCACTCATCGAGTTGACGCGCAGTTCGGAAAGGGTGTGGTTGGCCACATCCACTTGCAAGACGACGTCATGTCGGTGACTCCAGGTCAGCGCTTTGACCGGATCCGCCCGCAACAGGTTGCGTATCAGCATTCGACCGACCATTTCATGCGACACGAGCAACGGACGTCGAACTCCATAGCTGGCGATCTGGCCTAGGGCGACAGCGGCACGCCGGTCGGCTTCGGCATAACTCTCGCCCTCCGGGAAGCGCCACTCGTATTTGTTCGCAGCACGGAACGCCATCTCGCCGGGGAAGGCCTCGTTGATCTCGGCTGAAGTCATCCCCGCCATTCGGCCGTGATGAACTTCGGCCAGTAGCTCGATGATGATGACCGCCATGCCAAGCGCCTGGGCGCACAGTTCGCCAGTCGCTTTAGCCCGGCCCAGGGGACTGCTGAACACAGCATCTATCGGAAGGCCTGCGACGGTGGCCGCGACTTGTCGCGCCTGATCGAGACCTTCGGGGGTGAGCGGCGAATCGAGCTGGCCCTGTCGACGACGTAGGCGGTTCCACTCGGTCTGTCCATGCCGAGCCAGGAACACCGTCTCGAAATCGCGACCCGACACCTGGCATTCCTATCACCTAGTCAGGCACTCGACGCCTCCGCTTGACAGGCGTTGCAACTGGCACGACGAGAAGCATCCTCTAACCCACCCGAAAGATGAGCAAAGGCACGGCCCCGATCGCCGGCCGCGCGGCGCGCGTTCGCGAAGTCCAGTCCCAGAGTTCCTCGTCGAATCTCCGAGGCTTGATTAGTAGAGCAGTGCGACTCTGCCGCGAACTTGCTGGTCACCGGCCCCACACAACGCGCCACCCCGCGTTCGCACGCAACGGCAACGTTGATAAGGCCCGAGAGAAACGCCCGAGAAGCTCGCCTCTCCCACGCAAGCCCGAACGCGAAACCGCTAGTGGCGGGGGGTTCACGACCATCGTGGCCGTATGCGCTGGTGCCCATTCGATCGACCGCTCCCCGCCGGCTAGATGGACGCTCAATCAGCTCTTTGGCGAACCGACGCCGGGGGAGGTCTGAGCCCCATTCGCCCTAACGTTTTCGGGAGCGCGCTCAGAGAGCGGACGTCCGGCAAGTTTCGTCGCAGCCCCGGTTTCCCGGGATAGGAACGCACCCATCTCTTGGATCGTGCTCATGAGGGGTCCGGGAAACACGATGGTGGAGTTTTTGTCGACGCCGATCTCGATCAACGTCTGGAGGTTGCGCAATTGGAGCGCCAGGGGGTGATCCATCATGATGTCGGCCGCATTCCCCAGCGCCGTCGCAGCGAGGAACTCACCTTCGGCCGCGATGATCTTCGCCCGCTTCTCTCGCTCTGCTTCGGCTTGTCGTGCCATCGCGCGCTTCATCGTGTCCGGGAGCTGGATGTCCTTCAGCTCGACAAGGGTGACCAGCACGCCCCATTCTGAGGTCTCGTCTTCGAGAATGTCCTTGATGTCGACGTTGATGGTGTCGGTCTCGGCCAGAATCTCATCGAGGGTGTGTTGTCCGACCACCTTCCGAAGGGTCGTCTGTGCGATTTGGTTGATGGCGGCTTGGACGCTCTCGATCGCGACAACCGACTTCGTTGCATCGACGACTCGGTAGTAGGCGACGGCCGAGACATCGACGCTCACGTTGTCTCGAGTGATGATTCCCTGGGACTGGATTGGCATCGTGACAATGCGTAGCGACACCTTCCGTATCACGTTCACGATCGGCAAGATCACGACGAGGCCAGGGGCTTTCTCGTTAACCACTCGGCCGAATCGGAAAACAACACCGCGCTCATACTGGTGCACGATGTGCAGCGCGAGTGCTATGCCGATAAGGGCGATGATGCCGACCACAACGGCTACGACGATTAGAGCTTGCATGTCAACTCTCCTTCGATCATCGGTCGCACTCCGTCTCGTAACGCTCACTTCGGGTCCGACGAGATGTTGCCGCCAGATGCTCCAACTCCGCGGCACGTCGCCGTGCTTGCTCCAGTTCATTGTGGTCTCGCAGCACGCATACCACGACGGGAACCGGCAGCGGGACCGGACGCGGACCTGTGGTGATGGGAGAACGGGCACGACGAACCAAAAGAATCCGTAGCGCGACCAGCAAGACAACTGCGCCGGTTAGTGCCAAGCCGATGTGGTCCACGTTCCTCTCCTCTTCAGACCGCACGTTCGCCAGCTGGCCAATGGATGCACAGTGAACAGATTGGGCCGTTGCCGTCCCGTATTCACAGCCTGAGCGTTCGGCCCGGAGAGTGCTAGGGCCGAACGACCCTTCGGGTGGACGATGGTCACTCTCTTCCCGGCTTAAGCCAACTCAGTCGCACCAAGGCCTGATGCTCCAAGAGGCGTGATTGTTGGGACGTCGAAGCGCTGAATGGCGAATGCCCAAGTCTCGTCCAGCCTCCGAGACCAGAATTTGAACAGCATGGGCTTTGCCAGGATGATGCTCACAAGCTCGGCCGGGGCCCCGTATTCGGAAGATCTTCCCGACCCGCAGGGAAGGTAGTGCTGATCGCTGGCAATTGGCCGGCTCGCGCCGATCAAGGGTTACCTATCGACGGAGACTTCTTCTGCGAGCTGGCCGCCTCCCGGCTCAGGGGTGTCCCGGAACGTCGGAGCGGAACGTCGGACCGGCGGTACCCGAACGCCGGTATTGAGCCCCACTCCGTGTGTCGAGACCCGGTGGTGGAGGCGAGCACGTAGCCATAAGGCGACTCCTTCCCCATCATGCTGCCCGCCAGCGGCTGTCGACTTCGTTCGACAAGCGGGCTGTTGATCAGCTCGTGGCAGATAACGGCGAGACGACTGCGTAACCGAGGATGAACGCCTCAGCATCGTTGTTGAACGAGGTTGACGCGGATGAGCAGTTCACTGTCGTGATAGTGATACCAGCGAGGCTCGTGGCTAGAGGTGCCATCACCGGGCCCCGTACCTGTCCGTTCTCACACGTCGGGACGTTGAGGTTGCCCTGGGGAAGCACCTTGCCGTAGGAATGGTCGACAAGAGCGATCCGATGGAGGCGGACCCAGGCGACAACCTGAGTGACACCTTCTGCGAAGTCGGGAGATTGCCCGTCGTCGATACCCTGACTCGCAGCCAGGGCGGGGATTTCCCGACGCACCGCAGCGAGGGCTGCGCCTACGGTGCCCGACCCGCTCGCGAGTGGCCCGATGTTCTGCCCGAAGTTGATCCCTGATACCACCAGATCGGGGCGAAACGAGATCCCGTGATCGTCGATTGCCCACACGATCGTGTCGGCCGGATAGCCGTGGACGGCCCACGCCGGGTAGCCCGCAGCCGTTGTCGCCTTGGTCACAACAAGGGCGCCCTTCGTGGTCTTGCCCCCCGTTCCGCTCTCGTTTGTGAGCGGGGCCACCACGGTCACCCTGGTTCGGGGAAGGGCGCGGAGGCCCTGCACGACAGCGTTGATACCTGGGGCACCCACGCCATCGTCGTTGGTCACGAGGATGGTCAAGACGCGGGAGTTCTGGGAAGACCCCGAGGGCGATGAGCTCGTACCACCGGAGCTGCACGCACCCAGCGAACCAAGACCCGCGATCATCAGCCCGTAGCAGATTCGGATCATGATCGTGTGCTTGCGCATCATGGATTTCTCTGTTCTCAGGACTCGCCGCGAGACTTCAAGCGAGGGTGGGGCCGGCGCAGTCGACGCTACTCTCAGACGGGGGCCGGCGACCCTCCGGCATCCCGTGACATGGGCGCCTGAAATACGAACTTAAGTGTCCCGTAATCCAGCGCCCAGCTCGGCAGCGAGCCATCCCCTATCGCCTAGGTTCGGCGGGCGCTCGCGCGATGCTGGCGATCCTTCGCTCCGGGTACAGTGCGCCGCACGAGCTGAGAGCGGCGGCCGTGGGTATCGAGGACGGAGTACGCGGGTCCGGCATACGCGAGGGGAGACGGCAGCCGATGGAACGTAACGGGCTCGCCGACAGGATCTCCCTCAGCCGCCGGGGCGGGCTGGGTGGCGGCTTAGCGCTGGGCCTGGGCGCGCTGCTGCAGGCGTGTCGGGGCAGCGCGACGATCAGCCGCTCGACGGCTGTTAGTCCCGCCGGCAACGATCTCGACGCCATCGAGCACGTGGTCTTCCTGATGATGGAAAACCGGTCGTTCGACCACTTCTTCGGCACGTACCCGGGCGCCACGGGATTCGACGACCATCCTTCCGGGAAACCTTGGGCTGTTCAGCCAGGCCTGGGCCAATGCGCCGGTGGGCCACGTGCCGGCCGGGCAGCTGCTGCCCTACCGGCTCGACGCCGCGACCGTCTCGGCCCAATGCGCCGGCGACAATTCCAGACCCGACCACGGGTGGATCTCCCAACACGACAGCTGGAACAACGGCGCAATGGACCACTTCGTGGCAACCCACTCTGAGCCGGCGTTCGACGGTCCCGACCAGGGACCGTTGGTCATGGCGTATATGACGCAAGCAGACGTCCGCTTCCGCTCGGCCCTGGCCAACGCTTACATGTTGTGCGACGCCTTCTACTCCTCGGTCTTGGGCCCGACGATGCCAAACCGGCTGTACCCAGGACGAAGCCCTTTGGATCACGATCCCAGCGTCGTGATTACCGATCGGATGATCGCCGCACGACAACTCAGCATGAGGTGCCTCTGTCACGACATGCAAGCTACTCAGAGGGTGTAACAGAACATGGAACGACGAAGCGATGTGAGCAGCCTCGGGACAGTTATTTCCTTTTCGCAGCGGAAAAACTGGCGATCGCCGGACAGTGCCGGACAGTGCCGCTCAGTGAAGCTCAGTGACTGCGCGCATCCCACCCGAAGTGATCGAGGGGACCGTGACCCGATCCGAGCTTCCACGATGACGCACCCGAGATTGCTCGCGCTACGTATTCCTTCGCTCGCTCGACCGCAACTGGAACTGACTCTCCCCGAGCGAGGAACGCGGCGATGGCGGCGGACATGGTGCAACCGGTGCCGTGGTCGTTGGCAGTTGGGATGCGCGCACCTTGGAGCACCGTCACTTCCCCGTTCGTGAGGAGGATGTCCGGCGATTCGTCGCCCCCGAGATGGCCGCCTTTCACGACGACCGTCTGCGGTCCCGCCTCCGCGATCTTCCACGCGGCGTCGATCATGCCCTGCGTGTCGGAGATCGGCATCTCAGCCAGCAGGCGCGCCTCGCGAAGGTTTGGCGTCACCACAACTGCGCGAGGCAACAACCGTTGCTTGTAGACCGGGATGGCATCGTCCTCGAGCAGGCGTCGCCCCGTGGTGGAGACGAGGACCGGATCGACCACGAGGTTCGGCAGCCGACCGGACTCCGCCATGTCGGCCACGGCGCCGACAATCGCAGACGTAGCAAGCATCCCGGTCTTGACCGCCAAGACAGGAAGGTCGGAAAGGACGGTCTCGACCTGGAGCTTGACCATTTCAGGGGGTATCGGCATCGATGCGACCACCGAAGTGGTGTTCTGAGCGGTGATTGCCGTCACGGCGCTCGTGCCGAACACCCCGAGTGCTGCGAAGGTCTTCAGGTCCGCCTGCAGGCCGGCTCCGCCGCCTGAATCAGAGCCTGCGATGGTGAGGGCAATTCGCGGATCCACGAATGTCGAGAGTACAAACGCGGGCGCTGTCGCGACGACCGTTCACAACGAGCGTCCCCTAACAGGGTGCCAGATCGCCGCCAATGCCCAAATGACGATTCAAACTCACGCCGAAGTATACACCCGTGTATCAAAATCGTCAAAGTGAAAACGGAAGGCTCAGGGGTCCACTCAGCCCTCGCCTGTATGCTTCGGCCGAGATAAAGAGCAGAAAAACACTCAAACTGGTCGCCTTGTCCAACTTCGCCCGCACGACATTTCGAAACAGGTCCTCGGTGGACCCGCGCCCCGACTCTGCGGTTACCGACACTCCTGACGCCCCCGCTCAGCGCCGCGAATTGCCCGGCCCGAGCGTCAAGTTGGCCCTGATAGTCCTGCTGCTTGGCATCGGCATCGTCACTCTCGGTTTCATCGCACAGGTGTTCACGGGCTCAAATCCTCCGGTGGCAGCGCCGTCATCTGTCCCGACAGCGAAGGGATCTCCGATCAAGGCGATACCGGCAAGCTCGGCACTCGCCCCCCTCGTCTCCTCCGGCGAGCCACCCAACGACATAGTCAACGCGATCGTCCTTCCCGCCGGATCTGTGCCGGGCGCAGTCACGGACAACACGAATTCCGCCGAGAGCTATGACGAGCAGCGCGAGTTCGAGATCGATGCGTCGGAGCAGAAGGTGATCACCTTCTTCGAGGTCGAGCTCCCCGCGCAGGGCTGGCACGTCGAGAGCACGGGGAAGCCTAAGAACCAACCTGGATACGAGGTGCTCGCCCAGCGGGCCGGCAGCGACGGCTACTACTGGGAGATCGGAGCGGTGGTCTCGCCGACGAGCTTCACCTCGAGCGCCGCGAATGCGACGGGCGTAACCTCGTTCGAGGTCCGCCTCTTCCAGGTCTCCGACACAGATTGATCCACCACCTCTTGCACCTCTTGAGCTATTCGGCTGGCGCCATAACCCCGCTCTCCGACTTCGGTCGCTTCGCCCGAGGCAACCTTCTCGAGATAGTGCTGATCGTCACTGGCTCGATTCTGCTCACCCGGTTCGTGACGTGGATGAGTGGCAGGTACATCGGCAAGATCGATGCACGCTCCAGGGGTGGCGACGCATTGGTGCAGTCAGAGGCCGCCAAACACCGCCACGCAGTGACGCAAGTGGTGACCTGGACACTGCTCGTGCTCGTCTACTCGGTGATGGCGGTCCTCATCATCCAGCGTCTGGGCGTACCCATCACGAGCCTGGTAGCGCCTGCAACCGTTGCCGGGGTGGCCGTGGGATTCGGGGCGCAGCGTGTCGTCCAAGACATCCTCGCCGGCTTTTTCATCATCTCCGAACGTCAATACGGCTTCGGTGACGCGATCCGCATCTCGGCTCTCGGGGCGACGACGGGGGTACTCGGCACGGTCGAGAACGTCACATTGCGAGTCACCAGCCTGCGGACAGTGAACGGTGAAGTCGTCTTCGTCCCGAATGGACAGATCGTGCAGGTCACGAACCTCTCGCGCGACTGGGCGCGAGCCGTCGTGGACGTCCCGGTGCCCGCAACGGCAGACACCATCAAGGTGACGGAGATACTGCATTCAGTGGGCGAGGAAGCCTTCGCAGATCCGACTCTCCGCCCGTTGCTTCTCGACACCCCTTCGGTCATGGGCCTGGAGAGCATGGACGTGGACCGCTTCGTGGTGCGTGTCGTGGCTCGAACGCTTCCAGGCAAGCAGTTCGATGTCGGACGTGACCTCAGATCCCGGATCGCTAGCGCGTTTCGTGATGCCGGGATCATGGTCCCGCCATCTCTTGACCCCGCGACCACACCCGAACCGTCTTCGGAGCAGACCGCCGTACAGGCCACATCCCCGCAAGGGCACCCAGCCGAGCCGAGAAAACCCGAATGAAGCAATCCGGACTGAAGCGGTTGAGGGTCCGCCCGTCCACTCTGCTCGTGCTCGCGGTGTTCGTCGGGACCTTGGTCCTTTACATCCTGGTGCGTCCTGCACCATTGCCCGCCTCAGGACAGACGAGCGTCCCGTCGAGCCCGAGCCCGACATCGACAACCGCGGTCACCGCGAGGCCCGTGACGAGCAGGACCACCCTTCCGGAATCCGACAGAGGCACATCGTCTCCGAGCACCTCGACCACCACGGCGCATGGCGGTGTCAGCGGATCTCACTCCACGACCACGTCGACGGGCCCTGTGTCAAAGGGTGCGACGACGACATCGTCGAGTACGGCTTCGTCGAGTACGGCTTCGTCGACCACGACGTCCTCGACGACTTCACCGGCCACGACGACCGCGCCGTAGGGCTCGGGCACTCGTAAACCACGATGACCGCGCCGCAGGCCCTCAGGCTGCGACAGGCGCCCCCTCGCGAAGGGGTACCGACGCGATGACGCTCTCAGCCTCGAGAGTCACGTCGGCCTCTTCTTCCGAACGCAGGAGCCAAGCCCAGAAGAAGAAATTGATCGGATAGAGCAGGTACCCGACTCGCGTCGCCGGAGCGAAGAGGATCCCTGCGGTCATCGCCCATCCTCCGAGGCGGCATACGTCGGACACGGTGCGGGGCCTGTGGCGCACGAGCACCCAACCGATGACGCCGACGCCGACTATCGCCAGGATGAAGGGGAACGCGCGTCTGATCTGTGGGAAGGCGAGCACGATGATGTGGCCGGGCAGCGCGCTAGCAGCAGGAGAGCTGATCTTCGTGAGCCCGAGCGGGAAGCGGACCACATTGTTCAAGAAAGCCGTCGGGTCGTGAATGAATACGGGCACCACCGAAGGCACGAGGACGATGCCCATGCCGAGAAGGACCCATGCGATCCCGCGCCCGCGCCGTCCGTCCCGGTCGCGGGCGACCGCGAATGAAAGCAGGACCAACGGCCACGCCGTGAACTTCAACCCGGCAGCGAAGCCGAGCACCAGTCCGGCTCCGAAGGCTCTTCGACGGTGGAGCAGGAGCATGCTGAGAAGCAGGAAGGCGGCCACGGGCAGGTCGTCGCCTCCGGTCGCCATCGGGAGAGCGGCGGTCGGGAGGATCGTCATGCCCTGCAGGGCGAGGATGCGCGGTTCGTAGCCCCCTCTGCACAGTGCAAGCGCAAGTGCGACAAGAAGCATCGACACGAGAGAGAAGTACACGCGGGCATCGAGGAATCGGGGGGGCAGGTGCCAACTGCTCGGGATCCCGAACAGGGACATCAGAGGGCCGTAAGGGTCGTACTGGTCGTATGAGGGTTGGCCACGCAGCTCGATGGCGGTCTGCCCCGTCGGATGCTTGCTCACGACGGCCGGGTAAGGGTCCTTGCCGGCCGCGACCTGCACGCCCGACCTCTCGACCACGAGCACCTCGGGTTGCACGTGGGTCGTGCCGCCCGTCTGCGATTGGAGGAACACTTCGAGAGTGAGCGGCAGGAAAGTCGCTCCGGCGAGGACGAATAGGAATATCCCGATACGCGCCTTGCCCAGGCGGTTCGTGTCCGTACGGCGTCGCGCCCGCGCCCTGCGCACGGTCAGCCACGAGATGAGTGCCCCGAGTACATAAGGGCCGATGGCGATCTCGGCCCATTGCCTGTACAGCTCGATGGTGGACAGCCGGATCGTCGCCAGGGCGAACACCGCTCCACATGCGTATACGACGGTGTCGCGCTGCTCTGGGGTCCACGACCGAACGTCAGGCGTCAGCGACCTGATGGCGCGCGCGCCCCGACGCCAGAGGGCCTCCTCCATAGGCGAAGATTCTAAACGGGACCTAACGGTCGAGCGTTGGAACTGATTCTCAGGCACGTTTCCTGGCACGCCTAACTGGCGCCTTTTCAGGCACGCCTTCCAGGCGCGGCACGCGGCTTAGTGAATGCACGAACACGGATCGTGGGGCGAGCCTCCGCCGTTAGGAGCCGTCAGCCGTTTGGCGGGGCCGTGGTCGAAGTCGCCGGGGTGCCTGGCCCGAACACGGGCGACACCGAAAGTTGGCCTCCGCCGCAGGCCTCTATGGAGGCGGGGAGGACAAGCTGTTGGGTGTCGTTTGGCGGAGTGATCTCGATGAACGACGACGTGGGGCAAGACGTCTCGTCGCCCGAGACCACGTCGCTGTAGCCCATGTTGAAGTAGCCCGATGCTCCGGGGCCGATGTCGACGGTCGAAACGGCGACCTGGAGGAACGTCAGGTCTCCTCCCCGTTTCACGAGCGTCGGCATAGGGCTGCGCTCCGGTGCGGGTCCGAGCAACAGCGCGCCGGGATATCCGTAGAGCACACACGTGGAGGGTGAGACGTTCGTGAGGCGGAACGTCACTTCGATCGTCCCCGCCGCACCCGCGGTCCCCTCAATTGCTGCGTGGAGATCGGGGACCTCGCAATAGTCGCTCGGCAATGTCGACGTGGTCGTCGAGCTCGGCGGAAGCGTGCTCGAGGAAGAGACGGACGTCGACGTCGAAGAGACCGATGTGCTCGTCGCCGTCGTCGCGGGGCTCGAGGTCGATGAAGTGGTCGACGACGATCCCCCACGAGATGTCGTGCTCGACCCCTGCGACGTAGCAGAACCGTTCGTGCCCGTCGAGCACGCGGCGAGCGCCACCGCAGACAAGATCGCTGACGACAAGATCACGAGTGCAAAACGGAAAGAACGCGTGCCGGCGCCGCCGCGAAACGAGGTATCAGGAGCTGAAATCCTCGGGACGTACGGTGTCGAGGAACTCGCGGAACTCCCCGACCAGCGCGTCGGGATTTGCGTCCTCCCCGTCTTCATCTTCTTCGTCGCTCGGTAGCAGCACTCCCTCTGCATCCATCAACTCGTCGGCCACGAAAAGTGGGCTCCCGGTGCGAACGGCGAGAGCGACCGCGTCCGAAGGACGGCTTGAAACCGAAAGCGTCTGAGTTCCCCTGAGCAGATGGAGCTCTGCAAAATACGTTGCCGACCGCAGCTCGGTGATGAGGATCCTCTCGAGCTTCACGTCGAGGGTGTCGAGCAGGTCCTGGAGAAGATCGTGTGTCATCGGTCTCGGCGTCGGGACGCCCTGGAGGGCAAACGCGATCGCAGTCGCCTCCGGCGCTCCGATGAATATCGGCAGCGTTCGGCCGATGCCCTCGGTCTCCATCAGCAGGAGCACCGGGGTGTTCGACTGCAGGTCCACTCGCACCGCGCTCAGCCGCACTTCGACCATGCCTGCAAGATACCGCCTCACCGGGTGGGCGGTCGCTCGCCCCGAACCTCGTGCTCGAACCGGGTCCTCACGGGTCGCTCGATGCGTGGTGTGTACAACTGCGAGACGTAGGCGTCCCGGTCACTCTGAAGTATCGCCGAATCGGCTGCAGCGACCAGGTCCAGATTGCGATACCTCCCCGACACGCCGAGACCCCGACCGATCAACAGCTCGTCGGTGGCCTCGAACCCCACGAATCGCAGAGGCACGGGCACGATCCGTCTGGAGCGCCGGTCGAGTAGAGCGCACACCGCCAGGCTCCGTGGTCCGCGTCCCCGGAGCGTCTCGAGCACGTATGCGCACGTCAGGCCCGTGTCCACGATGTCTTCGACGAGGACGACGTCGCAATCGTGAACATCGGTCTCGAGATCCTGGACGATGCGGGCGCGTCCACTGCCGCCCGCGTAATCCGAGATGGCGAGGAAGTCGACCCTGCAAGGGGCGTCGATCCGGCGGACGAGGTCGGCGAGCACCAGGATGCTGCCTTTTTGCACCGCGACCAGGAGCGCGCCTTTCGGGTACGCGGCCTGGAGCTCTCTGCCGAGGCGCTTCAACGCGGCGTCCACCTCGGCCCGCGTGTGCACCACTCGGGCCGCCGGCGTCACCCCCCGAGCAGATCCTTCAGGTTTCGTTGAACCAGGGCATCGCGTAGCCCCTGTCCGAGCCGGGTCAGGTCGGAGACCATCTCGGTTGCGCGGTTGCGTGCTTCGGGATTGCGCTGCTTCAACAGTGGGAGGACGAGCTGCTCGACGAATCCCGCCTCGCGTTCCGCGGAATGCTTGTACAGGCGCAGGTGGCGCGGCTCGATCCCGAATTGTGCGAATTCCGCGGCGAAGCGAGCGACCGCGACCTCCGACTCGTCGTAGTGCACTTCTCCACCGATCAGCCTGCTGCTCAGGATCCCGTACGACTCGAGCTCGGCGACCGCCTGCTCGCTCAATCCTGAAGCTGCTGCGAGCTCGACAGACGTGAGGCTCCGTGATGCCGTCCTCAGCCATCCTCGTGTCCCTGAGGCGGCCTCGGTCCCCGACGGTGATCCGGAACGGCCCTCACCCGGAGCGCCGGCCCGTGACGGCCCTTCGGACGGATGGCCCGACCTCCCCTGCACGTGACGCCCCTGTTCGACGGCGACCGTGTTTGTGCCGCGACCCGTCGGCCGCCGGGACTCTGGGTCCGTGATGCCGCCGCTCGCCGCATGCAGGCCCCGTCCCTGCGAAGAGCTGGGGTGGGTCTGATTGCGCTGGTCGGAGACCCGTGCGCCGGAGCGGGCCGAGGCAGCAGGTCCGCCGGATCCTGCGGCCGGTGAAGCCGGGGCCTTGCGTCCGCCTGCCCCGATCCCACGATGTTCGTCGCCTTCACGATCGAACCCGGGCAGCTTGCCCGGGCCCTCGCCGACCCTGGAATCGACGCCGATCGCCCGCGGGCCACGCGAAGCACTCGAGCCCTCGGCCGCGGACCTCGCGGCACCTGCCCCGACCGGGGCGTTGCCGATCCGACCGTTCGTCTGGTTGTCCGAGCGGCGACCGGTGCCGTCGCCGGGAGCGCTTACGGCGCTACTGACCGGAGCGGAGGGACGGGTGGCCGTCCCTGCACGTGCGGCTCCTCGCGACCCACGGGCATCACCGCCCGCGGTCTCGTTCTCGAGCCTGCCCTTTATGACCTTGAGGGGCAAGAAGTGCTCGCGCTGCTGACTGAGCACCCACTTGAGGCGCTCGACGTCATGGTCGTAGAACTTCCTGTAGCCCGAAGGTGTGCGCTCGGGATTTACGAGTCCCTGGCTTTCGAGGAACCTGATCTTGGAGATGGTGACGTCAGGGAACTCCTGGCGCAGCAGCGTCAGGACGTCGCCTATGGACAGGTAGCTCCTACCAGCAGTCACTTGGCCGTCACCACCGCGCTCACCGCCTCAGCACCATGGGTCACCTCGGTGCCTGTCGCCGGGTTCACTCCTCGGCAGCAGGCAGGTAGACGAGCTTGAACTTTCCGATCTGCACGACATCACCACTCTTCAACACGGCTTGCTCGATTCGCTCGCGATTGACGTAAGTGCCGTTCAGCGAACCGACGTCGCGGACCTGGTCGCCGTCAGGTCCCCGACGGAATTCGGCATGACGCCTCGACACGGTGATGTCGTCGAGGAAGATGTCGCTCTCCGGATGCCTGCCCACCCTGGTCAGATCCGAGTCGAGCACGTACCGCGTCCCTGCATTAGGGCCGCGCTCGACGACCAGCAGACCCGAGCCTTCTGCACGGTCCGGGAGAGTCACCGACAGCTCCTCTTCCCCGACCTCTCCTTGCTGATCGATCGGATGCAAGGTGACAGTCGTCTCGGCACCGGGCGTGGTCAGCACGGATCCGCATGACGAGCAGAAATTGGCGCCCATGGGATTGCGATGCCCACAGTTGTTGCAGAACACAGCAACCACGCTACCCCGTCACCATCGTCGCCTCTCCCGGGTCTCACTGCTCTTCGACGAGCGCACGGTATTCCGTTGCGTCGAGCAATCCCTCGAGCGCATCTGCCGCGCTCGGCTCTATCTCACAGATCCAACCCTCTCCATAGGGATCGTCGTTCAGCTGTTCCGGAGCCTCGGACAACGATGAGTTCACGGAGACGACGACACCCGCCAAGGGTGCGTAGAACTCCGACACCGACTTTGTGGACTCCACCTCACCCAGAGTGTCCCCTGCCGCGAAGGTGGCCCCCTCGGCGGGGAGCTGCACAAAGACCACGTCACCAAGAGCATCCTGGGCGTAGTCGGTGATCCCTACTCGCACCTTTCCGTCGAGCTGGCTACGCGCCCATTCGTGGTCCCGCGTGTAGGAGACGTCGTCTGGGTATCGCACGGATCCGGACCCTACCGGATTGCTCAAGTTCCCGCCCACGGGACGCCTTTTCCGGGCCGGGAAGCCACGCGCCACCGCGGCGGCCCGACGTCGCCAATCACTACAAAACGATGACGAAGTAGAGGCTTAGCGCAACATCTGGCGAATGCGGGCGGCCTGCTCGAGCGCCCTCGCCGATGCGGCGGACTCAGTGGGCCCCTCTGCCCAGATGTGGGTCTGCGGCTCTTCGGGGTCCGGCAACACGAGCACCCACCCGTCGTCTTCGGGCATCTTCACTCCGTCGACAAGGATGAGGTCGCGCCTCGAGGACCTCTCGACCAGGGTGCGCATGATGGCCCCCTTCTGGTCCCAAGGCGTGACGACGGTCTGATCCGCGATGTGGATCGCGGGAAGGCCGGCGGTCAACTTCGACAGGCGGTCGCCCGACTTGACGAGCATTGCAAGTAGATGCACCAGGGTGGCTATCGCGTCGAACGCCGGCAAGAACGACGGAAAGATGAACCCACCGTTCTGACCGCCGCCGAACACGACGCCGGGCGTCGCAGACGCTTCCATCAGGTGTGCCGGCGAGAGCTTGGTCCACAGGATGTCGACTCCCTGCTCGCGACAGACCCTTTCCATCACTTTCGGGATCGCGACCGGCAGGCAGACGCGCGCGCCGGGCCCCGCCGTCGCCGTCACCAGACCGAGGAGCATCAACAACGCCTCGTCGTCGGTGAGGACACGTCCCGCGTCGTCTACGAGAACGACGAACTCGCCGCCCGCATCGAGCACCGCACCCAGGTGTGCCCCCGAAGCTGTGACGAGATCGGCGACGTGCTTCGCCGCCGAAGCGCGGTCGCTCGCCATGACCGCGGCGGTCGACGCGTAGGGATTGACCACGAGAACCTCGGCCCCGAGCTTGGCGAGGACGTTCGGCATCACGAAGCTGGTGGTCCCGAACGAGTAGTCGAGGACGAGCTTGAATCCCGCGCCCGCTATGGCCGACACGCCGACGGGACCGGCATCGAGGGAGTCGACCAGCGCCGACGTGTAGTGCTCGAGCGCCCGGCCGGGGAAACCGATATCCCCGATGTCAGGCGCCAGGGCGCGCCTGAATTCCTCCCTGTGATAGAGCCGTTCGATCCTCCTCTGGGTCGCCTCGTCGATGTCCAGGCCACCCCGGCCGAAGAACCGGATGCTCACTGACTGGGCGTCGTGCGAGGCAAGACGTACGGTGACCCCCCCGATCGAGGACGCCGAGCGGACCTGGTGCCTCGTGACCGGCACCGTCGCTGCCTCGAGGTCGTCCACGTTCACGCCCGCCGCGTTGCAACCCACCATCACGGCCCTTTTGAGCACCCGGGCGGCTCTCGAGGTGTCACGTGAGGTTGTGATCGTCGATCCCTTCTCGAGAGTGCCTGCCCACGCCATGGAAAGGCGCATGACCAGTTCCGGGCTTATGTCGACGTTGGCCAGTCCCGTGACCCCGGTCCGTCCGAACAGAGACCGCGCACCCCGGGACTCCCAGACGATCGACGTGTTCACGATCGCGCCGGCCTCCACCGTCTTGAACGGATAGACCTTCACATTCGACGTGATGACGGCGCCGGCGCCGACGAAGCACTCTTCGCCGAGCACGACACCCTCTTCGCAGTGGACGCCCTGGCGCAGGTCACAGGAGCGGCCGAGGACCGTGCCGTCGATGCTCACACCCGCTCCGAGGAAGCTGTTCTCGTGGACCACCGAGCGCGTGATGGTGCAATTGTCGCCGATCTGGGTGTTCTGCCCGAGGACGCAATGCGAACCGAGGTGGGTCCCCTGCCCGACGTGGGCGTTCGCCCCGATGATCGCGGGACCGTCGATCTTGAGGCTCGGGTCGACCTCGGCGCCCTTGCCGAGCCAGACCCCCGGGCGGAGCTGGAACCCCGCGACCTCCACATGAACCTTGCCATCCATCACGTCGCGATGGGCTCCCAGGTACGCCTCGAGAGTCCCCACGTCTTCCCAGTAGCCGTCGGCGATGTGACCGTGCAACCGCTTGCCCGCGGCCAGTACCTGAGGGAACACGTCGGCGGAGAAGTCGACCGGTTTGCCCGATTCGATGAAATCGAATATCTCGGGCTCGAGCACGTAGATCCCGGTGTTGATGGTGTCGCTGAAGACCTGTCCCCAGGTCGGCTTCTCGAGGAAGCGGTCGACAGCACCGTCCTCGGTCGTGATGACGATCCCGAATTCGAGTGGGTCGTCGACCGACTTCAACGCAATGGTTCCGAGGGCGCCGCTGTCCTCGTGGGCTCTCACCGTCGCGGTCAGGTCCAGGTCGGTGAGCACGTCCCCCGAGATGACGAGGAATCTCTCGTCGAGCTGCTCGCGGGCGTTCAGAATCGAGCCCGCCGTGCCGAGGGGCGTCGACTCGGTCGCGTACGCCATGTGGACGCCGAACTCCGAACCGTCGCCGAAATAGTTGCGGATGGCGTTGGCCATGAAGGCGACCGTCACCACAACTTCCTCGAAGCCGTGGCTCCTGAGCAGGGCTACGACGTGCTCCATCATCGGCCGGTTGGCTAGCGGGAGCATGGGCTTCGGCTGGTTCGAGGTGAGGGGTCGGAGCCTGGTCCCCTCGCCGCCGGCCATGATGACCGCCTTCATCGACGTCTCACCGATCTCACCGATCTCACCGATCCCACCGGTCCGACCCGCGCCTCACCTGCATCTCACCCGGCGCGCACGGGACCTGCCGTCGCGTGACCACTAAACGACCCTACCCCTCTTGCTTCGGATCAGGACGCCCTCAGCAGTTCGTCGCACGTGTTTTCCGACGGCAATCCCGCGCCTTTCGCGAAGCCGGTCACGGCCGCGCACGCCGCGCCCCCCGAGACTCCCGCCCTGCCGGCCCTCCCCGACCGCAGCGCCCGGAGACCGACGGGGACGTAAGCGGCGGCCGCAACCCAAGCGAGCACGAGCCCGGGGATCGCGAACACCCAGGCGACGACCCTGATGGGATCCTGCCAGCCGGCGTGGCCATAGGCGAGGACGAAGGTCGGATAGGCGAACATGAGCCCGAAGGTCCCGGCTTTCCCCACGAAAAGGACGTCGATGCGCTCGGCGCCTAGCCAGGCCAGGAGAAGTACGGCAGCCGACACGACCACTTCGCGTGCGATGGTCGCCAGGCAGAACCACAGCGGGGCGGCTCCCTGGATCATCACGCAGATGACGGCTGTCGCCACGAGCATGCGGTCCGCGACGGGGTCGAGCACCTTGCCCACCGTCGACACCTGATTGAAGCGGCGTGCGACGAAGCCGTCCACCCAGTCCGTGGCGCCCAGAACAGCGAGCAATATCGCCGCAGCAATTTGGTGCTGCGCCCCGAACAACAGCCACACGAACACGCCTATCCCTGCGAGGCGTGCGGTCGTCACAAGATTGGGGGCCGTGAGGATCCTGTCTTCGCCCGGATTCACCGGACCCGGCGACCCAGTCGGCGCAAGTGCTGCGGCTTCGGATCCCTCTTCCTGCGACCCCTCTTGCGACCCCTCTTGCAATCCCGCTTCTTTCGATCCGTCTACCGGCACCCGCGAAGCCTATTTCGAAGGCACCCTAAAGCCTCCGTAGTAAATCCTCCCTAGCTCGTTCCGGGCGCGAGGCCTTCCTTCTCGAGTTTCCGTGCGGCGACCTTGTGGCGCTTGGAGCGGTCTTCGAGCTCGCGCATCATCTCGTCGAGCCGTTGTTGCTTGGCCCTCACCGTCACCTTCAGGCGCTCGTTGATGAGAGACGCCTCAGACAGGATCGCACTGCGCCTTTCCAGGGTCGCGCCGGAGTTGTACTCGGAGCGCAGGTCGGCGAGCTGGTCCTCACCCCTCAAGATGGTGCGTATCTCTCCCAGATCGAATCCGAGCAGCTCCTGCAGCTCCTTGATCCGTAGAAGCCTCGAGATGTCTTCAGCGGTGTACCGGCGCGCTCCACCTGCCGAATGGCCCGCCGGGACCAACAGCTCGAGCTCCTCGTAATAACGCAGCGTCCTGCACGAGACGCCCGCGCGCTCGGCTGCCTCGCCGATCCGGAGCAGCTGTCCGGGTTCGGTGACCGACGCGACGCCCGACCCGGTGCCTGATGCGGCGCCCGACCTGTTCACGATCCCAACCTGGCGAGCCGCTCGTCTGGCTCCTCGGTCACGATTCGTCCCACCCTCGGCCCGGGCTCCACGAACATGTGAGCCTCGCCGCAGTTCCCGGCCCACCAGCTGGCGAGAGCGGCGAGAGCGCACAACGCAGCCGAAGCCGAGAACGCGATCACCAAGCCGTAGTGGAAAGGTCCCGAGATGAGGCTCGGGAAGAAGGTCTTCCCGGTGAGGATGCTCGCGTGCTTGGTGCCCACGCTCGCCAGGACCTGCGGTCCGAGCAACGTCCGCATCGGGTTGTACCCGAGAAATGCGGCAAACAAGGTCCCCACGGGCGGCAGGTTGGCCACGTGGTGTGCGACAGAAGGAGACACTCCCTGGGCCACGAGGCCGCGCGAGAGCGTCGCAGGAAGCCTCGATGCGAGCCCCGCGACCATCAAGGAGAAGAAGATCCCGATTGACAGCACGAACCCGGCGTTCATGAAGGTGGCCCGCATCCCTGACGCAACCCCGCGTTGGTCTGCGGGAACCCCGTTCATGATCGTGGTCGTGTTTGGCGCAGCGAACAGCCCGACTCCGATCCCGTTTGCGAGCGACAAGATCGCGAACCAAGTGAATTCGAAGTTGATGGGAAGCTGCATCAGCGCGATGAACGACGCCGCAGCCACGATCATGCCTGCCGTCGAGAACCCGCGCTGCCCGAATCGGTCCGAAAGCTTGCCCGACAGCGGTCCCGCGACGAGGAATCCGATCGACATCGGCACCATATAGATCCCCGACCACAGCGGTGTCCGTTCGAAGGAATATCCGTGAAGGGGCAGCCAGATCCCCTGCAGCCACAGGATCAGCATGAATTGGAGCCCACCGCGGCCCATGTTGGCGAGGAGGTTGGCGGTGCCGGCACCTGCGAACGCCCGGATCCTGAACAAAGACAGATGGAACATCGGCTCGGGCACGCGTTTCTCTATCCACACGAACAGCGCCAGCAGGCCGACGCCGCCGATCAGCTCGCCCAGCACAACGGGGCTCGTCCACCCCATCGTGTGCGAGCCATAGGGCTGAAGTCCGTAGGTGAGGCCGATCATGACCAGGACCAGGCCTGCCGCGAAGGTCAGATTGCCCCAGATGTCCAACCGGGCCGGCGCTCTCTTACCGGTCTCGCGGAGCGTCGCGTACGCCCAAACCGTGCCGAACAGCCCGAAGGGAACGCTCACCAGGAACACGAGCCGCCAGTCGATGCCGGCGAGGGCGCCTCCGACCAGGAGCCCGAGGAACGACGCGAACGTCCCGGCGATGATGTTGAAGCCGAGCGCGGTGCCGCGTTGCGACACCGGGAACGCGTCCGTGAGGATCGCAGTCGAGTTCGCCATGAGCATGGCGCCGCCGACTCCCTGGACGAGCCGCAGAGCGATCAGGACCAGGGCGCCGCTCGGGCCTGTCACGGGTGAGAACGCCAATCCGATCGACGCGACCGTGAACACGAGGAAGCCGGCGTTGTACATCTTCACCCGGCCGAACTGGTCGCCTATTCGACCGAGCGCAACGACCAGGACCGCCGTCACGACCAGGTAGCCGAGAAGCAACCAGAGCAGGTAGCCGAAGTTGCCCGGTGCCAAGGGCTGCAGGTGGATCCCCCGGAAGATCGCCGGCAGCGAGATGATCACGATCGACTGGTTCAAAAGCGCCATGAACGCGCCGAGCGTGGTGTTCGACAGGGCGTTCCACTTGTAACGCTCGGGGTTGGTGATCGGCCGCTGGGAGCGGGGGACCCGGGTCATCGCCAATAGTTTACGTCGACGTCAACGTGAATAGCACCAGAGACTCCCGGCGTGATACGCAAGGGCGGTGCCTCGCTTCGAGCCGTTCGCCGGGCTTCGCTACGACCGTTCCCTTGACCTCAGTCGCCTGATCGCGCCGCCGTACGACGTCGTCGGTCCCGTTGAGCGGGCCGAGTTGGCCGGCCGCCACAGGGCGAACGCGATCCACATCGAGCTACCTGAAGCGGATCGTCCCTCGGGGCTGGGGCCCTACGAGCACGCCGCAAAGCTCCTCGACAGCTGGCAGTCCGAGGGATTGGTGTCGATCGAGCCGACCCGCGCCCTGTACCGGTACAGGATGACCCTGCCTGGCGGAGCCGGGTCGACCACCGGCGTGATCGGTGCGCTCGGGTTGGAGCCGCCCGGCAACGATGTCCTCCCGCACGAGCAGACGATCTCCAAGGACGAGACCGATCGCCTGGAGCTGATCCGCTCCACCCACGCCAACCTGTCGCCGATCTGGGGGCTGTCGCTGACCGAGGGGCTGGGAAAGCTCTGCGAGCCCGAAGAGGACCCGACGTCCAGGGCGACCGACGACACGGGCGTGCTCCACGAGCTCTGGGTGGTGGACGACACCGCGACGATCGAGGCCCTCTGCCTTGCGGTCTCCGCTAGCCCGGTCGTCCTTGCGGACGGCCACCACCGCTACAGCGTGGCCCGGAGGTACCGCGACGAGGAGCGAGCCGCCCACGACGGCCTGGCCGGGAGCTACGACCTCGTCATGGCCCTCGTCGTGGAGCTCGAGGAGGGAGGGCTGAGGGTCGGCCCGATCCACAGGGCTCTGTCGGGAGTCCCGGGACGCGAGGAATTGCTCGAATCCGTCAGGACCTTGTTCGAGGTCGTCGATGCGGGGCCGAACGATCCGGCGCTCTTGTCGGCCGTGACCTCTTCGCATGCTCTCGCAATGGTCTCGAAGGACAGGATCTGGCTTCTCACGCCGCGACAGGAGGCATACGAGTTGGCGGACTCGGATCTCGATTCGAGTTTCGTGGCTTTGCTGCTCGACGCGCTGCCGGGAGCGACCTCGAGCCATTTCCATACCGCCCGCGAGGCCACGGACGCCGTCGAGCGCGGGGACGCCGAAGTGGCGCTACTGGTCCGTCCGGTCACGGTCGAACAGATCAGGGAATGGGCGCGCGCAAGGCGCCTCATGCCCCCGAAATCCACCTACTTCTTTCCGAAGCCGCGAACGGGAATGGTCTACAGAAGCCTCGAGGTCTGACAGCCCGCTCCCATTCTTCAGGCACACGCCATAAGAGCCGATACACAGGGGCGTGAACGGTCGGCATGAGACCAGGTCGCCCCGTGAGGCGGTACGCCGGACGCATCCCGGGCTCATGCCAGACAACTACCTGGCCTGGTTGGTCGTCTGCGGTCTTTTCGCAATGGTGATGGTCACTGTCGGTGCCGTTTCCGACCCCAACCATGCCGGCATCACCGCAGTGGGTGTGATCGGCGTGGTCCCCTTCGGTGTCCTGATCCTTCTCTGGGCAGTCCACGCCATCAGACACGACTGATCGGCGTCCTGGGATCGGCTAAGAAGCCCCCCGCTCGGCTGCGAAGCCCCGCGCTCGGCTGCGAACCCCTGAGATCGGCTACGGGACGGTCCAGGTCCCGGCAGATCGCAGGAGCGCCTCGACGTCGCCCGGACCCGAGCGCCTACGCGCCTCTTCGAGCTGCTCTTGCATCGCCGCGCCGTAGTGGGGACGCTCTACGGCCCTGAACACCCCGATAGGAGTCGGTTCGTGAGGGCCTCGGGACAAGCGCGACAGCTGGAATGCCAGGCCGGGGTCGTCGCGGTGCTCGTCGTGGACCAACAGAGCATCCACTCCGACGTCAGCGACCTCGACGACGCGCACCTTTCCCTCGCGGTCTGCAACGACACCATGCTGGTTGTCGGCGCCGAAACGGATGGGTTCGCCGTGCACCAGCGGCACCAGCATCTCGGCGCGCTGATCGCGGCCGGTCACCTGCTCGAAGGCGCCGTCGTTGAAGACGTTGCAGTTCTGGTACACCTCGACGAACGACGCGCCCTTGTGCGCATGGGCCCGGCGGAAGGTCTCCTGCATGTGCTTTCGGTCCATGTCGTGAGTCCTCGCCACGAACGTGGCCTCGGCCCCGAGCGCGAGGCTGATCGGATTGAACGGGGACTCGAGGGAGCCGAAAGGCGTCGACTTAGTGACCTTTCCCTGCTCGGACGTCGGCGAGTACTGGCCCTTCGTCAGGCCATAGATCTGGTTGTTGAACAGTAACATGGTCAGGTTCACGTTCCGGCGCAGGACATGGATCAGGTGGTTGCCGCCGATGGAGAGCGAGTCCCCGTCCCCGGTGATCACCCACACGTCGAGATCGGGCCGTGTCACGGCGAGGCCCGTCGCGACCGCGGGAGCCCGTCCGTGGATGGAGTGCATCCCGTAGGTGTTCATGTAATAAGGAAAGCGCGCGGCACAACCGATCCCAGATACGAACACCGTCGTCTCGCGCCGCACGTCCAGCTCAGGTAGCAGCATCTGGACCGCGGCCAGTATCGAATAGTCCCCGCATCCCGGGCACCACCGGACCTCCTGATCCGATGTCCAGTCCTTACGGGTCGTGACAGGAACCACCACGTCAGTCATTCTGTGTCTGCTCCAGCGTCTGCTCCGCCACCGTCTGCTCCGCCGCGAACTGAGGCGGGTCCTCACCGTTCAACATCGCGAGCATCGCCTGCTCGATCTCAGCAGCGCGGAAGACCACGCCCTGAACCTTCGTGAGCGATCTGGCGTCGACCAGGAACTCGGCCCTGACGAGGCGCGACAGCTGTCCGAGGTTCGCCTCGGGGACGAGCAACCGCTGGTAGGCGCGAAGGACGTCACCGAGGTCCGAGGGGAACGGGTTCAGGTGGACGAGGTGCGCATGGGCGACGGTCAGTCCCCTGGCGCGCACCCGCCGGACGGCCGCCTGGATCGATCCGTAGGTCGACCCCCATCCGAGGACGAGCAGCGGCGCGCCGCCGAGACCGTCCGGATCGTCGAGCCACACCGGCGGGATGTCCGCCGCGATGCCCGCCACCTTCGCCGCGCGCAACCGGATCATCCGCTCGTGGTTGAGCGGGTCGTACGAGACGTTGCCGGTCCCGTCCTCCTTCTCGAGCCCCCCGATGCGGTGCTCGAGCCCCGCGGTTCCGGGCACCGCCCACGGACGCGCCAAGGTGGTCTCGTCGCGCGCGTACGGCCAGAAGGCCTCGGTGCCGTCCTCGTCGGTGTGATTGGTCTTCTGGGCGAAACCCGGGTCGATTTCGGGGAGGTTCGAGAGCTCGGGGAGCTTCCACGGCTCTGCTCCGTTCGCGAGCGACCCGTCCGACAGCAAGAAGACCGGTGTTCGGTACTTGACCGCGATGCGCACCGCCTCAACGGCGGCTTCGAAGCATTGTGACGATGTCCGCGCCGCCACGATCGGTACGGGCGCCTCGCCGTGGCGTCCGTACATCGCATGCAGAAGGTCCGACTGCTCGGTCTTGGTGGGGAGCCCGGTGGACGGACCGCCACGCTGGATGTCTACAACCACGAGAGGCAGCTCCAGACTTACAGCAAGGCCGATCGCTTCTGATTTGAGGTCGATTCCCGGACCGCTCGTGGTCGTGACCCCGAGGGACCCGCCGAAGGCCGCGCCGATGGCAGCTGTGACGCCGGCGATCTCGTCCTCCGCCTGCAGCGTCCTCACGCCGAAGTGCTTGTGCTTGGACAGCTCGTGAAGGATGTCGGACGCCGGCGTGATCGGGTAAGAGCCCAGGAAGAGCGGCAGCCCGGCCCGCTGTGAAGCGACGATCAGCCCCCACGCGAGGGCGGTGTTCCCCGTGACGTCTGTGTAGGTACCCGGCTCGAGCGCGGCGGGACGCACCTGGTAGGTGGACTCGAAGAGCTCAGCGGTCTCGCCGAAGTTGTGGCCGGCCTTGAACGCCCTGGTGTTGACGTCGAGCACCGACGCCGAGCTCGCGAAGCGCTTGGAGATCCAGTCGAGGGTCCCCTCGGTCGGGCGGCTGAACAGCCAGCTGACGAGCCCGAGCGCGAAGAAGTTCTTCGCCCGTTCGGCATCGCGGGGCTTCACGCCTGCTTCCTTGCCCACCTCGAGCGTGAGCGAGGTCATCGGAACCTCGTACACCGTGAACGAGTTCAGGCTGCCGTCAGTGAGCGGGTTCTCCTTGTATCCGGCCTTCTCCAGGTTTCGCTGCTCGAAGGCGTCGGTGTTCACGATCAGGATGCCCCCGCGCGGCACGTCCGAGATGTTGGCCCGCAGCGCCGCGGGGTTCATCGCCACCAGAACGCTCGGAGCGTCACCTGCGGTCAGGATGTCGTGGTCGGAGATGTGCACCTGGAACGCGGAGACTCCGGCAAGCGTCCCGGCCGGCGCGCGGATCTCGGCCGGGAAGTCGGGCATCGTGGCGGTGTCGTTGCCGAACAGCGAGCTCACCGTTGTGAACCGCGAACCGGTCAGCTGCATGCCGTCGCCGGAGTCGCCGGCGAAGCGGATCACGACGCGATCGAGCTCCTTCGGCTCGGGCCTGGTCGCCGAACGGCCTTCGGTCCGCGATGCATCTGGGCGCCTAGAAGTTGTCTCTGCGTTGCCATTGTCAGCGCCGTCGCCGTTCGAAGCAGTGTGGTCGGTGCTCGAATGGTCCGTCGTGGTGGACACGGATTCCTCAGTTCGTCGTCGGTCCAGCGCGGCTCGGACGGGACGGCGCACCGGGATCCCCCACGGTCACCTGGGGGCGAGGGCGGCACCGCTGGCCGCGTCTGCACGAAGGAGCATACCGTCGTTGCAGGGAGCCTCTGGGACCTCGACTGACCGTCTGAATTGCGCGATCGGCCCGACTCCGGTCAGGCGAGGGTCTTGCCGGTCAGGCGAGGGTCTTGCCGGTCAGGCGACGGTCCTGGCGGTCAGGCGATCGTAACGCTCTTGTCCAAGAACACGTCCTGGACGGCGTGTATCAACTCGACCCCCTCAGACATCGGCTTCTGGAAGGCCTTTCGGCCGACGATGAGCCCGGTCCCGCCGGCGCGCTTGTTGATCACCGCCGTGCGCACCGCCTGAGCGAGGTCGTGCGAGCCCTTCGACTCGCCTCCTGAGTTGATCAGGCCAATCCGCCCGGCGTAGCAGTTGATGACCTGCCAGCGCGTGAGGTCAACCGGGTGGTCGGTGGTGAGCTGGTCGTAGACAAGCGGGTCGGTCTTTCCGAAGTTCAAGGCGACGTACCCACCGTTGTTCTCGGCCTGCTTCTGCTTTATCAGGTCGGC
The DNA here is from genome assembly GCA_963764615.1 of uncultured Acidimicrobiales bacterium. Classification (GTDB taxonomy): domain Bacteria; phylum Actinomycetota; class Acidimicrobiia; order Acidimicrobiales; family CAVXTF01; genus CAVXTF01. Next base: position 1,499,158 of record CAVXTF010000002.1, on the reverse strand, counting down.
CTCGATCGTCACCCCGATGTGGTTCGCCTGGCCGGTCAGGTCCGCCGACACGTGGTAGTCCACTTCGGGCGTCTTGAATGCGGGGTTGCGCAGGTAGCACCAGAGCACCGTGAACATGCCAAGGCGGTGAGCCTCGGCGAATGCTACGGACACCTCGTGCAGCTGGCGGTCACTTTCGGGACTGCCGAAGTAGATCGTCGCGCCGACGGCTACCGCACCGAGATCGAACGCCTGGCGTACCGAGGCGAAGATCACCTGGTCGTAGGTATTCGGGTAGTGGAGGAAGTCGTTGTGGTTGAGCTTCACGAGGAACGGGATCTTGTGCGAGTACCGGCGTGCGACCGCGCCGAGCGTTCCGAGTGTCGTTGCGAATGCGGAGCATCCGGCCTCGATCGCGAGCTCGCACAGGTTGGCCGGGTCGAAATAGGCGGGGTTCTTGGCGAAGCTCGCGGCGCCGGAATGCTCTATCCCCTGGTCGACGGGGAGGATGGAGAGGTACCCGGTCCCTCCGAGTCGCCCGTGGGAGTAGAGGGTGCCCAGGTTGCGCAGCACCGGGACCGGGCGGTCCGAGTCCCGCATGACCCGATCGATGAAATCCGGCCCCGGCAGGACGAGCTCGTCTTTCGTGACGCCCTTGCACTCATGATCGAGCAACGAGTCCGCCTCGTCGCCCAGAAGCGCCTGCAGATCTATGGCCATGGTGGATCGCCTCCGTCGGTGCTCGACTCGTCGGGGCCGGTCAGGAAAGCCTACTTATCCTTGCGCCGCGCCCGAAGCCGTCGGTTTCCTGCCGTCCGGCCGCTTCGTGGGCGCTGCAGGGCGCGAATGCTTCCGCCTGGGCCGCCCGAGGGCAGCCAGGCGTTCGGGCGCGTCGGCCAGGTCAGGGTCGCTCCGCACCACCCTCTCGAACATCTCGCGGGCCCGGGGAATGTCCCCTGCGGTCTCGAGCAGGTCGCCCAGCAGATACCACTGGCGCACGTGGCGCTCGGCCGGGTGTCGCAGCCCGCGTGCCGCGCCGGCCGAGACGAGAAGTTCGATCGCGCCGTCGAGGTCGCCTTGTTGGGCGCGGGTGGAGGCCAGGACGAGCCTCCCTTCCACGAGCACGTCGACGTCGGGCGACGACCGCTTGAGCTCGAGCCAGAGCTCTTCGACGTGCCTGCTCCTGCCGAGCGCCCGGTAGCAGTCCATGAGGACGGGAAGCTGGCTCCGGTCGTCAGCCGACGACACCACGAGCTCGAGATGCTTGATCGCCTCCTCCCACCGCCCGAGGCGGTAGCACGAGAGCCCATGAAGCTCTCGTGCAGCGACGGACCCCGGTGCGACGACGAGCAACGCCTTGGTCATCCGGGCGCTGTCTGCATACCTGTCGCGCTCGTAGGCCCCCGCGGCTGCAGCCAATCGGCGTGCAAGTCCTCCCTGGGCGTTGCGGGGGGACCTGCCACCGGCTGAAGCACGGGTGAGCTCCTCTGTCACATCAGGAGGGAGCTCCGGCAGATCCGATCGCCAGACACGCGGAACGCGCGACGCGGAGCCGACCGTCTTGGCGCGATCGCGACGTACCCAGGAGCTCTGCGACTCCGAGCTGACCGCCTCACCATCGAACACTCTTTCCACGAGCGTTTTCGGGCGCTTTTCGTTTCCCGCCGTGCTCGACGTGTCATCTCGGCGGCGACCCGCTCCGCGGACCCAGCTCTTCTGAGCCGACGCCGCGCAAGGCGAGCCGGTTCTCCTCACTCGTGTGGTCCTCGCCGAGGACGTGCGCGCCGCGGCGGGCGACACTCCCCCAGCCGCGCGGCGCCTCGGGACCACGACCCCGCGAACTCGACGTGCCACGCGCTGCGTGCAGCCGGTTGGCTCTTTCTCGCCGCCTCAGGACGCGCGTCGGCACCGCCTGCACGAGACGTCGGTTTTGACCGTCTTGCACCTCCGCCGGCGGTCCCGCCACCCCCGCCGGAGGCCGTCTTGCGCCCGCGCGAAACCGGCGTCGCCCTAGGTGAAGGACGGCCGCGACCAGTGCCCGGGCGCGGCGAACCGTCTCGTCCAAGGGCGGGCATGCGAAGAAGTGTAGCGGCCGCCGAGCAGGGACTCTTCGACTGTCAGGGCCATGACCAGGGAAAACATGGTAGGTGCAACAATTCTCAGCTAAATCCCAGCAAGGGTCTTCAACAAACGGTAACGTTCGCGTAACCTTCGTCATTAGAAGGCCAGCCCAGTTGTGGGCGAGGGACAGAGGAGGTCCACCGCGTGAGACGAATGAGACGGGGAGTGATGATCGGCGTGTTCATAGGCGCCGGCGCACTCGTGTTTGCTGCCTGCAGCAGCAACAGCAGCGGCGGGGGCACTACGACCACCGCCAGCAGTAAGAACACCGCCACGACCGTCGGAGTGCAAAGCGGGGGCAACCTGACCTTCGCCCTCGACGAGAACCTCGCCGGCTTCAACGTGAACACGTCTGCATCCAGTGAGTTCGTTCTCCAGGAAATTCTCGACGTGGTCTGGCCGCAGGTCTTCATCACGAACCCGCAGCTCGAGCCAGAGCTCAACACGCAGCTCATGCAGAGCGCGACGCAGACGTCGACAAGTCCTCAGACGATCGTCTATACGATCAACCCGAAGGCGGTCTGGCAGGACGGAACTCCGATCGACGCCGCTGACTTCGTCTACAACTACGACGCTCAGAGCGGCAAGGCCGCGTACAAAGATGTCGGCGGCAAGCCCTTCGACGACGCGTCGACGGTCGGATACAACCAGATCCAGACGATCACGGGATCCAACCCGCCTAACGGCGGAACGTGCACGACGACCACCCTCGAGCCCACACTTCCGCCTGTCACGTGCGGCAACGGCGACACAGTCACCGTCGTCTTCGCGAAGCCCTTCGCCGACTGGAAGTCGCTCTTCGGTGACATCGTCCCCGAGCACATCGCGACAACGATCCCGGGTGGATGGAGCACAGGCTTCAACACCGCATACACCAAGGTCCTTTCGGGCAGCTGGTACGAGATCAAGAGCTACTCGCCGAACCAGTCCCTCGTTCTTCAGAGGAACCCGAAGTACTGGGCAACCCCGGGCAAGCTCAGCACGATCACTTTCTCCTTCATCTCCGATGACTCGCAGGAAGTGCCCGCGCTGCAGAACAACGAGGTGAACCTGATCAACCCGGCGAGCGTGAGCCTCTCCATCGTTCAGTCGGCGGACCAGGTGACCGGCATCCAAAAGCAGACGATCCCGGGTCTCGAATTCGAGCACTTCGACTTCAACGAGGCCAACTACTACCTCGGCAAGCTCGCGGTCCGTCAGGCGATCGCTTACGGAACCAACCGTCAGCAGATCATCCAACGCACCGTCGGCGAGTTCGCCTCGGGCATCAGCCCCCTCGGGAACCGCATGCTCATGCCGAACCAGCCCGGCTACGTCAACAACGGCACCGCCTACGGGACAGTGAACGACGCCAAGGCGGAGCAGCTGTTGAGCGGCCTCGGTTACACGAAGGGCTCGGACGGCTACTACCAGCCGAACGCAGGACCCGAAGCCGGCCAGGACCTGACTCTTACGATCTCGTCCACGACCGGTAACACCCTGCGTCAGGACACAGAGGAGCTGTTCCAGGCCCAGATGAAGGCGATCGGCATCAAGATCAAGATCCAGAACTACGACGCCGACACCTTCTTCGGGACGAACCTGCCCACCGGAAACTTCGAGATCGGCGAGTTCGCTTGGGTCTCGACTCCGTTCTTGTCGGGCAACGAGGCGATCTACTGCTCGTACACCAACACCACCGAGTGTGCGGACAACTGGAACCACTTCGCTAACTCGCAGGTGGACACCGACGTGTTCAACGGCGCGAGCGCAACGGACCAGGCGACTGAGACGGCCGACTACAACGCGGCCGATGCGCTGCTGTGGGCCAACATGGACACACTGCCGCTGTACCAGAAGCCCCAGTTCTACGCATGGACCGACACCTACGGGAACGTGATCCCGAACGCCTCTTCCACAGGCGTTCCGTGGAACGCGAACCTGTGGGGAATGAAGACGTCGTAACCAGACCGTAACGCCAGAGAGCGGGCCGGAGACCCGTTTCGGGAATCCGGCCCGCTCTCGACGTTCGGATGGTCCTACAATCTCTCCATGCTCGCCTATGTGCTCAGGCGGCTCGCCATCGGGGTCCTGCTGCTCGTGCTGGCCTCGATGCTCTGCTTCGTGCTCGTCCACTATTCGGGTGACCCGCTCGCACTTCTAAAACAGAGGACTCCGCCGCCCCCGAAGTCGGTGATCCAGGCCCGCGAAGCGCTGCTCCACTTGAACGTCCCGGTATGGGACCAGTACTGGATCTGGCTGTCGAACGTCGTAAGGGGAAACTTCGGCACATCGATCCAAGGGCTCCCCGTGGGTCAGGAGCTCGGCCAGCACCTCCTCGTCACGCTCCGGATGGTCCTTCTGGCCACCGTCCTCGCCATCTTCGTTGCGATTCCGATCGGCGTGTGGGCAGGAGTCCGCAAGGGCAAGCCGGCGGACCACGTGGCCAACATCACCAACTTCCTGCTTCTGGCGATCCCCACCTTCGTCATCGGAACTCTGTTGAAGGAGTTCGTGGCGATCCCGATCAACCAGGCCGCCGGCAAGACGATCTTCTACACGATCGGCGAGCAGAGCCCCTTGCTCTCCGGCCCCTTCCTCGGCCGCCTCCCCGACTACGCCGCTCACACCATCCTGCCGGTGGTCACCCTGATTCTCGTGACCTATCCGTCATGGGCGATTTATCAGCGGTCGTCGGTGCTCGAGGCACTCGACAGCGATTACGTCCGTTTGGCCCGGGCTAAGGGGCTTTCACCGAGGCGGGTGCTCGTCCGCCATGTCCTCAGGAATGCCCTCATCCCGGTCACCACCGTCGTGGCGCTCGACTTCGCCACGGTCATTGGTGGCGCCGTCGTCACCGAGACGATCTTCGCGTGGAACGGCATGGGTCAATGGTTCTTACAGGGCGTCATCCAACGAGATATAAACATCGTCCTCGCCTTCTTGATCGTCACGGCGACCTCGATCATCTTGTTCAACCTGGCCGCAGACATCCTTTACGCGTTCTTGGACCCGAGGATCAGATATGACTGAGCCCCTGCTGCGCGCAGATGTCGATACCGGCGCCGTCACCTATCCCACGGAGCAAGGCCTTCCCGGAGCCCCGACTATCGAGCGGATCGAGCAGCCCAGGGCCGGCGCCGAATCCCCCGTAGGCGACGAGCACGGTCTTGCAGGAGATACGAAGAGCCAGACCCGGATCGTCCTCGGTCGGTTCTTCCACCAGCCACAGGCCGTGTTCGGCCTGGTGGTGTTCGCCATCATGGGGATCTCGGCCGTGGTGGTGGGCCACTTCTGGACGTACAACTACGCACAGATAACCAACCAGTTCGCGGTCGGTCCGAGCGCGGCCCACCCGTTCGGGGTGGACGACATCGGGCACGACATCTTCGCGGAGGTGTTCAGGGGGGTCGAGAAGGACATCCAGACGGCGCTATTGGTCGCGCTCCTTTCTGCGATCATCGGCGTCACCGTCGGAGCGCTCGCGGGGTTCTTCCGCGGTTGGGTCGACAGCATCCTGATGAGGGTCGTCGACCTGATCCTCTCCATCCCCCTTCTTGCGGTTCTGATCGTCCTGTCGAACATCTGGACCGCCCAGTCTGGAAGCTGGGTGCTGATCGCCGTCATAGTCGGCATCCTGTCGTGGACCTACATGGCCCGCCTCGTGAGAGCGGACTTCCTGTCACTCCGGGAGCGTGATTTCGTCGAGGCTTCACGCGCTCTCGGTGCCAGCAACTCGCGGATAATCGTCCGGCACCTGATGCCTAACGCGGTGGCGACGATCATCGTCAACTCGACTCTCACCGTCGCACTTGCGATCGTGCTCGAGTCCACTTTGTCGTTCCTCGGCCTCGGCATCCAGGCTCCCGACGTCTCTCTCGGGCTCCTCGTTGCGAACGCTCAGGACTCGGCCACCACCCAATGGTGGCTATTCGCCTTCCCTGCGGTGTTCCTCGTCGTTCTCATCTTGTCCGTCTTCTTGATCGGAGACGGGCTGCGCGAGGCGTTCGACCCGAAGAAGACTCGCGTACGCGCCTGACATGCCGGGACCGGTCCTGCAGGTCGACAAGCTCTTTGTCGACTTTCCTACCAAAGACGGGGTAGTTCACGCCGTGAGAGGTGTGAGCGCTGACCTCTCCGCCGGCGAGGTTCTCGGCATCGTGGGCGAATCCGGATCGGGCAAGTCTGTGACCGCCATGGCGACGATGGGGCTCCTGCCGAAGGGAGCCCGGGTCAAGGGGTCGGTCCGCTTCAATGACTCGGAGCTGCTCGGCCTCAAAGAGAAGCGGCTCATGCCTGTGCGCGGCAAGGGCATAGCGATGATCTTCCAGGACCCGATGACGTCGTTGAACCCGGTGTACTCCGTCGGTTGGCAGATCGCTGAAGCAATCCGTGCCCACAACGACATATCGAAGGAGGAGGCGATCCAACGCGCCATCTCCTTGCTCCACACGGTGGGGATCCCGAATCCCGACGAGCGGGTCAACAACTACCCACACGAGTTCTCCGGAGGAATGCGCCAGCGCGTGGTGATCGCGATCGCGATGGCGAACGACCCCGACGTCATCCTGGCCGACGAGCCGACGACGGCCCTTGACGTCACGGTCCAGGCTCAGGTGCTCGAAGCCCTGAGAACAGCCCTCTCCGAGACGCATGCCGCCCTCATGCTGATCACCCACGACCTAGGGGTCGTCGCAGGCTTGGCGGATCGGGTACTCGTCATGTACGCGGGGCGACCCGTGGAGCTCGGATCGGTCGAAGACATCTTCTACCGTCCTGCGATGCCCTACACGATCGGCCTTCTGGGTTCCCTCCCTCGGCTCGACAGCGAAGGCGACGAGCGGTTGCGGCCCATTCCTGGAGCACCTCCTTCGATGCTCGGCGACCGGGTGGGATGCCCTTTCGCTCCCCGTTGCCCGCTGCGCCAGCCGATCTGCGACGAACAGGAGCCGGAACTACGAGCCGTGCCTGGAGAGCTTGACTCCATGGGCAGGCCCCATATGTCGGCCTGCCATTTCGCTGACAAGGTCGTCACGGGCGAGCTCTTTCCTCATTTCGAAGCCACCTCCGCTGACGTGGAGCCGGCACTTCCTCCTCTGACGGAGCCGGTGTCGTGACCGTCACCGACGTCGGGACGACGGGGCCCTCCGCACCTCGAGCCGCAGACGCGCCGCTGTTCCAGGTGGAGAACCTTGTCAAGCACTTCCCGGTTCGCGGAGGAAAGTTCGTCCGTCACAACGTCGGGGTGGTCCACGCGGTCTGCGGGGTCTCCTTCGAGGTGAGTGCGGGCGAGACGCTCGGCCTCGTCGGCGAGTCCGGCTGTGGCAAGTCCACGACCGGGCGGACGGTGCTGCAGCTCCTAAGGCCGACCTCGGGATCCGTCCGATATGACGGACAGGAGCTGACCACGCTCGAAGGACCCGCGCTGCGCAAGATGCGGCGCAATATCCAGGTGGTATTCCAGGATCCCTATGCCTCGCTCGACCCGAGGATGCCGGTCGGGCAGTCGATAGCCGAGCCACTGCGCATCCACGGCATGTGGAATAAATCCGGCCCGTCCATGATCGCCAAGGTTCTGAAGCAGGTCGGGCTCGATGCCTCTCACGGCAACCGCTATCCCAACGAGTTCTCGGGCGGGCAGCGCCAGCGGATCGGGATTGCAAGAGCGCTCGTCCTCGACCCGAAGCTCATGATCCTCGACGAACCGGTCTCCGCGCTCGACGTCTCGGTCCAGGCCGGCGTGGTGAACCTGCTCGAGGAGCTGCAGGACCGCCTCGGGATCGCGTTCTTGTTCATCGCTCACGACCTGTCGGTTGTGCGACACATATCGGACCGCGTGGCGGTCATGTATCTCGGAAAGATCGTCGAAATCGGGACGAAAAGAGACGTGTACGAACGCCCGTCACATCCGTACACCCAGGCTCTGCTCTCCGCCATCCCGCTCCCCGATCCTCGAGCCGAGAGGGCTCGCAAGCGGATCGTGCTCGAAGGTGACGTGCCGAGCCCGGTCAACCCGCCGAGTGGTTGCCGCTTCAGGACCCGGTGCTGGAAAGCCCAGGAGATCTGTTCCGTCGAGGAGCCTGCGCTTATCGACAGGGGCCAGGGCCACCCGGTCGCCTGCCACTTCGCATCCGAGGACCGAACCGTCGTGAGAGTCGACCTCCCCACACCAACGAGCGGCAACGGGTCGGGTAACGGCTCCTCGCACGCGGCGGGCGGCCCCTCATTCCAGGCAGGTCAGTCCGGCCCGAATGCCTCCCAGTCGCCGGCGATGCCCCCTGGAACCGGTATTCCTCCCCCGCCGGCAGCCCCGGCCGCCCCCGGGAACATTGGATCTGCACCGCCTTCGATGCCTCCGTCTGCGACTCCGGCGACTTCCGCGACTCCCCCGACGGACCCGTGGGCACGCCCCTCGGACCCGACGAACCCCTTCTAGCTCTGCGGATTGCAATCCGGCGTCCTTTCGGTCTCCGCTCGGAATGGACGTACCTTCGGTCTCCACCCCGAGATCGTCCTGAACATCCGCCTCCTGCCAGACGTATTCATATCTGCCGGTTCATGTCTGCCGGCTGGATACACCGGCCGGCGCAGGTCTCGCGTCGTCGAATCCCATCCGTAGCCGATCAGCACGAAGGGCCCGATGCGATACATGCCGAGTCAGCGTCGCAAGGTCGTCACCCAGCTCGTGGTCGTGGTAACCATTTTCGCTGCGACCCTGAGCGGACCCGCCGCAACTGCACTGGCCGCATCGGGCTCGGGTAACTCGATCGTGGGTGGGACGACAGCGACGGGTGCAGGTTCACGGTCGATCTGGAGCGTCGAGACCACCGTCGACCCCAAACCGACCCAGGTGAACGACACCGCTTTCGAAGCGGTCTCGGCCTCCGGACCCGGCGAGGGATGGGCGGTCGGGATCTACGCTGACAAGAAGGCGATGGATCACCCGCTCGCTGAGCACTGGGGCGGTACCTCGTGGTCCCTGGTGACGGTCCCCCAGCCAACGGGCGAGCAGGCGGTGTTCCATGGCGTCGACGATCTGGGCTCTGACGATGCCTGGGCGGTCGGGACCAGCTTCAGCGGCGGCGCCGGCGCGACAGCCGCAGGCCTGACGCTTATCGAGCACTGGAACGGGAAGGCGTGGTCGATCGTGCCGAGCCCCAATCCGGCGAAAGGTGTGACCGGGGACACCGACGTGCTCGAGGCGATCAGCGGCACCGGGCCCGACGACATTTGGGCCGCCGGCTGGGACGACAACGAGGAGACGGGCACCATCGTGTTGCTGTTCGAGCATTGGAACGGCACGGCGTGGAGCGCGGTCACCTCGCCGACGCCGGACGGCTCGTTCCAGTTCGCCCTCGGCGTCACGGCGATCAGCTCGGACGACGTGTGGGCCGTCGGACTGAACGACAACGCCGTATCGGGGACGCTCGCAGTGAATTGGAACGGGACGGACTGGTCGATCAAGTCGACTCCGGGGATCGAAGCCGGACGAGAATCCCAGAACGAGCTCACCGGAGTGAGCGGCACCGGACCGGACGACGTGTGGGCCTCGGGGTTCGTCGACAACGTGAACGATCAGAACCTGCGGGACCCGTACGTCCTTCACTGGAACGGGAAGAGGTGGGCACTCACGAAGGTGCCCAATCCGAATTCGAACGAGGAGGGCAGCCTGCTGAACTCCATCCAGGCGCTATCGCCCACCGATGCCTGGGCGGTGGGCCAGACGCAGGAGAACAACGGGTCCATCCTCAGCCTCACCGAGAAGTACAACGGCTCTTCGTGGGCCGTGGCCCGGAGCCCCGATCCCGGGATGAACGGAAAGCTTGTCGACAACTCGCTCGATTCCCTCGGAACGGCCGGCGGCTCCAACCTCTTCGCCGTGGGAGCAGACGAGATGGATGGTCAGTGCTGCCTGCGCACCCTCGCCATCGGGACCAGCCAGGGATGAAGTCCTGATCCGGCACGCCGAACGGCGGTGGTCTTTCCGGCCCCGTTCGGACCGTTCGGACCGAGCAGACCGAGCAGACCGAGCAGACCGAGCAGACCGAGCAGACCGAGCAGACCGAAGACGCTACGCCGCTCCCCTCCCGCTGTCACCAACGTCGGTGCGGTTGATCGTGATGTCGCCGAAGGAACTGCGGGCACGTATCTCGACGGTCTTCTCCGACGCTCCAGGACGATCGCTCGAATCCAGATGGTTTCGAACCTGGCCGAAACCCGTGTGCAGGTCCAGCCAGGCAGCCACTCCGCGCCGAACAGCGATGTCGACCTTGCCGCACGCCGTCGTAGCGACGACGGCTTCCCGGGAGACTTCGCCTATGCGTATGTCGCCGTTCGCGGTCTTGACCGTCGCGGACGAGCGAGCCTGGTCAATCGAGATCTTGCCGTTGGAGGCCTTGATCTGGACATCGCCGACAGCCTCACCTATCCAGATGTCGCCGTTGCCGCTCTTGACAGACGTCGAGCCGCCTATCCGGTCGATCCTGATCTCTCCCGTCCCCGCGTTGAAATCGGCGTCCCCAGTGACCTGCTCGACGGTGATGTCTCCCCCTCCGGTCCGTCCCCGAAATTCTCCGAGCGTTCCAGAGCACCTGATGGACGCGACACCGGCATCACATCGCACCTGCGAACCTCTAGGAAGCTCGATCCGCACGTCTATCGACCCACCGCCACCGGTTGGGCCAAAGCGCTTCCAACCCTTGGGCCCTCGGATCTTGAGCACGCCCCCGGCGTAATCCACACTCGTCTCGCTCGCAGCGGTCACGTCGGCCACCGTGGCGGCGTTGGTTGGTTCCACCTCGACCAAGGTGTCTACTCGATCGCTCGCGACGATCCGGATCCCACCGACACCGACGTCCAGGTCGACAACGATGGGAGCAGGAGTATCAAACGTTTTCATTGCATTTCCTTTCTTGAAGTGATCTCGATTCCTTGCGATGTCTGTGCGCTCCTCGGGCAGCACTCACCTCTCAGCGCGCCCAACCCGTGAACCGCTTCGAGCTCTGTTGGCTGCGTCCTTCGTGCGGATGAGGCAGATGCGATGGACCCGTAAGTTCCAGCGCTGCGGCCGCGGCCCTGACCAGCCAGGAGTTCACGGACAGTCCTTCTCGTGTCGCCGCCTGTTCGACGCGGAGCTTGAGATGCTCCGGCATACGCAGGTTGATCCTTGCCGTACCACCTTCGTCGCCGGCGCTCGAGCCCAACTCCACCCCGCCGGAGGTCCAGTCGATCCCGTCCCCATCGGTTCCGGAATTACTTAGGCCTTCTGCCGCATCAGGCGCTGGCGTGACCACGAACTCGGGGTCCCGGCCACGGAGGCGGACCTCCACCGACCCGGGCGCCAGCTCGCAGGTGATCTCCTGCGCCGCTGCTGACAACGCCTCCAAAAGCGACAGGCGGACCGCCGCGTCCAGAGGCCCGATCAGGCGCTCGGCAAGCCCCCGGGCGTCCTCGCCGCCTGCCTCGGCGGCCACCTCCACCTGCCGGTGGATCTTCTCTATGTACGGTCCAAGCTCCATGTGAGCCATTATGGCACCATTCTGGTGCCATCACAAGTCCATTTTGGCACCACGCCGATGCCACCTGATCCCAGGGGCATCGAATCGCCTGCTCCCGTTGAGCGGACGTGATCCGGGGCGGTCGAACTGCCCCGGTGCACGGGATCTGGGCAACCGGCCGGATGGGGATGGGTTCACGGTTCGATCGCCCTGGTGGATCGTGCCGGCGAGCAACGAACAAGAAAAAGGCCCCCGACTGGCGGGGGCCTTCTCATTAGAAAATCCGGCGACGTCCTACTCTCCCAGGGGGTCGCCCCCCAAGTACCATCGGCGCTGACGGTCTTAACTTCCGTGTTCGGGATGGGAACGGGTGTTTCCCCGCCGCCATGGTCACCGGAAACTGTGCGCTCGACCGATCTTTCGATACGGCCCTTGCGACGGCGCGAAGCGCCGCCCTTGAGCGTCCCATAGCGAGCACGAGCAAAGTCCCAAGCCCTCGGCCGATTAGTACCGGTCGGCTGAACACGTTGCCGTGCTTACACCTCCGGCCTATCAACGTGGTCGTCTGGCCACGGGCCTTACCAGGTTTACCCTGTGGGAGACCTCATCTTGGAACGAGCTTCGCGCTTAGATGCTTTCAGCGCTTATCCCATCCGTAGGTCGCCAACCAGCCGTGCCCTTGGCAGGACAACTGGCACACGAGAGCTACGTCCGTCCCGGTCCTCTCGTACTAGGGACAGCCTTCCTCAGGTCTCCTGCGGCTGCATCGGATAGGGACCGACATTCTTGTTACCGCCGACGCCAAGTGACGCCGGGGGCCAGGACATTTCTGCCTGGCTCTGCATGTCGCCATGCAGATCGGACCATCTCTTCACCGCTTTGCTCTGCAAAAACGGCGCCTGGCATATGGTCTCTGAGGATTCTGGATTCTGAGCTGCGATGATGCCGGCGGTATCGTCCACCACCATTCATGAGAAGGGCTGTGGCGGCAAGCCGCCGAAAGCCCGCTTCATTAAGGTGATCTCCACGTTCCATTTCCCGGACGATGCCGGCGAACGTGATGAACTCCTCCTGCTTGCAACTCAATATCGGGTTTGCTTAAAAAAAGGAATAACTTTCATGAGGAGATCCGCTCGTCTTCGGACGACCAACACTCTGGTTGTGTCCTTCGTGCCACGATGGTTCTCCCTGACGGATCCACAATCAAGACGCTCTCGGATCAGATCGAGGATCTGAGCCCGCATGAGATCCTGACTGACTCGGAACTCCGGAACGAGTTGCCATCCGACTCTCGTACTGGGATTCTGTTGGATCGCGACATGAAAGCTGCCTTCTCCATCTACAAACCCGGCTATGTAAGAATCCAGCCTTTCCTGCTGATTGACCGCACCCGACACATTGTCACTGCTTTCGGTATCCATGGACTTCCCAAATTCGTCGTGGGTATGACAGCCAGGGTTTCGAAAACTAGTAGTGCGGGATACTTCGGTGTTTCCAGCATATAGCCAAGTTTAAAGACAGCGCGGTGTTATCCCACTGTCTCACGACGTTCTAAACCCAGCTCGCGTACCGCTTTAATGGGCGAACAGCCCAACCCTTGGGACCGGCTTCAGCCCCAGGATGCGACGAGCCGACATCGAGGTGCCAAACCTTCCCGTCGATATGGACTCTTGGGGAAGATGAGCCTGTTATCCCCGGGGTACCTTTTATCCGTTGAGCAACGGCGCTTCCACAAGCAACCGCTGGATCACTATGCCCTGCTTTCGCACCTGCTCGACTAGTAGGTCTCGCAGTCAAGCTCCCTTGTGCCATTGCACTCGACGGCTGATTGCCAACCAGCCTGAGGGAACCTTTGGGCGCCTCCGTTACATTTTAGGAGGCGACCGCCCCAGTCAAACTACCCACCTGACGCTGTCCCTGATCCGGATTACGGACCTAGGTTAGGGCCCCGGCACGAAAAGGGTGGTATTTCAAGGTTGCCTCCACCTCGGCTGGCGCCGAAGCTTCAAAGGCTCCCACCTATCCTACACAATCCGTACCAAAGCTCAACATCAAGCTGCAGTAAAGGTCCACGGGGTCTTTCCGTCCTGATGCAGCTAACGAGCATCTTTACTCGTAGTTCAATTTCGCCGGGTCTGTGGTTGAGACAGTAGGAAAGTCGTTACGCCATTCGTGCAGGTCGGAACTTACCCGACAAGGAATTTCGCTCAGGTTCTCCCCGCATCGCTACGGAGCCTGGACCATATCTTTATCTCGATCGTCCCATCGAGATAGCTGGCGTATGGCCTCTGAGGATTCCGCTTCAAAGGTGCCCAGCGATCATTTTCTGACGGATCGCTGTCTTCAGAGCGGCCTTTCCTGCTGATTGTCCGCACCGGTCGGATTGTAACTAATCGTCGTTGCCCAACGAGGGCGGGGATGATTAGTACCGCCGGATACTCGGGGTTCCCAGCATATAGCCAGCTGCACTTCCAGAATCACTTCTGAAAGGGGCAGTTCCCGGGCACGATTCCGGGAGGTCTACCTTAGGACCGTTATAGTTCACGCAGCCCCCATATCGCTATGAGGCGTGGACCATATCTTCATCCACCCGGCTTCACGGGTGGAGCCTTGCGTATGGCCTCTGAGGATTCCCAATCCCTCAATACTTCGAGGATGTACTCCTCGCAGTATCGGCGCTTGCCACCTCGGTTCATCGGGCCCCTCAGGATGAGGATGTCTCCGATTCCCTTTGTTGACAGGTGCCGACCTGACAGGACGAGCTCGGTGATCTCGCGGAAGACCGCAAGATCCCCTTCTTTCGGGCTGCGAAGCGGAAACTGCTCGAGGAACGGGAAGACCCGTTCGTGCAGTTCAAGAGGCCGGGTCACTTCAAAGTAGTGAACACCGTCCCCTCGGTTTCTCACCGTTCCCACGCCGAAGACCAGTCGTAGAAGCTCTGGGAGCTCCGGACCGATCTGCGACACGTTGAACGACAATGAAACGCGCCATGGCAAGCCACGATCTCGCTCTCGACGGATCGGGACGTTGAAGCTTCCCTCTCCATCGACGAATCCGGCGACCCAGTTGCCCAGGTCACACGGGATCTGATCCAGCCAGTTAGAGGAACTGGGCCTTTCCTGCTGATTGTCCGCACCGGACGGATTGTCACTGCTCACGCCGGCACCCTAGAAAACGGGTGTGACGTGAACGAGTACCGCCGGATACTCGGGGTTTCCAGCATATAGCAAGGTTTGTTCCAGTCGGTTGCCCAACTGGAGCCGCAACTGGTGTTTACGGCCGCCGTTTACCGGGGCTTAGGTTCAGAGCTTCGCCCGAGGGCTAACCCTTCCCCGTAACCTTCCGGCACCGGGCAGGCGTCAGAGCGTATACATCGTCTTAGGACTTCGCACGCTCCTGTGTTTTTAGTAAACAGTCGCTTTCCCCTATTCTCTGCGACCCCTTCGAGCTCAGGACGCAAGGTCCGTCACCCTATGGGGGCCCTCCTTCTCCCTAAGTTACGGAGGTATTTTGCCGAGTTCCTTAACCACAGTTCTCCCGATCGCCTTGGTATTCTCTACCCGCCCACCTGTGTCGGTTTGGGGTACGGGCACCATGTCAGCTCGCTAGGGGCTTTTCTCGGCAGCATGGGATCAGTGACTTCGCCTTGACGGCTCGGCATCGCGTCTCAGGATGTATGAGGCCCGGATTTGCCTAGACCTCTCCCTACACGCTTACCCCAGGACAACCAACGCCTGGGCTCACCTACCCTCCTGCGTCCCCCCTTCGCTACCCGCCTCGGGTTCGGTCGGTTCGGCCCGAAGGCCAGCCCCTTAGGAGTCCCGAATTGGGTTGGGCGCGGACACGGTGGTACCGGAATATCAACCGGTTGTGCATCGACTACGCCTCTCGGCCTCGCCTTAGCTCCCGACTCACCCTGGGAGGATTAGCCTTCCCCAGGAACCCTTGGGCTTTCGGCGGAGGGGTTTCCCACCCCTCTCTCGCTACTCATACCAGGATTCGCACTCGAGCACGCTCCACAACGGTTCACACCGCTGCTTCACGGCTGAGCTCGACGCTCCCCTACCACTCCCGCCCGGAATCCCCCTGGCAGCCACCCGAAGGTGGGGCCAGAGGCGGAACGGAAATCCGCAGCTTCGGCTCTTGGCTTGAGCCCCGTTACATTGTCCGCGCAGGACCACTCGACCAGTGAGCTATTACGCACTCTTTCAAGGGTGGCTGCTTCTGAGCCAACCTCCTGGCTGTCTTTGCGTTCCCACATCGTTTTCCACTTAGCCAAGAATTTGGGGCCTTAGCTGGCGGTCTGGGCTGTTTCCCTCTCGACCAACGAAGCTCATCCCCCGTGGTCTCACTGCCAGGCTCTTGAGCATCGGCATTCGGAGTTTGATTGGGGTCGGTAAGCTTGTAGGCCCCCTAACCCATTCAGTGCTCTACCTCCGATGCTGAACGCCCGACGCTGCACCTAAATGCATTTCGGGGAGAACCAGCTATCACCGAGTTTGATTGGCCTTTCACCCCTATCCACAGGTCATCCCCCCTGTTTTCAACCAGGGTGGGTTCGGCCCTCCACGGAGTCTTACCCCCGCTTCAGCCTGCCCATGGATAGATCACTCGGCTTCGGGTCTACAGCATGCGACTCTACGCCCTATTCAGACTCGCTTTCGCTCCGGCTCCCCCTCCCGGGTTAACCTCGCCACACACCGTAACTCCCTGGCTCATTCTTCAAAAGGCACGCCATCACGGCCGGCGTAGGCCCACGTGTTGGTGTTTGGCCCCACCGAAGTGGAGTTGCACACGCGTAGGTGGGCGCCGACGACGCTCTGACTGTTTGTAAGCCAACGGTTTCAGGTACTATTTCACTCCCCTCCCGGGGTACTTTTCACCTTTCCCTCACGGTACTGGTCCGCTATCGGTCGCCTGAGAGTACTTAGCCTTACGAGGTGGTCCTCGCAGATTCACACCGGCTTTCCCGGATCCGGCGCTACTCGGGATATCCGACCGGAGGTCATGACCTTTCGCATACGGGGCTCTTACCCGCTATGGCGCGACGTTCCAGAACGCTTCTGCTAGGTGCATAACTTTGTAACTCCGTGAAGGGTCTGGTGCCCCTTCTGTCAGATCCCACGACCCCGAACCGGCAACGCCACCAGGCTATTGCACCGACTCGGTTTAGGCTCTTCCCGTTTCGCTCGCCGCTACTCAGGGAGTCGCTGTTGCTTTCCTCTCCTCGGGGTACTCAGATGTTTCAATTCCCCCGGTTCCCTCTCTCTGCCCTATGTGTTCAGGCAGGAGTGACACCCCATTACGGGTGCCGAGTTTCCTCATTCGGACGTCCACGGATCGAAGCTCGGTCGGCAGCTCCCCGTGGCTTATCGCAGCCTCCCACGTCCTTCTTCGGCTTCAGGCGCCAAGGCATCCACCGTTGGCTCTTCGTAGCTTGAAAACAAAGATGCTCGTGCTCGCTATGGAATTCTCAAGGGGCGCGCGCAATCGGCACGAAACGCGAGCGTTGTGCCGCACAGCGGCGAGAGGCCTGGCACATGAAACGGTGCCGGCATCGCGGGAACTCCCTTGCGGCCAAAAGGCCGAGGTCGCTCCCTCAAAACGGAATAGTGATTGCCCGACGTACTTCGCAGAGCCCGAATGGGGCCGGTCGGGAGTCTCGAGAGACCCGGGAGATCAAAGCCGAAGCGATGGTCTCGGGACCGGCGGGCACCGGGATGTGATGTGCGCCGAATAGCCAGTGATCGACTGGGAGTTCACCGGTCCGAAATGGACCGATATTGACTCCTTAGAAAGGAGGTGATCCAGCCGCACCTTCCGGTACGGCTACCTTGTTACGACTTCACCCCAATCGCCGACCCCACCTTCGACGGCTCCCTCCCAAAAGGGTTGGGCCACCGGCTTCGGGTGTTGCCGACTTTCGTGGTGTGACGGGCGGTGTGTACAAGGCCCGGGAACGTATTCACCCCGGCGTTGCTGATCCGGGATTACTAGCGACTCCGACTTCATGCAGTCGAGTTGCAGACTGCAATCCGAACTGAGACCGGCTTTTGGGATTGGCTCCCCCTCGCGGGATAGCAGCCCGTTGTACCGGCCATTGTAGCATGTGTGCAGCCCTGGACGTAAGGGGCATGATGACTTGACCTCATCCCCACCTTCCTCCGAGTTGACCCCGGCAGTCTCCTACGAGTCCCCGGCATTACCCGCTGGCAACATAGGACAAGGGTTGCGCTCGTTGCGGGACTTAACCCAACATCTCACGACACGAGCTGACGACAGCCATGCACCACCTGTGTAGGACCCCGAAGGACACCGCATCTCTGCGGCTTTTCCCTACATGTCAAGCCCAGGTAAGGTTCTTCGCGTTGCCTCGAATTAAGCCACATGCTCCGCCGCTTGTGCGGGCCCCCGTCAATTCCTTTGAGTTTTAGCCTTGCGGCCGTACTCCCCAGGCGGGGCACTTAATGCGTTAGCTGCGGCACGGAATCCGTCGATAGGACCCCACACCTAGTGCCCAACGTTTACGGCGTGGACTACCAGGGTATCTAATCCTGTTCGCTCCCCACGCTTTCGCTCCTCAGCGTCAGTACCGGCCCAGACCACCGCCTTCGCCACTGGTGTTCCTCCTGATATCTGCGCATTTCACCGCTACACCAGGAATTCCATGGTCCCCTACCGGACTCTAGCCATGGCAGTATCGAGTGGCGGCTCCAGGTTGAGCCTGGAGGTTTCACACCCGACTTGCCAAGCCGCCTACGAGCTCTTTACGCCCAATGAATCCGGACAACGCTCGCCCCCTACGTATTACCGCGGCTGCTGGCACGTAGTTGGCCGGGGCTTCTTCTGCAGGTACCGTCATCATCGTCCCTGCTGAAAGAGGTTTACAACCCAGAAGGCCTTCGTCCCTCACGCGGCGTTGCTGCGTCAGGCTTTCGCCCATTGCGCAAGATTCCCCACTGCTGCCTCCCGTAGGAGTCTGGGCCGTGTCTCAGTCCCAGTGTGGCTGATCGTCCTCTCAGACCAGCTACCCGTCGGAGCCTAGGTGGGCCGTTACCCCACCAACAAGCTGATAGGACGCGAGCCCCTCCCGAAGCGGAATCCATTTCCTTACCAGGTCATGCGGCCCGGTAGGGATATCCGGTATTAGCACCGGTTTCCCGGTGGTATCCCAGTCTTCGGGGCAGGTTGCTCACGTGTTACTCACCCGTTCGCCACTCGGTCTTCACCGGTGTTGCCACCGGTTGGACCTCGTTCGACTTGCATGTGTTAAGCACGCCGCCAGCGTTCGTCCTGAGCCAGGATCAAACTCTCCATCAAGACCTCCGCCACGGCTTGTGGCCATGGCGAAAATCGGAGAGCCGGTTCCACGTCACCGCATTGCTGCAGATCGGTTCACCGACTGGCACAGCACGGATTGTTGTCCGTACAGTGCAAATTACAAGGTTCGATCCGAAAGCGCTCGCGCGCCCGCGGATCGCCCGCACTGGCTTTTGGCTACTCACTATTCCGTTTTCAAGGAACGACAGGCACACACCAGAGGCGTTGGTGCCGATGCCCGGAGGGTCTCCCGTGCCGGGGGCTCGCATGTACCGGGCGCTGAACCTGTCAAAGGACCGCACCATCGTAGGCGCCTGGGAGGCGCTGGGTCAAAGCTGCGATGTCTTCGCGGCTGGCCTCGCTGGGCCCCGGTCGCGCCCCGGCCGGCCCCGGTCGCCGCACGCGACACGTTCGGATCACCCGGCACCCACCATCGCCATGTCGAGCTCCGCGGCGCAGGCGGATCCCGACCCGCACCCGACGTTGCGGGATGCTCCGGAGCAGCGACACCGTCGTCGAGCAGGACGAGCCCCGATTCGCCGTCAACGAGATCCGCACCGTCGCACGTCCGGTCGATCCGACATCGCCTGGCAGAGCCGAGCCGGGCCGGAGAGAGGTCGCGGTCAGCGAGCCGCGCCACCGCGTTCCTCCCTCATCCGATCGATGCCGTCGAGCGGTGCCGAGGGCCCTGAGAAGGACTGCCCGTGCCGACCCCGTCCGGGCCGCACACCAGTTCGCGCACCAGTGCATCCCGTAGGTGAAATAGACGTAGAGCCGGCCCGGCGGACCGAACATGGTGGCGTTGCGGCTGGTCGGGCCCTCGATAGGCGTGCGACGCCGGATCGTCCTCGCCCCGGTATGCCTCGACCTCGACGATCCGCCCCGAGACCAGAACTTGGCCCCGGCGGTCCGCACGCCAGGATCTTGTTCAAGCACCCGCGGGGCCACCTCGAGCGAGTCGGCCGTCGTAGAACGAGCGATCGACGACGCTCATCGGAGCACCGGACCGGCGCCTGGCCACCGGACGCCTCGGACGGTCAGCAGCCGGAGGGGCTCAGGGCGCCCGGCCCGCCGCTGGCCGCAGGCGGCCGAGGCGTCGTCCAGACGCCGGCGGTCCACCTCGAGCCTGGTCCTGAACCTCTCGAGCTGGATCTTCACCGGGTCCGGGCCGGCTCCGCCGGGCGTCGCGCCGCGGCTCACCGCCACACCGGGCTCGAGCAGGGCGAGCGCGCTCGCCCAGGTCGGGGTGGGCCTCTACGAGCTCTTCGAGGGGCACTCCGCGCTCGATGGCGTCGCGCACGACCGACGCCACGATCCCGTGCGCCTTGCGGAACGGCACCCCTTGTTCCGACGAGCCATTCCGCGAGGTCGGTGGCCGCGACCGTCGGACCGTCGGCGGCCTTCGCGCATCCGCTCGAGGTCGAACGTCACCGTCTCGATCAGCCCGCCGAGCGCCGGCAGCACGAGCCCGATCTGGTCGAGCGCGTCGAAAAGCGGCTCCTTGTCCTCCTGCAGGTCGCGGTTGTAGGCGAGGGGCAGGCCCTTCAGCGTTGCGAGGATGCCGGTCAGATGGCCGATCAGCCGGCCCGCTTTCGCCCGGACCAGCTCGGCGACGTCGGGGTTCTTCTTCTGCGGGAGCATCGAGCTGCCAGTCGCGTAGGCGTCGTCGAGCATGGCGAAGCCGAACTCCTCGGTCGACCAGATCACCATCTCCTCGCCGAGCCGCGACAGGTGGACCCCGAGCAGCGCCAGGTCGAACAGCGTCTCTGCGACGAAGTCCCTGTCCGAGACCGCGTCGAGGGAGTTCTCGAACCGGGCTCCGAACCCGAGCTCGTCCGCCACGGCGTCGGGGTCGAGCGGCAGCGACGACCCCGCGAGCGCGCCCGCACCGAGAGGTGACACGTCGAGCCGGCGAACGTGTCGAACGAGCCGGTCGAAGTCGCGGCAAGCGCCCATCCGTGCGCCAGCAGATGGTGGGCGAGGAGCACGGGCTGGGCGCGTTGCAGGTGGGTGTACCCGGGCAGGTACGCGTCCTCGGCGGCCTCGGCCCTGGCAAGCAGCACCCGCTGAAGGCCGATGACCTGGTCGGCCACGTCGCGAGCACCTCGCGGCGCGTGTAGAGCCGGAGGTCGGTCGCCACCTGGTCGTTGCGGCTGCGCCCGGTGTGGATCTTGGCGCCGACGTCGCCCGGCGATCTCGGTGACCCGCCGCTCGAGGGCCGTGTGGATGTCCTCGTCCCGGGCTTGAAGACGAAGATCCCCGCGCCGAGCTCCTCGCTCACCGCGGTCGAGGGCGGCGGCAAGAGTCGCAGCCTCGTCCGCCGAGACGATCCCCCGCGCGCCAGACCCCTCACGTGGGCACGCGACCCGGCGATGTCGTCGGGCGCCAGCCGCCTGTCGAACGACAGGCTCGCCGGCGAAGGCCATCGTCGTCCGCCGAGGGCTCCCCGAGGCGACCCTCCCAGAGCGTCACGAACCTCATCTGCCCCGAGCGCAGTCCTCTGCGCGCGCGCCCTGGTGGGCCGACCACGTCTGTACGCCGAGACCCCAGAGCCGCACGAAGCCTTCTGCGTCCTGGTGGTGGAACTTGTCGCCCGGGTCATAGGTGGCCAGGTCGTACTCGTAGAGCGACGAAGGGGCTCCGCCTGCCGTTCACGATGCAGCTTCCGGGAACTGGTCGCCCCCGACGGCGTGGCCCCTGGAGCAAGCGCCAGGCGGACCTCGCCGGTCACGTATCTCTGGGTCGAGCTGAAGAAGGCGTCGAGGGCCTCTTTGAGCGGCGAGAACCACAGCCCGTCGTACACGAGCTCGGCCCACCGGATCTCGAGGCGCAGCTTCTCGTGGGCGACGTCGCGCTCGAGGGTCACGTCCTCGAGGTCGCGATGCGCGAGCAGCAGCGCCATCGCGGCAGGGCACTCGTAGGTCTCGCGGCTCTTTATCCCGACCCTGCGGTTCTCGACCATGTCTATGCGACCCCACCCGTAGGAGCCGACCACCGCGCCGACCTCGCCGATGAGCGTCGTCCAGCGCGAGCGCCTTGCCGTCGACCGAGACCGGGACGCCCTCTTCGAAGCCGATCACCATCTCGGTCGGCGCACCGGCTGTCGGCCGGGTGAGGACGTACACGTCGTCAGGCGGAGGGTTCCAGGGGTCCTCCATCTCGCCGCACTCGATCGCGCGGCCCCAGAGGTTCTCGTCGATCGAGTAGATCTTCTCCTTCGTCGCCTCGACCGGGATGCCGTGGCGGCGCGCGTAGGCGACGCAGTCCTCGCGGCTCATCCCCCACATCGCGCGCAGGCGCCAAGATCTCGAGGTCGGGAGCGAGGGAGCGGGTCCCGACCTCGAAGCGAACCTGGTCGTTTCCCTTGCCCGTGCAGCCGTGGGCCACCGCATGCGCGCCGTGTTGTCTGGCCGCCGCGACCAGATGCCTCACGATGCACCGGCCGCGAGAGAGCCGAGACGAGGGGGTACTTGCCCTCGTAGCTCGCGTTGGCCCTTATCGCCGGCGCCACGAAGCCCTCGGCCATCTCGGCGCGCGCGTCGACTACGACCGACTCGACCGCTCCTGCCTCAGTGGCCCGCGACGGAGGACCTCGAAGTCGCCGCCCTGGCCCACGTCGACAGCGAGAGCGATGACGTCTGACGCCCGACTCCTCTTTGAGCCAGCGGACCGCGACCGACGTATCGAGCCCGCCGCTGTACGCGAGCACCACGCGCTTTTGGTCAATGCCCCTCCTCGCATCCCCGCACTCTCTCGGCCGACAGCACTCGTCACACTGCTCGTGGCAGCATCCGAGCCGCGACCTCCTCAACCTGGCTGCGAGCTCTGTCCGCCGACGTCTTCGGACGCGACCACGAGGACGGTGTCGTCGCCCGCCACGGTCCCGATGATCCCCTCGAAACCGCTTCGGTCGAGCGCGGAGCCCACCACGTGCGCCGAGCCCGGCGGGGTGCGCAGGACGACGAGGTTCTGCGACGACGACACCTCCACGACCCAGTCACCGAGTACACGGCGGAGGTGGCCGACGGGCGCGACCTGCTTGGACGGCAGCTCGGGGAGCGCGTAAACCGGCGTCTCCCCCGGCGACCCGCACCTTTATCGCGCCGAGCTCCTCCAGGTCACGCGAGACCGTCGCCTGGGTCGCCTCCACGCCCTCGGTCGACAGCAGCTCCACGAGCTGCTCCTGGGTGCTGACCGCGTTGTGCTCGAGCAACACGCCGATGCGGTGCTGGCGTTGGGTCTTCCCGACCATCACGAAGCTCCCGCGTAGACGACGTCAGGGCGGGCCCGGAGAACATCCACGACAACAGACCCCGCATCGCGGGGAGCCGGTTGGCGGCCTGCAGCCAGACCCGGCTGCGCGGACCGTCGAGAACCGACGAGGTGATCTCCTCGCCCCTGTGAGCCGGCAGGCAGTGCATTACAACTGCTGCGGTGCCGGCACGCTCCATCAAGGTGTCATCGACGACGAAGCCACAGAACGCCTCGCGCCTCAGCTCCTTCTCTCTTCCTGGCCCATCGACGTCCATACATCGGTGTACACGACGTCTGCGCCTGCGGCCGCTTCGTAAGGGTCGTTCGTCACTTCGAGCTCGCCTCCGAGCCCCGCGACGAGTGCGAGGTCTTCGGCGTCTGGCCCGTAGCCGTCGGGAGCGGCGACCCGGACCCTCATGCCCACCATGCAGGATGCGAGGGCGAGCGATCTGAACACGTTGTTCGTGTCGCCCACGTAGCACAGGGTCCGCCCGCCGGTCTCGCCGAGCACCTGGCGCATGGTGAGGACGTCGGCGAGTGCCTGGCAGGGGTGGGCGAGGTCGGACAGCAGGTTCACCACCGGCACCTGCACTGCCGCCAAGTCGAGGGCCTTCGTCATCCTCACAAGCGTCTCGTGGCTCGCGACGCGGGCGCAGATCACTGCGCAGTACCCGGCGAGCGTCCTCGCGACGTCCTCGGGGGACTCGCGCTCGCCGATACCAACCTCCGCTCCCTGGACGACCTCGGCGTGGGCGCCTAGCTGGGCGACGGCGATCGCCGACGACATGCGCGTGCGGAGCGACGGCTTCTCCAAGACGATGGCTGCCCTGCCGCGGAGCCCGTCACGGGTGGGTCCGTCCCGTCGTCTGCGGCGGCCTCGACCGCGAGTGCGAGAACCGCTTCGAGCTCGTCGCACGACAGGTCGTCGATCTGCAACAGGTGGCGAGTCACGCGACAACCCCGGCGAGAATCCCGACGGCCTCTTCGATCTCCGCCTCCGTGACGGTGAACGGAGGTGCGAGACGCAACGTGTCGGGGCGGCAGGCGTTCACGACGAGCCCGCGCCGCAACGCGGCCTCTGCCACCTCGACGGCCCTTGGCGAGGTGAGCTGCACGCCGATCAACAATCCCTGCCCGCGGACCGACTCGATCCCTTCCAGCCTTGCGAGCTCCGACCGCAACCGGTCGCCCGCCTTCTGAGCGAGCGTCGGCGCGTCGATCTGCTGCATCACCTCGAGTGTGGCCGCCGCGGCCGCCGCTGCCAGGGGCTGCCCTCCGAACGTCGACCCGTGGTCGCCGGGAACGAACGCGGAAGCCACTTCGGCCCGCGCCCAACAGGCTCCTATCGGCATCCCGTTGCCGAGAGCCTTCGCGATCGTGACCACGTCCGGCGCGATGCCGCTCTGATGGAATCCGAACCACCTGCCCGTTCGACCGAGGCCAGTCTGCACTTCGTCGAGGACGAGAAGAATCCCGTTCTGATCGCATATCTCGCGGGCCCCGGCGAGATATCCCGCAGACGGTTCGACCACTCCCGCCTCTCCCTGGATCGCCTCGAGGATCACCCCCGCGACACCCTCGGCACTGCAGGCGTGCTCCAACGCTCGAAGGTCGTCGTACGCCACGTGCTCGAATCCGGGTACGAGCGGCTCGAAACCCTTGTGCTTGCCCAGCTGGCCGGTGGCGCTCAACGATCCGTAGGTTCGCCCGTGGAACGAGCCGAGCGCGCTCACGATCACGTGGCGGTCGCTACCGGCCCACTTGCGGACGAGCTTGATCGCGCACTCGTTGGCTTCGGAGCCCGAGTTGCAGAAGAAGACCTGGCCGCCAGCGCTCTCGCCGTCCCCGATGAGCATGTCGAGAGTCCGAGCGACATTCGCACCGGGAACCGTCGCGAACAGATTCGATGTGTGAACCAACGTCCTCGCCTGTTCCGAGACGGCCGCGCGACCTCGGGGTGCGAGTGCCCGAGCGAGGTCACCGCGATCCCGCAGAGGAAGTCCAGATACCTCCTTCCTTCTGCGTCGAACAGTTCCGAGCCGCTGCCCTTCACGAACTCGACAGGAGGGTCTGCATAGGAGTGCATGAGGGCCGAACGGTCGGTGCTCTGGGACGGCGGCGCGCCGGGCCGGGAGTTGCGTCGAGCGTCACCATGGTTCCGACCCCCTGGTCAGTGAGAAGCTCCAAGAGAAGAGCGTGAGGTGTTCTTCCGTCGAGCACGTGGGCGCGCGGACGCCGGCGCGCACCGCGCAGATGCATGCTTCTGCCTTCGGGATCATTCCCGAGTGCACGGCCCCCGACGCGATCAGATCGCCGAGCTCGGCGACGCTGAGCCTGGTGGCGATGCTCGCCGGATCGGAAGGATCCGTTCGAAGACCCTCCACGTCGGTGAGGAACACGAGCTTCTCGGCTTCGAGCGCAGCGGCCAGTGCACCTGCGACGCTGTCGGCGTTGATGTTGTAGGCCTGACCCGTGGCGTCCGTGCCGATCGTCGCGACAACAGGGATCAGCCCGTCACCGAGCAGCCTCGTCACGATGGTCGTGTCGACGACCTCCACGTCGCCGACGAAACCGAGGCCAGAGCCCCGAGGGGCCGCGGTATGAGGTTCGCGTCCTCGCCGGAAAGACCGACCGCGAGCCCTCCGTGGATGTTCACGGCCGACACGATCTCGCGGTTGACCTTGCCGACGAGCACCATGCGGGCGATCTCGAGAGTGCCGGCGTCGGTGACCCGAAGCCCGTCTTTGAATTCCGGCTGCATGCCGAGACGTCGGGTGAGCTCTCCTATCTGGGGTCCGCCGCCGTGGACGACCACCGGCAGGATCCCCACCGACCGCAGAAGCACGACGTCTTCGGCGAACGACGCGAGCATCTCTTTGTCGGAGCCACTTTGAACGTCACCCTCGGAGGGCGCGATCGCGTTGCCGCCGTACTTGACCACCACGACCGATCCCGAGAAGCGTCTGATGTACGGGCAACGCCTCGACTAGCAGAGCCGCCCGTTGGCTCGCAGGTGGGCCGGAGAGGGGACGTTGTTCCGGGCTCACGACGTTCCCCGGTTCTCGTCGATGTAGCCGTGCCCCAGGTCGCAGGTGAGCACCGACGCGCTCCCGGTCCCTAGATCGAGGTCGCACCCGATCTCCACCCTGTTCCCGGCCAGGTGCTTCGCGACGGCAGCGCTGTCGTGGCCGAGGGCGATCCCTTGCGAGCAGACCGTCACCCCCCCGTAGTTCACCGCGACACGGTCGGGGTCGAAATCGACCCCGGCAGACCCGAGCTCACTCACGATCCTTCCCCAATAGGGGTCTGCACCGTTGAGCGAGCACTTCACGAGCATGGATTGCGCGACCCTGCGTGCAGCCTGAGCGGCCTGTGCATCGGTGGCTGCGCCGCTCACGGTGATCCTGGCCACCTTGCTCGCCCCCTCGGCGTCGGCCACCATCGCTTCTGCGAGGTGTCCGCACGCCTGCGCGACAGCCTCGTCCAACGTGTCGTCCGGCACCGCACCCGCGAGACCGCTCGACAGGAGAACGACCGTGTCGTTGGTCGAGCAGCATCCGTCGACGGTCAACTCGTTGAAGCTGTCCGCGACCGCGTTTGCGAGGATGCGAGAAAGCGCCTCCGCATCGCACCTCGCGTCGGTCGTTAAGACGGCGAGCATCGTCGCCATGTTGGGAGACAGCATGGCTGCGCCTTTCGCCATGCCGCCGACGCTGAATCCGATCCCCTCGATGAGAACCTCCTTCGCGACGGTGTCCGTCGTCATCATCGCGACCGCCGCGAGCCTGCCGGCATCGGCTGAACCGTCGAGCGAGCCGACGAGCCCATGAAACCCGCTCTCGAACCTGTCGATCGGGAACGGAATGCCGATCAGGCCGGTCTGGCAAACGAGGACCTCCTCGGGCGACGACCCGATCCCCGAGGCGATGAGCTCACACATGCGTTCCGCGGCGTGCCGTCCCGCAGGTCCGGTCTGAGCGTTGGCGTTCCCGCTCGAACAGACCACCGCTGCCGCGTGGCCACCGGTGGAGTCGAGGTGCGCGCGGCTGACGAGCACAGGAGCTGCCTTTGCCTTGTTGGTAGTGAAGACTGCGGCGGCCGGCACCGGGCGGCGGTCGTGTGTGCAAACCAGGGCGAGGTCAGGAGCACCCGACTCCTTTATGCCGCACGCGGCTCCCGCCGCAACGAAGCCACGCGGGCCGGTGACGCCCGTCGAGCCGGTCAGCCCCGTCAGGGCGGTCACGGATAGACCCCGGCTATCGGAAGCCCCGATGTCTCGGGAAGGCCGAGCACGATGTTGGCGCACTGGATCGCCTGGCCCGCCGCGCCCTTCACCAGGTTGTCGATCGCGCAGAGAGACACCACCCAGCCCGTGCGCGCGTCCACGCGCGCGGTCAGGTGTGCGACGTTCGAACCGAGCGTCGCCTTGGTGGACGGGGGCCTTTCGCTCACGACCACGAACGGCTCTCCGGCGTACGACTCTCTGAGCAATTCGATGGCAGAAGGCGTGTCGGGCGACTGCCGATCGTTGGCCAACCGCATGTAGCAGGTCGCGAGGATCCCTCGGTTCATCGGGGCGAGATGCGGGGTGAACAGCACACTCGCACCCACGGCCTGCTCGATCTCCGGGGTGTGGCGATGGTCGAGAAGACCGTAAGCACTGAAATCCTCGTCGGCTGTCGCGAAGTGGGTGGCGTCGGTCAGGGATCGCCCTGACCCGGAGACGCCGCTCGCAGCGTCGACCACGATGCCCGCGGGCTCGACCCACCCGGATCTGGTGAATGGCGCGACGGCGAGCGCCGCCGCGGTCGGGTAACAGCCGGGAACAGCGATCAACTTCGCTCCGGCGAGCTCGCTGCGGAAGAGCTCGGGAAGGCCGTACACGAACCGCGCGATCAGATCAGCGGCCTGGTGCTCTGAGCCGTACCACTTGGCGTAGACAGCCGGGTCACGAAGACGGAAGTCTGCGGCCAGGTCGATGACAGACCCGACAGTTCCCGTTAGCTCTCTTGCCACCTGCTGGGACTCGCCGTGGGGCAGGGCGAGGAAACAGACGTCGACCCCCTTCAGCTCCCTCGGCTCGGCCGCCGCGAGCACGACCCCCGGGTAGGCGGCGGCGAGTGACGGGTAGACGGAACCGATCTCCTCCCCTCTGCGGCTCTGGCCGGCGGCCACGGCCACCTCGAGGTCCGGGTGCCCGGAGCACAGACGAAGCAGCTCTGCTCCTACGTATCCTGTCGCTCCGGCGATCCCGACCTGCACAGTCATGGATCGACCAATATACAGGTCAGTGAATACTCATGCAATCCTCTGGGGACCTGGGGACCTTGGGGGCCTGGGGGCCCTGGGGCACTGGGGACCCGGGGACCCGGGGACCCGGCTTTTGGGGCCCGTCTGCCTCGCCTCGCTGGCTGGCTGGGTCGCCGGGTTATCCACAGAGCATGTCTCTGCCGATAAGAAATCGGCGTTTTGTACACACAAGAGTTTCCTTATCGCCGAAATGGCTATCCCGAGTCGACACTGATAGAGACTATTTGACGACGATTCATATGTTTTCATAGTCTTTAGTAATGAACTCCGACATACCGGGGCGGGCGAGCCGATCGATCGAGGCAACAGACGGCCGCTCGACCGAGGTGACCACTGTGCTCGAGGCGGTGCCCGAGTTCCTGGAGCGCTACCTCGAGCTGGTCGAACTCGCCGACGATGACCCCGGGACGACAGAGACGTTCTGCGAGCTTGCTGAAATTCGTCGCCGAGCTCGCCGCAGGCATCGAGCAGTTCCGCCCACTTCTCACGAGATGCCTCACCGCCGTAGAGCAGGTTGCTTCGACTTCCGAGGACGCTGAGGAGCTGGTCGGTTGGTCGTTCCTCGACTACCTGTCGCTCGACACCAGGCGGGCGGTTCTCCCTTGGCTCGGGCCGAGCACGCTCGCAGTCCTCGAGGCGATCGAGGATCCCGTCCCTACGTAGCTTGACGGGCCCCCTCGACGCAGATGACGCCGTTCGGCCCGACTGACGCGCTGTGGACTATCCCGCTTCCTAAGTCCATCCGGTCGCCTGGCTCGAGTGCGATGTCATGGACTTCTCCCGAGTCGTCACGCACGTGGAAGACGATCGAGCCCACGACGCAATAGAGGACCTTCGTGTACGGATGATCGTGGGCGATGTAGTTGTAGTCGGGCCCGTTCTGCCACGCCTCGCCGACCAGGCCTTCGTCGCGCAGCTTCTGCTCGGCTTCTTCGCGACTCAGCGGCCGACCTTCCCGGCGGGACACTGTCACTCCTTCGAGCTCTGCCATCGCGCCTCCCTGCTTTGCGGGAGCTCAGCTCCGAATTCTGGCCCCGTGCTCGTTCTGTGTGGCTGCAATGCACGCTGACCGCAGCTCTGCGACCTCTTCGTCGGTGAGTGTGCGGTCCGTCGCGCAGAACCGTAACCGGTAGGCGAGGCTCCGCTCGCCACCTGACAACCCCGCTCCCCTGAACGCGTCGAAGAGCCAGATCCTCTCGAGCAAAGGCCCTCCGCTTCTGCTCAAGGTCTCTTCCACCGCCTGAGCGGGAACCTCGTCAGGGACGACGAAGGCGAGGTCGATGTCCGTGGAGGGGTATCTGCTCACAGGAGCGACGGAACTGCTGCGTCGCGGGACTGCGTCGAGAGCAAGGCCCAGATCGAAACAGAGCCAGCCGACCCTTCTGTCCCGGGCATCGATCCCGAAACGAGAAACCACCTGCGGATCGATCTCCCCCACTTCTCCGATGGCCGTCCCCGCATGCGCGCCACGTCCCACGACCAGGCGGGCGCGCCTCGTCGGGTGGAGTCCGTTCCCCCACACGACTTTCGGATTCGCGCCGGACGCGTCCTCCCCCTTCGCATCTTGCCGCTGTTCGAGCTCGATGTGCTCGAATCCCATCGCCTCCGCGACGGCTGTCCACGAGGCCGCGGCGCTTTTCGCGTCATCTCCGGGGCCCGCTAAGAGAAGGCCGGCGAACTCCCGCTCGTCGACCACTGTCAGTTGCGGGTCGGCGTGCTCCATGGCTGTGCGGACGCGCTCGGGGTCGGGAACCGGGAATACGTTGCCGAGCTCGAAGAGACGCAACCCGTTCTGGCGCCGGTTCAGATTGAAAGAAAGTGCGCGGAGCAGGCCCGGGATGAGCGAGCGCCTCAAGGCCGATTCTTCCGGGCTCAAGGGATTGGAAACCGAGATGGCAGGCGTTGTGAGACCGATGCGCTCGTCGTCGGAAGGAGAAATCAGAGACGGGGTCCAGGCCTCGTGTGCGCCCGTGTGGGCGAGCGCGTTGCGAAGTGTCCTCCTGGCGAGCTGGCGGGCGCTAAGCGAACCGACCTGTGGAGCACGGCGCGTCCTGCGTGGAAGCGCCTGGTAACCGTGGTGCCTCGCGACCTCTTCGATCACGTCGATCTCGCGTGTGACATCCGGCCGGAATGTCGGGACGGTCACCTCGAGGACGCCGGGGCTCGCCATCGTCGAAGTGAAGCCGATAGGACGAAGGTATGACGCAATGTCGTCGTCTCGGAGTTGGGAGCCGAGGATCGTGTTCAGCCTCGCGGTTCGCAGCCTCACCAGAGCGGCCCGCGGCACGTCGCCGCGCACGTCCACAGATCCCGGATGCACGTAGAACTCCGGCCCCGCCGACTGCGCGAGAACTTCGCAGAACCTGCGGACAGAACGGTCGATGCCCTCAGGGTCGCATCCTCTTTCGAACCGCGCGGAGGCCTCGGTCCTGAGACCGAGGCGCGACGACGTCCTGGCGATCGCCATCGGCGTGAAATAGGCCGCCTCCAGCAGGATCCGTTTGGTTGAATCGGAGATCTCGGTTGAAGCCCCGCCCATCACGCCTCCGATCCCGATAGCGATGTCGTCGCCGTCGCAGATCAGGCAGTCGCGCAGGTCGTCGCCCGGCCCGACGGACCGCTCGCCCACCCTTCGTTCGACCCCGTCGAGCGTCACGACGACCTCGCCGCGACGTCCGGCTCTTGCACGGAGCGTGTGCCTTGCGACGCGACCCAGGTCATAGGGGTGGGTCGGCTGACCGAGCTCGAGCATCACGTAATTCGAGGCGTCGACCACGTTGTTGAGCGGCCGCATTCCGGCGAGCACAAGCCGGCGGGCCACGAGCGAAGTCGAAGGCTCGATGACGAACCCGGAGAGCACGTGCGCGGTGAACCGGGGGCAGAGGTCCGGGTCGGGAACCTCGACCCTTGCCGACAGGCCTACCTCATCGTCTTTTCCAGCCCGGTGGCGAGTCACCGGCAGTTCGGGCGGCTCTGGAAGGACGAACTCGAGCTTCAGTCGCGCCGCGAGGTCGCGCGCGATACCTGCCATGCACATCGCGTCGGGCCGGTTCGCTTCCACTGCTATGTCGAGCACGGTGTCGCGCCCGATACCCAGTGCATCCGCGATCGGGGTGCCGGGCTCCGCCGCATGATCTCCTGTTCCGAGAACCAGCAGTCCCGCCGCGTCATCCGACAGGCCGAGCTCCCTGCCGGAGCACAGCATCCCCTCGGAGGTGACACCCTTCATCTTCCGGCGGCCGATCTCCATGCCGCCGGGGAGCACCGACCCGACCGGAGCGAGGGGTACCAGGTCGCCCTCGCCGAAGTTCCATGCCCCGCAGACGACCTGCACGTCTCTTCCCCCGGCGTCGACCGTGACCAGCCTGATCCGGTCGGCACCCGGGATGGCCGCTATCTGTGTGACCCGGGCGACCACGACATCTGCAAGACCCTCGCCGACCTCGTCGACGCCCTCGACGACGAGGCCCAGGCCGTCGAGGACCGGGACCAGCTCCGTCGCCGGCCCGAACGGTGCGAAGTCTCTGAGCCAGGAGACCGGTACGCGCACGCGCTCTCCTATGCCTGGGTCAGGACACGCACGTCGTTCTCGAGCATGACGCGCATGTCCGGAATGGCGTGGCGCATCTGGGCGCACCTGTCGATTCCGAATCCGAAAGCGAACCCCGTCCATCGCTCGGGGTCGACGCCGACGGCCTCGAACACGGCGGGGTCGACCATGCCGCATCCTCCGAGCTCGACCCATCCCGTCTGGGAGCAGGTGCGGCAGCCTTCACCCAAACAGATCGTGCATGTGATCTCGAATTCCGCAGACGGCTCGGTGAACGGGAAGTAGGCAGGACGCAGGCGCGAATGGATGCCTGCACCGAAGTACGCGCCGGTGAACGTCTCGATGGTGCCGGCAAGGTCGGCGAAGCTGATGTCGCGGTCGACGACGAGCCCCTCGACCTGGTGGAAGATCGGCGTGTGACGCGCGTCGGGCGTGTCACGGCGGTAGCAGCGCCCGGGCATGACCGCGTACACAGGCGGCCTCTGCGCCTGCATCAGCCGTATCTGGACGGGCGACGTGTGCGTACGGAGCAGCACCGTGCCGGGCTCCCCCACGTCGAGATAGAAGGTGTCCCACATCCCTCGCGCAGGATGTGCAGGGGGGATGTTGAGAGCCTCGAAGTTGTACCAATCGGTCTCGACCTCGGGACCGTCCGCGATCGCGAATCCCATCCCGACGAAGACGTCCTCGAGCTCGTCACGTGTGCGCTGTACGAGGTGGAGATGCCCCATCAGCCCGATCTCCCCGAGACCGGTTCCCGACGTATCTGGTCGCTCTGTCAGGTCCAGCCGATCGGACTCGACGGTCGCCCTGCGCTCGACTTCGTCGAGCATCGCGCGGCGCCCGGCGAACAGCCGGTCGAGCTGAGCGCGCACCTCGCCGAGACGGCGCCCGGCATCGCGCCTCAGAGCAGGGTCCAAAGATCCAAGTCGACCGTGAGCTTCGGCAAGGGGTGACCGCTTACCCAGAAGGTCGACCTCGGTCGCGCGAAGATCGTCGAGGGTCGTGCAACTCTCAACGCGTCGCTCGGCGTCAGCGAGCAGCGCGCCTACATCCAACCCGGCCGGGTCATTGGCCGCGTCTCGCGGCGCCGGACCCCTCGGAGCGTGGCCTGTCACTTGCTCAGGACGTCGTCATGGCGCGCGGAAACGCGACCATGCGCACCGGCAAGCGCTGAAGAACGTTGCCGCAAGGCCTCGAAACAGATCACGGCCCCGGCGATCGCGACGTTGAGCGACTCGGCATGGCCAGACATCGAGACCGTTACGAGCTCGTCTAGCCGCGGCCTAATCGATTCGTCGAGTCCCGAAGCCTCGTTGCCGAGGACGAGTGCCGATCTGCGTGACCAGTCCACGTCTGTGTGCGGCGTGCCGCCGTGAGCAACAGCGCCACGAAGCGCGAAGCCGTGCGCCGACAACCATGAAAGGGCCTCCGGAGCTTCGACGCCGGTTACGACCGGCACGTGGAGCACCGACCCAGCCGAAGCTCTGACGGTCTTCGGGTTGTAGGGGTCGACGGTACCGTCACAGCACACCACCCCGCCGGCGCCGGAGGCGTCGGCGCTGCGGATGAGTGCTCCGGCGTTTCCCGGGTCCCTCACGTCCACGCAGACGATCACCAGATGTGCGTCCGCTGTGTCTTCGAGTGAAGCCTCAGGGGTCTTGACCACGGCCAGGACCGGCTGGGGTGTCACTGTGCCCGCGATCTTCTCGAGCACTCCGGGTGCGAGCTCGAACGCGCGCGCCCCGCGGTCATGGCTCGCTCCACGGACTCGCGCAGGCCCGACGAGCTGAGCGCGCCGGCTCCCACATAGACGGCCTCGACTGAGGCATCGGCATCCAGAGCGCAGTCGAGAAGCTTGACTCCTTCGGCGACGAAAGCGCCATCACCGATGCGCGCGGTGCGACGCTGAAGAAGACGGCGGAGGCGTTGCACACGTTGGTGGCGCAGGCCGAGCCGAACGGTCAGGGCTCTCTCCCGGCATCCGGCGCGCCGGCGGCCTCTGCGACCGAGATCTGCGAGTCGGTGGTCCCACGCCCGTTGTGCCCGTCGGTCGCGACCACGACCAGATGGCTGAATGCTTCAGGGTCCATCACCGCCAGATCCGCGAGCACCTTGCGGTCGACCTCGACCCCGTTGCGCTTCAGGCCCGACACGAACTGGCTGTAGCTGGTGCCGTTCTCGCGCGCGGCGGCGTTGATCCGCTGTATCCACAGACGGCGGAAGTCGCCCTTGCGAGCCCGCCGGTCGCGGTATGCGTACTGCAACGAGTGCAGGACAGCCTCGTTTGCGGATTTGAAGGTTCGACTGCGGTTCCCGTAGTAGCCCTCGGCTTGCTCGAGGACAGCGCGGTGGCGCTTGCGGCCGTGGACGGCACGTTTGACTCTCGCCATGAGGGACTCCTTTCACTAAGGGGGCCAATAATGAACAGGGCACAAGGCCTCGACGTCGGCACGACCGTCGTTTCACCGGGTGAGCGTCGTCGGCGACCGAAACTGATCCTCGACGTCTGACACGCGAGACCTCCTGGCCGGGGCGGAGGCTCGTGTCGACGCTCAACGACCGAGCAGCCTCCGTATCTCGCGGAGGTCTGACGGCGCGAAGTCCGCCTCGCGCGCGAGTCGACGGGTGCGCTTGGATGCCTTCTTCTCGAGTATGTGAGAGCGCATCGCGTGGCGCCGGCGGAGACGGCCCGTGCCCGTGATCTTCACGCGCTTGGCCGCCCCCTTGTCGGTCTTCATCTTGGGCATGTCGGTTCTCCTGGTTCCCTTGCTCTTCTCGTCCTAGCCCTCTGCCCCGTTGTCGCTCTGTGCGTCCGTGGCGATCCCCGCTTCGGGAGCGCTCGCCGGTTGCTCTTTCGCCTCGTCCAACCCGTCGCCTTGCTTTCCAGCTGTTTCACCCGGCTCCGGCTCTTTCTTGGAGCGAGCTGCCTGCGACTGCTTCGCACGCTTGTCGGGAGCGAGCACCATCACCATGTTGCGGCCGTCGAGCCGGGCTTCGGTCTCGATCCGAGCGGTCCCGTTCAATTCCTCCGCTAAGCGGTCGAGGATCCTCCTGCCGAGCTCCGGATGCCCGAGCTCACGTCCCCTGAACATGATCGTGACCTTGACCTTGTGGCCCTCGTTCAGGAACTTCTGGACTCTGCGGGTCTTGGTGTCGAAGTCACCCGGACCGATCTTCGGCCGATACTTCATCTCCTTTATCCCGGTGTTGCTCGTCTTGCGTCTCGACTCCCTCGCCTTCTGGGCCTCGTCGAATTTGAACTTCCCGTAGTCCATGATCCGGCACACGGGCGGGTTCGCAAGTGGAGCAACCTCGACAAGATCGAGATCGAACTGACGGGCGATCGTGAGGGCTTCTGGCAGCGGCTTGATCCCCAGCTGTAGACCGTCGGGATCGACCAGTCGCACCTCGCGGGCGCGGATGCGGTCGTTTATCCGGATCTCGCTGGCAGTTGTGGTGGCGATGCGCACTCCTCCTGTTTCGGGTCCCGGTCTCCCGGGACCACCGCCAGAAGCGAGGACCGCCTGCCGCCCGAAGCTTCGGGCAACCCTTTACCCGTGCTCGTCTGCAAACGGACGGGTGGGGGCCTTTCGGGCCCCGCTTCTGATGTGGACCGTCACGTTACCAGCCGCCCGCTAGAAGCCCAGCCCTCGAGCTGGGCTGCCACGTCCGCCAGCAGGATCAGGTGGCCGCCTCGACGCGCCGGAAACGATCGGCCCAACGCGTCGCAGTCGAGTCCAGACGGTACGATCCACGCCTGTGAGCAGCTTGTGGACTCCCGAGGGTGAGCACAAGGTCGAACGCCCAGCGCCGGCGCCAACCCCTGCGCCCGCATCAGGTGGACCTGGCGCCCCGGGCGGATCAGACGCGGCAGGCCGTGGGAATGAGGTCCCTTCGGAGCGCTACGACGAGCCAGCCGGTGTCGACCAGGCCGAGATTGACGAGATCCGCCAGCAGCTTCTCGACGCTCCCGTCGAGGTCGTGGTGGCCAATCACGCTTACGGCCTGTTCGAGCTCGCGGCACTCCACCTTTCGGTTCAACCCCCTGAGCTGGACAAGGCCCGCCTCGCGGTCGACGCGCTCGGAGCACTGGTCGAAGGACTCTCGGGCAGGCTCGGGAACGTGGAGCAGCCCCTCATGGATGCCCTGGCGCAGATCAGGCTCGCTTACGTCCAGATCAGCGCCTCGCGCGACTCGGACGGCCAGCAGTCGGCCTGACCAACTGGGCCTGACCAACTGGGCCTGACCAACTGGGCCTGACCAACTGGGCCTGACCAACTGGGCCTGACCAACTGGGCCTGACCCACCCGGCCTGGCCCACTCAGCTGCCGGCATCGGGCACTTGATCGGTCTGGTCCCCGGATCCAGAGGCGGGCGGTATATCGGTGCCCACCGACCAACCGGCGCTGTCGGCGCTCAGGGTCACCACCGTCACTCCTGTGGCTTCGAACTCGCCGAGATGGCCGGCGGCTGTCGAGAACGTGACCCGCGCTCCCTCAGGTATGCGGCGCTGTCGGTTGGCGATCGACGTGCAATGAAAAGGGAGCGTCGATCCGTCGTCGGCGAGGAGTTCTCCGATCCCGCGCTCCTCGTCGAACCTCGTCACCTTGCCCAGCCTCGGCGCTCGGAGCACCCTGACGGATTGCACGGCGATCAGTGGACGATCTTCGACAGAGCGAGCTCGATCACGTCGGACGCGCCGTGGTCCTTCAAAGCGGGGATCAGGATGTTGACCTGAGACTTCTCGACGACGGTCTCGATCGCGAAACCTCCGCTGCCGGAAAGCTCGGAAACGGTGGGCGCCTTCATCGCAGGCAGCATCCCGACGACGGCTTCCAACGCTTCGGCGGGGACGTTCATCTTCAGAAGCACCTTGGTCCTCGCTTCGAGCGCGCCGACGAGCAACGTGTGCAGCTGGTCCATGGCGTGGCGCCGCACCGGGTCCGCTGCGGCAGCAGGGTTCGCGATGAGCTCGGTCCTCGACGTGAGCAACGTCTCCACGATCTTCAGTCCGGCCGCTCTTAGCGCCCTTCCTGTCTCGGTTATCTCCACCACGGCATCGGCGATCTCGGGAATCTTTGCCTCGGTGGCGCCGTAGGAGATCCTCACCTCGGCCCGGATGCCGGCCTTTTCGAGGGCCCGGCGGGTGAGCTCGGGGTACTCGGTCGACACCCTTGAGCCCTCAGGCAGGTCGGACATCCGTTGAACGGGTGAGTCCTGCGCAACGCAAAGGACGACCCTCACTGGGTCCGGAGAGTTCTTCGAATACGCGAGCTCTCCCACCGTCACGACATCCGCACCCGTTTCCTCGACCCAGTCCCTTCCCGTTATGCCGAGGTCGAACATCCCGTCTGCGACGTAGCGGGGAATCTCCTGCGGGCGCAGGATGCGGACCTCGTCGACGCGCGGATCGTCGATACTCGCCCTGTAGTCCACGTCGGAGCTGCGGCGCACCGTCAGGTCGGCGTCGCTGAACAGCTCGAACGTCGGGATCTCGAGGGATCCTTTCGGTAGCACCAGGCGCAGCATGCGTTCTCCTGTCGATCTTTTCCGTCGGGCAGCGTTACCGCGTTGACGCCTTCAGCTGCCGGCCCGTACCGCCGTGGCACGAGCGGTCAGCTGCGGCAACAGGTCGAACATCTCGAGCGCGGTGACAGCAGCCTCGTAACCCTTGTTGGTGGGGCCTGGCTCCGATCTCTCGAGGGCCTGGGCGACGGTGTCGGTCGTGAGCACTCCGAAGACCACCGGCACTCCAGTGTCGAGACTCACTCTCTGGATCCCGGCGGCGCACTCGCCCGCGACGAATTTCGAAGTGGGCAGTGTCGCCGCGTATCACCGCACCCAGACAAACGACGGCGTGTGCACCGCCATCCGTCGCAGATCGCTTGGCAGCCAGGGGCAGCTCGAACGCACCCGGGACCCAGGCGACGCTAACAGCACTTGGTGGGATGCCGAAGGATGCGAATCCGTCGAGCGCGCCGTGGCAGAGTCGCGCGGAGATCCCTCCGTTGAACTTGGCGCATATCACCGACAACCGCGCTTCACTCGCCGCGGCAACCGAAGGGTCGCCCACGATCAACGACGAGCCGCGCGCCGACAGCGCATCGAGATCCGCTGCCCCGAGCCTGGTCGAGTCGTCAGATGTCAATCGGGGTCTAGCTCCCCACGCGGTCCGTGTTCAGGCCCGGCCACCCCGTCAGCTTTGCTGCTTACAGGAGCCGCAGAGTCGCTCCCGTTCGAATCGGGGCCGTGGACGTCGATGCCGTGCCCGACGACGTCAGGGACATCGAGGCCGGTCAACAGATGCCCCAGCCGGTCGCGCTTGGTCATCAGGTAGGCGCGGTTCTCGATGTTCGGTTCGATGCTGAGCGGAACGCGGCCCACGACGTCGAGCCCGTAACCGTCGAGCCCGGTGTATTTCATCGGGTTGTTCGTCATGACTCTCATCGTCGTGACACCGAGGTCCATCAGGATCTGGGCGCCGATACCGTACTCACGACTGTCCACGGGCAGGCCGAGCTCCAAGTTGGCGTCGACGGTGTCGTGGCCCTGCTCTTGGAGGCTGTAAGCGCGGAGCTTGTGCGCTAGGCCGATGCCACGGCCCTCGTGCCCGCGCAGGTACACGACCACGCCCGAACCCTCCTGCGCTATGAGCCCGAACGCCGCGTGAAGCTGCGGTCCGCAGTCACAGCGAAGCGAGCCGAAGACATCGCCTGTGAGGCACTCCGAGTGGACACGTACAAGGACGTTCGGCTTCCCCGAGACCTGCCCGGCGACGACAGCGAGATGCTGTTCGCCGTCGAGCACCGATTCATAGGCATACCCGGAGAAGTCGCCCCATTCGCTCGGGATCCTGACAGGGCCTGCGATCCGCTTCACCAGGCGTTCGGTGCGGCTCCTGTGCCTTACCAGGTCCGCGATCGAAATGAGGGGCATGCCGTGGAGTTCCGCGAACGCTTCGAGCTCCTCGAGGCGGGCCATCTGCGACTTGTCTGCGCTCACGACCTCGCAAAGCACTCCGGCCGGCGCCATTCCCGCGAGCCGAGCCAGGTCGACGGCCGCTTCGGTGTGGCCCGCCCTCTTCAGAACGCCGCCCGGCCTGTACCGCAGCGGAAAGATGTGACCTGGCCTGTTCAGGTCGTCTGGCTTCGTCTTTGGATCGACCAGGGCACGCACCGTTGCCGCGCGGTCCGAGGCGGATATGCCCGTGGTCGTGTCGAGCCTTGCATCGACGCTGACAGTGAATGCAGTGCGCTGTGACTCCGTGTTCGAAGAGACCATGAGCGGAAGATCGAGCTCGTCGAGACGTTCGGGAGTGAGCGGAACGCAAATGACCCCTGATGTGTGCGCGAGGAAGAATGCGATCTTTTCCGGCGTGGCGGCCTCGGCCGCCATTATCAGGTCGCCCTCGTTCTCGCGGTCCTCGCTGTCGACGACGATGACGATCTCCCCCCTCGAGATTGCCTCTATCGCGTCTTTCACCGGAGCGAAGCCCATCACGCGGCCCGGGGTGCCGAATCGCGTCCAGGTGCGATCTCCAGCCGGACATCGTCACCGAGGCGCTCGACCGAGACGACCCGACCTCGCCAGAGCTGTTCGATCGTCGGAGCTCCCGGCCCCGCGAACAGGGGCACCGCGTCGTCACCACCGAAGAATGCCGGAGCAAGGTAGAGCACGTACCGATCGACCACCTGCGCCCGGTGGAACGCTGCTGCGACCGTTGCGCCTCCCTCTACGAGGAGCTGGAGGACCCCTCGCCCCCCTAGCTCGTCGAGCACCGAAGCAGGGTCACCGGACAGCTCTACCGCGGGAAGCACCCGTGACCCGGCGGGTGCGCTGCCGAGCACGACCCGCAACGGTTGGCGGTCAGGGAGCGGCTCGTTTCGGACTGTCAGCTCAGGGTCGTCGCTTCGGACCGTCGCGGCACCCACTAGGACCGCGTCCGACATCCGGCGAAGTTCGTGCGCGTCGCGGCGCGAGTCGGGACCTGTGATCCACCTGCTCGACCCGTCTGGCGCGGCTATGCGTCCGTCCATCGTGGCGGCCAGCTTCAGCACAACGAGCGGGCGGCCGGTGCGCCGGTGCGTCAGGTACGCGGCCAGCTGCTCCTCCACCTCGCGCGCCGCCACACCCACGGTCACCTCGATGCCGGCTCGGCGAAGTGCCTCCACGCCGTGGCCGTCAACGGAGGGATCCGGGTCGGAGAGCCCCACGACAACCCTGCTCACCCCCGCCTCGACGATGGCGTCGGTGCAAGGAGAGGTGCGACCGTGGTGTGAGCACGGCTCGAGGGTCGTGTAGAGAGTCGAGCCCCTGGCGCGGTCGCCCGCTGCAGCCAACGCCGCAACCTCTGCATGCGGGCCCCCGGGGGGAGACGTCGCCCCCTCGAAGCACCTTTCGAGCTCCACGTGTGAATCGGCGTCGGCCGACTCCGAGCTCACGTCGCAAGGCACGACCACGGAACCGACCCAAGGGTTCGGCGAAGTGGTCGTACGCACTCCGGCGGCGAGTGCGATTGCCCGCCTCATGAGACGGACGTCCTGGTCGTCTGCACTCGACGGCGCGCTGTCGGTCGGTCTCACTGGACCTCCGAGTCTACTTGGGCGGCCCCTCCGGCCTCGTTGGCCCAAGAAAGACGGCTAGGGAAGAGCCGCCCTACCCGCGGCCCGGATGCGACGGACCGCCTCCCAGGGTCGCTCGTGGCCGAAGACAGCAGAACCCGCGACGAGCACCCGAGCACCGGCGGCCACGACGAGGGGGGCCGTCCGCTCGTCGATCCCGCCATCGACCTGAAGCGCCACCGAAAGCTCGCGGCGGTCGAGCTCCGCTCTCAGCCTCTCGATCTTCGGGAGCACGTCGTGGATGAACTCCTGGCCCCCGAATCCCGGGTGGACGGTCATGCAGAGCAGAAGGTCCGTGAGCTCGAGGTACGGCTCGACAGCCTCTGCGGGAGTCTCGGGATTGACAGCAAGCCCGGGCGCCAGCCCGAGCTCACGGCACGTGCGAAGCAGTTCGGCCGTATCGCCGATCTCGACGTGCACGGTGCAGCCGTCGGCTCCCGCCTTGCGGAAGGCTTCGAGGTAGTCACCGGGATTGGTCATCATCAGGTGGCAGTCGAAGAACAGACCTGTGTGCCGGCGGAGCGACTCCACCACGGGTGGCCCGATGGTCAGGTTCGGCACGAAGTGACCGTCCATCACATCTATGTGGAGGGAGTCGGCCTCCTGTGCGACCTCGCCGACCGCCTCGGCCAGACCGCCGAAGTCGGCCGACAGCACCGAAGGGGCGATCCGCAGCACCGCGACGAGACTACTTGTGCCCGAGCAGCTCGCCCTGTTGCGGGCGCGCCCCGCGAAGCCATTCCTCCGCACCGATGCGCTTGCGGCCCTCCGGCTGGATCTCGATGAGCTCGAGCTCCCCGTCGCCCGTGACGACCGATGTGCCATGAAGGGCGCCGGGCGGGAGTCCCGGTTGATCGCCGGGAGAATCAGCGCACGCTCGCGCTCTCACGACGATCAGCCGGGCGTTCCTGAAGGTGGTCCAGGCTCTCCCGACGCGCACCAGCCGGGCGAGCTCTTCCGCCGGCGCGTCGAAGTGCAGCTCCAGTTCCTCGGGCTCGATCTTCGCCGCGTAAGTCGCCTCGCCCTGCTGTTGCTCGCCCTGTGGCAGCGCGGACGCCCCTACCGAAACGACGTCCGCGAGCAGACCGGCTCCGAGGACACTGAGGCGCTCTCGCAACTCGTCGGCCGTCTCCTCGTCCCCGATCGGCACCTCGGCGCGAGCGAGAACCGGGCCGGT
Organism: uncultured Acidimicrobiales bacterium; assembly: GCA_963764615.1. Classification (GTDB taxonomy): domain Bacteria; phylum Actinomycetota; class Acidimicrobiia; order Acidimicrobiales; family CAVXTF01; genus CAVXTF01. The sequence goes on along the minus strand of CAVXTF010000002.1, from coordinate 1,457,347 downwards.
GTCGAGACCTGCTTCGAGCCTCATGACGCAGACGCCCGTCGTCGGATCTCCAGCGAGGATGGCCCGCTCGACCGGCGCTGCGCCTCGCCAGCGCGGCAACAGCGAGAAATGGACGTTCACCATCGGGAGCACTTCCAGAATGCTCGCGGGGATTATCCGTCCGTACGCCACGACCACTCCGAGCTCCGCGTTCGCGTCTCGCACCTCGTCGAGCTTGTCGGTGACCACCAGACCCAGGTCGAGCGCGGCCTTCTTCACCGGGCTCGGCTCCGGGTCCCCACGCCTCGATCGCCTGGTGTCGCGTCGGGTCACGACGAGGACGACTTCGTGACCTGTGTCCACGAGCGCCCGAAGTGACGGGACCGCTGCGTCAGGCGTGCCCAGGAACACGAGCCGCGACATCAAGAGATTCTCCTATGCGAGAGCGGTCGTCGGTCGACAAACTGCCCGACGCGATCTCTGCGAACGCGCCCCTTGCGTATTCCCGGTGTTACAGCCGTGGACCGTCCCCGTGGCCTGAAGGGCCGTCCGCCTCGTCGTGATCGACATCTGGTCGAGGACTTCGTGGGTCGAACGTCATCTGGCGCAATGTCCGCATCGCCTGCTTGCGCTGGTCCGGGTCGAGCCTCTCGATCAAGAGCACACCGTCGAGATGATCGACCTCGTGCTGGTACACGCGTGCGAGGTACTCCTCGGCCTCGATGGCTATCTCGTTCCCGTCGATGTCGAGGCCCTCGAGCAGAATGTCTCTGGGTCTGACGATCGACCACGACAGCCCGGGCACCGAGAGGCAACCCTCGTCGAACGTCCACTCACCCGACGACTGGGAGATCCGCGGGTTGATGACCACAGAGGGGCCCTCTCCCGCGTCGTAGACGAACAACCTCTTCTGGATCCCGACCTGAGGTGCCGCGAGTCCGACTCCGGGAGCCGCATACATGGTCTCGATCATGTCGTCGGCGAGCTGCTTGAGCACGCCGTCGATCTCGGTCACGTCAGCGGTCCGTTGGCGCAGGACCGGGTCGCCGTACATGCGGATGGTGTAGCCGGGCACGGCGCCATGGTAATGCCAAGTTCTTTGCCAATCGGCCGCCCGAACGGGGGGCGTGCCAATCGGCCGCCGGAGCCGGGCGCCGTGTGTTCGGCCGCCGGAGCCGGGCGCCGTGTGCTCGACTGCCGGAGCCGGGCGCGCGCCGTTCAGGCCCGGACGGGGTCGACCTCGACCCGTAGGCGACCCGCGGGGCGCGCGATGGCCGCCAACAGGTCGCAGAGCTGATCGTGATCGGGGGCCACCACGCGCCACTCCCCCTCGTCGGGACCGATCACCGCGACCTCTGAGGGAGCGCGGGCCCTGAGCGCCTCGCCGTAGGCGTTCGCCGCCGCCCCCGACAGTCTGGCCAGCGCGCGCTGAACGGCGGTAATTCCAACATCGACCGCACCTCAAGCTCCTCTGAAGCAAGGAGCGACGGGTCCCCGTCTGCGGCCGAGACGATGGCCGGATGGTCGGGTATGCGCGTCTGGACGACGAGCGGACCGCCCGGCGGGCGATCGGGCCCGCGCGCTGAGCCGCGCCACGAGCCGGGCAGCGCGCGACACGAGCGCGATCGCTTCTTCACCGGCGCGCAAGCGCGGCGCCATGAGCTCGGAGTCGAAGTCCAAGAAGATGACGACGTCCGCCCTCTCCACGCGGTGCAGGACCGCTTCGGTGCCGACAACCACCTTCTCGTCCGCCGGCCCCTCGGCCTGAGCGCTACCAGGGCGGGGAGGCTTGCCGGACATCTCGGCGACGGCCGTGCCCGACAGAGCTTCGAGCTCCTCGCGCACTCGGCTGACCCCTTGACGGAGCACGAGCAGACGAGATGACCCGCACTCCGCACAGATGTTTGGGCGCTCGAGGCCGCACCTGCGGCAGAACAATGATCGGGGCGCTCCCCCGGGCGCTCTTTCGGGATCTCTGCCGGGCTCCTGCTGCAGCTGCGAAAGCGCCGCCTTGCAACGCTCGCAACGCGCGAGTGCCCTACAGGACGCGCACGCGAGCAGCCGGGCGCGGCCTGTCGTGTTGAGCACGCACACGACGCGCCGGGACGGCCGCGCCGTTGAGTCTGCCGCCCACCTGGCCAGCTGAACCACGCGCTCCGAGAACAGCCCCGTCCGAGGATCGTCCGCACGGCGGTCGACGACCTCGACGCGGGGCCATGCCCGCCGCTCGGAATGGCGATCGGTGACCAAGAGCCGGCCCACTCTGAGCACATCGAGCGTCGGGCACGGCGACACGAGCGCAATGGGTGCTCCGTCGCGCCTGGCGCGCTCGGCCACCATCTCCCACGCGCACCACGTGGGAGCGGCCTCCGCGTGGTACGCCTCGTCGTGAGCATCGAGTACCACTGCGGCGCACAATCGCTCGAGAGGCGCATACGCGGCCGACATCGTCCCGACGACGACACAGTTCCCCGATCGCGCCGTGGCCCATTCCTCCGGAAGCGACGCGACCGGATATCCCGCCAACCTCAACCGGCGAACCGCCTCTTTGGACTGCGCATGGGTAGGAGCCAGAACCAGGACCCCGCAGCGGTCGGGCCCGTTGTTCCGCGTCCACAAAGTGCGAGCTGCCGCCAAGAGGATCCCGAGACGGTCCCCCGTCGGACCGATCCGCACCACCGACGCACCAGACGCAAACGCCTCCGATGCAAGACCTCCCTTATCCCCGGCTTCATTGGGATGCAAAGGCGGTGGCGGTCCGAGAACCGCTCGAGCAGGGAGCCTCGCCACGACCTTGTCGCTCGACGCGGTGCGCAGCGCGAACGCCATCGATCCGGCCCACCTCCACGACGCCCACCCGGCGATGTCCACGACGGGCCCGGGAGGCCCCACTCCGCGCACCGCCGCGATCGGCCGGACAGAGACGCCCGATGGCGCCTCGGCTGGCAAGTCGATCACCCAGCCGGCGACGCGCCTGCCGTGCACGTCCACTCGCACCTGGGTACCCACGAACACGCGGTCTGCAAGCTTGTGCGGGACCGAATAGACGAACTGTTTGCTGAGCGCCGGCACGTCGGGCACGACGAGCGCGTAACGCTGCGGCACGTCGACATCGGGCGTCACGGCGGCCGCGCCGTCCGATGCTTCCGCCAAGGATCGACCCGCGGCCCTAGCGGCCGTGCTTCAAAACGGCCGGCTGTCTCTCACAACGAAAGCGCTCGCCTGAGATCGTCCACCCGCGGCGTGTGCTCCCAGGTGAACTCCTTGTCCTCGCGTCCGAAGTGGCCATATGCAGCCGTGCGCCGGTAGATGGGTCTCATCAGGTCGAGGTCACGGACGATCGCAGCAGGTCGGAGGTCGAACACCTCGCGCACGGCCTGCTCGATCTCGGGCTCTTCGATCTCCGAGGTGCCGAAGGTCTGGACAAGGAGCGAGATCGGGTGAGCCACACCGATCGCATACGCGACCTGCACCTCGCACCGGCTCGCCAAGCCGGCTGCCACGACGTGCTTCGCGACCCAGCGCGCTGCATACGAGGCGGAGCGGTCCACCTTCGAAGGGTCCTTGCCCGAGAACGCGCCTCCGCCGTGACGGGCCATGCCGCCGTAGGTGTCGACGATGATCTTGCGTCCGGTGAGCCCCGTGTCGGCGCGGGGGCCGCCCAACTCGAAACGTCCTGTGGGGTTGGCGAGTATCCGGACGCTCGACGTGTCGAGGTTGTTCGGCAGCAGGGGTCTGATCACGTGCTCGCTCAGGTCGGGCAGAAGCACGTTGTCGAGGTCGATCCCTGGTTCGTGCTGCGTCGAGATGAGCACCGTGTCGAGCGCCACAGGCTTGTTGTCCTCGTAGATGACGCTCACCTGCGTCTTGCCGTCGGGCCTCAGGTACGACAGCTCCCCGGCGCGCCGCACCTGCGAGAGGCGCTGAGCCAGTCTGTGCGCGAGCCAGATCGGAAGCGGCATGAGGTCGGGCGTCTCATCGCACGCGTACCCGAACATCATCCCCTGGTCGCCGGCGCCCTGAGAGTTGAGCTGGTCCTCCCCCCCGCTCCCGGTCCGCACCTCGGCCGCGAGGTCCACGCCTTGTGCGATGTCGGGCGACTGCTCGTCGAGCGAGACGATCACCCCGCAGGTGATCCCCGAGAACCCCTTGTCGTCGTGGTCGTAACCGATGTCGCAGATCGTCTTTCTGACGAGCCCAGGCACGTCGACGTACGCAGTCGTCGTCACCTCTCCGGCAACGACGACGAGCCCGGTCGTAAGAAGGGTCTCGCAGGCGACCCGGCTCTTCGGGTCCTGCTCGAGCAGGGCGTCGAGGATGGAGTCCGAGACCTGGTCGGCGATCTTGTCCGGGTGGCCCTCTGTGACCGACTCGGATGTGAATGTGTGGCGGCGGCTCACTTTTGTCTCCTGGGATCGGGCGCCTTAGGTGCGTGGTCTGGGCCCTCTGATTCGGCGCGGACCTTGGCGACAGTATCGAGCACGGCGTGGGCGACCGTCGACTTGACGCCCGTGACGGCGACTCCCGCACCGCCTCCGGCAACGAGGATGGTGACCGAGTTCGTGTCGTGGTCAAAGCCCGCTCCGGGCGCCGTCACGTCGTTCGCGACCATGATGTCGACACCCTTCGAGGCCATCTTGCGCGAGGCGCTTTCGAGCAGGGCTGCGGTCTCAGCAGCGAAACCCACGAGGACCTGGCCCTTGCGCCTTCGCCGGCCGAGCTCGGCGAGTATGTCGGGAGTCGGCTCGAGAACCAGGTCTGGGACCCCGTCCTGTTTGTGCAGCTTTTCGGTTGCGGCGACCTTAGGGCGGAAGTCGGCCACGGCTGCCACCATGACGACTATGTCCGCGCTGTCTGAGCGGGCGAGCACCGCGTGCTGCATCTCGGCGGCGGTCTCGACCCTCGTCACCTCGTGGACCCCCCTGGCCGGGAGCGCGGCCGCCGTCACGAGACTTACGAGAGCACCCCTTTGCGCCGCGGCCTCGGCGAGCGCGTGGCCCTGTTTGCCCGAGGACCGGTTCGATATGAACCGCACGGGATCGATCGGCTCACGGGTCCCTCCCGCCGTCACGAGCACGCGGAGCCCCTCCATGTCCCGGATGCTCGCGCCCCGACCGGGCCCCAGGAGCACGTCGGAGACGGCTGCCACGATGTCGGCCGGATCCGCGAGCCGTCCTGGGCCGGCGTCGCCCCCGGCGAGCCTGCCCTCTTCCGGCCAGACGAAGTGAACGCCCCGGCGGCGGAGGGTGGCCACGTTCTCCTGAACGGCCGGGTGCTCCCACATCTCGGTGTGCATGGCGGGACACACCACGACGGGCGCACGTGTCGCGATCACTGTCGCGGTGAGGAGGCCGTCGGAGAGCCCCGCCGCGTAGGCGGCGATGAAACGTGCCGTTGCCGGTGCGACAACGACGATGTGAGCATGCTGTCCGAGCCAGGTGTGAGGGATCGTCTCCGCCTCGTCCCACAGCCCCGTCCTGCAAGGCTCAGAGGCGAGCGAAGAGAACGTCAGCGGTCCGACGAAACGGGTGGCTTCCTCGGTCAGGACAGGGGCGACATGCGCGCCTAGGTCCACGAGCCTTCGGCACACCTCGACGGCCTTGTAAGCCGCGATCCCCCCGGTTACACCGAGGACGACGAACCGGTCCGCAAGAGGTGCTCCCGACATCGGTCCGCCGTCGCGCTCGCCCCGAGGCCCCTCCATGGCGAACCTTGGCCGGAGATGCCTAGCTGGCCGGGTCCGGCAGCTCGCCCGCTTCGGGCAGGTCGGAGCTTTCGGTGCCCGACGGCTCGTCTCCTACGCTCGCCGCAACCCCACCGAGTGTCAGCTCCCCCGGTTCGAGCCCGGATGCTTCGCCACCTGCGACACCGGTCAGCTCCCCGCCTGCTACCGCTTCGAGCTCGCCGGGTTCCGGCCGGTGGTAGGTGGTCTTCGACGTTGCGATCTCTTCGAAGGCGATCGTGAGCGGCTTACCGGAGACCGACGTGACCTGGGGAGGCACTATCACTCCGAGCGACTCGCCGAGCTGGTTGTAGTACGAGTTGATCTGGCGCGCCCGCTTGGAAGAGAGCGCGACGAGCGTGAACTTGGAGTCCACCTTGTCGAGAAGGCTCTCCACGGGTGGGTCCATGAGCGTGGGACGGCGTCTTGCCATCGGGATCCTCCGGGGGGGGTCGCCGCCAGGCCGGTTCGCCGTAGGCGTGCGGTATCGCTCGAGTATACCCGCGACCTGGGCTACGGCCCGATCCACGTCGTCGTTCACGACGACTGCGTCAGCGATGCTCCGGCCCCGTGCCTCCTCTTCGCGACCTACCGCCAGCCGGGCCGCGATCGTCTCCGCGTCCTCGCCGCGCCCTCGGAGGCGCTCGGCCTGGACCTCCGACGATGGTGGCAGAAGCAGGACGAGGAGGGTGTCGGGATGCCGATCACAACCTGCTCGGCGCCCTGCAGATCGATCTCGAGCAGCACGTCGCAGCCCTCGGGCGGATCAGGCCAGGGCGTGCCGTAGCGCTCGCCGAGGAACTCGGCCCATTCGAGAAAGCCACCCCGTTCGATCATGGCTTCGAACTCTGCCCGGTCGACGAACACGTAGGCGTCCTCGGCTTCGCCCGGCCTGCGCTCCCGTGGTCGTGTCGACCGGCTCAGCCATAGCCGGGGCGTGAGCTCCACCAGACGTGACAGCGATCGTTCCCTTGCCCGCCCCCCCGGGGCCGGAGAGGAGGAGGATCAGGGCTTCGCCATATGCGTGAGCAGAGCGTTCTCTGGTTCGCACCGAGCCCCTGGAGCCGGCGGCTCTCGCTTATCCCGACCTGTTCCATGAGACGGCGGGCCTTCACCTTGCCGAGCCCGGGAAGGGACTCGAGCACCGACTGCACCTTCATCTTCCCGACGGTGTCGTCGCCGTCGGCCTTCTTCAGAAGCTCCTCGAGGGACAAGGAGCCCATCTTCAGCTTCTCCTTGACCTCGGCACGCTCGCGGCGGACCTTGGCGGCCTTGTCGAGCGCAGCCTGGCGCTGCTCGGCAGTGAGTGCGGGAGGTTGCGGCATGGCGGCCACATTAGCGCCCGCTCTAGGGGTGGGCACCAGGCACGATCTGCTGCGACGACCAGGCATGCTCGGGTTTCCTCGGCTCAGCCTGGTCGCAACTCGTGCCCATACTGCGAGCTCGGCGGCCGACCTCGTCGTGGACCCGGGCCGCTGCGGCCTGCGGGTCCGCGCACCCGGTGACGGCCCTGCCGATGACCAGAAGGTCTGCGCCTGCGCAGAGTGCGGCGCTCGGAGTCGCGACCCGGGCCTGGTCGTCGTGCGAGACATGAGGTGGGGCGGATGCCCGGCACCACCGTGAGCAGGCCCGGTGCGGCACTCGGTCACGACGGGCAGGTCAGAGGCCGCACAGACGACCCCTCCGCACCCTGCGGTCGCAGCTATCCCCGCTCTGCGGGCGAGCTCGTCGTGCCGGAGCCTCGGCGTCGCTCGTGAGAACCGTGACCCCGAGAACGCACGGAGGTGCGAGCCCCGCCGACGTCGCTCCTTCTTCCATTCCCGCTGTAGCAGCCTCGACCATCGCCATGACCGCCTGAAGTGTGCACGGTTGCGTAGCGACACCGAGTGCACCGAGAACTCGCGCCGCACGGCCGACCGTCGTCGGGATGTCGTGCAGCTTCAGGTCGACGAACACCTCGAATCCCGACTGTCGAAAGTGCCACGACGGCTTCGGGCCCCGATGCGGAGAAAAGCTCCAGTCCCACCTTCGCCACCGAGAAGTACTCGAGAAGTGGACGTGCGACTCGCAGTGCGACAACCAGGTCGTCGACGTCGAGCGCGAGCACCAGGTGGTCGCGAGCCGCATCGTCGAAGGAGGTCATGTCTCTGCTCGGTCGATCGAGGGACGTTGGGTCTCTTCATCATCGCCGAATTGCCGTTGAAAGCTCGGAATTGCTGTTCACTGCCGCCGGGACTTGCAGCGATGGTTGGATGCAGGTGCTCTGGCGCACCGGATTGCGGTGACGGGTTCTCGTGCGATCTCCGGTCCTGGCCGACTCCGCCCGGCTGCATTCAGGTGACCCGGCGACGAGCTCGCGCACGTGGGAGACGCGGTGGCGCTTGCACCACCTGGCGAGCTCGGAGATGACCTTGATGGCGCCCTCGGGTCGCGAAACGACGCCGTCCCGACCTCCACGGCGTCGGCTCCCGCCATCATCAGCTCGACTGCGTCGATCCCGCGGCTCACCCCGCCCACTCCCGACTATCGCCACAGGGGGGCCGCCGGGTCCGGGTGCTCCACGAGGAAACGCCTGCCTGCAGTCGTGCACCGGCCCTGAGCGCCACGGGCCTTATCGCAGGGCCGGAAAGTCCGCCCCCGAGCGTCCTGAGCCGAGTCTGTAGGCCCAATGCTCTGCGTCGATCGCCATTCCGAGAAGCGTGTTCACGAGAACGAGCGCTTCGGCGCCGGCACGCGAGTCCTGCGGCTGCGATCTCAACGAGGTCGGCCACGTTCGGGCTCAACTTCACCCACAGACGGCACTCCTGCCGCCGAAGACGGCGTAGACCGCCTCGGCTGTCGCAGACGGCGAATGCGCGAACATCCGGCTCCTGTCCTCCAAGTTCGGGCAGCTCACGTTCACCTCGACTGCGACCACGCCCTCTGCACCCGCGATCATCTGAGCGGCGAGTTCGAACTGCTCGACCGTGTTGCCCCAGATGCTCGCCACGACACTTGCGCCGCTGTCTCTCGAGCTTCGGCAGCTCCTTGCGCCGCCACTCCTCCACCCCCGGTCCCTGCAGGCCGACCGAGTTGAGAAGACCGCTCGGTGTCTCGCGCAGGCGAGGTGCGGGATTTCCCTCTCCACGGCATCGCAGCGAGCGACTTGGTGACGAACCCCCCGAGTGCCGCGTAGTCGAGGTAGCCCTCCATCTCGGTTCCGTGCCCTGCGGTACCCGACGCAGTGAGGACAGGGTTCTTCAGCACCACAGAGCCGACTTGCGCAGTCAGGTCGACCGATCCGACGACCTTCCTCAAGAACCCGGTCCTCGCCACCCGGTCCGCGCGTCGCTGCCCGGCGGCATGCACCTCTTGCAGGCTCAGCACCGACAGCGGATGACCGCGCCACTCGGCGATGCCCGCTGCGGCAGCCCTCGCGGCGGCGACCGTCGTAAGGCAAGGAACCCGGTGAAGTTGAGCTTCGGTCCTGATGTACGCGCCGTCGGCGCGAGGGCCCCGGCCTCTTGGCGTGTTGACGACCAGCTGAACCGTCCCCGCCGCTATCAGCTCTGCAGCGTTCGAGGATCCAGGTTCGCCGACCTTGGCCGCGACCGTCGCGACCGGCACGCCTCGTGCAGCGAGGTAAGCCGCGGTGCCCGACGTCGCGGCGATCTCGAAGCCGAGGCCACGAAACGTCGTCGCCAGCTCCAGGCCCGCGAGCCTTGTCCCGGTCGGCGAGGGACATGAACACGGTTCCGGAGTCGGGGAGGCGGGTGCCGGCTGCGATCTGGCTCTTGGCGAACGCGATGCCGAAAGTTCTCGCCGATTCCCATCACCTCACCGGTGGAGCGCATCTCGGGACCGAGAAGGGTGTCGGTGCCGGGGAATCGGCCGAACGGGAGCACCGCCTCCTTGACGCTCACGTGCCCACCGTCGGACGGTTCGGTCAGCAGCCCTTCGGATCGCAACGATCTCGAGCGAGCTTCCCGACCATCACCCGCGCCCCGACCATTGCGAGTGGCACCCCCGTCGCCTTCGCAACGAACGGGACCGTCCGGCTCGCGCGCGGATTCGCCTCGAGGACGTAACAGATCGCCGTCTTTCACCGCGAATTGCACGTTGACGAGCCCGATGACACCGAGAGCTTCTGCAATCGCCCGGGTGTGAGTGTCGATCGTTCCGAGCACGTCTTCACCGAGGGTCTGCGGAGGAAGTGCGCATGCCGAGTCGCCCGAGTGGACCCCCGCCTCTTCCACGTGCTCCATGACGCCGGCGATGAGCACCTCGCCAGTCGCGTCGCGTACCGCGTCGACGTCTACCTCGACGGCGTCCTCCAAGAAGCGGTCGACCAGTAGCGGGCGCTCGGCTGAAACGCCGCCCTCGCGTTCGAGCGATCCGAAGGAGCCGCCGAGCTCGCGTACGACCTCGCCGAGTCGCTGATCGTCGTACACGATCTCCATCGCCCTTCCCCCGAGCACATAGCTCGGTCTCACGAGCACCGGATAACCGACCTTGGAAGCGACCGCCAGTGCCTCGTCGACGTTCGTCGCGGTGCCCCCCGCCGGCTGAGGGATGCCGAGACGTTCGCATAGGTCGTTCCAGCGCTCCCGATCCTCCGCAAGATCGATCGAATCCGGGCTCGTTCCGAGCACCGTGCTCTCCCCGAGCGCAGTGCGCCAGCTTGAGAGGTGTCTGGCCGCCGAGGCTGACTATGACTCCGACCACCGCCCGCCGCCCGCAGATGCGCATTGTTCGGCAGTCAAGGACGTTCGCGACGTCCTCTGCCGTGAGTGGCTCGAAGTACAGACGGTCCGAAGTGTCGTAGTCCGTCGAGACGGTCTCGGGGTTGCAATTCGACCATCACCGTCTCGTACCCGGCCGCCTTGAGCGCCATGCTCGCGTGGACGCAGCAGTAGTCGAACTCGATTCCCTGTCCGATGCGGTTCGGGCCCGAACCGAGTATGACTACCCGGCGCCCGGTGCTCGGCTCGGACCTCGTCCTCGTCCTCGTACGTCGAGTAGTGGTAAGGGGTGAGCGCCTCGAACTCCGCGGCGCAGGTGTCGACGGTCTTGAACGTGGGGACACCCCGCATGCGAATGACGCGCTGGCGCGGACCTGCTGATTCGTCTATTTGGTCGTCTCCGCGGTCGACAAGCAGAGAAGCCAGCTGGACGTCGGAGAAACCGATGCGCTTCAACGACCGCCATGCTGCGACGGTCGAGAGTGGAGAGCACCTGCGCGCCGCCTCGCGACTCGACATCCGGATTCGAGCTCGACGCCGCGGAGGAGATGATCTCGATCTGATCGAGGAACCACCTGTCGACGCCAGTTCGCTCTGCCAGCACGTCGACCGGAATCCCCGCGGCGGAGCGCGGCTTCGAGCTCGAAGATGCGCTCCGGGCGTCGGCTGGGCGGTCCGCTCGAGAAGCTCCTCCTCGTCGAGCTCGTCGGTCCTGCGCTCTGCCGGGTCCGCATTCAATCCCGGACCGGCCCTGCTCGAGCGACCTGATCGCCTTTTGGAGAGACTCCGGGAAAGGTCCGGCCGATGGCCATGACCTCTCCGACCGACTGCATCCGCGTACCGAGGTCGTCGGGCGCGCCGGGCAGCTTCTCGAACGCCCATCTGGGGATCTTCGTCACGACATAGTCGATCGCCGGCTCGAAGCTCGCAGGTGTGGCTCGCGTTATGTCGTTGGTGATCTCGTCGAGTGTGTACCCGACGGCGAGGCGCGCAGCGATCTTCGCGATCGGAAATCCTGTCGCCTTCGAAGCGAGGGCGCTCGACCGCGAGACCCTTGGGTTCATCTCGATCACGAGCCGCGTGCCGTCGTTCGGGGTTCGACCGCGAACTGAATGTTGGAGCCGCCGGTCTCCACACCCACCCGACGGATGCACGCGAACGCGTCGTCTCGCATCTGTTGGTATTCGACGTCCGACAACGTCTGCGCAGGCGCAACAGTTATCGAGTCCCCCGTATGCACTCCCATCGGGTCGAGGTTCTCGATGGAGCACACGACGACGCAGTTGTCCATGTGATCGCGCATGACCTCGAGCTCGAACTCTTTCCAGCCCGCTATCGAACGCTCCACGAGAACCCTGTGGACCGGGCTCGCAGCCAGCCCCCTAGCGGACACCGCTACGAGCTCGTCGCGGTCGTACGCGATACCCGTCCCCGATCCCCCGAGTATGAAGCTCGGGCGGACCATGATCGGGAACCCGATCCGCTCGCCCACCGCCACCGCTTCGTCCAGGGTTGTGCGCGAACCCGGACGCGGGGACCTCGAGCCCGATCTCCCCCATCGCCCGCTTGAACAGATCCCGGTCCTCGGCGGTCCTGATCGCTTCTGCGTTCGCGCCGATCAGGCTCGACCCCTGCGGCGTCGAGCACGCCCGACTCTGTCAGCTCCATCGCGAGGTTGAGCGCCGTCTGCCCGCCGAGTGTCGGCAACAGGACATCGGGGCGTTCGCGTTCGATGATCGCGGCGATCACATCGGCCACGAGCGGCTCGACATAGGTCCGGTCCGCCACACTCGGGGTCCGTCATGATCGTCGCCGGATTCGAGTTGGCGAGTATGACCCTGTAGCCCTCGGCTCGCGAGCACCCGGCAGGCCTGGGTGCCCGAGTAGTCGAACTCACAAGCCTGGCCGATCACGATCGGACCCGATCCGATCACGAGGATGCTCTCGATGTCGGTCCGCCTCGGCATCAGCCGTGCCGCCGGGTGACCGGCGTGGCCGGGTTGCCCCGAATGTCCGTCGTCGTCCGAGTGGATATCCCGAGGACTCGGTCATGAGGCGTCTGAACGTTTCGAACAGGTACCGGGCGTCGTGAGGTCCCGGGCCGGCTTCGGGGTGATACTGGACGCCGAACGCCGGTACGGACAGAGCTCGAATCCCCTCGACGACGCCGTCGTTCAAGTTGACGTGAGTTATCTCGGCGATCCCGTCCAGCGATGGCGCGCTCACTGCGTAGTTGTGGTTCTGCGCGGTTATCTCCACTCGTCCCGTGTCGAATCGAGCGGACCGGATGGTTCCCGCCGTGATGGCCGAAAGAGAGCTTGTATGTCGTCGCTCCGAGAGCAGTCGCAAGAAGCTGGTGACCGAGGCAGATACCGAAGATCGGGACCTTGCCGATCAGGTCCGAGACGATCGAGGTCTGGTCATGGAGGGCCGCAGGGATCGCCGGGGCCGTTGGACAAGAAGATCGCCGTCGGGTTCGAGAGCCAACGCGTCCGAGGCCGGGGTGTCCGCCGGCACCACGGTCACCGTCGCGAACTCGGCGAGGCAACGAAGTGTCGTCGACTTCACCCCGAAGTCGTAGGCGACGACCCGGAGCGGTCCCCCGGAGCCGACGACGTAGGGTTCCGCAGTGGACACTCCTGTTGTGCCCGTGACGAGGTCCATGCCGGTCGTGCCGGGCTCACTGGCCGCCGCCCGCCGGAGCTCGTGCAGGCCCGCGGTCCCGAATGCGCACGCGACCGCGCCCTTGGAACGCACCTGGCGGGCCACCCGCCTCGTGTCGACTCCCGGTGATGCCCGGGACCCCCCGGCTCTCGAGCATGGACTCGAGGGCCGCGCTCGCCCGCCAGTTCGAGGGCCTCGGCGGAAGGTCTCGCACGACGAACCCGCGGGTCCAGATGCCGGTCGGCCTCGTCGTCTTCCGGGGTCACCCCGTAGTTCCCGATGTGCGGGTACGTGAAGCAGACGACCTGGCCCGAGTAGCTCGGGTCGGTGAGCACCTCCTGGTAACCGGACATGGACGTGTTGAACACGAGCTCTCCGGTCGTCACCCCACCGGGCGGGACGAAGCCTGCGGTCTCCCCCTCGAACACCTCTCCGTCCTCGAACACGAGCAGAGACCGGAGACTCTGCCGCCGTCTCCGATAGCTCCCTCACGTTTGCACTCTCACCTTTGGACTCTCACCTTTGGACTCTCACCTTTGGACTCTCACCTTTGCGGCTCGCCGTCGATCACGACGGGCTCACCCCTGTAAATGGTGTGACGCACCTTGCCCTTGAGCTTCCGACCCGCGAAAGGTGTGTTGCGGCTCTTGCGAGGACAGAAGGCTCGGCATCCACGGTCCATTTGTGGCCGGGTCGATCACACACAGATTGGCCGGCGTCCCCGCGGCGATCGGTCCCCCCTGGTCGCCGCCCTGATCGAGGCGATCCCGGCGATCCGGGCGGGGCCCCATGACATCAGGCGGATCACGTCGGAAGCCCGACGTCCGAGGGCCACGGTCCTCGTCGCGTCCAGAGGGCTGCCGAGTGCCACCGCGAGAGCGGTCTCGAGCCCGAGCATCCCCGACGGCGCCTCGGCGAGCGGAAGGTCCTTAGCCTCGGGAGGATGAGGGGCATGGTCGGTGGCAATCGCGTCGACGACGCCTGTCGCACATCCGCGGCGCAACGCGTCGACGTCGTGCGCGGGTCGAAGTGGCGGATTCACCTTGAAGTCGGCGTCGTAACCCTCGAGCTTCGCGTCGGTGAGGACGAGATGGTGCGGTGTGACCTCCACGGTCACCGGAAGTTGCGCTCGGCTTTTGCCGCCTCCGCCGCGTGAAGTGTCGCGCAGTTGACACGTGCAGGAGGTGCAACCGGGCGCCCGTGAGCGCCGACAGCGCGATGTCGCGCTCGCCATCACCAGCTCGGCCTGCGCCGGCACGCCCGGCACGCCGAGTCGGCTCGACCACGCTCCCTCGTGCATGTGGCCACCGCCCGCCAGGAGCGCTGTCCTCGCAGTGCTGCGCGAGGGTGACCCCGAGACCGGCCGCGTAGTCCATTGCGCGCCGCATCACTGCCGGCATCCTGGACCCCCGTGCCGTCGTCGGTGAAGATCCTCACCCCGAGCGCGCGCGAGCTCCGCCATCGGAGCCAGTCGCTCGCCGGCGCGCCCCACCGTGATGGCTCCGGCGACGCACACCCTGCACATGGCGCCCTCTCCGAGCTCGAGAACCTCGCGTGCGACCGGTGCGCAGTCGATGGCGGGATCCGTGTTCGGCATCGCCACGAAGGCCGTGAAACCTCCGAGCGCAGCGGCGCGAGCCGCGCTCTCGACCGTCTCGGTCTCTTCCGCGCCCGGTTCGCGGGCATGGGTATGAAGGTCGACGAGACCCGGGGCGACCACGCACCCGCCCGCGTCGAGCACCCGCGAGCCGCGCGGGACCGCTTGCGCCTCCTCGCCGTCGGTCGTCACCGCGACCACGACGCCTCCTTCGACGACGACGTCAGCGCGGCGCTCCCCAGTCGAATCGACGACCGTTCCGCCGCGTAGCACCACGGGGCGCTCCCGGCGCTCAGGCATTTTCGACATCTCGGAGACCATCGGGGGCTTCGGGCGCATCGGCATCTTCGGAAGCATCGGGCTGAGACAGAAGGTCGCCCGTGCCGAGAAGCAGGTACAGGACAGCCATCCTCACTGCCACCCCGTTCGTCACCTGGCGCCTGATCACCGACCGCGGGAGGTCAGCGACTTCGTCGGATATCTCGAGGCCCCGGATCATCGGACCAGGGTGCATGACCACTGCGTCGTCGGGGAGCAGCGACGCCCTGCGAGCGGTCAAGCCGAACGAAGCGGTGTACTCGCGGCCCGAGGGAAGGAACGACCCTGCTCCGCGTTCGGCCTGGAGCCGGAGCATGTAGCAGACATCGGTCTTCGGAAGTACCGACTTCGATGTCGTGCGAGACGGACGCGACGGGCCAGCCATCGAGCGAGGGCGGCAGCAGGCCGCCGGGTGCGACGAGGGTTACCTCTGCCCCGAGGGCGGCGAAGGCCCATACCCCCGACCGGGCGACCCGGCTGTGTCGGATGTCGCCGACGATGCTCACCTTCAGGCCAGCGAAGCCCTCGGTCCCGGTCCTTTCGACAGGGACACCCGATGATTCCGCCAGGTGCTGGCGGATCGTGAAGCAGTCGAGCAGAGCCTGGGTCGGATGCTCGTGGTAGCCGTCGCCGGCGTTTATCACCGACGGCGCCCACGAATCTGGCCACCTGGTTCGGCGCTCCGGCGCAGGGATGACGCACCACGATGGCGTCGACCCCCATCGCGGCGAGCGTCTCTGCGGTGTCACGAAGCGATTCACCTTTCTTGATCGACGACGTGCCCGAGCTGATGCTCATGACGTCCGCCGACAGGCGTTTCGCGGCGGCCTCGAACGACAGCCTCGTGCGGGTGGACTCCTCGGCGAAGAGCGTCGCCACGGTCTTGCCCCGAAGCGTCGGGACCTTCGGGATCGGCCTTCTAGCCACTTCCGCGAACGCGTCGGCGACCCGCAGGATGCCCCCGATCGTGTCTGCGTTCAGGTCGGCCACCGACAACAGGTGCCTCGGCCAGCCTGAGCCCACCACCGGTGAGAACTGCCTGCTCACCGTGGCACCACGTCGCCGAGCACGACACCGTCCATGGTCACGTCGACCTGCTCGTCCAGCCTCGTGGGCAGGTTCTTTCCGACGTAGTCGGCGCGGATCGGCAGCTCGCGGTGTCCACGGTCGACCATCACCGCGAGCTGCACGCACTTCGCACGACCGAAGTCGACGAGGGCGTTGAGCGCAGCCCTCACGGTCCTGCCGGTGAAAAGCACATCGTCGACGAGGACGACGGTGACACCGGTGAGGTCTCCCGGCATCCGGGTCGTGGCCTCGGGAAGCACGGGTCTGATCCCGACGTCGTCCCTGTAGAAGGCCACGTCGAGAGTCCCGACGGGAACCGCCGTGCCCTCCACCTCCGTCAGGATCTTCGCGATCTTCTGAGCGAGCTCCACACCGCCTGTCTGAAGGCCGATTATGACGACGTCCTCGAGACCCCGGTTGCGCTCTGCGATCTCGTGGGCGACACGCCTCAACGCGCGTTGGACGTCTTCTGCGGACAGGACCCTGGTCCGGGGAACGAAGACCCCGCCACGCGGCGGGGTCAGCCTTCGTTCTCGCTCAGCCACTCAGGTTCCTCTCCGTGCGGGCCTCTCTGGACCCGCTTCACGGTCGGGAGCCGATGCTACCAGTCTTGTGATCGTCTTGTGCCGGCGCGCGCCGTTCCCGCCATGACCGATATCCACAGGGCCTGTCTGCCGATCAAATTTCGGCGTTTTTGATACACGGCGTTATACACAGAGAAGTATCAAAAACGTCAAATTGAAAACGGGGCGGAAGGTCGGTCTCCGCCAAGGCGCAACAACACAACGAACCATTGGACCGGGGCTTCAACCGGTCGGAGCGGCATGGCGCGAGTGCCAGAAAGGCATGTCGAGCAGCGTGATGAGGACGACGGCGACTCCCGTAGCACTTGCTATGTACCACGGCCACGGTCCGAGGACCTTCAACAACGTCCATTCGGAGGGCGGCTGGCGCAGGAACATGTAGTTGGCGCCGCTCAGCCAGTCCACGATGCCGACGAAGGCCGTGTAGCCGATCGTGATCGAAAACACCCGGACGATCGCGCCCTGCCGGGGTTTCAGACCCATGCCGACGACGAGGAACAGCGCAGCGAACACGATCCCCAGATGACCTGCGGTGTACTGGAACCACGCCAGATGGGGAAACGAGCTCGACAGGTCAGGGAACGCGACCGCCTGCAAAGTCCCCGCCAGTCCCCAGAAATATGTGAGCTCCACCAGGAGCGGAACCGACCAGATGCATGCGACGGCAGCCACCACGACTCCAACGTCGCAGAGTGCGAGCGGTAGGGACGTCTTCGCGTACCAGGTCCCGGCCAGGACCTCTGCTACGACGTAGCTGACCATGTCCGCCAACAGCACCACGCCGACTGCAGCTGCGACCCACTTCCTCCATCCGCCGGGCCGCAGGCGCGCAGCCGCGCACGACACGGCGCAGATCACGGCGGCCACCGCCACCGTCACGCCGTAGGCGACGGGGGATGTCGCCGCGACCGAACTGCTCACTCGCGTATGACGAGCCTCAACCCGCCGTCTATCGAGTCGAGGACCAGTAGATGCCCGTGACGCCGCCGCCAAGCTCCGTCAGCAAGGTCGGCCCTGAGCCGTTGCATGCGGTCCGCGACCATGTCGTCGGCGAGCAACGCCAGGTTCGAGATGCAGGCCCGCGTCTCGGCGTCGAGGTACCGCTCGGGACGCTTCCAGTAGGCCCAGTTGAATCCGTCGATGCAGTCGCCGGGCACCGGAACGGTCTCCGTGCGCGTCGCTCCTATCTCGCGCGCCACCTGCTCCGGGGTGAGAAGTCGCGCCGACCTGAGCTCGTTGCACTCGGGCAGGTAGTCGTCGAAGAGCCAGTACCGGCTGTGCACGTCCGGGTCGAAATGAAGCACGACGACCCTTCTCGCGACCCTGGCCAGCTCGCGGAGCCCGATGCGCGGTGCACTCCAGTGGTGAAGCGTGAGGACCGCAAGAACCGCGTCGAAGGCGCCCGAGGCGAAAGGAAGGGCCTCTGCCACGGACCGGACCGCAGGGGCGGATCCCGGTGACCTCTGCGAGATCATCACCGAGGACGGGTCGCAGGCGACCACGATGCGGTCCCGAGGCTCGTAGGAGCCGGTTCCTGCTCCCACGTCGAGGACGGTCCTCGCATCGCCGAGAGCTGCTTCGATCTGGGCGGCTATCCGGGGGTCGGCTCGCCTGTGGCGCGAGTACATGCGCCCGATGACTTCGTACTCAGAGTGCAGGGGTTGCCCTTCAGGCATCACCGAAGAGCATCGCGCCCGGCGCACGGACCAGGGGGTCACGCATCTTCGAAGCCGGGCCTCAACTCGGCCGCGACCGTGGCGAGGACCCCGTTCACGAAGCGTCCTGACTCCTCGGTCGAGTACTGCTTGGCCAGCTCGACCGCCTCGTCCAACACGACTGCCGCCGGGGTCTCGGGCCAACCGATGAGCTCCGCCACAGCCATCCGCAGGACGGACAGATCCACGACCGGCATCCTCGAAAGCTCCCAGTCGACGGACGCGGCGGCGATCAGAGCGTCGATCCGCGCGCCGTTGCGCTCCACCGCACCAACAAGTGCCTCGGTGAAAGGGTCGGGAGGTGCGACCAGATCTGCGAGAACCCTCCCCGGGGTGACGGACTTCAACGCCGCTTCGTAGAGCAGTCCGAGGGCACGCTCGCGAGCGAGGCTGCGCGGGCCCTCGCGCCGGCCCGGGCTCACGCCCTGGTGATGTACTCGCCCGAACGGGTGTCTACTTTGATCCTGTCGCCGGTGTTCACGAACAGGGGCACCTGCAGAACCAATCCGGTCTCGAGCGTCGCGGGCTTGCGCGCCCCGGACACCCGGTCGCCCTGCACGCCCGGGTCCGTTGCGGAGACGGTCAGCTCCACCGCTGCCGGAAGGTCGACGCCAACGATCTCGTTCCCGAACATCTGCAACACTGCGCTGTCGGACTCCTTCAGGTAGTTGGCCGCATCTCCGAGGGCCTCCTGACTGACCTGCAGTTGGTCGTACGAGACCGAGTCCATGAATACGTACTCGTTCGAGTCGCGATAGAGGAACTGCATCTCGCGCTTCTCGACGATGGCCTGCTCGACCCGCTCGTCGGCGCGGAAGGTCCTCTCGATCACCGCACCGGTACGCACGTTCTTCAACTTCGTGCGGACGAACGCTCCACCCTTTCCGGGCTTGACGTGCTGGAACTCGACCACGCTGAACAAACCCTCCGGCAGGTCGAGGGTCATGCCGTTTCGCAGGTCGTTGGTCGTGATTGCCATCAGGCGTCCTGTGTCATGAGAGTCGGGGTCATGAGAGTCGGGGTCATCGGATTCAGGTCATGGGATCAGGGTCATCGGATTCAGGCTGCTCCCGTCACGGCGAATTCTTTGGTGAAAGACGTGAGCGGGCGGCATCCGTCAGCCGTGACGACGACTGTGTCTTCGATCCGCACTCCGCCGAGCCCTGCCAGGTATGCGCCCGGCTCCACGGTCGCGACGGTTCCGGCGGTGAGGATACCAGTGCTACCAGGGCCCACCGATGGTGCCTCGTGAATGTCGAGCCCGACGCCGTGGCCGGTTCCGTGCTCGAAGGCTTTCTCGAACCCGGCAGCGGTCAGGCTGCGCCGGCACACGTCGTCCACCTCTCCTCCGGTGATGCCTGGGACGACAGCGGCGACGCCGGCGCGTTGCGATTCGAGGACGGCTTCGTAGACCTCGAGCATCCGAGCGCTCGGTGTCCCCCCGACGAAGAACGTCCGCGTCATGTCCGACTTGTAGCCGTCGACCACAGCCCCGAAATCCACCACCACCGGGTCGCCCTGCGTCATCCGGCGATCGCCAGGACGCGGCATGGGGCTTGGCGGAGTTGGGCCCGGAAGCCACGATCGTCTCGAACGCCCGGTCCTCGGCGCCTAGCCGGCGCATGGCAACGTCGAGCGCGAGGGCGAACTCGGACTCGGTGATGCCGCGTTCGAGCATCGGCGCCACCTCCGACAGTGCCGCATCGGCGATCGCAGCCGCTGCGCCGATTCGCGCGATCTCGCCATCGTCCTTCACCTCGCGCAGCGCCTCGACCACGCCGCTCGTCGCGACCAATTCGGCCGGGTCAAGTAGAGCGGACCATCTCCGCTCCGCCGCCCAGACCACATGATCGGCTTCGAGCCCTACACGGCCCTTGGGCTCGCCGACGTTGTCGCGCACGAAGCCGACCACGACTTCGGTCTGCTCGGGAAGCCGGCCGACGACCAGAACCACCGATCCCTTGAGCCCTGCCGTGTCGAGCTGCTCCTGCGCCTGCGTCCTGTACCGGCCGTCGGTGCAGAGAATCGCGGCATCGCGAGAGACGACGAGCTGCCCGGCCGATCCCGTGAAACCCGTCAGGTACCTGACGTTCGTCATCGCCACCACGAGAAGGCAGTCGAGCTCTTCAGCCACGAGGCGTTCTCGCAGGGAGGTGATCCTGCCAGCGACGGTCACGTCCAGCCCTCAGGACGGGGAACCGAATCGGCGGCCGGAGGAACCACGTTTCGCGCGTCGACCCCTTTTCGCGCCGTGGCCAGACCAAGAAGCCGGCCCACCGCGTTCACCGCGAGCCGGTACCCGAGCCCGCCGAATCCACAGATCATCCCGTCGGTCGCGTCCGCGAGAACAGAGGTGTGACGGTACGGCTCGCGAGCGGCGGGGTTGCTCAGATGCAGCTCGACGACGACACCTTCGAACGAGGAGAGAGCGTCGTGCAAGGCCCACGACGAGTGCGAGAGAGCGCCCGCGTTCACGACCAGGGCGCTCGCCCTCTTGCGGGCCCGGTGGACCTCCTCGATGAGCGCCCCCTCGTTGTTCGACTGGTGGTGCTCGACCGCCAGGCCGAGTCGCCTGCCCTCGTCCACCGCCTCCGCCACATGGTCAGCCAGCTGCTGGTACCCGTAGATCTCCGGCTCGCGATCGCCGAGGAGGTCCAGGTTCGGCCCGGACAGGAGCACCACTACGGGTGCACCCGCTTGAACGGTCATCGCTCGCAGCCCATGGCGACCAGGGTATCTGTGACTTCTGCGGCTGCGACGCCCGTCACCTTCTCGACCCCCCGCGGCCCGTCGAGCACGAACGTCAGGTCTCCACGTGCCTTCTTGTCACGCGACATGAGCTCCACGAGCTCGGCCGCAGACGCGCCGGGGGGCATTTCGTACGACAGGCCGAAGCCGCTCACGACCTCGCGATGCAGCTCGACGCGCGCTTCGTCGATGCGGCCCGAATCCGCGGGCGAGCTCGGCGGCGAACACTAGGCCTATGGCGACGGCCTCGCCGTGCTTCAGGTCCCATCTGCGACCCGGCGCGAAGGCTGCGGCCTCCAAGGCGTGTGCGAGCGTATGGCCGTAGTTGAGGATCGCCCTGCGGCCATCCTCACGCTCGTCCTGCGTCACCACGGCGACTTTCAGCGCCACGCAACGCGCTACCTGCTCGTCGATCGCCAGAGAGAGCAGATCGGTCCCGGGAGGGTCGTCTCCCAAGAAGGCGTACTTGGCCATCTCGCCACGCCCCGACGACATCTCGCGAGGGTCGAGCGAGGCGAGGGTGTCGGTGTCACAGATCACCGACGAAGGTTGCCAGAACGCGCCGGCGAGATTCTTCCCCTCGGGCAGGTTGACTCCGGTCTTCCCCCCGATGGCGGCGTCCACCTGTGCGAGAAGCGTCGTCGCCACATTCACGTAGGCCACTCCGCGGTGGTACAGCGCGGCTGCTAGACCGGCCACGTCGCTGGTGGATCCCCCGCCGACAGCGACCACAACGTCCGATCCCGACAACGACTCGCGGGCGAAGGCCCTGCAAAGCTCTTCGACATTCGCGAGCGACTTCGCCTTCTCCCCGTCGGGGATGACGACTGTCGCAAAAGGCACACCCGGGTCCACTCGCACGCCGACCGCTGCCTGGGTCACAACCACGGCCTTCCTGGCCGTGGCCGGCAACGACGCTGCGAGCGAGTCGACCGCGCCCGCACCGACGAGCACCTCGTAGCTGCGCGACCCGAGATCGACTGGGATACGGATCACGATCGCCGGCTGGACAGATCGACGAGCGCGGCGACGACGGCGTCAGCGACCATGTCCGGCGACAGGTCGTCTGTGTCGACCACGAAATCGGAGACCGTTTCGTAGAGCTCTTCGCGAGTCTGTCCGATCTCTTCCAGCCTGGCTGCGGCTGCTCCGGCAAGCAACGGGCGGCCCTCGCCTGTGCCGACCCTGTCGGTGAGGGTGCCCACGGTCGTGCGGAGCCAGGCGACGGTCGCGTCACGTCGCATCCTGGATCGGTTGACCTCGTCGAGCACCGCCCCTCCCCCGGCCGCGATGACACCGGGGCCTCCCGGCTCGAGCAACGAGGCGAGAACCTCGCTTTCCTCGCGCCGGAACGCCGGCTCGTCTTTGGCACTGAAAAGATCCTGGACACTGAGCCCGGTACGGGCCTCGATCTGCTCGTCGCAGTCTGCGAACGACACGCCGAGCCGGGAAGCGACGAGGCGGCCGACCGTCGTCTTGCCCGCGCCCATCATCCCGACGAGCACGAGGCGGGGAGGCTCTCGCAGGTCGTCATCCGCCGGATTCGGCACTAGCTCCCCCGTCTCCGTCCGTCCGGGGGGACGCAGACGGCGTTTCGTGCAGGTGCTCGAGGTAGGAGCCGTGATTGCGCACCACCTCTGCGAGCGAGTCACCACCGAACTTCCGCAGGACCTCAGAAGCGAGCACGAGCGCCACCATGGTCTCTGCCACCACCCCCATCGCCGGGACCGCGGTCACGTCGGTGCGCTCTTTGAACGAGACCTTGGACTCCTTGGTGACGACGTCAACGGTCCCGAGCACCGGCCTGTTCAACGTGGCGAGCGGCTTCATCGAGAGCCTTGTGACCAGAAGGCCGCCGTTGGACATTCCGCCCTCGATCCCTCCCGCCCGCGCTGTCTGCCTCGAGTAGAGCTCGAGGTCCGCGTCCCACTCGATGGCATCGTGAGCTTCCGACCCCCGACGCGCCGACATCTCGGCGCCTTCGCCGATCTCGACCGCCTTCACCGCGTGGATGCTCATCAGAGCCTGCGCGAGCAGGCCGTCGAGCTTGCGGTCCCAGTGAACGTGGCTGCCGAGACCGACCGGGACGCCGTAAGCGAGCACCTCCACTACTCCGCCTAGGGAGTCACCGTCTTTCGCCGCTGCCTTGATGGCCGCGACCATGCGCGCCTCGGCGACGGGGTCGAACGAGCGCACCGGCGACGCGTCCACCTGGTCGAGGTCCGCCGCCCCGGGGCGGTCCGAACCTTCCGACCTGACGCTTCCGAGCGCGATCACGTGGCTCACCACCGTCAACCCGAGGTGGGACAGGAGCCCCTTCGCTAGGCACCCTGCGGCCACCCTGGCGGCCGTCTCGCGTGCAGAGGCCCTTTCTAGAACGTCACGCGCGTCGTCGAATCCGTACTTCTGCATGCCGGGAAGATCGGCGTGTCCAGGGCGGGGGGCGGTGAGAGCGCGATCTGTCGCTCCGGGGTGCGGCGACATCTCCTCTTCCCACTTGGGCCACTCGGTGTTCGCGATCTCGATCGCAACGGGGGATCCGAGGGTCCTGCCGTGACGTATGCCCCCGAGAAGGGTGACCTCGTCGGCCTCGAATCGCATCCGCGGTCCCCGGCCGAAGCCGAGACGTCGCCTCGCAAGCTCCCCTTGGACCTCCTCGATGGTGACCGGGAGCCCGGCGGGAAGGCCCTCGACGATCACGACCAGGGCACGCCCATGGGACTCGCCGGCGGTCAGGTAGCGCAGCACCGGCGCCAAATCTACCGGTGGGACCGTTCGGCTCTTCGATCCCAGCTGCTCACGAACCTGCTCCATAGAGGAAGGGGTGCAGCAGGCGGAACAGGGGCATGGTGAATATCACCACGGTGAGCGTGCCGAGGGCCATGTAAGGCGCAAAGCCGATAGCGGTGCGCCTGCCCCCTCCGGTGACGGCCAGTTGGATGATCCCTCCGATCGAGCCGAACAGGAACATCAAGAAGAACGCGAGGAACGCCGCCCTGAACCCCATCCATCCTGCAGCCCCTCCCACGAGTGCAGCGAGACGGACATCGCCGAATCCCATGCCCTTCGGGTACGCGAAATGGACAAGGAACAGTGCGACGAACCCGATGGTGGCAGATGCGGCAGCGTGCCAGAGAGACCCCCACCTGTTCTCCACGGCCGCGGTGACCACCAGCAGCGGTGCCGCCAGGAATCCCGCGGGATACAGGATGCGGTTCGGCACCATGTGACTCTCCACATCGATCACCGATATTGCCACCAGCGCGATGCCGACGACTGCGTAAGGCGCGAGTCCTACGGTCGCGCCGAAACGGACCGCCAGACCCGCGAGGACGGCGGCCGTCAGAACCGCCTGCACGGCAGGACGAGCAGCATGGCTCCTCGCCGCGCCGCACCTGGGGCAGACGCGCAACCGGTACGCCACCCGCAGGACCGGCACCCGCCCGAGCCCGGTGTCCGGCGCCTCACATGACGGACATCGCCACCACGGCGCGTCGAGCGGCAGTTTCTTCGGAAGACGGTCGGCCAGGGGCTCGAGGGCGTCGCCAATCAACAGACCCCCGGCGGCGCACCCCGCCACCAGCAGCGGGTCCATGGCCTTGAACGCTACCGGTCGATGCGTCGACGACCAGGGATCTTGAGCAGGTCAGGGACCGTCAGCGGGTCAGTGCGCCGCGGCGTAGTAGGGGTTCGTGCCCCCGGCGTGGTCCGTGACGTCGACAACGCCCTTCAACTCGGGGATGGCCTCCTTGAGAGCCACCTCGATGCCCTGCGACAAGGTGGCCCGCGCCATGCCGCATCCCTGGCATCCGCCGCTCAGGCTGAGCACGGCGATGTCACCGTCCATGCGCATCAGGTCCGCCCGACCGCCGTGCGACGCGATCGCAGGGTTCACCTGCTCGTCGAGAACGGCCAGGACACGTTGTGCGAGGTCACCCGACAGGTCTCCCGTAGCGGCTGGGGCGGTGCTCCGAGGAGGTGTGTTCGGGTTCACTATCACCAGTCCGCCGTCACCGTCGTCGGACCAGTCGAGGCGGGCACCTCTCAACATTTCGATGCTCTGGGCCGGGACGACCACGTCGAGCTCGTTCACGTGATACGAGGCGTCCTGCTCCCCGGCGTCAGAGATCGCCTGAAAGTAGATGTCGTAGGTGTAGGCGCTCCCGTTCGTGCCGGTGACCTCGATCCACAGAGCCAAGTGCTCAGGGTCGTTCTCCGCGGCGCGGGCTCCGAGCACGACGTCACGTGCCGCGGGCGATATCTCCACCACGACAGCCGAGCTGTCGGAGAGCTCTTCGTCTCGGGGATCGACCTCAAAGATCGGGTCGGACATGGCGTCACCTCCGCAACCATCATACGAAGCGCGGGTCCCACCTCCTGCACGGTCGGTTCCGACTCGACTGTTAACGCATCTTTCACGAGTGTTCGGCCACCTGCGCCCGGGTCCCCGCTACGTTTGGGCCCCGTGCCCTCCGCCGTCGCATCAGGTGCTCACGAATGGTTCAGCTTCCCTGACCCCGGCGAGGACCGTACCTGGGTCTTCGACGTGACTTTCCTCGAAAGTGCCTGGACGTGCATCTTCGGGCGGGGATGCCAGGGTGTCCTTACCGGGCCTGCTCCCGAGCTCGTCCAGGGATGTTGCTCCTACGGTGCCCATTTCACAGGCAAGGCGGACATAAAGCGGGTCGCAGCTGCCGCAGCGACGCTGTCGGACGAGCAGTGGCAGTACCGCAGAAAGGCCCTGCCGCGCTCCAAGCAAAAAAACTTGAGATTCGCCCGCACCGGCAAGGACGGGCAGCTCGTCACCCGGACAGTTGACGGCGCCTGCATCTTCTTGAACCGGCCGGGGTTCCCCGGCGGTCCAGGATGCGCACTTCACCGGGCGGCTCTCGAGCGCGGAAAGAACCCGCTCGAGCTCAAGCCAGACGTCTGTTGGCAGCTTCCTTTGCGGCGCGAAGACACCACGTCGGACGACGGATGGGTGACCTCGACGATCCGCCAATGGGACCGCCACGACTGGGGACCGGGCGGCGACGAGTTCCATTGGTGGTGCACCGAGGCACCCGAGGCCTTCGTTGGGACGAGACCGGTCTGGAAGGAGCTCCGTGCGGAGCTCGAGCAGATGGTCGGCAAGGGCATCTACCGTCGCCTGGCGAGCTACCTCGCGGCGAGGTCACCCGGGCCAGGAAAAGTCGGCGGGCCACCGAAGCCTGTGGCCGTGAAGCACCCGGCGCTGCGCCGCCACTGAGAGCCCCGGCGCCCGGAACTACCTCCGAGCTCCGAGCGGATCGTCCTCTTCAGAGTGCTCGGAGGCGTAGGAGTCAGAGCCGTTCACGCTCCCGAGGATCTCCTCGAACTCGTCGGGTGCCTCGCACCAAGAAGCATGCTCGTCCTCGGGTCCCGCTCCGCACTCGGGGCAGCGACGATTCCCCCCCTCGACGGCCCGCTTCAAGCTGCGGGCTTCTTCGAATCGGCGATGCCGTCCCTTCTTCACCAGGCCACTCCCTTGTCGAACCGGCCGGGGTAGGGCGGCGCGCTGAGACGCGACCAGGCCCTGGGTAATCCCTCGAGCCAGATCAGTGTACCTGCCGCCGCAGAGTGTCAGTCCCCTTCCGGGAACTTCCGTGCTGCCCCCTTTCGGGAACTTCTGTGCTGTCTGCTTCCGGGAAGTTCGGGACTGTCCCCTGCCGGGACTATGCCGGGAACTTCGGGCCGCCGCGCGGTCAGCCTCGGGATCAATCATGCCTCCTCTCCCCTCGCGCCGGCAGGCGCTGCCCCTGTACAGTCGTGATGGTGCCTGAGGAGTTCGACCCACAGGCAATGGTCGAGCGCTTCAGGGCACGCGCGGGCGCCGTCAGGTCCAGGGGGATCCCGCCTATCGAAGGGCCGGATCGGAAGCGCTACATCGAGCAGGCACAGCTCGATTTCATGGACTACGCCATGATCGGAGATGCGGAGGCCTCGATCGAGGGAGGCTTCCTCACTTTGAGAGTGGACTTGAGACCCCGCCGCGACGAGGCCAAGAGCCCGCCCACCTGATCGCCGGCCACCCGGTTCGCCGGCCATCCGGTACGCCGAACGCCCGGTTCCTCAACCCCCGTAGTTCATCCGCGTGTCCTCCATCCGCAGCACCGGGACGCCCTCGCCCGCTTCTGAGAACCCGAATCCGACTACCTCTCCGACGAAAAGGGAGTGGCTGCCCAGGGCCAGAGCAGTGGTGACCCGGCAGTCCAGCCAGGCCGCGGCGCCGGCGAGGACCGGAGCCCCGGTGACGTCGGAACGGACCGCCTCCTCGCGCATCGTGCCTGAGCCCGAGGCGTCCACGACCACATCGGAGTCATCCACGGGCTTTACGAATTTCCTCACCAGGGCACGGTCCTCGCGCTTCAGGATGCTGATTGCGAACACTCTGCTCTCGGTTACGAGCTCGTGCGTGACCGCTGTGCTCTGGACAGAAACGGCGACGAGCTTCGGCTCCATGGCGACCTGCATCGCCCAGTTGAGCGTCATCAGGTTGCGCCGCGCACCCGACCGCGAGCCGAGCACGTACAGGCCGCTCGGCATGGTCCAAAGGACACGGCGGCGCAGTCGGTCGTCCTCGCCCGGCGTGGTGGCCCCCGCGGTTCCGGTCACCCTACGGACTTCCCGGTCAGTTGCGTCACCAGTGCGAGTGCCTGGTCGATGTCGGCGTAGGCGGCAGTCTGAGCGATCATGCCGTGACTGATCAGTGTCTTGCTCTTGCCCGCCCCGTGAAAGCAGTCCTGCGCCGCCTGGATCTCCGCGGCGTATGCGTCTGACAGCTCGCCGGTCAGTTGCTGGTCAGGAGACGGCAGGCTCTGATTGGCATTCTCTGTGTCAAGGTCGAGGACCGCGCAATTCGTGCGTATGGCGCCCGGGCTACCGATTCGCTCAACCTTGGCGACGTTCGCCGCGTCCGTGCGGATCTGTGCGATCTCCGCGCTGAGGCTGCTCGAACCCACCCAGGACTCCACTCTCTGTGCGGTCGAGGTGCTCTGTGTTCCGCACGACGCCACGGCAGCGGATGCTCCGGCGATCGCTACGAGGAGCCGGAGGCGTGGGGTGCCCGCACCGCCCCGGACGACCCTCACCTTCCAGCGGATCGGGACCCGTCGGCTTCAGGAGGCCAGGACGGATCGAGCTGGCGGAGGAACGTGGCGCAGCGCTCCTCCTCTTCCACTTCCCCGATCGCTGCCGCTTCGGAGCGCAGACCTTCGACGCATCTGAGAAAGCCCCGGTTCGACGGATGTTCGAAACGGACGTAACCGCTCCCCCGCCATCCTGAGCGTCTGAGGGCGTCGAGACCGCGGTGGTATCCGACGCGGTAGCACGCGTACCCCTCGATGTCGTCTCGGGCCAGCTTGCCGAGCTCGGCCCATGCTTCTGACCACCACGGGAACGACCGCACCACGTCCGAGACCGCCTCGCGACGTTGGCCAGGTGGCATGGAAAGGGCTTTGCTGAGGCGCATCGCTGCCACCTCGGGCGGGTCGTCGAGAACCGTCTCGGGCAGTCCCGTAGATATCCCGACGGCGTCGCGCCTCGGTTCTGACGTGGCGCTCACCGCCGGCTCCAGCTGCGTGCGAGGGCCGACCGGCCATGACGTCCTCTACTCGACCGGTGCCTGGGAGGAGCGAACAGCCCGAGGCCGCCCGCGATCAGCATCAAGGCCGAGGTCGCGAGCGAGAGGGCGTCGAGAACGATCATCTCGCCGGCTCAGGGCCGCAAAGACGATATAGGTCAGGCAACCGGGGGCTCATTCTCTGTTTTCTTTCTGGCTCTTCCTAGTCGAACCGGACGAGATGGTAGTCCCGCCTCCCTCTGCGCAGGACCACGTACCGACCTTCGAGCAGGTCGTCGCGCGTGATTGCCGACTCGGGGTCCTCGACGCGCCTGTTGTTGACATAGGCGCCGCCCTGTCCGATCGCGGCGCGCGCCTGGTTGCGCGAGGCGGAAAGCCCCACCTCGACGAACGCCGCCACGACGGACAGACCGTCGCCGTCGAGCGACGTCCGAGACAGCGTGGTCGTCGGCACCTCGGCGAACACCTCGAGAAGTGTGCGTTCGTCCAGGGTCGCGACCTCTTCGGAGAACAGGGCCGCTCCCGCCTTCTCCGCGCGCTCGGCTTCTGCATCGCCGTGCACCATCGAGCACACGGCTCGGGCGAGCGCTCGCTGCGCTCTGCGCTCGCCGGGGCGCGAATCGGTGTCAGCATCGAGCGAACGGATCGTGTCGTGATCGAGGAAGGTGAGCCGCCGCAGGTAGTCGCGTACCACCGCGTCCTCGACTCGCAGGAAGAACTGGAAGAGCTGGTAAGGAGACGTCCGGTTCGCGTCGAGCCAGACGGTGCCTGACTCGGTCTTGCCGAACTTGGTCCCGTCGGCCTGAACAACGAGGGGGGACGTAAGACCGTAGGCCTCGGCGCGCCGTACCTTGCGGATCAGCTCGATGCCCATGGTGATGTTGCCCCACTGGTCGCTTCCGCCAAGCTGGAGTCTGCAACCGAACTTGTCGAACAGGCGGAGGAAGTCGTACGCCTGGAGCAGCATGTACGTGAACTCGGTGAAGGAGATGCCGTGATCGGGCCGTTCGAGTCGCGCCCTCACGGACTCCTTCGTCACCATCTGGTTGACGGTGAAGTGCTTGCCTACGTCGCGGAGGAACTCGAGGACGCCGATCGGCCTGAGCCAGTCGCCGTTGTCCACGAGAAGCGCACGCGAATTGCCCGCCGCCTGCGAGAAGTCGAGGAACCTCTCCATCTGGGGTCGTATGC
The DNA here is from genome assembly GCA_963764615.1 of uncultured Acidimicrobiales bacterium. Taxonomy (GTDB): domain Bacteria; phylum Actinomycetota; class Acidimicrobiia; order Acidimicrobiales; family CAVXTF01; genus CAVXTF01. The sequence continues at coordinate 1,427,440 of CAVXTF010000002.1, read as the reverse complement.
CGTCCAGGTTCTTCTTTATCTGGTCGTCTTCGAGTAGTGACCGTTCCTCGGTCTTTCCGCCCGGGTCGCCCACGACCGCGGTTCCTCCTCCGGCGACTGCTATCGGTTGATGCCCCCCCGTCTGCAGGCGGCGAAGCAGACAGAGCTGTTGAAGATGGCCGACGTGGAGGCTGTCTGCGGTCGGGTCGAAACCGATGTAGCCCGTGAGATGTTCACCGTTCAAGAGCTTTTGCAGCTCGGGGTCCGTGACCTGATGGACCAGCCCGCGGAATTCCAGATCCTCGAATAGAGAGCTCATGGATACCCGTGTGTTCAGGACGCGACTTGCTCGAGCGCCGAGATGAGCGCCCGCATCCACGGCCCTAGATCCTCAGGCGTTCGCGCCGAGATCAGGTTCCCGTCCACGACCGTCTCCGAGTCCACCCAGTCGACACCGGCGTTGACCATGTCGTCTCGGATCGCCCCGACGCTCGTCGCCCGGCGGCCCTTCAAGATCCCTGCGGAGATCGGCACCCACCCTGCATGGCATATGAACGCCACCGGCTTTGCCACCGTGTCGAAGGCCCGGACTAGGTCGAGTACCGACTCGTATCGCCGGAGCTTGTCGGGAGCGAAGCCTCCTGGGAGCACGAGGGCGTCGAATTCGCCTTCTTCAACCTCCTCGACGGTTGCGTCCACCACGACAGGCCCGTAGCCCTTCTTCCCGGTGACCGGTGACCTGTCGACACCGGCGAGGACGACGTCGACGCCTTCTTCTCGCAGCCGGTACAGGGGGTAGAGGAGCTCCATGTCCTCGAACAGGTCTGCGGCGAGGATGAGGACACGTCGATCGGTCAGCGGCACGTGGACACGTTACGCGTCCCGGGCGGGCGCCGGGTCACCCGGGATGACCCCCCGCCATTGCGAGCGCGTCCGCAACCCTTTTCGCGATGTCGCCGTTGATCTCGTCGTGCAGGCGTACGTTTTCGTCGCGCCCGGGAACCTCGACGCGCACGACACAGGTCGTGGCCGACCCGACCGAGGTCCGCAGTGCTTCCTCCAGATCGGAGATCGAGGACACCTCCACCACGGTCGCTCCGAGGCCACACGGCGGCATCGGAGACACCGGTCGCCGGTGGCGTCCCGAAGAGGTTTTCGAACGATGCCCCTCCTGCACCCCTTCCAGGCAGCGCGCCCCGGTGAGGAAGGAAGGAGAAGATCCCTCCACCCCCGTTGTCCACGACGACGACCGTGATCGCCGGCTCCGAACCCTGCAGCCTCACGAGTGCAGTCAGGTCGTGGAGGAATGCAAGGTCGCCAACGAGAGCGACCACGGGGCCCGCACCCGCTCCGGCCGCGCCCATGGCTGTCGACACGACCCCATCGATGCCGTTCGCACCGCGGTTGGCGAGCACCCTCGGTGGATCAGCGAGAGCACCCGCGAACCACTCCAGGTCCCGAATGGGCATGGACGAGGCGACGACCAGTAACGCACCTCGGGGAAGAGCCGTCATGACAGAGCGCGCGATCCCCGGCTCGGTCGCCTCGACGTGCGCTGCGCACCAGTCGCCGATGGCGTCCTGTGCGGCCGACTCCGCTGTAGCCCACAGCGCGAGCCACCGTGTGCCGCCGGCGGCACCGCGGACACGTCGGCCGGCGGGCTGTTCGCCGGCCGAGTCGCACCACGAGCTGACCGACTCGCACCACGAACGGACGTCTGCGTCGATGACCGTCAGTGCGTCGCGGTCAGGGTCGACCCAGCGCCAGCGGTCGTCGACGATCACGTGGTCGGTCCCGGCGAGAGCCCAATCATGCAGGCGCGTCGCAAGAACCTTCGAGGCGGGCACCGCCCCGAACCGCAACACGACATCAGGGCGAAGAAGGCTCGCGGCGTCGTCGCTTCGCAAGATGGCATCTCCCGCCGCGACCACTCCGTTGCGCCGCCGTCGGCAGCCCGACAACCAGTCGGCCAGAACCGGAGCGCCGAGTGCCTGTGCGCAGCCCAAGATGGCGTCGGGTTCGCCTGCCCCGCCGCCCGCCACCACCAGTACCCGCCTGCCCTCGAGCTGCTCGATTCCGGGTGGATCGGACCATCGCGCCGCAACTGTTGAATCCCGACCACTCACTCGGTGCCATGGGGCTCCGGACTCCCTCCCCCGGGGAAGCGTCGCCGCTTCTCCGAGCAACGGTTCGTCGAACTCGAGGTTGAGGTGAACGGGTCCAGGGCCGAGTGGTCCTTGCGACGCCTCTGTCACCGCGCGCGCCGCCAGGGATCTCCACACGTCGCGTTCCGCCCAGCGCGCGACACCGAGGGTTGCAGCGAAGCGGACCGCTGGCCCGAACAGACCGCACTGCTCGATCGTCTGGGGAGCGCCGACCGCGTGCAACCGTTGCGGCCGGTCAGCCGTGCACACGAGGAGCGGAGCGCCCGTGTGGTGAGCTTCTACGACGCCGGCATGCAGCTCCGCCGCAGCGGTCCCGCTCGTCGTGCATATCACCGCAGCACGCTGCGTTACGAGGGCCGAGCCAATGGCGAAAAACGCGGCGGACCTCTCGTCGAGCCGGACGTGTACGCTGATTCGCGGATCGGATGCGAGCGCCAACGCAAGGGGTGTGGATCGCGATCCTGGACACACGACGGCTTCGGTCACCCCTGCACGAGCCCACTCGTCCACGAGGGTCGCGCAGAATGTCGCCTGCACGTCGGGCTGTGACGGAGTGCTGGTGGGTACGCTCATCGCCGGTGACAAAAGGCGGCGCCGATGCAGCCCAGGCCGGAGGATCTCTCGCGACCCTGCAATGGCGATCGGGTGATCGACGCTCCGGTGACCCTGTGGTCCTTCTGCACGGTTTCACCCAGAACTCGCTGTGCTGGGGTGCGCTTGCGGGCGCGATCGACACCGAGGGCCGCGCGCTGATCGCAGCCGACCTCCCGGGGCACGGGGGATCCTCCGAGGTGAGGGCCGGGCTCTTCGACACGGCGGAGCTGGTCGCCGAAACATGTGGGCCCGCCGATTACGTCGGATACTCGCTCGGTGGTCGGGTACTGCTCCACCTTGCCATCTCGCGTCCCGACATCGTCGGGCGCGCGGTGCTGATCGGAGTCAACGCCGGGATCGAGGACGAAGAAGAGCGCTCGGCGCGCGCAAAAGCCGACGAGTTGCTCGCTTGCGAGCTCGACGACGTCGGAGACGACAAGGTCGCACTCGGCGAATTCCTGCGGCGTTGGCTCGCGGGTCCACTGTTCGCGGATCTCGACGAGGAGGCTGCGTGCATCCGAGAACGGATGAGCAACGCCGGCGCGGGCCTCGCATCGTCTCTCCGGCTTTGCGGAACGGGTCGCCAGGTTCCGCTTTGGGACCGACTCTCCGAGCTGTCGATGCCGGTCCTCGTGCTCGCCGGTGAGAACGACCATCGGTTCTGCTCGCTCGCAGACCGAATCGCCGTCTCGACGGGCGACAACGCTAGGGCGGCCGTCGTCCGCGAAGCAGGTCACGCCTGCCACCTCGCGAGGCCCGTCGAGACGGCGAGGATGATCGAGCGATTCTGGTCGGGTACGTGACTCAAATCAGGATCCCCACGGCTAGCAGCGCCCCCGCGCACAGCTGCAACCGCGCCGTCCCCGCGAGCATCGGGAGCAGATCCCGGCCTGTCGCACCGCTCAGCGCAAGCTTCGAGGGACGCAATGCGAGTGGGACGCACACCAAGGCGATGGCCGCCCAGGGACGCTCGGCCGCTGCGATCACGACGACCGCAGCGGCCGCAACTGCGAGCGTTCCCGCGTAGAGCAGTCCGGCATTGTGCCGGCCGAGCCTGACCGCGAGAGTTCGCTTCCCTGCCTCCTCGTCGCCGGCAATGTCTCTCAGGTTGTTCGCCTCTAGCAGGGCGACGGCGAGCAGACCGACTGCGACCGACGCCAGGACGACGACGACGAAGCCCGTGCCTGAGAAGCGCACGCCCTCGACGTAGGCGGTTCCGCACGTGGCGACCAGACCGAAGAAGGCCAGGACGAACACCTCGCCGAGTCCCATGTACCCATAGGGTCGGGGGCCGCCGGTATAGAGCCAGCCGGCAGCGATGCACGCTGCGCCGACGGCTACGAGCCACCACGAGGTGAACGCAGCGAGAACCAGACCCGCTGCCGCTGCGGCGGCGAACGTGGCGGTGCTCGCCAACTTCACAGAACCGGGCGAGGCCAGCCCTGAGGCGACCAGCCTGACCGGACCGACACGTGCCTTGTCCGTTCCGCGCTCCCCGTCGGAGTAGTCGTTCGCGTAGTTGGTCCCGATCTGCACGGCGAACGACACGACCAGAGCGAGGGCTCCCTTCCACCAATCGACTCTGTGAGCCCCGAGCCACCACCACGAAACAGCAGTCCCGACGGCCACCGGGACAACGGCAGCAGCGAGCGTCCGTGGCCGAGCACCCAGGACGAAGAGCCTGAACCCACCGAGCTGTGCCGGCTCGGGGACGACCGATGGCCTTCCGCTCACGGACGGCGCGGGAAGCGCGAGAAGTCCGGAGGCCGGTGTTCCTTGTAGGCGTCGCGCCCCTCTTGGCCTTCCTCTGTCATGTAGAAGAGCATCGTTGCGTCGCCAGCCAGTTGCTGGATACCGGCGAGCCCGTCGTCTGCGGCATTGAAGCCCGCCTTGAGCATGCGCAGGGCGATGGGAGACAGCTCGAGCATCCTGCGGCACCAGGCCACTGTCTCGGTCTCGAGGTCGGCCAGAGGAACCACCGCGTTGACCAGCCCCCACTCGAGCGCCTGACGGGCGTCGTACTGGCGGCACAAGAACCAGATCTCCTTGGCACGCTTCAGCCCGACGGTGCGGGCTAGCAGTCCCGACCCGTAGCCGCCGTCGAAGCTGCCGACCTTCGGGCCTGTCTGTCCGAACCTTGCGTTGTCCGCAGCGATGGTCAGGTCACAGACCAGGTGGAGAACGTGACCGCCGCCTATCGCGTAGCCGGCGACCATGGCGACCACCGGCTTCGGGAGTCTTCTTATCTGGACCTGCAGGTCGAGCACATTCAGCCTGCCGATTCCCCGACGGGCGACCTCGTCGTCGCCTATGTAGCCGTCGTCACCGCGTATTCGCTGGTCCCCGCCCGAGCAGAACGCGTCGGGCCCCTCGCCGGTCAGCACCACGACACCGACATCCGGGTCGTCGCGTGCGACGTTGAAGGCATCCGCCAGCTCGAAAAGGGTCCGGGGTCTGAAGGCGTTTCGCACCTCCGGCCTGCAGATCGTGATCTTGGCGATTCCTTCTGCGACCTCGAGTCTGATGTCGCCGAAGTCCCCGATCGCCTCCCATTTGGGGGCGGGGAGCCTCTTGAGCTCCTCGACGGGGTCGCTCGGACCCGAAGAGTCGTTCTGCACCTCAGACGGGTTCTGCCCTGGTGACACGTTGTGACCTGGTGACACGTGGACGATCAGATGATCTTGTGAGTGATTGCTCGCACGGTCGGTACGCTACCGGCCCGTGCCTCGTCTGGTTGCCCTGGACCTGCCATGGGATGACCGTTTCGTCAGCGCGCTAGAGCGGGTCTGGTCGGCAGGTGACGCGGTGGCCCCTCTCGATCCCCGGCTGCCGGGACCTGCCGCACGCGAGCTGATCGCGGCGATCCGACCTACTCACGTGGTGGGTCCTGACGGCGTGAGCGCTGCTGTCGACGGTGGGATACCCGCCGAGATCGGCGACGCTCTTGTGGTGGCGACGAGCGGATCGGGTGCTACCCCCAAAGCCGTCGTGCTCACCGAGGATGCAGTGAGAGCGTCGGCCGAGAAGACCTCGCGGCGCCTCGAGGTGGACCAGGCGCGAGACAAGTGGCTCGCCTGCATTCCGCTCAGCCATGTCGGGGGTCTGGGCGTAGTGACACGTTCGGTGATAACCGGCACTCCCCTCGTCGTCCATCCTCGGTTCGACGCGGCCCAGGTGGAGCACCAGGCTCTGTCCAACGGCGTGACCCTCGTATCCCTGGTGGCGACGGCGCTCAGCCGGGTGGACGCATCTCTGTTCCGGGCGGTCCTCCTCGGGGGAGCGGCACCGCCGGCGGGGCTGGCCCTGAACGTGGTGAGCACCTACGGGATGACAGAAACCTGCGGCGGCGTGGTCTACGACGGGGTGCCGCTCGAGGGGGTCGAGGTCGCAGTCGACGAGGGCACGGGAAGAATCGAAGGGGGCGCCTCGGGCCGAGACGGTCTAGGGGTTACGGGCGAAGTGCTGGTACGAGGACCCATGTTGTTCAGGGCCTACCGCGACGGCTCGGACCCCAAGCTGCCTGGGGGGTGGATGCCGACCGGTGACGCGGGCCGGATCGACAACGAAGGACGACTGCAGGTGTCGGGGCGGATCGAAGAGACGATCAACACCGGAGGCGAGAAGGTGTGGCCGACGGCGGTGGAGCAGGCGCTCGCGACCCACCCGAAGGTGGCGGAGGTGGCCGTCCGCGGCCGGCCCGACCCTGAGTGGGGCGAGCGGGTAGTGGCTTTTGTGGTGCTGGCCGACAGGTCGGAGCCAGTCGGATTGGATGAATTGCGATCACGCGTGGCGGAACAGCTCCCCGTATGGGCGGCGCCGCGCGAGCTCGTGCTCCTCGATGCGTTACCCCGCACGCCGTCGGGCAAGATCGCCCGCCGGCTGCTCCCCTAGCGGTCCCGGTTCCCTGTAGAGCCCGAACGGACGAGCATCAAGCGGTGCAGACCTTGGGATTCCACGGCTCTGTCTGCGTGTTCGTAACGACGTTAGGAGGAGGCTGTGTCGTCGCTGTGGTGGAGCCGGCGCCCGAGTCAGAAGACGTGCCCTTCATGCCGACGAATGCCGATCCGACGGTGAAGATGATCGAGTTGCCGGTCAGAGCCGGGTCGGCCGCAGTCTGCGAACCTCCCGAGATCGAAGCGGCGAATTGTTGGGCGGCGGCCAGGTGGCCAGGCGCGTACTGGATCTGGCTCGTGATGTAGCTGAACGACGGCGCGTTGCCCGTGCCCGTCACGGAGTAACCCTCCTTGGCGAGCTCCCCCGAGACCGTTGCGGCGAGCCCGCTCGTCCCGTCACCGTTCAGGACGTCCACATGGATCGAGGACGCCGGCAACGCAGACGAGCCCTTGTTGGATCCGGTGGACTTGGAGCCCGGCGCCGGCGTCGTCCCGAACGCCTTGAACTGGGCGATCATCGAGGCGGCGTACGGCTGGGCCGCCTGCAACACGTCGGCACCACCGGAGGTGGTGTACTCCGTGGTCGGCAGGGTCTCGGTCTTGAGCGAGTTGACACCGACCGAGTGGAACGTCTCGGCCAGGCCGAGCAGCTGCCCTTTGAAGGCCTTGTTGACCGTGATGTCGGTCGCCACGGCTCCGAGGAACGCATTCATCGACAGCGGGTCGATGATCTTCTGGTGCGTGCGCGTGATCATTGCCCTGAAGAAGACGTCCTGGCGCTGGATCCGGCTGAAGTCGCTCTGGACATCGGCGTTCCAGGTGCCGTTCTGGAAGTAGAAGAGGTGGCGGCTGCGTACCAGGGCCAGAGACTGCGCCCCGCTCACGAGCTGGCAGCCGGTCTTGTTTATGTTCAACCCGCTGAACGCGTCTTTGACCGGCATCGGAAAGTCGAGATAGATCCCGCCGAGCGAATTCACCATCCCCTCGAGGCCCGGGAAGTTGATCTCGGCGAAGTCGTTGATGGAAACCCCGAGATCCGTCTCGATCGTCTGGACGAGCAGGTTCGGACCGTTGTTGAAGGCCGCGTTGATCCTGTTCATCCCCGAGACGTCAGGGACGCTTCCGGGGATGTCGACCCACAGGTCGCGCGGGATCGACATGAGCAGTACCTGGTGGGTGGCCGGCACGATGCGCGCCACGATGGTGACGTCGGATCGCTGGCCCCCCTGCGCCTGCGCACTGCCGAACTGCGCAGCCTCCGTCGAGTCGTCGACGAACTGGCGCGAGTCGGACCCGATGAGTAAGACCGTGAACGGTTGCCCCGCAGCCGCAGCGACGCACGTTGCGCAACCCGCGGTCTTCACCTGGTCGAGGCGGTAGTTCACGTACACGATCGTGCCCACGACGAGCATGATCAGGATCAGCAGCAACGAGCCCACCGCGATCAGAGCGCGCTTCGGCCAGCGACGGACCGGACGTAGGCCGTGGCGGCCGCGTCTGGTCGTCTTCTTGGAGCCGCGACGAGAAGGCGGAGCTTGGCGAGGGGGCGCGACGATGGTCACGGGGTCACTATCTTACCGGCGAGCGCTCGCGAAATCGGTTCATTCAGCCGATCCGACGTGAGTCGTCGTTAGAGCTCATAGCTGCCCATGACCTCTCAGCGTCACGCAGCTGGGTCCGCCCTACGGCAGCTCGATGCGACGCGTCAGGTGAACCTCTTCGAGCAGGCGCCGATCGTGCGAGACGAGCACCACTGTTCCTCCGAACGATCCAAGCGCGCTTTCGAGCTGCTCGATCGCCGGAAGGTCGAGATGGTTCGTGGGCTCGTCGAGCACCAGCAGGTTCACTCCCAACGCCTGGAAGGTGGCGAGCTCCGCACGGGTGCGTTCGCCCGGCGAGAGCGATGCTCCCGAGCGAGTCACGTGATCTCTACCGAGGCCGAACTTGGCGAGAAGCGTCCTCGCTTCGGTCGTCGTGAGACCGAGCCTCGTGCACACCGCCTCGAGCAGCGTGGTCGACTGCGACAGAGCTCTGCGTTCTTGACCGAGCTCGCCGACCACGACTCCTGGCCCGAGGTGTTGCGCGCCCTCGGCGAGAGGGATGCGACCGAGCATCGCTGCCACAAGGGTGGACTTGCCGGCACCATTTCTCCCCGCGATCGCGAGGTGGTCGCCCCACGAGATCTGCAGGTCGATCGGCCCGAGGCGGAATTCTCCGCGCACTACCACCGCTCCGTCGAGCCGCGCGACCACATCGCCCGAACGATGAGTCTCGGTGATCGAAAAACGGAGCTGCCAACCCTCCCAGGGCTTGTCGACGACCTCGAGGCGCTCGGACTCGCGCTCGGTCCGCCGCGCGCGTGCAGCCAGCTTTTCGGTGCGGTTGATCCGGAAGTCGCGCTGGGCCTTGTCGTTGTCGCGCATGGCGCGTTGCTCTTTGCGGACACCTGTCGTCGCCCATTCGCGCTCGCGCCTCGCCCGTGCCTCGAGTGCTTTCTTGCGCTCGCTGTAGAGGGCATACGCCTCTTGCGCGTGTCGCCTGGCGGTCGCCCTCTCCTCCTCGTAGGCGTGCCAACCTCCCTCGAACAGGCTCGCCGTGTGATCGTGCTCGTCGAGCTCGAGCACAGCGGTCACGGTGCGTTCGAGAAACGCCCTGTCGTGGGACACGACCACGGTCGCACCTCTTCGCGAGGCGACGAGGTCTTCGAGCCTGGCCAGTCCTTCGAAGTCCAGATCGTTGGTCGGCTCGTCGAGCAGAAGGATGTCTGCCGGGGCGATGGCCAGCGCCGAGAGCGCGAGCTTCGCCGCTTCTCCCCCCGAGAGCACCGCTACGTCACGGTCGGACAGCCCGGTCAGGCCTGCGTTGGACAGCGCCGCGTCCACGGCCGCGTCATGGTCCGAACCGAACGCCGCGACTCGCTCGAGCGCGATCTCGTAGCGGTCGTGAGCTCCGGGCTCGTCCGCTCCGAGTCCTGCAGCCGCCTGAGTGAGCTCAGAAACAGCTGGCTCTATGCCACTTCTTCTCACGAGCGCTTGACGCACGGTCTCGGTCCTTACGACGTCGGCAACTCGTTCCTGCTCGACATAGACACATGAGGCGCCCGGAGGGGAGAGCTCGACCCTGCCGGAGTCGGGCACCTCGATGCCCGCGAGCACCTTGAGAAGCGTGGACTTCCCGACACCGTTCGGGCCGACGACCCCGAGGCACGTGCCGGGTCCGATCGAAAACGACACATGGGCAAGGACCGGCTCCGCTCCGCGGTCGAAGCAAACGTCTCTGCATACGAGCGTCGCCTGGGCGCCGTGTGCGCCTTGTGCGCCGTGCGCGACGGATCTTGAAACTGAGTTGGGGCGAACGGGCATTCAAACCTCCAGACGACACGGTTACGAACAGGCAGCGCGCGCGGCGCGCGTATTAGTTCGAGGTGTCTGGATCAACCCACGAGCTAGAGATTAACCGACGTGGCTGGGCTCAGATCCCGCCGCTCGCGACCACCATCGCTCCCCCGTCGATCACGAGTACATGGCCCGTGATCCACGAGGCGGCGTCCGAGACCAGAAAGAGGCCGGCGGAGGCGATGTCCTCCGGCTCACCGAGCCGCTTGAGCGGCAGCCGCCGAGCCACCGCGTCACCTGCAGGTTCCCACAGGGCTCTCGCAAACTCGGTCCTGACGAGTCCCGGGGCGAGCGCATTGACACGGACCTTCGGGCCGAGCTCGCCGGCCAGCTGTCGTGTCAGGTGCGCGAGTGCCGCTTTGGTGACGTTGTACCAACCGATCCCGGGCTCGACCGAGAGCCCTCCCACGGACGAGATGTTGAGAACGGCCCCGCCGCGCTCCTGCATGGATGCACGCCACGCGAGCTGGGTCCAGTGAAGCGCCGCCTCCTGATTGACGAGGACGGTCTTTCGAACCTGAGAGGGCTCGATGTCGATGATCGGCCCGAAGTAGGGATTGGTTGCGGCGTTGTTGACCAGGATGTCGAGAGAGCCGAACTGACGCACCGTCGCCCCGACGCAGGCTTCAGCCTGCTCACTGTCACCGGCGTTCGCCGCATGCCAGGCGACCTCGCCGCCCTCGGCAGCGATCTGCGACGCTGCCTGCTCGAGCGCCTCGGGCTTGCGCGACGACAGCATGACCCTTGCACCAGCCCGGGCGAAGGCAACCGCCATGGCCTTGCCGATTCCCCGGCTCGCACCTGTGACCAGGGCAACCTTTCCGTCCAGACGGATCTCCACGCCCGAACCCTACGGCTCGCGCGGCGCCGGTGACATAGAAAGGTCCCAGAAATGCTGGAGAGGGTGGAGATGACCCTTCCGGCGATCCGGCTGGCGGGGTCAACCTGATTTAGAGGGCGATCGCGTCGTAGCATCGAGTCGAGTTATGGGCGGATCTACGGCATCGGGTGGAGGGGCGGCGCCCGTACACGGCGACGCGCGGGATAGGGCGGGGTGAACCGGCTCGCACAGGAGCCGAGCCCGTACCTGCGCCAGCACGCGGACAATCCGGTCGACTGGTATCCGTGGGGTGACGAGGCGTTCGCAGCCGCGCACGCAAGGGATACTCCCGTCCTACTCTCCGTCGGCTACTCGGCTTGTCACTGGTGCCACGTGATGGCTCACGAGTCGTTCGAGGATCCGGCCACCGCTGCAGAGATCAACTCGGCTTTCGTCGCCGTGAAGGTCGACCGCGAGGAACGTCCGGATGTGGACGCCGTGTACATGGAAGCGGTTCAGGCGATGAGCGGCCGAGGCGGATGGCCGATGACGGTGTTTCTCACTCCCGATGGAAGGCCCTTCTTCGCGGGGACCTACTTCCCGGACAGAGACACTCACGGGATGCCGAGCTTCCACCGCGTCCTGCGGGCGATCGACGACGCCTGGAAGCACAAGCGCGGCGAGCTCGAGAAGCAGGCCGACGAGCTGTCGGATTCCGTTCGGCGACACGCCGGCATCGCTGACAACCTGCTGTCGGCCTCCGGGGGGAAGCACGGCGAGGATCTGAACTGGTCGCTCGTCTCGAAGCGACTCCTCGACCAGGCGACTGCAGAGCTCGCAGCACGTCACGATCCGCGCTTCGGAGGTTTCGGGCCTGCGCCGAAGTTCCCGCAGACCGCACTGATCGAGCTTTGCCTGCGCCACCACCACTGCAGCGGGGACGCCCTGTCACTCGCTATGGCCGCCACCACGCTCGATGCGATGGCCGCCGGGGGCATCTACGACCATCTCGGAGGAGGCTTCGCCCGCTACTCGACGGACGACACGTGGACGGTCCCGCACTTCGAGAAGATGCTCTACGACCAGGCGGGTCTCGTTCTCGCCTACGTACACGCATGGCAGCTCACCCGGGACCCGCGGTTCCTCCAGGTCGTGGACGAGACTGTCGGCTACGTCCTGAGAGACCTTCAGGCCCCGGGGGTCGCAGGCCTGTGCGCGGCGGAGGACGCTGACTCACAGGGTGTGGAGGGACTGTTCTACACGTGGACCCCCGACGAGATCGCTGCCGTCCTGCCGGCGGACCTCGCGACTGCAGCCATCGGCTGGTACGGCGTGTCCGAGGGAGGGAACTTCGAAGGGCGGTCGATACTCAGGAGGCCGATGGGTGGAGCCCTCGAACGTCCGGCCGACATTGAGCTTGCCCGCGCGCAGCTCTTCGAGGCCAGGTCGACGCGCATCCGCCCAGGGCGCGACGACAAGGTGCTCACCGAATGGAATGCCATGTTCGCTTCCTCGCTCGCCCAGGCTGCCGCAGCAGCGGGTCGTGAGGACTGGGCGGACCGCGCCGTGGCGATCGGACGCTTCTTGCTCTCCGACCTTCGCGGGACGGACGGACGCTTCATGCGCTCGTGGCAGGAAGGCGTCGCACGCCACCTGGGATACGCAGCGGACTACGCATGGGTCGTCGACTGCTTCACGCGCCTCGGTGAGCTGACAGGGAAGAGCGAATGGTTGCAGCACGCTTCGGATGCGGCGGTCTCGATGCTCGAGCTCTTCGGCGACGACACGACGGGTGCGCTTTGGAGCACGGGTTCAGACGCTGAGCCGATACTGGTGCGACCCGTGGATCTGCTCGACGATGCAACTCCTTCTGCTGCATCGGTCGCGGCGCAGGCGATGCTCCGGCTCGGTTCTCTTACGGGGGACCAGAAGCTCGTCAGGTCGGCAGAGCGCCTTCTCGGCCTGCTCGTTCCACTCGGGTCCGATCATCCGCTCGCGGTCGCCAATGCCCTCGGGGCGATGGTGCTGGCGGGAGGCGGCGTCGTCGAAATCACCGTCACCGGAGATCGTCCGGATCTACTCGACTGCGTTCGCGCCCGCTACGAGCCCGACGCCGTCGTGGCCTGGGGCGAAAGAACGTCTTCACCACTTTGGGACGACAGGCCTGACGGGGCCGCATACGTCTGTCATCGAAACACCTGCCTCGCCCCCGCCGCGACCGTGGATGTGCTCACGGCCCAGCTGGAGGGAGAAGCGGCGAGGACGGGTCCCCCGATCGCACGGACGGGACCGCTCAGTTGGAACGGCACGGACGAGCCGGGTCGTGCATCATCCACGAATCCCGCCGCGAGCGAAGGCAGAGTTTCTAGATGAGCACGTACGAGACGGTGGACCCGGATACGAAATTCGCCCTGAGTCCCGAAGAGCTAGGCGGCCCCCGTCGGCACCGGAAGAACGCCCACACGAAGACGCCTCGCCCCAAGGCAGGCTCGGCGAGGGCCACGGGCGCGCGCCGGTACATGGTTCTCGCGAGCGGTCCCGACGATGTCGCAGCGGTGGACATGCGCTCGGGCGCACTGGCGCGGCTGCGGGTGGCCGGGTTCGGCAGAGACAGCTCCGAGCTCAAGCCGTTCGACCTGGTCGAGGCGAGCATTTCCTTCGACCCGGAGCGGGACGATCTGGCACACCCCGAGGCGGTCTCGATAACCGGGTTTCCGGAAGTGGTCGGTTCGGCGCCGAAACGCCAGGCCCGGCGCCGGCTGAGGGCCCTCGTAGCTCCGAACGAGAGGCATCTGCTCGGGTTCGCAGGATCCGCCGCTCCATACTGGGAGTTCCGTGGCATGCGGCCGTCTCTGGCACTTGTGGCCCCTGCCATGGGACCGTTGCTGTTCCGCCGTCAGGCCGACGACACCACCTGGGCACGTTTCGGATGGTCCCGGAGCGACAACTGGCTGCCCGTCGAGGACAACCGAGCCATTTCGTGCTTATGGGCGGCCGGACGCGACAAGCTCACCGGCAAGGACCTGGCCACCGCCATCGGGTTTCGACCCAGATACCTTCTGGTGGCGCTGACCCCACCGCGCTCAGGGCACTGCTACAAGACGATCGTCGCCATGCTTCCTCGACCCTGAACTAGGCCGATCTCGAGCCGGTCCGCTCTGTCGCCCAACGAGGACCCGAAAGCAGCTACCAAAAAATCTGGCTCAGTGCCCGTTGCGGCTCGCGGTGATCCGTCCGGAAGCGAGGTCCTCGGCCATCGCCCAGCCGAACACGACGAGGCGGTCTCCGCGGCCGCTGTTCATCTCGGCGAGCAGCCCCAGGACCTCGTCGGCCGGGGTGTTCACCTTGGGGCCTCCGTGGTCGAGCGCCCCGGTCGTCGAGCCGTCACCGGCGAGTACGAAGGTCCTGTCGTCTATGCGCGACTCTGCTCCGAACCGCTTGGCGAGACGCCGCGCCCAAGCTCTCTCTTCGCCGGAAGCCTTGTGACCGGGTCTCGGGACCACGTCTGACAGCCCCGCAAATGCCCAGAACCCCTCGGGTGTGGCGATTCGGGTCCCCACCAGGACGTCCTCATCCGGGAAAGCCAGAAGGGCCCGCCTGTACTGGTCGGCCATCAGATGGCGGAGGACCGCGTCGGCCTTGGCCGTGCGGTCGATCGAAGCCAGGCCGACGAGGAGAGACGGCGTTCCCCCGATCCGCTCGAGCGTGCAGAACGAGTACCCGCGCAGCTTCTTTCCCTCGCGGACGTGGGTGATAAGCACCCACTCCTCACGTTGCTTCGAAAGAAACCCGACTTCGAACTGAGGATCACGCTCTGAGCACAAGTCGCCCATCTCGGCGAGCTCGGCATCGCTCAGCGACGTGCAGTCCTTCGTTTCGACCTCAAACGGCATCGCCTGCTCCGTCCCTATCCGGATAAATCCCCCTGCAGATACCTGGCAGCGAGCGGCAGACCGTTCGTCTGGCACGCAGCGCCCATAACAGAATACGGGAACGGCGCTACACAGGCACATCCAGGCAGGTTGTGACCGCTAGATGCCGCTGTTGCCAGGGATCAGCACTCTCATTCTACCGGTCGACCGGGGACCTCCGCCGATGCCGGTACGGTAAGGGTCAAACCGTGACCAGCCGGTCTACGGGGTCAAACCGTGACCAGCCGTTGATCCGGACCGTTCACGATTGCTCCGGATGGCGGGTCCTGCTCGCTCATCACAGCGCCCGGGCCGAGCAAGGTGAGCAGCTCGCCGGCGAGGCCGCGGCTGTCGACATTGAATTGGGACGGGAGCCGCAGCGTCTTCTGGCCGACGTTCAGATAGACCGGCTCGTCGCCCGGGTGCTCCGACAGGATGGCCTTCAAGCGCTCGAGCAGTCCGTCGGTGAGGGCGTTCAAAGGAAGTCGGAGCCGTAACTCGCGGGCACCCTCGGCGACGAGGGTCGGGAACGAAAGCTCCATGCAGACGAGCTTCACCTGCTCGTCGCGGGTGTCTATCCGCCCTTTCACCACGACGACCGAGTCGTCGGCGAGAAGCGCTCCGTACACCTGCATCACCTTCGGGAACACGAAGACCTCGATCGACCCTCCGAGGTCCTCCAAGAAGAACGTCCCCATCAGCTCGCCCCGCTTGGTGTACCGGCGATTGAGGCCGGTAACGATCCCCCCCACGACCTTCACCTGACCGTCGCGAACGGCGGACGGGATCGCGACTGAGCCCACACCTCCGGCGTCGTCGAGATCCTTCAGGTCCGCGATGCTGCACTCGGTCAACCTCGCGAGTGCCGCCTCAATTCCGCGTAGCGGGTGGTCGCTCACGTACAACCCCAGCATCTCTTTTTCGAATGCGAGCCTCTGACCCTTGTCGAACTCCTGGTCGCCAATCGGAACCCGGGCGTCACCCAGTCCCTCGAACCCTTTCGGAGCCAAGCCCGCGTCGTCGGTCTCGAGACACGAGAACAGCGTGGAGATCCCTGCGTCCTCCTCACGGCGGCGCTCCAAGGTCCTGTCCACGATGTCCTCAGCCACGAGACAGAGGGCCTTCCTCGGGTGGCCGAGCGAGTCGAACGCTCCCGCCTTTATGAGTGACTCCACCGTTCGCTTGTTGAGCACGACGGGGTCGACCCGACGGCAGAAGTCGTAGAAATCTGCGAACGGGCCGTTTTGCTCACGCTCGGCGACGATGCGCTCCACGAGGCCCTCGCCGACGTTCCGGACGGCCGCGAGCCCGAACACGATCCGGCGCCCGCCCTGCTGGTCGGTCGAGGGCGTGAACTCGGCCGCAGAGCTGTTCACGTCGGGCACGAGAACTTCGATGCGTTGCGCTCTGCACTCGCCGAGATAGACAGCGGTCCTGTCCTTGTCGTCCTTGACAGACGTGAGCAGGGCGGCGAGGTACTCGACCGGGTAATGCACTTTCAGCCAGGCGGTCTGGTAGGCGATGAGCCCGTACCCGTATGCGTGCGACTTGTTGAAGGCGTAGTCGGCGAAGGGCTCGATTATGTCGAACAGCTGGGTACCGAGCTTGCTTCCGTATCCGGTCGCCTCGCAGCCCTGTACGAACTTCTCGCGTTCGGCGGCGATGAGCGATCGGATCTTCTTGCCGCAGGCCTTCCTCAGGTTGTCGGCCTCCTCGAGCGAGTAGCCGGCGAACTTCTGGGCCGCCCGCATCATGGATTCCTGGTAGATCATCAGGCCGTACGTGTCACCGAGGACCGCTTCCATGTCGGGATGCAGGTGGGTGATCGGCTTGCGGCCGTTCTTGCGATCCGCATAATCCTTGTGCATGTTCGCGGCCATCGGCCCGGGCCTGTAGAGGGCGACCAGAGCAGCAACGTCATCGAAGCTCACAGGCGCGAGCGACCGCATGAGAGACCGCATCGGGCCGCCCTCCAACTGGAAGACCCCGATGCCATCGCCGCGACGCAGCATCGCGAAGACCTCGTCGTCGTCGAGGGGAAGGTGGTCGATGTCCGGCCTCGAACCCGTCGTCCGCTCGATCTGGTCGAGGGCGCGTTCGATGACAGAAAGGTTCCGTAGCCCGAGGAAGTCCATCTTGAGCAGGCCGAGCTCCTCGACGCCGTGCATCTCGTACTGCGTCACGAGCGGGGCTTCGGCGGGGTCCTGTCCGCTTTCTGGCTTTCTCTGCACCGGCAGGTGCTCGATCAGCGGATCGCGGGT
This sequence comes from uncultured Acidimicrobiales bacterium, assembly GCA_963764615.1. Taxonomy (GTDB): domain Bacteria; phylum Actinomycetota; class Acidimicrobiia; order Acidimicrobiales; family CAVXTF01; genus CAVXTF01. The sequence goes on along the minus strand of CAVXTF010000002.1, from coordinate 1,410,422 downwards.
GATGACGACGGCAGCCGCGTGGATGCCGTCCTGTCTGCGTAGGTTCTCGAGACCCTTGGCGACGTCGATCACGCGCCTGGCTTCGGGATCCTGCTCGTACATGGCGCGGAGGTCCGCTGCGGCGACGAACCCGTCCTCGTGACCCTCTTCGCGGTCGAGGCACGCGTGGAGAGGGGTGTCACGTCCCATCACGAGCGGCGGCATCGCTTTTGCGATCCTGTCGCCGACTATGTACGGGAAGCCGAGGACTCGGGCCGCGTCGCGAACGGCGGCACGCGCCTTGATGGTCGAGAAGGTGACGACCTGCGCCACGTGGTCGGCGCCGTACTTCTCCGCTGCGTAGCGGATCATCTCGCCCCGGTAACGCTCGTCGAAGTCCATGTCGATGTCCGGCATCTGCTTGCGGCCTGGATTGAGGAACCGCTCGAACAGCAGGTCGTAGCGGATCGGGTCCAGGTCGACGATCCCGAGGCAGTACGCGACGCAGCATCCGGCCGCCGACCCTCGCCCCGGGCCGACGCGGATCCCTTTAGTCCGGGCGTAGTTGATGAGGTCTCCGACCACCAAGAAGTACGCCGAGAATCCCATCGAGCTGATCACGCCCAATTCGAATTCGAGCCGGCGGGTGACCGCTTCTGGCAGCTGAGGGCCGTACTTGTGCGCCGCACCTTCGAACGTCAGGTGGCGCAGGTACGCGTCGGACCGCTCCTCGTGGGTCTTACCCGGGAAACCTTCGGGCACGGGGAACTGAGGGAGCGCCGCAACACCGAACTCGATCTCCACCGACGCGCGCTCCGCGATCAGGAGGGTCGAGTCACAGGCCTCAGGCACTTCACTGAAGAGCTTGCGCATCTCGGCGGCGGACTTGAGGTAATGCTCGTCCCCGTCGAACTTGAACCGGTTGGGGTCGTCGATCGTGGCGCCCGTTTGGACGCACAACAGCGCATTGTGCGCCTCGGCGTCCTCACGATGCGTGTAATGAGAGTCGTTGGTGGCGATGAGCGGCGCCCCGATGGCACGCGCGATGCGAATGAGAGCGGGGTTCGTCCTTCGCTGCTCTGCGAGACCGTGATCCTGCAACTCGACGAAGAGGTTGTCTCTTCCGAACACGTCCTGCAGGCGGCCCGCCAGAGATTTCGCACGCTCTTCGTCTCCGGCCATGAGCGCCTGTAGAACCACGCCGCCGAGGCAACCGGTGGTTGCTATGACGCCATCGTGGTACCGCTCGAGCAATTCCCAGTCGACCCTCGGCTTGTAGTAGTAGCCCTCGAGGAACGCCGCCGAGGACAGCCTCATCAGATTCCGGTAACCGGTAGTCGTCTCGGCCAGCAATGTCAGGTGGTAGTAGAGCTTCTTTCCGCCGTCTGTGTCACCACCCGTGTCATCAAGGCGCCCGCGACGCACCGGTCGCTCGTAGCGGGACTCCGCTGCCATGTACGCCTCGGTGCCGATCACAGGGTTGATGCCCGCTTCGCGACATGCCGCGGTAGAAGTCCAACACTCCGTACATGTTCCCGTGGTCGGTTATGCCGAGCGCCGGTTGCCCGTCAGCCACCGCAGCGGCAACCAGGTCGTTCACCCTCGAGGCCCCGTCGAGCATCGAGTACTCGGTGTGGGTGTGCAGGTGGGTGAACGATCGCTCACCAGCCATTGCCGCTCCTCCTCAGACCCTGCGGCCTGCATTTTCCTCGCCGGAAGCTTCCCGATCCCGTCGAATCCGACCGGATCGCGGGTCCCTCGCGGGAGTCTCTCGCTACTTACAGCCCTGTCATTCGACGATAGCGCACCGCGCCTTCATCGGGCCGGGGTCCGGCCGCGTTTTTGGTACGAATAGCCCGATCCAGGTGGCTCAACGATCCAGGTGGCTCAGAGATAGGGCCCGGCCCTGCTAGTGGGCTGCTGCTCGCCCGGCGGAAGACCCCGTCTGCGCATCTCTTCGAGCTGGGCACGTGCGGCCATCTGCTGGGCGACCAATGTGGCCTGGATTCCGTGGAACAGACCTTCGAGCCAGCCGACGAGCTGGGCCTGCGCGATCCGGAGCTCGGCCTCGGACGGCACCCTGTCGTCGAAGGGCAGAGTCATCCTGTCGAGCTCGCCCGCGAGGTCGGGGCTGAGGGAATCAGCAAGCTCGCGGACAGACAGTGCGTAGATCTCGCGAAGCCTTATCCGGCTCTGCTCGTCCAAAGGGGCCGCTCGAACCTCGTCGAGCAGCTGCTTCACCATCGAACCGATCCGCATCACCTTCGCCGGCTGCTCGACCGCCTCTTCGTGACTCTGGCCCGGCTGAACGTCATCGGGCTGCATGAGCACGATCTCGGGACCTCCTGAGCTGGCTTCCTCCGGCACGTCTGGTTCCGTCATGTCCCCGATCCTTCCGACGTGTACACCGTGCTCGATCGTCCCGCGGTGCTCATCACTTGGTTTCCCACCGGATCGCTCATCACCGGGAGGCAGAAAACTGGGCGCTGATCATTGGGTCAATCGCGCGCAAAAGCAAGAAGAGGAACGTACATCTCGGCCTCGGTCAAAGAGCCGTGTCGAGCCGCGAGCCGCGTCTCGCCCGGGTCAGCCGGATCCAAGAACACGATCGATCGCGCGCGACGAGAGCGACATCGCCAAGGCGGCCGGCCACTTCCTTGGCGAGGGTTCCGCCGAACCAGCCTTCGTCCTGAATCTGCTCGATTGTTCGGACCCATGCGCGATCGCCGTGGTACTCGATGGCGGCCGCCTCGAGGTCCGATACAGCTCCGGGAAGCGCATGGAACCACCTGAACCTCCCCTCTCCCGAGATGAGCCACGATGCTTCGAGAAGTTCGTTGGCGGGAAGCAAGGCTGACAGCCCGACGTCCACCTGACCATGGTCGGACGTGACGACGAGGCACCCACCGCTCGGAAGCACGTCTATCAAGTCGCCGATCAGCCGGTCGGCGGACCGCAGCTCGGCCGCGTAGTGCTCGCCAAGCCCATGCTCGTGCGCCACCTTGTCGGGACCGTCGTAATAGGCGTGGACGAATGTGGCACCCTCCGCGAGCAGCCTTCGCGCCTCGACGACGATCGTTGAAGGAACCTGCCAACCGATGATCCTCGCTCCGCCGAGGTGGGCCGCCGAGAAGCCGGTGGCCGCGAAGTCTCCGCGTGTCACTGATGGTGGTGCTGTTCCCTCGAACGCAGCTATCGGCTGGAACGCCTTCGGTGGTACCGACCGTCGGGCGTCGCCGTCTTCGGTTCTCCATTTGAGCACGTTCAAGATCCGCGCCGAATCGGGACCCGGCTCATCTCCGTCGCTCCTGACGAGCAGCCGGTAACCGACAATTCCGTGCCTGGCCGGCGTCAACCCGGTCGAGATCGAGGTGAGCGCGGTAGCCGTCGTGGTCGGCACCACAGAGGTGATCGGGCCTCCGCTACCAGATCCGATCGTCGGCACAGCCTCCTTCGCCTCCTGGAGCTGTGCCCACCCGACTCCGTCGAGGACGAGCAGCACGATCTGAGTCGCTCGGCGGGCGGGCTCGGGCAGCCAGTCCGGCGCCGGTCGGCTGCTCTTGGAGACCACGCTCAAAAGAGCGGGGGTGACCGACGCTATGCACGCTCCCCCGTAAGCCGGGAGCACGGGCTCAACGTCCGCGACGCGCGGGTCATTGCTTGTGTCCTTGCTTGTCACGGCGCCCGACACTCTGCGTCGAACACTACCGACCCAGGGCGCGGCCGAGAAGCAGCCGACGACAGCATCCGCTTCGGCATCCGGCGACCTGGTGGACCCCTCGTGCGGGCCCGAAACAGCCGCCTGCTGGGGGCACCCCGGGTAGCATCTGGCCGTGAAGGTTTCGACACGCGGTGACTATGCGAGCCGTGCACTGCTGTCGCTTGCCTTGCACACCGACGAGCTCGGGCCGACCTCTGTGCGTGATATCGCCGACAGAACCGGGCTTCCTCAGCCTTACCTGGAGCAGATCCTCCTTGCGTTGAAGGGCGCCGGGCTCGTCAGGTCCAAGCGTGGTGTCGGCGGGGGTTACGTGCTGGCGCGCCCACCGTCTGAGATCACTCTCGGTCAGATCGTCTCCGCGGTCGACGGCCCGATCGCCGCCGGGGACTTCGGTCGACCTCACGAGAACGGGGCATGCGAGCACGAGGGTCAGTGCATTCTGCTCGGGGTCTGGGAGCAGGTCGGCGAGCACATGCGCGAGCACCTCGATTCGTTCACGATCGCCGACATGGTCAGGCAGGCCAGAGGCGCCCGCACGGTGGCGCCTGTGCTGCACTGAGCAAACTCGTCCGACGGTGCCAGGTCTCGGCCAATGGGTTGCTGGACCTCGCCAATGAGCCTCGACGGAAGAAGCCGTTTGATCTACAGCCGGGTATACAAACGTCAAAGTAGACGGCCGACGAAAAAAGAACAGCTCCGGGTCAGACGAACAGCTCCGGGTCAGACGAACAGCTCCGGGTCAGGCCCGGGTGCGGCACACGAATACGCGTCAGAACAAGGGGCTCCCTACGGCGTCGTTCCAGCGTGCGACGACCGGCGCATCCCGCTCCCAGTCGAGGATGCTGACAGTCGCCGGCTCGAGAGAGAACGCTCGGCCCACCTCGGGTGGGAGGCCAACCCACCGGGCAGCGATCACCCGCAAGATGTGTGCGTGAGCGAACACCAGCACGTCTCCCGGTTGGCTCCTGACCCTCTCTATGACGCGGTCCGCCCTCGAGCTCACTTGAGCAAGGGTCTCGCCGCCGACGACCCCGTCTCGCCAGAGATCCCAGCCGGGCCTCTCGGCCCGGATCTCCTCTGTGGTGCGACCCTCCATCTCGCCGTAGTCCCATTCGGCGAGGTCGTATGAAAGCTCAGCGGAGCTACCGAAACCCGCGAGCTCGCACGTTGCGCGGGCGCGTTCGAGCGGGCTCGTGAGCACCATGGAGAAGTCGTGCCCGGCGAGACGCCTGCCCACCTCGACCGCCTGAGTCACTCCTTCGGGCTCGAGCGGGATGTCCGAGCGACCGGTATGGCGACGGGCCACGCTCCAGGCAGTCGTCCCGTGCCTGACAGCGACCAGTCGAGTGTGAAGCTCGTGAGCCAGTGCTCCGCCGGGCCTGGCCTCTACGCCCATCGGGGCATCCGAGCATCCCGGGTGTCGGGCTGGCAAACTCGACGGCTCGGCAACCCAGTCGGCTCCGGCCTGCAAGGGCTCATCGGCTGAACCGCACGAACGGGTTGACCCCGGCCCAAATGGGGCACAAGTCAAGGATCCTTCCCACCCCCGGTTGGGTACAGGATGCTCACGGCATAGCTAAAGGAAACTCACTGCCGAGATACAGGCTGAGGCACCACGATAAGCAGGAATGGAGCCGCCGCCGAAGGTGTTCAATCCAAGTGGCCAACCAGGCACGGACAGCGTATGAAGAGACCATACGAGCGTGAGACTGTGAACGAGCGACGGAGAATCGAACAATGATTGCGAACCGAAGCGGAAGCCTCGACGGCATCCGGTTGTTCCTCGACGACTTGGATCGTCATCCTCTTCCGGGGCCTGAGGAGCAGATCGAGCTCGCCAAGCGCGTTGCCGCCGGCGACGCCGAAGCACGCCAGCAGATGATCGCCGCCAACCTGCGCCTCGTTGTGCACTGGGCCCGCCGCTACCAGGACCGCGGCGTCGATTTCGCCGATCTGGTGCAAGAAGGGACGTTCGGGCTCATGCGAGCGGTCGACAAGTTCGATTGGCGTCGAGGCTTCAGGTTCTCGACCTACGCCACGTGGTGGATCCGCCAAGCCCTCCAACGAGCGGTTCAGCAGCAGTCCGGGACGATCAGGGTCCCCATGGAGGTTGCCGAGCAGATCCAGCGTGTGGAGCGCACCACCGCGGAACTGACCGCGGAGTTTCGCCGCGAGCCGACCAAGGCCGAAATCGCTGATGCGGCCGGGGTGAAGGAGAACGATCTGCCCACGCTCGCACAGGTTTCGCGGGTGGTCGCAAGCCTCGACCAACCAGCGGGGAGCGACGGCAATACGCCGCTTGGTGACCTCGTAGGTGTGCACGACGACCCCTTCGAGGAAGAGGTTGAGCGCGCCATGATCCTCGACCGGGTGAGGGAGGCAGTAGATGCCCTCGACGGTCTTGAGCGACAGGTGGTGCGGATCCGCTTCGGGCTCGACGGCGACGGTCCCGCATCGCTTCAGACCACCGCAAGCAGGCTTGGGATCGGTGTACGCCGGGCCAGGCAGGCTGAGGCGCGGGCGATGCAACAGCTCGCGGAGCTCGCGGAGCTCGAAGCCGCTTACCGTGCAGCCTGAGCCGGCCGTCGCCTGACGGCGAGCACTGCCTCTAAGTCGGGCGGCAACGGCGAAGTCCATGTGACGCGCCCGCCAGCCGGGTGATCGACCGTCAGTCGGTGCGCGTGAAGGAAGAGTCGGCCGGCCGCCAGGGGTGGCTCCACCCCTGAGACGATCGGCATCGTCCTCGACCTTTCTCCGTAGCGGTCGTCGCCGCCTACCGGATGTCCGATAGCGGCCATGTGAACCCGGACCTGGTGGGTTCTCCCGGTCTCCAGCTTGGCCTCGATAAGGCTGCACTCGGGCGGGCCTTCCATACGCTCGAGGACGCGATATGCGGTGCGGGCGGGCCGGCCCTTCGGCGTCACTGCCATCCGGGTTGCCACTCTTCCCGACCGGCCGACAGCCGCATCGACCATGCCCGAGTCATGGACGAGCGTCCCTGCAACGAGTGCCAGGTACTCACGGCCCGCCTGCCTCGTTCGTAGCTGCTCGGACAACGACGCTGCGGCCACTTCGGTCCGTGCGACGACCATCAGGCCCGAGGTTCCCTTGTCGAGGCGGTGGACGATTCCCGGCCGCGTCGGGTCGCCTGATCCGGATTCCGCCATCTGACCCGCCAGCACATTCAGATCACTGAACCGTTCGAGCAGCCCGTCTACGAGGGTCCCTCTTAGTGGCCGGCTCCATGGTGGACGACCAGGCCTGGTGGCTTGTCCACGACGATCAGCTGGTCGTCCTCAAATATGACCGTGAACGAGACTCCCCCATGCTCCCCCTCCGCCTCCGTGGGAACCGACGCCTGCGAAGGATGCCTCGTTTCTTCGAGCTCCCGATCGGACACCTCGAGGCGCTCGTGTTCGTAAACCTTGCGGCTTCGCTGGAGCACGACGGCCCCGTCGATCCTCACTGCCCCGAGCGAGACGAGCTCCGCCGCGGCGCTCCTGGAAACCCCGGTCAGCATGCACACCGCGCGGTCGACGCGCTCTCCGGCGAGGGCAGCGGGCACTACGGCGAGCACAGGTGATCTCCCGAGACGAACCGGCGCTACGCCTGCGCCGGCGTGTTGGCGCCCGGTTCACCAGTCGCGGCCTGGTCTGATCCCGGAATCTTCGAGGCAGGTGAACCCGAGGGTGGTGACCCGGACGCTCGTGACCCGGACGCCGGCTGAGGTTGCGAGCGCCACAGAAGGATCACGAGAAGGATGCTCCCGACCACGACACAACTGTCTGCGACGTTGAAGGTCGGCCAGAAGTGCAACGCGATGAAGTCCACCACCGCGCCGTGGTGGGCACGGAACACCCTGTCGGACAGGTTGCCGAGCGCCCCACCGATGACGAGCCCGAGAGCCGCGGCGACTGCGTTCGAGCGCGCGTGGCGGACCATGACGAGAAGGATGGCTACCACGACGGCGGCTGCCCCTCCGATGACCGGAGCCCACCCCTGAGCGAAGCTGAACGAGCTTCCTGAGTTGTACTCGAGCACGAAATCGAGCTTCCAGAAGACGTGTATGTCGCCGCGCGAAAGCCGCGAGACCGCCCACGACTTGGTCAGCTGGTCGACGGCTACGACGCAGCAGGCAACGGCGCCTGCTACAAGGAGCCGGGTTGCGCCGCGATGGCGTTGTGCCGGCTCACTCAGCGGCGGTGAAGTCCCCCGCTCTTGCACGCCATACAGAGACGGACGTAAGGAAGCGCCCGCAGCCGCGCCTTCGGGATCGCCTGGTGGCAGTTGTCACAGACGCCATAGGTCTTGTCATCGACCGCTGCAAGGGCGATGTCGATCTGGGCGATCGTCGCCTGTGCCTGGGCCGCGAGCGTAAGGTCGCGCTCGCGGTCCACGGCCACCGTGCCGCCCTCTCCTGACTCTTCGTCGAACTGCACGTCGCCGGGCTCGCGCTCCAAAGCCAGCGACTCAGCTTCAGCTCTCAGATCTGTCATCTGACCCTGATACGTCTCGCGCTCTTCGAGCAGCAATTTTCGCTGTTCGTCCAGGAACTTCTGCTCGGAGGCGTAAGGACGAGGCGTTGGTTTGGGCGGCGCCGCTGCCGGCTTCGTCGCGGCTTTCATCGTCCTAGGTGCCTTGGCAGCAGTAGTAGGAGATCGTTGTACCTGTGGTTCTGCAGCGGTCTCGTCCTTTTGAGATTCGCCCGAGTCGGGCACTGCCGGCGCCTGGGCCGTCGCGACGGCAGCTGGAGCGGGTGGCATTGCCTTGTCGGTGGCGGTAGGCGGTTGCTTCTTTTCTGGTTCAGCTGACGTCGATGCAGGCTTCGGCACTGCCTTGTTCGCACTTGAGCCATCAGTTGCGGCGGCGGGCTTCTTGCTTGTCGATGTCGCAGTTGCCGACGAAGAGTTGGCCGACGGTTTGGTCGACGTCTTTGCAGCCTTCGCCGGTGCATTGGCCGTCTTGCTCGCAGTCGACTTCGTCGCGGCCTTCGTCGGTGTCGTCGTCTGGGCCTTCTTGGTAGAAGTGGACTTGGAGGATGCCGCCTTGTTCACTGCCGTCTTGTTCACTGCCGCCCTGTTCGCTGCGGCCCTCACCTGCGTGGCTTTCGTCTGCGCACTTTTCGTCGTTGCGGTCCTGCTTGGCGCCGCCTTGCCTGGCGCTACCTTGCTCTGGGCAACCTTGCCTTGGGCGGCCTTGCTCTTGACGGCAGCCTTCGACTGTGTCGTCTTGGTGGACACCGAGCTCCTGGTGGGCGTGGACTTGCTCGGTGCCGCCTTGCTTGGAGCCCGCCTTGTCGACATCGCCGCCTTCTTGGCTGCGCCGACAGGCTGCTTCGTGTGCTTGACCGGCTTCACTGCGCTCTTCTTGGTCGCCACACTCTGGACCTGCTTCGACGGCGAGCTCTTGGCGGCGGGGGACTTCTTGGCCGAGCCACCTGTAGCCCTCGAAGCCGAGCCTCCCGAGCCGGGGGAAACCTTCTTGGTGGCAGCCCTTGCCGAGGGCTTCGCCACAGTTCTCGCGGCGGGGACCGACTTGGAGACTGTGGATTTCGGGCGCGACGCCCGCGTGGCACTCACCCGGCGCTCCCGTCGAGCTCGCAAGGTTGCTCAACGTTGCTCGTCATCGCGTGCTCACCACCGATCCGAGTCGACCCGTCGCACGAAGGTGGGCGACCATAGCAGCTCCCGCCCACGGCTCATCCGCAACAGCGCAGAAGGTGGCTTTCTTCCCGCCTCGCCCGACTCGAGCGAGATTTCCGGCCAGAGGCCGTCATCGCACCTCGAAGGTCCGCCTACGCTTGTGCGGCATGGCGGCGCCCTATCCCGAGGTCCCGCAACAGCCTGATTACCCGTCGCTCGAAGAGCGCGTGCTCGCCTTCTGGGCCGAGGATGGCACGTTCGCGGCTTCTGTCCAGGCCCGGCCCGGCGGGGACAACGAATATGTCTTTTACGATGGTCCGCCGTTCGCTAACGGTCTCCCCCACTACGGACATCTGCTCACGGGCTTCGTGAAGGACGCCGTGCCGCGGTATCAGACCATGCGCGGCAGGCGGGTCGAGCGCCGCTTCGGATGGGACTGCCATGGGCTCCCCGCCGAGATGGAGGCGGAAAAAGAGCTCGAGATGACCGGGCGTGCGGCGATCATGAGATACGGGATCGCACGCTTCAACGACTACTGCCGTTCCCTGGTGCAACGGACGACCGACGCCTGGGAACGGTACGTGACCCGACAGGCGCGCTGGGTCGACTTCGCACGCTCTTACCGCACCATGGACCTGTCTTACATGGAGAGCGTCATGTGGGCTTTCAAGCGCCTGCACGACAGCGGGCTCGTGTACGAGGGCGAAAGGGTCCTCCCCTACTGCTGGGAATGCGAGACGCCCCTTTCGAACTTCGAGACGCGCCAGGACGACGCCTACCGACCGCGTGAAGACCAGGTTGTGACGGTCTCGTTCGAGCTCAACCCCTCCGGCCCAGGCCCCGCCGGCCCAGGCCCCACCGGCCCAAATCCCGCCGGCACAGGCTCACCGGGGTCCGCAGAGCGCGACAAGATCGACGGGCCGCTACACCTCCTCGTGTGGACGACGACACCATGGACGTTGCCGTCGAACCTCGCACTCGCGGTCGGTGACGACATCGTTTACGCCGTGTACGACTTGGACGGGGGCCTCGTCGTGCTCGCCGAGGCCTGTGTGGGTGCCTACGGAGAGCTGATCGGCGAGCGGGAGCCGGTCGCGAAGGTGAAGGGTGAGCGACTCGTCGGTCGCACGTACCGTCCGCTGTTCGATTTCTTCTCGGGCCACGAAGGCGCGTTCCGGGTCCTCGCCGGTCCCTTCGTCGCCGTCGACGAAGGGACCGGGATCGTCCACATGGCTCCGGGCTTCGGAGAAGAGGACTACGACTTGTGCCGCGAAGCGGGCATCGCCGTCGTCTGCCCCGTCGACGACCAGGGCCGCTTCACCGCGGAGGTCCCCCCGTACGCAGGGCGCAATGTCTTCGACGCCAACGCCGCCATTCGCCATGATCTGAAGGCGCAAGGCGCGCTCGTGTCCACCGCGAGCTACACGCACAGCTACCCCCATTGCTGGCGCACCGACACGCCGCTCATCTACAAGGCCGTCGACTCCTGGTTCGTGAATGTGCTCGCCATAAGGGACCGCATGCTCGAGCTGAACGAGCGGATCAACTGGATCCCCGGACATGTGAGGGAAGGGGCCTTCGGCAAATGGCTCGAACAGGCTCGTGACTGGTCCATAAGCCGCAACAGGTTCTGGGGAGCGCCCATCCCCGTCTGGGAGAGCGACGACCCGCGTTACCCGCGCACCGACGTCTACGGGAGCCTCGACGAGCTCGAACGCGACTTCGGTGTGCGCCCGACCGATCTGCACCGCCCGGCCATCGACGAGCTCACCCGACCCAACCCTGACGACCCCACGGGCCGCTCGACAATGAGACGTACGGGCGATGTCCTCGACTGCTGGTTCGAATCGGGCTCGATGCCCTTCGCTCAGGTCCACTTCCCCGTCGAGAACGCGAGCTGGTTCGAAGAGCACTTCCCCGCGGATTTCATCGTCGAGTACATCGGCCAGACTCGTGGCTGGTTCTACACGATGCACGTGCTGTCCACGGCACTGTTCGACCGGCCTCCGTTCGAGAACTGCATCGTGCACGGGATCATCCAGGGCGACGACGGCCGCAAGATGTCCAAGCACCTGGGCAACTACCCAGACCCCGACATGGTCTTCGCGCGATGGGGTGCGGACGCCATGCGGTGGTTCTTGCTCTCCTCGTCCATATTGAGGGGCCAGGACCTGGTCGTCCATGCGCGCGGCTTCGAGGACGCGGTGCGACACGTGCTCAACCCGATCTGGAACACGTGGTACTTCTTCTCCCTATACGCGAACGTCGACCAGATCCACGGTGAGCACCGCACCGACCCCGAGGGCGTGCTCGACCGCTACATGCTCGCTAAGACATCGGCCCTCGTCGCTGCCGTCACCGCCCACATGGACGGATACGACCTGTACGGCGCCTGCTCTGACGTCGTCTCCTACCTCGACGCGCTCACCAATTGGTACGTGCGCAGGAGCCGGAACCGGTTCTGGCGGGCGCGCGACGGTTCACCCGAGGTCGAAAGCGACAAGCGCGACGCCTACGACACGCTCTCCACGGCGCTGTCGACGCTGTGCAGAGTCGTCGCTCCTCTGCTGCCGATGCTGGCCGAGTCGATCTACCAGGGCCTAACCGGGGAGCGAAGCGTCCACCTCGCCGACTGGCCCTCCACCGACGAGCTCGTGTCCGACCCGCGTCTCGTCGCCGAGATGGAGCTCGTACGCGAGGTCTGCTCCGCAGGTCACGCGATCCGCAAGGCGAGCGACAAGCGCCTCAGGCTGCCGCTTCAGAGCCTGATGGTCGCAGGGCCGCGCGCGCCCGAACTCAAGGCCTACGTCGACCTGATCGCCGACGAGGTGAACGTCAAAGAGGTGGTGCTCACAGACGACGTCTCGGGGGTCGCAGACGAGGTCCTCACAGTCGTCCCAGCTGCGATCGGTCCACGACTCGGATCCCAGACCCAGAAGGTGATCGCGGCAGTAAAGCGCGGCGACTGGTCGCGTTCGCGACAACGGCGAGATCGACGCTGCCGGAGAGGTCCTCTTCGATTCCGAGTACAACCTGCTCCTGCGACCCCGCGATCCGAGCGCTGCAAGGGCGCTGCCCGACAGGGCCGGCGTTGTCAGGCTCGACACGGAGACGACCGAGGACCTCGAGCGCGAAGGCCTGGCCCGCGACCTGGTGCGCCTCGTTCAGTCCGCGCGGCGCGACGCCGGCCTGCACATCTCGGACCGGATCCACCTCGAGCTCTCCCTACCCGAGCCGATGGCCAAGGCCGCGGAAGAGCACCGTGTGTGGGTCATGGAACAGACCTTGGCCGTAAGTATGACGGTAACGGTCTCCGATTCGGTCGAGATCGATCTGAAATCCGTCAACGGATGACGGTGCTACCTGCCTGGCGTGGCTCGCGGCCCGGGGCGAACATCTGGCGTTGGTGAGCGGGCGAGGAACGGTCCGCAGATCCTCGCGGCGAAGGTTGGTCCCTGGGGCCGCCGGGTCGCACCGCCATCTCGTCGTCTGGAACCTCGATCTCATCGAGATCCGTCGCCTCTGGTGACGAGGCGGGAATCTTCTCTGTAGGAGGGCCTGACATGGTCGCATCGGCCCGCGTGGAGTGCAACGCTTCGCGGTCCGAGTTGTCTCCGCTCTCGGCGCCGTCGGCGTTGCTGTCGATCCCGCGCTTGTCGGCGTCTGCCTCGTCGCCTCGGTGGTCCGCCTTAGCCGGTTCTGCGGGTCGCCTCACTTGCGCAGGAACGTCGGGAGCTTCGCTGTTGGAGGCACGCTCGCCGCTCTCTGCAGGGGCCTGAACCCGGTCCCGGACCTTGTCGCTCGTACGGTCGGCGGGTCCCGGGGTGCGCGAACCGGCGGACTTCGGCGCCTGAACATGCTCGTCGACCCAAGAGAGCATGTCGGTGAGCGCCTTTCTGATGCGCGCGCGCTCCGCCTCGAGATGCCGGGCGATCGTCTCCACGTCGGCGACCAGCTCTGCGCGGTGCGAGTCGAGGCGCTTGACCTCCTCGCGAAGGCTTCGCTCGGCGTCCTCGGTCATGACCCGCACATGCTCTTCTGCGTCGGCCACGATGCTTCGCGCCCGCGCCTCGGACGTGGAGATCAGATCGCTCGCCTCGCGTTCGGCATCTTGGCGGGTCTGGTCGACGAACTTCTGCGCGAGCTGGAGGGTGCGCTGGAGCGAGTCGTCGGTGACCTCGGTGCGCTCGCTCGCATCGGCACCTTGTTGCGTCTTTTGGGCCTGCTGAGCCGCCTGCGCCTGCTGGGTGCGGCGAGCCTGCTCGAGCTGCTGCTCGAGGCTGGTGGCGCGTTCGTTCGACTGCTTGATGCGGTCCGAAGCCAGTCGCACCTGCTCTTGTAGCGCCTCCGCCTCCACCGCCACGCGTTCGAGGTATTCGTCGACGTCGTCCATGTGGTAGCCGCGGAGCGTCGTTCGGAACTCGACGGTGCGAAGGCTGTCGATGCTCGGTTTGGCTGCGGCCTGAGAGCCGCTCGCCTGATCGGTCGGTGGGGAGCTGTCCATGGGTGGATGCTACCGAAGCCGCCGACATCGACGGTGGACGCCCGGGGGAATTTGTGCGTCAGGTGAGCCTGCTGATCACAGGCACGACAATTATCTGCAGCCCGAGGAACACGATGAGGAAGGCGAAGTCGATGGGAAACGACGTCCGCGGGAGGAGCCGGCGGATGGGCGAGACAACAGGTTCCACGAGCCGACCGAGTCCGTAACGCAGACGGGCCCACGGCGACCTCGGGTCGAGAGGAAACCACGTCAGCACCGCGTAGAGAATCATTACGAGCAGGTAGAGCTCGATCAGAGAGACGAGTGCACTCCTCAGCGGATCGCCGCCTTGGAGCCCGAGCACGCCCAAGTACACCGCCCCGGGACGAGACGTCGTCATTATCTGGCCGGCTCGTCGGTCGGCGGTCCGGTCAGACCCGGACCAGTCCGTTCTCCTGCAGGCGCTGTCGCTCTTCGGCAGAGACCCGGACGTTCTGAGGAGTGACGAGGAAGACCTTGTCCGCCACGCGCTCCATCTTCCCGCCGATGGCATAGGCGACGCCGCTGCAGAAGTCGATGATCCGCCGCATCAGGTCGCGGTCAGCCAGTTGAAGGTTCACGATCACCGGCTGGCTACCTACGAGCTTGTCGGCGATCGTCTTTCCGTCGGTGAACTCCGTCGGCGCCACGACGTGAACCCGCGCACCCTGACTCGAGTCGGCGGGCACCGGGCGAACGACCGAGGTGCGGGATGTCACGATGCCCGGGTTCGACCCGAGCTCCTGGGGCGTGAGCGTCCGGATCGTCGCGCTCGGCGTCACGACCGGTAGCTCTTCTGGCTCCTCGACCTGAACCCGCGTCCCCTGCCTCGTCGGCTGTGGAGCCCAAGGCTCGTAACCGTCGGCCTCGTCGTACTCGTCGTCGACAAGCCCGAGGTAGACCATCGTCTTCTTGAATAGACCAGACGCCATCTCGCCTCCTGAGCACAGCGTATCGGGTCAGGCTGGCGACGGGTGGAACCCGGCCACGACTGTCTCGGAGCGCTTCCGGCGGCCTATGCCCGGGGCCCGAACAGGCCTCTACCAACACGCAACATGGTCGCGCCCGCGCGCAGCGCGATATCAAGATCGTCCGACATGCCCATCGAGAGCTCCTCCAATCCGACCTCGGCAGCGAGCGAAGCCACGAGCTCGAACCCCTTGCCGCGCACCGGAAAGATCGTCCTGCGGCCCTACCGTCATGAGCCCTCGCACGGTCAGGCCCGCTCTGCGGGCGGTTGCGACCAGTTCCGGCGTCCCTGACGGGTCGCAACCGTTGCGGTTCGGCAAGCCGGTCGTCTCGACCTGTACGAACACCTGCGTTCCAGGCGCGTGGCGAGCGAGGCTCTCGACCTCGTCGCTCCTCGACAACGTCTGCCAGCAGCCGACAACGGTCGCGAGCGACTTGATCCTGCGCCGCTGTATCGCTCCGAGCATGTGCCATTTGACATCGGGCGCCTGAGGAGAAGAGGCCTTGGCGAGAAGCTCGTCTGCATAATTCTCGCCGACATCTTGGAGGCCGGCCGCGAAAGCTGCGCCAGGCGCGGATGCGTCGAACCCCTTCGTCACCGCCACGATGCGCACATCTTCGGGGTCGCGTCCGGTGCTCTCGATCCGCCGGCGCAGGGCGGAGAGCCGCTCGGCGATGACCTCGATCGGAGGAGGCGCAAGTTGGGCGCGGACCGCTTTCCCGTGGCCTGGCGCAGCGCGACCTGGGTCGCCCACGGGTGAACTTCCGCCATCAGGCGTCACCGACATTCACCTCTCCCGCAGCCGTCGCTCCGGAGCACGGAGGTCAGGCACACCGAACCTCACTCCTCACGCCATACATAAAGGGCCTGGCGTGCGATGTCCCCGCGCGCTCGGGCGGAGTACCACCCGGGGTCGCACGACGTGCAGAGGTCGAGATCCACGTCCACGCTCACTCCCGCCGACTCGAGGGCCTCGTCCGCGGCTCCGCGGATGTCGAGCGCGTCATCGCCACCTGTCGTCGTGGAAGCGGCACGGACGCCGAGCACGCGCGTCACCCGCTCGAGCTCGTTCGGAGAGAATTGGTAGCAGCAAGGCCCGATACACGGGCCCAAAGCCGCAACGAGGGTCTTGGCGCCTGCCTCGCGCGCAGCAGAGGCTGCCTTCTGCACAACCCCCGCGACGAGTCCGCGCCAACCCGCGTGCACGGCGACGCGGACACCCTCGGTCGAACCGATCGCGATCGGAAGGCAGTCGGCGACGAGAACCGCTACGCAGGTCTGTTCGTCGGTCGCCAACGCGGCGTCGCCATCTACGAGCGTGCCGCGCGCGACGTTCACCACCTCGCTTCCGTGCACCTGTCGCAGCCCCGTCACCCACAGACCCGAGGGAATCTCGCGAGGAGCCCGTCCGGCGTCCTCGACGACCGGTCGTTGATCGCCGTGCGCGGCGGAAGTGAAGAGACAGACGACGGGTGTGCCCGCGAGGTGCAACGGTCCGTACGAGCTCGCGTCAGCAGGCACTCGACCTGGACCGATCGGACGGTGCCGGCCTGCTCCCGGGCGGCTCGGCGATCTACTTGAGGAACGAGGGAACGTCGAACTCGTCGTCGCCGAGATCGAGTTCCTCGTCGTCGGGCTTGGCGAAGATGTCCTCGCGGACCTGCTCCATTCCGAGCACGACACTGCGACCGTCCGACCCCGGGGCGCCGCGCCCTTGGGAGCCCGTCGACCCGGGCCTTCCTTCCTCCCAGCGCTCGAAGCCGGCAGCGATGACCGTGACCCTGACCTCTTCTTCCATGCCTTCGTCGATCACCGTCCCGAAGATGATGTTGGCGTCGGGATGCGCGACGCCGTGGATGATCTCCATCGCCTCGTTCACTTCGAACAGGCCGAGCTCCGGTCCGCCGGCGATGTTGACCAGGATGCCCCTTGCACCCTCGATGGAATTCTCCAACAGCGGCGAGGTGATCGCCCCACGTGCCGCGTTGACGGCCCGCCCTTCACCGGTCGCGGTTCCGATCCCCATGATCGCGGTGCCCGAGCTGTCTAGGACCATGCGGACGTCGGCAAAGTCAGTGTTGATCTGTCCCGGGATCGTTATGAGATCTGTGATCCCCTGCACCCCCTGGAGCAGCACCTCGTCTGCGAGCTTGAATGCGTTCATCATCGACATCCGCTCGTTCGAAACAGACAGAAGCCTGTCGTTCGGGATGATGATGATCGCGTCGACCTTCTCTCTCAGCTGCTGGATCCCCTGCTCTGCTTGGACCGAGCGCCGGCGTCCTTCGAAGGTGAACGGGCGGGTGACCACTCCGATCGTCAGCGCGCCAAGGTTCTTAGCGATCTCCGCCACCACCGGTGCCGCACCGGTGCCGGTGCCTCCACCCTTCCCCGCCGTGATGAAGACCATGTCCGCCCCGCGCAGCGCCTCTTCTATGTCGCCGCGGTGCTCCTCTGCGGCAGCCCGGCCGACGAGTGGGTCGCTTCCGGCACCGAGACCCCGGGTCAGCTGGCGCCCTATGTCGAGCTTCAAGTCGGCGTCGCTCATCAGCAGTGCCTGAGCGTCGGTGTTGGCCGCAATGAACTCGACGCCCTTCAGCCCGGCCTCGATCATCCGGTTGACCGCGTTGACGCCGCCGCCGCCGACGCCGACGACCTTGATCACCGCGAAGTAGTTGCTCTCGATTGGACCGGTCATTGACACTCCTCGTCCGGAGCCCGGCTCCGGGTGCGGACGGAGCCTTTGAACGCACATGAAGACAGGCGCACCAGGACCCACCGCGGCTCTCTCACCCTCGACCAGACCTCGAGCCATTTCCCTGGAGTGAAGGCGTGCTCACCCTAGGGCTGAGTTTGGGGAACGGTCAAGAAGCACTGTGTCATCCGACACCGTGCGATGCCGACCTGTCCGACTTCGACCCACCCGACGTACCGGCCGAGGACGCACTCGGCGGTCCCACGGTCGGCTCGTCGGGAACGGTGACGTCGATCACGTCGCCGCTGGCGAGAGGTGCTCGCGCGAGGACGCTGGCGAGCGCCTCGTACTTCGCCTGGAGCATCGTCGGTGGCCCGATGACGGCCGTGAGACCCCCCGTCAGAGCGAGGGTCACCGCGCCATCCGAAGCGATGTCCACCAGAGTGACGCGCGCGGAGAGCGACTCCGGCAGCGATGTCGCGATGTCGACTCCCGGCAGGTCAGCCGCCGGCAGGCCCGTTCCGGGAGCTCCCGGCGCGACGGGGACCCTCAAAGCGAGAAGACCCCTGGGCCGCGAAGGCTGATCCGCGAGCACCCGGCCGGTGCCGTCGACCAGGGACCATGTGTCTGCTCCGGTGGAGTTCGGCTCCACCGCGGCGAGCGCGGACCGCTCGGTGACGACGACGGTCACCGAGTCGGGCCAGTGCTCGGATACCGCGGCGCTCTTCACCCAGGGAAGGGCGTCTATGTGCGCGACGACCGCGGCGCTGTCTATGTCCAAGAGTGGTGGCCGGCTGGAAAGGCCCGATAACGCCAGCACCTCGGCCACCGGCGTGTGCACCGCTCCGATCACCTTCAGGTGACGGGCGGAGAAGAGGCTCGAGTGCAGTGCCACGACCCCGCCCGCTGCAAGGAGGCAGACGCCTAGCGCCGCGACCACGACGCGGAGCCTCTTGCGTCCCTGCGCCCGCGTCACCGCGACGCGGCGCTTCCAGATCCGCGGATCGACCGCTGGTGCCTTGGGCGTCGATGAGCTCATCTTGCGGTTGCTCCAGACTCTCGACCTGTAGTCGAGGGTGAGGCTTCTTCTGACGCCGCCGAGGACTCGTCGGAGGACGCCTGTCGGGACGACGAGGACGACTGCGAACCTCCCGACAGGCGTGAACCTCCAGTCGAGGTTGACTCCTCGTCGACGGGAGCGCCGGTCTCGCTGTCCGGCCCGCCGGTACTGCCGTCGCCGTCGCCGTCGCCGTCCGGAAACCCGACCATGCACAGCTCGGTGACGAGCTCGACCCCTTCCCTCTCTGCGACTGCCGCCCTGACCACCTCGATCAAGGCCCTCACGTCGTCAGCGGAGCCGCGGCTGTCGCACTGGAAGAAGTTCGCGTGCTTGTCGGACACCACTGCCGAGCCGTGTCGCAAGCCCTTCAGTCCCGCCGCGTCGATCAGCCGGCCGGCGGAGTCCCCCGGGGGATTGGTGAACACAGAGCCGGCGTTGAGGCCGCCGGGCTGGTTATCCACGCGCCAGCGCACGACCTCGCGGACGTTGGCGATCGCGGTCTCGGGATCGCAGACTGCGAGTGCGAGCTCTGCTCCCGAGACGACGTCACCGGCTCCGACAGAGCTCGTCCGGTACCCCATTGCGAGCTCGGACAGATCACGGGTGTAGGACGATCCTTCACGCAGGTCGAAGATCCGCGCCCACGTGAGCACATCGGCCATCTGCGAACCGTGGCCTCCGGCGTTCATCCGGACCGCCCCTCCGATCGAGCCCGGAATGCCGACCGCCCATTCGAACCCGGTGAGCCCCGCTCCAGCCGTCTCGCGGGCCAGTGCCTGCAGCCCCACTGCTCCACCCGCGCGCACTTTCGCCGCGTTCCGGTCGATCTCCACCGCCTCGAACTCCCCGCCTAGGGCGATCACGAGGCCGGGGAAGCCTGCGTCCGCCACGAGCATGTTGGAGCCTCTGCCGATCACGAGCACCGGCACCGTGCCGCCGGCCGTGCCGCCGGCCGCAGCAAGAGCGTCGTGGCACGCTCTCAGATCCGCTTCGTCGGCCGCCTCCACGAGAAGCGCCGCGCGACCGCCGACGCGGTATGTGGTCCTCGCGCCGAGGGGGGCGTCACGGGTCGCCCGAGTCCCGAGGGCTCGCGCGATCTCGTCGAGCGCCGCCTGAGTGGGGCTCTGTCCAGTGGGGCTCTGTCCACTGGGGCTCACCATGACGGTGCTCCAAGCAGGTCGTCCGCGAGATTGGTGAGGTCCCCGGCTCCGAGCGTGAGGCAGAGGTCACCCGGTCGCAGGAGTGCGGCCACCTGCGACCCGAGGGACTCGCGGTCGGGCACGTAGAGCACCTTCAACTCGGGGTGGGCGTGCGAGACGGCGTTGGCGATCAGCTTTCCTGTGACACCGGGAAGAGGCTGCTCCCCCGCCGCGTACACGTCCGTGATGACCAACACGTCGGCGTCGCCGAAGGCGTCGGTGAACTGACTCCACACCGCCGCGGTCCGCGAGTAGCGGTGGGGTTGGAAAACCGCCACCACCCGCCCGTTCGTGGTCGAGCGCGCCGCTTCGAGCACGGCGCTCACCTCTGTCGGAAGATGGGCGTAGTCGTCGACGAAGCGAACACCTCGCGCCTCACCGCGGTGCTCGAACCTCCGCGCGACACCGGCAAAGCGCGCGAAAGCCCGCTGCGCCGCGTCGATCGGGACTCCCACTCGCAGAGCGGTGACCGCAGCTATCGCGGCGTTGGAAGCGAGCTTTGCGCCCGAAACGGGCAACGACAGCCGTCCGAGCGCGTGTCCCGCTCGGACCAGGTCGAACGACACGCCTTCGCGCCCGACGCGCAGTTCGGAGATCCGGACGTCGGCACCGGCGGAGACGCCGACCAGCTCTGCGTCGTGACGCCGTCCTACCTCTGCGGCGATCGCGTCGTCTGCGCTCGCCACCACGCCGCCCGTCGCCTTATGGCAGTACTCGTCGAACGCGGCGACGAGCTTGTCGAACCCGCCGTAGTAGTCGAGATGGTCGGGCTCGACGCTCGTGAGAACGGCGATCTCGGGATCGAGCACGAGAAACGTGCCGTCGCTCTCGTCGGCCTCTACCACGAGCCATTCGCCTCGGTCCCAGACGGCGTTGGTGCCGATCTGGTTCACGTCACCGCCGATCAGGAACGAAGGATGCAGTCCCGCCTCGACGAGCACGAGAGAGAGCAAGGTCGTCGTGGTGGTCTTTCCGTGAGTGCCCGACACCGCGATGAGTCTGCGGCTGGTGCAGATCGCAGCCAACGTCTCGGCTCGTGATGCGACCTGAAGTCCCATCTGCCTCGCGAGCTGAACCTCGGGATTGTCCTCGTGCACCGCCGTCGAGATGCTGAGCAGCTCCGCGTCCGCCATCAGCGAACCGTCGTGACCGACCTGGACCCTCACGCCCGAGGACGCCAGGCGGTCGAGAGCAGGCGAAGCCTTAAGGTCGCTCCCCGTGACCCGGTGGCCCATCGAAGCGAGCACGGACGCCACGGCGCTCATTCCCGCCCCACCGACACCGACTACGTGTATTCGCCGGCTGCCCGACAAGTCGACACGTGAGCGGTCGCTCGCGCTCATGGGACACGACCCCCGGTCCGGGCCTGCTCGTGGTCGTCGCGCGCACCGGGCACGCCCGACGCGCGGGGACCTCGGGGCCTGTTGGAGCAGTGGGAGCTGTGCGGCCAGCGGGCATGCTGCACGGCGAGGGCGGCGACCGCGTCAGCAGCATCTGGCCTTCCGAGGCCGCGTGCCGCTCCCGACATGCGTTCCAACCGGTCGTGATCTCCGAGGAGCCGATCGAGCTCGTCCGCGAGCCGCTCGGTGTCGAGAGCGTCGTCCTGGATCACGATCCCGGCCCCGCGCGACTCGAGAACACGCGCGTTCGCTGTCTGGTGGTCTCCCGGCGCTCCCGGGAGCGGAACGAGGATCGAAGGAGTCCCAGTCACCGTGAGCTCGGCAACCGTGTTGGCCCCGGCGCGGCAGACCGCTATGTCCGCAGCCGCGTACACGAGCTCCATGTGGTCCTCGTACGGAACCTGCACGTAGGAGATCCCTCCCGGCTCCGCACTCATCAGCTCGCCGGCCGCGGCAGCGGCCCATTCGGCGTTGCGGGTGCCGACCACGTGGTAGATCGCCACATCTCCCCGGCCCGACCAGCGGGCGACGAGGCCGAGAACCGCCTCGTTCAGGCGCATGGCGCCGAGGGAGCCTCCGAACGCAGCGACGACGCGGGCATCCCAGGGAAGGCCGAGATGTCGCCTTGCGGCGCTCCGTGTACCCGACGGGTCGCGGTCGCGCTCGCCGGCGACTGCCACGACCTCGGGACGTACGGGGGCGCCGGTGACGACCGCGCGCTTCATGGCTGTCCCGGGATATGCGACGGCGGCGGCCCGAGCGATCTTCGCGAGCATCCGGTTCGCCGCCCCTGGGACTGCGTCGACGTTCAACACGATCACCGGGACCCCGAACACGGCGGCGGCGACCGTTGGAGCGACGCTCGCGTAACCTCCCACCGCGACGACGACCGAAGGCCTGCGCCTGGCGACCACAACCAGCGACGCCACGAACGCGGACGCGAGCCCGAAGAACGCGAGCATGTTCGAGAAGGTGGCCGAGCCCGAGCGGCTGCGCCTGAACCCGCGACCGCCGAGAAGTGTCACGGGCAGCTCGACTCCCGACAGCAGCTTGGCGTCGAGTCCCCTTTTCGATCCGACGAGCTCGACCGAGCCGGCCGGCCTTCCGACGAGCAGAGCACGGGCGACCGCGAGCGCGGGAACGGTATGGCCGGCAGTCCCTCCGCCGGTGACGAGCGCGAAGCGACGGCCGGTCACGGGGTGGGGCGGAGCAGAGAGTCCTGCGAGCGCTGCGAGCCCTGCGAGCCCTGCGAGCGCTGCGAGCCCTGAGACGCAATGTTCACGAGAATGCCGGCTGCCGCCAGGGTTATCACTAGCGAAGACCCCCCGAACGAGACGAACGGGAGCGGTATCCCCGTCACAGGCAGGACGTCGATGACGGCTCCGACGTTGATCACGGCCTGGCTCACGATCCAGAACGTGATCCCGACGGCGAGCAACGTCGCGAAGCGGTCCGGAGCATCACGCGCTGCGCGCAGACCCAGCCAGCCAAGGCAGAGGAACAGACCGAGGACCACGAGCGCCCCGATCAGCCCGGTCTCCTCGCCGATCACCGAGAAGATGAAGTCGGTGTGAGGGTTCGGCAAAAGCCCCCACTTCTCTCGCCCCGCACCGAGCCCGAGCCCGAACATCCGTCCTGATCCGATGCCCACCAGGGACTGGACGACCTGATAACCGGTCCCGCTCGAGTGGGCGAACGGGTTCAGGAACGACAGCAGGCGGTCACGCCTGTACGGCTCGGCGAAGCCTGCGATGACGCCTATGACCGCGACGCTTCCGACGGTCTTCGTGATTGGGCGCAGCGGCACGCCCCCCGCGAACAAGAGGCTGAACGTGATGCAGGTGACCACGATCGCAGTGCCCATGTCGGGCTGCGCGATGAGAAGCACGCATGCGACAGCGAGCCAGCTGAGAAGCGGGAGAACGACAGAACGCGACCTGGCAAGCAGCTCGGAACGGCGCGTGAGCAGATCAGCCCCGAACACGCATATGGCCAACTTCATGAGCTCGGACGGCTGAAGGCGCAACTGTCCGATCCCGACCCACCGGCTCGAACCGCCTGCGTTCAAGCCGATCCCGGGCAAGAGCACGATCACGCACAAGATGTAGGCGAGAGCCCCGAGCGGCAACCTGAACCGCCGCCAGTGCTGGTAACCGAAACGGGCTGTTGCTGCGAACACGGTGAGGCCGATGCCCATCCACAGCGCCTGGCGCTCGAAGATGGTCCACACCGACCCGTTCTCGCTGAGCGATGTCCACGCCGACGCCGACAACACCATCACCAGGCCTACCCCGCAGAGTGCGAGCACGACGAAGACGAGCCCGCTCTGCGTGGGGATGACCCTGTGCCCCGTCTCGCGGCGGGCGAGTCGTGGCTCTTCTGACGAGCTCTTGACCACGGACAGCCGCGTCCTGTCGCGCGATGTGTCAGAGGTCGTTTCGCGCGTTCCGCCGCGCGCAGTCTCCGCCTGCATCCCTCCAGCCTGACTCACGGCCGCACGCCTGCGGGGGATCTCCGGACCGGGGGCTTCAATGGCCCGTCGCCGGAACTGAGAGGAAGTCGGCGTAAAAGAGCCCAAGTGCGAGCGCCGAGCACAGTCCGGCGAGGATCCAGAACCTGACGATCACGGTCGTCTCCGGCCAGCCGGCGAGCTCGAAGTGATGATGGAGGGGCGCCATCCGAAAGACGCGCCGCCCGAAGATCCGGTATGAGATCACCTGGATCACGACCGACAACGTCACGATCACGAACAGGCCGCCGATCACCGGAAGAAGCAGTTGCAGGTTCATCTCGAGGCAAAGCGCGGCGAGGCCGGCCCCGATCGCGAGGGAACCGGTGTCCCCCATGATTATCCGGGCCGGTGCTGCGTTCCACCACAAGAACCCGAGGCACGCACCCGCGAGAGCGACCGAGCAAAGGGCCAGATCGAGCGCGGAGGCGACGTGGTAGATGCTGAAGTGCCTGAATTGCCAGTAGCCGATGATGGCGAGGATCGCGAAGCCGAAGGTCGCCGAGCCCGACGCCAGCCCGTCGAGCCCGTCGGTGAGGTTCACGGCGCTCGAGGTGCCGACCATCACGAAGACCGCCCACACCACCCACCCGACACTTCCGAGACTCACGCCGATCGAGTCGTACCGAGTGAACGACAGCGCCGTGTTCGCGCCCGCCCAGTGCTCCGCGGCGAGGGCGAACCCGACTGCCACGACGAGTTGCGCACCGAACTTGGCGCGCTTGTTCAGCCCGAGCGAACGTCGCCGGGTGACCTTTATGAAGTCGTCGGCGAAACCGATCAGCCCGGTTGCGACCGTCACGATGATCACGAGTACACCAGCGCGCGTGAAGGGAGCTCCGGTGCCCGCATGCCCGACGAGGTATCCGGCTACGAGTGCTCCGAGCATGGCGAGACCGCCCATGGTCGGGGTCCCGGCCTTAGCCTGATGGGTCGCGGGCCCGTCCTCGCGGATCGGCTGACCGAATCGTTTCCTCGTCAGGTAACCGATGAGGACAGGCGTGCCGAGCGCCGCCACCACGAGGGCGAGGCCCCCCGACGACATCAGGCTGATCACCTGGAGCCCTTGTACGCATGAATTCTCCGGCGATCAAGCGATCGCGCAGCTGCGAAACGCGCCTCGGTGCGGTCATCGAAGGGATAGCGCCGGCCGCTCGCTTCGATGAACGACTCGTGGCCCTTGCCGGCCACGAGCACGACGTCTCCGGGTGCCGCCATGTCGAGCGCAAGCTCGAGGGCCGCTCCCCTGTCCTGCTCGACGAGAGTCCGGGACCTGTCAGGTATTCCTTCTAGGACCTGCTCGATGATCTCCTCACGACGCTCGCTGCGTGGGTTGTCGGACGTGACGACGACGAAGTCGGCCTGGGCGTGGGCCACCGCACCCATCACCGGTCGCTTCGCTTTGTCGCGGTCGCCACCGCAACCGAACACGACGAGGACGCGTCGCCCTGCGGCCAACTGGCGAGCGCTCGCGAGCGCTGTCGCGAGCCCGTCCGGTGTGTGCGCGTAGTCGACGATCACGGTCACGGGACCTGGGACGTCGACCACCTCGAACCTGCCGGGCACCGGCTGCGCGTTCGCAAGTCCCTGCACCACGGTGTTCTCGGGGACTCCGAGCTCGACCGCGCACGTAGCCGCCGCGAGGGCGTTGACGGCGTTGTACGAACCGGAGAGGCTCATCTCCACGCGTCGTCCCCTCCAACTGAAAGCGGTGTGGCGTGGTGCGACCTCGACGTCGGAGATCTCCGAAATGGAGAACCCGACCGTCGGGATTGCAGCCTCTTCGATCAACCGCCGGCCCCACGGGTCGTCAGAGTTGACGACTGCTATCTCGGAGCGTTCGGGACGCATCAAGCTCGCCTTCGCCTCGAAGTAGGCGTCCATCGTCTGGTGGTAGTCGAGATGGTCCTGCCCGAGATTCGTGAACACGGCAGCGCGAAAACGGATGCCGTCCACACGCGATTGCGTGAGCGCGTGAGAAGAGACCTCCATCGCGACCGCTTTTCGTCCGGAGTCTCGCGCTTCTGCGAGCAGGTGCTGGAGCACGGGGGCCTCCGGAGTGGTCCGCTCTCCGTCAAGGGTGCCCACGACGGTGGTCGGCATGCCGTGCGCGTCGAGGATCGCTCCGAGAAGGTGGGTGACGGTCGTCTTGCCGTTCGTACCGGTCACGCCGATAACCGCCAGCGACCTGTCCGGGTGCCCCTCCATCGTCGCAGCCACTCGGGCCATCGCTGCGCGCCCCTTGCCGGGGTCTACGAACACCTGAGGCACGTCGACGTCAACCTGTCGCTCGGCCAGGACCGCGACCGCGCCGCGGTCGACCGCGTCCGCCGCATATTCGTGGCCGTCCAGGCTCGAACCGGGAATACAGCAAAAGAGCACCCCTGGTGTCGACGCGCCGACTGTCGAACTCGATCGAGGTCACCTCCACGGAGGCGAGATCGCCGACGCTCCGGATGACGTCGACGTCCTCGAGCAGCAAGTCCATCCGCACTCTCGTCGCTCCTCGAACCGGCGGGTCACGGGCTCCTGGCGTTTTGCCCGGCCAACTGAGCGATCGTACCGGGCGGCCCAGGCGTAGAAGCGGTGTCTGTGACAACGGCGCCTGAATTCGTGCCCGGATTCACGCCCTGTGAGCCTGTCGCCCCTACCGCCGCCACTCCGGCTTCCTGTCCGGGGTAGGCCGCCTCGTCCATGAATGCCTGGTCGGTGGAGAGCTGTCCTGATGGGGCCTGGTCCGTCGAGGTCTGGTCCGTGGAGGCCTGTTCCGAAGAGGGTGGCACTCCGTAACGCTGGAGTGCGTAGGACATCACCTGCGAGAACACCGGTGCGGCGACCGTGCCACCGAATATCGGGGTCGGCCTGTTCAACACGACGATCGCAGACAGCGCCGGGTTCTGCGCAGGGGCGAAGCCGGTGAAGGTGGCCATGTACTGGCCTGGGAGGTATCCGGGCGCCTTCGTGTTCGGAATCTGGGCAGTCCCGGTCTTGCCGGCGACCGTATAACCGGGCACGGCTGCTCCGGGTGCGGTCCCGTCCGAGACCACCTGTTCGAGCATGCCCGTGAGCGCGGACGTCACCGCCGGAGACAGCACCCGATGCTCGAGTGGCAAGCTCAGCTCGCGGACAGAGCCGTCGGGCTGGACGACCGCCTGGACGAGTCGCGGCGGCACGAATTCGCCGCCGGTCGCCACCGAATTCATCATGTCGAGAACCTGCATCGGCGTGACGGCGGTGTTCTGACCTATCGCCGTGGATGCGAGATCCGTGGGTCCCCACTTATGGAGCGGCTCGACCAAGCCCGCCGACTCCCCCGGGAACCCGAGTCCCGTCGGTTGGCCGATCCCGAGACGCTCCATCTGGTCGAAGATCTTGGCCGCGCCCAGTCGGCGCGCGATCTCGATCGTCCCGAGATTGGAGGACTGAGCAAGCACCTGAGTAGCCGAGAGCATTTCGGTTCCGTGCTCCTCGGCATCGTGGAACACCGAGCCGTCGATGACCATGTAAGGCGGGATCGTGATCTCGGTTGTGGGAGTGATCTTCCCCGCCTGCAATGCCGCTGTGAAGGTGACGAGCTTGAACACGGAGCCGGGCTCGTACACGTTGGTGAGAGCGAGGTTCTGGCTCGCCTCGCTCACCCGGTGCGTGGAGCGGTTCGCGACCATGTTGGCCATCGCGAGGATGTCTCCGTTGTGGACGTTCATGATGACGACGGTCCCGCTGATCGCGTGCGTGGAGACGAGCGCCTGACTGAGTGAGCGCTCGGCGACGTACTGGAGCGGTTGGTCGAGAGTCAGCTCGATTCCGTCACCCTCTTGACCCGCAGATCCGCTCGTCGGGGCATCGGGCAGGACCACTCCCGACGGAGCCTGCTCGTCGGTGAGAGTTCCGCTCTGTCCCGACAGGAGGCTGTCGTACTGGTACTCGAGACCGGACTCCCCGTTGCCGTCTGCGTCGACCGCTCCTATCAGCGGTAACGCGAGCGGAGTCGACGGGTAGACCCTCTGCGTCGCCGGAAGGATGTTGATTCCCTCGAGATTCAGGCTCTCGACCTGTTGAGCGACCTGATCGTCCACGAGACGCGCCAGGTATACGAATCCCGAGTCCTCAGTGAGCTCGGACTCCAGTGTCGCCTCTGGCTGGTCGAGTACAGGAGCGAGAGCTTCTGCCTCCGACGTCGCGTTGTGAATTATGAACGGGTCCGCTATGACCGCGGCGCGTTGGACCGAGATGGCGAGGACCGCGCCGTCGCGGTCGTATATGCCTCCGCGCGTTCGCGGGCAACTGTTGGACGGTCTTCACCTGACCGACAGCGAGCGCGCTGTAGTGCTGGCCGGACAAGACCTGGACTTGAACGAGACGACCGGCCAGAGAAAGGAAGGCGACGAGGACCACCAGCCTCATCAGGCGGATCCTGCGGTCCGACGCCCTGGCCGGGTTTCGCCGTCTTTTCGGCAGACTTTTCAGGCTCCTCGGGGTCTTTGGCCTCTTCGGGATCCTCGGATTTCTCGGAGTGCTAGTCGCCTGATTCTTCGGAGCGGTTCTCGCACGACTCTTCGCCCCACTACTCGACCGCTTTGCGCCGCTTGAGCTACCTGCGCGATCGACCGGAGCGCGTCTGGCCGGAGCGCTTCTGGCCGGAGCGCTTCTGGCCGGAGCGCTTCTGGCCGGCCTTGCCGAACGCCGGGGACCCCTCAAGGGGCACCCGGTGTGCCGCCGGCTCCCCTGGTTCCTCGCGTGGAGCCGTTGCTCGTCGCCGTGCCGAGCGAGGTCGGCGAGCTGTCTCCGGAGGTCGGATCCGCCGACTTCGTCTTGCTCGGGTTACCCATGCCCGGTTTGCCGGCATCTTCTTCGTGCAGTGAGACGGCAGGCAATTCCGAGATCTTCGTGGGCGTGACGAGGCCGAGGGCACGGGCGGCCGCCATTACCGCGCCCGGCTGCTCCTCGTCCGCGATCTGGAGCTCCAGATCAAGTTTCTTCGTTTGCGCAGCAGACACTGCTGCCTGCAGCCCGGTGAGCCGCACTTGACCCTCGGTGAGGTAGGTCTGGGCGCCTGCTACTGCGAGGAGGCTCAGAAGGACGAGCACGGGGCCGACGTACACGGCGCGGCGTGCCGCGCGGCCGGTTCGCCCGGTGTCGGGCCGTACGACGTGAAGCTCTCGGCGCGGTGCCTCGGAGCCGGCGTTGTCGACCTGCGCTTCGAGCCTCGGACCGGACCTCGAGTTGCTCTCTGAATACGCTTGCCATCCCGAAGCGGAGTCGGCCCGCAAACGGCGTGAAGGAGGATGCTCCTCCGCGTGGACGTGTCCGCGATCTCGGGGAAACAGTGGTCGTAGCCATCATCCACCGGAGCCCGATAAGTCATGCCCGGAGGACGAGGTGGATCCGGGCCCGGTGCGGATCAGCACACGGAGCCGCGCGCTCTCGGCTCGCGGGTTCCTTGCGACCTCTTCCTGGGTCGGCTTGCGAGCGCCGCGGCGCGCGAGCCGGCCTATCGGAACCGCACCACACGCGCAGGGCAGACCCGGTGGGCATATGCACCCACCCGTCTCGGCTTGAGCGAAGGCCGCCTTTACGATGCGGTCCTCGCCGGAGTGATACGCGATCGCCACGCAGCGGCCATCGGGACGAAGCGCGGAGATCGCGTGCGGCAGGACCTCTGTCAGCTGCTCGAGCTCCTCGTTGACCGCGATGCGCAGAGCCTGAAACACGCGCGTGGCCGGGTGCCCGCGCCGTCTCAGCGCGGCCGGCGTCGCCGCACTTACCGCATCTGCGAGCTGACCTGTCGTCGTGTACGGACGCCCGGCCACGAGCCTGCGGGCCAGACGCGATGCATTCCTGCCCTCGCCGTTGGCGACGAACATCCGGGTGAGCGTGTCCACAGGAAGGCTGTTCACGAGGTCGGCGGCGGTCGGGGACGCCGGATCGGTGGGATCCATGCGGCCGTCCAAGGGCCCATCTCGGCGGTAGGAGAAACCCCTGTCCGCACGCTCGATCTGGGGAGAGCTCACCCCAAGGTCGAACAGCACCCCGGAAAGCTCGCCTTCCTTAACTCCTTCGGATTCGGCGACTTCGACCAGTCTGTCGAAGCGCGCATGGTGCACGGTCGCCCGCGCGCCGTACGGTGCGAGCCTCGAACGTGCCGCATCCACGGCGTCGGGGTCCCTGTCGATGCCGATGACACTCAGGTGCGAGTTCGCATCGAGGATCGCGGCAGCGTGCCCGCCGCCGCCGACGGTCGCGTCCACTACTGTTCCGGCCGGGACCTCCGACATCGCTTCTACGACCTCGGCGGTCATCACCGGTTCGTGTTCGTAGCCCTGGATCATCCGCAGTCCCTCGACCGATGACTCGCCTTCAGGGGGATAACCCGGGCGATTCGGCAGGAAGAGGGCGGAGGAGGGTACTTCCACCGCACCGATCGAGGGACTGCGCATGGGCCAGGACTCGTCACTCTGGGACTTGTAGCTCTGGGACTTGTCGCTCTGGGTCTCGTTTTTTGTGTCTCGCTCTGCAAAGCTCAGGTAAGTGGGTGTGCGATACCTCAGATGTTCGTGCCTTCCAACATCTGCGTGTTGGCGAACGCGGCCTTGTCGGTGTACTTCGCGGGGGACCACAGTTCGACTCTGTCGATCGCCCCGATCACGAGCACGTCGTCTTCCAGGCCGGCCCAGTTGCGCGATGCGGGCGGGATCGGGATCCGGCCCTGCGCGTCGAATATCACCTCGGAGGTGGACGCCGCCCAGACCCGAGCGATCATCCGGTCGTCCTGGGAGCCCCTCGACCTCTCGAGCATTGCCGCCTTCTGGTCCTCCATGTCGGCCTTGTCGAACAGCGCCAGGCAGCCGTCCACATGGCTCGTCAAGAACGCGCTCTCCCCGAACTCGGCCCGGAGCTTGGCCGGAAGGATCAGTCGGCCCTTGGGGTCGAGGGACCTCTCGAAGTTTCCGTAGAACGTTGCCATCTCGCCTCTGGTCCCCCACCACGCTCCCCCGGGGTGCTCGACTTCCTGCTCGGTTTCCTCCCCCGATCACCACTGGGCACCACCCTAACCCACGATCCACCACATAGCAACATCGAGAAGTATCTTTCGCCTTGATGCCGCGCGCCCGTCCCGGCGTCGTATGGTTCGCCACTTACGCGGTCCGGACCCGCGTCACGAATTCCGTCAATTTGAAGCCGATCCGCTTCCCGAGGCCCCCCGTTTCCCGAAGCAGATCTTCCACAACGCGTTCGAGAGGTGACATGCGCGCAGTCAAGTACGTAGCCGCACTCGTCTTGGTCCTGATGATCGCAGCGGGTGTCGTTGCGGGCATCCGGTGGACGAGGGCGATCCCGGCACCGACATTCAAGGCACAGGTGGTCCGAAGCGTCGTGCTCCCCGGGAGCGCGCCACGACTTCCTTGGCCGACGCAGGGCTCAGCCGCGGTAGCTGTAGAGGGTCTCGGGTTGCTGGGGAGCTACGGGCAGACGTCGCCTCAGGCGATCGCCAGCATCGCGAAGGTGATGACGGCGGACGTGGTGCTGACCGATCATCCCCTCACGCTCGGCAACAGCGGGCCTCACATCACCTTCAGTGCCGCGGATGTTGCGACGTACCAGACCGACCTTTCGCAGAGCCAATCAGTGATAAAGGTCGTCGCCGGCGAGTCGTTGACGGAGCTGCAAGCTCTGCAGGCCCTGTTGATCCCTTCCGCGAACAACATCGCGATCCGCCTCGCCGAGTGGGATTCGACGAGCATCAGCAGCGTTCGTCGCGAAGATGAACGCGACGGCGGCACACCTCGGGCTCAAGTCGACTTTCTTCACCGATCCGAGCGGGCTGCAGGCGTCGACGGCAAGCATCCCCACCGACCTCATCCGACTTGGCGAAGCGGCGATGGCGAATCCCGTGTTCGCCTCGATCGTCGACATGCCCCAGGTGACGCTCCCCTACAACGGCACCGTCTACAACTTCGACTACGACCTCGGCCGCGACGGCATTCTGGGTATCAAGACCGGCTCGGACTCAGTCGGCAGGCGGGTGCTTCCTCTTCGAATCGATCGACCACGTTGCGGGCAGTCGAGTAGTGATCGTGGGAGCCGTTCTCGGAGAACAGACGTCGAGTCCGATCACGGCGGCGCTGAACGAGGCGAAGTCAGCTCGTCATCGCCGCCCTTGGCTCCCTCCACGGGCTCGCTGCAATCCCGAAGGGGCTCGTCGTAGGTCACATCAGCACTCAATGGAACAGCTCGGCCGCGGTTGGCACGACCGCCGGATCTGAGCGTCTTCGGGTGGCCGGGCAGCGGTTCTGCGTTGTCCCTCGAACAGGTTGCTCACCTGCCCTCGCACATCACGTCCGGTATTCGGATCGGCACGCTCGTGCTCACCGTGCCTGGTGGAACCGAGAGCACGCCCGTAGTAGCGTTGGGAACCATCGACGGGCCCTCGGACAGCTGGCGACTCGAACGATGACGGGCCAAGCGGAACGCAGTCCGAAGATCCGCGCCGGTACGCCTGCCGAGACTGCCGTCGTTACCTGCAAAGACCACTGATTCGTGCTAGCCGGCCGACGTACGAGCGCCCGTCAGTCTCGCCGGGCGACTTCGAGGTCATTACAGTCTCAGGCGACGCCGGTTCTACGGCCTCGCCGAGCCCACTAGCTCGGTCTCGCCGCGCTTCTGCGGCCTCGACAGCCTCTTCGACACCAGGTTGTCCATCGCCTCGAGATAGGACGTCGATCTCGCCGCGATCGAAAGCTTTTGGATCGCCGCTGCTTCGCACTTCCAAACCGGCAGTTCGACAGCGGGACACGCACCGGATGCACCGGGCTCATGGTGTGGAACCTCGCCCCGGCCCGGGTCCTGCGCTGAGCGATACCGACCAGCTTTCGGTTCTTCAAGCACACCTCGCCGGGGCCCAACCCCGCGAAACAGATGACATCTGACCAACGCTCGCGCGCGAGGCGCCCGGCATGAACCTCGAGGTCCTCGCGACGACCCCGACGCGGCAAGCGCCCGGCTGCCATGCAGACCCGAGCCAGAGCGACGACCGGACGATGTCGTCGTCCCACAACGCGTCGCCTCTTGGGAGCCAGACGTCTACCCAGGCCTGCGCCCCCGGCGCAACGAGACTGCGCCGCCTCCGCTCGAGCGGCGCGCCGATCTCGAGAGCTCCCCCGGTGACTCCGATTCGCTGGCCGAACAGATATCCCGACATCGGATTGTGACGAGCCGAGAACGAGGGTCGGCGAGCCCCACATCACAAATCGGCAAGTACTCGATCGGCTCTGAGATTCCTCGTCCGGCCATGGCCCGTGCAGCTCGGTGGCCGTTGCCGGTGCGGTGTTCGACGAGCCACGCCCCGCCGGGCGGCATCAAGCGGTCAGAGGCTCGGCGCCGAGGTAGGGACCCAGTCCTCACGTGCTCCTCCGCACATGGCGAGGAGCCAGACCCTCTGTCTGGGCGCACCGGTTGGCGTCTCAGGACGAGGCCTGCCTCGTGCGGCAGTCGGTCCTCCTTGCGGGTGTTGCATCTACGGCATGCCGCGACGACGTTGTCCCACGTGTGGGTGCCTCCGCGGCTTCGCGGCATCACGTGGTCGATGCTCTCGGCGGCAGAACCGCAGTACTGGCAGTGCTGACCGTCACGGGCGAACACGGTGCGGCGGTTTACGGCGACACTGCGCTCCCGGGGAACGAGCACGTACCGCGCCAGCCGTACAACGGAAGGCTCCGGGATCACCGACATGGCAGACCGGAAGACGCGGTCGGTCGCGTGCACGAGCTCCGCTTTCGTGTCGAGCACCAATAACATCGCCCTGCCGGGTCGAGACCACGCCGAGCGGCTCGAACGTGACGTTGAGCACGAGCGCCCGGCTCGTCCCAGACGACCCGTTGGTCCCCGCCTTCATCAGCCCGAAGGCTACCCCGAGTTACAGGCTCAGAGGCTCTCAGCGAGTGCGCCACCGGCGCGCTTCCCGGCACCATTGGAGATAAGAGGCCACGTCGCCGGGAGTCGGCACAGCCCAGCCGTCCCCTCCGTATGCGGTCACCATCCGCATTTGCCACAAGACGTCACTCGGAACGGGGAGTGGAGGCCACTTTCGCCACCACCCGGGCCTCGCCATGCGCAAGCCCTGAGAGAGCGCTGCAGCCAGAGATTCGGCCTGACAGGCGACCCGGAGCGACCGCGAAGCATCCCTGCATTGCTTCGCGCTCGATCTTCGGATTCCCGTTCATCTGCCCTCGGCCTCTGGGGTTCGATCCCCCCGGTTCCCGGACTCTGCATCCCGGACTCTGCATCCCGGACTCTGCATCCCAGACCCCCACCGACTCGGAACCCGACGCCGACGATCCGGAGATCCAGTGCCCGCCACGCGACGCGCCCCCGCCCCGATCAGTGGCCCAGCAGAGCCGAGACCCGCCGGTTCGATCCGGCCCCCGCGGCAAAGACGAGTCCTCGACCTGGCGGCCAGCTCCGCTCGATGCGGCGTCAAAGAAAGGCGTACCGAACCCTAGCGCCACCGACCCGGCAACCACGGTGAGCTCCATGTCGAGCAGGCTTGTCACCGACGCCACCGCCATGCCGACCAGCCGGCCCGTTCGCCAGATCAACTCCGGGTCGCCTCAGCGGGCGGCTTACCGGTCATCTCGGCTATGGCGTTTCCCGAAGCCTCGGCCTCGAGACACCCGCGGGCCCCGCACCGGCAGGCTGCCCGTCAGGCTCAACGATCGACGTGACCGATGTGCCCTGCGTTGCCGGATCTCGCCGTCGAGGAGTCTCCCGTCCGACCACGACGCCCCCGCCGACTCCCGTCGATACGACCATGCCCATGAAGTTTCGATGGCCTTTTGCGCTTCCGACCCAACCCTCTCCGAGAGCAAGAGCTTTAGCGTCGTTCTCGACCGTGACCTCGAGTCCCGTGAGCGACTTCAGCCGTGAGCGCAGAGGGAACGCCACCCATGCGGGAATGTTGAGCGGAGAAACCTCTTCGCCCGCCTCGGACATCGGGCCTCCGCATCCGACGCCGCACGCCACCAGGCCGCGTTGGCCCGCGGCGACCCTCGTGACCAGGTCACTCAGCGCTACGAACAGGCCTTCGGCGTCGGCCTCCCGAGGGGTCGGGACCTTGTCATGAGCGACCAGCTCTCCGCGTGAAGTCACGATGCCCGCAGCGAGTTTCGTCCCGCCGATGTCGACCGCAAGGCATGAATCCACGGTGCCACTCCATGATCGCCGGGCGCGCAAGAGGTGCCGGGGGAAGCGTGCGCAAGGGTATTACCTGACTAAGGACGACGCAGTCATGAGCTCAGAGGCTCGGGGGCACCGCCCCTAGTCGCCTGTTGACGCGTGTTCTGCCGGAGCTACTTGTCGCGCCGGAAGCGGGAGCGGAACCAGTCGCGGGCTTCGTTCGCAGGGTTGCCGATCCGATCGTTCTTCAGTGAGTGCGTGATGTCCTGCCAACCGGCCTTGCCCACCCGTCGCAAGTTGGTGCTGAACACGACCAGGGAGGCGAACATGATGGCGACACCGATGAGACCGACCACGACCGAGGTGGTGAACCACAAGATCATGACAACCAGGCCGAGAATGAAGCCGACGATGGACCACCTTATGAAGCGACCCGCGTACCGATAGACGCTCTCAGACTTGACCCTCGCGGCGAACGCCGGGTCGTGCCTGTAGAGCGTTTGCTCCATCTCGTTGAGCACACGCTGCTCTTCTTCGGAGAGCGGCAAGCGCACCCCCTGTCGGTCCTGGCAGCTTCACGACGCTGCCGTATCAATCTTCGCGCACGCACCGTACCCTGACAACGCCTGGGCGGGACGACCGCGTTGTTTGAAGCTCGATTGCCCACATGATCCTAGGGTCAACGGCGGCATGCCGCGAGCGTGTGGCTGCTTGTCGCCGGTCGGGCTCCGACTCGAACCGGAGAGAGGGCCGATCGATCTGGTGCATAGCCCCCTGCTAGGGCGTATTCCGCGCCGCCACCAGAGGACCCCCTACCTGTCGCCTTCCGGGAGCCTCTCGCTTGGGCCAGGGGCCTGTGGCTGCCCGTCCAGTACAGCGGACCTGTAGGCGGCGTCCACCACCCGATGCGCTTGGAGCGCGACCCCGATGTCGGGCGAGGGCGACCGACCGTCCTGCACCGACTGAAGGAACCCGAGATCGGCTGAGGCGTAAGCAAGCAGATGCGGACCGAGCTCAGCCGGGACGGCAAGCCGGTCCATGAGCTCGACGCAGTGGCGTGGAAGCCCGATCTCGGTCCTCGCATCGGCCTGCTCGATCATGACCGGGCCTACCTGCTCGTTCTCGAGGACGGCGTGACCTCGCTCGAAGAAGACCTCGAGACGGCGCGTGGACGGCCGGGTCTCGATCCTGTGCCAGACGCTCAGCAGGGTCGAGAGGGCTCCGCTCGAATGCTCGAGGGTCACCGCAGCCACGTCCTCGATGCCGGGATGCCCTGCATGGTTCTCTGTTCTGGCGATCACCGAAACGACGGTCCCGAGCATCCAGGCAAGAAGATCGAGGTCGTGGATCGAATGCTCGAGCAGCGTTCCGCCTCCGGCGACCGAGACGTCGGCGCGCCAGTCCGATCCGTACATCCCGCCCACGGGAAAGTACTGGTCGTCGCGGAGGACCACGGCCATCGGGGAACCGAGCGACTCGGGGTCAGGACCCCCTTCGACCTCCTCTCCTCGGGACAACGCCGCAATCGACTCGAATGGGGGGGCTGATCTGAGTACGAGCCCGGCCTGGTTAGGGAGGCCCGAGGCCGCGACAAGGCTCGAGATCGCCTCGGCTCCTTCGAGATCGCGGGCCAACGGCTTCTCGCAGTAGATGGCGACGCCGTTCGCCACGCAACGCTCCACGACCTCGAGATGCATCGCAGTAGGAGTGCACACCCACGCCGCGTCGACGTCGGCCAACGCCTCGTCGAGATCCGCGGTCGCCACTCCCTGGCCGTGGGCTTCGAGCACGCGTCTCGCTTTTTCCACCTGGACATCGCAAGTTGCCACGACGGAGGCGCCAACGAGGTTCGCGCTGGATCAATGCCCGCAGCGCGAACGAATGAACGGTCCCGATGAACCCGCAGCCGACAATCGCGACGCGTGTCGTCATTGCTCAGGACCATCCGAGGTCTGCTCGCCCGCTCCTTTAGTCAAGCGTCTGAGGGTACCCGGCCGGCGCACGATCGGGCTGTCCCGGACCGGAACCTTCACGAAGGAGCTCAGCCGGACGCGCCCTTTCGCGCTCCGGACGGACCGGGTCGCCGCGACCTTTCCGGACTCGACGGCGTGTTCGTCGGATTGTCCGTCGAAGCGTCGGCCTCAGGTCCCCAGTGGGTATCCCCACGTCCCTTGGCTTCCAGTCCTCCTGGCCCGACCAGCGCGGCGGGGCCCACCGAGCCCTGCCCGTAGCGGGCCCGGATGGCGGACAACGCCTCTTGAACGTTGAGCCATGCCTCGTCGTCCACTTCGGCGGAAAGAGCCTGAGCCGAAACAGCCTGGCCGGAAAGAGACCGACCGGCATAAGCCTGGCCGGCATAAGCCTGGCCGGAATGAGCCTGGCCGGAATACGTCTGGCCGGAATAAGCCTGGCCGGAATACGTCTGGCCGGAATGAGCCTGGCCGGAACGGACATCGCCGGGATATGCGTCGCCGGGAACCCCGGGCGTGTGCGTCGGTGCCGAGGGGCCGTCAAGCTCGAGGGCATCGAAGCTGAGTTGACGCGCGTCTTGCTTGTCGGCACGATCCAGTCCCGACACAGAAACGCCGACCAGCCGAACTCCTTGAGAGAGCCCCACCGCGTCGATGAGAGCTTGCGCGACGGTCGAGACGGCATGAGATGCGCGAAGTGGGCCGGCGGCGGTATGCGAACGGGTGATGGTCTGCCTGTCCGCGAAGCGGACCTTGACCGAGACCGTTCGACCCCACAATGCCGACTCCGCCAACCTGGCGCCGACTGCGTCGGACATGCGCAGGACGTGACGACGCAACTCGCCACGATCCATGACGTCCTTGGCAAAGGTCTCCTCGTGGCTTATCGATTTGACCCCGCGGTCGGCTTGAACGGTTCTTTCGTCCTCCCCACGAGCGAGCGCGGCCAGATGCCGGCCGTTCGCGGATCCGAGAAGCCTGCAGAGCGTGGTTTCGGGTACCTCTGCAAGGGCGCCGACAGTGGAGACCCCGAGGCTCTCCAATCTTCGGGCTGTCGCAGGACCGACTCCCCAAAGAGCGCGGATCGGCAGCGCATGGAGAAACGGGATCTCCTCGGAAGGAGTGATCACACAGACCCCGGACCCGGCGAGCGCCCCTGTCAGAGACGCGCGGGGCTTTGCTTGGCGCGATCCGAGTTTGGCGAGCAACTTCGTTCTCGCCACGCCGACAGAGCAGTCCATCTCCAGCTCCTCGCGCACACGCTGTCTGATCGACGAAGCTATGTGCGGAGGAGGACCGAGAAGCCTGACCGCGCCTCGCACGTCGAGGAACGCTTCATCGAGACCAATGCCCTCCACCAGGGGTGTGAACTCCTTCAGCACGGTGTGAAATCGTTCGCTGGTCTCTGCGTAGCGCCAGTAACGGCCGGGCATGAACACAGCCTGAGGACAACGGCGCCTCGCTTCGACCGACGACATCGCGGATCGGACTCCGAAAGCGCGTGCTTCGTACGTGCACGAAGCCACAACTCCCCTGTTCCCTGAGCCGCCGACTATCACTGGCTTGCCCGCCAACTCCGGGTGATCGAGCACTTCGACGGAGGCGAAGAACGCGTCCATGTCGACGTGAAGGACCGTGCATTCCTCCACGCCCGGGGCCCCGGTGGCATCGACTCCTGGGGTCCTGGTTGCATCGACCTTATGGGCACTGTCCGTAAGGGCACTGTCCGTAAGGGCACTGTCCGTAAGGGCACTGTCCGTAAGGGCACTGTCCGTAAGGGCACTGTCCGTAAGGGCACTGTCCGTAAGGGCACTGTCCGTAAGAGCACTGTCCGTAAGAGCACTGTCCGTAAGAGCACTGTCCGTGCAGGCAGAGCCTGTAAGGGCAGCGTCTGAGATGCCGGCCGCCGATGGCAGAACGTGGCCGACCTCAGATGGCAGAACGTGGCCGACCTCAGACATGCAGCCTCAACCGCCTGAACGCCTCTGCGTACTCGACCCCAACACGTTGGCCCTCCGCTTCGGCGCGCAACCTCACGACACGCTCGGCCCAGTCGGGATCCGGAACCTGGGTCTTGTGACACATGACCGACGCGACTTTCTCGCCGATCGTGTCGGTGATGTCGACCCACACTGTCGGCTCGAGCGTCCCCGAAAGGTATGCCACCTGCACCTGATGGACCGGACCGGCGTCGGGAAAGTAGTTCGGAAGCGCAGCTGCGGGAGACAGCGCATCGAGCACGGCGAATCCGGTCACACGGTGGTCCCGGTGGTTCAGGTAGTCCTCGCCGAAGAGCACCGCAGTTGGGTCCGGGCAGAGCACTGCTTCAGGGCGAAGGTCGCGTACGAAGCGCACGACCTGTTCGCGAAGCTCGGCATCGTTGTCGATCTCGCCGTCGGGATGCCCGAGGGTGTGGTGTCCTGCGAGCTTCAAGACCTCTGCGGCCGCGATCATCTCGTGCGCACGCGTCTCGGCCAGGTCGCGGGGCCTCACGTCGGGATCCGTTGTGCCCTTGTCGCCGTTGGTGCAGACGAGGACATGGACCTCGCTCCCACCGTTCACCCAACGCGCCAACGTGCCGCCGCAGGACACGTCCGGATCGTCCGGGTGTGCGTAGACCGCGAGGGCGCGGCCGGGAAGCGAATGGAGCAGCTCCGGCAATGCTCAGCCCTTCCTCTTCGGCTCCGTGGACTTGGTGAGCAGACCCACCTCCCTCTGGAAGTCTCCGAGGTCCTCGAAACCCTTGTACACCGACGCGAACCGCAGATAAGAGACCTCGTCCGTCTGTCGCAAGTGCTCCAGAACCGCAACCCCCACTTGCTGGGTTGTGACCTCCGTCCCGGCCTCGCGAAGCGCCTCTTCAACTCGCTGAGCAAGATGCTCGAGCTGCTCTTCCGACACAGGGCGGTTCTTGCTCGCAGCCCTCGCACCGGCCACGACCTTGGACCGGTCGAACGGCTCGCGCTGGCCGGAACGCTTCACGACCCAGAGCGGTGCCCCCTCGACCCGCTCATAGGTCGTGAATCTCCTACCGCACGACAGGCACTCGCGTCTGCGCCTGATCGCGCCTCCGTCCTCTCCGAGGCGCGAGTCGACGACCTTGTCATCGAGACTCTGACACCACGGGCAGCGCATTCCGGCAACGGTAGTG
This sequence comes from uncultured Acidimicrobiales bacterium, assembly GCA_963764615.1. Lineage (GTDB taxonomy): Bacteria > Actinomycetota > Acidimicrobiia > Acidimicrobiales > CAVXTF01 > CAVXTF01. The sequence continues at coordinate 1,370,432 of CAVXTF010000002.1, read as the reverse complement.
CCGGAATGCGTCAGCTCAGGGAAGGAGCAGCTGCTGTCCCGGGTGTACGACGTCTCCGCCCGCTTCGGCCTCGAGCTGCGCGACCAACGGTCGCGGGTCTGATCCGCCGGCCAGCCGCACTGCTATCCCCCACAAGGTGTCCCCCTGGCGCACGACATAGGTCGTGCCTGCAACCAGGGGCCCCGCGCGGGCGGCACCGGGGGTGGCGAGGGAAGGCCCCCCGGTCCCGCCCCACGGCAGGGCGAGCATCACGAGCATTGCGATAACGGCCATTCCTAGAAGAGCCCGCCTCCTGCGCACTCTGATACTTGGCCGGTTCGACGAAGGTCCCTGCGAAGCAGGCTGCACCGCCTTCGCCTGCTCCGCGAGACGCTGGTTGCCTGCGCCGATCGCCAGCCAGGCCGGATCAGACGGACAGCCTTCCCTGCCCACCCACCGGCTACCCGCTCCCGCCGTCGGAGAAGAAGCCGCGGGCGAAAAGGCTGCGGACGAAAACGACGCGGTCGATGCCGTTGTACGACCGTGGTGTCGTGCGGACCTCCCAACCGCGTGAGCCGAACGGGCAGACGGGGCTGAAGGGGCCGACAGGGCTGAACGGGCCGACAGGGCTGAACGGGCCGACGAGGCCGGTGAGCGATCATCGACGATCGAACATGTGTTCGTCACACCTGCATCTGACCACGAACGTGCGTTCGTGTCAAGAGGATCGGAAATCGTCACACGGGCATGGTCGCACGGGGGTGTAGCACTGACTCCGGCTCGAGCTCCGGCCCGAGCTGCGATATGGGCGCTCCGCCGGCTGAAGCGCTCCGGCACGGGCAGGTCCCGCACAGCCAAAAGAACGAACAGGTGTTTGCCTTTGCGGAGCCGCAGGGGTATCGTCGGTCGAACGCTTGTTCGTAGCACGCCGGGCCCAGCACCACCGAGGCTCGGAGCGGAAGGCCCACTCGGGCACGGACAAGGGGCGGCACGACGGGGCAAGAGCCCGGCATCAGGGACACGCAGCATCAGCGGACATAGAGCATCAGGGACAAGCGGCATCAGCGGACAAAGAGCAGGCGGGCTTTCCGCTTGGGAAGGGGTAATCGTGGTCGAGGCACTGAGCGACAAACGCCAGGAAATTCTCGTGTACATCACGACCTGCCTTAGCGAGAGGGGATACCCGCCGTCGGTGCGCGAGATCGGAGAGGCGGTAGGGCTCGCCTCTTCGTCGACGGTTCACGCACATCTCGCAGTGCTCCAGCGCGAGGGCTACCTGAGAAGGGACCCGACCAAGCCGCGCGCGATCGAAGTGCGTTACGACCCGGCATCGAAGGCCTCGCTTCCGACCGGGCGCGTGCGCCATGTTCCGCTCGTGGGCGACGTGGCTGCCGGAACGGGCGTCCTTGCGACCGAGAACGTGACCGAACTGCTCGCCGTGCCGGAGGAACTGACAGGAAGTGGGTCGATGTTCGCACTGCGGGTACGCGGGGACTCGATGATAGAAGACGGCATATTCGACGGGGATCTGGTGGTTGCGCGTCAGCAACCTGACGCCGAGAACGGCGATGTCGTGGTTGCAGGGGTTCCCGGCGACGAGGCAACCGTCAAGCGTTTCTCGCGACGAGGCGGTTCGATCGTCCTGTCGCCGGCGAACGAGCGACTCGCTCCCATGGAGCTGAGCCCTGCGGACGTCACCGTTTACGGCAAGGTCGTATCGGTGATGAGGCGCCTTTGATCGAGACAGCCGCCCCGAGCTGCTTCCGGGAGCTCAGGCCTTCTGGGTGAGCAACGTCGCCAGAACTTCGTAGACATCCTCGAGCTCTTTGCGGCTGACGCGCTCGTCGGCGGTGTGGGCGAGCAGAGGGTCTCCAGGCCCGAAGTTGGTCGCCGGTATGCCGATCGCGGCGAACGTCGCCACATCGGTCCAACCGACCTTGGCCCTCGCGGGACAACCGGTCGCCGCGACCAGGCGAGCGATCGCAGGTTCTGAGAGCGACGGCGGAGCCCCGGGTGTCACTTCGATCACCTCGAGCGAGTCGCCTGCACCCTGGTCGATCGCAGGGTCGAGGAGCTCGTGCAGCTGCGAGACGGCGCTATCGGGATCGCGGTCTGGAGCGAACCGGAAGTTGATCTTCACCGACGTCTGGTCTGGCACCACGTTCGCGGCGATACCTCCTTCGATCGAGACGGCCTGGAGCTGCTCCACGTACTCGCAATTCTCGATCACCACACGTCTCGGTTCGTACGCACCAAGACGCTCGAGAAGCGCTGCAGTGCGATGGACCGCGTTCACCCCCATGAAAGGTCTCGCTGTATGAGCCCGCTTGCCGCGCAATCGAGCGATGGCATGCAGCGTTCCCTGGCAGCCCGCTTCGACGATCCCTGACGTCGGCTCTCCGAGCACCGCTGCGTCGGCGGCAATCAGTTCAGGGCGCGTGGCCGCGAGCTTTCCCAACCCGTTGTGCTCGCGTCGGACTTCCTCGCACGGATAGAAGACGTAGGTGACGTCCACGACCGGCTGTTGAATCGTGACCGCCAACCCGAGCATCACGGCGATGCCACCCTTCATGTCGACGGCGCCGAGTCCCGACAGCACGTTGCCATCGACCTCGGCCTCGACCGGCCCGGCGCCGGGCACGGTGTCGAGATGTCCGGCGACGACCACCCGTGCGCCCCGGCCCTGTTCGGTTCGTGCGACGACCGTGTCGCCGATCCTCTCTATCTGGAGCCAAGGCGCCCGAGACAGGTCGGCCTCTACCGCATCAGCGAGCGCGGCTTCGTCATGGCTGACAGACGGGATGTCGACGATCTCTGCTGCCAGAGCGAGAAGGTCCGGAGCGCCCTGTGCGCCGGAGTCAGGTCGCGACACCGTGTTCCCGGAGTATTGCCTCGAGTCCCGCCTTGTCGTGCTTGCGACCCGGGTCGAGCCGTCTCACCACGAGGGCGCACGGCAGGTAGAACTCGCCTCCCGGGTACTCACGTCGACGCGAGGCGCTGACGACCACGCTCCAGGGGGGGACCTCGCCGCGACCGAGGTGCTCGCCTGTTTCGGCGTCTATGACCGGGATCGAAGGGTTGAGGAGCGTCGCTTCTCCTAGAACGGACCCCTCTCCCACCTTCGCACCCTGGGTGATCATCGAACGGCTGCCGACGAGCACGTCGTCTCCCACCATCACTGGAGCGGCCTGCGGCGGTTCGAGCACCCCGCCTATCCCCACCCCGCCCGAAAGATGGACGCGGGCACCGATCTGCGCGCACGAACCGACTGTCGCCCACGTGTCGACCATCGTGTCGGCACCCACCCGTGCCCCGATGTTCACATAGCTCGGCATCATGACCACGCCCCGGTCCAGAAACGATCCCCAGCGAGCCGACGCGCCGGGCACGACGCGCACGCCTGCGTCGGCGAAACCTGACTTGAGCGGGATCTTGTCGGAGTACTCGAACGGGCCGACTTCGGTCGTCTTCACGGACAACAACCGGAACAACAGGAGGATGGCGTGCTTCAACCACAAGTTGACGGTCACGTCGCCGGTCGAGGGGTCCATCTCGGCAACCCTCGCTTCACCCTTGTCGAGCAGGTCGATCGCCTCGGTCACGATGCGAAGCGCATCAGCGTCGCCGGGTGCGACGTCGTCGGCCCGTTCCCACAACTCTTCTACCGACGCGCTGAGATCAGGCATTCAGGTGAGACTACCGGCACGCGTTCGCGCAGTCGGGCCTGTCGTCAGCCGCCACGGCGGTGGTCAAGCAGATGTCCATGCGACGCCATGCGCTTCGCCACGAGCTCCAGGCGGTCGTCGGGCTGCACCACCGCGACACGCACGTGATCGGTCGAATTCTCGCCGTAGAGGTCCCCTGGGCTCACGAGCATCCCGCCCGCCTCCGCGAGCGTCCGGGCGAACGCGAATGCTCCGGACTCGAGACCCGGGTGAGATGCGCCCCCGGAGTCCCCGTGGACTGATGCAGGAACCGGGACCCATAGATAGAACGCCCCGTCGGGGATCGGAGCCGCGAGCCCCGAATCCCCGAAGACCTGAGAGAGCCGCTCGAGCCTCCGGGAGTAGATCCCACGCTGGAGCTCCACGTGATCGTCGTCAGCGAGCGCAACCGCTGCAGCGTGCTGCTCAGGACCTGGAACCATGAGGCCCGCGTGTCGCCTGACGCCCGCCAGATAGGTGACGAGATCGGGGTCCCCTGCGAAGAACCCGACCCGGCACCCCGCAAGGTTCGAACGTTTGGAGAGAGAGTGCACCGCGACCACTCCGTCGGAGCTCGAGCTCAGGATGGTCGAAGGCGGCCCGGCCCAGGTGAACTCGGCGTAGCACTCGTCGGAGAAGACAGGAACCCCTCTGCAACGACCCCACTCGGCTGCACCCGACAGGTCGGTCAGGCTCCCGGTCGGATTCGCGGGGCTGTTCACCCAAAGCAGAAGGGCGCGCTCTGCGTCGGCTTCGTCGATCGACGAGAGGTCGAGCCCGCCACCGTCGCGCTCGGGAACACGGACCGACCTGCACCCGGCGAGCTGGGCGCTCATCTCGTAGGTCGGATACGCGGTCGCCGGGTGAAGCACCGTGTCGCGGTCGGGCGCGCGTAGGCGCATGTACCACGCCAGGGAGGCGACGAACTCCTTGGAGCCCACGCAAGCGGCGATGTGAGCCGGCTCGACGGAAACGCCGAAGCGCCTCGACATCCACCCGGCCGCCGCTTCGCGCAGTGCCGCGCTACCCGTCGACGTCGGGTAACTCCGCTCTGCGCCTGAGGTGCCGAGCGCTCGGACGACGCTCGCAGGTGGCGGGTCGCAGGGCGTGCCGATCGACAAGTCGACCAGGCCGCCGTCGTGTCGCGACGCGATCTCTGCGATCTCGGCGAGCCTGTCGTAGGGATAGGGCGGGGGGACGAAGCGCGGGAACCCGGGCCTCTACGCCTGACGGGCCGTCGGAAGGGCTCATGGTACGGCGAACTCGCGGAAGCGGGCCTGACCTGCGTCGTCGAGGACGACGTGCACGACGGTCGCGCCCTCGTCGTTGCGCGTGTCGACGACCTCACCTTCGCGGTGGACGGCCGCGAGCACGTCGCCGCGACCGTAAGGGACGACGAGCTCGATCACCCGGTCCGCGACCCTCAGCCGGTCTCCTATCGCTTGCAGCAGCTCGTCGATCCCGAGACCTTCGGTCGCCGACACTGCTACCGAGCCCGGGTGATCATCTGCAAAACGTTGCGCGTCGCGCGATCGGTCCACCTTGTTCACAACGAGAAGCTCGGGCACGCGGTCCGCGCCGATCTCCTCCAGGACGGATCGCACCGCCTCGATCTGCTTCTCGGGATCGACCGACGATCCGTCGACGACGTGCATCAGCAGATCAGCGTCGCGGACTACCTCGAGGGTCGGTTTGAACGCTTCGACGAGCTGGTGGGGAAGCTTCCGGACGAACCCGACCGTGTCCGACAGCAGAATCGTCTCGCCACCGGGCAAGACGAGACGCCGTGTGCGGGCATCGAGCGTGGAGAAGAGGCTGTCGTCTACGAGAGCGTTCGCGTTCGTCAGCCGGTTGAGCAACGTCGACTTGCCCGCGTTGGTGTAACCGACGAGAGATACCAACCGGTGTCGCGAGCGTCTCCTCGCACGAGCCTGGGTGTCGCGCGATGCGGACACACCGCGCAGCTCGCCTTCTAGCCGGCTCATCCTCGCGAGAAGCCGGCGCCGGTCCACCTCGAGCTTCGTCTCTCCTGGTCCGCGGGTGCCGATGCCACCTGCCTGCTGGCTCAGCGAATGCCCCCGACCCCGCAGGCGCGGGAGCCTGTAGCGCAGCAAGGCGAGCTCGACCTGCACCTTTCCTTCCTGGGAGCTTGCGTTCTGGGCGAAGATGTCCAGGATCACGCCGGTCCTGTCGATGGCCGTCCGGCCGAGAATGTGCTCCAGGTTCCGCTGCTGTGCGGGGGTGAGCTCCGCGTCGAACACCACGGTGTCCGCGTCGTGCTCGAGTGCCACCTCGCGAAGCTCGGCCGCCTTGCCTTTCCCGAGCAAGGTCGCAGGATCCGGCTCCGCTCTGCGCTGGATCACGCGGGCCACCACGTCGGCACCGGCCGTGGCCACGAGCGACTCGAGCTCGTCAAGGTCCTCTTCGACCTGCGCAAGCGAGCTCCAGCTGAATACGACGCCCACTACGACGATGCGCTCGCGTACGGTCCGCTCGATGAGGCTCACAGGACCGCGACGACCTCCCCGCTTCGTTCAGCCACGAGCCCGCCGAGCACATCGAGGTCCACCATCACCTCGCCCACCATGCGCGCAGGCCCCTTCAACATCACAATGTCGTTCGCGAAGCGCACCTGGAGGATCCCGCCGCCGCTTCGCACGTCCACCGTCGGAGAGGTCATCCCCCAAGACCTCGCTGCCGTTGCGGCCGCGCACGCACCTGTTCCGCACGATTCGGTGATCCCCACTCCGCGCTCCCACACTTCGATGTCGATGCAGGGCGTGCCGTCATCGCGCGGTTCGATGTTGTCGATGTTGCGTAGGACCTCGATGTTCGCACCGCCTTCGACGGCGCGCTCCATGCGGGGGCCGACAGTCTCGAGGTCGATGTCACCGGTTGCGAGAAGCACGACGTGGGGATTCCCCACGTTCACCGCGCAGGCCATCGAGACTGCGCCGGCGCCTGCGAAGGACACGGGGGGACGATCGACAGGCAGGTTCGCAGTGACACGTGCGGGGCCCATGTCGACTTCTGCTCGACCGAGTCCGGAGCCCAGATCCTCGAACTCGACCTGCCGGCGGCCGGCTGCCGTGTCCACGGTGACCACGCCTTGTTCGACGAGACCTGCCGCGACGGCAGCCTGGACGAGGCAGCGAATCCCGTTCCCGCTCATCTCGGCGAAGGAACCGTCAGCGTTCGTGAGCGCCATGTTCAGCTGCGCGCCGTCTGGGCCCGGCCGGCCGATGATCAGCCCGTCGGCCCCGAAGCCTCTCCGGCGGTCGCACAGCGCGGCCACCTCCTGCGACCGGAGGGTGGTCGCCGAATCGGGCGCGAGCAGGACGAGAAAGTCGTTTCCCGAACCGTGGTGCTTGGTCATCCTGATCGTGGCGCCCACGTGCTCAGTCTCCCACCGGCGCCATGCCTGCCGCGTCCCACTGATCGAGGAGCTGGGAAAGCAGATCGCGGGCGGGATCCAGCCATTCGATCCGGGGATCGCGCCGGAACCAGGACCACTGCCTGCGGGCGAGCGTCCGGGTCCGTTGCACCGCGGAGCTCATCGCATCTTCGAGCGGAGTGCCGTTCTCGATGTGGTCCAAGAGCTCCCGGTAGCCGATCGCCTGGCGCGCCGTCCTCGAAAGCCCGCCGGGTCTCGCCGCGAGCGTGCGCACCTCTTCGAGGAAGCCCGCGTCGATGAGAGCCGCGAACCTCGTTGCGACTATCTCGTCGTGCACCGTGCGGTCGTACGGTATGCCCACTTGCACGAACGCGGAGCCCGGGTACGTGCCGAGACCTGGGCCGAAAGACGAGAACGGTACCCCCGAACCGATTGTGACCTCGAGGGCCCGCAACAGCCGCCTGCGATTGGATGGTTCGATCCTCGCTGCGGCGACGGGGTCCAGGTCAGTGAGCCGCGCATGGAGCTCTTTGGTCGCGATGGCGTCGGCGTCGTCGTCGGTGTCGTCGTCGGTTCCGTCACCTATCACTGCTTGAAGAGCCTCTACGACATCGGGCCATCTGCCGGGGATTCGCAGGTCGTCTATTACGGCACGCAGATACAAGCCGGTACCGCCGACAAGCAGGGCACGCCTTCCGTCTTGTTCGATCCCCGCGATCACCCGACGCGCCTCGTCTTGGAACTCGGAGACCGTGTAGTTGCAGGACGGCTCTACGAGGTCGATCATGTGCACCTTCAGCCCTGCCCTGTCTGCGACAGAGGGCTTGGCCGTACCGATGTCCATCCCGCGGTAGACCGCCATGGAGTCGACGCTCACGATCTCCGCGTCAGGCCGGAGGGTGGCGAGCTTGAGAGCCAGGGACGTCTTGCCGGATGCAGTCGGTCCGACCAGAGCCACGTGCCGACTCGCCAAGCGACTCTTCTCGCCAGCTGGCGCCCCGGTCTTCGTTGCGCCGCTCACGGGACCACTCACTCCGCCGTTCCGCGGACCGTTCGCTGCATTGTGCACCCCGCCGTCCGCTACGCCGTGAGCCCCGCCGTTCGCGGCGCCGTGAGCCCCGCCGTTCGCTACGCCGTGAGCCCCGCCGTTCGCGGCGCCGTGAGCCCCGCCGTTCGCTGCGCCGTGAGCCCCGCCGTTCGCTGCGCCGTGAGCCCCGCCGTTACCGTGCGACAGCGGTCTCTCCTGCAGCCATCTCGACAAGGTCGCCCGAAACACCAGGGGCGGCATGAGCAGGTGGAGCGGCGGGGCGGACCGGGATCCTCACCTTGTGGCGAGGCAGCGCGGTCAGCTCGAGGAATTCGCCACGGAGGAAGTGGGGTGCAGCGCCGGTAACCCGGACCTGCGCGTAGCTACCCGGTGCGGGCCTTCCGGCCGATGGGACCTCGAAGTGCACGAGCTTGCCTTGACGGGTGCGCGCGCGGAAAGGACGTCGGGGTCTCGCTTGGACACACCCTCGACGAGGACCTGCTCGACCCGACCGATCCTCGCCTCGTGACGCATGAGCGCCGATCGCTCCAGGACGAGCTTCAACTGGTCGAACCGCTCGGCCACGACCTCGGGTGGAACGAACCGGTCGGCCATCGCCGCAGCTCGCGTGCCGGGACGCGGCGAGAACACGAATGTGTAGGCGCTATCGAAGCCGGCCTCGGCCACCACTTCCAAGGTTCGTTCGGCGTCTTCGTCGGTCTCGCCCGGGAAGCCGACGATGAGATCGGTCGTCACCGCCAATTCGTCGATCGCGCTGCGTGCGTCTGCAAGGCGTTCGAGATATCTCGCCGCCGTGTACCCGCGCCGCATCATCTTCAGGACGGAGTCGCTCCCGGACTGAAGCGGCAGGTGCAGGTGCTCACAGACCGCCGGTGTCTCGGCCATCGCCTCGATGGTCTCGGGCCTGATGTCCTTCGGGTGAGGGCTCGTGAAGCGGACCCGTTCGATGCCGTCGACAGATCCCACCGCGCGCAACAACGACGCGAAGAGAGGCCTGCGACGCGTCAGGTCTCGTCCATAGGAGTTCACGTTCTGGCCGAGAAGTGTGATCTCGGTGACACCCGACGCGCTGAGCGACTCGATCTCGCTCACCAGATCCTCTATCGGTCGGCTCACCTCGCGCCCGCGAACCGCAGGAACGATGCAGAACGCGCAGGAGTTGTCGCACCCCGTCTGAATCGTGACCCAGGCCGACCAGGGCAGTTCGCGGTCCGCGCTGAGGGCGCTCGCGTGTGCCGCGTCGCCGCCCGCGATCGGCTCGTCGAGCACGTCGACAAGCGGTCCTTCGAGACTCACCCTGCGGAGGAGCCCTGGTGCACTCGCCAGGTTGTGCGTCCCGAACACCAGGTCGACCTGCGGGGCACGCTCGCGCAGCAACTCCCTGTCTTTCTGGGCGAGGCAGCCACCTACCGCGATCTGCATGCCCGGGTGGCGTTTCTTCAATGACTTCAGGTGCCCGAGATGTCCGTAGAGCCGGTTGTCCGCGTTCTCGCGGACGCAGCAAGTGTTGAGGATCACGACATCGGCGGATTCGAGATCGCTGGCTCGCTCCATCCCGTCTGCAACGAGAAGTCCCGCGAGCCGTTCCGAATCGTGCTCGTTCATCTGACATCCGAAGGTTCGGATGTGGAAGGTGCGGGGCACCAGGTCAGTGTAGGCAGCCGGCGCTCATGTACATGACCGGCGAGGGCAGCCTGCGCTCATGATCGTGATCGTGCTCGTGCTCGTGCTCGTGACCGGCCTGCCGTCTGCGCTCATGCTCAGGCTCAGGTTCGTGACAGGCCTGGGCAAGCGTTCCCCGTCAGATATCCTCGAACAGGTCGTCGAGCGTCCCAGCCGGCGAGCGTCTAGCGCCACGGCGCGTATCGGTGCTGGGCCAGGTGCCGTCGGTGGTGAGCCCTTGCATGTCGGCGTGCACGATGAGGACTCTGCCCGCGACGCCCACTTCGGCCATGGCGATCTCCGCCTTGGCGCGGACCTTCTCCTGATCTGCACCGTCGCAGATCCCCAACAAGGTGGGGCCCGCTCCGGACCAGCAAGATGCCAGTGCCCCTGCTTCGACGAGCTTCGCGAGCAGCTTCGGCGCCTCGGGGAATAGTGGGCTCCGGTAGTCCTGGTGGATCCGGTCCTCTGTCGCTTCGCGGGTGAGCAGTGACCGGTCCGACAGTCCGGCGAGCAACAAACCCATCCGCCCAAGGTTGAAGGTCGCGTCCGCCCTTGCGACCTGTTGTGGCAGCGCCTGCCTGGCCTTCGCTGTCGACAGCGGCTTGTCCGGGATCAGAGCTACGAATGCGAGGCCGATGTCGAGCGGTAACCGGACCGCTCGCACCGCTCCACGGACGAACGTGGCGCACACCAGTCCGCCTACCACAGAGGCCGCAGCGTTCTCCGGGTGGCCATCCACCGAGGCCGCAACAGCGAGGGGATCCGTCGCTCCCGCCGCAGCCGCCGCCGCTGCGGCAAGTGCTGCGGATGATCCGAGGCCTCGTGCCACCGGGATCTCGGAGCGGACCGTGATGGAAAGCCGATCAGTGCCGGCAACGTCGATCGCAACTCGCGCAGCAAGATGCGAGTCATCCTTCGCGAGGTCTTCGCCCTCCCCTTCGCACCGGACGACCAGCCTCTCGGCGGGTTCCACCTCGACCTCGACGTATAGGTCGAGTGCCAGGGCCAGGGCGTCGAAACCGGGTCCAAGGTTGGCGGTAGAGGCAGGTACCCGAGCGCGCACGGGCAAAGGGTAGTGGCTCGCGCCCGGACGGCTCTAGGACCTGGGCAGGTCCACGAACTGGAAAGCTGATACGACCGGGGCGGCCCTACGACCGGGGCGGCCCTACGGCCGGGGCGGCCCTACGGCCGGGGCGGCCCTACGGCCGGGGCGGCCCTACGGCCGGGGCGGTTCTGGGGCAGGGACGGCTCTGGGTCAGGGACGGCTCTGGGACAGGGACGGCTCTACGAGTGGAGCGCTTCGACCGCCACGAGAGGGACGGACACCGGCGGCCCGCCCGCCGAGGATGCGTCGAGAGACCCGACCACCGTGCCGGCGCCAACCGAGCGGCCTACCCGACCCTCTTTGAGGGACAGAACGACGGTGGTTCCCGGCCACGCCACCGCGATCAGCGGTGCGGCAGTCTCGACAGGCGCCCAACTCGTACCCTCTCCGGAACTGCCCTGGCCCGAGCTGCCCTGGCCGGAACTGCCCTGGCTCGAACTGCGGGACGAAGGGACCCCGATTCGACCGACCAGGCGGTGTGCCGGAGAGACCTCCACGAGATGCAGAGCCTGGCTGACCGCGTCGATCATGGACACGTCCTCCTGCCCTGCGTAATCGAGCGTCGTCGGCTGACCGAGATCGGCAGCGAACACGAGAACCTGTTGGTTGCCGACCTGCCGGATCGCTGCAAGTACGACACATGCCATGGCTGCGTCGGTAAATCCGGACTTGATGCCGACAACGCCGTCGTATCCGACTGCACTGACGTAGTTGTCGAGCGTGCCGATGTAAGGGAGCGTGACCGTCGTCTGGTTCACGATCGACGCGAACGACGTCAACTCCATCGCGTGCTCCGCAAGTATCAGCTGATCGTGTGCGGTGGAGACAGAGCCTGCGTCGAGACCGTTGGTGTCCACGTAGTGAGTCGAGGTCATTCCCAGAGCCGCTGCCTTAGCGTTCATCCTTGCTACAAACGCCGGAATGCTCCCCGAGTCCCAGCGCGCGAGGGTGTCAGCGACGTTGTTGGCCGAACGGACGATGAGGCCTGACAGCAGCTGGCGCTCTGTGAGCACCTCTCCGGCCTTGACCTCCACCGATGACGCGTCGTCGACCGTATCCTGTGCGAAGTCCTCCTGATCGACGGACGTCATCTCTATCTTCGGACCGGAAGACGTAGCGGTAAGTGGATGCTGTTCGAGCGTCAGATAAGCAGTCATCATCTTGGTGAGACTGGCTATGGGTACCGAATCCTCGGGACCTGACGTCTCGAGGAGACCGGCCGCGGGGACAGCTACAGCGGATTGACCCGCCTGCACCCAGGGGATCACCGGCGTCGAGCCCGCCACCGCCGTGATCTTTGGCGCCGTCATGCTCAACTGCAGGGCGGGCGTTGTGGGGTCCGATCCGCCACCGCTCGTGCCGGTGTACGGATTATCCGATTTGCCGCCCTGTGATGCGAATACTCCGACGAGGATAAGGACGACCAGAACCACGAAAGTCGTGCGGAGCCTGCGGCGTCGCAGCTGGACCGATCTTGCCGGCTTCAACGGGCGATGCCTGCGAGAGGGATCCTGCGCCAATCGGGCGAGGCCCTCGGTTACGCCGACCGCGCCACGGGCCTGCGCCGGAACACGCGCTGCGTGGGAGTTGCGTGGGCGCTGCGAGAGATGCTCCCTCGCAGGACGTACAGACTCCACGTTCTGCGGTCTACCTTCCTCTGTCGACACCGCCGGCCTTATTGCCTTTTGCCGGCGTCTTCATGGCCAGGCCCTAGTACCGGGCGGGCATCTGATGACTGTCTCTCCAGTTGGTCTCTCCAGCTGCCGGACACTCGTCTCTGCCCAAGTTCCGGGGCCCAAGTTCCGGGGCCCAAGTTCGGGGGGTACAGGCCCATGGGAACCGGTGACCAGCCTAACGAAACCGGACAACCTCATGCGGAGGACGTCGACAAAAGTCCTGGTAGATGCGCTGTCCGTAGGGACCTGTAGCCTCGCAAAACCGAAACCGCGTGACCCGCCGGCCCGATTGCTAGTCGATGTTGCCGAGCACCTGATCGAGCTCGTCGACGGTCATGAGAACCGCCCGAGCTTTGGATCCTTCTGATGGGCCCACGACACCGCGCCGCTCGAGCAGGTCCATCAGCCGACCCGCGCGTGAGAACCCGACCCTGAGCTTGCGCTGGAGCATGGACGTCGAGCCGAGTTGCGATCTCACCACGAGTTCCATCGCCTGCGTCAGGTACTCGTCGTCGTCTCCCGGCATCCCGGCCGGGCCCGGACCGGAGTTGTCTTCTCCTGCGATCCCCGATACGTACTCGGGCTGGCTCTGGCGGCGCCAGTGGGCCACCACCGCACGCACCTCCTCCTCCGTCACCCATGGCCCCTGGATGCGCCGCGGCACTGAGGACGAGGCTGTGAGCAGCAGCATGTCCCCCTTGCCGATGAGGCGCTCTGCGCCGGGCTGATCGAGGATCACCCGGCTGTCAGCCAACGACGAGACCGAGAAGGCCAGGCGGCTCGGGATGTTCGCCTTGATGACCCCCGTGATCACATCGACCGACGGTCGTTGCGTTGCGAGAACGAGGTGGATCCCGACGGCTCGTGCCATCTGAGCGATCCGGCACACAGACTCTTCGACGTCGCGCGCTGCGACCATCATCAAGTCGTTCAACTCGTCGACGACAACCAAGATGAACGGAAGACGCGAGTGCTCGGTGCCTTTCGACTCGACAGCATTGCGGACCTCCGCCACTCGAGCGGCAACGGTCGAGGCGCCCGATCGGCTCCCATTACCCCTTACGTCGTGGCTTTCGTCGACGTCGACGTCGGCGTCGGCATAGTCGTGGTTGTCGATCTGATCGTCGCCTGCGGAGCCGCTCGCGGAGTCGCCCGCCACGACGGCCTCCTCCGAACTTTGTTCGTCACCGTCACCGTCACCGTCACCATCACCGTCACCATCACCGTCATCGTTATCTTCGTCGTTATCTTCGTCTTCGTCCCCCACGGCTCGAGGGGGCGGACCCAGCTCGCCGCGGTCGATCGCGAGGTTGTATCCGGTTATGTCGCGCATGCCGACCTCGGCCAACAGGTCGTAGCGGCGTTCCATCTCCGCGACCGCCCAGTTGAGGGCGTTCGCAGCCTTCTTCGGATCCACGACGACCTGCGTGAGGAGGTGCGGCAACCCGTTGTACTGACCGAGCTCGACTCTCTTCGGGTCGACGAGAATCAGCCTCACCTGCTCCGGCGTAGAGCGGACCAGGATCGAGGTGAGCAGGGAGTTGATACACGAGGACTTCCCGGCTCCGGTTGCGCCCGAGATGAGGATGTGAGGCATGTCCGCCAGGTTGGCCATGACCGGACGGCCGGCGATGTCGCGGCCGAGCGCCACCTCGAGAGCGTGCGTCGCCTTGCGCGCCTCTTCGCTCGACAGCACGTCCCCCAACGTGACGAGTTGCCTCTGTCGGTTCGGAACTTCGACGCCGATGGCGGACTTGCCGGGAATCGGGGCAAGGATTCGCACGTCGGGCGACGCCATTGCATAGGCGATGTCCTTCGCCAAGCTCGTGACCCTCGCCACCTTGACCCCAGGTCCGAGCTCGAGCTCATAGCGGGTCACCGTCGGGCCAACGGTGTGGCCGACGAGCCGCGTGTCGACGCCATGCGCAGCGAGCGAGTCCACGAGTGCGCGGCCTGCTTCTGCTATCTCTCCCCTGTCGATCGCTCGTGCGCGGGAGCGAGCGAGGATCCCGACATGTGGAAGCCGCCATTGCCCTGTGGCAAGACCCAGTTCGAGCTCGAGCTGGCGAGCGGGCAGGGTTGCACGAGGGCGGGAACCTGCCGCGCCGGCGGGCCTGGCGCCGGCGGGCCTGGCGCCGGCGGCCGTGGCGCGCGCATCACTGGGCTCTGATCCGGGGCGACCTGTCCCGGTCCCGGGTCCGGATGCCCCTCGCGTGTCAAGGCCGTCGAGGCTGTCGAGTTCGTCTTCCTCCAAATCTCGAGCGTCGTCAGTGCCGGCCGCTTCGTTCAGTGAATCATGCGGTGGGTCATGCGCAAGGGCTTCGTCCAGGTCGAAGATCGACCTGCCTGAAGGAGATCCCGGCGACGTCGAGGTCGTGTCGGCCTTGATGACGACCTCGCCCACGGAACTGACGGTCTTTGCGGCCTGGCTCATGTGTTGCCATGAGAAGCGGACGAACGCGGCCGTGCCGAGAGCGGCGGACCGCACGCTGATGCCGGTGAGGACAATCAACGCGCACGCGAGGACGGCTACGAGAACGACAGATGCGCCGAGGGTTCCGAGACCTGCTCGAAGAGGATCGCAAATGGCTGCTCCGAGCCAACCGCCGGCCCCGGCCAGCTCACTTTGTGGGGCAGTGAAACTTGGAGCGCCACCCGCGGCTGCGGCGAGCCCCGACACCGCCCACAGAGAAACGACTAGACCGATGCAGACACGAACCGGTTCCTTCTCCGCAGATCGACCCACGATGAGCAAGATCGCGGCTGCCAAACAGGCCGGCGGCAGCACGAAGCGGCCCGTACCCAGTAGATCGCCCGCAATCTGTCTCGCGCCATGTCCGACCGGACCCAACGAGTCGCCGAACAGCGCGATCGCTCCCAGGACGCCGACGGTGGCGAGGCCGAGAGCCCACAGGTCGACCGCGTGCTCGGACAGAACCGCGATCGCCGATCGGCCCGTGGTCGACCCGGTCTTCGAACGTTTGATCCTTTTCCCGGCAGACGCGGCTCGAGACCCGGCACCCCGGCCGGCTCCGGTCGACGACGGTCGGGCTGCCGACTTCTGTGAGCGGTGGGCAGGCGACGACCGCGAAGCGTAGCGAGCGCCGGACGGGCGGCGCTTGGTGGTCACCACAGTGGCAACAAACCTAACACCAGCCCCAAGGAGCCCATGGTGACCCGACAGGCCCCTGACCTGCTCCTCTGCACCCCGCCGCTTCGGGGAAGGTGACTCAGGATCCCGCTCCTCATGCTTTGGGTCCCTCAGAGCAGCTTGCTCTGAGCCGGTGGTCCGGTCGCCCGCTTGGCCCTCCTTCGGCCGTCGGTCGAAGAGGCTCGGTTCGGTTGCTCGAGATGCTGGGGGTGACCAGATCCAGGTGGCGGGTCCGGTCTGACAAACCGCCAGTTGCCGGCTCTGCCTTCTAGGGTCCAGCCCCTGTTGGTCTTCAGGTGGTGGTGGTATGGACACAACCTGGCGAGGTTCTCCAAGCTCGTCACCCCGCCCTTTGCGAAATCGGTGCGGTGGTCGATCTCCAAGGGGTCGGCCATCTCGCACTCGGGCACACAGCAGGTCTGGTCTCGTTCTTCTAGTGCGACTCGAAGTGCTCTTCGGATGTGCCTGGAGTTCGTACAGACCGTTCTCACGTCTTTGCCTTCGGTGATAACGAGCTCTAGTAGCGAGTCTCCGAGGATCTGTCTCACCAACGCGACCGGAACCGGGGCCAACCCCGGTATCTGGCAGGTCTCACCGGGTTGTGTCCGACCCCTCTTGAGAGCTGAGAGATCCACCCGTACCCGGACGAGGGTGTCTCGGCCCTTGGAAGAACCGTCAGCCTCGCGACTGTGCCTGGCCATGGCGACGAGCGCATCTGCGCCATAGGCGTGACGAGGCTCGTGGCGGCCCTGTTTTCTGGCCAGGTCGAACTCGCGGGTCTGGAAGGGTTCGATGCAGGCACCGAGCACCGAAAAGGCGTCCGGGGTAAGCCTCGCCTCTAACCTTCCGAAGCCTTCTTGATCGCTCCACATGCGACAAAAGCGCCTGGATCTCATCTGCTCGTAGTGCTCGACCGAGTCGTCTTTTGAAAGTGCGCTCTGGCGGACGTCTGCACAGTGGCGCTTCAGGCCTCCGAGCTCCATCTCGGATGCGGCCGCAACGAGGTTCTCTTCCTGGTCGGGGCGGGCGTCAGCGGCAGATGCGATCTGTCTTGCCTTTGCCTCAGAGAGCTTCCCCGACCTGAAGGCCTCGGATATCGCCGGGTGTGCCTCTATCGACTTGGCGATCTCCAGCATCGAAGCCGCGGATCCGACCGACTCACCTGTGATCGCAGCTAGGTAGGTAGGTGCGAGCTTGTGGCCTTCTCTTTCGTGGAGGTGGGTGGCCTGAACCCGCCTAGCTGCGAGCATGACCCCGGAGGCACAGGCATGCTTCACCTCGGAAAAGACCCGAACGAGGGTCTCTGCGTCATCTCCCGAATACAGGTCAGGCTCGAAGAACTTCACGAAGCGCTTGATGACGTCGGCGGCGGCAACGAGGTCCTGAGCCGTCGGGTTGTCCGCGGCGTCGGCGATATCGCGAAGCACGCGTGTCATGACATGCAAGCTACTCAGAGGGTGTAACAGAACATGGAACGCAAGAAATAAGGGACAGAAAAGCCCAGGAAAATGGCGGGAAAATAGAACTCCTGCGATCACAGGAGGCGGCCGACCAGCGGCGCACCGCGCGGCGCAGAGGCGGAGGCGCTGGTGGCGACTCCGCGGCACCGTTGAGCCGGCTGACCGCTACGTCAGCTCACAGCTCCGAGCCGGGAAGATCGCCGACTCAGGAGAGACGGCTTCCCGGAAGAACCTCGGAAGAACCCCAAACGAACCCAGAAGAACCCTAGAAGAACCTCAGAGCGATATGACCACGGGAACGATCATGGGGCGCCGGCGGGTCCGCTCGCCCACAAAGCGTCCGAGAGCACGGCGCGCGTGCCGTGCAAGGGCCTCGTGATCTGGTGCGCCGTCGGCCAGCGCAGACTCGAGCGATGCTCTGACCGCTGCGCTCGCCTCTTCGATAAGAGCGTCGGCTTCCGGGGCGTGGACCCATCCACGAGTGACGATCTCCGGATCGGCCACAAGGTCGCGGGCGTGCATGTCGACGGTGCAGACGACGACCACGACCCCTTCTTCGGCCAGCACGCGACGGTCCCTCAGAACACCGTGGCCGACGTCGCCGACGGTACCGTCGACATAGAGGAATCCCGCGGGAACGTCCCCCGAGATTTCCAATCCGTCGTCTCGGAGCACGACCACGTCGCCGTCCTGGCATATGAGCACCTTGTTCGGCTCGACCCCCATGGCGGTGGCCAGGTGCGAGTGATTGACGAGATGTCGGTACTCGCCGTGAACGGGGACGAACCATTCGGGCCGAGCCACCGAAAGAAGGGTCTTCAACTCACCCTGGCGCGCGTGCCCGCTCACGTGTACAGGCTCGACGCCGGTGTGGATCACCTCGGCGCCCCGCCGATGAAGACCGTCGACGACCCGGCCCACCGCCCACTCGTTGCCCGGGATGGGATGTGCGCTTATCACGACGGCGTCGGTGTCGCGAAGAGACAGCCATTTGTTCTCTCCGGTGGCCAACAAAGCGAGCGCCGACAATGGCTCGCCCTGGGAGCCGGTGCAGAGCACACAGACCTCGCCATCGGGATACTTGTCCACGTCTTCTATGTCGATCATCAGATCTTCGGGCAATTCCAGAATCCCTAGGCGTTCTGCAAGATCGACGTTCTTGCGCATCGATCGCCCGAGTGTCGCGACACGACGCCGGGTCGCCACTGCAGCCTCTATCACCTGCTGGATCCGGTGGATATGGCTCGCGAAGCAGGCGACGATGATCCGCCCCTGCGGTCTCCCGGAAAAGACTCTGCGCAGAGTGGCGCCGACAGACATCTCGGATTCCGTGAACCCCGGCTCCTCGGCGTTGGTGGAGTCCGAGAGAAGCAGGCGGATCCCGGGGTTGTCCGCCAATGATCCGATTCGCGCGAGATCGGTGCGCCGCCCGTCGACAGGTGTGAGGTCGAGCTTGAAATCGCCGGTGTGGAGAATGACGCCCTGGGGCGTGTGGAATGCCGTGGCGAATCCATTGGGTACTGAGTGGGTGACTGGTATGAACTCGATCTCGAACGGGCCGACCTGGCGGCGCTCGCCGTCGCGTACTTCGACGAAACGCGCTCGATCGATCAGGCCCGCTTCCTCGACGCGGTTGCGTGCGAGCCCCAAGGTGAGGGCCGAGCCGAGCACGTCAGTCGACAGATCTCGCAGCAAGTAGGCGAGACCTCCGGTGTGGTCCTCGTGACCGTGCGTGAGCACGACCGCGTCCACTTGGTCGGCGCGTTCACGGAGGTAGGACAGGTCCGGGAGCACCAAGTCGATCCCGGGCATGTCGGGATCGGGGAACATGATCCCGCAGTCGAGCACGACGATCCGGCCGTTGAGCTCGAAGCAGGCGCAATTGCGGCCGATCTCGCCGAGACCGCCGAGAAACGAGATGGTGACTTGGTCTGCCACAGCGTCGTTGTGCGGATTCAGGACCCGGCTACGCCGGCGGCAGCAGATGGCGCCACCGGGGACTGGGCTACCGGGGACTGGGCTACCGGAGACTGGGCAACCGCCGACTGGGCGGCGATCCGGGCGGCAAGCTCGTCGAGATCAGCCGGTGCCGGGCCGATGGGCAGCCTGCACTGCCCCGCCGGAAGTCCAAGAGCCCGGCAAACCGCCTTTGCGGGCATGGGGTTCGGGTACTCCTCGCTCGACTGGAACGAAGCGGAATCGAGCAGGCGCGCGTTCAGGACCTGAGCCCCGCGTGTGTCGCCCTTCGCGAATGTGGCGATCATCTCGGACAGCTGCGGCCCGAGCCAGTGAGCCGACACGCTCACTAGTCCAACCGCGCCCACCGCCAGCATCGGCAGCATGAACACATCGTCACCGCAATAGACCTCGAAACCGTCCGGCGCACCCGCCACGAGCCTGGCCGTTGCGACCACGTCGCCTGCAGAGTCCTTAACGCCGACGATGTTGGCCACGTTGCGGGCGAGTTGGAGCATCGTCCCGGTCGCGATCTTTCTGCCGGTACGCACCGGGATGTCGTAAAGCAGCACCGGAAGCGACGTCGCCTCGGCGACGCGTTGGAAATGGGCGGCCATGCCGGCCTGGGACGGCCGGACGTAGTAGGGCGTCACGACGAGCACTGCGTCCGCGCCCGCCGCTTCTGCCGCCTTCGTCCGTTCGACCGTATGGCGGGTGTCGTTCGATCCGGTCGCAGCGACGACCGGGACGGTCACCGCCGCAGATACGGCGCGCCAGAGCTCGGTCGCCTCGCCGTCGTCGAGAGCCGAACCCTCCCCCGTCGTTCCGGCCACAACCAGCCCGTCGCTGCCGTTGTCCGCCAGCCATCGGGCGAGTCGAACGGCTCCGTCGACGTCGAGAGCACCTTCTGGGTCGAACGGGGTGACCATGGCCGTGAGGACCGTGCCGAAGCGTCCCGCGCCTGCGTGTGCTGTCACTGCTCCGAGGCTACAGCGCCGGGGCGGTCGGCAAGCGTGTGCTGC
This sequence comes from uncultured Acidimicrobiales bacterium, assembly GCA_963764615.1. Taxonomy (GTDB): domain Bacteria; phylum Actinomycetota; class Acidimicrobiia; order Acidimicrobiales; family CAVXTF01; genus CAVXTF01. Next base: position 1,350,272 of record CAVXTF010000002.1, on the reverse strand, counting down.
CGGAAGTGGTTCGGTGCTCCGGAAGTGGTTCGGTGCTCCGGCACGTCTGAGCTCCGGCACGACGGTGCTCCGTGCCTCGGCACGTCAGTTCCCCGAATTACGAGGCGGCCGCCTCGCGCTCGGCCGGGACGGCCTGGAGGCTGTCGTACTCCTCGCCCGTGTCGGCCAAGTCCTCGAATGCGATGACGCCTATGTCAGTGAAGCGGTCCCGCAGCCAGCCGTCGGCGGCATCGAGCAGTCCAAGCTTCTTACAGTTGGGGACGATCTTCGAGAACAGCATGATCTGGAAGATCTTCTGGTCCTCGAGGTCGACGAGAAGCGGGGCGACCGCCTTCGGGTCCACTCCCATCTTCACCCAGACCTCTTGCTGCAGGAACCGGTCACGCATGCGCACTGCGGCCTCGAATGCGAATTCCTGGCGCTCGCGTATCTCCGATGCGGTCAACTGCGAGTAGTACTCCTGCAAGCTGAGCACCCCGAAGGCGACGTGCCGAGCTTCGTCGGACATCACGTAGCGCAGCAACTGCTTCAAAAGCGGCTCCGTGGTCATCTGGTGCATGTAGCCGAACGCGGCGAGAGCCAGACCTTCCACCATGATCTGCATGCCGAGGTAGGTCATGTCCCAGCGCTCGTCGGCGATGATGTCGTCGAGAAGCATCCGGAGGTGGGCGTTGATCGGGTAGTGGCCTGACAGCTTGTCGTCCAGGTACTTGGAGAAGACCTCGACGTGTCTCGCCTCGTCCATCACCTGCGTGGCGGCGTAGTACTTGGCGTCGATCCACGGGACCGACTCCACGATCTTGGCCGTGCAGACGAGAGCGCCCTGCTCCCCGTGCATGAACTGGGAGAGCGTCCAGTTCTGGCTCTCGACCCCGAGCTCGATCCACTCCTTCTCGCCCCACTTGGCGAACGGCGTGCCCGTCACGTCGAGACCCCCGCCCAGGCCACCGTTCTGCAGGGCGTTGGCCACGACGAGCTTCTCCTGGTCGACGTCGATCTCCCAGGGAAGGTCGGTCTGGCCGTTCCACTGCGTTTTCTTCGCCTTTTCGTAGAGCTTGTCGAGCTTCGGGCGCTGGCCCTTCTCGTAGTCCCAGGTGAAGATCGTGTCGTAGTGCGAGCGGACCGAGTGGATGTCCTCGTCCCAATTGTCGTTCACCACCGACAGGATGGCCTCGAGGTCGTTCACGTCTTCGCGTCCGAGGATCTCGCCTGCTGTCCTCATCTGCTCGCTGATGGCCGTCTCGTCGGTCATTTGGTCTTCCCCTTGATCAATAGTTGTGAACGGTTTCATCTGCACGCTGGCTCACGCGCAAGCTCTCGTGCGGCCGGCATGACGAAGGCTGCCACCAAGCGGCGCGCACTCGAATCGTTTCGCAGGTCCAGCCCGACTGCGGGGGTGGCAACGTAAGACAGGACTATCCGGGTCGCCCAGTCGGCGAGCCTCCGGGCGGCTTCCGGGTCGAGCCATCGTGCGAGGAACGGGGCGGTGAACTGCGACGCCAGCTCGATCACGCGACCCATCGGAGCGAAGCACAGATACGGGAGCAGCGAGCCCGGCTCGTTGTCGAGAACGTAACCCAGTGCTGCGTGATCTTCGATGGTCGACGCGGTCGCGACTATCCCTGCGACGACCGCATCCTCGAGATCCTCTGCGCCACCCATAGCGACGGCGATGGTGCTGAAGAGGCGGGCGACCTCGGTGTCCACGACAGCGGCGATCACTTCTTCCTTGCCGCCCGGGAAGGTCCTGTAGACGGTCGCACGACTGCAGCCCGCCTCGCGGCAACGTCGTCGAGCGTCGTCTTGGTGACTCCCGTGCGCGCGACGCAGAGCGTGGCAGCGTCGGCGATGCGCACCCGCTGGGGCGCGACGCGATGTGAGAGGCGGATCGGCGGGTCGGAGGAGGAGAGCTGCTCTTCTGCACCAGGAGGCACCAGGCGCAGCCGACCGGGAACCAGTTCCGACTCGCCGATGCCATGTCCCGGAGCCTTAGGCATAGCCGTAGAAGGCTCGACGGAGGCTCCGAGCCGCGTTTGCACCGACGTCATCGAAATCGAACCGGAGCCATTTAGTGAAACATTACGGCGTTTTGTGTCTCATTGTCAATGACTTCGAGCACGATGAGTGACACAACAGCCACAACAGCCACAGGAGCAACACACGCCGGCGCCGCTGAAGGCCCGGGGAATTTCTGCCAGCTAGATGCCAGGCGCCGCGATGATCCCCGACAGCAACTCGGTCCTGACGAGAATCGCGACCTGCACGGGATCGTCGAGATCCCAACGGCCCGGTGCCGTGATGTACATGAGCACCATCCGCGCGAGCAGATCGGCTGCCTCGTGAGGGTCGACGCTCGGGTCGAGCCGCTCGCGGCCGAGGTACGGAACGAGAAAGCCGCTTATGAGAGCAGTGACGCGGGTGACCTCGACGGTGAGCTTCGGGAGCAGCAGGCCCGGCTCGGTCTCGAGGACCCTCTGCAGCACCTCGTGTTCGACGATGGACCTGTGCGCGAAAGGAAGGCCCCGAACCAGGACCTCCTCGAGGGTCGGGGCGTCGTGCAGCTCGTCGTAGAGGCGGCCGAAGAACCGGAGCTCCTCCCAGGCGATGGTGGCGCTTATGAGCTCCTCGCGCCCTCCGGGAAAATGCCGGTAGACGCTAGCCCTCGACATGCCCGCCTCACGCGCCGCGTCTTCGATCGTCGTCTTGGATATGCCCCACCGGGCGATGCACGCGTAGGTCGCCTCCAGGATTCGAAGCCTGGGTTCTCGCTGCTCTGCCATTTGATACGCACCTCCTGTGCGCCCGGACGACGACAGGGCTTCAAGTGCCGGGATCGGGAACTGTCAGAACCCGAGGAGAGCACCGAGCCCGATGGTGAGTCCTTCACGGTCAGGCACCGCACGTACCGCGAGAAGCACCCCGGGGATGAAGGAGGTTCGGTCGTACGCGTCGTGGCGGATCGAAAGTGACTGGCCGAGAGCGCCGAAAATGACCTCTTGATGGGCGACGAGACCGGGAAGGCGTACCGAGTGGACGTGCACACCGCCGGGGCCGACACCGCCTCTGGTACCTGGAACGGGAGTGGTGGTCGTCGGGTCAGCGGAGAACGGTGGGGCGCCCGAGCGCGAGCGCGCGTCAGCCGTCACCTGGGCGGTGTGCATGGCGGTGCCCGAGGGAGCGTCCACCTTGTGGTCGTGGTGCAGCTCGATGATCTCGACACCGTCCATGAACGGGGCGGCGAGCTCGCAGAAACGCGCCATCAGCACGGCGCCGATCGCGAAGTTGGCGGAGAGAATGCAGTTGCCACGCGACACGCCGAACAGGTCGCGCAGCCCGGCGATCTGTGGCTCCGACAGTCCTGTTGTGCCCACCACCGCGTGCACGCCGTGCGACGCGCACCAGCTCATGTTCGCGAGCGCCGCATTCGCGACCGTGAAGTCGATGGCCACGTCCGCGTCGAGTTCGCTCGAGCTCCTCGGGATCGCCTGCTATCTGCAATCCGGAGGACTCCCCCGACTGCCCCGTCACCTGCCGCAGGTCGATGCCAGCGAACTCCGGGTCGATCGCGGCGACGAGGTCCATCGCCGGGTCGTCCATGACCGCCTGGCACACCGCCCTACCCATCCGGCCGCCGGCCCCGAACACCCCCACGCGTTGAACCTCACCCGTGTAGCCGTCCAACGCGACACCTCCTCCTTCGCACCTGGTAACTGTTCAGCTCGCCTGGCGTCTCAGCTTGTGACTATTCAGCTCGTGACTGTTCAGCTCGTACCCGCCAGCTCTACTGGTCCGACGGTCGAGACGGTCCTCGTCTCTTCTGCGAGCTCGCGAGCGGCGTCGCCGACATCGTCGATGGTCACCGCTTCGATTCGCGCGATGACCTCGTCGACGGGCATGACCTTGCCGTGCAGCAGTAGCCCCGATCCGATGCGCGACATGCGGGCGCCCGAGTCCTCCAGTGACAGAAGCGTCTCGGCGCGCAGGCTCCCGCGCGCGACGGCGAGCTCGCGCTCGGTGATCCCCCTCGCGCCCATCCTGTCGAGCTCGCCATGGACCAGATCGAGCACCTCGGGCGCATGCTCGGGAGAGGTCCCTACGCTCACGGTCAACGTGCCGGTCTCCTGGTAGTGCACCCGATCGGACCAGACCGCGTAGGCGAGGCCGCGCCGCTCGCGCACCTCTTGGAACAGACGGCTCGAGATTCCCCCGCCGAGCACATGGTTCAACAGGGCCACGGCCCAACGACGCTCGTCGTGGCGACCGCATATCCGCGCACCCACGACTACATGGGCCTGCTCGGTCGGACGGCGGCTCGCGACGACTGGGACAGCAGGAAGCTGAGGAGCGGAGCGCACAGGAGCGCCACCACCGCGGCGCGACTGGAACCGCCGGTCGAGGTCTGTGGCGAGGCTGTCGTGGTCGACGTCTCCGGCAGCAGCTATGACAAGGTTCCCGGTCAGGTAGTGCTCGTCGAAGAAAGCTCGGATCTCTTCGGCACTGAGCGCCTCGACGCTTTCTTGAGTGCCGAGGACGTCGCGACCTAGAGGATGCTCGGGGAACAGTGCCGCCGTGCACTGTTCCATGGCGAAGTCCGCAGGCTCGTCCGCGTGCATGAGGATCTCGTCGAGGATCACCTGGCGCTCTGCCTCGATCTCGTCGGGCCGGAGCGCAGGGTCCGTCATGATCGCCCCGAGCACGTCGAGACCGAGTGGGAGGTCCTCGGCGAGTAGGCGAAGATAGAAGGCGGTGTACTCCTTCGTCGTGAAGGCGTTCATGTCCCCGCCGACTTCGTCGACCGATTCGGCAATGGACACAGCCGTCCACGTCGGGGTTCCCTTGAAGAGCAGGTGCTCGAGAAAATGAGACGCGCCTGCGTGCTCAGGACGCTCGTCGCGAGCCCCTGTCCCCACCCAGACACCAACCGTGGCGGACCTCGCCTCGGCCATGCGTTCTGTGACGAGGCGGGCTCCGCAACCGAGCACCTCGGTGCGGATCACGAGATGACGCGGAGCGCTCGGTCGGGCGCCGCGCTCAGCGCCGCGCTCGACGAGCCGGGCGCCTCGGACCGTCCCGATCAGACCGTTCGCCGCCTTCGCGGCCAGTCAAAGGTGCCGGGCCCAGGTCGCCGAGGTCACGGGTCAGCTCTTCCTCGAAACCCGCCTCGAAGGACACGACCTCGACGCCGCCGGCGTCACGCCTCGAGTCACGACCGCCTGAGTCACGGCCGCCTGAGTCACGGCCGCCTGAGTCACGGCCGCCGCGCCCGCCATCCGAGCCGGAACGGAATCCACCGGAGCCCGCGCCAGACGACCGGCCCGAGTCCGAAGAGCCGGAGTGCGCGTCGCCGCCGGGTGCGTCGTCGTTGATCGGGAGCTCGGAGGCGAGTGAGAGCGACACCTTGCCCTGAGGATCGATGTCGTCCACCTTCACCTCGACCTCCTGGCCGAGAGTGAGAACGCTCTCCACGCGCTCGACGCGCTTGCCGCCACCGAGCTTCGAGATGTGGAGCAGGCCGTCGCGTCCGGGCAGGATGTTCACGAACGCCCCGAACTTGGTGATGTTCACGACCTTGCCGGGATACGTGGCACCTACTTCGGCTTCAGGGGGATCGATGATGACTGCGATCCTGCGCCTCGCCTCTTCGACCGCGCTCGACTCCTTGGCGCCGATGGTCACGATGCCGACAGCGCCGTCGTCGTCGACTGCGATGTCCGCACCGGTCTCAGCCTGTAGGGCGTTGATCACCTTGCCCTTCGGGCCGATCACCTCGCCGATCCGGTCGATCGGGATCTCGAACGAGACGATCTTCGGTGCGTTGTCAGCAACCTCGGATCGCGGTTCTGCGATCGCGTTGTGCATGACCTCGAGGATGGTGAGACGAGCGGTCTTGGCCTGGTGGAGCGCCTTGGCGAGGACGTCGGCCGGGAGCCCGTCGATCTTCGTGTCGAGCTGCAGTGCAGTCACGGTGTCGCTCGTACCGGCCACCTTGAAGTCCATGTCGCCGAACGCGTCCTCGGCTCCGAGGATGTCGGTGAGAGTCACGTAGCGCCCGTCCTCGTAGACGAGGCCCATGGCGATCCCCGCGACCGGCGCCTTGATCGGCACGCCCGCGTCCATGAGCGACAAGGTCGATCCGCACACAGATGCCATGGACGTCGATCCGTTGGACGACAAGACGTCGGACACGAGACGCAGCGCGTAAGGGAATTCCTCGGCGGACGGGATGACGGGCAGAAGCGCGCGCTCAGCCAGCAGTCCGTGACCTATCTCGCGGCGCTTCGGGCCCCGCATGAAACCTGTCTCACCGGTCGAGAACGGCGGGAAGTTGTAGTGGTGCATGTAGCGCTTGGAATCGTCGATCCCGATCGTGTCGAGCGTCTGCGCCAACCGGGGCATCCCGAGAGTGGTCACGTTCAACACCTGCGTCTCGCCGCGCTCGAACAAGCCCGAGCCGTGCGCAGTGGGGATGAGGCCCACCTCGGCGTTGAGCGGACGAATGTCGGTCGAGGTCCGCCCGTCGATCCGGACATCATTTTCGATGATCCGCTTTCGCACGATCGCCTTTGTGAGCGACCTGACCGCGGCCTTGATCTCGCCGGCGCGGTCTTCGAACCGGTCCTGAAGCGCGGCGATGATCGAGTCCGTCGCCTCGTCGATGGCAGCGTTGCGCTCCGACTTTCCAATGATCGTGCAGGCTTTGTCCAAAGCGTCGGTCCCGACTGCGACGACCTGCTCGTAGACGTCGTCGCCGTAGTCGCTGTGCAACTCGAACGCGATAGGCGGCTTAGTGCCCGCCAGCTTCACAAGCTCGCGCTGGAGCTCGATCGACTCGCGGATCCATTTCTTCGCTGCCTCGAGCCCTCCGGCGAGAACTTCCTCGGTCACCTTGGGCGCGCCCGCCTCGTAGTACGACCACGAGTCCTCGGTGCCGCCGGCCTCGACCATCATGATCGCGATCTCGGCGTCGGGACCGTCCGATAGGGCCCGTCCTGCCACGACCAGCTCGAAGCACGAGGAGTCACCCTCCTGGTAGGTCGCGTGCGGAATCCAGGTCCCCTCGGTGGACCACGCGACCCTGACCGCACCGATCGGGCCGTCGAAGGGGATTCCCGAAACCATCAGAGCAGCTGACGCTGTATTGATGGCAAGCACGTCGTGAGGATTCTCGAGATCCGCTCCGAGGACCGTCCCGACCACGTGGACCTCGTTGCGGAACCCCTTCGGGAAAGAGGGGCGAAGAGGACGGTCGATGAGCCTGTCGGTGAGAATGGCCTGGTCCGAGGCCTTGCCTTCCCGGCGGAAGAACGAGCCGGGGATTTTCCCGGCCGCGTACATGCGCTCTTCGAGGTCGACCGTGAGGGGAAAGAAGTCAGTGCCCTCGCGCACGTGCCTCGCGGCGGTTGCCGTTACGAGAATCATCGTGTCGCCGATACGGCCGACAACTGCTCCGTCGGCTTGTCCTGCGAGCTTGCCGGTTTCGAATGTGAGCTTGCGGTCGGTCCCACTGATGGGGGCCGACACAGAGATGGCGTCCGCCATTGGTGTCCTCGCTTCCTCGGGCACCCGTCGCCAGTTCCCAGTGGTCGGCCTCCCGCGGAGCCCGCTCGTGCAGCGGACCTTCCGGCCCGGGAATCCCCGGAACGGTCAGGCGACCGGCGACTGGCAGCTGACGGTCGGGATCGTGCCCTTCCGTCTGCCGGGCGGTGGTTCCGCCCGTTCCGGCAGGGACCTCCCCCGCCGGCGGTTCCCCTGCGGCCACCGTCGGCCGCCAGGGCGACCGGCTATCGGCGGATGCCGAGCCTGCCGATTATCTCCCGGTAGCGCTCGACGTCGTTCCGGCGCACATAATCCAGTAGCCGGCGACGCCGGCCGATCAGCTTCATCAGGCCCCTGCGGGTGTGATGGTCGCCTGAATGCACCTTCAGGTGCTCCGTGAGGTGCGATATGCGCTCCGTGAGGATCGCGATCTGGACCTCAGGAGATCCGGTGTCGGTCTCGTGCAGGCGGTGTTCGGCGATTGTCGCTTGCTTGTCGGGCATATGTGTGAAACGGCTCCAGAGAGCTTGCGGGAGGGTTCGGGTCCGGTGGGCATCCATGCCCCCATCCCCGGTCCGGGCGGGGAACAGCCCCGACCCGACCTCCAATCGTAGCAGGCCGGCCCCTATGCGCCCATCCTCGTTCCGAGGACCCTATGCGTCCATCCTCGTTCCGAGGACCCTATGCGCCCATCCTCGTTCCGAGGACTACCCGTGTCTCTTCGACGTCGCGCTCCATCTGGGCGATCAGGTCGTCGACGGAATCGAACCTGAGCTCGTCGCGCAGCCGCGCCACGAACCTCACTTTGGCGCGTTCGCCGTAGAGGTCTCCGGAAAAGTCGAGGAGGTAGGCCTCGAGAAGCGGCGGGCCCCCTTCGGGATGGAACGTCGGTCTGTGGCCGAGCGAGATGGCCGCCCGGTGGCGAGCGCCGTCCTCGCGGACGTACCAACCCGCATAGATACCCTCCGCGGGTAGCGCCATCCCGGGCGGCACCGCCACGTTCGCGGTCGGAAACCCGAGCTCGGAGCCGCCCCTGGCGTCGCCACGCTCGACCGTGCCGCGAAGCTCGTGATACCTGCCGAGAAGGCCGGCCGCCTCGTCGACGCGTCCCTGCCGCGATCAGCTCGCGGATCCGCGTCGACGACACGGGTGCACCGTCGTCGTCACCCTCGAGCGACACGCCCACGACTTCGAAACCGAGCTGCTCCCCCATCTTCTCGAGCAGCTCCACGTTCCCTTGCCGGTTGTGGCCGAAGTGGAAGTCCGAGCCGACCACGACGAGCTTCGCAGCTAGCGCGCCGACGAGAACCTCGGTGACGAAGTCCTCGGCAGGTTCGGCCGCCCTTCGCTCGTCGAAGCGGATCACGACCGTGCGGTCGACAGAGCACCCCGCGAGCAGCTCGAGCTTCTGCTCCAGGTCGGTCAGCTGCAGCGGGGCGGAGTCCGGTCTCACCACGGTCGCCGGATGGCGGTCGAAGGTCACGACCTCGGTAACGAGGCCAGCTGCCCGTGAGCGCTCCGACAGGTCGGCGAGCAGCATCTGGTGCCCGAGATGGACGCCGTCGTACGCACCGATGGTGACCGCTCCCCCGTTCGGGGGTGGGGTGCAGCCTTCGGGTCCCGCGATCACCTCCACCGGATGGAGGCTACGACGCGAGCACGCATGCGGCGACGATGCGGTCGGGCCCGGCTGCCTCGTATACGGCGAGCAGGCGCCCCGACCTGTCGACGACCGCGTACGGTCCTAGAGAGCCCGAAGCGCCTGAGGCACCCGCGTGGTCTCCACCGGTGTCAATCACAGACGCGCGCTCGACGGGCAGCCCGTGCGACACCCGTCGCGCGGTCTCGGAGGAGACCTCGAGCCTCGGCAGATCTCGTAGCCCCTGGGCGGGGGTGAGAACGTGCTCGGGAGCCAGCTCGTCGAGGCGGTGCGCCTCCGCCAGCCCGAACGACCCCACCCTGGTCCTCCTGAGGTTGCGCAGGTGCGCCCCGCCGCCCAGCAACCCGCCCAGGTCGGCGGCAAGCGACCTGACGTAGGTCCCGGTCGAGCAGTCGACCTCCACTCGCAGCACCCCCTGCTCTTCGGCGGGACCTGTCACACAGAAGCGCTCGACCGTGACGAGGCGCGGGGCCCGGTCGATCTCCACGCCTTGGCGCGCGAGGGAGTGGAGCCTCGTGCCGCCGACCTTGAGAGCCGACACCATCGGAGGGACCTGCTCGATGCGGCCGGTCAGGTGCTTAGCGGCCTCCCGGGCGTCGTCGACCGTCACGCTCGACATGTCCCAAGTGCCGGTCACTTCGCCCGAAGCGTCGAGCGTCGACGTGGAGGTTCCGAGGACCACCTCGCCCACGTAGGACTTCTGGAGGCCCTGGACGAACCGCAGCATGCGGGTGAACCTTCCTAGACCCACGAGAAGCAGGCCGGACGCATCAGGGTCGAGAGTCCCTGCATGGCCGACGCGGCGCTGGCCGAAAAGGCGCCTGCACCGGGCCACGACGTCGTGGGACGTCCACCCGGGCTCCTTGTCGACGACGACGAGACCCGTGAGCCCGGACGGCTCCTGACCCATCGGCTTACCCATCGGCATCCTCACCACCCGCGCCCCGCTTCAAGCGACGCAGGATCTCTTCGACCTTGGCGCCCTCGGCCACTGCGGGATCGGCGAGGAACTGGAGCTTCGGCGTCCGCTTCATGCGGACCTGCCGGCCGATGGCCCGCTGGAGATGGGCTCGGTGCGCCGCGAGCGCCTCGGCGACGGGATCGCCCATCGAGCTCAGATACACCTTCGCGCTCGACAGGTCGGGTGTGACCTCCACGCCAGTGACGGTCAGGAGCCGGAACGCACCGTCGGCGTCTGTGAATCTCTCGAGCTCTTCGGCGAGCACCTCGCGCAGCAGCTCGTTGATCCGCGCGGTCCTCGGGTAGGACCCGACCGGTCCGCGCTCACTTTGCCGGCGCACGATCAGGCGGATCGAGGGATCTCGCGCTCCTCGAACGTCTCGATCACATCGCCTTCGCGAAGATCCTGGAAGTTGGAGAGCCCGACGCCGCACTCGAATCCGGCCTGGACCTCGCGGACGTCGTCCTTGAAGCGCCGTAGCGAGTTCAACGCCCCCTTCCAGATGACGACCCCGTCGCGCAGGAAGCGGACCTTGGACCCGCGGGTGAGGACTCCGTCGCGCACGTAGCAGCCCGCCACCGCGCCGACTCTCGGGATCCTGAAGACGGCCCGAACCTCCGCCTCGCCTGTGACGACCTCTTCGTATTCGGGGGCGAGCATTCCGACCATCGCCGCCTCGATGTCCTCGAGGAGCTTGTAGATGACCTCGTAGGTGCGGATCTCGACATCGCGTTCGTAAGCCATCTCGCGCGCGCGCCGGTCGGGCCGCACGTTGAAACCGATGATCGTCGCGTTGGAGGCCGCCGCGAGCTGCACGTCGTTCTCGGTGACACCGCCGACACCGCGGTGCACGAACGACAGCTTGACCTCCTCGCGCTCGAGCTTGCGCAGGCTGTCGGTGATCGCTTCGAGCGTCCCTTGCACGTCCGCTTTCAATATGAGGTTCAACGTGGCGGACTCGCCGCGTTGAATCTGCTCGAACAGGTCCTCGAGCTTGGCGCCTGGAGCCGTCGGCGAAGGCGCGTGGCCTGCCACCCTGAACCTTCGCTCGCGCGTCTCGCCGATGGTGCGAGCCGTCGAAGGGTTGACCGTCACCCGGAACTCGTCGCCCGCGTTGGGCGGCTCCGAGAAACCGAGGACCTGGGCGGGGGTCGAAGGCGGGGCCTCTTTCATCTGGTCGCCCCTGTCGTCGACGAGCGCCTTCACCCTGCCCCAGGCTGCACCGGCGACGATGTTGTCGCCTACGCGAAGGGTGCCGACCCTCACGATCACGGTGGCGACGGCACCTCTTCCCACCTCGAGCTCCGCCTCGAGCACCGTGCCGCGCGCGCGACCTTCAGGTGAGGCGCGCAGCTCGGCGACCTCCGCGACGAGCGTCAACTGCTCCAAGAGGTCCTCGATCCCGAGACCTTGCAGCGCCGAGACCTCGACCATGATCGTGTCGCCGCCCCAGGCCTCCGGTACGAGTCCCTGCTCGGAGAGCTGTTGCATGACGCGGGTGGGATCGGCGTCGGGCCTGTCGACCTTGTTGATGGCGACGACTATCGGCACCTCGGCGGCCTTGGCGTGATTGATCGCCTCGACTGTCTGGGGCATGACGCCGTCGTCGGCCGCGACGACGAGCACCACGATGTCGGTCACGAGGGCTCCCCTCGCGCGGATGGCGGTGAAGGCCTCGTGGCCCGGCGTGTCTATGAAGGTGACCAGCTGCCCGTTCGATTCGACCTGGTAGGCACCGATGTGCTGGGTGATGCCGCCCGCCTCGCCTGCGACGACGTTTGTCTGGCGGATCTTGTCGAGCAGCAGCGTCTTGCCGTGGTCGACATGGCCCATGACCGTGACGATCGGAGGCCGGGGGCGGAGATCCTCCTCGCGCTCTTCGTCCTCTTCTTCGAAGTACTTCGCCTGGAGCTCGGCCTCCTGCTCCTCGCCGGGGTCGACCAGCCGCACCGCCGCGCCGAGCTCGGCCGCGAACAACTCGATCATGTCGTCGGACAGCGACTGGGTCGCGGTCACCATCTCCCCCTGAAGCAACAGGAAGCGGATCACGTCACCTGCGGAGCGGTTGAGCTTCGGACCGAGCTCTCGCGCAGTCGAGCCTCGCTCCACGATCACCTCGCTGTCGGGAACCGGCGCGTTCGAAGGCATGTAGGTCGTGAGTTGCGTGGGCTCCAGCTCTTCGAGATTCCTGCGACGCCTGCGCGGCCGTCTCTGCGGGGGCCTGCCGCGGCCCTGAGGTCCGCCGCGACTTGCGGGCGGCCCGCCGGGTCTGCCGCTGAAGCCTCCACCTCCGCTCGGCCGTCCGCCGAAGCCTCCGCCGCCACCTGGACGACCACCGACGCCTCCACCAGAGCGCATACCTCCCGCCGGCGGACGCCTCTCTCCGCCGGCGCCGGCGCCGGGAGCAGGTCTCGGAGCGGCCGGCGAGCGGCGACCCGGAGGCGGAGGGATGGGCCTACCCGAAGACGAGCGCGGTGGGCCGGGAGGAGGCGGGATCGGGCGGCCGGAAGGGCCGACGGGAGGTCGACCCCCGGTTGAAGCATTTGGCGCGGGGGTGGCGGCGCGATCTGCAGCCGGTGCTTGAGCTTCCGACCCGGCCTGTGCCGCCCGGCCCGGAGGCGGAGTCTGAGGTGCCCTCGAAGGAGCCGCGGGAGCCGGAGGGGCGTGGGTGGGTGACGGCGCCGCAGGTGTCGCCGGGGCGTGCGACTGCGCGGGAGCGGCCGCTGGAGACTCCGCGGCGGCGGGGGCGACTGGCGCGGTCGGTCGTGCGGCGCCGGGCGCATGGGTGGCCGGCGCACCGGGAGCCCTGGGGCTCGGAGCCGCGGCCGGCGGGCGGACGGTTGTGGAGAGCTCGGACGCAGGGCGGCTGGTGACAAGACGTGGACTGCCCGATCGGACAGGAGCCGGCCGTCCAGCTGCGGGCGGCGCAGCGGTCGAGGCTGCTACCGCACCGAGATCGGGCGCAGCCGGCGCGCGGGGCTCTCGCGCCGGGGCGGAGCTGCGTGCTGCTGCCGGCGCAGGCGTCTTCTGATCGGGCTCGGGCTCTGGGGGGGCCACCTCGCGGCGAAGCCCCTCGGCATCGGCCTTACGACGGACGCGGTCGGCCTGCGCGTCCTCTATCGAGGACGAATGGCTCTTGACCCCGATTCCGAGGGCGATGCAGAGATCCAACGCCTCTTTGTTGGTGAGCCCGAGCTCCCGCGCCAGCTCGTAGACCCTGATCTTCTTGGCCACGTGGTCTTGTGATCCTTTTCCTTCTCGCTTGATAGTCGGCCGAACATACGTGCAACTGCTCAGTCAGGAACTGCCGTGCGCAGGGTCGCTCGGGTGCGCCGTGCGTCCGGCCCACCATCCTCCCACACATGTTTCGCGGCCCATGAGCCCGGGCCACGATGTTCTACGACCAGTCGCTTGCGTAGCGCAACAGGTCCGTGCGCAGGCGGTCCATCTGACCTCCGTCGAGCTTGGTCCGAAGCGCTCTTGCGAGCCCTCCTTTGCTCAGCGCCCGGTCCACGCATTTCTTCGAGCCCCTGCAGATCCACGCCCCGCGTCCCGGCAGATTGCGACCGATCTGGATATCTCCCGACGGGCCGGCGACAACCCTGTAGAGCTCCTCTGCGGCGGCGACCTTCCGGCATCCGACGCAGGTCCTCAGGGGGACTATGCGGACGCCCCGTCGTTCCCGTTCGCCTGCTCGCCCGGTCCGCCGGCCGCGCCGTCGACAGACGCGCGGACCGCGTCGTCGCCGGTCGCCGTCGCCGAAGCCGGGACCGCAGCTGCGTCCGAGGTCTCGCCCGTCGCGCCGGCATCGCCGGGAGGTGGTGCCGCTACGGCCGATTCGCCCGGAGGTGCGCCCCCTCCGGGAGCGGGGTCCGTCGCGCCGGCATCGCCGGGAGGTGGTGCCGCTACGGCCGATTCGCCCGGAGGTGCGCCCCCTCCGGGAGCGGGGTCCGTCGCCTCGGCCGCGCGCGACCACTCCGCCGCCGACACCGCCTCGCCCCCTTCTGCGGGTTGCCAGACCATCTCGCCTGCGGCGTTTTGCACCCACTCCCCTTCGGCCCACTCCTCGCCGTAACCGGCTTCTTCCTCGGCGAGCTGGGTCTCACTTTTTATGTCGACCCTCCAACCGGTGAGGCGCGCGGCGAGACGCGCGTTCTGGCCCTCTTTGCCGATGGCGAGCGAAAGCTGGTAGTCGCTCACGACGACCGTCGCTGTGCCGGTGTCGTCGTCGAGGCGCACCTCGCGGACGCGTGCCGGCTGGAGCCCCGCCTGGATGAGCTCGGCGGGATCGTCGGAGAACGGCACGACGTCGATGCGCTCGCCGCGGAGCTCGTTGGTGACCATCCGAACGCGCGAACCGCGCGCGCCGACGCACGCGCCGACCGGGTCGACGTTGGGGTCGTTCGACCAGACGGCGATCTTCGTCCTGTGTCCCGGCTCGCGCGCGGCCGCCTTTATCTCCACGACGCCAGAGGAGATCTCGGGGACCTCGAGCTCGAAGAGCCTCTTCACGAGACCCGGATGACTACGGCTCACCACGATCTGGGGGCCCTTCGTCGTCTTTCTCACCTCGACGATGTAAGCCTTCAGCCTTGCGCCGTGCTCGTAGCGCTCGTACGGGACCTGCTCGGCCTGGGGCAGCAGAGCTTCCACCTTTCCGAGGTCGAGCAGTGTGTAGCGGTTGTCCGTCTGCTGGACGATCCCGGTGACGATGTCGCCTTCACGCCCCGCGTATTCCTCGTACTTGAGGTCGCGCTCGGCCTCGCGGATGCGCTGGAAGATCACCTGCTTGGCGGTCTGCGCGGCGATGCGACCGAAGTCCTCGGGAGTGTCGTCCCACTCCTGGACGACGTTGCCGTCCTCGTCGAGCTCCTGGCCGTAGACCCGGATCTCCCCGGACTCGGGGTCGATCGTTACGAACGCCTCCTCCGCCGCGCCGGGACGCCTCTTGTAAGCGGCCACGAGGGCGTTCGCCAGCGCGTCGAGAAGCGTCTCGGGCGAGATGCCCTTGTCTCTCGCGATCTGGCTGAGGGCGTCTAGAAATTCGAAGTTGGTCTTGCTCATGAGGCCACCGCCTTCTTCGATGTGGGGCGGGACTTGGCGGCCGGGTCGGTGCTCCGGGACGTCTGCTTCTGTGTGCCCGGGCGTGGAGCGGGACCCCATTCGAAGACGGTGCGCGCGCGCTCGACATCGGCGTAGGCGATCCGCAGGCCGCCTTCCGGCATGCCTTCACCCGAGACGGTGACCGCCTCGTCGTCGGCCGCGACGAGCGCGCCGCACACCCGGCGCTCGAGGCCCGAGTCAGGTTGGGTCCTCACCATCACCTGCTCGCCGACGGCCCGAGCGAACTGTTCGGGGGTCCGAAGCGGGCGCTCGAGCCCGGGGCTCGAGACTTCGAGCGTGTACCTCCGGCCGGGCATGGGGTCGTGACGGTCGAGAAGCCCCGAGAGCTGCCGAGTCGCCTCCGAGACCGAGTCGAGGTCCACGCCGCCCTGGCGGTCGACGACCACCCGGAGTAGTCCGGGACGCAACTCGACGTCGACGAGCTCGAGGCCGAGAGACTCGACGACCGGCGCGACCGCCTGCTGCAGCTCGTCGCCCATCGCACTACCTCCCTCGACCGTGGTTCCTCGTATGTCGTCCCCGTCGCCGCCCGCTGAAAGCAGAAGCGTGGGCTGCCCGCCCACGCTCCAAGAAAACACCTTCACCAAGTTCGAACGGCGCGAACGATCATAGCAGCGGGCGCGTCCGAAATGACTCGTCTCCAGGGACTCTTCTGGACCGTTTACGATCGCTCGAATGCCCCCGAAGTCCGTTCTCACCCCCCAGTCAGAGAACTTCCCGCGCTGGTACCAGGACGTGGTTGCCAAGGCGGAGCTAGCCGACAACGGGCCGGTCAGGGGCACCATGGTCATCCGTCCCTACGGTTACGCCATCTGGGAGCGGATGCAGTCCGAGCTCGACGCCCGCATCAAGGCGGCCGGCGTGAAGAACGCCTATTTCCCCTTGCTCATCCCCGAGTCGTACCTGAGCCGTGAGGCAGAGCACCTCGAGGGCTTCAGTCCCGAGCTCGCCGTCGTCACTCACGGGGGCGGAAAGGCCCTCGACGAACCGGTGGTGGTGAGGCCCACCTCCGAGACGATCATCCACGCGTTCATGGCCAAGTGGGTCCACAGCTACCGCGACCTGCCCATGCTGCTCAACCAGTGGGCGAACGTCGTGCGCTGGGAGATGCGGCCGCGGGTATTCCTGCGCACGACCGAGTTCTTGTGGCAGGAGGGCCATACCGCACATGCAACAGCGCAAGACGCGCGGGACTTCGCGCTCAGAGTGCTCCACGAGGTGTACAGGGACTTCATGGAGCAGGTGATGGCCGTGCCGGTGCTCACCGGGCTCAAGACATCTGCCGAGACCTTCCCGGGTGCCGACCGCAGCTGGACCTGTGAAGCGATGATGCGGGATGGCAAGGCGCTGCAGATGGGCACGAGTCACGAGCTCGGGCAGCGCTTCGCCCGCATGTTCGGGATCGAGTTCCAGTCGGAGACCGGCGCCAACGAGCACGTCTGGCAGACCTCGTGGGGCACCTCGACCCGCCTCGTCGGGGCGGCCATCATGGCGCACGGCGACGACTCGGGACTGCGTCTCGCTCCGAAGCTCGCCCCGGTCCAGGTGATCGTGGTCCTCGTCAAGCCAGAAGATGGAGCAGAGGGCGTCGCGACCCAGGCTGCGGCGGAACTGGCGGCGTCAGGTCACCGCGTCGAGCTCGACGCACGGACCGACGTCCCGTACGGCAGGCGGGTGACCGACTGGGAGCTGAAGGGCGTGCCCGTGAGGGTCGAGGTCGGCCCGCGCGACGTCGCGCGCGGCGTGGTCACCGTCGTTAGGCGCGACTCGGGTGAGCGCGACGAGCTTTCGCTCACGGGCGTCGCAGCCCGGGTCGACCGCCTTCTCGAGGATTCGCAGATCCAGATGCTCGCACGTGCCAGGACGTTCTTAGACGAGCGGCTCGTCGACACCTCGGCGATCGACGATGCGATCGATGCCGCCAGAACAGGTTTCGCCCGGATACCGATGACCTTGCTTCGCGAAGGCGGCGAGCAGCGGCTCGCCGCTGAGGGCGTCACGGTCCGGTGCATGGTCACGCCCGACGGCGGGCTCCCGAAAGACCGCGACGATCCCGAATCGGTCGCAGTCGTCGGACGCGCCTACTGACCCTGCCCGCTCACCGATCCGTGGGCCCGGTTGCCTGAGGGCCGCTCGCAGCCTTCCTCACGAGCTCGACACGTTCGGCGTCGTGGTTTGCGTCACCTCGCGACTCGAGGAGCGCGAGGCGATCTGCCTCGGCTTCGGCTGGCGCGTTCTTGTCTGCCGCCGCGAGCCTTGCATCGATCCCCTCGGCCACAAGACGCTCGGCTTCTTCGACCAAGGCCGAGACCATGTCGGCTTCGGGAACCACCCTCACGATCTCACCCTTTATGAACAGGTGTCCCTTGTGGCGCCCTGCAGCTATTCCGAGGTCCGCCTCTCTCGCTTCGCCAGGACCGTTCACGACGCAGCCCATGACGGCCACCTGAAGTGGGAGGTTCCGGTTCTCGAGAGCCTCTTGAACAGACTTGGCCACACCGATCACGTCGATCTCGGCCCTGCCGCAAGACGGGCACGCGATCAGGTCGAGTCCTTTTCGCTCCCTCAGGCCCAAGGCCTCGAGCAGCTGGCGGCCGGCGCGCGCCTCTTCCACCGGGTCGGCGGTGAGCGAGTACCTGATCGTGTCGCCGATCCCTTCGGCAAGGAGGGTGGCGATGCCCGCCGTCCCCTTGAGCAGACCAGCCGGGGGCGGACCGGCTTCTGTCACTCCGAGATGCAGAGGATGGTCGAACGATTCAGAAGCGAGCCTGTAGGCCTCGATCATGAGCGGAACGTTGGATGCCTTGACCGAGATCTTGACGTCTTCGAACTCGACCTCGGCGAAGTATGCGAGCTCGATTCGCGCCGACTCGACCAGAGCTTCAGGTGTGACGCCGCCGAACTGCTTGTAGAGGCGCTTGTCGAGCGAGCCGGCGTTCACGCCGATCCTGATCGGCACCCCACGGGCCTTGGCCTCGGACGCGACCTGCTTGATCTCTTCTTCCTTGCGGAGATTGCCCGGGTTGAGGCGCAGACCCTGGACCCCCGCCTCCAGGGCTGCGAGCGCCATTTCGTGGTGGAAGTGGATGTCGGCGATGATCGGGACGGGCGAGCGCGGCACGATCCGTGCCAGGCCCTCCGCCGCCTCGGGCTCGTTGCAGGTGCACCTCACGAGGTCGGCGCCGGCAGCGGCGAGCGCGTAGATCTGCGACAGGGTGCCGTCGACGTCCGCTGTCTTGGTCGTCGTCATCGACTGGACCGAGATCGGCGCGCCGCCGCCGACGGCGACCGGTCCCACGTGGATCTGGCGGGTCTGGCGGCGTACTGCGAGCTCTGACTGGCTCACTCCGGCCTCCTTCACCCCTCCATCTTGCCGTGCCGGCGTGCCATCCCGATCGCGCGTGCCTGAATCACGACCTGACCGGTCAGCCCCGACAGGCGCCCATCCGGCTGTTTCAAAAGAGGCAGTCGGCTATTTGAAGGGATTCGGTATCGGATGCGTGATGTCCAGATAGAGGGCTGAAAGAACGACGAAGGCAAGCAGGAGAACAAAGGAGTACGCGACTGGCATGAGCTTCGCCACGTCTGCGTGGTACGGCCGCCCGCGCCGGCTCCTTATGCGCTCGTAGACGGCCACCACGACGTGGCCACCGTCGAGCGGCAGCATCGGCAGCAGGTTGAGCAGGCCTATGAAGACGTTGATCACGACCATCACGTTCAGGAAATCTGCCCAGCCCGCCTGGACCCCCTGGGTTGCCGTCCGTACCGCTCCGTAGATCGACTCGGGCCTGGCGCCGGTCTGTGCAGCCTGCTCGGCGGCCTGGGTGTTGGTCACCTGGTTGAACAGGTTGCCGATACCTGCGGGGGAAAAGCGCTGCCACACCGCCACGACCGACTCTTTCATCAGCTGGGCGATGCCGGTGAAGGAGCGTCCCGCTGCGATCACCGGGGAGACGGTGACGAAGGGATACGTCAGTTCGACTCCGATCAGGCCGGCGTCCTTCGTGGACGCCGGGATCACGGGCGAGCCACCCTCGAGAACGTCGTGGCCGTTCACCGGCACAACCGTGAGCGTCCGGTTCTTGCCGGCTCGCCTGACCACGAGGACAACCGGCTTTCCCTGACTCGATCTGGTGACGTCAGACACCTGGTTCACGTTGCTCACCGGGTGGCCGTCGATGGAGACGATGACGTCTCCTGGCTCGATTCCCGCTGCGCGCGCCGGGCTCGCGGGCCCTTGCCAAACAGTCAGCGCCTGGACCTGCACGGTTCCTGGTTGCTGCTGCCCGTAACCGACGAGGATGGTGAAGATGAGCAGCAGGGCGAGGATGAAGTGCACCGCGGAACCGGCGACTGCGACGAGAAGGCGTTTGCGAAACGGCTGCTGCCGATACGTTCGCGGCTCGTCCTCGGGCGCAACCTCCTCGAGGTTCGACATCCCGATGATCTTCACGTAACCGCCCAGAGGCAGCGCCTTTATCCCGTACTCGGTCTCGCCTCGTCTGGTCGACCACAGTCGCGGTCCGAAGCCGAGGAAGTACTCGGTCACCTTCATGCCGCTCCACTTGGCCGTCACGAAGTGCCCGAGCTCGTGCAGCATGATCATCACGATCAGCGCGACGATCACGATCAGAAGATCGGTCGTGTGCGTGAAGATGGCGATCGTGATCACCGCGCACACGGCGATAACGAGACGCGCCAGGTTGCCTCTCGCGTCCGGGTCGTGCCCGGTTGTTTCATCCCGGTCCACTTCGAGGACCGGGTCTCTCAACTGGGTCATGCGGCTCGCACCGCCGATACGGCTCGCTCGGCGACGCGCCGCGCACGGGCGTCTGCGTCGATGACCGATTGAGCGTCCGTCGCGGGTGATCCGTCGAACGCCTGTACGGTTTCCGACACGACGTCTGCTATCGCGCTCCACGCGATGCGCCCCTCTAAGAAGGCGGCGACCGCGACCTCGTTGCCGGCGTTCAGCCATGCAGGAGCAAGCCCCCCTTGGCGGCCGGCCGACTCTGCAAGCTCCAGACACCGGAACACGGAGCGGTCGGGCAATTCGAAATCGAGACGCCTGACGCGCTGCCAGTCGAGGGCGCCATAGGGATGCTGCGAACGCTCCGGATATCCGAGCGAATACCCGATCGGCATCCTCATGTCGGGATCCGCCATCTGGGCGATCGTGGAACCGTCGCTGAAGACGACCATGGAGTGGACTATCGACTGCGGATGGACCACAACTGAGATCCGATCGTACGGAATGCCGAAAAGCTCGTGAGCCTCGATGACCTCGAGGCCCTTGTTCATGAGCGTCGAGGAATCGACCGTCACCTTCGGGCCCATGCGCCACGTCGGATGAGCTAGAGCGTCTTCGACTCTCACGTCCTCGAGATCCGACGCGCCGAGCCCCCTGAAAGGCCCACCGCTAGCGGTGAGCACGAGGCGGGCGACCTCAGAACGACTCCCGGCTCGGAGGCACTGGTGAAGGGCGCAATGTTCGGAGTCGACCGGCACGATTTCGGCTCCCGGCGTCTCGCGCACTTTGGCGACGACCGCACCCCCTGCGATGAGCGATTCCTTGTTGGCGAGCGCGAGGCGCCTGCCCGCGCCGAGGGCGCTCAGGGTCACCCCGAGCCCTGCGAACCCAACCACTGCGTTGAGCACCACGTCTGCACCGCCCTGACCCCCTGCGATCGCGACGAGGCCCTCGGCACCCGTCACGACCTCCGTGCCCTTCGGCAGGAGCCGGGCGAGCTCCGATGCCCGGCCCGGGTCTGCGAGCGCCACCACCTCGGGTCGCAGTTCATGCGCCTGGGCGGCGAGAGCCTCCACCGAGTCACGCGCGCCGAGAGCGACGACGTCGAACCGGTCGCGGTCGTCCCTGATCACGTCGACGGCCTGGGTGCCGATCGACCCGGTCGAGCCGATCAGCGCGACCTTTCTCGCAGACGTCGCGAAAGGGCCGGCTGCGTGCTCCCCGGTGCCCGCAGTCATCCCAGATGCACCAGTCGGACGAGGTAATAGGTCGCCGGCAGAACAAAGAGCAACGCGTCGAAGCGGTCAAGCAGCCCGCCGTGTCCTGGCAGGAGCGATCCCATGTCCTTCAGGCTGAGATCGCGCTTTACGAGCGACTCACACAGATCGCCGACCGGGGCCACCACCGCCACGACCACTCCGAGAACGGCTGCCTTCGGGATGGTCCAAGGGTGGATATGGCCCGTGATCAGGATGGAGCCGGCGATGGTGAGCACGGCGCCTCCCACCAGGCCCTCCCACGTCTTTCTGGGGCTCACACGTGGCGCCAGGAGGTGCCGCCCGAACCACCGGCCGGCTATGAGAGCGCCAACGTCGTTCAAGACGGCCGCGATGATCGCTCCGGCGAAGAACGCGACACCGTGCCTGTCGGGGTATTGGCTCGGTGCGAGCAGCAACGCGGCGAAAGAACCGAGAACTCCGACCCAGATGAAGACGAAGACCGTCGATGCGGTGCCCTCAACCGGTGAGCCGTGCTCCACCCCGATCAGGTACCAGAGCATGGTGCCCACCAGGAGCAGCACGACCATCAACGGGATGGCGGACGGTCCTTTGACGTAAGCCGTGACCATTATCCCGACCGTCGCGACGAGCCCGAGCAACGTGGCGGAGCGGTGCCCGGAGCGGCGCAGAGTCCCGTACGCCTCGGCCGCACACAGTGTTACGACGACCGTCGACAAGACGAGCGTCGGGACCGGCCCCCCCCACATGCAAAGAAGCGCGACAGCCGAGACAGCGACCCCGGTCGCTATCGCGATCGACATGTTGCGCCCGGATCCCCCGTCCGAAGGTGGGTCGAAGGGGTGGGGAGTTCGCGGCGGAGTGGGAGCCTGCGCCCTGCGGTGCGGCTGCGGGCTCTGGAACCGCTTCACCGAAGGATTGCCTGCGCCGCCCACGACGCGGCCGGCCTGCCGCCTCGCGCGTCGGGCCAGGTCCGAGCTTGCGCACAGACGAGCTGATGGTCGTCACGGCCCCTGAGGACAGCGAGTCAAGGGCACCGGTGACGGCCTGTCGCTCGTCGTCGGAGCCCTCGTCGGCGTCCTCGTCCGCGAAGGCATCGTCGTCGCTGAATTCCCACGGTCGGCGCTCTTCTGCGAGGTCCTCGGTGCGGAGCTCTCCCACCCTGGTCTCTTCGTCTCCGAGCATCGAGGGTTCGAACCCGGGGTCGGCCCAATCGTGTCGGTGCTCCCGCCAAACCGGGCCGGTGTCCCCTGCTCGCTGCCATTCGGGAAGGTCCGGCTCGTCACGGGCGAGCACGGCGGGGACCTGCCCTGTGGGAGGGTCGGTCCAGTGCGGTAGCTCAGACTCGTACTCGCTTCTGGGTTGGGCGGGTGACCACTCGAGGTCGAGCTCGCCAGGGTCCTCGAGACCTGCCAGTTCGTCGTGGAGCGGATCGCTCAGAGCCGGACTGCTCGGTTCGTCGAAAAGGTCCGACTCGAGAGGGTCCTCGGTTACGGCGAAACCCTCCGGAGGCACGACCGAGCCCGCCTGCTCCGCACCGATGATCCTCACACGCCGAGCACGCGCGAAGCGGTCGGCGCAGAGATGCCCCGGTCCTCCTCGGTTTGTTCCTCGTCGACCTCGGGCCCGCCTACAGCCGTGTCGTCGTCCATATGGCCTCCCTCAGCACCCGGGCACCCTGAACGTCGCCCCGCTCGTATCTCCGGCGGCGCCATTGGGGAGTGAGCCTCGGGTTCACAGTTCGAGCAGCTCCCGCTCTTTATGGGCGAGAAGGCCGTCGAGCGCTGCCACCTTCTCATGAGTCAGCTTCTCGAGCTCTTTCTCCGCGCGCTCGACATCGTCTGAGGAGAGGTCCCCGTCCCGCTCGAGGGCCTCGAGCTCGTGTCGGCCCGCCCGACGGAGGTTGCGGATCGCAACCCTGCCTTCTTCAGCCTTGTGTTTGACGACCTTCACCAGTTCCTTGCGGCGCTCCTCGGTGAGCGGCGGGAAGACCAGACGAATCACCGCACCATCGTTGGAGGGGTTGATCCCGAGATCCGACGACTGGATCGCTCGCTCTATCGCGACGATCGATGACTTGTCGTAAGGGGAGATGACGAGCAGTCTCGCCTCGGGGACAGACAGGCCCGCAATGGTCCGCAGTTCCACCTCGGCGCCGTACACCTCGACGCGCAGGTGCTCCACCAGCCCGGGGGTCGCCCTGCCGCTGCGCACCGTCGCGAAGTCCGCCCGAGCGTGGTCGACGGCCTTGTCCATCCGGTCCCTCGTGTCCGACACCACCACCTGGGACAGGTCGTCGTCAGTCACCCGATCAGCGTACCGATCTCCTCGCCAGCGAGTGCACGACGGAGGTTCCCGGGCCGCATCAGATCGAAGACCAAGATGGGCATCTTGACCTCCTTGCAGAACGTGATCGCGGTGAGGTCCATGACCCTCAGGTCCCGGTTGACCACGTCCATGTAAGGCACCCGCTCGTAACGCTTGGCGGTCGGGTCGAGCTTCGGGTCGGCGCTGTAGACACCGTCGACCCCGGAATGTGTGCCTTTCAGCAACTGGTCGGCCTCGATCTCCGCCGCACGAAGAGCAGCGGAGGTGTCCGTCGTGAAGTAGGGGTTGCCCATCCCGGCCGCGAAGATGACGACCCTGCCCTTCTCCAGGTGGCGGATCGCCCGCCTCCGGATGTACGGCTCGCACACCTCGGCCATGTGAACCGCGGACAGGACCCTGGTGGGCTGACCCTGGCGCTCTATCGCGTCTTGGAGAGCGAGCGCGTTGATGACGGTCGCGAGCATCCCCATGGTGTCCGAGGTCGCGCGGTCGAGACCCTGCCCTTCGCCTGCGGTCCCGCGCCAGATGTTTCCCCCGCCCACCATCACGGCCAATTCGAGGTCGAGCAGGTCGCGCGCCTCGGCGAGCTCCCGCGCTATCCGCTCGACCTCGGCCGCGTCGATGGTCTCGTCGGTCGCCGACGACGCGAGTGCCTCGCCCGACATCTTGACGACCAGACGACGGCGCCCGTGCTTGTGCCTCTGCTTGAGCGCAGGCTCGCTCGCGGCCACCTCGAAGGCCTCAGGTGCCGCCCACGACGACCTGGGCGAAACGCACGACTTCCGCCGTGCCGAGCAGACCGGCGATGGTCTGCTTGTCGTCTCTAACAAACGGCTGCTCGAGCAGGCACAGCTCTTTGAAGAAGCCGTTCATGCGGCCCTCGACGATCTTCGGAATTGCGCCTTCCGGCTTACCCTCGTTCCGCGCGATCTGCTCGACGGTAGCCCGCTCCGCAGCGATGTCGGCCTCGGGGACGTCTTCGCGTCGCAGGTACTTCGGCTTGGCGAACGAGATGTGGAGCGCGACATCGTCCGCGAGCTCCGCGTCCCCGCCGTGCAGCTCGACGAGGACAGCATTCACGCCGCGCTGGTTCTGGATGTGCAGATAGCTCCCGAGTATCGAGCCGTCGGCGATCTCCATGCGGACGACCCGCCCGACGCTGATGTTCTCCTTCAACGTCGTCCTAAGGTTGTCGAGCTCTGAGTCGCGCTCGCCAATTGCCTGCTCGCCGCTCTTGGCGACGAGACCGGCCAGCTCGTCTGCGATGCCGACCAGCTCCGGCGCCTTAGCCACGAAGTCGGTCTCGCATCGCAGCTCCACGATGGCTCCGGCGCCGTCGGTCACGGCGAGCGAGACCAGTCCCTCCCCCGCTTCGCGCTCGGCGCGCTTGGCCACCCCGCCTAGACCCTGCTCACGAAGCCACTTGGCTGCTTCCTCGGCATTCCCGTCGGTCGCCTCGAGGGCGCGCTTTGCATCCATCATGCCTGCGCCTGTCGCCTGGCGGAGCGCCTGGACATCTTTGGCTGTGAAACTTGGCACTTTCAAACCTCGTTCGGGGCGCCTTCCGCGCCGCTTTCCTGGGTGGTCGGTGAATCTGGAGCGTCCGTCGCCTGGGCCGCGGGCGGCACCGTCTCCGGTGAGGGAGTCGCCTCCGTCAGGGAGGTCGCCTCCGTCGAGGCGACCACGGAAGCCTCTGACTCCGCGTCGGAAGCCTCTGACACGGGTTCTGATCCCGATTGAGTGACCGAACCGGTCTCGGCCTGAGACGGAGCGCCGTCTGAGCCCGAGCGCGATGCCGGGGGGACGGCCTCGTCGCGCGCGGCGCACGCTGGACCGGGCCCGATGTGGGACGGGAGCGGCGCGCGCCTCCGTCGCGCCCGCCGGCCGTGCCGGCCGAACCGGGCCGAGGCTCGGGCACCGGACGGTTCGCGGCGACGAAGCGGCCCTCTTTTACGGCCTCCGCCATGACCCGGCACATGAGCGACCCCGACCGGATCGCGTCGTCGTTGCCGGGGATCACGTAGGTGACCTGATCCGGGTCGCAATTGGTGTCCACGACGGCCACGACGGGCATTCCGAGCTTGTTCGCCTCGGTGACGGCGATGTGCTCCTTCTTGGTGTCGATGACGAATATGGCGTCAGGGACCCGATCGAGGTTGCGAAAGCCTCCGAGATTCCGGCGCAGCTTGTCGAGCTCACGCCGGTGGCGGAGGCCCTCCCTCTTCGGCATCGCGTCGAAGTCCCCTGCCGCCTCCATCGCCTCGTACTCCTGCATCTTGCGCACCCGCAGGGAGATGGTGGCGAAGTTGGTGAGCATCCCGCCAAGCCAACGCTCGTTCACGTACGGCATGCCGCATGCCTTCGCATAGGTCGCCACAGGACCCTGGGTCTGCTTCTTCGTCCCGACGAAGAGCACGATGCCTCCGCGTGACACCAGATCCCGGATGTACGAGTAGGACTCTTCGATCCCTTTCAGGGTGAGACGAAGGTCGATTATGTAGATGCCGTTGCGCTCGCCCAGGATGAAACGGCGCATCTTCGGGTTCCAGCGCCGGGTCTGGTGTCCGAAATGGACGCCCGCCTCGAGCAATTGCCGCGTAGTTACGACTGCCACTTTCCCTCCATCGGTTGTCCTTCCCTGGCGCTACGCCCTTTCGGGCGACCGTGGGCGCGCCAGGTGCTCAGTGGAACTCATTGAATGCCCGTCGCCGGTTGCACGACGAGCACGAATATCTTAGCTGCCGAGCGGCGTGGTCACCGCCTCGGTAGCGACGGTCAGCGGGCCGCGCTGCTCCTCACGCCTGACCGCCTCGGGCGCCCGGCCCCGTGCGCCAATGCCTGGGCGCCTTCCATCCGACGGTCCGACAGGCGCGTGCGCAACTGGAGAACGGCCTTCGTGTGGATCTGACACACCGCGGCTCTCGGTGACGCCGAGGATCTCGCCGATCTCGGCCAGGGTCAGGCCTTCGTAGTAGTACAGCGAAAGGACCGTCTTCTCACGATCGCCCAGTTGGGCGATAGCCTTGGCCAGGATCTCCTTCGACTCCTTGTCCTCGAACACAGCGACCGGGCCTGCGGTCGAGTCTGGGATGGTGTCGCCGAGGGTGGTCCTCTCGGTCCTGTCGCCGCCGACCATGAAGACCTCGTCCAGGGCCGCCACGCCGACGAGCGACATCTGCCGCAGAGTCTCGGCGAGCTCGTCTTCCGATACCCCGAGCTCGGCTGCGAGCTCGGCATCGGTCGGAGCCCTGAGCAACTGAGCTTCGAGCGAGGAGTGAGCCTGCTCGAGCGCCCTCGCTTTCGACCTGACCGAGCGCGGCACCCAGTCGATGGCTCTGAGCTCGTCGATGATCGCGCCCTTGATCCGGGGTATCGCGTAGGTCTCGAACTTGACCTGCCTGACCGGGTCGAAGCGCTCGATGGCATCGATCAGCCCGATCACGCCGTAGCTCACGAGGTCCGCCTGCTCCACGTGCTGGGGCAGCCCGACTGCGACACGGCCCGCGACGAACTTGACCAGCGGCGAGTACAAGACGATCAGCTGATCGCGCACTGCCCGGTCGGCAGAGCTCTTGTACTCGGTCCAAAGCCGGGTCGTAGCGGTCTGGTCCTGAGTGGTCACGCAGCCCCCTAGGCCCTGGGATGTGTGGCGCCGTGCACGGCCAGAAGCCGCTCTTTGCTGACGTGAGTGTAGACCTGAGTCGTCGACAGGCTTGCGTGACCCAGGAGTTCCTGCACCACCCGCAGGTCGGCGCCCCCGTCGAGGAGGTGGGTGGCGAAGGTGTGGCGCAGGGCGTGAGGGTGGGCCGGGGCAGGTGAGCGCCGGTCGACGATCCGCCTGACGTCCCTGGCCCCGAGTCGAAGTCCCCTCCGGTTCAAGAAGACCGCCTCCGGCGGGGTCGAGTCCGCCACGAGGACCGCTCTCGGTCCGCCAAGCCACTCCGAGAGGGATGCGGCGCACCGCTCGTGAATGGGGAGCCTCCGTTGCTTGTTGCCCTTGCCGACGACCGTCACGGTGCGTTGGGCGAGGTCCAAGTCGCCCGACATCAAGCCCGCACAGCTCCGCGACGCGTAGCCCGCAGGCGTAAAGGAGCTCGAGCACGGCGTGGTCGCGGATCGCCACAGCCGCCTCGAGCTCGTCGGATGCGGTGGGTCTCACCCGGGCGGGAGCGTCGAGGATCGTCGCCATCTCCGCACGCTCGAGCACCCGGGGCAGGCGCGACGCGCCTGCAGGGGCCCCGAGAAGGCGCGCAGGGTCTGCGCTTATCTCTCCCGACCGGTGCAGCCATGAGAAGTAACAGCGCAACGCGGCCGCCTTGCGAGCGATCGAAGCCCTCGCATACCGGCGGGTGGCGAGATATGCGAGGTACCGGCGAAGGTGGGCACGGCTCACCTGGTCCGGTGCGGACGTCCCGCCGCCGCGCGGCCCACTCGACGAAACCGCTGACGTCGGAGGCATAGGCGCGCCTCGTTGCTTGCGCTCGGCCGGCGAGCGAGGAATCGAAATTCCTCGAGCTGCCAGGTCACGGGTTGCAAAGCTACCCCTACACGCACGGTCGGCTGGCGCTATTGTGACGCCCGCTGCCCGCGCGCACGCGGGCGTGGGAGGCCCCGGGGGGCCCAGAAGGGTCGCCTACCAACCATGCCCACTCTGCTCGACCGGACTTGCGCCGGCCTGGCCAGGCGGACCAAGGGGGAAATGTGCCCGACAGAATCGACCGCCGATCGTTCCTCGCACGCGGAGCCGCCACAGCGGCAGGCTTGACCGCAGTAGGAGGGGCCGGAGGTCTGCTGGAAGCCTGCTCGTCGAGCAGCCCGAAGTCGTCAAACGGCACCGGTTCCAGCCACGGCGCGACCAAGAACAACGGCGTGTCGTCGGCGACCCCCAAGCCAGGTGGATCGCTCACCTTTGCAGTGGAGGCCGAAGAGCAGGGCTTCGACCCGGCGAGCGCCCGCTACGACGCGACGGGGATCATCTACGCGCGGACCGTCTTCGACCCCCTCACGACGGTGGCGGCCGACGGGTCCATCCAGCCTTACCTCGCGCAGTCGGTGACGCCCAACGCCGACTATTCCGAGTGGACGATCCAGATGCGGCCGAACGTCGTGTTCCACGACGGCACCTCTTGCGACGCCGCAGCGGTGGTGGGAAGCCTCGAGCACTTCTTGTCCGGCGAGTACAGCTTCACCGCCAAGCCGATCGAAAAGATCACCGCCACAGGCCCGCTCACCGTCTCGGTGAAGATGAACCAGCCGTGGGTTCCCTTCGACGCCTATATGGCCGGCGGGATCGGCGGGCAGCTCGCCTGGGTGATCGCGCCCGCGATGATCGCCAACAAGAACGGCACCAACCACCCCATCGGCACCGGACCGTTCGTGTTCCAGGAGTGGGTGGTGAACGACCACTTCACAGCAACGAAGAACCCTCACTACTGGCGACCGGGGCTTCCCTACCTCGACAGCATCACCTACAAGCCGATCCCCGAAGACCAGTCGCGCGACAACGCTCTCGCCTCGGGAGCGGTCCAGGCCATGCACACCGACGACCCGCAGAGCATCCTGGACTTCCGCAAGGAGTCGAACATCGGGTATGTGGACGACTCGGGCCCTGTCCTCGGCGAGCCCGACATGGGCTGCATACTGCTCAACCTGAGCACACCCCCGTTCAACGACCTCAGGTTCCGGCAGGCCGTCGTGATGGCGATCGACCTGGAGAGCTACCGGACGGCCATCAACTTCGGGGTCAACGACGTCTCGACGAGCGTGTTTACGTCCGGCAGTCCGTTCCAACCTGCGACATCGACCTACCCGTCTTACAACCCCGGCCAGGCGACGTCCCTCGTGAACCAGCTGAAGTCGGAGGGCAAGAAGGTCGACTTCACCTTGGGCACCACCCCGGACGAATCGTCGGTGCGAGCGGTCACCTACCTCCAGTCGCAGCTCCAGACCGTCGGGATCAACGCCAACATCGCGGGCCAGGACTTTCAACAGGCCGAGCTGATCAACAATGCTCTCGAGGGCGATTTCGAAGCTCTTCTTTGGAGGCAGTTCGCCGCCGTCGACCCGGACCTCAACTATGTCTTCTGGAGCCCGACGGAGATTCTGGGATCGCTCGCGATCGACATGACGAGGAACAACGATCCGCTCGTGGAGAACGCTCTTCAGCAGGGTCGGCGCAACGCGACCCCCTCGGTCCGTGACCAGGCCTATCAGAAGGTGGCTCAGCGTTTCGGCGCGGACATCCCCTACGTATGGCTCGACCGTGCCGTCTGGGCCATAGCGACGCAGCCCAATGTCGAGAACTTCGTCTACCTCTCGCTGCCCGCAGGTGGGCAAGGCACTCGGTTTCAACCAGGGAACGATCTGGCCCACGCAGATCTGGCTGAGCTAACACGGGCTGAGAGGCTGACACCGGCCACGGGCGAATCAACGCTCGAGCCCCTCTTCAGGCGCGCCCGCTCGTCGCCGGCATCACCGAAACGCCAAGGAAGAACCCCGGCCTGCGCGCGCGGTGCCCGCGGATCGGCGAGGATTGACGGGTGAGCTCACGGATCCTGCTGGTCGAGGACGACGAAAGAATCCGCACCTCGATACGGCTCGCGCTCGAAGAGGAGGGCTACGAGGTCGAGGAGGCACCGAGCGGCGAGGTGGCTCTCGACCGGTTCAACGAGCAACCGCCGGACGTCGCACTCATCGACCTGATGCTTCCGGGGATGGACGGGTTCGAGTGCTGCCGTCAGATCCGGCGCACGAGCACGGTACCCGTGATCGTCGTAACGGCGCGGACCGACACCCACGACGTGGTGGCCGGCCTCGAAGCCGGGGCAGACGACTACGTGACCAAGCCCTTCGTAGCGAAGGAGCTCTCGGCGCGGATCCGGGCCTTGCTCAGGCGGGTCCGATCCCTCGACGAACCGAGCATGTTCAGCTTCGGGGACGTGGAGGTGAGCCCCGAGGAGGGGACCGTCAAACGCGACGGCGTCGAGGTGCACTGCACGCGCACCGAGTTCCGGTTGTTGTGCGAGCTCGCGGCCAACCCGGGCAAGGTGCTGAGCCGCGAGCAGTTGCTCGACCGCGTCTGGGGTTACGACTACTTCGGTGACGGGCGCCTCGTCGACGTGCACGTCCGGAGGCTTCGGACCAAGATCGAGCCGGATCCCGCGAACCCTCGCCACATCCTCACGGTGCGCGGAATGGGCTACAAGCTCGCCACCTGAGGAGGGTCAGTCCTTCTCCTGTCCGGCGTGCGTCTCCTGCGTGCGTCACTTTTCGTACGGATAGAAGCCTCGTCCTGTCTTGCGTCCGAGAAGCCCGGCATCGACCATCCGGACGAGAAGCGGCGGAGGAGCGTACAAAGGCTCTTTGAACTCCTCGTACATCGAATCGGCGACGGCCCGGGTCGTGTCGAGCCCTATGAGATCGGCGAGAGCAAGTGGTCCCATCGGGTGCGCGCACCCTTCCACCATGCCCGTGTCGATGTCTTCCGCTGTGGCGAACCCGGACTCGAACATCCTGACCGCACTCAATATGTAGGGGATCAAAAGGGCGTTGACCACGAAGCCGGCCCTGTCCTGAGAGGCGATCACCTTCTTTCCCAGACGTCCGGTCACGAATTTCCTTGCCGTCCGGGCGGTCTGCTCGCTCGTGACCAACGAGGTGACCAGCTCCACGAGCTTCAGCACCGGAACAGGATTGAAGAAGTGGATACCGATCACGCGCTCGGGCCGCTTGGTCGCCATCGCGAGCGTCATTATCGGGATGGAAGAGGTGTTGGAGGCCAGGACGGCATAAGGGTCTGCGACTATCTCATCGAGGCCGGCGAAGACCCGTAGCTTGGCATTTTCGTCCTCGACCACCGCCTCGACGACCATCTGGCACTCCGACAGCTCCGCGAGGGACGTGGTGAACGTCATCCGTTCGAGCGCGTCGCGCCTGGACTCCTCCGTCAACTTGCCCGACGACACGCCGCGCTCGAGCGATCGTTCGATTCTTTTCGCCCCATCGGAGGCAGCGGCTTCGTTCAAGTCGCGCACGATCACCTCGAGACCGGCGCGTGCGCACACCTCGGCGATGCCCGAGCCCATCAGGCCGGCACCCACGACCCCTACCCGCTCGATCGGTTCGAACCCCGGCGCCTCGCCCTCGCTCATCGCTGTCATGGCCATATGAGGGAAGTTCCCTTGTAAAGCGAGGCGGCCATGGTCACATTCTCGCAGCTCGAGACAGCAGGCACTTTCTTCGCGAGACCGAACCTGGCCACCTCGCGTGCCTCGGGCTGCCATTCGGCATACGACTCGACGCCGATTCCCTGACCGGGAAGAGTGTGATTCCTCGACAGCGCAGATTCGAGCTGCCACACCTTGTCCTCGTGGCTCACGACGAAGTCCGAACCCGCGCTTGCCGCGTACTGCTGTTCGATGCTCACGCACTGCGCCTGGTGGACCTCGCAGTACGCGAACGCATGGAGGTCAGCTCGCATCCAGTCCTTCGCAGCGGTGTAGTGGTCCTTCAAGAACGTTGCATTGAAGAATTGCACGTTGTACGTGCCAGACACTCCGTACTCCGAAGGCACGAACTCGTTGAACTGCGAGCCTTGCTCTTCGAGCGTCAGTGGCTCGTTCGACTGATAGCAGTCCACGGCATCGAGCTTGCCCTGAATGATCTGATTGGGGTCGTAGTCAGGCGTGTCGACCATCTGGATCTTCGAGATGTCGACGCCTGCAGCCGAGAGCATTTCCAGGTCCGGTGCCTCCTGGACGAAGTGATAACCGAGGGTATGTCCCTCGAGTCCCGTCAAGCTGGTGATGCTCTTGCGCGTGATGATGCAGTAGTCGGACACGTCGCCGTAGGTCGCGACTCCGACGATGTTCGAGCCGTTGGCCACCGCCACGAGGAAGTCCGCAGCAGATCCGGTGCTCGTCGTTGTGGCGGTGCCTGCGGAGACGAGAGCGGCCGAGTCCTCGGAGTTCATTATGAACGCCGTGTTCAGGCACATCTCACGGAAGTAGCCGAGCTTCCTCGCAGCGAGCACGTCGATGATGCCTGCAGACGCGTCGTAACCGAACGGCGAGACGTAGGTGATCGTCCCTGCCGCCTGGTTCGCCGTGCAGGCCGAGCTGCTCAGCAACGATCCCGCGAACGGGTCGGAGCCGGAGCCTGAGCTCGACCCAGGCGAGCACGCCGTGATGGCGACACCCATTGCGAGCAGAGCACCCAACACTTGTGCGATCGCCCGCCATCTTGGCCTGCTTCCCACCGTCAACTCCTCCGCGGTTCCATTCGACGACCCTTATACCAGAGCGTCTCATGGAGCAGACAGTTGGCTCAGAAAGAGCCTGTCCGAGACGGTCCCGGTGATCCTCTCATCCGTCCCTGGGCGCTGAGGAGCTGTGCCACGTCAACACCCGGTTCTGGATCGCCACCACCAGAAGGAACAGGGCCACTCCCATGACAGATAGGACGAATACCGAGGCATAGATGGTCTTGAGGTCTCCGAGAGATGCTGCTGTCACGATGAGCGTGCCGAGCCCGTTCGCCGTGCCGGCCGCTACGAACTCCGCAACAACCGCGCCGATCAGGCTGAGCGGCATGCAGATCCGGGCTGCGGCAAAAAGGTAGGGAAGGCTGCTCGGAAGCCGGAGCTTTCTCATGATCTCCGAGCGCGAGGCGTGGAGGGTCTTCAGCACATCGAGAGCGCGGGGGTCGACAGAACGGAGGCCCATGAGTGCATTGATGAGAAAAGGAAAGAAAACGAGCACCGCGGTGATCACGTACTTCGGCGTCTCGCCGAAACCGAACGCCACCACGAGAGCGGGAGCGATCGCTATGACCGGCGTGACGTTGAGCACCACCGCAAGCGGCAACAGGGCTCGTTCGACCACTGAGACGAAGGACATCACGACCGCCAGCAAGAACGCGGCCCCCATGCCGATGGCGGCTCCGACCAATGCTTCTTCGAGTGTGGTGAGGGCGTTCCTGAGATAGAGATCAGGGCGACTGCCGAGATCGTCGAATATCGCTTGGAGCCGCGGGATCACAAAAGGGTTGTGGATGGCATAGAGCTGCCACCCGACGGCTAGAGCCCCTAGCGCTACCAGGGGGGGCAGCAGGATCGAAGGCCGGAGCCATCCAGGTGTTGATCGCCTGGGCCTGTCCGTCGATGCGGATCCGTCGGCGCTGGCGGGTGGAGTGGCCGGATCGGGCCCGGCGCTCAGCACGACCAACCAGGACCGCTCATGTCTCGCGCCAGCCAGACCGGATCTCGATCCGCACCTGGCGCTCCAGGTCGTGGAACGCATCGGTCGTCTCGATGAGATCACCACGCGGTCGGGGAAGGTCAACAGGAATGACCCGCTGGATCCTTCCGGGGTGAGGAGACATGACGACCACAGAATCAGAGAGCGCGATGGCCTCAGGTATCGAATGGGTAACGAACAGAACGGTCTTCTTGTTCGACTGCCAGATCGACAGCAACTCGTGGCGCAGGGACTCCCGCGTGAGCTCGTCGACCGCCGCGAAAGGTTCGTCCATCAAAAGGATCGGCGGATCGAACACGAACGCCCGGGCGATCGCGACCCGCTGTTGCATCCCGCCTGACAGTTGCGCCGGTCGGCGGTGCAACACACTGCCGAGACCGAGCGACTCGAGCACGGCTACTGGATCGGCCGTCTCGTGGGCTGCGGTCCCGCCCGCCCGCTTGTTGACCTCGAGGGGCAGCCGGACGTTGTCCAGGACCGTGCGCCACGGAAGAAGAGCAGGAGACTGTGGTACGAAGCCGATGCGCTTCGCCTCGATGGCGCGGGCAACCGATTCACCGAAGATTGATACCGTCCCCGAGTCGACGCCGAGAAGGCCACCGACGATCCGCAGAAGCGTGGTCTTACCGCAGCCGCTCGGCCCGATGACGGTCACGAAGTCCCCGCGCTTGACGGACATGCTGACGCCGTCCAGAGCGACCACACGTCGGTCGCCTCCGCCGAAGCACTTCGAGACGCCCTCGACGACGATGGCGTCTCTTCGATCGAGCTCGGAATCCCCGTCCTTATCTGCTTGCTCCGGACCAGCTGAGGTTGCCGGAGCGTCTGACATGGACTCGCCCGTGCCTGCGAGATGCCCTGCGATCTCAGGTGCGACCCGGCTCACCGGACCGCACTCCGACGGGGCCCGTCCTTCTCCGGGCGGAACGCCGGACACGGATTCACACGGGGAGCATAAAGGTGCGCTGCCCGATACACCCTCATGGAGGAGAGACCATTCGCTCTGGCCTGACCGTTCCAAGCACCGACAAAGCGGGCGTCCGCCGGGGCAACTAGTTACCAAAGCCCCTACCCTGGCCGGCGACTGGTCAGCGATGATCCCAGAGTGACCTTCAGCAGGCGCGCGTTCTCATCGGCGTCCAGCTACCACTACGGGCACCGCCGAACGCGCCTCCTAGCCATGGCCCGCGCCTCCTAGCCATGACCCGCGCCTCCTAGCCATGGCCACAGTCAGCAGCGAGTCCGTGGGACTCAGAGCCATCGGCTTGACCAAGTCCTACGGCCCTGTCCAAGCGGTCCGTGGTATCGACCTGACGGTCGCGCCGGGCGAGACGGTGGCCCTCCTCGGCCCGAACGGCGCCGGCAAGACCACGACCATCGACATGATCTTCGGGCTCAGCCGACCCGACAGCGGAACGGTCTCGGTCTTCGGCGCATCGCCGAGGGAAGCTGTCAAGTCCGGCTGGGTCGGCGGCACGCTCCAGGACGGGTCGCTACCCGATCAGCTCAGGGTGCGCGAACTGGTCACGCTTGTGGCGTCGTACTACCCGCACCCGCTTCCTGTCGACGAAGTGCTGCGTCAGACGGGGACACTGGACATCGCAGCGCGATGGGCCAGCAAGCTCTCGGGGGGTCAGGCCCAGCGAGTGCGCTTTGCCGCCGCGCTTGTCGGCGACCCCGATCTGCTGGTCCTCGATGAGCCGACGTCAGGGATCGACGTGGAGGGCCGCCGCCAGTTCTGGCAGGCCATGCGGGCGGTTGCTGAGCGGGGCAAGACGATCCTCTTCGCCACCCATTACCTCGAGGAGGCCGATGCGAACGCCGACCGGATCGTGCTCATGGCCCGAGGCCGGGTCGTCGCCGACGGTCCCGCCACCGAGATCAAGGCCAAGGTCGGCTCGCGCTCTATCAGAGCGACGCTGCCGGGCGCAGGCCTCGCCGAGCTGCGGGCACTACCGGGGGTGCTGAGTGCGGAGCGTCACGGGGACGCGATAACCCTGTCGTGTTCGGACACGGATGCTGCTCTCGGCGCCCTGCTCAGCTCGTTCTCGGGCACCCGGGACGTCGAGGTGCGCGGGGCGAGCCTCGAAGAGGCGTTCTTGGAGCTCACCGTCGATGAGGACGATCACGACGATCGAGACGCCATCGGCGAACCGCCAAGTCGCGCCGGAGTGGAGTCCAGATGAAGGGGACCACACACGCGCACTACGAGCTCCTTCGGGCGCTGCGCAATTGGCGGACCCTCTTCCTCTCGTTTGGGTTGCCGCTCGTGGTCTATTGCGTCGTGGTACCGGTGAACCGCCATGCTCTGACCGACGGCATTTCTTTCCCGCTTTATTTCATGACGGCAATGGCGGCCTACGGCGCCATGTGGGGCGCGATCAATCCGGGCGCCCGCATCGCCCGCGACCGGGCCAGGGGGTGGGTCCGTGCGCTACGCATCACGCCGTTACGAGTCCGGACCGAGATCGTGGCCAAGGTCCTCACGGCCTACCTGGTCGCGTTGCTCACTTTGGCCTTCTTGTACCTGGCAGGCGCCTTGTTCGGGGTGCGCCTCGACGCGGCCCAGTGGTTCGAGATGACCGGGCTGCTCCTTGTCGGTCTGGCTCCTTTCGTCGCAGCGGGAATCGCCCTCGGCCACGTGGTCAGCGTCGACGCCCTCCCCGCGGCGATGGGCGGGCTCGTGGTCTTCCTCGCCCTCCTCGGCGGTGCCTTCGGCCAGCTCTTCAAAGCGGGCACCATGCTCACGATCGTGAAGCTGCTTCCCTCCTACTGGCTCGTCCACGCAGGCAAGACGGTCGTCGGGAGCGGAAGCTGGCCCGCCGAAGGCTGGATCGTCATCGCGGTGTGGACCATCTGCTTGACCCCCCTTGCGGTTATCGCCTACCGCCACGACACCGCCATCGTCTGAGTCCAATCCTCGTCGGGGTCGCCTTCGGCCTCGGATTCCGCTCCAGCGCCGGCCCGCCCGAATGGCTCGCCGCAATCGGGATACTGGCCCTCTTCGCTTTCGCGCTGATCTGGTTGGCCGTCGCGCTCGGCCTTGCCGCCAAGAGCGTCGAAACCGCCAGCAACACTCCCATGGTCTTGTTGCTGCTGCTGTTCCTCAGCAGCGGCTTCGTGTCTACCGCCACCATGCCAACGGGCCTGCGTCAGTTCGCCGAGTACCAGCCCTTCACTCCTGTCGTCGACACCGTGCGCGGACTGCTCAGCAACGCCGCAATCGGCGATCACGCCGTTGCCGCCATCGCGCGGAGCGTCGGCATCGCTGCACTTGCCTACCTCTGGGCCGTCCGCCTCTACAACACACGCCGAGCGGCGGAGCCAAACTGAGCGGAGACAGCACATCGCCGGTGTGAGCCATTACGACGACCCGGCGAGTTGACGCTCGATGGCTTCGAGTCGGCGGGTGAGGTCGGCGAGCGTCCCGATGTTCCGGTCGGCTGATCTGCTTCGCTCGATCGCGGCACTTGCGGCGGCGGCACCGATGGCCTGGCGGAGTGCCGCGGTTTGTATGCCGTGCTCGGCCAACAGGTCCCTGGCCCTGCCCTCGCTCGCGACAAGTCCGACAAGTAGGTGTTCACACCCCACGTAATTGTGCCCGAGCTCTACGACCTCTTCGAGCGCGGCAGCGCAAGCGAGTCGTCCCGGAATCGTGAGCCGTGCGAGGAGGCTGCCGCTGGACTCGGGGAGGGCAGGGCCGGGTTCGTCGGTCTCGATCGCTTTGCTCGCCTCCGCAAGTGCGTCGACGTCGGCTCCTTGGGAGAGCAACAGGCGGACGGCGAGGTTCTCGCCGTCGTCGAGTAGTCCGCGCAACAGATCGAGCGAGGAAACAGTGGGCAGGAGTCGACCGTCGACATCCGAGGCTGCGACCCCGAGAGCCGAGACAAGTCGCGGCGTCATCAGCCTGCGGGTGCCCTCGCCGATCTGCCGGAGCGTGTCGGTTGGAGTCGTGTGGTCTCGGAGCGCGGCGATGCCCCTTCGAGCTCGCCCGACACGCTCGACCGCGTCGGCCAGCGCAACCTGGCACACCGCGGACACCGGCACGCCTGCGTCTTTCACTGCCGAGGCGAGCGCGTCGGGAAGATAGACGTTGACCTTCGGCATAAACCCTCCTTGCATAACCCGATGCTAACCCCTAGAGGGTTATACATCGGGACGCTTGGAGACAAGCGCTCCGATCCACGGAGGTCGGCCGACTCCTGCGCCGACTGCCTGCAAATGGGCCGGCGGTACGCTCTTTGCATGGCACGGAGCGCACCGTCGCAGTGGGCACTCGGCCGACTCGCCGCACGGCGCGGGTGACTTGATCCACGACGTGCTGACTCGACGTGAGAGGGGTTCCGAGCTCCGCAAGGGTCGCTTCAGGCTCCTGTCTGGACTCGGCCTGCGCGCGAGGCTCACCGTCACTTTCGGGCTCGGTGCCTTGGCGCTTTCGGCGTCGATGGCCGGCATCACCTACTTCACGGCCCGCCAGTTCACCCTGTCGCAGCGTCAGGACGCCGACGTCCACCAGAGTTACGTGAACGCGAGCAAGGTGCTTACGGATCTGAAGGCGAACGACACCCAGTACCTGACTCTCCTCGACGATCTGGACAGCTCGGGATCGCGCTCGTTCCTGGTCCACAACGGCCAGGTCTATTCGCGGTACTTCGACCTGCAAAACACGATTCCCTCCTCGCTTCGCGAGCTCGTCGAGACGTCGTCTGCCGCCGCGACGCAGCGGGTCGACGTCGGTGGTACTCCTCAGCTGGTCGTAGGGGTCTCCCTGCCGAGCGTCCACGCCGCTTACTTCGAGGTGTTCTCGCTCGAGGATCTCGCGACGGAGTTGCGCCTTCTCGCACTGGTTCTTGGCGCAGTGGCGCTCGTGACAACGATCGCGGGCGCGGCAGTCGGACGGCTCGCTGCGCGCCGTGTCCTGCTTCCGCTCGTCAGCGTTTCGCAGGCGGCCGAGACGATTGCAAGCGGTAGCCTCGATACGCGTCTCGAGGCAACGAGGGACAACGACATCGCACCGCTCGCGAAGTCGTTCAACCGAATGGCTGACGCATTGCAAGAACGGATCCGCCACGAAGCGCGCTTCACTTCGGACGTGAGCCACGAGCTGCGCTCCCCTCTCACCACTCTTTCTGCGGCCCTCGGGGTGCTCGACTCTCACAGACAGGACCTGGGCCCACGGGGTCAGCGAGCCCTGGAGCTGCTCAACATCGAGGTCCTACGGTTCCAGCGGATGGTCGACGACCTGCTCGAGATCAGCCGCATCGACGCGGGATCAGCGGAGTTGTTGCTCGACGAGGTCGAGGTGGGTGAGCTCCTCCGGCGCGCGGCCGCCTCGACCGGGGCAGGAGGAGTGCCCGTCGATCTGGCGCCCGGGACCGCGGGTGTCCGAATACTTGTAGACAAGCGGCGCATCGAACGGGTGGTGGCGAACCTGGTCGAGAACGCCGCACAGTATGCAGGGGGCGCCACGCGCCTGGCCGTCGAACCGGCGAAGGACGCGATCAGGCTCGTCGTCGCCGACCACGGTCCCGGTGTGCCACCGTCTGAGCGCGAGCGGGTCTTCGAGCGCTTCTACCGGGGCCAGTCCGCCGGCCAGCGAGGCGCCACGGACGGCACCGGGCTCGGCCTCGCCCTCGTCGCCGAGCACGTGCGCCTGCACGGTGGCAGGGTCTGGGTGGAGGACGGCACAGGAGCGGAGAACCGCTTCGTCGTGGAGCTGCCGCTACCCGGCCACGATCACGACGATGCGTCGGCCCCGGAGCCCCGTCGGCGCAGGGTCGCAGCCGACGGGCCCGACCCCGGAGCAAAGGGCCCGGTCAGGCGCCCGGCATCGATGGGCCGGAAGGGCTGACTCCATATGGCAACCCGTAGCGAATTGCGCCGGCAGAAGACCTCGAGCGCGGGTCACAGGCGCCGTGAGCGTCTTCTCGCGCGCTGGCGGCTGAGCACGATCCTCGCCGCGGTCGTTGCTCTCGCGGCAGTCGGTGCCGTTCTGGCGACGGCTCTGTCTCTCGGGGGATTCGGAGTCCCGACAGACGCATTCCCCCAGGCGATCAACCCGAGCGCGGTCCCCTTCGGGCTACTCAGCCATTCATCTCCTCCGACGTCGCCGACGACCGCCGCGGGCCACAAGCCCCCGAAACTCGAGAACCCGGTGCTCTTGTGGTTCGTCGGTCCGAACGGTCACCTTGTTCCCGTCGCGGCACAGACAACTCCGCCGGTCCTGCTCGAATCTGTGCTGACGCGGTTGCTCGCCGGGCCCGGCGCTCTGCCGGCCGGCAGCCCGGCCGACCTTCAGACGGCGATCCCAGCAGGAACTGTCGTGCTGTCGGCGAAGGTCTCGGATGGCCTGGCCACGATCGACCTGAGCCCCGACATAGAAAACGCCTCAGGAGAACCGCTGATTCAGGCTTTCGCGCAGCTCGTGTTCACCTCGGCGACTGCGACCACCTGCCCATCCACGACAAAGTCCGTGAAGGTGAAGGCGCTTCCGAAGTCCGCTCCCACGACGGCACCCCGCAGCGGTTCCGCGACGTTGCCTTGCGCAGACCGCGTCCTGTTCGAGGTGGACGGCCAGCCGCAGCAAGTACCTACGTCGACGGGCGCGCAGACGAGCAAGCCGCTCACAGTGTCGGACTACTCGTCGATCTTCTGAAAGGTAGGGGTCTACTCCTCGAAGGCCTGTGCCGTCGTCTGGCTCGCGCGGCCCGCGAGCGCCGTCTCCCATTCGACCCGCGGGGCATCGCCCCACAGCCTCTCCAGGTCGTAGTAGGAGCGCTTCTCGTCGAGGAAAACGTGGACCACGAAGTCGCCGTAGTCCATCAGCACCCACCCGAAGTCGTCCCGTCCCTCGACTCGCAGGGGTGAGCATCGGCAATCGATCTTGACCTGCCGCTCCACCTCGTCGACGATCGTCCTGACCTGTCGAGAGTTGCGACCGCTCGTGATCACGAAGGCGTCCGTGACCCCAAGCGTGCCGGACATGGCGAGAACGACGGTGGCCTCGCCCTGCTTCGACTCCGCCGCCCTGGCGGCTACGAGGGAGGCCTCAGGCACCCGAGCTCCCGCGTCCACGCGAGCGTGCTCTGGGGCAGCTGTCATGCGCCAGGGTCCACCGTCACTCCACCTACAGAGTACAGACCGAGACGCCGGATCGTGCGAATCGCAGGAGCCGGGATGAGGAAATCGACGGGGCGGCCTTCTGCGAACCTGGCTCGCAGCTCGCTCGACGACAGATCGATCGCGGGCATCGCCACTCGTCGTACCTGCCATCCAGGAGGGTCGGGCGCCTCGGGCACCCCGCCCCTCTCGACGACGACGAGCGTGGTCGCATCGCGAACCTCGTGCACCCGGTCCCACGAGTCGAGCTCCCAAACGAGGTCTCCCCCGATGACCAGGTAGAGCTCTCCGCCGACATTCGCCTTCAACTGGGCAACCGTGTCGGCCGTGTAGCTCGGACCGCCTCTTTCGATCTCGAGGCGGCTTGCCTCCACGCCGTCTACGCCCTCCACGGCAGATGCCACGACGCTGAACCGGTGCTCGGCGGGAGTCAC
Organism: uncultured Acidimicrobiales bacterium; assembly: GCA_963764615.1. Classification (GTDB taxonomy): domain Bacteria; phylum Actinomycetota; class Acidimicrobiia; order Acidimicrobiales; family CAVXTF01; genus CAVXTF01. Next base: position 1,308,866 of record CAVXTF010000002.1, on the reverse strand, counting down.
CTCGCGCTCGCCGACCTTCTGCCACGGCTCATTGGCCACCACCAGCAGCACACGGTCGAGCCCGAGCTCGTAGCGGACACAGACCGCTGCAACGAGATGGCCGACGTGCACCGGATCGAAGGTCCCGCCGAGAATGCCGGTACGCGAAACGACGCTCACCAGAGCCGCCATGGCTTCACGAGCACTACCTGAGCCTAGGCAACGAGCATCTAGGGTTGTGCCATGGCGCTCGACACCACTGGCCGGTCCGGTCCGCCAAGCTCCGTTCCAGGAGCCTGGTACCCGGGCTCGTGGCGCTCGAAGCCCGCCGCGCAACAGCCGGCATGGCCAGACTCCGAAGCGGTCGACCACTCGATCGCCGAGCTCGGGGCGCTTCCCCCGCTTGTGTTCGCCGGCGAGGCCAGGCGCCTCACGTCCGCGCTCGCTGAGGTTGCTGCCGGTGAAGCCTTCGTGTTGCAGGCCGGCGACTGTGCGGAGTCCTTCGCCGAGTTCACCGCCGACTCGATCAGGGACAAGCTGAAGGTGATCCTCCAGATGGCAGTCGTCCTCACCTATGGCGCGGGCGTCCCTGTGGTGAAGGTCGGGCGCATCGCAGGGCAATTCGCAAAACCGCGGACCGCCGAAACAGAGTCCGTCGAAGGCCTGCAGCTGCAATCGTTCCGGGGTCACATGGTCAACGGAGACGAGCCCACCGCCGAGGCGCGGGTGCCGGATCCCGAAAGGATGCTCAGGGCGTACCACCAGTCAGCATCCACCCTCAACCTCCTTCGAGCATTCACACGAGGAGGTTTCGCCGACCTGACGCAAGTCCACTCGTGGAACCAGCAATTCGTCGCTGCGAGCGAGCAGGGCCTCCGATACGAGGCGATAGCCGCTGAGATCGACCGGGCGCTGCGTTTCATGTCAGCGTGCGGCATCGATCTTGCGGGCGAGGCCAACCTCCACCAGGTGGAGCTGTTCACGACCCATGAGGCGCTCGTGCTCGGTTACGAGGAGGCGCTCACGAGGCGGGACTCTCTCACCGGGTGACTGGTACGACTGCTCCGCCCACATGGTCTGGGTCGGAGAACGCACCCGTCAGCTCGAAGGCGCGCACGTCGAGTTCCTCTCCGGGATCCGCAACCCGGTCGCGGCCAAGATCGGCCCTGGCGCATCCACAGACGACGTCGATCTCCCTGTGCGACCGGCTGGACCCCGACCGTGTGCCCGGGCGCCTCACCCTGATAACGAGAATGGGTGCATCGCAGGTCACGACCCTGCTTCCCCCGATCCTCGAGGCTGTGCGGCGGTCGGCTCATCCCGTGGTGTGGGTATGCGACCCGATGCACGCGAACACCTTCGTTTCCGACGGCGGCCACAAGACGAGGCGGTTCGACGACATACTCGCCGAGCTCAAAGGCTTCTTCGAGCGCCCACCAGCAGGTCGGCACCTGGCCAGGGGGGGTACACGTCGAGCTGACTGGCGACGACGTTACCGAGTGCCTCGGGGGCGAAGGCGACGTCACCGAAGCGCAGCTTGGCCAGCGGTACACCACTGCATGCGATCCCCGACTGAACGCCCGCCAGTCGATTGACCTGGCCTTCAGGCTTGCCGAGCTGCTGCGCAGCTGACCTCCGCCTCGCCCTCGTGCGCCGGGTGATGTCGCACCGGATCTCCACAGACGGACATAAACGGCACCGCTCGCGGAATTAAGGGTTGATCTCGGCGCTGGCCGAGTCGAGAATGCGGGCAGGGTTGCGTCACACCCGCACCTCCACTCTCACAAGCATCGTTGGTATCACCCTCACCCATGCCTGCCCCTCAAACGGCCACGCCACCAGGGACTCCCATGTCTGGAGGCACCCTGCAAGCCTCCACGAGACCGAAGTTGGCACCCAGGCCACGGGTACTGCTCGTCGGCACGATCGTCGCGATCGCGGCTCCTCTCGGCTCTGGCCGTCCCCGCCCGCGCCGATTCGTCCGGTACGAGCGGGCACGACGCGCACGAGACCACTGACCCGGTCCCGTGCCGGCCTACTGGATGGACTCGTCGAACGGAGCCGTGCTCGCTTTCGGCGGCGCCGGGTCCTACGGCTCGGCTTCAGGGCTGCACCTGAACAAGCCCGTCGTCGGAATGGCCCCCACCCCCGACGGCAAGGGTTACTGGCTCGTCGCCTCTGACGGAGGGGTCTTCGCGTACGGAGACGCCTGGTTCCACGGCTCAGCGGGTGCCCTGAGGCTCAACAAGCCCGTCGTCGGCATGGCTGCCACCACCGACGGCAAGGGTTACTGGCTCGTCGCCGCCGACGGAGGGATCTTCTCGTACGGCGACGCCGGGTTCCACGGCTCCACCGGAGCGATGAGGCTCAACAAGCCCGTCGTGGGCATGGCCCCGACTCCCGACGGCAAGGGTTACTGGCTGGTCGCCGTCCGACGGAGGGATCTTCGCGTTCGGTGACGCCGGCTTCTCACGGATCCACGGGTGCGATGAGGCTCGCACAAGCCGATCGTCGGCATGGCGGCCACCCCGGACGGCAAGGGCTACTGGCTCGTGGCGTCCGACGGCGGGGTCTTCGCGTTCGGCGACGCCGGGTTCGAGGGCTCGATGGGAGGCGTCGACGCTCGCGTCGCCCGTCACGGGCATCGCGGCGACTCCCGACGGCAAGGGTTACTGGTTCGCCTCAGCCGACGGAACCGTCTTCGCGTTCGGCGACGCGAGCTATTTCGGCTCGGCAAGGTCTCGGATCGAACGCCGTAGGGATATCCGAAGGCCCAGGCACCGGCTACGCACCGCACGACAGCGGATATCCCGAAGGGGCGTACGGCAGCGACGTCTCGAACTGGCAGTGTGGAAAAGCCCTTCCTTCGGGGCACACGATCGGCATAGTGCAGGTGGCAGGCTGGTCGTTCGGAGCCGTCAATCCGTGCCTGAAGTCGGAGGCCGCATGGGCCGGCTCGGGACTCGAGCTATACCTGTTCTTGTCATTCGGCGAGCAGTCGAGCGGGCCGAGCGCGTGTGCCGGCAACCAAGCGTGCAACTACGGGTTCGCCGCAGCGGTGAACGCCTACGACGAGGCGAAGTCCGCCGGCATCGACGCGTCCGTTCCGTGGTGGTTGGACGTCGAAGAGGCGTCAGGCAACGTGGTCGGCTGATGCGGGCGACAACGCATCGGTCGTAAAGGGGGCACTGCTCGGTCTCGACCAAGAGGGTCTTTCGAGCGTCGGTATCTATTCGAGCCGGTCCGAGTGGGCCTCGGTCACGGGCAAAAGCGGGTACTCGCCATACGCTCCCGAATGGGTCTCCGACTGGGGGACGAACGAGCCGCCGTTCAACCCTGCCCAGTACTGCAATGGATATGGCTTCGCGTCAGGGCCGACGTGGCTCGTCCAATACACGAACGGCGCGACGACCGACGGATTCGACGGCGACTACGCCTGCTGAGCCTGACGGATTGCCCTGTGGGGTCCGTCGCTTTGAGCCATGGTCGGCCCACCGAGATGAGCGACGTCGTTGTAACGCAGGAGCCGCCAGCTGCGACGCATCGAGCTCCCATTCGGTCATCGACGTATAGGCGGTCGGCAACCCGAGCGGTCGGGTCCTGTCGCTCAACGGCAAGAAGCTGAGCATCGTCGCCTCGACGAGCCCTCCGTGACACGCGACGACCACGAGCCCTCCGGCGTGGCATTTCGGCAAGTGATCTCACGGCTCCCGAGGCGCGCTCGACGAATCCAGATCCAGCTCTCCCCTCCCGGAGCGACGGGCGAGCTCGGATTCGCATCCAAGTCCGGCTCGCCGTAGAGCTCGGTGAACTTCGCCCACGAAAGCCCGTCTCCCTCACCAGGGTGCAGCTCGCACAGATCGCACCGCTCCTCGACACGGAGATTTGCGTCGCCAACCCCGGGCGCGATGATCCGGGCGGTCTCGACGGCACGCAGGAGCACGCTCGAATAGAGCGCTTCGGCGTGCGAGAGCTCCCCCGTGGCGATCAACCGGTCCCTCAGCATCTCTGCCTGCACAACACCGGTGGTCGTCAGCCCGGTACAACCATTGTGGCCGCCGACGATCCCTGCGACGTTGCATGCGGACTCTCCGTGCCTGACGAGCACGATCCTCGTCATGCGAGCTCCGACACGAAGCGTTCGAGCTGGCGCAGGTTGCGGCACTCGACGACCTCGTCGCAGTGGTAGGCGTACTCGCCCACGATCGAGTCCCCTGTGTCCCAATAGGCGCGAGGCTCCGGATTGAGCCACGAGACACGACGAGCTCTGTGCCGGATCTCGTGGAGGACCCATGACTCAGACGCGTGATAGTTGTTCCGCGCGTCGCCCAGCACCAGGACACTCGTGCGGGGGGTGACCTCCTCGCCCCAACGCTCCCAGAACACGCTGAGCGCATGGCCGTAATCAGAGTGACCGTCGACCCATATGACGTCCGCCTCGGTGTTGACCTTGTGGATCGCGTCCATCACGTCTTCGGCACCTTCGAAGAACCTCGTCACCTCGTCGATCCCGTCTACGAACACGAAGCTGCGCACCTTGGAGAACTGCGAGCTGATCGCGTGAACCAGCTGCAGTGTGAACCTGGCGAAGGCGGCGACGGATCCCGAGATGTCGGCCACGACGAAGATCTCGGGCTTGGAAGGCCGGGGAAAACGGAATTTCGGCTCCATCGGGACCCCCCCGGTCGAAAGGGAATGCCGCATGGTCGATCGAAAATCGAGAGGACCCCTTCGACCGTGACGCCGTTTTCGGGCAAGCCTCACCGCGAGCTTGCGCGTGAGCGGCTGGATGACCCGGCGGAGGTTCGCCAGCTCCTCCCTCGTCGCGTGCATGAAATCCACGTCCTCGGGCAGCGGCTTGCGTATCGATCTCGCGAGCGCCTCGGCGCCGCGGTCCGCTACGAGCCGCCTGCGGATCTCTGCTTCCACTTCTCCCTTGAACTTCTGAATTGCCGCTTTCGCCTCGTCGCGTTCGAGCCGTTCCTCCAATGGCGTGAGAACCCCACCGGGCGCCGCGGCACGGGCCTCGGCAACCAGTCGCTCCAGCACAGCGTCCAGGTCGAGATGACGCAGCGTGCGGTAGAGGTAGTAGGTACCACCGACCGGCCTACCCGGCTCCATGCCCGCGAACCGGCTCACCACGTACCTGGAGATCGCAGCCAACCGCGCATCGTTCACGTCTCGCAGAGCCCGGTAGAGCAACTCGGCGAGCTCCTCGGGGCTCAGTCCTTCTCCTCCCCCGCCGCTACCGCGTCGTTGACGGCCTTGCTGAGCGAGATCCGACTCCCGGTCCAGGTCGGTACCGAGCAGATCTTCATCGCCTTCGAGCTCCGCATCGATCGCAAACTTCGGCCCGCGCATCGAGAAGTACACCTCGAACGCCGTCTCGAAGGCGCGCCAGTGGGCAGAGGACTTGACGAGCGTCGCTCCGAGCGCGTACTTGAGAGCCTCGCGGTCCTCGAGCGGGATGTGCCCGACCGCCTCAGCCGCGTCGATGCTCTCTGTCAGAGAGACCGGTAAGCCGGCCGCACGGAGCTCGGTAACGAACCCTTTGAGGACGTCGAGCACGCCGAGCGCTCAGTTGTCCAGTCGCGTCGCTGCCGCCAGGTCGAGCTCCTTCTGAACACGATCCAGGTCCGTCTTGTACTTGAGCAGCACGTTCAGTGTCTTTTGCGCCACGTCCGCGTCGATCGTCTCCACACCGAGCACGACGAGGGTGCGGGCCCAGTCGAGGGTCTCCGAAACCGAAGGCGCCTTCTTCAGCTCGAGGGCCCTGATCGAACGGACGATTCTCGCGACCTGGTCCGTCAGCTCTTCTGTGGCACCCGGGACGCGTGAAGCCACTATCTGACGTTCCCGATCGAGGCTCGGATAGTCCAGATGGAGATAGAGGCAACGCCTTTTCAGCGCTTCGGACAGCTCGCGGGTGTTATTGGAAGTCAGGTAGACGAGCGGGACACGTGTCGCACGGACAGTTCCGAGCTCCGGCACAGAAACCTGGTACTCGGACAGCACCTCGAGCAGCAGAGCCTCTGTCTCGAGCTCCAGCCTGTCGACCTCGTCCACCAGTAAGACGACCCGGTCTTCGGAGCGAATCGCCTCGAGCAGCGGCCTGGTGAGAAGGAACTCCTCGGAGAAGATGTCCTCTTCGAGCGCCCTCCAGGCCGATTCTCCCTTCGAGTCAGCTTCCATGTGCCCGTCGGAGGAACTCTCCACCACCTGCTGAGCCTGGATGCGCAGAAGCTGCTTTTTGTAGTTCCACTCGTAAAGGGCCTTGGACTCGTCGAGGCCCTCGTAGCACTGGAGCCGGATGAGCCGGCTTTTGGTGATCCTGGCGACCGCTTTGGCGAGCTCGGTCTTGCCGGTACCCGCCGGACCCTCGACGAGCACAGGCTTCGCGAGCCGGTCCGCCAGGTAGACGACACCCGAGATCCCCTCGTCGGCTAGATAGCCGCTTTCCGCGAGACGCGCTCGGACCTCTTCGATCGAGGCGAAGTTGGCTCTTTCGGGCTCGAAGAATGCGAGCGGTTCAGGCTCCGTCACCTGACGTGCCCTTCACCTTGGATGACGTACTTGACGCACGTCAGGGCCTCGAGGCCCATCGGACCGCGCGCGTGGAGCTTCTGGGTCGAGATCCCGATCTCCGCTCCGAGCCCAAGCTCGCTCCCGTCCACGAAGCGCGTGGACACGTTCACCAGAACTGCCGCGGCGTCCACGTTCCTCGTGAAGGACTCGGCCGCGTCCACGTCGCGCGTGATGATCGCCTCTGAGTGACCCGACCCGAAACGCGAGATGTGGTCGATGGCCGCTTGCAGGTCGTCGACGACCGCGACCGACATCTTCAAAGAAAGGAACTCCGATGCATAGTCGTCTTCATCGGCGGGTTTCGCTTCTACGAGCGCGACCGTCCGCTCGTCGCCTACCAGTTCCACCTCGGCCATGGCCAGAGCGAGCCTGGGCAGGAATTCCTCGGCCACGTCGCAATGCACGAGGAGCGATTCGGCCGCGTTGCACACGCCTGGTCGCGAGGTCTTCGCATTGACGACGACGGCGAGAGCCATGTCGAGGTCGGCCGCCCTATCCACGTAGACGTGACAATTGCCATCGCCGTCGATGACCGTCGGAACGGTCGCGTTCTCACGCACCGAAGCGATGAGCGATGGGCCGCCCCGAGGTACGAGACAGTCGAGAACGCCGTCGAGTTGCATGAAGGCCACCGCGGACCGGTGGTCTGTCTGCTCCACGAGCACCACTGCGTCCTCGGGAAGCCCGGTCTTCGCCAAGGCGTCGCGCAGGCACGAGACAATTGCCCTGTTCGACCCGAGCGCCGAGGATGACCCTCGAAGCATCGTCGCGTTCCCCGCCTTCAGGCACAGCCCGGCCGAGTCACTCGTGACGTTCGGCCGGTTCTCGTATATCACTCCGACGACCCCGAGCGGCACCCGCATCCTCGTCACCCTCAGACCGTTCGGGCGCACGCTACCGTCGACCACCATGCCGACCGGGTCTGCGAGGCCGGCGATCGTGCACAGCGCAGCGGCCATCTGCCCAACCCTCTGTTCGGTGAGCCGGAGCCTGTCGAGCTCGGTGGGACCTGCCCCCTTTGCGGCCGCGTCCTCCACATCCGAGCGGTTGGCATCGAGGACCCCTGCGCAGCGATCCTCGAGCAGATCAGCGGCTGCCAGCAAGGCCGCGTCCTTTTGCGTGCCCCGAGTCCGGGCGAGCTCGCGCGACGCGCTGACGGCAAGGCGTCCGAGTTCATTCAGGGTGCCCGTCACCTTCCCAGGGTACCCGGCCTCTCAGGCGATCACGACGAGGTCGTCACGATGGACGAGCTCTGGAGCGACCCCTTCTGGCAGGTCCGCCGATCGACGACCCGCCCACGAGGCCACCTGCACCGAGTCGTGGCGCACGAGCCCCTTGGCGAACACCTTCCCGTCCGGACCTGCGATCTCGACTGCATCATCGGCGTAGAACCGGCCCTTCACGCCGAGCACACCGGCCGGCAGGAGCGAGGCTTCGCGCTCGACCAGCGCAGCACGCGCTCCGTCGTCGACCGTGACGGTGCCTGCCGCTCCGACGGCGAAAGCGATCCATAGCTTTCGTGCTGGCAACCTGCGCGCCATTGGCCTGAACACCGTGCCCACGCCGGGCCGCCCATCGACTGCCGACTGCACGACTCCGGGCCTAGAAGCGTCGGCAATGACGACGCGCACGCCGGACCACGTGGCCATCTTCGCCGCGGCGAGCTTCGATGCCATGCCTCCACTGCCCGCGACGCCCCCCGGGCCCCCGGCCACACGTTCGAGCTCGTGGTCGATCTCCACAACCTCCTCGATGAGCGAAGCGGAAGTCCCGAGTCTCGGATCTGCGCTCAGCAGCCCCGGAGTGTCGGTCAGAAGAACGAGCATGTCGGCTGACACGAGATGTGCGACGAGAGCGGCGAGCCTGTCGTTGTCCCCGAACCGGATCTCGTCGTCCGAGGTGGCATCGTTCTCGTTCACGACAGGCACCACGGCCAGCTCGAGCAGACGGGTGAGCGTCTGGCGCGCGTGGAGATACTGCTGACGATGGACGAAGTCGAGCGGAGCGAGCAGAACCTGGCCCGCGATTTGACCGCGGGTACCGAGAGCGTCGGCGTATACGCGCATGAGCCGATGTTGTCCGACGGCCGCAACCGCCTGAAGGGTGGCCATGTCGGTAGGACGCGGTCCCCTGCCCATCGCCTGCCACCCGCTCGAGATCGCGCCGGACGTGACGATGACGACCTGCAGGCCCGCCTCGACGAGCGCCACGACCTCGTCGCACAACCTTCCGATCGCGGCGGTATCGACGTCGCCGTCAGCGGCGGTGACCGACGTCGAGCCGATCTTCACGACCACGCGCTCGAGGCCGGATCGAGACGTCCTGCCCGGCTCGACCGGTCACGTCCCCGGAACCGATCGACCGGATCGACTCGACTCCGCTCGCCGAGCCCGCTTCGTCTTCCGGTCAGGGGCCTCGGGTTCCCCTGGCCGAAGGTCGTCCGGGTGATACGTGAAGGCGAGATCGCCGACCTGGACTTGGTCTCCGTCGCGCACACCGGCGCGTACAAGGGCCTTCTCCACGCCGAGGCGCTTTAGTCGCGCTTGCACCAGGTCGAGTGCGTCGTCATCGGTCAGGTCCGACAACGCCACCGCTCTAAGAGCCTGGCGACCGCCGACCAGGAAAGTGCCGTCAGGACCACGCGTGATCTGCACGGCGGACTCCCCGAGGGGACGGTGGACGAACACATCGGCACCGCCGTCGTCCTGGTTCGCGTCCGCCGGCGGCCGGCCCACCGACGAGTCGAGACCGATCTCGGCAGCGCGCGCCGCTGTCACGAGAGCCGCCAGCTTGGCGATCAACTCCCCCACCCCCGACCCGGTCACCGCGGAGACGGCGGGCATATCGTGCATCGCGTCCAGCACTTCGGGCGCGGCAACATCTGCTTTAGATCCACAGACGATGCGAGGCCTGTCCAAGAGCTCAGCACGGTAGCGGCGAAGCTCGTCAAGCAGGATGTGCTGCTGCTCCTCGGCAGGGGGGCTTCCCGGTGAGAGGTCGACCAGGACGAGCAGCACACGGGCGCGCTCGATGTGACGCAGGAACCGGTGGCCGAGGCCCTTTCCTTCAGCCGCTCCTTCTACCAGTCCCGGGATGTCGGCCACGACGAACTCCGTCTCGTCGCCCGTGCGGCCGGTGACCACGACGCCCAGGTGCGGCTCGAGCGTGGTGAAGGGATAGTCCGCGATCTTGGGACGGGCGGCCGAGACCGCCGAGATGAACGTGCTCTTGCCGACGTTCGGGAATCCCACGAGTGCGACGTCGGCGACAAGACGGAGCTCGAGGTTCAACCACAGCTCTTCGCCGATCTCCGCCTGTTCAGCGAATGCCGGCGCTCTGCGGCGGTTGGACAAGAAGCGTGCATTTCCGCGTCCGCCTCTTCCCCCTCGAGCGACGAGAGCGCGCGCGCCGGGCGAGCCGAGATCCGCCACGGCCGATCCGTCGAGGCCGTGGACCGTAGTGCCCACGGGTACCTTCACCTCGAGATCCTCCCCGTTGGCCCCGCGCTTCTGTTTCCCACTGCCGTGCACCCCGTCGCGCGCGCGTCGGTGCGGATGGTCCTTGAAGCCGTGCAGTGACGCGAGACCCGGTGAAGCGACCAGCCACACGTCTCCGCCCTTGCCCCCGTCGCCGCCGTCTGGGCCACCGCGCGAGACGTGGGCTTCACGGCGGAACGAGACTGACCCCGCGCCCCCGTCACCGGCCTTTACGTGGAGCTGCGCCTCGTCTACAAATCCCGCCATCGTGGCAATGCTACGAGGCTGCTCGATGCGGCCGACGACGGCCGCAGGACTCAGTCGCCTGAGACCACCACGTCCACGAGACGCCTTCCCTTGCGGCTCCCGAACTTCACACGTCCTTCCGCCAGGGCGAAAAGGGTGTCGTCGCCACCTCTTCCGACGTTCTGACCCGGATGGAACCGGGTGCCGCGCTGACGGACGATGATGGATCCCGCCGATACGGTCGTGCCGTCGAAGACCTTCACGCCAAGTCGCTGAGCGCGTGAGTCACGACCGTTACGGGTCGAGCCTCCGCCTTTGGTCTTGGACATGGTGTGCTCCTAGCCTTGCGATCCTCGGCGCCTCGGGGCGTCAGGGGGCCGTTATGGACGTGATCTCGATCGTGGCGTAGTGCTGGCGATGGCCGTAACGACGCCTGTTGTTCGTCTTCGGCTTGTAGGTGAGGCCGCGGATCTTCGGGCCCAGCTCCGACCCGACCACCCGGGCGGTCACCACCGCACCGCCGAGCTCGTCGGGCGTGGCAAGGACCCGGTTCCCGTCCACGACGAGCACCGGGGAGAGCTCGAACTCCTCGCCCTCAGGCACGCCTAGGCGCTCTACGCGGACGAGCTGGCCCTCGGCCACTCGTTCCTGCTTTCCTCCGGTGCGGATGACTGCGTACACGAAGGGGAGATCCTACCCGTACCGGGCCCAAGGCGGTACCGACGCCCGGCAGGCCGTCCGGAGGCTCACAGGAGGGACTCGTCGAGCATGATCCCGCGGCCCCCGCAGACCGTGCAGGTGGTGGACAGGGACTCGACCAGTCCCTCCGACACCCGCTTACGGGTCATCTCCACCAGTCCGAGCTCCGATATCTCGTACACCTGGGCACGCGTCTTGTCCCTTGCGAGGGCCGCGCGCAGTGCAGCGCCCACCTTGTCGCGGTTCTCGCGGATCTCCATGTCGATGAAGTCGATGACGATGATCCCGCCGATGTCGCGCAGTCGGAGCTGACGGGCGATCTCCTCGGCCGCTTCCAGGTTGTTGCGGTACACGGTCTCTTCCAGGTTCGAAGTTCCCACGTTCTTGCCAGTGTTCACGTCGATGACGGTCAGCGCCTCCGTGCGTTCGATGATGATGGACCCTCCGGACGGCAGCCACACCTTGCGGTCCAGAGCCTTGTGAAGCTGCTCGTGGACGTGGTAGCGCTCGAACAGGGGCAGGGGCTCGACATTCGTGTCGTAGTGCTCGATCCTGTCCACGAGCTCGGGGTTCACCCCGGCGACATAGTCACGAACCTGTTCGTAGAGCTGCTGGTCGTCGATGATGACGGCCCTGTAGTCGTTGTTCAGCTCCTCTCTTACGATGCGGACCCCGAGGTCGGGCTCCCGGTAGAGCAACCTGGGGGTGTTCGCACGAGCGGCCTCGGCCTCGATGACCGACCACTGGGCACAAAGCCTTTCCACGTCATGGCGGAGCTCTTCCAGGCTCGCTCCCGCTGCCGCGGTTCGGACGATCAGCCCGTGGCCGGCAGGCCGGATCTCGTCGACTATCCGCCTGAGACGGCGACGTTCGGGGTCGTCGAGGCGTTTTGAGATCCCGAACGCCGAGGAGTTAGGCACCATCACGACGAAGCGGCCGGGCAACGAGACTTCTTGCGTCAGCCGGGCGCCCTTCGCACCGATCGGGTTCTTGGTGACCTGGCACACGATCATCTGTCCCGGTCGCAGCATCTGCTCGATCCGCAGGCCACTGGACGACTGGGTCTCTATATCCTCGCGGTCGTAGCGGACGTCGCCCCGGTACAGCACAGCGTTCTTCGGCGTGTCGATGTCCACGAACGCCGCCTCCATCCCTGGAAGCACGTTCTGGACCCTGCCGAGGTAGATGTTCCCGTCGATCTGGCTCGTGTCGTCCGAGGCGCGCGATACGAAGTGCTCGACGAGGGTCCTGCCTTCGAGCACCGCAATCTGGGTGGCATGAGGCCTGACGTGAACACACATCAGGTACCGACCCACCGGCTTTCCGCGGCGCTCGCGCCCACTCCTGCGCCGGCCGCGCCCCGCAGGCTTGGCTAGCCCGATGTCACCGAGGTCGACGCCTTCGAACCCCTCGACGGGCGCTGTCGCTGATCCCTGCCGATCACCTGCGCCGAGCTCCGGATGGACCGTCGCAGGCACTTTGACCTGCCCCCGCGATTCGGTCCCCACGACTTCGATGGGGCCGAGCGATACAGAAGCGGCCTCGCGCCCGGCCGATTCCGGCCGCTCGTCGCGTCGGGTGCCCGCGGAAGGTTGTCTGGTTCTCACCGGGCTGCGCGCAACGGGTTCAGGCGCCGGCCGTCGATCACCGATACGGGGACGCTGAGGGGGGGGACCTGCGTTCGGTCGTGTCTCTCCCAGCCTGGAGGGATCGCGCTGGTCTGAGATGTCGGTGCGCGACACAGGAACGGCTATCCCGAGTTGATCGGACGTTTCCTCCGGTCCGGATGGCGCGTTCGAAGCCTGGTCAGGTGCCTGATCGGATCCGTCAGATCCCGGGACCTGCGGTCCCGATTGTGCATTCGCCGTGTTCGCGGCCGGGTTGTCGGACATTACGAAGATCCCTTCTCGAACTGGTCATGACGCACGCTCCGAGGCCACTCGGGGCCGAGCTGCATCCGGCGCGAGAGGCTCGGTGCGAGAGCCTCCGCCTTCGATCCACTGATGGGTCCTGCGACAAAGGCCGAGCTCGAACCCGAGAGCCCGCCCGAGCTCTGAGGGTCGCACACCTCGAGGACGTGTAGCGAGCTCCGCGCTGAGCAAGCACCCTCCGCCTTGGACGCCGCTGGCAGAGAGGTCGAGCAATGCCGGGCGCAAGTCGTCTTTCTCCTCGCGCCCTTTGCGCTCCCGGCGCACGGGAATGTTCTCTGCGCCCAGAGCGAGTGCGATCGTCGCCTGAAGCGTCGAGAGGTCGACGTCTGGAACCTCGATATCCCAGCCGCACGAAGTGACGTCCTGCTGAAGCGATTCGCCCCCGTCCTCGAGCTCGCCGCTGGCGGTGATCTCGATGCCTTTGGGGAACTGTCCCTCGAGTCGAGCCGACACCTCCGCGGCGGGCATCGGCGCCACGAGCTCGACGTCGAGGTACTCGGCCAGGGACTCGCACCCGGTCGGCAGCGCCAAGCCGAAGCTCAGCTTGGGCCTCGGTGAGAACCCCGATGTGTAGGCCACGGGCAACGCCGCCTTCCGAAGCGCCCGCTCCCACATCCGCGCTACGTCGCGCTGACCCGTCCAGCGAAGCCTCCCCATTTTCGCGTACCTGAATCGGATTCTCAGCGCGCACCTCCCGACGATGCCACGGAGGCACCCTCGAGGGCGCGGACCCCCTGCCCGGAAGAGCCGCTGCGTGCGGCTGTAGGCACGAGCCTGACGGGCACGACGCCTGCCACCGACAGGTCCTGACCCGTCCCCTGGCTCCCACCTGCGGGTGGTGAGGTGGCGGCGACCACGTGCTCGACCCCGAAGCCAGTGCATGCGCCACAGTCGTAGCAGGGGGTCCAGCGACAGTCCTCGAGACCCCTCTCCCCAATCGCCTCCATGTAGTCCTGCCAGAGGAAGTCCCTGTGCAGGCCCGCCGAGATGTGGTCCCAGGCGAGTGGTTCGTCGCTCTCGCGATGGCGGTGGACCGCGTCGGCGAGGGTCATCTGTGCGCGCGCCAGCCCCTCTTCCCACAGTCGCAGGTCGAATTGCTCCGACCACTCCTGGAAGGTCCCTCCGGATCTCCACACATGCTCGATGACGGCTCCGGTCCTACGGTCCCCACGGCTGACGATGCCTTCTGCAGTCGTGGCCGCCGGGTCGTGCCATCGAAGCGACAGCCCTCTGATCTTTCGCGCCGCGTCCTTGAGCAGGTTCACCTTTCGGCGCAGCTCCGGCTCGCTGTCCTGACCGAACCATTGGAACGGTGTGTGGGCCTTCGGGACGAAACCTCCGACCGAAGCCGTAACCGTGACCGATCGCTGGTATCGCCTGCCGATCTCGACGCACGAGCCCGCCATACGCACGATGCCGAGGACGTCGTCGTCGGTCTCGGTCGGAAGTCCGATGAGGAAGTAGAGCTTGACGCGCCTCCAACCTTGCGAGAACGCCGCGTCGACTGCCGCGTAAAGGTCCTCCTCGCTGATCAGCTTGTTGATGACCTGGCGCATGCGCCAGGTGCCACCTTCTGGAGCGAAGGTGAGACCCGTGCGCTTGACGCGCTGGATCTCAGATGCCAGTCCGACCGTAAAGGCGTCGACCCTGAGGCTCGGAAGGCTCACCGAAACGCGGCCGCACGCCGCATCGCCGCCGTCTACGACATCGGTGACAAGCCGCTCGATCCCGGAAAAGTCAGCACTTGAAAGCGAAGTGAGCGCCACCTCGTCGTAGCCGGTTCGGGCCAGACCGTCGGCGACCATCTGCTCGACCTGCTCGATGGGCCGCTCCCGAACCGGACGCGTGATCATTCCCGCCTGGCAGAAGCGGCAGCCACGCGTGCACCCGCGGAAGATCTCCACATTCAACCGGTCGTGAACGACCTCTATTAGCGGTACGAGCTGGGCTCGCGGATACGGCCATTCGGCCAGGTCCGCCACGGTCCGCTTCTCCACGCGCTCCGGAGCTGTAGCGCACACCGCGCGCACTCCATCGAGGCGACCGCCGGACACCTTCGACTCATAGAGCGTCGGCACATAGACACCCGGCACGCCTGCGAGCTGCTCGACCAGGTCTTCCCTGCTCGATCCTTCACCGCCCGCCCGTCTCGCCGAGATGAGGTCGCAAAGCTCTCCAACGACCTCTTCCCCGTCGCCGAGCACAAAGGCGTCTACGAAGTCGGCCATCGGCTCGGGGTTGAAGGCGCAGTGCCCACCGACGAGCACGAGGGGATCTCCGGCTCGTCTGTCCGCCGACCGCACCGGCAGGCCGGCGAGGTCGATCAGGTTCAAGATGTTGGTTGCCGTCAGTTCCGCAGCCCAGTTGAACGCGATCACGTCGAACGAACCCGCCTCGCGGTGGCTCTCCAGCGAGAAGAGCGGGACGCCGTTGGCTCTCATGTGCGCTTCCATGTCCAGCCATGGGGCGTAGGCTCGCTCGGCCACCGCGTCGTGCCGTTCGTTCAAGATCTCGTAGAGGATCTGAAGACCCTGGTTTGGCAGGCCCACCTCGTAGGTGTCGGGGTAGACGAGCAACCACGCGGTGCGGGTGGGATCGTTGGAGGGCTCGCGGCTCCCGAGCTCGCCTCCTATGTAGCGGGCGGGTTTCTCGACGTGGGCGAGGAGAGATTCGATCCTCGGCCACAGGCCCGGCCCCGACGCGGTCATCTCCTGGAGGATTGTACGCCAGTGCTGGTGGACGGTAGACCGAGCCTGACCGGCCCTACCGGGTGGTCGACCAGGTAGTCGAACACCTTTCGGACGACCGGCGCAGCCGCGTCCGCCCCGTAACCGCCCTGGTCGATGACCGCCACGACCACGTACTTCGGGTCAGGCACGGGCCCGAAGGCAACGAACCAGGAAGTCGGCTCCTCACCCGTGACGCTCGCTGTCCCCGTCTTGCCGGCCAGGGGGAACGTGCTTTTGGGAAATCCCTGAAACGCCAGGTAGCCGGTGCCGTTCGAATCGTCGACCACGCCCTCGAGCCCGGCGAGGATCGGCTGGTAGACGTCGGGCGGGAGCGACACATGGCCCATCACAGTCGGGGCGAACCGCTTCACCACCCTGCCGCTCGGCGACACGATCCCGGCAGCAACCTCGGGCGCATACCTGGTCCCTCCGTTGGCGAAGGTGGAATATGCGACCGCCTGCTCGAGCGGGGTGATGATCGTCTCGCCCTGACCGAACGCCATCTCGAGGTTGTCACCGGTCGTCCAGTTGTCATAGGGGAACGCGATCGGATTCTCCTTGTGGAGCTTCATGCGCTCATCCGGCGAGTCGACACGCGCCAGGCTCTCCTCGGGCAGGTCGATCCCGGTCGGCTGCCCGTACCCGTACTCGGCGGCGACGTTCTCGACCGGCTGCAGGCCGTAGACGGACCGGTTCTGCCAGAACTGGAATCCGAGGTTGTAGAAGAAGACGTCGCTCGAGACGGTGAGGGCCTGCGTCACATTGATCGGAGCGGGCTGAGCTTCGGACTCGTTGTCCGTATAAGTGCACAACCCCGTGCAGTTGGGGATCGTGAACGAGCCGGGGTCGTTGAAGGTCGTGTACTGAGAGATCAAACCCGTCTGGAGCGCCGCAGTCGCAGTGGCGAGCTTGAAGGTCGAGCCCGGCGCGTAGGTCCCGTCCACCGCACGGTTCAATAAAGGTTCGAAAGCCGACTTAGCGCTCAGGTCTGCATAGTGGGCGGTGGAGATGCCGCCCACCCACCATTCCGGGCTGTACGTCGGATAAGAGGCCATCGCGAGCACGGCACCGTTCTGCGGATCGAGCACGATGGCTGCCCCGTCAGTTGCCGGAGGGTAACCGGGTGGTTGGTTCTTCGTGTCCAACGTCTTTCGGTCGATCATGATCTGGTCGACGAGAGCCTTCTCGACGGTCTGCTGCAGACCGGTGTCCAAGTTGAGGACGACGTCGTCGCCCGACACGGGGCTCGTCTCACCCAGAGTTCCCACGACGGTCCCTTGCGCGTTCACCTGGAGCCGCTGCGAGCCAGCCTCGCCTCGTAACGCGCTCTCGTACTGCGCCTCGACACCCGCCTGGCCGATGTCGCTGTTGGAGTTGTAGCCCTGTGACTTGAGCTCCTGGAGCTCCTGCGCGTCGATCACGTCGACGTAGCCGAGCAACTGCGCAGCCAGGTCACCGCCGGGGTACGTGCGTTGACTCTCCTCGGTCACCTGGACGCCGGGGAACATCGACTGGTGCTCACGCACGTATGCGATCTCCGAAGGACTGGCTCCCTGGATCACCGGAACAGGGAGATAGGGGCTGTAGATCAGGTTCCCGAGCGTCGCGTTGACTTCAGCGGTGCTCTCTCCGGACAACAGGGCGAGACGGCCGATCACTCCAGGGTCTTCCTGGGCCGCTACCCGCGAGAGCGTGATGTCCTCGCTCACACCGTCACCGACGAGGACGTTGTCGTCGCGATCGAGGATCAGCCCGCGGGGCGGGCAGCGGCACCGTCCTCACTTCGTTCGTGATCACCTGCTGGGTCGCCGCGGTGGCGTCGAGCACCTGCAGGTACCACAGCCGGATGAGGATCAGAGCCAGTAGAGCGATCGCTAGCACGCCGACCACTCTCAGGCGAACGTTCGGCCGCGCGACATTCGCCTCGTCGGGCCGCAAGCGCTCACCGACGGTCTTCTTCGGTCGCATCCGCGGGGTGCGCGGAACACGCTCGGGTTTGGGACGGGCATTTTTCGGGCGCGGATTGACATGCCGGGTACGTCGCAGGACCCTGCCGAGCGACCCGGGCTTCCTCTTCGGGCGCTTGGGGGTGTCCGCAGTGGTGAGTCGCCGTGCGAGCCGGCGTCTCCTTCTCACCAAGACCTGCTCCCCACGTTCGCCCGCGTCGTCGCAGAGCGGGGAGTCACTGCCCAATGCATTAGACGGATCGCAGGCACCGCCAGTATGGCCGCAGTCGGAGTGGACAAGGCGAGTGCCGGCACCAGATCGAGTCTCAACATCGACGGGTACCCGAGCACGGCGCCGAGCGTGGCGTACATGCAGAGGGCCGCGGCTGTCCCGACGGCACCGGTGACGACCTGGAGTGCCACGGAGCTTCGAACCAGGCTCGAGGTGGCGACCGCGACGCAGTAGGCGAGAACGGCCCCGACTAGTGCGCTCATGCCAAAAGTCGTCGGCAGGAACAGGTCGGTCACTATTCCCGCGCTGAATCCGACGACTGCACCCCTGCCGGGACCCGCCACATAGCCGGCCGCGACCGCCAGGATGAACATGTCGTCGGGATGGGTCGCACCGACCGTTATGTGAACCAGCAGAGCTTGCTGAACGACGAGGCCCACGATGATCACGAACCCTGTGCTGAGCCAGTTGCGAGTGGTCAAGGCCTCGGCTCCCACTCGAGCACGGCCACGTATTGAGGATTCGTCAGATCTGCGATCGGAGTGGCCGTCACGACCTCTTGAGCAGACCCGTTCGCAGACGACGAGGAGCTCATGCGTGCGACCGGAATCCCCTCAGGGAAAAGCCCGTTGGCAAGTCCGCTCGTCACGAGCAGCTCTCCCTCGGTGACCGGAGTCCGTGGTGGGACGTAGTCGACGCTGAGCGGTCTTCCTCCCCCTTGGCCTCCGACGACCGCAGTGTCGCCGGTCGGCCCGTAACGGACGCTCACCGACAAGTCCGGGTCGGTCACGAGTTGAACCGTCGCCTCATCTCTGCTCGCCTCGGCCACTATTCCCATGAGCCCCTGTCCGCTCACGACCGGCATCCCTACGTCGACCCCCGATGACGTCCCCTTGTCGATGTCGATGCTCTCGGCGAAGTCCGAGGTGCCCAGGTCGACGACGTCCGCGACGACCTCAGGGATCCCGTTCGCGAAACGCAGATCGTAGAGGCTCTCCAGAACCTGTATACGTCGCTCGAGGTCTCCCTGCTGGTCCAGCTGCTCCTCGAGGCTTCCTATCTGCTCGCGCAACTGGGAGTTCGTGCGCTGGACCGAGGAAGCTTCGAAAGCGCCGGCGAAGAATCCTGCAACCGGCTGGGTCAGGTCGTCGACTCCATGTCGGACGGGGCTGAAGGCGTCACTCGCCCAGGTCTTTATCCGGTTGATGTCGCTGTGACCACCGCCCCGGACGTCCAACGTGATGAGCGATATCGAAGCGAGCACGAGCACTGCCAGGACGAGCCTCGGACGACGCGACCAACGCTGGCGCCTGCTACGCGCCACTGATCCGGGCTCCTAGGGGCGTTCGCGACGCGAGAGCGGTGAGCGAGCCCCCCCGATCGCCGAAGGGCGTCTCACCCTTGCGACGAGGTGATGAGCACTTGCTTGAGAGCCTCGAACTCCTCGAGGCACTGCCCACTGCCGACTGCGACACAGTTGAGTGGATCGCGGGCCACGATTATGGGCATCCCAGTCTCGTCTTGGAGCCGCGCGGTCGAGTCCGTGAAGCAGGGCTCCTCCTCCAGTGAGGACGATCCCCTGCTCCATGATGTCCGCTGCTAGCTCGGGCGGCGTCTTGTCCAAGGTGACCTTGACGGCGTCCACTATCGCAGAGACAGGTTCGTCCACCGCCTTACGGATCTCCTGGGTGCTCACGACGATGGTCTTGGGCAGTCCTGACACGAGGTCCCGCCCGCGGATCTCGGCGTGAAGCTCCTCTTGAAGAGGGAAGGCGGAGCCGAGCGCGATCTTGATCTCCTCTGCTGTGCGCTCACCGAGCGCCAGGCTGTATTCCTTCTTGATGTAGGCGATGATCGCCTCGTCGAGCTCGTCGCCTCCGATCCGCACCGACTGGCTCGTCACGATCCCACCGAGAGAGATGACTGCTACCTCCGTGGTGCCCCCGCCGATGTCCACGACCATGTTGCCCGTCGGCTCGTGCACAGGAAGGCCGGCACCGATCGCTGCGGCCATCGGCTCTTCGATTATGTAGGCCTTCCGCGCACCCGCGTACTCGGCGGCCTCCATGACCGCGCGTTGCTCAACCCCCGTGATCCCCGAAGGTACGCAGATGACCATCCGGGGCTTGGCGAAGCGGCGCTGGTGCACCCGCTGGATGAAGTAGCGAAGCATCTTCTCGCAGATCTCGAAGTCCGCGATGACGCCGTCTTTGAGTGGGCGAATCGCCTGGATGTGGCTCGGCGTCCTGCCGATCATCCTCTTCGCCTCGGCCCCGACTGCAAGGGGCCGACCATCCTTGACGTTTACCGCCACGACGGACGGCTCATTGAGGATGATCCCTCGCCCTCGTACGTAGACAAGCGTGTTCGCGGTACCGAGGTCGACGGCCATGTCGCGACCGAGCAGGAAAAAGCGGTTGTCCGCCATGGGCTCGATCCCTTTCGTTGAGCGGGTTGGGGGGTAAGGTCCGGCGGTCGTCAGCTGTGCGCCGCGGCGGCCGGGCCTGGGGACTGTCCACAAGGGTAGGTGAGCGCTCACCCACACACAAGGCGGCCCACGCCAATTTGAGCACAATTGACCGACATCCTCGCGGTCAAAAGTTCGATAGCAGATGCTCAGCGCGCTTACGCGACCACGGAAGTGGGCCGGCGATCGGAGGTTCTCAGCCCGATTGCCCTCGAGGAAGGTCCAGATTCGGGAAGAAGAGCGCTATCTCGCGCTCCGCGGACTCATCCGAGTCCGACCCATGCACGAGATTCTCGGTGAGCAGGGTGCCGAGATCGCCGCGGATCGTGCCGGGTGCGGCCTCTGCCGGATTTGTGGATCCCATGAGCGTCCGGACGATGGACCAGACCCTTGGTGGCCCACCCACCACCATCACAACCGACGGGGAGCGGGTTATGAATTCGACGAGCTCGCCGAAGAACGGCTTGCCGGCGTGCTCCTGGTAGTGGGCCTTCGCCGTTTGTTCGTCGACCTGGCGCATCTCACAGGCCACGAGCCGGAGTCCCTTTCGCTCCAGCCTCCCCACGATCTCCCCGACCAGACCGCGCTCCACGGCGTCGGGCTTGCAGATGACGAGCGTCAGGTCCATGGTCGGCGCAGGCTACCGGTGCGGCACCCGACCGTCGAGCTCAGGAATGCCTGCGGCGCCGTTCAGGGCCCCGAGGTGCCCTTCGAACGCGGTGACCGGTGGTGTGACGAATATGGAGCGCGCTTCTCCAACGACATAAAGCGATCCTGTGACCACCACGATGCCGTTCTCGCCGGCCGTCCTGATCCCAATTTCGCAGGCCGCGCGCACCGAGTCGGCGGCGTCCGCAACGAGTCCCACCTGATGGGCGGCCGCCAGCAGATCCGAGACAGGCAGTGCTCGCGGGGACGGCGCAGGGCACACGATCACGCGCGAGACCCCGGCAGTTGCGAGTTCCGCCATCATCGCAACCGGATCCCGACCCCCGAGGAGGCCCACGACCGCCACCTTCGGACCGTCCACTGCGAAGTCTCCCGAGAGCGCAATGCCAAGCGCCTTCGCGCCTGCGACGTTGTGCGCGCCGTCGAGCACCACCAATGGAGACCGGGCGACTATCTCGAGTCGCCCGGGAACTCTCACCGACGCGAGCGCCTCTCTCACGATGCGGTCGTCTAGCGGGGAAGCAAAGAACGCCTCGACGGCGGCCAGGGCGCACGCCGCGTTGTCCCCCTGATGTGCTCCGTGGAGGCTCAAGAACACCTGCTCGTAGCTCCCACCAGGCGTGCGGAGGTCGACGAGCCTCCCCCCGACGGCGACGTCGTTCGCGTCGCAGCCGAAGTCACCCTCGCCTTTGTTCGTCCCCCGGCGCCACACGTCTGTTGCCCCGACGCGTTCGGCGGCCTGGAGAAATACAGCCGCCAATGCGGGATCTGTCTCGCCAAGCACGAGGAGACTGCCTTCCTTCACTATCCCGGACTTCTCGCTCGCGACGTCGATCAGCGTCGGGCCGAGGACCTCCATGTGATCCTCGCTCACGTTCGTCACGACCGACACAAGTGGTATCACCACGTTCGTGGCGTCCCACCGCCCACCTAAACCGACCTCGATGACCGCGACGTCGACGGCGACGTCAGCGAACCAACGGAACGCCGCAGCGGTGAGCAGATCGAAGCGGGTGGGCCTACTGTCGAGCATCGGCTCGAGCACCGCCAACGATGCGAGCACCTCGATCAGCTCACTGTCGCCGATCGGCTCACCATTGCGGGTGATCCGCTCGTTTATGACGGCTAGGTCAGGGCTGGTGAAAGCACCGACCGTCAGACCGACGGCTTCGAACAGCCGGGTCGCGATCGCAACGGTCGATCCTTTGCCGTTGGTCCCGGTGACATGGATGACGGGCGCCGCCAGTTGCGGCTCGCCCATCAGGTCGCACAGAGCTCTGATCCGGTCGAGCGTCGGGATGTTCGCCCTGCCGGGCATGCCGGCTTCGAAGTTGGTGTGCGAATCGAGCCAGGCGATGAGCTCGTGCGCGTTCCTAGCGCTGCTGTGAGAGTCGCTCGCGCTCAGGACGCTGCCCGGCGGGTACGGCTCGACTTGGACATCTCACCTTGCGGGACAAGGGTCGGGTGGACCCGATCGAGCACCACTGCGCGATCTATCACGCAACGTCCCACGTCGCTACGGCTCGGCAGGTCGTACATCACGTCGAGAAGGACCTCTTCGAGGATGGCTCTCAAGCCCCTCGCTCCGGTGCCACGCAACAACGCCTGCTCAGCTACCGCCTCGTATGCGTCGTCGGTGAATTCGAGCTCTACTCCGTCGAGGTCGAAGACCCGGTGGTACTGCTTGACGAGAGCGTTCTTCGGCTCGACGAGGATCCGGATGAGGGCCGTCTTGTCCAGGTTCGAGACCGCGCTCACCACTGGGAGCCGGCCGATGAACTCCGGTATCAGGCCGAATTTCATGAGGTCCTCGGGCAGCACCCGCTTCAAGACCTCGTCATCTCGCAGCTTGGAGTCGCGGTGCACTTCGGAACGGAATCCGATTCCCTTGCGCCCGATCCTGCTCTCGATGATCTTGTCGATCCCGGCGAAGGCGCCGCCGCAGATGAACAGGATGTTGGTCGTGTCGATCTGAATGAACTCCTGATGGGGATGCTTTCGCCCCCCCTGGGGAGGGACCGAGGCGGTGGTCCCTTCGAGGATCTTCAACAGAGCCTGCTGAACTCCTTCGCCAGAGACGTCCCTCGTGATCGACGGGTTCTCGCTCTTGCGCGCGATCTTGTCTATCTCGTCTATGTAGATGATCCCGGTCTCGGCGCGCTTCACGTCGTAGTCCGCCGCCTGGATGAGCTTGAGCAGGATGTTCTCCACGTCCTCGCCGACGTATCCCGCCTCGGTGAGAGCCGTGGCGTCAGCGATCGCGAACGGAACGTTGAGCATTCGGGCGAGGGTCTGGGCCAGGAGGGTCTTGCCGCAGCCCGTCGGCCCGAGCAGAAGGATGTTCGACTTGGCGAGCTCGACGTCCGACGTCTGTGTCGGGCCCGCCTGAACACGCTTGTAGTGGTTGTAGACCGCTACGGAGAGGATCTTCTTGGCATACTCCTGGCCGATCACGTAGTCGTTCAGGAAGTCGAATATCTCGCGGGGCTTCGGAAGCTCGTCGAACGACATCTCGCTGGACTCGGCCAGTTCCTCGGCGATGATGTCATTGCACAGATCTATGCACTCGTCGCAGATGTAGACACCCGGCCCTGCGATCAGCTTCTTCACCTGCTTCTGGGACTTTCCGCAGAAGCTGCATTTCACCAGGTCCCCGCCGTCGCCGAACTTCGCCACGAAGTGCTCCCTTCCTCAGCGCAAAGCCTAGGCCGCGCCCACCGTCTGGGCGGTGAGCTCGTCGCGGGCGGTAAGGACTTCGTCGATCAGACCGTATGCCACGGCTTCTTCGGCGGTCATCACGAAGTCCCGGTCAGTGTCAGCCGCGATCTTCTCCACGGGCCTGCCGGTGTCCGCCGCAAGCAGAGTGTTGAGCAGATCGCGCATCCGGAGGATCTCTTTCGCCTGGATCTCGATGTCACTCGCCTGGCCCGCTGCTCCCCCCCAGGGCTGGTGAAGCAGGATCCGTGCGTGTGGGAGAGCGAATCGCTTTCCGTGCGCTCCGGCTGCAAGCAGCACTGCCGCGGCAGAAGCGGCCTGGCCGTAGCAGAAGGTCGACACGTCGGGCTTGATGTACTTCATCGTGTCGTAGATGGCGAACAGTGCCGTGATGTCCCCACCCGGCGAGTTGATGTACAGCGAGATGTCCTTGTCGCTGTCTTCGTACTCCAAGAAGAGCAGTTGCGAGCAGATCAGATTGGCGATCGTGTCGTCGATCGGAGTGCCGAGGATGATCAGACGCTCCTTCAGCAAGCGGGAGTAGAGGTCATAGCCACGCTCTCCCCTGCTGGTCTGCTCGATGACCGTCGGTACCAGGTAGCCGCTGGCACTCACTGGGCGGTCTCCATGTCGGCATCCTCCTTGTCGACGCTGTCGACCTCGTCGTCAGGCGAGGCTGGGGGAAGCGACTCACCACCTTGCACCTCGTTCCCCGTCCGTGCCTGCAACGCCGTGCGATCTATCGGATTTCCGCTGTCGTCCACGAGCTCCACGTGGTCGAGGAGCCAGGTGACGGCCTTCGCCTTGCGCTGTTCTGATCGTACCGCGGGCAACCTGCCACTGCGGTCGATCCGGTCTCGCACCTTGCGCGAATCGATGCCCGCCTGCGCGGCCATGCTGCCGAGGTACAGGTCCAGCTCGTCGTCTGTGATCTGCAAATCCTCCGCGTCAGCGAGCGCGCGGAGCGCCAGGTCCGCCTTGACCGAACGCTCCGCCCCGACACGAAGCCCGGCCATCAGCCCTTCTTCGTCCTGTCCCGAGGCGCGCAGGAATTGCTCGACGGTCATGTGCCTCTCCTCGAGCCTGTGTGCCAGGTCGTGAATCCGCTCTTGGAGCTCTGACTCGATGAGGGACTCAGGGATGGCGTCGTCGACGAGGTCGACGAGCGCGGTGACCGCTCGTTCGTTCAAGGCGAGCCTCGCCTGTGCCATGCGGACACGCGACAATTGGGCACGCAGGTCGTCGCGAAGAGCGGCAAGCGTGTCGAATTCGGAAGCCTCCGCCGCCCACTCGTCCGACAGCTCCGGGAGCACCTTTTCCTTGACCTCTTTTACGAGCACCCTCACCGTCGAGTCTGCCGGCGAACCGTCTGCGAGGGGAAGAGTGGTTGTGAACTCCAAGATGTCGCCTGTCGTCGAGCCGCGCAGCTCGTCGTCGAGTCCCGGAACGTCCGAGCCGGAACCCACCTCGTACAAGTAGTCCTCGACATGCACATCTTCTTCACCCGGTCGCTTACCCCGGAGGTCGATGGTCACATGATCTCCGTCGTGCGCGGGTCGATCCACGCGGACCAACTCACCGAATTGTTCGCGCAACCTGTCGACCTGAGCGTCTACGTCCTCGTCACCGATCTCTATCGAGGGCAAAGTGACGACGAGTCCTGCGTACCCGGGGATCGAGACGGTGGGCCTCACCTCGACCACCGCGTCGAAGGCCACAGCACCTTTGTCGGTCCCGGTCAGTATGTCGATGTCGGGAGCCGCTATCGGGTCCACCTCGGTATCGACGACCGCTTGCGCATACATGTCGGGTAACGCATCGCGGATCGCCTGCTCCCGCAGGACAGACGACCCGCCGAGGCGGGCCTCGAGCACCTGCCGAGGGACCTTGCCCGGCCTGAACCCGGGGACGCGCAGCTCACCCGCGAGACGGCGTGCGGTCTGGCGCACCGCCTGGTCGACCTCTTCCTCGTCCATCTCGACCGAGAGGCGGACCCTGTTCCCCTCGACCGGAGAGGCGGTGGCTCGCATAGGAGTCACCACTGTACTGGCCCATCTGGGCGCCCGACGCGCTCGGTTCGGCGCCGACCGTACGTTCCCGTACCGCGCGCTTTGTCTCGCCGTCGCGAGGTAAACACCGGTCGAGGCGGCTCCCGGGCCGACTCCTCCCGGTCCGAGGATACGATTGCAATGGGAAGTTATTTCGGTGAGTCCGCGCTCATCCAGGCAATTCGGCCACTTAGAGCGGTTAGGATCGCTGGATCGATCCGGGTCGCCTATGGGGGAGGTGGCGGGCTCCGATGACCAAGGGATCCTCGAGGGCCGGAGCCACCGCGGGCCGCCTCGTCTCGGGGGCGGTCACGGGCATCGTCATCAGGCACGTGCGAGAGCACAAAGGGAGCGCCGGAGTACGACGCTTGCTCGATGGGGCCCACGACCGGCGGCGGCCCCGAGCACTCGAAGATCCGACGGAGTGGTCATCGCAGGACCAAGTCGTCGCCTTGTTCAACTCCGCTGCACGCGTCCTCGGGGATCCCGACGTGGCTCGCCACCTCGGCGGCGAGATGCTCGAGCAGTACTGCGGCACTGAGATCGAGCGGCTCATGCGCTCGGCCGGATCGACGAACGCCCTTCTCCGCGGGCGGTCGCGGCACTCGGGCGGCTCTCGCCAGCTGTAGACGTAGAACTCGTCGAAGAGGGCAGACGCCATGCCGTCGTGAGCGTCCACGCACAGAAGGGCGTGCTGCGGCCCCTTTGCATGTGCGACTTGTCGAAGGGATTCCTCGAGGCGGTACCGGCTTTCCTCGGAGGAAACGGCACGACCGCCGACGAAGGCGAGATCGAGGAGTCGGAGTGCCAGGCCAGAGGCGGGGGCCAGTGTCTCTACAGGGTCTCCTGGAGAAGCCGCACCGGTGGGTCCGCTGGTACGCCGTCAGCCGATTACACCGAACCGGTCCGCGAGACCGAATCCGCCATTCAGATTCCAGCCGGAGCCGACGACCACACGACCCTCGACGTACCGGCGACCGGTGCCGCTGCCGGTGAGAAACCTTCGGCTGCCGACCGCGCGAACCGTTCGCAAATCCGACGAGACAGTGGTGGCCAGACTCGACGAGCAGGTGCGAATGCTGTCGGAGCGTCTCGAAGAGGCGTATCTGACGGCAGCCGACCTCCTCGCCACCGACAGCACTCACGGAGTGCTCGGAAGGATCGCCGAACGTGCGGCGAGAGCCGTGAGCGCACCTCGCCACCTGCTCGTAGTCAGAACCTCATTGAGCACGGAGAACGAAGTCCATTCTCGGGGATTCACAGAGGAAGAGCGCACTGAGCTCGCTCCGCACCTGCTCGTTGCAGGCGCCCAGTCCTTCGGACAGGACGTCCTCATGGTCGATATCGAGTCCTCGCGCAGTCATTACGGTCGTCTCGTCGCGTTCGCTCCTGCTCACGGCTTCGCCGCGGACGACCATCGCATTCTCGCCGCGTATGCCGCATACGCGGCGGCGGCTCTCGACGTCGTGACCGCTCTCGAGCAGGCTCGTCGGTCGAACGAGTCGGCGAGCGCCCTTCTCGACTTCTCGCGCGCGCTCGCAGGAATCTCGACCGTCGACGAGGTTGCTCAGCGCCTTGCAGAGACCGTTCCTCTCGTGACGGGATGCAACCGCAGCACCGTGATGCTCTGGGACCCGTCAGAGCAGGCACTCACCGTCCGCGGCGCGACAGGCCCCGGAGCAGAGGCAGCCAGGGCCGACCACACCGAGGAACAACGGGCGGGCTACAGATTGCACCGCGAGTCCACGTCCTTGTTCGAGAAGGTCATGGGATCTCACGATCTGGTCGTCGTCGATCTGGACACCGACGACACGACGGTGCACTCCGTTCTCGAGGCCACCGGAACGGCGTGCTCCGTGATAGCGCCCCTGTCTGCGTCTGACGAATTCTTCGGCATCGTGACAGCCAACTTCGACACCACCCCACCGTCGGACCCGCGAGGTGATCTCGAGTTGCAGACCCGCCTGATCGGTCTCGCTGATCATGCTGTCACCGCAATGCAGAACACCCGTCTGCTCGAGCAGGTCACCCATCTCGCATGGCACGACGCGTTGACCGGTCTGCCGAACAGGCGCCTGCTCGAGGACCGCGTCAACCAGGAGCTCGTGAGGGCCAGACGCAACGGTGAGTCGATCTGTATGTTCTTCATCGACCTGGACCGGCTCAAGCAGGTCAACGACACCTTCGGGCATGCGGCCGGCGACGACCTCATCCGGCACGTCGCAGAGCGACTCGTCGACACGGTGAGGCGTCAGGACACGGTCGCCCGTCTCGGTGGTGACGAGTTCGCAGTCCTGCTTCCGGGTCTGGCGGACCTCGGCGACATCGACACGCTCGCTCGCCGCACCCTCGAGGCACTGAGGCGCCGCTACACCCTGGCCGGCAGAGATGTGCACGTCTCGGGCTCCATCGGAGTCGCTGTTGCGCCCGGCCATGGAGAGACGTACGACGAGCTCCTGTCGAACGTGGACGCGGCGATGTACAGAGCGAAATCGCTCGGGCGGGACACATACCAGCTCTACAGCGTGCCGGACGGGGGTGCCCGTCCGGACGTCCAGCTCGAGGTGGACCTGAAGCACGCTGTCGAGCGCTCCGAGCTGACCGTCCTCTACCAGCCCGTCGTGGACATGAGGACGTCCGAAGTCGTAGCCGTGGAAGCACTCACGCGTTGGCAACACCCTGTGCGTGGCGTGCTCGACCCGGAGTCGTTCCTTGCGCTCGCCCGAGACCCCGAGGTGATCGCCGGGCTCGACACGTGGGTCGTGTCCGAGGCGTGTCGTCAGATGGCCTCGTGGGCGGCGAGTGGCGTCGTCCCACTCAGGGTGTCGGTGAACGTGACAATGCGGAGCCTCGCCGTCGAGGGCTTCGCCACCTCTATAGAGAACGCGGTCAGGTACTGGGGAATCGATCCGGCGATGATCGAGCTCGAGGTCGCCGATCTCGGAGCTCTCGATGCCGAGGGGACCGCTAGGCGCTCGGTCGACCAGCTTGTCGGCGTAGGGATCCATTTTGCGGTGGACGACGTGGGCACGGCGAGCGTCGCGTCCTCCCGGATCGGCTCGATACCTGTATCGACCCTCAAGCTCGACCGCTCGTTCGTCCAACTACTCGGCGAGGACGAGGAGACTGCAGCCCTGGTCGCGGCCATTGTCACCCTGACCCAGAGACAGGGCATCCGTTGCGTGGCCGAGGGCGTCGAGACCCAGCAGCAGGCCCGGACGCTCCTCACACAGGGCTGCAGGTTCGGCCAGGGATTCCTGTTCAGCCCGCCTCTTCTGCCGAGCGACGTGGAGCACATGTTGGTCGGCCCCCAACCCCTGGCCGGCCGTCCCGCCGCCCACGAACCAGGCACGCTCGAACCTCAGTGAGGTCCTGGGTGGAGCCACCATCCGCGAGCCGACCAGGAAGGGGCGCTACCTTCCATCGAGCCCCTGGGGGTGCCGTCCGGGTCGTGGGGCGGAGCGAAGGAGGAGACGATCGTGGCTAGTTACGAAGGCTATTGCGTGAAGTGCCGTGAAAAACGTCAGTTTGACGGGCAAGAGGTCGAGCTGGCGAACGGACGCCGAGCGGCTCAGGGCACTTGCCCGGTGTGCGGGACGAAGATGAACCGGATACTGGGGAAGAAGAAGTAGTCCGAGGTCATCCCCGGCCAAGGGCGTTCAGGATCGCGCCCTCACGGAGTCCCCACTCGCTCACGACATACCTTTCGACACCCAAGACAGCCGCCGCAGCGGCGAGAATGGTCGCGCCTGCCGGCAGGAGCGCAGCGCGGCGGCGGTTCATTCCAGGCAGAGCGAGCCGATCGCTCAACGCCATCGGAGCGAGGCTCCGTGCCAGGTCTTCGAGCTGCTCGGTCGGAAGTTCGACCTGATTGACCATCATGGGCTCGCCGAGGTCTCCCCTGCCTCGCGAGGCCGCCAGTCGGGCGAGCGCTCTCGAGGTTCCTCCGCTGAGAAGCGAGCGACGGGCGGCCCCCGGCACCGCTCCGACGATGTGGGATACCTGATCGACGATGTCGTAGGTCCTCTGCCACATCTCCTTGCGTTGGGCCTCGGTCATGGGATCGGCAGATCCGAGAGCGGCCCGGAGCCGTGCCGCTCCGACAGGCAGACTCGTGGCGAGGTCGATCCCGCCGGCGTCGCTCATCGCCAGCTCGAGACTTCCTCCACCGAGGTCGAGCCCCACGACGGGTCCGCTGCCTGTCCACACGCTCGCCTTCTGTCCTACGAGGCACAGCCGGGCCTCTTCGGCACCGTCGACAACCTTGATGGCGAAACCGATGGCCCGCTCCAGCCTCCGCACCACCTCGGGCCCGTTCGTGGCCTCGCGTAGCGCAGCCGTCCCGAGCGCGACCACGACGTCGACATTGAATGCGTCCAGAGCGTGCCGCAGCCGTTTGGAGGCAGCGACTGCCGCGTTTGCCCGCTCAGGAGGAATGGTGCCGGTGGCGCCGAGAGACGCTCCCAACTGGAGAACCGAGCGACGCCGCATCAACGGGACGAGCCTTTCTCCACCGTCGTCCGACACTTCGCAAACGAGAAGGTGGAAGGAACTGCTCCCGAGGTCGAAGACGGCGGCCCGTGTCTTCACGGGGGTGACCGTACCCCGGTCACCCCAAGTGTTGACGAACCGAAGGGCTCTTGATGGTCAGCCGTCCGCGAACAGATCGCCGTCGCTCAAGGCCACCGTGATCCGTGGCAGCGGTAAGACCGCGGGACCCTGTATCACCTGCCCGGTCGTGGCGTTGTAGATCGACCCGTGACAAGGACACACGAACTCGAGCGGCGTGCCTTGCTGGAAGCCGACTGTGCATCCCATGTGTGTGCAGATGGCGCTGAACGCGACGAAGTCGCCGGTCGATGGTTGTACGACGAACGCAGGCTGCCTGCTCGCCGGGTCGGTGAAGCTGGCCGCGCCGCCTACAGGCACGTCGGAAGCCTTGCCGATGAGGGTCCCGGCGACATGGGATCCACCGGTGCTGCTCGGAGCTGTCGATCCCGGTGTGCTGCCGCCCGTCACGCTCGGGCTCGTGGAACCCGTGGAGCCTCCGCCCACCGGCGTGAGGGTTCCTGTCGCCGCGCCGTTCACACGGTTCGCCGCGCGTCCTATGGCGGCGGACACTCCTGCGACGAACAGTCCAGCCGCGCCGAGGACTCCCGCTGCGCCGAGCTGACCTAGCAGTGCCCTGCGGCCGAGGTCCCCTTCGAGTGGCGCGTGGGTAGGCATCCCGAGCTTCTGTCGCGCCCGGTTCTGCAGCAGGGCGTCAAGGGAGAGCGGTCCGCTTCCTGCCAGCACGAGCGGGGTCCAGGCGAAGAAGAACGCGATGTCGGACCCGTAGTAGTAGGGCCAGGTGTTGAAGCTCACGGTGAGGAAGAAGAGAAGGGAGAGCAGCATGCCGCCCGTTGCAGCCACGCGACCCAACAGCCCGAACGCCACGCCGAGCCCTATTGCGATCTCGGCCAGGGCGATCGCGAGACCGAACGCGACCGGGGCGTGGAGCGCCAGGTTCACGAGAAAGTGGACAGGGCTCGTGCGAGCGGACGCCTGCAGCTGCAGCTGTATCGATCCCGGTGCCCCTGCAGTGAAGAACTGCTTGTCGGAGACTTTTTGTAGCCCCGCGAACACAAATGTGAAGCCGAGAAACGCCCTGAGTGGGAGCAGCACCCAGACCGGGACCGTGTCGGACTTGGCGCGCTCCATCAACGACGTCATCGCGCCCTGATCGGGTCTGACACGGGGCACGGTCGACGAGCCCCGCACCTCTGCTGGGTCGGTGGGCTCTTGGACAGCTGTATCTGATCGATGGGAATCTGAGCTCATCTGCTTCTCTTCGCGACTCTAACTGCCTGAAATAGAGAAACGACGCCGACCTCGGCAGGTCTGGTCGTTGGCCTTAAGCATGAAACTTTCACGTTCGTACCGAATACCGCGGTGGCGGTCGCCGTGTTCAAATCGGCATGGACCTCCGTATGCGGCAACGGCCGATGCCACCAAGAAGTATCGTCGGGACATGGAGCAGACCGGTTTCGAGGCGCCCCGTTGGAGAGGTATCAACCATCTGGCCCTCGTCACCGACGACATGGACGCGACAGTCCGCTTCTACCATGGCGTCCTTGGTGCCCGACTGGTCGCAACCATCGGGACTCCCCACTTCCGCCATTACTTCTTCGAGTTCGGCGCGCAGAACACCGTCGCATTCTTCGAGTACCGCGGCGAGCAGGTGCCGACGTTCTCGAAGCCGGCCGGCATCCCCGATCCGCGTGCTCCTCAGTTCGATCACCTGTCTTTCAACGTGCCGGATGAGGATGCGTTGCTCGCGCTCCGCGACACGTTGAAGAGCGCAGGATGTGAGGTGACCGACGTCGTCGACCACACCTTCATCCGCTCGATCTACTTCAACGATCCGAACGGCATCGCCCTCGAAGCTTCGTGGTGGGTGCTCGACGCGACCGGCCGTCCGGCCGACTACGGCGACGACCGACTTTTCTCCGACCCGGACCCTGTGCGCGCGGTGATAGAGCTGCGTTCGACCGGGTCCGTAGGCGATACTCCGCAGACCCGCCTGGCGTGAAGAGCGCGATCAGCGCGCGGTTATGTATTCAGTGAGTTCGCGGCGGTCCTTTTCGAGCTCGTCGATTCGGGACTTGACCACGTCCCCGATGCTCACTATTCCACTGAGCAGACCATCGGTCTCGACCGGCACGTGCCTGAACCGACGATCCGTCATCACGGCCATCAACGACTCGGTGTCATCGTCCGGAGTGCAGGTGAACACAGTCGACGTCATGATCGAGTTGACCGGGTCCTCGAGGAGCTCGCCACCGCGGTCTGCGATGCCACGCACCACGTCGCGCTCGGAGAGGATGCCTTCGATGTGCTCTCCGTCGGCTGATACGACGAGAGCTCCGATCCTGCGTGATTGGAGCTCAGCGACGGCTTCTCTGATGGTGGCGACCCCGGCGATGGTCGCAACGGAGGTGCCCTTGCGTTCAAGGAGCGTGGAGATCTTCATACGACCAACCTCCTCTTGCGGCGCGGTCCCACCGCGGCCAGCGCTGGTCAGCTTACGTAACAACATCGCAGACGACCAGGGGTTTGTCTAGGACAGTGTGACCTCGAGGTCACGTTCGAGTCAGGTCGGATCAGTCGGGCGACTCGCTCGGAACCCGTGCATCTGCCGCAACCAGGCTCTAAGTTGGGCTCACAGCGTCCTTACAAAGGAGCACAAATGATTCGAAAGGCGTCTGCCGAGCTGCTCGGGACCGCGTTGCTCGTCTATTTCGGCGTTGGTGCTGCAACATTGTCGTTCGGTAAAGGATTCGACGCCAACGGCCTCAGCTTCTCAGCCGGAGTGGTCGCGACCGCTCTCACCTTCGGCCTCGTCCTCATGGCGCTTGCGTACTCATTCGGGCCGATCTCGGGTTGCCACGTCAATCCCGCGGTGACTCTCGGCGCGTTGGTCGCGCGACGCATCTCGGTCAACGACGCGGCGGCGTACTGGGTCGCGCAGTTCGTCGGAGGGATCATCGGAGCGCTCGTGTTATGGGCGACGTTCTCCACGTCTCCGCTCTACAACAGGAAGATCACCGGCCTCGGGACCGATGGGTGGGGAAAGAACAGCTTCATCCACATCGGCGCAGGCGGCGCATTCCTGGCGGAGGTGATCCTGACCGCGATCTTCGTCTGCGTGATCCTCGCGGTGACGAGCAAGGGTGCCCACGCAGCAACGGCAGGGCTCGTCATCGGCCTGACGCTCACACTGGTGCACCTGGTCGGCATCCCCATCACCGGCACCTCGGTGAACCCCGCCCGCAGCCTTGGACCGGCACTGATCGTCGGTGGATCGGCTCTCAACCAGGTATGGCTGTTCATCGTGGCCCCGCTCGTCGGAGGGGCCGTGGGTGCCCTCGTGCACCTCGCTTTGCACCCGAAGACTGCCGAAGACGAGTAACCGGCTTTCCGGCGCAGGTGCGATCCGCGGTCCGGTAAGTTTCTTCCGGTTCGTCTAGCCCCACCGGGGAGTAGCGCAGTGGTAGCGCACCTGCTTTGGGAGCAGGAGGTCGGGGGTTCAAGTCCCCCCTCCCCGACCAAAATTTCGACCGACCCGAGCGATCCACCGGAAGATCTTGTTAACAGAGCAGGGCGCGGCCCGCTCTCTGACTTCGCTAGCCTCGGTCTGCTCCGCGGGCGTAGCTCAATGGCAGAGCCCCAGCCTTCCAAGCTGGTTATGCGGGTTCGATCCCCGTCGCCCGCTCTCCGTCGCCCGCTCTCAAGGAAGCGCGGTATTTGCGCAGGTCAGCGGTGACTTTGGCGTTTCCCTTATCAAACCACGCGGGCAAGTGTCGTTTGCAGCGTCTGCTTGAAGTGGTGGACGGTGCGCGACGGGGCGCGGCCACATCAAGAGGCAGTCCGTGATCGGATGGCCGAGAGCGAGATGCGAAGGTCGGCGTCAGATCTGGCCCGGAGCTGGAACCACTCAAAGGGATCCGAGATTCGGAGCCGACACCAGGTGGCCGCCTCTCTCCCCTTCAATAGGCGGAGACGTTGAACGCTGACGAGGAGACGTATGTGAAAGGACCCGCCCTGACTTTGGTCGGTACCAGCACCGTGCCAACAACCTTGCCGTTGCCCAGTTCTCCGTATTCCGCACTTCCCCATGACCAAAGGGTTCCCTTCAAACTGAGGGCAAACGAAGCGGCGCCACCCCCCACCACTTCGACGATGTTCGCATTACCGGAGAAGGAGACGTGGACGGGCACGTCGGAGTCGCTGGTTCCACCATTGCCGAGCTGTCCCAGACTACCGGCACCCCAAGACCACACCGTTCCGTTCTTAAGTAGGGCCACGGTCGCCCCAGCGGCGGCAGGTTCACAGCCTCCCTGGAACACCTGAGCCGCTGGGGCTTCAAGATTCACTTGTTCAGCGGTTGTAATCGCGGTCTCCGTATTGCCGACGCCCATCTGACCCTGCTTGTTGTAGCCCCAGTCGTAGTAGTCGCCGTTCTCTAGCAGTGCGCCGGACCCGTTCCAGGACGACTCCAACGAGATGACCGACACGTCCGGCAGACCGAGGACGTCAACAGGTGTGGCAGATTGTGTCGTAGTGCCGTCGCCAAGCTGCCCGTAGGTATTATCTCCGCACGAGACGACTGTTCCGTCGGCATCAAAGATCGAGTGGGAGCCCTGGCCAGTAGCTAAAGTCACGCCAGACAAACCGGGAATCTCGGTAGGAGTCGCCAAATCTGCGCCGCTCATGCACATGGCATCGTCCGAATTTCGTCCCCACCCCCAGACGCTGCCGGATGAGTCGATGGCTATCCCGCTGTCGGAAGGCATCGGATTGGCGAGTTGCGTGATCTTCACACTGAACCGCCCCGGGAATGGTGACTGCTCCTTCCTTTGAGAGGATGGAGCGATGTCAGAAGGGAAGCGAGTATCCCGTCGGCCATATCCGGCGGAGTTCAGAGAA
The DNA here is from genome assembly GCA_963764615.1 of uncultured Acidimicrobiales bacterium. Taxonomy (GTDB): domain Bacteria; phylum Actinomycetota; class Acidimicrobiia; order Acidimicrobiales; family CAVXTF01; genus CAVXTF01. The sequence goes on along the minus strand of CAVXTF010000002.1, from coordinate 1,273,676 downwards.
CGAGCCGTCCGGATGGTGTTCGAACATCAGGACCAGTACCCGTCGCAATGGAAGGCGGTTCAATCCATCGCCGCGAAGCTGCAGGTGAACCACGAGAGCCTGCGGCAATGGGTTCGAAGAGCAGAGACCGACGCCGGACACCGGCCCGGGCTCACGACTGACGAGCGTGGCCGGATCAAGGATCTCGAGCGTGAGGTGAAGGAGCTTCGCCGAGCCAACGAGATCTTGAAGTCTGCAGCGGCTTTCTTCGGGGCGGAGCTCGACCGCCGACAGCCGAGATAGTGGCCTACATCGACAATCACAAGGACCGCTTCGGGGTCGAGCCGATCTGCAGGGTGCTCACCGAGCACGGTTGCAGGATCGCCCCGAATACCTACTGGGTGGCAAAGAAGCGCCCGCCATCTCAGAGAGCGGTGCGCGACGAGTACCTGAAGGTGGAGATCGCCCGGGTGCATTCGGACAACCTCGACGTCTACGGAGCTGACAAGGTCTGGGCCCAGCTCAATCGCGAGGGCATCCGGGTTGCCCGCTGCACCGTTGAGCGCCTCATGGGGCAACTGAGCCTGTCGGGTGTCCGGCGTGGAAAGACGTTCAAGGTCACCACGCGCACCGACGAACGTCAGCATCGTCCGAGTGACCTCGTGAAGAGGGACTTCACCGCGCCTGCCCCGAACCGGCTGTGGGTGGCGGACCTGACCTACGTAAAGACGCATGCCGGCTTCGTGTACGCCGCTTTCATCATCGACGTGTTCAGCCGCATGGTGGTCGGATGGCAGATCTCGGACTCTCTTCGCTCCGATCTCGCCATCGATGCGTTGGAGATGGCGGTCTGGAACCGCACAAGAGCAGGCCAGGTCTTAGACGGTCTCGTCCACCACAGCGATCGCGGAGTCCAATATTTGTCCATTCGCTACTCCGAGCGCCTCGCACAGAACGAGATCGTGGCGTCGGTTGGAAGTCGCGGCGACTCGTTCGACAACGCGATGGCCGAGGCATTCAACAGCCTCTACAAGTGGGAACTCATCTACCACAGCGGACCATGGACGGGCCTCGACGACGTGGAGTTCGCCACCTTGGGCTACATCGACTGGTTCAATCACCGCCGACTGCACGGCGAGATCACCGACGACAACACCTACGTCACACCAGCAGGGTTCGAAGCCAGCTACTACCGTCAAGAGGCGTCTGCCGAGATGGCGGCCAGTCAATAAACCGGGCAGTCACGAAACCCGGGGCGGTTCACACCCTGGGGGAACGAGACCTTGACAGCTGTGTTGTAGGAGTTTTTGCCCGAGTCGTTCCCCAATGCGCCGTATCGGTTGGAGCCCCACGCCCAGACCGAGCCGTCCGACCTTAGAACATATGTTGCGGCGTTCGATGTTGCCATCTGGACGATGGTCCCTCGCACGCCCCGAACAACGGTCGGAGCAGGTGCGACGGGACCCGCTCCAGTGGCGCGTCCCCACCGGTAAGCCTTTCCGGACGCAAGAGCTTCCGTTGTGGCGAATACTCCGTCTGCCGGATCGGGAGTTTGAGCCCCCGCAATGCAGTCGCTGGTGGAGGGGCATGCGATAGCCGATGTCCCGAGGGAGTCGTAGGGGAACTTGGCATTCACCTGCCGGTCAGAGATCGACGCATCTGCGGAACTCGCCGCCACGGCGATCGCCGCCACGTTCGCGAGGAGCGCGATTAGCACCAGCACGAGTCTCTGTCTTGCCATGATGCCCCCCTTTTGCTCGCAACGAAGCCCTCACTCCTTGTCAGTGCAACTCCGCCACGGCTGACTCTCTAAACACGTTAGACCACATGCGGGCACGGTCTTTCGAAGCAACTCCAAAATTGAAGGACCTGGCGTCGCTCGATCGTGGTCGTACTCGTCTCGGCCTCGCGCGCCTCTACGAGGGTCGCTGCGGCCTTAGCCAAATCGCAGGAAGGCCGCGCCACCCTCGCTGGGGCCCTTGAAGCCCCTTGCCAACGGCGAGGCGGCCGTGCTCGTGGTCGGCAAGCTAGGCCGGCTCGCTCGCTCCGTGGCCGACTTCGCCCAGCTGCTTCACCGTGCCGAGCGCCGGGGCTGGGCGGTCCTCGCCTGCGACCTCTTGGGGTCGACATGACCACTCCGACCGGTGCTGGCTAACATGACGGCCTCGGTGGCCGAGTGGGAAAGTCGGATCATCGAGTCCTCGACTTTGGTCGCCGGCGTCAAGGTCCCTTCTCCAGCCAGTCCTAGGCGCAGCGCTGTATAACATCATGGGAACAAGTCGGAGAGGGACTCGCACCGCATGTCCACCATCCCATCGACGGTTACGAGCAGATGCTGCCATCCGGACCGACCTCGAGTCGTAACCAGCCGATCTAGTGGTGAAACCGTTGCTCCGGCACTTCGGGCAGATCGTCGGCCCCTCTGGTAAGCGTGGCCATTGAGATGGCGGCATTCCTCGATGCCACCTTGGCCGGCTTTCTTGGCGACCTACCGGACGCCGTGATCGTCCTCGACGCCTTCGGCCGAGTGAAATGGGGGAACCGTGCGGCGGAGCGATTGTTCAATCGTCGGGTCGAGGACTCCATCGACCTGGCTGCGTTCGAACTCGTGCATCCCGAGGATCTGGAGCTCGTCCTTCGATCAATCGCGAGTGTGCAGGGCAAGGAAACGGGCACGCTGATAGAGGTCAGAGTGAGGACTGCTAAGGGTTGGCGGCTCTTGGAGGTGATCGGAGCACGTGTGACGTGGGACGAGGAAGAAGCAGTGCTCTTCAGCCTGCGCGACCTCACCGAACGTAGGCGTTTCGAACTCGCACGGAACCAAGAGGCGCGCCTCCGGTCACTGGTGCAGAACTCCGCAGCGGTGACCATCCTTGTCTCCTCTTCAGGTCTCGTGGAGTCCGTTTCCGGTGCTCTCAACCGGATATTGGGACACGATCCGGAGCTTGTGGAGCACCGCTCCTTATCCGAGATCGTGTGCGAGGATGACCGCGCGACCCTCGCAGCTGCGTTCGTACGCGCTTCGAGAGGGGCTTCTGCGGCCAATCCAGTGACCGTATCAGTCCGATTTCTCCGCTATGCAAGTACCGCCACCGTTCCGTTCGAGCTCACGCTCGTCAATCTCGTCGATGACCCAACGGTGAAAGGTTTTGTGGTCTCAGCTCATGACATCACCGAGCGAGTACAGGCGGAGGAAGAGCTGAGGGAGAGCGAGCAACGGTTTCGTAGTGTTTTCACGCAAGGCCCGCTCGGTATTGCACTAGTCGACCTGGCATTCACGATCACCGATGTGAATGGAGCTCTATGCCGCTTCTTGGACCGGAAGCGCGAGGAGCTGCTCGGTACAACGTTGGAGTCATTCATACATCCCGAGGATTATGCACGAGAGACAGAACTTGTCGGACAGATGTCTCGCGGGAAGATTCCGAGCTATCAGAGCGAAACGCGCTTTGTCACCGGGAGTGGAGACCTCGTCTTCGGAAAGGTGACTGCATCGATGGTCCGGAACGACCATGGTGTCCCAACATATGGACTTCGAATAATCGAAGATGTCACCAAACGCAAGCATTTCGAACGGGAACTGGTTGCGCACGCCGCGACCGCCAGCAAGCTCCTCGCCGGCCTGACGTCGAGAGAAACCGAGATTCTGGAGTTGTTGGGTGATGGTCTATCGGCGCCCGAAATTGCGAAGCATCTTTCGGTCTCAGTTCGGACTGTCGAGTCACACCTTGCGAGGGCCTACCGCAAGCTTGGTGTTCGCTCGAGGGACGACGCAGTCGCCGAGTTCGCCCGATTGACTCGCGTCTCGGCGGTGCCTCAACAAGACCTATCTGTCGACATCCCAGTCGAGAACCGCCGGTAGATGAAAGGTGTACTGAAACGACATAAGTACGATACGTAAGAAAATTCAGTACTCGCATTTCGAAGTGATGGAAGTGATCCAATCCGTTCTCGTATCACTTTCCTTCGGTGACTTTCTGATCTACGGTTAGCCCATCAGGGGAACCGGTTCGAGGCGCTAGGGCCGCGCGAGTTTGTAAGCCCCCACTGGCTCGCGCGGTCCGCCGTCTCAGTGGTCGCTGAAACAAACGGCAAGTACCGAATCAAACACTTGATGCTCCACATGACGGGCGCGTCCCAAGTTGGCGGGAGAACCGTTGACGGGGATTTATGCGGCGTCGGGGTCGACAGCATGTGGAGCGATCCCGTTGACGACTGCGACATCAGCACTCCTGCCGTGTCAACTTCGGAGGTCCATGTCGCACAATAGAGATAAGAACGTACCCTTTGCACCGGTGTCGGCACGTCGGTGCATTTGCCGATCTTCCCCGTCGTACCGGTTAGAGATCCCTTGAACTTCGAACATGTGACCGAGCCGACCATAGGCTTGGTGGCAGGTGACGCCGTGCCCGCGAGGGCCAATCTGAGCGCCGAGACGGAAAACGCCAGCATGACAGATGCCGTCAGCACTCTACGACATGAAGCCCCGTATCTTCGTGGTTGCCTTGACCACAGATCGGGGGCCGGATTACCCGTGGGGTCGAGAAACGTAAACGTCTCCGGTATGTCGATTGGAGCGTCTGCTCGGGACGACGCTGAAGTTCATTCAGTGGGCCAGTCAATCCGTCGTCAGCCGAGCGATCAGCTCGATCTCCACCGCTATGTCGAACGGCAGCTCTGCGAGCCCGACGGCACTGCGGGTATGTCGCCCGGCCTCGCCGAAAACCTCGACGAGCAGATCGGAGCACCCGTCGATGACCGCGGGAGTCTGGTTGAATCCGGGTGCCACGTTGACCATTCCGAACACCTTGACTATTCGCAATATCCGATCAAGGTCGCCCAGCTCGGCACGCAGGGTGGCAAGGATCGACAGCGCGGTCAGTCTGGCGGCCTGGTGCGCCTCATCGAGAGTCAGGTCGGCGCCGACCTTCCCACGTACGAGCCTCTCTCCGTCGATAGGTCCGTGACCGCCCACGTACACGAGGTCGTCTTGGACCACACATCCGAGATAGTTGCCTGCCGGTGGGAATACCCGTGGAAGCACGATGCCCAGCTCTTCGAGCCGCTCTGTTATCACGCTAGGAACCTAGCCTGAGGCCACGGACGGGTTTTTGGGAGGCGAGCTCACGTGGTCGCCTGTTGCCACGAAAGCCACGGCCACATAGCGTTTGACCATGGCGGGTGTCGAGGATGCGATCGGCAGAGTGCCCCTGTTCGTCAATCTCTCGAAGCGCGATCTGAAGAGCCTCGCAGCGTCGATGAAGGAGCGGACCTTCCCGGCAGGGACCGTTATCACTGAAGCCGGCGAGAACGGTATCGGCTTCTTCATAATCGACAGCGGCACGGCTTCTGTGATCGTCGCCGGCAAGCCCGTCGGGACCCTCGGGACCGGAGATCATTTCGGCGAGATCGCCCTCATCGACCATGGCCCGCGGACAGCGACAGTGACAGCCGAAAGTGATCTGCGCTGCTACGGCCTGACGGCATGGGACTTCCGGCCTTTTGTGCAAAGCCATCCCGATGTCGCCTGGGCGCTCTTGGAGACGCTCGCCCAGCTGCTCCGTGACGCGCAAAAGGCGTGAGAGCCCGCTTCGGGCCGAAGCCTTGAGAGCCTTCGCGTTATCGTGACTTTCAGGCCCGATGTGGCCACGGCGCCCGGGAGGCAAACTTGACGGACGAGATCATCACCGCCCTGCGAAGCTCGGAGATGTTCCGGGATCTCCAGCTGAAGCAACTTCAGCAGATCCGCGACGCCGGGAAAGAGATGTCCTTCAGCGCTGGATCCGAGCTTGTCGTCGAAGGCGACAAGGCCGGGCGCTTCTTCCTGATACTCGACGGCACGGCCGAGGTATCGGTAAAGGGGAAGAAGAGGGCGACCATCCAAGCCGGGGCGGCCGTCGGAGAGATCGCACTGCTGGACGATGGACCGAGGTCCGCGACCGTTGTGGCTGTGACCGACGTTCGGACCTTTTCCCTCGCCAGTTGGAATTTCCGCCCCTTCCTCAACGACCAGAACGTCCTGCAGGCCGTCCTGGGCTTGTTGTGCCGAAGACTCCGTAGTGCCGAAGGCGAAGCGAGCGACTGACTCTGGGACAGGCCGCCGTACATCGGCAACCATTCCCTTTGACGTCATTAATTCAGACCGGACTGATTCCGGCCCCACTCGGGGGCACAAGCCCAACAACTTGGGCGTCACCCGCCGCAATCGTCAAATCTGATGATTGACGAAGTGCCCTCGCAGCCGTAAGGCTGATCTTGCCAAGTTGGCTAAGAGCAGACAGCTCCTCGGAGCCATAGCAAAGGGGTCAAGAGTGCGGAAATTCCTTAACCGGCTCGCAATCGTGTCTCTGATCGGTCTTCCGATCGCCGGCGCTGTTGCGACCGTGCCGGCAAGTGCGTCGACCGGTATCCACGTCCGTTTTGTTGTGACGACGGCGGCCAGGCCACTGGCCCACCCACTGGCCGTTCCCAAGTCCAAGATCGAGGGTCAGGGTAAAACCGCCACATTCCACCCGACCGCGTTGACGGTTGCCGAGGACACCAGTGGCAACGATTGCGTCGGGGATAACTTCACCTCTTTCAAGCTCAAGAACACCGGAACCGCTACAGCCTGGGTGACCTTCAATGGCGAGCTTCTTGGCGGGCTTCCGAAAGGTGAAACCGGCGGGATCTGCGTCTACAATGGGGCCGCTGGCGATCAGGCCACCGTCGGTCTCACGAACAAGGCGGACACGAAGACTTACGCTTCGACGCTGACGATCACATTATCCGATTAGCAACTCGAGCGCGTTCATAAGCACTACCTCGACGGTGCCGCCCCTAGGGGCGGCACCGTCATTTCGTACCTGGATCCGCCTCCGCACTCGGTAGGAACCGACCGATTCAATTTTCTCTAAATTTCGGGAGAATTTGCTGGGAATCGGCAGGGACGATCGCTGATGATTGAGTCGGAGGCGCCGGCATTCTCCCCACCTAAGCTGCCGGGGCTCGGGGCGCCGGCGGGAGGAAGCGTGCGTAAATGCGGGTTGATTCTGTTCTTGTCGATCCTGGCGATCTGCGCCGGTTGCTCTAGTGGCGGAAGTGGAGGCCTGTCAGGAGGCGAAGGATCCGTATCGCCTGGGCACAGCTCGCCCGAGGATGCGGTCGACGGGATACTCACCGCTTTGATGACGGGCCACTCGACCGCCTGGTGCGGCGTACTTCAATCCGTCGGACGAGAGCGAGTGCCAACAGGACTCCGACCGAGATCCAGCTCAACATCACCGGGAGCTACTCGATCAAGGGCCAGGTGATCCAGGGCACTCAGGCTCTCGTGAGCCTGACGGGCAATCTCTGCTTTCACGGCAACGCGACCGGTACCACCCTCCTGCAGTGTGCGACCAACAGCAATCCCTCCACTGGGATGCCCCCGGGTGCAGGGTCGTTCGCACAGGCCTACGCGGCGACCGCCAACGCGCCTTCGAACAGCCTTTCCCCCGTCCCCTGCATCGAGGACGACAGAAGCTGGTACGTCAACTTCGACATCTTGAACAGCACCACGCCGACCACGAGCCCGGCGACCACGACAACCCCCAATACCACGCCGACCTCGACACCCACCACCAGCAGCGCGACCACAACGCCGACGTCGACACCCACCACGAGCAGCGCGACCACCACGCCGACGACCCTGGCCGGCTGACACGAAGGGGCGGACCGCAAAAAGCTCTTCTCCGACCATGAATGCAACATGCTCAGCTCGGTCGAGCCGGAGTGCCCGAGAGCCAAGTGACCCAGATCAGCGCCCGGGTACGGACTCCGCTTTGTCGGCCGACCGGCCGAGCCCCCTCCGGTCTTCCTCGAGACGCTCCACGTCCGGCTCGTAGTGGCCGAAGCCGGACGGGCGCCTTCCTGCGATATTCGTCAGGATCTGGCGGTCGTGCTCCATGACAGCGGCGTCCACCGCCCGGTTGACCACCTGCCACACGACATGGTCGAGCTCGTCGGCAAGCTCCTTCGCTTCTGAGCTGAGCGCGGCGATGGCATCGAGGACGTCGCGGTATCGGAGCTCCTGAGGAGATGCACGGTTGTAGTAGTTGTCCATCGTCGCCGGTCCCTGGTATTGGCTCGCGGACGGAAAGCGCCGTAATGGCAGCTTTCGTCCCTGACCAGGGGTACATCAAGAGGAACGAGGGGTATTTGTTTGCGTTTTGGGGAGTCGGGAATATAGGAAATCCGTTCACGTCCGCGAGCGGTTGGTCCCTGGGGACGTCCGAGCAGGCTGAGCTTCTCGTAACCTCGAAATACAAACTCGAAAACGTGGCGCGACGACTACGACCCGTGAGATTGACGAAATCATTGGCCCGGGGCTCTCTTCTTGCCTACGGTTGGGACAAGGGGGAACCCCGGGCGTCGGACCGCTTGAGCACACCGCCGGTGCTCGCGGTCCGCGACGCCCGTGGAAGCAGAGGTGCGGCAAGGGGGTCGAGTGGAGCGACAGGCTCCGTGGAGGCAGAGCGTTGGTAACCCAGAGAGAACTTGGCCGACCCGAGCTGGCTGATGCTGTTATGACGCTTCGCCGGCTGCTCGAGGCGCTGCGGGCCCCCGAGGTCTGTGCGCCCGCCGACGCCCTGGCCAGGTTGGAGGGCGCCCTGATCGCCCTCGACGCGGTCGCCACCGGCAAGGCCCCGGTCGCCGACGATCTGCTCGTGCCAGGGCCGTACACGATCTGACGATCCGGAAGCGGTGCCCGGGTAGGCGGTCCTCAGAGCGGAGAGTTTGCCTCTGCGACCGCCTTCAGCTCAGGGGCGTCCGCGGCAAGTACTAAACCTGCCTCCACCGCTTTATCGGTGGCCGCATCGAAGCGCTCCAGATAGGCCTTCTTCGACCCGTATATGGCTCGGAGGCGGTCGGCGTCGAACGGCACGGTGCTGCCACAGAGGAACGAGATGGGGTGGCCACCGTTCCCCAGCCCGGAAAGGACGCTCGTCGGCGCGTCGACATGAGGGGTCCTGACCCCTCCCAAGACATTTCCGTCGTCGTCTTCTACAAAAGCGCCGTCACGAACTTGGAGGCGCTCCGCGGCCGGTGGTCGCTGTCCGCCTCGCGCCCATCGTTCGAGGTGGTGCACGGCGGCGTTCCTCACGTAGTGCTGGGGCCCCGCGTTCACAAGGCGGTCAAGGCGCATCCCGAAGATCTCCGACACCGGCGTCCACGCCTTTGCCAGCTCGTCGATCGGCAAGTGTCCGTTGTCGATCGGGCCGGCGACGAATGTGTAGACGTCGGCATGTGACGTGCCGGCCATCTCCCACGTCGTGAGCATCTCGGTGTCCGCCTGGCGAGCTGCGAGATAGCCGAGGCTCATCAGGTCGGTCTCCGCCTCCACGCACAGGACCGGTACGCGCAGGTCAGGACGGAACTCGACAGGTTTTCCGCGAAGCGCCTCACCCGGATCCGATTCGTCGTCGAGTGGCGCCGCTCCCCCGCCGCGCAGTGAACGAGAAAGCCGTCGTGGACCCTCGCTCCCGGATCGAAATCGTTGACGTAGGTGGTCAGCCGGAAAGCAGACTGCGAGTCGCCCATCGCGAGCACCCGCTCGACCCCGAGGCCGTCTAGAACCGTCCCTTCACCGTTGCGGACGGCACTTGTGGCTGCGGTGTAGATGTCGTACGAGAAGCGGTCGCCCGGATGATGAAGGCCCCCGTAGCGCTCCGGGTCGGTGCCGACCAGGCCCACGCTCTGCAGGCCGAGAAGGCTTGCGCCACCTTCGACGCCCGTCTTCTGAGCGGACACGCCGACCCACGCTGCGCCGCTGCGGATCAGTTCGGTATGCGTGAAGATCCAACCAGGAGCGGCGTCGAGGCCCCCGCTCACGTTGAGCCATTCCACCCACACCGTGCCATTGAAGTCCGACTCGTCGACCGGTCGGTAAACGAGGATCCGGGTGACGAACCCGGCCACCTCGATCGGGATCAAACCGGTCCCGGATGCGCGAATACGCGCTCGCAGTGCCCGTGAGCGCGTATTCGGCCCCCATGTAACCGACAGAAGCCAGATCGAACGTCGTGCCGGCGACGAATGGCCGCCTTTCTCCGGTCAGAGAGCTCATCATACGAGCAGGGATCTTGGGGACATCGCGCAGGATAACATCGCGCCGTGCCGGATTACGAAGCCATTGTGTACGAGGAAACGGACGGTGTCGCGTGGGTCACGTTGAACCGTCCGCAGGTCCACAACGCGTTCAACCTTCAGATGCAACGCGAGTTGAAGGAAGTCTGGCGGAGCCTCCGGGGCAACGACGACGTCAGATGCGTCGTCCTCACCGGTGCCGGAGAGAAGGCATTCTGCGTCGGCATCGACCGCAACGAGGCCATGGGCGGATGGGAGAACGAGGAAGACGTCCACGCGGCGAGCGCTACGGGGGTCGGCCATGCTTCCTCCAGCCCGTGGCACTTCGACGATCCGGGCGACAACATCGGCCCCAAGACCAACGATCTGTGGAAGCCGGTCATCGCGGCGGTGAACGGCATGGCTTGCGGCGGCGCCTTCTACATGCTGGGCGAGGTCGAATTCATCATCGCCGCTGAGCACGCGACGTTCTTCGACCCGCATGTCTCGTACGGAATGACCGCGTGCTTCGAGTCGATGCACATGCTCCAGAAGATGCCCTTCGGCGAGATCATGCGCCTCGCGCTGTTCGGTGCGAGTGAGCGGATGACCGCGCAGCGCGCCCATCAGGTGGGACTCGTGTCCGAGGTGGTTCCGATCGAGGGCCTCCGCGACGCAGCCTCGTGGGCGGCGACCGAGATCGCCAAGTCGCCTACGGTGGCGGTCCAGGGAACGGTCCGGGCGATATGGATGGCTCAGGAGCTGTCGCGGCGTCAAGCTCTCGACGCGGGACGTGTGCTGATCAGGCTCGGCAGCGACCCGAAGTCGCTTTTCGAGGGACAGCAGTCCTTCGCATCCGGGCGAAGGATCGAGCCGCGCACACGCTGACCGGGGCAGGCGCCCGCGACAGTCTGGCCGTAGTGTTGCGGCCATGCAGGACTCCGTGACCGTACACATCGACGCTCCAGCGAACCAGATTTGGGAGCTCTTGAGTGACGTCACCCGGATCGGCAGGTACAGCCCCGAGACATTCGAGGCAGAGTGGGTCGAGGGTGCGACAGGTCCTGCGGTAGGAGCGAAGTTCCGTGGGCACGTGAAGCGCAACGGCAAAGGCCCCATCTACTGGACCACCTGCACGGTACGCGAGTGCGAACCGGGCCGCGTCTTCTCCTTCGGCGTCGGCACGAGTGCGAAACCGCTCAACGTGTGGAGCTACAGGCTCGAGCCGGCCGGCGACGGCACCGACGTGACCGAGTCGTTCCAGCTCGCGAACACAGCTCTGCTGCGGCTCTACTGGGCCCTATTCGGATGGGCCCGCGGCAAGACGAACCGCGAAGGGATGCGGACCACGTTGGAGAGGGTCAAGGTCGAGGTCGAAAAACCCGCCGCCTGACCCGTAACGCCGGTAGATCAAGGGATCAGAAGCACTCGGCCGAACGCCTGCCTGCTCTCGACGTACCGGTGAGCCTGCTCGGCTTCTTCGAGCGGGTAGCTGCGGTCGATCACCACGCGCAGCCGACCGGCGGCGACGTCGTCGAGAATCGACGCGATCGCGCCGTATGTCCCTGGGCCGAGCAATAGCTCCGCTCCCATGAAATACCCGCAGAGCGTGATGTTCTTCGGCCGCAGAGTCGACACATCGACGACGGCAGGCCCACCCCTTCCGGCGTCGCCAAGAGAGACGCATCTCCCCCTGTACGCCAGGCACTCCAGGCTCTGGACGAGTCCGGGGCCTCCTACGGACTCGATGACCACGTCGACGCCGCGACCCTCGGTGAGCAAGAAGACCTCTTCGGCGAAGGGGCGCTCGGAGTAGTTGATCCCGTCGTCGAGCCCGAGATCGCGCAATCGCTCGAGCTTTGCGTCGGAGGAAGCGGTTGCGAGCACCCGCGCCCCTATCCGCTTGGCGAGTTGGATCGCGGCGATGCCGACACCGCTCGCCCCTGCCTGAACGAGCACGGAATCGCCGGGTCCCAGGCGTCCGAATTCGAACAGGCAGTCGTGCGCGGTGCCGAAAGCGACCGGCACGCACGCGGCCTCTTCGGTCGCCAGGCCGTCGGGGATCTTCCAGCAGAAGGCTTCGGGAACAGCTCTCAGCTCGGCATGCGACCCGTCGAGCCCGACAGTGACCACTCTGTCGCCTGGCACGAGACCGGAGACACGGGCGCCCGCTGCTAGCACGGTGCCTGCGCACTGGTAGCCGACCACTGCCGGGACCGGCCCGATCTCGCCACCTGACCGGTGCAAGGTGTCGCCACCCTCGATGCTTATGGCCTCGACCTTGCAGAGCACGCCGTCATCGGCGACGACCGGATCGGGGATCTCCTCGTACCTGAACACCTCGGGGCCACCGGTCTCGTAATAGACAGCTGCCTTCACGTTTCCCTCCTCGTCCGGCTCCGGCACAGGCGCAAGACCGGGTAGGCGAGGATCATGCGCTCGACGGAGGGACGCGTCAACTGACGCATCCAGTGGCCGGTGCTACCTTCGCCCGCATCTCGCGTGCCAGGAGGACGGGCCAGATGACAGAGTTCCTGCCCCGGGTCGGTCCAGAGGCGCTCGACGCGATCCAACAGCTGTGCGCACGCGCCTTCACACCGGCGCTCCGTACCCGCGAGCTCGCCAAGACCCTCTTCGCACCCGACCAACCTGCGGTGGTCCGCTTCTCGCCGGCTGTAGGCGTCGTCGCAACCGTGCGCGATCGAGACAGCGCCAGCGTCCGGCTGCTCGCCGTCGACCCGTCTAACCGCAGGACCGGAAACGGCCATCGTCTTGTCGAGGCAGCCGAAGCCGACCTCGATGCGGCAGCGGTCATAACGGTCGGCGCGGACCCGCCGTACTTCCTGTTTCCCGGAGTCCCTTCCACACAGACGGCGCTTTGCTACCTGCTCGAGCGCCATCACTTTGTGAGGGAGGAGAGCAACTACAACGTGGTCGTCGAGCTCGCCGAACTTCCCGCCGGCGATAGTGAAGCCGAGGAGCCACTGTCGTCAGAGAGGGCGACGATCGACGCGTGGAGCGCCGAGCACTGGCCGAATTGGAGGGCCGAGCTGCTCCGGGCGTTCGATCAGGGATCGCTTCTCGTCACGAGAGATCCGCGCGGAATCGCGGCCGTATGTGCGTTCGACGTGAACCGCGGTGCGACTCTCGGTCCCATCGCATCGCGCCCGGACCTGATCGGGAAGGGCGCCGCCGGAGGCCTCCTGCTCGGTGCATTGAGACGGATGCGCGAAATCGGTTATGCGAGCGTGGAGGTCTTGTGGGTCGGACCGCTGGTCCCCTACGTCCGGGTTGGGGGAACCATCGGACAGGTCTTCTTCGTGTACCGGAAACGCCGATCGGCCTTCTAGCGCCCGGCCACGCAGCTCGGACCGTGCGGCGCGATAGTACGGAATGCCGAAGAAACAGATCCCGCCTCCGACAGAGCACTGGAAGAACGAGCCGGACAACCACGACTACCCCGCCGCGCAGGCCTACCTGAGCCTGATTCTCGGTCAGGGCGAAACCAGTCCGGTCGTCGCGGCCCTGCAAGGTGCCCCCCTCGTCCATCACTTGGCAAAGGACCTGTTGCGAGCCAGTTGCCTGGCGCTGCTTCCCGAGGACAACGCGCACGTCGCGTCCGATCTGAAGAAGGTGCACCGGGGCGAGCGCCTTTCGCCGGTGCTGCTCGTTCGCGGCTCTCTGTGCGCAGGCTTGCCGCTCACCATCGCAGACGGCTACCACCGTGTCTGCGCGAGCTATCACCTCGACGAGAACGCCGACATCCCGTGCCGGCTGGTCGACATGCCGGCCTCCTCGAGCCGCGGTTAGAAGGCGCCGCTTCGCAGCTGGCTCACAGCCGGGGCCCAGGACCGGCGAAGATGGGCAGGCGATCCTGCCTCCTGACCGAAGGAGGCGCGCATGACGGGCCGGCTGAGCCAGATAACCCGGACGAGCCACAGATCCCAAATGAGCCATAAATCCCGAATGAGCCAGACCGCACAGAGCCAAAAGATCCTCGTCGTCGACGACGAACCTTCAATCGTGGACGCCGTCGCCACCTCGCTGCGGTACGAGGGATTCGAGGTCGACGAAGCGACCAACGGCCGGCAGGCTCTGCGCAAGGCCCAGGACGACCCGCCTGACCTGATAATCCTCGACGTGATGTTGCCCGACCTCGACGGGATCGAGGTGACCCGACGGTTGCGCGCCGACGGGATCAGGACACCGATCCTCTTCCTCACCGCCAAGGACGCTCTCGAGGACAAGCTCGCCGGGCTGACCGTGGGCGGCGACGACTACGTCACGAAGCCGTTCGCTCTGGCAGAGATAGTTGCCAGGACCCAGGTGATACTGAGGCGGACGGGTGTCACCGGTCAGCCCGACGGGGTCCTACGGTTCGCCGATCTCGAGATGGACGAAGGCGCGCATCAGGTCGTAAGGGCCGGAAAGGAAATAACCCTCACCGCCACCGAGTTCAACCTGCTCCGTTTCTTTCTCATCAATCCGAGGCAGGTCCTGTCCAAGTCGCAGATTCTCGACCACGTGTGGCACTACGACTTCGGAGGCGACGCCAACGTGGTCGAGACGTACGTGAGCTACCTCCGCAAGAAGCTCGAGCGCGACGGTCCTCCTCTGATCCACACGATCCGTCTCGTCGGGTACGTGCTGCGCGAGCCTTCGGGGACCTAGCGTGTCGCTGCGCGTCCGTCTGCTGCTCGCAGTCGGAGCCGTGGCCCTGGTGGCACTCGTGGCGGCAGACGTAGCCACCTACACGCAGTTGAGGTCCTTCCTCTACAACCGTGTCGATCAGGACCTGCAACAGAGCACTCCGCATTACGAGCAACTCGCCCCTGATACAGACGAGCCAGGTCCAGGTCCCGGACCCCAGCCCGACCACGAGCCGGGGGGGCCATCGCCGAACGGGGTCGCACTCTTCGTCGAGGTGGTCACGCCGGGCGGGAAGACCGTCCAGGTGTTGACCCAGGGATTCGACTTCGGGGAGAAGCAGTTCACGCCGGCGCTCCCGTCGACCATCACGGGATTCAGCGTAGAACCCGACGAAACCGAGGCCGCATATTTCACGACCTCGTCCGAGCAGGCAGGGGGTCCCCGGTTCCGCGTGAGAGCCGAGAAGCTCGATTCGGGCGACATCCTCGTAGTCGCCGAGCCCGTCGACGACGTCGTCGCGACACTCCACCGGCTCGAGTTCGTCGAGCTGATCGTCTCGGCGTGCGCCCTGGTAGTCGCCGCAGTGCTCGGATGGTGGCTCGTGCGACGCGGGTTGAAGCCACTCATAGCCATGGAGCGCACGGCGGAGTCCATCTCGGAAGGCGAGCTGGACGAACGGGTTCCTGGCGCCAACGAGACCACCGAGATCGGGAGGCTCGCGCGGACACTCAACGTCATGCTCACGCGAATACAGCAGGCGTTCGCTGACAGGGACGCGACGGAAGCCGAGCTTCGCGACTCCGAGGAACGTCTCCGCCGCTTCGTCGCGGACGCGTCCCACGAGCTGCGCACACCGCTCGCCGCCGTCTCGGCTTACGCAGAGCTGTTCGAGAGGGGGGCGTCCGAACGTCCCGAGGATCTCGGTCGCGTCCTGCACGGCATAAGGGCCGAGACGGCGCGGATGGGACGGTTGGTGGAGGACCTGCTGCTGCTCGCGCGACTCGACGAAGGCATACCGATCGCCACCGAACAGGTGGAGCTCGTCTCGATCACCGCTGACGCGATCAGGGTCGCCGAAGCTGTCGGTCCGGCGTGGCCGGTGAAGCTCGTCGCCGCGCACCCCGTCGAGATATCCGGCGACGCGCCACGCCTGAGGCAGGTGGTCGACAACCTGCTCTCGAATGTGCGCGCCCACACCCCATTCGGAACGACGACGACCGTCACGGTCGCAACCGACGAGAATGCGGCTCTGATCGAGGTCGCGGACAACGGGCCTGGGCTGAGCGAAGCGCAAGCCGCCAAGGTGTTCGAGCGCTTCTACCGCACCGACACCTCGCGCTCGCGAGCACGCGGAGGTGCCGGCCTCGGGCTGTCCATCGCCGCTTCGATAGTCGGAGCTCATGGCGGCACGATCACCGCTTCACCTGGTCCGGCGGGCGGGGCGGTCTTCACAGTCAGGTTCCCGATCACCTGATTCGCCCGCCGACGCGAATTATGCGGCGGCTCACAGCCGGGCTCCAGATTGCGCAATAGCAAGGGCCCGACAATCGCTGTGTGCTCGCATCGCCCGCACCCGCCAGCTCGTACGCCAAGGGTCTCCCAGGTCCGGATCACGCGCTCGTCGACGTGGTCGTGCCCGTGTTCAACGAGGAAGCACAGCTCGAGTCGAGCGTCAGGCGTTTGCGAAAATACCTCGACGTGTCGTTCCCGTTCTCCGCGCGCGTCACGATCGTGGACAACGGAAGCACCGATCGCACCCTCGAGATCGCGTGCGCCCTCGCAACCCGGATGTGCGGAGTGCACGTCCTGAACCTCGAGGGCAAGGGCAGGGGCCGCGCGTTACGCGCTGCGTGGGCTGCAACAGAGTCGCCGGTGGTCGCCTACACCGACGTAGACCTGTCCACGTCCCTCGAAGCGCTTCTCCCTCTCGTGGCTCCCCTCTTGTCGGGTCACAGCGATCTTGCGATCGGAAGCAGGCTCGCTCCCGGCGCGCATGTCGTACGGGGCACGAAGCGCGAGCTGATATCTCGCTGTTACAACCTGTTGCTCCGGGTCACGTTGCACAACGGGTTCAGTGACGCCCAGTGCGGGTTCAAGGCGATCCGCACCGACGTCGCGCGGCGACTGCTTCCGCTCGTCGAAGACGAGAGCTGGTTCTTCGACACCGAGCTCCTCGTCCTGGCGGAGCGCAGCGGTCTGAGGATCCACGAGGTGCCCGTCGACTGGGTGGACGACCCCGACTCGCGGGTGAAGATCGTCGCGACGGCGGCCGCCGACCTGAAGGGTGTGGCGCGGCTCGCCCTGCACCGGCGGACCGCCGCTGTCCCGACCTTGGTGGGCCGATCCGGACGCACCGCAACAGCAGGACTCTTCGGGCAGACCACAACCAGGAGATGACGGAGCAGATGACCGTCCAGGAGATATCCCCGCCCGCATTCAGCAGCGGGACGATCGAGGGGCGACGGGCCACGGAGCCTCTATACGATCCGCCCCGAGCCGGTCACAGGACGCGCGGGCGAATCGTCCGGTTCTTCAGAGGTCGGCCGTCGGATCCGGCATGGGTACGTCCGGCCCTGCTCGCTCTGCTCGCTGCGACCGCGGTCATGTACATGTGGGATCTCGGCGCCTCGGGTTGGGCAAACTCGTTCTACTCGGCCGCAGTCCAGGCGGGCACCCGAAGCTGGAAGGCCTTCTTCTTCGGCTCGTCCGACGCCTCGAACTTCATAACCGTGGACAAGCCCCCCGCTTCCCTGTGGGTGATGGAGCTCTCCGCACGGCTGTTCGGGCTCAATGCCTGGAGCATCCTCGTGCCGCAGGCATTCGAAGGCGTCGCTACGGTGGGGCTCCTCTACGCGACAGTGAGGCGCTGGTTCTCGCCGGCAGCGGCGCTCATAGCGGGAAGTGTGATCGCTCTCACCCCTGTAGCGGCGCTGATGTTCCGCTACAACAATCCTGACGCGCTGCTCGTGCTGCTTTTGACGGCGAGCGCGTACGCAACGGTCCGGGCCATCGAGCGTTCGAGCCCTCGGTGGCTGGTTCTCGCGGGTGCGCTCGTGGGCTTCGGGTTCATCACGAAGATGCTCCAGGCCTTCCTTGTCGTGCCGGCGCTCGCAATCGCGTACCTGCTCTTCGCCGAGACATCCGTACGAAGGCGCGTGCTGCACCTCGGATACGCTGCGGTGGCTCTCTTCGTGTCCGCCGGCTGGTGGGTCGCCGCCGTCCAGTTGACGCCCGCCGCCGACCGGCCGTATGTAGGCGGATCGCAGAACAACAGCGAGCTCGGCCTGATCTTCGGCTACAACGGCTTCGGCCGGATCACAGGCAACGAGACCGGGAGCGTGATCGGTGGCGGCGCAGCGTCAGCGACCACGAACCCGTGGGGCCCGACAGGCATAACCCGTTTGTTCAACGACTCGTTCGGCGGCGACACCTCGTGGCTCATACCGGGAGCGCTCGTGCTGCTGGTCGGGGTGCTCTGGCTGACACGGCGCGCGCCGCGTACCGACAGGACGCGCGCCGCGCTCGTGATCTTCGGGGGATGGATGCTCGCAACAGCGGTGGTCTTCAGCTTCGCGAAGGGAATCATCCATCCCTATTACACGGTCGCTCTGGCGCCCGAGATCGGAGGCGTGATCGGCATCGGCTGTGTCGCGGCGTGGAAGCGACGCGACACGATGAACGCGAGGGCTCTGCTCGCCGTCGCTACCACCATCACCGTTGGGTGGTCCTTCGCTCTGCTGGACCGGACACCTTCGTGGCTTCCGTGGTTGCGGTTCGTCGTCCTCACATTCGGGTTGGTTGCCGCGGCGCTCATCGCGCTGGGAGGCAACAGACGCCTGAACGGGTCCAAGGCCGTAGCAGCCGCAGCAGTCGTCGCGGCGCTCGCCTCGGTCGCTGCCGGGCCCCTCGCTTACACCATCGACACGGTCGCGACACCGCACTCGGGAGCCATCCCAACGGCTGGACCGACTGTCGCCGGGGCTTTCGGAAGCCCGGGAGCAGGCGGCGGGGCGGCGGCCGGCGGGACCGGAACACCGGGAGGGCCGCCCGGGCTGTCGTCGGGTGGGCAACGGCGCGCCGGCGCAGGCCCGGGAGCAGGCGGTGGCCCGGCGAGCGGTACTGGGCGGGCGATCAGGGCCGCGGGCTCGCCAGGAGCGGCGGGATTCCTCGGATCGAGCACTCCCGGAGAACAGGTCGTGAAGCTCCTCGAAGAGGGCTCGGGCAGTTGCACGTGGGTGGCGGCGACCGTCGGCTCCGATTCGGCTGCCGGCTACCAGCTGGCGACCAACGATCCCGTGATGGCGATCGGGGGCTTCAACGGCACCGATCCCGCCCCCACGCTCTCTGAGTTCGAGCACTTCGTACGCGAGGGCAAGATCCACTGGTTCATCGCGACCACAGGCGCCGGCTCCGGCGGCACGGCATCCGACGCGGCCGCAATAACGGCCTGGGTCGAAGCCAACTACACGGCGAAGACGGTGGACGGTGTCACCCTCTACGACCTCTCAGGCCGATGAAGGTCCGCTCGCCCGATTCACAGCGGGGTCCCAGCTGAGGGACCGTCCACTGCCAGGTCGGCGCAGTGAGATCAATCCTGAGGAACCGAACCACGCATCCAACTAGGAGGACCCGATGCGCCGCCGAGACCCCGCCCACCACAG
Source organism: uncultured Acidimicrobiales bacterium (assembly GCA_963764615.1). Lineage (GTDB taxonomy): Bacteria > Actinomycetota > Acidimicrobiia > Acidimicrobiales > CAVXTF01 > CAVXTF01. Next base: position 1,254,300 of record CAVXTF010000002.1, on the reverse strand, counting down.
AGCCGCCGCCATGCGAAAGGTGAGGCGCGCAACCGGGATCGCGACCGGAGGCGCGGCGCTCACTGCTGCCGTCCTGGGCGGTCTCGTCTCAAGCGAGATCCCGGGCGCCGCTCCGAGCAGCGCTGTCTCGTCACATGTCACGTCGCATGTCACGTCGTCGTCTGCTTCTTCGACAGCGCCGTCCACACAGTCGTCGAAGCGATCCTCGACCTCGTCCTCCGAGACGCCCGGATCGAGCGCGACGACTGCCACCACGGCGGCGCCGACCACGACGACAACCGCGCCGACAACCACGACAACTTCGCCGACGGTCGTGTCCGGCGGCACGAGCTCGAGCTGATCGGGCGAGGGCCTCGACCGCGGACACGAGCGAAGCCCCCACGAAGGAAGCAGCCATGGAATCGACACGCTCCATACGGGCATTCGGGACGACCGCGACGGTGGCGGTCACCGACGCGGAAACGTTGGATCACGCCACCTTGCTTCTCGCGAACGAGGTCGAGGAAATGGACCGCGCCGCGAGCCGCTTCAGACCCGACTCCGAGGTAACGGCGCTCAGCCGCGCCGGCGGATCACCGGTACGCGTGAGCCCGATCATGTTCGAGTCGGTGCTCGTCGCGCTTTCGGTCGCCCAGTGGACCGACGGCGCCGTCGATCCGACTGTCGGACGACTCATGGAAGATCTGGGTTACGACCGCGACTTCGCCGAGATCGCACAGACGCCCGCGCCGCCCCGGTACGCGCCACCACGGGAGCGCACAGACCCCGAGGCTCGCAGGCAAGTCTGCTGGCGTTCGATCGAAGTCGACCACGAAGAGCGGACGGTTCGTGTGCCCGACGGCGTGTTGCTGGATCTCGGAGCTTGCGCCAAAGCCCTCGCCGCAGACCGGGCCGCGGCTTCAATCGCGCACCGGACACAGACCGGGGCACTCGTGAGCATCGGGGGCGACATCTCGGTCGCGGGCCCGGCTCCTGAAGGCGGATGGGCGATCGGGATCGCAGAAAGCTCGTCCGCTCCTACCGACTCCGTAGACCAGGTGGTGGCGATCACCTCAGGCGGCCTCGCCAGCTCGAGCACGACCGTCCGTTCCTGGAGCCGCGACGGGCGCGTCGTCCATCACATCGTCGACCCGTCGACCGGGGACTGCGCACGCGAATGCTGGAGCCTCGTCTCTGTCGCCGCTTCGAGCTGCGTCGAAGCGAACGCTGCCAGCACCGCGGCGATCGTGTGGGGGCCCAGTGCAACCAAACGACTGACGATGGCGAGCCTTCCTGCAAGGTTCGTCTCTGTCGCCGGAGACGTCCAGACGGTGTGCGGCTGGCCTGACGGAACCGCCCGACGCGGCGCCCCGAAACGGGCGGCGTCATGAGCTCGCAGATGCTGTGGTACACGACGCGCGCGACGGGGCTCGTCGCGATGTTGCTGCTCACCGCGACGGTCGTGCTCGGCCTTCTCACCGCGCGCCGGGTTTCGGCGCGGGGATGGCCGCGCTTCGTGCAACAGGATCTTCACAAGAGGATCTCGATCCTCGCGGTCTCGTTCCTGGGCATCCACATCCTCACGAGCGTCGTGGACACCTACGTTCACATCGGCTGGCTCGCCGTCGTCGTCCCGTTCGCCTCTCCGTACCAGCGTTTCTTCGTTGGTCTCGGCGCGATCTCACTCGACCTGCTCCTGGCCGTGTTCGTCTCGAGCCTCGTGAGATCTCACATCGGAGCGCGAACGTGGCGCGCTCTGCACTGGCTGGCGTACCTGTCGTGGCCGGTCGGGATCGCCCACGCCATAGGCAGCGGCACGGACATCAGGCTCGGATGGGTAGACGGGCTCGTAGGTGCTTGCTGCTTCGCCGTCGTAGCAACGGCAGCGTGGCGGTTCGCGGTCCCGGTCTTCTCGCGCCGCTCACAGCTGCTCGCCCAGGGGGGCACGAGATGACGACGATCACCGCGTCCGCAGCGCCACGTTTGTTGTCTGGTCGGCTCTCCGGCCACACGCCTCTCGAGGCGCACATCGCCGTGCACGGTGCTGCACCACTCGGTCACCCCGGCGATCCGCGCTGGGCAGCGCGCCATGCAGGCGAGATCGAGGCGTCGGGCCTGAACGGAAGGGGCGGTGCGGGCTTTGCGGCATGGCGGAAACTCGAATCGCTTCGCAGGGCCGGCGGCTCGCCCGTCGTCGTCGTGAACGCCATGGAAGGAGAGCCCGCGAGCGCCAAGGATCGCGTGCTCCTCGCATATGCGCCTCACCTCGTGCTCGACGGGGCGCAACTGACCGCTTCTGCGATCAACGCGGGGCGGGTGGTTGTCTGCGTCGCAGACGATCAGCCAAGTGCTGCCGAGTCGGTGCTCAGGGCCGTCGGTGAACGTCGGTCGAGGCGCCTCGACCCTGTTGCCACTGACGTGTTGCGCCCCCCTGGGCACTTCGTCGCCGGGGAGGAGTCAGCCCTCGCTGCGTGGCTGGACGGGCGCGACGGCAAGCCGGCTTTCCGCACGGACAAGTCGATACCGCTTCGCGCGAAGAGGCGCCCCCTTCTGGTCCACAACGCCGAGACTCTCGCTCACATCTCTCTCATCTCCCGCTACGGCGCGAGCTGGTTCCGCCAGGTGGGGACCCCCGGATCTCCGGGGACGACGCTCGTAACCATCTCGGGCGCAGTCGCACATCCCGGCGTGCTCGAGGTGCAGATGGGCACGCCGCTCTGCGACATCATCGACGAGGCCATGCCTGCAGGCCGACCTCCAGCTGTCATCGTGGGTGGCTACGGAGGCAGCTTCGTCGGCTCTGCCGATCTCGAGGTCGGCTTCAGCCGAGAGCAGCTCGCGACGGTCGGCGCGTCGCCCGGCGCGGGGGTGATAGCCGTGCTCGCTCCCGGATCGTGCGGGGTCGCAGAGAGCGCACGCGTCGCGCGCTACTTGGCACGACAGAGCGCGGGACAATGCGGGCCTTGCGTGTTCGGGCTTCCCGCAATCGCGTCGTCGCTCGAGCAGGTATGGCGGGCGGAAGTCTCACCTGATTCAGACGCCTCGCTCAGGCGGAGGATCGGCCAGGTGACAGGTCGCGGAGCTTGCAGGCACCCGGACGGCGCAACGCGGCTCGTGTCGAGCGCACTGCGGGTGTTCGCCGACGATTTCGCCGAGCACGCGGCCGGTCGCCCTTGTGCTGGAGCGAACCGTCCCTCGGTGCTCGCCTTCGCCGAACGCTCAGCACGAGATCTCAGATGAGCGCGCCGCGCGGCGTGCGCCGGCAGAATGCGCTGAGGCTGTCGGTGGACCCGATCGCCTGCGAAGCCTACGGATACTGCGCCGAGCTCCTCGGGGAGATGGTGACTCTCGACGAATGGGGTTACCCGATCGTCGACGGGTCGCCGGTCCCTAAGCATCTGGTCGCCGTCGCGAAGAAGGCCGCGAGGGACTGCCCACGCAGAGCGCTTCTTCTTTCGGTGGAGCGGGCGGGATGTCAGCCTGCGCCCGTGCGGTCGAACACGTCGCGACCGAACGTGGAGGTGACCGTGGCAGCCTCGCCCAGCCGGGCGAGCCCGAAGACCTCTTCCACTGTTGCGAGCAGCGAGAAGTCGTTGTAATCGGTGCGGCTCACTGTCCCGGGTCTCACGAACGGTGAGAGGACCACGGCCCCGACGATCCCTCCCCCTGGGCCGTTCTTGCCGGGCTCGGCAGCGGCCGGTCCGGGACGCTCGCCACAGCATGCCGCGTCGGCCTCGGGACCTGTCTCTGCCTCGTCGAACGTGACGATGAGCATGCCGTCGTCCCTGAATGCGGCCGAATGGGTGATCAAGGGGACCCAGGTCTGCAAGAAGGCGTCAATGTCGGCATAGGCACTCTGGCCGCTCGCCTGGTTGATGCACGGGAAGTCGTGGCCGTCCTCGCACAGGTTGGGGGTGATGAACGAGTAGTTGGGAGTGGTGGCCACAGTGCGCAGGTCGGTTGCAAGTCCGGTCTCTCCGGGCAGCGCCGACGCGGGCATCTGCCCTTCCGGTGAGCCGAGAGCGACCACATGAGAGTCGCACGCCTGCCGGTCGTCGATCACTGAGTCGAAGTACATGAACGGGTCGTGGCGGGTCGCATAGCCGTCACCTGGAACAGCTATCTCGGTCTGGTCCGCCGACCCCAACGCGGGATGACCGCATGCGGCGGATTCGCGACTCGGCACGTTCCCCATGTCCTGCATGTATGCCTTCCAGGTGAACCCGGCAGTTGCCAGTTGCGACGCGATTGTCTGCACATCTGGCGGATACACGCAGCCGTCGCCCGTCTCGATGCCACCGGGGCCGAGTGAGCCCTCGATTCCCACGAAATGGAGACAGTCGTCCTGGGTGTCGGTCGTAGGCGGTTGTCCAGAGATCATGGCGATGTAATTGTCGAGCGAGTCGTGACCCACGGCGTAGAAGTTCGTCAGCACCGCGCCCTGGCTGACAAGGGTCGAGGCCAGGTACGGGTCGTCGACAGGCGTCCCGAAGGTCGACGAGTAGCTCTCGTTCTCGAGCACTATGACGAACACGTGCCTGATGTCCGACAGCCGGAACGCTTCCGGCTTCGACGTGGTCGGCGTCGTGACGCCCGACGGGGAACTGCCGGAGGATGCCGTCGTCGTAGATGAAGATGAAGAAGTAGAAGTAGTAGAAGAAGAAAGAAGAAGAAGAGTGCGCCTGATTGCTCGGCGACGCACACCCACCGAGCATCACGGCAACTGCGGGTGCCGCCAGAGCGAAAAATGCGACACGGTGCCAGGCGCGGGTTTGCGCCATTCAACCGGTGGCGGCCCGGTCACCGACGGAGCGCATGGCGAGAACGTCACCTCTCACTTCCAGGCAGACCGCTTCACCTACCGCAGGCACCTCGTAACCGTCCGTCCGCACGACGAGCTCATCGGGTGCGCCACGAGCCGCACCCTCCTCGATCCTGGATGTCAGCCGCACACGGACGACGGCATCGTGGCCGTAGTACTCCTGATGCGTGACGACACCTGCGAGCAGGCCGGGCTGGCCCGGAGCACAGAGACGCACTTGCTCCGGGCGAATCACCACCGTGACCGGTCCTTCGAACCGGGCACCTGCCTGGATGCGCAGCGGTCCTATGACGCTTCGCGCCATGCCGCCCCCGGCGAACGCAGGGAGCAGATTCGCCTGACCGACGAACGCGGCCACTCCGACGTCGACCGGTCGCGTGTAGATCTCCTCGGGAGCAGCGACCTGGACGATCTCGCCTTCTCGCAGAACAGCCACCTGATCGGCGAACGAGAGCGCCTCGTCCTGGTCGTGGGTGACGAGCACCGCGGTCGTCCCCGCACGGCGGAGGACCTCGCCGACATCCGCGCGGACGCTCGCGCGCAGGCCCGCGTCGAGCGAGTCGAACGGTTCGTCGAGAAGGACCACTCCGGGCCGGATAGCGAGCGCCCGGGCGAGCGCCACCCGCTGTTGCTGACCGCCTGACATCTGGTGGGGGTAACGCCGCTCGAGGCCCTTCAGTCCGACCATCTCGAGTAGCTCCGCCACCCGATGGTCCCGTCGCCCTCGCCTTCCGAGCCCGAAGGCCACGTTTCGCTCTGCGGTCAGGTGCGGGAACAACGCGCCCTCCTGTGGCACGTACCCGATGTTGCGCTGTTCGGGCGGGACGTAGCGGGATGCGTCGTCCACTACACGTGTGCCCAGCGTGACGCGCCCCGCATCGAGGCGCTCGAAGCCCGCCACCAGGCGGAGCAGCGTGGTCTTGCCACTTCCGGACGGCCCCAGGATCGCCACGAGGGCACCGTCTTCGATCTCGAGGTCCACGCCGGTGAGCACCGGCCTTTGACCGAAGGCCTTGTGAGCACCTGAGACCGAAAGGCTCGTCATAGGTGGACTCCGACCATCATTTAAGGTTAGGCTTCCCTAAGTTATCGAGTCAACAGCCTCAGCTGAGGTTGTCCGGCCTAGGTAGGATCCGATCGTGCCTATCGGGTACCACCCGCCCCTCGAGGAGTATCTCGAGACCATCCACGACCTGGCAGAAGCCGGCACGCCGGTCATCCAGGCCAGGATCGCCGAACGTCTCGGAAAGGCGGCGCCTTCGGTCTCCGAGATGCTCGACCGTCTCCAGGCCGACGGCTACGTCGAACGCGACGGACGCCTCCTCGAGCTCACAGGAAAGGGACGGACGATCGCAGAGGGTGTGGTGAGGAAGCACCGGCTCGCCGAGCGGCTCCTCGTCGACGTCATCGGCCTCGAATGGCACAAGGCTCATCTCGAGGCGGGGCGCTGGGAGCATGTCATCTCCGACGAGGTCGAGGCGAGGCTCGTGGAGCTTCTCGGGAACCCGACAACCTGCCCGCACGGCAACCCGATTCCCGGCGCATCCGGGGACGGCAGCGAGTTACGCGCCCAGACGTGCCTGCTCGACGCGTCGACCGGAGAGGTCGTGCGGCTCGAGAGGATCACCGAAGAGGTCGAGCTCGACACCCGTAGCCTCGCCTACCTGTACGAGCACAATTTCATCCCCGGAAACACGGCGACGGTCGTCGGCCGCGAGAGCGACGGGTCTTTGATGTTGGACGCCGGAGGCTCGACCCTCACGCTGGGAGCCGGGCTCTGCTCTCAGCTCTATGTCTCCTCGGGCGCCTCCGAGCGCCCGAACGATGAGGCCACTTCCCCGCCGGCCCCGACAGAGATGGCGGTGTAGGGGTCCGACCAAGGGCCGGGCGCCATGGTGCAACCCCTTCGGGTCCGCGGACTCGCCGCGTCGACAACCAGAGAGCTCGGGCAACGACCGCAACGATCTTCGACAGCCGAGTTCGCGTCACGCCCGGTTGCAGCGATCGCGGCGGGGCTCACACTCCTGCTGGTCGCGCTCTCCGGTCGGTACGGGTTCCACCGCGACGAGCTCTACTTCATCGAGTGTGGCCGGCACCTCGCCTGGGGTTACCCGGACCAGCCTCCGCTCGTCCCCCTCATAGCGCGACTCATGTCCGACCTGGCCCCTGGCTCGTTGGTGGTGCTGCGACTCCCCTCTGCGCTCGCGTCGGGATCGCTCGTCGTCGTGACGGCCCTGACGGCACGCGAGCTTGGAGCCGACCGCTACGGGCAGATCCTTGCCGCCGCCTCGATCGCGGTCGCGTCGATGACCATGGCAGCTGGGCATCTTCTCAGCACCACGACGTTCGATCTGGCGGTCTGGGCGCTCCTTTGCCTTCTCGTCGTCCGCATCCTGCACCGGGGCGACGAACGCCTCTGGCTCGTCGTCGGTTTCGTATGCGGGATCGGACTGCTCGATGACGACCTGGTCGCGTTTCTCATGTTCGCGATCGTCGCCGCGCTCGCGATCGTCGGGCCGAGGCGCCAATTCAACTCGAGTTGGCTCTACGCGGGCGGTGCCGTCGCACTGGCCTTGTGGACCCCTTACCTGATCTGGCAGGCGACGCACGGATGGCCCGAACTCACAGTCTCGAGGTCGATTGCAACCGGTGGTTCCGGGACCTCGGTGTCGCGCTGGGCGTTGCTTCCCGAGCAACTGGTGCTCGTGAGCCCCTATCTGGCACCTGTGTGGATCGTCGGCCTCGTACGACTGTTGCGCAACCAGACGATGCGGTGGTGCAGGGCGCTGGGCGCGGCGTACATAGTGCTCGCCGCCTTGTTCGTGGCCACGGGTGGGAAGTCGTATTACCTGGGCGGGATGCTGCCGGTGCTTTTGGCCGCCGGTGCGCAACCGACCGTGGAGTGGTGCAGGCGGTCGCGCGTCAGGCCGCGGAAAGGGCTCGTGATCGCCGCATTGCTGCTCAGCCTCACGGCGCTCCCGGTCACCCTTCCCGTCCTGCCGGTCGGGGTTCTTCGCCACACGCCGATCGTCTCTTTCAACTACGACGCGGGCGAGACGATCGGCTGGCCTACATACGTGGGTGAGATCGCCCGCGTCTACGTCTCGTTGCCCGCGGCCGAGCGTTCGCACACCGTCGTGCTTGCGAGCAACTACGGCGAGGCGGGGGCAGTCGACCTCTACGGACCGGCAGACGGGCTGCCGGCCGTTTACAGCGGTCACAACGCATACTGGTACTGGGGCCCGCCGCCTCCGTCCGCGACCGAGGCCGTGGCGGTCGGATTCGACCGATCAGAGCTCGCCCCGATCTGCGGGAGCCTGGTGCTTGCCTCGCACCTCGACAACCACGTGGGAGTCGACGACCAGGAGCAGGGGGCTCCGGTCTGGATCTGTGCGCAGCTGAGGTCCCCGTGGACCGCGACATGGCCGGGCCTGCGCCATTTCGGATGAGCCTCGGGCCGACCCGACGAGCAGGGAACCCACCCAGCCACACACCCGGGTCGTAGCCTGGATGCCCGATGACCCTGCCGCTCCCGCGATCGCTGTCTCCAAGCAAGGTGAGCGCCTTTTGCAGCTGCCCGCTCGCGTTCAGATTCTCGGTCATCGACCGGATCCCCGAACCTCCGTCGCCGGCAATGGTGAAGGGCACCCTCGTCCACAGGGCTCTCGAGCGGCTGTTCTGGCACCACGACCGCGGAGGGCGCTCGAGGGCTGTCGCCATCACGGAGCTCGACCGCGCCTGGGACGAGATGCAGTCCGACGAGGAATACCTCTCACTCGGCCAGACCGAGACAGAGGACATGGAGTTCCTCGAAGACGCGGCAAAGCTCGTCGGGAATTACTTCGACCTCGAGGATCCGGACGACACGGTGACGATCGGCGTGGAGCTCATGCTCGAGGCGGATCTCGACGGCATGTTGCTCAGAGGGATCATCGACAGGCTCGACGTCGATACGTCCGGGGAGCTCGTCGTGGTCGATTACAAGACCGGTCGCGCCCCGGGCGAAACCCGCGAGCAGGGCCGACTGAGCGGGGTCCACACGTATGCACTGCTGTGCGAGAAGGTCCTCGGAAGACTTCCCACGCGAGTGAAGCTTCTCTACCTACGCGACCGCCTGACCATCGAGGCAGTCCCCTCCAGCCAGTCGACGCGCGGCACCGGCATACGGACGTCGGCCGTCTGGAGCGCCATAACGAGGGCATGTGAAAGCGACGACTTCCGACCGAGCGTCTCGGCGCTTTGCAGTTACTGCAGCTTCCGCCATCTGTGCCCAGCCGTCGGAGGCGACATGAAGCTGGCCGAGTTCGAGGCTCGAAGGGAAGGCCCGGGATCGGTGTTCGAGGGGCAATACAACCTGCCCGGGTCCCTTCCCCTGCGAGCTGCTCAGCCCCTTTAGGGCCGACTGCTTGTCCGTCTCAAAGCCACCCGGGAATTTCCCGGGTCACCGGTTTAACTGCCGAGCGAGCACCGACTTGCGGTTGCACGACGGTCTCGGCTTGGCGGTTCGCGGTCCGACCGCATCGGCCGGGACCGTGCGAAAGCGCCTCGAATTGCAGGCCTGCTGCCTGCAATCTGTTTCGCGGTCGACGATCAGGGCAATGACTAGGCAAAGAGCCTTGCGGCCGCCGACAGATAATTGATGCTGCGTAGTTCGGCTTTCCAGATCACGTGACGTGTGATGGGCAGGGTTCACGTGAAGGAGGCCACTGCTGTGACCACGGACACCTGGCCAAGGCTGCGAGCAGACACCACCGACGGCGAGGTGGACCTAGAGCGCGACCGGGAGCTCGTCGAGACCGCTCAGCGCGGGGACAAAACCGCCTTCGACTTTCTCTATGAATGCTATTCAGCGCGGTTGGAGCGTTACTGCCTCCGCAGGCTCAAGGATCCCCACGAAGCGGAAGACGTGATGCAAGAAGCATTCCTCCACGCGTGGCGCGCTCTGCCGACATTCGGGGGCGACCGTCGCTTCTACCCCTGGATCAGCGTCATTGCGTCCAATCTCTGCACCGATGTGCTGCGCAGAAGGCAGCGTTTCGGTTCGGTCCAGATGGCAGACCCGACTGAGAGTGATTTGGCGACGACGACCACGAGCGCAGAGGACTTCGCTCTCGCCTCTGCCGACCTCGAGCTTGCCGGTCAGGCTTACTCACGCCTTTCTGACCGCCATCGCAGGGTGCTCGACCTGAGAGAACGGTCAGGTTTGTCATATCAGGACATCGCCCAACGCGAGGGCATCCGCATCACGACCGTCGAGACGCTGATCTGGCGGGCCCGTCAAGCTTTCAAGCGCGAGTTCGAGGCTCTGTCCGGTTCCGACGGAACTTTGGGTGGTATTCCCGCAGCGGTCCTCGGCATCGGATTCATGCGCCGCATTCTGCGCGCGACTGCTCGGGTGACAGCCAGAGTGCCGCAACGTCTTTCCGCCCTTGGTCCCCAGGCCATCGTCGCGATCGTGGGAGGCGCGGTGGCGACGGCGGCGCTGGTCGTTGCCTCGACCTCCGGTGGTGCTCACTCTGAGCACGCCGCCGCAGGGGCAGAGACGACTGCCGGTGTCGGCAGATCCGCTGGCACCGCGCCCCCGGCCGGGTCGCCGAAGGTCACCTACCGGGCGCGAGCCACCGACCATGTAGCAGCGTCGCGGTCCGACGTCGCGAGCACTCAGGGCGCGCGCTCCACTGCCAGCGCGTCAGACGCCGGCGCGTCAGATCCGGACGGGTCCGAGCAACCGGGCCTCGAACGCAGTGTCTCCGGATCGAGCGACGCGACCCGCCGAGTTGCACCCTCCAAGCCGGCCACGGGCGACAAGGCGAACGGAGACCTCGTCAAGCAGATCAACAAGGACTTGAGCAACACCACGAGCGGCCTCTTGGGTGGTGCGGGGCAGGTCGTCTCGAACCTCGAGAACGCGATAGATGCCGCGGAGAACGACGTCGGGACGGCCGTCTCCGGAGTTTCGAAGATGCTGAGCGAAGACGCGAACCACGTCGTCGCCGCCCTCAAGAGCGCGGACCCAGTAGGTTCGCTCGGCCAGGTCGTCTCATCGGTCGTGTCCGGATCCCCCGGTTCCGCAGGACCCGCCGGATCCGCCGGATCCGCGGGGTCCGCCGGGTCGGCTGCACGGGCCGGGTCGGCTGCACGGGCCGGGTCGGCTGCGAATTCTGCTGACAGAGCCGTCCAGACCAGTCAGGCGGGGACGCTCGGCAATCTGTCCAACGGGCTGCTCGGGAACCTGCTCGGCTGAAGCCCGCCGTCGGCCACGGTGGCTCGTCGGCCACCCTGTGCCATCCCCGAGTGTCATGATCCCCGGAATGACCGCGGCGAGGAACTGGTTCTTGTACCCATGACAACCTCTTTCGGCGTGACCTACGACTATCGCTGTCCCTTCGCCAGGAATGCCCACGAGCACCTGCTGACGGCCCTCAGGGCCGGAGCGGACTGGGACGTGGACTTCATCCCCTTTTCCCTTTCGCAGCTACACGTAGAAGAGGGGAATCCCCCGATCTGGGAGGACCAGAGCCGATCGTCGGACCTGCTTGCCCTCGAGGCCAGTCTGGTCGTGGCCGAACGGTTCCCCGACCGCTTCTTAGATGTCCACGAAGCGCTCTTCGCAGCTCGTCACGATCATGCCCGTGACCTCCGGGACCCCGACGTCATCGTGGACGTGCTCGGTTCGAACGGAGTGGACCCCAAAGAGGTGAGCGCACTGTTGGAGGACGGGAGCATCCGCAAGGAAGTGAGGAGACGCCACGAGGCTTGCGTGACCAGTCACCGGGTCTTCGGGGTCCCCACCTTCATCACGGGCGACAAGGCGGCGTTCGTGCGGATCTTGAACCGCCCGCAAGGCGACAGCGCCATGGCCACCCAGACGATCGAGAGGATCCTCGACCTCGTAGCGGATCACCCGGAGATAAACGAGGTCAAGCACACGAGCGTCCCGCTCTGACAAAGAATTTCTTGTCAGGAGCGGGCGAGCTCTCCGAGGAGCAAGGCGGTCCGCTCCCTTTCTTCCGAAGACCCGAACATGACACCTGACAGATCGGTCGCACCGATCGACTCGAAGGACCGGATCTTCTCTGCGACCTCATCCTCGTCGCCCACGATCGCCAGGTCGGGGGGACCCGACACGCCTTCTTTGTCGAGCATCGCCCGGTAAGAAGGAAGCTGTCCGTAGATGGCGAACGTCTTGGCGGCGGCTTGGCGGGCACGGTCGGGGTCGACCGTGACGCAGACGGGGAGGCAGACCACAACCCGTGGCGCGGGCCTGCCGGCTTCCTGTGCGGCAGCGCTGATCGTCGGTACGACGTGCTTCTCGATGGTGTCGTGACCAGTCATCCACGTGATGGTCCCGTCGGCGAGCTCTCCCGCCAGTCGAAGCATGGCGGAGCCGAGCGCGGCGACGATCACGGGCGGCGGGTCTTCTGTCGCGTTGGCAAGCGGACCGATCGTGCTCGTCTTGATCATCTCGCCGGCGAACGAGACCTGCTCTCCTGCGAGCAGGGGTACGAGCACCGACAGGTATTCGCGCATGTAGCGGACGGGTCGGTCGAACGACAGGCCCCACACCCCTTCGACCACCATCTGGTGCGATAGGCCGATGCCGAGGACGAATCTGCCTCCGCAGGCATCCTGGACCGTGAGTGCCTGGTTGGCCAGCACCATCGGATGGCGCGGATGGATAGGGATCACCGCAGACCCGAGCTCGACGTCAGGCACCTCGCGCCCGATGACGGTGAAGACGCTCAGCGCGTCGTGACCGAAGATCTGTGAGGACCACAGGGACTTCACCCCGGTCGCAGCGAGCCGATTAGCACGACTGACGATCCCCTCCACTGTTCCGTCGGTATCAAGACCAGCCCCGATTCGCACAGACACCTCCCAAACCTCGAATCCCCTAAGGTCGCATCGTGACACCGGACGGGCCTGTCCTGCACCCCGAGCTTGCGGCATTGGAGTTCCTGATCGGGAGTTGGCGCGGCCTGGGTTCGGGAAGCTACCCGGGATCCCAGCGTTTCGATTACGAGGAGGAGCTGACCTTCACCCACTCGGGCAAGCCGGTCCTCGCTTACACGATGCGTACGTGGTTGAGCCCTGCCGCCTATGCGTCGCACTCGGAGCAGGGGTTCTGGCGGTGCCACGATCTCAACAGGCTCGACTGCGTCGCGACCCATGCCACCGGTCACGTCGAGGTCTCCTCGGGAACAGTCGAGGGCACCTCCGTGCAGCTCTCCAGCAGCTCGATCCTCGCCTGGCCTGGCGCCAAAGAAGTGGTGGGGCTCGGAAGGCGATTGCACCTTGCTGGCGATGTCCTCATCGACCAGCTCGAGATGCAGGCGGTCGGGCAGATGCGTCAGGCTCACGTGGTCGCCGAGTTGAGGCGCATGAAGGACGACCGTGGCGCGGACCAGGTCCAGACGACAGGAGGACAATGACCGTAGGGATCGTGATGGGCAGCTCCTCGGACGCAGAGGTGATGGACGGGGCGGTTCAGGCGCTCAAAGAGTTCGACGTCGACGTCGAGGTGCGTGTCCTGTCCGCGCACAGGACTCCCGACGACACGATCGAATACGCGCGAAGCGCCGTGGGTCGCGGGCAGAAGGTCCTGATCGCAGGTGCCGGTGGCGCCGCGCACTTGGCCGGCGTGCTGGCTGCGGCCACGCCGCTGCCGGTCATAGGCGTGCCGATCGCACTCGCCAACCTGGGAGGGCTCGACTCGCTGCTGTCGATGGTCCAGATGCCGAAAGGGATACCGGTCGCGACGGTCGCCGTCAACGGGGCCCGCAACGCCGGAATCCTTGCGGTGCGCATCCTCGCTCTTTCCGACGACGCACTGGCAGCACGTCTCGATTCCTTCCGCGACGAGATCGCCGAGCAGGTGAGAACGCAGGATCAGGCGTTACGGGCCCGCTACGAGCAGGATCCCGACTAGCCGGTCAGCGTGCGGTTCGCCATAAGCGGTGCAAGCGGTCTCATAGGTAGAGCCCTCACCGCTGGCCTTGTGCAAGACGGTCACGAGGTGACCCTGTTGGTACGCCGGGCCGGGTCGGTACACGAGGCCGGCAGCGGGCCTGGCGCCGCCGGCCGGACGAATGAGGATCCAGTCCAGGAGGTGACCTGGGACCCCGAACGAGGGGACCTCGACGTCGAAGCGCTCGAGGGATGCCGGATCTTCGTGAACCTGTCAGGCGCTTCCATCGGCGACCGGCGCTTGAGCGAGCGTCGCAAGGACGAGGTCGTGCGAAGCAGGCTCCAACCGACAGCGCTTCTGGCGGACGCTGTGGCGAGGCTGGCTCCTCACGAAAGCGTGCTCGTGAGCGCGTCAGCCGTCGGGTGGTACGGCGACCGCGGAGACGAGGTGCTCGACGAGCAGAGCACCCCGGGCTCGGGATTCCTCGCGGAGCTCTGCCGGCGGTGGGAGGAGGCGACAGCTCCGGCGGAGCGGGCGGGCGTGCGGGTCGTTCACCTTCGTTCGGGCGTGGTGATGGCGCACGAGGGTGGCGCACTCAAGAAGCAGCTGCCGCTTTTCCGTCTCGGCCTGGGCGGCCGCCTGGGCACGGGTCGCCAGTGGGTGAGCTGGATCTCCCTCGACGACGAGGTCGGCGCCATCCGGCACGCGGCGGCGTACGCTGACCTCGAAGGTCCCGTGAACGCCGTCTCACCCGAACCGGTCACGAACCTGGAGCTCACCCGGGGCATTGCCCGAGCGGTCCACAGGCCGGCGATCTTGAGTGTGCCTTCGCCGGTGCTCCGAGCTCTGTTCGGACGAGGCGTGGCAGACGAGCTGCTACTCACGAGCCAGCGCGTGCAACCGGCACGACTCCTCGCCTCGGGTTACCGGTTCGAGGCGCCCGACCTGACCGGCGCCCTCGCAGCGACGTTGCAAAGAGCGACGTGAGCGAGCAGCGGAACGAGCTGCGGCTCTAAGCCTCAGGAGCGAGCTGCGGCTCTAAGCCTCCGCAGCGAGCTGCGCCATAGCGCCCGGAGCGAGTTGTCGAACGGCCTGGCGCAGGTCGACTCCGAATGGAAGGACGGCGAGGACCGGCACGGTCACCCCGTTGTCGACGTAACGCTGAATCGTTTCGCGGCACTTGCCGGGCGGACCGTGAACGATCAGGTCGTCGACCACTTCGTCAGGGATGGCTGCAAGAGCCGCCTTGCGGTCGCCGGACCTCCATGCGGTCCACATGCCCTCGAGCTGAGGCCCCCTGCCGAGCCACCGGTGGAATTCGGCGTACACCGCGACGTTCAGGTAGGCGGCGATGACCATCCGACCGATGGAACGCACCTGCTCCGCGTCGTCGGAGGGACACACGAAGATGCGCGCCACGACGGCCTTTCCCTCCCCGACGAGCGGGGCCACGGTCTTTACGTCCTCAGGTGAAAGCCAGTTGATGATCGCCCCGTCCGCCTCGCGGCCGGCCAGCTTGAGCATGCCCGATCGGAGCGCCGCAACGTAGATGGGAGGCGGCACCTCGGGCCGGCGGTCCAGCTTGAAGCCATGCACCTCGAAGGTGTCGTAGACGGCGTCGACCTTCTCCCCCGCCAGAGCGCTCCGCAAGAAGCGGACGGTGTCGCGCACTCGGCGGTAGGGCTGTTCGAAGGCGACGGCGTTCCACCTCTCGACGATCACGTCCGACGACGTGCCGACACCGATGGCGAAGCGGCCGGGAGCGAGCTCCGCGAGGGTCGCCGCCTGCATTGCGAGGAGTCCCGGACCCCTCGTGTAGACGGGCACAACGGCCGTCCCGAGGTTCAGCTCCGGCGCCCACGTGGCGGCGAGAGCGAGGGGGGTGAAGCCGTCGGCGCCGTTCGCCTCGCCGGTCCACGCGTCGGTGTAACCGAGCTCCGGAAGCTCCTCGACCCACTCGCGCTGGGCTCCAAGGGTGATGCCGTCGAACGGGATCGTGATCCCGAACCTTCTCGATGCAGGAGAGTCCACGCCAGAAGTGTTACACCCGGGCGCGATCATCGGTGCATGGACCAACAGGTGCGACTTCCGCTGGGCGAGGAGAAGGCTCCTCCGGCGCCGATCGCAAGGCGCCAGAGGCAAAGCACCAGGCCGTGGCAGCTCGACGACAAGACTAGGAGAGCGGCACGAAAGGGCCTCGAAGACGCCCGCCGAGCCCTCGAGCACGCCCGGCGCGCCGCAGACGCTGCCTGAGCTCCGACCGGCCGGCGCCGCAACGTCCGAACGAAGCGACGCCTGAGGGCGCTACCTTCTGCAGCATGCCCTCACTCGCCGAGCGCCTGGGCTATCCGAGCGACGCAAGGTTGCTGATCATCAACTGCGACGATCTCGGCTTTTGCCATGCAGCCAACGAGGGGGTCTACGAGTCGCTTCGAAGTGGCATGGCGACGAGCGCCAGCCTGATGGTTCCCTGCCCCTGGTCCCGGGGAGCGGCGGCTTCGTACCGGGGAGAGGACATCGGCGTCCACCTCACGGTCAACGCCGAGCACGACCTCTACAGATGGGGCCCGATAACTCACGCACCATCCCTTCTCGACGGTGACGGCGGGTTCCCGAGGACGATCACCGACGTCTGGGACCACGCCGACCTCGACGAGGTGAGACGTGAGTGCAGGGCTCAAGTGGAGCGCGCCATCCTGTGGGGCTTCGACGTCAGCCACCTCGATTCCCACATGGGCACGGTCCAGATCAGGTCCGAGTTCTTCGACATCTATCTGGATCTGGCGGCCGAGTTCC
Organism: uncultured Acidimicrobiales bacterium; assembly: GCA_963764615.1. Classification (GTDB taxonomy): domain Bacteria; phylum Actinomycetota; class Acidimicrobiia; order Acidimicrobiales; family CAVXTF01; genus CAVXTF01. Next base: position 1,237,795 of record CAVXTF010000002.1, on the reverse strand, counting down.
GGCTCCCACTGCGACTGTCGGGTGCAGCGACCGAGGCTCAGATCGGATTTCCATTCAGGCGGCTCGCCGACGAGGAGGGTGTGCTTTACCCGGACAACTTCATATATGTGCCTGGCGTCGGAAGCCGCATGATCCTTCTCGATGCCATCAACCGTTTGAAGCCGGGAGTCACAGAGGCGTACCTCCATCCCGCGGTCGACAGCCCGGAGCTGCGAGCCATGGCTGGCGACTGGGAAGCCAGGGTCGACGACCACGCCTTGCTGGTACGAGGGACCGACCTCAAAGATGCGATCGAGCGCAACGCCGTCACTCTCATCGGATACAGGCCGATCAGGGACCTGATGCGGTCAGGGGGCTGAACGGCCCCCTGGCTCAGAATCAGGGGCTGAACGGCCCCCTGGCTCAGAACTCGGTAATGGCCGCGATATCGGTCTGGAGCTGCTTGTACTCAGGCGAGTTCGTGATAGGCAGCAGTGACATGACCTTGGCCATGTTTCCAGTCACCTTGACTTTTCCCTGCATGAACGCCGCATTGGCGTCGAGCTGCCCCTTTTGGATCTTGACTGCGTCGTCGTAGCCGGTGGTGAGCGTCACTTCCGCGTCATCGAGCTTGCCGAGCTTCGCCTCGATCAACTTGCCGTCCTGAAGCACCCAGTAGTAATCGATGTCCCCGTCGGGTCCGGCCGTGACCACGTACTGCATGCGAGCTGTCGCGCCGGGCCGCTCGGGCTGGCCCTCTGACATCTTGCGGGTCTCGTCCAACCATTCCTGGGTGAGCCACTTGGACATGAGTATCTCCTCGTCGCGGTACTCGTTTGTTCATCCAGGCCTTTAAGCCAGGGGTCTGATGCTTGCCACCGCGCCCAGATGTTACAGAGAGGCCCGACTCATCTGCTCGTGGCGCCCTCATCGGCCGGGATCCCTTCGAACAGGTCGGTCTCAGGTGCGTCGTCGCTGCCCGCGGGGATCCCCCTGCTGAAGGCCAGGAAATACTCGTCGACCGGGTGGACGGTCCTCAGGATCTCGGGAGGCAGCCCGAACCAGAACTTGGACGTGGGATCGACCTGGGTGGCGTGAGCGAGCAGAGCCTTGCGCCTCACGTCGGCGTGTCCCGAGACGTCGACGATCGCGTTCATCGGCGGATCGGTCGCAGCACGCTCCAGCCACGCCTCGTCGAAAGGTGACTCCAACCCGAGCTCGAGGAACTTTGCGTGCATCGCCCGGATCCTCGCTCCGGACCAGACGGTGTAATACACCTTGCTCACGTTCCACGGGTCGCCGGCCTCGGGAAAACGATCGGGATCCCCTGCGGCCTCGTAGAGCCGCGAGCGTGATCTCGTGCACCCTCAAGTGGTCGGGGTGGGGGTAACCCTGCTGGTCGTCCCCGTAGGTGACCACCACCTGGGGCCGCTCTTCGCGGATCGTCGCCACCAGGCGGCCTACTGCATCGTCGAGCGGAGCCTTTGCAAAGCACCGGGGGTCGTCGTTCGAGGCCGTGCCCGCCATCCCCGAGTCGCGGTACCCGAGCATCACCACCCGGTCGTAACCGATGATCTCGGCCGCGCTCATGAGCTCTCTCTGCCGGACCCCGGCAATGTCCGCGCGGACCTCAGGGGTATCCATCGCCGGGTTGAGGATGTCGCCCTCCTCTCCCCCTGTGCAGCAGACGAGGACGGTCCTCACGCCTTCGGCGTGGTACCTCGCCACGGTGCAGGCCCCCTTGGACGCCTCGTCGTCCGGATGGGCATGGACGGTCAATAGACAGAGCCGGTCGCTCATCGGGGTCACCGTAGCGGCTGCGCTCGCTCACCGAATCGGGCAGGGAACTGCCGCCGAGCGTGCTCACGTAAGCTCAGCCGGAGAAGGTTCAGCTGCGTAGCGGCTCGGAGGGATCGAGACACATTGGCAGCGCATCGTCGCAGGAGCGGCGCTCCATGAGCGTATTCAGAAGGTTCGCCGACATCGTGCGGGCGAAGGTGAACAAGATCCTCGACCGCGCCGAAGATCCTCGCGACACCCTCGATTTGTCGTACTCCCAGCAGATCGAGAACATGCAGAAACTGCGGCGGAGCGTGGCCGAGGTCGCCACGGCCCGCAAGCGGATCGAGATCCAGGCTCAGCAGCTGCAGCAGCAGGCGTCCAAGCTCCAGGGCCAGGCTCGTGCCGCCCTGTCTCAGCAGAAAGAGGACCTGGCCCGCGAGGCTCTCTCTAGGAGAGCAGCCATAGGAGCAGAGCTAACGGACCTGCAGTCTCAGCATGCGCAGGTGCTCGAGCAGGAGGAGCGCCTCAAAGAGACGATGCGCCGCCTGCAGGCTCAGATCGAGATCTTCCGCACGCGCAAGGAGACCCTGAAAGCGACGTACACGGCGGCTGAAGCGCAGACCCGTGTCGGTGAAGCGGTTTCGGGCATCTCCGACTCGATGGGCGACGCCGGGCTCGCGATGCAGCGCGCCCAGGACCGCATCAGCGCGATGCAGGCCCGAGCCGGAGCGATCGACGATCTGCTTGCATCGGGAAGTCTCACGGACCTGACAACGGGCCACGACGACATACAGGCCCAGCTCGACAAGGTGGCGTCGCGCGGGCAGATAGAAGCCGAGCTCGCCCACCTGAAAAGTGAGCTCGCCGCAGAGCAGCCCGCCGCAGCGCTCGAGGCGAACGGCCATCCACCCGCGACCGACGGGGCGCTCAGCTCGGGGGTGGAGTCGAGCGGCAAGGAGCCGAATCCGGGTTCCTGATTCGGCGCCCTGAACCTGTAACTGCGAGGCGTCCCTTTAAAATGTGAGCCCGAACGGCAATGGCAACTTCACATCGCATCCCCCCCGACCACGGCTTGACGGCCCGTATGTTCATCACGGGACTGATGCTGGTCGTGCTCTTTGTGGGCCTGGGCGGTGTGCTCGCAGCGATCGGGCTCCCGGTCTATCTGTTCATCGCGATCCCTGCTGTGCTTCTGTTCTGCCAGTACTGGTTCTCGGACAAGATCGCACTGTTCGGGATGCATGCGCATCTGGTGACTCCGGAGCAGGAACCGGAGCTCCACGGCGTGGTCGATCGACTTTGCGCTCTGGCCGACATGCCGAAGCCTCGCGTCGCTGTTGCCGAGACCGACATCCCCAACGCCTTCGCTACTGGACGGAACCCCAAGAACGCCGTGGTCTGCGCCACCAGGGGGATCATGAGGCGGCTGGACGAACCCGAGCTCGAGGCGGTGCTGGCTCACGAGCTTTCCCACGTCGCTCACCGCGATGTGGCCGTGATGACCGTTGCGAGCGTTCTCGGCGTGGCCGCCGGGATGATCACGCGCATAAGCATCTACGCAGATATGTTCGGCGGCCGCAACAACCAGGGAGGCGCGCTCGTGGAAGTGGCGGTGCTCCTCGTATCGGTCATCGTCTATGCCATCAGCTTCCTGCTCACGAGGGCGCTCTCGCGCTACCGGGAGCTCGCCGCGGACCGCTCTGGCGCGATTCTCATCGGCAGGCCCTCTCTACTCGCTTCGGCTCTGGTGAAGGTGACCGGTGACATGAGCAGGATCCCGACCAAGGATCTGCGCGCTGCGGAGCATTTCAACGCTTTCTTCTTCACTCCGGCCCTGTCTAACGGCACGAGCCTGTCGTCTCTTTTCTCGACGCACCCGAGCCTCGAAAAGCGCCTCGCCCAGCTGGCCAACCTCGAGGCGGAGATGAGCCGGGCTCAGTGAGCTCAGGTCGGCCTCGCCTCCCCGCGTCGCTCCTTTTCTTCGAGTGAAGATCTTCGACACGCTCCTAGGCCGCACGAAGCCCGTAAGGGCCAACCTGGACGCCCTCTTCTCGCTGCCCTCGGCTGCGGTCACCATGCAGGTCTCGGCGGGACTCGTACCTACCGACAGAGCTGGTGTCTGCTTCAAACCACCGGCAGGCCAGTCGTTTGCGGACGTTCAGACGCAGATCGAGGAACTATTGCGGCTGCCCGAGGAAGAGAGCGCCGACCAGGCGCCGACGACTACAGCCCGGGTCCACGACGTCGCCGACAAGTACGGCTATCGCTGGATCCTCGTCGACGGGACCGGTATAGAAGATCTGGTGACGAGGGTGCACATGGTGCATTCGTCGCTTCAAGACGCGGGATGGGAAACGCAGTTGCTCTGCTCGGTGTTCGGGTTCCGCCATGGGGATGACTCCGACGATTCAGGTGACACGCCTCCGGCAAACCTGGGACATTCGAGCGTCTATCTCGTCTACCTGGCGAAGCGCGGAACGTTCTACCCGTTTGTCCCGACGGGCCGTGAACAGCGCGATACCGAGATGGAGCTCAGGCTGAAAAGCACCATCGGGACTGACCTGCCGACGGAGCCGGAGCTGTCACGTTGGTTCCCGCTATGGGACCTGCCTGTTTCCTGACACCCGCAGGTCACACGACCTCGAGGTACGGATCCCAGGCAGGAGGTCCTTCGTCGAGCGCAACAAGTTGCTCGATGAGCCGCTCGATGAATTGATCGTGTGAGATGCCGCTCGGCGCCCCTCCCGCCGTGTGCAAGACCGGGTGCGTAGCGGCGGCCCCGGTGAAGGCCCAGCGCCGCGCCACGGGGTTCGAGGCTGTCGAGAATGGAGGCGAACGAGGTCAGGTCGACCCGAAGTCTCGGGCGTCTACTGGCCAGCCGCACCCAGGACTCGTACCTGAACCGGACTTCCAACCTGTCGCCAGCGACGGTCGCGATCCGCAGCCTCGCCGTAGAGCTGTAGACGGCCGCCGGGTGGATCACGTGGTCGCCCCAGACGGCAAGCCCCGCGCCGCTCGCAGCCGGGTCTACCCGGACGATGGCGAGGTCGTGCTCGGGAATCTCCTCGATGCGCACCCAACGGCCCATTCCTGCCATTGCCGCATCCAACGCAGCCGCCTCGTCACGCCAGAGACTCTCGAACCTCTGCGGATCAGAAGCGAGCTCGTCGATGATCGACAGCGCATGACGGGTGGCGAGAGCGCACATGTCGAGATGGCCTGTCCTCGCATCCCGGGCTGGTCTCGGAACATGGAGCGGCGTCCTTAGCGCATCGCCGAGTGTGGCGATCCCGAACGCCACAAGGGCGCCGCGGCGATCCCGAACCACACCGAAGTCCCCCACCCGTGCCGCCTCCACGAGCACACCGGAATGACGCTCGGCTAGGCCAGGGAGAAGTAGGAGCGCGAGCGCCGCTACCCCGTCCTCGTCGTAATGATCGATGGTCGCCAGGTCGGTCCCGGCAGTGTCCACGTAGCCCTCTTCGAGGGCGCGGAGCACGATCTCAGCAGACAGGTCCTTGCGGAGCTTGCGTGGGGTTGCGCTGTGCGCCCAGTGCGAAAGGGTCATCACCGTGCCCGGACGGGCTGCACCGTCGACCATCACGTGGGAACGGTCGCCGATGTGCTGGACGGGAACGTACGAAGTGGGCCGCTTCGCACTGCTGGCGCCGCTGGCTTGCGTCAAGTTCCCTCGCCTGCGCCGGCGCCTCGGTCCAACCAAGGGTCACCCGCTGGCCGCGGGAAGGGCATCTATCTGTTTTGCGAGCTCCAGGTCGGCACCAGTGATACCCCCCGCCGAATGCGTGCTCAACCTGAGGGTCACCGTGTTCCATTTGATCTCGATGTCCGGGTGGTGGTCAGCCCGCTCTGCAAGCTCGCCTACGCGGTTCACGAAGTCGAGCGCACCTGCGAAATCGTCCTCTGTTTGCACCTTTACGAGCTCGCGTCCATCGCGCTCCCACGCGATCCCTTCGGACAAGGCCTCGTCGACGGTGGTCGGGTCGAGCACCTCCATGACCGTCACTCTATGTGCCGTCGGATCCGGACACGACAACCGGTATCGGCGGCTACCTGTCGAGCCCTTCGCGCTCCATGCCGGGATCCGGCTCGTACCGGTGATCAGCGAGCGAGAGTCGTTGCGGCGGTACCCATCAGATCGAGGAAGTTGTCGCAGTAGAAGTCACGCCGGGTCTCCGCAGATGCGTCGCCCAGCGACGACTCGAACCTTTCGATCGGCTTGCGGCCTCCTTCAACGTGGGGGTAGTCCGAAGAGAACATGCACACCTGTGGACCGGACTCCCTGATGATCCACCCGACGTCCTCGGTCGGGTACGGCGTCGCCCTGATCTGACGTCGCACGTACTCAGAAGGACGCAACGAAAGAGCCCGCAAGCGCTCCTCGTGACGGCCGAACGCGTCGAGCGCCGACTCCATCTGGCGCATCCACGAAGGCAGCCATACGGCGCCCTGCTCGATGACGCCGATGCGCAACTCGCTGAATCGCTCGAGGACACCGTCGAAGATCATCGTTGCGAGCGTCTGCATAGGTGGATGAGGTATCGCCATGTAGTCGACGGACCGGAAATTCTCCTCACCGCCGTGGAAATCCGGTGGCACCGGCAGCCCGTTGCGAAAGTACCCCTCGGGTATGAGGTCGCCGGTGCCTCCCACGTGGAACACCACCGGGATCCCTGCCTCCTCGGCGCGGGCCCAGACCGGGTCGAGCGCCACATGGCTAGGTGAGTGGTCCTCCGGGCATCCCGAAGCCACCAGCAGGGCCGCCGCACCCCCCCGTATCGCTTCGTCGGCCATCGCCGCGGCCAGTTCGAAGTCGGCGAGCGGCACGTAGCACGTCGGCAAAAGGCGCACATCTACCGAGCAGAACTCCAACATGCCGCGGTTGTGGGCTCGAGCCGCTCCATAAGCCAGGTCGAGGTCGCCAGTGTGCTCCCAGTCACGGAGACGCCGATTGTGAAAGGTGTTGAACACGAGCTGGCTCTGGAATCCGAGCAGATTGAGAGCCCGAGGACGGTCCTCGGCGATAAAGGAACCTGTCGCGGCGAAATTCTTGCGCAGCATGATTTCTTCTCGCTCAAGTGCCCGGTACTCCTCGGACCGGTGACGTTCCGCCAGGCGGTCGAATGCGGCAGTCAGATCGCGCTGCTGGTCTTCGGGGTCGCCGGTCTGGCGCAACTCGTTGCCGCCTGGGTAGCGGAGGGGCTTGATCCTCTCCCGCAAGCCCGGATCGGCATGGTCGCGCAACCACTCGGGCGTCTCCATCAGGTGGGCGTCCGCGTCGTGGATCAAGCGCAGCGGATCAGCGTTGTAGGGACGCACGACCCGTTCGCCGTCGATTACGTCCAACGTCAGCTCCTCGTCAGTATGAGCGTGCAGTCTCGCCGGGACGGGCGATGTTCGGATGAACCATCTCTTCTGGCTTGACGGCGGCATCGAACTCCTCGGCGGACAGAAATCCGAGCTCGAGGCATGCCTCTTTGAGCGTCTTGCCCTCTGCGTAGGCTTTCTTCGCGACCTCGGCGGCCTTGTCGTAACCGATAAGGGGATTGAGGGCGGTCACGAGCATCAGAGAGCTGGCCACGTGCTCTTCGATGCGCCTTCGGTCGGGTTCGAGGCCCTCTACCGCGAACATCCGGAACGTCCGACAGGCGTCCGAGAGCAAGAGCACCGAGTGCAGGAAGTTGTGGATGATGACGGGCTTGCAGACGTTGAGCTCGAGATTGCCACGGCTGCCGGCGACAGCAATCGCGGAGTCGTTCCCCATGACCTGGATGCACACCATGATCATGGCTTCGCACTGCGTCGGGTTCACCTTGCCGGGCATGATCGAAGAACCCGGCTCGTTCGGGGGAAGGATCAGCTCTCCCAGCCCGGCACGAGGGCCCGATCCAAGCCAGCGGATGTCGTCGGCGATCTTGGTGAGCGAGATGGCCAGCGTCCGCACCGTCGCGCTCGCCTGCACCAGCGCGTCGTGCGCTGCGAGCGAAGCGAACTTGTTCGGGGCCGACACGAAAGGCAGTCCGGTCAGTTCGGCAATCTGCGCAGCCGCCCGATCGCCGAACTCAGGCGTCGAATTGAGCCCCGTTCCGACAGCGGTACCCCCGAGAGCGAGCTCGTATAGCCCCGGAAGTACGCCTTCGAGCCGCGAGATGTCAGCATCGAGCTGGGCTACGTAACCGGAAAGCTCTTGGCCCAGCGTGAGCGGGACCGCGTCCATCAGGTGCGTGCGACCTATCTTCACGATCCCATCGAAGGCGTCGGACTTCTCCGACAACGCGTCGCGCAACGAACGGACGGACGGGATGAGCCGATGGACCAACTCTTCGGCCGCCGCGACATGCATGGCGGTAGGGAAGGTGTCGTTCGAGGATTGCGACATGTTGACGTGATCGTTCGGATGAACCGGTGACTTCGACCCGAGCTCTCCACCTGCGAGCTCGATCGCGCGGTTCGCGATGACCTCGTTCGCGTTCATGTTCGTCTGCGTGCCGCTGCCTGTCTGCCACACACTCAGCGGGAAGTGCTCGTCGAGTTTGGCGTCGGTCACCTCGCGGGCCGCGTGCTCGATGAACCGGGCAATCGCCGGGTCGAGCTCTCCCAGCTCGGCGTTGGCCCTGGCCGACGCTTCTTTCAATATGCCGAAAGCCCGCAACAGCGGGCGGGGCATGACGTCGTGGCCGATCGGGAAATGGACGAGGGAGCGAGCGGTCTGGGCTCCCCAATACTTGTCCTTGGGAACCTCGATCGGACCCATCGAGTCGGTTTCCGTGCGAGTCCCGGTCATGTCACCTCCTCACATCCAGACTAGGGCCGCCGCCGATCGATTCATAAATCCCTAGTAATTCCAGTTGATCACTAGGATTCCTCGGGGTAAGATCGTGGTGGCGCATCTCCCGCCTCCCGACCGCGGCGGGGTTTGCTCGCCTTCGACCGGACGCGGCCCCTGCCCCGTCAAGTTCCCCCATCAGGGGTAGGGGCCATCCGGTCACTTCTCACACCTTGTTTGCCGTCATCGAACGGAAGCGCTTGTCACCCGCCCATCGAGCACCAACATGGCGCGACACACCGTGTGCGCGTGCGGACACGGCACGTGAACGCACCACTCAGACGCGCCAAAGGCGCGTTTGCGATGCAGGCTTGAAGCGCCGGAGCGCTCTACCTCAGGAGGTCGCGCGAACCGACTTGGCTTGTGGTCCCTTGCGTCCCTGCTCAGTCTCGAACTCGACGGTCTGGCCCTCGGACAGCTGCCTGTAACCGTTTCCTTCGATAGCGCTGAAGTGCACGAACACGTCAGCTCCGCCGTCGTCGGGCGCAATGAACCCGTAGCCCTTCTCGGCGTTGAACCATTTCACAGTACCTGTTGCCATTTTTCTCCTGGGTGCCTTTCACTGCACTCGGCCACGGAAGATCGGACCGAGGATCACGCACTCTAACTCCAATACCGTTGACTTTCCGTAACTTCGCTCGAACGGGAGACGGGCCAGGTCAGGGGGCCTGTTCGGCACCTCGCCACAGGATCGGTTCAGCCGGCTCCGAACAGCTCGAGGCAGGGCTCCAGCCCCACCAGATGGATGTCGTCACGACGCACGCGCTCCCATGCCTCGCGAGTCAGACGCAGGCGGATCTGACGTTCTGGTCGCCCTCGCCGAAGGCCGAGATCAACGCCGTTGGCCTGATACCCGAGCGCTTGGGAGACATTGAGCGAACGTGTGTTGTCGTGCCATGCTCCGCTCGTCGCCTCGAGCGCGCCGAGACCTGCGAACGCAAGGTGGAGGATCGCTGCCCTCATCTCCTTGCCTATTCCCCGCCCCTGGTGCCTGAGCCCGAGCCACGAGCCGGTGTGCACCGTTCTGAGCGTAGCGAAGCTGCCCGCAGAGATGTCCTGAACGCCGACAGGAGCGCCGTCGACGATGACCGCGCCGCTGAAGGTCCAATTGGCTGGTGACCATTGGGCGCGCTGCCTCCAGAACCACTGCATCGACTCGCGCTCACGCCGCGGAGAGGGGATGTCGGTCCACTCGATTGTGAAGGGCATCGTCGAGGGATCGTGCACGCCGAATTGGATCTCGTCGACCAGGCCCATGAGGTCCTCGTCGTCTGCCAGGCGGATCTCTAGGCGCGGAGTGATGATGCGCAGTCCGAAAAGAGGCCAGTAATCCGCAGCGCCCTCTCTCACGGGACGAGAACAACCTTCCCGACGGTGCGCCTTTCGAGTAGGTCGTCCATCACACGCGTCGCGTCCGCAAGCGGGTGCTCCGCAGGGGTTGTGGGATGCAGCTTTCCCTCTCGCACCATCGTCACCAATTCGTCGATGAGTGCCCGGTTGCCGGCCGGATCAGTGACCGCCCATGCCCCCCAGTCGATCCCGATCACGCTCCTGTTGCTCAGCAGCACCTGGTTCAGCGGGACTGAGGCGATACCCGCCGTGAACCCGACCACGCAGAGTCTTCCGAAGGTTCTGAGCGCCCTGAGCGCCGCTTCACTCTTGTCACCTCCGACTGGATCGATGACGATGTCCACGCCACCCCCCGAGATCTCGCGCGCCCTGACCTTCAGGTCCTCCTCTTCATACGCGATCGTCCCCCGCGCTCCTGCAAGAACGGCAGCCGCCAGCTTGGCGCTGCTCGATGCGGCCGCTATCGCCGACGCGCCTTTGGCCACCGCCAGGTCCACCGCGGCGAGGCCGATCCCGCCCCCGGCACCCAGTGCGAGAACCGTCTCGCCCGGCTCGAGCCCCGCGCGCCGAAGCGCGTAGAGGGCGGTGGCGTAGCTCTGGATCATCGTCGCCCCTTGGGCGAAGCTCAAGGAGTCCGGCATCTTCACGAGGGATGCAGAGTGGATCGCCACCTGCTCGCAAAAGGCGCCGAACCCCGTGAGCGCCATCACCCGGTCACCAGGCGCAAACGATCCGTCCGCGGCTCCGTCTACGGCGATGACCTCGCCTGCGATCTCACCCCCAGGCACATAGGGCGCGGGGAACTTGATCTGGTACCGGCCCTGACACATGAGGCCGTCGACGTAGTTGACACCTGCCGCGCGCACGGCAACCAGTACCTGACCGGGGCCGATCGATGGCGGGTCGACCTGTTCGATGACCACGTTGTCCAACGGTCCGAGCGATTTGCAGACGACTGCGCGCATGGTCGTCCGACTGTACGACAGACCTCCCGCGCCCGCCGACTTCCCGTGCGAGGGCCCGGAAATACCGTCCTTGACCGCGGTTCGTCGTCGCTCCTCTCCGGCGACTACGGGCACACTGACGAACGATCAGAAGGATCGGGACAAAACCGTGGCGGCAAGGGCAATGTTGTCTGCGTCTTGGGTGTCGGGCAGGTTCAAGATGAACCCGTCAATACCCATCTCCGAGAACTCCACGGCCTGCTGTACGACCTTGTCGGGACCTCCGACAATCATCACACCCGAAGCCGCAATGGCCCGCGAACCGCCTAGAGCATGAAGGTATTCGAGCCGCTCTGAAGCCTGAAGGTCCGTCGGGGCAACGACGACTGTGACGAGCATCGTCTTCGTAATCGATGACGGGTCGCGCCCGACGACGACGCAGTATTCCTCGAGTGCGGCGATCTTTCGGCGGATCGACGCCTCGTCCCCTGACAGGTTGCAGGCGTCGCCGTAATTGGCGACAAGGCGGAGCGTCCAGCTCTCGCCGTTGCCGCCAATGAGTACGGGCGGACCGCCGATCTGCACGGGAGGAGGACGATTGGTAGCGGCTTCGAGCTGGTAGTACCGACCCGCGAAACACACAGGATCCTGGGTGAACATGGCCCGGAAGATCTGTAGCGCCTCCTCCAAACGCTCGAAGCGTTCGCTCTTTCCCACGGGGGCCTCCCCCGGATCGTCTTCATGGGGATCGAGGCGCCCTGCACCGATTCCAAGGACAGCCCGGCCTGAAGACAGCAGGTCCAAGGCCGTGACCTGTTTCGCCAAAAGCGCTGGCGGTCTGCTTGTGACGTCGGTAACGAGTGCACCCAAACGAGCGGACCCTGTACGCAGCGCGAGGGCTCCCAGGAGCGTGTAGGCCTCGAAGGCCCAACCACCCCCGGCCACACGGGGATCGTCTGTAACCCAGATCGAGTCGAATCCGGAGCACTCGGCGACCCCAACCGATTCGGCCAGACTGTCGAACGATATGGCCTCGTCTGTCCGCGGCGGCCACGCTCCAGCTATCACTAGGCCCAACCGGGTAAGCACTGATTCAAGATAGCGGCCTGCAATCCGATACTTCTATCAGGTCAGCTGCGCGAACAATGCTTAGTGCATTGATATTTTCAGAACCCCTCCACGCTGCTCAGACCAGAACGATGGAGGTTTCGATGTCACCGGTGAGGAAACGAAGGGCGTCAATGCCAGGTGCGGGATTCGGCATGATCGGTCTCGTCCTGTCGCTGGCGGTAGTGGCAGTGGGAGGCGCTGTCGGCGGGACGATGCTGATCGGCGGGTCGAGTGGCAACGACGGGCTAGGTAACGGCACCGGGTCGCCGGCAAATAAGGCCTACGACGTGGCAGCGGAGAGCACCCTCGAGACGGCCCAAAGCACCGTGGAGACGGTTGCCACCACGAGCGGTTACTCCGGGATAACGGCCCAATCGCTCGAGTTCGACGAGCCCTCGCTCGACTTCACCTCGGGTGCCTCCACCAACAACACGACGGTTAGCGTGGCGGCCTCTCCAGGAACTGCGAGCGGTGTCGGGCAACTACCCGTCCAGGGCACTGGCGGAACGGGAACGTCGTCAGGCGGAAGCGTGACACTCGCTTCGTATTCGGACAGCACGTCGGGAACAGGGTCATGTCTGTTCATATGGATGACTTCTGGATCCACCTGGTATGGAGCAGAAGAAGACCAGACAAGCTGTAGGGCCACTGCTTTGTCGCAGCCGCCCTCGCCGGGCAGCCCCTCGCCGAGCACCATCGGGTGGGCACAGGGGTCGTACCCCAGTCCTTGAGCTGGGTCCCAGTCGTGATTCATCGGCGTCCTTTGCGACACCACCAGCCTCGCTCCCCTTCGACTAGGCCGAGCTCCGACAAGTGCTCGAGCGAGGCGGCGACTTCGCCGAGCGTCGACCCGCAACGGCCGACAACCTGTTCGAGAGACGCCGGCTCTGACTCGATCACGTCGTAGACGCGTGCCGAGAGCCCGCTCGGCTTCGGGCGTCCCGACAACCGGACCTTTTTGTCCGGTTTAGGCCAGTTGGGCGGCTTTACCGAACCGTCTCCTGCAATCGCGAGCTCGACGGCGGTCAGGACGTCGGCCACGTCGCGAGCTGGGGGCACGCCGTCTGCAAGCAGAGCGTTGGTCCCTGCCGATGCGGCACTTCGCACTGACCCGGGAACTGCCATCACCTCTCTGCCGCGCTGCTTCGCCGCTCTGACCGTGTACAGCGCGCCACCAGAACGGTGACACTCCACGACCACGACGACATGGGCCAGTGCCGCCATGATGCGGTTCCGGTCCGCGAATCTCCAACGTTCTCCGGGTTCGCCCGGCGGCAACTCAGACATGACTGCTCCGGTCGCGGCCACTGAGTCTCGCAGGACGGCATTGGACCGTGGGTAGGCAATGTCAATTCCTGTAGCGATGACTGCGACCGGGGGAGCTCCTCCGGCGACACTTACGACCCCGGCGTGCGCGGCGGCATCGATCCCGGTTGCCAGCCCCGATACGACCACGACATCCGACGCGGCAAGGCCCGCACCGAGGTCGGACGCGACGTCGGCGCCGTAACGCGTCGCAGACCTCGTTCCAACGACCGCGACGCGTGGCCTGCCGACGATCGCTTCTGGCTTGCCCAGGCAGAACAGGATCTCCGGCGAATCGACATCGTCCAGAATGGCTTCGGGGTAGCCGGGTCGTCCCCGGAGCAGCACCCGAGCTCCGCACCGCTCGAGTCGCGCAGCGTAGACATCGGGCCACTCCTTTCTTGCCTTGGAAGCGAGCTCGCCGTTCAGATCCACCGCGTGTCGGCGCTCGACGATCGCCTCCCATGCCTGACGTGGGCCCATCCCGGCAAGCAAACGGCGAAGCGTCGTTCGACCGACTCCGAGGGCAGCAATGGCGGCGGCGAACCGTTCGTCGCCGGAATGGGTTCGGGGACTATCGCCGACCGGTCCACAGATCCGAGAGCTCATTGCGAGGTACTACCCAGGCAACAGGACGGAGCGAGCCGACCTGAGGTGGATCGCTTCTGCGACATGACACTCAGAGACCGTCGAGCTCTGATCCAGGTCCGCTACGGTTCTCGCCACCCTGTGGATGCGATGCAGCCCACGCGCAGATATCTCTCCCTCGCGAAGCTTGCGCTCGAGAAGCTGTGCGGCTTGCCGCGCAAGAGGTGCCACATCGTTCAACCGAGATGACGGCAAGTCGGCATTCGACCGAACCCCTCTGACGGCGGCAAGACGACGGGCCCCTGCAACGCGTTCGGCGACGTGCACGGTAGGTTCGCCGGGCTCGCCACAGAACAGCTCCTCGGGGCTCGGTCTGGACATAGGCACGGCGAGGTCGAACCTGTCGAGAAGCGGTCCCGACAGCCTCCGGGTGTACCGCGCGCGCATCGGCTCGGAACACTGGCACTGCCCGCGCTGGAGTCCATCACCGCATGGGCACGGGTTCATCGCCGCGACAAGCTGGAATCGCGACGGCAGGGTGACAGTTCCGCGAGCTCGCGACAGGCGAATTGCCCCCTCTTCCAAGGGTTGTCTCAACAAGTCGAGAACCGACGCCGGGAACTCCCCGAGCTCGTCCAAGAAAAGAACGCCACCGTGGGCGAGACTGATCTCGCCCGGACGCAGCCAAGATGTTCCGCCCCCGACGATCGCGACCTCAGAGGAGCCGTGGTGCGGAGCCCGCATCGGAGGGCGCTCAGGCAGACCACCTGCCGGCAGAGCAAGTCCGGCAGCCGAATGGATACGGCTCACTTCGAGCGACTCGTCGCGAGTGAGAGGAGGAAGAAGCCCGCACAATCGAGTGGCGAGCATCGTCTTACCCGAGCCCGGTGGACCTACGAGCAGAATGTGGTGACCCCCGGCAGCGGCGATCTCGAGCGCGCGCCGCGCGACGATATGGCCGCTCACGTCCACAAGGTCCGGTCCGCGAGAGGCCTGTCCTCCGTCGGTCCGTAACGCCTCGATAGAAGGCCAGGGGCCTTGATTTCGCAAAGCAGCGACAAGCTCTGTGAGGTTCCTCGCTCCGCGCACCTCGCAGCCGCCGGCGAGAGCCGCCTCCGCCGCGAACCATGGGCAACGACAACGCGAGCGTTCCCCGAGGCACCGATTGCAGCCACGAGAGGAATCACGCCTGGAACCGGTCGCAAAGTGCCATCAAGTCCGAGCTCACCCACGAACGCCGTCTGCTCGACGTCGCCTGCGGTCATCTCTCCGCAGGCGACGAGAAGGCCTATCGCTATTGGAAGGTCGAGACCTGCCCCGCTCTTTCTAACTCCAGAGGGAGCCAAATTGACAGTTACGCGTCTGAGTGGCCAGGGGAGACCGCTCGACAGAAGAGCCGCCCTCACGCGGTCGCGCGATTCACGCACCGCAGCGTCGGGCAGTCCGACGACAGTGAACCCCGGAAGTCCGTTCGATACGTGAACCTCCACGGAGACGGGTCTGCCGTCGACACCCTGAAGTGTCGCCGACGGGATGCAAGCAAGCATGGTGAACGCCTTCCCTCTCCCGGTTGGCACCCGGGACTGATCGGTAGGAGGGCCTTGGGCGCAGACGATGGATCCGACCATGCATCGCTTGCTGTTGGTGGCGCAGGCCAACTCGAGGCGCCGAGCGCACGATACCGATCGGGTGTGTCGCCAGTGCTTTGGTCAGCCTCAGTTGGCTTCCGCGATGAGGTGCCTCGATCTGGGTGCCTTAGGGCCATTTGACGAGGTCTCAGGAGGGGACGAACGCCTATCTGATGTGATTCCTGCGCCACGCGATCGAATGTTCGCTTTAGCGAGACGGCCTTGGTGGTACAGCCGAAAGGGATCCGAGCGAAAGGTCCGCGCTGTCCAGATCGGCGCACTGGAATGCCGCCACCAGTTTGCCGCCGAATAGGTCGTTTGGCCCTAGGCGGTCACGCCGCAGGGGCCTAAGACTGGAATCGGAAGTGCGGCGAATGAGGACACCTGGGCCAGGGTCCATGTCCATTGGCGGATCTCGAACTGAGGAGCTTTCCATGAAGAACCGTCGGTTAACTGCTGGTTGTTTTCTGCTGGCCATCTGCATTTTCGGTGTTCTCACCGCGGGATGTGGCAGCGGCCCGAAGGCCTCTACGACCACCAGCGCGGCGAGCTCTGGTACCAGTACGACTTCCGCCAGCACCAGCAGTACAAACGCTGGTCCTTCGAGTTCCGGCGGCGTCGCCCTCGACGTCCCGGCTAGCGGCAGCGGCGGATTCAATTACACGCAAGGAAGCTACCTCGAGGGCTTCGAGTTCATCGCGCACAGCCCAATCTCGATCACCAAACTCGGGGCATATGACTCCAATCTGTCAAGCCTGTCCGGCGGATCCGAGCCGTTCGCGACGGTGCCGGTAGCTGTTTACGACATGACCTCTAACACCCGGTTGGGTGGCGTGGACGTCAGCGCCTCCGACCCGCCAACCGGTGTCTACCGCTACGCCACACTCTCCACCCCGATCTCTCTGAACCAGACCGCCACATACGCGGTCGTCTGGGTCTCGAACTCGGACTACTACATCGCATCTCCAACGCTGGTCGCCTCGGATGTGAATCCTGGGATCACCTATCTCGCCTTCGCCAGCTACGGACCGGGTGGCCTCACGACGACCAGCTCCATGGTCGAGCCCAACTGGTTCTTCACTGAGAGTGCCAACGGTCTCCACGCGCTGAACTACGACCTGGGACCCAACTTCATCTTCACCACGGCCCACTGATACGAGTAGCCCGGGGCAGTGCCAAGTTGAGTATCGGTAATAGTTTGAATGTCCTCTCTTCAAAAAGATCCCGGGTAGTCGTCGGATGTGCTGGACGGCTTTCTCCAATCCGCGACGAGCCAGATCCGTTATTCGGGTTTACCAGTTTCAAATCTTGATGGAGCCAAATTGACCGTGACACGCCTGAGAGGCCAAGGAGGCCGCTCAAGAGCAGAGCAGCCTCACTCGATCGCGCGATTCGCGCACCGCGGCGTCGGGCAGCCCGACGACGGTGAAGCCCGGAAGACCGTTCGATACGTGAACCTCTACCGCGACTGGTCTGCCGACACCGAGAAGTGTCGCCGACGGGATGCAAGCAAGCATGGCCATCGCCTTCCCTCTCCCGGTTGGCACCCCGGACTGATCGGTAGGAGGGCCTTCGGCACGGTCGACGGATGCGACCGCAGGTCGCTTGCTTTAGGTGGCGCGGGTCTACTCGAGGCGCCGAGCGCACCCTAGACGGGGGGTGTGCCGTTCTATTCGGGCGGCACTTTTCCAGCCTCATGATGCCCCGCCACCCGGTGACACCCGAGGGCAGGTGAGAAGCCCTCATGCTGGAGGTGAGGGCGTCTCGAGCCAATCCACCTGAGAGGGTATAGGTCATATCGTGGTTCGCTAGGGAGGCGTGACGATGGAATCCTCCGAAGAAGATCTGGCGCTCCCGCGCCCCGTCGGTTTCGTCCTGGGTGGGGGCGGCAGTCTCGGAGCTGTTCAGGAATGCTCGAGGCCTTGACGGAACGGCGAGTGACACCAGATCTAGTCACCGGAACTTCCGTCGGATCACTCAACGGCGCGGTGATAGCGCTCAATCCCACCAGCGCAGCGAATCGTTTGTCTCATGCCTGGGCACGAATCACTCGACACCAGATTTCTCCTGGTGGGTTACTCGCGCAGGCGCGGACGCTAGAGCGGTCGAAGACCCACGTGTTCCCCAACGCGGGACTCGCCCAAGTTGTGACCGACTTCCTCGGTTCGACAACTACTTTCGATGAACTCGTCCTTCCCTTCGCTGCCGTGACGACGGACGTCGCAACCGCAACCGCTTACGTCATCCACGCCGGCTCCCTCCTGCCCGCACTACTCGCCAGCGCGGCGATCCCCGGCATCTTTCCGCCCGTCGATCACGACGGGCGGCGCCTTTACGATGGCGGCGTCGTAGCCAACGTGCCGCTGCAGCAGGCCTTGGCCATGGGTGCCCGATCGCTCGTCGTGCTCGACTGCACGTTTCCTGGTCACCTCTTGCCTCAACCCGAGCCTCTGGCAGAAACCGTTCTCTTTACGGCCATGATCACCATGCGTTCCCAGACCCTCCTAGAGGCGCCCTTGGTGGCCGCACAGATTCCCGTCGTCTACCTGCCGGGTCCGGCCGCATGCCGGTGCTCGCCGTTCAACTTCGACATGACGGAGCTCCTCATCGAGGGCGCATATGAGGCCGCCCGCTCTTTCCTCCAAGAGCTTCAGATCGACGGCCCCGGCCTCTACGGCTCCCCTTCGGGTCAGTGACATCAACGAATGCAGAGGCGGACGCAATCAGCAATAAGCGAAGGCAGTTCACCTGTAACGTGGGAATCTCACGCGCGGGTCGAAACCAGTAAGGGCAGGTGCAGATGACAAACGACACGCGGATTGCTGCGGCGCAAGAGTTCTTCCAGAGGTCCTTCCATGGGGAGGTCTCTTCTGCCATCGAGCTCCTCGACGAGAACGTGAGCTACCACGTTCCAGGCACCCACCAGCTCTCAGGGGATTTCGAGGGTCCAGAAGCGGTAGCGGAGCACTTGGGAAAACTTCTCCAGCTCACGAGCCGCACAGTCAACGTCCTTCAATGGGAGGACTGGATGCTGGGAGTCAACCACGTCGCTGCGCTCACCCACATGAGCGTCCAGCATCGAGGCGCTGTCCACTCCTTCAGGGCCGTCTATGTCGTCACGATCGCCGAAGACGCGAAGATCCGACGAATCGAGATCTTCTTCGCCGACCAGGCGGCAGTCGAGCGCTTCTTTTCTGCGATGGTCGAATAGAACCTCGAGGGTCCGAGCCGAGCCTGCACTATCCCGCATGCGCTCCAGCCCATTCGACAGCCTCGCTCCGACGGTCGAATCCGACGATCTCGACTACCCGGCCGTTGCGCATCGTGAAGACTTGCCATCGCAGCGCCTCGCCGCCACGTTGTTGTGCAGCGTCGCTTCCGGCAACCACGAGCCCGACGATTATCCGATCGCCGACAACGGTTGACTCGGACACCTTGGCACTTACTCCCCGGTCCTTAGCTCGTTCGTACCAGGCAAGAACCTGCTCTCGGCTCTGGCACGGTGGTGACTGGTCACCGGGAGGACCCCACCGCACCTTCGGGTCCAGGAGGCCACTGAAGGCAGAGAGATCGGCGCTTTCCAAGGCGCTTCTTAGTTGTCTCGCAATTTCCTTCAGTGATTCTGATTGCTCTGACACGGGCGTCCTCCAGTGTGTGAACCCGCTTCCTTATTGTGACCAGCCGAAGTCTCGCCCGCTACCCCAGTCCAGTTAGCCCACAATGCCCTTCACGAACACCAACGGATATATCCCGAACACACCGCGTAATCTGAGCAGGGCTGATGCCCTTCGCTACGTGTTTGCGGAGAGAGCGATGTCCAGATTGAGGATGTTCGTCGCCGTCTTGGGCGCGACAGCTCTGGCACGAGCCTGCAAGTCGCAACCAACAGTGCGAGCTATGACCCCGCGGACGGGACCTGGGGCATCTTGCCCCCAGCGCCACCCTCTTCTCAGATACCCGGCGATCCCCTGGCGACCGCGACCGCACGCTGGTTCGCCTTCGGGGCATGGGACGGCGGCAAGGCGATCGTCCTGGGGTGGAACGGCGGACACGAAGAGCCAAGGTCTATTCGACGGATTCACCTTCAAGCCGGCGACTTGAGCAACTGGGCGGGCCACGGAGATGCGACGTCCCGCCACCGTCTGACACGGAGCGCTTGGAGTCCAAGGTTGTATACGCGCCTGTATCAAAAACGTCAATTTGAAGCGCCGAGGTCCGTACTGCCTGGCGACTGCCTGGCGACTGCCTGGAGACTGCCTGGAGACTGCCTGGAGACTCCCTGAAGACTGCCTCGAGACTGCCTCGATAGAGCCCCCGAAAATCAGCGACCTCGGAAAACAGGATCACGTTTCTCGGCGAACGCCCGCATCGCCTCGGCTGTGTCCTCCGTGGAGAAGTTCACCGTCTGACAGCGCGCCTCGTTCTCCAAGGCCTCGGCCATGGTCATGCGAGACCCGTCATGCAGGAGCTTCTTGGTCATGGACAATGCGAGAGGCGGACCCTTCGCCAGACGCGTAGCCCAGTCGTCGACGAACCCATCGAGCTCGTCGTCGGGCAGGACACGGTTGACGAGACCCATCTCGAACGCCTCTGAAGCCGACAGGATCTCTGCGAAATAGGCGAGCTCCATCGCGCGATGGAGTCCGACGAGTCTCGGGAGCAACCAAGACGAACCGCCATCGATTGACAATCCGCGCTTTGCAAATATCTCCGAGAAGCGCGCATCTGAACCAGCGATCACCAGGTCGCATCCGAGCGCCAGGCTGATGCCGGCGCCGGCGGCTATTCCGCGAACTTTGGCGATCGTCGGTTTCGGGACCTCGTGCAGTGCGAGCATCACCTCGCCGAGAAACTCCATGCGAACCAGGTGTGGATCCCCGGGATCGCCGGATACGCCCTTCGGGTCCGAGATGTCGGCGCCTGAGCAGAACGCCCCTCCTGCACCGGTAACGATGAGCACCCTGTCGGCGCGCTCATGCGAAACCTCGTAGAACAGCTCCCGCAGTTCGCTCCACATCTGTCCGTTGGCGGCGTTCTTGCGCTCGGGGCGGTTGAGAGTGACCGTGACAACTCCTGCGGCGCGCTCAACCAAGATCGTCTCGGGCATGAGTCGAAACCCTACAGTGCCTACGAGGTGCGCAAAGGTGGCGTCCGGTGGCTCAGAACGCGCCCTCGATCACGTTGATGTCGAACTCACCGCGGGTGAACGTCACCGAGGCGACGTCGAACCTGACATCAAGGTCACCAGAGGCACCCGGTCCACCTGAAGAGCACGATTCCCTGTGCCCCTCAGACAGAAGCCCCGATGTCCGCGCCTCGGAGAGAAACGCCCCTGCGAGGCGCCGCAGGCGGCGGACCTTGACGGGGGTCACGGATTCCTCGGGAGCACCGAAACGGTCCGAGCTGCGGGTCTTGACCTCGCACATCACGATGAGCCGGTCGAGACGGACGATGACGTCTATCTCTCCTGCTGCGCAACGCCAATTTCGCGCCACCAAGGAGAACCCGCGGGCGAGATACCACTCAGAGACCGCCTGCTCACCACGCTCCCCAAGTGCCTTGCGCCCGACGCCGGACCCGCCCGATCTGCCGGTCAGGTGTCCCGCTCGGGAAGGCGCTCGATGTTCACGTCGCGGAAGGTGAGGACGCGTACGTTCGGGACGAATCGGGCGGGGCGGTACATGTCCCACACCCAGGCGTCCGAGAGCTCGAGCTCGAGGCAAGTTGGCGAGGACCCCTCGCGCACGCTCACCTTGACGTCGTTCGCGAGGTAGAACCTGCGTTCGGTCTCGACGACGTACTGGAACAAGGGAAGAACTGTTCGGTACTCCTGAACGAGCGCCAGTTCTATGTCGGCTTCGTAACGCTCGAGGTCCTCTTCGCTCATCAGTTCGGCTGCTCTGAGCTCCTCAGGAGCGACACCCTCGTCGTTCCCCCCGATATTTCCCGCAGCGATGTGTCAGCGCGCGGCACGCCTCTCCTTGACCTTGGCCGCCTTTCCGACCCTGTCGCGCAGGTAGTAGAGCTTGGCCCGCCTGACGTCTCCACGGGTGAGGACCTCGATCTTCGCCAGGATCGGAGAGTGAACCGGGAACGTGCGCTCCACGCCGACGCCGTAGCTGAGCTTTCTGACGGTGAAGGTCTCCCGCGCGCCTGTACCCTGCCGACGGATCACGACGCCCTGGAACGGCTGGATCCGTTCGCGGGTGCCCTCTACGACCCTCACCTGGAGCTTCAGGGTGTCGCCTGAAGCGAAATCGGGGATGTCGTCGCGGAGGCTATCGGCATCGATTATGTCGGTCGGGTTCATGGCGCGCCTTTCGGCCGTTGTCTACAGGCAGCCGCAGGCACCGGATTTCGATCCGCCCCACCGGGCGCCTGCCTGGTCGCCTCGGGGCAGCCTTACGGCTTGGCCAGCCCCGTCGGAATGCCCAGGATAGCCCGGCCGTCACCTGCCCGGCGCAGGGCCCGATTCGAGCCAATCCAGCAGCTCCTGCTCCTGCGGGGTGACACCCCCACGGCGTTCGAGCAGGTCAGGGCGCTTCTCGAGCGTCAGCTTCAGTGCCATCGCACGCCGCCACTTGGCGATCCGGCCGTGATCTCCCGACAGCAGCACCTCTGGCACGTCCCAACCTCTGAACGATGCCGGGCGCGTGTACTGGGGATACTCGAGAAGCCCGCCGGCGAAGCTCTCCTCGACTGCGGAGTCCTCGTTGCCCATCACCCCCGGCATCAGGCGCACGACCGCCTCCACGATCACGAAGGCAGCCGCCTCGCCCCCGGCCAGGACCATGTCACCCACCGAGAGCTCGCCATCTACTGCATGGTCGACGACCCGCTGGTCCACGCCCTCGTAGCGACCGCAGACCAGAGAGAAGCCCTCGAGTGAGCTCAGTTCCTCGACGACAGATTGGTCGAGTCGCCGTCCGGCCGGCGACAGAAGGAAGATCGGTCGGGGCGGGTCCGCCGACTCGATCGCGCTGAACACAGGACCCGGGGCGAGCACCATGCCCGGGCCCCCGCCGAACGGGGAGTCGTCGACCGACCTGTGGGGGTCGTGCGCCACCGAGCGGATGTCGTGCACACGGAGCTCCACCGACCCCGATCGCTTCGCCTTGCCCAGCAGCGAGCCGTCGAAGAAGTGCTCGACGAGCTCGGGGAAGATCGTGAAGACGTCTATGCGCACGAGACCGGCGAGACGGGTGAGACGGGAGGGACCGGTATGAGCAGCACTATTCGAGCAAGCCCGCCGGGATATCGACCACGATGCGACCTTCGGAACGATCGACGACGAACACCAACGGGATGAGCCCGCCCCCCTCGAGCTCAAGCAGGTCACTGGCGGGGTTAGCGACAAGGGCCGCCACCGTGCCCAGCTGTCTCCCGTCCTGGTCGAGCACGCAAGCACCAACGAGCTCGTCCACCCACAGAGCGCCCGGGTCTTCGACCGGCTCCGCTAGCAGCGTCCATCCACGTATCCGTTCAGCACCCGAACGATCGCCGATTCCCTCGAAAGTGACGATCCATCGACGACCGAACGGTCGCGAGGCCTCGATGATCAGGGGAGGGCCTGCTGACGTCGACAAAGTGGCACCAGGCTCGAGGCGCTGCGTCACGTTGGTAATCAGATCCACGACTACCTGGCCCGCAAGGCCGTGCGGTTTGGCGATGCGCCCCACCTCGAGCAGGGCGGGACGACTCACCTCGTCGGACTTACTGCCCTCGGACGGATGGCTTTCGGGTGGACGCCCCTCGTTTGGGCGGCCCTCGGCCGGGTGCCCGGGGTCAGTCGTCGACGAAGTCGACGTTTGTGTCCACCCCGTCGCGCGATCCGGCGACACGCACGACGGTGCGGATCGCCTGGGCGATCCTGCCGCGGCGCCCGATCATGCGACCCATGTCCTCGGGCGCGACGTGTACCCGCATGCGCACCGCGCGTCCGGAATCGTCCACTTCGATGACGACACCGTCGGGATCGCTCGCCACCTCGCGACAGATGTAGGAGAGCACGGCGTGGGCTGTTCCTCCGGCAACGCGGTTACCCGCCATGTCGTCGATCGGGGCGTCGGTCATGCGCCCGCCTCCGCGCCCTTGCCGGCCTGGAACTCATCCCACGCGCCGGAGCGTCGGAGCAGCCGCTCCACGCGCTCGGTGGGCAGCGCACCTTGGCGCAGCCATCTCAGGACCTTTTCGTTGTCGATCTCTACGACCGCGTCCGGCTCGGCGGTTGAGCGCCCTCGGGGCGCGTAGACCCCGAGGATCTCGATGAACCGACCGTCACGGGGCGAGCGGCTGTCCGCCGCCACCACGCGATACGTGGGCTGCTTGGTCTTGCCCATCCGCATCAGGCGGATCTTCACTGCCACATGTGTCTCCTGGTCTGCTCGTATTCACGTTCGTGCTGGCGCCTCGTCCACTTGAAGAGGACGCTCGAACTCGCGGCCCGCGCCTGGCACGCGGATGAATTCGCCCTATTTTGGCCCTTCGGCCCTGTCAGCGCCCTCGGCCCCCACCTTTGGGAGTCACCCGGCCGCCTCGCTTCTTCTTGGAGCTGCCGCCCTTGGACCTGGATTGCTGGGGGCGACCACCTGGCTGGTTCATGCCCAGGGACGCTCCTGCGGCGGGTAACGATAGCCCGTCGAGGCCCTCGGCTCCCGCATTGAGATTCGCGACCGCCTGTTTGAGCTGGCCGCTTCCCATCCCGAGCATCCCCCCGAGGGCTCCGGGCGATTTGAGCATCGCCTGAGCCTCTTTGAACTGGCGGAGAAGCTGGTTCACGTCCTGCGTGTCGGTCCCGCTACCTCTCGCGATACGGAGCCGGCGCGATCCGTCGACCAGGGACGGATCGTCGCGCTCTGCAGGGGTCATCGACCGGATGATGGCTTCGACCTGAGCCACCTCGGAATCGTCGATCGAGTCGCGCGCCTGCCTCAGCTCTTTCAGGCATCCCGGGAAGAAGCGAAATCAGACCTCCGAGCGATCCCAACTTCTTCACCTGCTGGAGCTGTGTCAGGAAATCCTCGAGGGTGAAGCGGCCCTCCAGCAACCTGGCGGCGCCGCGCTTCGTAACATCCTTGTCGAGCTCGCGATCCGCCTGCTCGATGAGCGAGAGCACGTCGCCCATCCCGAGGATGCGGTCGGCCATGCGGTCCGGGTGGAACAGGTCGAAGTCTGCAAGACGCTCACCGGTGGACGCGAACGCGATCGGCCGTCCGACGACCTGCTTCACAGACAACGCCGCGCCACCGCGGGCGTCGCCGTCAAGCTTCGTGAGGATCACGCCATCGAGGTCGAGGGTCTCGTGGAAGGCCTTTGCGGTGGCGACCGCGTCCTGCCCTGTCATGGCGTCGACGACCAAGAACGTGTAATCGGGCGCGACAACCTCGCTCACCCGTCGAACCTCGTCCATCAATTCGGCGTCGATAGCGAGACGACCAGCGGTGTCGACGATCAACACGTCGCGCCCGATCCGACGCGCTTCGGCCAACCCCTTTTCCGCGACGGCGACGGGGTCCGTCGGCTCACTGAACACCGGCACGCCCGCCTGCTCGGCGAGGACTCTGAGCTGCTCTACCGCGGCGGGCCTTTGCAGGTCGGCACCCACGAGCATGGGATTGCGTCCCTGCTGTCTGAACCAACGTGCGAGCTTGGCAGAAGCCGTCGTCTTGCCGGATCCCTGTAGTCCCGCGAGCAGCACGACGGTCGGAGGATGAGAAGCGAAACGGAGCTTGAGCGCCTCGCCTCCGAGCGCCCTCCTCAACTCTTCGTTGACAGCCTTTACCACCTGTTGTCCAGGAGTGAGGCTCTGCGCGAGAGCAGCTCCGGCGGTCCTCTCCCTGATGCCCTCGATTAGCCCACGCGCGACCGCCACGTCGACGTCGGCTTCGAGAAGCGCCGCGCGTATCTCGCGCAGGGCCGCGTCGAGATCGGCATCGGAAATGCGCCCGCGACCTCGCAGGCGGCCGAGAATCCCGTCAAGGCGGTCACCGAGGGAGTCAAACATGAGAATCCGAGGCTACCAACGTTGGTTCGGACGCAATTTCGGAGGGATTTCTTCGAAGGGCTTTTCGGAGGAAGCTCAAAGGCGGTTTCCGGGCGGCCCACTCCCCGCGCATGTCACACAAACCGCAGCGCAGGTCAGTCGAACAGAGCGTCGACGAACCGTGCGGGATCGAACTCGACGAGATCATCCGGGCCCTCTCCGAGTCCCACGAGCTTCACGGGGATTCCTAGCTCGCGTTCAATGGCGACGACGATGCCTCCCTTGGCCGTTCCGTCGAGCTTGGTGAGCACGACCCCGGTGACCGCCACGGCATCGGTGAATTGGCGCGCTTGAATGAGGCCGTTCTGCCCCGTGGTGGCGTCTAGGACGAGGAGGACCTCGGTCACCCGACCAGGTGGACGGTCAGCGACCCTGCGGATCTTTTTCAACTCCTCGACCAGGTTCACCTTGGTGTGCAGACGGCCGGCGGTGTCTGCGAGCACAAGGTCGTGGTTGCGGGCGGCCACGCGCTGGACGGCGTCGAACACGACCGAGCTCGGGTCTCCGCCTTCGGTCCCGCGTACGACGGGAACACCCGCTCTCTCCCCCCAGAGCTCCAGCTGTTCGGCGGCCGCCGCCCTGAACGTGTCTCCGGCAGCCAGGATGACCGAGCGGCCGTTGGCGGCCTGGCGCCGGGCGACCTTTCCAATCGTGGTGGTCTTTCCGACCCCGTTCACGCCTACGAACAGCCACACATTTGGCGCGCCCTGCTCGAAGCCGAGCGCAACGCTCCCCGCCGCATCGAGCGACGCGCGCATGTCCTCTTTGAGCGCCTCGAGCACGGCTTCGGGCCCCTTCAGATCACCGGAGCGCACCCGTGAGCGGAGGTCTTCGATCAGGTCCGTCGTCGTCTTCACTCCGACGTCCGCTCGCAGCAATGCCTCTTCCAGATCCTCCCAGGTCGATTCGTCGACCGAGCCCCGGGAGCGGAGCGCCCGTATGTACCCGGAGAACGTCCCGCGCGTCTTGCCCATCCGCTCGCGCAGGTCTGGAGGAGCGGCGACGGCCTCGGGCCCGGCGGCCTGTGGGAGAGGGGCCGCTTCTGCCGCAGGTGCAGCCCTCGGGGCCTCCGGAACCTCCGAAACCGGGGCCTCCGTAACCGGGGGAACCGGGGGCTTCGGGCTCGGAGGCTTCGGGGTGACAGGCCGTGACTCGGGCCTGCCCGCCGGCGCACCTTTGGGGGGCGCCTTGGGGGGAGCCGTTGCCGGCCCCTTGGGGGGAGCTTCGATGGGAGGGGCTCCCGAAGAGCGCCTTCGGACGAGGAAAAGTGTCCCCCCGAGCAACACCATGACGCCGACGACGGCGATGACGATCCAGATCGCGAGCATTGTGCGGCGAGACTACCGGCGAGCCGCCGGGCGACCCCAGGGCGGAGCTCCTTAGGGGACCGGTTGCCCCGCCGTCTCGAGGTCGACGGCCCTGCGGCCGTTCACCTTCTGGCTCACCACCTTGGAGGAGCCCCCGGGGGTCATCGTGACCCCGTACAGGGCGTCTGCAGACTCCATCGTCCTCTTCTGGTGGCTGACGACGATGAGCTGCGCCTCATCGCGGAACTCGTGAAGCAGACCGAGGAAACGGTGGAGGTTGACATCGTCGAGAGCGGCTTCGACCTCGTCCATCACGTAGAAGGGTGAGGGCCGGCTTCGGAAGACGGCGAACAAGAAGGCGAGCGCGACCAGAGACCTTTCGCCGCCTGACAAGAGCGACAGCTTCCGCACCTGCTTGCCGGCAGGCCGCGCCTCGAGCTCAACGCCGGTGCCTAGAGCGTCGGTCGGCTCGGTGAGAGAGAGCCTGCCCGCGCCCCCTGGGAACATGGCGGCGACGAGCACCTGGAAATGCCGGTCCACGTCTTCGAAGGCCTCTGCGAAGAGCCTTGCGATCTCGTCGTCAACCGACCGGATGACCTGTTGGAGCTCCCGCCTCGCACGCCGTACGTCGTCCACCTCGCGCTCCAGGAATTCGTTGCGCTCTTCGAGCGCGGAGAGCTCCTCGGCGGCGAGGGGGTTGATGGGCCCCATTTTCTGGAGCTCGCCCTGGAGCTCGGCGGCTCTCTGCTCGGGCGACTTGCCTTCCGGAAGCTCCGGGCAGGACGCGGCGATCGCCTCCTCGGGCCGGCATTCGAGCTCGCGCTCGAGTGCCTCGGCCGCGGCCTGACGACGTGCTCCCACTTCTGCGAGCTCGACGTCGAAGGCCTGTTGACGGTCGCGCGCCGCGGTGAGCCTTGCGTCGGTGGCCACACGCTGGCGGCGAAGGTCCTCCAGGCGGGCGCCGCCTGCACGCAAGAGCTCCACCTGACGATCCCGCAGCTCCTGAAGCTGCAGCGCCACGGACTCCACTCTCGACTGGTGAGACTCGACGACGGTCTGGAGCCTTTCGACCGCGATGGAATCGGCGACAATCCTGCGCCTTCGCTCTTCGGCGAGGCGGCGTTCCTCGGCGTGACCCGAAAGCCTTTTCTCCACGTCCTCGAGCCGCGCACCGAGGACTTCGCGACGCTCGGTGAGCGCGCCGGCTCTGACCTGGACTTGGTTTCGGCGGTTCTGCACATCTGCTCGTCGCTCAGCATGCGTAATGCGAGCGCGCTCGGCTTGTTGGGCACACGAGGTCGCCAACTCGGCGATCTCTGTTATTTCGGCCAGCTCCCGGCGTAGTTCGACCAGCTGCTCGTCGGCCACCGTGATGCGTGCCTCGAGCGCAGCGCGCTCGGGATCCGCCTCGTTCATTTCTTCTTCGATGGCTCTTGCTACAGCGCTCACCTGTTCCATCGACCGCTCGATCGCGCTGCGCTGCTCGATCGCCTGAGAAAGTGCCGCTTGCGCCTCGGCGAGCCTTCGCGCGGCCATGTCAGCATCGTCGCGAGCGCCCTCCACCTGCGCGACCGCCGCGCCCGCCGACCTTGCTGCCGCGAGCGCCGCTTCACGCGCTTGTTCCACGACCGCGGGAGTTAGCCCGCGCGCCGCGAGGCCCACGGTCCAGCCGTCCCGGGAGAAACGGTCGCCTTCTGTGGTGAGGAGAGTGAGCTCCGGCCGGTCGAGGGCCATCTCGAGGGCGAGCTCCCATCCGCCGAGGACGACCGCTGTGTCACCGAGAAGCCTGTCGAGCAGTAGCCGCACCTCCGGAACTGCGGAGTGCACGTGCGCGCGCGGAGAGTCTCGGCCCCACGCGGCAGCAGCGCCGCACTGGACAGCGCCTTCTTATCCGAGCGCTCGGGCACTGCCGGAAGCAGTGTCCCCGAGACGCTGAGTGAGCGGAGCAGAGCGACCGCCTCGGCCGCATGAGATCCGTCGACCACCACCGACTCGAGCGCACCCGAGACGGCAGCGGCGAATGCGACTTCGAACCCCGAATCCACTTCCACCAGGTCGGCGAGGGCACCGTGAACGCCGTCTGCGCCTGACAGAGCCTGACGACCCGCCGTGCCCTGCAGGACCTTTTGCGCACCGGCAAGGCTCTCGGCGCGCGCGTCCGCCCTGTCGTGCTCGCGGCCGGCCGCCTCCGCTGTGTCCTCGGCGTCCCCGAGACGGCGCTCCGCATCGCGCACGGACTCTTCGGACACCGCTCGGCTCATCTCGAGCTCGCCGATCCGCGACACGATCGACCCGAGTTCCGAGGCGAGGTCCTCCGACTGACGCTCCAGAGCCTGCAACCGTCCCCTGGTTGCCTCCCTGTGCTGGCGGAGCTGCCCGAGATGCTCGCCGTCGAGCTCGAAGGCCTTGAGCGCAGCCTGCAACCGGGCTCCGGCAGTTGCCTGGGCCTGGCGCGCAGCACGCGCTTCTTGCTCGTCGCCGAGCTCAGCGACCGTGCGGGCCTCTGCTTCGAGATCGGCTTCCTCCGCTTCGAGCAGCGCAAGTTCCGGAGCGAACTCAGCGGCCTCAGCCTCTGCCTGCCCGAGCTGCTCTGCAAGGTGGGCCGCGTCGGCCTCGAGCGACGACACGACGTCCACGTCGGCGGCCGCCAAGAGCGCACGCTCCAGCGAACGTCGTCGTTCCGCGAGGACGCCGGACAGTCCCAGGCACCTTTCGACGAGGCCCTGAGTCCTTCCGAGTCCCATCACGAGATCCTCGTCGTCGCGCGACGAGAGCTCTGCGGTGGAGCGTTCCACCGCCGCGTCGATCTCCTGAAGCTGCAGCTTCAGGTCCGTCGCTTCGTCGCGCGACTGGTCTCGGCCTGTGGACGCGACCTTGAGCCTTTCGGTCAGGCCGACCAGCTCGCGGCCCGCAAGGTGCAGCCTGAGGGCGCGCAGCTCGTCTGCGATCCGTCCGTGCGAGCGGGCAGCCGACGCCTGGCGCTCCAGTGGGCGTATCTGCCGGCGCAGCTCGCGCAACAGGTCACCCAAGCGCTCGAGGTTCTCTTCCGCGGCGGAGAGGCGTCTTTCGGCGCGCTCACGCCTGCGACGGTGCTTTAGGACTCCGGCGGCCTCTTCGATGACCGCCCTTCGCTCCTCGGGTCGAGCGTTCAGGATCTGGTCGAGCTGGCCCTGGCCGACGATCACGTGCTGGGTGCGGCCGACTCCCGAGTCACTTAGCAGCTCTTGGATGTCGAGCAATCGGCACGGCTGGCCGTTCATCGCGTACTCGCTGTCGCCGGACCTGAACAGAGTGCGCGTGATCGTTATCTCGGCGAGCCCGCCGGGTAGACGGCCGGCTCTGTTGTCGATCGTAAGGGTGACCTCCGCACGCCCGAGCGCGGGTCGGTCTGACGAGCCGGCGAAGATGACGTCTTCCATCTTCGAGCCCCGCAGTGCCCTCGGGCCCTGGGCGCCGAGGACCCAGGCGACCGCGTCCACGACATTCGACTTGCCGCTCCCGTTCGGCCCCACCACCACGGTCACGCCGGGCTCGAGATGCAGGGTGACAGGGTCGGCGAAGGACTTGAAACCCTTCAAAGTGAGCGACTTCAGGAACACTTCGCCACCCTACCGGCCGCCATCGTCGAACTGGTGGTCCGGAAGGGCGACTTGTGCTTTTGCGGCTTTTGTCAGGCTTTCTTCGTCTCCCAGAAGATCGTGTCGACCTCCTTGATCAAGTCGAGGAGCCGGTCGGCGACCGCA
Source organism: uncultured Acidimicrobiales bacterium (assembly GCA_963764615.1). Taxonomy (GTDB): domain Bacteria; phylum Actinomycetota; class Acidimicrobiia; order Acidimicrobiales; family CAVXTF01; genus CAVXTF01. The sequence continues at coordinate 1,207,173 of CAVXTF010000002.1, read as the reverse complement.
GGGTCGTTGCTCTTCTTCGCCTCACCCGCTGCCTTCGTCGCCTTCCAGAACAGGTCGTGGAGCTGGGGATGCGCCTCTAGGTGCTCGGGCTTGAAGTAGTCGGTCCAAAGCACCCACAGGTGGTGCTTCACGAGGTCGGCGCGCTCTTCTTTTATGAAGGTCGCCCGGGTCTTGAACACGTCGTCTGAGGACTCGTTGAACTTCGTGATGCAATTCTTCACGGACTCGGCCTCGATACGTGCCTGCGCCGGGTCGTAGACCCCGCAGGGCAGGTCGCAGTGCGCACTTACCGTGGTGGGCGCGCTGAGGCGGTCCAGCGCGGCGAGCAGGCGATCAGCGATATGCATTGAGCAATGCTCCTTGTGTCGGATGACTGTTCGGGTGACTTCGGATGACTGTGTCGTCGTGTCTGTTGGGAGCCTGACTTGGAGGCGGTCAAGGTGACCCGACTTCACCTTACCCATCGACGTGCCGCCCTGAGCGCGGGCGCCTCCCTGGTCACGGCCCTGATCGGCGCGCTCGCCTGGGCGAGGCCGCGTAGGTTCGTCGTCATCGGGGACAGCATGCTTCCGACACTGCGGCACGGCGATCGCCTACTCGTCGCGAGGATCAGGCGCCCGAGAGAGGGCGACATAGTCGTCGTGCGCGACCCACGGTCGGATTCCCGGCTCATCTGCAAGCGGGTCGTGAGCGCCGACGCCCGTCACATCGTCGTGCGGGGGGACAACCCCGACGCGAGCACCGACAGCCGGGCGTTCGGGCCCGTTCCGGTCGAATGGGTGGTGGGCCGAGTGCTGCGCCGCTACTACCCACGCGGCGGGGAACGCCTGAGGTGAGAAGCCTGAGGTGAGAAGCCTGAGGACCGCTGAGGCGCTCTGCGCCTGGGGCCGCCGAGGATGACCCGTCGGACAAGCGAGTCAAACCTGGCAGACCTCGCACATGTACGAGGAGCGGCCACTCACCTTCAGGCGAACGATCTCGTGGCGGCAGCGTCGACAGGCCTGTCCTTCGCGGTCGTATACCTGGTGCTGGCCCTGATAGTCGCCGACCTCGCCGAACAGATCTCGATACTGCTCGTCGGCGAGGGATGAGCCCCTGTGCTTGATCGCCTCTGAGAGCGTCTCGACCATCCCGCGGTAGAGGCGCCGCACCTCCTGCGCGCTGAGCGAGTCAGAAGGTCGGTCGTAGCGGAGTCCGGCTGCGAAGAGGATCTCGTCGGAGTAGATGTTGCCGATCCCGGCCACGAAGCGCTGGTCCATGAGCAATGTCTTCAGCTGGGCGTGGCGGTCTGCGAGCAGAGCCCCGAAGCGCGTCCAGCTCATCACTTCGTCGACCGGGTCGAAGCCGAGATGGGCCAGCTCGGGGACGGCCTTTTCGAGATCGTCCTGTCGGGTGACGAAGAGCTCGCCGAATGTCCTCGGGTCGACGAAACGGAGCTGACCGGCCTGCGTGAAGGTGATCACCACATGTGTGTGTTTGGCCAGCGGCTCCTTGGGAGACTTGACCCTAAGGAGCTGACCGCTCATCCCGAGATGCATGACGAGAACGTCCTGGTCCGCGTCGAGACCGATGAGGAGGTACTTGCCTGACCTCTTCACTGACACGACCTTGCGACCTTCGAGGCGCGAGATGAATTCCCCGTCGCTCGCGTGGCGCCGGACGGACCTGGTGCCGAACACCTCGACGGACTTGACTCTCTTCGAGATGATCTCTTTTTCCAGATCCCGCCGAATCGTCTCTACCTCGGGCAGCTCAGGCATCGCTCACGACTGACTCGTTTGCGACTGGCCCGGTCACGGCAGCAGGCCCGTTCACCGCAGCAGGCCCGTTCGCCGCAGCAGGCCCGTTCGCCGCAGCCGTCGAAGCCTCGAGCGCCTTCCACGCAGCGCGTGCGGCCGCCTGCTCGGCATCCTTCTTGGAGCGGCCGACACCGTGGCCGACCATGCTCCCCCCTACGAAGACGTTCGCCTTGAAGCGTCGGTCATGGTCGGGTCCGGAGCCGACGACCTCGTAACGGGGCGCCTGACCGTGGAGGTGGACGACGAACTCCTGGAGCCTCGTCTTGTGGTCGCCGGCGCCCGGGCCCGCCGCGGCGGCGGAGATCCGTGTCCCCAGGAACCTGAGCACGAAGGAACGGGCGGCCTCCCATCCCCCGTCGAGGTATACCGCGCCGATGACCCCCTCGAAGGAGTCCGCGAGTATCGACGCCTTGCTGCGGCCCCCAGAAGCCTCTTCCCCTCGCCCCAGCCGGACGGCCTCACCGAGCCGCAGTTCCGCGGCGACCTGGGCGAGGACATTCGTGTTGACGACAGCCGAACGGACCTGCGCCATGTCGCCCTCTGAAGAATCGGGGTAGGTCCGGTAACAGTGGTCGGCGACCACGAACCCGAGGACCGCGTCGCCCAGGAATTCGAGCCGCTCGTTCGAGGGATGACCCCCTGCTTCGGCACACCACGAGCGATGGGAGACCGCCTGGACGAGAAGCGTCGGATCGTCGAAGGCGCGACCCAGCCGGGTCATCAGCTCGACCAGCGGGGCATCCAGGTGCTCGCCGGGATTCAACGGGTGCGATTGCGTCTCAGGCTGCTCCGAGCTTGGCGACCACGTAGTCGACCGCATCTCGCACCGTTCTCAGCTCTTCGAGGTCCTCGTCTTCGATCCGGAAGCCCACGGAGCGTTCCCCGAGCTCCTCCTCGAGCGCCTCGACCAGCTCGATCAGAGCGAGCGAGTCCGCATCGAGATCTTCCGCGAACGAGGCTGACTCGCTTATCGAGGAGGGCTCGATCTCCAAGATGTCCGCGAGCTGGTCCCTGATCAGCTCGAACACCTCTTGGCGGTCGGGCGGCCCCTTTTCGACGTGCGTCTCGGCCGGCACAGCTTCTCCCGTGGTCATTTTGAGGTCCGATCCTACCCGGCGGCGATCTTCACGCTCGTGCCACAGCCGCCTGGAGCCGTCCGACGAGATCGCCGGAGACTGCCTCGTGAGCCACCCGGACGGCCGAGACGATGGCCCGGGCGTTGGACGACCCGTGGCTTATGACGCACACCCCTTTAACCCCCAGGAGCACGGCCCCCCCGGTACCGTCGGGATCCAGATCCTCTGCGAGCGGGGCGAGATGCGGCAGGAGCACTTCGGAAGCCCGCTTCGTGTCCTCGTCGATCGAGAAGACCTCGAGCAGCGCTCCCATGAAGAACTTGAGCGAGCCTTCGAGCGCCTTCAGGGCGACGTTCCCGGTGAACCCGTCGGTGACTACGACGTCCGCGGTCCCGGGAAGCAGATCGCGGCCCTCGACGTTCCCGACGAAATTGATCCCAGGTAGGTGGGCCAGCAGGGCGTGGGTCTCCTTCACGAGCGCGTTCCCCTTGGTCGGCTCCTCGCCTATCGACAACAGGGCCACGCTCGGAGATTCGGAGTGATAGCGCGCCGACGCGTAAGCGGCGCCCATCTGCGCGAACTGTACGAGCATCACCGGCGTGCACTCGGCGTTCGCCCCCGCGTCGATGAGGATGCTCGGGTGGGTCCCGACCCGTGGGATGGGAGTGGCGATCCCCGGCCTGGCGATCCCCTTCAGCCGGCCCATCCTGAGCAGGGCGCTCGCCATCGCCGCACCCGTGTTGCCCGCCGAGACCATTGCCGAGGCTTGGCCGTCCCTGACGGCTTCTGCCGCGCGGACGAGCGAGGAGTCCTTCTTGTGCCTGACGGCGGGTCCCGGGTCGTCGTCCATCTCGATGACCTCGGAGGCCTCGATGACCTGCAGGCCCAGGGTGTCGCCTATCCGCTCGGACGAGCCCACGAGCACCACCGGGACCCCGAGCGTGTCACAGGCCTGGCGCGCCCCGGCAACGATCTCGCCCGGCGCCTTGTCACCGCCCATCGCGTCGATCGCCACGGGTAGGCCCGACGCGTGCCCGCCGGGCGCCGCCACTAGTCGATCTCGACGGCCTGCCGGCCTTTGTACCACCCGCAATGAGGACACACGACGTGTGGAACCTTGGCCTGGTGGCACTGCGGGCAGACGCTACGGCTCGGCCTGCGCAGCACCCAGTTGGATGCGCGTCTGCTGCGGCTCTTGGCCTTGGAGGTCTTCTTCTTGGGTACGGCCATCTCGTGGATCCTGGGTTAGGCGGAGACGCCACGTTACTCGGCCGGGTCGCCGCCCTTCAATACGTCGAGAACCGCGAAACGCGAGTCGGTCACAGGCGTGCAACCGCAACGTTCGACGTTCAGGTCGGCGCCACACGTCGGGCACAGCCCGAGGCAGTCTCCCCGGCACAGCGGCGCAGGCGGCAGCTCGAGGAGGATCGCGTCGTGGGCGAGCACCTCGAGGTCTACCGAGTCGTTCACGAGCGGGTAGGTCTCGTCGCCGTCGCCCGACTCCGTGTAGAGCTCGCGGACCGGGACGACGAGCCTGCCCGTGGCGGTCTCGAGGCACCGCCTGCATGCCCCCGTCCAGGGCGCTTCCACGGTGCCGTAGGCCTCCACCCCGCCCGACACCGATTCGAGCACGACGTCGACGGTGACCTGGGAACCTTCGGGCACGCAACTGCCAGTCACCTCGAGGCCGGGGATTCGACCCGACCTCCGCTCGTGGGACCTGCTTCCCACAGAGCGCCGCAGCCGGGCGACGTGTACGACGAACGGGCTCGCCGTCATCAGCACCCCCTCATTGATCGATGCACCAACCGAGGTACTCACTCGATGTCCTGGTCGAAGAAACGCTGTTCGTAGTCCGGCTTGGAAGGGTCGTCGACCGAGGAGTCGTCTCGGTCCTCTGCGCCGGCGACGACCCCGGTGAGAAGAGGTGTCACTGACAGTTTCGCCCGCCCGCCCTTCACCGTCTTTATCGTCCTGTCCAGGACGATCTCGAACGCAGCGAGTTTCTGGTCGCAGTAGTCCTCGGCCTCGTGCCTGAGCCTGCGGGCTTCTTCTCTGGCGTCCTCGAGGATGCGCTGGGCCACCTGGTTCGCCTGCCGCACGATCTCGGTGCGCTGCACCATTCGCTCGGCCTGGGCTCGCACGTCGTCGAGCAGCTGGTCGGCTTCACGCTGGCGGGCCGCCAGGAATTCGTCGCGCTCTTTGAGCAGCCAGCACGCGTCGCGCAGCTCACCCGGCATGCGGTCCAGAGCCCTCTCCAACAGGTCGAGGAGCTCGTCGCGGGCGACCATCACAGATGACGAGAGCGGGAGCGGACGCGCGGCACTCACGTGGTCGTGCGCACGCTGGATAAGCGTCTCGGTCGTCTCGGGAGCTGTCGCTGTCGACTGCACCAGGTCAGACGAGAATTCGTCTTCGTCGTCGAAGAAGTCCGTCATCGTCCGAATCTCTGGTCTAGCCGTTCCTTCACCGGCTTCGGGACCGCCCAATCGACGTCCCCGCCGAACATCGCCACCTCGCGCAGCAGCCGCGAAGCGATGAACGAGTGGGCCGAGCTCGTGGGGATGAACACCGTCGGGATTCCCGACAGCTGCTTGTTCATCTGCGCCATCTGCAGCTCGTTCTCGAAGTCGCTCACCGCCCGTAGTCCCCGGACGATCGCCGTGGCGCCGACGTCGCTAGCCACGTTGACCACCAGCGTCGAAACAGAGACGATGCGCACGTTGTCCAGATGATCGAGAGACTCGGCGAGCATCGCTTCGCGTTCTTCGCGGTCGAACATCGCATGCGACTTCTGGGGGTTTCGCACGGCGGCCACGACCAGCTCGTCGAAGATCCGGGCGGCCTGCTCGGCCACCTCGAGATGCCCGTTGTGGAACGGGTCGAACGACCCGGGAAAAAGGGCGACCTTCACCGCGGGCCTCCTCGCGACTCTTCCCCGGCTCGCACCACTGTCACGAGCGTACCGCCGTAGCGCCTCGACCTGAGGACCATCCACTGGTCGGACACCTCGAGCGGAGAGCCCGACTCGAACACCGCAAATCGTGCTCTCAGCACCCGCATCAGCTCGTCCCAGCGCTCGAAGCTATAGGGCGGGTCGCACAGCGCCAGGTCGAACGTGGCGTTCGCCGAACCGAGGAACTCGAGCACGTCGCGCCTGCGAAGGATGGCCTTCGGACCGTCGAGGCCTGTCGAGACGAGGTTTGCGGAGATGGACGCAAACGCCGCGGCATCGTTCTCGACGAAGGTCACCGACCCGGCCCCGCGCGACAAGGCCTCGATGCCCAGTGCTCCCGTGCCGGCGAACAGGTCCGCCACCTGCAGGCCACCCAGGTCCACGAGGTTTGCAAGGATGTTGAAGATCGACTCGCGGACCCGGTCAGAAGTGGGCCTGACCCCGTCTGCGACCGGAGCAGCGAGCCGCCGGCCCCGGCTCGAACCACCGACGACGCGCACTAGATCATGACGCGCTGGATCATCGCACTGGATCACTCAGCCCTTTTGGAGGAACGCAGCGTCCTCGCCGAGAAAGAGCCTGAGCTCGTCGGCGAGTTCCGGGTTGCGCTCGAGCGCAGGGTCCTGATCGAGCAGTGCCTCTGCCACCTGCCGTGCTTCTTGCACGAGCCGCCTGTCGGCGGGACGAAGCGTCGCGAGCTTCAGGTCGCTCCTGCCCTTCTGGCGGGAACCGAGGATGGTTCCCTCCCCGCGCAACTCGAGGTCCACCTCGGCGAGCTCGAAGCCGTCGGTCGACTTCTCGAGCGCTTCCAACCGCCTGGTGGCCTCGGGCGAGGTGTTGCGGCTGAGCAAGTAGCACCATGACCGGAGGTCCGAGCGGCCGACGCGACCGCGCAGCTGGTGGAGCTGGGCGATCCCGAACCGGTCGGCGTCCTCAATGACCATGACCGTGGCATCGGGGATGTCTACGCCGACCTCGATCACGGTCGTGGCGACGAGCACGTCCAACTCCCCCCGCCGCAACGCCGACATGACAGGCTCCTTTTCGGATGCCTTCAGCTGGCCGTGGAGAAGGCCTACGCGCAGACCGGCGAGTACCGTCTGACTGAGTCTCTCCATCTCGGCGGTGGCCGAGCGAGCCTGCACGCGCTCTGACCCCTCGACGAGGGGGCAAACGACGAAGCTGCGATGCCCCGAGGAGGCCTCACCGCGCACGCGCTCCCAGACCTCGGCGTCGTCGGCGTCCGTGCGCGACCAGCGGGTCTCCACCGGTGTGCGCCCCGAGGGAAGCTCGTCGAGAAGGGTCATGTCGAGGTCCCCGAACACGACCATCGCGGCGGTGCGCGGTATCGGCGTCGCCGTCATGACGAGGACGTCGGGATCGGCACCCGCTCCCGACTGATCGCGGCCCTTGGATCGCAGGGCCGCCCGCTGCTCGACGCCGAACCGGTGCTGCTCGTCGATCACGGCGACCCCGAGCGCCAGGAACCGGACGTCGTCTGTGAGCAGCGCATGGGTGCCGACCACCAGGTCGACCGAGCCGTCTGCGAGACCCTCGCGGATCCTCGCTCGCTCGGTCGTGGTCGTGCGGTTCGAAAGAAGTGACACCGCTACCGGGCGACTTCCGCCGAGACGCCCGGTATCGGGGATCTCGAGTTCCTCGAGCATCGAGCGCACCGAGATGTAGTGCTGTTCGGCGAGAACCTCGGTGGGAGCCATGAAGGCCCCCTGGTATCCACCTTGGATCCCCGTGAGCAGCGCGCAGAGCGCGACGACCGTCTTGCCCGAGCCGACGTCGCCCTGAAGCAGCCGGTTCATCGGAAGCGGCCCGGCGAGGTCGCGCTCGATCTCTTCCACCGCGTGTCGCTGGGCCTTGGTCAGCTCGAAGCTGAGCCGGTCGCGAAACGCCCCGACGAGATCGCCGGTGCGGCTCTCTGATCCGACTGCGTGCCGGATGCCTCGCGCGTCGCGTTCGGACACGTGACGACGCATGACGACCTCGAGCTGCAATCGGAGCAGTTCGTCGAAAGCGAGGCGCTGGCGGGCAGCGGTTTTCTCGGGCCACGTGTCGGGATGGTGGATAGCGGCGAACGCTTCGTGTCGCCCGATCAGTCCGAGTTCGTCGAGAAAAAGTGCGGGAACCGGGTCGTGGACGGGTCGCGCCCTGCTCAATGCCTCGGCGACCCACTCTCCGTACTCCCAGCCCGCTATTCCCGACGCCTCCGTCGTCGGATAGATCGGCACGATCCGCCCTGTCCTGTTTCCGACCAGGTCCACAACGGGATTGGTGAGCTGGCGCTTGCCCCTGTAGGTGTCGAGCTTCCCGAAGAACAGCGCCTCGGTGCCGACCGGCAGCTGCTTCACACGCCATGGCTGGTTGAAGAAGACCACCTTCAAGGCGCCGGTGGAATCGTGTACGTCGAGCTCCACAAGGGCTCTTCCCCCTCGGGTGCGCCTATAGCGTGCGGACCTCACCTCGGCGAGTACGACCGATTCCTCGCCGACGTTCAACCCCGCCACCTCCGACTGCCTGGTTCTGTCGACGTAACGGCGCGGGTAGTGCATCAGCAGGTCGGCGACCGACTCGATGCCGACAGAGGCGAGAGCCTCGGCCCTCTTCACGCCGACACGTCTCACCCGCTCGACGCTGACGTCAGCGAGCTGGGCCAGGGTCCGGCCCTTGCCGGTCGTCTCGGGAGGCCCCGTGGTCTCGGGAGGCCCGTTCGTCTCGGGAGGACCCGCCCCCATCACTCGATGCTGATCAGGTAGGGGTACAGGGGTTGGCCGCCGTGGTGAACCTCGACTGCGACGTCGGGGTGGGTCTCGTTCAACCATTCGGTGACCCTCCTCGTGTCCTGAGGCCTGGCCCCGTCTCCCTCGATCAGGGTCACGAGCTCGTGGCGCGGTTCCAGGAGCTTGTCCAAAAGCCCGATGCAAGCCTCGTCGAGAGACTTGGTCACGACCTCGATGCCATCTCGCGACATGCCCATCCAATCGTCCTTGGCGATCGTGCCGAACGGGCCCTCTGCGTCGCGTACCGAGCGCGTGACTTCGCCGGCGACCACGCGTCTCGCCGACTCGGCCATCGCCGCCGCATTGTCGTCGGCTCCGCTCTCGGGGTCGTATTCGAGGAGGGCTGCGAACCCCTCGACGATCCCACTCGTCGGCACGACCCTCACCGGCTTGCTCGCCAGCTCGACGACCTGCATCGCGACGGGTTGGATGTTCTCGTTGTTCGGCAGAAGCACCACCTCGGGCGAAGGCACGGACTCCACCACATCGAGGATCTGCGCAGTCGAAGGGTTCATCGACTGGCCTCCTGGGACGAAATGGTGGACGCCGAGCGACCGGAAGATCCGGGCGATCCCGTCGCCTGTGGCAACCGCCACCACGGCGGTGCGCGGCACGGGGCCGGTGTCCTCGGCGGGACCTGCCGCGCCACCCTCGCGGACCCATCTCTCCTCTTCGACCTGCTCGGCCAGGTCCGTCACCCGGATGTTCCTCGGGCGCCCTGCGTCGAGCGCCGCTTCGATCGCACCGCCTACGTCATCTGTGTGGATGTGGCAGTTCCACAGCGAAGCTCCACCCACGACGACGATGGAGTCGCCGAGCCCTGCCCACACGTCCTTGAACGCGGCGATGGTGTCCTCTGGCGCTTCGAGCAGGTACATGACCTCGTAGCGCAGGCTGGACGCCGACGGGTCGTCGTCCGCCCAGTCGAAGGCCGCGTCGTCGTCGGGGCTGCGCGAAGGCTGCGAGGTCGACTCGAACGGAGCCTGGCCTGCGGCGGCGGGAGGCGGGTTCGGCAACGCACGGCCGTCCGCCACGTTCAAGAGCGCGTCGAGGAGCAGCAGGTAACCCGCTCCCCCGGCATCCACGACCCCCGCACGCTTGAGAACGGGGAGCTGTTCGGGGGTTCGGGCGAGAGCGGCGGCTCCTCGTTCGCGGGCCTGCTCGGCGACCTCGACGAGCGGCGCTCCGGACTCCGCCGCCTCCAACGCGCCTCGCCCGGCCTCGCGGGCGACTGTGAGTATCGTGCCCTCGACAGGGCGTAGCACCGCCTTCTGGGCGGCGTCGCTGGCCGCGACCAGCGCCTCGGCGAGCACCGCGCCATCCGCTGTGTCGACTTCGGTCGGGCCGAGCACGTCCGAGATGCCTCGCAGCAGCTGCGACAGGATCACCCCGGAATTCCCTCTGGCGCCCATGAGCGACCCGTGGGCGATGGCGGTGCAGACCTTGGGGAGGCTGTGGTCGCCGGTGCCGTCGGCGGCCTCGAGCTCGGACACGACGGACTCGAGCGTGAGCGCCATGTTCGTGCCGGTGTCCCCGTCGGGAACGGGATAGACGTTCAGCCGGTTGATCGACTCCTGGTGCGATCGGAGGAGGTCCCGGTAGACGCGCATGATCGACGCGAGGTCGGCGGGACGCAGCCGCCGCAATGCCTCCATGGTCGAGGATGCTAACCTTGAGCCTTCGGCTCGGAGATCCTTTGGAGGAAGCGCGCGCCATGGCAGCCGTCTGCGACATATGTGGTAAGCACCCCTCTTTCGGAATGAGCCTCAGCCACTCGCACAGGCGGACGAAGCGGCGGTGGAACCCGAACATCCAGAAGGTCCGCGCTCTCGTGAACGGCACACCCCGCCGCGTTCACGTGTGCACCTCCTGCATCCGCGCCGGGAAGATCACCAAGCCTCCCCGCCGCCAGAAAACCGCAGAAACCGTCTGACTCTCCACCCGTCAACCGGGCTGTCCCGGATTTTGGTGCCCTGGGTTGTGGTGCCCTGGGGTTGTGGTGCCCTGGGGTTGTGGTGCCCTGGGGTTGTGCTTCCGGACCTCTGTGCTCAGGCACGGGTTGGCGGCGGAGAGATCGTGGGTAACAGCCACGGGTGCTCCCAACCGCAATCCGGAAGCGGACCGTTGCGAAAAACGCGCTCGGACGGATCGGTCGTGCAAGCACCTACGACCAATGGAGCCCTGAGGCCGGCGGATTCGAACGCCCTGACGGCGCGCTCTGCATCGCGGACAGAGAACAGAAGCTCGTAGTCGTCGCCTCCGCAGAGCGCCTCGTGTTCGGTGGCTCCCGGAGCCACAGGGACGGCATCAAGGCTCACCCCGACACCGGAGCGCTCGGCGATCCGGCGAATGTCGGACGCGATCCCGTCGGAAAGGTCGATCATCGCGGTCGCACCACATGCGCGTGCGACCTCTCCTTCTGCGAGCCGAGCCACCGGCCGTCGGTGCGCCTCTGTCAACCGCTCGACGGACCCGCTGTCGAGCCCCGCCGCCGCGTCGCCCTGCAGGATCCGCAACCCAGCTGCGGCCGCACCGAGCGGGCCCGTCACGACGAGTGCGTCGCCCGCTTTCGCCCCCGAGCGCAGCACCGGCTGTTCGCCTTGCGGAACATGACCCACTACTGCGACGGTGACGGCGACCTTCGCCGCCGTCGAAAGGTCCCCCCCAACGACCGGAGCGCCATGATGGGAAGCGGCTCGGGTGATGCCGGCGTAAAGCAGCTGCAGGTCAGTTTCGGGTGGCGCCGCCACCGAGACGAGCAGGCAGTCCGCACTTCCCCCCATCGCGGCGATGTCGCTCACGGCGGTGGAGACCGACCTCCATCCGAGGTCCTCGAGACTCACGAGGTCCAAGTCGGCGTGAACGCCCTCCACGACGACGTCGACTGTGAGGAGCATCCTGCCGCCACGAGGGGTCACCACGGCTGCGTCGTCGCCGATCCACACCTCTCCTTCGATAGCGGGAGGCAGCCAGGCCGCGATCCGTTCGAGCGCCTCGAGCTCGCCGCCCCGGGCCGACGGCTCGTCAGCCCGGTTCGTTCGACCCACCTTCACATGCCTAGCATTGGGACCCCTACCTCTCGGCCCCGTTGGCCTTGAGACCACCCGGAGACGAGGTTGTGAAGCACGCGATCATGAGATCCAGATGCAGCGTTCCAAGTGCCACCGCAGAGCGGACGGCCGGGCGATGACCGCTCCCACCGCCCACCGCAGGCTCCTCGACTGGGTCCAGGAGATGGCCACGCTGACCGAGCCCGACCGGGTCGAATGGTGCGACGGGTCGAAAGAGGAGTACGACCGGCTCTGCGACCAGCTCGTCACCGCAGGCACGTTCACGCGACTCTCAGACGCCAAGCGGCCCGACAGCTACTGGGCGAGATCCGACCCCGCGGACGTTGCGAGGGTCGAGGATCGCACCTTCGTCTGTTGCAAGGACAAAGCCGACGCGGGGCCCAACAACAACTGGCAGGACCCGGTCGAGATGCGCGACACGCTCACCGGGCTCTTCCGCGGCTGCATGCGCGGCCGCACCATGTACGTGGTCCCGTTTTCGATGGGCCCGCTCGCGTCGCCGATCGCGCACATCGGAGTGGAGATCACCGACTCTGCCTATGTGGCCGTGGCAATGAGGATCATGACCCGCATGGGCGACGCTGCGCTCGAAGTGCTCGGCGACGACGGAGAGTTCGTCCCTTGCATGCACTCGGTCGGTGCCCCCCTCGAGCCCGGTCAGGCCGACGCGCCTTGGCCGTGCAACTCGGAGAACAAGTACATCGTGCACTTCCCCGAGACGCGTGAGATCTGGTCGTACGGGTCGGGATACGGCGGAAACGCGCTGTTGGGCAAGAAGTGTTTCGCCCTTCGTATCGCCTCGGTGATGGCGCGCGACGACGGTTGGCTCGCGGAGCACATGCTGATCTTGAAGCTCACCTCTCCCGACGGCGATGTGCGGTACGTGACAGGAGCGTTCCCTTCGGCGTGCGGGAAGACCAACCTGGCGATGCTCGTGTCGACGATCCCAGGATGGAAGGTCGAGACCGTCGGTGACGACATCTGCTGGATGAAGTTCGGGCCGGACGGTCGCCTTAGGGCGATCAACCCCGAAGCGGGCTTTTTCGGCGTCGCTCCCGGGACGAGCACGCAGACGAACGAGAACGCGATGAAGACCATGTCGCGAGACGCCATCTTCACCAACACCGCTCTCACCGCGGACGGCGACGTCTGGTGGGAGGGCATGACAGCCGTTCCTCCTGAACGTCTGACCGACTGGCGCGGTGAGCCGTGGACCCCCGACAAGGGGACCCCGGCCGCGCACCCGAACGCCCGCTTCACGGTGCGCGCCGATCAGAATCCCGCTTGCGCGCCCGAGTGGGAGGACCCCGAGGGTGTTCCCATCTCTGCGATCCTCTTCGGTGGCAGGAGGAGCACGGTTGTTCCACTCGTCACCGAGGCGCGCGACTGGGAGCACGGAGTGTTCCTCGGATCGATCATGGCGTCCGAGACGACCGCCGCGGCGGCCGGTGCCGTCGGGAATCTGCGGCGCGACCCGTTCGCGATGCTTCCGTTCTGCGGTTACAACATGGGCGACTACTTCGCTCACTGGCTGAGCATCGGAGCGTCCACCGATCCCGCCAAGCTGCCGCGCCTGTTCTACGTGAACTGGTTCCGAAAGGACTCGCAAGGCCGATTCCTCTGGCCCGGGTACGGCGAGAACTCACGTGTGCTCGCCTGGGTCGTCGAGAGGGTCTCCGGCACCGGGGCTGCGGACGACACTCCCATCGGCTACGTCCCCTCAGAGGGGGCGATCGACACGTGTGGCCTCGGGATATCGCCACAGGACATGGCCGAGCTGCTGAAGGTGGACCACGACGACTGGAAGGCGGAGGTGCCGCTCATCCGCGAGCACCTGGCTCAATTCGAGTCAAGGCTCCCGGCGGCTCTCACCGAGCAGGTGGATGCGCTCGAGCGGCGCCTCGGCTGATTCGGACCGGCTCCGCCTTGCCCGTCACGACCTGCGGTGGATCAGGGCCTGCCTACCCGTCATGTAGGTCGCTGCCGCGACCGATGCCACGGCCGCGACCACGATGTCACCCGCGACGAACGGCATGGAGGCGATGACGGGTAACAGGGCACCGACCACCCAGACGAGCTGAAGCCGGGTCTCGAAACGCGCGAACGCGCGGCCCTGGGCTGCCGGCGGTACGTAGCGCTGCACCAGGGCGTCGAACGCAGGCTTGGCGGCGGCAGCGGACAGTCCGAGTACGAACGCAAGGGCGCCCTGGACGATCCTGCCGCCGACGAAGGCCGCGATTGCGCCGGCCAGGGCCACCGCCCACACGGACAGGGCGAGCATCTGTGGCTCGCCCACGAGTTTCCTTACCCGCGGCACGAGGAGCACGCCCACCACGGCGCCGATCGTGGATGCGCCGAGCATGTACCCGAACCACCACGTCGCCGCCTTCTGCTCGCGGAGCTCGAACGCAAGAAGGAACGTCGTGAAGCCGACGAGCCCGCGAAGCAGGGACATCGCAGTGGCGGCGAGCACGACCTCGGGGTGTCCTCGCGAACTGAGAGCCTCGAGAGGAGTGGAGGGTTCCCATTGCCTGTCGGAGATCTCGCCTTGCTGTGCTCCCTCGGCTGGCCCCTCTGCATATGGCCCCTCTGCATATGGCCCCTCTGCATATGGCCCACCTGCTGCATCCGGTTCGCGCTCCCGGAGAGAGTCCGCTCGAGAAGCCCGGCGAACCGGCAGGCGGGACCCTGCGACCGCAGCCGCCGCGAACACGAACAGGTCCACGTAAAGGACCCAGGATGCTCCGCCGAGCTTCAAGATCAGCACTGCCGGTAGTGCGGCGGCGAGCCCGGCGATGGATGCGAGAAGTCCGAGCTTCGCGTTGAGAACCGAAAGCTCCAAGGGTGGGCGAGGGCTCCGAATAGCCCCCGCGTCGGCAACCGGGGCTGCGCCCTCTTCGCCTGCGACCGCCGCCACCTGTCCGCGGGAAGGATCGATCGGATCGCGGCTCGCTAGCACGGGCACGAGAGCACCCTTGGTCACGAGGTACACCTTCGACAACACAAGCATCATGAACGCGAGAGGAAACAGAAGGAGGCTCTTCACGTGCCCCGCCATCAGCACGCACACGAGTGCGCGAAGAGAAGTGGATGCGACGACAAGGGCTCTTCGCGCTCCCCTGCTCTTGTCGATCACCGGGCCCATGAGGGGCGCCACGACGGCGAACGGGGCCGCGGTCAGAAGCAGGTACAAGATGACCCGGCTCTTCGCCGCCTCAGGGGAGATGGAGAAGAAGAGCGATCCGGCGAGCGAGATCGTGACCATCGTGTCGCCCGCCGTCGACAACACATGGGTGAGTGCGAGACGTCCGAAGGGGGTGTTCTGGTCGAGCAGGTCCGCCATGGCGTCACGGCCGAACTGCAGCGCCCGAGCTTGGAGCTTGCGACCAGCCGACGACACTCGGAGCATGCTACGGCGGGGCTGCGGCACCCCCCTGCCAGCGGGATCCGAGGCGCCGGGCGCCACTACGATCGGCATAGGTCCGGGCCGAGCGCGCCCTGGGCACACACATAGGAGGCATCGATGTCTGTGACGGCGTACGTGCTCATCCAGACCGAGGTGGGAAAAGCGGCCCAGGTCGCCCGGCAGACCGCGGCAATCGACGGAGTCACCTCTGCCGAGGACGTGACGGGGCCCTACGACGTCATCGTGCGCGCCGAGGCGCCGAGCGTGGACGACCTCGGGAGAATGGTGGTCAGCCACATCCAGCTGATCGAGGGCATCACGCGGACTGTCACCTGCCCGGTCGTCAACCTCTGACATCCTGTAGCTCCAACAGGTCAGAGAACATGGAAGTGGGTGCCGGCGGGAACGCGACCGGGCGCCACATACCGCTCTCGGGCTGCTTCAACTTCCGCGATCTGGGCGGCTACCCGACCCGTGACGGGGGCTGCTTGCGGTGGCGACGGCTCTTTCGTGCCGACGGCCTCACCAAGCTCGACGAGGCCGACTGCGCCGCGTTGAGTGAGCTCGGGCTCGTGACGGTGATCGACCTGCGCACGACGAGCGAGGTGGACCAAAGGGGCCGGTTTCCTGTCGAGACCGTCGAGGTGGAGTACCACCACCTACCCCTTTCGGAATCGATCCCAGGGACCGAGGACGCGCCCGACTGGGGGACCGCGGAATACGTGACGGCCCGCTACACGCAGCTGCTCGGCGACGGCGCCCAACAGATCGCCCGCGCCTTCGGTCTGCTCGCATCGGAGAGCTCCTTGCCGGCGGTGTTCCACTGCAGCGCCGGTAAGGACCGCACGGGGGTGCTCGCCGCGATCGTGCTCGGTTGCCTCGGAGTGCCCGACGAGGTGATCATCGACGACTACTCGCTTTCTTCAATCGGCACGGCCCGGTTGATGCAGTCGCTTCGCGAGGAGTACCCGGACGCGATCGAGGAAGTGGAGAAATACGCCAACGCCATACTGTGTGTCATCCCCGAGGCGATGAAGGGGTTGATCGAGCACGTGCGTGTCGATCACGGCGGGTTCGACTCGCTGGCGCGCGAGCTGCAGGTGACCGCCGAGGTCGAAACTCTCAGGAATTTGGTGGTCGAACCGGGCTGAGGCTCAGGTCCGATCCCCGCCGCGTCTGCCCGAGAACCGCCAGTCGTCGCTCAGCACAGCCCAACGCTCGTGGTCCCGCCACGCCCCGGCCACATACAAGAACCGCGGAGAGAAGCCCTCGAGCCTGAATCCGAGTCGCTGTACCAGGGCCCGCGACGGGCCGTTCCCGGGCTGGATGTTCGCCTCCAGACGGTGAAGCCCGAGCTCGCCGAATCCGTGATCTATCGCTAGGCGCACCGCCTCGGTCATCCGGCCTCCCCCTGTCGTGCTCTCGAAGCCGTAGTAGCCGAGCGAGGCCGACCGCAACGACCCGAGCACGATGTCGTTCAGGTTCACCACTCCGACGACACGACCCGACGCGTTCTCGCGGGCGACAAAACCCCTGTGATTGGGCAGCGAGATCCGTCGTAGGTAACGCGTGGTACGCGTCGGAGTCCGAGGGCGGCTGGACCCAGCCCATGTGCAGGTCCGCGCTTCGCGCGACGAGTGCGAGGAACTCCTCCTCGCACTCGGGTCCCGGTACGACCAGCTCGACAGCGGCGTGCGGGATGGAGCTCAACGCGTCGCTCAGCCGATCGCCCCGAGCTCGCGAAGGCCCGCGATTCGCTCGGCGCCGATTCCCCAATCCGAAAGTGCCTCGTCGGTGTCGGCCCCCGGCCGAGACGCTGGACGGCTCACCGACGCCGGAGTGCGACCGAACCGAGGAGCAGGACCGGGCTGGATGATCCCATCGACCTCCACGAAGGTGCCGCGGGCCTGGTTGTGGGGATGTTCGTGGGCCTCCCACGGAGACAGCACGGGCGCACCGCAGCCGTCGGTCCCTTCAAACACCTCGGCCCACTCGTCCCTGGTCTTCTGCTTGAAAATGGCCGTGAAGCGGTCCTTCATCTCCGGCCACGTCGACCTGTCGTTCTCCGCCGGGAGATCGGCCGCGTCGAGGCCTATCAATTTCGAGCAGGGTGTCGTAGAACTGCGGCTCGATCGCGCCGACCGCGAACCACTTGCCGTCTGCAGTCTCGTAGACCTCGTAGAAGTGCGCCCCCGAGTCGAGAGTGTTGCAGCCTCGCCCGTCGGTCCATAGACCGAGTTCGCGAAAGGCGAAGGTCATGGTCATGAGGGACGCGGCACCGTCGACCATTGCGGCGTCCACCACCTGCCCCACTCCGGAGCGCCCGGCCGCGATCAGAGCAGCGACCACACCGAATGCGAGCATCATCCCCCCACCGCCGAAATCTCCGACGAGGTTGAGCGGTGGAACCGGAGCCTCTCCCGCCCGGCCTATCGGCCAGAGTGCGCCGGCGAGCGCGATGTAGTCGATGTCGTGACCTGCACACTGCGCGAGAGGACCTTCCTGGCCCCAACCCGTCATCCGTCCGTATACCAGCCGTCTGTTGCGCTCCGTGCAGACGTCGGGACCGAGCCCGAGTCTCTCTGCGACTCCCGGCCGGAAACCCTCTATGAGCGCGTCGGCGCCAGAGATCAGATCGAGCACGAGCGCGACGCCCTCTTGTCGCTTCAGATCGACCGCCACGGAGCGCCTGCTTCGGTTCAGCAGGTCCCAGTAAGGGCCTGTCTGCGGCTCTGCTGAGGCACGGATCGGACGATCGACGCGGAGAATGTCCGCTCCGGCGTCCGCCAGGAGCATGCACGCGTAGGGGGCAGGGCCGATTCCCGCCAACTCGACGATCCTGATGCCTTCGAGGGGACCGCTCATGTCCGTGTGACCGCCCGGGCATTGTCGGCGATGGCGGCTACGACCTGACGCCACACCTCCGGGGGCAGGTCGTGACCCATCCCTGGTACCCGCACGAGCGTCGACCCCGGAACCGCCGCTGCGGTCGCGACACCCCCGCTCAGCCGAACAAGAGGATCCTCCTCGCCGTGGATCACCAGGGTCGGGACCTTTACGCCCCCGAGCGCCTCGGTGCGGTCGGGCGAGGCGAGTATGCCGAGAAGCTGGCGCCCGACCCCGGCCGGTCGGAAGCTCCGGTCATATCCTGCGGCGGCCCTCCTCCTTATGCGCCCTTCGTCGAAAGGGAACCCGGGCGAGCCGATGACCTTCCAGACCTCGACTTGATTGTCGATGTAAGCGTCTCGTTTCTCTGGGGGTGGGGCGATCAGGACCCGAAGAGCTTCGGCGGTCGGAGGCTCCGCGTCGGGCGCGCCGGTCATGGACATGATCGAGCAGAGGCTCAGCACCTTTTCGGGGTGGGAGATCGCCAGCTGCTGAGCGATCATGCCTCCCATGGACACCCCGACGACGTGTGCGGCGTCGATCCCGACGGCGCCAAGAAGCCCGGCGGCATCTCCGGCCATGTCCACCAGGTCATAGGGAGCCGAAGCGGTGTCGACGGAGATACCTGACGAAAGGTCGAGCTCGGCGGCCCCGGCCGGGTCGAACGACGTCGACAACCCCACATCGCGGTTGTCGAACCGCAATACACCGAACCCTTCTTTGACCAGCAGGTCGCAGAAATCGTCGTCCCACGAGATCAACTGACCTCCTAGGCCCGAGATGAGCAGGATCACGGGTTCGTCGTGGCGGCGCTGTAGCTCGTAGCAGAGCTCGACGTCACCCACTTCAAGTGTGGCCATGGCGTGCGATGGTGGTCGCGAGCGGAGCCGCGGTCAAGCCGAGCACCACCTCTCCAGAGGGTCGACCGTCGGTTGTGACGCTCGGGTTCCCGCTCATGCCAAGCTGCGGGCCGTGCGAGGAGCCAGATCTGCATCGAGCGCGACCGCGCCCGTGTGCCGCGCCCCGTGACTGCCGAGGAGCAGGCGGACTCCCGGGCCTTCGAGGTGCCCCCGCCACGGCGCTCGCACTGCCCCGGACGGGTCAACCTGATCGGGGACCACACGGACTACAACGCCGGCGTCGCACTGCCGATGGCGATAAACCTCGGGACCGACGTCGTGTTCGAGCCTGATTCGAGCGAGCTCATCGTGATGCGGTCAGACACAGAGGACGAGCACGCGGAAGTGCACGTGAAGGTCCCACTCGACCACGAATACCTGCGAACGGTGCGCCCCGTCTGGGCCAGGTACGTAGCCGGAATGGTTGCGGTCGTCCGTCCCCGGACCGGCGGATGGGGCCGGATAACGACGACGCTTCCAGTAGGAGCAGGGCTTTCGTCGAGTGCCGCTCTCTGCGTCTCTGTAGCTCTGGCGATCGGCCTCGAGGGATCCGCGCCGCGGATCGCCAAGATCTGCCAACGCGGTGAGCAGGAGGCCACAGGAGTTCAGGGCGGGATCATGGACCAGCTCGTGACTACGAGCGCCGTCGAGGGTGCGGCGTTGCTCATCGATTTCAACAACCTGTCAGCGCGACCGGTACCCGTCCCCGAGTCCGCCGAGTTCGTGGTCGTGCACTCCGGTCAGTCGCGCAACCTGCCCGTGACCGCCTACGCCGCTCGCCGCGCCGAGTGCGAGGCCGCCTCGTTCCACCTGGGTCCGCTCGGTCGGGTGGATCCCGAGGCCGTGCTCGGCATACCCGATTCGACCTTGCGCCGCCGTGCGAGGCACGTCGTCACCGAGTGCGACCGCGTCCGCTGGTTCGCGGACGCCCTCGTGTCTGGCGACTTGAAGGAGGCGGGTCGCCTCATGACGGCGAGCCACCAGAGTCTCGCCACGGACTTCGAGGTCTCGACGCCCGCTCTCGACGACCTCGTCGGCAAGCTCGTCCGGACGCCGGGAGTCCACGGAGCGAGGCTCACCGGAGCCGGATTCGGCGGATGTGTCGTCGCGCTCACTGAACGCGGCGCGCTTGATCCCGGCGCCTTCCCCGACGGTGCGTGGCGAGTCCGGGCCTCGAAGGCCGCGAGCGTCGAGCAGATCTGAGCCCGGATCTCGCGGAGCTAAAGCTCGCGGAGGAGCTCGAGCTTCTTCGCCTGGAACTCGGATTCGGAGAGGATTCCGCGCTGGCGCAGATCGTCCAGCTGCACGAGTCGATCCGCCACAGTCGGACCAGCGGGTGGTGGCGCAGGTGGCGGAGGCATAGGAGTTGGGGCTTGGTAAGGCCCCCTCGATGCGACGCCGGGCTGTCCTCCGGGTTGAGTGCCGGCGACCTGCCACCCGCCGCGGCGCTGCATGTCGATCTGCTCGGTGACGAGACTCTGGACCGCAGCGGGCTGGGGCAGGTGGTTGAACAGCACGACACCTGTCTCCCCGCCCACCTCGAGCACGAGCGAACCGGTGCGGAC
The DNA here is from genome assembly GCA_963764615.1 of uncultured Acidimicrobiales bacterium. Taxonomy (GTDB): domain Bacteria; phylum Actinomycetota; class Acidimicrobiia; order Acidimicrobiales; family CAVXTF01; genus CAVXTF01. Next base: position 1,186,723 of record CAVXTF010000002.1, on the reverse strand, counting down.
GATCCTCTCCAAAAGAGTCTGGCGGTACGAAAGCTCGTTGATCCGATCGAGACGGATCTCCACACCTGTGCGCGACAGGACTCCGCGGCGTTCGAGAATCCGCCGGTTGGTGAGCACGATGCTCGTCGTGTGCCATCTGAGCGCGCGACTGCGAGCCACCCGGCCGCTATGAGAAGGATCGCGAGCATCAGGTAGCCGACGGCCGACGGTGCCGTCGGGAAGGTGACGACGACCACGATCGCAAGTGCAGCCGCACCGATTACAGCGACGAGGGGCCAACCCAGCACCAGCCACGTGGGGCGGAGCTCCACTATCACGATCTCGCCCTCTGTGAGGAGCTTCCTAGGCAGCGGCATGTTCGACCGAGCGTACTTCGGGCCTCAGCCGAGCTTCCCTGCGATCGAGCCGGCCAGTCGCAGCACCGTTCCGTCTGCGCCGGCAGCACTCATCGCGCAAGCCGGCACCTGCTCCGCCTCGTCGACCATCTCCTCGAGCAGTTGGGAGAAGGAGACCGGAGGATCCACCCACAGATAACGCGGAAGCGATCCGGGAATCGTGTTCACCTCGTTCAGCCACAGCTCGTCTATACCGTCAGAAAGGAAGTCGACGCGCGCCACCCCGCGGACACCGGTGAGCGTCGTTGCCTTCAACGCAACTTCGCGCATCCGGTCGAGCAGCGCACCGGGAATCCTTGCGGGCAGCTCGCGGGGGCGCTCGCCATTCCCTCGCCACCCGCGTACTTGTCGGAATAACCGAGGATCTCTGCTCCGACGGTGGCCCGCTCGGGGCGCTCGGCAGCCGACAGCTCGAGTCTCGGCCACGTGCGGACGGCGATGTTGAGATCGAACAGGTCGCCTCTGTACGGTTCGATGACCGCTCCGCGGTGAAGGTGGACGCTCGCGCGAAGAAGGTCCTTCGCAGTGTCGATGTCTGCTGCAGGCACGACTCCGATCGAAGAGCCTCCGAAGCGCGGCTTCACGATGAACGGCCCGTCGAAACCGAGTGTCTCTTTGGATGTGGAGGCGTCTAGGACAGCTCGGTCGAGCACCGGCAAGCCGGCGGCCGTGGCCACTCCAGAAAACGCGAGCTTGTCCATCCCGAGCGCCGCCCCTGCAACGCCAGGCCCTGTGTACCGCAGTCCTGCAAGGTCGAACGCCCCCTGCAGCGAACCGTCTTCGCCTGGACCGCCGTGACAGCAGTTGACGATCACTCCGACCTCGAGCGCCTTGCCGCGCGACTGTGCCGCCCGAAAGCAGGCCTCGCGCCTGGCGACCGGGGAAGAACCCACCTTCAGGCCCCGTCACGAGCCGGACCGGTTGGGCCCCCCCGGCACCCCTTCGACGTATGACGAAGCTTCGAGCGACGGGTCGACCTCGTACCACTCCCCCGTCTTGGACCAGTAGAGCCCTGTGACCCTCCGTCGCGCCCGGAGAAGCTCGTGTGCAGCCTGAAGGCCCGTCAGCACGCTGACGTCATGCTCGGGGGAGGGCCCGCCGAAGCACACGCCGAGCGGCAGCTTCGCTCCGCCTGAGACAGTTCCGCTCGACATTCGGGTCAAGGGTAGTGGTCAGGCAGGTCGTTCTCGTAGAGAACCACGTCGCCAGGACCGAGGTTCGCCCTGACCCAACTCACCGCGTCCTGCCGGGTGGCGACCTCGATGACCGACAGTTCCGGGCTCCCCGGACGATCGTCACGACCCTCGCGGGCTCCTTCTACGAGAGCTCGCCGGTTGGTCCTGCCGACGACGACCAGATCCGTGGCGACCGCAGCAGCTGACCGTCCCAATGCGGCGTTCTCGCGCTGCTGTAGCCGGCCCAGTTCCACCATCCCGGGCGTGACCACGACCCTTCGCTCGGAATTGGCTCCCAGTTCCGCGAGGACCGAGAGCGCCACAGCTGCACCCGACGGGTTCGAGTTGTAGGTGTCGTCGAGGACGATGGCACCACCGGATCCCTTCCCGGCCTCGAGGCGGTGGGCCGTGCTCGGAATCCCCTCGAGGCGCGCCACCGCCGCTTCGACAGGGAGCCCGAGAGCGACGACGACGCCGAGCGCGCAAGCGAGGTTGGACTCGCGCGCCGTGCTCTGGACGCCGTCTTTGACGACGCGCCCGCCGATCTTTACGCACAGCGTCCCGCTCGGACCGTCCGTCCGTTCGACAACCACGTCCGCGCCGGGCTCGTCCGTTCGGGCCTCGTCCGCGCCGGGCTCGGCCGCGGAGGGTTCGTCCGCGCCCGCGCGCCCGGTCGAGCACCTGACCACGCTCCTGCCCTCTTCGAGAAGTTGGTCGGCCAGCTTCGCGAGCCGGGGATCGTCGGTTGCGAGGACCGCCACCCCGCAGTTCGCCACGATCTCCGCTTTCGCCTGGAGTACGCGGTCTTCCGAGCCGAAACGCTCGAGGTGCACGGGACCGATCGCTGTGATCACCGAGACCTCGGGGCAGAGCCACTCGCAGAGCTCTGTGATCTCCCCCAGTCCGTAAGTGCCCATCTCCGCAACGAACACCCCGGTGCCGTCCGCCAAGTGCTCGTTCACGGCACGCGCAAGTCCGGCACGGTTGTTGTAGCTCGCCGGGCTCGCAACTGTGCTTACGAAGCCCGAGAGGATGTAAGCGATCGCCTGCTTGGTGCTCGTCTTGCCGTATGAACCTGTCACTGCGACGACGTGGGGCTTCACGCGGGCGAGTCGAGCCTTCGCCTGATCGACATACGGCCTGACCATGCGCTTTTCGATCGGGGCTGTTACCGCGCACGCTAGGTCGAGTATGCGCGGCGATGCGAGCAGACCGACGGCTGCGGCGAACGGAGCGCGGAGGACGACTCCCAAAACGGCGACAATCGCGACCTCGAGGATTGCGAACGTTACGGCGAGCCTCGTGAGGCGCGCCGTCCAGTCGAGCGTGGCCGTCCTCGCGCGCAGCCGCAGGCCGATGGGGCCGACTGCCCCGGCGAGAGCTGTGCCTAGCGCTGCGACCGGCCATTGCCAGGCGAGTCCTGCGCAGGCGAGAGCCCCGATCCCGAGCGCAATGCTCGACGGTCGTGACACCCACCAACGAAGTGCGAATCTCGTGACCGAGCCGGGAAGGTAGTGCTCGCGTTGGGCCACGCGCAGCCAACGGATCCCCGCGCAGATCGTGGCGAGCCCGCACAAGCCGACGACCACCCACCCCGTCGTCCCGCCAGAAGCGCTCGGAAGACCTGCCCAGCTCGCAGCGACGAGTTGTGAGGCTGCTTGCATCCCGGTCACCTGGCGCCTGCGCTGGGTGGGGCAGCGAGAGCGCGCTCCACCGCCTGCCGGAGCGAGTCGGGGGCGGTGAGAGGAGTCAAGTGACCTGCTCCCGGACATACCGTCAAGGCCGCGCGCGGCACCAAGGAGACCACCGAACGGGCCACCGAGAGCGGAACCTCGGCATCGTCGTCGCCCCATACGAGCTCGACGCCGCAGCGCAGAGCCGCCAGTTGCTCGTCGTAGCGCTCAGCCAGCAGGCGGACGAGGACCTGTCGCATCACGCCCTTCGCGGCGACGTAATCCGGCGAGCCGTACTTGTTCCTCGCACGCTCGAGCGCCGACTCGGGTAACAGGTGCGCGCGATGCAGCGCCCGGACGATCCTGAACTGCGCAGGGGGTCTACGTCTCGCCGCCTCCGGCGGTCTAGCGACAGGTGCGGCCGTGAGCACGAGAGCCCGCACCAGGTCGGGGCGTGAAGCTGCCAGGTGGACCGCCACGCGACCGCCGAAAGAGTGACCGAGCACGACCACAGGGCCGTCCGGTGACCCAGGCCCTCCGGCGTCGAGCATCCGCGCCAGCAGAGCCGCGTAGTCGGCCGATCCCCATGCCTCGGGTGGCGGTGGCGTAGCACCGAACCCGGGAAGGTCGACGGCTATGGCGTCGCATGGCCCAGCGGGTGAAGCGGGCCCGATCGCGCCGGCAAAGTCGTCGTGGGTACGGCGCCATCCATGGAGGGCGAGGACTCCTGGCGGCCCTGACCCCCACTGATCGCCGAAGAGGTCGCCGCCTGCGAACGACCGCAGCATCGCCGGGCGAGGCTAATCCCCGTTACAACCTGGCCAGCTGATCCAGTGGTTCAAATTTCGAACTTGTATACGGGCATGTTCCCCAAAGAGCGGAAAATGCGTCGAGTTCGAGGGTCCGCCTTGTCAGATCGAGAGTCCACCCTTCCGAGATCGAGAGTCCCTCCCTGCGAGTCGAAGGTCCACCCCCATGTAGCACCACATCGATACCGTGCCGACAGTGCCCACCTCTTCCGCGCCCGAAAGGGTGCTCGCAGGACTGACCGCCTCGCAGCTCGAGGCAGTGACTTCCCGAGCGGCCCCCCTCTGCGTGATCGCCGGGGCGGGATCGGGAAAGACGCGAGTGCTGACACGCCGGGTCGCCAGGCGTGTGCTCGAAGGGTCGGCCGACCCCGACCGGACGCTGGTGCTCACGTTCACCCGGAAAGCAGCAGAAGAGCTCCGTAAGCGGCTGGCGCACCTCGGTGTCGCCCCGGCCGTGAACGCCGGGACGTTTCACGCCATGGCGTACGCCCAACTCCGGCGACGATGGGCTGACGAGGGCCGGAGACCTCCTGCTGTCCTCGATTCGCCGAATCGGCTGGTCGGCAGGTTGCTGGCTGACCGCTCCGGTTCGAAGCCGGAGCAGGCCACTGTGGCGGCGATCTCGGGCGAGATCTCGTGGGCGCGTGCCCGGGTGCTCAGCCCCGAGCAATACCCCGCTGAAGCTCTGCGCTCGGGAAGATCGGGAACCGATCCGAACGTTGTCGCCGATGTCTACGCGCGTTACACGGAGTCGAAAAAACTTCGCGCAGTTGTGGATCTCGACGATCTCATCGAGTCGTGCGCGGACCTGCTCGAACACGACGATGCGTTCCGATCGACTCAGCATTGGAGCTACCGGCACTTTTTCGTAGACGAGCTTCAGGACCTCAATCCCGCACAGTGGCGGCTGCTTCGCGGCTGGCTGGGAGACAGGGACGATCTTTTCGTCGTGGGCGACCCGCTCCAAGCGGTGTACTCGTGGAACGGGGCGGATTCGCAACTGTTGACCCGTATGACAGAGCTATTGCCCGGGACGACGGTCCTCAGGCTCGACGACAACCATCGATGCACTTCCCCGGTGGTGGAGCTCGCCCGGGCGGCGCTCGGCAACCTGGCAGGGTCGGAGCAGATCAGAAGCGCTCGCGATGACCAGGAGACACTTGTGGCCATCAACGACTTCCCTGATGACGTGTCCGAAGCGATGGGTGTGGCGCATTGGCTCCGCGAGCGTCACCGTCCTGGGCGCGCCTGGTCGTCGCTAGCGGTCGTCGCCAGGACCAACGCGCGACTGGACCCAGTCGCAGATGCTCTCGGACGTGCGGGGATCCCGTTTCAAAGGAGAGGTCTTACAGCCCGGGATCAGGAGAATGCTGCAATCGCAGCGCTACGCGCGATGCCACGCAACATGCCACTACGTACGGCTCTGGCCGAGCTCGCCTCCGCCATGGACGATCTCGACTGGCTTGGCGACGAGGTCGACTCGATCTGCGCGGAGTACCCCGACGCCGATGTCGGCCATCTTCTTTCGTGGAGGGCGGCAGTGACAGGTCCGGAAGGATTCGGTTCAGCCCGCGAGCACGGCGACGGGGTGCAACTCACGACATTCCACCGCGCGAAAGGACTCGAGTGGACTGCTGTAGCAGTCGTCGGCATCGAGGCGGGCACGGTCCCGATCTCGTACGCAGTGCGCACGTCGGCCCTCGAGGAGGAACGGCGACTTCTGTATGTGGCACTCACCCGCGCCGAGCAGGAGGTCTGGTGCTCATGGGCTCGCCGCAGGACCGTTGGAACGCAGAGCTGGTCGTGCGAGCCCTCTCCGTATCTTGCTGCGATCAACGAGGCGGCACGCCGAGTAGAGCGGACTGATCCGGTCCCGGCGGCGAAGCGGATATCGGAGCTTCGCTCAAAGCTCGCGACAGTCTGCTGATCAGGTCAGTCGAGGTCCACGAAGACGGGGGCGTGGTCCGATGGGAGCTTTCCCTTGCGGGCGTTGCGGTCCACCAAGACGAAGGTGCTGCGCTCGGCAAGCACGTTCGACAGCAGTATGAGGTCGATTCGCATTCCTTCGTGCTTGTGAAAGCACCCGGCTCTGTAGTCCCACCAGGAGAAAAGACCGTCTTCATCGCGATGCTTCCGGAAGACGTCGGTCAGACCCCAATCAGTCAGGTCCGTGAGTGCCCGCCTCTCAGGTTCGGTGACGTGGGTCTGCCCCGCGGTCGCGGTCGGGTCCCACACATCGCGGTCTTCGGGAGCGACATTGAAGTCACCGCATACGGCGACCGGTTCCAATGGATCGGACGTCGACTCGAGATGCGCCCGCAACTCTGCGAGCCACGCCAGCTTGGATTCGTAGAACTCGCTGTCCACGCTTCTTCCGTTTGGCACGTACACGCTGTGGACCTTGATTCCTCCACAAACGGCCGAAACGATGCGGCTTCCCTGCTCGTCCGCGCCGCTGGCGAAACCTGCGTGGACATCCTCGAGCCCCACCCGACTCAAGATCGCCACGCCGTTCCAACGCCCGTCACCATGAGGCGCGGACTCGTAACCACCCGCTACAAATGCCATCGCGGGAAACGAGGCGTCTGCAACCTTCGTCTCCTGCATGCACAGCACGTCGGGCTTGGCATATTCGAGCCACTCGACGACGCGCGGGAGACGGGCATTCAAGGAGTTCACGTTCCAAGTTGCTATCCGCATCGGCGTTCCTCGGGATCTATCTGCGGTCAGCGCAGACGAACAGCAAGCGCGCCTCGCAAGCGAGCTGCCCGTCCACCGTTGCGCGCCCGGTCCCGTAGCCGGCTCCATGATCGGACATGCGTTCCAGCGTCGTTGTCATCTCGAGGCTGTCACCCGGGATCACCTGGCGCCTGAACCTCGCCCGATCGACGCCGCCGAAAAGCACCAGGCGGCCGGCGAATCGCTCGTCGGTCAGTACGGCGAGAGCGCCTGTCTGGGCCATTGCCTCCAGCATGAGGACGCCGGGCAGCACGGGATTACCGGGAAAGTGTCCGGCGAAGAACGCCTCGTTCCCCGTCAGATTCCATCGAGCTCGCGCGCTTCGCCCAGGGTCAACTTCGAGCACCTCGTCTACGAACAGAAAAGGCGCGCGGTGTGGCAGGACCTCCTCGGGTTTGAGCACGGTTGCCGACGATAGACCCCGCTGCAGTGCTTGCGCCGGGGACCGGGACGAGGTTTCCCGGCGCTAGATCGATCAGACGTTCACTGACCGAGGTCCCGATCGTTGTGCAGGACTTCGCGATGCCGGCTCGCCTCGGCCGCACGCCAGGTCTTTCTCCCTGGGTGCGCGTCCTCGACGAAGATCCGGCCCTTGCTTCCAGCGGCTCGCCGGAACCTGAAGGAGATCCTTCCGAGCATGTTTTCTCCGACCCTCAAGCCACGTGCCCGGCACACACCAATCGCGCATGGACGAGGCGACGCGGTTCGCTTTCTCGCATCGTCCTTGCCTCCCGATCGGCATCCACCAGGTTCACTGTGAATTTCCTGGGACACTTCATTGACCAGATCATCGGGGCCCCCAGTGGCCGCCTTTAGGAGACTTGACCGCTTTGAGTGATAAGGGCGACTTGTTGACCCGACGGAGCGCTACTTCTTGCTCCGGGAGGTCGCGCTCTGCGACTTGACCTGGGTTTTTTGCCCTGTTGGGACTTTCTTCCCAGCCACAGCTTTTCCGGCCGTTGCTGCCTTTTTGGTCCTTGCTGCTTTCGTGGCAGTTGCTGACTTGTTTGATGTTGTTGACTTGTTCGCCGTTGCTGACTTGTTGGCCGGCACAGCCTGATTGAACGTCAATACCTTCTTTGCGGTCCCGGCCTTCTTGGCCTGCACTACCTTTCTTGCGGCCGCTGCTTTCTTTGACGGCGGTGCTTTCTTTGACGGCGATGCTTTCTTTGCCGGGAGCTCCCTCTTGGCCGGTGCCGGCTTCTTCGTTGCTTCTGACTTCTTCGTTTGTTCTGACTTCCTTGTTGGCTCTGCCTTGCTTGCCGGCGCCGCCTTCTTGGTGGACGCAGCCTTCTTGATCGTCCTCGGCGCCTTCCGAACGGCCACGGACTTCGCAGAGCCAGCTGTCTTCTTCGCCGGTGCAGCCTCCTTTGAACCCGCAGCCTTCTTGCGGGGCGCGACGACCTCGGCGGTCGGCGCCTTCTTCCGCCGGCGCCTGACCTCGGATGCCGCCTCCTCAGGTCCCTCGGCGATCTCGCGGTGAGTGGCCACCACCTCGGGAAGAGCCAGCTGGGCTCCCCGCCGTGCGGGATCAAGGGCGACCAACTCGAACACCCGAGTCTCTCCTTGCCTGACCACGTCTCTCGCCCGCCGCGGGGGCGGATCACCGAGCCCGGCCAGAGGGACGTAGCACAACATGTCTTCGACCTGCGCCATCGCACCGTGCGAGGTGAAAGAGACGATTGTTCCTTCAAGTTGCGAACCAACTGGGTGCTCGCTAGCGAAGGTGATGAACGGCAGCGGGTCGTTCACAGCTTCAGGGGCCGCACCACCGCTGTCACGCCGTTTGGTCCCGCCCTTCTTTGCGGCCTCGCCGGGAACGAGCGCCTCTTCGGTCGCCTGAGCGATCGCGGCCTCGACGCTTTGATCTGACCCCCTGGTACGGCCACGGCCGCGCCTACGAGACGTCGTCGGCTCACCTTCTTGGCGACGCTCGACCTCGTCTTTTTCGCCCCTCGCGGCCGCGGAAACTTCTGCTTTCTTCGCCTTCTTCACCTTTGTGGACTTCGCGGCCGCGCCTTGGAGCTCCCGCTTGCCGGCTTGGGACTTATCGCCCTTTTCGGGCTTGTCAGGCTTCTCGGCCCGTTCGCCACCAGCGCCCTTAGCCGCCCGGCGACCTCCATTACCTGTGGCCGGCGTAAGTGGCCCCCGAACAGGCCGACGCGGAGTGAAGATCCAGCCCACGCCCGGAACCGGAGTCCCACCGACCAAGCGGTCCTGGTCGAACAGCCAGGGGTGCTCGGCGTGGAACTCCCGGAACGAGTCGTTCGAGAGCACTCTCGCCCCGATCCGTTCGGCGATTCTCAGCAAGAAGGCGTCCCCTCTTCCGATCGCGCCGGCAGGCGGGGAGACGAGCTCCCCGTGGGCGACGGCCTCCTCGAACGCATGGCGCTCCGACGGCTCGATCCGGTGACCGAACGAAGCGTCAACGACGACCGTGACGTTCGTTCCCGGGTGCTCGTCCAGGTACTGACGTACAGCCTGGTCAAGCTGCTCGAGGCTGGGGGTCGAACGTCCCTCTGTCGCAATGTTCGAGCCGTCGACGACGACATTCGTGGGCGGCATGACTGTTTCAAGTCAATCACCCCCAGGAACAAAGTGGACCGATGGTCGCGCCCGGATCGTAGGATCCCTCCATGCCGACTGACCTGGGAGGCGAAGTGGTCGAGCTGCTCCAGCAGCTCATACGCAATGCCTGCGTGAACGACGGCAGCCTGGCGTCAGGCCACGAGGACCGGAGCGCCGAGACCATCGAGGCTGCTCTCGAGGGCCATGGTCTTGACCTTCAATCGTACGAACCCTTCCCCGGACGCCGCTCGCTGGTCGCCAGGATCGAAGGAAGCCGGCCGGGCGCACCCTCGCTCGCTCTCGTCGGGCACACAGATGTCGTCCCGGCCGATCCGACCGAGTGGCGGCATGACCCGTTCGGAGGGGAGCTGATCGACGGCGAGGTCTGGGGTCGCGGTGCTGTTGACATGCTCAACCTCACCTCTTCGATGGCGATCGCGGTCCGGCATCTTGCCGACGAGGGGTTCAGGCCCGAAGGTGACCTCGTCTACATCGCCGTCGCAGACGAAGAGGCGCTCGGCGACCACGGCGCTGGGTGGTTGGCCGACGAACGCGACGAGCGAGGTAAGGACCGACTACCTGGTGACCGAGGCCGGGGGCTTTCCGATGTCGACGCCTGGTGGCATCCGCCTTCCTGTGGTCGTCGGCGAAAAAGGCTGCCACTGGTGCAAGCTCACGATAAAAGGAGAGCCGGGCCACGCCTCGCAGCCGCTCAGGACCGACAATGCGCTCGTGCGCGCCGCCGAGGTGGTACGGAGAGTCGACACCTACCGACCGAGGGCGGACCTTCACGCCGCCTGGCGACGGTTCGTCCAAGAGCTCGGTTTTCCTGAGGACATGGCGTCCGCGCTACTGGATCCCGAAAGGATCGAGGAGTTCTGCGACACCTTCCCCGGTGTCGGACTCGCTCGGCAAGCGCACGCCTGCACCCACACGACCATCGCCCCCACCATCTTCCGCGCAGGGTCCAAGATCAACGTGATCCCCGACCGCGTGGAGCTCGAGCTCGACATCCGGACACTGCCCGGATGGGGCCCCCCCGAGGTTCTGTCGATGCTCGAGGACGTGCTCGGTGATCTGTACCCCGAGGTGGACGTCGAGTTCATGTGTGAGGACCTGTCCACCACCTCGCCCGCAGACACGCCTCTTTGGGCCGCTCTCGAACGAGCGGCGTCAGTGCCGTACCCCGGCTCGCGGCTTGTCCCTTACCTTTCGGTGGGTGCCACCGACGCACGCATTTTCCGGCCGCTCGGCACGGTCGCGTACGGGTTCGGCCTCTTCAGCGAGCGACTCGGCTTCGAGCAGTACTCCACCATGTTCCACGGCGTCGACGAACGTGTCGACGTCGATTCCCTGCGCTTGTCGGCAGAGCTGTGGGGGCACCTGACGCGCGACACCCTTTCGGGCTGACAGCGCAGGTGCCACCCGGTTGAGGCTCGGGCAAAAAACAGTGCCATCGAAGGATTACGACGCCGTACTCTTCGATTTCGGCGGCGTCCTCGCAGACGGACCTTTCGACTCATTCGCCCGTTACGAATCCGAGAACGGACTGCCAGGCGGGTTCGTGAGGAGACTGAACGCGACAGACCCGGACACGAACGCCTGGGCCCGTCTCGAGCGCGGCGAGGTGAACTTGGACGAGTTCTGTGAGCTCTTCGAACAAGAGGCTCTGCGCGCGGGTGGGGTCGTCGATGCGAGACAGCTGCTCGCCTGCCTCGGCGGCGCGCACAGGCCTCGGATGCTCGAAGCCGTGCGCCGCTGTCGTGATCACTTCAAGACCGGGTTGCTCACGAACAACTTCGTCCGTGTCCGCGGGGCCGACGGGCTCGAATGGCTTCCCGAGCTGTTCGACGCGATCGTCGAATCAGCGGTCGAGGGGGTTCGCAAGCCCGACCCGCGCTTCTACCTGACCGCGTGCGAGCTGCTCGAGGTGGTGCCCGATCGATGCATCTTCCTCGACGATCTCGGAATGAACCTGAAACCCGCCCGTCAGCTCGGCATGACCACCATCAAGGTCGTCGATCCCGACGTGGCGCTCGCGGAGCTCGAGGCTATCGTCGAAGTGCGGCTGTCCTGACCTCGCCAGGCCGTGGTTTACGGTGCCGGCGTCTTGTGGCGCAGGAGTCTTATGGCGCAGGCGTCGTGCAGCCGGTCACCGCGGACGGGCACGTGCCCGTCACGGCACTGATGGTGCCGAGCGTCCAAGCTGACGTACCAGGGTTCAGGTAATCGGGCGGAGACAGCCATTCGAGGCGTTGGTCGTAGTTGTAGTTCTTCAGATAGCCATTGCCGCCCGATCCTCCCACCCCGACAGGACCGCGCCAGTCCTCGCTGATCGTCCCGTTCACGTTGATGGAGTCCAGGAAGGCGCCATCGTCCCAGTTGGCCACGAAGAACTGTTGGTTTAGAGCGAGGATCGCCGCGTCGATTACCGGGTCGTCGAGGTCGCAGTTGGGCGTGGTGCCGGACCCAATCGGCGCAAGGTTGTTGGTGCAGGGGGTGTTGTTATCCCACTGGCCACTTTTCTCGGTCATGGGATGGTTCACCACCACATAGTTATAGGCGATGAGCCCCAGTACGTCTTCGGTGGTAGGGGTCGAGGGTGGCGTGTCCCCGCATGAGGAATCCTGCGATGGCAAGCTGGCGTTCGCCGTCCACGATGCGTAACAGAGGTTGCCCGTGATCACGACGTTGTTCTGTGCCGCGATCGTAAGTGGCCCAGAAACCGTTCCCTGGATGATCGCATCGCCTTCGGTCGAGCTCGTGCTCGTGGACGAGGCGCTCGGACCTTCATAACCCGACTTCTGGTCGTCCGGGGCGAACACGTCTGCGCTCGAGCCGAGAGGGTTGTAGGTGCCACACAGAGAGTCAGTCGATGGGCAATTCTCCACGAACACCACGCCGTTCGCCGGGTAGGGGACCCATCCTCCACCCGTACCCGCCATGCAGGTATTGGTGTTGCCAACGTCGCTCAACGCGTCGTTCCCGGTTCCGCCCGTCTGGGTCTCGGGGCTGGTCACGTCCATCTCGTAAGCGGACTGGTCGACCGCCTTGCCCGTCGAAAGAGTCCACGATGGGGTGCCCGAGACGATGGTGACCCCGGTGAACGTCGAACTCGTTACTCCGGTGTAGTCGAGGACAGCCGTCCCCCCCGACGCCACGACGGAGATCTGCCCTGAAGCAGTGAAGCTCGTTGTGGCGGCGACATTGAGGGTCCCGCCGAGGGCACTGAGAACTTTCCCATTGCTCAGCAGCGCCACGGTCGTGGCGGCACCTGCGCCGTTCTTCGCCAGGCTGATCTCCGTCGGGCCCTCGTACTCGCAGCCGTTGTCTGCGGCCTCGGTCCCCAGCACGACGTCATCGGTGGGGATCGGCTCGAAAGGCTGATCGTCCTGTTGGGTCTCAGAGCCGTAGATCGAATCGTCGCAACTGTTGTCGGGATCCGCAAGGGTCGCATAAGACGGATCCGCAGACGAGATCGTCCCGTTGATAGTGGGCGAATCGGCCGCACTCGCAGTGGACGAATTCGCGCATATGAACAGCGGGTCGTTCGAGAAGATGTTCCCGTTCAGGGTCTCTTCTGCGACGTAGTCGACCGGCACGCATTTCGATCCGAGACCAGCAGGGCTTGGGCTCCAGTACCAGGTGCAGGTGGGTGACGTGGGAACGACGGTCGGGTCCTCCTGGTCATAGTTGAGCCAGTACAGGTTCAGGAGAAATCCGTTGGCAGGATCGAAGGTGACGGTGCCGGGCACGTAGTTGGAGAATTGACCTGACTTCGAAGCGCCGATCACCTTCAGGCTCACCCAGACGTTCGCCGGGCACACGGTCGTCCCGCCCGTGCAGACGTAGACGATAGGAGTGCCGTACATGAAGTAGGCGGGCGGGCCCTGAGTCGTGGCGAGGTTCGGAACCGCCTCCCAGGTGTTCGTCGAGAATCCGGAGCACACTCCGTTCGGGATGCTGAGCGTCGTGGACGTGCTCGACGTCGGGCTCGGCCAGTTAGACACCGTGTCCAGGCTTCCGTCGCACGCCACAGCGTCGGGATCGGAGTTGGCCAACGACAGGTACTGGTTTATGCCGGCCTGCATCGCCCGGTAGGCCTCGTGATCGATCAAATCCTGTTCGACGATCGGGTAGTGCTGTGAAACGTTCTGTGCGAGCGCGATCGCCCCCAGGAAGATCATCGCGACGAGGCCCAGCACGAGCACGAGCGCCTGGCCCGACTGGTCGTTCGGCCTGCAGCGAAAGATCCGTCGAAGAATCGACGCTGCACTCGCGTTTGATTTGCGAACGTGAAGTTTCATCCCACTGTCCCGTTGTATGAAGGTGCTAGGGCGTAGGCCGTCGTCTGGAAGCCGGTTGGCTCACCTTTCGAGGGCACCTCGGCGACGAGGCTCACGTCGACGGCCAATATCGACACCGTCGAACTGGTGTTGCACGGGCTCGACGTGGATCCCGTGCACGTCGAGCCGGTTGAGAGCAGGTACGAAAGCGGCGTGGTGTTCTCCAGGTCAGCGATCGTCATCAAGAGCCGCCCAGACGTGGGAAAGCTGCACGCGGTGGTCAGGGAACCGTAGAAGGGGCAGCTCGATTTTGCCTGGTAGAGCCATGCGGTCGTCGTGGTGCCCGTCGTGGTGATGACGATCTTCGCGGGGCCGTTCGCATTGTTCGTGTCGGCGTAGAAGGTGAGGGAGCCTGGCGCAGGCGAAGAGTACGGAGTTGTCGAGCATCCCGACGCGGTCGAGGTCGGCGGGCAGGGCGCGACGGCTTCGTGCAGATACTGGGTCAGCACCTCCGACGCGAGCACGAGCTGGTTGGTGGCGCTGTAGGTCTCTGCGACGTTGTTGTTCAGGTTGAAGAACATCGCGACCACAGGGCCCGTGACCAAAAGGATGATCGACGTCAACGCGAGAACGATCATCATCTCGACGAGGGTGAACCCCATCTCCGTGCGATCACCACCCGAGTGACGAGCCCTCAGGCACGCGACTCCCGTCCTCGGGCGCCTGACCGCCGTCCACCTGGATCGGTCGAGCTCGACGGGCGTCGTCACTGGTTCGCTCACGCCGGCACCTGTATCGGAGATCCGCTCGCTTCAAAGACGTTCTCGGTGCCCATCGCGCCCGTCGTGCAACCGCTGGTGCAGATCTCGCCGTTCGGATTGATCGTCACGTTGGCTGCGGTCGCGTTGCCAGCGACGGTGACGCTATAGGTGTCGCCGGCCAGCACGATGCCCACGGTCGAACTGGTGACCGTCTGAGCGTGGGACCCTGGAGTTGTCGTGAGAGGCGACGACCAAAGGTTGAAGGTGTGGTTCGTCGTGTTGACGGACGTCACGTACGAGGGGGAAGGGATGCCGGTCCCCGTCACGAGCTTGCCCGCGTCCGTGCTCAGAATCGCCGAGTCCGTGACCACGTCGCTTCCAGATGTCGTCGTGGCGGATGAGTCCGTGCGTGTCACCTCGACGACTCCAGCCTCGGTGTTCGGAACGGACGCGCTGCTCGAACCGAGAGTGAGCGAATCGAGACCACACCCATCGGTCGCGGAGTTCGGATCGGCCACCGTCGCAGTCACCGCGGCCGGCGTGGCAGTTGCGTTTGTCAAGCTCACTACAGGCTCGACCGTGAGGTCAGCCAGGCCCGTGATCGAGACCGGGACCGTGGCAGACGGCGTTAGCGACATCGTCGTGGGGTTGGAGGGCTCTTCTGCCAGACAGTCCCCGTACCAGGCGTTGTAGGCCCCGGTGAACGGGAACAGGTAAGCGGACGTGGTGGTCGCGGGGTAGGGAATCGCCTTGTAAAGGGGATTGGTGGGGATTCCGGAGTTGTAGACCGCCACTGGAGTGCTGCCGGCGACCGGCACGCTTCCTGAAGCGGAGAACGTGACGGTGGCGGCCTGGTCGTAGGTCCACGTCCAGACGGTGCTTCCTCCCACGCTCACCACTTGAGGAGCGCTCAGCGGAGCGACAGAGGATGGGGACTGGTTCTCCGACCGATCGATGAAGGGCGGGCTGGTGGAGCTCGACAGCAGGACCGTGTAGTCACCAGGTGGCTCTTGGACAAAGACGCATCCGTTCGAGTCGGGGACGTAGTAAGTGGGGTTGCCCGAACCTGTCGGCTCTATGCCGACCGACACGGAGGCGACGTTCGTGGGTGCGACCCCGCTCACTCCGTTTACCTGGACTCCCAAGTAGCCTTCGCTCGGCAGTGCGACCGGGGTGCCAACGGGATAGGCGGCGGAGGCCGTGAAGCTGTTGACGTCGATCGTCTTGGTATTGGGTAACTGCGAACTCGACACGGTGAGGTTCTGGGAATTCGACGTGCCCGCACCCAGGGTGAGAGTGGAGCCCGGTGCGATCGTCTCCGCGGTCTTCGAGTAGATGACCGTGTAAGCATCGTTCTTGGTCAGCCCGCTGGTCTCGCCGGACCCGCTGGCCAGGTCGAAGAAAGGCTGCGAGTAGGGCGGGTCGAAGACTGACTCCTCTGCGAGCTTCTGCGAGTGCCCGGGCCCCCACGAGATGGTCGCAGTCGCGCTGATCGATTGCGGTGGACTGCCGGACTTGCACAGATCCGGCTCGCTTCCGATCCCCTGCCAAGTCAGGTAGATCGACGTCTTGAATGGGACACCGCCCACGATCGTGTTGCTCACGGTGGTGTTCGTGTCGAGGTAGTTCTCGAGGGTCTGGAGCGGCTGGTTCGACAGGGTTTCCATCTCGGTCTCGGCCAGTTCCGCGGCGGCCACCTTGGCCCGGGCGTATGCCGTCTGCTGCACGGTGGCGTCGATCAGGTAGGTGGCGGGCACCACGACGACGAGCAAGATCGCGATGGCGATCATGACCTCGATCAGTCCGACCCCTTCTTCTGACCGGGATCTCAGGCGATAGGCGCGCTGGAGGGCTCGACGAATGACGTGGCTCGCTGACTTCATGCGAGGGGAAGCGCCTGGCATGGTCTGTACATCGGCATAATTATCCGGCCTATTGAGGCCGAGCGCCGGTGGAATTCCCACAATTATTAGGCCTCTACCAGGTAATTCCACCCGGGAAGGGCCAGGAGAATCCTCTACGAGGGTCCTCGGCGAGGACCCTTAAAGCCTTCGACCTGAGAAATCAGCCGAGGGCCCTGACCAAGATGTCGTCGTGCTCGATGTTGTGGAGCGCCGCGCTTCCGGTCGCCGGGCTCGCCGACTCGGGCCTGCTCACGTGACGCAGTGCGTAGCGATCCCTCACCAGCCGGTGGAGTCGTCCGTGGGCGAAGGGCCAGGCACCCATGTTCTCGGGCTCGTCCTGGAGCCAGACAAGCTCCTTTGCGCCCGGGTACCTGTCCAGGACCGCCGTCAGCTCGACCTCGGGCCAGGGATAGAGCTGCTCGACCCGGACGATCGCGGTCGCTGCCGGGACGGGCACAGAACCCGCAATAAGGCGCTCGCGCCACTTCATGGCGTCGAATGCGATTTTTCCCGAGCACAGGATCACCCTGGCGACCTCTGAAGGTTCGATGTCGCGCCCTTTCGCCGGATCGTCGACGACGACGCGGAACCCGCCCGATGTGAATTCCTCGATCTTCGAACGTGAGGTCTCCGCGCGAAGCAGGGACTTTGGCGTCATCACGACGAGCGGCTGGCCCCCTGAACCCCTCACCTGGGAGCGCAGGAGGTGGAAGTACTGGGCCGACGTCGTAGGTTGGGTGACTCTCAAGTTCCCCGCGCGCTCAGCGTCAGGAAGCGTTCGATCCGCGCGGACGAGTGCTCGGGTCCCTGGCCTTCGTAACCGTGAGGAAGGAGCATGACGAGGCCGCAGCGCTGTCCCCACTTGTCCTCGGCGGCGACGAGGAAGTTGTCGATTATCACCTGGGCCCCGTTTGCGAAGTCGCCGAATTGAGCCTCCCAGCACACGAGGGCATCAGGCGCGTCGACGGAGTACCCGTACTCGAATCCGAGCGCCGCATACTCCGACAGCAACGAGTCGTGGACCGCGAACCGACCGAGCCCGTCACCTGTCAGGTGCGCGAGCGGCACCCACTCGGCGCCCGTGTCGTGGTCCACCAGCACCGCGTGACGCTGGCTGAAGGTACCTCTGCGGGTGTCCTGGCCGGTGAGCCTGACGTCGGTTCCCTCGAGGACGAGGGAGCCCAGTGCGATCGCCTCACCGAGGGCCCAGTCCACCTCGTCGTTAGCCACGACCTTGGCTCGTTGCTCGAATTGCCGGGCGAGTTTCGGATGAAGGGTGAATCCCTCAGGCACACGCGTCGCCGCCGAGGCGAGCTCGACCACGGTGCTCCTGTCGATCCCGGTCGAGACCATCGGACGGGCCATGTCGTCCGTGGGCTGCACCCGCGATGCCGTCACCTTGGGCGGGGCCGACTGGCGCGTCTCGTCCAACGCCGCCTGAAGCTTGGCAGCGAAGTCGTCGAGCGCCTTCTCCGCCTCGTCGAGGGTGATGTCGCCGCGCCTGACGAGAACTTCGGTGTAGCGCTTTCGTACCGACCGCTTCGAGTCGATGATCGCGTACATCCGCGGTTGCGTGTAGCTCGGATCGTCTCCCTCGTTGTGACCGAACCGCCTGTAGCAGACGATGTCCACGACTACGTCTTTGTGGAACGCCTGGCGGAAGCCGAACGCGAGGTGCGCTGCGCGCAAGCAGGCTTCGGGGTCGTCGCCGTTCACGTGGATGATCGGGGCCTGCACGATCTTGGCGACGTCTGTCGGATACACAGAGGACCTGGCGGATGCGGGTGCGGTCGTGAATCCGAGCTGGTTGTTGATGACGACATGGATGGTCCCGCCGGTCCTGTAACCCGCGAGCTGAGACAGCTCGAGGGTCTCGGCGACCACGCCCTGGCCCGCGAACGCGGCGTCGCCGTGAACGAGAAGAGAAAGAACCCCGAACGGGTGGGCCGGCCATACCCGGTCCTGCCTTGCGCGGACCATTCCCTCGACAACCGGGTCGACGGCCTCGAGGTGAGACGGGTTGGAGGCGAGCGAAACCTCGATGGATCGACCCATGCGGTCGACGAACACGCCGGTCGCGCCTTTGTGGTACTTGACGTCTCCTGAGCCCTGGACCGATTCAGGGTCCAGGTCACCCTCGAACTCCCTGAATATCTCGCTGTAGGACTTGCCGACGATGTTTGCGAGCACGTTCAGGCGGCCGCGGTGCGCCATGCCCATCACCGCGGCTTCGAGACCCTCTGCGGCGGCGGCCGACAGCACCGCATCGAGGAGGACGATCGTCGACTCGGCGCCCTCGAGACCGAATCGCTTCTGGCCCACGTAGCGGGTGTGGAGGAACTTCTCGAACGCCTCCGCGGCGTTGAGACGGTCGAGGACGTGCCGCTGCTCCTCTGCGGAGAGGGTGGTCGGCACGCCCTCCACGTGCTGCTGGATCCACTGCTTCTGTTCGGGGTCCTGCATGTGCATGTACTCGATCGCGAGCGTCCGGCAGTACGCGTCGCGGAGCACTTCGACGGCGTTTCCGAGCGTCATCGTGCGCTTGCCTGCGAGCCCGGCGACCACGAACTCGCGGTCGAGGTCCCACAAGGTGAGCCCGTAGGTCGCAGGGTCGAGCTCGGGATGCAAGCGCGCGGGCTCGGCGGCGAGTGGATCGAGGTCGGCGATCAGATGGCCCCTGACCCTGTACATGTTGATGAGGCTCTGTACGTGGACCTGCTTTTCGAGCCGGTCGAGCTCGTCGTCGGCAGCGTTGCGGTCCGGCATGAAACGGACGGGCTCGAACGGCACGTCCATGGACGCGAAGACCTCGTCGTAGAACCGGTGTTCCCCGCTCAAAGATGCAGCCACGTCTGAGAGGAACACCCCCGACTCTGCGCCCTGGATTATGCGGTGGTCGTATGTGGAGGTGACCGTCACGACCGGTCCCACCCCTATCGCCGCGAGCGCGCGGGGATCGGCCGCCTGGAGCTCCGCCGGCATGCCGATGCTGCCCACTCCGACGATGACGCCCTGGCCCGGCATGAGCCGCGGCACGGACTGGACGGTCCCGAGGGTGCCGGGGTTCGTGAGCGTGGCCGTCACCCCTGCGAAGTCGTCGGGGCTGATCGTGCCCGCGTGCACCTTGCGGACGAGCTCTTCGTATGCGAGCACGAAGGTCCGGAAATCGAGTCGCTCAGCCTCGCGGATCACAGGGACCATCAAGGTCCGCGTCCCGTCTGGACGGGCAACGTCCACGGCCAGACCGAGTCCGACATGCTCGTGGCGGAGCACTCCGGGGTGGCCCTTGCCGTCGGCGTCGGGGACATAAGCGGAGTTGAGGCTCGGATGCGCCGCGAGCGCCCTGACCACGGCGTAGCCGATGATGTGCGTAAAGCTCACCTTGGTCCCAGACGTCCGCGTCAGGTGCTGGTTAAGCAGCGAGCGGTTCACCTGGAGGAGCTTTGCGGGCACAGTCCGCACGCTCGTGGCGGTCGGGACCGCGAGCGACGCCTCCATGTTGGCGGCGATTCGCCGGGAGGCGCCCGACAACACGATCGGCTTGTCGCCGGTGTCGCCGGCAAATCCCGTGGATTGACCTGATGCCGCGACCGGCTGCGTCGACGCGGGCGCGGGCGCCGGCGCTGGCGCCGCCTGAACCTGCTGATCGACGGCCACGGTGCCGGGCTTCGGGGTCGCAGCAGCCTGATCGGTCGCCTCCGCAGCAGCCGGTGCTCCGGCTCCGTTCACCTGCGTGGTTGACGCAACGTTCACCTGCGTGGTTGACGCAGCGTTCGCCTGTGCGGCGGACCCTGCTCCGTTGCCGGCGTCCGCGAGGCCGCCGCGACCGCCTGGCACGTAGTCCGCGAAGAACTCGCGCCAGCTTTCGCTGACCGACTGCGGGTCACGGCGGAACTGGTCGTACATGTCGTCGACCAGCCAGGCGTTCGGGCCGAATGCTCCGCCCGGTACCGGCTCGCCGACTTCTAGCGATTGGTCGGGCACGTTTTCGATCCTAATGTCGGGCCTTATGCCGGGCGTCAACTCGATGTGCCGCCTGCAGCTACCGTGACCGGTCGTGGTTGACGGAAACGGCGTTCCCGCCGGCCTGCACTTCGTGGAGCTCGAACCCCATCGGGACCACGCCGGCGAAGTGGATCGATCACGAGTTGCCCCGACCGTCGTCTTCGTCCACGGGTCACTTGACCGCTCGACGAGCTTCATGCGGACGGCCCGGAGACTCGAGGACCTGCGGGTCGTGATCTACGACCGACGCGGCTACAGCCGTTCCGGAGCACTACGCCCGATAGCCACCGACATAGACACCCATGTAGACGACCTGCTCGCGCTCATCGGCGACAGCGAGGTCGTCGTCGTCGGGCACTCGCTCGGCGGCCTCGTCGCCCTCTACGCCGCCCAGCAGGACCCCGTGCACATAAGAGCTGTCGGCGCCTACGAGGCTCCCCTTCCCTGGAACGACTGGTGGCCAAACCGCTCGCGCGCGTTCGTGAGCGAGGACCCGGGCGACTTCGCGCAAGGTTTCTTCGATCGCGTCGCCGGGGAGGGGTCGTGGTCAAAGCTCACGGAAAAGGGCCGCCAGGCACGACGCGCCGACGGCCCGGCTCTCGTCGCCGAGCTGGCGGCGATCCGCGCGGACCATCCGCTCGTCGACCTGGAGCTCATCTCTGTTCCAACCTTCGCGGGACGCGGCAGCCGGTCGGTTGCGCACCACCGCCGGGCGGCCGAGGTCGTCGCCTCGGCGGTTCCGGGCGCAACGCTCGTCGAGATCGAGGGAGCTGCGCACGGCGCCCACCTGACCCATCCCGACGCTTTCGCCCGCATGGTGCGCCAGGTGGTGGAGAGCTCGGGCCTCTAGCCGCCCGAAAGCGAGTCGAAGCTGCGGCCCGCATCGAGGTCGATGTCGTGCGGAAGGCCGAGGACCCGCTCGGCCACGATGTTGCGTTGCACCTCCGACGTCCCGCCACCGATCGTGAGGGCCATCGAGAACAGGTACCCCTTCGCCCAGGTCGACTCGGGCCAGCGCGCCGCCCTGCGGCTCCCTGCCGCTGCGACGTGCGCCGGACCCCCGCCCGGGCCCGGAGATGGACCCGGAGAGCCTGCGCTCTCGGAACCGTTCAACATCGCACGGGCTCCGACAAGGTCTCGCGCCAGCTCCATCACCTTCTTGCCGTGGTCGTCTGCCATGGCCTTTCTGATGGAGGCTTCGGGGCCTGGTTCGCGGCCCTGAAGCACGGCGCCGATGGTGCGGAGTCGCACCAGTCGCAGCACCTCGCTCTCCGCCCACACAGACGCGACCCGCTGGCGAAGCACCGGGTCGGCGACGCCGCCGGAATCCTTCAGCTCCTCAACGAGGTCGCCGGCGGTCGGTCCCTGGCCCCACAGCGCACCCTCCCCCGAAAGCGAGACCCTCTCGTTGGAGAGCGTCACCTTGGCGAGCGACCATCCCTCACCCGGGCGCCCGACCAGATGCCCCGGGCCCAGGTGCACGTCGTCGAAGAACACTTCGTTGAAGGCGTGATCGCCGGTCATGTCGACGATGGGTCGCACGGTCACGCCTTTGGCGTCCATCGGGCAGATGAAATAGGAGATGCCTGAGTGCTTCGCCACTCCGGGGTCGGTGCGCGCCAGCAGGATCCCGAAACTTGCCATGTGTGCGTAGGTGGTCCACACCTTCTGGCCGGAGACGATCCACCCGTCGCCGTCCTTCGTCGCCCTGGTCCTGAGCCCGGCAAGATCAGACCCCGCGCCCGGCTCGCTGAACAGCTGGCACCAAACCTCTTCGCCTGACAGCAGAGGCGGCAGGTAACGCTCCTGCTGCTCGGCGGTGCCGGCGTGCACCAAGGTGGGCCCCGCCCATCCGATCCCGATCGGGTTGAACGGTCGCCTGACCTGACGGGACCGCAGCTCCTCGTCGATCACGAGCTGGTCGACAGGTCCCGCATCGAGGCCCCAGGGCCGCGGCCAGTGCGGGGAGACATAGCCCGCCTCGGCCAACTCGCGCGGAGTGGGCTCTGGGTGAGCTTCGAGCCAGGAGCGCACCGCGACCCGCGCAGGATGCGAGTCTCCGGGGAGGGCGAGATCCACGGGTCAGAAGCGTAGGCTCCCGCCCGTGACTGATTGGAACTTTGCAGACGTGTGGGAGACGGTCGCCGACCAGATCCCCGAAGCGAATGCCCTCTTGCACGGATCGAGACGGGCCACCTGGGGCGAGACGGACAGGCGCGCAGACGGGATCGCCCAGACGCTTCTCGATCTCGGGCTCGGTCAGCAGGACAAGGTTGCGCACTACCTGACGAATTGCCCCGAGTACATCGAGTCGACGTTCGGCATCTTGAAAGTGGGCATGGTCCCGGTCAACACCAATTACCGCTATGGCGACGAGGAGTTGCACTACCTGTGGGACAACGCCGATGCCGCCTGCATATTGATCCACGGCACCTTCACCGAACGCGTCGAGCACATCAGGAAGAGCCTCCCCAAGGTGCGCGCATGGCTCTGGGTCGACGACGGCTCCGGTGAATGCCCCGAGTGGGCGATCCCCTACGAGAAGGCTGCCGCCGGCGCGGCAGGCAGGACCCGCGCACCGTGGGGTCGCAGCGGTGACGACATCTACATGCTCTACACCGGTGGGACGACGGGCGTGCCGAAGGGTGTGATGTGGCGCCAGGACGACCTGTTCGCGAGGTTGAACAGCGGGAACATCATGCGGGTTCCCGAAGACGAAGGCCTCGAAGGTGTCCGCAAGACCGTGAAGGGCCCTGGTCCCGTGCACCTGCCCGCCTGCCCGCTGATGCACGGGACAGGGGCGTTCAGCTCGATGAGCATGCTCGCCGTCGGGGGCTCGGTCGTCACTCTCGAGTCGCGGCGGTTCGACGCTACAGAGCTTCTCGACGCTGTCGACCGCGACAAGGTCAACACGATCGCGATCGTGGGCGACGCATTCGCCAAACCGATCCTCGAAGCGCTCGACCGCGAGCCACGTCGCTGGCATCTGACAACACTTCTCGGCATGGTTTCGTCCGGGGTCATCTGGAGCGAGGAGACCAAGCGCGGCCTGTTGCGGCACAAACCGACTCTCGTGCTCGTGGACGCGTTCAGCTCCTCCGAGGCGATAGGCATGGGAGCGTCGGTCTCGAGCGGGACCGACGCCCAGGCGACGGCGAGCTTCGTGCTCGGGCCGGATGTAAGGGTGATCGATCCCGACACCCTGACAGACGTCGTTCCCGGTTCGGGCCAACAAGGTGTGCTCGCCCTCGGCGGGCGAAACCCGCTCGGCTACTACAAGGACGCGGCAAAGACCGACTCCACCTTCTTGGCCGTCGACGGGGTCAGGATGTCTGTGCCGGGCGACCACGCGACGGTCGAGGCCGACGGGTCCATACGACTTCTCGGGCGGGGATCGGTGTGCATCAACACCGGTGGCGAGAAGGTGTTCCCTGAAGAAGTCGAGGAGGTCTTGAAGCTGGACCCGGCCGTGAGCGACGCGGTGGTGGTCGGTATACCCGATGACCGGTTCGGCCAGGCGGTCGCTGCAGTCGTCGAGCTCAAAGACGGCAGCCTCTCGGGCGACAACACAGTCGACGAGCACGATCTCATCGCTCACACGAAGGCGCACCTCGCCGGCTACAAGGCGCCGAAGCACATCCGCTTCGTGGACTCGATAGGGCGGGCCCCCACGGGCAAGGTGGACTACTCGAGGCACGCCGCCGAGACGGCCAAGTGGGTCGCCGGTCTAGCGGGGTCGGCAGCATCGGCGCCGGTCGACCGTGCTCCCTCTTAGGGTTCTTGCGAGGCATCTTAGGGTTCTTGTAAGGCAGCCTTTAGGGCGTTATTCCTGGGTGTCCTTGTTGACGCCGCTCGACCGGACGAAGTCGTTGACCGCGTAGTACGCGTCGATCGACTCGCCGGCATCCCCCCAGAAGCCGTCGAGGACGTCGTACTCCATGGCACCGGCTTCGACATACCAGTTGTTCACGTCGGTGATCTCGAGCTCGCCGCGACCTGAAGGTTCAAGCGTGTCGATCACCTTGAAGACCTCGGGGTCGTAGCAGTAGATGCCCGTCACCGCGTAGCGGCTCGGAGGATCTTCGGGCTTCTCCACGATCCTCACGATCCGGCCGTGCTCGTCGAGCTCGGGCACTCCGAGGTTCCGCAAGTGCGTTGCGTCGTCCGGCTCGGAGAGGATGATGCGCGCTCCGGTCCTCTGCGCCAAGAAGCGCTCGACCGTCTTGGAGAACGTGTACTCGACGAGGTTGTCCGCGAGCATCACGAGCACCGGATCCGACCCGCAGAACTTCTTCGCTAGCCCGAGGGCTTCGGCGATGCCACCCGGCCTGTCCTGGTACGCGTACGACAGTCGTTCGAGGCCGTGCTCGTGACCGCTTCCAAGAAGCCTCAGGAACTCCCCGGCGTGGGTTCCACCGGTGACGAGCATCACCTCGTCTATGCCGGCCCGCACTAGAGCCTCGATCGAGTAGTTGATCATCGGGCGGTCGTATATCGGCAGCAGGTGCTTGTTCGTGATCCGGGTGAGCGGATGTAGGCGCGTTCCGGACCCGCCGGCGAGGATGACTCCTTTCACGGCCCGGAGCATACGGTCACGCGTCTGTCGCGCCGAATCGGCGTCGACCGCCCGCCCACTCGCTCAAGACGGTGTCGGAGAATCTCGGCCACTGCTCCACGGCCCACGGGCCGAAGGGTGCTCCTCCGGCAGATGCGCACGCCACGCCGGCTACGGGATCGACCCATAAGAAGGCCCCCGAGCGCCCGAAGTGCCCGAACGTGCCCGGGGATCCCGTGGTGGCGGTCCAGTGCGGCCGCTTGGAGGACTTGAGCTCGAACCCGAGGCCCCAGTCGCAATCGCTGTAGCGGCCTATCCCCGGGACCACGCCGGGCAGACCGGGAAACGCAACCTCGGTTGCCGTCAGGACCAAGTCCGCGTCCAGGGTGCGGGGCAACAACAACTCGGACGCCAACGAGAGCAGGTCCCGGATAGGCCCTCGTGCGCCCGATGCCGGAGAGCCACCAGGTGGGACTCGGGTCGCACCGAGGCCGAGGGGGCCGGTGACCGTGTCCGCCACGACCTCGCGCCAGCCTGGGCCCGGCCTGACCTCGGGCCGTTGGACGTCGGGCCTGACCTCGAGGCAGCGGGCGAGCACCTCGAACCCGGCGTTCGAGTAGATCCGCCTGACTCCGGGCGATGTGAGCGGCTCAGTGCTGTCGGGGCCGAGACCGGACGCGTGGGAGAGCAGATGCCTGACGGTCGACCCAGGTGGCCCAGCGGGGTCGTCCAGGTCCAGGACCCCCCGTTCGGCGGCCACCAGCACTGCGACAGCCACGAGCAGTTTGGTTACAGATGCCCACTCGGCGACGGCATCGAGATCACCTCTGGCGGCGACCAGCTCGACGGTCGACCCGCCGCAGACGAGCACACCCGCCGCGGCGTGCGGCTCGGGCCAGTCGTCGATCAGTTCGAGGGCCCCCACCGGAGCTCAGGTGTCCAGGAAGCGCCTGACGGCAAATGCGGAGCCGGCCACGCCGATCACGACACCGACGAGCACGATGAAGATGACTATGACCGTCAGCTCGCCGGTCGGCACGTCGAGGTTGGTCTGGTGGTTGGGGTTGTTGGTGTAGGCGTGCAGCCACGCATTCAGTGCGAAGACCGCTCCGAGCGACAGAACCGCCCCGATGAGCCCCTGGACCAGCCCCTCGCACATGAACGGGATCCGTATGAACCAATTGGTCGCGCCGACGAGCTTCATGACTGCGACCTCGCGTCTTCGGGCGAAGATCGCGAGACGGATCGTGTTCAGGATCAGGACCGTCGCAGAAAGGAGCAGAACGAACGCGAGAACGAAGAGGACCCATTGAGAGATGTGCACGAACGTCTCGATGTTCTTTATCGCCTGGGCGGGCGAGCTGACGTTCTTGACGTTCGGCTGGTTGTGGAACTGAGAGACGATGCCTGCCGCCTCGCTCGGACTGTCGAGGACGCACCGGTATGAGGAAGGAGTCGTCGCTTCGGTGAGTACGAAGCTGTACACCGGAGACGTTATGCGCTTTGCCTCCGCGAAGTCGTAGGCCTGCGACCGGTAGAAGCACGACTTGACGTACGGGATCTGCACGAGCTCCTGGTAGACGGTGTGGCTCTGCGTCGCCGTGACCCCGGGATCGACGAAGACGATCACGCTCACACCGTTCTGCCACTGGATCGTCGCGGTGGCGACGGCCTGGCGCAGCAGCAGAGCGGAGCCCGCGAGCGCGAGCGTCACGAACACGGTCAGGATCGCCACCGACGTCATCAGCCGGTTGCGCCACAGGTTCGCCCCGGCTTCGCGCGCCACGTACCGGGCTGAGAGTGCCATCAGTCGTCCACCTACGCCTGTCAGGTCCCGTAGCCGTAGACACCGCGACGCTGATCGCGAACGAGCGAGCCCTGGTCGAGCTCGATGACGCGCCTGCGCATCTGGTCGACGATGTTGGCGTCGTGCGTTGCAACCACCACGGTGGTCCCGGTCCGGCCTATGCGGTCGAGCAGTCGCATGATCCCCTGACTCGTGCCAGGGTCGAGGTTTCCTGTCGGCTCGTCTGCGAGCAGGATGAGCGGCCGGTTCACGAACGCCCTTGCAACCGCGACGCGCTGTTGCTCGCCTCCTGAGAGCTCACTGGGCAGACGATCGCGTTTCTTGCCGAGGCCGACCAGGTCGAGAACCTGAGGTACCTGCGTGACGATCACGTGCCTCGGGCGCCCGATCACCTCGAGTGCGAATGCGACATTCTCGAAGACGGTCTTGTTGGGAAGCAGCCGGAAGTCCTGGAACACGCAACCGATGTTCCGCCTCAGGTACGGGACCCGCCAGCTGCTCATGGCTCCCACGTCCTTGCCAGCCACCCAGATCTTGCCCGAGTCCGGCAGCTCCTCTCGGAGCAGCAGGCGGATGAGAGTCGTCTTCCCCGAACCGGAAGGCCCGACCAGAAAGACGAATTCGCCCTTGTCGATCTCGATCGACACGTCACGGACAGCGACCGAGCCCGCCTTGTAGGTCTTGGTTACGTTGTCGAAGCGGATCATCGTTGAACAGACGCGAAGTGTGGGTGGCCGCGGCCTGAAGCGGCTCGCACGCACAGTGCAAACCGCGCTTTGCGGCGCATCACCTCGAACGCTAGCAGCAGGACCGACGTGGTCCATGGACGGTCAGTGATCATTTCAGTCATCACCGAGCCTGCGGCGGCGCCTCAGCTCCGCCTCGATGAGCTCGTCGATGTCACCGTCCAAGACAGCGTCGACGTTCCCCGTCTCGTAATCCGTCCTGTGGTCCTTCACCATCCGGTACGGAGCCATCACGTACGAGCGGATCTGGCTCCCCCAGGTCACTTCCAGCTTCGGTCCGGAGAGCGTCTCGAGCTCGGCCCTGCGCTCTTCTGCCTGGCGGTCCGCCAGCTTGGCGGCGAGGATCTGCATCGCCCGTGCCTTGTTCTGGTGCTGGCTGCGCTCGTTCTGACAGGACACGACGATCCCGGTCGGCAGGTGAGTGAGCCGTACTGCGGAATCTGTCTTGTTGACGTGTTGGCCTCCCGCACCCGACGAGCGGTAGGTGTCGATGCGCAGGTCCTTCTCGTCTATGTCCACCTCGGACACGGCGTCTTCGAGGAAAGGGGTGACGGATACCGTCGCGAAGCTCGTCTGGCGCCGTTTCTGCGAGTCGAACGGTGACATGCGAACCAGGCGGTGCACCCCACGTTCGGCCGAGAGCAGCCCGTAGGCGAACCGACCCTTCACGATGACCGTCGCCGACAGCAGGCCCGCCTCCTGACCCTCGGTCACCTCGTCGACCTCCGTGCCAAAACCCCGTCTCTCCGCCCATCTCAGGTACATCCGCAGGAGCATCTCGCACCAGTCCTGCGCATCGGTCCCGCCTGACCCTGCATGCAATTCGAGGATGGCGTCGTTCGCGTCGTGCTCGCCTGCGAACAGCGACCTCATCTCGAGCGCCTGCATCCGACGCAGCAGGTCGTCTATCTGCTGGTGGAGCTCTGCGGCAACCGAGTCGTCACCCTCCTCGACCATCAGCTCGTAGAGAACCTCGGCGTCGGACTGGCGCGATGCGAGATCCTCCAGAAGCGAGATGTCGTCGTTCAAACCGCCGAGCTCGGTCGTGACGACGCGCGCGCGGTCAGGGTCGTCCCACAAGTCAGGACGCGAGACTTCTTCTGCCAGCTCGTCGCGACGCTCACGCAGGCGCTCGAGACCCAGGTACGCCTCAGCCTCGGTCAGCCGCGACCGAAGATCTGCGAGCTCGGCCTTGGCGTCGCGCGGCGGCTCAGTACCCGGCACCAGCGTGCCGGTCCGAGTCGTCTCTGAGCTCGCGGCCCGGGGCTGCGACCTCAGCCCCGCGCACCGCCCGAACGTTACGTCTGGCCATGACAGAGCTTGAATTTCTTGCCGCTGCCGCAGAAGCACGGCTCGTTGCGTCCGATCTTGGCGCTCGGCTGCTTCTGGACTTGCCGGTCCGCGGAGTCGCTCGCCACAGCTTGTCGCCCGTTGCCGCTGCCGTTGCCATTACCGCTGCCGCCGCCGCTGCGCGACCGAGGAGCTGCTCCGGTGGTGCCGTTGGAGGCGCCTGTCATTGACTGCTCTCCGGGACCGACGGGGACGGTCGCATAGGCGGACGAATCCACGATTGGGTCCTCTGCTGCCACATAGCTGGCCCTCGCGAGGTCCGGACCAGCTGCCGGCTCCTCGATCAGCTGGACGTGCATCACGTAGCGCAGGTAGTCGTCGTCGATCGCCTCGATCATGGCCCCGAACATGTCGAAGCCATCTTTCTTCCAGGCGACCAACGGATCCTGCTGGCCCATCGCCCGCAGGTTTATGCCTTCGCGCAGGTAGTCCATCTCGGCAAGGTGGTCCCGCCAGCGCTGGTCGATTATCTGCAGCATGACCTCGCGCTCTATCTCGCGCGCTTGAGCCTCACCGCCGGGGAACTGCTCGTCGCGCGCCCGGTACTGCACGAGTGCTTCCTCCAAGAGGCTTTCGCTCAGTTGCACCTTGGCGGTCGCGTCGGCGAGCTCCTCCACCGTGAATTGCGTGGGGAAATACTGGGTGACCTCCTGCAGGAGCTGCTCGAGGTCCCAGTCTTCGGGGTAATCGGTCTGGCACATCGATTCGACGAGCGCGTCGATGGTCTCTTCGAGCATCTCCTCGGTCCGGTCACGCAGGTTCTCGCCGTCGATGATCTGGTTCCGTCGCTCGTAGATAACCTTGCGCTGCTTGTCGAGGACCTCGTCGTACTTCAAGATGTCCTTGCGCTGCTCGGCGTTGCGCCCCTCAACCGTGTTCTGCGCACGCTCAATGGCCTTCGTGACCATGCGGGCCTCGATCGGGACGTCGTCGGGAAGCGTGCGGCTCATGACCCACTGCATCGCACCGGTCGCGAACAGCCTCATGAGCTCGTCTTCGAGCGAGAGGAAGAACCGGCTCTCGCCGAGGTCTCCCTGCCTGCCTGAGCGCCCACGGAGCTGGTTGTCGATGCGACGGCTCTCGTGGCGCTCGCTGCCGAGCACGTAGAGCCCGCCGAGCTCGCGAACCCGCTTGCCCTGCTCCTCGCACTGCGGCTCTATGCGAGCGAGCTGCCGCTCGTATTCGGCCTTGCCCTCGTCTGAGTCGAGCTCCAGTCCTGCGGCCACGACCTCGCGACGGGCGAGGCCCTCGGGATTTCCGCCGAGCAGGATGTCGACTCCTCTACCGGCCATATTGGTGGCCACGGTCACCGCGTGGAGGCGTCCGGCCTGGCTGACGATCTCCGCCTCGCGCGCGTGCTGCTTGGCGTTCAGGACCTCGTGCGGGATCCCTCGCTTTTCGAGCAGGCGCGACAATTGCTCGGACTTTGCGACAGATGCCGTTCCGACGAGCACCGGTTGTCCCTGCTCGTAGCGCTCGGCGATGTCCTCCACAACGGCTGCGAACTTGGCGTCCTCGGTCTTGTAGACGAGGTCCGCGCAGTCCTCGCGGACCATGGGCTTGTTCGTCGGGATCGGGACCACAGGGACGTTGTAGGTATTCGCGAACTCGGCCGCCTCGGTCTCGGCGGTGCCCGTCATTCCGGCCAGCTTTTCGTACAGGCGGAAGAAATTCTGGAGGGTGACCGTCGCCCAGGTGTGGTTCTCCTCGCGGATCTTTACCCGCTCTTTGGCCTCGACAGCCTGGTGAAGGCCGTCGGACCATCTCCGGCCCTCGAGGGTCCTGCCGGTGAACTCGTCGATGATCTTCACCTCTCCACCGGCGACGAGATAGTCCTTGTCCCTGTGGTAGAGCTCCTTTGCGAGAAGCGCTTTCGAGAGCTGGTGGACGTAGTTGACCGCGACGAGGTCGTACATGTTGCCCACGCCGAGCGCCCGCTCGACCTTCTCTATCCCGAGCTCGGTCGGCACGACGTGACGCTTCTCCTCGTCGACCTCGTAGTCGAGGTCGCGCGAAAGCGTCCTGGCGATGCCCGCGAACTGGTAGTAGAGCCTCGCAGCGTCGTCTGACGGTCCCGAGATGATAAGCGGGGTCCGAGCCTCGTCGATGAGGATCGAGTCGACCTCGTCGACGATCGCGTACACGTGGCCCCGCTGCACCATCGTCTCGCGCGACCTGGCCATGTTGTCTCTCAGGTAGTCGAAACCGAACTCGGTGT
This sequence comes from uncultured Acidimicrobiales bacterium, assembly GCA_963764615.1. GTDB lineage: Bacteria > Actinomycetota > Acidimicrobiia > Acidimicrobiales > CAVXTF01 > CAVXTF01. The sequence continues at coordinate 1,155,732 of CAVXTF010000002.1, read as the reverse complement.
TGGTCCCATAGGTGACGTCCGCGGCGTAAGCCGCTCGCTTGGCCTCGAGGTCCGACACCTCCGCGTTCACTGAACCGACGGACAGACCGAGGAAGTTGTAGACACGACCCATCCACTCGGCATCGCGCTGGACCAGGTAGGGGTTCACGGTGACGACGTGCACGCCACGGCCGGAGAGCGCGTTCAGGTAGACGGGCAGGGTGGAGACGAGGGTCTTTCCCTCACCGGTCTTCATCTCTGCGATCCAGCCGAAGTGAAGGGCCATCCCCCCCATGAGCTGGACGTCGAAATGCCGCTGACCGAGAATCCTCCACGCAGCTTCGCGCACGGTGGCGAACGCCTCGATCAGCACGTCGTCGAGGCTCGCCCCGTTGGCCAGCCGCTCGCGCAACAGGACGGTCGAATGTGCGAGCTCGTCGTCGGAGCGTCGCTCGATCTCGGGCTCGAGCTCGTTTATGAGTGGGACCAGCTCAGCGAGGCGGCGTACTTTCTTGCCCTCCCCGGCCTTGAGCGCGCGCGTGAGAAGGCTCATGGGGTCATCATTCTACCGCCGGGGCATCGCCGGACAGTCGTTCAGGAAGCTTCATCAGCGGCCCGGGAGGGACCAGCGGTGACCGGGAGGGACCGGCGGTGACCGGGAAGGCCGGCCTCAGCTCGTCTGCTCGTGTCTCGGGTGGGACCGATCGATCAGCTTGCCTTTCAGGCGTTCCACCTGGCGCTCGAGCTTTTCCACCACGAAGTCGACGGCTGTGAGCGGATCGGTCGCCTCGGCTCGCCCGTGCAGCTCGTGGCCGTGCCCACGTAACACGGCATGACAGGCCCAACGGGTCGCGGCGGACCGGTCCGCATCGTGGGTCAGGCGGAGCTCCGCGCGCTCGAGCAGTGGGGCGAAGCGCCCGAGCCGGCCGATCTTGGCAACGGCGCGCTCACGGAGATCTTCGGAGATGGACCCTTGAGCACCGAGGAAATCGACGTCCATGATGTTCTCCTTTGCTCCGTTGCTCTCCGTACTCCTGCTTTTACTCCGGCTCCCCTTGCTCCGGCTCCCCTTGCTCCGGCTCCCCTTGCTCCGGCTCCCTTTACTCCGGCTCCCTTGCTCCCTTGCTCCCTTTGCCCCGTCGCCGCACTGTCGGTCGGCGCGGTCGCCGCTTGGTCGCTGATCGCTTTCTGCTCTGTTGCCGCGACGGGCGGTACGTGCAGGTCGCGCCCGGCTGACCTGGTCTTTGGCCCCACACTCGCCTGCTGAGGAGCTCACGGGCGGGTGCCGGCGGCCAAAGGCCCTACAGCGCCCTCCTCAATACCCGCTTGACTCCTTCTCCGCCGGGAACCGGTGATCGGCGACCGGCGGGCAGGCCTTACCTCTAAGCCGCACCATGCTCAGCAACCACGAGTTGCCTTACGTGGGTCGTTTCGCCTGCGGCTGGCTTCGACTTGCAACCACAGACCCGGGCGCGACCCACCCCGGTAGTCTACGACCCTCATCGGGAGCCAGGCGGGCCGCTTGCAGGGAAGTCGAGTGAACCCAATCGAACACGTAGCTACGAGTCGTATTCGGCTCAGGTCTCCCGTCGCCACGGCTTTCGCAGTGCTGCTCGTTGTGGCGGGAGCCCTGTTCCTCACAGCTCCGCCCGCGCACGCAACCGGGGATCCCACTCTGTCCGCCCTCATCATCTCGGACCCGGAAGCCGGTTGGTCGAACCTCTCTTCGGCGGAGACCGGGGACTTCCAGACCCAAATCGAAACCGAGTTCCAACGCCTGGAAACCGCCAACCAGACGTTCTCGTCCGCGGTCGGAGGTTGGCAGTCGCCGCAAGGAGCTTCTGCTGACTCGCTCGTCGTTTTCCTCGTTGAGTCGATCGGTTCGGAGACCCAGGACATCACCGCCGCAAGTCTGGCGTCGGGTTTCTGCAGCGGTGCCACCAACGCCAATTCCGTTCCGACTTCCCCGATACCGAACGTCCCCGACTCCGCGATCGCGACGTGCTCGGACACGACGCAGAGCGTGACGGTGGGGACAGCGACGAAGGGCAACCTTCTCGAGCTGATCGCGTCGTTCGGTACTAGCCCGCTCGCCAACTCCGCCGTCGAGCAGGTTGTGGGTGATCAGCTGGACGCTTTGCCGAGGTCGGCTCCTGCGGGCTCGTCGTCGAGCTCCGGCGGGGGCACCGATACCGCTGTCATCATCGGCGACGTCGTCGGCGGAGTGGTGATCGTCGCCGGAGCGGTGATCGCGTTCGTCATGGTTCGCCGGAGGCGCGCACAACCCGTCGTTGCGGCAGCGGGCCTGCCGGGCGCAATGCCGACTCCGACTCCGACTGCAACTCCGGCTCCTTTCGCAGCTCCGGCTCCGGTCGCAGCTCCGGCTCCGGTCGCAGCTCCGGCTCCGCGCGGGCGCGGCCTGCGGACAACCAGACGACACGCCGATTCCCACGTCGGCATGTCGCCCGGGGACCCGCCCGGTCCGCCGCCTGTGCTACCCGGCCGACCGGACCTTCCCGGCCATCCCGAGCACGATCCCTTTGCGGCAGCCGACCCCGGTTGGGTGTCCTCGCTGGACGCGCCTGCGGCGACCGATCATCATGCCGACGCGTCCGTCGGTAGCGCTCCAGGGTGGTATCCCGAGGGCGAAGACGCAGAGACGTTGCGATACTGGGACGGTACGACCTTCACCGCACGCCGGCGCTGGAACGGTTCTGATTGGGTCGACGCCTGACAGTGACCGTCTGAAGAAGCCGGCGGGTCAGACCAGCGGCAGTTGGCCATCAGTTGGCCGTGCGCGATCAGTAGCGATAGGTGTCGGGCTTGTAGGGGCCGTCCACCGGTACTCCGATGTACTCGGCCTGAGCACTTGTCAGCTTTGTGAGCTTCACTCCGAGCGCGTCGAGATGCAAGGTCGCCACCTTTTCGTCGAGGTGCTTCGGCAACACGTGCACCGCCGTGTCGTACTGGGCCGACTTGGTGAAAAGCTCGACCTGAGCCATGGTCTGGTTGGTGAACGAGTTCGACATCACGAAGCTCGGGTGGCCGGTCGCGTTGCCGAGGTTCAACAACCGCCCTTCGGAAAGCACGATGACGGCGTGGCCGTCCTCGAAGACCCAGGAATCGACCTGCGGCTTGATGTTCACCCTCTTGATCCCTGACACTTCTGCAAGGCCTGCCATGTCGATCTCGTTGTCGAAGTGGCCGATGTTGCCGACTATCGCCTGGTGCTTCATCCGCCCCATGTGCCCGGCGGTGATCACGTCGCGGTTACCGGTCGCAGACACGAAGATGTCGGCGATCTCGACGACGTCGTCGAGCGTCTTCACCTCGAACCCGTCCATGGCGGCCTGAAGGGCGCAGATCGGGTCGATCTCGGTGATGACGACCCGGGCACCCTGACCCCTCAGGGACTCCGCACATCCCTTGCCGACATCGCCGTAGCCGCAGACGACGGCAACCTTGCCGCCGATCAGCACGTCGGTGGCGCGGTTGATGCCGTCGATCAGCGAGTGCCTGCAGCCGTACTTGTTGTCGAACTTCGACTTGGTGACCGAGTCGTTCACGTTTATGGCGGGGAACAACAGTTGACCGCGCTTCTGCATCTCGTAGAGGCGGTGCACACCTGTCGTGGTCTCCTCCGTGACGCCGATGATGCCGTTCGCCACCGAGGTCCAACGCGTCGGCTCCGTCGCGAGGCTGCGCTCGAGGAGCGCGAGCACAACCCCCATCTCCTCGGTCTCTGCGGTGCTCGGGTCGGGACCGACGCCGGACTTCTCGATCTCGACTCCCATGTGTACGAGCATCGTCGCGTCGCCTCCGTCGTCGAGGATCATCGTCGGGCCCCCCTCGGGCCAGCGCAACGCCTGGTCAGTGCACCACCAGTACTCCTCGAGGGACTCGCCCTTCCAAGCGAACACCGGTACGCCGCGAGGCTCGTCCACCGTGCCGTCCGGCCCGATAACCGCAGCAGCGGCCGCGTGGTCCTGCGTCGAGAAGATGTTGCAGCTGGCCCAGCGGACCTGCGCTCCGAGCGCGACGAGCGTCTCGATCAGCACGGCTGTCTGAACGGTCATGTGGAGCGAACCGGTGATGCGCGCACCACTGAGCGGCTTCGAACCGCCGAACTCCGACCTCATCGCCATCAGGCCGGGCATCTCGTGCTCGGCGAGCTCGATCTCGAGTCGCCCGAAAGGGGCGAGTGACATGTCGGCGACCTTGAAGGCGGGCGCCTGGGCGGAATTGGTCATCTGTGCTCCTCGATCAGTGGATTGCATGGCCCGAAGACGTCAGGCGGGCCCCAAAGGATACGTGCAGGTCCGCCCGGTATCGAAACGGCCGAATCCGCTACCCCCCGAGCTTTCGGCCCCACCCAGGTCATCCTGCGCGCAGGAGACGCTTCAGTTCGTCGAGAACGGGGATAGGCCCGGGATCTATGCCCTCGAAAGCCGCCAAGTGAAGCGACACGAAGTCCCCGATCAGGATCAGATCGAGCAGCTGGGCCAGGTCGCCCTCGCCCTTCGCCGCGGACCTCGATCACGTCGGCCACCACTTCGCGCAGCATCTCGGTGACGATCGGGAACCGCCGTGCGACCTGGGGATGCTCGGCGTCGTGGCGGAGATTGACGAGAGTCAGCACCTGGCGGGTCACGTCGCCGAGCTGGCCCCATCCGGCGACCTCGTTGTGGCCGAGCTCGGGATAGACCGAGTAGAACGCGGGGCTCTTCGCATTCTCGTTCACCTGGGTCTTCCACCGCATTGCGGCCGCAGCACCCACGGCTTGGGCGCCGTGGAGCAGAGGGATGGTCCTGCCGATCCTCCGCGCGATGACCTCGGCCTCGCTTCCGGGACGCACGAGCCGGTCCCGCCTGCGCGACAGCTGCTCCACTGCGAGATCGACCCATCCAGTCGCACCAGGGAACAGACCAATGTCCTCGAGGACGATCAGAGGCGGCACCGCCATGGCTCCGAGGGCGGACCGGGGCTGGGGAATCGTGCCCGGCACGTGGACGACGGGGGCGCCCCATTCCTCTGCGAGCCTCTGCAGCTCTCCGCCACCTGTCACCGCAACGAGTGACGCGCCCGCCTCGAATGACTCGCCGGCCGCCTCCACCGTCTCCTCTGTGTCTCCGGAGAACGACACCGCGAACACGAGCGACTCGCGTCCGACGAAATCGGGCAGCTCGTAGGACTTGACGACGGTCACGGGCACGGGGAGGAACGGGACCGCCACGGCGACCAGGACGTCGCCGGCGAGCCCGCTTCCGCCCATGCCGAGGACGACCACCTGCTCCACGTTCTCGCGGTCGGGCAGCCCGTCGAGGCCCCGGCCGGCGGCACCGATGGCTGCGGCCACCTGCTCGGGCAGAGAAGCGGTTGCCTCGTGCATGCCCAGGCTGTCGAGCGGCGTCCGGCAGCCTCGACGCCGCCGATGCCGGCAGCCTTCGACGAGCTCGTCCATGTCACCTTCCCGCCCTGGCATGGTGCTCGTCGCGCCCCCGGCAGCAGATTTCGCCATCAGGCGTTCGTGCTCCTGGTCGTCCACTGTCGTCGCCTCGTCGATGAGCATGTTCGGGATGCCGTCTATCACTGCATAAGCTCGCTTGAGCCGCGGGTTGTACAGCAGGTCCTCGTCGGCGAAGTACAGAAGCGGGCCCTTGTCCTCAGGGCACGCCAGCACCTCGAGCAAAAGCGGGTCGAGTGCCATCGTCTTCCTTTCTTGATTCAGTCTGACTTGGGCGGTCGCCACTGTTACCTTGTCGCGCAGGATTTCACGTGATCGAAAGGTCGCCAGGACCGGGACGCCCAAGCTGGTCGGTCAGGGATGCTCTAGCCGCCGGGGTCGGGACCGTGCCGCTCGACTCGGAGACGAGATCGATGACCTCGCGGACGTGCGCAGCGCACTCCTCGATTCGGTGCGCGCCTCGACGTTCAGCCGCAGCAGCGGCTCGGTGTTCGATGGCCTCAGGTTGAACCACCAATCCGGGTGATCCACCGTCACGCCGTCTGTCCTGTCGATCGCTCTCCCTCTTGCGCTCATCTCCCGGGCCACAGCCTCGACCGCTCCGGCCGGATCGGGGTGCTCGAGGTTCACCTCTCCCGACTGGGCATAGCGCCTGTAAGGAGCGAGCAGCTCGGACAGCGAAGAACCGGACTCAGACATCATCCCGAGAACGACCATCGCGGCGATGATGCCCGAGTCTGCACGGAAGTTGTCCCGGAAGTAGTAGTGCCCCGAATGCTCCCCGCCGAACACTGCATTCGTCTCGGCCATGACCTGCTTGATGAAGGAATGTCCGACTCGCGTCCTGACAGGGACGTACCGCCGCACTCGATGATGGTCTCCGGGACCACGCGTGAGCAGATGAGGTTGTAGAGGATCGTCGCGCCTGGGTGCGCGCAAGCATCGCCTTTGCCACGAGCGCGGTCGTGAGCGATCCCGAGACCTCCGCTCGCCTGCTCGTCGACCAGGAATACGCGATCCGCATCGCCGTCGAACGCCAGGCCGATGTCTGCACCCCGCTCGAGCACGGCCCGCTTCAGACTCGACCAGGTTCGCGGGCTGTATCGGGTCGGCTGGATGGTTCGGGAACGTGCCGTCGAGCTCGCCGAAGAGCACTTGCAGATCGAAACGGCAGCCCTTCGAAGACCTTCGGGACCACGAGCCCCCCCATGCCGTTCGCGGTGTCCGCCACCACCTTCAGCGGGCTGATATCCCCGCTGCCGAGGAACGCTCTGACGTGAGCGGCATATTCCTCGATCAGGCTGGTCTCTTCTCTGCCCGCCCTCGGCACCCCGAGATCCTCGCCCGAGTCCGATCGCCTCGGCTGCGGCCCGCTTGACGTCGGCGAGGCCGTGTCTCGAGGCCGACCGGTCGGGCGCCGGCCAGGCAGAACTTCATCCCGTTGTACTTGGCCGGGTTGTGCGAAGCGGTGAACATGCGTTCCCGGCAGCCCCATCCGGCCCGAGGCAAAGTAGAGAAGATCCGTCGAGGCGAGACCTATGTCGACCACGCCCGACTCCGGCCGCTCTGGCACCCGCCGAGAACGCTTCCGACAGCTCGATCCCCGATTCGCGCATGTCGCGGGCGACAATGATCCGCCCGGCCCCTGCGAATCGCGGCGAACCCCCAGCCGACGGCCCGGCACATGCGGGCATCCAACTGATCGGGCACCGTGCCCCGGACGTCGTAGGCCTTGAAGACATGTCGAGGGCGGCCATCGCGCCGGCCAGCCTACCGGGTGCCGAACTGAATTTCATCGGGGCCCCGCACGAGGCCCCGATGACTCGGGACTCTTATCTCACTGATGCTCTTGTGTCCTTTGTTCTTGCGTCCTTCTTCGTGAGATATCTCGAAAATACGTCCCTGTTGATAAAGATCCTGTTTTCCTCGAATGCTTGCCGAGTCCGGCCGCCTTAGGACAGGACGCTCAAGATCGTGCCGAGGTCGGCCCGAGCGTGACCGAGGTCACTGAACGCATCGGCGCACCTGTTGCGGGCAGCTACGAACACTACGTGGTTCCCGGGGTAGCCCGAAGGGGTCTGCGCGAGGACGGTGGACGAAACTCCGTCGAGAGTCCCGAGGGCGTCGGTCAGCTGAGCCTTCATGTCGTCGAGCGCCTTCTGCGCTTTTGCTACGTCCTTGCCGTGCGCCGCCTCGTAGGTGATCGCCGCCTGGATACCCGGCTCCCACCTGACGATGTCCGACGCGACACGCCGTCTCGGTGTCCGCCACCACGACGAGCTCCGTCTGAGGGGTCATCACGTAGTACACGCGGTAGTTGAACACCATGGTCTCCGCATTGGTTACGAGCTCCGCGCACGTGGTGTCGCCCGGGACCTGCTGCTCGAGCGACTGCATGCCACTCAGCTCGTTGGAGAGCTCCGATTCGAGCTCCGCCTTGTCCGACGCGGTCACGTACCTAGCGGTCCCCACCTGCGCGGTGAGCCGCTCGAGTCGGACGACCCTGGCCTTCAAAAGGCCTTCCACGTATCCCTTCGCGGCCGGTAGGTCCGCCGGAGTGCAGCGTGGGTCGGACGGGGATCCCGTCCCGGACGCGGAACCGGTCGACCCGCTCGCTGGTGTAGCTGCGAACGCCGTGGCAGGGAACAGTCCGCCGACCGCTGCGCCGAGAACGCCGATGGCAATACTTTTGCGGATACTGCTGGATTTCGTTGCACGACCGTTCATCATGAGTCTCCTTGTGGGTTGTCGAGGTCGCTTGTCGCCTGGCTCAGGCTCTGCCCGAGCGCACCAAGCTGGTCTGCGATCTCGTTGAGCGTCTGCTGATTGACGGGTGAGGACGGAGCTTGCGACTGCGGTGTAGAAGCGCCGCCGCCAGAAGCGCCACCCGGCGAACGGGTCGTGGTCGCCGTCGTGGCCGTGGTCGTAGCCGAGTGCGTGGGGCCAGGCGCCGAGGTGATGGGCCCGGTCGTCTTGGCACCGGCACTGCCTCTGCCGGTTCCGCTCTCGGCGGTCGTAACGGTGTCTCCCCTTGCGTTCACGCTCGCTAGCGTCGTCCCGACCTGGGCCGACGGGGAGCCGAGCGCTACGTGAGAGGAGCTCGGTGTGCCGCAGCCCCCGAGGGCCAATGCCGCACCGAGAGCGACCGCAGCGACAGAGAACCTCTTTACCCGTGTCCGCACGTCGTCCCTCCTTGTCGTAGCGGGGCCTTTGTGTGACCCCACTGGACATCGTGCGGTCCCCCCGTTTGGGGGCGATGATGGCGGTATTAGAGAACGGTTAACACTGAGCGGCGCCGTAGCAGCACTAAAAGCGCGATCACTCCGAGGACCGTCATGACCCCACCGAGGTTGCCCGGCCCGGAGGAGCCGTAGCTGAGGACGACATGATGGGAGGTCGGGACCACCACCATCAAATTGGGCTCGGAGCGCCACGGGCCATCGGCTCCTGTGGCGTGCCAATCAGGGAAATAGGAGACCTTCACGAGAACGGGTACGCCGACCCTGTTCACGTTGAAGCTGATCTGATCTCCCGCGTCTGACTGGGTGATGTCGCTGACCTGCACGGGGGGAAGGGCTTTTTTCGGCAGGTCGGTGAAGGGCGCTTGCACCCTTGATCCAGTTCGCCGGCCCACCCTGGGTCATCTGGATGTTCCACGACGATGGGTTCGCGTACCACTTCGTCGAAACCGGCAGCCATTGCGCCTGCGAGTTGCCGACACCTTGCAGGACGACCGGCTGGTTGGCCAGAGGCGTCACGATCTGAGAATCGCGGACCAGGTAGATATCCCAGGTGGTGTCGTAGTACGAACCCTCGTAAAGGGTGTGCCACGGGCCGCTCGTCGCGATCCGCTCCAGCGCGGGGTCAGCGTTCGCTGCCTGTTCCACCACCTCGGACGACGCCATGAAGAACTTCACTCCGAGAAGCTGCAGGTGCTGGATTCCGAGCGGAATGTCGAGACCTCCGTATTCCAACCCGTTCTCTTCGGCCATGGCCTCCGACGGCGCTACCGAGAGCTCGGCCTGGTTCAAGAAGTGATAGGGCGTCGACGACGAGGACTCGAACAACAGTCCTTCCATCGAGTTGATGCATCCGTCGGTCCACATCGGCAGGACCATCAGCGATTCGGGGGTCCCGAACCGGTCGAGCGACGAGTTGTACTCCCACATCGCTCTGCCGCATCCGTAGCGCTCGCCCAGGTCGGTCATCGTCGTCATGAGACCCGAGAACTCGGGCCAACCCGACTTTCCCTGGTAGCCGGTGTAGTTCCAGTAGGCCCAGTCGGTCACGATGTTGTGCCGGATGTGTATCTGGGGAATGACGGGGACTCCCGCGACCGTCAAGCTCGGGGTGTTCACGGAATTGCTCGAGTAAGAGACGACAAGCGAGCGGCACGACGATGAGACACGAGATCACCGCCCCCGCGATAGGACCACCGAGCGCCGCGGGGGCGGACCTCCAGCGCGGCCGCCTCGGTAGTTCTGGGAGCGGTTCTTCGGGGGGCCATCCCTCGTCTGACTGCTTCGATCCCCATGCGGGAGTGAGCCCGACGGTCGCTCTCCAAAGCGCAGTGCGAGCAGCCCGCCACAACCTGGCCAGCAAGACGAGACCCTCTGTGACGGTGATCCCGGCGAGCAGGTAGGCGCAGAGGAACCAAAGCGGTAGGAACCGGACGTTGTAGAGCTTTCCCTGCGGGTCGAACAGGACCGCCAGCAAAGAGGCGATACCTAGCCCACCGAGCAGGAGCACTCCGCGTTGGCGACGAAGGATCCCTATCACCACGCCTACCGCCGCGAGCACGAGCGCCCAACGGTCGGGCTCCGGTAGGAGGGTATCGACGAAGGTTCGGACGTTCGTGTAGCCCATGCTCGTCGTGAACGACTGCTGAAGGATGAACGGCACCCACCACCACGCGGTCAAAAGCGCCCCGGCGCCGACGGACGACACCACCCACCACGCACGTTGCTTCGAGGGCGGACCGAGCAAGAAGGCGAGCACGACCCCCACCAGCGCGAACAGAGTTCCGACGAGGTGGCACACCACGCAGATCGCGAGCAATACCGCGCCGACCCATCTGAGGCGGCCCGTCCGCAGTCCGTACACCACGACTCCGAGGTACAGCACTGCGACAGACAGACCAAGGGAGTACGCGTACTCGCCGGCCATGGTGGACAACAGGTTGCCGCCGTATATCTGGTACGTCTGGTCGAACAGGAACGGGAGCGTGAACGCGGCGAGGAGGGCCGGCCTCGGCCTTGCCAGACCCGCAAGCCTTCCGAAAGCCCATGCTGCGATCGGCAGGGTGACCGATCCGAGCAGCGTCGCGAACTTGAATGCGATGTTCCCGGGGATCACGTAGCTCCCGAGGGCGGCTATCAGGTCGGGGAACGGGAAGTAGAAGGTGAAGAGAGGGAAGCCGTCGTACCAGCCCGCGTCCCAACCCGTCAGGTGGAAGTGGGGAAGAAGGTTTGCTCGCAGGAACCATGCGATCGCGACGTGGGAGCCGGTGTCGCCCCCGGTCGTGGTCGAGTTGGTCACGAGAAGCGCCGGATGCATCGCAAGGATCACGACCACGATCACGGTCAGGGGGGCCACGAGGGTGGCCAGAGCCACGGGGGTGAAGCGGCGCATCTCCCCATCGTGCCTGACGTGGACGTCTGCGAGGGGGCAGGTGCCCTACAGGCGCCTCAGATGAAAGTGATTCGCCCCTGCGATGCAACCACAACGACCGCGAATCCGTTGAATGCGGCATGAGCGAACATGCAGGCTCCGAGCCGGCCGGTCCTGTAGGCCATGACGCTCAGCACGACCCCGAACAGAGCCAGGCCCGCGAGCTGGACGGGCTCTGCGTGCGCGAGCCCGAAGAGGATCCCGGTCGACAAGACGGAGAGCGTCGGCCCGAGCCGACTTCCGGCGCCCCTGAAGAGCCGGACCAGGGACTGAAGCAAAAGGCCGCGGAAGAACAGCTCTTCTACGATCGGCACGACGACGACTGTGAGCACGGCGATCACGGCCAGATCGGCTCCGTGGAATCCCCCGGTCAGGCGGTTGGCCGGCGCGTTCAGGTCGTGCTGGAGACTGGGGATCGCACGTTCGAACGGAAGGTAGAGAAGGTCCACCGCGAGCTGGCCGACGATGCCGATCACGATCCCCACTGGCGCGTCCCAGCGCGAGACCCGGAGTCCCATGTCGGCCACAGGGTTCCCCGAACCGCGGAGCCGGCTAGCTAGGAAGACGGCTCCGAGGAACCCCATCCACAATCCGGTGAGGCCCGCGATCGTCACCCACCACGGAGGCACGGACATACCTTCGAGATGCGAGAGGTCCTTCAGATTTCCGCTCGCAGCCGCGAAAACAGTGAGGAGCACGGCGCTCGCCAGATATCCCGCCGCGAAGCCGCCGACCGCCAACCCGAACCACAGGCGTGCCGACGCGTAATCGGCGGGAGGACGCCTGTAGAGAGGATCAGCCGGCTCGCTGCTCTGGCCCGTCACGACGGGCTCGTTGTCGCTCGCCTGCGGCATGCTCGGCGTCCCCCGACCTAACGGGCCGTCAGCGCCGGACATCGCGACAAGAGTAGCGAGGCCCGCCCTGTGCCCAACTGGGCCGCCCAGGGGCCGCTACTGCGCCGACACCGCCCCGCCTCCGAGGCGCTGCCGGGTCCCCGCGGGCGCAGCATTTTGCGGGGTTGGTGCCGGGAGCGGCGCACGTGGCGCGTACCATGGAGAAATGAGCCCGCCAGGGACGAACAACGACGTGCCCAAGTTCGGACCTGGGATGCCGGGGGGCCGCGGCTCACCCGGCCAAGGACCTCAGGGACAGGGCCAGGGACCCGGGCCGGGGCCCGGCCCCACTCCCCCAACCGGCGACCGCAGCTGGAAGTTCGTTCTCGTAGCCGTGATCGTGCTTCTCATTGTCTTCTTGTCGGTCCCCTCGCTCCTCTCGAAGCCGTCGGCGACCCAGATCGGATGGTCGCAGTTCATTCAGAAGGTGGACGCCAAGCAGGTCGCGACCGCGGCAGATCGACAACACGACGGGGATAGTGACGGGCAAGCTCACGACCGGCGAGAGCTACACGACGGACGGCCCGCATCCCACGCTCGACACCGAAGCGCCCCAGATGCAGTCCAACGGCGTCACGGTCACGTTCGAGAACTCGTCACCCTCGGAGTGGGGCGAGATCATCCTCTATCTGCTTCCGATCTTGATCATCGTCGCGATCGCATGGTTCTTCCTCAGGCGCACCCAGGCGGGCATGTCGGGGATCATGTCGATCGGCCGATCCAGGGCGCGGCTGTACTCGACCGAACGTCCCCGGACGACGTTCGCCGACGTCGCCGGTTACAACGGCGTCAAGCTCGAGATAAGCGAGGTCGTCGACTTCCTCAAATCTCCGCAGCGCTTCAAGGAGATGGGAGCGCGTATACCCGAAGGGGATCCTTCTTGTCGGCCCTCCCGGCACGGGCAAGACCCTTCTCGCGCGGGCCGTCGCGGGTGAAGCCGGTGTGCCATTCATGTCGGTCAGCGGCTCCGACTTCATGGAGATGTTCGTGGGTGTAGGCGCAAGCCGTGTCCGCGACCTGTTCCAGACAGCCCGCAAACAGGCTCCCGCGATCATCTTCGTGGACGAGATCGACTCGATCGGCCGGAAGCGAGGAGCGGGGCTCGGCGGAGGCCACGACGAGCGCGAGCAGACCCTCAACCAGATGCTCTCCGAGATGGACGGGTTCGACCCCGCAGAGGGCGTCGTGATCATCGCGGCTACGAACCGTCCGGATATCCTGGATCCCGCACTGCTGCAGGCCCGGTCGTTTCGACCGCCAGATCGTGGTGCCGCTTCCTGACCTCGAAGAGCGCCTGCCGATCCTGCGCGTGCACTGCAAGGACAAGCGGGTCGGACCCGACGTCGACCTTGCCCTCGTTGCACGGGGCACGCCGGGGATGAGCGGAGCCGACCTCGCCAATCTCGTCAACGAGGCCGCCCTCTACGCGGTCCGGCGTGGCGCCAAGCAGATCGAGATGCGCGACTTCGAAGAGTCACGCGACCGAGTCCTCATGGGCCAAAGGCGCGAGAGCCTCATCCTGTCGGACTCGGAGAAAGAACGCGTCGCCTACCACGAGGGCGGTCACGCCGTTCTCGCCTACGTGCTGCCTCACGCCGACCCGGTCCACAAGGTGACGATATTCCCGACGGGTATGGCGCTCGGCGCGACCCAGCAGCTTCCGTCTCGAAGAGAGGCACATCTACCCCCGAGCGGTCATAGAGGACTCGGTCTGCGTCCGCATGGGCGGAAGAGCAGCTGAGCTGATCGTCTACGGAGACCTCTCCACCGGTGCGAACAACGACCTCGTCGGAAACACGGAGCTCGCGCGCAAGATGGTGAGGGAGTGGGGCATGAGCGGCGAGCTCGGCCCTATGGCGTGGGGATCACAGGGAATGGTCTTCCTGGGCGAGGACCTCATGCACACCCGCGACTATTCCGAGGACACGAGCCGGGTCATCGACGCAGAGGTGGCGAAGATCCTGCGCGAGCAAGAAGAGCGCGCACTCGACGTGCTCACCCGCCACCGCCGCGGGCTCGAGGCCGTCGCCGAGGCGCTGCTCAGACAGGAGACGGTGGACGGCGCGAGCGTGGGTAGCCTCGTCGACGAGGCCTATGGGCGACCGGTTCACCCCGTGCCTAAAGGACGTCCCGAACGCCACCTCGAGGTGCCCGGAGAGACGACGGCGGCGGCGGCGCAAGATGCGGCTCATCCGGTCGCCGTTCCCGCTGGGGCGCCGGTCGGCACCCCACCCGCTGGGGCGAATGCCGGCGCCGCACCCGCTGGAGCACAGATCGGCACCCCACCCCCTGGAGCGAATGCCGGCGCCGACCAGCCCGAGACCGTTCCGGTCGCGACCCCCGGAGTCGCGAGCTCTCCGATCGCACCGGCGTCGCCCGTCGCCGGCCCGTTTCCCCAGGCGGGCGGCCAGCCCGCCGGCTGAACTCGCCGCAATCGGACCTGAGGGGCCTGACCGACCTGACCTCCGGAAGGAGTCCGCAGGGCGCGCGTTCGGGAGCCCTCAGGGCAGGACGAACGCCGGCACGACCACTATCCCTGGTGAGCCAGAAGGGCCCGCATCGAGCTCGACGGCGACCGGACCGTCCGCGACGACGACGAGTGGACCCGAGTAAGAGGCCAGCGACTTCGGGTTGACGTTGACCTCCTCCCCGGGGAAGACCACTGCAGAGTCGCGCCCGCCTGGGACCGGAGCCGGACCACCGGCAGATCTAGTTACGGTCACACGGACCGGCTTGCGGCCTAGCGCCTCGATGGCGAAAGAGGTCGGGTGGCCTGATGGCACCACGCCGGGGACGAGCCAACGCTCTGCTCCCACAGCCACGCCGAGGGTGTATCCGGCGTTGGGCCTGCCGGATTTCTTCGTTGCATATATCGCCCGGCCCACCACCACCGGCGAGCTCGCCGTAATCACTATGGAATACGGCGTATTGACGGCCAACCCGGGTTGGCTGCGGAGGGTGATGTCGGACGTCGATTGGCCCTTCACAAAGGCCGTTACCGGATGGACCGCCACGCCGGCTCCGTATGTGGCGTCGAGCACCAGGTTGCTCCCGGCGGTACCGGGGTCGATCACGTTCACCTGTACCGTTCCGCCTTTCGGCAACACGGTGTGGGGGAATGCCCACACCGGCTCGGCGGCCGGAGCCCCTAGCTGCTCGGAACAGCCGCGCCTGCCACTTGTGGTGGTTACGTCCAATTCATCTGCGACCACTGAGCCCGATGCGGCCTCCACCACCGTGCCTAGCAAGGCGGCGCTCGTGGCATGTGTGTCGAGATGTTCGGAGACGAGACCACCCGCGGGCACAGCGAGGCCCTGGTACGCAGCGGGCTCCGCCTCTCCCGACGGCGTCACGACGTCCACGTCGACGACCGCGGGCGTAACCGACGGGTCATACAGATCCAAGGTGACCGTGTCCCCGGCAACAGTGGATCCCTGCGGGAAGTACCAGCTGGTGGACGTCGAAGAGGCGCACGCAGCGACGCTCCACCCGTTTGCGTCGCGCACGGATTCGCTCACAGCGACCCCGCCTCCGAACAAGAGGACCGTGGCCGCCGACGGTCCCTTCGCGGCTGCGGGGGGACGTACTTCAGCCTGACCGTTCGGCGGGACGGAGACAGTCGTGGTTGCCGCTCGGCCGACCCATGTGACGGTACCTCGCACTGCGGAGCGAGAAATGCTGGAGAGCATCAGTGTCGCGGGCGCCCCCGCGCTGCAGTACCACGCGGTCGAAGACACGTTCCCTGGCGCAACGAAACTCGCACCGGCCGCGGGCGGTGGCGTAGCCGTCACAGGAGGGAGGCCCGATCGGACATCCGCCGTCAGCCGCGCCGCGACTGTCGCGCCGGTGAGCGCGGCCACGACGAGCCCGGCCAGCACGAGCCGTTTGCCGGGCTCACCCACGCGCAGCTCCCGTGGATGCGACAACAGCTCCCGACTGGTCTCTCCGAGCCACCTGACCGGTCCGACCGTCTGTGGGACCGGAGGCCGCGGCAGGCCGGTCTGCGCGCGTCACCGATGAAGACCGCACCCTCCTACCGGGGCGACGGGGCCCGAGAGCGACGATTAGCGCGGCGAACACCACCCAGAAGACGAGCTCTCCTGCGACCTCGAACCCGTTTGCGCCGGGTGCTGCAACGGCTCTACCGACCGGCGAGGGCGCGTATTCGGGGTTGATGTAGATGTCGTACCCACCTTCGGTCGGAAGTTGGCGAAGGTCAGACTGCGCGTCGAGGGCGGAAACCAACGATTCGGGCGGAGGGCTGGCGGTCGGCTCTTGCAGGCCGGGGATGTCGGGTGCAAGGGCTCCGACCACCACCACGTACTTGACTGAGTTCAGCGCGATCAGATGACCGAGCTCGACCGTCCTGCCCGACCACGCGAGCTTCACGTCGCGAGCGACCTGTGTGTCCCCCGCCGTCGGACCCCGCTGCCAGAGGGAAGTCAGATCCGGCACGCCGGGAAGAACCAAGTACCCGAGGCCGGCCGCGAGCGGCCACGCTTTACCGGGAACGACAGCACTGTCGCCGAGCCACAGAACTCCTGGGCCGTTCGCGGGCGATCCCGATGACATCCAAGACAGCGCCTGATTGAAGCCGCTAGGTGGAAGGTCGAAGCGTCCCCCCGCTGTCGCTGCGATGACAGGCAGTGCGCCCAGAACTGCGCCGGCCGCAGCAACAACGAGTGCGATCTGTCTCCATCCGAACCGCGATCCTGGAAGATCTGCCCGGAAGGCAGATACTCCGAGCGCCGCGCTCATGGCGATGCCGCATGCAGCGATCGGCAGGTACTCGCCCGGTAGCACGGCGAATGAGCCGGTCCAACCGCGCTCGACGGCCAGCGCGAAAAACCAAGCCACCAGCGCGCAGATCCACGCCCGCCCCGACCAGCCGAGCCGCCAGCTCCGACCGATCAATAGTGGGAGAGCGGCGGCCGCGAGCAGGCCGAACACTAGGGCCGTCATCCCGATCGGCCCAGGGGAGAGACGCAGCAGGTCTCCCCAGCCGAATGACGCTCCCGCTCCCGGACGGGTTCCTGCAAGTAAGACGGCGGGCGAAGTGCCTGTCAGCACCGAGATGGACCAAGGCGCGAGAAGCAATATCGACATTGCAAGCGCACCGATCGCCGTCAGCGCAACGCGAATTGCTGCCCTGTTCACCCCGTCGCCCGCTGTGATCAGGATGCCGAGGGCGAGACCGGCGCCGAGCAACGCAAAGACGAGGCCTCCCGAGGGGTCGAAGGCGAGCAGAAGAGCTAGGACGGCACCGATCAGCAGTGTCCGCCGGATCGGGCGTCCGAACCTGCTCAAAGGTCCCGCACCTGACACCCCGGCAGTGCCAGGCGCGTGAGCGCGGGGTTCGAAAGGCCTCAGCTCGGAGGCCCGGGCGAGGCCGAGCATCAGCCACGGGATCGCCGCGTATGCGAAAAGAGCGTCCAACCGGCCGGTCGCGATGTCGTCGTAAGGCAAAGGGACCGCGAGGTACGTCGCCGCGCCGACGAGTGGCGCCCACGGGCTCGCAAAGTTCCGGCAGAGCCGGGCCACGCCGAAGGCCCCTACCGGCAGGCAGCCAAGGACGAGCACGGTCTGTAGCAGACCGACGGACCCGAACAGCAAGTACCCGACGATCGCGATCAGCAACGTGGCCGGCGTCGTGGTGTCAGCTGTGTGAGCTCCGAAGACTTGTTGCCCGTCAGCGAACTGCGCCATGAGAGAGCCCGGCGGCGGCACGCGCAATAGCTGGCCCACTACAGGCAGTCCGTCGGTCAGAAGCGTCCTTGCGCCGAAGACCACCACCAGAAGGAGCGCCGTCCACGCCACCATCCGCGCGGACGGTCGCCTGAAGGCGGCGATCCGGTGGGATTCCGCGACGACGGCATCCGGTCCGATGTGTGCGGCGGCGAGACCCTGGTTCAAAGAGCGCCTCAGGTACCTGCGGACCCGGTCGCTTCCGCTCATCTGGAGCCGACGCACGTCGGTGTCGCTCACACGCCTATAAGCCTGTACCCCGGTCCGCTCACGGCGGATCGCAGATCGCAGTCTGAAGTTCCACCTCCATGCACCCGCGACCGCGCTGGCCCTCGACCGGCGGCCGGTGACCACGAACACGAGGATCTCGGCTGCGGCGAGCACGGCGATCTGCGGTATCACCCGGACCCGGTGAGCCGGCCCGTAAGCCTTCAGAGCTGCGTGAAGCTCCCCTCTTCTCTGCAGCTCCTGCAGGCTGACCGAGCGCTCGCGAGAATCTCCGGCGGGCTCCGTAGAGGTCGGGTTCTCCCGTCGGCCGGACGCCAGAAGCTCGAGATGCCGGACCCGGGCGTCGGGGGCCACGATCACCCTCGCTCCTGCGATCTGGGCGCGCCAACACAGGTCCAGGTCCTCCCCCATTACGACCAGATGCGGGTCGAACCCCCCGAGCTCCACAAAGAGATCCCTCCGCACAAGGGTGAACCCGCCGGGGGTCGAAAACACATCTCGGACTGCGTCGTGCTGGGCCTGGTCGACCTCGCCTCTTTCAACGCGGTCCGCCACCGCGCCGCTCTTGTCCACCTCGACTCCGACATGCAAAAGACGGTCGGGCCTGTCCCACTCGACGAGTTTCGGACCGACGACTCCTGCGTTCGACCTGTAAGCCTCTTCGACCATGTGCCTGAGGGCGTCGGGCTCCGGTGCGACGTCGTCATGGGAGAACACCAGGAAGTCGGCGCCTTCGACCATCGATATGGCGGCGTTGGCTGTGGCACCGAAGCCCTCGTTCGCCTCGAGCCTGCGCACAAACGCATCGGGAAGAGCTGCTGCGACCCTGCCGGTGGGGTCCTCGCCGCTGGCGGCGTCCAGCACGAGCACCGAGACCTCGGGGTAGTCCTGCCCGCCGATGGCTTCGAGTGTCGTCTCGAACCACGGGCCGGGGTCGTGCGTCACCACCACGACGACGACCGGTGGAGCGAGGGTCTCCATGAGGGTATCGAGGCTAGCCAACCCGCCAACGGAGCCCCTGGGAATTGCGCGTGAAAGGGCTGCACCAGCCTCGGATCACCGCCGGATCCGGACGTCACGGCCGCCGGACGTCACGGCCGCCGGAAACCCACGGCCACGCCGCCGGGAATCTAAGCCCACGCCGCCGGAAATCTAGGACCACGCCGCCGGAGGGCCGGTTAGGAGCCCGGAAAGCCATTTACGGCAGCCCGGAAGCCGTTTACGGCAGCCCGGAAAGCCGCCCCGAGTCAGGCGTGCGCGTCCTCACCGAGCGCAGGAACGGGCCCCACGAACCCCACGACCCGTGAGAGCCTGCCGTCCTCCGCCTGCTCGGCGAACTTGAACCCCGACTTGACGACGCTGCCGTCGGGGGCCCTCACCTCCCATTTGAACCTCATCATGCCGTGGTGAGCATCCACGCCGCTCGAGATGATGAACGACGAGTCGGGCGAGCGCCGACGGAACCTTCCAATGAGGTTCCCCACGGCGTCGCGCCCCACGTGCGCGCCCAGCGGGCCAACGAAAGACGCTGAATCGGTCATCGATCTTTCCAGCAACTCCTCGCGCCTTGACCTGTCATCTTCGTTCCAGGCCTCGCAGTATGCCTGGAGCACCTCGGTCTCGTTCACCGTCCGAACCCCACTGATCCAGTCACGAAATGCGAAACGCCCAAGATGTTCTCTCACTGCGCACACGATAATTTATACGTTTAATGTCTACCCACCTATGCCTCCTCAACCCCTCGTTCTTTGGGACTTTCAGAGTTGCTTCAGGTTGAGACCACCCGGAGTGCTTGCAAAAGTTTGCAAAGCGGTGTACCATAGTTAGCAAGAAAGGCAGGGTCCGGTGAGCCCGGGTGCCGGCCTCTTATTGATTGCCCTGAGGGGCACGAAAGGTTGGAGAGATGAGCGAGATCAAAGGTGTGACAGAGGATCTTGTAGGTGCCGCACGCGACGCCGCATATGTGGCGGTAGGCCTCGGTGTGCTGGCTGTCCAGCGTGCCCAGGTGCGCCGCAACGAGCTGATGAAAGCGCTGCAAGGGCCGCGCGGAGGGCTCGAGGAGCGACTGGGCGACGTACGGGGTGAGATCGGTCGCCGCTTTAAGGACATCGACGGTCGCGTCGAGCAGGTTTTCGAGAGCCTCGAGTCTTCGATGATCCCGGTAGAGGAGCGTCTGCCCGAGCCCGCAAGGGATTTCGTCAGGCAGGCTCGCATCCAGGCACGCGATGTCCGCCAGCAGATCCGCCACTTCCTGGCCTCTGCCGCCTGAGCCCAGCTGGATCGCACTGTCGCACCGCTACGCGGCGCGGCAGTGCGACTCTTGCACGGCATCATCGCGGGCCGAACGGCCCGGGCGGGCCGATTCAGCCTGAACTGCGATCGGCCTCGGACAGCACGTCCTCGAGAGTCTTACTGAGCTCGATCTCAGGTCGCCATCCGGTCTCCTTCTCGAGCTTGCTCGAGTCGCCAAGGAGCACCGGCACGTCGACAGGCCTCACGAGCGACGGGTCGGGACGCAACTCCAGGTCGGCGTCCGCGAGTTCGAGCAATCGGTTGGCAACATCGTCGATCCCGATCGACCTGTTGGAGCAGACGTTGTAGACGCCTCCTGGGGTGCCGTCGACCACGAGCATCCGGTAGGCGCGAACCACGTCGCGAACGTCAGTCAGGTCCCTCTTGGCTGCGAGATTGCCGACGGGGATCCAGGTCGCTCCGCTGCGCTTTGCGGCGATGATCCGCGCGGCGAGGGCGGGCACGGCGAAGTTCGTCGACTGGCCCGGTCCCACGTGGTTGAAGGGACGGACCCTGACCGTGGCGAGCCCGTATGCCAGATGCGCTTGGATCGCCAGGTATTCGGCGGCGATCTTGCTCGCAGCGTACGGGCTGACCGGAGCAAGGGGAGATTCCTCGCGCAGCGGCAGATCCTTCTCGTCCACCGCTCCGTACACCTCGGCGGAGCTGACCACCAGCACCATCGGCTCTTTCGCGCAGGCTCGCGCGGCCTCGAGCACGGACAGCGTCCCGACTGCGTTCACCCTGAGCACCGCCTCGGGGTCGTCGTAGGACCTGCCCACGTGGGTAAGGGCCGCGAGGTGGTAGACGGCGTCGGGCTGCGCGGCGACGACAGCGTCGCGTAGAGCTGCGAGATCTGTGACGTCGATCTCGCTGTCGGTGGGCACCACGTCGTCACCCTGTTCGCGAAGGTGAGCGACGAGCCAGGAGCCCACGAACCCTCCGGCCCCGGTTACGAAGGCTCGCACAACGGCGCACCTTACCTTCAGCCGGCCTAGGGGCCCTCAGCCGGCCTACCGGTCCTCAGCGCGGATCCACGGCCTTTGACCACGGGACGCCGATCTACGGCCCTCGACCCCGGGGCCGGCGACCGACGTCTGCCCTACGGCCTGGTTCGGCCCGCCTGCACCGCCAGCCTGTAAGCGTCGAGGTGCCCGCGGCGGAACGCTCCCATGTGTGGGACGCCGCAATGACCAGGCCCTCCGAGATCCGGGACTCGATCTCGGGCCCTCTTCTCACGGCTTCGTCGATCGCGGCGGCGAGGGCGCTCTGGTCTCGTGGTGCCACGAGCAGTGCTGCGCCGCCCGCCAGCTCGGACATCGCCGAGCCCGAAGTCGTTACCAGAGGCGTCCCGCATGCGAGCGCTTCGAGGGCAGGCAGACCGAAGCCCTCTTCGAGCGCGGGATACGCGACCGCTCGGGCGCAGCGCATCAGGACGGCGACCGTCTCGTCATCCACGTAGCCGGTCCTCAAGACACGTTCTCGGTGTCTTGCCGCCGACACGGCCGCGTCTACTGCGGCCGCTCCCCAGCCGCGCCCGCCAGCGATGACCAGCGACAGGTCGTCGTGCGACGTCGCTACCCGGTCGAATGCCCCGACCAGATCCGGGACCGCCTTTCGTGGCTCCTGCGTTCCCACGAAGAGCACGTAGGGACGGCGCACTCCTGCTCGACGGAGCACCGCCTCGTCAGCTTCAGCTTCCAGGGCTTCAGGTGGCCTGAAGCGCTCGCGGTCGACCCCGTGCGGAACCACTACGACGCTCCCGTGGGGTTTCATGTGCTCGCGGAGTCGTTGCGCGGTCGACTCACTCACGCAGATCAGCACCTGCGCCTTCTTGGCGGCGACCCTGATCGCACGCCTGAACAGCAGGACCTTGCTCCTTTCGTGCCATTCCGGATGGTCTAAGAAGGTCAGGTCGTGGATCGTCACCACCACAGGGATCCGGCACCGCTCGGGCATCGTGTAGTGGGGCGCGTGGTGGATGTCCGCACCGAGTTTCGCGACCAGACGAGGTAGCACCGCCTGCTCCCACACCAGTCGCGCGGCGCGCGGGCGCGGGGCCGCAGAGATCGTGCGCGACATGCCACCGGTCGCCGCGCCGATCCGGGTTGCGTCGCCTTTTCTGCACCAGATGCTCGTCTCGACGTCGCCCAATTGTCCCGAGGGCGCGGGCGAGGTCGACGGTGTACCTACCCGCGCCGACTGGTCGGGGAGGGACTGCGGTCGCGTCGAACGAAAGCCGCAGACGTCCCGTGGCACCCTGCGGTGGTTCAGCAACGTCAGCCATATCAGCAATGTCAGCCACGTCGCGAACGGCGTACGAGCGCCCGCCAGAGCTCCACGTGCTGTGAAGCGCACCTTTCCCAGGTAAGATTCTCGGCTCGGGCCCTGCCTTCTTTCACGAGCTGCTCGCGCACGGCGGCGTCGGTCGAGACGGTGAGCAGCGCCTGTGCGATCGCACCCCTGTCGTCCGGGTTCACCACGAGTGCCGCGCTCCCGACCGAGGGCACGGGGCTCGCCACAACCGGAGTTCCGCAGAACATGGCTTCGAGCGGTGGAAGTCCGAATCCTTCCGCCAGTGGCACATAGGCCAGGAGCTCTGCCTTCGCATAAAGGGCAGAGAGGATTCCGGGGCTTACGTGCCCGGCAAACTCCACACCTTCTCGCGATGTCGGACCCGCGCCCCAGCCCTGAGGGCCGACGATCACCAGAGGCCATCTGTCCGGTAGCGAGTCCCGGATGTCGGAGTAGGCCGCGACGAGCATCTCGAGGTTCTTGCGCGGCTCGAGCGTTCCGACCGACATGATGAACCCGCCGCGCACCCCGAGCCGCTCCAAGAGCTCTCCGGCTGCGGCCATGTCGGGTTGAGGCAGGTGGTCCACACCCGGTTCGATCACCGTGACCCTGCTCTCGCCCGCTCCCGCATCGCGGACCTCGCCGGCAATCGGCTCGGACGGGACGACGAAATGACAGCCCGAGGAAAGCGCACGACGGAAGCCACGCTCGTGCCACTCGACTCCATGACGCGGAAAAGCGAAGGGCACGTGCCGCCATGCGAGGTCGTGGACCGTAACGACGGTCGCTGCGCCGGTTGCCCGCGGAACGGCGAGAGAGGAGGCGTGCACGACCCCGAAGCCCCGCGGCGCGCGCAGCAGGCCCGCCTCCCACGCACGCGTCATGAGCGGTCCCGGAAGGTGCGACTCGATGAGGGGCAGACCAGTGCTCGCAATGGGATCCGCACGTGGGTCGATCGCCGCCCGGGGCCTGCTCGCTAGTAGTGAGACCTGCGGAACAGGAATGCCGGCATCGGCCATGTGACCGAGGCCTGTGAGCACGCCCGACACGTAGGTCCCGGCGCCACCGGGAACCCGGCGGCGTAGCTGTTCGACGATGACCAGCACCTTTTCGGACCTGGCCCCGTTCACCGGCGTCCCCCTGCCGCTTCCTTGTAAAGGTCGGTCAAGCCCTCCGCACAAGCCTCCCAAGTGAACATGCTCGCACGCTTGTGCCCGCGCTCGACCAGCCCGAGGCGCTCGGACTCGTCGCTGAGCAACCGTTCGAGTGCTGCGCCGAGCGCATCCGAGTCGCCGGGTGGGACGAGCAACGCAGCATCGCCTACCACCTCAGGGAGCGCCCCCGCCGTTGTAGTGACAACCGCAGTTCCCGCGGCCATAGCCTCGAGGGTCGGCAGACCGAAACCCTCGTACAAAGACGGGTACGCAAGAACGGCCGCTCCGCGAAGAAGACGCCCGAGGTCGGGTACAAACCCCGTGACGACGATGCGCGAGCTGAAAGGCGATCGCGCGATCGAATCCGCGAGCGCCGCGCTCCCCCACCCCTGTGGCCCGGCCAGGACGAGCGCCACATCACGGTGCGCGGCCGCGACGGAGCCGAACGCTCTGACGAGTGACGGCAGGTCCTTCCGTGGCTCTGCGGTGCCGATGGCGAGCACATAGCGGGTCGTGTCCCCCGGTAGCACTCCGGGTGGTGGGAGCGGAGAACATGACTGTTCCGCCGCCGGAGCCGACCCCAACGTAGGCGTGCCGTGATGGACCGCTCTCACCCGGTCTGGGTCGACGCCAAGCTCGGCCACAACCTCGCGGGCGACGTACTGAGACGGTGTGTGCACCCATGCTCCGCCGGCCACCGCTCGGCGGACGAGTGCCGGGAACCGGAGCGTGGGCGCGTCGCACATTTCGGGAAACCGCAAGATGGTCAGGTCATGCACGGTGACGACGCTCGCGGCCCTACGGGTGGGAGGCACGACGAAGTTGGTCCCGTGCACCACGTCGCACCGTCCGAGAAACCACTCGACAGGCGGCAGGTCTGAATGGCGCCACGCGAGATGCAGGGGCCGCGCCGGCATCGCGCGCCCCACGGTCCGCACGCCTTCGGGAACGCGCGATGCGAGCATGTGCCTGCGCCGCCAGCTGATGGCGAACGCCTCGACCTGGAGCTCGCCCGCGGCGGACAGGGCGCCTATCGCCTCGCGGCAGAAGACCCCGACCCCGGTCGGCACTCCGAGAAGCGGTGTCGCATCGAGCGCGACGACTAGAGGATCGCCGTTCGCCTGGTGCCTCACCGGCTGGAGCCTTGCACAAGGCCGCGTGGGTGCAGGTGGCTCGGAGCGCAGCACCTGCAACTCAGCGCCTGCAACTAGCGTCTCGCGCCGTGATCACCGCACTCGCAGGAGGGGTCGGCGCGGCCAAGCTCCTGCGCGGATTGGTCCCGGTGCTCGGCGACGATCTGACTGTGATCGTGAACACGGGCGACGACACGATCATGCACGGGCTCCACATAAGCCCGGATCTCGACACGGTCACCTACACGTTGTCAGGCAGGTCCGACGACGAGCGCGGGTGGGGGCTGTCGGACGAGACCTGGGTCGTCATGGATGCGCTCGAGGAGCTGGGTGGCGACACCTGGATGCGCCTCGGAGACCACGATCTCGCCACGCACCTCTACCGCAGCGGGCGCCTGTCCGAAGGCGCGACCTTGAGCGATGTCACTCGCGAGCTCTGTCTGGCGTTCCGAGTGTCGGCGCGGCTCGTGCCGATGTCCGACGATCCCGTGAGAACACGAATGCAGCTGACCGACGGGCCCGAGGTTGCCTTCCAGGACTACTTCGTCAGGCTGCGCCACGCGGTTGCTGTGAGCGGTGTCCGCTTCGAAGGCGCGGAGGCGGCGAAGCCCGCACCGGGGGTCCTCGACGCGATCTGGGGTGCCGAGGCACTGATCATCTGCCCTTCCAATCCGATTCTGTCGATCGGCCCCTTGCTTGCCGTCGCCGGGATCGCAGATGCTGCCCGTTCCCGTCGCGCCGAGACCGTGGCGGTCTCCCCCATCGTCGCGGGCGCGGCATTGAAGGGCCCGGCCGACCGCTTGATGCACGAGCTCGGCCACGAACCGAGCGTCGTCGGCGTGGCCCGCATCTACCGGGAGCTCGCCGCCACTTTGATCATCGACGAGGCCGACGCGCAGTCGGCAGCCGCCGTCGAAGAAGAAGGCATGCGGTGCGTGGTGACCCGAACTGTCATGTCCGATCGCGAGCGAACCGCCGACCTCGCGAACACCGTGCTCGAAGAGGCGCGCAGACGTGATCCCTGAGGACCCGCCTTCGGCGGATCTCCTTCCCGCGACGCCGTCTGAGGCTGAGCACCTTGCCGCGACGCCGTCTGAGGCTGAGCACCTTGCCGCGACGCCGCCTTCGGCGGAGCACCGTGTCGCGACGCCGTCTGAGGCTGAGCACCGTGCAGCGGGGGCCTCCGGCGCATTTCCTCCCGTCGCGGGGGGAGTGTTCGTCCTGCCGGTGCACGGGATCGGCGAGGTCAACCGAGCAGACGACGTCGCCGGGATGATCGCGGGTGCGGTGACCCTCTGCAACGGCGACGTGGTGGTCGTGACCCAGAAGATCGTCTCCAAGGCCGAAGGCCGCATGGTCCTGATCGATCCCGACCAGCCGGGAGCCAAGGAAGAACTTGTCGCGAGCGAGTCGGTGAGGGTACTGCGTCGTCGCGGGGACCTCGTCATCTCCGAGACCCGCCAGGGGTTCGTCTGCGCGAACGCGGGTGTCGACCTGTCGAACGTGCCGCAAGGGACGGCAGCTCTCCTCCCGGTCGACCCCGACCGCTCCGCGCGGCGTCTTCGTGACCGGTTGATCTCGCTCACCGGCGCGCAGGTGGCGGTGATCATCTCCGACACGTTCGGCCGGCCGTGGCGGCGCGGGGTCGTCGACGTTGCAATCGGCTGCGACGGCGTAGCGGCCGTTCTCGACCTGCGTGGGAGTCTCGACGCCAACGGGCGCGAGCTGGTCGCGACAGAGTTGTGCATCGCGGACGAGATCGCTTCCGCTGCGGAACTCGTGATGGGAAAGGACCGGGGCGTTCCTGTGGCGGTCGTCCGCGGGACAGATCCGGCATGGGCACGTCGATCGTCGGTTGCGTCAGAGATCATTCGTCCCCCGTCGGAGGACCTGTTCCGCTGACTCCGAGCTAACTCGCGCCATTGACACGCGGCGTTGACACGCGCCGTTGACACGTGGCTCAGGCGTCATCTCCTGCCTGTGTTCCTGCCATCTCGCCGCGTCGAAGTGCCCGAGCTTCCCTGCTATCTCGCCGCGCCGAAGTGCTCGAGCGTCGCTGCGATCCCCGCCTGGAGAGGCGTGAACGGACGCCAGCCAAGGTGGATGGCGGCCTTAGAGGCGTCCAGCGACGAGCGGCGGATCTCGCCCGGGCGTTCTGGCGCGTACACGGCGGGAATGTCACTCCCGCACAGATCCGCCATCACTGTGTGCAGGGTGTTGACGCTCACCTCGGTGCCCGTCCCGATGTTGAGAGTCAGTCCCCCTCCGCGCTCAGACGCACGCACGAAGGCATCCACCGCGTCGTCGACGTAGAGGAAGTCGCGGGTCTGCTCCCCGTCGCCGAAGATGGTCACCGGCTTGTCCGACAGCATCCTCGCCGCGAATATGGCCACGACACCCGCCTCTCCGTGAGGATCCTGTCTCGGTCCGTAGATGTTCGCGAGCGCCAGCGCGCAGAACTCGATGGAGTGGAGCTCCCTGAAGGCCACCAAGTAGTCGATCGCCGACTTCTTGGAGACGCCGTAGGGAGAAAGGGGCCGCTGCGTTGCGGTCTCGCGCACCGGCAGGTCGTCGCCATCGGGTTCTCCGTAGAGGGTCCCCCCACTCGCGGCGAAGACAACCCTCCGGGTTCCGGCGCTGCGCGCGCCCTCGAGCACTCGGAGCGTCCCCAGGATGTTCACCTCAGCGTCGAACACCGGGCGATCCACCGAGATTCGCACGTCCGCCTGGGCGGCGAGATGGAAGATCACCTCCGGCCTGCGCCTACCGATCAGTTCCACGAGCTCCGGGGAACGGACGTCGAGCTGGTGAAAGGAGAAATCCCCTCCCCGCTCCGACCTGGCGTCGGCGAGGTTGTTGAGCCTTCCTGTCGACAGGTCGTCGACAGCGTCGACCTGGCTGCCCTCAGCAAGAAGACGGTCGACCAGGTTTGAACCGATGAAGCCGGCGCCCCCCGTGACCATCACCCGCACTGTGCCTCCTCAAATGATCCCTTCAATCCGTCGTCGAATGACGTGTGTGTCGCGCGATCCACAGTGTCTCCTCGGCCCTCAGCGCAGGATCGCGGCATTTTCTGGGACCCTGGCGCCGACTAGCTGTACCCCGGCCTCGAGCACCGTGTCGTCCCCGATGATCGACACCGAAGAGACGCTGCAGTCGCGTCCGACATCGGCGCAATGACCGATGATCGATGAGTCCACGGTCGCTCCTTGCCGGAAGCGCGACCCTGCCAGGAGCACGGACCCGGCCACCGTCGCCCCGTTCTCCACGATGCAGCCCGCGCCGACGACCGATCCCGTGACGATCGCCCCTTGTTCCACCCTTGCGCCGTCGCCCACGAGGGAACGGGGATCGACGGAGCCTTCGACCGTCGGATCGCCGAGCTCCCACGCGCCTTGAGCCGACCTTCTGGCGCCGTTCGCGGGAGGCTCGCCGCGGCGGCCCTCGAGCAGATCGCGATTGGCCCTCAGGTACGCCTCGGGGGTCCCGGTGTCGAGCCAGTAGGCCCCGTCGCTCAACGCGTACAGAGTCCCCTCCGCGGCGAGGGACGGGAACGTATCGCGCTCCACCGACACGCGCCGCCCCGAAGGGATGCGATCGAGCACCTCTGGCTCCATCACGTAGATGCCTGCATTTATGAGGTTCGTGGAGGCTTCGTCCGGAGGCGGCTTCTCCACAAAGGCGACCACCCTTCCGTCCGAAGCAGTCTCTACGACGCCGAATCGCGATGGGTCCTCGACCGGGCTCAGGTAGATGCTGGCCGACGCTCCAACCCGGAAGTGAAATGAGATGAGAGCGCTCACGTCGCCGTCGGTGAGCACGTCGCCGTTCACCACGACAAAGGTCTCGCCCATATCCGCGTGAAGCGCCGCGAATCGAATTGCTCCGGCAGTGTCGAGCGGTTCAGGCTCCACTGCGTACGTCACACGAACACCGGCGACGACACCGTCGGGGTAGGCGCGGGTGAATGACTCCGGCCTGTATCCGAGGGAGAGCACCGCCTCTTTCGTGCCGTGTTCCGCCAGATGGCCGAGCACTCTTTCGAGCATCGGCATCTCGACGATCGGCAGCAGCTGCTTGGGCGTCGTGTAGGTGAGAGGTCGCAAGCGCGTGCCCTCGCCACCTACGAGAACGACGGCTCTCACCCTGAGGTGGTGGTTGTCCCCGCGGACGTGCTTGTGGTCGTGCTGCCGGTGGTCGTGGTGGTCACCTTCGGGACCGTCGACTTGCTGCCCTTGGTGGTGGTCGTGGTCGACCCCGGCTTCGTCGTGGAAGTGATCGCCGGCACGGTCGCGGGCGTCGTCGTGCTCGTCGAGGCCGCGGCCGCGACTGCGTCTTCGACGGCGGCGGTGATCGTCGCGCTGGGCCCAGGGATGTTGGCGCCGTTCGGGACAAACGCGACGATGACGATCTCGCCGTTGGTCGTGAAGCGCACCGTGCGCAGATCACCCGTCTGGGTCGTCGAGGACTGGTTGCTCTGTGCTGGCGGCACGATCTTCGCGATCAGCTGACCCGTCTTGCCGGCATCGGGGGTTCCTGCGGGGCATTTCGAGCCGTCGTTGTACACATGTTGCTTCGGCAGGCCCACGGACGTCGACGTCAACGTAAGGCCACTGAACTGCGAGGTGAACCTTCCGAGCGTCGCATTGGTCCCTGTGTCCGCCGAGGTCTTCGGCTGGATCTCGATCACTCCATCGCCGGACGAGTAGAGGCCGAGGGTCGCCTGGTCTGCGGCGGAGCTCGCGGCAAGCACCTGATTGTTCTTGCCGCACAGGTCGAACACGACGCCCGCCGCCCAGTGGGAGCTGGTGGTCGGTTGGACGGCTGCCGCGGGGTGGAGGCGCTCGTAGCGGCTGTAGGCGACGAGGAACACCCCGAGCACGACGATCAGGGCGAGCCCGCTGTACCACCTGTAGGGCACGCGGGCGCGATAGCTACGCCCACCTCCCGTGGCGCCTGCTCGCGCCACCCATTTGCCAGCATCCTGCCTCGCCATGACCGGATTGCCACCCTAGCCGTCTGGGAGGCCTGTCCCGGTCCGGTCCGGAGCTGGCTGCCGCCCGAGAGAGCCGCGAGACCCAGGTGAGCCGCGAGAACCGCGTGAGCCACGAGAGTTGAGAGAGGAGGCCGCTTCGCGGGCTACCTCCAGGACCAGGCGCATCCCGAGTGCCAGACCGACAGCCGGCAGCACGAGGCGTCGGGGGCCCGACAGGGTCCGGCTGGCGAACCGAAAGGCGGAACGGTGATGGCAGGCGAGCATCCTGTACGGGACCCGCTTGGTCGTGATCCCTCCCGTATGGGTGACGGAAGCTGAAGGGACGTACGCGACCCCCCAGCCGGCCATGTGGGCCCGCCAGCACAGATCCACGTCCTCGCCGTACATGAAGTAGCTCTCGTCGAAGCCGCCGAGCTCGTCGAAAGCCTCCCTGCGCAGCACCATGAACGATCCGGAGACCCAGTCCACCTTCGTGGTCGCCTCGGCGCTGCCATCTTGCATCCTGTACCTGCGGGTGAACCGGTTGTTCGGTGCAACCAACCCTGCGAGCGCATGTCCTGCGCCCTCTGTGAGCGAAGGGAAGCGCCGCGCCGAGGGATAGCGCGACCCGTCGGTCTCGAGAACGCACGGGCCGACGATCCCGAGCCCCATGTCGGCGTCGAGAGCATCGACGAGGTGCGCAAGAGCTGCGCTTTCGACCACCACGTCTGGATTGCACACGACCAGCAACTCAGCCGCCCAGCCCGCCGCCGGGCCCGCCTCGTCGTCCGTCCCAAACGCCGCAGCGCCCCGGTTGGCACCTGACCCGTAACCTAGGTTCACTCCTGGCTCCACCACAAACGCCCCCGACCCGGGGCCGAGCGCCTTCTTCGCCCGACCGGGCGGGACGGCGTTGTCCACCACCACGACCCTCGCGGCGCCTGCGCGTTCGAGAGACTCCACGCATCGTGCGAGTGCCTCTCCGGAGTAGTAGTCGACCACTATCGCTTCGATCCTGTCCGCCAGGTGCTGCGGATGAGCGCGACGGGCCGTCAAAGCCGTCAGGTGCGCCGCCTGAGGCGGAAGCGCACGAGGGTCTTCAACGCGCCGAACCCGTCGCGCCAGGTGATCTTCTTGCCCTCCGTCACCTCGCGGCCCGCATATGAGATCGGCACCTCGTAGATGCGCTCCCCTTTCAACAGGACCTTGGCCGTGATCTCCGGCTCGAACTCGAATCGGTCCGACTCGATGGTCACGCCTTCGAGGACGCTGCGGTCGAAGAGCTTGTAGCACGTCTCCATATCAGAAAGCGTCGACTTGTAGAGCAAATTGGTCACGAGCGTGAGCAGCCGGTTGCCGATCCAGTGCGTGGGCAGCATGTTCTTGCGCTCACCGGTGAACCGGCTGCCGTACACCACGCGCGCCTTGCCCTTGAGCACCGGGGCGAGAAGGCTCGGCCAGTCGTCGGGGTCGTACTCCAGGTCCGCGTCTTGGATGAGGATTAGGTCCCCCTTGGCGGCTTCTATGCCCGTCCTCACCGCTGCGCCCTTGCCGCGGTTCTGAGGATGATGGATCACTCTGACCGTCGAGTCTGCGAGCGCTGCGAGCACCTTGTCGCTGCCGTCGGAGGAGCCGTCGTCCACCACTACGAACTCCGAGCCGCGACAGGCAGCTCCACTGCGCGCATGCGCCTGATTATCTCGGCGACGGTGTTCCTCTCGTTGAACACCGGAACTACCACCGACAGCAGGTGGTACTCGCGACGCACATCTTGTTCGTTGACGGCCACCGGTTACCTTTCCGATCCTGCGCGCTCGCCAGAGCCTGCGCGCTCGCCAGAGCCTGCGCGCTCGCCGGATCCTGCGCGCTCGCCGGATCCTGCGACATGGGCTTCGAACGAGCGGATGGTGCGTAAGAGCCCGTCGTCGAGATCGACACGAGGCTCCCACCCGAGCTCGCGCCTCGCCAACGAGATGTCGGGGCACCTCCTCACGGGGTCGTCCGCCGGCAACCGCCCGTGCTCGACAGACGAGCTCGAGCCCGTGAGCGCCAGCACACGGTTGGCGAGCTCGAGGACGGTCACCTCGTGCGGGTTCCCGATGTTGACAGGCCCGACCACTGTGCTGTCCAGGAGGGCGATAAGGCCCCGGATCTCGTCTTCGACGAAGCAGAGGCTGCGCGTCTGTGTGCCGTCGCCGTAGACGGTGAGCGGAGTGCCCTTCAATGCCTGAACGATGAAATTGGACACCACCCGGCCGTCTCCTGGCCTTAGCCTCGGGCCGTAGGTGTTGAAGATACGCGCGATCCCGATGTCGAGTTGGTTCGTCGTGTGCCACGCCATCGTCAGAGCCTCGGCGAAACGCTTGGCTTCGTCGTAGACGCTGCGCGGCCCGATGGGGTTCACGTTTCCCCAGTACGACTCGACCTGTGGGTGGACCGCAGGATCCCCGTAGATCTCGCTCGTGGACGCGAGAACGAACCTCGCGTCGTTTCGCGCCGCGAGCTCGAGGGCGTGTCGTGTCCCTTCGCTGCCCGTGACGAGAGTCTGGATTGGCCTTGCCAGGTAGTCCGGTGGAGAGGCAGCGCTCGCAAGATGCATTACGCCGTCGACGTGACCCGTCACTTCGAGCTTGTCGCTCACATCACCGACGATGAGCTCGAAGGAAGCCTCGCGCTCGACGGTCTCGAGATTCGAGAGCCTTCCCGATGACAGGTCGTCCACGCACACCACCGAGTCGCCGCGAGCCGCAAGGGCCTCGCACAGATGCGACCCGAGGAAGCCGGCGCCCCCTGTGACGACGATCCGGCTCACGGTCGGCCGATCCCCGTGTACACGAAACCGAGCCGCCTCAGTGCCGCTGGGTCGAGGACATTGCGGGCGTCAACGACGTAGGGCTTCGCAAGAAGCTCGCGGACCTTGTCGAAGTCGAGCCAGCGGAGCTCTTCCCACTCGGTGAGCACGACCAGCACGCGGGCAGCGTCGCAGGCCGCGTACGGGTCGACGGTCACAGAAGTATCAGGGAGCTCGGGGATCGGTTCACGAACCGTCGGGTCGTAAGCCGTCACACGGGCACCCTCGGCTTGGAGACGTCTGATCACCTCGATGGCCGGTGAGTCGCGCCGGTCGTCGGTGGCCGCCTTGAACGTGAGACCCCATGCGGCGATCGCGCACCCGTCAAGGCTCCCGCCCGCTGCGACCCTGATCTTCCCTAGCACCTCGTCGACCTGCCGGTCGTTTGCCTCGATGACGCCTCGAAGCAGGTCGAAGTCGTATCCCGCCTGCTCCGCTGAATAAAGCAGGGCCTTCGTGTCCTTGGGCAGGCAGGACCCGCCCCAGCCGGGCCCCGGCTTCAGGTAGTCGAAACCGATCCGCTGGTCGTATCCCATGCCGAGGAGCACGTCGCGGACATCGGCACCGACGGCCTCGCAAAGGCACGCGATCGAGTTGACATAGCTCAGCTTGGTCGCGAGAAACGCGTTCGAGGCGTACTTGATCGTCTCTGCGGTCGCGGCGTCGGTGACGATGAGCGGGGCCTTGGTTCCTGCGAAGAGCGCACCGACGCGCGCGGCAGCCCGCTGGTCGTCGGCTCCGACGACGATCCGGTCCGGGTGCAGCGCGTCACGCACCGCGCTGCCCTCGCGCAGGAACTCCGGGTTGGATACCACAGACAGGTCGCTCCGGCGGAGCAGCTTCTCCACCACGAGCGTCGAGCCGACGGGAACGGTGGACTTGTTCACGACGATCGCGTCGTGCTCGATCTCGTCTGCGATCTCGGTGACCACCTGCTCGAGAGTCGAGGTGTCGGCCGAGCCGTCTTCGCGTTGCGGGGTCGGGACGCAGAGGAACACGAACTCAGACGACTTCGCCGCCTCGGTCGCTCCCACGACGAAAGAGAGCCTCCCCGACGCGAGGCCTTCTCGTAGCAGCTCCTCGAGACCCTCCTCGAGGATGGTCGGCCGGCCCGACGACAGCATCGCCACCTTCGCCTGGTCGACGTCGGCGGCACGCACCGTGTGGCCCATGCGCGCCAGGCATACGGCCGTCGTGAGGCCGACATAGCCGACTCCGATGACGCCGACTCTCGCCGGAGCGGCGTGCTTCACGAGCGTCGACCGGTTTGCGCAGATCCTGTTCGCAGCACCCTCACGAGACGTCCGAGTGCGTCTTCCCAGTGCGGGAGCGACGGCAGGCCCGACAGGCGCATGGCGGCATTGTCGAGCACCGAGTAGGCCGGGCGCGTTGCAGGGCGGGGAGGATCGAGGTCGGCGGTCGCGATGGGCTCGACGCGTCCCGGGTCGCCGCCCGCTTCGGCGACGACGGCGCGGACAAGGTCGTACCAGGTCGCCTCACCGTCATTGGTCACGTGGAACACTCCCGAAAGCCTGGAATCGGCCAGCACCAGGATGGCACCTGCGAGGTCCGCGGTGAAGGTCGGTCGCCCACGCTGGTCGTCCACGAAGCACATTTGCGCATCCGAATCCGAAAGAGCGAGCGCCGTCTGCACCATGTTCTTGCCGTGCGCGCCGCAAAGCCACGAGGTGCGGACGATCGTGGCGCCCTCGCCCGCTTCGTGCTCGGTCGCGAGCTTGGAGAGCCCGTAAACCGACAGCGGCCTGGTCTGGTCCCACTCGACGTACGGCCGCGTGGCGGTCCCGTCGAAGACATAGTCGCTCGACACGACGACGAGATGAGCTCCGTAGCGGCGTGCCGCCTCGGCGACGTGGCGCGTCCCGAGGGCGTTCACGCCGAACGCCCGGTCGGGGTCCTGCTCGCACCCGTCCACGTTCGTGAACGCAGCCGCGTGGATCACGATCTGGGGTCGCAGCGCGCTCACCGCGGCGAGGACGTCGGCCCGCCTGGTGACGTCGAGCACCTCCTTCGGGGCGGAGACCACGTCCGTTGCGGGCCGGTCACCCAACCTGCCGGTCCGGGCGTCACCCTTGAGGGCGCCATCGGGGACCTCACCTGAAAGGGCCACTACAAGGTCGTGGCCGAGCTGCCCTCCTGCTCCGGTGACCAGGACCCTCCTAGGCGCCACGAACGCTCCCCTGGGGCACGCCTCAGACCTTGGCGCCTGCGGCGGGGTCGCCCCAAGCGCTCTCCACGACTGGGGCCCGATCCAACAGCGGCTCCCACCAGCTCCGGTTCTCCGCGTACCACTCCACGGTGCCTGCGAGCCCAGGCCCGAACGCGACCTTGGGCTCCCAGCCGAGCTCGTCTCGGATCTTGGAGCTGTCGAGCAGGTACCTGCGGTCGTGACCGGGCCGGTCCTCCACGATCGTCTTCAGGCTCTGCGGCTTGTCGAGCGCGTCCAAGACGGCGTCTGCGATCTGCTCGATGGTCGCTTCCTCGCCGCTGCCGACGTGGTACGTCTCGCCTATCCGGCCGCGTTCCAACACCGCCTCGATCGCAGAGCAGTGGTCGTCCACGTGCAGCCATTCGCGCTTGTTCTGAGTGGACGCGTACAGGGGAAGCGGCTCGTCGTCGATGGCCCGGGTCGTAAAGAGCGGGATGACCTTCTCGGGGAACTGGTAAGGCCCGTAGTTGTTGCAGCAATTGGTGATGGTGGCGGGAAGCCCGAAGG
Source organism: uncultured Acidimicrobiales bacterium (assembly GCA_963764615.1). Classification (GTDB taxonomy): domain Bacteria; phylum Actinomycetota; class Acidimicrobiia; order Acidimicrobiales; family CAVXTF01; genus CAVXTF01. The sequence goes on along the minus strand of CAVXTF010000002.1, from coordinate 1,120,319 downwards.
TCTCCACGTAGGCGCGCACCGCGTGGTCCGCGCCCGCTTTGGACGCGTTGTAAGGGGTGCGCGGCCGGTAAGGGTGAGACTCAGTGAACGCGTCGGGCGAGTCGAGGGCGAGGTCCCCGTACACCTCGCACGTCGAGATGTGGTGGAACCTCGGTACCGAGGCCCTGCGCGCGCCTTCCAAAAGCGTCTGGGTGCCGATTACGTTCGTCATGAAGAACCGGCCGGGGTCGAGCACGGCAAGGCTGTTGTGGGATTCGGCTGCGAAGTGGACGATGAGATCGATGCTGTTGTCGTCGAGGGCTGCCTGGACCGCCCCGAGGTCGCAGATGTCGCCGTGGACGAAGACGATGCGCTTCTCGAGGTCCGAGAGGCTTTCCATGTTCCCGGCATAGGTGAGCGCGTCGTAGACGACGATCGTGTCGTCAGGGTGGGAGGCGGCCCAATAACGCACGAAATTCGAGCCGATGAAGCCCGCGCCTCCGGTCACCAGCACGTGCATGGGCGGCAATCCTACGGTGCCGGGTAGGGGTCCACGCCAGACGGCCGCGCCTACGGGCGGCGGAGATGGACGGCGGGCCTAGGGGTGACGGAGGTGGACGACGTCGCCCGCCGTGACGACACGGCGACCCGACGCGGTCTCCACCAGGAGATGGCCCTCATCTGAGATCCCCACGGCCGATCCCGTGAACGACCCGGAGTGCTCTTCCACCTTCACCTGCCTGCCGAGCGTCGCACAGCGCGTCCTGTACTCCTCGACCTGACGCGAAGGGCCGTCGCGTCCGAACAGGTCTGTGATGCGCCAGGCGAGGTGCTCAAAGATGCCCTCCAAGAGCAGGTCGGGGTCGAAGGACGCTCCTGTGAGCCTCTCTAGCGAGGTCGCGCCGAGTGCATCTGCCACGGCGTCAGAACCGCGACCTGGCCAGCCGACGTTGAGCCCTAGGCCCACGACCACAGCCGGAGCGTCCCGGTCGACGTCCACGCCTTCGGCCAGCACTCCGGCGAGCTTGCGGTCGTCGACCACCAGGTCGTTCGGCCACTTGAGGCCCGGTTCTACTCCCGCGACGTCGAGGCAGGCGTCGGCCGCGGAGAGCGCCACTGCGAGTGCCAGCGAATGGAGGATCTGCTCCGTCCCCCCGGGCCAGGCCGCGGCGGGGCAAAGAGAGTCGGTGGGGCGAAGAAGGATCGACACCAGCAGGTTCTGCCCCGGTGGGGCCTCCCAGCTCCTTCCGAGGCGGCCCCTTCCCGCTGTCTGGTGCCTCGCCACCGCGACGAGACCGTGTGGAGCTCCCGCTCGGGCCTCGTCTGCGAGATATCTGTTGGTTGAGTCGATCTCGTCAAAGCGACGGACGGGGCCGAGACCGGGTGGCGGAGTTCCCCGCAACATGCGCCAACCCTACGGGCCGTGCCAGTCTTGTCGACCGTGCTCGACAAGGTTCTGATCGCCAACCGGGGGGAGATCGCGGTGCGGGTCATCCGCACGTGCCGCGAGCTCGGCATCCCTACTGTCGCCGTGTATTCCGAGCTCGACCGCGACGCGATGCACGTCCGGATGGCGGACGAGGCGTACGCGCTCGGCGGCCGCACGGCTTCTGAGAGCTATCTCAACACCGAGGCGATCCTCGACGCGCTCGACCGCAGTGGTGCAGACAGCGTGCACCCCGGGTACGGCTTCTTCTCCGAGAATGCCGATTTCGCGAGAGCACTGGGCGACCAGGGCGCGACCTTCATCGGTCCCCCGCCTTCTGCGATCGAGGTGATGGGCGACAAGATCAGCTCGAGGCACGAGGCGGAGGCCGCCGGCGTGCGCTGTGTCCCTGGCACGAACGAGATCAACGATCCCGACGAGGTGATCGCGTTCGGAGAGGCGAACGGGTGGCCGGTCGCCATCAAGGCGGCGTTCGGTGGCGGCGGGCGAGGGATGAAGGTGGTCGACGGCCCCGAATCGGCGGCAGAAGCCCTCGAGTCGGCGAAGCGTGAGGCGCTCGCATATTTCGGGCGCGCCGAGGTCTACCCGGAGCGGTATCTCGACTGGCCGCGCCACGTGGAGATCCAACTGATCGCCGACACTCATGGATCGGTCGTCTGGTTGGGCGAGCGCGACTGCTCGTGTCAGCGCAGGCACCAAAAGCTCATCGAGGAATGCCCGGCTCCGGCTCTCGCGGACGAGATACGCGAGCAGATGGGCGAGGCGGCTGTTCGGGTGGCCCGCGGGTGTGGGTACGTGAACGCGGGGACCGTGGAATTCATATTTCAGGACGGGGAGTTCTACTTCCTCGAGATGAACACCCGGCTCCAGGTGGAGCATCCCGTAACTGAGCTCGTCACCGGTCTCGACCTCGTCGAGTGGCAGATCCGAGTGGCGTCGGGGGAGCCCCTCGGCTTCACCCAGGAACAGGTCGCCCGAAACGGCCATGCGATCGAGGTGCGGATCAACGCGGAGGATCCCTCTGGAGGACGTTTCGTGCCGACGCCCGGGACGATCACACGGTTCGTCGCGCCCGGCGGGCCGGGCGTGCGACTCGATGCCGGCTACGCGGCGGGCGACGCGGTCAGCCAGTACTACGACAATCTCGTCGCGAAGCTGATCGTCTGGGGCCCGGACCGCGAGGCGGCACGGCACAGGATGTTGCGCGCGCTCGCAGAGACAGAGGTGGCCGGCATTGCGACGACGATCCCCGCCGACATCGCGATCCTCTCGCATCCCGACTTCGTCGCTGCCACCCACTCGACCGTCTGGGTGGAGAAGCGGCTCGATCTGACATCGCTCGAGAGCCCCGCGCCCGCCCCGGGCGGCTCCGGGGACGGTGACGGCTCGGAGCTGCGCGAGGTGACGGTCGAGGTCGACGGGCGCCGCTTCGAGGTGAAGCTCAAGGTTCCCGAGGCGTCGGGGGTCCAGGGCCGTTCGTCGAACCCGCGCCAGTCGGGACGGCGACGGGCGTCGGTGACAGGGACGGGGTCTGGGACCGTCATGGTGCCGATGCAAGGGACGATCGTGAAGGTCGTGGTCGCGGTCGGAGACGAGGTAGAGGTCGGTCAGACTGTCTGCGTGCTCGAGGCCATGAAGATGGAGAACGCGGTGACTGCCGAGAAGGCGGGGACCGTGAAGGAGATCCGCGTCACGGCGGGTGCCTCGGTCGGACCTGGCGACGTGGTGGCGGTGATCGAATGAGCCCGGGCGACGATGCCGGGGGCGCCAAGGCCGGGGGCGCCAAGGCCGGCGCAAAAGAAGTGGTCGACAGCCGCTCCGCAGATCTGATCGCGCTCGCCGACGACATTCACGAGCACCCTGAGCTCCTGTTCGACGAGCACCACGCGGCCCGGGTGGTGGCCGACGCCCTCGAGTCCGCCGGGCTGCGGGTTTCCGTCGGCGACTACGGCCTCGAGACCGCGGTGGTGGCCCGAGCTGGTTCGGGCCGACTGCACATCGTGGTGTGCGCCGAGTACGACGCGCTGCCTGGAGTCGGTCATGCGTGCGGCCACAACATCATCGCGGCGGCCGCGGTGGGAGCCGGCGCGGCGCTCGCGAGGGTGGCGGACGAAGTGGGTCTCACCGTCACCGTCCTCGGCACGCCTGCCGAGGAGGGCGGCGGAGGCAAGATCCTCTTGCTCGACCAGGGCGCGTTCGATGGAGCGCACGCGGCGATGATGGTGCACCCGTGGCCCGAGGACCGTCTGGTCCCGCAGTGTCTTGCGGTCGACCACATCGACGTCAGCTACACGGGTCGCAGCGCGCACGCGTCCGCTGCACCCCATAAGGGGATCAACGCGGGCGACGCTCTGACGATCGCTCAGGTAGCAATAGGACTTCTCCGCCAGCACCTCGCTCCCGGAGATCAGGTCCATGGGATCGTCACAGAAGGAGGCGACGCTGCGAATGTGGTTCCCTCACACTCGAAGGGCCGCTTCATGATGCGCGCTCGCACGATCGAAGCCCTGCGCGTGCTGCGCCCGCGTATAGAACACTGCTTCGAGGCGGGCGCGCTTGCGACCGGATGCCAACTCTCCATCGCAGATCTCTCACCCGCCTACTCGCACATGGTCACGGACCCGGCACTCATCGGATGCTGGCGCATCAATGCAGAGGCGCTCGGGCGCGCATATCCCGCAGAGGACGCCGGAGCACCGCCACCCATGTTCTCGACCGACATGGCCAACGTGTCGCTCGCGCTTCCGTCGATTCATCCGCTGCTGGGGATCGAGACGTCGGGAGCGGTCAACCACCAACCCGAGTTCGCTGCCGCATGCGTCGGCCCCTCTGCGAACAGGGCTGTGCTCGACGGCGCCATCTCGATGGCATGGACGGCCATCGACGCGGCGACAGTGCCCGAGATCAGAGAGACACTTCTGTCCGGGTCACGCTGACAACGGCTCCGCTCGCGCTCAGAGCAGCTTGCTCTGACCCGGTGGTCCGGTCGCCCGCTTGGCCCTCCTTCGGCCGTCGGTCGAAGAGGCTCGGTTCGGTTGGTCGAGGTGCTGGGGGTGACCAGATCCAGGTGGTGGGTCCGGTCTGACGAACCGCCAGTTGCCGGCTCTGCCTTCTAGGCGTCCAGCCCCTGTTGGTCTTCAGGTGGTGGTGGTAGGGACACAACCTGGCGAGGTTCTCCAAGCTCGTCACCCCGCCCTTTGCGAAATCGGTGCGGTGGTCGATCTCCAAGGGGTCGGCCATCTCGCACTCGGGCACACAGCAGGTCTGGTCTCGTTCTTCTAGTGCGACTCGAAGTGCTCTTCGGATGTGCCTGGAGTTCGTACAGACCGTTCTCACGTCTTTGCCTTCGGTGATAACGAGCTCTAGTAGCGAGTCTCCGAGGATCTGTCTCACCAACGCGACCGGAACCGGGGCCAACCCCGGTATCTGGCAGGTCTCACCGGGTTGTGTCCGACCCCTCTTGAGAGCTGAGAGATCCACCCGTACCCGGACGAGGGTGTCTCGGCCCTTGGAAGAACCGTCAGCCTCGTGACTGTGCCTGGCCATGGCGACGAGCGCATCTGCGCCATAGGCGTGACGAGGCTCGTGGCGGCCCTGTTTTCTGGCCAGGTCGAACTCGCGGGTCTGGAAGGGTTCGATGCAGGCACTGAGCACCGAAAAGGCGTCCGGGGTGAGCCTCGCCTCTAACCTTCCGAAGCCTTCTTGATCGCTCCACATGCGACAAAAGCGCCTGGATCTCATCTGCTCGTAGTGCTCGACCGAGTCGTCTTTTGAAAGTGCGCTCTGGCGGACGTCGGCACAGTGGCGCTTCAGGCCTCCGAGCTCCATCTCGGATGCGGCCGCAACGAGGTTCTCTTCCTGGTCGGGGCGGGCGTCAGCGGCAGATGCGATCTGTCTTGCCTTTGCCTCAGAGAGCTTCCCCGACCTGAAGGCCTCGGATATCGCCGGGTGTGCCTCTATCGACTTTGCGGTCTCCAGCATCGAAGCCGCAGATCCGACCGACTCACCTGTGATCGCAGCTAGGTAGGTAGGTGCGAGCTTGTGGCCTTCTCTTTCGTGGAGGTGGGTGGCCTGCACCCGCCTAGCTGCGAGCATGACCCCGGAGGCACAGGCGTGCTTCACCTCGGAAAAGACCCGAACGAGGGTCTCTGCGTCATCTCCCGAATACAGGTCAGGCTCGAAGAACTTCACGAAGCGCTTGATGACGTCGGCGGCGGCAACGAGGTCCTGAGCCGTCGGGTTGTCCGGGGCGTCGGCGACCACTGGAAGGTCCCGGGCGTCGGCGACCACTGCGTCGGCGACCACTGGAAGGTCCCGGGCAGTCGGGATGTCTCCGGCAACATGGAGCGAATTCGACACGCTGTGAAAAGTATCGACAGGGTGTAACACGCAGTAGAAAGTTGCCCGAAAAGCGGAGATCTCGACCTGGCATCGGCGAGCGCCCTTGGAGATCAGACGGAGCCCTGGAGCTCGTCATGAACGACGAAACCGCCTACAGCTCGAATTCAGTGCCCCGGTTGATAGATACCGAACTCTTTGCGCAGCACGTCGGATACCTCACCGAGGGTCGCCATACGTCCTAGTGCCACTCGCATCGGGTCGAGAACGTTCTGGGTCCCTCGGGCTGCTGCCCCGATGTCGGAGAGAGCCGAATCAACGCCACTTTGGTCGCGTTCTGCGCGGACACGTTTGGTGCGCTCCACCTGCGTGCGGGCGAGATCTGGATCAAGCGGAAACACTTCAGCTGGCTGAGACTCCGGATCTACGTACCTGTTCACTCCGACGACGACCTTCTCCTCGTCGTCGACCGCCTTTGCAAATGCGTACGCGGCCTGCTCGATCTCACCTTGCATAAAGCCAGTTTCGATCGCGGCGACGGCGCCGCCCATCGCATCTATCTGCTTCAGGTAGTCCCACGCCGCCGACTCGACCTTGTCGGTCAGCGACTCGACGAACCAGCTGCCGGCGAGAGGGTCGACGGTGTCTGCGACCCCCGACTCGTTCGCGATGATCTGTTGGGTGCGCAACGCGATCTTGGCGGCGTTCGTCGTCGGCAGGCCGAGGGCCTCGTCGAAGCCGTTCGTGTGAAGACTCTGGGTGCCCCCGAGCACCGCAGCCAGAGCCTGGGTGGTTACGCGCACGATGTTGTTCTCGGGCTGCTGGGCCGTCAGAGTCGAACCACCGGTCTGCGTGTGGAACCTGAGCACCTTGGACCTGTCGTCAGCGGCTCCGAACCGCTCGGTCATTATCCGCGCCCACATGCGGCGCGCGGCACGGTATTTAGCGACCTCCTCGAACAGGTTGTTGTGCGCGTTCCAAAAGAAGCTGAGCCGAGGTGCGAACTCGTCGACCGCGAGTCCTGCGGCGACCGCTGAATCCACATAGGCGATCCCGTTCGCGAGGGTGAACGCTATTTCCTGGACGGCGGTCGACCCCGCCTCGCGGATGTGGTATCCCGAGATCGAGATCGTGTTCCACTGCGGCGTGTTCTTCGCGGACCAAGAGAAGATGTCGGTGACGATCCGCATCGACTGCCTCGGCGGATAGATGTAGGTCCCCCGCGCGACATATTCCTTCAATATGTCGTTCTGGATGGTCCCACCGATCGAATCAAGGCTGACACCGTTCTCTTCGGCCACAAGCGAGTAAAGAAGCAACAGGATGGCGGCCGTGGCGTTGATCGTCATCGACGTCGTGACCTCGCCGAGCGGCAGGTCGCTCAGTAGAAGGCGCATGTCGGCCAGAGAGTCGATAGCCACGCCCACCCTTCCGACCTCGCCGTCCGCGCGCGGGTGGTCGGAGTCGTAACCCATCTGGGTGGGAAGGTCGAAGGCGCACGAAAGGCCTGTCTGCCCGGCACCGAGCAGGAACTTGAAGCGCTCGTTCGTCGATTCGGCGCTGCCGAATCCGGCGTACTGGCGCATCGTCCAGAGCCTGCCCCTGTACATCGTGGGGTGGATCCCGCGTGTGTAAGGGAACGAGCCGGGCTCACCGAGCTGAGTACCGGGGTCCCAACCGTCGAGGTCTTCCGCCCGATATACCGGGAGCACCTCGATGCCTGAGTCGGTCAGGCGGACGTCCTTCTTGCCCGGGCCGTCGCCTCGGGAACCGCTGTCTGTTCGTGCTGGCACACACCAAGATTAGGTGCGTGGTCCAATGGCGCCCGAATCGGTGTGGTTAGGAGGCAGGAGCCGCCACTGCATGCGGCATGCACAGCTCGTCGTATTCGGCGATCACGATCTCGCCGGCGTCGGGACCGCAGGCCGGGCAGGCGGGGTCACGGCGCACTTTGAACGTCCTGAACGACTCTTCGAGCGCATCGAAGGACAGCAGGCGCCCGACGAGCGGGTCGCCGAGACCGAGGAGGATCTTGATCGCCTCGAGCGCCTGGATCGATCCGATGATCCCGGGCAGCACGCCGAGGACGCCGGCTTCGGCACAGGACGGCGCGAGCTCCGCGGGCGGCGGTTCGGGGATCAAGCACCGGTAGCAGGGGCCGTTGTAGGGGTCGAACACCGTGACTTGGCCTTCGAATCTGAAGATCGAGCCGTGGACCACCGGCACCCTCGCGATCAGGGAGGCGTCGTTCACGAGATAGCGCGTCGGGAAGTTGTCGGTACCGTCCACGATCACGTCGTACTCCGAGATGATGTCGAGGACGTTGTCGGCCCCGAGCCGCACGTCGTACGTGACCACGTTTACGTCGGGGTTCATCGCGGTCAGCGTCTTCTTTGCCGAGTCAACCTTCCTGTCGCCCACGCGGTCGAGGTTGTGGAGGATCTGTCGCTGCAAGTTGGACGAGTCGACCACATCCATGTCGATGATCCCGATCGTCCCGACGCCCGCGGCGGCGAGATAGAGAGCGGCCGGCGAACCAAGCCCTCCGGCACCAAGCAGCAGGACCTTGGAGTCCAGGAGCTTCAGCTGACCGGTATCGCCGACCTCGGGCAGGAGTAGGTGTCGGTGGTAGCGGTTGCGCTGGTCGGGGGTGAGGGTCTGCGGGGTCACCCACTTGCGACCCTCGTCCTTCCAGCGGTTGAAGCCGCCGATCATGGAGGTAACGTCCGCGTACCCGATCGCCTGCATCGTCTGCGCCGCGAAAGCCGAACGCACTCCGCCTGCGCAGTAGACAACGACCGGAGCCTGCTTGTCGGGCAGCTTGCCCTCCACCTGGAACTCGAGCTGGCCCCTCGGCAGGAGGATCGAGCCCGGGATGGTGCCCTGCTCGTTTTCGTCTGGCTCGCGCACATCGAGGAACGTGACCTGTCCGAGAAGGCTCTCCGCCTGTTCGGGCGACACCTCTCTGATCTGCGCCTTTGCCTGGGCGAGCAGGTCCCTCGGACTTGCCATCTGCCATCCTCCTCTTGTCTCCAGCTATCTGAAACCCTACCTGCGCCATCAACATTCCCCCGACGGCAGGCTCTGCGCGACATGACCTGCACTGCCTCCCCTGGTCCGGTGCCCGCCGGACCCTTAGGGTCACCCGGATGGAGCTCAGGCGAGCGATGGACGGCCGGCGCATGGTACGGAGCTTCTCTGGTACCCCTGTCGGGCGTGAAGTTCTGGACGACCTGCTCGGGCTCGCCATCCGCGCTCCGTCAGCAGGCAACACCTCGGGCAGGGAATTCGTCGTCCTCGAGGGTCCTGAGACCTGGCGGTACTGGGAAGCAACGACCACCCCGCGGTGGCGGGAGACTTCGCGCAGATGGCCGGGCCTTTCGAGAGCCCCGGTGGTCGTAGTCGTCCTCGTCAGTCCCGTCGCCTACATGGAGCGGTACGCAAGACCGGACAAGGCGCAGTCGGGTCTCGGAGCCAAGTCCGGTGAGGCGGCGTGGGCGGTCCCGTACTGGTACTTCGACGCTGGTGCATCGGTAATGGCAATGCTTCTCGGCGCGACAGACGTCGGTCTCGGTGCGTGCTTCTTGGGAAGCTTCCGAGGCGAGGCGGAACTGCTCGACGCAGTGGGGGTGGAAGGCGCCTGGCGCGTTTGCGGCGCGGTGCTGATCGGAGAGCCGGGAGGCGAGGATCCGCCGTCGGCCTCGTTGTCCCTCGGGCGACAACCGACATCTCGTCTCGTGCACTACGGCGCCTGGTCCCGCAAGGATTCTGAATAGGAGTCAAGGAGTCCGTTCGCCGAACGCGCAAAGTCCAACCCAGAGTGAAGTCATGGGAGACGTTGCGAGCAAGGTTTGCGGCCATGGCGATCGGCACTCTTCGGGGATGGACCTACAGACATCACCCGACCCTTCTCACTCGCCCCTCGCGCAGGCCATCCGCACGACTCATGCGGACGAACCGGTCGACCGCCTGAAAGTCATCGCCTGGCGCGACCCCTTGATCGACCACCTCGGCCACGATCCACGCTCGACATACGCCGAGCGGTTCTGGCTTCCGGTGCTCGGACCGACGTCGCTCTGGCTGTTGCGCAAGGTTGCCGGTTCTCTCGAGCTCAGACCGGAAGGGATGGATCTGGACCTCGAACGCACCGCCCGCCAGATCGGCCTCGGCGGCCACCGCGGACGCCACGGCCCCTTCCGGAGAGCGATCGGGCGGCTGGTCACATTCGAGCTCGCACGCTTCACCGACTCCGGGGAGCTGGAGGTGCGACGATTCGTACCCCCTCTCGCCAGGCGCCACCTGATCCGCCTGGACCCCTGCACTCAGGAGCAGCACCGTGAATGGCTCCTCGGCGAATCGCGCACCGATCCTGCAGTTACGCGACTCAGGTGGCGCGCCAGACGCCTCGCGCTGGGCCTGGTTGCGCTCGGGGACGATTACGCAACGGTGGAACTGGAGCTTGTTGGATGGCATCTCCACCCTGCGCTCGCATCGGATGCCGCCACTTGGGCCTGGCATCAATCCGGTCGCAGGGAGCCCGAAACGCCAAGTCCGTAACCTCGCCGTCTCCCATCGGAAACGCACCGTTCACCTGGTAGTCGTAGCCTGGCCCCGTGGCCACATGCGTGCTGCGCGTCGGCATGCCTGACCGGCCCGGCGCGCTCGGAGCCGTCGCCAGCCGCATCGGGGCGGTCCGTGCGGACGTCGTCGCTATCGAGATCCTCACCCGAGCTGACGGGCGTGCCATGGACGAGATCGCCGTGGAGGTAGATCGCGACCTGTTGCCCCTGCTCCTCGCCGAGATAGAGGAGGTGGACGGAGTCACCGTCGAGGAGGTCAGGACTCTCCCGAACGGACTTCGCGACCGACGGCTCGATGCCTATGTGACGGCAATCGCATTGCTCGAGGCCCGCTCTCCGGAGGACCTGCTCGCCGTCTTGGCGGTACGCGTGTCCGACGAGCTGGAATCGGGTTGGGTGGCGATCCTCGACACCGAGTCCGAGCTTCTTCTCGCGACTGGCGGCCGACCTCCCGGAACGGACTGGCTCGCCGACGCGTTCCGCCGCTCGATGAGGTCCCCAGAAGAGCGTGACCCTGAGACGCTGTGGGCTACCCTCGCCCGGTTCGACGCGGCGCTCGGTGTCGGACGTCCCGGCTGGGCGTTTTCGGACCACGATGAGGAAAGACTCGTGACCATAGGCAGGCTCGCCGATGCACGGTGGCTCGAGGTCGGAAATCGCGGAGCCCAAACCGCCCGCGGCTGAGCAGCGGAGGCCGCCCGCGGCTGAGCAGCCGAGGCCGCTCTTGGCTGAGCAGCTGAGGGCCATAGCCAATCCCGGCTAGGGAGCCCTGGCGATTACAGCCGAAGAAGGCCGACGACCATCAGCCGCCCCATCCCGAAGGCGGGTCGGTCAGGGATCGGATCGTGGCCTTTTGCGGGCGAGCTCGTGCTCGCCCTCCTGCCAACGTGCCGCGGTGTAGACGAGGTCGGAAAGCCTGTTTAGGTACTGCGCGACGTACGAGCCGGGTTCGCCTCCGGCCCCGGGCGCCTCGTCCCGTGTAGCAGTGACCACCAGGCGCTCTGCCCTACGTACGACGGTCCGGGCTTGATCGAGAAGGGCGGAAAGACGATCCTGACCGGGAACGACGAATTCGGCCGGCACGTCGGTGCGTTCCTTGAGGTCGTCGATCCGCTCCTCGAGCGCGCTCACCATGTCCTTCGTGACAAGCGTCTTTCTAGCCTCGAGCTTCGGACGGTCCTCTGAAGCCGTCGCAAGCTCGGCCATGAGAACCCACAGGTCGCGCTCGAGGCCGACGAGCATCTGGTCCAGCTCCGAACCACGCTCTGTCTCTGCACGGGCCACGCCTATGGCCGCCTGGGCTTCGTCAACCGCACCGTTCGCCTCGATCGTCGGATGGTCCTTCGGGACGCGCTTGCCGTAGAGCAGCCCGGTGGTCCCGTCGTCGCCAGTGCGCGTGTAGATCTGGGGCACCCGGCCGATCGTAACGGTCCGGAATCAGCCCCGGCTCCCGGTGCCATTAGCCTGGTCGGATCATGCAGAAGCCTGAAGGCCTCGTCGCGGCGAGTGCCGCAAGCGCCGCGATCGCCGTGAGCTCGATGCCCCTCGACGAGCGCGGCCGGGCGTACCTGCAGGCAGTCCGCGAACGGGTCGTCATCTTCGACGGAGCGATGGGCACTTCTCTGCAAATGGCCGGGCTGACCGACCAGGATTTCGGCGGCAGGGCCCTCGAAGGATGCAACGAGGTCCTGGCGGTGACACGGCCAGACGTGGTCGAACGCGTGCACCGCTCCTTCCTCGAAGTGGGCGTCGACGTGATCGAGACCGATGCGTTCGGCGCGTTCAGCGTGGTTCTCGCCGAGTACGGGCTCGCTGAACGCTCCTACGAGCTGAACGTCGCCGCCGCGACCATCGCGAGACGCGCCGCTGACGCATTTTCCGAACCGGGTCACCCCCGCTTCGTTGCGGGCAACCTCGGCCCGGGAACCAAGTTTCCCTCGCTCGGCCAGATCAGGTACGAAGCGCTGCGCGACGCGTACGAAGAGCAGGCATCCGGTCTGCTAGCAGGCGGAGTGGACCTTCTCGTCGTCGAGACCGTCTACGACCTGCTTCAGGCAAAGGCAGCACTGAACGCTTGCAAGCGAGCGATGGTCGCGGCCGGCAGGCGCGTACCTCTGCAGGTGCAGGTGACGATCGAGTTGACCGGGAGGATGTTGCCCGGGACCGAGATCGGCGCCGCTCTGTGCGCTCTCGACCCGATGCGCCCGGACGTGGTCGGTCTCAACTGCGCCACGGGGCCTGCCGAGATGGGAGAGGCCGTCCGGCACCTCACCCATCACAGCCGCCTACCCGTCGCGGTCCAACCCAACGCGGGCCTCCCCTCGGTCGTTGACGGCGCGATGCACTACGACCTCACTCCCGAACAGCTTGCCGACTACCTCGAGCGCTTCGTGACCGAGTACGGCGTGAGCGTCGTGGGCGGGTGCTGTGGGACGACACCCAAGCACTTGTCTGCCGTCGTCGAGCGGTGCAGGGATCTGGTGCCGGCTCAGCGCGCGCCGGAGCACGAACCTGGTGCGTCGTCGATCTACACATCGGTGAACTTCCACCAGGACACCTCCTTCCTTGTTGTCGGCGAGCGGACGAATGCCAACGGGTCGAAGGCCTTTCGCGAGGCGATGCTCGGGGGCGACTGGGACTCGACCGTCGCGATGGCCGTCGACCAGGTGAAAGAAGGGGCTCACGTGATCGACGTGTGCGTCGATTACACGGGTGCAGACGGCGTCGCCGACATGGAGCAGGTTGCGAGCCGGTACGCCACCCTGGCGACCACTCCCCTCATGGTGGACTCGACAGAAGGTCCCGTGGTCCTGACGGCCCTCGAATGGCTCGGAGGCCGAGCGATCATGAACTCGGTCAACCTCGAAGAAGGAGACGGGCCCGGCACGCGGCTCGACACGTTCTTGACACTCGCGCGGGAACACGGTGCAGCTGTCGTGTGCACGTGCATAGACACAGAGGGTCAGGCGAGGACAGCCGAATGGAAACTCAGGGCCGCCCGCGCGATTCACGACCTTGCCGTCGGCCGCTACGGCCTCGAGCCCGAGGACCTGCTCTTCGATCCCCTGGCTCTTCCACTTTCGACCGGCATGGAAGAGAGCAGGCGCGACGGCATCGAGACCATCGAGGGGATCAAGCGCATAAAGGCTGAGCTTCCCGGCGTCTCGACCATCCTCGGACTGTCGAACGTGTCGTTCGGCTTGAACCCTGCCTCTCGTCACGTCCTCAACTCGATGTTCCTCCATGAGTGCGTCGCTGCAGGACTCGACGCGGCGATCGTTCATGCCGGGCGGATAATCCCCCTCTCGCGCATCGATGAGCACGCGCGCGAGGTCTGCCTGGACCTGATCTACGACAGGCGCACACCCGACTACGACCCCCTCTCCGAGCTGCTCGCGATCTTCGAGGGCGCCACTGCGTCGACAGCCGAGCGCGAGGACAGGTCGGGTTGGCCTGTGGAGCGCCGACTCGAGCTGCGCATCGTCGACGGGGACCGAAACGGGCTCGAGGACGACCTGTCCGAGGCACTCGGAGGTGGCTTCGCCGCTCTCGAGATCGTGAACGACGTCTTGTTGGTCGGCATGAAGACCGTCGGGGAACTGTTCGCGTCCGGCGAGATGCAGTTGCCGTTCGTGCTGCAGTCCGCCGAGACGATGAAGGCAGCGGTCGCGTTCCTCGAGCCCCACATGGAGAAATCGGATCAGGGGGGCAAGGGCACCGTCGTGCTCGCAACGGTGAGGGGTGACGTCCACGACATCGGGAAGAATCTCGTTGACATCATCCTGACCAACAACGGCTACAACGTCGTGAACCTCGGAATAAAGGTTCCTGTAGCAGACATGGTCGCCGCGGCCACAGAGCACAAAGCCGACGCCATCGGCATGAGCGGGCTGCTCGTCAAATCCACGCTCATCATGCGCGAGAACCTCGACGAATTGAACGAACGAGGTCTCCACCAGATACCGGTGCTCCTCGGCGGCGCCGCCCTCACGCGCTCGTACGTGGAGCGCGACCTGCGTCAGGTCTACAAAGGCCGCCTGTTCTACGGAAAGGACGCCTTCGAGGGGCTACGGACCCTCGACCGAGTGATGGAGCTGTCGCGAACTGGCGAGGACGACCCGACTTTCGGGCGCGAGATCGGACCTCAGCGGACTGCTCTTCGCCGCAGCGAGCAACAAGCTCTCGAGGGACCTACACAACGTCCGGCTCGGTCTCCTGAGGTCGTCACTGACAACCCTGTGTTCGATCCTCCCTTCGTGGGTACACGGGTCGCGAAGGGCCTCGCGCTCGACGACATCTCGTCGTTCCTCAACCTGACGGCGCTGTTCAGGAATCAATGGGGTTACCGACCAGAGCAAGGTGAGGACGACGCCACGTTCAAAGAGCGCGTGAGCGCCGTGCTGCGGGCCGAGCTCGACAAGGCGAAGGCGAGCGATCTGCTCATCCCGCAGGTCGTATGGGGTTACTTCCCCGCCAACTCCGAGGGGGACGACCTCATCATCTACAAAGATGCCTCACGCAAGGAGGAACGGCTCCGGTTCCACTTCCCACGGCAGGGCAAAGAGCCGTGGCTCTGCATCGCCGACTTTTTCCGGCCCGTGGGAGAGCCCGACTGGGTTGCTTTTCATCTGGTCACCATGGGGCCCGAGGTCTCGCGCGAGACCGCTCGCCTGTTCGCGGAGGACAGGTATTCGGAGTACCTCCATCTCCACGGTCTCGGGGTGGAGCTAGCGGAAGCCCTCGCGGAGTACTGGCACCTGAGGATCCGCCAGGAGTGGGGGTTCGCCGACGAGGACGGCCCTACCCTCACGGGGTTGTTCCGTCAGAAGTACCGCGGAGGCCGTTATTCCTTCGGTTATCCGGCATGTCCGAGCTTGGAGGACAACGCGACCGTGGCGGACCTGCTCGAAGCCACACGCATAGGCGTGGAGGTGAGCGAGGGATTCCAGCTGCACCCAGAGCAGACGACGCTGGCCCTCATCTGCCATCACCCTCAAGCGAAGTATTTCGTCGCCTGACTTTTTTGGGCGTCCGCCACTGGTGGACCGAACACATGCTCGGCTAGCCTGCACGCTGTGGCGATGAGATTGCGCCGTCGGCGGGGGCAGATTCACTTCGAGGATTGTGCAGCACACCGTCCTTTCAGGGTCACGCGCGAGGCGGATCCTTTCGGAGACATCGACCGTCCCCCGTACGATGCCGTGCCCAACCTGACAGAAAGTGGCGACCTCCCCGAGCTCTTCGCCGACCTGCCGGTCGAGCCGACTCTCTGACCGAATGAAGCCGGTGGTCCGGCAACGCGCCTTGCTCTTACTGGGCCGGGTCACGGTGCTGGCAGCGTTGGTGCCGGCAGTCCTGCTGTTGTGCTCACCGGCTCCCGCCGGCGCGGCGATGCGGGCAGCGAGCGGATCCGTATCGAGTCCCGCTCTTCCCACGCCTGCAGACAACGCATTGGACGCTGTCATGCTTGCCACCCCGCTGCCCGGCCTCGTCGACTTTTCTCTCGTGGGTCCCGGTGCCACGAACGGCGTGCTCACGGCTCAGACCATGGCCAGCTATTCGGACGATCCCACGCAGGTGGAACAGCTGTTCGACCAGTATTCCGCCGAGTCCGGCTTCGCGGGCTGGATCAAGACCTGGCAGGACAGTGTCGGCACCGACCGAGTAGTTGAGATCGCGATCCGCTTCCACGACAGCACCGAGGCGAGCACCAACGCCGCGGCGTTCGTGGCCACACTTTCCAAGGGGCAACCGAACGGCACAAGGACCGAGCCGCCGAGCATTCCCGGTGCAAGCGCGTTTTCCATCAACGAGCCAGCTACCACTTCGGGGAACAACAGCATTCCGGCACAGCAGGTTCAGGCCGTCGTCTTCTCGGACGCCGATTACCTGGTCGTGATCCATACAGACTCGTCTGTCGGAGCAGGCTCCCACCAGATCGCAGACGGAACGGCGGTGGCACTCGCCCTACAGCAGTATCAGGACCTTGCTGCGTCGGTGAGAACTCCGAAGCACTCCCCCAATGCCTCGGGCAAGGTCAAAGCGACGAGGGGGGGATCGACGACCCGTACCGTCGGGGTCATATTGCTCTGCGCGGTGGCTCTCGTGATCGCGGCCTTCGCGCTCGTCACGTGGCGCCGTCGGCGCAGCATTCCGGCAGACACCGCGTCCATCGGCCCAACGGCATCGCCCGAGACCGTCACGCCCGTGCCACCCGCCTTGGAAAGCTCGACAGCCCGTCCCGCCGCAGAACGCAGGGACACGCGCAGGATCCCCCGCGCTGCGACAGGACAGCACGTTCAGAATCCGGACCGGCGCAGGACCACGGAACGCCGCCGCGTGCGTGTGCCCTCCCGGCCCTCGCGCCAGGGGCCCGACAGCGACAGCCTCGTGGGTGTCGCTGCCAGGGGCGGCCGCACGAGCAGGTCTCAGAGGTTGGAGAGCTCGCGGACCAAGCACCCGAGTGCGGCCGTCGTGCTCGCCCACGCCCGCCCCAAGGACACTGCCGCGGGATGGTACGAGGACCCGAGCGACAGCGATCACCGCCGCATCCGATACTGGGACGGCTCGAGCTGGACGGCCCACGTGGCCGAACCAGAAACTTGATATCACAACCATTGTTTGGAGTCATTAAATTCGGTTGTAGCCTGTTCGTGTGAGTTTCAGTGCCTCCTCGCCTGCAGTGGTCGTGGCGTTGGCTCAGACCGTGAGCGACGCGGTGAACCGTCTCGAGCGCGACCTCGGAGTGGACGGTGCCGAACTCACGGCCCTGTTCTGCCTGACCGTCGTGGCGCTCATCGTCCTGCTCCTGTTGCTCAACAAGCACACGAAGCGCCGGGGCCTGCGTGTTGCGCACGCCGGCCGCTTCACAGCTCCCGACCCTTACGCCCGGAGCTTCCACCTCCTGCGTAGCCACCAAGTGGAGCAGACCTGCGACCCGATGACCACGGGACCCGCTCGTGACGCCTCCAATCCACGGTTCCGTCCGGAGGTCGTACTACCGGACGTTCCTGACCCCTTCTTCCCCTCCCTCGAGCAGACGCGAGCTACGCACGCGGCCGAGGAGACGTCCGAAACGTCTTCAGGCGATCTTCTGACAGATGCCCGTCCCGTCAGCACGATCGACTGGAGTCCCGCAGAGCCCGGCGGGGGTGCTGCAGCCGACTCGAGCAACCCGCCCCCGTCGCTCTTACCGGCCTCGGACCAGAGTCACGATGGTGGCTCATCTCCTATCGCAGGCTGGTACGACGACCCCGAAGGCTCTCCCGGATCGCTTCGCTATTGGGACGGTCACGCCTGGACCCACCGCCGGCCCGCCTGACTTTCTCCCGGCCTGCCTGGCAAACGGCGCTCGCGTAAGCAGCTCAGTCTGCAACCACAGCGAACCGAGGCGGAACGCCGACGATCCGTTCGGGTATCGGCAGCTCACAGCGCTCCGCCCATTCGATGTCGCGAAGCCGTTCGAGGCGGGGCCGTCGCCAGCCATGGTCAGCCGCCATCTCCACGAGACGCGATGGTGAGGTACCCCCGGAGAGCGGCAGCGCGCTACGCACCGATTCCGAATAACTCCCGTGATGGTCGGGCGGCTCACGGCGAAGTTGCCGGATCCCTCGGCGGGCGCTGGACCTCATCTTCTCGAAGGGATCGACACGTCCCCAGAGGCTCTCCACGAGCACCAGGCGACCTGTCGGTGCTGCCTGACGCCAGGCACCGAGGGCAGAGCCGGGATGGGGAAGCGTCCAGAGCAGATGTCTCTCCATCACGGCGTCGAAACCCTCCGGCGGCTTGTCGGCGGGTGCGACCACGATCTCGATGTTCAGACCCTCGCTGCTGGCAGTCGCCTCGAGGGTTTCGAGCATCTTCGTAGAGAGGTCCAGGGCCGTCACCTCATGACCGAGGCGCGCCGCGATCAGGCTCAGAAATCCTGTGCCCGCTCCCGCGTCGAGAACCCTGCTCGGAGCCGGCGGAAGTAGATGCGCCAGGGTCGCAGTCCAGGCTGCGAGCACCGCTGGGCTCCGGGCGCTGTGACCCCTGGAATTGTTGTAGGTGGCTGCGTCCGCGTCCCAGAAAGTCCGTATCTGATCGAGCACCGGGATGGGACCGCTCTCGACGGGCCGGCCTTCTGATGAAACCCGGTCGTCTGATGAAGCCCGGTCGTCTTGTGAAGCCCGGTCGTCTTGTGAAGCCCGGTCGTCTTGTGAAGCCCGCTGAACCGACGACGCTGCGCGGTCAGACATCGACCGCGACCATTGAGTGATCTGCGTTGTTCAGCCGCTCACAGCCCGAGTCTGAGACCACGACAATGTCCTCGAGCCTCATCCCGAAGCGACCCGGCATGTAGATGCCGGGCTCGACCGAGAAACAGTGTCCGGGCTCGAGGATGACGCCGTTCCCGTTCACGATGTAAGGGTCTTCGTGCTCCTCGATCCCGATCCCGTGCCCTGTGCGGTGGATGAACCACGAACCCAGGCCCGCATCCTCGATGACACGCCGCGCCGCTTGGTCAACCGATTCCGCGCTAACACCAGGGGCCGCGGCGTCAACGCCCGCTTGTTGGGCGCGCTCGAGCACCTCGTAGCAGCGAACCACCTCATGGTCCGCAGGATCCCCGATGCAGACAGTGCGCGTTATGTCCGAGCAGTAGCCGACGTCGCCGTCGAGGGCGAGCGTCCCGCCGAAATCGCAGACGACGACGTCACCGATGCCGATGCGGCGATTACCGGCATCGTGGTGAGGGCTAGCACCGTTCGGACCGCTTCCAACTATTGCGAAGTTGACATGAGAATGTCCTTCGGCCACGAGACGTTCCGAGATGTCCTCCGAAACCTCCGCCTCGGTGCGACCCCTGAGAGGCAAATCGCCGCTCTGGAGGCTCATCGCCACCTGGTCTGCGGCGGCAGACGCGGCACGTAGACAGGCAACCTCCCCCTCGTCCTTCACTGCGCGCAGGTCCGACGTGACACCTGACGCGGGGAGCCACGAAGCGTCACCCAAGATCGCCTGGAATGCGAGAAGGTTGCCGGCCCAGGCTCTGTCGGAGATCCCGATGCGGAACCTTTCGCCTCGCCCGAGGATTTGGCACGTAATCGCGATCGGATCTTCGAGCTCGCCCCAAGGTCTCAGCTCGAAGAGGTCGCGGCCATGCGGGACCCGCGGTGCTTCGAGCTCGGGAACGACAAGAACGGCGTTCCCCGAAGCAGTGAGCACGAGAGCGGTGAGCCGCTCCAGCGGCATGGCGACGTAACCGGTCAGCCAGGGAAGGTCTGCCCCGTGCGACAAGATGAGCGCGTCCACGCCGAGCTCGGACATCCGCAAATGCACGGCCGCCATGCGCTTCTTGCGCGCGGAGATCGCGTCAACAGAAAGTTCAGCCGTCACGCAGTCACCCTCTCCCGAATGCTCCCGGTCGTGCCTGGTGTCTCACCGCCGACCGACTCCATTGCACTTCGCGCGTGATAGCTCGAGCGCGTGAGGGGCGACGACTCCACATGGTCGAATCCGAGGCTGCGTGCGAACGAGCCGATCTCGTCGAACTCATCGGGTGTCCACCAGCGCGCAACGGGGATGTGGCTGGCGCTCGGGCGCAGGTACTGGCCTAGCGTGACGATCTTCACGCCAACAGACTTCAGGTCCATCAGCGCGCCCCGCACTTCTTCGAACTCTTCTCCCATTCCGAGGATCATGCCCGACTTGGTGACGAGGCCTGCTCTATGGGCGCGGGCGAGAACCGCAAGGCTCCGTGCGTAACCAGCGGACGGTCTGACCGCGCGCTGCAGACGCGCGACCGTCTCGAGGTTGTGGTTGAGAACCTCGGGGCGCGACGCGAATATCACCTCGAGGGAGTCGGCGTCGCCCTTGCAGTCGGGGATGAGTAGCTCGACGGAGGTGCCCGGGCAACGTTCTCTTATCGCCCGGACCGTGGCAGCGAACGCTCCGGCCCCACCATCTCGAACATCATCTCGGGCCACGGCAGTCACCACCGCATGGGCAAGCCCCATCCTCGACACCGCTTTCGCCACACGCGATGGCTCGCCTGGATCGACTGGCAACGGCCGACTGGTGTCGACCAGGCAGAACCCGCAGGCGCGTGTGCATCGATCCCCGTTGATCATGAAGGTAGCGGTCCCCTCGGACCAGCACTCGTAGATGTTCGGGCATCCCGCTTCTTCGCAGACCGTCACAAGATCGAGATCCCGCATCGTGCGCCCGAGACTTCGGTACCCCCGGCCCAAGACGACCGGGGCGCGGGCCCAGGTGGGCTTGCGCTCCCGCATCGCCACCCCAGCATCGGGATCCACCCCGGCCTGGCGCAACCGGATCCGCGCCGCAGACCCCGGAGTCCTAGGACCAACGGGCTCGGTCAGAACCCGCGGCTGCAGTCCGGCGGTGTCCTGCCGCTCGAAGCCGCCTTCGGGCGACCACGCCGACACGGCGCGACTGGCGACGGCATCAACGACCTCGCTCATGGTGCGCTCCACCCCTTCCGCGGTGAGCGAGGTCACCCCCATGTCTGAGATG
Source organism: uncultured Acidimicrobiales bacterium (assembly GCA_963764615.1). GTDB lineage: Bacteria > Actinomycetota > Acidimicrobiia > Acidimicrobiales > CAVXTF01 > CAVXTF01. The sequence goes on along the minus strand of CAVXTF010000002.1, from coordinate 1,099,457 downwards.
CCGCAGGGGACTATGCGCGAGAACCACTCCATATCGGGATTCACGTTCAGCGCGAGCCCGTGCATCGAGCGTCCCCTGGTTACCCTGATTCCGATCGCGCAGATCTTGCGCGGCGACGGACCGTCGGGGTCGACCCACACCCCCGGAAATGCGTCAAGACGTCCGAGCCGATTGCGGTCCAGCCCGAGGTCCCCCAGCGCGTCGATGACCACCTGCTCAACCTGATGCACGAAGCACGGGATCGCACGGCTTCGCATCTCGACTGTGAGCAATGGATAGGCGACGAGCTGTCCCGGCCCGTGGTAAGTGACGTCGCCACCTCTGTCTGTCCTCACGACGTCGGCACCGAGCCCTTCGAGCTCGGCGGGCCCGGCGAGCACGTTCGCCATGTCCCCGCGCAGACCGAGGGTCACCACGTGCGGGTGCTCGAGCATGAGCAGGTAGTCATCAGCGGTTTGATCGCGTAAGGTCCGCTGTAGGACGTGTGCTTCGTCGAAAGGGACCTGGCCCAGCCACCTGACGTGCAGCACGGTCGGCTACAGCTCGGCGGACCAGTCTCGGGTACCGAGAATGTCCACTATCCGAGCGAGGAACGCCGCCGCATACGCACCGTCGACGGCGCGGTGGTCCCACGAAAGGCAGAGCAGTCCGATCGAATGGATCGCGATGGCCTCAGTGCCGTCTTGCTGATTTACGACCACAGGCCGGCGCTTCACGCCGTCGGTCGACAGGATCGCGACCTGTGGCTGGTTGATTATCGGGGCGGTGAGGAACGTGCCGAAGGGCCCGGCGTTCGTGAGAGAGAACGTGCCTCCGCTTATGTCGTCCATGTTCAGCTGCTTGGAGCGGGCCCGAGTCGAGATGTCGCGGATGCGTCGCGCCATCCCCCTGAGCGTGAGCTCTTCGGCTCCGTGCACGACAGGCACTATCAGACCCTGATGGTCGAGATCGACGGCAATTCCGAGGTTGATCGAGTGGTGGACGATCAGAGAGTCGTCACCTACTGATGAGTTGAGGTTTGGCCACTCGTGCAGAGCTTCGACTGTCGCTCGAGCGACGAACGGCAGGTAGGTGAGCGAGAAGCCTTCTTCTGTTTTGAATGTGTTTCCCTCGGAGCGCCTCGTGCGCTCCACGTTCTCGTAGTCAGCCTCGAGCACGACGAGCGTGTGCGGTGACGTCGCCTTCGACCTCACCATGTGCTCCGCTGTGCGCCGTCTGATGTTGGTGAACGGGATCACCTCGTCGGTACCGGCGAGGGCTCGGCTGACAGGCGGCGTCGGGACGGGCGCGACCGCCCTGCCGGCTACGACCTGGGGTGCCTGCGCCGCGGTCGGAGACGGCGCACTCGCCTGCGCGTCTATGACATTCAGAACGTCTGCGCGGGTGATGCGACCGCCCGGCCCGCTCCCGGCCAAGGTGCCAGGGTCCATCTGGTGCTCGTTGATCAGGCGGCGGACCACTGGGGAAAGGACCCGGTCCCAACCGTTTCCTGAGGGAACCGACGCTTGCTCGGGAACGGAAGCTTGTGCCGCGACAGGCGCGGGTGCCTGCGGGACGGGTGCAGATGGCGGCGGGGCCTGAGCAGGTCGGGCGGTTGGCGGCGGTCCCTGCGGAGCTGGGGGGGCCGAGGCGGGTGGCGCCGCCTCAACCGGCAGGGCGGCCGCCGAAGGGGCGGGCTCCGCAGGCGCCGACTCCTGGACGGGGGTCTCAGGCTGTGCCGGTGGCGCAGTCGACGGTACAGGCCCACCGGTAGCAACGGCACTGCCCGAGCCGGTTGCCGCAGCACCGTCAGAGCCGGTTGCCGCAGCACCGTCAGAGCCGGTTGCCCCAGCACCGTCAGACACGACGGCCAGAACGGTGCCGACGTCCACGGTCTCTCCTTCGGGAACGCGGATCTCAGACACGACACCACCGGCGGGCGAGGGGACCTCGGAATCGACCTTGTCGGTCGAGACCTCGAACAGGGGTTCGTCGCGCGCTACGGGCTCGCCCACCTGCTTGAGCCAGCGCGTGATCGTCCCCTCGGTAACGGTCTCTCCGAGCTGCGGCATGATCACGTCAGCCAACGTGCAATCCCCTTCCGGTTAGGGCGAGGGCGGTCTCCCCGAACCCTTCTGACAGGGTCGGGTGCGGTTGCAGGAACTGGGCCACCTCGTCGACGGTGGCCTCCCAGTTGACGGCCAGGTATCCCTGACCGAGCTGCTCGGTGACCCACGGGCCGACCATGTGGACTCCGAGTATCCGGCCCGCTCTCCCGTCGGGACCTCGCTCGGCGATGATCTTCACGAGACCCTCGGTGTCGCCGAGGATCCTGGCCCTGCTGTTGCCGCCGAACGGATCCTTCTTGACCACTACGTCGTAACCACGCTCGCGCGCCGCCGCTTCCGACATACCGGCGAACGCCACTTCGGGATGGCAGTAGATGCACCACGGAACTCGCGTGTAATCGACCGGGACGACGGGCTCGGAGAGCATGCTCTTCACCGCGACTATCCCTTCGGCGAATCCCACGTGGGCGAGCTGAGGGCTGTTCACCACATCGCCCACCGCCCACACACGCGGCTCACCCGTGCGTTGGAACTCGTCTACCAACACGAAGCCCCGGTCGTCGATCACCACACCCGTGCCCGGCTCGAGAAGGTCCTCTGAGTACGGACGTCGCCCGACAGAGACGACGACCATCTCCACGTCGAGCGACTGGTCGTCTCCGTAGCTCACGGTCGTACCTGCCCCTCGCGGAGTATGGCCCTTCACCTGGACGCCGGTATGGACCGCTATACCTCGCTTGTTGAACGCGCGCGACAGCTGCTTCACGACATCCTCGTCGCAGCCCGGTAGGAGGTTCGGCAATGCCTCGAGAATCGTCACCTTGGCGCCGAGGTCCGCGAACATCGAGGCGAACTCGCACCCTATGGCCCCGCCTCCGATGACCGCGACCGACGCCGGGAGCCGTTCGAGGCTGAGGACCTCGTCGGAGGTGTGCACCAGTTCCCCATCGACATCGAACCCAGGGATCGTCCGGGGCACCGACCCGGAGGCGAGCACCACGTGCGTCCCCGAGATCTCGATCACCCCATCGTCTCCTGACACCTTGACGCGCCTATCGGGCCCCAGAGTCCCGGTCCCCGAGAAAGTGGTGATCCCTCTTCCCTTCATCAGCCCCGCCAGACCCTTGAAGAGCTGATCCACGACCTGCTGCTTGCGACGCTGGCTGACTGCGAAGTCGACCTTTGGTTCGCCCGCCTCCACGCCGTACTCGGCTGCGCCTGACACTGCCCGGTGCACGGCGGCGGTCTCGAGGAACTCCTTCGCGGGAATGCATCCGCGGTGCAGACATGTGCCCCCGACCTTGTCGCGCTCGACCACGGCGACAGAGAGCCCGGCCGCCGCACCGTATAGGGCCGTCGCGTATCCACCGGGGCCCCCGCCGATCACCACGACGTCGAACATCGACTTCCCGCCAGATTGTGGCGTCGGGGCGCCAATCTGGGCGGATTCCGGACCTGAGGTCATGTTGCCAGCCTAACGGTCACCACTCCTCGGGCAGCGGGAGCGGGTGGCGGCCGGCGAAGCCGGCGTCGGGAGAATGCCACCAACCGAGATCGTCCTCGCCGAGCTGCCAGCACAGGTGGACCACGCGTCCAAGGTGCATGGCCGGGAAGTCCACGAGCCCGCGAGCGGGGTCGCGCAGGATAATGCCTCTGCGTTCGAGCTCGTCGAGCACCGGTTGGATGTCACCTGACGCGGGATCGCCGCCGTCCTGCTCCTCGGCTCGGCCGAGCTTCGCGTGCCCGTTGGAGCGCACCTTTGACGCGAGATTCGCCGCGTGCCTGAGCCCCTGGAGCAGCTCGCGCACCTCAGGGATGGCCGCACGGGCCTCGTCGACCGTCCAATACCGCGGTTCGCTCACCCTCTGGTGCTGGACCCGGCCGGGCCCCCGTGCCCGGCGCCGACCGATGTGCGCGCCTTTACGCGCGACGCCAGCGTGTGCATCCTCGAAGAAAGGGCGATCGACATGGCCTTCGACCTCTCGAGTGGCCTGTAGGTGTCCGACGCCCGCGTCGAGAGCGGCGTCCTCCTCGTCTGTGAGATCGATCTCCGCGGCGGCCGCGTTGGACTCGACCTGCGCGACCGAGCTGGCACCTGGAATAACGACGACGTTGGGTCTTCTGATCAACCATGCCAGTGCGATCTGCGCTGGCTTGACCGAATGCGCGTCGGCCACCTGGCGAAGTATTTCCAGTACCGGCGCCACGCGTTGCATGTGCTCCTCGGAGAACGCGGCGGAGCCGGACCTCATAGTCCCTTTCGGGCGGTTGACCGTGTCGTAGCGACCCGAGAGGAGACCCTGGGCGATGGGGCTGTAAGCGATGACGATCCTGCCGCGCTCTTGGGCCCAACCGAGCAGATCGTGCTCAGGGCGCCGGTCGAGCAGGTTGTACCTCACCTGATTCGACAGGACGGGCCGCCGGTACGCCTCCTCTGCCGCCTGCCAGCGCGCGAGCGAGTAGTTCGACACGCCAGCGTGAAGGATCTTCCCCTCGTCGGCCAGCTTGGCGAATGCGGGCATGGTCTGTGTGAGTGGGACGACGGGGTTCGGTTGATGAAGCTGGTACAGGTCGAGCCTGTCGGTGCAGAGACGACGGAGGCTGCCCGCGGCGCGGCGTTCGACCACAAGACCGATCGGAAGCACGGGCAGGATCTTGCTCGCAAGGAACGCCTCGTCGCGCCGGTCGCCTAGCGCCTTGCCCACGATCCTTTCTGACTTCCCGAACCCGTAGATCTCGGCTGTATCGATCAGGTTCACTCCGAGATCGAGCGCGCGCCTGAGGATCAGACCGGCCTCGTGCGAATCGTAAGTGGCACCGTAACCCCACTCGGGCGAGCCGAATTGCCACGTGCCGAGGCCCACCACGGAAACTTTCGCGCCGCCGACTTCGATGTGACGCACAGATACGAACCTCCTTGCGCCCGCGGACGCGTTCAGGCCTTACTTCGGTGGCATCCGGATCCCGCCGTCGAGGCGTATCACCTCGCCGTTCAGGTAGGAATTCTCGGCGATCTGGACCACGAGCTGACCGTACTGGTCGGGGTGGCCGAGCCGCTTCGGGAACAGCACGGACTGACCGAGCTGCTCGCGCTGCTCCTCGGGAAGCATGCCCAAGAGCGGTGTGTCGAAGAGGCCCGGTGCGATCGTGACTACACGGATGCCGACCACCGACAGGTCGCGTGCCGCCGGAAGCGTCATCCCGACTACCGCCCCTTTCGACGCGGAATAGGCGAGCTGGCCGATCTGCCCGTCGAACGCAGCCACTGAAGCCGTGTTGACGATCACGCCGCGCTCGCCGTCTTCGAGCGGCTCGGTGGTTGCCATCGCTGCGGCGGCCCTCGTCATGACGTTGAAGGTGCCGATGGTGTTGATCTGAAGGATCGTCTGGAACGCGTTCAGGTCGTGGGGAGTCCCGTCTCTGTTGACCACTCGCCCGACCCATCCCGTTCCCGCACAGTTGACGGTCACGCGGAGGTTGCCGGCAGCGGCAGCTTCGTCGACTGCCCGTTGGCAGTCGCCTGGATCGGTCACGTCGCCGCCGATCCCGACTCCGCCGACCTGTGCTGCGACCTCTTTGGCTCCTGCCTCGTTCCTGTCGAACACGAAGCAGCGCACACCGAGAGCAGAAAGCGCGCGAACCGTCCCTGCGCCCAGACCCGATGCCCCGCCCGTGACGATGGCTGACGTTCCGTTCAGATGCATGGCGCGCATGCTACGGCAACGTCAGCTTGCGGGTCCGTGCCCCGATCTTCCGCGCCCGCTCGTCGCGGCCTCGACCGCGAGCTGATCGACCAGGTCGTTCATGGGATCGCCCGAGTGACCTTGGACCTTTCGGAACTTCACGGACCTGGACGGGTCGAGAGCGAGGGCAAGAAGGGGCTCCCACAGGTCCTGGTTGGCCACGGGGGCTCCGTGGCTGTTGCGCCAGCGGCGCCGTTGCCACCCCACCCACCATCGTTGCTCGAAGCAATTGACCACGTAAGCCGAATCGCTTGCGACCAACAACGGACCGTCAAGAGAGCGGAGTGCCTCGAGTACCGCCGTCATCTCCATGCGCTGGTTGGTGGTCTCGAGGTCCGCACCGCTCGCAAACGGACCACCGGGCACGGCCCACGCCCAACCCCCGCGCCCGGGATTGCCCAGGCATGACCCGTCGGTGAAGACGGTGACCCGCCCCGGGTCCTCCTTCAGGTCGCCCGTCGTGGCGCTCCTGACCGACTTGGGCCTGCTCGGTTCCTGCACGCCTACAGCATGCCGTGAGAAAAGTCATGCGACGTGCCTACCCCGAGGTCGTCCTCGAAGCGACGTCATGTCGGAGACGGCCCCGGTACGACAGTGGTACCACCATCCCTTTAGACGGTGGGAGCATGGATGTCGTGCTGTTCGACGGAGTTTCCCACCAGCTGCCAGACATCGATCCAGCCGAAACTGCCGAGTGGCTCGACTCGTTCGACACGGTCATCTCTTCGCATGGTCGACCCAGGGCCCGGTTCCTGCTCATGAAGCTCATCGAGCGCGCCCGCGCCCAGCAGGTGGGTTTCCCCGCCACCGTGTCGACGCCCTACGTCAACACCATCCCGCGCGATCAAGAGCCGTGGTTCCCGGGCGACGAGTACGTCGAGCGTCGGATACGCGCGGTGATCAGGTGGAACGCCGCCGTCATGGTGACGCGCGCGAACCATCGCAGCGAGGGGATCGGCGGGCACCTTTCCACCTACGCGAGCTCAGCGTCGTTATACGAGGTCGGGTTCAACCATTTCTTCAGAGGCAAATCGGACGGAGGGCCAGGCGATCAGGTCTACTTCCAAGGCCACGCGTCGCCAGGGATCTATGCGAGGGCGTTCGTCGAGGGCCGTCTCACAGAAGACCAACTCGACGGATTCCGCCAGGAGGTGTCGGCAGGCGGCCCGCCCAGTTACCCGCACCCGAGGTGCATGCCCGACTTCTGGGAATATCCGACGGTCTCGATGGGCCTCGGGCCACTGAACGCCATCTACCAGGCGCACATCAACCGCTATCTGATGCACCGCGAGCTTGTCGACACGAGTGCGAGCCGGGTCTGGTGCTTCGTCGGTGACGGCGAGCTGGACGAGCCCGAGGCCGTCGGAGCCCTGGCCGTCGCAGGTCGTGAGCACCTGGACAACCTGATCTTCGTTGTCAATTGCAACCTGCAGCGCCTCGACGGCCCCGTGAGAGGGAACGGCAAGATCATTCAGGAATTCGAAGCGACGTTCCGCGGCGCCGGCTGGAACGTCGTAAAGGTCATCTGGGGATCGCGCTGGGACGACCTTCTTGCACGCGATGTCGACGGGGTCCTGCTCGACAAGATGAACACCACCGTCGACGGGGAGTTCCAGAAGTACGCGGTCGAATCCGGAGCGTACATTCGTGAGCACTTCTTCGGGCCCGACCCGAGGCTGCGCAAGCTCGTCGAGGACCTTTCGGACGAGGAGCTGCAGGCACTCCCCCGCGGGGGCCATGACTACCGCAAGCTGTTTGCCGCCTACAAGTCGGCCACCGAGCACACCGGGGCTCCCACCGCGATCCTCGCCAAGACCATCAAGGGATGGACGCTCGGTCCCGAGATCGAGGCGAGGAACGCCACGCACCAGATCAAGAAGATGAACAAGGCGCAGTTGCTCACACTTCGTGACCGCCTCTACCTGAACGAGGAGATCCCCGACGAGGCACTCGACGCTGACGAGCCGCCGTACTATCGGCCCGCGGAAGGGTCCGCGTCGCACGAGTACCTCGTCGCAAGACGCAAAGTCCTCGCAGGACCGGTCCCGACGCGAGTGGTCATCCCGGCACGGCCGATCACGCCCGACCCGAAGACATTTGCGGACTTCCTCGCCGGTTCGAGAGGCCAGGCGGTCTCCACCACTATGGCGTTCGCCAGGATGCTCCGGAACCTCGTGAGGGACCCCGACGTCGGACCGCTCGTGGTCCCGATAGTGGCCGACGAGGCGCGCACGTTCGGTCTCGAGCCCATCATCGCCGAGTCGAAGATCTACGCGCCCGAAGGGCAGCGATACACCCCTGTCGACGCAGGTTTGCCGCTGTCCTACGCAGAGAGCCGGTCGGGCCAGCTGCTAGAAGAGGGGATCACCGAGGCAGGTGCGATGGCGGCGTTCACCGCTCTCGCCACGTCCTACGCCACCTGGGCGAGGCCGATGCTGCCCGTCTACCTGTTCTATTCGATGTTCGGCTTCCAGAGGGTCGGGGACCTCATCTGGTCACTCGGCGACGCTCGCGGTCGCGGGATCCTCGCGGGTTGCACTGCCGGTCGCACGACCTTGCTGGGCGAGGGTCTGCAGCACGCCGACGGCCACTCGCCGCTTCTCGCATCGACCAATCCCGCATGCGTCGTCTACGACCCCGCGTTCGCCTACGAGCTCGCAATCGTCCTCGAGGACGCCGTGAGGCGGATTCTCGGCCCGAATCCCGAAGATCTCTTCTGGTACATCACGCTCTACAACGAGAATTACCCGATGCCTCCACTGCCGGGCATCGCAGAGGACGAAGCCGGAAAGGCACGAGCAGCGCAAGCCGGTGCCGGTCAAGAAGATGCCAAGCGACAGGACGAGGTGCGAAGTGGCATCCTCGCCGGCGCATACCGCTACGCGACCCATGCAGCTACGACGCTGCCCGAATCTGGCGGACGGCGACGGGGACAGAAGACAAACGGCATCGACAGCAAAGAGCCCAAGGCGACGCTGCTGTTCTCAGGCAGCTCGTGGCGCGCGGTGGCAGACGCCCGCGAACTGCTCGGCGCCGATTGGGGCGTGGACACGGACTCGTGGTCGGTCACCTCTTACACGGAGCTGAGACGCGAGGCGATGTCAGTGGAGCGTTGGAACCGGTTGCATCCTTCAGAGCAACCACGCTCGGCGTACATCACGCGTGCGCTCGGCGACACGGGCGGCCCGGTCGTCGCCGTGACCGACTACATGCGCGCGGTGCCTGACCAGATCTCGCGCTTCGTCGAGCGCAGGTTCGTGTCGCTCGGCACCGACGGGTTCGGTCGCTCCGACACTCGTGAGGCGCTTCGCAGCTACTTCGAGGTCGACGCCGCCCACATCGTGCTCGCGGTGCTCGCCGCCCTCGCCGAGTCAGGTGACGGCAAGCCGGACGACGTCGCGGGAGCGATCCTGCGCTACGGGCTCGAGACCGAGCGCCCCGATCCCTGGAGGCTCTGAGCTCCTCTTCGAACTTCGCGTCGACGGCATGCGATCAGGTACAGGGCGCCGGCTGATATGACCAGAAATCCGCCGGCGCTTGCAGCCAGGCCGGAACTGAGGCCCGGCGGCCAATAGGACCAGACGATGCGGAATCTGCCGGCCGGTAGCTTGACCGCCTGCACGATCCCCACTCGCTGTACCGGAACGGTCCTCATGGAGCCGTTAGGCGTGTTGAGGACCTCGACCTTCCAACCGGGCCCGAAAGCCTCACTCCTGGCGACGACGACCGGCCGGTCTGCGACCACGTAGTCGGTCTCTCCACCCTCAGCGGTAGTCGACAACCGCGACACGGAGGCACCGGCACGGCCGCCTTGTATCCAGACGGTGGGCGCGGTGACATCGAGGGTATAGCGGGCGAAGCCCGCGACCCTTCCTGCATAGCGCCACCCTCCCCTGTCCAGAGCATCCTGCAGCGGACCGTCCAAGGCGATGCTGGTCTGCGGACCACTGACGATCGAGGTGTCCTCGACCTCGCCCGCGCCTTTGCCCGACACGACGAGGCCCGTCGCCTCCACGCTCTGTGCGAATTGCACGCTCAGTCCTGTTGGATCATGAGAACTTGCCGAGATGACGGGCCAGACGACTGCACCTGACTCGTCTAGGACCCCGATCCGCAACGCTCCGGGCCCCGACGACTCGGTAGCCACGCCCGACGGGGCCGAAAGATCCACGCGGTCGATCAATTCTGTCGACTCGAACTGCCAGGTCCGGCTCGTCGCGTCCCGAGCGGGCCAGTCGATCCCGCAACCAGCCGATTCCGGGGCAGGAGAGGGCCCGGCTGTCGTCTGCGGCGCGACCGATCCGGAGATGGCAAGCAATGTGCGCAATCCGAGGGGAGCGAACGTCCCCGATTCGAGCGCGCAAGGAGAAAGTGTGGCGTCGAGGTGGGTGGCCGTCGCTCCGTCGTAGACCTCATCCACCGCGGACCCGTATCCCTGCACGCTCGCATGACGGGTGAGAGCGTTCAGGTCTGACTCACCGACCTTTATGAGGCCGGGCAGGTTTTCGACCAGCGGGTCGTAGATCGCGAAACGGCCCGTGCCGGGGAAAGCGGCATCCGCGGCCACAGGGAACAGAGGCACACCACCTCCCGTCACGAATCCAGTCGAGCAGGCGACAGAAAAGAGGAGAAGGTCGGAACCGACGACCGCGATCAGCCACCTGGGGGCGCTCTTCGGGCGCATGAGCGGCCAGCGGAGCACGACGACGATCACCCCTAGCGTGACGGCGAGCTGCAGCAGCATCCAGGGCCACAGCCCGCGCCCCGATGAGGCCTGAGAGCCCGTCAATCCGAATGCCGTCTCGATCCGCGAAGGCGCGACGAGAAGAGCGACGCAGAGAGCAGCCGAACAGAACGCCGGCACAAGGCCGACCACGTCGTACCAGTGAGTCCGGCGCTCGGCCCGGCGCTCCGTCGAGGATTCTTCCCCGTCGCCGGTCTTCTCGCGCAGACGGGTGTCCACCCAGAACCCAAGCAGCATCGCCAGCCCGAAGTCGACGATCGTGAGATTCCTGCTCTGGAGCCTCATACCCCCGTAAAAGGGGATGTGGGAAAGAGGACCACCCAAAGGTGTGAAGGTCCCGAAGCTGAGCAGCAGCCCCACCGCCACGACGACGATCCATATGCTCCAGGCACGCGCCGACGGGCTTCGGTTGCGCCCGAACGATCGCGCCAGAAGAGTGCATGCGGCGACACACGCTAGAAGTCCGACGTACCCGGTTACCTCGGGAAGGTTGTAACTAGCGAAGAACCGGGGCTGGTGCAGGACCCCGTCGCCGCCGAAAACGTCGGGCACGATCAGCAGGACCGACCATCGCGGCTGGAGCGAACCCGAACCGAAATACCACAGGTTCGCGGTCGATCGCTGAGTCGTCTGAAGATATCGGAGCCCCGGAAGCAGCTGCGCACCGCCGAGCGCGAGGGCGATGACCGCCGCGCATCCGATGGCGAGCAGGAATGGAGCTCTTCGCAATCGCGAGCTGTCCGGTCGTTTTCGTCGCGTGACCCACCACACTGCGGCGAGCGCAGCAACCCAGGCGGCATCCGCCATCGAGCGAGGCTCACCGGCCAGCAACACGAGACCGCCCGCTCCTCCCGTCAGGATCACCCACGGCATCGCAGCGAGCATCGAAGCGCGGAACGAGGGCGACGCCGTCAGCGGTTCGCGCGCTGCCGTCGCGGCTCCCGGCAGAAAGATCTGCGCGAGCCGGAACTCGCCCGCGACGATCCAGGGCATCCACGCGGCGCCCTGGACCACTCCGAGGTGCACCATTTGGGAGGTCATCGAGCCCACGAAAGCGAAACTCGCAGCCGCGATCACGCATGCGAGAGGGCGCAGTCCGTACAAGCGTGCGAGGACATATGCACCGATGGCCGCGACCCAGTAGACGACCACGAGGTTCGCCGTCCAGGCGACGAGTCCGGGCAACACGGTGTAGAGCAAGATTCCCGGATAGAGCGCACCGGCGTTGAGCCCGCCGAGCAGGGGCGTGCCGGACCATATCCACGGATCCCAAAGCGGCAGATGGCCGTCCCGGAGCATCTGTCCGGACAGGACGCGAAGCGGGTAGTTCTGTATCTGGTTGTCGCCAGTCACTGCCGGGTGCCCGAGCAGGGCCGGTAGGACGAACACCACGACAGGCAAGACGAGCAGGAAGAAGACCGGACGGCGGTCGACGCCGCTCGTGCGGTCCCAGATAGCGCTGAGGCGCTCGGACCTCGACCGTTCGCGCGTCATGACAAACGGGCGAGGCTACAGGGCGTCCGGCGCCGTCCACGGTCAAACCAGTTAGCGTTTCGGTCATGGCGCTCTACCTGTCGGGAGACAAACAAGCAGATGCTCTTCTGTCCCAGGACCCGTTCGCGCTTCTGGTGGGGATGGTTCTCGACCAGCAGGTGCCGCTCGAGTGGGCCTTCGCAGCGCCAGCCGAGCTGAAGCGCCGGCTCGGGGGCAGGCTCGATGCCGCCTCGATAGCGGCGATGGACCCTGAGGATCTCGCCACGATCTTCTCGGAACGTCCGGCGCTGCACCGGTACCCAGGCTCGATGGCGCGTCGAGTCCACGAGTTGAGCCGACTGCTCGTGGACAGCTACGGAGGCAAGGCCCAGAAGGTCTGGTCGGGATCGGGCGAGGCGAAAGAGCTTCTTGGCCGGCTGAAGCAGCTCCCCGGTTTCGGAGACCAAAAGGCGCGGATCTTCCTCGCCCTGTTGGGAAAGCAGCTGGGGACGCGCCCAGACGGTTGGGAGAGCGTGTCTTCTCCGTACGGCGATCCGGGCAGCTTCCGCTCGGTCGCAGACATCGTGGACGCCGCAAGCCTCGACAGGGTGAGGGCGACCAAGCAGGCCGCCAAGCTGGCTGCGAAGGCCGACGGTGCCAAGGCCGGCGCAGCGAAGAGGGCAGGCACAGCGAAGGCCGGCGCAGCGAAGAAGGCCGGTGCAGCGAAGAAGACCGCTGCCCGCGCACCGGCCAAGAAGGGCGCTGAGCGAGTGAGTCGGCGAAAGAGTCCGTCTCGCAAGTCCGCTTCGTGAGAACGATTTAGCTTCTTGAGAACGACTTGGTGACACGAAGAAGCGAGATGGCCAAGCGCCATCTCTACCTTTGCACTCCCGACCGCGACGATCTGTTGGAGTTCGTGGAAGCCTGCATCGCCGGCGGCGTCGACGTGGTGCAGCTGCGCGAGAAAGATGCGAGCGCAAAGCGCATCATCGAGCGCGGCCGACTGTTGGCCGAGATGTGCGCCGGCCTCGACGTGCCGTTCTTGATCAACGACCGTCCCGATCTGGCGATCGAATCGGGCGCAGCGGGAGTGCATGTGGGCCAGGACGACGTCCCGGCCGAGCTCGCACGCCGCCTTCTCGGGGACGAAGCCATTGTCGGCTTGTCGACGCATGCTCCTGACGAGGTGGCGGCCAGCACGCTGGAGCCCGTCGACTACATCTCTGCCGGCCCGGTCGTGGCTACGCCCACCAAACCGGGCCGGCCCGGCACTGGCGCCGACTACATCTCCCTGGCGGTCGAACAGGCCGGGAGACCCGTGTTCGTGACCGGGGGTGTCAGCCCCGAGACGGTGCCGGCGCTCGCTGCTGCCGGAGCGCGGCACTTCGTCGTCGTCCGTTACCTCACAGAGTCGGACGACCCGAAGGGTGCCGCGAAGCACCTTCGCGAAGCGATCGACCGCGCACTCGAAGAGGCTTGACGAGACCCATCAAACCAGAGCGCTCAGACGAGACTGCTCAGACAGGACCGGTCAGGTCCTCTGGCGCTCGAGCCAGCCAAGGAGAAGGGCTATCGCCCGAGGGTCCGAATTGAGCCGGTGACCTGCTCCCGCAAGTATCCGTAGCTCCGCCGAGCTCCCGACTGCTTGAGCGATGGCCCGCGCGTCTTCGACGGGCACGATGTCGTCGTCGGTGCCGTGCAGCAACAGAACCGGCCGGCCGCTCAGGCGACTCGCGTCCACCGCAGGTTGCAATCCCGTGAGTGCTCCGGTCCAGCGCGCGAGGTCGGACGGCTCTCCTTCTGTGGAGATCACGCCGACCTCGCGTGCGCGCGGGCGAACACAGCGGGATCTCGTGCCAAGTCGGAAAACGTGGCAGGCGCCGCAAGGCAGGCGACTCCTCTCACCTTGTTGTCCCTGGCGGCGAGAGATATCGCGAGGGCTCCACTCATGCCGGCGCCCACCATCCAGACGCCGCCGTCCGCCGACGAAGTGGAGGCCGTCTTGACGAAGGCCTCGAGATCTTCGAGCCATCCCCCGAGCGAGAAGTCCCCTTCGGATTCCCCGACACCTCTCAGGCAACACGCCACCACCCGCCAACCTGATCCGGAAGCGAGCCGGTCGGAGAGGGCGACAAGGCCCGCGGGTATGAGGTCAGGCGGGCCTTTCTCGGCTGGAAAGTCGTGCGACAGCACGAGAACAGCTCCGCTGGAGCCCTGCGGTCGGGCCGTGCTCGGCTCATGCACGGCGAGGCCACCAGCAGGCCCCGGCCAACGCTCCCACACGGGTCGGCGTGTTCAACTGTGCGCCGGTTCAGGTCCCCGCAGGTCCGGCCTCGTGGCAGGCTCAGATCCCGATGCGTTGTGCCAGCAGCTCGCGGTGATAGCTCGGGTCCCCCAGGAGCAGTTCGGACGACTTGGCCCGCTTGAAGTAAAGGTGTGCGTCGTGCTCCCAGGTGAAGCCGATCCCTCCGTGGATCTGGATGTTCTCCGATGCTGCGTGGAAGTAAGCCTCGGAGCAGTACGACTTGGCGAGGCTCGCCACGACCGGCAGTTCGTCTGAATCCTCGGCAGCAGCCCAGCCCGCGTAGTAGGCCGCAGATTTAGCAGACTCCACCTCGAGAAGCATGTCAGCGCACTTGTGCTTGATGGCCTGGAACGAGCCGATCGGCCTGCCGAACTGGATCCGGGTCTTCGCGTAGTCGACCGCCATGTCGAGGCAACGCTGAGCCCCGCCGACCTGTTCTGCTGCAAGGGCGACGGCGGCGAGATCGAGCGTACGGCTCACAACCGGACCTGCCGCGCCCTCTTGGCCGATGAGGCGGGCAGGGGTGGAGGAGAACTCGAGTCGCGCCTGCTTGCGTGTCTGATCCATAGTGGCGAGCGGGGTGCGAACGAGACCCGGAGCATCTCCTTGCACCGCGAAGAGGCTCACACCTGCACCGGTTCTCGCCACTACGAGCAGAAGATCTGCCGTATGACCGTCGATCACGTACATCTTGTGGCCGTCGAGGGTCCACTGTGGGCCTCCGCTCGCAGCCAGTGTCACCGACTCCGCGTCCCACCGGCCGCTGTCCTCTGTGAGCGCGAACGTGGCTTTGGTGGTGCCGTCTGCGATTCCCGGCAGCAACTCGGTCTTGGCAGCTTCGTCGCCGGAGGAGAGCAGTGCGTTCGCGCCGAGACCGACCGTGGAG
Source organism: uncultured Acidimicrobiales bacterium (assembly GCA_963764615.1). GTDB lineage: Bacteria > Actinomycetota > Acidimicrobiia > Acidimicrobiales > CAVXTF01 > CAVXTF01. Next base: position 1,084,258 of record CAVXTF010000002.1, on the reverse strand, counting down.
TAGTAGGGCGCACATAGAAGTGCCGCCCCCATCTCCTCGAACACGACCGTCAGCTCCACGTGCGTGAACCCGGCTCCCCCGTAAGCCTCTGGGATGGCGAGGGCCTGCAGACCGAGCTGGTTCGCCATCTGGTCCCAGACCGCAGGGTCGTAACCGTCGGTGGTCTCCATCAGACGGCGGACCTCGGTGCTCGGCGACTTCTCCTGGAGGAATCGGCGAACGGCGCTACGGAGCTCCTCTTGCTCCTCGCTGAACGCGAAATTCATCTGATTCCCTCCTGGTCGCCCCGACGGCTCGGCCCTTGTGCCGCAACTCGCCTGCCCGCGACTCGACGCGCCGCCGCTTGTGTCTACCAGACGTCACGCCACCGGACCATCCCCGTTAACCTCACCTAACCTCACCGGAGCCGGGGGTCCCCCCCGAAAACCGGACGAGCAGGCTGATAGACCAGACGAACAGGCTGATAGTCCGGACGAGCAGGCTGATAAACCGGACGAGCAGGCTGATAGACGACCTGCCCGAGAACCACCTAGGAGGCCCCGATGCCGCCCACAGTCGAGTACGAGGATTCCCTCGTGGAGGTCCACAAAGTCGTGGTCGGCCCAATGGACAACAACGTCTACGTGATCAGGTGCAGGCAGACCGGCGAGGCCGTTCTGATCGACGCCGCCAACGAGCACGAGCAACTGCTCGAGATGTGCAAGGCCCTCGGCGTGCGCCAGGTGCTCGAGACCCACGGGCACTGGGACCACATCCAGGCTGTTCCTGCTGTGCGCGACGCCGGGTACTCGGTGGGCGTGACAGCGGCCGACGCGTCGATGCTGCCTGCGTACGACATGGTGATCGAAGATGACGCGGTCATCTCAGTGGGCGACCTGCGGATCCGAACCCTTGCGACGCCCGGGCACACACCGGGGTCGATCTGCTTCGCCGTCGAGGGGACGCCCCTGCTGCTGAGCGGGGACACGCTGTTTCCGGGCGGCCCAGGCGCGACCAACTTCGAGGGTGGAGATTTCCAGACGATCATCAAGTCGATCGACGAGCGGATGTTCAAGAAGTTCGACGCATCCACAATCGTGTTGCCCGGGCACGGCACCCGCACGACGATCGGCGAGGAGAGCCCTCACCTACAGGAGTGGGTCGACCGGGGCTGGTGAGTCCGCCTTCGCGCCCGGGTCTTTGGATCCTGGCGGTCGGAGCGCCGAGCAGCGCGATCGCAGCAATCTTCGACCCCGGAGCGGCCAGGTCGGCGGCAGACCAGGACTGGCCCGCGTTCGTACTCGTCGCGGGGCTCATACTCGTCGGAGCGGTGGCTTCGGGCACAGGCCTGTTCGAGGCAGCGGGCAGACGCCTTGCGGCGACGCAGTTAGGGGAGATGGCCCGATACGCCGCTGCTGTCGCACTGATCGGGCTCGTCTCGGCGCTGATGAACCTCGACACGGCCGCCTGCTTTCTCACGCCCGTGCTCGTCCACATGGCACGGACGCGCGGACGAGGTGAGGCTCCTGTTCTCTACGGGTGCCTGCTCTTGTGCAACGCCGGATCGCTGCTATTACCAGGGTCCAACCTCACCAACATCATCGTCGCCGGCCACCTTCACCTCGCAGGTCTCGTGTTCGCTTCGCGAATGGCACCGGCGTGGCTGCTCGCGCTCGTGGTCACCGCCGCCGTGATCGCCGTAGCACACAGGAAGGACCTCGCTTCTGTGCCCGGCACGGCCGGCTCGAGCGCCCATACGACGGCCCTCCCCGCACCCGATCCCGCTCTCGCACCCGGGCACAGAGAATCCCTGCATCGCGATCCGGCAGAAACGTGGTTCGGCGCGACCGTTGTCGTCGCGGCGACAGCGGCGGTCGTCGTCCTGCACAACGCCGCCCTTCCGGTGCTGGCGATCGGTTTCGCAGCATCAGCATTCGCCATCTGGCGACGCCGGCTCGAGCCGTCGACGGTCGCGACGACACTCGACGCTCCGATGCTCGCCGGCCTGCTCGGAATAGCGGTGGCGCTGGGCGCTCTGGGACGCGCCTGGGACCTGCCGGCCAGGCTGCTATCTCATCTCGGGAGTTTCGCCACAGCAGGAGTCGCGGCGCTAGCGAGTGTCACGTTCAACAACCTGCCGGCCGCGTCCCTGCTCGCTGCCAGAGTGCCCCCACACCCATATTCGCTGCTGGTCGGCTTGGACATCGGGCCAAACTTGTTCGTGACGGGGTCCCTGTCTGCGTTCCTCTGGCTACGCGCTGCCCGTCAAGCTGGTGCCGATCCTTCGGTCCGTCACACCGCCGCGCTCGGAATCGTCGCTGCACCGCTCGCGATGGCGGGGGCAGTGGGAGTTCTCGCAGCCGGCTCGCTCCACTAGGGGAGCAGACCCGTCGTTACGGGAAATGCCCGTCACTAGGGAAGCAGGCTCGCCATTTAGGGGGAACAGGCCCGTCGTTAGGGGAAAAGTCCACGCGCCGCGAACGCCTCCGCCACACGCTCCACCGCCAGGGCACCCGCCGCTCTGCGCATCGAAACTCCGAGTGAGTTCGCCTTTTTCCACACCGCAGAGAACGCTTCGTCCATGAAGTCGGCGAGCCGCGTCGCGATGATCTCCTCGTCCCACGGGAAGCCGCTACGGCTCTGTGCCCATTCGAAGTAGGACGCGGTCACCCCTCCGGCGTTCGCCAGGATGTCGGGCACGATCGTGACGCCTCTCTTCTGGAGGATCTCGTCCGCCAGGGGAGTCGTCGGCCCGTTGGCGGCTTCGACCACGACTGAGGCTGAGAGCAGTTCCGCATTCTCGGCGTCGATGGCGCCCTCGAGAGCTGCGGGTACCGCAAGCTCCGACTCCACCGACCAGAGCTCTCCCGGGTCGAGCTCGTGCCCGCCGGGGAAATGCACGACAGAACCCGTCTGAGCGACGTGGTCGGACAGCTCACCGATGTCGAGGCCACCGGGATTGGCGACCGCCCCGTCTATGTCAGCTACAGCGACCACGCGCATCCCGAGTGACGAGAGCAAGAACGCGAGAGGGGCACCGACCTTGCCGAATCCCTGCACGACAACCCTGCCGCCCGCAAGCGTCATGCCCAGCTCGGAGAAGACCTGACGCGCGCAACGGACCACTCCGCTCGCCGTCGCCCCGGTGTGAAGCTTCATCCCGCCGATCGAAAGCGGCTTGCCGGTGACCGCGGCGGGCATCGACTGACGGCCGTGGAGGATGTCGACAGTGTCGAGCAGCCAGGCCATCACACGTTCGTCGGTGTTCACATCCGGTGCCGGAACATCGAGGTCAGGGCCGAGCAGGGACGAGATCCCGAACGTATAGCGCCTCGTCAACCTCTCGAGCTCGCCGTCGGACAACTTCCGCGGGTCGCACACGACGCCGCCCTTTCCCCCACCGAAGGGGACCCCGACAACTGCGCACTTGAGGGTCATCTCGGCCGCGAGAGCTGACACCTCGTCGGCGGTCACGCTCGGGTGAAAACGAATCCCACCCTTCGCCGGCCCTCGGATCGTCGAGTGATGCGCACGCCATCCCGTGAAGACCTCCACCCGCCCGTCGTCCATCCGCACGGGCACCGCCACCTGCAAGATGCGTTCGGGATTGCTCAACATCGCGACCGCCGCCGGGTCGACAGAGGTCAGCGACGCAGCGTCTTCTATACGGTCGAGGATGGCTCGCCACGGGTCGTACCGAACGCTCACAGCGTCGGATCCCTGAGAGGTTCGGCCGACATCGAGGACGCGTCCCCTCCCTCGTGTTCGGGGGCGCCGTTGCCGGCGTGCTCGTCTGCCAGCGCGACGTCATCGCGTTCGGCCTCCTCTTCCGCGAGCGCGGCCGCGCCGGGAGCTCCGAGCAGTCCCGCCGTCGACCGACGGTGCGATCCGAGAAGCGGGTCCGACTCTTCGTCCTCGGACCTGACGGTGGCGACGAGCGGCGACCTGGCAAGGAAGTAGACGCCTCCGAACAGCACGATAAGGGAGAGGCTCTCGAGCGGCCCACGCGCTCCTTGGGTCTGGAGGTTGTCCCCGAACAAGCCGATGCCGATGAGGAGCGAGACGAGCGGGTCGACGATTACGAGCGTCGACTGGGAGGCAGTCACAGGTCCGGCGTGGAACGCGTTCTGCGTGAGGAATATGCCGAGGATGCCCGCCACTGCCATGCCCCAGATCTGCCAGCTCAAAAACGGTGAGTACCACTTGACGCCGATCTGCTCGGTCACCTGCTTGGCGAACGAAGCGGTGAAGGCGTACGAGATCGCCGCCGCAGTCCCGTACCACGCCGCTCGCCAGGCAGGCCGGCCCTGGCGGGCTAGACCGACGCTCACCGTCACCGCCGCGATCCCGGCCGTCGCGGCGATGCCCCAGGTTCGGACGCTTGGCACCTCGTCACCGCCTTGCGGGTTCGCGCACACGAGAAATGCGGCCAGTCCCCCGGCGGCTGCGGTCGAGCCGACGACCTCGTGCCAGCCGATCCTCTGTCCGAACCAGAACACGAGTATGAGCACGAGGATGGGAAGCTCGAGGGTGAGCACGGGCTGCACGAGTGACAGGCGCCCGCGGGCGAGCGCCGTGGCCTGCAGGCCGAATGACGCGACCATGAGCCCCATGCCGATCACCCAGACCCGCTTGTGGATCGCATGGGTTATGAGACTGAGTCGCATCTCGGCATCACGCGGCGCGGTCTCGACGCCGATGCGCTGGAGGATCGTCGTCACGGCGTTAGCCAGTGCCGCGCCCACAGCTAACACATAGGCCATTGCTTCCTTTCTACCGCACGGTCGGCGCGCGACCCCGACTTGGCGGCTGCAGGAGACCGGTCTGTACGCTTGGCCGCCTACAGAAAACGGAGCTCGTCGATGCCCGAAGTGATCTCTGAACAGGATTTCGAACACGAGGCGGCTCGATTTCTCGATGCGAACGCCTCTCCCAGGGTCGAGATCAGCTCAGGCTGGGGCGAGGGCTCGGACGAGGTGTCGATCCTGCCTGAGAAGGGTGCGGACCGCGAGCGCGCCGAGCTCGAAGCGGCCAGGGCCTGGGCCCGCACCAGGTACGACGCCGGGTTCGGGTGGCTCACCGGTCCCGAGGGGCTCGGCGGCAGGGCGCTCCCACGCAGCTACCAGAGGATCTACGACAGCCTCGAAGCGAAGTACGAGACGCCACTCATGGCGGTTTACGGGATCGGTCTCGGCATGGTGGCCCCGACGATCCTTGCTCACGCCACCGAGCCGGTGAGAAAGAAGTACCTGCCTCAGATGTACCGGGGGGACATCGTGGGCTGCCAGCTCTTCAGTGAGCCCGCCGCCGGGAGCGATCTCGCATCGATACAGGCGAGAGCGATCCGAGACGGAGACGAATGGGTCGTCACCGGCCAGAAGGTGTGGACATCGGGCGCGCACCTGTCCGACATCGGCGAGATCGTCTGCAGGACCGACCCCGACCTGCCCAAGCACAAGGGCATCACCGCCTTCGTGGTCGACATGCACTCCCCGGGCGTCGAGACAAGGCCGCTCCGCCAGATGACCGGAGGCGCCTCGTTCAACGAGGTGTTCTTCACCGAGGTGAGGATTCCCGACTCTCACCGGCTCGGAGATGTGAACGGCGGATGGACCGTCGCCCTCACGACGCTCATGAACGAGCGTGCGGCCATCGGTGGAGGCCAGATCTCGGCGGGCGGCGGCTCTGGCACCGAGCGGCTGATGGAGCTCGTGCGTCACGAGGGTCGCAACAACGACCCCCTCGTCCGCCAGCAGCTCGCCGCGATCTACATAGCCGGACGCGTCGCCAACTACACCAATTTGAGGGCGATGGCGAAGATCGCCGCCGGCGGCCTGCCGGGGCCCGAGATGTCGATCGCCAAGCTGTCGCTCACGGCCAACATGCGCCGGACGAGCGCGCTCGTCTCCTCGGTGCTCGGCCCCAAACTGATCGCCGACAACGGCGAATGGGGAACGTACGCCTGGTCGCGCTACGTGCTCGGCATTCCCGGGATGCGGATTGCCGGGGGCACCGACGAGGTCCTGCGCAACATCGTCTCCGAGCGCGTGCTCGGCATGCCGAAGGACCCGAGCCCGGTCCGTTAAGACCCAGGAGACCCGGCCTCGGGCGTCGATCTGTCGGGCCGCCAACTGCCTCCGAGAGGCAGCCAGTCGACGAACGCCCACGACCTGCGGTGGATCGCGGTGAGCCCGTAGCCGCGCAGAGCCACCTTGTGGGTGGGCGTGGGATAGCCCTTGTTGTGCTCGAAATCGAACGGTGGGTAGCACGCCGCGTCGGCACGCATCATGCGGTCCCGGGTGACCTTCGCGAGCACCGACGCCGCCGCGACAGACGCACACGCGTCGTCACCCTTTATGACCGTGCGCACCACAGGGGCGCTTCCGTCAGGCATCGTCACGTCGAGCAGGTCGCCGTAGCGCAAGCCGAATTCGTCGTATTCGTCGCAGAGTGGGTGAGAGAGCGTTGTGATGCGGGAATCGTCGGTGATCATCTCGTCTTGGTGGAACTCGGGCGTTTCGACCTCGTGTTGCGCGACCGCACGCCGCGACAAGAAGTCGAACGAGCCGTCGAGCACGACGGCGTCGGGGTGCGCGCCTGCTGGAAGCGCGGCGAACGCGCGCCGAGCGGCGAGCCGGAGAGCACGGGTCATTCCGAGGGTGTCGCACTCGAGGGGAGAGGAATGACCGACGGCCCACGCCGCGCACCACTTGCCGACCGGCGAGTACAGCTCCTCGCGCACGGGCTCAGCAAGCTGCTTCGAGTCCCGCAGCCCCCGTGGGATCCGGCGTATCCCGCGGGTCATCACCGCGACCCCCACCGTGAGGGGGCCCGCCCAGGCCCCCCTTCCCACCTCGTCCATGCCGGCCACGAGCTCGTGCCCGTCGCGCCAAAGCCGCCGCTCGTGCACAAGATCCGGGCCGGTCGTGCGGGTGGCGGGCCCGTCCACCCGGCCGGTGCGGCCGCCGTCGACGGATCGAGGTCGGTGGGTCTTGCCGGGGGCCGGTGAGGGACGCATCATGGGGTCAAGAGTTTCCATGCTCCTGCGAGCTCCTCGAGGAAGGAGAGCGCATGGCCCAAGCTATGACCGAGGCGCACGCGGCGACAGAACCGGAGCTCATGGCGGTGGGAACTCCGGTCGAGGTGCGCAGCAGGTTCGTCGGATCCTGGTCGCGAGGATTCGAGGTCGCGGACCTCGAGGGTGGGCGCTACAGGATAAAACGCCTCTCCGACGGCAGCATCCTGCCCGACGAGTTCGATCCGCAAGAGGTCCGCCCCGAGCGGCGAAGGCACGATTTCTGGTGGTACTGATCAGACGCTGAGGCGGGATCGGTCGTCGAGCGACACGCCTCAGCTGAGCAGGTCGATGAAGTCGTCGATCGCGATCGCAGACAAGGTACGGGTCTTCAACGTCCCCCTCGCACCGAGCGCGACCGCTACGCGGGCGACGGCCTTCTCGTCAGGAGCCTCGAGCACGGTCGCAAAGTCGTAATCGCCAAGCAACGCCCACTGTGCGATCACCTTGCAGCCCATCTGCTCGACCTCCGAGTTCACCTCGCGCAAGCGGGCTGGGTGGCTCCGCAGCGTCGCCATCCCGTCGGGGCCGAGTGTCGAGAGCATCAAGAAGGTGGGCACGGTCCGCGAGGCTACTTCAGGCTTTCAGGGCGACTCCAAGCGCGCGATCGCCGCGCGCTCGGTCTCGTCAACCCGGGTCGAGATGAACGCGTCGAGCATCTCGGCCGCGACGACCCGAGAAGACAGGCGAAGGCCGACGGCGAGCACGTTCGAATCGTTCCACCGCCGCGCACCTGCGGCGGTGGAAGCATCGGTACAGAGCGCGGCGCGCACACCCTTCACCTTGTTGGCGGCCATCGCCACCCCGGTGCCGGTGTAGCAGCACACGACGCCGAGCTCGGAGGAGCCGCTCGCTACCGCCTCGCCCACGGCGCGGCCCACTTCGGGCCACTCCTCACCGGTAGCGACGTCGAGCACCTGATGACCGGCTTCTTTCAGGTGCGCGCGGCATCGCGTCGGTGAGCGGTGTCTGTTCGTCTGTGCCGAAAGCGATCCGCATCCACCCACGCTACGTCCACTCTGACGTTCGTCTCACACGAGCGATCGTCGCATGACCTTGCCCATCGAGTTGCGAGGGAGGATGTCGACCTGCCTGACGATCCGCGGCCTCTTGTAAGGCGCGAGCCCTTCGGCTGCGTACGAAAGCAGGCCCTCCACGTCGAGCCTCCCAGAGCGCGAGACGACCCACGCGGTGACGACCTCGCCCCACTCATCGGAAGGGGTGCCCGACACGGCGACTTCTGCGACGTCCGAGAAACGGCTGAGCACGTCCTCCACCTCTGCGGGATAGACGTTGTGCCCACCTGAGATGACCACCTCGGTCACCCGGCCGAGAAGCCGGATGTACCCGTCCTCGACGACGCCTATGTCACCGGTGGTGAACCACTCTCCGTTGAACCGCTCCGCGGTCTGAGCAGGCTTGTCGAAGTAGCCGGCGAACACCGTCGGGCCGCGGACCAAGAGCTCGGCACCTTCCGAGTCGCCACCAGTTGCCGAGAGAACCACCTCGGTCCCGGGAAGCGGGAACCCGATCGATCCAGGTCTCCTCTCGCCGTACAAGGGATTCGACACGGTGAGCAACGTCTCGGTCATCCCGTAGCGCTCGAGCACCGACATGCCCGAGGCCCGCTCGATCTCGCGGTGCAGCTCGGGCAACAAAGGAGCGGACCCCGACACGCAGAGACGGAGGCGTCCGAGACCGGACGCATGACCCGACGAGGCGAAACGGTGGTACATGGTCGGGACTCCGAAGAACAACGTCCCCCGGTGCTCGGCCACGGCGTCGACCACCGCTCCGGAGTCGAAACCTCCCATGAGCACCACGGACCCGCCTGCGTTGAGCGACCCGAACAGTCCGGCACACAGCCCGTGTCCGTGGAACAACGGCAGCGCGAGGACGAGGCGGTCCCCGCTCGTCCAGCGCCAGGCCAGCCTGAGCGACTCGGCGTTGGCGAGCAGGTTGGCGTGCGTGAGCACAGCCCCCTTGGGTGCGCCTGTCGTCCCTGACGTGAACCCGATGAGCGCCGGGTCGTCGGGCCCACTTTCGTCGATGCCGTCGGAAGGCTCCGTGCTGCCGACGCCGGCGAACGACGTGTCGATCACCGACCCGTCCCCCGCCGCACCGGCGAGCATCCGTCCGATAACCGCGCCGCGTCCTGGGTCGTCGACGATCGCCAGATCGGGCCGGACCTCATCGACCACGTGGAGCAGCTCGCGCTCTGTCAGCTTCGGATCGAGCGGCACGAGCACCAGGCCGGCGCGCAGCACCGCGACGCCCGCGACCACCGAGGCGAGCGACCGGTCGGCGTTCCAAAGGACCCGCGCATGGCGAGGGAGCCCGAGATGCAGCAGGCCCGACGCCACGTGACGGGTCCTCTCGTCGAGCTCGCCGGCCGTGACCCACCTCCGGTTGTCGGCGGCATCTCCTTCCCCGTTCGCTATGAAGAGCGACGAGGCCCCGGGTTCCGACGACCAGCGTGCGGCAAAGACCCTGGGAAGGGTCCCCCCGGCGGTCACATCGACGTCGGTGGTCCAACCGGCGACGGAGCCGACGGAGCCGCCTGCGGCGCCGGCGGGGAGCCCGCGCCCTGACGGTTCTGGATCGGTGGGGCCGGCAAGGTGTGCTCGCCAATCGAGCGGGCGCATGGGCCGCGAACCTAGTGCTGCGGCGTCGGGCATCCCCTCCCGCCCAAGCGGGTTCTCGCCGGGTGCCCGACGGGAATAGCCTGCCCGACATGCCGCGACACGTAGCCATCGTTCCGCACACCCACTGGGACAGGGAGTGGTACGAGCCCTACCAGAGCTTCAGGATGCGCCTGGTCGAGATGCTCGACACCCTCGTCCCCATCCTCGAGAAGGACCCCTCGTACGCGAGGTTCCTGCTCGACGGCCAGATGGCGGTCGTAGACGACTACCTCGAGGTGAGGCCCGAAGCAGAGAGCCGCCTCCGCGCCCTGGCAGCGACCGGCAGGCTCGGGATGGGGCCGTGGTACATCTTGATGGACGAGTTCCTCGTCTCGGGAGAGACCATCGTCAGGAACCTGCAGACGGGCTTTGCGCGAGGCGCGGCGTTCGGCGGGGTGATGGACGTCGGATACCTGCCCGACATGTTCGGTCACATCGCCCAGATGCCTCAGATCCTCCACCTTGCAGGATTCGAGCACGCGGTCGTGTGGCGCGGAGTCCCCTCGGCCATAGACAAGAGCGCATTCAACTGGGAGGCGCCCGACGGCTCGCGAGTGCGCGCCGAGTACCTGATCACCGGCTACGGCAACGGGGCGGCGATCGGAGACGACGCGAAGGCGCTCGTACGCAGGATCGCCGACCACATAGACGAGGTCGGCAGCTTCCTACTCGACGGGCTGCTCTTCATGAACGGGACCGACCATCAAGAGCCACAGGAGTGGCTGGGCCGGGTGGTCGCCGAGGCGAACGACATCCAGTCCGACTTCGAGCTCGAGATCACCTCCCTGCCCGAATACCTCGCCTGTGCCCCGAAGGACGGCCTGACCACATGGACGGGCGAGCTCAGGTCGGGAATCCGGGCGCACCTTCTCATGGGCGTCGCCTCCAACCGGGTAGACGTGAAGCGCGCTGCCGCGATCACCGAGCGCCAGCTCGAACGGCGCGCCGAGCCTTACGCGGCGTTGTTCCAATCTGCGGAGTCATGGCCCGCCCGGCTTCTCGAGCTTGCGTGGCTAGGGGTCGTGAGGAACTCGGCGCACGACTCGATCTGCGCATGTTCTGTCGACGACGTGGTCGACGCCGTGCTCTACAGGTTCGCTGAGTCGAGGACGATCGCGGAAGGCGTCGCGGAACGAGCTCTTAAGAGCTTCTCGCGCAGCCTCGAGCGGCCTGGGCCGTTCGTGGTGAACCCCTCCGCACGTGAGCGCGGAGGGGTCGTCGAGGCGGTGCTGGCAGGAACCGAGCCTCCGCCTGGGACGCAGGTTCTCGACGAACCACCAGGGGCGTTCGGAATCCCGAGGGGCCTCGGCGCCATGACCCTCGACGCCTCGACGGTCAGGATGCTCATCGGGCTCCTTCCGAGCGGCAGCCAGATCGACGCGCACACCTGGATCCAAGATGTCCGCGTCGCCGAGGACGACACCGGCATAGACATCACGATCGAGTTCGGCCAAGAAGAGCGATTCGACGTTCCGATCGCCACCATCAAGCAGGACATCTACACCCGGCTCGGAGCGCGTCCCGATGCCGTCGTGAGAGTCCGGATCGGTCAGCCGAACGTCGTGCGGGTGCTCGCAAGAGTCTCACCCGTCGAGGGGCTCGGCTGGTCGCACTTCGATCCCACTTCGCCAGAGCATCCCGTCTCGGTAACAGATGCCGACGGCGAGCTCGTCCTTGCGAACGGGCTCGTGACGGTCTCGGTGGACAAGTCGGACGGAACCTTCGCTCTCGACGGGACGCCGGGCTTCGGGACCCTGGTGGACGGCGGCGATTTCGGCGACTCCTACAACTACTCGCCACCTCGCGAGGATCTGCTGGTCAGCAGTCCGCAATCCGTCTCGGTCTCCGCTTCGGGCACAGGCCCGGTGGAGGCGAACGCGACCGTGGTCTCGAACTACGTCTGGCCGGACCACATGGACGAGATGACCCGCAAGCGCACGGGCGAGCAGCACGTCGCGGTGACCACGACCCTCACGCTCCGAGCCGATGAGCCGTTCCTGCGAGTGAGCACCAGATTCGTGAACCCGAGCCGCGACCACCGGGTCCGCGTGCACCTGCCACTTCCCGTTCCCGCCGATCATTCGGAGGCGGAATGCGCGTTCGCGGTCGTCCGGCGCGGGCTCACGGCCGAGGGCGCGTCCGACGAGTTCGGGTTGCCGACCTTCCCGTCGCGGCGTTTCGTGAGCGCAGGCGGCCTCACCGTTGCGCACACGGGGCTGCTCGAGTACGAGCTCGTCGACATGGTCGGCGAAGACGTGGCAGAGGGCAATCGGGCGACCGCCATCGCGGTCACAGTGCTTCGGTCCACCGGCATGCTCTCGCGCCTCGGGATGTCCTACAGGCCTCTTCCTGCCGGACCGCTCACCCCCGTAGAAGGGCTGCAGTTGGCTGGCGAGGTCATCCATGCCGACTATGCGCTCCAGATCGGCTGCACGGATCCGTACGCGCTCGTAGACGACGCGTTCCTGCCGCTCGAGCTCGTCCATTCCCCCGGAGGAGGGACGCGTCCCGACACCGGCTCGATGCTCCACGTGGAAGGCGCAGAGGTGTCAGCGATCAGGCGTGAAGCGGGGGCGCTCGAAGTACGGGTGTTCAACCCGACTCAGTCGGAGACCACGGTGGGCCTGGGATCGCGATCGGGTTGGCTGATCGATCTGAGAGGCAGGCCCGTCGCGCCGTTCGAGGGAAGCTTCGTCCTACGGCCCTTCGGCATCGCGACGCTCCGGGTCACCGAGTCCTGACGCTGACACTTCTGGCGCAGACGGTCCTGAGGCGGCCAGTCCTGGCGCAGACAGTCCTGAGGCGGAAAGTCCTGGCGCAGACAGCACGCCGGTGTCGCCGGCCAGCAGGCGCTCACCCTTCTCGCGCACGTCGTCGAGATCCTTCAGCACCTGAGCCAGACGCTCCCAGCGGTTCGAGGCGCGTGCTTCGGGGAACCTTCCTTCGCGCCCTGTCGCCTGAGGACCCACAGCGGTACCCAGCCGAGACCCTTCAGCCGCCTGGGTCTCAGAGCGCGCAGCACGAACCCCGATTCATCCTCGGACAGCTTCGGGCTCCCGGTCTCGAGCTCTCTCAGCTCTCCGAGGCTCCCGAGCTCGGTCGACAGCGCATCGCGAAAAGAGCTCGTGACGATGACGCTTCCGGGGCGGGCGATCCCGACCGAACGGCTCGCCAGGTTGACCGTGGGGCCGAAGTAGTCGCCGTCTTGGAGCAGCACGCTTCCGAATGCGAGTGACACACGCACGTCCGCGAGCATCTCGTCCTCTGCATACGCCTCGGCGAGGCTCGTCGCTATCAGCGCCCCGTCCAGTGCGGTATCCGCGACGAACATCGCCTCGTCGCCGATCATCTTCACGAGCCGTCCGCCCCGTGCCGTGACCGTGTCGTGTGCGACCTCCTCGAACCTGGCCACCATCCTTGCGAGCTCGTCCTCGGAGAGCTGCTGGCTTATCTCCGTGAAGCCGACCATGTCAGCGAACCCGACGCAGAGGTCCGGAAGCGCGGCGTCCCCCCGCAACCTGACCAGCATCGCCCTGCGGACTGCGGCCTGGGCGTGCCTACGCCAGGCGAACTCCAGAAGCTTTGCGGTGATCGGTACTGCGATCGCGTGTTGAGTCGTGAAGCGGTCCGCGTCTGCGGACCCATCTTGGGTGCCGTCTGCTGCGTTGGGAGTGTTGGACGGCCCCGCCGTGACCGGAGCCATGATCGCATCCGCGATCCGGGCCATCGACGCCCCGATCACCCGCGTCATGTGGACCGCGTGCTCGACATCCGTCACGCCGAGGTCGATCATCGACTTGAGAAGGACGATCGCATCCACATCGAGGTCGGTGAATGCCTGATCTGAAGGTTCCACGTCGGCAAATCCGAGGGCGCGCCAGAACGATCTGAGCACGTCCGCCTCCATGCCCGTGAGCTGCGACACGTCGTCAATCGTGTACATGCCGCGTGCGGGAACAAGAAGCCGGTCCGTGGCGAGCAGGTCGAGCACATTGGCCGCCTCTGCTCTTTCGATCTCGTCCGAAGCGGCTCCATGCTCGCCGAGGAACTTCCGCACAAGCGCCAGAGTGGCCTCTTTGGATCCGGCGTCCGGTTGCTCTGGCGCTGCAGCGTCAGGCTGCGCCGCTGCGGCGGGCTGCTGAGGCTCCTCGGGGCGGCTTACGTCGTCGGGGCCGCCCAGGTCCTCGGGACCGTCCTGAGCCACGTGCCCACCATACGGCGAATCTCGTGGTTGCTTTTGTCCTTACACTTCGCGACGTGGGCAGCACCCGGGACAGCGGTCCGGCGCACCCGCTCCCCACGCTCTCGGGTTGTGTGGCCCTCGTCCCCGTCAAAGGCTTCAAGGACGCCAAACGTCGCCTGGCACCCGCATTGGACCCCTCCGAGCGCGCGCATCTGGCCCGCACGATGGCTGAGCACGTGCTCGGCGCGATCAGCCCATTGGTGACGGCCGTCGTCTGCGACGACCCCGAAGTTGCCGAGTGGGCCGTGTCTCACGGAGCTCTGCTGCTCGAAGAGCCCGGTCTCGGACTGAACGGCGCCGTCACCGCGGGGGTCGACGCCCTTGCGGCAGCAGGAGCGGAAGAAGTGCTCGTCGTCCACGCCGACCTTCCGCTCGCGTCGGGACTGGCAGGTCTTGCGGGGCTGGGTGGGATCACGCTCGTGCCTGACAGGAACGATGACGGGACGAACGTCGCATGCGTGCCATCTCGAGCGGGATTCCGTTTCAGTTACGGTCCCGGGTCGTTCGGACGCCACTGCAACGAGGCGATCAGGCTCGGGTTCGAGCCGCGTGTCGTGCGCGAGCTCGTGCTCGCGTGGGATGTGGACGTCCCCTCGGACCTTCCCGCAGGCCTCGCGCCAGAGGGTGAGCGTTGAGCGGCCTTCCTGTCGGCGATCTCCCCGACGAATCGCGACGACCATCTGTGGACCTCGCTGTGCCCCGGGTCGCGCTCGCAATCGGGGCTCACCCCGACGACATCGAGTTCGGATGCGGCGGCACCCTCGCGAAGTGGGCCGCCGCAGGATGCCGCGTGCACCATCTCGTTCTCACCGACGGATCCAAGGGCACCTGGGACCCGTCGGCCGACTCCGCCGAGCTGACGAGAGTGCGCAAGTACGAGCAGCGCGAGGCCGCCACCATATTGGGCGGCGGCGACGTGTGGTTCCTCGACGTGACCGACGGAGAGCTCGATTCGGGTGAAGAGACGCGGCGGCGTATCTGCGAGGTGATACGCCGTGTCCGGCCTGACGTGCTTCTCGGACACGACCCCTGGAGGCGCTACCGGTTGCACCCCGATCACAGGCACGCGGGCTGGCTCGTCACTGACGGGCTTGTGGCCGCCCGCGACCAGAAGTTCTTCGAAGCGAGCGGCGAGGCACACCGTCCGGCCCACTTGCTGCTGTTCGAGGCGGACGTGCCCAACCATGTCGAGGACGTGGCCGGGCACGTCGACACGAAGATCGCTGCCCTGCTGGCGCACCGCACCCAGCATCTGTCGACGATGGGAATAGGCGGTGCGGCTCAACCGGCGCAGACCGACGCCTTCGGTGTGTTCGCCGGCAAGGTGCGTGCCCAGCTCGCTTCGCATGGAAAGCTCGCTGGGCTCGAGAGCGGTGAGGCCTTCCACCGCATCGACGACACCTGAGCGCATCGGCGACACCTCACCGGCGGCCACCTGTCGCCGTTCATCTCCGGACAAAGCGGACGAGGGGCCCTGAAGCCCCTCGTCCGTTGCATTTATGCAGGCAGTCGGAATCGACTGCCCAGGTTCCTCAGCGCTTGGCGGCTGCCTTGCGGCCGCCCGCCTTGCGAGCCGGAGCCCGCTTTGCTGCTGATTTGCGTGCCGGAGCCCGCTTTGCCGTCGTCTTGCGAGCCGTCGTCTTGCGGGCGGCTGTCTTGCGAGCCCCGGTCTTGCGGGCTGTGGTCTTGCGTGCCCCAGCCTTCTTGGCCGTGGTCTTGCGCGCAGTGGTCTTCCGGGCTGTGGTCTTCCGGGCCGTCGTCTTGCGGGCCCCAGCCTTCTTGGCCGTGGTCTTGCGCGCAGTGGTCTTACGTGCCCCAGCCTTCTTGGCTGTGGTCTTGCGGGCAGTGGTCTTACGAGCAGTCGACTTACGAGCCGGAGCCCGCTTGGCGGTCGTCTTACGGGCCGCGGTCTTACGCGCTCCCGTCTTACGGGCCGTCGACTTACGTGCTGCTGTCTTCCTTGCTGTTGTCTTCCTTGCTGTTGTCTTGCGGGCCGTACTCTTCTTAGCCGTGCTCTTCGCTGGCACTGTCACCGCCTTTCTGGCCGCTGGTTCGGCCTTTCCGTTCACGATGTCCTTAAGGGTGGAACTGGCGACGAACCGCACTCCTCTCGACGCCGGAATATCGACCGGCGCACCCGTCTGCGGATTGCGACCGGTTCGTGCCGCCCTGCGGGTCGGATTGAAGCTCCCGAACCCGACGAGGGAGACGCGGCGCCCGGAGCGCACCTCGTCGACGATGTTCCCGATCACTGCACCGACAGTCGCCTCGGCTTCGCGCTTCGTCAGCGACATCTCTCTGGCAACTGCGTCGATGAGCTCCGATCTGTTCACGCCACCTCCTGAAAGTGTCCCGGACCATCGTCCGTGATCACGGAATCACAATAATCAAAGGCGCGATTTAGCCCCAGGTCAAGCATCATGCGTCAAGCACCGCCAGACGCGGCCCCGAACTCTCGCCGGAATCCATGGCATCCAACCCTCGAGAACGGACGCCTGCTGACGTAACGATACACGACCGAGATTACGAAATGGACGAAAAAGCCTTTTGCTGCAAGGATATTCTCTCATGGCAACATTGCCCGACGGAACGTACGACGCGATCGTCATCGAAGCCGATCAGGTCGACGGGACCGATTTCCGACTCGAACTGACAATCACGCTCGGACCCCACATTGGGCGCGTGATCGCGCTCCGCGGACGCCATGTCGACACAAGCCGGCACTCTGCGGCGGCAGTTGGGGACCCGCTCGATTTCCTCGGCGTCCCCGGCACTCTCATCGTTCGCGCGGGGGTTCCGACCTTCCGACCGGAGCTTGCATGACCCCCGCAGTTGCGCGATCAACCGTTTCCCACGTCGCATCCGACTGGGAGTCTGAACCATGCGAGGTGCCGTCATGACGGCCGTTTCCGACTCGTTAGCGCTCGTGCGCGCCACCTCGCGCGCAAATGGCGAAGGGATATACCTAGGCAACGGCTCTCAAGGACCGATATGGGCCGCACCGGAAAGTTCAGTGCTCGTCCTGGGCCCGCCGCGCTCCGGAAAGACGTCTTCGATCATCATCCCTGCGATCCTCGCCGCTACAGGTCCTGTGGTGTCGACGTCGACCAAGCCCGAGGTGATGCGCGTGACCGCTGCATCGCGCGCCAGATCGGGCGAGAACCTGCTCTACGACCCGAGCGGCACAGTCGACATCCCGAAAGGAGTCGCGCCGCTCGTGTGGTCTCCGCTGTCCGCGTGCTCCACATGGGACGATGCGCTTCTCGTCGCGAATCTGATGACCGTCGCGTCGACGAGGGGAACTTCGACGGCGCGCTCGTTCGCAAGTTCGACAGACGACCACTGGCACAAACGCTCAGAAGCGCTGCTCGCGACCCTGTTACACGCTGCATCGCTCGATGGCGCGCCGATCTCGACGGTTCTCAAGTGGGTGGACAGGCACCAGGCCGGACCTGCGCAATCGATCCTCGACGGGTCGGGAAACGAGCTCGCAGCAGACTTCTTGGCGGGGATCGCGGCCACCGCCCCGAACGAGCAGAGCGGGATCTGGTCGACGGCGTCGGGGGTGCTCGGCGCCTATCACAGCCATGCCGCCATGGCAACGACGACCGGTTCGCAGTTCGACGTGACGGAATGGTGCGAGTCCACCGGCACCATCTATGTCTGCGCATCCGCACGCCACCAGAACCTGGTGGCGCCTCTGGTGGTCGCCCTGGTCGAAGAGATCCGCACGGCTTCGAAAAAGCGCGCCGCTAGCAGGGAGGCGGATCGGCCGGGCCGGACACACGGCTCGCCCCTCACGCCCGGCTCTTACGGGCCGCAGCTCAGAGGAGACTCTCCTTTGCTGCTCGCTCTCGACGAGGTGGCCAACATCGCCCCTCTCCCCAACCTGCCCGAACTCGTCTCGGAGGGAGGAGGGCAGGGGGTTCTCACGCTTGCGTGCCTGCAGGACCTGTCCCAGGCACGGGCCAGATGGGGGCCTGAGGCCGATGGCTGGCTGTCGCTCTTCGGATCCACGGTCATGTTCCGTGGGATCGAGGACGTGAAGACCCTCGATACGTTGTCCACCCTCGCAGGTGAAGAGGAGGTCATCACCAGGGCTGCCTCGTCCCCGAAGCCCGGCCGCCACGACACCTTGCGCTCGGTGCTCGGCATTCTGGGCGGCCGCGGTGCGCCAGGGTCTGCGCCGGGCCCGACCGTGACCACCTCCACCGTCAGGCGCAGGCGCATGCCGGTCGACGAGCTGTCGCGGGGAAGAGAGGGGATGGCTCTTTTGATAGACGAGCGCAGTGCGATGAGCTACGTCGAGCTCACTCCGTGGTTCGACAGGGATCCCTGGCGGTCGGTGGTCGACCAGGGGCTCGTCTTGGATCTCGCAGCCGGCGGGCTCGGGCGCCGCTCGGGGCCGGCCGAGCAGGGAAGGTCCGCTCCGCAACCACCAGGTCCTGGGTTCGATCTCGGTCGCTGAGGCTCGGTCGCTGAGACTGCTGCGGAGGCGGTGCCGAGGCCGAGAAGCTGCCGCTCGCGTCCAAGAGGTCCCCGTGTGAATACGAACGTATGTTCGATATTGTTCGAGGATGGCGCCGTTCGCTCCCGGCATCCCCGGAACCCGGCCCCCCGTCCAACCCGGTGGGCTGTCGAAGCGTCCTCGCCTTCCGACCAGGTTGGTAGCGAGCGCCGTGCCGACCTCGGCGAGCCGCACCCAGCTCCTTCCCGTATCTGACGCCCTTGCTCCCCTGCTGCCTGGCAGGGGGCTGCAGCGCGGAACCGTCCTTCTCGTAGACACCGGGACGGCCAGAGCCGGCCGGCCGCTCGGCGAGCCGGCGGGTTCCGGACCGGGTGGGGCGACCACCTTGTCGATGGCGCTCATCGCCGCCGCGACGGCGGCCGGGTCCTGGTGCGTGGCCGTCGGGCTCGAAGACGCCGGGGTGGTCGCGATGTCAGAGCTCGGGGTGGATCTGGAGCACCTCGCCATCGTCCCCCGTCCAGGGCACAACTGGGCCGGCGTCGTCTCGACCGCTCTCGACGGTGTGGACCTCGTGCTGCTCCGCCTGCCTTTCCCCGCACGCCCGGCCATGGCACGGAACCTTGCCGCCCGCGCTCGCGAGCGCCGTGCTGTCCTCGTCGTGCTGGCGGGAGAAAGGGCCTGGGAAGGGCCCGACCTGTTGTTGCGCATTGAGGACGCTGCCTGGACAGGTCTGGGCGAGGGCCATGGGCACCTGCGCACCAGGCGGGCAACGGTGATGGCGGTCGGCAGGAGAGCGGCGGCAAGGCCGGTGCGTTGCCGACTGTGGCTCCCCGGGCCTTCAGGAACGGTGGTTCCGGAGATGGCGCTAGACCTCCGCGTGCCGGAGGGAACGGTGGACCCGGCCGTTCACCATGGAGCCGTCCACCCCTCGACGGCCCGTCACCCGGCCGCGATGGCTGTTGTATCCGCTGTTTCCGCAGGCGCTGTTTCCGCAGGCGCTGTTTCCGCAGGCGCTGTTTCCGCAGGCGCTGTTTCCGCAGGCGACGCCTCCCGCAGGTGAACCATGGAGCGCTACCTGGTCATCTGGTGTCCCGACCTGCTCGAGCAGAAGGAGCAGGGTCGCGAGCAAAGGGCCTTCTGCAGGGTGATGGAGGCGGTGTCGTCTCTCGCTACCCGCATAGAGACAGTGCGACCGGGGGTCTGCGCCGTACCTACCCGCGGTCCGTCGCGGTATTTCGGCGGGGACCTGTCGCTGTGTGAAGAGGTTGCCGGCGTCGTGGAACGCGAGGTGCCGGGCACACGAGCGGGGGTGGGAGTGGCTGACGGGCTCTTTGCAGCTGTCCTCGCCGCCCGGACTGCGGCCTCGTCTGCAGCTCAGTCTGCGACCTCGTCTGCGGCACGGACCGCCGGCTTGCATCACGACGACGGCCCAGGTGGTGCGTTCGTCGTGCCACCTGGAGGGACGCCCGCCTTCCTCTCCCCCTGGCCTGTCGCCGTCCTCGAGCGCGTCGAGCTCGCTGATCTGCTGATCCGCCTGGGGATCCGGACCCTGGGCCAGTTCGCAGCCCTTCCCTCCCGGCATGTCCTCGCCCGCTTCGGCACCGACGGCGCGGCCTGCCATCTGGCTGCAACCGGCCGCTCGGGGGAGCTTCCGGGCCTCCGGTCACCCCCCGGCCACGAGGACGGCCTGGAAGAGACGTCCGCAGGGCACCGGAAGAAGGCGCCCGTGGTCCTGCAACCGGGGTTCTGGGGGGGCAGCGCCGAATCCGACAAGAGAGCGGCTGCCGTTCTCGCTCGTATACAGAGCGACCTCGGTCCCGAAGAGGTGCTCGCCGCCCGCCTCCAGGGCGGGAGGGATCCTTCTGAGCGCGCCTTTCTGATCCCGGTCGACAGCCCTGCCGTCGGAGCCTCGCGAACCTCGCGAGCCTCGCTAGATCAGCACCGCCAGGGCGACGACGGACCGTGGCCCGGCCGTCTCCCTCCTCCCTCACCGGCCGTGGTGCTCGCCCGCCCGCTGCCGGTCACTCTTACGGACGCCGCCGGAGCTCCGGTTCGCGTGTCCGCCCGGGTCCAACTTTCCGCTGCGCCGGCCCAGGTGTCGGTGGCGCAAGGTCCTTTCACGGCGGTCACAGCCTGGGCGGGACCGTGGCCTGCCGACGACCGGTGGTGGTCCCCCACCCACAGGCGCAGAGCGAGGGTCCAGGTGGTCACCGCCCCCGGATCGGCTCAACTTCTGGTAGCCGAGGGCGGAGGCTGGTGGTTGGAGGGGGTCTACGACTGATGACCCTCTATCTGGATGGAGTCAACGACAGATGACCCCGTATGCAGAGCTGCACTGCCACTCCAATTTCAGCTTCCTGGACGGCGCCTCGCACCCCGAGCAGCTGGTCGCAGAAGCGGTCCGTCTCGGGATATGCGCCCTGGCACTCACCGACCACGACGGGCTCTACGGGGTGGTCCGATTCGCAGAAGCGGCCCGACTGGCCGGGCTGCGTTCGGCGTTCGGCGCCGAGCTCACTCTGGCACCTCGCGACGCCGGCAAGAGAGGCAAGAGAGCAGACCGGACAGGTGCTCCTGATCCTGCGGGCGAGCACCTCGAGGTGATCGCGAGGGATCCCGACGGCTATTCCAGGCTCAGCAGGGCCATCGCCGAGGCCCACCTGGCCGGCAAGGAGAAAGGGCTTCCTGTAACAGATCTCGAGGACCTGGCCGGTCGCCACGGTGGGCACTGGCTGGTGCTCACCGGCTGTCGCAAGGGAAGCGTCCCGGCGGCGCTCACCTCCTCGGGGCCGGCCGCAGCCTCGCAAGCTCTCGGCACCCTCGTGGAAGCCTTCGGGCCTGAGAACGTGGCGGTGGAGCTCTGGGATCACGGCGACCCCCTCGACACGGCGCGCAACGACGCCCTCGCCCATCTGGCGGTGACGGCCGGCCTGCCGATGGTCGCGACCAACAACGTCCACTACGCAACCCCGGCCGAGCGCCCTCTTGCCACTGTCCTCGGTGCTGTACGCGCACGCCGGGCACTGACAGACCTCGTCGGGTGGACTCCGCCTGCTGCGACCGCTCACCTGCGCTCGGGCGCAGAGCAGGCCCGCCGGTTCGCTCGCTGGCCGGGAGCCGTAGAGACCGCCACCGAGCTCGGTCTCGCGTGCGCTTTCGACCTGCGCCTCGTTGCTCCAGGGCTCCCCGACTTCCCGGTCCCCGGCGGCCACACCGAGCAGAGCTGGCTGGTCGAGCTCGTGCGCCAGGGGGCGGTCGCCCGCTACGGCCGTCGGGGTGCTGAACGTGTGCCTGGCGCGTGGGCGCAGCTTGACCACGAGCTCCAGGTCGTCGGGGAGCTCGGGTACGCCGGCTACTTCCTCGTCGTGTGGGACATCGTCGAGTTCTGCCGGCGTAACGACATCTACTGCCAGGGGCGGGGGTCTGCCGCCAACTCAGCTGTCTGCTTCGCCCTCGGCATCACGCGGGCGGATGCGGTCGCCCTCGGCCTTCTGTTCGAGCGCTTCTTGTCCCCCGAGCGCGACGGCCCCCCGGACATCGACGTCGACATCGAATCAGGCAGGCGCGAGGAGGTCATCGCCTACGTCTACGAGCGCTACGGCCGCCACCACGCCGCACAGGTCGCCAACGTGATCACCTACAGGGCCCGCTCTGCGATCCGCGACGTGGGAAAGGCGTTGGGCCATGACCAGGACAGCCTCGACACCTGGGCGAAGGCGGTCGACCGGGGCGACTCCCTCGACCGGGCCGGGATGCCCCCCCTGTTGGCCCGGCTCTCCTCTGACGTCCTCGACTTCCCCCGCCATCTAGGGCTGCACTCGGGAGGGATGGTCATCTGCGACCGGCCGGTGATCGAGGTGTGCCCCGTGGAGTGGGCCCGCATGCCGGGACGGAGCGCTCTTCAGTGGGACAAGGAGGACTGTGCAGCTGTCGGGCTCGTGAAATTCGACCTGCTCGGCCTCGGGATGCTCGAGGCGCTGCACCGCTGTGTCGACCTGGTGCGCGACGCACACGGGGTGCACGTGGACCTGGCGCTCGTGCCCCAGGAGGACGCCGTCTACGACATGTTGTGCCGGGCCGACACAGTGGGGGTGTTCCAGGTGGAGAGCCGCGCCCAGATGGCGACCCTGCCGCGAATCGAGCCGAGATGTTTCAGTGACCTGGTCGTAGAGGTGGCGATCATCCGTCCCGGGCCCATTCAAGGAGGGTCGGTGCATCCCTACATCCGCCGGCGCCGCGGTCTCGAGGTCCCCGACCCACCCCACCCTCTGCTCGAAAAGGCCCTGCACAAGACGCTGGGTGTCCCTCTATACCAGGAGCAGCTGATGCAGATGGCCATCGACGCGGCAGGTTTCACGCCCGCCGAGGCGGACCAGTTGCGCCAGGCTATGGGCGCCAAGCGCTCAGGAGAGCGAATGGCCAAGCTGCGTGAGCGCCTGTTCTCGGGCATGGCGGAGCACGGGATCACGGGTGAGGCGGCAGAGGAGATATTCACCAAGCTGGCGGCCTTCGCCAACTTCGGGTTCCCGGAGAGCCATGCCGTGTCGTTCGCGTACCTGGTGTACTCGAGCGCCTGGCTCAAGCTGCACTACCCAGCTGCGTTCTGCGCCGCTCTCATCAATTCACAGCCCATGGGCTTCTGGTCTCCACAGACCCTTGTCGCCGACGCCAAGAGGCATGGCGTGGTCGTGGAGCGCCCCCATGTCAACTCGTCCGAGGCGGGCGCCTCTTTGGACTGGGGTGACGAAGGGCCGGTGGGGGGTCCACTCGGTGCTCCGGTACGTCAACCATCGGTACGGCTGGGCCTCGGCTCTGTGCGCTCGGTCGGCTCGGAGACAGCCGAGCGGATCGCAGCAGCTCGCCCCTTCGTCTCCGTCGAGGACCTGGTACGGCGCGCGGAGGTGTCCAGGCAGCAGCTCGAGGCACTGGCGACGGCAGGGGCGCTCGCCGGGTTGGCGGCCCGCGCTGCAAGTCAGGAGGCGGTTAGTCAGGGGGCCGCGGTCGATGAGGGACCGGACGACAGGAGGAAGCAGCTCTGGGCGGCAGGCCCCGTCGCCCAAGCCACCTCGGACCGTCTGCCGGGTCTGGTCGTGGGGGCCGACGCTCCCCCGCTACCGGGGTTGGATGCTCTCGACGAGGCGGAGGCCGACCTTTGGGCCACAGGGCTGACCGTCGGGCCGACCGCTGTGGAGCTCGCACGCCCGGAGCTCGATGCGCTCGGGGTGGTGCCTGCTGCCATGCTCGCGGATATGCCGATGCCTCGCCAAGATCCGGCGGGCCCGAGGGTGCTCGTGGCAGGAGTGGTCACCCACCGCCAGAGACCCGAGAGCGCAGGAGGTGCTGTGTTCTTGAATCTCGAGGACGAGACGGGGCTCGTGAACGTCATCTGCTCGCCGGGCGCGTGGATCCGCTGGCGCGAGGTTGCCCGCGGCTCTCCTGCGCTGCTCGTGAGAGGCCGCCTCGAACGAGCCGACGGATCGACGAGCGTGGTGGCCGAGACGTTCGCAAGGCTGGATCTCGGGGGTTCGACGCTCCCACCATCTCGCGACTTCAGATAGTCACTCCGCTCCGGAGCCACGGCCGTCTGGTCCCGGTCGCCGTGGCGCGGCAAGATCGACCCGGTGGCAACAGGCCTGCTCGCATCCCGTCTGCTTCTTACGGTGCCTACTCCCCCCGTGCACCTCGACAGGTTGCTAACGGGATGGCAGACCGATCCCCTTTCGATCGTCGTGCTCGCGGTCGACGTCTTCGTCGCCGGCGCGTACATACAAGGTGTCAGGCGTCTCGCAGCCAGGGACCGCAAATGGTCGCGATGGAGGACCGCCTCGTTCCTCGGGGGTTCGCTCGTCGTGGTCGTGGCCGTGAACTCCGGAGTGGCGGGCTATTCGAAGTCCGTGTTCTACGTCCACGCTGTCCAGCACGTGCTTCTCATGAATGCGGCTCCCGTGCTGTTCGCGCTCGGGGGGCCGATGATGCTGTGGCTCCAGGCGAGCGGCAGGACCCTTCAGAGTTTTCTGATCCGGGTGCTGCACAGCAGGATCTTCGAGACCCTGACCTTCCCCGTTCTCGTCGCCGGGATCTCCTACGCGTTGATGCTCGGGTACTTCCTGTCGGGCTTCTACACGTTCTCCGAGCAGCACCCGATCGTCCTCGGCATCACGAACGTGGTGTTCCTCCTCGCCGGCTGCCTCTACTGGTGGCCGGTGGTCGGGCTCGACCCGTCGCGATGGAAGCTGTCGTTCCCGGCCAGGCTCGGCTACCTGGCCACCGCGATCCCGGTGACCACCTTCTTGGGGCTCGGGCTCGTGAGCGCCAGGTATTCGATCGACCCGGCCGTCCACACCCTGTCCGACACCCACGCGGGGGGCGGGGCCATCTGGGTGCTGAGCGAGCTGTTCACGCTCACGGCGATGGGGGCCGTTCTCCTGCAGCTGCTCCACTCAGAAGAGCGCGCGGCAGCGCGTTACGACCGCAGGCTGGCACACGAGGAGGCGAACCTCGAACGAGAAGCCCTACTGGCCGAAGAGCAAGCGTCTCGAGGAGCGTAGGGTTCGCCCGTGGCGATCGTCGTGATCGACGACCAGGTCAAGACGGAGCACATGGCGGCCGCAGACGAGATCCGTCAAAAGCTCGGCGCGGGCGAGTTCATCTGGGTCGATGTAGTCGAGCCGGACCGCAACGACCACGAGCTTCTGTGCTCCACGTTCGGCATCGACGAGGAGGACACCGACGAGGCCCTGAGGATGCGTCAGCGCCCGAGGATCGCCGACCTCGACGACAACTTGGCGATGCTCGTTCTCTACGGCGTGTCGGAGCAGCGGCGAACCCCCGTGGAGCTCCACATGCTGGTCTCAGAGCGTTTCGTGGTGACGATCCACGACGCGGCGATCTCGAGCCTCGCCGCGTGCCAGAGCCGTCATCGGCTCCACGAGAACGACAAACCAGTGGCATCCCTGGTCGTGGTCCACAAGGTCCTCGACGCCGTGGCAGACGGGTACTTCCCGCGGCTCTCCAAGCTCGACGACGAGATCGAC
The DNA here is from genome assembly GCA_963764615.1 of uncultured Acidimicrobiales bacterium. GTDB lineage: Bacteria > Actinomycetota > Acidimicrobiia > Acidimicrobiales > CAVXTF01 > CAVXTF01. The sequence continues at coordinate 1,058,775 of CAVXTF010000002.1, read as the reverse complement.
CGGGTGGAAGACGCGATATTCAAGAGCCCGACAGACGAGCAGCTCCAGCAGCTGTTCGCCATGAAGCGCGAGCTGATCGCCATGCGCAAGGTCATCACCCCGATGCGCGACATGCTCGGCGCCGTCTTCACCGGAGTGGTGGAGCTGCCTGGGTTCACCGCCGACACGTCGGGCTGGCTCCGCGATGCGTACGACCACATGATCCGAATCTCGGACCTCGTCGACAGCTACCGCGACCTTCTCACCGGAGCCATGGACGTGTACCTGTCAACCGTGTCCAACAGGTTGAACAGCGTCATGAAGCAGCTGACGGTCATAGCGACGATCTTCCTGCCGCTTACCTTCGTGACCGGTTTCTTCGGCCAGAACTTCTCGCTGCTCGTCAGGTGGATCGGTGGAACCTGGACGTTCTGGGTCTTTGCGATCGGCGTGGAGGTTTCGATTGTGATCGCGATGATGTGGCTTTTCCGACGACGGAAATGGATCTGAGGCAAGGAGGCCGACGCGAGATGAGCCAGTTTCCGTACGAGGATCGCTACGAGGTGAACCGGCGCCTGCCGCCCGAGGGACGGTCGCGCGCCGAGATCCTGGCCGAGCTGCACGAGATCGCCAAGTCCGAGGACTCCTTCTGGGAGACCGGCAAGTGCTCGGGCACGATGTACTGCGGGGACCACGAGCACTACGACTACCTGACAGAGGCGTTCGGTCTGTTCGCGCACGTGAACGCCCTGCAGCGCGACATGTGCCCGAGCGTCACCAAGTTCGAGGCTGAGATCATCTCCATGACGCTCGACATGTTCCACTCGGAGTCCGTGTCGGGGTCGGAGCCCGCAGGCCTGGTGACGACCGGCGGCACCGGCAGCATCGCCCATGCGATGCTCGCCTACCGAGAGCACGGCCGCCAGGCGAGAGGGATCGAGCGCCCCAACGTCATCAAGCCCGAGACCGCGCACCCCGCGTTCGACAAGGCCTGTCACCTGTTCGGGATCGAGCTGAAGCGTGCGCCTGTGGACCCGGTGACCACCCGGGTAGACGTCGATTGGGTCGCCGACCACATCGACGCCGAGACGGTGTGCGTCATCGGATCGGCCTGCAATTACGGATACGGGACGATCGACCCCATCGAAGCGCTCTCCGATCTCGCCCTCGAGCGACATGTCGGGTTGCACGTGGACGGCTGTCTCGGCGGTTTCATACTCCCGTTCGGCCAGGAGCTCGGAGAGCCGATCCCCGTGTTCGACTTCAGGCTGCCGGGTGTGACCACCATCTCGGCGGACACACACAAGTACGGATACGCCCTGAAGGGAACCTCGGTGCTGAGCTTCAGGGACAAGGCACTGCGCAACTCGCAGTACTTCTACCTGACCGACTGGAGCGGGGGTAAGTACTGCTCGCCCGGCATGGAGGGGTCCAGGTCCGCCGGTCTCATCGCTGCCACCTGGGCGTCGATGGTCTACCTGGGCAGGTCCGGCTATCTCAGGTACGCCGGCGAGATATTCGCGACGGCCGCCAAGATGCTCGAGGCGGTCCGCTCCCACCCGGAGCTGCGGGTGATAGGGGACCCGACCTTCTTGTTCAGCTTCACGTCCGACGAGTTCGACGTGTATCACGTGAACGACTTCATGCGAGGGCACGGATGGCGCTTCAACGGCCAGCAGTACCCGAACGCCCTGCACATGGCGGTGACGAGGCCTCAGACGCAGCCCGGCGTCGCAGAGACGTTCGCCTCCGACCTCGACGAAGCGGTCGGCTACGCAAAGAAGCACGCCGACGAGGTCCCGAAGTCGGGCGCCATCTACGGCGGCGTCATCGGGGGGATGACATCAGAAGCCGATTCCTTCATCAAGGCTGTGATGGCCGACATGATGGACAGCCAGCAGTCGATCCCACTCTGAAAGGCCGCTAGATGACCGCACACCGCCTTACGATCTGGCGGTGACCATCGGGCCGGACTGCGAACCACCCGACGACGAGCTGATCGAGTTTCTGACGGGGCTGGGCGCCACGCCCCAGGACCTGGCGGACGCGGCGAAGACCGGTCACCTTGGTGGCCTCGCTGGTGACCTCGTTCTCGCGCGTAGCGCGGAGATGGACGTCGGCGAGCTGGCACGCGCTGCCGGGGTCGAAGAGGACAAGGTCGTACTGATGTGGCGCGAGATGGGGCTGCTGCCCGAGTCGGGCGATGTCCGCTTCGGTGCTCGCGACCTCGAGGTGGTTCGCCTTCTCGTCTCGGCGTCCGAGCTCGAGGTGAAAGGGGCGGAGCTGCTTCGGGTCATAGGAGCCTCGCTGGCGCGCATCGCCGACGCAGCAGTCGCGCTCTACGTCCAGAACGTGGACACGCGCGATCCTTCCGAGCTGAGCCAGATGGAACGTGCGCGCGACCTGGCTCGCACGATGGAGCTCGCGATCGGCATAGGTGAGTCGGTTCTCGGTCCGGTCCTCGATCAGCACCTGCGCGAGGCGATAGGGCGTCAGCGAACAACGCAGCATGGGGTGACTGACCGGATCGTCGCACGGATGGCCATCGGTTTCGTCGACCTGGTCGGCTCGACCCAGGCGGCAAACCAGATGACGAGTCGTGAGCTGCTCGACAGAGTCACCCTCTTCGAGGCGAGCGCTTTCGACGTCGCGATCGAGCATGGTGGCCGCATCGTGAAACACGTCGGCGACGAGGTCATGTTCATGGCGTTGAGCGGCGACGTCGGGACCGAGGTCGCACTTGCCATGATCGAGCTGTTCGGCGCATCGGGCATCCAGCCCCGCGGGGGTCTGGCGTTCGGCGAGGTGATCATGCATCACGGCGACTACTACGGGCCGGTCGTCAACCTGGCATCGCGGCTCACCGACCAGGCCGTGCCCGGCGAGGTTCTCGCCGACTCGGCGGTACGCGCGGCCTCCGTCGAGACGGATATCTGTTTCGAGCCCGCGGGCAGACGTCAGCTGAAAGGCTTCGACGAGCCCGTCCCGGTATTCGCCCTCTCCCGTAGCTCTGCGTCCCCCGGCTGACCGCCCGGTTCTCGTTTTCCGGGCTCCGGGGGCCGGGGTCTAGAGGCGAGCGGTCGGGGAGGGTCGGGGGAGCGGTCGGGGAGCGGTCGGACGGGCGGGGTCGAGGGATGCGGGGTCGAAAGCAGTCGACTCTCGGGGTGGTTCCGATGGCACGCATCTAGACCGTTGCCTAAGCGGGCGTCCGCGGCGAATGCCGACCTTTGCAACCCAGTTTGACGATTTTGATACAGGCGCGTATACAAATCGGCGAATTCTCTGTCCAGGACAGACGTCATATGGGCTCTATAGGCCCACGGCCCGCCCAGGGCTCCCCACTCTGGCCACAGCGATGGGACGAGCTGGATCTCAGGCCGAGACCGCTGCGGCAGCCTCGCGATCGGCCAGCTCGAGCAGCTCGGCCGATACCCCCCGGCGCGGGGCGATGATGTCATCGATCAATCCGTAGTCACGCGCCTCACTGGCGGTCATGAAGTAATCGCGGTCGATGTCGTGTTCGACCTGCTCGGCCGGCTTGCCGCTGTGATGGGAGATGATCTGCACCATCCGCTTGGTCGTGGACATGACCTCGCGCAGGTGGATCTCCATATCGCGCGGCGCTCCCCTGGTTCCAGCGGAGCCCTGGTGGATCATGATCTTGGCGCTAGGAAGAGCGAGGCGCTTACCAGGAGCCCCTCCGCAGAGGATCATCGCCGCAGCCGACATCCCCATGCCCACGCAGATCGTCGACACCTCGGGCTTCACGTGCTGCATTACGTCGTAGATGGCCATGCCCGCGTACGACAAGCCCCCCGGTGAGTTGATGTAGAGATTGATGTCCTTGTCCGGGTCCTGTGCCTCGAGATAGAGAATCTCGGCCACGATCAGATTCGCAATCTGGTCGTCGACCTCCTGACCCAGAAAGACGATTCGCTCCTTCAACAGAAGCGAGTAGATGTCGAAGGCCCTCTCGCCCCTCGATGACTGCTCGAGGACGGTAGGTATCAGGGATTGTCGGATGTCTGGAATCGCTGTTGTGGTCGTCACGTCAGCAATGATATCTCGATTATGAGATACCATTTCCGCGATGTCACCGAGCGGCAATCCAGGGAGTGAACGGCGTCACGAGCCGGTCTTTCCCGGTTTCAAGGAGATGGCCGACAGGCGCAGGGCCCTGGCCGGCACGCTTGCTGCCCGCCGGACAGAGATGGGGCTTTCGCAGACCGAGGTCGCGGCTCGAATGGGGACCTCGCAATCTGCTGTTGCAAGGCTCGAGTCCGGGGATGCCGATGTGAGGCTCTCTACCCTCGAGCGCTATGTGGCGGCGCTTGGCGAGCGCCTCGACTGGGGGTTGGAGCCCGACGTGCGCCATCGGGCGCAGTCGAGAGCGGCGACCAGAAGCGGGAGCCCGGGCGGGAGTTCGAACCGGAACCCGAAAGGGAGTACGAAGGCGAATCCGAAGGGGCGCAAGTGATGAGCAGTCAACACACACCGGACCGACACACACCGGGCCGACACACACCGGACCGACACACACCAGACGGGGAACCCGCGCGCATCGGATTCAGGTGGTCTCCGAACGTTGACCCGCCCCGAGACCCGCAGCCCACGGGTGCCGAGCCGTGGCCGAATGCGACGCCGAACGATTGGGAGGTCAGGTTGCGCGAGACGATGCTCGCCAAGCGAATCGTGTCGGTACGCGGTGATCTGGACGAGGCGCTCGCGGGCCAGGTGGCGCTCGAGCTGATGAGTCTCGACGTGTCAGGCGACGAGCACGTCACCTTGTACGTGGACAGCGGGGGCGGAACCCTCGAGGCGGCTTTCATCGTCGTCGACGTGATCGACCTTCTCGGCGTGCCCGTGCACGCAACCTGCCTGGGCAGGGCGGAAGGGCCCGCGGCAGCCGTCGTCGCCGTCGCGGACAAACGGTTCTGCGCCCCACACGCGAGATTCCGCCTGTGCGAACCGGTATCCGAGGCGCACGGAAGCGCCGGCGACATGCGACGTTTCGCCGACCAGCAGAAACTCCAGCTCGCCCGATTCGTCGCAAGGCTGGCCGAGGCGACAGGTCGTCCCGTCGAGCACGTTGAGGCAGATGTGGCAAGCGGACGCTTCCTCGATGCCCATGAGGCGCTCGAGTACAGGCTCGTCGACGAGATCTGGACGCCAACCCGGAACCAGGGTGACGCTTATCGTGACCGCGGTCCGCTCGGTTTCCAGGCTCCGCGCCGTCCTCACCTCGAGGCCTACCAGGAGAGACCGCCACGCAAAGACCCGTGACCACGCGAGACTCCACATGTGGACGAAAGGCTTGTCGCACTGGGACGGGAGCTCGGACCTGGCGGCCTCGTAACTGATCCAGATGTAATCGAGAGCTACCGCTTCGACCGCTCGAACGCGGACCACGCGGGAATCCCGCTTGCAGTGGTCCGGGCCAGGTCGACCGAAGACGTCCAGCACACGCTTCGCTGGGCGTCGGAGCATCGGGTCCCGGTTGTCACCCGGGGCGCGGGAACGGGCCTCGCCGGAGGTTCACTCGCTGTCGACGGAAGCATCACGTTGTCGACCGAGCACATGCGCCGGATCGAGATCGACCCCTTGGCGTCGGTTGCCGTGGCACAGCCGGGTGCGCTGAACGTCGAGGTCAAACAGGCAGCAAAGGCGCATGGGCTGTGGTACCCGCCCGACCCTTCGAGCTACGAGATCTGCTCCATTGGCGGCAATGTCGCAACCAATGCCGGCGGACTCTGCTGCGTCAAGTACGGAGTCACCACGGACCACGTGCTCGGGCTCGAAGTGGTCCTCGCCGACGGCACTGCCCTGCGACTCGGAGGCCGCACGATCAAGGACGTGACGGGTTATGACCTGAAACGCCTGTTCATCGGAAGCGAAGGCACCCTCGGCGTCGTCACCGAGGCGATCCTCCGGCTGCGGCCGCAACCTCCGCCTTCGGCGACCATGGTCGCGACGTTCCGCAATCTCGAATCTGCGGGCCGCGCCATCTCGTCGATAGCCGCATGCTGGCGGCCGGCGGCTCTCGAGCTCATGGACCGTACGGCGGTCCGCGCTGTCGAGGCGACGCTGCACATGGGTCTCGACGAAACCTGTGGCGCGCTGCTCTTAGGTCGCTCCGATGCCGGCGGCAGCCGGGGAATACAGGAGATGGAGGCGATGGTCGCCGCCTGCGTGGATCAGGACGCGACTGAGGTCGCTCACACCGACGACGAGGAAGAGGGCGAGCTCTTCATGACAGCTCGCAGGATGGCGATCCCGGCGGTCGAGAGGATGGGCACCGTACTGATCGAAGATGTCGGTGTCCCGATCTCGCGCGTCGCCGACCTGGTGCACGGGATCGCGGCCATCGCCGACGAGAACGAGACGACCATCGCGACCATCGGTCACGCGGGCGACGGCAACTTCCATCCCCTGGTCGTCTTCGACCGCGACTACCCGGCTGCGGCGAAGAGAGCAGAGAGCGCATTCGGCGCGGTAATGGATCTCGCACTGTCGCTCGGGGGCGTGGTCACAGGAGAGCACGGGGTGGGGACCCTGAAGCGGCCGTGGGTGTCCGCCCAACTCGGCGAGGACGTCGTCGCGCTTTCGAGGCGGATCAAAGATGCGATCGACCCCCTCGGAATCCTCAATCCGGGCAAGGCACTCTGACCGTCAGGGGCACCTGGGTACGTCGAAGGGACCAGTGTCCGCGCCCATATGATCCTTTCTGTGCCCATCACCCCTGACGACAAGAATTGGACATGGGTGCTCGAGCGGCCCTGTCCCGAATGTAGCTTCGATGCATCGAGTTTCCCCTGCCACGAGGTCGCATCTTCTCTGCAGGAGAACGCCTCTACATGGCCGTCACTTCTCGAGTCTCCTCTGGCACGGATCCGGCCGTCGGATCAACAGTGGTCGGCGCTCGAGTACGCCTGCCACGTTCGCGACGTGTTCCGGCTCTTCGACAGGCGTCTCGTGCTGATGCTCGAACAAGACGATCCGCTGTTCGACAATTGGGACCAGGACGCCACAGCGGTCGCGGACCGGTACGACGAGCAGGATCCCGCGGTGGTGGTTTCGGACCTGCTGGACGCGGGTGCGGTATTGGCGAACCGCTTCGACTCGGTTCCCACAGGCGCGTGGACGAGAAACGGCCGGCGCAGTGACGGTGCCGCATTCACAATCGACGCTTTCTCGCGGTACCTGCTTCACGATCCGGTTCACCATTTCCATGATGTGAACGCCGGTTTCGCAAAGCTGGAGCGGTCACGCCCCGGCTGAGCATGCCTGAAGCAGGGCGGGCAGGCCATGAGCTGCGCGTCCTCAGTTGATCGGAACTGCGAAGTCGCAATCCGGAGCGCTGTCGGGGCCACGTGGCCCCGTGGCCTCGTAGGTCACCCTGAGCCCGAGATCGCTCGGGGCCTGCTCGGGGTCCAAATGCTCCATGGCCCATTCATGCATTGCTTCGGACGCGAGCTGCCACTCGGCGGAGTTGATCTGTCCGCCTTTGCCCATATGGACGTACACCTCCTCGTGGGCGGGCTCAGTCCGCAGCTCGAGCTCGGGCGTCACGTCAGCCAATTCCTGTGCAAGGTCGTCGGGTACAGGGCGGCACCACTCAAGCGGCCCGTCGCTGTCCTCGCTCACCTCTCCGTGGTAGATGCAGTACACAGCCCCACTGATCCCGTCGATACGAGGCATAGCGTGGCTCCGCAATATCCCTATGAATTCCTTGCCGAGCGCCCAGGCTGCGTCCCACCCGTCCACGTTTCTCTTCAGGCACAAGATACGCCTCGCGGGGATCTGCCTTCTTCTCACCTCGAACATGTGTGCCCTCTTTCCGAGAAGGTGCTCCACGAGGTAATTCGCCAGGTCCCCGCGGGCTGAATGGTCGGCCTCGACGCCTGACCAGTGCTCGCGTATCCGCTCAGCGGCTGAGCGCGGCTCCAGATCGACAATCGCACCGACCTCCGCGAGCGGTACGCCGATCCGGCGAAGCCCCGCTACCAGGCGAGCTCTTTCCAATTGATCTGCGCCGTAGAAGCGGTAGCCGGAGTCAGGGTCGACACGAGCCGGCGTGAGCAGGCCCACCTCGTCGTAGAGGCGGAGGGCCTTCGGCGACAACCGCGACCGTTTCCAGAACTCGCCGATGCTCATCAGGTCCATGGAGGGCCTCCTCGTACCGGGCGGTCGCCCGGTCAAATGAGTGTGCAGCCTCCCCCAGGGTGAAGGTCAAGAGGGTCGGTCGACCACCTGCCTCGGTCTCGCGCTCGTGGCCCGGAGAGTGTCGAGGACCTGGCACGGCTGAATCGCCCAGCCTAGACTGACTGTATGGTCAATCAAGCGGCTCCCGCCGCGGCAACTGCTCCGCTTGACCCCGCAGCCCTGGCCAAGTCCCTTGCTCCGTTCGGTCAGAGCACGATGCTCCCCCGCGACGCTTACGTGAGCAACGCCGTGTTCGCGTGGGAGCAGCGCAACCTGCTCGAAGGCGGATGGATTTGCATAGGGCGGACCGAGTCGATGGCCAGACCCAACGATCAGCGCGCCGTCTCTGTCGGCCGGGCAGGGGTCTTCTTGATGCGCGACCAACAAGGAGTGCTGCGCGCCTTCGCCAATGCCTGCAGGCACAGAGGTCACGAGCTGCTCCCGTGCGGCGCAGAGACCGTGAATCGTCCGATCGTCGTCTGCCCCTACCACGCGTGGTCCTATCAGCTCGACGGATCGTTGAGGATGACCCCGGGTTTCGAGTCCGAGTATTTCGACGCTTCTGCTCACGGACTTGTCCAGCTTCCAAGTGTGGAGTGGCACGGCTGGATCTTCGTCGACGCGTCAGGGGCCGCGCCTCCGATCGAGCGACATCTTTCGGGGCTCGAGGCTCTGATCGCGCCTTACGAACCTGAACGTCTCGTCACGAAGGGCCGTCACGAGTACGTGGTCAATGCCAATTGGAAGATCATGAACGAGAATTACCAGGAGTGCTACCACTGCCCGATGATCCATCCTGAGCTCTGCAACGCGAGTCCCCCGAAGAGCGGGGCCAATTACTCGCATCCCGGTGAGGGTGCATGGGTCGGCGGCTGGATGGAGTTGCGCGAGGACATGGACACCATGTCGCTCGACGGCAAGTCCTCCGCAAGTGTCTTCCGCGGGCTGTCCGGCGATGCAGTACGACACGTGGAGTATCTGGCAGTGTTTCCGAACCTCCTCATCAGCCTGCATCCCGATTACGTGATGACCCACCTCCTCACACCGCTCGGCCCTGACCGGACCCGTATCGAGTGCTCGTGGGCTTTCGCTCCCGAAGACACAGAGCGCGAAGGCTTCGACCCTGCGTTCGCAGTCGACTTCTGGGACATCACCAACCGACAGGACTGGTTGGCTTGCGAGTCGGTGCAGCGCGGACTTTCTTCGGCGCGGGCGATACCGGGGCCTATGTCTACAGACGAGGACGGCGTCTACCAGTTTGTGACCATGGTCGCCCGTGCCTACTCGGGGTTGCCTGTCGACGCCGGGGCTTTGCCCGTCAGCTGAGCATCCGAGCGGGGCGCACCCGACAAGAGCGCCGCGGTGCACGGGGAACCAGAGCCAGGCCTGCGGTCACACGAGCGTTGCGACTCCGCGCTTTGCGAGCTGCTCGGAGATGATGGTCCGCTGTATCTCGCTCGTCCCCTCCCAGATCCGCTCGACCCTGAGCTCTCGCCAGAATCGCTCGGCGACGTTCTCTCGCATGTAGCCGCGGCCGCCGAATATCTGCAACGCGCGATCGGCGACCCGTCCCGCCATCTCCGACGCGTAGAGCTTTGCCATCGAAGCGTGGGCGTGCTGCACCTTCGTGTCGGCGCCGTCGTCGACGGCCGTCGCCGCCGCGTACAACATCGAGCGCGCGGCGAAGAGCTCGGTCAGGCTGTCCGCAAGCATCGCCTGGATGAGCTGATGCTCGATGATGGGCCGTCCCGACGCGATGCGCTCGGCGGCGAACGCCGTCGCCTCCTCGATCAAGCGCTCGGCCGCACCGAGGCATCGCGCAGCGACCATGAAGCGTTCGAACCTGAACCATTCGTACGCGAAAGCCATGCCTCCGCCCTCCTCGCCCACGAGGTGAGAGGCCGGCACCCGCACGCCCTCGAAGGCAAGTATCGGGTGGTGATGATTGATGGTGTGGGTGTAGGCAGGGGTCCTCACGACACGCAGACCCGGTGTCGGTATGTCGAAGATGAACATCGCGTGTTCGCCTGCGTTAGGGCCCTCGGTCAGCTTCGCCTGAAAGAATCCCCAAGTCGCTTCGTTGAACGAGGTGACGTGCCACTTCACCCCGTCGAGGACATACTCGCCTCCCTCGCGCCGTGCCGTCGCCTCGATGGCGTCGACGTCGCTGCCCGCTCCTTCCTCTGTGATCGCGTAGCACTCGACCCCATCACCGACGACGGTCGGCCGCAACCACCGTTCGATCTGGTACTCGGTCGCCACCGGGGCGAACCACGAAGGAGGCGTGGACAACATCCAGGCGAGCGCGTTGGTGACCCGCCCGACCTGCTCTTGCACGAGGACCTGCTGAACCATCGTGCACCCGCCGCCGCCCAGCTCGACCGGCATGTTCGTAGCCATAAGGCCGAGCTCGCGGGCCTCTGCTCGGGACTTCGTGTCGACGTCGTCGGGAAGATCCCCGCCGTTCATCTCGGCTTCGACCTCGTAGGGGATCAGGCTGTCGACAAACCTCCGCGCCCGAGCCTGCAACTCGAGGTCCACCTCGGACAGCCCGTACATTCGTCCTCCGCTCGTCACCGTTTGACTGACCGTTCAGTTTATGCGAGCGTCGATCCGTCCGCTTGGAGCAGAGCGGCAGTCGTAGGGCGCAGAGTCGCAAGTAGCAGGGTCGTAGGGCGCAGAGTCGCAAGTAGCAGGGTCGTAGGGCGCAGAGTCGTGCGCCGCAGAGGTGGGCCGGGTGACGAGCATCTCAGGTGACAGCGCGGACGTGGTGGTGGTCGGCGGCGGAACGGTGGGGGGATGGTGCGCGGTATTCCTCGCTAGCGCCGGCGCCGGCAGGGTGATCGTCGTCGAACGATCGCTGCTCGGGCGGGGGGCGAGCAGCCGCGCTGCAGGGATGGTGCGCGCTCAGGGCGGGACGCAGGTCGCGGTCGCACTCGGTATGTGGTCCATCGACTTCTACCGTCGTCAGCACGAGGAGCTCGGTGTCGACTCGGGCTTCGTCGAACAGGGTTACTTCATGCCGGCGTTCGGCGAGGAAGAGGAAACCGAAGGTCGAGAGCGCGTCGCGATGCAGCGATCGCTCGGGCTCGACGTCGAATGGATCGGGGCCGAGGAGGCGGAGAAGCGCAATCGGAACATCGCACCGGGCATCTGCCTCGGAGGCAGTTTCGCCAAGGGCGACGGTTACATCGACCCTCCCCGAAACGTCCTCGCGTACGCGCAGGTACTCAGCGCGTTCAGGAGTGGACGTCCGAGAGGGCGTCGGATTCCTGGGCCTGAAGGTCTTTGCCGGCCGGGTGACGGGAATCGAGACGACCGAAGGGCCCATCGACACCGGGCGCGTGGTGCTCACGGGGGGGCCAGACCTGGCAGCAGTCGGGCGCCTGGCCGGCATCTCGATCCCCGCGGGAGGAGCGCGCCACCAGGTTGCAGTCACGGCTCCCTGTCCGGAACTGTCGCCCGAAAGCGATCCCATGTTCTTCGATGTGCGCGCGGGCCTCTACTGGAGACCCGAGGACGGGGGCCTGCTGTTCGGGATGAGCAACCCCGACGAATTGCCCGGCGTCGCGCATTCGGTCGACTGGGGCTACTTGGAGCAGATGCGCGAGCGTCTCGGCTATCTCTTCCCAGGGACACGGGGCCTGGCGCTCAGGAAGGTCTGGGCGGCGACGATCGACTTCACCCCTGACCATCTGCCGATCCTCGGAAAGGCACTCGGCACCGAAGGTTCGGCCATCGAAGGCGCGTTGGTCGCATCAGCAGGTGGCCACGGCATGATGTGGGGTCCCGCCGTCGCACGCGTGGCCGCGGACTTGTGTCTCGAGGGTTCCACAGATCTGGTCGACGTGACCGACCTCGGGCTCGACCGCTTCGATGCCGACGGCCGGAGCCGGTTGGCACCCGATCCGATCGCGCTGCCCTTCCCCGAAAGGACCGCCACTTAGATCGGAGCGCCTGTATCGGGCGATCTTCTCTGAGCGAGGTTTCCGGGATATCGAGCGCTCGCAACTCTGTCCCGACAGACTGGGGGTGCATGACCAACGCCGGTGTCGAGTCGCCTGCCGGCGCCGATGTCACGCCGGTCGGTGCGCGCCCGAGGGCGGAACGTGGATCCCCTCCCCCAAGGTCCCCCTTCACCACTCATATCGTGGCAGTCGCCGTGTACCTGGGCCTGTCCCTCGTTCTCTGGGCCCATGTCTGGTTCGGAGGCAACCCGGCGCATTCGATCACCTGCAATTGCGGCGACCCTTCACAGCAGGTGTGGTGGTTCGAGTGGCTTCCCTGGGCCGTGATCCACGGGCACAACCCGCTCCTCACGAACGCTCTATGGGCTCGGTTCGGCGGTGTGAACGCCCTATCGAACACCAGCTGGCTGGTGCCCGCGGCGGTTCTCTCGCCGGTGACCGTGCTGTTCGGGCCCGTCGCCTCGTTCAACGTCGCCAATCTGCTGGCTCCCGTTCTTTCGGGATGGGCCGCTTTCGCGCTCGCCGGCCAAGTCGTTCGCAGGCCCGGTTCGCGCATCGTCGCGGGCGCTGCTCTTTGCGTTCTCGCCTTACGTTCTCAGGAACACCGAGATCGGGCATCTCCAATTGACGCTGGTCCCGTACCTGCCACTTGTGCTGCTCTTCGGTCTCCGTCTCCTCCGTCCGGGTGCGCGTCCCGTGGGGATCGGACTGCTGCTCGGACTTCTCACCATCCTGCAGTTCTTCACAGGGATGGAGGTACTCGCGCTGACGGCGATCACCGGTGCATTGTGCGTCGCCGGCGCACTCGCATGGCGACCCCGAGTGGTGGCAGCTGCACGGCGTCAGCTCGCGGTCGCGGCAACGGTGAGCGCGTCGCTCGCGGTCGCCATCCTCGCATATCCGGTGTGGTTCTTCCTCGAAGGCCCCCGTCACGTCGCCGGGCCGATCTGGCCCGCCTCCGCAGCGACACCGCAACGCATCCTCTTTCCGGGATCGGGCACGTTCAACACGCTCACATCGTTAAAAGCGGTCGGCTACCTCGGGCCACAGGGCCCGAACACCGACTATCTAGGGTTCGGGATCCTCTTGGCGATCGCGATCTCGTGGCGCTGGCTGAGCCGCCGGCCGTCGTGCAAGATCCTCGCGGCCGTGGGCGGCCTCTGCTGGGTGATCGAAATCCTTCCCACAGCGATCTGGTCCCACCTACCGCTTCTATGGGACATGGAGCAGGTGCGCTTTGCTTTGCCGGTATCCCTGTGCGCCGCGTTGTTGCTTGCGACGGCGATCGAATGCTGGTGGGAGTCGGCGCGCAATCGGTGGCCCGCCCGGAGCAGGTGGAAATCGCGAGCGCCCGTCGCAGTCATCGGCCTCTCGCTCGTCTCACTTGCCCCGTTGTTCGCGACCTACTCGGTCCCTCTCACGGTCACGACCGCCACGGTGCCGGCGTGGTTCGCGAATGACGCGTCGCACCTGCCTCACGGAACGGCGGTCGTCACCTTGCCGTTCGCGTTCGGGATCGAGTCCCAGCCGATGGCCTGGCAGGCCGAGACCGACGATGCGTTCGACCTCGTAGGCGGCTGGGCCTTCGTGCCCGGCGACGACGGCGTCCACGACGAGATCATCAGCCCGCTCGGCGATCCGGTCGCGGCAATGCAAGCTCTCGGAAGCAATCCTCTCGGCATCACGACTCCCGAGCAGGTGGCGGTGCGCGCCGCCCTGGTGCGTTGGCGACCCGTCGCAGTGGTCGTCATCCCGGGCGACGCGGTCACCGGCACGACCGAAGCGGTCACCGCGACCTTGGGGCTATCACCGGACTGGGCCGACGGCGCGTGGGTGTGGGACCTCAAACCCACGACGAGGCTCGGGGCCATGTCGCCCGTCGCCGGACGTTCGTCGCAGTAAGGAGCAAGCAGACGGCGGTGGTACTAGGTCGTCGGCCTGGCGATCTTGTCGGTAGCCGAGGCGACCACTAGCGCATCGAGCGCGTCGGCTCCGTCAGGGCCGCACCTGATCGGGTTGACGTCCAGAGCTTCTATTGCCTCGCCCAGCTCAGAAGCGAGAACCGAAATCGACACCACTGCACGAGCTGCGGCGTCCATATCGCATGGCGCCGCGCCGCGGATCCCGTCGAGCAACGGACGCACACCGAGCCGGTCGAGCATGTGACGAGCGCGCAGCAGGTCGATCGGCGGCAGACCGACCGACCTGTCGTGGATCAGCTCGACGAGGAGTCCCCCCGCCCCGACCACGACGATCGGGCCGAGACCGGGGTCGCGGACGATCCCGAGAGCCAACTCGACGCCCTCAGGCGCGCACTCGGCCACGAGCACCTCGGGCCCGAGCCGCTCCGCAAGATCGCGATAGGCGAAAACGACCTGATCGAGGTCAGCTAGGCCCATCACCACCCCGCCGACATCGGACTTGTGGTCGATTCCGGCGACGTCGGTCTTGAGCACGACCGGGAAGCCGATCGCCTCGGCGTGCCGCGCAGCCTCGTCCGCGCTCGTTGCACGGGCCGCATTCGCAACCCGTATCCCGTAGTCGGCGAGCAACGCCAGGGACTCGGTTCCGGACAAGGGGCCCTCGCCGAGCCTCGTCAACCAGCGCTGCCTTCGCCGACCGTCGATCTCGTGGCACGGGGCAGGAGGCCGCGCCATTGCATCGCGCCGCTCGATCATGTGGCGCATCGCGAGCATGCCCGATCTCGTTCCTTCGAGCACGGGGATCCCGACGGCCCTCAGGCGAGCGGCGGCCGCCTGATCGACGGCGCATTGCAGGTTGGAAAGCAGCGCCACCGGCTTTGTCGTTCTCCGGTGAGCATCGACGAGAGCCTTTTCGTACGAGTCGTCCCCGTCGTATTCGAAGACGAGGTCGACGCACAGAGCGACCGCGTCGGTCTCGGGATCTTGGGCGAGCGCCGACAGTGCGCCGCCGAATTTGTCAGCGGTGTCGGAGCCCGTGCCCCACAAGTCGAGCGGGTTGGTGGGCTCGAGACCGGGATCGAGATATTCGCCGAGCCGCGAACCGGTGGCGGGCGAGATAGAGGCGAACGGCAGCGACAGGTCGTTCGCCAGGTCCACGGCGAGAGCACGTTCGCCGCCCGAGTCGTGCACGGTTGCGATCCCTCCCCCGCCCGGTGGGCGGGGTCCGGGCATCCTGCCGCCGCAGAACAGCTCGAGAGTGTCCGCCATCTCGTCCAGATCGCGCGTTCTGATCACCCCGTGTGCGTCGAACAGCGCCTCCCACGAGGCGTCGTCGCCCGCGAGCGCCCCGGAATGAGCAGTCACCATGGCTTTGCCGCGCTCCGAGCGCCCGACGGTGAGCGAGACGACTGCGACGTCTCCGGCGGCCGCCCGCTCGAGCGCGCCGCGAAGCGCCGTCGGCTCGCGCATCGTTTCGAGCACGAGCGCGACAACCCTGGTCTGCGGGATCCCGACGGCATAGTCGAGGTACGACGCCGCCGACGTGACGAGCTCCTGTCCCGACGAGATCGCAACCGTCCAACCGAAGCGTCTGTGCGTGCGGAGCATTGCGGAGAAGGCGGATCCCGAGCAGCTGACCAGAGCGATCGGCCCGAGCGGGATCGGATCGGGCTCCACGTACCCGATGGCGCGAAGCCCTCGCGCCACGTTCACGAACCCCATGCACCCTGCTCCGCACAGCTCCATCCCTGCGTCGTTCGCTATCGAGCAGATGCGTTCCCTGAGCGAGTTGCCGTCTGTCGAGCCGGAGTCGACCGCACCACCGAAGATCACAGCGGACCGGTCTCCGCGTTTGGCGGCAGTCGACATGGCGGATTCGACCGACGCGTCGGGGACTCCGAGGAGCACCAGGTCAACCGGTCCCGGGATCTCGTCGAGCGAGCCGAAGCAGGGCCGTTCGCCTATGCGCGTGTATCGCGGGTTTACGAGATATATGTCGGGTCTGCTCGCGCTCTTCGAGACCTCGTCCACCATCCTGGCCCCGAACGTGCCGGGCCGTTCGCTCGCTCCTACAAGCGCGACGCTTCTCGCCTCGAGCATCGCCTCGAGCGCGGTGCGGGACGGTTCGGCTGTCACCCGAGATGCAGCAGCTGCCGAACCCGCGTGCGCCGCTCGGCGCGTGCGCGGTCGGCAAGTGCGGCCTTTGCCGCCTGCCAACCCGGGATCCCGCACACGCCTCCGCCCCCGTGGGTCGCCGAGCTCCCGTAGTAGAGACCCGCCACAGGAGTCCTGTAATCGGCGAAGCCAGGTGCGGGCCTCATGTGGAACAGCTGCTCCAAAGAGAGCTCGCCGTGGAAGATGTTGCCGCCGATCAGGCCGTACTCGTGCTCCATCTCGTAGGGCCCGACGACGTCACGGTGCAAGATCGCGCCTTTCAAGTTCGGTGCGAGCTCGTTATAGCAGTCGATCATCCTGTCGGCGTAGGCCTCGAGCTCGTCCTGGTGGGGCTCTTCGTTCCAATCAGCAGGCACCCATTGGGTGAACAGCGACATGTTGTGGATGCCCTCCGGGCACAGCGTGCGGTCGAAGGTGGTCGGGATCACCCCATCGCTGAACGGGCGAGTCGCTGGACGACCCTCGCGCGCGTCCTGGAACGCACGCTCGATGTACTCCATGGAGGGGGCCATCTCGACCGACCCTGTGTGATGCTCGGCCAGCTCGGTTCCGGGGTCCGCGATGAAGTCGGGCAGCTCACCGAGAGCCAGGTTGATCTTGACCACGCCGCTTCTCGTCTTCCAGTTGCCGATGTCGCGCACGAAATCGTCGGGAAGCTCGCCCGGACCGATGTGATCCAAGAACGCGATCTTCGGGTGAAGGGTCGACACCACCACGGGCGCGTGGATCTCCCCGCCGGTCTCGAGCACGGCCCCACGCACCTGGCCGCCCTTGACCAGAAGTTGGCTGACGCCTGCCCCGGTGCGGATCTCCGCACCGAAGCCGAGAGCCGACTTCTTGATGGCGTTCGCGACCGCGCCCATCCCGCCTTCGGGGAAGCCCCAGTTGCCGAGATGCCCGTCGCCCACGTCGCCGATGGAGTGGTGTGCCATCACGTATGCCGTGCCGGGCTCGTAGGGTCCCGCCCACGTCCCGATCACGCCGTTCACCGCCATCGCGGACTTGACCTGAGGAGACTCGAACCAGTCGTCGAGCAGGTCCGCGATGCTCATGGTCATGAGGCGGGTGACGTCACCTACGGTCTTGACGTTGATCCCGCGGTTCTGCCACACGAGCTTGAGCAACTCGATCACGTCCGACGGGCGCTTCGACCCGATGTTTGGCGGGACGGTGAGGAGCAACGGACCGAGCACGTCGGCGAGCCCACTCAACCACGCGTCCCATTTGGGCATCGCCTCCGCGTCGGACTTCGACCACTTGGCGATCTCCTCGTAGTTGCGCTTCGCGTCGTCGGCGAAGATCTTTATGGAACCGCCCTCGGGGAAGGCCTGGTAGTACGGGCCCATTGGAAAGACCTTGTAGCCGTGCTTTTCCAGGTCGAGGTCCTTGATGATCGTCGGCGGCATCAGGCTCATCACGTATGACAGGCGAGTCACCTGCACTTCTGGGGCGTCGGCAAAAGGAGACTCTGTGGTGGCCGCTCCCCCGGTCTTCGCGCGCCTCTCCAGCACGACTGTGCGGAGGCCTGATCGAGCCAGGTAAGCCGCCGCAACCAGCCCGTTGTGACCCCCACCAACCACGATCGCGTCGTAGTCCGAGCTCATGTGCAATCGCTCCTCTGTGATGCCGGTGGCCCCCGTCAGCGTGTTTGACTGATCGTTCAGTCTAGGTGGCTGGTACGGTATCGACAACTGCTCGGACCAGGCCCCGCTGTGGCGGTCACGGGCCTAGATCCAGAGCGTCGACACGGGAGACGATGACAGGGTGAGCCTGCCGGACGGCGCACCAATCGAGCAGGACGATCGGCGAGAGCAAATCCTCCGGTCGGCTCTGGACGTCATCTCCGAGCGGGGATTCCCCGACACCCGAATAGCCGACGTCGCCGAGCGTGTGGGCGTGAGCCCCGCCCTCGTCATCTACTACTTCAAGACGAAGGACCAGCTCCTCACCGAGGCCATGCGCCACGCCGAGGATGCCTGGTACGAGGAGGGGTCGCGACGCCTGGCGGAGCACGACACCGCGGCGGGCAGGCTGGAGGAGCTGGTGGCGATGTCCACGCTCTCCGACCCCGAGGACGAATCAGGCGAGACCTGGGCGATCTGGCTCGACCTGTGGGCGCAGTCGGTCCGCAATCGCGGCGTCGCGAAGGTCCGTCAGGAGTTCGACGAGCATTGGCGGGAGACGATCAGGTCGATAGTGCGCGACGGATGCATGGCGGGCGAGTTCCAGGCGCTCGACGCAGAGGACTTCACGATCGGCCTTTCCTCGATGCTCGACGGTTTCGCAATTCAGATCGCGCTGTCGGACCCTGTGGTCGACGGCGAGCTCGCCTTCGTGACGTCGATGCGATTCTGCGCCGACCGGCTCGGCTTCGAATGGACCTCCAAGCGCAAGAGAGTGACGCCTTCGGGCGGGCGATCGTCATCGAGACGCCCGGCGTCCCGCACGTCGCGGGCGTAGCCTGGGCTCTCGAACCAACCCGGGCAGCAGAACCAGAGGGAGGTCGCAGGTGCCGCCAGGCCAAGTGGAGCTGATCGGCCTAACGAAGCGGTTCGCCGAGCATACGGCGGTGGACGACCTGACCCTCGAGATCCGAGCCGGCGAATTCTTCTCGCTTCTTGGCCCGTCGGGGTGCGGAAAAACGACGACGCTCCGGCTGGTCGCCGGCTTCGAGGAGCCCACTGCCGGTCGGATCTTGCTCGACGGAGTCGACGTCGCGCGGCTTGCGCCGAACAAGCGCAACGTGAACACGGTGTTTCAGAGCTACGCCTTGTTCCCGTTTCTCGACGTGGCTGGGAACGTGGCTTTCGGGCTCAAGTACCAGTCGCTCGACAAGACCGAGATCAAAAAGCGCGTCGGCGAGATGCTCGAGCTTGTTCAGCTGTCCGGCTACGAGAAGCGACGGGTTAACCAGCTGTCGGGGGGACAGCAACAACGGGTGGCCCTCGCACGTGCGCTCGTGCTGCATCCCGCAGTCCTGCTTTTGGACGAGCCGCTCGGTGCACTAGACGCAAAGCTCAGGCGGACGCTCCAAGTCGAGCTCAAGGCCATCCAAGAGCGCGTCGGCATCACCTTCCTGTACGTGACACACGACCAGGAAGAGGCACTGACGATGTCCGACCGCCTCGCGGTCATGACAGGCGGGCGCTTCGCCCAGGTCGGATCTCCGAGGGTCCTCTACGAGGAGCCTGCCGATGCTTACGTCGCAGACTTCCTCGGTGTGTCGAACCTGATGGACGCAGAGGTCGTGCACCCCGGTGTCGCAGGCCCAGACTCGGCGTCGACCCTGGGCACCGGACGCCCATGCCGCTTGCGCATCGGCGACTTCGAGATCGACGCCAACTGCGGGTCGGTTGCATCGATCGGCGGGGTGCGACTGGCCATAAGGCCCGAACGCGTGCAGATCGAAGAGTTCGCGACGAGCGGGCCCAACCGGGTGCCGGCGATGGTGGAGCGTCTCGTGTTCCTCGGATCGGCGACCCAGATCTTCGTCAGGCTCGCCCCCGGCGCGCTGCTTCAAGCTCTGGTTCAAAACGACGGGCGGAAACCTCCGTACTCACAGGGAACACCCGTGAGCGTGCAGTTGCCCGCCGATGCGCTCCGTGTGCTGGCCGCAGGGGATTCGAGAACCAGTCAAGAGACCGGCGAGCTGATCGAGAACGCCCCTCGCGCCGGGTCCGGCACCGCACTAGGCGTTCCGGAGCACCGACGTGTCGACGAGCAGATCAACGATCAACTGAGCGCCGCACCGAGCTGAGACGCAGCTCGGGCGGGATCACATGCCTGCGATGCTCTCGAGCGCAGCCGTGTTGCCCCCTCGCTCGCCACGAGTGAGGAACCTGTAAGCCAGGTATCCGAGCACTGCGACAACCAGTGAGAACACGAGCATCAACGTCGCGAGCGCGTTCAGTGCAGGCCCCGCGAGGCCCCCGTGGACATTGGAGTAGATGAGCACTGACATCGGCTGTGTCCCTGCCGATGAAGAAAGCTGCTCGACGATGACGAAGTCGTCGATCACGCCGGCGAAGACCAAAACGGCGCTGGCGAAGATGGCGGGCATCAACATCGGGAGCAGGACGCGCCTTATGGCCCCGAGACGCGAGCAACCCAGGTCCGTGGCGGCCTCCTCGTAGAACTTCCCTATCCCGACAAGGCGCGCCCGTACGATGATCGCGGGCCAGCTGATGTTCCAGACGACGAGCGCGGCCACCTCCGCAGTGGTGCCGAGGCTCACGAACGTGAACAGCTGCGTGAACACGAACATGAGGGCGACCGCGAGCAGGAGCTCGGGCACCACGAACGAGAAGATCATCACGAAGTTGAGGCCCGAAGAAGTGCGTGTCCTCCAGCGGTCGATGCCGATCGCGAAGCCGACGCCAATCGGGACGGTGATGAGAGTCGTGAACAGAGAGAGCCTGAGGGTCTGGATCACCGCCTGGTGGAGTTGCGGGTCGTTCCACACCGAATTGATGGGATCGCTCACGTACCAGCGCAACGAGAATCCCTGCCAGGCGCTCTGCGACTTGCCGTTGTTGAACGAGAACAGCACCGCGATCCCGATGGGCAGTATCGACCAGGCGACGTACAGCCAGGTGAAACCTTCGAGGAACCAGGGATGGCGCCACGGTCTTCTTCTGGGTTTGAAGCCTCTGAGAGCCCCCGTCGGCACCGGGGATTCCGGCGGAGGGCTCGTCGTCCCGCGCTCGATGACGGCGGTGGTCATGCGTTCGCCCTGCTCGCCCGGGCGGTGGATATCACGTAGTAGATCATCGGTATGAGCAGCAGGACGAACAGGCCGAGTGACAGCGCCGCGCCCTCTCCTTGCTGGCTCGCTTGCTCGAGCTGGCCCTCTATGACGTTGCCGATCATGGTCGTGTTCGGAGTGGCGGACAGGAGCTGGTTCGTGAAGTAGTCGCCGACCATCGGAAGGGCGGTTATGAACATCCCGGCGAGGATGGTCTGGCGGCTGAGTGGAAGGGTCACCCTGAAGAACGTGCGCACACGTCCGAGGCCGAGGTCACGCGAGGCCTCGAGCAGGCGCGAGTCGATACGGTCGAGACCTGCGTAGAGAACGATGATCAGGTACGGGATGTATCCGTAGACGAGTCCGAAGATGACGGTCGCCGCCTGGCCCCCGAGCCAGTCGACCGGGTGGCTCGTGATGTGCAGGTCGAGGAACAGCCGGTCCACGTAGCCGCCCGGCGACAGAAGGTCGATCCACGCGAGCATGCGCATCATGTAACTGACCCAGAAGGGCGCGATCAGTAGGACGAGGAACAACGTCTTTCTCCTGCCCCCGAACCTGGTGACGAAGTACGCGACCGGGTAGGAGATGACGAGGCACAACAAAGACGCGATGGCGGTGTAGACCACGGTCCGCAGCAGTGGTGGTCCTATGTACGAGCCTGAACCCACCAGATCGTGCCAGGCCTGGACGAAGTTGATGTTCGACCACTGGAGCGGGTTCCAGACCGGTACGGGCGATTGGAATATCGGGTCGACGCGCCCTGCCGCCACGGCGAGGACTACGTAGAAGGGGAGCACGAACAGCAGCAGAAGGCACACCGCGCCGGGCGCCGCCAATGCCACCCACAACCAGCGGGGCCGCCTTCCCGCAAGAGCCTTCCGCCAGGATCGGCGCACCTGTGTGTTGTCCGCCACCGAGGTGTTCTCGCGCGCCATGTCCGGCTGCTACAGACCGCCGGAGAACTCGTCCCAGGCCTTCTGCCATTCGGCATCGACAGCTGGCGCCAGCTCGAGCTGGCTCACCCCTTTCTTGAAGTACGACTCGAGCACGACGGTCGACTCCAGGCTCGGGGGCAGGATCTGCTCCTGGATCAGCTTTTGAGGAGTGACGCCGGTAAGGGGCTGCATGTAGCCGTTGAAGCTGATGTTGTCGAGTGCATTGTCCAGATCGAGCAGATAATTCAGGAACAAGTGGGCGAGGACGGGGTTCTTGCCGGACTTGAGCACGACCATCGTGTCGTTGGCGACCGGCCCCTTGCCGTCCGAGGGGAACCAGTAGCTCACGACCTCGACGGGAGTGCCCTTCGGCATATAGGACTCCGCTGCCGCCATGTCTCCCGACCACGCGTGATGGATCCAGGTCCTGCCGTCGGGCACGTCCGTATAGTCGTTGTTGTCGATCTTCACATTGGTGAGCGACTTCAAGTTCTCGAGGCTCTGCTTCGCGGCGTTGATCTGCGCGGTGGATGTCGTGTTGAGGTCGTACACGCCGTTGTACATGAGCCCGAGGCTCAAGCTCTCGCGGTAGTCGTCCAGTACGGCGACCCTTCCCTTGTACTGGCCCTGCCACGGGAACGCCCAGGGGTTGGCCAGGTCTGTGGGGCTCCCCGGAACATGGTCGTTACGCCATGCGATGCCGGTCGTGTAGATCGTGTACGGAACCGTGTACTGCCATCCTTCGTCGTAGAACGGGTTGGTGAATTCCGACCAAGCCTGCGAGATGTTGGGGATGTACGAGTGGTTGAGCGGCTGGACGAGCTTTCCTTCGACGAGTTGACCGAGCACGTCGACTGTCGGGAAGAAGACGTCGAAGGGGATCTCGCCGGTCTGGAGCTTCGCAAGAGCCTCCGTCATCGTGTTGAAAGTCGTGATCTGGACCTTGCACTTGTACTTCTTGGCGAAGTTGTCGACGACCTGCTGGTTGATGTACGCAACCCAGTTGTAGAGCTGGAGCGTCGCTCCGGTCTCCGGCTGCAAGTTGGCCGCGATGGCGGCGTCGTCTGCGAAGACGGGCCACCTGACTGGGTTATTGGGGCGCGGCAACGGGACGGTGCTCCCCGAGCCCGGGCTCGCCGCGCCGTTGGAGCTGCACGCGCCGAGCAGACCTCCCAGGCCGCCGATCGCGAGCGCCCCACTCGCGCCTGCGAGGAACTGGCGTCTCGAGACCGGCCTTCTCACACCGGGCTCTATCCAGCCCTCTCGTGGGTGCATGACCACGGTGCACCTTCCCCTCGAGCTAAGGGGCCCTTCTGCGCGTCGGGCCGCTAGTTGTCCGGTAGTCGCCTCACTGGACCGGGGCGCCTTGCCGACGCTCGGTTGTGGGCCGCCAACTGACTGAACATTCGATCAGGGAGTCAAGCACTCAGTAGGCTCCGCCGCAAGGGGAAATGAACCCCTCAACCCGCGACGGCCGCAGCGAATCCTGCGAAGTTCTCGATGAAGCGGTCCATGTCGTCCTGGCAGTGTTGGACCGACATGAGCCACTGCTCGGTCTTCCCCCAGGGAGGGAGGAACACTCCCCCGTTGTGCTGCATCAGCCAGTGGGCGTGGTTGTACCGGTCATCCACCCCGAGAAAGTCGCGGTAGTTCCGGACGGGCTCGGTCGAGAACGTGACGCATCCCTTTGCCCCGAGGGAAACGACGTGCGCGGGGAGTGCATGCTTTTCGATCAGCGCAGTCAGCTCGCGATCGACCACCGCTCTCAACGTCGCGAGCCTGTCGTAGGCCTCGGGTGTGGCGACTTCGTAGACCATCGCGCGGGCCGCACACAGCGACAGAGGGTTCCCGTTGAAAGTCCCGACCATCTCGTAGTCATCGTTGGCCACGTGCTCCATGACCTCTGCGCTCCCGCCGACGGCGCCGAGCACGAGCCCGCCGCCGACCGACTTGGCGAGGCAGGTGATATCGGGCGTGACGCCGAGCGCGCCGGTCGCTCCGCCCGGGCCGACCGTGAACCCGGTCTTCACCTCGTCGAAGCAGAACAGCGCCTGCTCGCGCGTGGAGCAGGTCCCTCAGGCCTTCTAGGTAACCGGGGTCAGGCGCGATGATGCCGGCGTTCATCATGATGGGCTCGATGATCATCCCGGCGATCTCGCCCCCGTGCTCCTCTAGAACTCGGGCGACAGCATCGAGGTCGTTGAAACCGACAATGACCGTCAGGTCGCGGATCGCCTCTGGAATTCCGGTCGAGGCGGCAACCTGGTTCGGCCTGTCGGCCGGACCGACGTCTGATCCGTCGGGCTGGACCGACACCTGGACCGAGTCGTGATGCCCGTGGTAGCAGCCCTCCACCTTCACGATCAGGTCCCGCCCTGTGATCGCGCGCATCAGGTGGACGGCGTCCATGGTGGACTCCGTCCCGGAGTTGGTGAATCGCCAGAGCGGGAGCCGGAATCGCCTGGCGAGCTCCTCTGCGACCAGGATGGCGTCCTCGGTCGGCTGCGCGAAGTGGGTCCCCCGTGCGACCTGGGACCGCACGGCTTCCACGATCGCGGGATGTGCGTGACCGGCGAGCCCCGCCCCGTAGCCGCCGTGGAGGTCGACGTACTCGGTGCCGTCCACGTCGTAGATCCTCGAACCCGAGCCGTGGCTTATCCACACCGCCTGGGGCCGGGTGATCTGCCAGCTCGAGGTCACCCCACCTGCGAGGGAGCGCTTCGCTCTTTCGATGAGCTCCTTCGAGCGGGGCTGACGAGCAAGGAACATCTTCTCGTGTTGCGCGACGACGGAGTCGAGCAGGTGGTCGGTGTCAGTTGTGCGGTCCGCGTGGATGGCCACGGTTGCTCCGATCGGGCAGGACTGCCGTCTGGCCTGGATCTCAGGTTGACTGACTGTTCAGTCTAAGCAACGAGAGGACCGCCGGCAACGTTGCGGTCTCACCCGAACGCGGTGACTCAGATCGAAGGGAGCGGAGAGGTCTGTGAATTACCGGCCTGAGGCGGGTTCCGCGGTGGTGGCGGCGGAGGGGGTCGCGGCGTCTGAGGTGGGTGGCTCTGCTCCG
Organism: uncultured Acidimicrobiales bacterium; assembly: GCA_963764615.1. Classification (GTDB taxonomy): domain Bacteria; phylum Actinomycetota; class Acidimicrobiia; order Acidimicrobiales; family CAVXTF01; genus CAVXTF01. Next base: position 1,033,783 of record CAVXTF010000002.1, on the reverse strand, counting down.
GCTGTGGCGGAGACGAGACTTCGGGTTCGCCCGGGCGAGGATCGCCCGAACCGCGGTGCGGCGACCAGACGTCACCCCAGAAACCGTTCGGGGGTATGCGGGAGTGAAGCAGAACCATGGCTACTGCGGCGAACAGCAGGTAGACCAAGGAGATGACCGTGCGCACGACCGCGATCTGCGGGCCTGTCGACTCGAAGACTCCGGGTGCGATGAGCCGGCACACCTCGTAGCCGACCCCAACGAACGCCAGTGACGCGACGAGCACCCCGACGAAACACACGGCGGCCGCGTAGCTCTGAGCGACGCGGCCCACCGGTCCGTATACCCCGTATTTCCATTCAGGCAACGCGAGCCCGCGCCTGAGGTGCGTTGTCAACAGCACCACTCCAACGAGCACGACCAGACCACTTATGACCACTACACGTGCCACTGCATCGCCTACTGGGTGCACTGAAAGCGGCTGAACGATGGTTTGCTCGTGCGTGCCTATGAGCTGTACGAGGCCGAGGACGATGGCGTAGGTCCCGAAGAGCGTCAGGAATACCGAGATGAAAGACATGCCGAAGAAATAGACGGCGAGGGGGCGACGGCCCGAGTTGTCGGGCTCGGCGCGATTGGCCACCACGACGATGATGAGAATTCCGGCGATGATCGCAAGTCCGAGGAAGCTCACGACCGCGATGATCAATGCGATGGGGACTATCGACAAATCGGTGATCCCCTGCTGCGTGGGAATAACCGGGGTCATCCGTACATCACGAATCCAGTCTTCGACCAGCAAGTCGCCATGTCAACGATCCACCGGCCCCACGCCGCCGACTCGCCGGCCGCGAGCGGCTGATAGCGGCCCCGAACCGCACTACGGATCGCGTGCGCACCCAGGAACGCCAGATAGGCGACACCCGCCCACTTGATCGCCTCGAAGACTGGCTGCGCGCGTCCGATCAGCGCTCCGAGCCCGAATGTGGCTGCAGTTCCCTGCACGGCGTTCGAGGTATCCCCCGTACGACGACCACGACACCAGAGGGAGCCTATTGTCCCGCCCGGAGGCTCCGTCAGGGGCCTGGTGGCCCTGGCCACGGTATCGATCCACGGTTTTTCGTCAACGGGGGTAGCCTGAACGGATGCGGATCCCACGCTTGGCGCTGCTCGTTTTCGTAGTCGTAGTCGTCGCCGGCTCCATCACGGCCGTGACTTGGAACTCCTCTGCGGCCAAAGACGCAAAGGCGGAAAACCACGCTCGAACGACGTCGTCGGTGCCTCCTATAACCACGATTTCGCTGACCATGTCGGCGCCATACACACCCAAGGCGCCGCCTGGGGCGACGGACGACTATCACTGCACCCTGCTCAATCCCCACGTCACACGTGACTCCTTCATCATCTCGAGTCAGTTCTTCCCTGGGAGCGCCGAGGATCATCACGCCATACTTTTCTTGGTCCCGGCGGCGCTCGCAGCGACGGCAGAACGTGACAACGTCGGCGGGAAGGGATGGACGTGCTTCGGAGAGGCGCCCCTTCCCAACACGTCGCTCGCCGCAATCTCGAACACGCCCTGGCTGAGCGCCTGGGCTCCAGGGCACGGGGCCGACGACCTGCCGAAGGGAACGGGGATTCTGTTGCCGGCAGGAAGTCTCGTGATAATGCAGGTCCACTACAACCTGCTTCTCGGCGACAAGCCCGTGAAGAACTCCCTGGTACTGCACACGGTGCCCGCCACCACGCCCCTTTTACCTCTCAAGCTCGACCTGATGCCCGCTCCCCCCGACATCCCGTGCCCCTCCGGAGTTACCGGCCCGCTGTGCAACCGTGCCGCTTCGCTCGCCAACCTGGGCATGCGCTTCGGTCAGAGCGCCGTCGGATTCGTGAACGTCCTTGAGTCGATCTGCGGGCGCAACGCTTCGGATCCACCTGCCGGCGACTCGACGTCATGCGAATGGCCGGTGTACAGCAGCGGCTACATCGTTCGGGTGGGAGCGCACATGCACCTCCTGGGCGCCACCTTCAAGATGGTCCTGAATCCCGGCACTCCGGGGGCCAAGACGATCCTCTACGTGCCCAACTACAACTTCCACTACCAGCGCGCTTACAACCTTGCGACTCCTGTTGCCGTACAGCCGGGGGACAAGGTCCAGGTGACCTGCACCTACGACCCCAGCTTGGAGCAGGAGCTGCCGGCGTTGCGCAATGTGGCTCCGCACTTCGTCACTTGGGGTGACGGATCCTCCGACGAGATGTGCCTGGGTCTGATGTGGACATCGGCATCCCTGCCCAACTCGAAGTATCCCGTCTGACCGTCGGCCATCCGGTTACAGCCTCTTCGAAAGGTGGAGCGCCACAAGCGAACACTGAAGCGAGGCGCGCGTCTGATGGTCGGGGTGGCGGCATTGGCCTTGCCGCTCGCCGGGTGCGGGTCATCTTCTCCGAGCAGTGCCGCATCATCGACAACGACGCCGCCAAACACGACGAGCACCGAAGAGCCCGCGGGGCCCGTCTACCAGGTGCGTACCGGAACGGTGAATGGCCTCGGGACCATTCTCGTCGACGGTCAGAACCTGACGCTGTACTTGTTCGTGCCCGACAAGCAATCCGGCAAGTCCAGCTGCTACGGAACGTGTGCCCAAGCGTGGCCGCCTCTGCTGCTGCCGACAGGAGTAAAGAAGCCGGTCGCGGGAGCCGAAGCCCAGTCGTCGCTTCTAGGCACGACCCGCCGCACCGACGGCACCACCCAGATCACGTACGACAAATGGCCGCTCTACCTGTGGGTGGGTGACAGCCAGCCCGGCCAGGCGACTGGTCAGGGGCTCGACAACCAGGGTGGCCTGTGGTTCGTCCTAGCTCCCGACGGGGCTGAGGTCACCACGCATCCGTGAACCGGGCGCGTGGAGCACGGATTCCCGTATCAGTAAGCCGGTGGCTACCGACACTGACGGGATGAGCACCAATGTGATCGCAATGCAAATGATCATCCAACCCGCTCGAGAAATGTCCCTCAGTTTCATCATTCCTCGTTGGGGTCCCGTCGTTGCCGTCCGTATTGCATGGGTCGCACCGATGGTATTCCGGCAGGGTTTGCGCCTTTGAACCGGCCGCGCGCAACCACTACGTTCTGCCGATGCTCGGGCTTTCCGGCAGCGAAGTAGCTCGCCGGGCGAACCGGATCACCGGCAGGTCGACCAAGGCGCGGAATCGACTCTGGCACGGCTCCAGATGGGCAATGCTCGTCGTCGGAGTGATCTCCCCGTTCGTCCTCGTTGCCCGGACCGGCACCGCACATGCAACAACTGCATCATCGCCAAACTGGAAGATCCTCCACAGCCCCAACGAAGGCACGGGTGACAATCGGCTGGGCGGTGTGTCCTGTCACAGCTCGAATGCGTGCGTGTCCGTCGGCTACTACCTGGACTCCTCAGGCAATTCACAGACACTTGCGGAATCCTGGAACGGGACGGCGTGGACGTTGACTTCCAGTCCGAACAAAGGAAATGACGGCGACCAACTCAATGCGGTGTCGTGCTTGAGCTCGTCCAACTGCGTCGCAGTGGGCACATTCGATACTACGGCGGGCAGGTACCAGAGCCTTATCGAGTCATGGAACGGGACCACGTGGTCCGTCACCCCGAGTCCCGATCCGAGCGAAGCCTTCGACTACCTGAGCGGAGTGTCGTGCGTAGGTCCGACGTTTTGCGTCGCCGTCGGTGAATCCGGCAAGGACTACAGCAAGACGCTCATCGTCTCGTGGAACGGCACAATCTGGTCGTTGGCGACCAGCCCCGATCCGGGCGCCGGCAACGCTCTGAGCGGCGTGTCATGCGTGAGCAAGTCCAACTGCGTCGCGGTGGGCACACTCGAGACGACGGCAGGCAGGCACAAGACCCTTGTCGAGTCATGGAACGGGACCACGTGGTCGGTCACCCCTAGCCCGAACAGGGCGAGCGACAGCCTTTACGGCGTGTCGTGCACGAAGACCCGTTGCATGGCAGTCGGCAGCTACTTCTCAGGAGGCAGAGCCCAGCCGCTCACCGAATCCTGGAATGGGACCGTCTGGTCGAAAGTCGAGAGCCCAAGCTTCAACAAGAGCACCGTTGTCACCCTCAACGCGGTCTCGTGCTCGAGCTCAACCCATTGCGTTGCTGTTGGCGGTTACGACGAGGTTCTCATCGAGTCATGGAACGGCGCTGAGTGGTCCGTCACCAAGGGCCCCGACAAGGGCAACGGAAGCTGGTTGTACGGCGTGTCATGCGCAGGCACAGGCAGTTGCACGGCGGTTGGCTTCTTCACGACAACGAAGGGTGCCGACAGGAACCTCGTCGAGGCTGCCGAGCAAAGGCGCCGGGGCGCGGCCGACGTTTCCACGGTTCAGGCGTAACGTGGCGAGGTGTTGGCAACGACATTCATCCCTCTTCCCCTTTCGGAACAGCTGAGCGGTGTCGCTTTGGGAACCGTTGCGTGCTTGGCGACATCTCGCATCTGGCACGGAACGACCAGCGGTCGCCTGAACAGGCCTGAACTCGAGCGACCGCTTAGGTTCATTCTCGTCGCGTTCCCTGCACTCACCGTAAGTTGGTGCTCGGCGATGTTGGGCGTCATTGCCCTGGACCTCGTGAGTGTGCGAAACGGGTTCGTTCACGCAACTATTACGACGCTGATCCTGATCACCTTTGTCGTGGCAGTCGCAGGCGTCGTGCTCGCAGGCTCGATCATGGGATTCAGCAAACCCACGTGGCTGATCCCTCCACCGTTGCGTCCTCGTGAGTAAAAGGACCGTCACACTCAGCTTCTGAGCGTATGCTCGGTGACCGTGCCCCTATCACCTGAAGAGATCGAGCACCTTGCCGATGAGCTCAACCTGTTGGGGGATCATCTCGCGGAGTTGCACGATCGCATCGACCCCGACGATACGGATTCGATGGATTCGCTTCACCGTGCCGTAGGGCACTACAACGAGCTGGCAAAGACCCTCGACCCTGAAGCAACGATCGAATGGCCGTCCGATTAGTAGGTCCACATCCGTCCGAGCACCAAGGTCAAGACCGAGCGGTTGTCGCCGTTCTTTTTCGCCGCCGCCTGTTCATCCTCGCCCAGAGGTCCAGTGTCAGAGCAACTACCAGACCAAGCGCGGCGAGGGTATCTATAGCAAGCTCGTAAACAGGGTTGACCCAATCAGGGTGTTTCTGTAACAGATCGGCTTCGGTGTCGAACCGTACGATCTCGAAACCGAGGCCCGCGCCGGCACAGATCCGGCTGAGGCAATCGGGACACCAGGGTTTTGCGTTGGAAACACCCAGTTCGCCCCGCCCGACATGACCGTACGTTAGAACTGCCGGATCACCGTGTGCACGGTCGCATTTGACCGAGCGAGCATCGAAATTTGCGGTGATGACCCGATGGCCCGATCCTCCCACAGGAAGCCTGGTGAAGATCTCGGGGGGACTGTCTGGAGTCAAGTTGGTACGGTTGGTGCAGCGCAGCACACCAAAAGGGGACAGCTGATGCGGCGGTCGAGAATCATCGCTTGGGCCGGAGTGCTCGCACTCTCGGCGACTCCAATGCTTCTGGTCGGTCCTATGGTGGGCTCTGCCGCTGGAGCTTCAGGCAACCACGGCGCGGTGGTGCCCGCTGTCGTTGCCAAAGTCTCTGTTTCGCCGACTTCTGGTCCCCGCGGAACATCGGTAACGGCAAAGGGAAAGGGTTACCAATCTGGAGAGCAGGTGAAGGTCTACTACAGGACTAATCGTCACCTCCCGAACCCGGAGAGGCTCCTCATCTGCACTGCTACCGTCACGGCGCACGGCAAGTTCAGCTGTACGGGGAACATCCCAACTGCTCACACCGGCCCACTTGGCTCTCACGAGATCCAAGCCATCGGGCAGACCTCGGGAACCTCCGCCGAGACCCCATTTATGTTGACCTGACCCGCAAGGCACTTCCGACTCAGGTCTCCTTTTGACCGGCAGGGGCACGGGTCGTGGCCAATGCAGCGACGTAGATGGCTGCGGGGTTGCCTGGGTGCCATTCGGGCAGGGGATCGATCGTGTCGACCTGTACGAAACCGCATCTCTCCCAGAAAGCGCGTGTCGATTCGTACGGCTGGTAACCAGCCTTGGCGTCGAGCGTCTTCACCACAACGACCTTGATCCCACTGGCCCCTAGCTGGTCGAGAACCTGCTCGATCAGCTGGGTTCCTAGGCCATTCGCCCGCTGCTCTCGCGCGATGGCGGCCCAGAGTATCTCCGCGGCGTCGGTTCCCCGTCGCTCGACGATCGCAAAGCCGAGAACGTGCTTTTCGTCGCTTATGACCCAACCACCATGAAGAGGGAGGTCCTTGTCGATCTTGTCCGGTACATCGATGGTGAAGAATTCGGGCAACCCCCGCACGATTTCCTTACATGCCTGCACGTCCATCGGTGATGAGCGTCTGACCTTGGCCGGAGTCACCCACCAAGTATCCCCCGACGAGGAGAACAGATGTCCTCGGCTCCTGTACTTTCAGATCCTGTAGACGTTCGCCTTGCCGGCACCGAGTGAGCCCACGATCACAGACTTGACCGAAGCGGCCGAAGTGCCTGCGAAGGTTCCTGATATCGCCAGAGACACTTTGGGAGTGGTTGACCAACCCGACGGTCCTCTCAGATAGATGTAAAGAACCCCCGCATGTCGTAGTACCGGGGCCGCCGACCAACACAGCCCCTCCCGACAGAGCGACCCCTTGATGGTCACGACCGTCCCTACCCGTCCAGAAGTCGGGCTGAAGCTCGCGATATAAGGAGGTGGGCGGACTTCAAAGACCCGACCTACGAGCGTCCGCCACGCAGACATTGCCAGACAAGTCGACGGCGACGCCGTTGGGACCGGCGAACCCCTCGATCGAGTGCGAGCCCAGCGACGTGCGCTGGGTGGTCGAGATGGACGAACTGGACCCGCGACCTGAATGGCCGTTGATCGTTGACACGATTGTCGGAGTGCGAACCGAACCTGCGGCGCCGCTGGAATTGCGACACTCACATTGACCTAACGCTCCCGTCGAACACCCTGACAAGCGGTCTGGCCGGGCCGGGCACTCACTCGGCTGCCACAGACAAGCCACCGGGGAACGGGCACCTGACGACCGAGATCCTGAGCATTAACGTTTGAGTCTTGGTTCTGGGGAGCGATCGAAACTGGGGGAGTTGGTCCGCATGGCACGTGGAACATTCGTACGGGGGATGATCGCCACCGCCGCAGTCACGGCGATGCTGGCCATGCCGGCGAGTGCCGTCGGAGGGACGGTCCCCAGGCATTTGAGCCAATCCGTGATGGAGCGAATCAGTGCGCTGGACTCGACCAACTGGGCGGGATACGTCGCCACCAGCGGGCCGTACACCAGCGTTTCGGCGTCGTGGACCGAGCCAACCGTGAAGTGCAGCAGCAGCGAGGAGGAGGAGTTAGCGGCGTTCTGGGTCGGCCTCGACGGGGGCGAGACGGGCGACGACACGGTGGAGCAGACGGGGACCCTGGCCATATGCGTCTTTGGGACGGTCATCGGGTACGTGGCCTGGTACGAGATGTACCCGAACCCGCTATCTGAATACACGAAGACCGTCGATGCCGGTGACCACATGTCGGCCTCGGTCAACGTGAGCGGATCGTCATACACCCTGACGATCTCGGACACGACGCGGCACTGGACGGAAACGACGGTCCAGAGTGCCACAGCCAGCGATGCGACGGCCGAGGTCATCGCCGAGGCGCCGGCGACGGAATCGGGTGGGACGATCACGATCCTGCCCCTGGCCGACTTCGGAAAGGTGAAATTCTCCAACGCGATGGTGGATGGTGCGACGCTCGCGAGCGCAAGTCCTGAGCAGGTCACCATGGCCGATACCAACGGGACCGTGAAAGCGGTCGCGTCCGCGATCAAGACCAACGGCGAGAAGTTCAACGTCACCTGGAAGCATGTCTGACGCGCCGTCAGGCGCAAGCTGACTGGTAAGAACCACCATTACTTGCACACCGTCGGCGAATTGTGCGCACTGCTACACCGCAGGCGAGGAAATCGGCAAAAATGGCGTTGTGGCCGGGTCAGAAGAAGATGTCGTCGCTCTCTCGCGAATCTTGGCAGACCGGATCGGCAAGACCCCCTACGGTGAATTCCCGCCTCACCGGGAGCGAGACGAGATCATCGTCGCTAGGGCCCTTGTCAATATGCGGAGCCTGCTGACGGTCTAGGGCATGGGGCGCTTGGTGCCACCTCTCTTCCTACGTCCCGGAGCACGACTCCTTTACTACGAACTTGAAGTCGATGCCCGTCGCGGGGACGGTTGAGTCCCACACGACGAAATCGACGGTGTTGACTCCGACGACAAAATCAGCGATCGGCACAGGTCCGAATGCCGTGCCAGCTCCAAAGTTGGCCGCGGGCGGGTTGGTACCGTCGTAGGAGAACCCGGCTCCGGTCGCCTGTTTCTTCACAAAGTGTCCGTTGACGAACACGCCAGCCAGATTGTCCGCTTTCATCGTCCCCGTCATCTTGGCCTTCGTACATTGAAGCGTGAAGGTGGCGTCATAGATATAGAAGTTGCAGGTCTGGAACCCAGAGGGAGTGTTTCCGGCCGGACAGGACGGCGCCGATGTCGCTGGCGGGTAAACGAAGCCTCCGGCGTCAGGGGCATTCGAGGCTCCCGTCGAGTTCGGTCCGACCCAGTTGGTGCCGGCTAGTGGGGCACCCCAACCATTCGAAGACGCCTGTGCGGCGCTGATGACAAAGGGGTTGGAGGGGAAGCCCGTTGCACAGGTGGGAGACGGATAGTAGGAATCGACCTTCACCGAGGTGAATCCCGTTCCACTGCCGTTCGACGGAAATGCACAGAACGAGGTGTTCGGGTCCAGGCCGGTCGGACCCGTGGTAGTCCCGCTACCAACTTTGATCTTCGTAACCTGGGGAGAGGCCGCCGAAGCGACCATCGTCGATGGAAGTGTCAACGAAAGAACCGCAACACACCCGATGACAGAGAAAAAGCCCAGCCGAAGGGATTGCCTTGGTTTCGTGGTCCTCATGTTCCGTTCCTTCCCTTTGCAATAGGAGCGATGACGACCGCTGGTTTGCCGAGAGATACAAACCCCGAGCTGGTCGCCGCAACTGTCGAATCCGCCTCCGCTCTCTAGGTTCCGGACGCTTCCTTACGCCTGTCTGGGATTGTTGTCAAGCGAACTCGTTTGAGATCCCCTATTCGACTCCCCGTTGCCAGCTGCAAGCGCTACGGACGACCCGGCCCGCGCAAGCGTTGCGGGCGACCGTCTCTACTGCCTCTGGCACCTGCTCTGCCTGACCGGAATGCGTCGCGGTGAGGTGGCGGGTCTCCGATGGAACTATGTCGACGTTGAACACGAGCGCATCTGAATCTCGACGAGTCGCGTAGTCGTCCACTTCAAGGTGCTCGAAAGCACACCGAAAAGTGAGAGGTCGGCTCGGACCATCGCCATCGACCCATCAACGGTCACTGCACTCAGTTCACATCGCGCCCCCGAGAACGGCTCGCCTGGGGATCTGAGTATGTCGGTACCGAGCTCGTCTTCGTGCGGGAGGACGGTCGGCCACTTCACCCTCAGCACTTGTCAGCCTCATTCAAGAGGCGCGCGTAAGATCCAATTCAGATTGCATGGTGTCCGTCAAAGCACGTTGAGACGCGAGAAACTTATTCATCGCACGTTCTACAGCTCCAACCAACTCCGCAATATTCCGTTCTGATGCACCCCGACATGAGCCCACGCAACTCTTAGTTCGGCGGAGTCCATGGAGACAACCTGATGCGGCAGCTTCGAGTTACCCGACATAGCTGTAACGGCGTTCTCTTCGAGATAGGTGCTGAGCTTTTGAACCGCGGCGACAATCTTCAGGTGCACATCCTGCTTCGTCGAGCGAATCGAACGTCGTTCTTCTAACCAGGTCGTGTGCGCGCTGTCGATCAGCCTCTCGCTCCTGATGAGCCAATTGCCTCTCCATCCGATGTGCGGCAGCGTTGTTCGACAAGGCCTGCGACCCGATTGTCAGAACGCCGCCCGCGACTCCGCCACCGAGAGCAGCCCATAAGGGCGTCAGATCTGCTGCGAACATGATGGGTTGCACGTTTGGTTGCAATCCCTTCCCTGACGTACTCCGCGGATCAGCGCTTCCCGCATTGAGTTGCACTTTCGCTGGCTGGCGGGGGAGGGCTCGAACCTCCAACCTCCTGATCCAAAGTCAGGCGTTCTGCCGGTTGAACTACCCGCCAAAGTGGGTTTCGGACTGGAGATACGCGACCCTTCAACCCTCGATGAGCTCGATGCGGTTTCCGAATGGATCGTCCACGTAACAGCGACGCACTTCGGGAATCTCGTCGTCGAATCGTACCTCGTGGCCTGCGGTGCTCAGAGCCTGGCACAGGTCGTCGAGATTCTCGACGACCACCGCCGGATGGGCCTTGCGCGCCGGCCGGAACCCCTCTTCGACGCCCAGATGCAGCGTGACGCTCCCGTTCGAGAACCAGCAGCCACCGCGTGCTGCAAGCGCGGGAGGCTTCTGTTGCCTGCCGAGACCGAGGAGTCCCTGGTAAAAAGTGGTCGCGACCTCCTCGTTTCCAGCCGGCATCGCGAGCTGAACATGGTCGATCGAGACCAGACGTGATCCCATTCAGGCCCTCCTCGGCCGGCGATGACCGGCAGGCCGCTCGGTCCAGCGGATCTGACGCTCTTGGCGCGCAGGGCGCTCCACCCACTAACCTCCCGTCCGACATGGGCTCGCTGATAAAGAAGCGCCGCAAGCGGATGCGCAAGAAGAAGCACAAGAAAATGTTGAAGGCCACTCGTTGGCAGAGGCGCGCCGCCGGCAAGTAGCGACTCCCCGCGAAGGAACGCCGCGCGAGCGAACGGCGGTCCCGACCGTCACGAAGATGTCACCCCGGCAGCTGGAAGCACGGCTTTGGTGGTCCTCGCGGCGACAAGCGGTGCCCTCTGGTTTCCGAGCACGAGCGACGACCTTTTCCCAAGGTCCAGCTCCTCGGGGGACCCCTCTACGAACCATGCAGATCCACTCCCGGCCAGTCGCGGGCGCCTTCGGGTGATCCCGGCGAAAGTCTCACGCCAGTGTCTCAGCTGGGGCGCCACGGTCAGAGCAGCCTCTTCCAGGTCGTTGCCCGAGTTCTGCCGGCCGTCCGAGAACGACCCTTCCTGTCGGCGCAAATAGTCCCACGCCCGGTAGACCGCCCCCGTGTCCACGGATATCGGAGGCAACAACAGGACGAAGCGTCGGTCCTCGAACGGCAGAGCATCGACTTGCTCTCCTACCCCGGTGACTCTCGCCCTGCCCCCAGCGAGGCAGAAAGGGACGTCTGAGCCGAGCTGCGCCGCAACAGCGTGACTGGTGACGCCCGCCCAGCGAAGCACCGCCGCGGCATCCGCCGACCCCCCGCCGAGACCGGCACCGACAGGAATGCGCTTCGCCAGCCGGACCGCCGCGCGTCTGTTGACGAGCTCGAGTGCCTTTTCGACAAGGTTGTCGTCCGTGAGCGCGCCGAGGCCGAGATCGCCCACCACCCCGTCGATCACAGTCAACCCCGACCCTTCGGTGAAGGTGAGAGCGTCCGCCAAATCGAGGGTGACCATCTCTGCATCGAGCTCGTGAAGCCCGTCACCCCGGAGTCCGGTCACCCGCAGAGAGAGTGTCAGCTTTGCAGGAGCAGACTCCGTCGCCGGCCACGCCCCGTGCCCGGTCTCGACGTCTCCTACCCCGCTCACGACCGCATCCGACTTTCTGAAGAGGGCTTCGTCGGTCCCGGCCACCCCGCCAGTCTGCCCCACGCAAGGACGTCCAGATCCTCGGCCCGCAGCGTCGGACTGACACCGGCCGCATCGAAAGCGCCGGGCTCGACGACACCCACAAGTGACCTGCGCAGCATCTTGCGCCGGTGCGCAAAGCCGGCTCTCACAACCTCGAACAGCCGCTCGTGACTCACCTCGGCCGGGTCGACCGCCGGCACCTCGCGCCGGTCGATGCCGACTATCACCGACGCAACGTTCGGCCGCGGCATGAACACGGTGGGGGGAACGTGCCCGAGCAGGGAAGCCTTTGCGTGGTAGGCGACCTTCACCGAAACCGCCCCGTAGGCGGGATCGCCGACGCCTGCGGCCAGACGCTCCCCCACCTCGCGCTGGACCATGACGACGAGCCGCTTCACCTCCTTCACCTCGTCCAGCACCTTCGCCACAACGGGGACGGCAACGTTGTACGGCAGGTTGGACACGAGCGCCCACGAGGCTGCATCGGCTACCTCGCCAGGCTCACCCGTGGAGAGCAGCTCGGCCCAGTCCAACGTCAACGCGTCGCCGTTCACGACACGCACCCCCGCTGGCTCCACCACGGACCGCAGCAGAGGCATCAGAGCGTTGTCGATCTCCACCGCAGTGACGCTCGCTCCAGTCTCTGCGAGCGCCAGGGTGAGGGACCCGAGCCCCGCGCCGACCTCCACGACCGAGCTCTTCGGGCCAACTCCCGAAAGCCACGCGACGCGCCTCACGGTATTCGCGTCCACGACGAAGTTCTGTCCGAGTGCCCGGCTCGGGTGCAGCCCACGCGAAGCCAGCATGTGACGGACCTCCGAACGACTGAGCGTCATGGCTTGCTAAGGTCCCGGGCTCCCCGGCGCGATCCTGAAGGCATTTCGCGTCGCTTCAGAGGAAGATTCTGCGAGGTCGACGGGATCTTCTCCTCGTGCTCCCGCCACGGCCTGCCCCACGACCGCCACCCATGCCGTACGGTTCGGCTTGCCGCGGTGAGGTACTGGGGCGAGGAACGGAGCATCTGTCTCCACGAGAAGGCGCTCGCGCGGGCAGAGCACGGCCGCGTCGCGCACCTCAGGTGCTCCTTTGAATGTGATGATGCCGCTGAACGAAAGGTAAGCGCCGAGATCGAGGCACCGCCGCGCTTCTTCAGGCCCGCCGGTGAAGCAGTGAATGACCACGCGTTCGGGTGCGCCGGTGGACCGCAGAAGATCGATCGTGTCGTCCCAGGCCGTCCTCGTGTGGACAACGAGCGTCAGGTCGAGTGCAGCAGCAAGGGCGATCTGCGCCTCGAAGGCCTGTCGCTGGTCGGAGCGCGGCGAATATTCGTAGTGGTAGTCGAGTCCGCACTCCCCCACCGCCACGACTACGCCCGGATGCTCGGTCGAGGCCGTTTCGATCACCTGTTGCAGTGATTTCAATGCCTCCGGCCCGCCAGACGCATCATGCGGATGAAGACCGACGGTCGCCCAAGAGCCGAACCCGTCAACCGTGGTTCGCAGAGCTGCGACCAGTTGTACCGCTTGGCGCGACGACTCCGGGTCCGTGCCGATGCAGATCAGCCCTGTCACGCCGGCAACGACCGCCTCTTCGATTTCTCCGATCGCTTCTGTGTCTTCGGGTAGGTATCTATCTTGGATGTGGCAATGCGAATCGATCCACCCCGCCACGGTGTTGGTCACCCCTTGCGCCGCGGGAAGAGCGGATCGCCCTTGACGACCGGGATGCCGCCCGGGTAGCCACCCCAAGCGGCCTCGGCGGGCAGGCGGCACTCTTCGGGCGATCCGGAGAGCCCGATGCGCCTCCATATCTCGGAGCTCGTGCCAGGCATCGCGGGGAAAATGAGCAGCGCGACTATCCGCAGCGCCTCGAGGGAACTTCCGAGAATGGCGTCAGTGGCCGGACCGGGTTCGGCCTTCCAGGGCTCCGTCGCTTCGAGCTCGGCGTTCGTCTCGCGGATCAGCCTCCAGGTCGCCTCGAGGGCATCCTGGGGCGCGAAGCGGCTCCAGGCGTCGGCCGACTCACCGACGATGGCTGCGGACACGGCACTCAGCCGGCTGTTCGAGTCGGGCGCAGGGCCTACCCCGCCACACTTGGAGCCGACCACGGTCGCCACTCGTGCGACCAGGTTCCCGAGATTGTTTGCAAGGTCCGAGTTGTACCGCGCCGTGATGCCCTCGTACGAGAAATCACCGTCAGTTCCGAGTGGGACGGCACGGAGCAAGTGGTATCGGATCGCGTCGACCCCGAAGTCTTCCGTAAGCGCTTCGGGGCTGATCTCGGTGAGCTTGATTCCCTGCTCGCGGATGCGCGTCTTCGAGATCCGGAAGTCACCCAACAACAACCAGCCGTGCACCTGCACGTGGGCGGGAGGGTCGATCCCTGCCGCCATGCACATCGCGGGCCACCAGACGCAGTGAAAGCGGATGATCTCCTTGCCGATCAAGTGGTTGACCGCCGGCCACCATGCTTCGAAACGAGCCTCGTCGTCCCCGTATCCGATGGCGGTCAGGTAGTTGATAAGGGCGTCGTACCAGACATAGAAGACGTGACGGTCGTCCCAAGGGACCGGAACACCCCATTTCATCGACGTGCGCGTGATCGAGATGTCGTTGAGGCCGCCCTTTATGAAGCTCAGTGCCTCGTTGCGTTTTGACGACGGGGCAACGGCTTGCGGCTTTGCCTCGTACCACTCGAGGAGGCGGTCCTGGAACGCGCTCAGCTTGAAGAAGTAGTTCTCTTCTTCGAGCCACTCGACCGGTCGGAGATGATCCGGGCAGATGTTTCCCTCGAGTAGCTCGGACTCGTCCTTGTACGCCTCACAGCCGACGCAGTACCACCCTGCATAGGTGCCGAGCTCGATGAACCCGTTGTCGTACACCCGCTGGAGGAACTTCTGGACGGCGACGTGGTGGCGGGGTTCGCTCGTTCGGATGAAATCGTCGTTCGAGATGTCGAGCCCTCGCCAAGCCTGTTGGAACCGGACCGAGGTCCGATCCGTCCAATGCTGAGGATCTGTCCCGTTCTCGGCGGCTGCCCTTGCGACCTTGTCCCCGTGCTCATCGGTTCCGGTGAGGAAGAAGACCTCGTCGCCCGCCTGGCGGTGCCAGCGCGCAAGCGCGTCCGCATTCACCGTTGTGTAGGCGTGACCGACATGAGGAGCGTCGTTCACGTAATAGATCGGGGTCGTTATGTAGAAGCGGGGCACCGCACAAAGAGTACAGACCCTTTCAATTGATCCAGACCGTGATCCAGACCGGTCCCCGGCACCGGCGGTGGCCCCGACCCCGGGTCAGTTCGGAAGAGCCTCTGGGGCCGGTCTTGCATTCCCCTTGAGCATGAGGGCTTTTTCATAGGCGCGCCTTCGGGGGACTCCGAGCTGCCCGGCCACCGCCGCGGCGGCGTCGCGGACTCCGGAACCTGAAGCGAGCTCGATGACCAGACGTGATTCGAGCTCCCTGTCGTCGATCTCGGGCTTTTGCACCGGCCTGCCTGCTACGACCACGACGATCTCGCCGCGAACAGGGCGTTCAGAGTACCGGGCCGCCGCTTCTGCGAGCGTGCCCCTCCACACCTCCTCGTGCAGCTTCGTGAGCTCGCGAGCCACCGCCACCTGTCGCTGTCCGCCGCATACCTCGGCCAGGTCGGCCAAGGTCGGACCCAGGCGCGGGGGCGACTCGTGGATGAGGACAGTCCGTTCGTCGGATCCGATTGCCGATAGGCGACGACGACGCTCGGCCCCTCGCCTCGGCAGGAACCCCTCGAAGCAGAACCTATCCATCGGCAACCCGCTCACGAGGAGCGCGGTGAGCGCGGCGTTGGCGCCCGGCACCGCCTCGACTGCAAGGCCCGCCCCGACCGCCGCTGCGACCAGGCGCCCTCCGGGATCCGACACACCGGGCGTGCCGGCGTCGCTCACGACCGCCACGAGCTCTCCGATCCGCAAGCGGGCTAGCAATCCGGGGGTCCTCTCCGCCTCGTTGTGCTCGTTCAGCGAGAGCAACCGCTTATGAGTTATGCCTGCGTGAGAAAGAAGCTCACGCGTACGACGCGTGTCCTCGCAGCAGATCACGTCGGAAGCCTCGAGTGTCCGCACCGCGCGCGGCGACAGGTCTCCGAGGTTCCCTATAGGGGTTGCGACCAGCACGAGCCGCCCGATTCGCTGACTTTCGGAAGGCTTCGTGGCGGTCACCTGCCGGACCTGAGCTCGAGGCAATCGCCTTTTCGCAGGCCCCACCTTTCGAACGCACCCGTCTCGGCCTCGAGCACGCTTCTTCCACGCAGCCGCGGGAGGGTCATCCGCCAAGGACGCAGGTGGATCACGTCCAACACGACGAGCTTGCGGTCCAAGAATGCGACGTCGAGCGAAAAGCGCATCCCGAGAGAGTGGACGGCCCTGGTGTGATGCAACACAAGTGCCCCGTCGTAACCTCTGCGACCGAGCAGGCCCTTGGACCTTTCCGCAAACGTGCTCGCCACCTGGGCCGCGCACAGGACGTCGCCGTCGCGGAGCAACCACCAGCCGTCGGCGTCGGCTCGGTGTGTCTCGCTCTCGCCCACAGCGCTGCCGTCAGACGTTGAACCGGATCTCGAGGACGTCTCCGTCCTCCACCACATACTGGCTGCCCTCGACCCTGATGCGGCCCGCAGCCTTCGCCGCGGCCCACGAACCGAGCTCTATCAGCTCGTCCCAATGGATCACCTCGGCCCGGATGAAGCCTCGTTGCAGGTCCGAATGGATGACCCCTGCACACTCCGGCGCGGTCGCTCCTGCTCGGAAGCTCCAGGCGCGTGACTCTTTGTCCCCCGTGGTGAGAAAGGTCCGGAGCCCCAGAAGGTGGTACGCCGAACGCGCGACCCGGGCAAGCGCTCCTTCCCCGAGACCGAGACCTTCCGAAAGCTCGGCGCGCTCCTCGTCGGAGAGCTGCGCGGCCTCGGCTTCGAGCTTCGCGCACACGGCGAGCACCTCGCCGTGTCCGTCGAGCTCGTCCGCGACGGGCTTCATCAGCGCCTCTGCTCTGTCCAACTGATCCTCCCCGATGTTCACCACGGCGAGCACAGGCTTGTCGGTTAGGAAGAAATTCCCTCGACGGAGCAGCCTTTGCTCATCGGTGTTGATCGAGCTGTCGGTCGACCGGTAGAGCGGCACGCCCTGCTCGAGGACGGCGTGAGCCGCCTCCATCGCCTCTACCTCCGCCACCAGGCTGCGATCCGAGCGAGCCGCCTTTCTCTTGCGTTCGATCTGCGACTCCACCGACGCGACGTCCGCGAGGACGAGCTCGAGCTCGAGGGTTTGTAGCGTTCCGAGGGGGTCCGGGTCCCCGGGCACCTCGGGGTCCTCGAATGCGCGCACGACGAGCAGAAGAGCGTCGACCTCGCGGATCCCGCCAAGGAACCGGTTGCCCAGTCCTTCTCCGGTCGACGAGCCGGCCACGAGGCCGGCGATGTCCACGATCTCGACCCCGGCATGCACCACCTTTCGGCTCTTGCTCATCTCGGCCAGGGCATCGAGGCGATGGTCGGGCAGCACCGCGATGCCCACCGAGGTCTCGGTCGTCGTAAACGGGTGGGGTGCGACGGGCGCCGACCGGCAGGTCAGGGCATTGAACAGGGAGGACTTCCCCGAATTCGGTAGCCCGACCAGCCCGATGTGCTCCACGAACCTGACGCTACTCGGAGGTCCCGGCGCACCCGATATCCTGGGTAGCTATGTCGAAACGCACCGTCAAGCGAAAGCTGCGATCCAAGAAGAAGGCGAATCACGGAAAACGGCCCAACGCGGGACGGGGTTAGAACAGCTGTACATATCGGGCATGACCCTCGAGGCAACTCGCTAAGAGGTTGAGCGCGGGGCCGATGCCCGCCAACCGACACCACGGGCGAAGAGCACCGAGCACAGGGTCGTCGGAAGGTCAGAGATGATCCCGTCCACGCCCAGGTCCAGCAGACGTTCCATCTGGGCGGGTCCGTTCACAGTCCAGACGTGGACCGCGATACCGCGGTCGTGCGCAGCGGAGATCAGGACCTCGTCCACGATCTCAAGACCGGAATGAGACGTCGGAACCTGGAGCGCGACAAAAGGCTTGTCGGAAATATCCGCTCCTGAATGGACCGCCCGCCAGAACTCGGCCGTCTCGAGAGTGCCCGCGGACGTTGCAATCCTGCGCGTGAAGCTCCTGAATGCGGCAATCGCATTGTCGTTGAACGACGCGACTATCACATCGTCTAGGTGGCCGAGAGACTCGAGCTGCGTCGCGAGCTGCTCTTCGTATGGTTTCACCTGAGGAGCGGTCTGCTTGATGTCGAGGTTCACGACGACGCCCGGGAATTCCTCCACCACCGCCAGTGCCTCCGCGAGCGTCGCAATCCCGAATTCGCGATCCTCCGGCGCCCTTCCCCGGTAAGGGTATGAGCCATCTTCGAGTCCCGGCGTCACATCCGCTCCGGGGACGAACCAATAGGCATTGTCGAGCTTGCGAACCTCGGACAGGGTGAGGTCCGCTATCTCTCCCGTGCCGTCTGTGGTCCTGTCCACGGTCGAGTCGTGTGAGACAACGAGCTCGCCGTCAGCAGTGGCGTGCACGTCGAGCTCGATCCCTGTCGCACCGGCTTTCAGCGCCCGGCGTATGGCGAAGCACGTCGAGGACGGTGATTCCCAGGCGCCCCCTTGGTGCGCATAGGAGATGACGCGCCGGTCCAGCCACGGGTTCGCTCCTGAGCCGATCACCCTCATGACCGTAGTGCCGCGGCTTACAACAGGCGTAGGTGAGGAGTATTGACCAGGGTGGAGATGTCCGACTGCGGCCTCGCCCCGAGATGGGAGATCACCTCCGCCGCGCATGCACCGCCGAGTCGTGCCGCCGACACCGGGTCCTGTCCGTGAGTCATGGCGTAAAGGAAGCCCGCGGCGTATAGGTCTCCGGCGCCGGTGGTGTCGAGGACCACCTCGACCGGCTCCGCGCCCACCTCGACGGTGCCGTCGGACATGACGACCACCGATCCACGAGCGCCGCGAGTTACAGCTGCAAGCAACCCCGTCTCTGTTAGGGCGTCTAGCGCATCTGAGAGATCTTGCGCACCGAAGAGGAGCTTCACCTCGTCCTCGTTGCAGAACAGAAGGTCCACGTCTCCGTCCAGGAGCGCCAACAGCTCCTTGCGGTGCCGTTCGACACAGAAGGGGTCGGAGAGCGAGAGCGCTACAAGGCCGTCGGACGAGTGGGCGATCGACATGGCGAGCCTGACGGCGTCCTTCGCGGCGTCGGTGTCCCACAGGTAGCCCTCGACGTACACGATCTCGCCGCGAGCCACCAGATCGTGGTCGATGTCTCCGGGCGACAGGGTCGACGCAACCCCGAGATGGGTTGCCATGGTTCTCTCGCCGTCAGGAGTGACGAGAACCAACGAACGGCCCGTGGCACTGTCCTCCGCCTCGTCGGGACGCTCGGGCTCGTCCGACGATGCGACCATAGGGGCCGCCCGAAGCCTCCTCGTCGGGCTGTCCTGCACGTGGGTCCCGAGCTCGACACCCAGGACGGACATGTCGTGGACGAATATCTCGCCCAGCTCGTCGGCGGCGACCTTGCCGATGTATCCGGCTCTGCCCCCTAGGGCAGCGACGCCGGCGGTCGTGTTGGCCGCCGATCCTCCGGACACCTCGATGGTGTTCTGCATTCCGCCGTATATCTGAGCTGCCCTCGGCAGATCGACGAGAGCCATCGAACCCCTGTTGAGCTGCAGGCGGACCAGGTCGTCGTCGGTGCTGTAGGCAAGGACGTCGACCAGGGCGTTGCCGAGGCACACGACGTCAAGCCGTTCCCCGTCATCGCTCGTGTCGTCGGTCGCAGGCACGGCTTCCCACGCTAATGGGTCCGGATCGCAGGCCAGGTAACTTCGTTCCCATGACCACCCGAACAAGCCCCCCTGGGTCGGTGTCGGCTGACGAGGCCCGCTGGCGCCTGCCTACGTCGCTCAGGCCGATCCGTTACGAGCTTCTCCTCGCTCCCGACGTGACGACCTCCACGTTCACCGGGAGCGTCCACATCGAGTGCAGCGTCATCGAGCCGACCAATCGAGTCGTGCTCAATGCCGCAGACCTCGAGGTGGGCCATGCCGAAGTCGAGGTCGGTGGGCGTCCCTTGGACGTGACGGAGATCTCGCTCGACGAGGACTCCGAGCAGGTGGCGATCGGCCTCGGACAGGCGTTGACCGGCGGCGAGGACCTGTTCGTCGATCTCAGTTTCAAAGGGACGCTCAATGACCAGCTCCGCGGTTTCTACCGGTCGATGTTCACCCCGGCCGGGGCCCCCGAGGGGACCGAAGAGATCATCGCCACGACGCACTTCGAGCCGACCGACGCCCGACGAGCCTTTCCCTGCTTCGACGAACCAGACCTGAAGGCCGTGTTCTCGATCACCGTCGACGTACCCGAAGGTCTGGGCGTGTGGTCGAACTGGTCGGTCGTGTCAGAAGAGCCGGTTGCGGGGGGCAGACGAGTCCGTTTCGGCGACACCATGATCATGTCGACGTACCTGGTTTGCGTGGTAGTTGGGCCGCTGCGTCAGACTTATCCGGTCGAGGTGGACGGGATGCCGATCACCGTCGTGCACGTACCGGGCAAAGAGCACCTCACACAGTTCGCGCTCGAGGCCGCGGCCCACTCGGTCCGCTTCTTCACCGAATGGTTCGAGCTCCCGTACCCGGGTTCGAAGCTCGACCTGATCGCACTGCCGGATTTCGCCATGGGAGCGATGGAGAATCTCGGGTGCGTAACTTTCCGCGAGTCCGCGCTGCTCGTGGACAAGGACCACGCGTCTCTGGCCGAGCTGCAACGGGTCTCCCAGGTGGTCGCGCACGAGATAGCCCACATGTGGTTCGGAGACCTGGTCACCATGCGCTGGTGGGACGGCATCTGGCTCAACGAGGCGTTCGCCACGCTCATGGAGGTCATGTGCGTCGACGATTTCCGCCCCGAATGGGAGCTGTGGACGGTCTTCGGCACCATGCGCGAGCGCGCCATGTCGATCGACGCACTTCACACCACACGCCCTGTCGAGTTCGCCGTCGGAAAACCTGAAGAGGCTGAAGCGATGTTCGACGCTCTCACCTACGACAAGGGCGCAGGCGTGCTCAGGATGCTGGAGCGCTACATGGGCCCCGATCAATTCCGCGAAGGAATTCGCCTCTACCTGCGACGACACAGCTACAGGAACACCGACTCCGCTGACCTGTGGGCGGCGCTCGAGGAATCGAGCGGGGAGCCGGTGAGCCTGATCATGGATACATGGCTCCACCAAGGGGGCTTCCCTTTCGTGGAGGTCCAGCTCCAACCGGGCGGAGACCTCGGAGCGCCGGCGGTTGCTCTCACCCAGGTGCCGTTCATGTTCACTTCTGGGCCGCACGAGGACAGCGCAATCGGGGACAGTGCAATCGGGAACATATGGAAGATCCCAACCCTGCTCCGCACTCTCGGAGACGGAAAGACGGGAGGAGACTCGAAAGACACTGCCTTCACGAGAGCGCTGGTCGAGAGCGGCGAGCTGGTCGTAGAGCTCGAAGGAAGCGGCCCAGCAGTCGTGAACGCGGGCGGCTCGGGCGTGTACCGGGTCCAATATCCCGCCGCGCATCTCCTCGCGCTGGCCTCGCGGTCGGCCGACCTCATCACGCTCGAGCGCTTCTACCTTCTGTCCGACACATGGGCGGCGGTGCTGGCCGACCGAAGTGGGCTCGAAGTCTTCTTGACGCTCGCGGAGACACTTGCAGTGGGACCACCGAGCGAGCGGGACCCCGACGTATGGGGTCAGATGACGGGCCCCCTCTCGTTCATGTACAGAGCGGTCCCCGACAACGCGCTAGCCGAGCTCCAGGCATATGCACGTGCGCTCGTCGGACCCGTGTTCGAGCAGCTCGGATGGGCGCACGATGCATCCGACACCGAGCGAGTCAGGTCGCTTCGTTCGCAACTGCTCGCGGCCCTCGGGACGGTGGGAGCCGATCCGACGGTCCGAGCCAGGTGCTTGCAGCTGCACCGGGACTTCGTCGTGGATGGAGTCCCGCTCGATCCGGAGCTCGCCCCCGCGATCGTGGCCACGGTCGCCGCGTGCGGTGGGGAGTCCGAATACGAATCCTTCTACGCCCGCTTCAAGCAACCGTCGACTCCCCAAGAAGAGGTGCGTTACCTGGCAGGCCTGGCGGGATTCGAGGATTCCGCTCTAGCGGAGCGAACTTTCGAGCTAGCTCTGAC
Organism: uncultured Acidimicrobiales bacterium; assembly: GCA_963764615.1. Classification (GTDB taxonomy): domain Bacteria; phylum Actinomycetota; class Acidimicrobiia; order Acidimicrobiales; family CAVXTF01; genus CAVXTF01. Next base: position 1,011,750 of record CAVXTF010000002.1, on the reverse strand, counting down.
ACAGGTCCGGACGCAGAATGCTTACTTCGTCATCGCGCAGCTGCTCGCCAACCGGGCGGTCGGTGCCGCCACCTGGCGGCGTGTGAACGAACATTGGGACGAGCTGCTGACGAGATTCCCCGGGACGTTGATGACACGCATGCTCGACGGGGTCCGCCTGCTGTGCAGGGACAGCGCATTGGCCGGCGAGATCATCGTTTTCCTCGCCTCGCATCCGGTCCCTACCGGCGAGAAGGCCATCGCCCAGACGAGCGAACGCCTGGCCGTGAACGCCGCTTTCGCCGCACGCCTCGCAACCGAAGCGGGGCCGCTTCTTGGCGCCGGTGCCGAGCGGCTCTCCACGCGACACGAGAAATTGCCCGAAAGTCGGTGACCGGCCGCAACGAGCGGACCGACGATCTGTTCGCCCTTGCCCGGACGGTGAAGGGCTTCATGCCCGACGACGAGGGCGAGGCTCTATTCGACGCAGCTGTCGATGCCGGACGCTCAGGGCCGAGGGGCGCGACTCTCGTCGAGATCGGGGCGTGGTGCGGCAAGTCCACCGTGTATCTGGGAGCAGCGTGCGAGGCGACCGGGTCTGTGCTCTTCAGTGTCGACCATCACCACGGCTCTGAAGAGAATCAGGCGGGCTGGGACCATCACGACCTCGAGGTCGTCGATCCGCGCACCGGGAGGATCGACACTCTGCCGTTCTGGCGCAGGACGATCGTCGACGCCGGACTCGGAGCCTCGGTGGTGGGCATGGTCGGCGACTCGCCCACCATCGCCTCGCGTTGGAACACCCCGATCGACTTCTGTTTCATAGACGGGGGGCACGGGAGCGAGCCCGCGTGGGCAGACTTTTCGGGCTGGGCGCCGAAGGTAATGAACGGAGGCATCCTCGCAATCCACGACGTGTTCCCGGACCCTGCGGACGGAGGGCGACCCCCCTACGAGCTTTGGAGCGCTGCACTCGAGTCCGGGGAATTCGAGGAGTCCGGTGCCGAGGGGTCGCTCCGGCTTCTCAGGAGAGTTGCCGGGGGGCTCTTCCCACGTTCGGGTCGTTGAACACTGTTAACGCCACCGCGATCGCAGCGACGATGCACCCTGCCGCTACCAGATAGCCCTCGTGGTATCCGCCCACCAGCGCAGTCGCCCGCGCGGTGCCATGAGCGATCAAGGAATCGGTCCTCGAGGTGGAGATGCTCGCGAGGACTGCGACACCGATCGCGGCTCCGAGCTGTAACGACACGTTGGCGAGCCCCGAAGCGAGACCCACGTCTGCTGGGGCCGCGTCCGCCATCGCCAGAGCGACCGACGGGGCAAAAGCGAGACCGGCACCCGCGCCGAAGAGGATCATCCCAGGCAGGATGTTTGCGAGGAACGAGCCGTGAACAGGCACCCGGCTCAAGACGGCGAGCCCGGCCAGGACGAGCACAAGCCCCGGGATGATCGTCAGCTTGGCCCCGATCCGGGTCATGATCCGGCTCGAGATGAACAGAGAGAAGATCGTGACCATCGCGCTCATCGGAAGGAATGCCAGCCCGGTAACCAACGGCCCGTACCCGAGCACGTGCTGCAGATAGAGAGCCCCTAGGAAGAATTGGCCGAACATCCCGACGGGGAACAGCATCCGGACCACGACCGCACCCGACACGTTGCGGGAGCGGAATATGCCGAGCGGGACGATCGGCCGCTTCAGGTGCCGCTCCAGCCAGATGAACAGCCCAAACAGGACGACCGCCGCCAGGCCGATCCCTAGGGTGCGCGAGGACACCCATCCGTAGCTGCTGGCCTCCACGATGGCGTAAACGGCCAACATGACCGACAGCGTCACCAGGAGAGCGCCTGACACGTCGACGCCGTTTCGGACACCCGCCCCAGGACGCTCTTCGATCAGAGACACACCGAGCACCAGAGCGGCGACGCCGATGGGCACGTTGACAAAGAAGATCCAGTGCCAGCTTATGGTCTGAGTGATTGCGCCACCCACCAGAAGGCCGATCGCTCCTCCTGCAGACGCGACGAAGGCGTAGATCCCCATCGCCTTGGCCTTCTCGCGCGGCTCAGGGAACGTCGTGACGAGCAGGCCGAGGATCGTGGCCGCAACCATGGCCGCGGCAGCTCCTTGTACGAACCGGGCCGAGATCAACTCGACCTGGCCGCGGGAGAACCCGCACAGCGCAGAGGCGATCGTGAACGCCGAAAGGCCGCTCACGAAGACCTTCTTCGGGCCCACGAGGTCGCCGAACCGTCCCGCTAGTAGCAGAAACCCACCAAAGGTTATGAGATAGGCGTTGATGACCCAGGCCAGCGAGGCCTGTGAGAAGTGAAGCTCACGTTGGATCGTAGGAAGGGCGACGTTCACGACAGTGGCGTCGAGCACGATCATCAACTGTCCGATGCAAAGCACGACCAGGGCGATCCACCGCCGCCGGTCGCTGTTACGGGCCTCCGGGACCCCCGGGGCGCCAGATGGGCGCGCGGAATCGACATCCGTAGACCTGAGGGCCATGACACAGCCAACGCACGAAAAACGTTCGTATTCCGGACTCAGGCGCCGTCCCAGGTCTTCTCGCCAGGCTCCGGCCCCGGTTCCCGACCGGTCCCCCGGATCGGAAGCCTTTCGGTGCGATTCCGACGGTATTCCGAAATGTCCGCCTTGACGTGAACGGCGAGAGGGACAAATGTTGATGCTGTTGACAAATAGTTGACAACGAAGTCGACGACGAGCAGGAGGGGGTACCTGTGAAGAAGATTTTGGGGCTCACCACGATCGTGGTGATCGCCGCAACTGTTTTGAGCGGCGCCTTGGCGGCGGGGGTCGGAGCGGCGAGTACGGCGGCGGTCACAGGTAGCGGGTCACCGATGATCCGTGCGGCAGGGACGAGCTACTCACTGCCGACCATCAGCTTGAACTGGTCTGGCTACGCAGCGACCTCTAAGAAGCCGTTCACATACGCGTCCACCAAGTTCGTCCAGCCGTCGATCTCATGCAACATGTCCAAACCCAAACCTAAGAACGTGTACACATCCAATTGGGTCGGGCTCGACGGCTTCAACGACGAAACCGTCGAGCAGGACGGCACTTCGGGGCACTGCAACCTGTACACCGGCTTGCCGAATTACTACGCGTGGATCGAGATGTACCCGCTACCGACCGTGAGGGAGTACAACGTGTCGCCGGGCGATGTGATCCAGGCTTCGGTCGCATACTCGACGGGTGGCACTTTCACGCTCACCGTCACGGACGTGACAGCCGGACTGACAAAGACGGTCACGGACACATGCACCACCTGTGCACACGCTTCGGCTGAATGGATCGTCGAGCGCCCCGCCGGTTGCCAGCCTTTCCCGACCAATTGCTTCCTGTTTGCTCTTGCGCAGTTCACTCCGGCCGCGATGTTCGACAACGCCGCCCAGGTCGAGGGTGGGAGCCGAACGGGTCTGAACAAGTTGTCGGGCGTCCACCAGATCTTCATGGTGCAGACGAAGCCGGACGGTCAATTCTATTCCCTGGACAACGTGTCACCCATAAACGCGACCAACAGCTTCACGGTGACCTGGCTGAATTACGGAAAGAAGACGCCCATCACGCTCGGTCCAAGGAGGTAGTCAATCAACTTCGATCGGCTTCGAAGGAAGATGGAGCCGGTGGAGAAATAGAAAAGGCTGCTCACCATAATGTTGCCTGCAGGAGTGATGAGGTTCGTTACTCATCACTCCTGCAGGAGCAAGTGAAACACAGTGGACACTAACGACCTGTGGAGATGAAGTAGGTAGTATTCCAAGCTGATATCTATGCTTGGGAAATGATAGTGGCGAGCAACTTTGTCGTGGCCACAGGACAAATGATGTACTCGTTCCACAACTGAAATGTAGGTTCGAGCTTCACAAATGCGAAGCGCATCACGGCGCTTATGTTGATACAACGAAACCCTGGGACCTGCTATGCTAAGCTGGAACGCACAAACTGGAGGGGGGAGAATCAACATGAAGGCACTCATTGGCGTACTGGCTCTTGTAGTGGCCATGGCACTGCCGTCTGCAACTGCTGGTGCCCAGCCTGCCTTCAAGGCATCAGATTCGGTTAAGCAGGTCACGGTTTACGGTTGGGGCAGGTACTTCAAGAACACTCCGACGGCCGTGTTGACCGCGCATGTGAAGCAAATCGTTACCTCGGACGATGCTACATATATCCTCAAGAAAAATGGCACCGTCTTGGCATTCGGTCTTGGCTCCGATGGTGAGTTAGGTGACGGCAAGAAACAATCGAGTACCACACCAGTTCGAGTAGATGTTCCTCCGATTGCGTCACTGGCAAACCCAATGCCCTACAACACCGCCATGGCGATTACCTCAACCGGCCAAGTATACGGGTGGGGGGCTAACAATTCCCATGAACTGTGCGGCACCGGAACGGACATCTCGACCCCTATAAGGCTGAGCAATCTGACCGATGTGGCACAAGCCACTGGTGCCGGTGGACACGCTCTGTATCTGCTGACGAATGGCACGTTAGAAGGCTGCGGAGGCAATCATTACGGTGAACTAGGAAACGGCACAACCACTGACACAACGGATCCCGTGACTGTGACCGGCTTGCCCGCACCCGTGAAGACTCTTACGTCATCGTGGCAGGGCTCCGGTGCATTGCTGACGGACCACACATATTGGAACTGGGGATTCAATGCTGACGATCAGTTGGGCTACGCCGGAAGTTACTCTGATGTCCCCGTAAAAGTGGCTGGGTCATTCTCGCAAGTGTTCCAGGGAGGATCAGGTCCTACTAATGGGCAAACGCTAGCCCTTACCACTGGTAAGCAAGTAGAAGCCTGGGGCAGTGACGACTGGGGACAACTGTGTGATGGCCAGCAAACGAGTGCAGTTTTGCCGGAAATCGTCACCAGCGTCAGTGATGTTCAGAATGTGGTCTCCGGGGGATGGACCAGCTACTTGACGGACTCATCTGGTGATCTGTGGGTATGTGGTGAGAACCAGTACGGCCAGGCTGGAGTACCTGGAGAAAATCCGGTGCTCACGCCAACCACAGTACTGACGGGTGTGACACAACTAGCTGCGACTGCAGCAATCGCGGTCGCAGCTAGCTCCTCAGCATAGCCCTCTACCTGAGTACTTCCCTCATGACGTCTCTTGCAACCTTTGAGGCAGATTCCGTAACGAAATAACCTTGCGGGAGCGTCAAGCCGGAGGCGCTACCTCACGTGTGGCTGTCTGGAGCGGGACCAGGTCGACGTTCGGCTCTGTGAGGTCCAGTCCCGAGGGCAGGGCCTCGCCGCGAAATATGCCGGAGCCGGGTGTGGCGCACGAAAGCGCGTCGGCGACGAGGACGATCGCTGCGGCCGTGTACGTCGTGCGCTCCTCAAACGGGAACGTGGTCTGTTCGGGGAACACCATCCCGGTCCAGTACGAGCCGTCTGGGCAACGCAGCATCTGTGCCCAGCCGAGGAGGTCCAGTGCCTGCTCGCGCCTGCCGATGACGTCGAGGGCGAGCGCGCACTCAGCTGTCTCGGCGGCAGTGACCCATGGCCCGGTTGAAACGCAGCGCACCCCGAGGCCCTCCATTACGAAGGTGTCCCACCACGAGTCGATCCGCAACGCCGCCTTCTCGCCTTCGAGAGCACCGGTGAGCACGGGGTAGTACCAGTCCATCGCGAACTCGTCTTTGGGCTCGAAGCTGTGCGGCGCATGAGTGATTGCGTGCGCGATCCTGCCCGCAGCGAGCTCCCAGTCAGGTCGCTCCTTTCCGAGGACCTCCGCGCACGCGACGCCGCAACGCAGTGCGTGGTACATCGACGACGAACCGGTCAACAAGGCATAATCCTGAGGCCGACCATCTGGGTCGACCGACCAGCGCACCGTTCCGTCCGACTTCTGCCAACGCAGGACGAACCCGAGGGCACGGTCGACGACCGGCCACAGCTCCTCCAAGAAGCCGAGATCCCCCGTCGATACGTAGTGATGCCACGCTCCGGTCGCCACGTACGCGCAAACGTTGGTGTCGAGGCGAGGGTCCTTCACCCCGGTCTCGGCGAGGTAGTAGTTGAACCAGCAGCCTTCGGGAAGTTGCGTCCCGGCCAGCCACAGGTATGCGAGAGCCGCCTCGTCATCCAGACCCGCGACGCTTAGCGCCATCGCCGACTCGACGTGATTCCAGGGATCGCAATGCCCGCCTTCGAACCAGGGAATCATCCCGTCGGCGCGCTGCACCTCGGCGATCGAGTGCGCTGTCTCCAGCACCTCATGCGCCGACAGGATCCCGGGTATGTCGGGCAGCGTGCGATCGGTCTCACCGCCCATGCCGGCGCGCCCCGCGCTCACTCTGAGGCCCGCGCTTCCTCCCATATGCCAGGTCCGGTCAGTGGTCGTCACGCAGGTTTCCTCGCATAGACGACGAGGCTCTTTCCGAGCAAGGGATTGAGCACTCGGTCTGCGGTCCGGGTCACCCAAGGCGCCTTCGTGATGTCCCAGACGAGCATCCGGTGATACGCGTTCACGAGCGGGTTGTCCTCTCTTTTTGGACCCACCGCGCATCGCAGCCACCAGTAAGGGGAGTGCAATGAATCCGCGTGGTGGCTACCTACGAGCCGAAGCCCCGCACGCTCGAGGCGCCCGACGAGCTCCGAGCGCCGGTATATGCGGACGTGTCCGCCGGGAACGTTGTGGTATTCGTCAGACAAGGCCCAATTCACGAGCTCCGGCCCGAAGCGCGGCACCGTCACCGCCATGAGCCCTCCCGGACGAAGAACACGAACCAGCTCCGACATCGCGTCAGTGTCGTCTGGGATGTGCTCGAGGACCTCGGCCGCGATCACGCGGTCGAACACACCGTCCGGGAAAGGAAGTCGCAGCGCGTCGCCCTGGATCGCTCCCGTCCCCCCGGGGTCGCCGATCTCTCCTGCATCGAGCATCGCGCCGAGGGTGTCGCGAACCTTTGCGACCTCGTCGGGCCCGGCATCCAGGGCGACCACCTTCGCTCCACGCCTTGCCGCTTCGAACGCGTGACGGCCCGCCCCGCACCCGAGGTCGAGCACCCGCTCTCCCTGTTTCATCTCGAGCTTGCGGTAGTCGACGGTCAACATGACCCGGACCTCGTGAGCTGTGCCGCATCAGCCGTGAGCGGAGGTGGGCGACGCAGGTACTGAGCTGCCCTGAGCCGTTCGGGCCGTCCCCGATGACGCTCGTTCTGCTCGAGCGCGATCCGGTACTGCTCGGCTGTGCCTTCCGCGGTGGCGCGCCAGGTGAAACGCCCGAGCACTCGCTCGCGCCCCCCGTTTCCGAGCCTGTCGGCGAGCACCGGATCGTCGAGGATCCGGGCGATCGCCGAGGCAAGAGCGCCGGGGTCGTCGGGGGTGACCAGAAGCCCGGTCTCCCCGTCGTTGCCCACCACCTCGGGCAGCGCTCCGCCTGTCGTCGCCACGAGCGGCACCCCGCAGGCCATGGCCTCGATCGCCGGCAGCGAGAACCCCTCGTAAAGAGATGGGACTACCGCCACCTGCGCTTCGGCGTAGAGCCCCGCCAGGTCGTTGTCGTCCATGCCGCTTGCGCAGCGCACGCAGCTTTCGAGCCCGAGACGCTCGATCGTCCTCGCGACCCTGCCCCCCTCGCGTGGGCGCCCGATGACGAGCAGCTCCACGTCGCGTTCGGTACGGAGCTTGGCAACAGCCTCGAGTAGCGGGACGAGGCCCTTCATCGGCACGTCGCTCGAGGAGGTCACCATGATCCGACCCGGCACGGTCGGGCGGTCGGGCCGTGGACGGAAAACCGTGTGGTCGACTCCGACGGTTACCACCGACATCCGAGACGGGTGCACTCCCATCTGGATGGCGATGTCCCTCTTCGAGGACTCGGACACCGTTACCAGGTTCGGAAGCTGTTGGGCGACGCGAATCTGCATCCGCAGGAACCCGAACCATCGCCTCTGTGTCAGGCCCTTCCACGGCGTCTCGGCATGGGAGAGCGCCAATTGGCGGTCGACGGTGATCGGGTGGTGGAGAGTCACGAGGAGCGGCCAGCCGTCGTCCAGCATGCCGAGCAGTCCCGACCCGAGTGACTGGTTGTCGTGCACGATGTCGAGCTCGCTCCGACGCCCGGCGAGGATGGCACGTGCCCTCCGGGAGAAGGTGAGCGGCTCGGGGAATCCCGCCACGCACATCACCCCGAGCTCGAGCAGGTCGTGGAGATCCGAGATCTCCGTCGGGTGAGGGACCCGGAATGGGTCAGGCTCGCGATAGAGGTCGAGGCTCGGAACCGGAGTGAAGCCCACTCCGTCGTCCAGGACCGGCCAGGGCTGCCCGGCGAGGACCTCGACGCTGTGGCCCAGCTCCACCAGCTCGCGTGCGACGTGCCTGGTATAGACCCCCTGGCCGCCGCAACGTGGATTGCCGCGGTACACGAGAAGGGCGATCCTGAGCCCGTCAGGTCCTGGTGGAGCTGCAACTGCGGGCACCGGCGGAGGTATGTGGAGGCTCCGCTCCCAAGACAGCCGCAGGTCGTTCCAGCGTTGCCTCGGGGACCTACGCAACCGGGGTCCCGGGGGGGATTGCCTCCAACATGACCGCTCAGCCTCCCCCGGTCTGCCCGTCGGACGCAAACGAGGCTCGGGACAGGCACGCCCCGGGGAGACACCGCAGGCACTACCTTCGTGTCCGATGGACCTGACCTACCCGCCCGAAGCCGAGGAATTCCGATCGGAGATCCGTGCGTGGCTCGAGGAGAACCTCCCGGACGGGTGGGGTGAGCAGGACTTCTCCATGGACCCCGACGAACGCAAGGCGTTCAACAGGCAATGGGTCAAAAAGCTCCACGCCGGCGGTTGGATATGCGCATCGTGGCCGAAGAAGTACGGCGGCAAGGGTCTTTCGCTCATGCAGCAGGTCGTGTTGAACGAGGAGTTCGCAAAAGCCAAGGCGCCCCTGCGCGCGGACTTCTTCGGCGACACCCTCGTCGGGCCGACGATCCTGCAATGGGGCACCGAGGAGCAGAAGCGCTCGTTCATCCCGCGGATACTCGACGGCACGATCTCGTGGTGCCAGGGCTTTTCGGAGCCGGACTCCGGAAGCGACCTTGCGTCGCTCAAGACAAGGGCCGAGCTCGACGGTGACGAGTGGGTCATAAGCGGCCAGAAGGTATGGACCACACAGGCGCAGTTCGCCGACTACATATTCCTGCTCGCACGCACCGACCCCGAGGCCCCGAAGCACGCCGGCATCTCGTACCTGCTCGTGCCGATGAAGCAGGACGGAATCGAGGTCCGTCCCATCGAGCAGATCGACAGTTCAAGCGAGTTCAACGAGGTGTTCTTCTTGGGTGCACGCTGCCCGCGCGAGAACGTGGTGGGTGGGGAGAACAACGGATGGAAAGTCGCGATGACGACGCTCGGCTTCGAGCGCGGCGCGTCGGCGACAACCGGCCATCGTCGCTTCGCCCGTGAGCTCGAAGGAATCATCGACCAGGCAAGACGCCTCGGCCGCAACCAGGATCCGGTCGTCCGTCAGGGCCTGGCCAAGGCCTGGTCCAAGGTGAAGATCATGGAGGTGAACGGCTACCGGAGCCTCACCGATTCGCTCAACGGGACTCACAACGCGGCCGCGCTCGGCGCGGTCAACAAGATGTTCTGGTCCGAGTTCCACCGCGAGACGATGGAGCTCGCCATCTCGATCCTCGGGCTCGAGGGCCAGATCCTCACCGGATCGGGGGGTACGGGCGACTCCGGAGCGGACGACCCGTCCGAAGGACCCCTCGGCCGGCGCGGCTCGCCCGGATACCCGGTGAGCACACTGCAGGCGTCCTACTTCTTCTCGGTGTCGGAGACCATCTGGGGCGGCACCGCAGAGATCCAGCGCAACATCGTGGGTGAGCGCGTGCTCGGTCTGCCGAAGGAGCCGAAGGCCTAGCTCTCAGGCGACTCCGAGCTCTGCACGCTGCGTCTGCAAGTCCTCTTCTTCAGCCGGCACGGGGACCTCGGAGCGCTTCTGTCGGTGGGACCCGAGAAGCACGGCACACGAGACGATCGCAGATGTCGCCCCCACCGCCAACGCGATGCGCGGGCTCGCCGCCTGCGAGATCCACCCCACGAGCGGGCCACCGATGGGAGCCGTCCCGAGAAAACCGATCGCGTACAGAGCCATGACCCGTCCGCGCATCGCGGGATCGACCCGCATCTGGATGGTGGAGTTCGCTGTCGCGATGAACGCGATCGAAAGAGCACCCATCGGAACGATCACGATCGAAGCGACGATAACGCTCGGCGAGAGCGCCAACGCGAGGATGAACAGCCCGAACCCGACCCCGACGATCCCGAGTCGGGTGATGTCAGGGCGGCCCCTGCTCGCTACGACGAGCCCTCCGAGCACGGCTCCGGTCGCCATTAGCGACGTGAGCACGGAGTACACGCCCGCCCCCGCATGGAACGTCAACTTGGCGAACAACGGGAGCATGACGGTGAAGTTGTAGGCGAGGGTCCCCACGACGAACACCACGAGCAGCACGTCGCGCAGGTCACGAGTCCCCCACGCGTAGCGAAGACCCTCGCGCAATTGCCCCTTGGCCCTGACGGTGAGCTCGGTCTTGTGGAGCTCGCTGCGCCGCATCAAAGCAAGGGCGATGATCACCGCGACGTACGAAAGAGCATTCACCTCGAAACATATGGCGAGACCGACCGTGGCGATGAGCGCTCCGCCGATCGCAGGCCCGATGACCCTGGCGCCGTTCATGACGATGCTGTTCAGGCTGACGGCGTTCGGAAGGTCGTCCTTTCCGACCATCTCGACCACGAACGACTGGCGCGTCGGGTTGTCGACCAGATTGACGAAACCGAGCATCAGGGCGAGGAAGAAAACCTGCCAGAGGCGCACCGCGCCTGTCACCGTCAGGATCGCTAGCACCACGGCGAGAGCACCGGCCGCGGCCTGCGTCATGTACAGGATCCGTCGCTTGTCGAAGCGGTCCGCGATGAGGCCGCCCCATGCGCCGAGCAGCAGCATCGGCAGGAACTGCAACGCTATGTTGAGACCCAGGTCGATCCCCTGGTCCGCACGCGGAGCGAGCCGGAGCACCAACCATGCCAACGCGATGCTCTGCATCCATGTGCCGCTGACCGAGATCAACTGGCCCGTGAACCACAACCGGTAGTTGCGGGTGTGCATCGACTTGAAGGTGGTCCGCGCCACGCGGCGAAAGCGCATCACCTTTCTTCGACCAGACGTTCGAGCAGCCCTACGAGCTCCTCCATTCGGGCGCGCTCGGCTTCCGGCAGGCGCTTCAGCCGTGCGGCGACGAAGGCCGTGCGGACAGACCTGTTCCGCTGAAGCGTGCGCTCTCCGCCCGAGGTGAGCCTCACCCTCACGATACGGCGATCGCCAGTGTCGACCTCGCGCGCGAGCAGTCCCGCTGCGACGAGGGCGTCCACCTGTCGGGTCATGCTCGGGGGCTGGACCTTCTCGGAGGCTGCGAGCTCCCCGAGCGTCGGCGAGCCGAGCCGCTCCACCGAGGACAGCACGGAGACCTGGGACTGGGTCACGCCGCCGACGAGCTGCTGGCGGAGCTGGCGCGAGAGACGCAGCACCGCCAGTCTCAGCCGGGCAGCCAGCTCGCCCTCGCCCGTGGCGACCTGGGCTCCCGACGGCTTCGTCGGTGTGCCACCGTCCACCTGGATCATGGTTCCGCTCATGTTCTTTGGATCACAATCGTTTCGACACCTAATTAGCTTTCCTAAGTATAGCGTCGGACACGCCCCGGATGCCGCGGCACCCTCAGCCCGGGGTGACGCTGCAAAAAGCGCCGCGGTCGCCTGGTCCTAGGATCGGGTCATGCTTCCCGACTACGCACAGCTCGAGCAGGCGTCAGGCCTCGACTGGTACGAGCTCGACCCCAACTTGAGCGACCTGTTGGACCTGCACCTGCCCGACGCAGAAGAACGCAAGCTCGCAGAGGAGCATGTCGCCCGGTTCGGAGAGCTCGTCGGCAAGGTCGTCGCGCCTCGGGCCGAAGAGACGGACAAGCACGGGCCGGAGCTTCGCCGGTACGACAAGTGGGGGTTCGAGGTCGACGAGGTCGTTCACAACGCGACCTGGACCGCCACGAAGGCCGACCTCGTCCGAAACGGCTTCACCTCTCTGGAGAGTTTCGCCGGCAGGCCCGTCCCTGCTGTTCTGAGCGCCTCGGTCGCATACATCGTCAACCAGGCCGAGACGGCCGTGCACTGCGGACTCGGCATGACGGGAGCCGCCGCCGACATCGTCGAGCGCTACGGTCCCGAGCCGGCGCGCAAAAAGCTGCTGCCGCGACTTCGCAGCCTCGATCCCGACTTCGCGTGGGAGGGCGGCATGTTCCTGACCGAGCGTCAGGGCGGCAGCGACGTCGGAGCCAACACGACCGCAGCCGTCCAAGACGGCGACGAATGGCGGATCACCGGCGAGAAGCACTTCTGCTCGAACGTCGACGCCGAGGTCTTCATCGTCCTCGCCAGGCCCGAGGGCGCGCCCCCAGGGAGCAGAGGACTTGCCACATTCATCGTCCCGCGGATCCTCGAGGACGGATCGCCGAACGGCTTCACCATCAAGCGGCTGAAGCCCAAGCTCGGCACCCGGGGCGTGCCGACGGCCGAAGTGTCCCTCGACCATGCGGTCGCGTGGCTCGCCGGGCCCGATTCGGGCGCCGCCACCGGCACAAGCGCGGCTCGCGACGGACGCGGCATCAACCGCATGATGGAGATGGTCAACGGCTCGCGCTTCGGCGTGGCGCTCATGGGACTCGGAATCCATCGCCGCTCGTTCCTCGAAGCCGCCATCTACGCGGGGAGGCGCTCCCAGTTCGGGCAACGGATCGATCATTACCCTCTAGTGCGCGAGACACTCGTCGACCTTGCGGTCGATCTCGAGGCGGGCCTCGGCGCAGTGTTCGAGTGTGCCTCAGCCGTACGCGGCGCAACCGATCCCGAGTCGGGACGCCTCGTGCGCCGGATCCTCATACCTCTCGCGAAGCTCCGTTGCACGAGGGTTGCGCTGCAGTCCGCCACGACCGCTCTCGAGGTTCTGGGCGGCAACGGCTACATGGAGGACTGGCCGATGGCCCGCCAGCTGCGTGACGCGCAGTGCCACACGATCTGGGAAGGCACCGAGAACATCCTGTGCATCGACGTCCGACGCGCGATGCGCGGCGAGCAGGCCCATGTCGCTCTGCTGGAGCGCGTAGAGCGAGCTTTGGACTCGGCCTCGGGTGTGAGCGTGCTCGCCGGTCCCGTCGATGCCGTGTCCAACGCCCTGGCGGACGCCAGGACCGCCGTGGACCATCTGTCGAAGGTGGACGACGACCTCGGACTTCTTCACGCCAGGCGCTTCGCAGAGCTTCTTGCGGACCTCACCGAAGGCGCGCTCCTGGTCGAGCACGCGGGCATGGGCGCTCGCGCGCGACGGCAACGCCAGGAAGGCAGCTGTGGCCCGTCGCTTCTGCGCGAGGCGACTTTCTTCGGCACCGGCACGGGGCATCCTCGACACCGATCGCTCGGTGCTGGACCTGTTCGAGCCGCTGATTCGCTATGGAAGGATCGAGCTGTCCGACCTGGCGGCCTGAAGGGTCACCGCTCGCCGCGAAGCGCCCGCGGGTCGACGGCCGAGGCCTGGTCCTCGAGCTCGACCGCCAGCTCAGGAGAGACGCTGCGGTGCTCTCCGTCCGCCGACGAGACCGCGGTGCCTATCGCGAGGAACTCGATGATGTGGCTCCCCCATGCGTGGCTCCGCTCCTGGACGTTGACCCCCACCACGCCGTCGGCACCGAGCGAAAGAGCGTCGTCTTGCATCCTGCCCATCGCGAGCTCGCGCGAGTCGTAGAGGGCCGTGGTCACGAGCGCGAGCTCGACGTTCTGATTCTGGTTCCGCAACCAAGTGCTCACGCTCTGCCTGGCCACGTGGTAGACGCAGACGCCCATCACGAGCCCGAGCACGTTGTAACCGGCGGCGGTCAGTAGTGCGAACTCCTTGCCGCTCAGGTCGCTCGTGAAAATCCCCGCGGGGTTCGGCGGGCCCCCTGCACCGTGGTGATCGGCGCGGCGCGCGATCCCTGTGCCGATGGCCGTAAAGCGAAACTCGTGTGAGCTGGATTCGACAGAGAGGCGGACTCCCACGACCCCTTCGGCATCGACCCTGCTTGCCTGCGCGGGAGCCGCTTCATGGCGATGGTGCGCGCCTCGTGCATGGCGCCCGACATGGCGGTGAGCTCGGTGCTCTGGGACATCGGTGCCCATGAGCCAAAGGCGTAAGGCCTGAAGATGCACGAACCCGTGACCAGTCCGCGCGGTTCGTAACCCGTCCGGTGCACGAGGATCGCCTCGTCGACCGACAGGTCGGACGAGGTTGCGCCGTGCTTGCCGCCGTCGGTACGCGGCGGCCTGCTCCGGAGCGCCTCCAGCGCCAGGTCGGCGTCCTCGCGCTCGGTCCGGTGGGTGCTCACCGCGCGTCGCTCAGCCGGAGAAGAACCCTGGGCACGGGGGACTCCTCGTGGGCTCTGTACCGCCTCACCGCGGTCCCGATGGCCCGCATCGAGACCATCGCAGTCTGCTCGCCCTCTCTGATCGAGAGCGAGACGTCCACTCCGATGACCTGGTCGCCGACGGCACGCGCCTGGTCCTCGAGGGCGTCCACTGCGATGCGCTGCGCCTGCTGGACGGCCTCGCTCCTTTGTACGAACTCGGAGCCCGACCACGTAGTGGCACTCGACATCCCGACGCAACCGCCAGAAGACCTGACCGCCCCTGCGCCGAAGACGAGGCCGGCCGGCACCCGCCCTGTGTCGAGAAGCTTTGCGAAATCCTGGCCGGACAAGTGGGACGTGAACGGTTGCTTCAGGGGAGGTGCGCTCGGGCGGCTTATCGCGGTGCCGACCATCTTCAATTCGACGACGGGAGCCGACGAAGCGACCTGCAGGTCCGAAAGCGTGTGGCGGACCCCCACCACACCGTGGGCCCCGAGGGCTGCAGCCTCGGCCCGCAGCCGGTCGTGAGCCAGCCGGAACGTGTCAGTGAGCGCTTGCTCGTAATAGAGGTCCTCGTAGTTGACGCCGTAGCCGTGGCCGAGGCCGTAAACCGCGTGCGTGCACGGGTAGCCCTTGAAGTGTCCGCGGAATCCCGAAGGTGCCCAGCCCGCCCCCATGCCTTGCGCGCCCAGGGATCCCCACCCGCCAGAGGGGAGGCCGAAGTACGCGGGACCGATCCCCTGGAGGGCGATCTGGTAGACGCTCATCCCGACCACCATTCCCACCGGCCGGAACCCGACCCTCCTCACCGCTGACAGCTCTGCCACCGACAGGTCGCTGGTCCAGCTGCCGCCTGAGGCACCGCTTTTGAGCCTCGACCTCGCCGCTTCGGGGAGGTCGGCGGAGGCGCCGGCATCAGGGACCTGATCCATGCCTGAATCGCCGCTCACGTGATCGCGCCCCCGTCCGACGTCGATCAGTGGTCGAGCGTCAGGACCATGACCGGTGGCTCGATCACGTGGTCGGCCCGGATCGGGCGCACCGCCGTTCCGATCGCCAGGAACTCGATCACGTGGCTGCCCCAGAAGTGGGACTTCTCGATGAGCTGCACGCCGACGATCCCCTCGGCGCCGAGCTCGGTGGCTTCGTGCTGCATCCTGTCCATCGCAAGCTCGCGGGCCTCGTAGAGGGCCTGGGTGAAGTGCGGCAGCTCCGTGTTGCGCATCGACGTCGCGAGCGTCGCACCGAGACCGCGCCACCCGACGTGGTAGACGCACGTTCCCATCACGAGGCCGAGTGGGGCATACCCGGCGCGGACGAGCGTCCAGAAGTCCTGGCCCGAAAGGTCGCTCGTGAACGGGACACCCGCCGAGGTGCGCCAGGTGCCGCCCGCGATCTCAGACGGGTCAGACGCGGAAACGGCCGTCCCGATCGCGATGAACTCGGCGGAGTGCCTGCCCCAGTCGTAGAAGTTCACGTCGAGACGCACACCGACGATGCCGTCGGCTCCGAGCACGTCCGCCTCTGACTCCATACGGCTCATCGCAAGTTGGCGTGCGGTGTACATGGCCTGGCTGAGCGATTCGAGCTCTCTGCTCGTGGTGCGGCCGCGGCGTTGGAGACCTATGTGGTAGATCGAGCTCCCGAACACGAGCCCACGTGGGTGGAATCCGGCTTCCTTCACCAGCAGGAACTCGTTTACAGAAAGGTCGGACGTGAAGAATCCCCTGCCCTGGGCATCCTCTTTGAGCTCGCTCAGCCGGCGCGCTGCGTCGGGCGGCAGTCCGCTCGGATCGAGCGCGGTCACTTACCGACCTGCCTGACGCACGAACTCATGGGCTGACCTCAAAGACGGCGAGTCGCCAAGGACCGCAACGGGGGGATTCACCAACGAGGAACGTAGCCACCCTGGCCGAGCGCCGCGCTCTCGAAGGGATCGACAGACTCGTCGACCCCACCGCGGACCTCGGTTACCCAGTCGAGACGACCCTTCAGGATCCGCTCCACACCACCTTGGAGAGTGGCACCGGATATGGCGCAGGAGCTGCACGCCCCTCTCAGCTGAACCTCGATGACGCCGGCCTCCACGTCGGCCGCGATCAGGGCCAGGTCGCCTCCGTCGGCCTGGACCGAGGGGCGCATCAAATCGAGCAGCGCATTCAGGTCTTCCTCGCGCTTCTGACGCTCTTCGTCACTCAGCATCGCGACATCACCTGCTCCATTCTGCCGTGTCCGGACCTCGTCCGAAGCACCCGGCGCCTCGCGACGCCCCCGTCAGGCACGGGCACCGCCGGATCCGGTCGCCCGACAGCCTGGCTCGGGTACCATGCACCCGTGCTCACCGGGAGCGGCTTGCGGGCATGACCCCTCGATCTGCGGGCATGGCTCACCGATGAAGCACTCCGTAAGCGTGATCGGAACCGGCATGACTCCCATGTCGACGCGCGACATGTCGCCCGAAGAGCTCACATCCATGGCGGCGGGTGCCGCTCTCTCCGACGCCGGTCTATCGGCAAAAGAGGTCGGCCTCGTCCTGGCCGCGAATGCCCTCGGGGGTTCCCTCAACGATCAGGCGTGCATCCGTGGTCAGACGTGGCTCAAGCCCACCGGGCTCGACGGCGTGGGCGTGATCAACGTCGACAACTCCTGCGCCGGAGGCGCCTCGGCGTTTCACCTGGGAGTCATGGCCGCGAGCGCCGGCGAGTCGCCGGTTCTGGTCGTCGGCGTCGAGAAGATGTGGACCGGATCGCGCGAGGACACGATCGCGGGCATCGAGGAGGGACTGCCCGCCCGAGAGCGCGGGATGCTGCGAGAGAAGTACAGCGACGCAGGCAGCACTCTCATGGGGATGAACGCGGTATGGGTGAACCACCAGGTGACCGCCCGCGGGACCACCGTCGACCAGATAGCTGCGACTGCCGTGAAGTCGAGGCGCTGCGGCGCGATGAACCCGCTCGCCCAGTTCCGCAAGCCGGTGACCATCGAAGAGGTGCTCGCCTCCCCCGTCGTTGCGTCACCGCTTCGCCGTCTGATGTGCTCGTCGTTCACCGACGGCGCAGCAGCCGTGGTGCTCGCGGCGGGCCCCGTCTCTGATGCTCCCAAGGTTGTCGCGAGCATCGTCCGCTCGGGAACCGGGGACACCGAGTACCACGAAAGGCTCGGCCAGGTTGCAGAGGAGGGATGGAAGGCGGCCGGCATCGGGCCTCGCGACGTCGACCTGATCGAGCTCCACGACGCCACGAGCGCCGAGGAGCTCTACGCGCTCGAGGCCATGGGCTTCTTCGCACCGGGGGACGCGGGAGCCGCGACGGTGTCGGGCGCGACCGGTCCGGGAGGCCGTTCGGTGTGCGTGAACCCGAGTGGCGGGCTCGTCTCGAGGGGTCATCCGATCGGCGCGACCGGACTGTGCCAGATCGTCGAGGTCGCAGAGCACCTGCGCGGTCGAGCGGGTGATCGCCAGGTCCCTGGCGCCCGGCTCGGCGCAGCGGTGAACACAGGTGGGCTGATCAACGCAGACCCGGCGCTCGTGAGCATCACCGTGCTCGGCCGGTAGCGGGCGGACAATGACCGGGGCCGTCGTAACGGGTTGGGGCATCTCGGTGCCCGACAAAGTGGTCACGAACGAGGACCTGTCCGCGACCCTCGACACGAGCGACGAGTGGATCACCGAGCGCACCGGGATCAAAGAGCGCCACATCGGCGGCCTCACCTCCGAGCTCGCAGTGGACGCAGGCAGAAAGGCGCTCGCCAGCGCCGGCGTCGATCCCGGCGACGTGGACATCCTCGTCCTCGCAACCACCACGCCCGACGACATTGTCCCGGCCACATCTGCGGCGGTGCAGCACGGGATAGGCCTGAGAAACGCGGGGGCGTTCGACCTCAACGCCGCTTGCTCAGGGTTCGTGTATGGCCTCGTGGTCTCCCACGGCCTGATCTCCACCGGTGCGCGCTGCATCCTTCTCGTGGGCGCCGAGACGCTCTCGCGCATCACCGACTGGGACGAGCGCAGTGTCGCGATCCTGGTCGGCGACGGCGCTGGCGCAGTGGTCCTCCAAGCGACAGAAGGCCCGGGACAGCTTCTCGGGTGGGATCTCGGCGCCGACGGGGCGCTCAAGCGCCTCCTTTACTGCGAGCACGGCGGGTACATGGTGATGGACGGCAAGGAGATATTCAGGCGCGCGGTGAGGACCGTCGTGGACTCGTCGCTCGCCACGCTCCACCGTGCCGGACTCGAACCAGCAGACGTCGACCTGTTTGTCCCCCACCAGGCGAACGCACGGATCATCCAGGCCGCGGGTCAGCGACTCGGGATCCCCGAGGACCGTTGGGTCGTGACCATCGATCGTTACGGCAACACGTCAAGCGCCTCGATCCCCCTCGCACTCGGAGACGCTCTGGCCTCGGGCCGCCTTGACGCCGGGAACATCGTCCTGCTCTCCGGGTTCGGGGGAGGCATGACCTGGGCGAGCGCCGCCTTGCGCTGGGGTGGCTGAACACAAAGGGTCCGGTGCATCGGGACCCACGAAGCCGCGCCCGACACTGGTCATGCTCGCGGCCGGGATGGCCAAGCGCTACGGAGGCTGCAAGCCTCTCGCCCCGCTCGGCGTCCATGGAGAAGCGATCATCGACCTGACCGCATCGGACTCCCTGGCTGCGGGATTCGGCCGGATCGTGCTGGTGGTCGGACCGACCACCTCACCGGCCCTGCGTTACCACGTCAGGCGCACGTGGCCCGCCTGGGCCGATACGGCCGCGGCAGAACAACCCGCACCCCTCGGGACCGCGCATGCAGTCCTCTGCGCACGCGGGCTCGTGGGCGACGGGCCTTTTGCGGTCGTCAACTCGGACGATGTCTACGGGGTGCCCGCACTCACGCTTCTGGCCGACACGCTCGCAAGAGGGGTGAACGTGATGGTGGCGTTCGCGCTCTCAAAGACGGTGCTCACCGGTGAGCCTGTCACGCGAGGCGTCTGCGTCACAGACGGGACGGGGTTGCTAACCGGACTGGCGGAACGTCGCAAGGTCACACGCCACGAGGACGGGACCTTCACCGCCGGCGACGGACTCGAGCCGGCTCAGCTCGACCCAGACGCTCTCGTGTCCATGAACCTGTGGGGCTTTCAACCGGGGATCTGGGATGTCCTCGAAGAGGCGGTGATCCGCGAGCATCCCGAGATCGCGCCGGACGGCAGCATCGTCGAGGCCGGCGCTGGGCTCGCGAACGAGGACGAGACGTTGCTCCCCGAGGTGGTGGGAGATGCCGTCCGAGACGGGTCACTCGAGGTGACCCTCCTCGCGGGGCCCGGACGATGCGTCGGGGTCACTCACGCCGACGACCTGCCGGTCGCACGCTCCGCGCTCGCTCGGATGGTCGGGCGCGGCGAGAGAGCCGAGTGGCTCTGGGAGCAACCGCGCTGAGCTCGCCCCTGTTGCTCCCGAGGCCCCGTACCGTCGTGACAACGGGGCGTCGGGTCTCCGACCGCGAAGCCACCGAGACGACGGGGGCTCCCCTACCTCCCCAGGGATACCGGCTCGTGACCGGGCCTGACTCCGTCACCATCCATGCGCGCGACGACGCCGGGCTTAGACACGGCCGGGCGACACTCGCACAGTTGCGCCACCGCTCGAATGCCGGCGCTCCATGGGGAGAGCCCGACGGCACACTCTTCGAGTGCGAGATCACCGACTGGCCCGACCACGCCGTGCGCGGGGTGATGCTCGACGTCTCGCGCGACAAGGTGCCCACGCTCGAGACCCTCGAAGCACTCGTCAAGCGTCTCGCCGGATGGAAGTACAACCATCTCGAGCTGTACATGGAGCACACGTTCGCCTACGTGGGCCACGACGAGGTGTGGCGCGACGCCGATCCGTACACGGCAGCTGACCTGGCTCGTCTCGACCTGCTCTGCCGCTCTCTCGGCATCGACCTCGTGCCCAACCAGAACACTCTCGGCCACTTCGACCGGTGGCTGCGCCACGAGCGCTATCGACCGCTCGCGGTCTCGCCGGACGGGTTCGACTGGCTGTTCGGGATAAGGCGGTCGCCGACGACGATCGACCCCGCCAAGCCCGGTTCGCTCGATCTCGTGTCCGACCTGCTCGCACAGCTGACGTCCGCGCTCGACAAGCCCCTCGTCCACATCGGGCTCGACGAGCCATGGGAGCTGTCGGGAGAGCGCTCGGTCGAATGGGGGGGATGGCTGGAGCGCCTCGCGCGGCTCGAATCCCTCGAGGGACGCCAACTTCTCGTATGGGGCGACGTACCTGCAGGCCATCCAGAGCTCCTGACCCAGCTCGCCAGGCTGACCGACGCAGACCTGACCATCTGCGAATGGGGTTACGAGTCCAACCATCCCTTCGACGACCGGCTGTCGGCGCTTGCGGGGGCCGGGGTCGCACGCTGGGTGTGCCCCGGCACGTCGAGCTGGATGTCGGTCACGGGCAGAGCGGTCGACATGCTCGGAAACGTCCGCAACGCGGCCCGAGCCGGTGAGGCACACGGCGCCACAGGGTTCCTGGTCACAGACTGGGGCGATTTCGGACATCACCAGTACCTCCCCGTCAGTGAACCTGGGCTCGCCGCGGCAGCGGCCTTCTCCTGGTGCGGGTCGGCGCACCTCGATCTCGAGCTCGCGGACCTGGCGGTCCTTCTCGACGCCCACGCGTTCGACGACCCTTCAGGCGGGATCGGTGAGGCGCTCGTGGCCCTCGGTACCGTCCATCGCCTGGTCACACCGCAGACTCCCAACATGTCGCCCCTCGTCGGCCATCTCCTGTTCCCTCAATGGCCGGTTGGAAGGGGCCCTACGCGAGGGCTCACGACACCCGAGATCGAAGCGGTGGAGGACTCCCTCGAATCGGCGAACGGGATGCTCGCTTCATGCCGCCCACGACGTGCCGACGGTGAGCTCGTGAAGGACGAGCTACGGGTCGCGTCTGAGTGGCTCGGGCTCGCCTGTCGTGACGCGAAGGAGCGCCTGCGTGGGGACGGGACGCTCGGCTCGGTCCCGCAAGCCGCGCGAGATGCTCTGTCTGCGCAGTGTGACGAACTTGCTTCGGAGCACCGGCGACTATGGCTCACACGCAACCGGCCCGGAGGTCTCGACGACAGCACCGCCTGGCTCGATCACCTGACGGCCAGCTACACGTCAGGCGAGCCCGACCCGGCCTGGTTCGGCCCTTTCGGCTGACCCAGGCGGCGCTAGCCTCACGGCGCGATGGACCGGAACGAGACACGAGCCGCCCCGTCGCAGCTGTCTGTCGTTCTGCGCAGGCGGCTGCTCGTGGACGGCAGGGTGCAGGGGGTCGGCTACCGCGTGTCGTGCGCGAGGCGGGCACGTGCAGCGGGACTCGCCGGTTGGGTTCGCAATCTCGCAGACGGCAGCGTGGAAGTGGTGCTGCAAGGCCCCCCCGACGCGGTGTCGGAGATCGAAAAGTGGTGCCGCCGAGGTCCTCAGATGGCGGTCGTCACATCCGTCGAGGCGACAGAAGAGCCTCCGACCGGTGACACGGCCTTCGCGATCAGGTGAGCGAGATCAGATGAGCGAGATCAGGTGAGTGCAAGAGCGTCGTCGAAACCGGGCCGGGACGCGGCGAAGCCCCGAGTAGCCGGTGCGACCGGAGTCGCCCGTACTTCTCGGGGCCACGCTCACGGCAACTCTGCCTCCCCCGGGGTCGGACGACCCCCTGGTTCGGACTCCCTTGCAAGCTGGTCCCAGGGAACCTTCCTGCTCGGTACTGAGTTACCTTCAGGCGAGTCCGCTTCCTCAGTGGATCCCTCACCGTCATCGCCTTGCGGCGCTCCGGCCAGGGTCACTGCGGTTTGGATCACCCGACTGACGACACTTTGCGACGCGCGGGCTGCAAGGGTCAAGGGGTTATCGCGAAATCCCTATGTTCTCCATAGGATTTTCCCGGTTATCCCCAGTTCCCGGCAGTTGGTCCCCAGCCAGGTGCCCGGTCATCCCCAGGCCGGGAGCTCGAACGTCGCAGACAAGGTGTGCAGATGAGCGGAAAGTCGGGAGTCGATTCCGCCGTCCCGTCTCCGTCGAGGCCCTCTGCGTCGAAGCCGCCCTCCGGATTCGTAGCGGTCGCAGACCCGCTCGAAGCGCTCTTGCCGGCGTCGTACGCAGGTGCACACAAACCGGTGGGCTTGCGGAGAAGGTCGCGGATGCGGGCGCACACGTTCGCGGTCGCTCTAGTGGTCGTGACGCTCGCTGTTGCTGGAGTGGTCATGGTCGCAGCGGGGGGAGGTACTGCATCTGCTTGCGGAGCCGCGCGCTGCGGATCACCGGGGTCCTCTTTGGCGGCGGACCTGCAGCCAGGCGGCGTGGCTGCCGACACGACGCCCGGCGCGCCTTCGTCGTTCTTCTCTCCCCCGCCCGTCGCCGACCAGTCGGATCCGGCTCACGTGGTTCTGTCGGGCCCTGACGCGCCCGATCCGTTCGTCCTCGTGGACGGCTCGCACGAGTACTTGTACACGAGCAACGGAACTCTCACGGGCATGAACGTTCCTACGTACACGTTGCTCGCGGGCCACCGCTGGGGCGATCTCCGTGATGCGCTACCCCGGCTGCCTGCATGGGCGTTGGGAGGCTTCACATGGGCTCCTGACGTGCATCGGGTGCTCGGGGGATGGGCGCTGTACTTCACCGCAGCGGTCAGAGGCGCATCGCCTGCGATGCAGTGCATCGGCGATGCATTCGGGCCGACGCCGCTCGGCCCGTTCAAGCCGGAGCAGAAGCTGTTCATCTGCCAGGTCGGTCACCGCGGCTCGATCGACCCCCGCACCTTCGTGGACGCGCAAGGCACGCTGTGGATGTACTGGAAGTCCGACGACAACGCCAACCCCCAGATCCCCTGGGAGACGGGCAACGGATTCACCGGCGTATATGTGCAGCGTCTGAGCGCTTCGGGCAAGGTGCTCCTCGGGACGCCGAGGCTCATTCTCCAGCCGTCGCTGCCCTGGGAAGGGACCATCGTCGAGGCCCCTGACATGCTCTTCGAGCAGGGCCGGTACTGGATGTTCTACTCGGGCAACTGGTTCAACTCCCCCGACTACGCGATCGGTGTCGCGCTGTGCGCGGGACCGGTCGGACCTTGCTCCCCGGTGTCGACGCACCCTCTCTTGTCCTCGAACGAGCAGGGAGCGGGGCCAGGAGAGCAGTCTGTGTTCGAGGACTCGTCGGGTATCTGGATGCTCTACAACCCGTGGGCGAGCAACGACCCGAGGCCCACTCCGAACCGCCCCGTGGTCGAAGTACGTCTCGGGTTCACAGCGGCCGGCCCGTACATCGCGAGCTCCGGTCGATAGACGGGGCTACGACGCGCCGAAACCGTGGAGGGTCCGGCCCCGTTCGCCTGACTCGAGCAACCGGGCGATCTCTGCGACCTCGAGCTCGACTGATCTGGCGAACCACTTGCCTGCCACCTGATCATGCAGGAGGCCGAGTAGCCCATGGCCCATCTCGATCTCCTCCACGTGGCGCACACGGGTTCCGTCAGGCACCGCGTCGATCTCGAACCATGCGTGAAGGCTCCTCGGCACACCGTGCTCGAGCGTCACGTCGATGCTGTTCGGCCGCTTCCACCGGTAACGGGTGATGACGGACCCGGCGAACTTTCCGAGGAAACGACCGTCCTCGCGTGCGAGCATTCCGTCAGGCGTGTCCGCGAGTTTCGTCACCCAGACCATCTTCGTGTCAGCCTTCGTGTACTGCGCCGGGTCGAGGACGAAGTCGAACACTTCGTCAGGCGTGACACCTCTTACGATCGCCGTTGCATCGCCTCTGATCATCGCTGCTACTCCTTCAGCTCCTTCATCTCGCTTAGGGCCAGTCCCGCCCGCGACAGCTCCGCCCCGCACTGCTCGAGACCGAACGCCTCGACCGGGCCGACGGCCCCGGCAGCCTTCTGGGCACCGGCGCGGAGCGACGAAGCGCCCCATGCGATCATGTGCCCGGTCAAGGTGTAGCCGTTCGTGGGTCCCTCGAGCCGGACGGCGGAGAGCATGCGCCCTTCCTCGCCGCGGCACGTGGCGACGACGAGGGTTCCGGACCGGGCTCTTGCCTCGGCAGAAGGACCGCCACCCGTGCGTCTCGCCGCTGCTTTCACTACACCCCGTATCGCGCGGCGACCCTGCGCGGTCCTTCCTAAGGCCCCCGCAGCAACGGAGAACCCGAGCGCGATGCTCCGCGTGACCTGAGCCTGGCCCGGAAATTCCATGAAGACCGCCACGTCGTCCAGCTCGGGGTACGTCCTCGGCAGTGCGAGCGGTTCACTGCCACCGATCGACGACGCCCATCTGGCGCGGCCGTCCACGATGAAAGCGGTCATCTTGCGAGCACTCGGCTCGAGCGCGAGCCGGCCCTGCCGGCGGACATGATGGGGAGCCGCGCCGATCGCCAGCAAGCTAGCCCTGGTACCCGTGCTGATCACCGGTTCGCGCCTGCCCTTTGCGCCGACGTGCCTCGCTGTCTCAGGGAGGAGGTACGCGACCTGTAGATGCCGGGCGCTGGTTCCCGCACGGTCGACTGCCGATGCGCCGGCGACGTTGCCGGGCACATAGTCGTATCCGAACGCGGTGAGCAGCGTCGTCCCGCGGCGCTCTGCAATCGGTCCCGAGACGGAGAACACATCGCGCATGAACGCCGGCTCCCCGGTCGAGTCGATGTAATGCGCTCCGGCGGCGACAGCCGCTTCGAGGGCGGTTTTCCCGTAGAGGGTGAACGGGCCCACGGTCGATACGAGGACGTCTCCATCCTCGAGGAGTCTCCGGATGCTCTCCGAACGCTCGACGTCTGCCACTGCCGTATCGAGCCCGCCGTGGGAATCGGACAGCTGTGCCAGGCGGGACGCGTCCCTCCCCGCAAGGAGAGGTCGTTCCCCTATTCGGACGAGCGCTTCAGTGACGAGCCGACCCGTGTAACCCGTGGCGCCCCAGAGCACGATGCGTGCCGACATGACGCGCCGAGGCTAACTGGCGTCGGGGCTTCGCCGCCCCTCGGGAAGCGCGGCGTCGGGCACCGACGTTTGGTTTCCATTTCGGCAGTAAGTAAACTTCGTTGTTCATTTATCCCTGAATTGTCTCCACAGGGTCGGGGTACGGACTCCCGCCTGGTGTTCCCACCCGTCCGCACCGGCCGGCCGACTCACGACGCTACGGTCGTCTGCGAGCGACAGAATCCCGGAGGAGACGACAAATGCAGTTGCGTGATCTCGGCGATGGTCTCCAGGTCCCTGCCATCGGGCTCGGCTGCATGGGGATGAGCCAGTCCTACGGTCCAGGCGACGACGACGAGTCGATCGCCACGATCCGTCGCGCCCTCGAGCTCGGTGTGAATTTCCTCGACACGGCCGACATGTACGGCCCGTTCGTGAACGAGGAGTTGGTCGGCCGCGCGATCGCCGGGAAACGCGACGAGTTCATCCTCGCCACGAAGTTCGGCAACGAGCGACGACCCGACGGCAGCTTCGTGGGAGTGAACGGCCGACCAGAGTACGTGAGGGCATGTTGCGACGCATCGCTACGAAGGCTCGGGGTCGATCACATCGACCTCTACTACCAGCACAGGGTCGATGCCACCGTGCCGATAGAAGAGACATGGGGCGCGATGCACGAGCTCGTCGAGAAGGGCAAGGTGCTTCATCTCGGGATCTCAGAAGCCGCTCCGTCGACGGTGCGCAGGGCCCATGCGGTACACACCATGGCCGCCTCGCAGAACGAGTACTCCCTGTTCACAAGAGATCCCGAGGACGGCCTGTTGGACACGCTCCGCGAGCTCGGCATCGGCCTCGTCGCTTACAGCCCGATCGTGAGGGGAATGCTGTCGGGGACCGTGACCGAGACCGCCGCGCTCGATCCGAACGACTTCAGGCGCACGTCGCCGCGGTTCAAAGAAGAGAACCTCGGGACCAATCTCGAGGTGGTCCACCGCCTCGAGGACATCTCATCGCGGCTCGGGGTCACAACCGCCCAACTCGCCCTGGCGTGGGTCCTGTCACGGGGTGACGACGTCGTCCCGATTCCCGGGACCAAGCGCCGCGCCTACATGGAGCAGAACGCTGCGGCGGTGGACCTGGCGCTCAGCAAGGAGGACCTGGACGAGATCGAGGACGTCGCACCGAAAGGCGTGGCCGCAGGCGACCGTTACCCGCCCGAGCACATGGCGAGGATCGGGTTGTGACCGATCCGGACGCGACCTCCATGTACGAGCGCGTCGGAGGACGCGAGTGGTTCGTCGCGCTGGTTGACCGCTTCTACGACCGCGTTGCCGAGGACCCGGTGCTCAGACCCATGTATCCCGAGGATCTAGGCCCGCCGCGCGAACACCTGAGCCTGTTTCTCGTCCAGTACTGGGGAGGACCTGCCGACTACAACGCCGAGCGCGGCCATCCGCGACTGCGAATGCGCCACCAACCGTTCGCGATAGGAGATGCGGAGCGGATCGCGTGGTTCCGCAACATGTCCGAGGCCGTGAGAGAGGGCGGGCTGTCTGCTGGCGACGAAGAGGAGATGATCGACTATTTCGCTTCGACCACCGCAGGGTTGATGAACACCGGACGCTCCGGGGACGGCATCCGCATCGCGCTTCAGTGAGAGCTACCGTCACCGATCCGGAGCACCGCCGCCCCTGACACCCGGTCGTCCTTCAGGTCGCGCAACGCCCGGTCAGCTTCTTCGAATCCGTACGGCTGCGCAGTGACGCGCACGGGGATACGTGCCGCCGCCTCCAAGAACGCCTCACCGTCAGAGCGGGTGTTGGCGGTGACGCTTCTGAGCTTCCGCTCCTCGAAGAGGTGATCCTCGTACCTGAGCACCGGGATGTCGCTCAGGTAGATACCGGCGATGGCGAGCGTGCCACCGCGGTCCAGACCCGAAAGGGCGACAGGGACCAGCTCTCCGACCGGGGCGAAGAGGACCGACCCGTCGAGCGGCTCAGGGGGCGGGTCGTACGATCCGCCCGCCGACGCGCAGCCGAGGCTCAGTGCGAGCTCCATCGCTTCAGCCGACCTGGTGAACACATGCACCCTCATGCCCTCCGACAAGGCCACCTGGGCAGCGAGGTGGGCAGATCCGCCGAAGCCGTAGATGCCGAGACGACCGCGCTCTTGGACAGCGGACACGCGCAGCGCCCGGTAGCCGATGATCCCTGCGCACAGCAGCGGAGCCGCGTCCAGATCGGAGAACTCCGAGGGGATGCGGTAGGCGTAGTCCTGCGGGACCACCGCCAGCTCGGCGTAGCCGCCGTCGGCGTCCCAACCCGTGAAACCCGGCGCCACGCAGAGGTTCTCTCGACCTGTGGTGCAGAACCTGCACTTTCCGCAGGTCCACCTGAGCCAGGGGATGCCTATGCGGTCACCGACACAGAACCGCTCTGCGCCGGGACCGACCTGGTCCACGATGCCCACGACCTCGTGGCCGGGCACAGTGGCCGGGTGTCTCGGCGCGAGGTCGCCCTCGGCGAGATGGAGGTCGGTCCTGCAGACTCCACAGGTCGTCACCCGGACGCGCACCTCGCCGTCACCGGGTACGGGGTCCGGGCGATCCACGAGGCGGAGCGGGTGCTCGTCTGCGGGAGCTGGACGCTCCACGACCCACGCCCGCATCCGTCAGATCCGCTCTGCGAGCGTGACCCCGTCTCCGATCGGCAACAGCACCGTCCTGACCCGCTCGTCGGCAGCAACGCGGTCGTTCAATCTGCGGATCGCCAGAGTGGATTCGTCGTCCGCGCCGGCATCGACGACGCGGCCCGATTGGAGGACGTTGTCGACGAGCAACAGTCCTCCCTCGCGCAATCTCGGAATGATCTCCTCGTAATAGTCGGGATATGTGACCTTGTCCGCGTCGAGGAACGCGATGTCGAAACGCTCGGAGGAGGGAAGGTCCCGGAGCGTCTGGAGCGCCGGACCGATCCGCAGCTCGATGCGGTCCGACACGCCCGCCTTCTTCCAGTACTCGCGCGCGACCGCGGTCCATTCTTCGCTCAAGTCACAGCAGAGCAGTCGCCCCTCGGGACCCATCCCTTTCGCGAGTGCGAGTGCCGAGTAGCCGGTGAACGTACCGACCTCGAGCCCGCGGCGCGCTCCATCGACCTCGCCATTATCTCCATGAAGACAGCCTGGTCGTCTCCGATCTGCATACGGGCCGCAGGCCCGGTCCGTTCCTGCGTGACCCGCTGGAGCTCCAGCTGCACGTCATCGGGCGGGCTCGTGTGATCGGACGCGTACGCGGCGATCGCCTCTTGTATGAACCTGCTCCTCGTGCGTGCCTGCGCCATGTGATCTCTCCTCCCGACTTCGGACTCTAGTGTTGGCAGCGATGGCATCCACCCCGGCATCCACCCGTACAGAACGGATTCCCGCGTCAGGCGGCGGCGAGCTCGACGGCTATTTGTGGTCGCCTGCGGGGGGATCAGGTGCAGGCATCCTTCTGCTCCAGGAGATCTTCGGAGTGGGTGCGTATCTGAGGGCGGTGGCAGAACGTCTGTGCTCGCTCGGCTACACCGTGCTCTCACCCGACCTGTTCTGGCGGACAGAGCGCAATGTGGCCCTCGACCACGACGAGGCCGGCCTCACCCGCGGAATGGAGCTCGTGTCCAGCTTCGACTTCGAGCTGGGATTGGCCGACTGCGAGGCCGCGCTCGCGCATCTCAGATCGCTCCCCGAGACGAGGGGTCGTGCGGGGGTCGTCGGCTTTTGCCTAGGTGGAAGGCTCGCTTACTCGGTCGCCAACCGCTACCACCCTGATGTTGCCGTGTCGTACTACGGCTCCGGGATCGCTGACGCCCTCGACGAGTCAGAGGGACTCCGCTGCCCGATGCTGCTTCACTTCGGTACCGAGGACGCGTACATCCCGTTAGAGCAGGTGAACAAGATCGAGCAGGCTCTCGGCGACCGCGACGGTGTAGAGGTCCGCCTCTACCGGGCCGGACACGCCTTCGACAACCACGAAGCGCCGATGTTCTACGACGCCAAGTCGGCGCGCGACGCGTGGGAAGTCACGACCGCATTCTTGGAGCGGGAGCTGCCTGCTTCGTGAAACAGAAGCGAGGCCGGCGTTGAGCGACTCGGCCCAGAGCGACTCGGCCCAGAGCGACTCGGCCCAGAGCGACTCGCCCCAGAGCGACCAGACGCAGCGCGGCAGAGTCCGCGTCGAGCCGTGCGCGAAGCGCGTACGAACCTACCTGGCCGGACGGCTGGTCGCGGAGAGCACCAATCCGCTGCTCGTCTGGGAGGGTCCCTACTACCCCGTCTACTACTTCTCGCTGAGCGCCATCCGCGCGGAACTGGTTTCCGACGGCACGACGGAGCACTCCCCTAGCCGAGGCGATGCGGAGGTCTGCGACGTGAAGGTCGCCGAGCATGTCGCGAGGAGAGCCGCGAGGCGGTTCTCCTCTTCACCGATCGAGCAACTTCGCGACCACGTCAGGTTCGAGTGGGACCTGATGGACGAATGGATGGAGGAGGACGAGCCCGTCTACACGCATGCACGCGACCCTCACACCCGAGTCGACACGTTGACGAGCTCGCGCCATGTCCGGGTCGAGGTCAGCGGTACGACAGTCGCCGATACGACGCGACCGCTCGGGCTGTTCGAGACCGGTCTGCCGACCCGGTGGTACATGCCCATGACCGACCTGCGGATGGACCTGCTCGAACCTTCTGAGACGGTGAGCCACTGCCCTTACAAGGGCACCGCCACCTACTGGTCGCTCGACGTCGGCGGCCGTCTATACGAAGACCTGGTCTGGTGCTACCGGACACCACTCCCCGAGTGCCAGAAGATCGCGGGGCTCGCCTGCTTCTACAACGAGAAGGTCGACCTCTACGTAGACGGGGTACTCGAGGAGCGCCCGAGGACGAAGTTCAGCTGACGCATAGACGCTCGGCCCAACGAGCGGTGTCCGAGCCATTCCGACCCGTCTGCCGGTCGGACGCAGCGCCTGGAACTGTGCACCGCGTCCGACCGGTCTGATCAGGGGGGGACTGATCGGCTCAGGTGACCGACGAGGTCGACGAGCTCGAAGAGCTCGGCGGACCCGGCGGACCCGACCGGCTCGAGCCGGCGGACGGCTTCGAGGACATGTTCGGGCAGTTCTTCGAGGAAGGCCTGGTAGTCGAGCTACCTGAGGAGCCGCTCGAGTAGCTGCTTGTCGACGACGAGCTCGACTTGGTCGAGGAGCTCACCGCCGCTCTGACAGCAGTGGCGGTCTTGACCGCTGCCGAATCAGATGCGGACGAGTTCGTCGTCGCGACATGACCGGTCGACCCCGATGGCGAGAGTGCGAAGGCAGCTGCGGTACCACCGCCTACAAGGACTCCCGACACACCGAGCACGGCCATTGAGTATTTGAGCTTCGGGCGCATGTTTAACATCACCTCCTTCTTGCAAGTGCCCCCTTTACTTCGGGGGATACCTGCAGTCTGAGGTCCCGTGGTTTGCGCCCCCTTGGTCCCAGATCACAACTTCCTGTGATGGTTCGCTCAGGTACGGCCGGGTTCGCTCACGTACGCGTCGAAACGTCGCCGTGCTTGTCGGTCACGACGCAGAAAGCCGCTGTCGTGCACGACACAGCTGTGAACTCGTGACCGGGAGCGACGGACACGGGTCTCGACCACGACCGCCCCGACCACGTGAACACCCTGCCGGCGCCATCCACAGCCATGCAGAAGGTGGTACTGGTGCACGACACCCCTGTGAGTGTGGGACCCCCGAAGGCGGAAGAGCCGGACTCGAGGATGTCGGGACCTGACCAACTGCTCCCGTTCCATACGATCGCCTCTCCGGTCGAATCGACCGCGACGCAGAACGTTGCGACCGGGCAGGAAACGTCGGTCAAGGTGGACGTGTTGCCGTAGACCTGGGGTTGCGTCCAAGAGCTCCCGTTCCAGAGGGACACCCCGCCTTTGACCGACACGCAGAACGTCGCCGTCGGACATGAAATCGACACGACGCTCCCCCAGTCGTTCGGCTCGGCGGTCCATCCCGAGCCGTTGTAGTAGAAGCCATCGCCCAGGCCGTCGATGGCGACGCAGAACGTCGAGGATGCGCACCCCACGGCTTGCAGGACCTGCGCGCCCGGGACGGTCACGGGCGCCGACCAATTTGCTCCGTTCCACGACACGGCATCATCTGTCCCGCTCCAAACCGCCATGCAGAACGACGGTCCTGCACACGACAACGACGGCGGACCTGTCGCACCGGCGGCGGCGCCCGTCTGGGTCTCAGCACTCCATCCACCGGAGCGGTACTGGTACGCCTGACCATCGTCTCCCAGCGCGATGCACGAAGTGGTGGCCGGACATACAACGGCACCGAGGCCGCCGGATCTTGCAACGCTCTCTGGCGCGGACCATCCGGGCGGGCGCGAGACCACTCGTGTGGTGGAGGTCGAAGGGCTCGTCGAGCTCGAAGATTGGGACGACGTGGTTGTCCCCGCGCTCCTCGGCGTGCCGCCACATGCTGAAACCAGCACAGCCACGGCGACCAGGATCATGACGGGTACCAAGGTGGGTGGTGCGCGTCGCGACCAGCTGCCGGGCATTTTTCGACCGTACTTCAACGGCCGTCCGGGCTGGTCGCGGACGTTCCCGCCTGTCGGCGCGGCCTGTCGAGCAAGGGATCCTCGGGTCGCCTGGTCGTCTCGCCCGACTCGCTTCTGCGACGCCAGGCGATGCCCGAGAGGACCTCGAGAACGACCCTGTTCGCCAGGAAGGCCGTAACCTCGGCGTGGTCGTACGGCGGCGACACTTCGACCACGTCCACGCCCACTACGGGCAGCTCGCAACCGATCCTGCGAACGGCGTCGAGGAGTTGCCGACCGCTCATCCCTCCCGGTTCGGGAGTTCCTGTTCCCGGCGCCATGCCCGGGTCGACGACATCCACGTCGACCGACAGGAAGACTCCGTCGCAATCGTCCACCGCGATGGCGAACGCCTCGGTCAGGCAACCGTCGAGACCTCGCGCGACCACCTCGCTCATCTCGTAGCTGCGCATCTGTTGCGACGCCATCCAATCGAGCGTCTCGGGTTCCGGCCAGTAGCCCCGCAGCCCGATCTGGAGGAAACGGTCGCCCCTCGCTGCCCCGGACTCGATGAGGCGGCGCATAGGAGTTCCGTGCCCGTAGAGCGATCCGAACTGCGTGTCGCCGGTGTCCGCGTGAGCGTCGAAGTGGACCACAGAGATCCTTCCCCAGCCTCTGGAACGGGCAACCCCGGTCACGTCCGGAAGAGCGATGGTGTGGTCGCCGCCCAGCACGACGGGGATGCCACCGGACGCAGAAATCCTCGCCACCGCCTCCTCGAGCCTCCTCAGGCCCAACTCGATATCGCCCGGGGGCATCACGACATCGCCGACGTCCACGACGCCCAGCTCGACCAGGGGGTCGACGCCGAGCGCAAGGTGCGGACGGCTTCCGTCGTGGGCCAGATAGTCGGTGAGGCGAATCGCCTGCGGACCGAAGCGACATCCCGGCCGGTGCGAAGTTCCTCCGTCGAACGGTGCACCGATCACAACGGCGGCCGCACCTGCGTAGCTCGACTCGTCCTCGAGATCCGCTCGCGGCACACCCAGGAACGTCGCGTCAGGGCCGAACATGTTTCCGGTGCGCATGCGCCCATTGTGCCGTCAGAGCAGGCGCGTGTCGTGCCCTTCCCAGTACTTGTCCTTCAGCAGCCTCTTGTAGAGCTTGCCGTTCGGATCACGGGGCAAAGCGTCGGTGAAGTCGACGCTGCGCGGGCATTTGAACCTGGCCAGCCGGTCCTGACAGAAGGAGATGAGCTCCCTTTCGAGATCCGGACCGCCCTGAACGCCGGTTCGGAGCTCGACCACCGCCTTCACCGATTCGCCCATCTCTGCATCAGGCACACCGATCACCGCCACGTCAGCCACCAGCGGATGCTCTGCGAGGACATTCTCGGCCTCGCGTGGGTAGATGTTCACGCCGCCGGCGATGACCATGTCCGCGCTGCGGTCGGTCAGGTACAGGTAGCCGTCGTCATCGAGGCGTCCGATGTCGCCGAGGGTCCTCCAACCCCTGGCATCTGTCATGGACGAGGTGGCGTCCGGGTTGTTGTGGTACTCGAACGGCCGGCCGCCCTCGAAGTACACGACCCCCTCCTCGCCGATCGGGAGCTCCGAGCCGTCAGGACCGACGATGTGGGCCGGCTCGACGGGCCTGCCGACAGAACCGGGATGTGCCAACCACTCCTCCGCCGTGATCCACGTCGATCCGACGTCTTCGGTACCCGCGTAGTACTCGTGGATGATCGGACCCCACCATTCGAGCATCTGCCTCTTCACGGCCACCCCGCAGGGCGCGGCGGCGTGCACCACGTACCTCAGGCTCGAGGTGTCGTAGCGCCCGCGGACGTCGTCGGGGAGTGCCAAGAGGCGCGTGAACATCGTCGGGACGAATTCCGCGTGCGTGACATGGTGCCTCGAGATCAGCTCCAGGCAACGGACGGCATCGAAGCGCTCCATCACGACGACCGCCGCCCCGAGGCGCGTCATCGACATCGAGTACACGAGCGGCGCCGAGTGGTACAGGGGCGCAGGCGACAGGTAGACCGCGCCGGGTCCCGCTCCTGACAGCGCCATGCGTGACGCTATGACCACTGGGGCCGCGGAGATGTCACCGAGCGGTGCGAGCGGCAACTGCTTCTGGACACCTTTGGGCCTTCCCGTGGTCCCCGACGAGTAGAGCATCTCGCGTCCCTCGCACTCGTCTTGCACCGGCCCGGCCGGCTGAGATGAGGTCGAGCCCTCGTAGGACGAGAATCCCGGAACCTCTCCGCCAATGCAGAGACGCACACCTACACTCGACAAGTCGAGCTCACCGATGACCTCTGCCATGGCGCGAGATGTCACGAGCGCCTTCGCACCACAGTCGTCCAGGATGTACTGCACCTCGGCCCGGCGGAGGTGGCTGTTCACGGCGGTGTAGTAGAGGCCCGACCGCTGCGCCGCCCACGTAACCTCGAGGTAGCGCAGGTTGTTCTCCATGAGCACGGCGATGTGGTCGCCGGGCACGAGGCCCTCGGCGCGAAGCAGCTGAGCGAGCCTGTTCGAACCGTCGTCGAGCTCGCGGTACGACATGACCTCACCGTCGCCCATGATCACTGCAGGCGCGTCCCCCCGAGCCCGGGCTTGGCTCGGCAAGTCGAGGGAGGCGCCGTCGTCCCTCATCACAGTGCCGACTCTCTCAGTGGGCGAACTTCGGGATGACCTCTTTGCCCATGAGCTCGATGGTCTCCATCACCGCGTCGTGAGGTATCCGGTACGGATTCACCAGGCAGAGCAAAGTGTCTATTCCCGCCTGCTCATAGAGCCGGCAGGTCGCTTCGCATTCTGACGGGGTCCCGAGCACGCACGCATTCGAGTCGACCAGGTACTCGAGCGACAACAGGTCGAGCATCCCCTGGTCGTCGATCGACTTCATGTCAGCCGCGTAGGAATAGCTGCCGAGATCCTGCTTCTTCTCCGCCATCCAGTCCGTAAGCGAGGCGATCAGTCGCGCCCCTTTGGCGGGATACCACTCGAAGGATTGACGGGCGAGGTCGAGGGCCTTTTGCCGGTCGTTGCTGCAAAGCGTCATGGTGAAGGTGGCCGCGTCTTGGTTGACGAAGGCTCCGATCGGCTCTGTGCAGGTCTCGAGCGCCTCGCGGTAGATGTCGACCTTCTGCCTCACCTCGTCGGGAGAGACCCCGACAGCGAACGAGCAGAGCCCGAGCCCGAGCCTGCCAACCTCGCGGTGTCCATCCTCGCTGCTGGTAGCACCCCAGATCGGCGGGTGCGGTTTCTGCATGGGCTTCGGGTGCACCCGCCTTCGCGGCATCTGCCAGAATTCTCCGGAGAACTCGTACTCGTCATGGGTCCAGATCCCGACGACGTGCTCTATGGCCTCTTTCCACATCTGTCGGGTCTTCGAGGGGTCGACGCCGAAGCCTTCAAGCTCCGCACGCGTGGCCGATCGACCTGTGCCGAAGTCGACACGACCGTTCGAGATGAGGTCGAGCACCGCTACCGACTCGGCAGTGCGGACCGGATGGTTGTACGGCTGGGGCATGAGCCTCACCCCGTAGCCGAGACGGATCCGCTCGGTGCGCGCCGCGATCGCGCCGTAGAGGATCTCCGGGTTCGAACAGTGTGAGTACTCGTCCAGGAAATGGTGCTCGACCGTCCAGATGGCGTCCCAGCCGAAGCGCTCCCCTGCCACGGCCTGTTCGAGCACATTCTGGTAGGCGATCCTCTCGGAGTCCGGGTCCCAGGGCCGGGCGACGGGAATCTCGTAGAACAGGGCGAATCTCACAAGGCGTTCTCCTCGTATTGTTCCTCGGACTCTTATCATCCGGTCGGCGCACCGACAACCGGAGCTTCGACAACCGGAGCTTCGACAACCGGAGGCACCCACCGGAGGTGAGCGGAGCATGATCAGGGAGGAACGATGGGCTCACAGACCGGCAGGACCATCATCGTGACAGGCTCGTCCTCGGGCATCGGGCACGCCTGCGCGCAACGGCTCCTGGCAGACGGTGCTTCGGTTGTGGGAGCAGACCGTGTCGCTCCGTCTGGACAGCACCCCGACGGATCTGCGAACTGGTCGTTCAAGCAGACAGATGTTTCCGACGAGGCATCGGTCGCGGCGCTCGTCGAAGAGGCCAAAGGGGTGTCCGGGCGGATCGACGGCGTGGTCAACGCGGCGGGAGTCGCAAGCGGAGGACCTGTCCACCTGCTCGACGCCGCCGAATGGAACCGTGTACTAGCAGTGAACCTGACCGGGACATTCTTTGTGGCGAAGCACGTCATCACGCAGATGCTCGCCCAGGACCGGGTCGCAGGAGAACGTGGTTCGGTCGTGACCATCGCGAGCATCGAGGGCATCGAGGGAACTGCGGGGGGCAGTGTCTACAGCGCATCCAAAGGCGGGGTGGTCATCCTTACGAAGAACATGGCGATCGACTACGCACGCGTGGGGATCCGGGTGAACACGATCTGTCCGGGGTTCATCGACACGCCCATGACTCGGCCAGGCATATTCGGTATGCCAGGAATGGAGCAGGCCGAATCTGAGATCATTCACGAGCACAAGCTTGGACGAATCGGTGCACCGGAAGAGATTGCCTCGGTAGCGTCGTTCCTACTGTCGGCTGACGCTTCGTTCGTGACAGGTCACGCTCTGGTGGTAGACGGCGGCTACACCGCTGGAAGAGATCACGGAGTAACGAAGCTTGTCGGACTGAGCGGTCCGTAATACGTCAGTCTCGTGTGCTGCAAAAGGCAGCGGGCGACAGCTTCATACTCCGGCCGATCGCCGTCATGGCTACGGGGACGCCGGGGCCGGGACCTGAATCCCAGGCTCGCGTGGAAGCTCTCTTCGGCTTTGGTTTCAGACGTGTCGACATCGAGACCACTTTCCGACCGCGTGACTAGCAGCTGTCCCGCTCAGCACGCGGCCGAGATCGTCCGCCAGCATGGTCACCACCGCTTCTTGAGCCTGTTCGGTCATGCCGGCAACGTGTGAAGTGAGGATGACATTTTCATGAGCCTCTATTCGACCGAGCTCCGGAGGCTCATGGACGCGAACGTCGAGCCCAGCTCCTGCGAGCTGGCCACCCTCCAGAGCGTCAGCCAAGGCTTCTTCATCGACAAGTCCGCCGCGTGCGACATTGATCAGATAGGCGCCGGGCCGCATGTGGGCAAGGAACTTGCGACTGATCAGACCACCTGTCTCGGCCGTCAATGGCACGTGAAGTGACACGATATCTGCACCAGAAGCGATTTCCATCAGGTCATTCACGAGCCGACAATCGGGTAAGGACCTCGCGCCCGCGGCAAGATATGGATCGTAAGCAAGCACATTCAGTCCGAGCGAGGCTGCGAGCAGCGCCACGGCAGCACCGGTGGCACCAAGACCGACCACGCCCCAAGTTCGTCCGGCGAGCTCCACGGCCAGTCGGCGCTCCCACTGTCCGCTGCGAGTCCTGCGATCGAGTCCGATAAGGTCCCGGGCGAGTGCCAGCGCCAAACAGAGTGTGTGCTCAGCGACACTGCGCGCGTTGGCAGCTGTCGCAGTCACGATCACAATTCCGAGGTCGTCAGCAGCTGAAAGGTCAATGTTGTCTGTACCCACACCCACGCGCGCGATGACTTCCAGCCTTTCCCCATGCTCGAGCAACGAGCGAGTCACCGAGGTGCGGTTGCGGACAACGAGTGCCCTCGCATCCTTCACGAGCTCACTGAGCTCAGTTGGGCTGTTCCAAGCCGTAGGCTCGTGCACGACGGAGAATCGCGCCCGCAAGGCCTCGAGCGCCGGTCCCCAGACGTCTTCTACGACCGCTACGTCAATCACGTTGCGGGTCGTCGATGTTCTCGCAAGTTATTTGGATACTCCCAGCGCTCGAGCTCCTTCGACGCCATCGTGCCACATCTGGGGTATGCATCTAACCGGACTGTCCCAATCAGAGTGTCGCCAGGGGCCACCGGCTGGAGCCCTATCCAGGCCGGGTCGGGTGAGTCGTCTAACGGCGGAAGGGGTGATGTTCCCGTTCTTCGGGAGGCGACAGGCTCACGCACGACCCTCACCAGCGATATTCGACCGGATCCCGCCACGGTCAGTTCGGCTGGGGTGACGCGCCGCTGCCAAGCTTCTGTTTAAGGAGTTGGGAGCCGACCACAACGGGCTTTACGGGATGGGGTGACCGCGCGATGTTTAGAGAGTTCGAAGAACCGCAATCAGCCTTGGTTTTGCCGATGAGTATGGGTGCTGGGTGGAAGGAGCGCGGATATGAGAGGGCCAGACTTTCTCGCCCACCGCAGAGGAGACGACGTTGCCGTCGCTGTCTGTGATGTGGTGGCGGGACCTGCCACGCTGGCGTACTTAGACGAGGGAGCTGAGGAGGGCAACGCCGCGCTCGAGAAGATCCCGTTGGGTCACAAGGTCGCCTTCCGCGATCTCGAGTCGGGCGCACCGGTAAAAGAATATGGGGTGCAGATCGGTGTCATGTACAAGCCGGTGCGCGCTGGTGAGCTCGTCCACGTACACAATTTGAGGAGTGCACGATGGCATCACAGCACGTGACCGGGTATCGACGACCTGACGGTAAGGTCGGGATCCGCAACCATGTCGTCATTCTCCCAGTTGACGATCTCTCGAACGCAGCCGCCGAGGGCCTGGCTCGGCTGGTACCCGGCACCCAGGCACTTTCCCATGCATATGGTCGGTTGCAGTTCGGGGAAGATCTTGACCTCACGTTCAAGACTTTGATCGGAACCGGCGCGAACCCAAACGTCGCAGCAGTCGTGGTGATCGGCATCGAGCCGACATGGACCGACCGGGTTGCCGATGGCATCGCCGCAACCGGCAAACCCGTAGCTCGTCTGGCGATCGAACGTCACGGCGACCTAGCCACGGTGGCAGAGGGAGCGCGTCACGCGGCGCGGCTTCTGCAGGATGCGAGTGAGAATCGCCGGGAACCGATCGAGCGCTCTGAGCTTCTGGTCTCGATCAAGTGCGGCGAGTCGGACACCACGAGCGGGCTCGCAGCCAACCCGACGGTGGGCGAGGTCGTCGATCGCCACATTGCCGCTGGGGGGACGGTGTTGTTCGGTGAGACCACCGAGCTCACCGGAGGAGAGCACCTGATCGCCGAGCGATGCATCGATCCGAGCGTTCGGAAGAAGTTCCAGGCTTTCTTCGACGACTACGCCGGATTGTTGGAGGCCTCCGGCGCGGACCTCATGGGTTCCCAACCGACGCAAGGAAACATCCGTGGGGGGCTTTCGACCATCGAGGAGAAGGCGATGGGCAACATCGCCAAGACGGGATCTGCGCCGATAGTCGACGCGCTCGGATCCGCTGAAGCTCCCACCCGCAGTGGTCTGAACTTCATGGATACTTCCTCTGCGGCGGCCGAATGTGTGACGTTGATGGCGGCAGCCGGGGCCGTCTTGCATCTGTTCCCGACAGGTCAGGGCAATGTCATCGGTCATCCAATCGAGCCCGTCATCAAGATCACCGCTAATCCGGTCACCGCTGAGACGATGGCCGAGCACGTCGATCTTGACGTCTCGGGGCTCTTGAGGCTCGAGTACAGCCTCTCTGAAGCGGGGGATCACCTCATGGCTCTCGTGGATCGTTGTGTCAATGGTCGACTGACGGCCTCAGAGACCATTGGCCACTGCGAGTTCGTGCTGACGAAGCTCTATCGGAGCGCTTGACTGTGCTGCGCCTCGAGGAATGGTTGGCCGACGGCCGGCCGATCCCGTCGTGGATCGCGGGCAAGTGGGTCGAGCCTCCTGGCGCGCAGCGGCTGGCAGTGAGCGAACCCGCTACCGGCCGGATCATCGCAGAGGTCGCCTCCGGCGGCGCCGACGAGGCAGTCGCCGCCGCCGACGCGGCGGCCTCGGCTTTTCCGATTTGGGCCGAGCAGTCGCCGCGCGCGAGAGCTGACGTGCTTTGCCGCGCAGCCGAGATGCTTGCCTCACGCGCCTCGGGTATCGGTCGAGTACTTGCCGCTGAGACAGGTAAGCGGCTGCCGGAAGCCGTAGGCGAGGTCCGCTTTGCGGCCGAGTACCTCCGGTGGTTCGGAGAAGAGGCGCGCCGACCCCAAGGTGCGATCCTGTCGGGCGAGGATGCAAGCCGACGCCATTTCACCTTTAGCAGGCCTGTCGGCGTTGCGGTGTGCCTGTCTCCGTGGAACTTCCCGGTCTCTATCCAAGCGCGCAAACTCGCTCCCGCGCTCGCCGCAGGGTGTTCCGTGGTTTGCCGGGGGTCTGACAAGGCGCCCTTGGCGGTGCTCGAGCTCTTCTCCGCGCTTGACGATGCCGGGCTGCCTGCAGGCGTAGCGAATGTCATACAGGGTCCTGCTGCGCCTCAAGTGGCCACTCTTCTGGCCCATCGCGCCGTGCGTGTGGTGAGCTTTACCGGCTCTACTGAGGTGGGGTCCCAGGTCATGGCGCTCGCCGCACGGCGGATCGTCCGATGTTCCCTCGAGCTTGGCGGGAGTGCGCCATTCATCGTGTTCGCTGACGCCGATCTCGATGTCGCCGTTCGTGATCTCCTCGTGGCGAAGCTTCGCAACAACGGACAGTCCTGTGTCGCAGCGAACCGGGTTCTCGTCGAGCACTCCGTATTCGACGAGGTCTGCCAGCGGCTGGCCGCGGCCTGCTCTGCGCTGGTCGTCGGCGACCCATTGACAGATCCTGTGCCCGACGTCGGGCCGTTGATCGATGATGCTCGCGTCAAGGCGGTCGAGTCATTGGTGGACGAGGCCCTCGAGCAAGGTGCGTCATGGCTCGGCACCTCGCCGACACTGCCAGTAGTGGGCACCTATACCCGACCCGGCTTCCTCCGTGACGTACCCGTAGATTCCGCCATGTCGAGGAGCGAGGTGTTTGGACCCGTCGCAGGGATCTTTCAGTTCGGCAACGCGGATGAGGCAGTCGCGCAGGCTAACAGTACGGAGTTGGGGTTGGCTGCTTACGTTTACACGAGAGAGCTCGGCCGTGCATGGCGGCTGGCCGAGTTGTTGGAGGCCGGGATTGTCGGCATCAACCATC
Source organism: uncultured Acidimicrobiales bacterium (assembly GCA_963764615.1). Lineage (GTDB taxonomy): Bacteria > Actinomycetota > Acidimicrobiia > Acidimicrobiales > CAVXTF01 > CAVXTF01. The sequence goes on along the minus strand of CAVXTF010000002.1, from coordinate 970,721 downwards.
CCGTGCCCTCTGTAGTCTTCGCGCCCATGGGTGGAGTCAAGCAGAGCGGGTATGGTCGCGAGGGGGCGCGCCTGGGTCTTGAGGAATTCCTTGACACTCGTTACATCTCGGTCGGCATCGATGATTAGGAGGCCATTGGGCTTGACTGGAATGGACATCACGGTCGTCGGAGTGGGCTCGTGGGCTGTGGGAGGTGGCGGCTGGTCGTTTGGCTGGGGCTCACAAGACGACCTGGAATCCATCGCTGCTATATGCCACGCGATCGAATCGGGCATCAACTGGATCGACACTGCTGCCGCCTATGGTGTCGGTCACGCTGAAGATGTAGTGGCACGTGCCCTGGACGGCATTGCCGAACCCGATCGGCCCTATGTGTTCACCAAGGGTGGAGTCCTAGTGGACCCGTCTCACCCCTACCAGCGACCACGACGGGTGGCAGCGCCCGACAGCCTCCGGCGCGAGATCGAAGCGTCGTTGCGACGGCTGAAACTGGATCACATTGATCTCTATCAGGTGCACTGGCCCCCCGATGACGGCACTCCCATCGAGGCCTACTGGGCGACAATGATGGCGTTCAAAAACGAGGGTTTGATCCGCGCGGCCGGCTTGTCCAACCACTCCGTCTCTCAGCTCGAGGTCGCCGAGACGATCGGTCACGTGGACACGCTGCAAAACCCCCTCTCGGCGATCAGACGAGAGACCTCAGCTGAACTTGTGTGGTGCTTGGAGCACGACACCGGCGTCATCGTTTACGCTCCAATGCAATCCGGATTGCTCACGGGTTCGTTCTCCGTCGCCCGGGCGTCGGCGATCGACCCTACTGACTGGCGCTCACGCGATCCGGAGTTCAGTGGCGAGCGATTGCAGAACAATCTGGCAGTCGCCGACGCGCTCGCCGAGGTGGCCGCACAACGGCAGACAACCACCGCCGCGATCGCCGTCGCGTGGACGCTGGCCTGGCCCGGTGTAACCGGAGCGATCGTCGGGGCTCGAAGCGCCGCGCAGGTCGACGGTTGGCTGCCTGCTGCGGCCATCGATCTCAGGGAAGACGAGCTCGATCACATCGCCCGGGCCATCGAGAGGACAGGAGCGGGCGAAGGTCCGGCGCGGCCGCCCATGAGGGGTCCTTCACTGGGTCGAAAGCGTTGAGCTCCGCCGCACCGGACAGCGTGCCACGGCGACGGCGGCGGAGTAATCATCCGAAGTGACTTCGACATCCAGGAGGTCTCCTTGAAGGTCGCCCGTTTCATGGGGAGTGGGGCCGTGTCCTTCGAGGAGCGCGAAGATCCCGTGGCGGGTCCGGGCGAAGCAGTGCTCGAGGTGGCCTACAGCGCGTTCTGCGGGTCGGACAAGCGGCTGCTGCGTCTGGGGGCGAGCTGTGTGCCCGGCCACGAGATTGTCGGTCGTGTCATCGAGCTGGGTAACGAAACGCCGTCTGTGTCAATTGGTCAAGTTGCCGCTGTCTACATCGCCTTGCACTGCGGATCATGCGAGTGGTGCCGGACTGGGGTGACCAATCGCTGCAACGCCCTGGCCGGCCTGATCGGATGGCAAGTGGACGGAGGTTTTGCAGAGAAGATACGCGTGCCAACGCGCAACCTTCTTCCGGTCCCCCCGGAGATCCCGACGCGTCAAGCGGTGCTCGCGCTCGACACTGTGGGAACTGCAACCAATGGACTGAATCGGGCAATCAGAGCTGTCGATGCTCCGAAAGGCCCAGTGCTCGTATTGGGGTGCGGGCCACTTGGAGTTGGTGTGGTGGCGGTCGCACGAGAACGAGGCCTTGAGGTCGTCGCCCACGATGTCGTGCCAGGGCGCCTAGCGGCGGTGCTCGCACTCGGGGCCAGTGCCCTGGACGCGGGCATCGTGTTGTCGGCTGCCACTGGCGACGAGTCCCCCGTTCCGGGGGTTGATTTCTCTCTGGTGGTTGAGGCAAGCGGCACGCCAGCGGCCAAGACCGCCGCCAGCCAATTGGTGGGCCAGGGTGGCGCGGTGCTTTTGCTGGGCGAGGGAGAAGAACCTTGGTCGCTTCCGGCATCGGTTCGCTGGCGGCGCACAGAGGCTACGTGGGTTCGCTCGTTTTACTTTCCGTTGAGCCAGGCGGAGGAGAACTGGCGGCTCGTGCGAAGAGTCGGCGGGAGTCTCGAGGAGCTTCTCGTGTCCTACGAGTCGTTCTGCGATCTCCCCCGCATCTCTCAGGAATTCCTCGACGGTACCGTGACGAAGCCGGTGCTGGTCATCGATCGTGACTGACGGCCCCTCAGGTGCAGCCGTCCGATGAAATGAGGGTTCGAAGTGCGCCGACGCTCGCCGTCGTCCAATTCGGCGTGCCCACGGCAGTGGTGAACGCCAGCCTTTGGGGTTTCCTCGAAGGAGCTGGACCAGGCGAAGTACTGGGAGTGGTCGGAGGTCCTGCCGGTCTGCTGCGTGGCGATCTGCGGCTTCTGAAGGGGTCAGCAGAAGCGCTCGGCGCCGAGCGCGCCGGACGAGCGATCTTTATGGACGCAGCAGCCTCTTCACAACCCGGCGCCTGGCTCGGCGCAGGGCGCTATCCGTTCACGGGGGCCGATCTCGACGCGATTGCCGAGTTGTTGGTAGCCGCTGGAATCGAGGGCCTCGGGCTCATCGGTGGCAATGGAACCATGTTCGTCGCGCAGGAACTTCATGAGCGAGCAGCTCGTTCCGGAATGGGGCTGTCGGTAGTGGGGGTGCCGAAGACCGTCGACAACGACCTGCTCGGGACGGACCATGCACCTGGATTTCCCAGCGCCGCCAGATTCTTGATCCAGGCGATCCGGGACCTCGACTTCGATCACCGCGCCATGGAGTCCATAGAGCAGGTTCGGATCGTCGAGACGCTCGGCCGCAGCACTGGATGGCTCGCCGTCTCCGCTCTCGCCGCTCGATCGCTCACCGGTGGTTCCCCCCACCTCGTCTACGTACCAGAGCGGCCTTTCGACGAGGACGCCTTCTTGGATGACGTGCGAAATGTGGTGGCACGCCACAGTCGAGCGTTCGTGGTAGTGGCTGAAGGCCTATCCGCCTCGATACCTAGCCCATTCGATCAGGTCGTGTACGACCGGCCGATCAGTGGTGGCGTGGGACAAAGTCTGGCGAAGCTGGTGGAACGCCGTCTCGGCTACGGAGCGCGAGGCGAGGTGCTCGGACTCATCCAGCGGTGTGCCTCATGGGCAGTTTCCACCATAGATAGCGACGAGGCCTACGCGCTCGGCAGAGAGGGATCTCGCTTGCTGCGGGAAGGTGTGAGTGGGGTGATGGTCGCGCTGCCCGAGCAGCGTGACGGTGCCTCGTCCACCGCCGTTGTGCCAACCACCGTCCCCCTCGCGGAGGTTGCTGGTCGCACCCGGCCGGTACCTTCTGCCTGGGTACCGCAGCCATCCGGGTCGGCCGACGAACTGGTCGCCTGGCTAATGCCCCTCTTGGGCCAGCTAGGCGGTGACGATGACGTCGCTCGAGCGCCGACGCCACCGACAGGGATCTACTCGAGACGGCCTTCCTGATGCCCCTCTATCTGTTCGCCATGGATCACCGCGGCTGGTTGTCTCGTGCTATTGCCGAGACTGTGGGTACGGCGGACGACGAACTCGACGTCTCCGTGCATCGTGTCAAGCAGCTTTGCTACGCGGGGCTGGAGCGGGCCCTGGAGAGTGGCGTCCCGCGGGCTAACGCGGGCGTTCTGGTTGACGAGAAGTTTGGTGAGGATATTGCACGGCGTGCCAGAGCGGCCAAAATTACGCTCGCTGTCCCGATCGAACGTGCTGATCAGGAGGTGTTCGAGCCCGAGTACGGCCACGTCTGGTTGTCACACGTGACCAAACTCAATCCTGACTTACCGAAGGTGCTCATCCGCCACAATGTCGAGGGGGATCGCTCCAGGTTGGACGAGCAGTTACGCCGCCTCCGACGAGTGTCGGATGAGCTGCACGATGCCGGCTACCCGCTCCTGCTCGAGCTGCTCGTGCCACCGACACAGGCGCAGTTGGCCGGCGTCGGTGGCGACGAACGCACCTTCGATGATCACGAGCGGCCCCAGTTAACGGTTCGGGCTGTCGAGGAGATACTGACAGCGGGTGTCCGGGTTGAACGTTGGAAGGTGGAAGGAATGTCTTCGGCTACCTCCGCGGCCGATCTGGCCCGCGCGTGCACCCGTGACGCCGGTGTCACTTGCCTCGTGTTGGGGCGCAATGCCGGATGGGACGAATTGGACCGGTGGCTTGCAATTGCTGCCGCCTCTCCTGGCTATGACGGATTCGCGATAGGACGCACCCTGTGGTGGGATCCCGCAGTGGAGCTCTTACTGGGCTCGCCGTGGGAGAACGCGGTGGAGGCCATTGCCATCAACTACCGTCATGCGATCGATACGTACGAAATGGCATGTGGCGATTCATGCTGTCTCTGACATCGTCAGGGGCGCGGCCCGACCAATCCCACTAGGTTGGCCGGCATGACGGCTGCCGACGATCCCTCAGGTCCGTCGCTGCCGATGTTCCCTGACGGCTTCGTGTGGGGCGTCGCTTCCGCGGCCCACCAGGTCGAGGGTGGGAACACGAACAACGACTGGTGGGCTTGGGAGCACAACCCCGAGTCGGGCTGCCCAGCATCGAGCGGTGACGCCTGTGACTCGTTCCACCGCTGGTCCGAGGATGTCGACCTGGTGGCCGGGTTGGGGCTCGGGGCCTATCGATTCTCGCTGGAGTGGAGCCGGATCGAGCCGGCTGAGGGTGAGTGGTCTCTGGCCGCCCTCGAGCACTACCGCCGGATGTGCGCCCGGTGCAGATCACGAGGCGTAGAGCCGGTGGTCACTTTCCATCACTTCACGACCCCGCAATGGCTCGCCGCACGCGGCGGGTGGGAGGCAACCGACGCACCTGAGCGCTTCGCCCGATTCGTCGAGCGCTCGACAGCGCACCTCGGTGACCTCATCGGGCGGGCATGCACCATCAACGAGCCTAACGTGGTGGCGGTGCTCGGCTACACCCTGGGCCGATACCCCCCCGGCCTGAAGGATGAGATCACGCGGCATTTCGCCGTGAACGAAACCTTTGTGCGAGCCCACCGCCTGGCCGTCGACGTGCTGCGGTCCGGCCCCGGCGACTTCCCGGTCGGTCTCACACTATCGATGGAGGAGCTGGTGGCCGGTGAAGGCGGCCAGGGGACGCGGGACGCGGCAGAGCAGATTCTGGAAGACACCTTCCTGCTGGCCACCGGCGGTGACGATTTCATCGGCGTCCAGTGCTACGAGCGCACGGTGCTGGGTCCGACCGGACCCCTGCCGCCGCCGCCGGGCACGAGGCTCACCCAAATCGGCTTCGAGTACTGGCCGGCCGTGGTGGAGCACACGGTGCGGCGGGCTGCGGCGGTGACCGGGATCCCGGTCGTGGTAACCGAGAATGGCATTGCCACCACCAACGACCGAGAGCGCATCGAGTTCCTCACCGAGGCGTTGCAAGGCCTGCACCGGTGTATCGCCGACGGCATCGACGTCCTCGGATATTTCGTGTGGAGCCTCCTCGACAGCTACGAATGGGACAGGGGCTACAACTCGAACCTGGGCCTGCACACCGTCGACCGAACGACATTCGAACGCCGACCCAAGCCCAGCGCGGTTTGGTACGGTGAGGTGGCGAAGGCCAATGCCATTGTGGCGGCTCCGGCCTGACCAGCTCTAGATGGAAGAGTTCTGGTGTTCTCCTCGCCCCCCAGCGATCGTCCTTTCGAGAGAATTTTCCCGAACGACGGTGAAAACCTGCGGCCTAGCGACCGCGTGATGCGCGATCCCGTAGGGCCGTCGAGCGTCATGCACGGGCTGACGACGCGGATGGTCGACTCGGGCGTCAGGGGCTAAGGTCCGCCTATCATGAGCGCTGAGTCTGAGTTCGACTCGGGTTCATCGGCTGGACCTCAGTTCGATTTTGCCGTCCCCGACCAACTGCTGCGCGATGTCGTCCAGCGCTCAAGGGAACCCGAGAAACTCGCTGAACTATCCCAGATCGCCGGTACCGGTGAGGGCAAACCGCCGCCGCTGATCAAGATCTTGAAGCAATGGCACTTCGCGCCGTAATCCTGCTCACCGCAGCCGCGATGGTGCCGGGAACATTCGGAAACGGGATCGTGGTTCTCGGTCCTAACCTTAAAGCATCGTTCCACCTGCAATCGAACGTAGCGCTCAGCACTATCACGTTTATCGCCCAGGTTGCACAGCTGCTCTGGGGCGTGCCCCTGGCACTTTGGGCCGATCGTGGCAGCCGCAAAGTCGTCTGTGCAGTGGCATTGTTCATCTTTGCTGTTGTAGCGCCGCTCATGGGCTTGGCACCGAATGTCTGGGCCTTCGCCTTCTTGTACTTCGCGGCATCGGTCGGTTTCGGAGTGAACCAGACGGCGCACAACTCTTATCTCTCCGACGCCTATCCCACCGAGGTGCGTGGCCGCGTCTTTTCTGGCACTATTTAGCGGATCCTTTATCTCAAACCCTCGGAATCCTCATCTTCGCCCACATCGCTATTTGGACGCACAACTGGCGCTACAGCATGCTGGAAGCACTTGTCGGCATACCAATCGGCATCGCGCTCATGACGCTCCACGAGCCGGAAAAAGGCGCCAATGAGTCAAGCAGGGTTCTCAGTTCTGTGGGAATGGACATCAACACCCAGCAGAGCCAAGCGCCGCGAGTGCTCCTCGGTTCGGCGATTACCCGTATCCTGCGAATCCGTTCGATCTACTACGAACTCGTGGCCGTAGCGATTCTCGGTTTTGCCGGAACCGGCGGACCGTTACTCGGCAGTCTCTACTTCCAAAAGAAGTGGGGGCTCGGAATCGGAGCCAGAGCCGATGTCTACGCCATCATCGGTGTGGCGGCCTTCTTGGGACTGCCGTGTGCTTATGTCCTCGGCGATCGGTTCTTTCGCCGGAGCCCCCAGAAACCCCTCCTCATTGCCGGTATCTCAATTTCCGTATACGGAACGTTGTTCGTCGTTTCCTTGTACATGCCCAAGCTTTGGATGGTGGTTGCCCTCCAATTCCTGGCCAACGTGTCGGTGTCGCCGATCGCCATCTGCATATCTTGACCCCGGCCGCGACCGCGCTGCCGGAAATGCGCAGCATCTGCTTTGCCATGTTCGGCGTCTACTCGCTCGTCTTCGGTGGCTTCGCCGGAAGTATCCTTCTGAGTGCTGTTTCGGACGTGGTCGGTGGTGTGCACGGCGACATCGTCGCGCTCTCGCTCATTCTTCCTACTTGCATCATCGGCGGAGTACTGCTTGCCATCGGCTCACTCCATGTCCGTCGTGACATCACTTTGGTGATCGAGGACGTTCTCGAGCGCGACCAAGAGGGTCAGCGGCGAAGCTCCGGCGCACCGATCCCCGCATTACAGATCCACAATCTCGACTTCTACTACGGCGCTAATCAGGTGCTTTTCAACATCAACCTGGAGGTCGAGGAAGGCGAAATTGTCGCCCTGCTCGGGACGAACGGTGCCGGGAAATCGACATTGCTGCGTGCCGTGGCGGGTCTAGATCACCCGCACCGGGGTGTGATCCGACTCCACGGTGTGGCTATCACGTAATTGGCAACCCGAACAGATCATCGATCTGGGCGCTTCCTTGCTGATCGGCGGCAAGATGACCGTTCCAGGCCTGACGGTCCAGGAGAACTTGAAGATCGCTGAGCATCCGTTCCGGCACGACCGCAGCCAAGCCCGCGCAGGCGATCCACGATGCGATCGTGATGTTCCCCGAATTGGGAGCACGTCTCAATCAACTGGCGGGAACTTTTTCCGGTGGTGAACAGCAGATGCTAGCCCGCGCGGGTGCTCATGATGAACCTCAATTGCTCATGATCGACGAGCTTGCGCTTGGTCTCGCCCCAAAGACGGTCGACCGGCTTATGGAAATCGTCCGTCGTATGAATGCAGATGGAACCACGGTCTTCTCGTGGAACAGAGTGTGAACCGGGCGATGATGTTGGCGATACGGGCCTATTCTTGGAACGCGGTGAGATCCGCTATGACGGCCCCGTAGCGGAACTGCTCGAACGCGACGATCTGTTGCGCCCAGTGTTCTTGCAATCGGCCATTGGGGAATCAACGGCGTGAGCATCCTCGCCCTATCGATACCGCGGTTCCTACTTGTTGAAGGTGTGTTCACCGGAATCTATTTTGGTCTACCCGCCCTTGGTTTTGTACTCATCTATCGAACCAATCGAGTGCTCAACTTCGCTCAGGGTCAACTCGGGGTCCTCGCGGCGGTGTTTCTCGTGAAGCTGCACGTCGACTTCGGTTTCAACTACTGGTTTGCCCTGGTCCTCTCGCTGGCCTCGCGGCGGCCATGGCGGCCATCAGCGAACTCGGTCTGCGACGGATCTTCAACCGGTCAAGGGTGCTGGTCATGGTTGCGACGATCGGCCGAGCCAGGTCTTCATTGCGTTGGCGGGCTTCCATTCATCCGCCCGAGGAACGTGTCGTCCCCCTTCCCGGTCCCGATCACCTGGAGATTCTCGATCGGTGAGTTCATCTTCCCGCCCGGAGAGGTTCTACACTGATCGTGGCGCCAATCGTGGCGATCGCGGTGGCGGCATTCGTGCGGTTCTCGTCCTGGGGCCTCGCCATGCGATCGATGTCGGAGAACATCGACTCGACCCGACTTGCAGGGATTTGGGTCAGGAGGACGTCAACGGTGACGTCGATCCTGGCGGAGTTCTCTCGCCTTCACCGCGATACTTTACGCCCCGGGCAGACCAGCGTCCTGTTCCAGCCACTGAGTCCGGACCTCCTGGTCCTCGCGCTCACCGCCGCACTTATGGGCGCGATGGTGAATTTCACTGTTGCCTTCGTGTCGGGGTCCTTTTCGGCGTGATCTACGAGATCATCGAGTGGAACTTCCGTCGACAGCCACCCAGTAGTCTGATCCTGTTCGCACTGCTTGTCTTTGTGATGGTCGTCCGAGTGGCTGCACTACGAAAGGCACCCGGGGTGGCCCGGTCGCCACATGGCTCTCAGGTGCGGCGACGGTCCGTCGTCAGATGGATCCGCTTCGCTCCAAGGTCTCGCTGGGAGGAACCTCGTTCGCCGTGGTCGTCGCGGCGGTATGCCGCTCGTACTCAGCACCTCTCAAGTCTTCCTTTTCTCCCAGGTCTGCATCTTCGCCATCATTGCCCTGTCACTGACGATCCTGACGGGTTGGGCCGGCCAGGTCTCGCTTGGTCAATTGGGCCTGGTCGCGGTCGGAACCCTGATGGCAGCACACCTCGGCTCGAGCGTGCCGACCTCGTACTTATCGTCTTTGGCGGGATCGTGACCAGCGCGGTTGCGGTCTCGTCGGTCTCCCCGCATTGCGAATCCCGGGACTTTATCTGGCGGTGGTGACCGTCGCGTTCGCGTTATTGATGGAGCAGACCGTTCCCGCGACCGGTTGCTTCACCCTCCCTGTAGTGCACAAAGAGATCTGTACAGGGCTGCCGAATCCCACAGGAACGCTGATACCGCGGCCCATTTCTTTGGCTCTCACTGGTGTCCGAACGCTCGTTCGCATGGTTCGCGCTCGGCTTCCTGATTATCTCAATCCTTGCTGTGCGGGTCTGGCGGGATCGCGGCGAGCGCGCGTCGACTCGTATCCGTGCGCGACAACGAGATCGGAGCCGCGGCGATCGGTACACCGGTCATCCGGCCCGGATTACCGCGTTCGCATTGTCAGGTTTCCTCGCCGGAGCAGCTGGTGTTATTACGGATTCGCCTTTGGTCTGGTCACCACCGCACGTTCGACCCGACGGTCTCGTTCACTGTGATCTCCATGGTGGTGATCGGCGGTCTAGGTTCGATCTCGGGATCGATCTTGGGCGCAATCTATCTGATCGGGTTCCCGCGATCTTCGGCACCACCCCGACGATCGAGTTCCTGACGAGCGGTGTCGGTCTTCTGGCCTTCATCCTCTACCTGCCCGGCGGCCTCACCCAACTGTTGGGACGATTCGGGGACCTGTCCGCCGCAGGACTACGGAAGGTGAGGCAGAGCCACCTGAAGAGGATGTGTCGGAAGACGACATACTGGAGGCCACCGGCATGAGCAATGGAAAATCGCCACCGGAGCTCTCCAGGTCCGCTCGGGTCCGGCTCGGCTCGTGGTGAGCGATCTGAGCGTTGAATTCGGCGGTCTACTGGCAGTGGACGACGTGAGTTTCACCGCCGAGCCCGGTTCGATCGTCGGCCTGATCGGGCCGAATGGTTCGGGCAAGACGACGACATTGGATGCCATCTCAGGCTTCGTGCGACCGGCGAGCGGTTCTGTCACCCTCGATGGGCTGTCGCTCGGTGGGTATCTCCCCGAGGAACGCCGGGGAATCGGCATGATCCGATCGTTCCAGGACTGCCGCCTGTTCCCCGAACTGTCGGTCGAGGATGTTTTGTTGTGCAACAAAGATGCCGAACAACCGATCGGCGTGATCAGTGCCACCCTACAGATGCCCTGGGCACGACGAAAAGAGCGGGAGAAGCGAGCAGCCGTTGCCCGGGTCGTTGCCGCATTCGGGTTGGGCCCGTTTGCCTACCACCGCATCGCCGAACTGTCGACCGGTACCCGCCACGTCGTGGACTTGGCGTCGATCGTTCTGGCCGATCCCCGGATCTTGCTCTTAGACGAACCGACAGCCGGGATTGCGCAACGTGAGGCCGAGGCATTCATTCCCCTGTTGCGTCGGCTCCAGCAGGTGACAAATACGACCGTGGTCATCGTTGAACACGACGTCCCGCTCATATTCGCTCTGTGCTCCCAGGTCGTCGTCTTGGAAACTGGTCGGGTGGTATCGATCGGTACGCCGGACGAGGTGCGACGGGATCCGCGGGCGCTGGCAGCGTATCTTGGTGCCAGCGAAGCGGCTCTCGCTGTTTCGGGGCCGACCGCACAGGCACTCGTCAGGCGAGATGAAAGGAAGGCCTGATGACCGGTACCGGATGGTTACGTCGTAGCATCGAGAGGTTCTCCCGACGCTCTAGAGCCATGAAGATCCGAATGTTGGTCATCGTCGCCGTCGCCGTGGTAGTGGTGATCGGCTATCTAGTGTTCGCCCCACGACCGAGCAGCGCCCCGGCCCAGCACCTGTCTTACACGCCTGTGACCGATGCGAGCACGACGACCAGGGGCATCGTCAACAACGAGATCAATGTGATCTTTCCGGTCGTTTCGCTCTCTTCACTGACGGGGCAAGAGGGGCTGGCTACGGATATAGAAAATGGCCAGCAGGACCAGGCAATCGACCTCTACGTGAATGACATCAACAAAAACGGCGGGATCAACGGGAAGAAGATCAACGCGATCATCGTCCCCTTCGACCCATCCAATGAGGCCGAGATGCGGGGACTGTGCAAGCAGTGGACCGAGGGGTCTCCTGCGGCATTCGCTGTGCTCGACGGCGTCGGTGCGTGGCAGGAGGAGGACCAGCTGTGCATCACTGAGGAAGGTCACACGCCGATGATCAGCGAATGGACGACGGTCACCAACTGGACTGACGACGGCTCGCCTTACCTGTGGTGGACCGGACCGGACCAAGCTGCGATCTTGAACACCGTCGTCCACTGGGGGGTCTCCTCGGGAAAGATCCGGAAGTCCCAACCGCTCGGCATCGTGGTTGGTGATCTGGCGAGCGACCAACTCGCCTTGAATCAGTACGTGTTGCCGGACCTCAAGAAACTGGGGATCACCAATGTCGACGTTGAGCAACTGGCGGCGGGGACCTCGGAAACTGCGGCGACCGACGCGGAGGCCCCGCTTGTAGTCGAGAAGTTGAAGGTCGCTGGCGTGAAAACGGTGCTTCCCATGCTGCGGACCAATGCCTTCTTCCCATATCTGGCCGCCGAGGCTTCGCAGAAGTATTACCCCACCTTGCTGTTGAGTGATTATCAGTCCGAGATCCAGATCGGACTCGGGCTGATCCCCATCCCGTTCGAGAATGAGCTCAACGGCCAGGAGGGCGTGACCACCCTCACCCTCGGGGGCGTCGACGACAACGACCCCGAGAGCCAAGGTGGTTACGATCCCGCAGTCCTTAAATGCTGGGAGGAGTGGCACGCGGTCTACCCCGGCGTCAAAAACGTCAGCTATTACATCGAGGAGCAGGGGCCGATCGTTGCATGGTGCGGTGTCATCGACCTGTTCGCGGCAGCCGCCAGGAAGGCAGGCAAGAATCTGAACCGTCGGACATTCGTCGAAGCGATGGCCTCGATAACTAACTTCCCTGCTACTTGGACGCCGGTCTTCAGCTATGGCCCGGGCAAATTCTACGGCCCGACCGAGTATCGGATCGTCGAGATCCACAACAACGTGCCGCCTTCCAGCCAGTGCGACTTGCTGAAGGACGGCAAAGCCCAAGGGACCTGTTGGGTGGTGAAGCAGCAATGGAAGCCGCTGTATCCACCTGCCTGACGCGATCGACGAACTACTCGAGCGAGGCGGGGTCCACGCCGGTGCCGCCATGCGAACTGCTGGCGTAAGCGGCAAGCACGAAACGCAATACATTGATGGCTTCCTCGCCGCTCCATAGCAGCGGCCCCTTGCCTGCATGAAGCCAATTGAGCCAGTGGTGACCGGAATCGTGGAAGCTGCTGGCCCAGTCGTCGTCGAGCGTGTGGTAGGAGCGCATCTCTCCGTCAACGTAGACGTCAAGGCTCGGTTCCTGGATTCCGCGGCCCGTGCAGCGGTTGACCCGTGCGTAACCTCTGCGCCCGGTGACTTCCCAACGTTCGTCGCTGGTGTAGTAATCGGACCGGAGATACAGATCAGGGGCGAGGGTGATGTCGAACACGCCACGGACGCCGTTGTGATGTTCCCAAACTATGGTTGAAGGGGCGTCAATCTCGATCCCTGGCAAAACCTCCGTCTTGCCTACCCACGCCCGCACCTCCCGGACCGGGCCGAACAACCATATGGCCGTAGAAAACTTGTGCCAGCCGTCATCGAACACGAGAATTCCGCGTCCACCTCTCATCTGCTCGAACTGCCACTCGTAACTGCTCCCCGGGACCTCCCAGCCGCCTCGGCCGCTGCCCACCATCTTCATGTGATAGCCGCTCACCTCTCCGATCTCGCCCGACCCGACGATCTCCTTGAGCTTCCGCAACGGCTCGTAGAACACATAGTTCTCCATCACCCGCAACAACCGGCCGTTGGCTCGGGCCGCTTCAAGCATTCGCTGTGCGCTTGCCAGGTCGTTACACATGGGCTTCTGCAGGTTGACATGCCAGCCGTAACCGAGTAGCTCAACAACCGCGTCGGCGTGAAGCGGCGTGGGCAACAGGGCCTCGACGGCGTCGACCTCGAGGCCACTCGCCGCCAGTTCGGCCGCAGAGGCGAACAGCTTGGCGCCGGGCCAATCCTCCTCGCGTTCGGCGCGGCGCTCTTCACTCGGGTCGACGAGCGCCACCACCTCGACATCGGGATTGCCCATATAGGCGAGCACATTGAGGTCGTAAATGCGCCCTAGGCCCACGAACGCAGCGTGGACGGGACCATCGTAGGGAGTAAAGGTCATGTCCCCCATTTGTAGCTCCATGGTCGGTGGATCGATTCAAGACACGCTCTGGCGAAGTACAGGGGCAGAACTATCAGTGGCTCTGAGTAGCTAGTCATCCACCCAGAACTCGTCGAATCGGTAGGTATCAGCCTCATAGACGGTGACCTCGGTGATCTTCCCATTGTGGACCTCGAAGTCGACCGCTGCGATCACATTCAAGTCCCTCCCATTCCGTATCGCCGTCTCCCTCTGGAAGACCACGGCCCTCCCCGGTTCACTGAGCACATCCAAAATCTCGATCTTGAATGTGCCGCCGCTACGTTCCTTCAGTTGCCCCAGAAAGCCAAGCACGGCCTTCGGGCCTTTGTAGTCACCGGCGAGGGTGCTTTGCCCTGGCTCATGCCAGACCACGTCCTCTGCCATCACCTCCCCGAGCAAATCAAGGTCACCCGACTCGAAGTCCTCGTATGCCCGTCGAGTCAACGACTCGTACGCATTCTCCCCCATTGCGTCCCCTCCTTCTCTTCGCCGTTCTTTTATCTATGCTTCCTTGCTGGGCGCATCAGGGCCACCACACACGTCTAACACTCGTCCCCCGACCACTACTTGGTGATGACTTCTTCTACTTCGTAGACGAGGTCAACTTGCGATCGGACTCGTTCAACGTCTTCTGGGCTACCTCGAGCACGTTCTGCGCAAGCCGGTTCGCGGCACCAACCAGGTCCTCGGTCATCTTGAAGGCCGAGCTGATGATCTTACGGCGCGGTCCGTCTTCGCCCCCCAGGTGGGGAAACACTCCGTCAACGGTTTCGACGAAGCTTCGGACTGCCTCAAGCGAAACGTGCTCGGCATTTTCGATGGAGTCGATAAGACGTGCCGTACCGTCTTCTTTGCTCTGGGTAGCGGTCATGTTCGGCACACCTCCCGTAGTAAAATTGCTTCTTCAAACCATTCTGACTAGGTCACACCAGCGCGAATAGGGGCTTTCGGCCCGTCGCGAAGCGCGGGTGGGCGGGCACGCACCGTGGGGCATGATGGACGTGGTTCTCTGCATTCGGCCGTAACGACTAGATTGAGACGGGGTCCGCAGGCGAGATGCCGGCTGGAGCTCATCGACGGTCCCGCTGTGCGACATCGGATGGTCTGAGTTGTGCCCTAGCCCAAAGATCTGCCCCTGTAACCGGCAGCGCACAGTCACTGAACAAGTAGCCCTAGGTTCGGTGCGGGTTCCAGGGTTCCGGCGAGACTTGCAGGGCAGAAGGTCTTTTCGCCCCTCGGGATGACTAGGCCTGCCCCTGTCGTTCGAGGCGTATCACCGGCAACCTGCGACGCATGGTGGTGGCGTAAAGTCGCCATTGTTTGTTGTGGCTCATCGCCCGCAAGATGATGTCTTCGCGTTCAGGGCCGGCAAGCTCCCGGCCACGTACGGCGACATGTCGGCCCGCAACGTGCACCGTGGAGTCCGGCCGCACCTGGAGGTTCTGCCACGGCGCCGGTAACCGGTCCTGGCCGAAATTGGAAGCGAGGACGATGAAATCATCGCCGTCCGGCATGTACCCCAACGCGACCCGGTGGGGTGGTGCGGAGTTCCGGCCCACCGTTTCGAGCACGAGGCACCGCAAGCCCAGAATGAGATATTCCGGCCGCCCGCTTCTTCGCACGAGCAAGCGTGTGTGCAATTTGCCGAAGGCTCGATAGAAACGCTCATGGCGCGCAGGGAGTCCCACCTGTGGCACGCTACCCGGGAAGTGGTGAGTTCGGGTCCCGGCGTATCGACGCCATCCGTCCATACCGGCGAGGAGGTAGATCATGATCGACGTGGTTCTCTGCATTCGGCGCCGTGATGAATTGAGCCCAGAGGAATTCCGCCGCTACTGGCGCGATGAGCATGCGCGGCTCGTCGCCAGCCATGCCGAGATACTCGGCATCCGGTCCTATGTTCAGCACCACACGTTGGTCACCGGGCTCGAATCGATCGTGCAGGACGATCGGGGGTGCCCTTCCGATGTTTACGATGGGGTTGCCGTTATCAGCTTCGAGAGTCTCGACGACATGGCAGCAAAAGGGGCGGAACCGGCGGCACTAGCAGCGGCCGAGCAATTGGCGGCGGATGAGCGGCTCTTTGTCAACCACGCGGAGAGCCGGATCTGGTTCACCGAACATCTCACGGTCGTCTGAGCCGATTGCATTGGCGAGAAAGGCCTTGGTCCTTGCGACCGACCACCGAACGGCTGGGGATGCAATTCCCCGCCCCCGTAACCGGACTACGCGTTCTGTTGGATAGTGCCGGACAGTGGACCGGTGCTGCTTCCCTAGCGCCCACGTAGGGTACCCCCATGGTCACGCCACCCCCTCACGACGAGCCTCGGTTGCGACTGGCGTTCGTGGGGTGCGGGGCCATCGCCCAATGGCACCTGGCGGCACTGCACGCTGCGGCAGCAAGGACAGACGTAACCGCCGCAGTCGACGTCGACCGCGGCCGAGCCTTGGCGATGGCGAAGGAGACTGGCGCGGCGCCCTTCTCGTCTCTCGAAGACGCCCTGGACGCCGGGACGTTCGACGCAGCCCTTATCATGGTCCCCCATGCGCTCCACGAGCAGTTGACCGTCGCCGCCATTCGGGCGGGCAAGCACGTCCTATTGGAGAAGCCCATGGCGCCGACCCTCGACGCGTGCGACCGCATCCTGGCGGCTTCCCAGCAGTCGACCGCTGTATTCCTCGTTGCTGAGAACGCGCAGTACTGGCCCGAGGTCGTACTGACCAAGGACCTCATCGACGACGGCGCCGTGGGCGAGGTGATCACGGCACGGGCTTGGTATTGCGCCCCGCCGATGAAACAGTTCCTAGGCGAGGGCAACTGGCGATTCTCGGTGGCGGAAGCCGGCGGAGGTGTGGCGATCGACGGCGGCTCGCACTGGATGCGCCCCCTGCGGATGTGGTTGGGCGAGTTGGTCGAGGTGGTGGCCACCACGAGCCGCCCGTATGAGGCGATGGAGGGGGAGTCGATGTGTCGGGCCCTCTGCCGCTTCGACTCCGGGGTGGTGGCCAGCTTTGACGCCATCCTTTCGCCTGGGCCCGTAGCCCCGCTCCCCCTGTTCCAGGTCACCGGCAGCCGCGGGGAGGTAGTCATCGACGTCCTCGGGCGGGTCAAGCTCTACGACGGCTCCGACCACCGCGGCACGGTTGTGGGCCAGGGCCGCTATATGCAGAGCTACGAGAGCCAGATCGCCGCGTTCGAGGCAGCCGTGCTCGACGGCGTCGTCCCACCCGTCGGGGCCGAGTTCTCGCTGGGCGAACTGCGAGGCGCACTCGCCATGTACCGCTCGGCCGAATCCGGCCGGTGGGAGGCGGTGTGGTAGCGGCGAACTTCGGTTACTAGGGCGCCCGAGTCCATGGTCGCGCGGCTCGAACATCGGTCTCGGCGTCGTCACTACTTTCCGGATCGGTGCCGCCCAGGTCACGATCATGCCAGGTCACGATCACGGGCACCATCGTCTATCTCATTCGGGCCCGAACGATCTCCTGCGAGGCCATTCGAAAATGCAAAAAGTCCATCGCCGGCTCGCCGGTCGACTCGACCTTTCTAGGGACTCTTGACCCTATTCCTAGGTGGGGTAGATGAGAGAACCTGAAATGGTGGGGGAAGAAGGTGGATGGATCATGGTTGATCGAGATCTTGAGACCAACCTCCGAAGGGCTGTCGTCCATTCCACGGTGGTGGTGACGGGCGCCTCTTCCGGCATCGGTCAGGCTGCCGCACGGATCCTGGGTGCGGCCGGAGCCGAGACCGTATTGGTGGCCCGGTCGAAGGACCGTCTTGAAGCGGTCGAACAGGAGATCGAGGATCTCGGCGGAAGGGCCTGTTCGCATCCTGCCGATCTGTCTGATGTCGCCGCGGTAGCTCAGCTCGTCGCGGAGATCCGCCGCTGCCACGGCGATCTCGATGTCCTGGTCAACAATGCGGGCCATTCAATCCGGCGGTCTATTGCTCTGTCATACGGCCGCTTCCATGACTTCGAACGCACCATCAACCTGAACTATCTCGGGCCAGTGCGCCTCGTGCTGGGTTTTTTGCCGAGCATGCGTCAGTGTGGACGCGGCCATATTCTGAACGTGTCGTCGCTCGGAGTTCTCTTTGGTGTGCCACGTTTCTCCGTGTACCTCGGATCCAAATCCGCATTTGAATCGTTCTTGCGTTGCATCGCCCCCGAAGTCCGTGGTGACGGCGTGGCTGTCACGAACATCTACATGCCTCTTGTTCACACCCCGATGGTCGAGCCTACACGGGTGTACCGAATGCTGCCCGGGCTGACGGCCGAGGAGGCCGCCCAGCGCATTTGCTGGGCCATCGTCAAACGCCCGCGCCGAGTCGTTCCAACCCTCGGCCGATTGGGACGGCTGCTTTCCGATGCCGCACCTCGGCCGTTCGATGACCTTCTTGGCCTCACGTACCGGTGGTCGACAGACTCTGCTGCCGCCCGAGGCGAGGACACCGACGAGTTTGAGGCTCCCCCATTCGCGCAGGCGGTCTTGCGACACTGCGGGAGCATCGCAGTGAGAGACGAAACATGAAGACCCGCGAGGTACTGTCAGCTGCTCAAACACTTGCCGGGACCGGACTTTTCCGGCCCGTTCGCCCCGCGCAATATGTCCGCATGGTCCAGCTTGCCCGTCATTGGGGAGCGAGCCCTGCCGCTGCATGCGCCATCGCCGCCCTGCGAGCACCTCATCAGTCGGCGGTCGTCGACGAAATTGGCTGCCTTTCGTGGCCAGAAGTTGACGGTGCTGCCAATGCCGTCGCCGGTGCATTAAAAGGCCAGGGGGTCGGCACCACCTCAGTCGTAGGTTTGATGTCCCGCAATCACCGATACTTTGTCGAAGCTGCCCTGGCGGTGTCGAAGCTTGGCGCTGATCTCGTACTGCTCAACACTGATTTCGGTCCTGGCCAACTCCGTGAGGTTCTCGAGCGGGAGGAGATCAGCGCAGCGATCTTCGACAGTGAGTTCGCTTCAGCTTTCGACACCGTTGGGTTTGATGGGGTCTCCTTCGATGCGTCGGAAATCCAAAGGGCCGCGTTGAAACCGAACTACCCCACACCGGATCCGCCGAAGCGACCATGCCGCATCGTTCTCATGACCTCCGGCACTACAGGTGTCCCGAAGGTTGCCCAGCGAAGCTCCATCGCACCGCCCGTCGAGATCGTGTTGAGCGCCTTCTCCCAGCTGCCATTGCGGCGCTCGAACGGGTTGTTCTCACCGCTCGGTCTTCCTGCCTTCGGTTTCGGCTTCTTGGGGTTTGCCCTCCTCCTGCAGGGCACGCTGGTCGTCCGCAGGAGGTTCGACCCCGAGGCCGTCCTGGCAGACATTGCAGATCATGGAGCAACGACTCTTGTCGCTGTTCCCGTAATGCTCCAACGGATCCTCGCTCTGCCAGAGCCGACGCTCCGCCGATACGACACGTCGTCACTACGAGCCATCGTGTGCAGCGGTTCTGCGCTCAGCGCGGACTTGGCCACCAAAGTCATGGACGCATTCGGCGAAATCCTCTACGACCTTTACGGATCCACCGAGGTGGGATGGGCTGCAATGGCGGGGCCTTCCGATCTGCGGTCCGCACCAGGCACCGTAGGACGCCCACCGAGACGAACCGAGGTGGCCGTCTTGGATGACGAAGGTCGGTCGGTCACGACAGGCGACAACGGCCGCATCTTCATCGGAGGTGGAATGACCTTTGACGGGTACACGGACGGCGCGGAAAGCAGTCGATCACAGGGCTGATGAGCACAGGCGACACCGGTCACCTCGATGAAGCCGGGCGCCTCTTCGTCGACGGCCGTGAAGACGAGATGATCGTCTCGGGCGGCGAGAACGTCTTTCCAGAAGCAGGTAGTCGCCCTTCGGGGTCACGAGGCCCTTGTTGACGTGGCCGTCGTGGGCGTCGACGATGAACAGATGGGCCAGCAGTCGGAAACCTTCGTCGTGGTCAAGCCGGGATCCTCGATCTCACCCGACGACATCAACGAATATGTCCACTCCCGCCTCGCGAGGTACAAGATTCCCAGGACGCGTCGTCTTCGTTGACGACGTTCCCCGCAACTCCACGGGAAAGATACTCCGGAAGCCTCTCCGAGAGCGTGACGATCCTTTTCCCGCAAGCAGAGACGGATCTCAGGAATCATGAGAACATCTGCTGTGAACGTTTCCTATAAGGGCCCGCTCTTTGAGATGACGCAGACCACCCCAACGTGTCTCTGGAACGATTCGGCCTCGATAGAGGAGCTGGCCTATTCGATCGAGCACGGCGCAGTCGGTGCTACCTGCAATCCAGTCATCGCGTACTCGATCCTTGAGAAGGAGATGGCGACATGGCGGAAACGGATCGAGGTGTTGCTACAGGAATCGCCCGACTCCACGGAAGACGAAATAACCTGGAAGCTCATCGAGGAGTTGTCTGTCAGGGCTGCACATATGCTCGAGCCAATCTTCGAAGCTCATGGGGGACGCAACGGCCGCCTCTCCATACAGACGGATCCGAGGATGTTCCGTAGCACGAGGCTGATCGTCGATCAGGCTACGGAATTCAACGGGCTGGCACCGAACATGATCATCAAGATACCCGTGACCCGGGCCGGCATTCCGGCCATTGAGGAGGCCACGTATCAGGGGATCAGCATCAACGCAACCGTATGCTTCACTCTTTCTCAATGCGTCGCGGTCGCCGAAGCCGTCGAGCGCGGGCTACGGCGACGGGAGGCGGAGAGTAAGGACATCTCGACCATGGGGCCCGTCTGCACGATCATGGTGGGTAGGCTCGACGACTGGTTGAAACTCCTGCTAGAGAAAAACGGTGTCGTGGTTGACCCGGGTTGCCTCGAGTGGGCCGGCATAGCCGTTTTCAAGAAGGCATACCGAATCTTCCGTGAACGCGGCTACCGCCTTCGCTTGTTGTCCGCGGCATTCCGAAACCACATGCACTGGAGCGAGCTCATCGGCGGAGACATCGTCATTTCACCGCCATGCGCATGGCAACGAAGGTTCAACCGGTCCGATATCGAAGTGGTGTCCCGGATCGACGATCCCGTGGATCAGAAGATCCTCAGCCAATTGCTTTCGCATTTCGAAGATTTTTGTCGGGCATATTCCGAGGACGGCATACCTGTCGAGGAGTTCGACAACTTCGGGCCCACTCGTCGCACCCTGCGCCAGTTCATTGCCGCAGTCGCCAGCGTGGACTCCCTTGTACGCGACATCATTGTGCCGAATCCGGACGACAGCTCCCCGTGAATCCGAAACTTGCAAACTCGAGTCATCCGATGAGTCCGCATGTTTGGAATGCGCTGCTCGACCGAGCTCGCAGAGTTAACTCATCCTTCCTCCAGGCCCAATAGCCATGCCGGATTGTGCTTGACCATGCTCTCGAGGTCGCCGCGGCCGACGCCGAGTGCAAGAAGTAGACGGATGTACAGCTTCATCCCCTCGACAGGTGGCACGTTGAGCATCGATCCGAAGTCGGTCGCGACTACCAGCTTCTGCGGACCCACTTTCCGGACGATCTCGAAAACCTCCTCGCGATCGATGTCGGGGTTGTTGAAATGCGGGACCGCTGCATACAGGAACAATCCGATATAGCCGCCCAGCCGAGCCATCTCGGCCTGCTGGTCGGGAGAAGACGCGGTTCACGCTGTACTGCGGATGGGTCACCAGCACACGTTCCACTCCGGCTTTCCGCGCCTCGGTGATCACGATGTAGCGCTCCCGGGTGCCCAGGTGGCAGGTATCCAATAGCGCTCCATGCTCCGCCACCAGATCGAAGATTTGGTACATCTCCGGGCGTAGCTCTCCGTCTCCGGTAAGGACCTCAACCCCGCCCTCCTCACCTAGCACCTGGCGATGGTGGGCGGCGTCGTGACTAGGCAGCCAGATGCACCGGCCACCTAGCTTCAGGCACGTCTTGACCGCGGCAGGGTTGAGCCCTCCGGCCGAGTAGTTGAGGACGACACCACCGAAGACCCGGAAACGGTCGGTCCGGTCAGTGTCCTTGGCATACTGGTCCATAATCTGCTGGATGAAATAGGCCATCGGAGCCGTGTCGGAGTACATGCTCTTGCAGCAGATCGCTCGCATCCCTGCGTCGTAGTCGGCGCGGCAAATCTCGGCGAAGTCCCAGCCCGTGTCCACCAAGGCGTCCGGGTACCCGTGCACGTGGATGTCGATGGCCCCCTTCATGATCGGAGCTATGTCGGCCTCGGTGATGTTGCCGATGGCGCCCAGTAGCTCGACCGTGCGGTAGCTGAGCTTTGCTCGCTCAACCCATTCAGGTTTCAAAGATTCCTCGACGACCTCCACCCGGCGACCTGTCATTCTGATCGGCTTGTCCTCACTGGTCACGGTCACCGGTTGGCGCCTTCCCGGTCACACCGCGTCGGTTTGCCAGCGACCTCGGTCCAGAACTCTGCGGTCAACTCCGCAGCGCCGTAGTCGTCGGGCAAAGGCATGACTTCGGCAACGAGCATTCCGCAGTAGGCAATCTCGTCGAGCGCTTCGATCACCTCGGGGAAGTCGATGTGGCCTTGCCCGGGTGCGCGCCGGTTGCTGTCAGCGACGTGCACATAGCCAAGACGGTCGCCCGCCGTGCGCAGGACGTCCCCCAGGTTCCTCTCCTCGATGTTCATGTGGAAGGTGTCGAGCAAGAGCCTCATCGACGGATCGTCGATCTCGGTGATTAGATCAAGTCCTTCGGCAGCCGTGTTGATGAAGTTGGTCTCGTAGCGGTTGATCGGCTCGAGCAAGAGCGGCACGGCGAGTTTGGTTGCTACGCGGGCGCAAGCGCGTATCGCATCCACTGCACCGGCACGCTGGTCGGCCTGGTCTGCAGGGGCCCCGAAGAGCCGCCCCCGGATTCCACCGACGATCACGCCTGCATCGAACCGCGAGGCCAATTCGATCGCGCCCGTGAGACGTCCCGCAGCTGCCACCCGGACGGCGGGATCGGGCGAGCTGAGGCACAAAGAATCGACAAGGTAGGCCTGCCCGGTGGCGATAGCAGACAGACCGAGCTGGTTCTCGCTGAGCATCGCGGCCAACATCTCCGGCTCAGCGTCGTCGGGCGAGCGGAGGCTTAGCTCGACGACCGCGAATCCCAGCTCGGCGGCAACTTGGATCCCCTCCTCGAGCCGGCCGGCGAAAAGCAGAGGAGCGAACGGACTCGGCTGAGGCGAGATGGCCAAACCGAGGCGCCTCTCGAAGCCCTTCGTCGATGCGCTGTTCGGCGCGGGTCGTAGTTGCATGCTGCCGCTAGGGGATGAAGACAACCTTGAGGGCGTCCGGCTCAAGAGATTTCTCGACAGCCTGCTGGGCCTGCTCCAATCCGAATCGGTGTGTGATCAACCGCTCCCACGGGAAGCTGTCGCGGTGGCGCCACATCATCTCCAGCGCCCTGTAGTACCCGTCGTGGGGGTGATTGGTGTTCCCGTAGAGAAGCACGTTCTTCGCCGCTATGTGCCGATGGATGTTGAGCGCGACCTCGCCCGTATCGGCGAAGTTGCCCGTTTCGAGGTAGGTCCCCCCCCGCCGTAGCATTTCGAGTCCGACCCTGACGACTTCGGGCCGGCCCACAGTCTCCACGACGACGTCCGCGCCCCGTCCTGCGGTTTGGTCGCGGATCGCTTCGACTAGCTCGGCATCGCTCATGCCCAAGACATCGATGACCATGTCGGCACCGAAGTCCTCGGCCATTTCGAGTTTCGTGTCACTGGCGTCGAGCATGATGATCTTGCCGGCTCCCAATATGCGAGCCTTTGCCAGCATCATCATCCCGACCGGGCCCGCACCTTGGACGACAACCGTGTCGCCGAAGTGGAAACCCTTTCCTCCGCATGCCGCGAGCTCCTTGCCGCGGTCGAGTAATGCGGCAACCACGAACAACTCGACCAGGCAGGCGTATTCCACCGGGATGTGCTCGGGGACCCGGTACACCCATGCCTTCGGCGGTAGGTACATGTACTCCGACCAGCCTCCGACAATGTAGGGAAACCGATCCGAGGGATACGTCATGCCGATGCCCTGGTGGTTGGCACAGTACGGATATGCGTGGATGCTCCGGCAGTACCAGCATCTGCCGCAGATCACGTTCGGGCAGTTGGTCACTCGATCGCCGACGCGCAACTCCTGGCCGCTGTACTCGATGTCGCAGCCATTCCCGTTCATCTCGACCACGATCCCAGAGTTCTCATGGCCGTGCACGCAGGGGAAGACCATGTCCTGCTCTGACTCGGTACCCCCATAGAGAG
Source organism: uncultured Acidimicrobiales bacterium (assembly GCA_963764615.1). Taxonomy (GTDB): domain Bacteria; phylum Actinomycetota; class Acidimicrobiia; order Acidimicrobiales; family CAVXTF01; genus CAVXTF01. Next base: position 946,916 of record CAVXTF010000002.1, on the reverse strand, counting down.
TCACCTCGCCCCTGAAGGCATGCTTGTCGGTGCCGCAGATCCCGGACATCTCCGTCCGCACGATCAGCGCACCAGGTTCGAGATGGTCGGGATAGGGAAGGTCCTGAACTTCCATACGCCCCGGTGCGACCATGACCGCAGCCCTGACGGTTCCTGCCGGCCTCTTTGCCTCTGTGGGGCTTTTCGCCACTTCGACAACTTGTGCCATTGCAGCCTCCTCTCAATTCGTTTCGACGCTCATTCGTTCCGGCGCTCATTTCGTTCCGGCGTGCCCACGTATGTCGGACGCAGCTGTCAGCCGCGTATCACGGCGGGTAACCGACGGTGTAGAGGTGTCTTCCCCCAGGCGCGAGCGGCCCGCGCAGCAGCGCTTCCACCTCTTCAGCGCCTCTCTGGGAGAGCCGATCGATGGGTGGCAACTTGCCCGGGGGATACTTGGTCATGACGTCCTCGACAAGAAGTGCGAGATAGTCCAGGATGGCTGTCAATCCGGGCTTCGCCTTCTCCGCCACAGCGAGCGTGGCACTTCCCACCACTCCCTCAGGTGTGGCGACCACCTCGATCGTCGATCCACCGATGTGCTGCCAGAACGGGATGGGCCTGTCGTATGCCGACCCGGAGAGGTCGATGTGGCCCGGTGGCATCAACGACTCGGCCTTGGTGTCTACTGCATCCTCCATATTCACCAATTCAGGGAAAAGGGCCAACGAGTACGACGTTTCGCATTCGTCCCCGTGAATGAACGGTGTCTCGAACGGGCCTCCGTGCTCTTTGTCGCGAATGTGCTCCTTGATGGTGAACCACCAGTTGACATTGAGCAGAAGCATCGGAACTTGGTACTTCTTGCCGAACTGGTGCATGGCGACAGGGATCACGTAGTCCTGGCCGTGACCATTGAGGAGGATCTGCTTCCGGAACCCTGTGTTCCACAGCCCGGCCATGACAGCGCGCAGGTTCGCGGCGAAGGTCTCCTCGGGGACGACGATCGTTCCCGGCATGCCGAGGTGGTGATAGGGGTGCGAGCCATACCAGATCGGCTGCGCAACGGTGCACCCCGTCGCCTGTGCGACCTGCTCGGCAATTCGGGTGACGAGGAACGTGTCCTCGCCGCTGGGCGCGTGCGGTCCATGGTTCTCCGTCGAACCTATGGGAAGGATGATGAGATCGTTCTCGTGGAGACGTTGCGCGACCTGGTGTCCGGTCATGTTCTGTAGGTAGATGCCAGTCGGCCTGTCCATATGACCCCCATCGGGGGGAATCGTCCACTCCATGGTGTCCTCCCTTGCACTCATGCGGTGATGACGGCGCCGATCTCCTTGAGCGTTCGTTCCAGATAGCGGCGGCTGTTCGTCATCATCTCTTCGGTTACCTCAGGAGGGTCCTCGCCCTCCGTTTCGTAAGACAGCACCCCCGCGAAGCCCTGTGCGAAGAGAAGTTCCAGGCACCGGGGGAGATCCACCTCGCCTGTTCCGAGCGTCACCGCTCGTCGGCCGAGGACGTCCTTGGCGTGCACATGGCGGACCAAGGGCGCGACGCTCTGGAGAACCTCGACCTCGTTCCCCCGATGGGTCTGGTCGAGCTTCCACTCGTATCCGGCTCGCGTGGTGCCGACGTAGTCGCCGCGGTGCGGGTTCGCCGTGTCGAAGTTGACCCCGAGCCACGGCGACGGTGCCAGGTCCATAATTCGTGCCAATCCGCTCGGCGAGAGCGAAATGGTTCCGTGAGGCTCCATGGCGAGGACCACCTGGGCTTCCTCGGCCACCGCCAGGATCTCGGTCAATCGCTCCCCGATGATGGCGAGCGCATCGTCTTCGGCCATGCCTTCGGGGCACCTACCCTCACCCGTGATGACAACGGGCACGCCGGCAGCCGCGGCCCAGCGGATCGCCTGCTGCAGGTCGGGCACCGCATCCGGGTCGGAAATGAGCTCGCGGTGGCTCCCCATCCCTGACACACCGGTAAAACCGAATCGCTTGATCGTCGCCTTGAACTTCGAGGGGTCGTCGTTCCAGGGGTCGGCATGCGAGCACCAGGACAGGTTGCTCTCGACCTCGACGTATCGAAAGCCGGCTCGACGGACTCGCTCGAGCGCATCCTGGAGCTCGAGCCGCCGGAACCCCACGGTGTTGCAGCCAACCCTCATCGCAACCTCTTCCGGTCTCTAGATCTCCTCGACGTCCTTGTCTAGGCCCAGCAACCACGCCGGGTTGTGCTTCACCATCGTTTCGATGTCGTCGCGGTCGACGCCGAGGGCGAGCAGAAGGCGGATGTACAACTTCATCCCCTCAACCGGGGGCGGTAGGAGCATCGACCCGTGATCTGTCGCGAGCACCAGTCTTTCGGGCCCAACCTTGCGGATGACCTCGAGCATCTCCTCTCTGTCGCAGCCGGGATTGTTAAAATGTGGGACGGTGCCATACATGTACAACCCAACGAACGCACCGAGCCGGGCCATTTCTGCTTGCTGTTCGGGCGATGCCCGGTTCACGCTGAACTGAGGGTGGGTGATCAGGACACGTTCGACACCAGCTTTGCGGGCCTCTTCGATGACGACTAAACGCTCCCGAGTGCCGAGGTGGCACGTGTCCAAGATGGCCCCGTACTCGGCCACCAAGTCGAATATCTGGTGCAGCTCGGGCCGCAGTTCACCGTCCGGGGTCAGGATCTCGATTCCGCCAGCCTCTCCGAGCACCTGCCGATGGTGAGCAGCGTCGTGGCTCGGTAGCCACACACACTTCCCGCCGATCTTGAGCGACGCTTTGACGGCGACCGGGTTCAAGCCGCCGACCGAGTAGTTGAGGACGACACCCCCGAAAACCCGGAAGCGGTCCGTCCGGCCCGTTTCCCGGGCGTACTGATCCATGATCTGCTGGACGAAGTACGCCATCGGAGCGGTGTCCAGGTGGTGGCTCTTGCAGCAGATCGCGCGCATCCCCGCGTCGTAGTCTGCTCGGCAGATCTCGGCGAAATCCCAACCGGTATCGACCAGCACCTCGGGGTACCCGTGCACATGGATGTCGATGGCGCCTCTCATGATCGGCGCAATGTCGGCTTCGGTGATGTTGCCGGTGGCGCCAAGCAGCTCCACGGTGTGATAGCTCAGCTTCGCCCTCTCCACCCATTCGGGCTTCAGGGACTCCTCTATGACGTCCTTTTGAAGATCGGTCATGGTGACCTCCTCGCCGTCCACACAGGCGTGCTCACTTCGTCAACTCCTGAGGGGGACACCTCGTCGATCACGTCCGCCGTAGCCGGGCTGCATACAGACAGGGTCCGGCCTGCCGGTCCCGAGCATGTCCCCCAGATCAGGTTCTCGACCACAGGCCACCTTCTCGTGCCGAAGCTTCGTTTCTGCACTCAATGTAGAAAAACCCAAGGCCCTGTAATAGAGGCGAAAGTCGCTTTACGTAGCGATGTCCTTCCGTAACCCCGTAATCATCCTCAGTGCCTACACCTCCCGCTCAAGTCCGATGTCGACCGTTCTCTCAGCGTGACGAATACACGAACCTGAGGACGGCCAGGCATATTCGGTATGCCAGGAATGGAGCAGGCCGAAGCTGAGATCATTCACGAACACAAGCTCGGACGAATCGGTGCACCGGAAGAGATTGCTTCAGTGGCGTCGTTCCTCTTGTCAGCGGACGCTTCGTTCGTGACGGGTCATGCTCTGGTCGTGGACGGCGGGTACACCGCCGGTAGGGATCACGGAGTCACCAAACTTCTCGGGCTCGAAGGTCCGTAATACGTCAAGCAACTCGGTCCAGCACCAGGATGGCCGAACTCGCACCCGGAAGTTGCACCAAACGATGGTGTGATCAGAGACGCTGCGAGAGAAGACCTGAAGCTGGACGAACCGGTTGAGGAACGGGTCGTCAGGCTCGCCGAAGCGATCCTCGCAATGGCTGACGATCTGGAACGGCACCAGGTCCAGAAGCGACGATGCCGCCCCAAGAGGCGGCATCGTCGCTGGTCACGCTCTGGATCGATTGGCAAAAGGTCAGAGCACCGACTCAGACGTGGTTCTAGTCGAGTGCCTTCCTGCCTTACTAGGAAGAAAATGTGAGTGTGAGCGTTGCGCTGTAGGTCTTGGTGTCCTTCTTGTTCGACAGGCCGATCGAGGCCGTCTCACCAGCCGAGCCCCCGAACCAACAGATATCTTCTCCGTGGCCCGCCTTGAGGGAGAACCAAGAGGAACCGTCAAGTGTCACAAATGCGGTTTTCGTTCCACTGTTGACAATCTTCATTTCAGTGATGAACGGCGAACACTCGTTCCCACTCGTGTCCTCGGCAACCGTCAACGCAGCCGGATGGAACACCGCCGTGCTGCCTGAGCCAATAATTTTGCTCTTCGGAACCGACAGTGGCCCCGCCGTCGTTGCCACCACACGGAAGTGGATACCGGTCGATGCACCTGAGGGCAAGGCCATGGCAGCAGAGATCGGAAGAGCGATCAACGACACTATGACAAGCCGGTTCATGAATTTCCGCACTTACTGCCTCCCGCTGTAGGTCTTGGTGAGCGACCTGCTCCGCCATCTTCAGATCACCGAGCCTCACATCTGTCGAGCATCAGGTCAACCGCTTTATCGGATGAGTCCCCATACTCGTCGATTTCCTGTGGCGAACGGGGTTGGAGTTGCAGGGTGTAGCGCCGGGCGTGTTTGGCACGCCGATGACGGTCCGTATCTTCCAGATGCCCGGAAGATACGGACAACTCGAGGAGATCGCCTCTGTGGCGGCGTTCATGTTGTCATCCGACGCGTCCTTCATGACCGGTCATGCCCTGGTGGTCGACGGCGGTTACACGGCCGGGCGCGACCACGGGGTCACCAAGCTTCTCGGATTGGCCGGTCCGATACGCGTCAAGGTCGAGCGCATCCAGACGACTGGCACCCTCTCCGGTGATGAATACCGGCGACTTACCCTCCAGACATAGTGCTAACGCTAATCCTCTCTCCAGCGGGAGTGTCGTCCTAAATCGTCGCTCCTTTGGTTAAATGTCCCGTTGGGGATTTCTTCCTCACGGGCCCGAAGTTTCTGGGGTCCGTCTCACAAGCGCAACCGCTTTGAGCCCCGCTTGGATGGGGACTTTCGCCTCTTGGCACCTCGCCAGTGAGGAGCTAACGATGGAGGTACGGCAAGGGGAGGAGGACCGCGATGGAAGAGACGGCGTACGAGTCGTTGACCCGACGGGCCTACCAGGACTTCGAGTCGGGTGACCTGGACCTTCTCGGGGTGGTCATGGCTCAGGATGTGGTCTGGCACGAGCCGGGACGCAGCTTCCTCGCTGGTGACTACAAAGGCCCCGAGGCCGTGCTCGGCTTTTTGGAGCAGCTGAAGGAACACAGCGGCGGCACGTTCAAGATCGAGATCCTGGACGTGCTCAGTGAACCGGGGCGTGCCGTGGTCTTTCAGCGAGAAACAGCAACCAGCAACGAGAAGGCTTTGGACGTGATCGCCGCGGTCGACTTTGAGATCCACAACGGGAAGATCACCGAGGTCACCGTCTACCAGGCTGACACATACGGGTTCGACGAGTTCTGGGGGGACGGCTAGCTCATAGCGGCATGGACCTCGCCGTGACCGTCGGCGCCGTGGCCATCGCGGCCGGAGGGGTTGTGATTCTCGCGGTGCTGCCAGAAGTTCCGAAACCGCCACAAGAGCCATCGACCGTTGTCGGAGGCTTGCCGGCGTCTGACACATGTCCTTCGCCTCTAGTGGTCGCCGATCACGAGGCTCATGCTGTAGGCGACTGCCACCGCAGTCGGATCGAGAGGTAAGAGCATGGACATGGCTCTTTGTGGTTGGTGCTCCACTCAACGGGTGGCGGGAGCGAGACGGGAATGCGACGCCTAGGCGCGATAGACGCAGTTTTTTTGGCGGCCGAAAGGCCGAGGAATTATTTCACCCATGCCATGGCGGTGATGGTTCTCGATCCCTCCACCATGCCAGCCGAAGACCGCGTCACGGCAGTAAGGGACTACGTGCGGGAACGGATCCACTTGGTGTCGCCATTGCGGCGCCGCGTGGTTCAGATTCCGCTCGGGCTCGACGTGCCCAGGTGGATCGATGTTGCCCGAGTCGACCTCGAACGTCACATCAAAGCGGTGAGGCTTTCTGAACCCGTCACAGCGGTGGAGTTGGCTTCTTTCGTTTCTGACCTCGCCGGGCACAAGCTGGACCGGCGCTACCCGCTATGGGAGATGTACGTCGTCGAGGGGTTCGAGGACGACCGCCTGTGCATCGTGGCGAAGCTGCACCACTCCCTGATGGACGGCGTTGCCGGCATGCAGTTCTTGGCATCGCTCTTCGCCCTCGAGCCCAGTGCTCCACCTCCACCGGCGCCTGGGCCCAACGTTCCCGAGAGACAGCCCGGCGGCATGGCAATGACTGCCTGTTCGGTCACCTCCATGATCCGACGACCGCTTTTCGGAGCTAGAGCGGTGGAACAAACGTTTAGCGCCGGAATCCGTATCGGCCGCCAAGTGCTCGAGCACCGTCGTAGCGGTGGTGCCCCGCTCACCGTCCCCTTCAGCTCACCCCACACCCCCTTCGACATGCCGGTCACGCCACGGCGCCAGATCGCCTTCACGTCTCTTTCGCTGGACAAGATCAAGCGCGTAGCCCGAGCCTTCGACGTCACCATCAACGACGTGGTGCTCGCTGTTGTGGCAGGCGCCATGCGACGCCTCCTCGTTTCCATGGAGAAGCTGCCTCAGAAGCAGCTCGTGGCTGCTGTGCCGGTGTCGGTTCGCGGTGACAAGGGCATGGAACAAGCCAACCTCATCAGCGTCATGATTACCGGTCTGGCGACGAACCTGGAGGACCCCGCGGACCGGTTGGTTGCCATCCACCAAGCGGCGCTCGAGGCCAAGTCGCTCCAAGCGGCGATGGGTTCCGACGCGCTGATGGATTGGCTAGAGGTGCCCGTGCCGGCGATATTCTCGCTGGCAACGAGCCTTTACTCGCGACTGCACCTCTCGTCATTTCACCCCCCGATCTGCAACGTCCTCGTCTCCGATGTCCGGGGACCTCCCGTGCCGCTGTACTTCGCGGGAGCACGTCTGGAGTCGATCTTCCCTCTCGGCCCGATCTTCGACGGGGTGGGGCTCAACATCACGGCCGTCAGCTGTATTGACACGCTCGATGTCGGGTTGGTGGCCTGTCCGGACCAGCTGGACGACGTATGGGAGCTGGCCTCGGGGTTGCGGCTCGCCCTCGAGGAGCTGGACGCCAAGCGATCCTCTCGCGGCGCGGCCAGGCCCCGCTCCAGGACCCCGGGGGCCACGACGGTTCCGCGTTCTTGAATCGATCCGCTGACCATGGATCTGCAACAGGAGAGGGTTGCCTTATGAGCTTTACTCTCTACGATCGTTCCGTCCGCGCTGCATTCGTGGGCCTGGGCATCTACGACCTCAATGTGCGTGCATCACACTCGGGGTCGACATGTACTTAGTTCCGATTACTACACGAACGACGAACATTGGAGGTAACCGGACGCAAGAGCTACGAGCGGGTCAACCGGTGCACGGGCCGCGGCATCCAGCTGCCGAGCCTCGAGGCCTATGTCGATGGGGAGATGTGCTCCTACCTCCCGATCGACGACGACTGGCCCGCAGTTTCCGCGATTCCGGCCTTCACTGGCTGCACTGGAGGCACACTGGCAAAGGCCCGACGCTTTGGAGCGGTGATGAAGCCGTCAACGTGTTGCGGTTCGCCATTGCCACCTACACGAGCAGCGCATCCGGTGGCATTGGCGTGAACCCGGATCGCTCGAGTAACTCATCGTCGGTCGTGCGCCTGGTAGTCGGTGGCAGACGCGAGTTCCGGGATGACGCATACCAGCTAGACGCATGGCTCCCTCCGGCGGGAGCCTTGTGGATTCCATCACGCGACGGAAAACGACTTTGTCCCGCTTGAATCGGGACTTTCGCCTCTTGGCACCCGTCCCGCAAGCGGCCAAAGATCAGGAACGGGATAGGAAGCGAACATGATGATGAAGATACGTGTCGGTAATCAGAAGGGTATACCAGGGCTGTCCGCGCCCGGCTGTGGAACGGACAGAAGTGGGGTGATGGTCCGACGCCTTTCGCCGGCCGTGATCGTTCTCGGCTCCGTCTTGCTCGCGTTAGCACTGGCTTCGTGCAGCAACGCATCGACCACCTCCACCACCCTCAAGCCAGGGTCAAAGCTTCCTTCAGGGGGCCCGGCGCCAGGGGTGACGGGTAACTCCATAGCCGTGGGCGCGCTCGCCACAGAGTCAGGTGCGCTCTCCTCGGGCTTCGGTGAGATCACTGATGGGGTCCAGGCCTACTTCGACATGGTCAACGCGGAGGGCGGCGTCAACGGCCGGCTGCTCGAACTCAAATACAACGTCGACGACGGGGGGAATACCACCAACGACGAGGACCAGGCGCGCAACCTGGTTGAGGTCGACCACGTTTTCGCAGTCGTCGGCGTCGGGACACCGTTCTTTACAGGGTCGCAATTCCTCGCCGAAGAAAGCACACCTACGTTCGGCTACGTGGTTACTCAGGATTGGAACAATTCACCCAACCTGTTCGGTACCTTCGGCTCCTACCTCGACTACTCCACCGAGGAGCCCACCGCTGCGTTTCTCGCAAAGGCGCTCGGCTCCAAGTCGGTGGCAGTCGTTGCCTACTCATTCGGGCCTTCCAAGGACCCGTGCCAGGATGTCGTGAACGGGCTCGTGCAATTCGGAGTGCATGTCGGCTTCCAGGACCTCAACTTCGGCATAGGTGGTTCTCCCACGTCCGACGTACAGCAGATGGTCTCTCACCATGTGGACCTGCTCTTTTCATGCATGGATGGGTCGGACAACCTCGCCTTCGAGCTGGCCATGCACCAGTATGGGCTCACCTCGGCGCACTCCATCTGGCTGAACGGGTACAGCCGTTCGGTGATCGCGGCGAACCCGACCTTGACGAGCGGGGTCATCTTCGCAGTGCAGCAGGTGCCGTTCGAGGCGGCCACTCAGTTCCCAGGTGATTACCCCGGCATGCAGCAGTACATCTCGACGATGGAGAAATACGAGCCCAATTGGGTGTACGACGAAACCGCCATCCAGGGCTGGATCAACGCCGCCCAGTTCGTGGCCGGTCTGCGGGCTATCGGCCGCAACGTCACCCAGACCCGGCTCATCGACGCGATAAACGAGGAGACCGACTTCAACGCAGGCGGGCTCGAGCTGCCCATCAACTGGACCAACGCCCATATCTCGGCCTTGCCCCCGTATTGCGGAGCGTACGTCGAGGCAGAGAATGGCAACACCAAGGTCGTGTTCAACCAGGGCAGCAGCGTCTTCGTCTGCGTCGGGCCCAACAGCGCCAACCGGGTCCCGCTACCGCCTAACACGCCCGGAGCCTGACACCTCGGTTATCCGACCGTGCGTGCTCGCCCACCTGCGCTTCGTGAAGAGTAGAAAGCCCCTATCCGTGGTGAAGTGACCTTGCCACAATGAATTCGAGAATAGCTTGCTCACCAAGGAGGTAGAGCATGACTGGTACCCAGACCAAAGAACGTGATACCCGTTTCATCGACTCGATCGAACACGCCGAGCAAGTATCGCTCAAGGCGGTACGAAGCTTCGTCGACAGTGTCGACGAAGCGCTTCCCCATCTGGGCGGTGACGACTCACCCCGCCGCAGAATCATCGATTCGGCCTTTAAGATGACCGAAGAACTGGTTGGCGCGGCGAACCGGCTTGCTCAGAATATTCTCGACGTGACGGAGAAGACGTTGAACGACGCCGATCAGAAGTTCACCTCGTCTACGAAGTAGAAGTGGGAGAAGAAGTCATGACCAAGTGGTGGCCGGGTTTCGGTGCCAGCACGTGTGAGTGGTCTGTACCAGTCGGGGGTTAATCAACACAGGTCCGACTCGGCTCGACGTGGTTGTGGAGTAGGGGGTATGGCGTGACGGACATTACTGCGCTCGACGTAGTGCAGAAGGCCTGGGTCGTCACCGATCTAGAGGGATTCGTGAAGCTGTGGGATTTCGACGGGGTATGGACCCACTCGGGCCACTCACAGATCTCTGGGCCGCACAGCGGTCACTGGGAGATCGCCGAAATGGTTCGAATTGCATTTGAGGTCAGCGGTGGGACTCTAAAGGTGCGACCAATCGAGTTAGCCGCTGCGGGTGAGAGCTCCGTCTTGGGTTACTTCCAGCTTGACGCACAACGGCCGGGAGCCACGATCCACCAGTATGGGTTCCAAAGGTGGGTGGTCCGCAGGGGAAAGATCGAGTCTCTCGACACTGTGTACTGCGATCAGGACGAGATCGACGAGTTCTTCAAGTAGACAACTCGTCCGGCCTACTTCGCAATGGTGATTGTTTGTACGCGATATCTGGCACCCAGGCCGGTGGGGCGCCGAGGTTTTTGATGCTCTTCTCCTAGGAGCAATCCAGCCAGGTGCAGTGGCCCGCTCGCCAATGGGATCGCAGCGAAGCAGCTCTAGGTCACAAGCGAACTCGTCACCGCCTCGTCGACCAGCTCTTTAACCGCGCGTGACCAATAGAAGCCCACATGACCGCCGGCATAGGAGGCCAGGGCGGGGCGGTCCCAGTGCAACCACAAGCGTCGGGCCTGACCGAACGTCGACATCCGATCGGCCAGGCCAGCAAAGATGTAGCGCCGCTCGAAGGGAACCTTGCACTCCATCGTCAACGGACTGACGACGCGGTGCACGTCGTCAGCCGCTTGCCCGAGGACCTCGTAATCGGCTGCAAGTCGTGCGACATGCTCCCCGCCGTGCCTGCGAAAGAGGTCGGGCAGATCGACGACGGGTATGCCCGCGATCACGCATGCCAGGTCGTCCTCGAGAGCAGCGACAAGAGCCGCCACGAGTCCTCCCAGCGAGTACCCGATCACACCAACGGTCTCCGCATCTTGGGTCTCTCGTAGCCAACGGATGACCCGGCGCACATCCCAGGTGGCCTGGGCCATGCCGTGCATGCTGTCGACCAGGTCGATGGTCATGAGGTCCTCGCCTCGGGCGCGACCCGTCGCCCGGGGCCCATGCAACGGTAGGACCGGCACTGCGACGTTGATGCCCTTGCGATGCAGCTGCGGCGTGCGAAACGCCCGCAGATCCATAAACGCGCTTGAGCCCATGCCAAAGCCATGGGCGCAGACGAGCCAGGATCGGCGCTCTCGCCCCGGCGCCCGAGAGACCCAGGCGTGCACGGTGCGGTTGGCCTCATGCCTCAGCCACCGATCCCGACCGGCTTCGTCGGGGTCAGGCTCCCAGCCGCTGGCGAACGTGATGTGTTCATAGCCAAGGCCTAACGCGTGTGCATGCCGCGCCCGTACGTCCCCGGGTGCCTCGGGGTTCTGGTGGTAGCCAGCCGGATGATCTATCAACCCACGCGCCGAGAAGAGTTCCTGGGTGATCGCCAGATCCGCTGCTGCGGGCGCGTAGTCCTCGTCGTTCGGCACCAGGTCCGGGTGGTGGAACATGGCGATCAGCGTCTCGTCGAGGTATGCCTGAAGCACAAGCGCGGGGGTCGGTCGAACGGGCACGATGCTGTCGTCCTCGCCAGCAGCGGCACTCCTGCGGATACCGCGGGCGAGGAAGATCGCCACGCGTGGGCCCGCTCGCAACACGCCCAACACTCGCGGATCACCCGCCAGCTGCTTGGCAGCGGCATAAACGCCGCTGGCGAGGCTCAGAGGGATTCTCGCGAGCCCAATCGCCCGTCCGGAATCGTCGGCAGGCGAACGGGCAGTTGTGGGTGACGGCGCTCTGACAATCCCAACGAGGCATCCGTCCTCTTCGACCACGACATGGCGTGGTTGGTGTCGTCTTACGCCCGAGGTCTTTGAAAGAGGATCATCAGATTTGGAGGGCTCGTCCGTCACGGGAGGAGGTACACGATGCGGGCGTTGCCTCCAAGGACCTTGGCTTGGACATCCGCCTTGAGCTTCATCTCCGGGCAGAACCCGCCGAAGCTGGGACCTGCTCGTCCATGCGGTACATCCAGAACGGGCCCCCAGCAAACTCCGGACTCGAGGAACACGAAGCGAAGCTTGGGATAGCGGTCCATTACCCCGAAAACCATGAGCTGGGCGCGGGCGAGCATCTCCTTGAAAGGGTGGGAGACGGCGTGTAGGAGGAGGAGGGGGTTGAACGCACGGTCATCGCCGAGGGTCGGGATGGTGGAGCCGAGCGCGATCGGCCCCGCAGTGCCAGGCCAGCCATTCGTTGTAAGACTTTGCCAGCGACACAGCGGCGGCCGCGTCGTCGATCGCCCAACAGTTGAGCCCGATAGACCGGTAGAGCACGGCGACGTCGATGCCTTCGATATCCATGTCGGCGAGCCGCTTCACGGGGTCGTAGCTGCCGGGCGTTGCCTCCTCGAGCGGGACTGCCTGTCTCGCGCGATGTCGGACCCGGGTGTGGCGAGTAGGCCGAGCGAAACGGCGACGATCTCCTGGTCGCCTAGGACGACGTACTCGTAGCCTGCGTCGTCGCGATGGATGTGTGGACGATGCCTGACAGGGGCTGACTCCCGCCCCAGAAGAGGCTCGACATCATGCCCGTCGGCGTCGATGACGGTCTCAGCCACTGCCGAATCCTACTCGACCCGCGCACGCCAGCAGGTCGTAGGTAGCGAGTCAGGCAGCTTGTGGGTTCCTATATTGAATGACTCCCCCAGGCGCGCGCGATTCGCGTGATTGCGAGGGATTTTCAAGCGACCGTGAAGTGATGGCTGGGGAAGTTTTCGTCGTGAATTGCGTTTCTAGCCCGATCAGGCGCCTTCCACGGTCGCGACCGAGCGTCGCCCAAGGCGCCGCGTTCCCGGTCATGGCGCCGCTCGTGTTCGCCTCCTCCGCCTTCATCCCCGTCGGAACGATGCCCGGCTGGCTGCACTGTTTCGCCGGCTTACAGCCAGTCTCGGTCACCGCCTCCGCCGTGCGGGTCCTCATGCTCGGCGAACCGACCAGAACGGACCTGTTGCCGTGCCTTGCCTGGCTCGTCGGCATCGTGATCGATTTCGCCCCTTGGCGTCTGGCGGTACCACCTCGCGGTGTCAGGCACGTAGCGGGAGAGAGCGGTTCTTGACTCTCGACGTGAGGCACGTCTACCTGCGATGCACCTGCGCCCTCTCGAACAAATCCGCGCGCAAGTGGCGGCTTGCGTAACGCCAAGCCGACGCTGACCGACCCGGGGGCTGCTTTGGGACTGTCGGCCCTATCGCACGGCATGCCGGATGGGTGAGCCTTACTTGGTAGAGGAGGAGGTGGAGGCAGTGGGCTCTAGCCGCGACATCGAAGCCCTGCGGAGGGTCGTCGCCGACTCCACGGTGGTCGTGACGGGTGCCTCCTCCGGCATCGGTGAGGCGACCGCGCGGAGGCTGGGTGCGGCGGGAGCCATGACGGTGCTGGTGGCGCGATCGAAGGAGCGTCTTGAGGCGCTCCAGCACGAGATCGAGGGCGCCGGCGGGCGGGCCTGTTCGCACCCAGCCGACCTGTCGGATGCAGTCGCCGTGGCACAGCTCGTCGAGGGCATCTGCCAATGCCACGGCGACGTGGACTTGCTGGTCAACAATGCGGGGCACTCCATCCGGCGCTCGATCGCCCTGTCGTACAACCGCTTCCACGACTTTGAGCGCACGATCGAGGTTAATTACCTCGGGCCCGTGCGCCTGGTGCTGGGTCTCATGCCCGGCATGCGTGCGCGGAGACGTGGCCACGTTATCAATGTCTCCTCCCTCGGCGTCCTCTTCGGTGCGCCGAGGTTCTCCGCCTACCTCGCGTCCAAGTCGGCATTCGAATCGTTCTTGCGATGCATCGCGCCCGAGGTCCATGGAGATGGAGTGGCGGTGACGAACATCTACATGCCGCTGGTCCACACCCCGATGGTCGAGGCGACACACATATACAGACTCCTGCCCGGGCTCACAGCCGACGAGGCGGCGAAGCGGATCTGCCGGGCGGTTGTGGAGCGCCCGCGCCGCGTGGCGCCGGCACTTGGGTTGATGGGGCGCCTGCTCGCCGACGCCACACCCGCGCCTTTCGACGGTCTTCTCCGCCTCACCTACAGGTGGTCAAGTGACTCCGCGGCCGCCCGGGGCGAGGACACCGACGAGTTGGAGGCCCCCGCATTTGCACAGAGCCTGCTTCGACGACTTGAGCGATTCGGTAGGAGGGAGCGATGACCATCCGACAGGCGGTGTCCGCAGCCCGCGCCCTGGGTCAGACGGGGCTCTTCCGGCCTGTAAGACCCCTGGAGTACCTCCGGATGGCCCAACTGACCCTCCGGTGGGGGCCCAATCTCGCCGCAGCGTCGGCAATGGCTGCGCTTCGGACACCTGATGGGATAGCGGTCGCCGACGAATTCGGCCATCTTTCCTGGCAGGAGGTCGACGGTGCTGCCAATGCGGTCGCTTACACGTTGGCCGACCAGGGTGTCGGGCCCGAGACGACCGTAGGCCTCATGGGTCGCAACAGTCGGTACTTTGTGGAGGCGACCATCGCCGTAATGAAGCTCGGGTCCAATCTCGTACTTCTCAACACCGACTTCGGACCACACCAACTTGGAGAAGTCCTGAAGCGCGAGGGAGTCGATGCGGCGGTCTTCGACGACGAGTTCACGCCGACATTCCGCCTGGCTGCATTCGAAGGCCTCTCGGTCGACGGAACGCAGATACGGGAAGCTGCGACCGCTGGGAACGGTGTTTCGCCGAAGCCCCCAAAGCGGCCCGGGCGTGTCGTGATCATGACCTCAGGAACCACCGGGCTTCCGAAAGGTGCGCAGCGCGCCACGCTCACGCCACCCGTCGACATGGTCGTGAGCGCCTTTTCGCAGGTTCCCTTACGGGCGCGGGAGCCGGTGGTCGTCTCGCCTCCCCTGTTCCACTTACTGGGGTTTGGCTTCATGGGCTTCGCCTTCGGCCTTCAGGGCACCCTCGTCGTACGGAGCAGGTTTGACCCCGAGGATGTGCTGGCCGTCATTGCCGATCACCGGGCAACGACGCTCATAGCGGTGCCGGTCATGCTCCGGCGCATCGTCGCATTGCCCGAGCTGATTCGCAGCAGATACGACACGTCCTCGCTTCGCGTGATCGTCTGCAGCGGGTCAAGCCTGAGTGCAGAGCTGGCCACAAAAGTGATGGATACTTTCGGCGACATCCTCTACAACTTCTACGGTTCCACCGAAGCAGGCTGGGCCACCATGGCCGGGCCCTCGGATCTCAGAACGGCACCAGGAACGGTGGGTCGTCCACCGACAGGAACGCGGGTAGCGATCCTCGACGACCGGGACCAGCCGGTCGCCTCCCGACAAAGCGGTCGGATCTTCGTCGGAAGCGGAATGACCTTCGAGGGGTACACAGGCGGCGGCGGCAAGCAGGTCATCGGCGGACTGATGTGCACAGGAGACGTCGGTCATGTTGACGAAGCTGGACGTCTCTTCGTCGAAGGCCGAGACGACGAGATGATCGTCTCCGGTGGCGAGAACGTGTTCCCGGGCGAGGTGGAGGAGGTTCTTCGGGGTCACGAGGCTGTAATTGATGCCGCTGTCGTGGGCATCGAGGACGAGGAGATGGGGCAACGGCTAGCTGCGTTCGTCGTATCCCAGCCGGGGTCGTCGCTGTCCACCGAAGAAGTCAGGGAGTACGTGCGGTCTCGACTGGCTCGTTTCAAGATCCCGCGATACGTCGAGTTCGTCGACGAGATACCCCGGAACTCGATGGGGAAGGTGCTGCGAAGAGGCCTTCCGGAGCGGCCAGCTTTCGACTCGAAAGGGTGACCAAGAGTCCGGGTGGTCGGGCGGAAGATTCGGGGGGGACTGGGTCCCTCCGTGTCGTTGGACGTACCTGTGCGTCGCGAGTGGCCGGGAGTCTCGGTTTCGCGCAGACGTCAGGTTGTTAGCGTGGTTTGGATGCCTGATCGCGTGTGCGCACCCCGCGATCAGGGGGACGGCCTATGAGAACGGCGCCGGCCTGGCGGGCCGCGCGGAGGCCGCTCAGGTAGGCGGCCTCGACGGTGTCGGCCACGGGACTCCATACAGTTGCCGATCCCGCCCAAAACAGGGCACCGGTGTCCGGCGCTGCGAGCCCCGCCCGCGCTCCCACCGAGCCTGGTGGGAGGAACGTATAGCCGCCCAGCGCGTAGGGCTCGGTGAGCCAATCGACGAAGCGGGCCCCTCGCACTAGCCGCGTCGGCCGGACACGGGGGAAGACCCGACGGAGGTCTTGGAGGGCGATCTCGACAGCGGCGTCGGGGCCGGCCTCGGACAGTGCGCGTGCTCGGGGGCCGGTCGCATAGGCGATGAGCACTGGAGGACCGTCGGTGCCGAAGGACGTCGGCCAATAGAGGGTGATGGGCCCCGTCCCGCAGATCAACTGGGACATTTGACGTGGCCAGAACCGTTCGTCAAAAGAGAGCAGGACCTTGGCCACCGGTCCCGTAGTGATGCGTTTGACGGCATCGGCCTTGCTCTCAGGCAGAGACGGTTTGAACGCCACCATCCCAGCTGCCAGTACCCCGTGCGGGACGGTGCTGATAGCTGCCCGCCCGCTGAAGGTGCGACCGTCCTCGAGGGTTATTTCGACGCCGTCGGTCCCCCACGCGATCACGGCGACCTTGCACCCGAAGCGGACGTCGAGGCCGGTGGCCACCTGCTGGGGCAAAAGGTCGTAGCCGTCGATGACCCGGTGGTTGACGCCCTCCTCGAGACGGAGCACTCCGTCGGCCGCCAGGCCCTTGACACCGACCTCATCGACGCCCCCCGGCAGGTGAGCGGTGAGCGTGAGCTGGGCGAGCTCTCGGGCTCTGCCTTGATAGCCCTTTTCTGCGATGAACGACGCCGCGCTCATGTCGTCGCCTCGCAGGCGATTCAGCGACCAGAGGATGTCGAAGCTCCGCCAAACCCCGGGGTGCAGCAGGTGCAGGGGCAGCCACCGCGTGCCTCCTCCGCCGGTGAACCACGAACGTGAGTACGGGACCGGCTGGACACGGAGTCCGGCGGCGCGCACGTCGCCCCAGATGGCAGCGCCGACGCCGTGGACGAACTCGGCGCCTGTCTCGATCGGTACGTCAACGAAGTCGCGGACTGTCTGCACCCGCCCGCCGACCTGGTGGGTTGCCTCCAACACGATCACGCGGGCACCGCCACCTGCGAGCGCCCGGCCGGCGGTCACCCCTGCCATGCCCGCGCCAACTACAACGACGTCGGCGGTGGTGTGCTCTCGGAGCTCGGACATTTCAGGCATCCGAGACACTGTGTTCATCGAGCCACGATCTGATCTTGGGGAAGATCTCCGCTGGTGAGGCGCGGCCCGCTACCAGGTCGTCGTGGCCGAAGTCGAGCGAAAATCCTGATGAAACACCGGCCTCGATCCAGGTCTTGTCGGTGCTCCCGATGCCGTCGAACGCGGCGCGGGAGGATTCGGGGGGGCGTTGCAGGTCATGGGCGGCGGCAATGATCAACAGGGGCAGGTCGACCTCATCGAGGCGATCGCTCCACACCGTGGTGTGGTCGAGACTGCGCATGACGCCGTGCTCGATCCAGTCACCGAATTGGTCGGCGAGCACGGTCGCCTCGTCCGGGATCCCGTTGTAGAGGTACCGGGCGGGTCCGATCGGGTCGAAGTTCTGGGGCCGGAAGCTCGATTCGAGTTGCTTGGACTTCGTGAGCGCCAGGATCGGCCCGGCAAAATGTGCTCCGGCACGGAACTTGATCCGCCCGTGGCGTCGCATCTGGGGTTGAGTGGTGACGCCGGGGACCATGGCCGTCGGCGGGGTAAGCACAGGCGAGCCGAAGGTGATCCCACCGCGGACCTGGCTGGCTGTCCCTGAGATGACCGACGCATAAAGCGCTTGACCGCTCATCTCGAGGCCCAGCCAGAACGCCTCTTTCGATTCTGACCGCTCACAGGCCCTGGCCACCGCCGCCGGGAGATCCCGCTCAACGAAGTCATCGAAGCTCCACTGTGCGTCTGCACGCGACCCCGCCCGTGGCCAGCTTTCGCCCCGGCCCCGCAGATCGACGGCGTAGAAGTCGTAGCCGGCATTCGCCAGATATCGGGCCAGGCTGGTCTCGGGAGTCAGATCCCAGATGAGCCGGGAACCCGCGAATCCGTGGCCGGCCACGATCGGGAAGGGCTTTCGGTCCCCCCGTGCCGCGTATCGGAACAGCGTGACGCGCCAGCCGTCTGTGGTTTCGGCATAGAGAACCTCGTCGTGACCGGTGTCGAATTCCAGCTCCCGATAAAACGCCTTGACCTTGCGCCCCGCCAGCGTCCCGGCGGTTGCCACAAGCGCGCCGGCCGCGATGGCGAGCTTCTTGCCTCTGCTCATGTCCCGCGTGCCTCCATCCGATGGACAAGCGATGCCGCTTCCTCGGCGGAATCGCGGAACAATCCTCTGCGATAGAGATTGGGGACGATGGCCCGAGCGATGCTTCCTATGCGCAGCCACCGGGGAACGGTCTGCTCGAACCGGTCGTCTTCGACCGCTCTGACCACCAGAGAGGCAACACGTTCGGAGCTCACCGGACGAGGAACCGAACGCTGGAACGGCACTCCCCTGGCCTTGGTGAAATCTGTGTCCACGGGTCCGGGGTTGACCAGCGACACTCCGATGCCGAAGAGGTGCGCTTCTGCCGCCAGCGCCTCGCTCATCCCCACCACCGCGAATTTGCTGGCCGAGTAGGCCGCCTCGAAAGGTGCACCCAGCTTCCCGGCGACCGACGCCACATTGACGATGTGCCCCTTGCGACGCGCCACCATGCCATCGAGCACCGCCAGGGTGGCGTAGACCGTGCCGAAGTAGTTGACGCGCATCAGGTGCTCAAATGTGTCGGGCGCCTCTTCGAGCATCGATGCGTAGGCGCCGATGCCAGCGTTGTTGACCAGAATGTCAACCGGCCCCAACGTCTCGGTCAGGTGCGCGATGGCTGTCTCGAGCTGGTCGCGGTCGGCGACGTCGGCCGTAGCAACCCCCGATTCGGGTCCGAGCTCATGGGCCAATTCGTCCAACTCGGCCCGGGAGCGCGCGATGAGGCCAACGATCGAACCGCGCTCATGCAGCGCCCGGGCGGTGGCGCGCCCGATACCGCGTGACGCACCCGTGATGACAGCAACGGCGCCGGCGATTCTCACATCACCACTGCTGGCGCCGGCGCGACGGCGAGCGACCGCACCAGGTGCTCGATGACGGCCATGGTGGGCCTGATCTCCCCCGAGCCAAGGATGTGGAGCGTCGCTTCCATGAGCGCGCCGACCAGGACGCGGGTCAGCGCTTCGGGATCCAATCGAGCCAATTCCCCCCGTTCCATCGCCGTCTGCAGGAGACCTTGCACGAGCCCCAGGGCGTCCTCGTGATCGGCGCGTCCCGAACTGTCGAGCGCGGCCGTGAACCATGCCTCCTTCAGAAATGTCCGAGCACCGGCCATCGACTGGATCGTGGCCAGGAATGCTTCGAAGCACACGATGAGGTTGTCGACTGTGGGGCGGTCGGGGTCATAGACGGCCAGTGCTTCTTGGGCCAACTGACCCCAAATGACGCTTTGCAGGTCGCGGGCCAAATCATCCTTGTCCGTGAAGTAGTAGTACACGGCTCCTTTTGTGACACCAGCCGCCAGCGCCACGTCGTCGACCGAGGCACCCCGGTACCCGCGCTCACCGAACACCTCGAGTGCCGCGTCGAGTATCCGCTGCTTGGTGTCCCGCACGACCGGATCCCGTTTCGACACACGTTCTCCTCGTGGGCACGAATCAGCCTTATCCAAAACTCTACTTTGAGTATGGCGATTATACGTTCAGTATGGACATTCCACAAGTGGGGGCCGTTGGGCCGCGGCGCCTCACAACGCCGCCATTAGGGACAGTTGGCCGAAGTTAAAGGCCAAACTGGTCACCATTAATTGGTGGTGCGAGTAAATGGTGGTGCGAGAACACGCCTCATGCCCGTCGTCGCTCCAACTGGATGGCCTGTAGTGAGTGGCGTGATGATCACGCACCTGTTCCCGCCAGGTTGGGCGCCAGCTGCCCCGTTGTTAGGCTCGGCTCGGCCACACGGCGAGACGAATGATCACGGAGGTGGAAGGGTGCGGCAGGCTCTCCGACGCAACCATGGAGATCGATGAGAGGGATCCGGAGCTACGCCGCCTATATCCCATATCGCCGGCTCGCTCGCAGCGACATTGCCACCTTCTTCGGGGGTGCTCCGGGCCGGGGACAGCGAGCGGTGGCCTCGTTCGACGAGGACACCACCACCATGGGGTTCGAGGCTGCCCGCCTGGCGTTGAGGTCCGTTGGTGGGGCGTCGCCTGACGCACTGTGGTTCACCACTGCCGAGCCTGCCTATCTCGAGAAGACCAACGCCACCGCGATCCACGCCGCTCTACGCCTTGATCCCACTGTGCCGGTCATGGACTTGAACGGCGCCGTACGTTCCGGGGTCGGAGCGTTCCTAGCCGCCTCGCGCGGTGTCGACGAGGTGCTTGTCGCCGCCGCCGGCATGAGGGGCGGCTTGCCGGTGAGCGCGGATGAGACCGAGGGCGGTGACGGTGGCGCGGCACTGCTCGTGGGCAACGACAGCGATGGTCCGGTCATCGCTGAATTCCTGGGTAGTGCGTCGGAGACAGAGGAGTTCGTCGATCGCTGGCGTACTCCGGGGTCGCCGCGACCGCGGCGATGGGAGGATCGCTTCGGCGAGACGGTTTACGTGCCCATGGCAGAGCGGGCCTGGAACGCAGCTCTGAAGACCTGCGAACTGAGTCCTGGCGAAGTTGACGTCGCTGTCGTCACCGGGAACCACAGCCGGGCCGTGCGGGCCGCGGCCGGCAGGCTCGGCGCCAAATCGGTCGCCGACAATCTCGATGCAGTCGTGGGAAACACCGGCGCGGCCCATTTTGGGATCGTGCTCGCCGACGTGCTCGACAAGGCTGAACCCGGCACCACGATCGCGGTGGTGGTGCTGGCTGATGGTGCCGACGTCCTGCTCTTCCGGGCCACTGACGCCATCGCATCGTTCTCCCCGGCCAAGTCGGTCGCCGATCAGATCGCGCGCAGCGCGTCCGTCTCCTACGGCAAATTCCTGACATGGCGGAACGTCGTCGATGTCGAGCCACCCAACCGGCCAACCCCCAATCGGCCGTCTTCATCAGCCGCGGCCCGTTCGACGGACTGGAAATTCGGGTTTGTCGGCTCTCGCGATCGGCAGACCGGAATCGTTCACCTGCCTCCCCAGCGGGTGGGGATCTACGGCGGCACGACCGATGACATGGAGCAAGTGCCGGAATCCGAAACGTTGGCGACGGTCGCCACCTACACGGTCGACCGACTCATCTACTCCGAGAGCCCACCGGTGATCTTCGCCGTGCTCGACTTCGACGGCGGTGGCCGTTTCCCGTGCCAACTGACCGATTGCGATGTCGACGACGTCAAAGTGGGCACTCGCGTCGAGATGACTCTTCGCCGGCTGTTCACCGCCGATGAGATCCACAATTACTTCTGGAAGGCTCGCCCGATCGAAGCGAAGGAGTCACCGTGAGCTCGCATGGCATCAAGGACCGCGTGGCAATTGTAGGCATGTCGTGCACTCCGTTCCGGGAGCACTTCAATCTTGGCCGAGATGACCTGTTGATCGACGCGGCCGACAAGGTGCTGGCATCGGTCGGAGTATCGAAGCAGGATATCGATGCCTACTGGATGGGCATGGCGATCTCGGGGAGCTCTGGGATCGTGCTCGCCTCGGCACTCAAGCTTCATGGGAAGCCGGTTACCCGTGTCGAGAACTACTGCGCCACCGGGTCCGAGGCGCTGCGTCAAGCGTCCTACGCGGTCGCAAGCGGTGCCTACGACATCGCAATGGCAATCGGCTGCGACAAGTTCAAGGACACGGGATTCGCCGGCACCAATGCCAGCCTTCCGCCCAACGACGGCACGGCCCGCACTCTGACGGCGGCCGCGATGTACTCGATGATCCTGCCGGCCTATGCGAAGAAGTACGGCGTCGACCCGGCCGAGCTGCGAATGGCGGCTGCCAAGATCGCCGAGAAGAACCATCGAAACGGAGCCCGCAACCCGCTGGCGCAGTTTCGCAAGGAGACGTCGGCGGAGGACATATGCAAGATGGCTGCGGTCGCCGGCGAGCTCTCGGTGTTCGACTGCGCCGGTGTAGCCGACGGTGCCGCAGCTGCCATCGTCGTGCGGTCCGAGGACGCCTACAGATACACGGACAAGCCTCTGTTCATAAAGGGCATGTCGGTCGTCGCCGGCGACGGATCCGGTCTGGTCGACCCGAATTACGACTTCACCACATTCCCTGAGGTCGTCCTCGCGGCCGAGGACGCGTACCAACAGGCGGGTGTAGACGACCCACGCTCCCAGGTTGCCATGGCGGAAGTCCACGATTGCTTCACGCCGACGGAGCTCGTGCTCATGGAGGACCTGTCCTTCGCCGAGCGCGGTACGGCGTGGAAGGAAGTCCTAGCCGGGACCTTCGCTCTCGACGGGAGCCTGCCCGTCAACACAGATGGAGGCCTTAAGAGCTTCGGGCACCCCGTTGGCGCCTCGGGATTGCGCATGCACTACGAGTGCTGGCTCCAGCTGCGAGGCGAAGCGCCCGAGGACCGGAGTATCGCCAACGACCGCAAGCTCGCCGTGGTGCACAACCTCGGGGGCTACCCGGGCGAGATGGTCTCGTTCGTTTCGGTCGTGGGTACCGAGCTGGGCTGAACCTGGCGGCGCAGATTTCGTCGGGTCCTTGACATGCGCCGAGAACCGGATCCCCACCAAAGGCCTGTCGCGTGAGCATGGCAACGTCGGCTACAGATGGACGGTACGAGCCCTCGCACAGTTCTCCGCTGTTCATCCTTGCCATGGACCATCGCGCTGTCCTTTGCAAAGACAATCTTCGGAGTGTCAGGTGAGCCCACCGACGCCGACCTCAAGAGCATGCGCGACGCCAAGTCGGTGATATACGACGGAGCCCGCCGGGCCATCACCGACGGTCTTCCTGCAGGACGGGCGGGAGTGCTCGTAGACGAACGTCTAGGAGCTGATGTCGCCAAGCAGGCCAAGGCTGACGGCCTGGTCTTGGCGATGCCCATCGAGA
This sequence comes from uncultured Acidimicrobiales bacterium, assembly GCA_963764615.1. Classification (GTDB taxonomy): domain Bacteria; phylum Actinomycetota; class Acidimicrobiia; order Acidimicrobiales; family CAVXTF01; genus CAVXTF01. Next base: position 923,824 of record CAVXTF010000002.1, on the reverse strand, counting down.
AGAGCGGCACCAAGCTCTTCGAGCTCGAGTACGGCGATCAGTTCGCCGAGCATGTCGCAGCATTCGATCCCGATTTCTTCAAAGTCCTCGTGCGGTACAACCCGGCGGACGACGAGCAGGATCGCGCAACCCAGATCGAACGTCTGGCTCGCGTCTCGGCATGGGCCATCGATACGGGCCGGCCTTGGCTCTTCGAGCTACTCGTGGCGCCGACGAGCGAGCAACTGGTACGAAGCGAGGACCAGTACTACTTCGATCGGGACAGTCGTCCTGGCTTGACCGTCGAGACGATTTCGGCATTCGTGGCCGGTGGCGTGCACCCGTCGGTCTGGAAGCTCGAAGGCTACGAGACGTCGGATGGCGCCCAACAGGTACTGAGTACGGTCGCAGCTGATACGGCTCATCCTGCGGAGTGCATCGTGCTCGGTCGAGACGCGCCGATGTCCAGGGTCGAGCACTGGATCGATGTCGCGGCGCCGCTGCCGGGCTTCGCGGGCTTCGCCGTTGGTCGGAGCATCTGGGAAGAAGCACTCCTTGATCTGATTGCAGGGAAGATCGACCGTGGCGAGGCGGCGCAATCGATCGCGGCGCGATATCTGGCGCTTATTCACACCTACGACGCTGCCCTTAGCCCGGGTGACGATCGTTAAACAGGACCTTTCGTCCAAGTCCCAATCGAAGTCACGGCGACCCGTCACTACGCCGCAGGTCCAGCGAGCTTCCCTTGGCGGCGTCGTTGAGCCCAACGCGTCACGACCCGCTCCTCGCGTTCGATCTCGTCGAGGCGTAGCTCCAGACGCCGCAGCGCTTCTTCGAGCGACGGTACCCGACGGCGCTCGATTGCCCGGTGACGTCGCTCGGTCGCGCGCAACTCTTCGTCGAGCACAGCGAAAGAAACGTCCGCGACGGCATAGGCAACCCCGGCTTCGAGCGCCCGCCGGTACGAAGCGGCTGCCGGAGCGACGGCGGCGTTTGCAGCCGCCGCCTCCGATGGACCGAGTTCGGGAAGATTGCAATGAGGGTCTTCGGGATGGCGAACCCCCATCGTGTTGCGCCAAGCAATCTCGACACGGGCTTTTCCCGCGACAGTCGCACCGGTCGAGACCACCTCGGAGGAGCCACCCAACAGTGCTGCGCGAAGCCCCCAGGTCTCGGCCTCCGCGCACGACGTCACCCAATTCCGTCGGGTTTCTTCTCGCAGCTCGGCGAGCCGGCTCTGCTCGCGGCGCAATAGTTGTCGCTTGCGGTCGAGAAGCTCCATGCTCCGTCGCGCCGAAGCGAGGCGGTCTCGGAGCCAGAGGCGTCCTGCGCGCCCTGGCGGTACCTGCTCAGGCATGCGCCTGCTGCGTTCCCTCTTCCGCCCCTCCCTCCTTCCCGTAATACCTGGCCACATCCTGAGCGGAGATCATGGTGAGCTCGCGCCGAGGAAGCTCTGAAGCAACGCGCCACGCGCGATCCAGCGTTTCCTCCATGGAGCGCTTCTCGTCCACCCGCTGGTTGACGAGAACGGAGTTGAACGCGTCGGCGAAGGCGAGATAGCTGCGGTCGGTATCGGTCAGAGCCGCCGCGCCGATCAGCTCGGCAAGGTCGCGGACCTGGCGGGCTCGCGCAAGTGCGGCAACCAGCTGGGCCGCGACCCCGGGATGGTCGGCCCTGGTGCGGCCCTCGCCCGTTCCCTTTCTCATGAGGCGCGACAGAGACCCGAGGACGTCCACTGGCGGGTAGACCCCTTCTCCGTGCACGCCGGGTGAGAGGACGATCTGGCCTTCGGTGATGTAGCCGGTCAGGTCGGGAACCGGATGCGTGATGTCCCCGGCCGGCATGGTGAGCACGGGGACCTGAGTCAACGACCCTGCGTTTCCACGCATGCGCCCACAGCGTTCGTAGATCGACGCCAGGTCGCTGTAGAGGTACCCGGGATAGGCGCGCCTTCCGGGGATCTCTCCTCGCGCGGCCGACACCTCGCGCACCGCCTCGCAGTAGGAGGTCATGTCAGCCAACACCACGAGGACGTGCTGGCCCATGTCGAACGCGAGGTGCTCGGCGACGGTGAGCGCCACGCGCGGCGCAAGAACGCGCTGCACGACCGGATCGTCGGCGGTGTCCAGGAAAAGAGCCAGGTCCCCGCTGGAGCTGCGGGTCTCGAGCACGTCGCGTATGGCTGCGGCATCCGCGTGCGTGAGGCCCATCGCGACCACGACGACCTTGAAAGGCTCGCCGGCGACGCTCGCCTGCGCGGCGATCTGAGCGGCCAGCTCGAAGTGCGGCAGCCCCGCCGAAGAGAACACCGGAAGCTTCTGGCCGCGCACGAGCGTGGTGAGGGCGTCGATGACCGAGATCCCGGTGAGGATGGGGTCGCGTGGGACGTCGCGCACGGTCGGGTTGAGCGGTGAGCCCGCCACCGGCGCGTGTGACGGATCCGAGCATGGGCGGCCCACCGTCGAGCGGTTCTCCCATCCCGTTCCAGACCCGGCCCAACCACCCCTCCCCGACGGGGATCTCGAGAGGCCGGCCTTCGAAACCGACCGACACCGAGGCGGGATCGATCCCGGACGTGCCCTGCAGGACCTGCACCACCGCCACGTCGCGGTGGACCTCGAGCACGAGCGCGCGGCGCAGCTCGCCCGAGGACAGACGCACGTACGCGAGCTCGTCCCAGCCGACACCCTCGACGCCTCCCACGACGAGCAGCGGGCCTTCGGCTTCGAGCGCGCCGTGGTACTCGACGCGGAATCCGGGGCAGACCGAGCGCCGGAATGGTCATGACGCTGTTCCCGAGCTGTTCAAGCATGGCGAGCATCTCGTCGCGTCGTCGCTCGACGCCGGCGACGTCGTCGGGGCCCACCTCGTCGCGAACCCGTGTGACGCCCGACAAGTCGCACTCCTCGACGACAGACGCCGAGACGCCCTTGCTCGACGAGCAGCAGGCAGCGGTCGTAGATGCTGAGCACCATCGCCAAGCAGCGCCGCCTGCTTTCCGGGCGAGCAGTTGGCGTCGTTGGCGCTCAGGGCGCTCTGCTGCAGGACGGCTTCGCGGAGGAGCCGGCCGGCGAGCAGCACCATGCGCTCACGCGCAGGCAGTGCCGACAACCCCACGAGCTCGACCATCGGCGCCAGCCTGTCGGCCTCGGCGAGCACCGCGACCGCACGGGCCCGGTCGGCAGCCCAGCCCGGCCGGCCTGCCGAAGCGTGCCATGCATCCGAGAGCCTGGGCATCCCGGGAGAACGAGCGCCGCCACGTGATGGCTGGATAGTGACGGGCATAGGCGAGGTCCCGGTCCAAGGACCACAGGCAGCGCACGAAGCGCTCGGTATGGGCGGTGACCGGTTCGGTCATGTCACCACCGGGTGGGGAGACGGCGCCGATGGCGGTCACCGAGCCCTCTTGTCCGCCGAGAGTCTCCACTTGGCCGGAGCGCTCGTAGAACGCGGCCAGCGCCGAGGCGAGCCCGGCGGGATACCCCTCCTCGGCGGGAAGCTCGCCGCTTCGCGACGAGAACTCGCGAAGCGCCTCGGCCCAGCGCGACGTCGAGTCCGCCAGCAGCACGGCGTCGTATCCCATGTCGCGGTAGAACTCGGCGACGGTCATGCCGGTGTAGATGCTCGCCTCGCGCGCCATCACCGGCATGTTCGACGTGTTGGCGATGACGACCGTGCGCTCGAGGAGGCTGTGACCGGTCCTCGGGTCCTCCAGCTCGGCGAGGTCGGCGAGCGCGTCGGCGAGCTCGTTTCCTCTCTCGCCGCAACCGACGAAGACGATCACGTCCGCCTCGCACCACTTGACGATCTGCTGCAGGAGAACGGTCTTGCCGGTACCGAACCCGCCGGGCACCGCCGCGGTGGCGCCCTTTGCGATCGGGAACAGCAGATCGACGACGCGCTGGCCCGTCATGAGGGGGGCTGAGAGCTCGCGTCGCGCCGCGTACCGGGCGAGCAGTGCGAACGGGCCACAGCTCGCTCACCGCGAGCTCTCTGCCGTCGACGATTGCGACCGTCTCGGACTCGGTGACCTCACCTTCGTCGGCGACCCACTCGAGTGTCCCCGACACGCCGGGCGGGACGAGAACGCGATGTTCGATTCCTGACGATGTCGGGACGGTTCCGAGCACGGTTCCGGGACCCACCGTCTGGCCGGCTGACAACCCCGGCACGAACCGCCAATGCTTCGTCGTGTCCTGCCCGAGCGAACCGGGCGTGAGCCACTCAGACTGTCCGGCCAACGGGCGGAGCAGGCCGTCGAAGATCCCTCCGAGGAGGCCGGGACCGAGGCGGCGCCGAGAGCGGGTGGCCTTGTCCGAGCGCCGGATCGCCGACGCAGATCCCGCCCGTGTACTCGTAGACCTGAGCGGTGACGAGGCCGCGGCGCACCGAGACCACCTCGGCCGCCAGGGCTTTGTGGCCGATCTCCACCACGTCCTGCACGGCCACCTCGTCGAGCCCTTCCACCTCGACGAGCGGCCCGTTCACGCGCACCACTCGACCCTGGGAGCCGTGCTCGAGCGTGCCCGTCGTTGATCCGGGCGGAAGGCTCATGCCCACAGCCCGTCGACCTCTTCGGTCATGGAAAGAAGGACATGGTCGACAAGTGAGGCAGGACCGATCGCCGCCCGGCGGTTGCCTGACTCAGCTTCCACCTCGAGCGGATCGGGCTCAACGTGCCGGATCGAAGCGACGCCTCCGAGTCGTTGTTCCACCAGGGCCGAAAGCCTGTCGGCGAGATTCCTGCCTTCTGTTGTCGTGCTGCGCCGAACCAGGGCCTCGATGGCGTCGCTTCGAAGCGTCTCGTAGGCGCGTCGTCGCGCCGCGAGGATCGTCTCGTGTGCATGGCGCCTGGCTTCAGCCAGCTGCAGCGATGCGATCCGCTCTGCCGCCGACGACACCGTCGGCGCGAGCCTGCGCCAACATGCTGTCGGCCTCGCGCGTGCGCCCTCGCGAGCTCGGCGCGCGCGTCTTCCTCCACCCTCGTCCGCGCTCTGTTCTGCGCGCCGTCGCGCCGCCTCGATGAGCGCTTCGGACACGGGTGCGACGGCCGACGCCATGTCGTCGCGCCGCCCCACAGCACGCGCTCCTCCGAAGCGAGAGGGCCGCGTCTTCGTCGTCACGTTCCCCGCAGTCATGGCGGCATGACCGCTGTCAAGATGCCCTCGCGAGGTGCCGACGCGGCGGCGAGCGCAGCTGCGGCACCGGGTGTGAGCACGACCACCGCGACGTCGTCGGGCAGTGACGCCCATGCGCGGCGCACGGCATCGGGGTCCTCAGCGACTAGCACCGTGGCGCCGCCGAGCGAGAAGCCCTCGACACGAACCGCCTCGCCGAGCGCGACGATCCGGCCCATCACCCGACCCTCGACGAGCAGGACGAGGTCACCAACAGCTACACCTTCCCGATCAGGATGATGGCGATCACGAGGCCGTAGATCGCGATGCCTTCGGCGAGCCCGACGATCACCATGGCTCGGCCGAACATCTCGGGTCGCTCGCTCATGGCTGCCAGGGCGGCCGAACCGGTATACGCCACTCCGATGCCGGACCCGATGGAGGCCCCGGCCACCGCCACCCCGGCGCCGATGAGCGCCTGGCCGCCATAGGACTTCGCAGCCGAGACGGTCGAGGCGGCGGCGCTCGGGGCGGCCGAGACTGCCAGAGCCACGAGCACGCCGGCACCGATGAGCAACACCAGGTTCAGGACCTTCACCCAGAGCAGCGTCCGGCGAGGGTGACTTCGCAGCTGGAAGCCGATTCCCGTCGCGGTGGCGACGAGGATCGGAAGGCCGATCAACCAAGCGAGCATGGGCTCTCCTTCGACGAGACGACGGGCACGTGCCAGGGACGGAACTTCCGGCCCTCGACGGTGAAGATCCGGCTGAAAAGCTCGTAGTACTCGAGCCGCATGGCCTGCACGCCGGCCACCAGGCCCTCGAGAGAGAATGTCACAGCGTTGCCCACCGCGAACACGACCACGGCAAGGATCAAGAAGGCGCTTCCTCTGTGCCACAGGGCGGTGGTCGCGTTCCACACGATCATGCACAACGCAGCATGAGTGAGGCCGAAAGCGGCCAGGCGGGCGAACGAGACCGTGTTGGTCCCGATGCGCACCACGGCGTCGAATAGCTCCACCCCGGCTTGCACGGCACCCTCGGCGCGTCCGCCTGCCTCTGAGTAGAGCCCGAGAAACCCGAACCCGAGACCCGCCGCAGCGAGCACACCGCCCGCAGCCTCTGCTGCGACAGAGTGCACGTACCACCCGATGCCCACCACTGCGATGCCCAGGTAGAGCCCGCCTCCGGCCAGGCCCGAGATGGCGACGAGCGCACGGCTGGCGCCGCCCTCGCGCCATCGGTTGACGGTTCCGAGCACGTAGGAGAACGGCCAGAAGTCCTGCGCCGGCAGCGATCGCCACGGCAAGCAGAGTGGTGGGATGGTCGAGCGGCCTCAGCCACAAGGTCGGCGCCAGCCCCGTCGGGCCGAAGGCCTCACCGTATAGAAGGCCGAAGACGATGCTCGCCAGGCCCGCACCGATCACGAACGGTCGCGAGATGACGCAGACGCGCCAGCAGCTGCAGGCCGGCCCGACCGGAGCAGCAGCCCACCGGCCACGACGAGCGCGCCGTGGCCGACGTCGCCGAACATCATCCCGAACATCACGACGTAGGCGAGGCCGGCCAACGCGGATGGATTCAGGTCCCGGTAATTGATCGTCGCATAGGTGTCGACGAGGGGTTGGAACGCTGCCGTGGCCCCCTTGGCCACCACCAACGTCGGCGGATCGGAGCCGGTAGGAGCCTGTAACGGCACGACGGCCCCGCCCATCGGGGCGAGCACCGTCTGCAATGTGGAAACCGCCGACGCCGGGCTCCATCCGACAAGACCGGCGACCGAACCGGACCGCAGCGTGCTGCAGCCGACGCTCTCGAGCTCGGCCTCCCCTGCGAGCGTCCCGAGCGGGCCCTCGCGCTCGAGGGTTGCGATGTCGGGGGCCCGAGTGTCGAGCATCGGATCGGACTGTTCGCCCCCGGCCAGCGCCCGGCGCGCACGCTCGAGCGCCTCGCCGACCGGGCCGCGCACTTGTTCGCCGACCCTCTCGACCTCGACGACGCCGGCGTCGGCGACGGCGACGAGCACGCTCCGCAACCGTTCGGTAGGCGCGATCACCGCGATGCGCTCCATCTTGGATGGCTCCAGGGTCTCAGGCCACCGCATCGGACAGCTCCGCCAGGTCCCCGCCGCCTCGCGCCGCAAGTTGAAGCGCTGCGCGCGTGCGCCACGCGTCGGCAGCGAGCACACCGACCGCCCCGACGCTCGAGGACGCGTCGAGCGCCGAGCGCGCCACGAGCTCGGTGCCTGTTGCGTAGACGTTCGACCACCAACGCGCCTCTGCCTGCCACAGCTCGTCGGCTCCCGAGACGCCTTCCAGCACCTTCGTCGCCGCCCTTGGACCGTGGAGCGCGAGCTCGCCGGGCGACGCCGCCTCGGCCCAGCGCGGACCGAGCACACGATCTGCGTCATGTCGGGCGGAGGCTCCGAGCACCGACTGCGCGCCGGCGACAAGCACCCTGCACATCAGAAGAGCCGCGCCCGAGATGGCCCAGCCGCCGGCTCCGGGCGAGCCGTCCAGGACCCGGCGGGCCCAGCCCAGTGAGAGCGCCAGGCGGACGGTCCCCGGGTCATCTGACCCAGGATCGCCCCAAGACGAGGCGGCAAGCGTAGTACGAACCTCGGCTGGCGTCCTCGCCGCCGAGATGGCCGGCCAAGCAGTTGCGAGCGAGCCGAGATCAAAGGCATCCGGCGCCTCGCCGCCGCCAACGCGCTCCAGATGCGCGGTGACGTTGGCTATCTCGAACCCTGCGGCAAGAAGTCGCAGTGCGCCCGCACCGAGGGGAGGACCCCAGCCGGCCAAGATCCGCATGTGCCACAACAACGCGGCGAACACAGCGTGCTCGGCCGAAATCAGGTCCATGTCCACCCTCACTTCGCGTCCGTACGGAGTGAGAACGAGCCTGCCGAGCGCCGTTTCGAGGTTCTCGCAGGCAGCCAGGTCGCGCGCCCCTTCGCTGTCCGAGCTGTCTCCGGGCGAGCCCTCTTGCCCGCACCGCCGCGGCCGCCCAGCCGGCGCTCATCGCGGCGCTGCTGGGTCCCCCAGGGCGAGGACGCGTCTCACCAGCTCCTCGGCCAGCCCGGGTGTTCGCTCGGCGCCGACGCGCGCGATCCGTTCCGCCTCTGCATGCGCGTCGTCACTGAGAGCGCGACAGCGCGCTGTCGACCAGTGCGATGTGCGCCGCCGCCGAGTCCGCGCGTGCGGCAATGGCGTCGAGCCGCGCCTGGGCCAGAACGCGCTGCGCGTCCCCCGTAGCCTCGGATCGGCTGCGAGCGGCGTACGCCATCGCCTGTTCGTCCAACTCCGCTGCGCTTTTCTGTGCAGCCTCGAGCAACGAAAAGACAGGCGCCAGCTCAACCTCTATCGCTGCCGCCCGGTCGACGGGCACACCGGCAGGGGCCGGGGCACCGGGTACACCGTGGAAGCGAAACCGCTGAAGGATGTCCCCGATCGCTGCCACTTCGCGAAACCCCTTTGCGCCTGAGAGCTTGCCCTTACATCGGCCTCTAGCTGGTACGACGCTATGCGAAATGGTGGAACGCTCCCAGGGTAGAAGGTCCCGGTTCGTGGATCGGGACCTTTTTCTCTAGCGCAAAGACATCTGCGCATGCCACGGTGGGGGCATGTCCGAGGAATCCGAGGAACAAGACCCGACGGAAACGACACCGAATCGAATAGTCGTGGGAGTCGACGGGTCCGACTGTTCGGTGCAGGCCCTGAGCTGGGCCTTGCGCGAGGCAATGAGGAGCGGAGCAGAGGTGGAAGCCGTCCTGGTCTGGTCCGATCCGTGGGCCCTCGGAGGGCCCCCGTCACTCATCGGGGCGGGCAAGGAGCAGATAGCTCGCCTGAACGGGATCCTCGACGGTGCAGTCAAGTCGGCCATTGCAGTCGAAAAGAGCGCGGATGCCGTGCGAGTCACCAAACGCCTGCTTCCCGGCCAGGCACCTCAGGTTCTGGCCAAGGAGAGTGCGTCAGCAAAACTTCTCGTGGTTGGGACGAGAGGGCTGACGGGTCTCGGCCGCTGGATGCTCGGGTCGGTCAGCCAGCGCTGCGCGGCAGCTTTCACAAGTCCCCATAGTGATAGTTCCGCCGGCGAACCCTGAAAGACATGAGAGCTGTGACTCAACCTGATCGGTGCTAGGGGCTAACGCCTGATCGGTGCTATGGGCTAACGCCGGTTCCGGTCAGCTCGACGTCGATCCAACCCTGGCCGCTCGTGCTGTTCATGCGGTACTCGCCGGTAAATCGGCCTGTGGATGTCGGTCGGAATGTCACCGTCTGCGTCACCCCTGTGCCCGGGTCGAGCGTTATCCCCTCCGGCATCGGCAGTGCGGTCGAGAAGACTCCGGCAGGAGGAGCCGCACGCGTGATGATCAGGAAGATCGTGCCGCTGTCGGTGACGCTGAACGTCCGGGTGACCGACGTTCCCACCTTCACCGTCCCGAAATCGAGCGACGCCGGGTTCACGAGCATGTGGGCCTTGCCCGTCACGGCTGTTCCACTAATCGGGATCGTCACCGAGCCGTTGTCGGCCGAAACCGTGAGGAAGGAGTGGAACCTTCCGGCCGCCGAGGGATCGAACGCCACGCTCGCCGTGACCGCTTGTTGCGGCGCGAGCACCGTCCCTGCTTTGGGCATGCCGCTCATCACAAATGGTTCAGATGGAACTTCGGATCCGGTGATCGCTTCGGGCCGATTCCACGAGTTGCTCACCGTGAAGGTGAGGACGCTTCCTCCCGCGCCCGTGTCAAGCGTCCCGAAAGTGAGGGGTGGAGCGGACACGAGCAGACCCGGAGACGTGGCGTAGCCTGACAGAGGTACCGACGGGGACCCTGCCGACGTGCTCAGGTCCACTTCGGCGACCACCGGCCCTGCAGTGCGCGGGTTGAACGTGACCTTGAACCGGTACGTTCCACCGCTTCTGACCGCGACCTGGCCCTTCGGAGCGCTCACCGAGAACGGTTGGACCGATCCCCCGATGGGCTGGGTACCCGAGACGCCGGTCGAGCCCTGCACACCCTGGATCGTCGCGCCCGGAGCTCGTCCCGTCGGTCCCTCCACTCCGAGCACTCCGCTCGCAGCTGAGACAGACGTGACAGTGAGCGACCGGTGTGCCGTGATGGTCACAGTCTCGGTCTTGCTCCTCCCGACCGCGACACGCCCGAAATTGACCGGCGTCACTGAGTAAGGAGCATTGGAAAGGGTGCCGAAAGCGTCCAACTTCCCTGCTCTGGTGCCGACATAGACCATCCCGTCGTAGCTCGTGGGCGTCGCGAATTTCGACGCGATCCCGATGTTCGCGGACCACAGCAACGGGAGCGTGCCACCGGTCGGGATGGCCGCGTAAGCCTGAAGTTCGGCGTCCTTGCCCTTGCTGCCGGACGAATAGACGGCCCACACGACGGCGCTTCCTGCCGTCGTCCCGTTACTAGTCACGATGGGCGAGCCCGAGGTGTAACCGAACGACTCCGTGCTCGTGCCGGCAGACGTCAGCTGTGGAACACCGCTTCCGTTGACTCCGTAGCTGAGCGCACGCAGGTATCCGCCCCCCGAGCTCTCGAGCACGTAGACCCACCCCCCTTGGCCCCCGTAGGCGGCCGGATGGCCCCAGACGCCGTCATAGGGACCCAGGGTCTGAAGCGTGTCGTCGGTGCCGCCGGGTCCCTGCTCACGTCCTCCCAAGTCGTCGCGATTGAGCAGGAAGATGCGGCCGTCCTTTCCGACCTGCACGAGAAGGTCCGGGTATGCGGTGTTGCCGAAGTACTTGGAGGGAAGAGCTATCGGCCCGCCGGATCCGAGGTCGGTGTCGTTCTGGTCAAGGGTCGGAGCGTTGCTCGGTGAGAAGAAATCGGTAGGAGTGAGGGACCCGTCGGAATTCACGTGGAGCCGTATGACCGATTCGGACAGAGTGCTCGGAGGCGTGTCCCCGGGCGACGGGGGCGGTGCGATTCCGTTCCCGGTGGTAAGCAGGATCTCGTTCGCGCCGTCCGACACGAGGCCGCTGCCCGACTGCCAGATTCCGGCCTGCGAGTCGGCGTTCGTCCCTACACCTGATTCGTCGCTCCACATCGTCGTGATGTCACGCGTCGTCTCCGAGACACCGACGACGATCCCCCTGTAAGGAGTGAAGTCGCAGTCCGAGGCGAAGGCGATGTAGACCACGCCGCCGAGAAGGAGAAGCCCGGGCCTCTGCATCGAGTAGTTGTCGTTGAAGGGAACTCCGGGGCTGTTGCTCGGAGTTCCCTGGATCTCGACCGGGAAACCTGACACCTCGACGCCTGTGGTCGCCGACACGGCCTGCAACCACCAGTGACTGTTGGTGAGACCCGGTCCGCTCTGCAGCCTGGTGGTCAGGTAGACCGTTCCGGTCGACGGGTCGATGACCGGGGTCGAGGTGGACCCGATGTCCGGCGTGAGATCGCCGCAGCCGATCTCGCTCGCTTCGAACGGTTTGCCGAACCTGCGCTGCCAGAGGATCTTGCCGGTCGTCGAGTTGAGTCCGTAGGCATATGCCTTCTCGGTCGTCACGATCACCGTTCCGTGATAGACGAGCGGTTGTGCGTAGATGGAGCCGTCCAACCTGGTCGAGAAGATCTTGCCGAACGTTCCCGACTGGATGTCCGAAGGCGACAGATTCGGCTCGTTCGGGTCCCAGTCTGTTCGCAGCTTGTTGAACGCGGCAGTGGTGACGTTCGCCGGTGAGCTCGCAGGCGCGCTCGGCGACGCCACGACGGCCTTCGCGATCAATGCTCCGGCCAGGATCGCGAGCACGACCACTATGGGAACCACGCGGACGCGGACGGGCCGCGATCGAGCCATTCATGCCCCCCTCAGTGCGGGACCGGTAATCGGACGGACACAGCCGACTATTTCACCTCACGTGCAACTCTTGCACTAACTACCAGCTTTGCAAACGTATGGCATCTAGACAACTTGTCCGTGTGACCAGTGCGGCACGGTGCGTGACCGGGGGTGACGGGGTCACGGGGGTGAGGAGGGTGACTGGGCGTGATGGGGCGTGATGGGCCAAAGCCCGCGGTCAGACCCCGAGGCTGCTCCGGGCAGCCTTCTCGAACAGGCTGTGTGGGAGGAGCCGCTTGCCGAGCACCCCGATCCGCTCGTCGAACTTGCCCGCCGAGATGCGTCTCGGCGCACGTTTCGCGAGCAGCACCCGCTCGATGACGGCGGCAACCACCTCGGGAGAGGCACCCTTCGCCTCATCGCGCTCCATCACAGCTATGGCCTTGGCGCTGGCAGTCGCATAGGGGGAATCGCCGGCCGGTGCCCCCGGTAGACCTTCTGCGCCCGGTACCGCGATTGCTTCGACCTGGCGACGACTCGAGGTGAAGTCGGTCGCTATGTTCCCCGGCTCCACCAGAGTCACCTGGATCCCGAACGGTGCTATCTCATAGGCGAGAGCCTCTCCATAGCCCTCCATCGCGAACTTGCTGGCGCTGTAAAATGCCTGGAAGGGCAGCCCGATCAGCCCGCCAAGTGAGCTCACGAGCACGATCCTGCCGTCGCCTTGTTGTCTCATGGCCGGAAGCGATGTCTGGACGAGGCGGACGGCGCCCCAGAAATTCGTCTCGAATTGCTCCTTTGCAGCGGCGATCGGCGTGTCCTCCACCGGTCCGGCGAGGCCCCAACCAGCGCAGGCGACCACGGCGTCGATGCGACCTTGATCCCGGAGGACCCGGTTCACACCGTCGGCGACCGCCAGGTCGTCGTCGACGTCGATGGCGAGCGGGGTCCAGCCTCCCGACGACGTTGCGCGCCGGCTCGCCCCGAACACGGTCCAACCGCTGTTGTGGAGGCGGTCAGCACAGGCCTTGCCTATCCCGGCGGACGCCCCAGTGACGAGTATGACGTTGGGCAATGGCTAACCTCCTCTTGACAGCGGCCCCGGCGTTGCCGGGTAGGCTGTCCTGCCCGCCGATCGTGGGCTGAGACGCACGCCATACTGTCACCGGGGATCATGTCCCGGGACTCCGAAACGACAGCCAGGAAAGTGAGCCGTGGCAAATCCTAGGAACAAGCGCTCGAGGACCAAGCCCGCCGACGTGCGTGGAAGGTTGAGGCGCGGAAGGCCCAAGGTGTGCCTGGTGTGCACCGAGCGCATCGAGTACGTGGATTACAAGAACTCCGCCTTCTTGCGGAGGTTCATGAGCGACCGCGGCAAGATCAAGTCGAGGGCCAACACGGGGACGTGCGTTCAGCATCAGCACGAGGTGGCCGTGGCGATCAAGAACGCTCGCGAAGTCGCGCTGCTTCCGTACGCTGTGCGGACGATGGCGGCGGACAAGGGCGGAGGTCGTAGGAGCAGGGGATCGGGTCCGGGACGTTCCTCGGATCGACCTGCGCAGGGCCGCCCCGCGCGTTCGGCAGCGCCGGACGATGCGGGTTCCTCTGGCGACGGGGTGTTGGCAGATGAACCTTCCGAGCTCGACGATGTCGACGCAACGGATCTGGCTTCCGAGTCGTCGTCGAACGAGGCGTTCGCCGACATCGAGGTCGAAGCTGCCGACTGACGGAATGGGGCCGCCGACAACATGTCGTGGCGGTCATCATTGCGTCGTTTAACGACCCGACGACTGCATTCGTTTTCTTCGAATTACGTCAATCCGATGTCAACTCGCTGAGGCATCGGCTCCACGCAATTCCCTCAGAATTCCTTAATTCCCACGGAAGAACCCGTGCTGGACGCGCGGAACTCGAATAAATACCCAATGCTAACGATGCGCGCTTAACGTGGATTTACGTGCCGTAGACAACGACCTTGGGGATTCTGTTGGCGCCGGCTTGATCGGACGATGAGCCAAACGGAGGCGGTCATGACCGGGGGGGAAACCACGACTAGTTGGGAGAATTGATAAACGTCAGATTCCAACGTCGGGCCTCGGCCGGGCGGTTGTGGTTACGGCGATGACCTTCGGGTTCATAAGTACCGGGGATGCCTGCCGTCAGATGCCTGCGGCCAACCCTGGCATTGCGAGGCGGGCGACGGCCGCACGAAGCGACGCCGCGGCGTCGGCGTCTCCCAGGGCAGCGTGTGCTCTGAGTACGAGCACGTCGCCCACGCTGCGGGCCTCTGAGGGAGCCGCGGGCAGGTGGGCGGTCTCGCCGGTGATCTCCGCCATGAGAGCTGCCGCGAGCACGCGATGTGGGCTCGGCGTCGAGTGCACGCGCCGCACGGGCGGACCGCTCCACCCAAACGCGCGGTTCTTTTCCCCGCCCCGCGATGAGGAGCGCTATCGCATAGAAGACCCCGCCGAGGTCCCCGATCGGGCCGAGGTCCGGCCGAGCGGATCCCTCGAAGCGCGACACCGCCTCACCGACGCGGCCGGCCATCGTGAGCTCTGCCTCCACGATCAGCGCCGCCATTGCCGACACGGGATCAGGAGAAGACTCGGGTGGGAAGGGGGGCGTCACTCCCCACTCTCCTCGAGCGACTGTCACCGAGAAGGTAGCCGCCCATGCAAGCCAGCGGTCGTTCGGTCTCAGGCCCCTCATCACTCGTTCGAGAGCTGCAACCGAGATCGAAGCCTCTTCGAGGCGGCCGCTCATCCTCTCCATGATCGCGAGCAGGCTCCACCCGTGGATCGCCATGTCGTTGGCACCGAGCTGCTCTGCGAGCTCGGCCATCCGTCTTGCAGATGTCGACGCCTCTAACACCTGATCGGGGTCCCCGCAGAAGGCGCGGAAAAAAAGGTGCCACGCGAGTGTGGTGAGGACCGTCATCTCCCTCGAACGGTCACCCACCTCCTCGGCGAAACCGAGGGCATCGGCCAACCAGCCCGGCACGCGCCGGTCCGCGGGCTTGACAAGGCAAAGGAAAGAAGCGGTCGCAACGGCCCCGCTCTTGTCACCAGCCGCCTCGAACAATTCGAGCGCGCGCTCGAGATGCGACGCGGCCTCTTCCATCCTGCTCATGTAGAAGCACGCCACCCCTGCGTTTGCCAGGGCCCAGGCTTTCTTGACGTTATTGCCGATCGCGCTCCAACGCTCGGCCGCCTCTTTCAGTCGGGGGAGCGCCTGATCCGGCTCGGTGAACATCTTGGTGCCGGCCATCGTGTGGTCTCGCTCGACGCCGACGGACGGATCGACCGGGTCGTCCTCGATCATGGCGAGCGTCTCGAGGGCGTCCTCGGTCCTGCCGCACAGGGCCTGCATCCGGGCGAGCCCGAGAAGAGCCGAGTTGCGGGTACACCCGCGGGCGACCGCACGCTCGAGGAGCCTGACGGCATCGAGATGTCTCGAAGCCTCGATGAGCGCCTCGCCGGCATCGGCGAGCGCCTCGGCGGCCTCCATGACGACAATCGGGTCGTCGGCGAGATAGTTGGCCGCGCGATCGAGGTGGCGAGCTCGCTCCTCGGCGCCCGCAGTGGTGTTCGCCGCTCGACGGTGGAGCTCGCCTCTCACGTTGCGAGGGAGCGTCTCGTATGCGACCTCGCGAAGCAAGGGATCGACCGTGTCATAACGGCCGTCCGGGCTCTGCCTGAGCAGGCCGGCATCGGCCAACGATCGCAACGCGCTCGCGGCCTCCGGCGATCCGAGCATGATTATCTGCTCCGCAGTGGCTGCTTCGCCCATGACAGCCACGTGCTGGACGACGAGCTTCCTCGAAGGCTCGAGCGCATCGAGCCTAGATGCCAACAAGGCCTGCAGCGTCGCGGGAACCGTCGTGGGGAGGGAACGGTTGTCGGCGTGATCGGCCGGAGCACCGCCACCAGCGTGGATGTCACGGCCCTCTACCTCCTGACCGTCGCCGACGTCGCCGCGATCCACGTTGTCGCGCAGCCTGTAGAGATCACCGTCGTCGACCAGCACGCCTCTCTCTCGGGCCATGACGACGAGCTCGCGCAGGTAAAGCGGGTTCCCGTTCGCTCGGTCCACCAAGAAGTCGGTGGCCTCCGACGTTATGGCTCGCTCTCCTACGAAAGCCGCCGCCAGGACAGCTGAATCGGCTCGGCTGAGCGGCCCGAGAGGAACCCTCGTGGCAGTAGGAAACCTCGAGAGCCATTCGCCGGGCTCTGTCCGTCCCGCCAGCACCGTGAGCAGAGGCACGTCGTCGACTCGTCCCGAGAGCTCGCTCAACAACGACAAAGTCTGATCGCCGCCACGGTGCATATCGTCGATTACAACAAGCAAAGGACGGTCCAGCGATTTGTCGTGGAGGAGGCGGCGAAAGGCCCAGAGTTGCTCCTGACGGATCCCCGCGGGATCGACGGATTGCAGAGAGGGGTCTATCTCCCCGGCCGCGGATCGCAACCTGGCGTTGACCTCCGGATCGTCCAGGGGCCCGAGTTGCCGGATGATCTCGGCAGCGACCCGCGGACCGCCCATCGCGCCGTACGCGGGGTAAGCAGCCCTCACGACCGTGCCGTCGCGTTCCGCCGAGCGCGCCAACTCTCCAAGAAGCCGGGTCTTGCCGTAACCGGCGTCACCGCAGATGATGACGACCTGAGCGCGCCGATCGCGGCAGACGCGGCGCCACTGCGACTCCAAGAAGGCGAGCTCGTCGGAGCGACCGATGAGAGGTGGTCCTGCCGACCGGACGTCCGTCTCTCCTCGGAGCCCGTCCATCTGACGGATGTCGACCGCTTCCCACACTTCCACCGGCTCGCGTTTGCCCTTCAGGAGCACCGGGCGCCGTTCGCGGAACACTGCTCCCCTGCCGGCCAGCTCGACGGTGAGCCTGCCGCACAGTACCTCGCCCGCAGATGCGATCTTCTCGAGACGGGCGGCGACGTTGACGGTGTCGCCGATGACGGTGAAGTCCCCGGCCCGTCCGACAGTGGCGGCCATCACCTCACCGGAGTTGATCCCGATGGAGAACGCGAGATCGCCACCGAGCTCCCTCATCGCGAGTCCCGCCGCAACCGCCCGCTCTGCGTCGTCGTCGTGGGCCACAGGCACCCCGAAGACCGCCATGACCGAGTCACCCATGTACTTGTCGACGATTCCCCCGTGCTCGGTCACGACCTCGCTCAGACGCCTGAACGCCGCGTCCACCATCCGCGCGACGACCTCGTGATCGGTCCGGTCGGCCAGTGAAGTGAACCCGACCACGTCGGCGAACAGGACTGTGGCGAGCTTGCGCTCCTCGAGCTCGACGGGCCCGCCATCAGGGTTGTCAACCAGCTCCTCTGAGGAACCGTCGGCGGTCTCGGAATCGCTTCTAGCTTCGCCAGGGGGTTCGTCGAGACGGAGCCCGCACTGGCCGCAGAACGCCTGACCCGCAGGGCTCTGTCCGCCGCATGATCGGCACTCCGACATGGCGAGGCTCGAACCGCACTGACCGCAGAACCTGTACCCGTCGGGATTGCCTGCGCCGCACGATCCACAGGCTGCCATCGGGATCAGCGTAGCGAGTGCGCCGACCCTCTCCACAGGTCGATCATCCGGATCCCGAAAGTTGCGAGCATCGCTCGTAGCAGTGGCAGCGAAAGGCCAAGAACGTTGCTCGAATCGCCGTCGATGCCGTCCACGAACGGTGCCCCGAGCCCGTCGATACTGAAGGCGCCGGCCAACTCCTGAGGCTCACCGCTGTTCACGTAGGCAGCAAGCTCCTCGGGTGTCGGAGTGCCGAATCGGACCAACGTCTCTGCGACCTCGGTGAGCGGTCCACGAGACCCGTAAACCAGGCAATGTCCCGTGTACAACGTCGCCCGTCGCCCCGACAGGCGTGCCCAGATCCGGCTCGCCTCCTCAGCCGAGGCTGGCTTTCCGATCGCTTCACCGTCGAGGTCGAGCATCGAGTCGCAACCGAGTACCAAAGAGCTCCGGCGCCTTGGCGCGACGACTAAAGCCTTTCGCTCGGCAAGCGCGGCCACGGCTCCGGGGGTGTCGAGGCCCTCGATGCCCTCGTCCTCGTCCACGCCGCTCACAACGACCTCGGGTTCGATCCCGCTTTGACGCAGCACCCGCAGACGCGCCTGCGATGCCGAAGCGAGAACGAGGCGCGGTGGTGATGTCGCGCCCGTTTCCGTCATGAAGGCCAGAGGCTACGGACCCTGGAAGCCACGTCCTCGATGTCGACAGGCTCAGTGGTCAACACCTCGACCAAAGGCGCGTCCAGCGCGAGCGGCCTGGCTCCCGATTCGCGCCAACTCTTGGTGACCTCTTCGGCCTGATGCTCAGGTAGATGACCTGGATGGCGACCGGGTGACGACGCCCGCCTTCTGTACCGCGCGGCTGCTGTCTCGGTCGGACAGCGGCAGTAGACCTGCAGGAGCGGACGTCCGAGGCGACGGAGATCGGGCTCCGCCACCCCGGGCCAGAAATGCGATTCCAAAACCGCGGATCGGCCTTCTCTTGCAATTCCATACATCACGAGGTGGGCTGCTCTCCCCAGAGTCTGCGACCACTCGAGGTCTCCGGTCCCGAGAGCGTCGAAAAGCGCCTCTTTGATCGTGTCCTTCGAGATGAGTGGAAGGTCGAGTTCGACTGCCAGTGCTCGCGCCAGAGTCGTCTTGCCGCTACCAGGCAAACCCGCCACGACGACGAACGCGTCACGGTCCATGCCCGAATTCTGGCATCTGTGGGAATGAGCGAAGATTTCTGAGTCAGGTCAGGACTGAGGACAGCGGGGAGATCGATGGCCCGGGTCGACTACGACTTCGAAGCGGAGCGCTACCACGCAGGCAGACAGTTATCCCCGGATGCGCTTTCGGGGTGGAGAGACGCGATTGCGAGGTTCGGACCTTCCGGGTCAGGGCCGATTCTCGATGTCGGAGCAGGCACAGGGATCTGGATGAACGCGTTCACCGAATGGTTCCCGAACCCGGTGATCGGCGTCGAACCTTCCGCAGGCATGCGACGGATGGCGGTAGCTGGGGATCTCGGGCCTTGTGCCCGGATGGTGGCGGGTAGGGCGGAGTCGATCCCGCTCGCTGCCGGATCGTGCTCGATGGCATGGCTATCCACCGTGGTGCACCACCTGGACGACCGGCCGGCGTGTGCAACCGAACTGCGGCATGTGCTCTCGTCCGGAGCACCCGTATTGATCCGCAACTCCTTTCCTTTCCGTCACGAGGAGATCTTGATCTTCCGGTTCTTCGAGGCGGCGAGCCGGCACGCGAACACGTTTCCCCGCCTCGAGCAGGTTGCCGCAGACTTTGCTCTTGCGGGGTTCGAGGTGATCGACCTCATCCGTGTCCACGAACCGGCCCCTTCATCCTTGGAGGCGGTGCGTGACTGGGCGATCCTCATGCGTCGTACCGACTCCGCGCTCGCACCTCTCTCCGACGACGAATTCGCCGACGGGCTTGCAGCAATCGATCGAGCCATCGAGTCAGGTGAAGAGCCGATGCCTTTGGGTCTCGACCTTCTTGTTCTGGAATGACTCGCCGCTCGAGTTCTCGAGTTAAGGAACGGGCGCATACTTGTATACACGCCTGTATCACAAACGCCGATTTTAAATGCCGAGGTTCCGAGGGTGCCGAAGGCCCCCACCTCGACCGGTGCCTAAGCCGGCGTCCGCGGCGAATGCCGACCTTTGCAAGCCAGTTTGACGATTTTGATACAGGCGCGTATACAAACTAAAGCTCAGGGCGCCACGAGAACCGAACAGCAGTCGACCTCCGTCACCCGGCCGCCGGACACGTTCGCCATGCGACATGCCGATCCGTCTGCGTCCAACACCTCATAGGAGCCGTCGGACAGCGCTGGGAACACCGCTGCATATACGAGCCCCGAAGGCGCACGCCGCGCCCGGACGACGTTGTGGACCCTGGAGCGAAGATTCCCCGGCCGGCATATCTCGATCTCCTCTCCGACCATCTTTTCGTCCGCGTAGATGATCAGAGCTCCCGTGTCGCCGCCGATGTCGAGGATTGCGGTTTCACACACGTGAGACACGTGAGACGCATGAGACGCATGAGACGCATGAGACGCATGAGACGCATGAGACGCATGAGACGCATGAGACACATGAGATTCAAGGCCTGCCACGGGGGGCTCTGTGATCTCGCTCATGCAGCAGGGTTCTCGAACCCGCTGTGTGGAACTCCGAGGAACGGGAATGAGGAAAGGTAGTGCTCGGTCCCTTCGGCTGTCGTATCAGTTGCGCTCGAGGTGAGCCCGTCTGTCACAATTCCTGCGGCCGCATCCGGCGTGTAGCTCGTGTCCACCAGTGGCAGCGTGACACCGGCGATGGCTCGCACCTCGATCGTCACGACATCGTCGAACACACGCCTTCCGTTCGGGTAGCCCGCCGGGTCCCCTCCGATCAAACCGAGGTTGCTGGGATTGGACGTGGCAGGGATGGCCATGTTCAGCCGCAACATGTCGGCCTGGGTCGGCCCCGTGTAGTTCTGGAATCCCGGGACGATGCCGGGAGGGATTCCCGTCAACAAGATGGCGGCAAGGTCAGCTCGGGGCTGTCCCGACATGACGTACCCGGCCAGATTGGGAAAGACACCGGGGTACAGAAGATTGAGCAGCCCTGCGAGTTCCGGGTTCTCGATGTACGTGGCGAACTGGCTGTCGCCGTCTGGCCTCTGCATGTTCCAGTAGTCCTTTTGCCCGAGTGGGATGACCACCTCGTTCACGAGCGGGTTGCCGAGGCGCGACACCTGCACGAAGGGGCCAGCCCAGACCTGCCTCGAATCGCCGGCGTCGCGCACCCTGGCCTGTTGGCGACTGGCGGTGGTCCACACTCCGATCGTCGAAAAAGGATTGGTCGGGTCAGTCGGGTTCTTCCCGTTGGCGGTGAGCGCAGACGAAGGAACCTGGATCGCGATCGAGTGGACGTTCACGCTCTTCGTGGCGTTTACGCCCGGAGCCGGCTTCGAAAGACCCGGAAGGTTGAGGCCGAACGTGTTGTGCAACTGCTCGAACGGCCGGAGATCTCCGAGGTCGAAGATCGCCCCCAGGTCCACGTAGAAACCTTCCGCGCGCTGACCGGCGAAGACCTTGATGCCTCCAGGTAACGCGTTGACCGCAGCGTCCGCCAGATCCACATAGTTGTGCGTCGACAGGGGTCCGATCCTGCAAGGAGGGCATGGGAGCCCGCTCGCCAACTGCCGGGGCGTTCCCTGTTCGACCACTGTAACTGAGAAGAATTGGCGCTTGTTCCAGTTCGGGGAATCGAGGGACTCGATCGGCCCCGTGTTGTAAAGGAAGGTGTTCGGGTTGTTGAGGACGCTGTCGAATTGGAACTGGTACGTGATGTCGGCATGCGCGTCGCCGTCGTTGTCGATGTGGATCTCGTAAAGGACGTCGTCGCCGAACTCGTAGAAGTTCGGACCGCCGTCGGGTGCCTGCAGAGGGATGTAATTCGCGATCAACGTGACTGTGTCCGGCTGGTCTGTGCTGACGAATGCGTACAGATCGGTGCTGTCAGCAACCGGGTCCTTGGATATCTCGGGCGCTTCGCGATGGGACGACATGGGAGTACCTCGTTGTGGTCGTTGGGACGATCTGCGTTTTGCCGACCCGCGTCAGCGGGCGGCGCTCATGATGCGATTGGTCAAGGCGCGGTCCTGCACTGTGAAGTGCTTGGTTCCGATGAACAGGTCGATCTGACCTTCCTTCGCGTCGCGCACGTGCGCGACAACGGTGTCGTCGGTGTCGACGGACTGCCCGTACGTCTCTTCTCGGTGGCTAGCTGAGCCCGCCGGCGCGCCCTGGGTGGACTTAGCCAGCGCAGGGAGCGCTCCTGGCACGACGGTCATCGCGCCCACCAGACCCACTGCAACCGACGAGCCCTTAAGGAACCTGCGCCGATCGAAACCTTGCATCTCGTCTCCTCTCGGGTTGGCGAACTCCGCTCCGCCCACGGGTACTACGGGTACTACGGGTACTACGGGTTCTAGGGGTACTACGGCGCTGATGCGCCGATCGGATTGCGGATCCGGAGATTCCCCGAAAAGTTCATCCGGAGTGCGATTAGCGTGTGCATCGACGACGCCGAAGGAGCTGCGAGCTCAGTCAGGTCGATAGACGTACGACAATGCCCGACAACCTGTCCGACGTGAGCGACACCGTTCTCGTGCTCGCCATAGGCCGCTGGAGCGAAGAGGCTCTCGCCGAAGTGTTCCGACGCCATTCAGGCTCTGTGTTTGCCGTCGCCAATCAGGTTCTGCGCGACGATGGTGCGGCGCGGCGAGATAACTCACGACGCGTTCGTCCAGCTCTGGTATCACCCTGAGGCATACGACCCAGAGCGCGGGGCGCTGCGCGCATTCCTGCTCAACTTCTCGCACAGCAGAGCGATCGACCGGCTGCGCGCCAATCGTCGGCGTGAACGTCGCGAGGAGAACGAAGCAAGGAGCGGAGCAACGCCCTACTACGACCTCGAGCAAGAGGTGATACGTCTCACTCTGGCGGACTCGCTGCGCGAGGCGGTCGACGGGCTCCCCTCCGACGAACGTCGAGCGATCGAGCTCGCCTATTTCGGGGGGTACACCTACAGGGAGACGGCGGTCCTACTCGGCGAACCAGAAGGAACCGTGAAGAGCCGGATCAAGAGCGCCCTGCGCCGGATGCACCGAAGTCTGGCGTCAGGAGGCATATTGGGAGCCGACGTATGACCCTTTCTCACGACGAACTCCGGTCGCTGCTCGCCGCTTCAGCTTTGAACGCTCTGCCCACCGACGAGGCCGAGCAACTCGAACGGCACCTGAAGCGGTGCTCTCACTGCAGGACCGAGATGGTCGAGTTCGAGACGACCACATCCATGCTCGTCGACCCCTCGAGCCAACCTCCCCCCGGTCTGTGGGACGAGATCGTGGCCACGATCGAGCATTCGGGGCCCGAGCCCATGCCCCGATCGCTCCGCCGCGTCGTGAAGCGGCGCCGGTGGTGGGTCCAGGGATGGGCGATGGCGGCGGCAGGGGCTGCAGCCGCGGTAGTAGTCCTCGCAGTCGCAGTGGCGAACCTGCAGGGGGATGTGAACCACCTCCAGAATCAGGCGATAGGAAACGTGCTACCGAGCGCGGTGGCCAACGCGCTCTCGTCCGCAGGCCATCAGGTGGTCCAGCTCCGGACGGCGGCGGGCGTCGATCTGGCTCGAGCCGTTCTCACCCGCGACGGGAACGCGTTCCTGGTTCCGACTTCGCTCCATGGGCTCGCTACGACCCGGACCTACCAGCTCTGGGCTCTGTCGCAAGGAAAGCCGGTGTCCCTGGGGGTACTAGGCCCGAGCCCGGGCATTTCACTGTTCCGGGTGGAGTCGGGCATGACTGCGCTGATGCTCACCGCAGAGCCCCGAGGAGGGGTTCCGAGCCCGACCACCCCGGTGATTGCTCAGGGCGCAGTGTCCTCGATCGCTTGATCGCGGGCACTTCCCGGACCGGCCGTCACGAGTAGCGATCGGCCCTTCACTACCCCTTCTTCAAATTCCGCCGCTGTCGACGGCGCTCGTCACCTGCCATCCCGTCTGCGCGAACAGCTCGAGGTGGGCGTCTGCAGGCAGGATCGTGCGCCACGGCTCGGTTTCACCCGTTCGTCTCCGGGCGTTCGCTAGGGCGATCACCTTGTCCGACGCGATATCGGGTCTGTGTGTGGCCAGGCTGGCCGCGAGAACGCTCTCCTTGTCGGCGCAGGTCCGCAATGCCGCGAGCAGAGTCGCCACAGTCTTCCGATCCAGATAGACGATTACGCCCTCACACACGAAAAGTGACGGCGACTCCGCTTTATGGCCGCCCTTCGCCAATACGGACGGCACGTCGTCGCAGCGGAAATCGGCGGAGACGAGCACGAGGTCCTCGGTTGCGGCCTGCATCGCCCGCAAGCGGCGCAACTTGTCGCGCTGGGTCGATGGATGGTCGACCTCGTAGAAGGTGACGCCCTTCGTCCTGAACCGCAGGGCGCGGTCGTCGTAGCCGGCGCCGACGATGACGATCTGCTCCGTCCCCGCAGCGATCGCCGCGATCACCTGACCGTCGAAAAATCTCGTTCGCGCAGCGAGCGAAGGCCGCAACCACTCCAGAGCGGGAGTCGCCATGCCGGAGCAGAGGCGACCTTGGGCGTCTGTGTCACCGTCATCGCTCGCCGGACGCCGTAGTCCGGCTCTCGTGACTGCAACGCTCTGACTCGTCCTCGATGGTTGTTCGGCGCCCAGCTCCTTTCCCCTCACCTAGAGAGATTATAGTCCGTTATTGAGACAGTCATATCTACTGACTATTTCTCTTCTCCATCCACCTGTCACCGAACGCAACGAAACCGAACCGGCTGTAGAGATCGTGGGCATCGCGGGTCCCGAGCAGCAGGAGCCTGAGACCTTCCACTGCGGGATGAGCCATCGCCGATCCGACCAGGAACACTCCGAGCCCCTTGCCGCGGTGCCCTGTGTCCACGAACACGTCGCAGAGCCATCCGAATGTCGCTCTGTCAGTCACCCACCGACACACCCCGACCTGGCTGCGGTCGGGCGCGTAGCAGCCGAGCGTGATCGATCCCTCAAGCGATCGCCTGACGACTTCGAGCGGCCTTCCGGCTGCCCAGTAGCTCTCGTCGGACAGCCACGCATGCACACGTTGCACGTCCACCAGGTCGGAGTCGTCAGTCACGAAGTAACCGTCATCCCGCCGCCACTGCATGAAAGCGTCGCCTTCTCTCTTTGACGGCTCTATGAGCGCTCTATGACTCCGCGGACATAAGCGGCCTGCCCTGCGTGCTGAAGGTCGTCGGCGATGACGCTCACGAGGCGGACACCGAGGGTGACCGGAGGGTCGAAGCGCTCGTCCACGACGCGTTCGAGGTCCCTGTCGGTCGCCTGCCGGACGAAGTCGAGCGTCGTCTCGAAGACCGCGTCGTGGTATCCGAGAAGCAGATTGGCATCAGCACGGACCGCTCCAACCTCCTCGGCCTGGTGCCCGTACCCCGTGTCCCCGACTTCGAACGGCAGACCGAACCTGGAAGACCAACCCGATGACGTCCATACCTGGTCGGCGCCTGAGACCCCGGCGACATGGTCGTCCTGGATCCGGGTGAGGTGCCACACGAGCCAGGCGATCGAGTTGGCCTCGTCGTCCAGCCGGAACGCGAGTTCGTCGGCCGTGAGCCCCTCTACTGCCTCGTGTACCGCCTCGTGGATCCGCCCGAACGTATCGGCGATCAGCTCGGCGCTCGTCATCTCGGTACCTCCCTATGCGTCATGGGTCATCGGACCGGCCTGGTGCCGGCCTTGGCGGTCGTGTTTACCGGGCTGCCCGGCTTCGTACAGACTGCACGACGAGGAACCGTACCGACTGTGGGGTGAGGTCATGATCGACCACCTTTCGATCCAGTGTGCAGATGTAGCCACGAGCGCCAAGTTCTACGACGCCGTCTTGGCGACGCTCGGCGGCGGGCGGGAAATGGACTTCGGGGATGTCATCGGCTACGGCGTAGCGTCCAAGCCCGAGTTCTGGATCGCCCCGCGTGCGATAGGCGAGGGCTTTCGCGAATCCCACATCGCGTTCACGGCCCCGGACAGAGCCACCGTGCGAGCGTTCTTCGATGCCGCTGTGGACGTCGGCGCCGAAGTGCTGCACGCTCCGCGCCTATGGCCCGAGTATCACCCGAACTACTACGGCGCATTCGTGCGAGACCCCGACGGCAACAACGTGGAGGCCGTCAGCCACGTACCCGAGTAGGCGTCCGGTTTGTCACGAGCACGCCCGAGACGAGACGACAGCGGGTGGTTCTTCGTCGGTTATGCGGGCATCGCCGGCTTCCTGCTGATAGAGGCTCTGGTACGTGAGCGAGGAACAGCGTCGAGCCTGGAGACCTCGCGAGAGGACAAGGGCACGACCAGGCTCATCGGCGCCGCATATCTGGCGGTCGCTGCCATCGCACCCGCGCTCAGGAGGTTGCGCGTGCCGAAGCTCCCCCGCGTGGCGGGGCCGATCGGGCTGTCGCTTCAGGTTGCAGGTCTTGGCCTCCGGATCTGGTCGATGCAGACTCTCCGGACGTCTTACTCGCGGACGCTGCGGACGGCTGACGATCAGCAACTAGTCGACGACGGTCCCTACAGGCTCGTCCGCCACCCCGGATATCTGGGGTCGCTGCTCACCTGGACCGGCTTCGCCCTCGAGTCCCTGAGCGCGCCCGTGGTAGCGACGGTCGGATTCTTGTTCGCCGTCTACGTGCGGCGCATCGAGGCCGAAGAGGAGCTGTTGCTCCGGGACCTTCCCGGGTACCGCGACTACAGCCTCCGAACGAGCCGGCTCATTCCCTTCGTCTGGTAGCCGGACGAAGTTGCTCTACGCCCAACCGAGTTCGCTCAGACGTTCGTCGCTGATCCCGAAGTGATGGGCAAGCTCGTGGATGACGGTCTTGCGGACCTGCCGGCGCACATCGTCCTCGCTGTTGCAGTACCTGCAGATGGCACCTTGGTACAGCGTGATGCGATCGGGAAGCACACCGGCGTAGCTGAGGGGTCCTCGCTTCGTGAGCGGGATGCCTTCAAACAAACCGAACAAGTTGCGCCCTACCGCCTCGTCCTCGACGATGATCGCGACGTTCTCGATCTCCTTCGCGAGCTCAGAAGGAATAGATCGCAGCGCCTCCGCCACGAGCTCGTCGAACCGTTCGTTGGACACCGCGAACACGGGAGGAATCTAGTGTGAGCCGATGAGCGACGACAGGCTGGACACGGCTCATGAGTACTGGGATCTGTGGTGGCGCGAGGCCAGGGAGCGAGCCCGCTGGAGCGAACCGGACCCTACGGTGACGAACTTTGCAGCGACGCTCGGGCAGCTCGGTGCGAAGCGGGTTCTCGACGTCGGCACCGGTATAGGCCGACACGCCCTCGCGTACGCGCGTCTCGGTTTCGAGGTGTTCGCCACGGATGCGAGCGCCGCCGGGCTCGAAGAGGTCGCCCATTCTGCCCGGGCCGAGGCTCTAAAGATCGAAGTGCGGCGCGGCGACTTTCACCGATCTGCCGTTCGAGGGCGCGAGCATGGACCACGTTCTCGCCTGGAACGTCATTTACCACGGCGACGGCGATCTCGTCGCGCAAGCGCTCCGTGAATGCCGACGGGTTCTAAGGGAAAGCTCGACCTTTCAATTCACGATGCTTTCGAAGCGCCATCGGTCCTTCGGAGTCGGGCGCGAGATACGCCCCGACACCTTCGTGGACGAGCAAAGCAGCGGCGACAAGGATCACCCTCATTTCTACGTCGACGACACAGGTCTGACCAGAATGCTCGACGAAGCGGGTTTCGAAACGCTCGAGCTCTCCGACGTCGACCAGGACGCGCAGTCGGGATTCCACTGGGAGGTGCTCGCACGAGTCATGTCCGCCCCGTCGTGAAGCAGTAGGCACGGATCGCCCCGCCTGCGCACACCGGCGGCCGACGTGCCGGGGAACGTCGGATCTGATCAGATGGCGTCCATGACTGTCATAAAGATAAATGCCATCACCGTGCCTGAGAACTCCGGAGACGAGCTCGCCCGACGGTTCGCAGCCCGGGCAGGCGCGGTGGACGGGCAAGACGGATTCTGCGGGTTCGAGCTTATGCGGCCGACGGATGGTCGCAACCAGTGGCTGGTCGTGACCAGATGGCGCGACGAGGACGCATTCAACTCGTGGGTGTCCTCGCCTGCCTTTGCTCACGGTCACGCCGGAGCCAGTAGGCCTGCGCCTGACGGCGCCCCGGTATCTGTGTCCTCGGAGCTCTGGTCTTACGAGGTCGCGGGTGGCTCCGGATAGTCGACCTTCGTGCCGACCTTCGTGCCGACCTTCTTGCAGACTTTCGTGCAGCTGCCGAGCAGGCTCCCACCTCGAATTGGCCCGCAGAGCTAGGTTCGTGCGTCAGCGAATTCGACCGTAGGCACTGGAGGAGTCCGCCATGCGCCAGAGCAGACCGAGGCTCGATCTTTGGTCGGTCGCCCGGATCTCCGCGCTTCTGGCTCTGGTCGCAGTTTGTGCTGCCGCGTGCTCCGGCAGCTCTTCGGCCACCAAGCAGACGGTCAAGCAGAGCACCAGCTCCGTGAAGGTGCTGCTGGTGGGCAGCTATCAGGGAAAGAAGGGTGAGTACGACACGATCCAGGCGGCGGTCGACGCGGCGCATCCGGGGGACTGGATCCTGATCGGCCCTGGTGACTACCACGAGACTGCTGACGAGTCGTCCGCTCCTACCTCGACCGAGATGACCGAAGGCGGAGTTGCGGGAGTCCTCGTAACGACGTCGGACATCCACCTTCGCGGCATGGACCGCAATACCGTGATCGTCGATGGCGACAAGGCCGGCGCCCCCGAAGCGTGTGACCCTGACTCCGCCTGGCAGAATTTCGGGATCCCTGCAACCGGCACCGGCGGCCAGTACGGCCAGACGAGCGCGAAGTCCTACGGCCGCAACGGGATCGTCGTCTTCAAGGCTGACGACGTGTCTATCGAGAACCTGACGGCGTGCAACTTCCTTTCGGGCTCGGGTGACGCCGGCAACGAGATCTGGTGGAACGGTGGGGATGGCACCGGTCAGATCGGGTTGCACGGCTACACCGGGAGCTACCTGACGGCGACGACCACTTACTACGGCGGCGAATCGACCGCAGCCGCATACGGGATCTTTTCTTCGAACTCGGCCGGCCCGGGATCCTGGAACCAGCTGTACGCCGACAACTTCAACGATTCCGGGATGTACGTCGGCGCATGCCAGCAGCTATGCGATGTGACCATCAACAATGCCTGGATGGAGTACAACGCCCTCGGCTACTCGGGAACGAACTCTGGCGGGGCGTTGGTCATCGAGAACTCGCAGTTCGACAACAACGAAGACGGCGTCGACACCAACACCCAGATCGACGGCGACCCGCCCGCTCCGCAGAATGGAGACTGTCCTGATGGAGCGACGAGCCCCATCACCCACACACGTTCCTGCTGGGTGTTCATGCACAACTACGTGCACAACAACAACAATCCCGACTCGCCCGCCGCGGGAAGTGCGGCAGCAGGCCCCTACGGCACCGGCATGACCGTCTCTGGCGCCAGGAACGTGACCGTGATGGACAACCGCTTCGTCGACAACGGGGCTTGGGGAACTCTGTTCGTCCCCTACCCCGACAGCGGAAAGCCGGTCGACGGCCAGACTTGTGCAGGGACCGGCGGAGTCGAGAATTCCGCTCTCGGGTGCATCTACGACCCTGAGGGCGACGCCCTGCTCGACAACACCTACGTTAACGACGGGTACTTCGGCAACCCGAGCAACAGCGATTTCGGGCAGATCGTGTTCAGCGCGGGTCAGCCCCAGAACTGCTTCGCCGGCAACATCGATCCCGAGGGAAGTGCTCCGTCTGACCTAGAACAGATCCAGCCCGAATGCGGTGCCATCACCAAGAAGAACAACACCGGTGGAGCGCTGCTCGACCAGGTTCTGTGCGACACGGGATTCGGGACATGCCCGGCAGGAGCCCACTACCCGAAGCCGTCCAAGATCATCATGGAGCCCCTACCGAAGAACTTGCCGACGATGCCGAACCCTTGCGCCGGAGTACCCGCAAACGCGTGGTGTCCGTCCGGTGAATCGGTCACGGCCACGTACCACGCCGACGACGGCTCGTCATCCGTCCGTGCGAACACGAATTTCGCAAACCTGACCCTTCAATCAGTGGACGACAGGTTCGGGGGACGCCGGCTCTAGCGAGCGCTCACCAGCTCAAGCAGGTCCAGCCCGCCAACACCGGCCTAGCCGACTCACACCGGCCCTAGCCGGCGAGAAGCAGACGGGGCAGCTCCTGCATGTCGTCGAAGACGACGGCCCCGTCTATGGCCAGCTTCGACGGCGGGGTCACTCCCCCGGCGAACGCGAAGACCCGCATCCCTGCCGCCAGGCCGGCGGACACTCCACTTACGCTGTCTTCGACCACGGCACACCGCCTCGGATCCACGTCCATGCGCCGCGCGGCGTACAAGAAGATGTCCGGGTCGGGCTTTCCGCGCTCCACGTCTTCGACGCTGAATATCGAACCCGCGAATCTGCCCAGAAGTCCGGTCAGCTCGAGCGAGAAGCGGATCTTCTCGTGGCTCCCGCTCGAGGCGACACACACAGGCGTTGCGATCTGATCAAGGGCGTCGACAATGCCTTCGACGGGAACGAGCTCGCGTTCGAACACCTGGCGGTACCGGACCTCGAACTCGGCCTCCCAGTCGATGCTCCGGCCGAGCTGACGCTCGACCTCCTGGTGCATGTGGAGAGCGGACCGGCCCACGAATCGGTCGATGATCTCAGACTCGGTGAGTGGCCAGCCAAGGTTGTCGAGTATGGCGGCCTCGGTGCGCACTGCCAGACGCTCGCTGTCGACGAGCACGCCGTCGCAGTCGAACACGACGAGACCGAATCCGCTCACGGGAATTCCGGGTGCGGATCGATGTGACGAAGCATGTGACGAAGCATGTGACGAGACACGGAATGAAGCAGGAAATGAGGGGGCGTCAGGGGTGTGACGGCGCAGGCGGCCACCCTTCGAGATCGAAGGTGATCTCGTCCACGTAGCACCACCACCAGTCCTCACCGGGCTCGTACGACCGGACGATCGGGTGATCCGGGTGCTCGTGGAAGTGCGCTGTGGCGTGGCGGTTGGGGGAGCTGTCGCAGCATCCGACATGACCACAGGCCATGCAGAGGCGCAGGTGCACCCAACGTCCCCCGATACGCAGGCAGTCCTCGCAGCCGTCGCTCGAGGGCTTCACTTCGCGGATGGTGTCCAGATGCGTGCAGGTATCGGCCAACTTGTCCTCGCTCTCAGTCGGGGTGCCGCTCGAGTGCGGCCCTGTCCCAGGCTGCCGTTTCCGCAGCCGCCTCGTAGGTGCTCTGAAGGAAATCTAAAAGGACGAGATCCGGTTCCGACGCGGTGCGTACCACCTCATACGGCAGGACGAATTCGGCGAGCTGCTCGTCGAACGATGCACTCTCAGGCCGGACCGTGGCGTCCCGGAAGCCGGCGGGCTCCGGATATGCGTACGAGTAGAAGATGCCCTCGCCATCGCCCCCGGGCCAATAGCCGCAGCTGCTCACCTCGTGGGAGTACGCCTCGATCATGACCTGCGGCCCGCAGTTCGGGGCTCCGCCCGGATGCGGCGGTGCCGTTCGACCGGAGAACCGGGTGGTAGCGAGGTCGAGGGCTCCCCAGAAGAGGTGAACAGGGCTCGCCTTCCCGATGAACCTGCTGCGGAACTCTCTGAAGACCCGCACTATCTGCACGAGCGCGAGCCAGAACTTCTCGGCCTGCTCGGGCCGGTACGCGACGTGCACTTCGTCGTCCGGGAACGGGATGACCGTCTCCATCTCCACCGGCACGGGCCAGATCCTCGTAGAGACTCCGGCCTCGTCTAAGAGTGTCATCGTTCGGGCGAAGAACTCCGAAACCGGGCCCGGCTCGAGAGCGAACGACAGCCGTTTGCCCTCGGACGTGTTCACCTCGAGCAGGTTGGCAAGAAAGTCGAAGTCGATCTGGAAGCCCTGTCCGCTCGGATGGGAGATGAGACTGGACGTAAAACCGCGGGCGGACACGTAGAGCGGGACCTGCCACCAGTGGTTGATGAGCGGCTCGTTGGCCATGCGGATCTTGCCGACGATCTGCGTCCAGAGTTGCAGCGTGTCGCGGGTGTCGCTCCACTCGGCCACCGGGATAGACGGCCACAGGTTCGCCCCGATGCCTCGGTGCGGGCCACTCGACTGCCCCTGCCCGACGGTCTGGGTCACGTTCACCCTCCTTCTGACTGGCGGACGTCAGTCTCTCAGCATGCCCGCCGGAACGCCCGTCGCTACTGTTGTCGGCTCACGGAGACGGCCCCTGAGACGGCCGCGGACACAGCCGCGGACACAGGCGCGGAAACAGGAACCGAGACAGGAGGAGCATTGGCGGTTACGGGCATGGCCAACCTTGCGGTCAAGGTCGCCGACCTCGACGCCGCGTGCGCGTTCTACGAGGGCGCGGGTGCAACCGTTCGCGACCGGATGCGGTGGGGTGAGGGCGAACGGGCGGACGTCTACCTGGGTCCAGTCATGATCACCCTGTTCACCCGAGCGATATACGAGGATCAGGTCGAGCTGCCGGCCGAGGGCTTCCTGCATCCGGCCCTGTTCACCGACAACCTCGACGAAGAGCTGATGGGCCATTCCGTCGTCTGGGGCCCGGCCATCGTCGAGGGCGCGTTCGGGAAGCGGCGTATCGCGTTCGTACAGGCGCCCGGGGGAATCCGCCTCGAGTTCATGGAGCAGCTCGAGGCCCCGCCAGCGGCCGGCGACAGCGGCTAACCGAGGGTGCCGAAGGATCCCTTGGCCTTCAGCATCTCCCAGAACTCGGGCTCGTAGGCACCCTCGGGATCCGCGCGCACCTCGGCGTCGAGCACTTGCGCATCGTCGCCGACAAGGATCCTCCACCGGTTATGGCGGACGCCGTCCAAGATCACGGCGGCGGCCTCGGCGGCAGTTGTGGGAGCGGCGTCACGGAACTGCTCCGCCATCACCTGCATTCCCTTTCTCAGGTCGTCGTCCGACACTCCGTCGAGCGGAAAGCCACCGGCGGAGAGCTGGCGGCGTACTCGCGAGAGGCGTTCGGAATCCATGGACTCGTATTCCTGTCCGTGGAACCGGCCCGAATTGATAACGATCGACGTGCCGATATGGCCCGGCATGACGACCGACGCATGCAGGTGCGGCGCGTTAACCCGGAAGTCGGTCATCAGCGCCTCGGTGAACCCGCGCACCGCGAACTTGGCGGAGCTGTACGCCGTGTGCGGGATCGCCGGGCCTATCGAGGCCAGCAGGCCGTTCACGCTGCTCGTGTTCACCACATGACCCTCGTCAGCCGCGAGCAGCATCGGAAGGAACGCCCGGGTGCAGTTGTAGACCCCTCCCCAGTCGACTGCGAAGGTCTTCTCCCACTCGCCACGATCGTCGGTGACGAAGCTTCCTCCTCCACCTATGCCCGCGTTGTTGAACAGCAGGTTGAGGTGGTCCGTGGCGAGATCGGTGGCGACCGCATCTCTGAATGCGAGCACGTCTGACTCGATGGACACGTCCGCCACGAATGTCGTGACCCTCGTTGCGGGGGCAGCGTTGGCGAGAGCGAGTGACCTCGTCTCTTCCACGCTGTCGGCGAAGACATCGCATGTTGCGACATCACAACCCTCGGTGGCGAGCTGGCAGACAAGCTCCCTGCCCATGCCGGTCCCACCACCCGTGACCACCGCGATCCGTCCTTCGAGCCGTTCCATGGAATGTCCTCCCTCTCAACCAGGTGGTCAGCTCTGCCCCGCGCCGACCGGCGACTTCACGAGGGCGCCCGCTTTCCAGACGTGGGTCACGTTCGAAGGATCCGCAAGGACGGCCACGTCTTCGAGAGGACTTGTCGCGACGGCGATGATGTCGGC
Organism: uncultured Acidimicrobiales bacterium; assembly: GCA_963764615.1. Lineage (GTDB taxonomy): Bacteria > Actinomycetota > Acidimicrobiia > Acidimicrobiales > CAVXTF01 > CAVXTF01. Next base: position 890,424 of record CAVXTF010000002.1, on the reverse strand, counting down.
GTCGTACCCTTCGGCCAGCTGGCCGGACCTGGGGGCCTGCGGTCCGAGCGTTAGAGGACCGTTGGCAGTCCCGGCCTCGATGGCCTCGATCGGCGTGAGCCCGGCGTCGACCAGGTGGACGAGCTCGCGCCCGTTCATACCCCAGTACAAGCCGGTCGCGGGACCCGTCGCGAAGATGTCAGTTCCGAGCGCGATCGTCACTCCTGCCTCGTGGGCGATCGTCATGGCCTTCAGGTGGCTGTCAGCGATGGCGACCATCTTCTGGTAGGCGTAGTCCGGCATCCGATCCTTCGCAAGAAGCCCTTGTTCCACGATCAGCCGCGTCGGGACGAAGACCGCTCCCGTCTCGCGCATCGCCGCCGCAGCTTCCTCGTCGAGATAGCTTCCGTGCTCGATCGTGCGCACCCCTGCTTCTAGAGCGGCCATGATCCCAGGCTTTCCATGGCAGTGGGCCATCACGACCCTCTCCGCCCTGCCGGCCTCTTCTACGATCGCCCTGAGCTCCTCGCCGCTGAATTGTTGATGGACGGGGTGGTCCAACTCGCTCATCACACCACCCGACGCGCAGATCTTGATGACCTTGGCACCGAGCCGGAGCTGCGAGCGGACGGCCTTCAAGCACTCGGGCACGCCGTCGCACAACCAGCTGAACCCGCCCCTCTCGCACATCTCGATCACCCACGAGACAGGGAAGGCGTGGATGTCCCCGTGTCCTCCGGTCTGGCTCAAGATCGCACCAGGTGCGTAGATACTGGGTCCCACCAAGATGCCCTCGTCGACGAGCCTCGCCATGTGGACCCCGAGGCCTCCCGCCTCGCGGACGCTCGTGAATCCGGCGCCGAGCGCCGCCTCGACGGTCTTGGCGGCTCTCACCGCTGCAACGGGCACCGGGGTATGCATCACCTCCTGCGTGTCCAAGGTCGTCATACCGAAGTAGTGGCCGTGGCAGTCCCAGAGTCCCGGCATCACCACGGGCACGTGCACCGCGAGCATCGCCGGTGCGCCCACGCGGGGGCCTGCATACGTGATGGTGCCGGCCTCCACGACAACAGAGGCGTCAGCGATCGGGTCGCCGCGCCCCGGGATGAGAATGTCAGCGTCGATCCGGTCCATAGAAGTCAATCCCGGGCCGGCGTATCGCCGGACGAGCGGGCTACCAGCTCGTCGTAATCGCGCAACCGGGACGCCAGTGCTCCCATGATCGCAAGCGCGAATGTGGGTGTTTCGTGGACGAGGAACAAGAACAGCCCGCGGTCGATCTCGGCCAGGACCGTATCGGCGGTCGCGACCGCCGTCAGGCTCCGCGGGAGATGATCGATGAGGGCGCGTTCGCCGAAGACGTCGTTGGGCCCGAGCGATGCGACCACGACCTCGCCCTTGCGCAGCTCGACGGCGCCCGACACGACGCCGTACATGTGCGTCCCGTCTTCCCCCTCGGAATAGATCCGTTCTTCGGCCGACGCGCTCCGATGTACCGGCGCATTGAGAAACAAGCTCTCTGCAGTCACGGTCGCCTCCCGCTCGCAGGCATCGCCCGATGTGACCCCCGGATCTTATAGAGGCGCGCAATTGGGGTTAGCGTCTCTGACCGATGCCCGGGCGAGTTGCCTTTGTCTGCGCCATGCCGATGGAGCTCACTCCACTCAGGAAGAGACTCTCTCTCGCGAAGGCCAAGATGGGAGACCTCGACGCCTACCAGGGCACTCTCGGCAAGGCTCAGGTGGTGGCGGTCGTCACGGGAATGGGCACCGAGCTCGCAACCATCGGGCTCGAACGCCTGCTCGAGCAGGTCGAGGTCAACAGGGTGGTGGTGGTCGGCATCACCGGCGCCGTCGAGAACGACACCCCCATCGGCACCCTGGTGTTCCCTGAAGTCGTCGTAGACGGTGCCACCTCGGAGCAGTTCAGGCCGCAACAGATCACCCCGGTGAAGCCCGTCGGAAAGATGCTGACGACCGATGCGCTAATAACTGACCTTGACGTGGTCGCCGGACTGCGGGCGGACGGAGTGGTCGCTCTGGACATGGAGACCGCGGCGATCGCCCGGATATGCGAGCGTCACCGGATCCCGTGGTCGGTCTTCCGGGCGTTCAGCGACAGGGCGTCCGACGGAAGCCTCGACGAGGAGGTCTTCCGGATGAGCAACCAGGACGGCACCTTCAATCCAAAGGCGGTGGCCTCGTACTTCCTCAGGCATCCCGGGCGGTTGCCTGCGATGGCCCGTCTGGCAAGAGGGGCGAAGCTCGCGACGCAAAGAGCCGCCTCGGCGGCGATCGACGCGGTGTCGCAGCTCTCGCTTTCCGCGGGCCCCGGAAGCGGACACGCGGTTGCCGAATGAGCATGACCGACTACGAGACGAACACCCGGATGAAAGGGTCAATACAGTGACTGTGATCGTCAACGAGACCGATGCCGAGCTCGACGCGGTGTCGGGCCAGCGGATCGCTGTCGTGGGGTACGGAAACCAGGGCCGGTCGTGGGCGCTCAACCTGCGCGACTCGGGCCTCGACGTCAGCGTGTACGCGCGGGCCGACGCGAGCAGGCAGACAGCGGAGGCAGACGGGTTCGAAGTCGGGGATCCCGAAGGCGCGAACGATGCCGACGTGATCTGCGTGCTCGTCCCCGACGACGTGATCCCCACACTTCCGCTCGCGCCACGTGCAGACGCATTGGTCATCGTCGCGAGCGGGTACACGCTCGCCTTCGGACGGCTGGAACTTGCATGTGACGTCGGGATGGTCGCTCCGCGCATGCTCGGCCCCGAGGTTCGCAGGTGCTTCGTCGAGGGCGTGGGCTTCATCACCGCAGTCGGCGTCCAGCGCGACGTGACCGGTACCGCAAGGTCGCGGGTCCTCGCGGTTGCGAAGGCGATCGGCGGGCTCCGACAGGGTGCGATCGAGCTCACCCCCGAACAGGAGGCGATACTCGACCTCGGAGTGGAGCAAGCTCTCTCACCGGCATTGCGCCGCGTGAGCGAGTCTTTCGTGCAGGTGATGCTCGAGCACGGTGTGCCCATCGAGGCGATCGTCACGGAGCTGGTTCTGTCGGGTGAGGTCGAGCGCACCTACCGGATCGTGCGCCTGGAAGGCGGGGCAGCTCAGACGACCTACCACTCCCCCACGAGTCAGTACGGCCAGCTCTCCCGAGCCGATGCGTTCTCCCACTTCGACCTCGTCGCGACCATGCGCGAGCTCGTGGACGAGATCGTCTCAGGACGTTTCGCCGATGAATGGGACGCCGAGCGCGACGCCGGCTATCCCCGCCTCGAGGCTTTGAGGGCGAAGGCGATGTCGCCGGAGATCCTGGCTTTCGAGGCTGACCTGAGGTCGAAGCTCGGAGAGCGCGCTGTCACAAAGTGAGGCGAGCTGGCGAGCGCCGGTCGCCGGCGACCCGTGTGCTCAGCCAGGTATCTGGTTCGACATAAGGGCGTAAGCGCGGCACGGCTCACCGCGAAGCGCCCCGCACGCCGGTAACGCCGGCGTCGGTGTCACTCCTGACACGATGTTCACGACGAGCGAGGAGCTGCCGAGCTCGACGGTGTCGGTGACCTTTCCGCCCGTGTCGAAAGTGTCGAACGACCACGACGGGCGGTCGCCGCCAGGAGCGGAGATGACAATGCGCAGTCGCGTGCCCGCCCTGAATGTGTGCGCGATCGGGTCTATCGGAATCCGCACGACGGTGAACCGCCCGGCGGGCAGGTTCTGGCGGTCCGAGGCGAGATAGTTGGGGATCGGGTCCAGAGCGGTAGACGAGGCCAGTAGGGTCCTGTTGGAGCTCCTCAAGAAGCCCGAGGTCACGTACTCCTCCTCGGAATCACCCGGACGCACCTCGGTGACCGTCGCCTGCAGATCGGTAACGGGAGCCGTCGACTCGAGCTCTAGGTCGAGGCTGGCCGGTCCGACGATCGTGGTGTCGGTCGCGAACACAGGCGTCTGGAATGCGATCCCGTTCGCGGCGGGTACGACGGTCCAGTCATAGGGAGGCTTGGCTGCCCAGGCGTTCGCCGACGACGCAAGGTCGGTTGCGGGCCTGACCGCGGGGTTTGGCTTGAACGAGTCGCTCCCGGTGCCGGACGCGCTCGTGGTTAGGGTGCCGTCCGGTCCGAGGAAGTATCTCGTGACGGCTCCGGCGGGCGGCCAGGTCGGAAACGATCCTTCGAACGCGGCCTGCAAGGCGCCGGGTCCCAAACTGCCACCGCCGTAGTCGAACAACACCCGGATCCGGGGGTCCTGCGCCGCGAATGCCGCTCTTGCCGCCGAGACGGTCGGGCTCGTTCGTGAAGCGCATTGCGGGCACGGGCACCGATGGTGCCCCCCCGGTCGCCTCCGACATCACCAGGGGTTCGACCGCGTCGAGCGTGGGCGAAGCCACAGGAACGCGGTCGGCGACGTAGATGTCGAGGAACTCGAGCCACCGCGTGATCGTCTCGGGCCCGAGGGAGTCGATGTGTCCCCCGTTCATCATCGTCACGTATACGTTCTTGTCTCCTTCGAGCGCCGTTATGAGCGCCGGCCATTGGGGGCCTACCTGCTCGTCCTCGAGAGCACCCACCATGAACACGGGGACGTCGATGTGGCTAGCCCCGACAGCGGGCGACCGCTGGTCGAACAGCGACGGGGTGCGACCGAGGTCGGGATTGATGATCGACTCGAGAGCCTCCGCCTCGGGATGAAGGACCTGGTTCGCGAGACAGGTCTTGTCACCCGTCGCGATCTCGGCGGTCGCCCAGGGTTGACCTCCCCCCGGCGCAGCCTCGGCGTCCACGATGCGCTGGTCGATCCAGCTCTTGGCGAACCCGTCGTTGTAGATGCCCCCGGGGTAGCCCGTCGAGTACAGGTCGTCGGTAGGACTGAGCGGCGTGATCGCGGCAAGGTCAGGAGGGTCGGTCCCCGCCACCACCAACTGCGACAAGCCCGAGTACGAGATGCCGACCATGCCCACCTTGTGATTGAGCACCCAGGGCTGTGCCCCGACCGTTTGGATGATGTCGTATCCGTCGTAGTCCGAAGGCAGGCCGAGCAGGTCGAACGCCCCGCCCGAGCAACCGGTCCCGCGCATCTGGACGCTCACGGTCACGAAGCCGAGAAGCGGGGCGATCACCGATCCGACGATCGTGCTCGAATCGGGAAGCAGCGGGTCCTTCGACGATGCCTTTCCCTCGAGCGCGTCGATCAAGCTGTGCGGAGCTGCGACCGCGTAACCCGAGTACTCGATCACCGTCGGGAAAGGACCGTCCGCGAGGGTCTTGCCGGGTGGCAGCCGGACCGTCGCAGCCAACGTGATCCCGTCGCGCATCTCCACGTAGTTCAGCCCCGCATGGAGGTGTTGGTCGGCGTAGAAGGCCGGCGGCGGCGCAGGCGACGTCGACAGCACGGAGAACGGCGCCGTCGCCTCGGTCTTGGATCCGCTCGTCTGCTCGAACCTGTAGCCGGGGCCGGGTGTCAGGTCGGTCACGATCAGCGCGCCGAGCTTGTCGACGACCCCGGAGCCGACCTGCCTGCCGGCATTGTTCACCACCGTCCATGTCTCCCCGGGCTTGGCGCCCAGAACGTAAGCCTCGTCGATCGAGCCGTGCCCCTCGAAGGGTGCGGGCACGACCGATCGACCCGAACCGTTCGTCTTGGCCGTCGTGCCACACCCTGCCGCGAGCACGATGCAGAGCACCGCCATCGCAGTCGCAAACGGGCCGGAACGCTTGGAGAATCTGGTCACTGAGAACGCCAGTCGATCGGAACGCCTCGCGCCGCCTCCGGGTGCTTGCGCAGCCAAGAAGTGGCGAAAGGGCAAACCGGGACGATCGTGTAACCGCTGTCGGCGGCCTTCTTCAGGGCTGCGGAGACCAGCATTCCCCCGAGTCCGCGGCCGCTCAGAGATTCGGGGACCCCGGTATGGACGATCGTGAGCCGGTCGCCGTCCGTGCTGTAGACGAGCTCGGCGGACTCCTCGCCCACGAAGGCGACGAAGCGACTTTCCTTGGCGTTGTCGACGATCTCGACGGGATCGCCGGGCTCAGACTCCTGGCTGACGGCAGCGCTCATCCAGCGAAAGCGCTATCGGGCAACTGCCGCCGCCTCGCGTTCATCGAGGAACGACCACCACGCGTCGGCGCCGCGGCCGAACGCGGACTGGATCTGCTCGTCGGTTTCCTCGCCGTACGACCTCGACAGGTCCTCGAGTGCACCGAGCGCCCATTCGCTGTGTCTCGCGTCAACCTGCGCGTGGTGCTCCCAGAACGACACTCCGAAGTCATCGAGGCCGTAGTGAGCTCGCAGGCCGTCGGCTTTGGCCCGGGCGACCTCGCTCGCCTGGCACTCGTATGCGACGAACCCGGCCAGAGCCGCTACGGGCCCCTCCGCGAGTGATGCGGCATAGCAGTCGATCAGTGCCCTGGTCGCGGGGCTCGCCGCAGTCCGGATTCCTGCGGACGCGCCCACCGCGGTGGCGAACCGCTCGAAGAGCTCGACATGTGCGACCGGGTCCCCTTCTTCGTCTGCCAGGTTGGCCGCGACAAGATCCCGGGCCGCTCCCTCGGGCAGCTGGGCGACCAGATCTTTCAAGAAGCCGGGAATACACGCCTCGAAATGACGGTACTGCCCCGCGTAGTCCGCGAGCTCGTCCATCGAGACCTCGCCGCGCTCCCACCGGCGGTAGAAGGGATGGTCGAGCAGCCGCCTGCCCGCCAGGGCACTCGACAGGTCAAGTGACTCGACAGTCCCCCGGTCGGCAGGGACGGTCACCGCATTTCGGGGGTCCGTTGGCATCGCCCGATGGTAGCCCGGCGGCTTGCTGCAAGGACGGTTGAAGTGACGGTCCGGCGGGTCTGCAGGCTCAGGCCGGGCGCAGGCCGATCGGGTTCTGGACAGGTATGACACCGGAGGCGGCGATCTGTCGGGTCAAGGGTTCGAGAAGCTCTGCGAGCCGGACGGTCCGATCGGTCCCGAGTTTCCTCCAGGGCTCTTCGGCCATCTGATCGGTGTCCCGCTCGAGTTGCTGTCGAGCCGCCAGACCGGCGCTCGTGAGCGCCTCTGAGTCGTCGACCCATCCGCGCGACCTCAGCCGTTCCGTTACGAGCGACCACTCCTCGTCCGTCCATCCGCGGTTCGGTTGGAGCGTCGAGCGCGCGATCGCGCCCGAGGCCACGAACGTGACGTGCGCCTCGCACCCGTCGAGGCCTGCGTGGAGCAGGGCCGCCACATGGCCGTCTCCGCGATGCTCTCGCAGGCACGTGAGTGCCCACCACAGACGAAGGTGCGGCTCTGGCGGGACGCTCAGATCCGCGTTCGCCGCGAACAGAGGACGCCCGCACGCATCGGTGACGTGCACGGCGGACTCTGCAATGTCTGCTGCCTCGGAGACCTCGCTGCTTTGCGTCACGTCTCCGAGCATCCGGTTGAGAGCTCTGTGCGCACCTTCGAGGCGTGCACGGAGAACCTCGTCCGCCGAGGCGAAGCTCCAGGCGTCAGGTAAAGAGCAGGCCACCATCGCCGGAGCGAAGTTGTAGAACGTGGCCGTCACGAGTCCCGGGCCGACCTGCCCCATCGGGGCTGATCTCCCAGCGAAATAGCCCATCCAGAAACCCCGCAGACCTGCTTGTTTGAACGAGGCGATGCACTCGGGAGCGAAGTAGGTGATCGCGTGGTACGGCTCCATCAGCCTCCACATCCTTCTCGCCCCGTAATGTGCGTCCCTCATCGGCGCATTCATATGCCCCTGCTTCGTCCACCGCAACGTCCTCAACGCCATAGAGTCGCTACGTGCGCGACCGGACGGTCCGTGACCATCCCGCTTCCAAGTCGTGGTTCGCGGCAATCGCCATCGCAGCATCGCTGTCTTCGATCCTTGCCTGCTCGACACCGTCACCGCAGGCAAGGACGCCGGAGACGGGCGCCTCGGGCCCGGCCACCACGGTGCAACCCGGCTCCGCTCACGACACGGCGCGGCGCGATCCTCATCGGCCATTCACAGAGGTGGCTGACGAATGGCGACGGTCAGGTCGTGATCCTCCACGGGTTGAACATGGTCTACAAACTGCCTCCTTACGAGCCGGCATCAGCCGGATTCGGCACGGCTGCGGCGAGCACTCTCGCCGACAACGGCCTCGACATCGTCCGCCTCGGCGTCATCTATTCGGCGGTCGAGCCTGAGCCCGGCGTGTTCTCGGGTGCTTACCTCAATTCGATTGCAGGAACCGTGGCCGATCTCGCCCGGCAAGGCGTCTACTCCCTGCTCGACTTCCACCAGGACCAGTTGAGCGTCGGGTTCGGCGGCGAAGGATTCCCGCAATGGTCCGTGGACACCGGCGGGATGCCGGAGCGTCGCTACGTGTTCCCGCTCGGGTACACCCAGAGCCCCGCCCTCGACGCGGCATACGACAATTTCTGGGCCGACCGGGACGGTCCAGGTGGCGTCGGCCTTCAACAACGCTATGCGGCCGCCTGGAAATTCGTGGCGAGCCGCTTTGCGGACGACCCGTGGGTGATCGGGTACGACCTCTTCAACGAGCCTTGGCCGGCACACTCCTCCGACGCGCAGCTGGGGGCCTTCTACGACACGGTGATCGACGCCATTCGCTCGGTAGACCGGGAGCACTTGATCTTCTACGAGCCGTACGTCCTTTTCGACTTCGGCCAACCGACCACGCTCCCCTCGTTCTCCGACAGCGATCTCGGGATGTCGTTCCACGATTACTGCGCGCAGCAACCCACCGCGGGGCAGGGCTGCAGCGGGATCCTTGCGAACGCGCTGGCCAGATCCGTCGCCTCAGGCGATGCCCTCCTGATGACCGAATTCGGCGCGACAGACGATCTCGCGGATCTCGGGCGACTCGTCGCCGACGCCGACTCGGACCAGATCTCGTGGATCGAATGGGCGTATTGCGGGTGCGGGGATCCGACGGGAACGATCCCGCCCTCGGTCGAGGGGCTCGTATTCGACCCGCGACTCGCGGGCAGCGGCGACAACGTCGACGAATCGAAGCTCGCGGTCCTCGCAGAGCCATATCCGCGGGTCGTATCAGGTACCCCCGCGTCTTACGCGTTCGATCTGAGGACGCACACGTTGAGCTTCAGGTACACGACGAGGTCCCCTGACGGTACGGACTTCGCAGTCGGTTCGTGCACTGCGGTGGTGATACCTCCGTTCCAGTTTCCCCACGGATACCAAGTCGCGGTGACAGGAGCACGGGTGACGTCGGTGGACGACGCGGGCGTGCTCACCGTCTCGCAGACAGGCGGGTCGGTGCATTCGGTCACGGTCGTGGTAAGGCCCGGTGACGGGTCCTCCACCGCGACGCCGGATGCGGCCTCGGTGGCGAGGTGCGTCTGAAGATCGGCGCGTGTCGCTCGAGCGGGATCACGTCGTCCCTGGGCCGGATCCGTACATCGTGACGAGCTCGCGACCGACCCCGGCCAGCATCTCGCAGATGGCGTATGGCTCCAGCACCTCGATCATGCTTCCGAATCCTGCGATCTCTCCTGCGAGGGCCCTTTCGCCGGCACCCCTGAGCTCGACCTCTACCCTCCCGTCACGTCGAGCAGGGCCGATGATCACCCGTTTTCCGAACACGTAGCGGAGCAGAGACAAGCTGTCGGACGACACGAGCGCGTCGGCCCGTGCGGGTGTCCGGAGCTCCTCGACATCGGCGGTTATCGACCTCCAGGCCTCTGTGAGATCGAACCCGTCGGGCCGCACCGCCGCCTCCGCGGAGATCTCGACCGACCGCATCCGGTCCACCCGGAACGTTCGCTGACCCCGTTCGGTGCCGGCCACGAGATACCAGACAACGCCCTTCTCAGCGAGACCCAGGGGATGCACCGTCCTCGTGGTGGCGGTCCCGTCGGCGGCTACGTAGCCGATCGCCACCTGGCGGCCCTCGATGACGGCCTGCTGCACCGCCTCGAGGTGGGGTGGATCCGGTCGCTGCTGCCTGCCGCCGTCCCAACCAGAGCGGTCGACGACGACCGCCTGAGAAGCCGCTTCCGCCGTCGTTCGCAACGGTTCGGGGAGGGCGCGCACGAGCTTGCGAAGCGCTGCGCGCAGTTCGGGGGTTGCAGCAGATGACGGCCCTGCGAGGAGGAACAACGTACGGACCTCGGCCGCGGTCAGCCCGCTCAGGTCGGTGCGACCCCCGCCCGCCAGCCCCCATCCGCCGTTGCGCCCGCGGGTCGAGTAGACGGGCAGGCCGGCCATGCCGAGCGCCTCCAGGTCACGCCTCGCTGTGCGCTCCGACACCTCGAGCTCCGCGGCCGCCTCGGCCGCCGTCACCTGACCGCGACGCTGCAGCAGGAGCAACAGGGCCACGAGCCGGTCCGCGCGCACGCTCAGATCTTTTCATCAAAACAGGTCAGGAGATGACCACTTTTGTGGAAGATACTGAGACGCAAAGGACATGCCGGACAACCGGACAAACCGACAAGCCGAACGAAACCGACAAGCAGAGGAGATCGACATGGCAGGAATGGTTCCGCCGGTGGCGGACGAACGCGAGGCGCTGCTCGGCTATCTGGACCAGCAGAGGTACGTGGTTCGAATCGCCGCGTACAGGCTGGACGACGAGCAGGCCAGGGCCACCCCCACCCCGAGCGCGCTCTCGGTCGGGGGGATCATCAAGCATCTGAGCGCCGTCGAGCGGTCCTGGATGGACACTGTGATGCAGAGGCACAAGAGCTTCAGCTCGGCCGACGACTACCAGGACAATCTCCGCGTCGGCGCGGACGACACGTTGCAGTCGATCCTGGACGACTATTCGAAAGCCGCGAGCGAGACCCGGCAGATCGTCGACTCGATACCCGACCTCGGCCAAGCGGTTCCCATTCCGGCCGACGTACCCTGGTTCCCGAAGGACCACGACGCCTGGTCGCTGCGGTGGGTCCTGCTCCACTTGATCGAGGAAACCGCCCGCCACGCCGGCCACGCCGACATCATCCGCGAGGCGATCGACGGAGCGACCGGATTCCCGCTCATGGCCGCGGTCGAGGGCTGGCCGTCCACTCCTTGGCTCAAGGCCTGGGAGCCCGGTGACGTCGTGTCCGTGGTCTGACCGGATGTGACACTCTGAGATCGTGAGCGAAGCATTCGATCTGTCCACCACACATGTTCACCTCGGTCTCGGTGCCACTGCCGTCGCGGTCCCTGACTTCGAGTGGACCAGTGAGTTCCTGGCTGGATACGACGCGGAATTCGAGGCTGACGGTGCGGAGGGCCGGCTCGTCATGATCGGTGCGAGCCGGAACTCGTGGACCTTCTGGGAGCGCCATCCGGCGGGTGAGGAGCTCGTCTGCCCGATCGCAGGACGGATCACCCTCGTCCAGGACATTGGTGGCTCCGAGCGCCACATCGCGCTCGCGCCGGGTCAAGCGGCCATCAACCCTCGCGGCGTCTGGCACACCACCGACGTCCACGAGCCAGGGCGGGTCCTCTTCGTGACTCCCGGGCTCGGGACCGAGCACCGGCCACGCTGAGCGGAGAGACGTTTGCGTATCCTGTCGCTGCTTCCGTCCGCCACCGAGATCGTCTACGCACTCGGTCTCGAAGACGACCTGGTCGGCGTCACCCATGAGTGCGACTGGCCGCCTGCGGCGAGATCCAAGCGCGCCGTGTCGTCCTCCTCGCTCCCGGAGGCGACCGAGCCGGGCGAGGTTGACCGCCTGGTCAGTGCGAGCGTCACGAGCGGAGAACCCATCTACCGCCTTGACACCGACGCGGTGCGCGAGCTCGCACCTGACATCGTGATCTCGCAGGACCTGTGCGCGGTGTGCGCCGTCCCCTCCGGCTACGTGAACGACGCACTCGATGTGTTGGGATGTCGCGCTGAGGTGATCTCTCTTGATCCGGGATCCATCGACGAGGTGTTGGGCTGTGTGCTCCGGATCGGTGAGGCGACAGGCAGGACGGCCCGGGCGAGCGCGCTCGTCGACGATCTCCGCGAGAGGCTCGAGGCGGTCGACGAAGCTGTCGGATCCACTGTCAGATCTACTGGCCGGCCTCGCACGTTCGCCCTCGAATGGTCCGACCCTCCCTTCAACGCCGGCCACTGGGTTCCGCAGATGATCGAGCTGGCGGGCGGAGAGGCGGTGCTCGCATCCCCGGGGCAGCCCTCGGTGCGCGTGACTTGGAAGGACGTCGCCTCGAGCGCGCCCGAAGTGGTCGTGTTCATGCCGTGCGGGTACGACCTGGAACAGGCGGTCGACGAAGCCTCGGACCGGTTGCTCGACAAGCAGGAGCTCGCCGGGGCCCGCGCGCTGTTCGCAGTGGATGCCAGCTCCTACTTCTCGCGGCCCGGCCCGCGCATCGTGGACGGCGTCGAGATCCTGGCCTATGCACTTCATCCAGGCTCGGTGCCGGCCGTCCCGCCTGACTCACTGCAGCGCATCCGGTAGACGCCGCATCCGATAGAAACAGGGGGTATCGAAGAAGGGACCCTCTTGCTAGAGCTCGGCCTCGAAGGGAAAAAAGCGCTAGTCGCGGGTTGCGGTCCGGGGCTCGGACGCTCGTGCGCGCTCGGCCTGGCCGAGGCCGGAGCCGATGTCGCGTGCTGCGACATCCAAGGCGCGCGTGCAGATGCCGTTGCCGAAGAGATCTGCTCCATCGGCGGCCGTGCAGTTGCCGTCGAGGCCGACCTGCGGCGGTCGCAAGACGCCGAGCGCACGGTCGAGCGCGTCGTTGCCGACCTCGGCGGGATCGACGTCGTGGTCGACGTCATCGGCGAGATCCGTTGGGGTCGGATAAGCGATCTGACCGATGAGGACTGGGAGTACAGCCTCGACGCAGTGCTCAGGCATGCCTTCAACCTCGGCCGCTTCGCCGGCCTGCGGATGGTCGAACAAGGCACGGGGGGCAGCATCGTCACGGTCTCGTCGGTGAGCGGCCTCGCGTCCGCTCCGTTCCATGCTCCTTACGGCGCCGCGAAAGCCGGGCTGATGTCACTCACGAGGTCCCTCGCCATCGAGCTCGCCCCTTCGGGTATCCGGGTCAATTGTGTGGCGCCCGGCTCCATCGCCACCCCACGTGTGTCCGCACGCGTCGCATCCACGGACACCCCTGGTACCGGGATCCGACCCACACGCGCCCCGCTCGGCAGGATGGGCGAGCCAGACGAAGTCGCCAAGGTCGCTGTGTTCCTGTCGTCGGATCTCGCGAGCTATGTGAGCGGGCAGACCATCGTCGTCGACGGCGCGGCTACTGCGCAGTTCGTCCTTGGCCGGCTGAGTGCCGATCAGATCCCCGACAACGCGACGCTCGAGCAACCGCCTGCCCGGCCTCGCGACTCCCCTTCTGTGTGAGCCTCAGGGGCCCCGACTCAAGAGCCCAGCAAGGCTCCCGCCAGCTCGCGGTACTCGGCAACGGGGAACGAGCCTCGCGAGCCCGACAGGACCTGGATGCACACATGGTCGGCACCGGCTTCGTAGTGCGCGCGCACCTTCGTCGCGACCGTCTCCACGTCCCCCCAGAACACGACCGCGTCCACAAGGCGGTCTGATCCCCCACCTTCCAGGTCGTCCTCGTCGTACCCGATCGAGAGCAGGTTGTTCGCGTAGTTCGGCAATCCGAGATATCCCGTCGTGAAGCTACGTGCCAGATCCCGTGCGGTGGCGGGATCTCGCTCGAGGAGCACGGTGACCTCGGGCGCGAGCAGCGGCCCCGACCCGAGGATCGCGCGCGCCCTGGCGGTGTGCTCCACGGTGACGAAGTAAGGGTGCGCGCCTACGGCCCGGTCGCGTGCGAGCTCGAGCATTCTCGGCTTGAGCGCCGCCAGCACGCGGCGATCTCGCGGTACCGGATGCGATTCCGCGTCGAGCCCGTCGAGGTAGGCGACCATTCGGCTGTACGGACGTGAATAGTTTTCGACCAGTGCGGCGTGGCTCGCGCCGAGACCCAGGAGGAATCGCCCGGGGAACCGGTCGTCGAGCCCGGCGAAGGCAGCGGCGACGTCGCCCGGGGAGGAGTGCCAGACCGTGACGATCCCGCTCGCAACCACGATCCGCGAAGTCGCGGCGAGGAGACGTTCGAAGACACGCGACAGCCCAGGTTCGAAACCGCCCGACGACCAGATCGCTCCGTAGCCGAGCTCCTCGAGCTCCGCCGCGACGTCGATCGCTCCGTCTTCCCGCCGCCAAGATCCGCTCCACCAGACACCTAGCTCGCCGAGCTGCATGACTTCAGGGTATGCGGGACTCTGCGAAACGCACCTGCGGTACCCGTTGCCCGCGCCGTGCCGCCTCTGCGGCGAGCCGTGGAGCGAGTGCGCGGCGGGCGGCGAGGAACGACATTGCCGTTCTCGTTCGGTTGCCGGCAAGGCTCCAGTCTGCAAGCGCCCGCTCGACTGCGAACCGCGGCGAACCTGTCGCGTTCTCGAAGGTCCCGATCAGCGTGTGGTTCTCCTGACCCGTGAAGGGTTCGGGGTGTCCGTGCAACGTCAGGCAAGCAGGTCCCTCACTCAACGGAGGGGCACCTTCGCCGATGGCCAGATCGATACCACCGCCCGAAAGCACGCCCGGAGTGACGGGCACGCACAGTGGAAAGCCGTCCTCGTCGACGGTTGTCAGGTCCGCGAAGTGAGGCCCGTGGACAGGTCGATCGTGTGTTGAGGTCCGGGATACGGCGTGACGGGAACCGTCACCGGCGAACCGGATCTGGTCAGGCTCGCGTACTCGACGGTTATCGCTCCGTCGAACAACGAGCGGAGTTCCTGGGGCAAATCGTTCTCGGGGATCGGTGGATCGTAGCCAACGCGCTCTGGCGTCAGAAGAGGCGTCAGAAGAACAGTGTCCGGTGGACGAAGGTCACCGCCCACGCGGCTGCGATGAGGGCGGCCGGGAGGGCCAGACTCCGACGCGACCCGAGGAGGACCACCCCCGACAGGACGTACAGATCCTGGAAGCCGCGGAAATCGGCCTCTCCCCGCCAGATCCCTGGACCGAGGCACAACACGACCAACACTGCGAATCCCCACGCGAGCGTCTCCCAGTTCCTGACCCCGGCGTCGCGAAGCGACATGCCGGCGAGGACGACGATGGTCGCGAGCACCACGAGCTCTCCGAGCCAGATGGCGGAGTGGGCATTCGGGAGCGTCCAGACGAAGTGCCCGATCGCTCCGAACATCGCCACAAGGGGTGTTCCCAGATTGTCGCCTGCGTCCGAGCGCAGTGGAGACGCTCCGTACACCGACCATCCGACGGCCTGCCAGACGGCGAAGACGACTCCCGGCACCAACCACGCCGCGTCCTTGCGGCCCGGAGGTCGTCGTCGGCGCACGATCTCGACGACGCACAGGATCCCGAACGCTATTGCGAACGCGAGTGCCGTCTCGCGACTCAGTGCCGCCGCTGTCAACAGGATGCCACCGAGCACGAACCTGTCCCGTCTGAGGGCGAGGATGCCGGCTAGGAGGAAGCACGCTGCACATATCTCGGTCAGGTCACGTCCGAGCGTGAAGAGGAACCCGAAATAGCCCGCGACGAGAAGCCCCCATATCGCCAGCCTCTTCGCATCCTTCGAGAGGACCGCGGCGAGCCATGCGATCACTCCGAGCCCGACGATGTTGACGATGACGAGAGCTGTGGGGACGAAGGACCACCGCCCCCCGGAGACCAGCCACGCGATCGCGGAGTACGTGATCCTCTGCAGACGGTACGCGCTGTCGAACGTGATGCCGTAGGCCGAGCGGTGAAGGTTCGACGGGTTGAGGGCGAGCCTGTAATAGAACTCGCCGTCGTATCCCGTGCCGGAGACGATGTGGAGCCCGTGAGGAGCCCGGCTCGCGTTGACGAAGGAGCTCCCGGCATCGATGAAGCGGGTGAGGTCGCCGTGAGCGTAGAGGTACAGACGCAGCACGACGAAGAGGGTCGCCGCGACAACTGCGACTGCAGCAGCGCACCACGGTTGGTCCAACCAGATGCGGGCTCGTGACCAAACCGGCGCGAGCGCATTGTTCTGCAGTGTCGTCATGGCTCCCGCTGTGGGCGACAGTTCATCGGCGCGCGGGCGCTGAGTCTTCCAGAGCGCGCGGGTCCGCCGCTTGCACGCCCGTCGACCCGGGCTAGATTTTGAGCATCCGCTTAAATCGATTGATCAAAGAAGGAGGCCGGCGTGTCGGCGAGATCGGGTAGCGCCAGCCGGCCCGTCGAGCGTTCGGCCGGCACGAGGCGTGCGCTCGTGGAGGCCACCGTGGACATCTTGCGTCACGAGGGTTTCGCGGCAGCCACCGCGCGGGCCATCGCGGCCAGGGCCGGATGCAACCAGGGCCTGGTCTTCTACCATTTCGGGTCGGTAGTGAACCTCCTCCTCGCTGCCCTCGACGAGGTGAGCGCCGAGCGCAGGGAGCGCTACGAGAAGGCCCTCGCCGGCATCCACCGCCCGAGCGAGATGGTGGACCTCGCCGCTCGTGTCTTCACCGAGGACCTCGACACCGGAGACGCAGCGCTCCTCGTGGAGATGATCGCCGGGTCCGTCTCCACCCCGGGCCTCGGCCGCGAGGTGATGGCCCGGGTGGAGCCCTGGAACGAATTCGCGGCGGCGGCGCTCGACAGGGTGCTCGGAGGCTTCTCGCAGGCGGGGCTCTTGTCCCCCGCCGAGATTGCTCACGCGGTCGTGGCGCTCTATCTCGGCCTCGAGCTTCTGTCGCATCTGGACGGCGACAGGACGCCGGCACTCAGGCTGTTCGAACGTGCGAGGCAGCTAGCCGCGCTGGCAGACCTGATGACGGTCGACCCGCCCGGTATGTCAGAGAAGCAGGGTACGTCGGAGAAGCAAGGTGAATCGCAGATACGCGGAGAAGAGGAGAAAGAGGAGATCTCATGAGCCCGACAACCACACCAGAGACGATCGCCCAAGCGCGCAGGACGAGCGTGCCGGCGACACACGGCGACGAGGACACCGGCACGGACGTCGTGACCGGAGCGTTCAGTTACTCGGGGGCGGCAATTGCTCGCCACCTTCAGTCTGCCGGTCGGACGGTGCGCACTCTCACGGGACATCCCGAACGCGGATCGCTCGAAACCGGGATCGAGGCACGACCGCTCGACTTCGACGACCCGGCCGGCCTGGTGGAGTCGTTGAGGGGAGCGACCACGCTCTACAACACCTACTGGGTCCGGTTCGCCCACGGTGGCATCGACCATCCCGCGGCCGTGGAGAACTCGCGAACCCTCTTTCAGGCGGCCAAACGCGCAGGGGTGCGCAAGATCGTCCACGTGTCGATCCTCCACCCGTCGGTGACTTCGCCGTACCCCTATTTCCGGGGAAAGGCGCTCGTCGAACGCGCGCTCGCAGAGACGGGACTTCGTTACGCCGCGCTCCGTCCCTCGGTGCTATTCGACGACCGCGGCGTCCTGCTCAACAACATCGCCTGGCTCTTGCGGAGACTCCCAGTCTTCTTCGTGGGAGCAAAAGGCGAATACCGTGTGCGACCCATCCACGCCGACGACCTCGCCGCTCTTGCGCTCGATGCTGCCGCGTGGCCCGACGACCGCGTGGTCGACGCGGTCGGGCCACAACGACCGACCTTCGCCGAGTTGGTCAGCCAGATCCATACGGCGGTCCGAAGCAAGGCCCGGATCGTGAGCGTCCCCGCCCCTGTGCTTCTCGGCATGTCGAAAGTGCTCGGCACTCTCATGCACGACGTGCTTCTCACCCGCGACGAGTACCTTTCGATGGCAGAAGGCCTCGCCGACTCGGACGCGCCCGCCACGGGGAGGGTCGGGTTGTCCGAGTGGCTGTCCGAGCATGGCGACACGCTCGGAACGAACTACGCGAACGAGCTGGACCTCCACTTCGCACCTCGGGGTTGACGATCGCTCGGCGGGCGTCGGTTCGAGTGGCCCGCTCCAGCGAACGGGCGCTCTCATGCGCTCTGTGCTCCACCACGACAGAATCTGGTCGTGATGGGAGAGCTCGTCGGGCGAACAAGGGCGGTGACGCTGGGCGTCGTCACAAGGAGCGTCAACGTCGATGTCGAGCACGCCGTCGGGCAATGACGACCGCGATCCGTCAGGTGCGCGTGCCCACCTACGAAGACGTGCTCGCGGCGGCGAAGGTGGTCGCGAGTCACCTGCAGCCGACTCCGGTCGTCGCGAGCCCCCTGCTCGGCGAGGGTGTGCTGCTCAAGCTGGAGACCTTCCAGCCGACAGGCTCGTTCAAGGTGCGGGGCGCCCTCGTGGCTACGGCGAGTGTCGTCGCCACGGACCCGGGCGCGCGAGTGGTGACGGCCTCTGCCGGCAATCACGGACTCGGTGTCGCCTTTGCCGCACGATCACTCGGGGTGCCGGCAACAATCGTCATTCCCGAGAACGCCTCTCCCGTAAAGCGGTCCGCGTTGGAGCGCTTCGGGGGCGACGTCGACGTCGTAGTCCACGGAACCAACTACGACGAAGCCGAGTCCTACGCCATGGGCCTCGAAGAGCGCAATGCCCGGTTCGTGTCGGCATACAACGACCCCGCGGTCATCTCGGGGCAGGCGACGATCGCTCTCGAGCTGTACGCCCAGGTGAGCGGTCTGCGGACGATTGTCGCTCCCGTCGGAGGCGGCGGCCTGGTCTCAGGGCTTGCCCTCGCAGCCTCGCGAAGAACGGGCGTCGACGTCGTCGGCGTCGAGGCCGACGCTTCGCCTGCGGTGAGCGCATCGGTCGCTGCCGGCCATGTGGTCGAGATCCACGAGGAGCCGACCATCGCAGACGGGCTAGCGGGAAACGTCGAGCCGGGATCTGTCACCATCGGGCTGATCGCCCGCCACGTTCGCCGGATGCTTCGAGCGGAGGAGGCCGCGATCCGCGAAGCAGTGAGATTCCTCGCACGCGAGCAGGGACTTGTCGTGGAACCTTCCGGCGCCGTCGGGGTCGCCGCCGTTTTGAGCGGACTTCTCGCTCCCGGCACCGGGACGGTGATCGTGATAACCGGGCGGAACGTGGCGGCACGGCAGATGGCCGACATTCTTTCGGGTGAGTCATGATGTCGCGATGCCGGAGCTGAGCCTCGACGACGTCACCATCGGGTTCTCGACGTTCGGCCCGGCGTCCGGTGAGACGGTCGTTCTCGTTTGCGGGCTGGGTCAACCCGCCGGATCCTGGGAGCTCGGCATGGTGCCGGCTCTCGTGGAAGCAGGCTTTCAGGTGGTGACGTTCGACAACCGCGGGATGGAACCATCCTCATCCCCACCTGCTCCGTACACGATCGATCAGATGGTGGTGGACACGATCAGCCTGATCGACCATCTCGGCCTCGACAAGGTGAGTGTCGTCGGGTACTCGATGGGCGGTTGGGTCGCGGAGACGATGGCGTTCGAGTATCCGGACCGCGTGAACGCCGGCGTGTTCATCGGCAGTTGCAACGCCGGCACGTCGTGGGAGAAGGTCATCACCACGGTGGAGCGCGATCTCGCCAGGATCGATCCCGAGCTGCCGCACTGGTTCAACGCGGTCGAGACGATGAGATACCTGCCGAACCACGACCTGCAGCAAGACAGCGTCGTCGACGACTGGATCGCTTTGATCGGTGACCTTCCGCCGTGGCCGAACCCAGGCCGGCTCGGCCAGTACGAGGCAGCCCTCGCCTGGTCGCTCGACACCGAACGCACCCGAAGGTGGCCGTCGATCGCAGCGCCGTGCATGGTGCTCTCGTTCGAACACGACGTCGACTCCCCGCCGGCGAATGCGCGTGAGGCCGCGTCGAAGATCCCGGACTCGGAGTTCGTCGAGATCGCAGGAGCGAGCCACCTCGGCGTGTTCACACATTCGAAAGAGGTCGGCGACGAGGTCGTCCGCTTCCTGACGGCACATCTGAGATGACCGACGACGAGACCGCCAGAACAGACCAATGGTTGTGGTCGGTGCGCGTCTACAGGACGCGCACCGCGGCGACCGAAGCGTGCAGGGGCGGCCACGTGAAGGTGAACGGCTCCACGGCCAAGCCGGCGACCTCGCTGCGGGCGGGAGACATGGTCTCTGCCCGGGCACCGGGGCGCGAACGCATTCTCGAGGTCGTCCAGACGATCAAACGTCGTGTCGGCGCGCCTGTCGCGTCACAGTGCTTCGTCGACCACAGCCCGCCTCCGTCGCCAGGCGCGCCGAGAAACGGACCGCTGTTCGAGCGAGAACGGGGGTCCGGACGCCCGACGAAGCAGGAGCGGCGCGCTCTCGACCAACTGCGGCGGAGCTGAAGGCTCTCTGGATCTATGCGAGTTGAGATCCTTGGGATCTATGCGAGTTGAGATCCTTCGGATCTACGCCAGCTTCTCCTTGAACCAGTCGAGGATGAGCTCTGCCCTCGTGATCCGGTGGCGTGGTGCTCCCGAGCGCGACAACTCGTGGCTCTCTCCTGGAAAGCGGACTAGAAGCGGATCGCGGCCGAGAAGGCGCAACGCTACGAACAGCTCCTCCGCCTGGCCGATCGGGCAGCGCAGGTCCTCTTCTGAATGCAACATCAGAACCGGCGTCAACATGTCCTTCACGTAGGTGATCGGTGATTGACGCAGGTATGCGTCCGGATCCTCGAGATGGCTGCGCCCGACGTATGTCCGGAAGGCGGTCGCCGCGTCAGAGTTGGTCTCCAATGCAAGCAGGTTGTTGCAGGCCCTCTCCGAGACGGCCGCCTTGAAGCGATCGGTGTGGCCGATCGCCCACGAAGCCATGTAACCGCCGTAGGAGCCGCCCACGATGCCGACCCGGTCCGGGTCGATCCACCCGAACCGTTTGCAACCTTCCTCGACACATGCCATGACGTCGTCGTAGTCCACCCCGCCCCAGCCCGAGCCAGGGTCGGGCTCGGCCTCCGGCCAGCGCACCGCCCGGCCCCAGGCCTCGGAGTATCCCGAACCCCCTCGAGGGTTGCAGAACAGCACACCGAACCCGGCTCCGACCTGCAGCTGGAATTCGTCGAAGAACCGGTTCCCGTAAGAGGTGAACGGCCCTCCGTGCACGTTGAGCAGCGTTGGGTAGCGCCGGCCAGGTTCGACTCCGACTGGGGCGATCGCCCAGCACGGCACCTCTGTGCCGTCGGCGGAGCGCGCCACGAACTCCTCGGGGACTCCGATCGCGACCTTCGCCCGGAACGGACGCGTCAGGTCGGTGAGCTTCTGCTCCTGCACGCCGGTCACGCCGGCGTTGAACGACCTGACCACAAGCTCGGGGAATGTGCTCGGCGTGCTCATGGCCATCGCGAGCGTTCCGTCCGCCCAGTCCCAACCGCTCACCCAGAGCTTGCCGTCGGTGACCGGCTCGGGTTTCCCGTCCCCGTCGGCCGGGACCGAGTAGACGTGGACGTTTCCTTCGTCCTCGACACTGAACAGCAGCCGGTCCCCTGCCCACTGTGGCGAGCGGCTCGCACCGTAGGGAAAGCAGTTGCGGTCGAGATCCGTGGTGAGCTCGGTGCGCGCACCGCCGGCGACCTCGAGCACCCCGAGCTGGAAGTGCCGCGGCTCGTCCAAAGGCGTCGGGAAGCGCAGGAACGCGATCCGCGATCCGTCGGGAGACCACGAGGGGAACGCGTAGGCGCCCTCGTGCTCGGTCAGCCGTTCGGGTTCCGAGTCTCCGTTCGTGGCCACGGCCCACAGGTCGACGATCATGTCGAGGTCCCAGGTGGAGTGCCGGCCCGAGGCGAACGCTATGCGAGACCCGTCGGGGGACCACGAAAGTCCCTCGGCCTGGTAAGGACCCTTCGTGAACACCCGTGGCGGCGCCGACCCGTCGACGTCGACGACCATCACACGATTCGGTCGGTCCGCGACCCATCCTTCGCTGTCCAGGCGCGAGAACAGATGAGTTATCTTGCGCGGCGGCATGTCCTTCGACTTTCTATCCTCACCGGCCTGGCCGTAGATCTCCGGGTCAGGATCGCGCGCCACGAATGCCAGCTCTGAGCCGTCGGGCGACCATGCGAGCTCGCTCACGCCGGACGGCCACGTGGCGATGGTCACCCGTTCTCCGCCGCGCGCCACCGGTACGAGGCATATCTGTGCGGTGCCGTCCTTCTGGTTGACCGCCACAGCGAGCGTGCTGCCGTCGGGAGACCACCTTGCAGAACCGTCATCGGGGCCGGCCGTGAAGGGTCGGGCCCGCTCCGATCCGTCGGAGGCAGCAAGCCAGATGCGACTCGCGTAGCGGTTCTCCTCTTTGTCCACGCTCACCACACCGAAGGCGACCCACTTGCCGTCGGGTGAGACCCTCGGGTCCGCGACCTGCCGCAGGGCCGCTATGTCCTCGGGCTGCATGCCCGCACTCACTCTGTCGCTCACTGTCGCTCGACTTTCCTAGGGATCTCGTTATCGGATCGTTGCCGATGGTAGGACCTCGCCGGCCAAGTTGCTGTGCCTTCGTTGCTGTGGCCTGCTGCTCCGGGCATGCTCGGTTGCCGGCACTCCAACCTCACGTGTCACATACCCCAACGGCCCGATTGGGATCAAGACGCGGCGAGCCCGGAGCGGGTCGATCGCGCTTGTCGGATCGATCGATGGGGACATACTGCCGGATTCCTGCTGCACCAGTCAGGAACGATCCGAAAGGCTGCTTGCTTGTTACCGTCGGGTCAGGAGTCGCTCAGCACCTCGACCGGCGCTCGTGACCGATCCGACCTGTCGCTCCAAGTGAATGATCGGGCGTACCGGCCGGAAAACCGGCCTGGTACGCCCGATCGACGTGCTTCAAATCATCTCAGCCCTCATTTGAAGTGGATCAGCTCCGTCGCTACCGCATTCGGGTTGGCAACTCCCGCTTGGGCCACAGAGACCAGGCAACCGGGCGCATTCGTGCAGACGATGTGGTTGGCGCCGAACGGGCCCAAGAGCACCTGATACTGAGTCGACACGGTGCCTGCGGCCGTAGCCTTAATGACCTTGATGCCGCCGAGGTTGCAGTCTCCTGCGCCGGTCTGGGCTCCCTTGTTGGCGCATTCGGTGACTCCTAGTTGCTCGTCCGGAAAGCCCGTTCCCGTGATCGACACGACTTGATCGTTCGCCAAGCCGGTGTCCGGAGTGATCGTGATGCTCTGCGCAGGTTTCTTCGCTGTCGTGGAGGTCGTTCCCACAGGTGCCGTCGTGGTGGACGTCGTGGTGGTCGTGGTCGAGCTCGAGCTCGAATTGGTGCTGCATGCCGCTAACGCAACCACCATTCCCAACACGGCACCCGCCACTTGCAGTTTGCTCTTCATGTTTCCTTCCTCTCTGTTGTTGAGGCCTCTCTGTTGTTGAGGTCTGTACCAAGGGGACCTGCACGTAGCGCACCTACGTCTTCGTTTGCGTCAAAGAGACATTCACGGGTGCGCCCGCAAGCTCGGGGCCGGCGGTGTGCAGGTGGCACCAGACCGTCGTCCCCAGATCGTTGGTGAACGGAGGCGGATCCTGTTGAGCGCACACCTCCATCGCATACGGACAGCGCGTGTGGAACCGGCAACCCGTCGGCGGGTTGACGGGGCTCGGTATGTCGCCATTCAGGACGATCCGTTGCCGGCTGCGCTGCTCGACCGGATCGGGCACAGGTATGGCCGACAGCAACGCTTCTGTGTACGGGTGCGTAGGGCGGGTGTAGACCTGCTCGGCGTCGCCGATCTCGACGATGCGGCCCAGGTACATCACTGCGATCCTGTCGCTTATGTGGCGCACGACCGACAGATCGTGCGCGATGAACAGACAGGTCAGACCTAGACGGTCCTGGAGCTCGTCGAGCAGGTTGATCACCTGGGACTGGGTCGACACGTCGAGAGAGCTCACGGGCTCGTCGCATATGAGCAGCTCGGGCCGGAGAGCGAGCGCGCGAGCCACCGCGATCCGCTGCCGCTGGCCTCCGGAGAATTCGTGGGGATAGCGAGAGACGTACCGGCGGTCGAGGCCGACCTCGGCGAGGAGGTCCGCCACGCGTTCGTCGCGCGCCCGTCCGTGCAGACCCTCGTGGACCTCGAGGGGCTCGCCGACACTCTCTGCGATCGTGGACCGCGGGTCCAACGACGAGTACGGATCCTGGAAGACGATCTGCATCTTGCGTCTGGTCCTGCGCAGATCGGTCTTGTTGAGCTTCGTGACGTCGACGCCGTCGAGAGCGACGCTTCCCGAGTTCGGCTCGATCAGGCGAAGCACCAACCTGGCCGTCGTGGACTTGCCCGAGCCGCTCTCCCCGACGAGGCCGAGCGTCTGTCCCTTGGTGACCGAGAAGCTCACCCCGTCGACAGCTCTCACATGACCGACCACCCGACGCAGGACCTTCGACTGAACCGGAAAATGGACAACCAGATCGCGGACCTCGAGCAACTCCTGAGGTTGGGCGGCGGGTGGCGTCCCGTTCGAGGCGGAGACGATGGGCGAGTGCTTCCAGGCAGTACCCGACAGATCCAGCTCCGTGCGAATGCACCGCGAGCCGTTCACGAGCGCGGGTGTCGCTGAAACGCACGCATCTGTGGCATAGGCGCACCTGGGATGGAAGCGACATCCCCCGGGAAACTCGTCCGGACGGGGCACCTGGCCGGGAATCACCGTCAGGGGCTGCCCCACGGTCGCGACCTGAGGCATCGAAGCCATGAGTGCTTCGCTGTAGGGATGACGGGGCTTTTTGAACAGTTGGTCGACAGGGGCGACCTCGGCCGTCTGGCCGGCGTAGAGGACCGTGATGCGGTCGGCGATCTCGGCGACCACGCCGAGATCGTGAGTGACGAAGAGTATTGCCATACCGAGCTCCGACTGCAGGCGGGCGAGCAGGTCGAGCACCTGCGCCTGAATCGTGACGTCGAGCGCGGTGGTGGGCTCGTCGGCGATCAGGAGCTTGGGTTCGCAGGCGAGCGCCATGGCGATCATCGCCCTCTGGCGCATGCCTCCGGACAGCGCGTGCGGGTAGTCGTTGAGCCGGCGGCGAGGATCCGCGATACCGACCAGATCGAGCACCTCGAGTGCACGCCGGCGCGCCTCCGATCTGGAGACGGACCGGTGGACCCTGACAGCCTCGACGATCTGATTGCCTACGGTGAAGGCAGGATTCAGGCTCGTCATGGGCTCTTGGAAGATCATCGAGATCTCGTCGCCGCGCATGCGCCGCGTCTCCTCGGCGCCCATCGACAGAAGGTCACGACCGGAAAAGACCATCTCCAACGCCTTGACACGGCTCGACCTGCGCGGCAATAGGCCCATGATCGACAATGCCGAGACGGTCTTGCCCGAGCCGCTCTCACCGACGAGAGCGAGCGTCTCGGCAGGCGCCACCTCGAAGCTGACGTCCTCCACAACGTTCAGGAATCCCTTCGCCGTGGCGAAGTCGATGCTGAGCCCCGACACGCGTAGAAGTGACTGAGCACTACTCGTATCGACGAGAGCGACGCCCTCGCCCGAGGCGGTCGTCACTCCTTGCTCCTCGCGACGAAGGTCTCCCGGCCGAGCGAGTCGCGCAGCCCGTCACCGACGAGGTTGAACGCGAGCACCGTTATCGCGATGGCAATTCCCGGCGGGAACAGCCCCCATGGGTCGCTCAGAATGTAGGAGAAGGCGTACTCGAGCATGGTTCCCCAGCTCGCGTTCGGTGGCTGGACTCCGAGACCGAGGAAGCTGAGCCCGGCTTCAGCAAGCAATGCATAACCGAAGCTCACAGCCACCTGCACTATGAGCGGCGCCGCCACGTTCGGCAGCACGTGCCTGCGGATCATCCGGAACTGGCTCACTCCGATCGAGCGCGAGGCCTCTATGTAGGCCTCCTCGCGGACCGCGAGAGCCTGTCCTCGAACGAGCCTGACGAACCCCGGAACAAACCCGATAGCGATGGCGACAGAAGTGTGGAACACGCTCGGGCCCAACAGAGCGGCCACCGCGAGGGCGAGAGCGAGCGTAGGCAGCGTGAACATCGCGTCCATCACGCGCATGATCACTCCGTCCACCCAGCCACCGACGTAACCGGAGACAAGTCCGATCGGAAGTGCGACCGCTATCGCTAGCAGCACCACGCCGAGGCAGACCTGCATCGAGACCCGCGCGCCCTGGATGAGCCTGCTGAGCACGTCCCGACCGAGAAAATCGGTGCCGAGCCAGTGAGCGCGCGACGGGGTCTGGTTTAGCTCGTTCAGGTGCTGGGTGATCGGGTTCTGGGGCCAGATCCAGGGAGCAAAGATGGCTGTGACCACCACCAGGACGATGACGACCAGCCCCACCATGGCCACGCGGTCGTGGACGAAACGGCGCGCGGCGCGGTGCCAGAGAGATACCGAGTCGGCTTCGAGACCGAAGTCCTCGTCCGGCGGCGGGGTGGCGAATGGACGTGCAGGCGAAGAAGGCAGAGAAGGCGCGACGGCCCTGTTGGGCTCCACCGGCATTGACGGGTCGAGGGACGGACCGGTCATCCGAACCGGATCTTCGGATTGATGTAGCCGTAGACCACGTCGACGATCAGGTTCATGATGACGAAGGTGAGGGCGTAGACGAGCGTCACCCCCTGGATGACCGGAAGGTCCTTCGCGTTCAGGGCCTGGAAGAAGTACTGGCCCAATCCCGGCATGGAGAAGATGTTCTCCAAGATGATCGTCCCGCCGAGAAGGTATGCGAACTGCAGCCCGATGAGGGTCACGGGCACCATCGAGGCGTTCTTCAACGCGTGCTTCAAGATGACCGTCCTGCGGCGCAACCCTTTCGCCTCGGCGGTGCGTATGTACTCCTGATCGAGCACGTCGATGAGCGAGCTGCGTAACTGACGGGCGAGCGTGGCTCCGCCGCTCACGCCGAGTGCGATCCAGGGCAGGTACAGATGGGTTGCCCACTGAATCGGCGATGCGGTGATGCCCACGTATCCGATTGCCGGAAGAAGATGGAACTTCACGGCGAACAGGACCACGAGGACCATCGCGAGCCAGAAATCCGGAACGGCGATCCCCGCACTCGATCCGACGGTCATGATCCGGTCAAGAATCGTTCCGGGCCTGGTGCCGGCAAGCAGGCCTGCGGGAACCCCTATCAGGATGATGACCACCAGGCCACCGATCGCCATCGAAAGGGTCACCGGGAAGCGCTCATGGAGCTGGCTCGCCACGGTGCCGCTCGTCACGAGCGACGTGCCGAGGTTCCCGTGAAGCACATGATCCAGCCAGTTCCAATATTGGACCACCAGTGGTTTGTCGAGACCAAGCTGGTGGCGGATCTTGATCACCTCTGACCGCGGCGCGTTGAGACCGGCCAGGGTCTGTGCGGGGTCTCCGGGGATGATGACCGACAGTCCGAAGATGATTATCGAGATGATCAGCAGGAGCGGCGGAAGAGCGAGCAGCCTCCGGCCGATGTACGCCGCCATCGGGCCTTACCGCTCAGCCCGACACAGATGTGATGCCAGTCAGGTCAGGCGGGTTGCAGATGTCCGTCTGCGCATGCACAACGCCGTGGACCCTGGTAGTCGAATACGCCATGAACTGCGGTGCGAAGGCGATGGGTGCATCGAGGGCGTTGTTCATCACGTAGTCGTCGACCTGCTTGGTGAGGGCCCAGGTCTGCGCAGTGGCCCCGTCGGCGAATGCAGCAAGCAGCTGGTTCGTGAGCGTCTGGTTCTGCCCGTCGCTGTAGATGGCCACGAACTGGTACTCGCCGTAGAGGCCGTAGAGCTGGTCAGGAGGGTAGGCGTCACCGAGGTGCTCGGCTGCGAAGGCGTTACCGGTCCGCGAGATGTAGTAATCGGCTTCCACGTTGCTGCCGAGCACACGGCTGATGGTCACCCTGAATCCGACGGCGTTGAGCTCGGCCTGCAGGATCGAGCCCTGCTGCTCCATGGCGGTGATGTTCCCCCCCGGGATGACCATGTTGATCGCCGGGCCGTCACCGGGCCTGTACCCGGCCTCGGCGAGCAGCTGCTTCGCCTTCGCCGGATCATACGGGTAGAGGCCGGCGAGAGCCGGGTCGTATCCCGGGGAGTCCTCGGGGAACGGTTGCGTCGCCACCTCGCCCTGCCCCTCGTTCACGACCTGGTTGATCTGCGGCCGGTCTATGGCGTACTCGACTGCCTTCCTGACCAGAGGGTTGTTGAAAGGAGCGGTGAACCGGAATTGGAACTCGAGGTAAGCCGTCGACTGGGACACCGCTATCGACAGACCGGAGGAGCCCTTCACCACCGGGTACGACGCAGCGAGGACCGGCACCATGTCGACGTCGTTCGCCTCGAGCGCGGTAACTCCCGGGGGGCCGACGCCCACCTCGATGAAGTCGATCCCGTTCATGTGGTATGCGCTCTTGTCCCAGTAACTCGGGTTCTGCTTCAAGACGAGCTTCGACCCCGCCTGATACGAGACGAACTCGAAGGGTCCCGCGCCGACAGGGTCGGAGCTGGCGTTGTTCAGATCGCTCGGCGCGGGGATCATGCCCTCGCGGCCCGTTATCCCGTAGAGCAACTCGATGCCGGTGTTGTTGGCGTAGTCGATCTTGACGGTTAGCGGGTTCACGACGGTGATCGAGTTGATCAGTGCGAGGTCGCTCAAAGTGGTGTTTTGCTTGTTGTGCAGCAGCCCTGCCTTGACGGCGTCCGCGTTGAACGGTTGACCGTTCGAGAAGGTCACTCCCGGGCGTAGGTGAAGAGTGATGATGTCGCCCTGGACCGACCAGCTCGTGGCGAGGCCCGGCTCGAGGCTTCCGCCGGCGCTCAGATGGATGAGGGTGTCATAGATGGGGGCCGTGACTATCGCGTCGCAGTTGCCCGAGCTCTTGGCGGGATCGAAAGTGTTGGTGAATTGCGAGGCGAAGTCGTACCCGATGCGGAGGACCCCACTTGACCCCCCGCCTCCTGCACCGCTGCACGCGGCCAACGTGACGCTGGTGGTCACGGCAAGGATGCCCCAGAACGCGGCCTTGCGTGAATGAAGCACCCTTGACAGTTGCATCCCCTTCGCCTCCTCGCGGTACCTGCCGCCCCCGAAAGGCTTGCGGGTGAAAGTATGACACCACCGTCAGGTGGCGCGTGGCGATATCTCTGCCTGGGCCAGGGAGTTGCGGGCGGGAACGCGCCGGTTGCTCTACCCTGACGCCCGATGACCTGGACTCCTCCCGATCGAGCTCCCTGGGTCGAGAAGTTAGTGGCTTTCGGCCGCGGCCTCGGCGACGACGGCAGGTCACTCGTATCTCTTCGCGCCGACGACCTGCTCACCGCCGCTCGATCTGCAACGGGACTCGACGATGTCGGTGACGGCTGGTTCAGAGAGCCGCTCGAACGTCTCTGCACCGCGCTCGACGACGAGGCCGAGCTCCACCTCGCCGGGCGCATCCGGGCGAGGGCCGAGTTGCAGCTGATCCTCCAGAACCGCATCCGTCTCGTCGACCTGTGGGCAACGGAACCGGCCATCGAACGCGAGGAGGTGCGAGGCCCGATCGTGGTGACGGGGCTCGGCAGGTCGGGCACGACGCTTCTCCACGAGCTGCTGGCCTGCGATCCGGCGAACAGGCCGCCACTTCTGTGGGAGCTCGTTCACACCGTGCCGGGCGCCGCTGCGCCGACGCCTGCGCGTTCGGACATGTCCGGAACGGACTGGGTGGCCATGACGCATGCCGAGATCACGCTCATGGACGCCATGGTCCCCGCTTTCACTGCGATGCACGAGAACGGAGGTCACCTTCCGACCGAGTGCATCTTCGCATTCGCCCATCAGTTCTCGAGCGACCAGTTCATCGGGATCTACAACGTTCCCAGCTACATGATCTGGAAGAGCGGACTCGATCAGACGCCTATCTACGAATGGCACAGGCGCATGCTCCAGACTCTCCAGTGGGCGACCCCGACCGAGCGTTGGGTCGTGAAGGCGCCTTCTCACCTGTCGTCCCTCCCACTCGTGTTCGCCACTTACCCCGACGCCCGCGTCGTCATCACCCACCGGGACCCGCTTCGCGTTGTGGGATCCCTGGCCGACACGATGGCCACCCTTCATTGGATGCACTCGGATCTCGTCGCCCACGAGATACTCATCGAGTTCCTCTGCATGGGTCTCGAATTGCAGATGGACGCTGTCACCAAAGAGCGCGACTCGGGAACACTTCCCGGAGACCAGATCGCCGACATCGGCTACCGGGATTTGGTCCGCGATCCGATCGGCACCGTGAGGCGTCTGTACGGGGAATGGGAGCTGGATCTGTCGGCCGGGGCGCTTGGCGCCATGCAGGAGTACGTAGACGCCCGCCACGCCAACCGGTCGGAAGGTGAAGGCGGCGGTGATCACCATTACAGCTTCGAAGACACGGGTCTCGACCTGGCCGAGCACCGCGCTCTCGTTCGGGACTACCAGCAGCGCTTCGACGTTCCCTCGGAGGTGTGAGAAGTCAGGCTGTCAGCCTGTCAATGGGGACGAGCTCACAGGTCGGGTGCGGCGGATGATCTGCTAGCACCCACCGCACGATCATGTACCCCTCGCGGCGTCCACCGGTGTCGAGCCAATTCGGCACTCCGGGGTCGACCGGTGATATCACCAGGCGCCAGTCGCCGTCTGCAGATCGCTCGGCCGTGTGGTTGTTCAGATTGGTCGTCGTGTACCGGTAGTCGAGGCTCTCCATCCACGCAGTGGTCGTGGTGAGACCCCAGTAGAGGAATTCGTTCGGCGGGTCGTGGACCGTGACGACGAGCGCCTCTCCGTCTCCGAGGACCCAGCGTCCACCGTGGTAGGTCATCTCCGGGTTGCTGTGCGAGCGGACCTCGTCCTCCTGCGCCTCCACGTGGTCGGACCCGGCTGTGCCGCCGAACCTGTTGATGTTCGAGGCCGTGTCAGCCCACATGCTCATGGCCGTCGCCGCGACGAATTGCACGAACATGCCCGCGAACTCGATCTTGGACGCAATCTCCTCCACGCCCAGCACCGGCGGTGGAGCATCGTCCACCAGCTCGATGCGCAGATCCGAAGGTCTGTCGTGAGAGCGGTCGAAGAACGTCTCGCGCACTGCGACCTGGCCCGTACCCGGGAGCAGCACGATCGAATTCCTCGGCGGAGGATCGGGCATCTTGTCCGCCGGCGCGAACAGAATGTCCACCTCGCCGTCCGGTCCCAGCTCGAACTGATCGATGTGAGCCTGTGTGGTCGTACCCGTGCGCCCTCCAACTGGCCCCTTCCCCACGGGAGTGCCGAAGGTGAGCCCTATATAAGCGGCCTCGCCGCGTGTGCCGGTCAGCCTGTAACTCATGGTCTCGTCGATGGCGCAGAACGCGTAACGAACATCGGGGTTGTCCACGAGCAGCTTGCGATACTCGGTCTGGGACTGGAACAACTGTGGATGAAGCGGGTCGGATTTTTCGATGAACCACTCTTGAGCGAGAGAGCTGAGGCGCGTGATCCAGCGATAACCCTCAGCAAGGTCGGTGTCGGTCCGCGGGACCCCCTCTGCGGTGCGGACGGTTTCGATCGCAGCCTGCTGGGAATCGATCCACGTCGTCCATGCAGCATCGAGCCGCTTCAGCGTGTCGTCGCTCATCGTCTGAACGATATAGGAACGCTCCCAACTCCGCTCCGGCATTCACGGGCCAACTTCGGGGAACTCTCTTAAGGTGAAGCGATGCCGAAAGACTCGAGGTCACCGAAAAAATGGAAGGTTCTCGTCACCGGCGCGACCGGTCGCGTCGGCTTTCCCATCGCCAGACAGCTGGCTCGCGATCATACGGTCTACGGCCTGGCACGCTATAGCCGCCCTTCTGACCGGGACCGCCTGACAAGTGCAGGCATCGAACCGATAGTCGGCGACATCGCAGACGTCGACGAGATCGCGCTCCCGAACGACCTGACGCATGTGTTTCACGCAGCGGCACGCATCGGAAAAGACGCCGAGTCGGACTGGCGAAAGACGTTCTTCGTCAACAGTGAGGCGACCGGAAGGCTCGTCGCGCGATGCCGGGGAGCTCTCGGATTCGTATTCTGCTCGTCAGGCTCGACGTACGCGTATCAGGGCAAGAGGCCCCTCGCCGAGGACGATCCGCCCGGCGTCCACCTCGGCATCTACAGCCTGTCCAAGATCGCCGCAGAGTCGGTTGCACGGTTCAGTGCGGACGAACACAGGGTGCCTCTCACGATCATCCGCATATTCTCGACCTACGGTCCGCTGGGAGGCGCTCCCGCGGATCGCCTCGAGCGGATCCGCCAAGGCAAGGAGATAGTCCTTCACCCCGACTCGCCCAACAACTACAACCCGATCTATGAAGACGACTACGTGCGGCTGGGAATAAGGGCGATGGAAGTCGCAGCGATACCGCCTGTCACCGTGAACTGGGCGGGCAGCGAGACTGTCAGCGCCGAGGACTACTGCACCTATCTGGGGGAGCTGATCGGCAAGGAGGTCAAGTTCCGGTACGACGAACGTGCGCCCTGGCCGATCTGGCCGGACGTGTCGTTGATGCACCGGTTACTGGGCGAGACCCGCGTCGGCTGGCGCGAGGGGATGCGCCGGATGGTCGAGGCCCGGACGCCTGAGGGACCGGCCTGACGATCCTCGGCTCCATCAGGCGTGACGCCGGGATCGCCACGCCTCGCAGCGGAACGCCACGTCCACGGTCACGTCACCCTCGACGCCAAGCAACTCGGCCAGCAACTTCCGAGCCTCGGCGATCACGGCCCGTCGGGTTTCGTCCGGCATCGTGATGATCCAGCTGAACGTCCCGAGCAGGCCGATCAGGCCGTCCGCGTCGAGCGCTATGTCCCAGGTGAACACCTCGTGCTCCGGCGATTCGAACGGCATGCCCTCAGGGATCTCGAGAGTCGATGTCGGACGGCTCGCGTCGCCCATTATCAGGTCGGCGAACTCCCCCTGGGGCCGGTCGCCCACGCCCCCTCGCGGTTGATCCGGCGGTTCGCGACGCCCGGCGAGCAACGCCCGAGCCCGTGCGAGAAACGGGCCATCGGGATCCGGCCCCGACCACAACGCCCCCAGCACGCCTCGCGGCACGAGCACGCGGCCGACCTCGTTAAGCGCCGCCACGGGTTCCATCCAGTGCCAGGACGACGAGGCGATCACTGCGTCGACGCACGCGTCGGGAAGCGGGATCGATTCGCCTCGGCCCGCGACGGCCCGGATCCCGGGTACCTGCTCGGTGAGCACCGAGCGCATCCGCTCGTCCGGCTCCACCGCCACGACGTCTTCGGCCCTCCCCACGAGGAGCCTGGACAACGCCCCCGTCCCGGCGCCCAGGTCCACCACGGTTCTGATGCTCTCGGGCACGATCCAGTCCACCGCGGCCGCAGGCGGCCCGGGGCGGTACCGGCCGTAGTCAGGAGCAACCTCGCCGAAGCTTCCCGACCTCTTTTCCTTCTCGTGCGCAGGGAGGTGCGAGAGAGGCACTTGCGGGCCCGCCGGCTCGGAGCCGGTCAACGTCCGCTCTTCCTCCCACGGGCACGACCCCTTATCGCACCGTCGAGGACGACCTTGCGAAGCCTGACCGAAGACGGCGTCACCTCGACGCATTCGTCTTCGGCTATGAACTCCAGAGCCTGCTCGAGCGAGAGCGTCATGGGCGGGGTGAGACGTTCCAGGACCTCGGCGGTCGAAGACCGCACGTTCGTGAGCTTGCGGTCCTTGGTCGGGTTCACGTCCATCTCCTCTGCACGCGCGTTCTCGCCGATCACCATTCCCTCGTAGACCTCGGTCCCCGGACCGATCAGTAGTGTTCCGCGTTCTTGCAGGTTCATGAGGGCGTACGTGGTGGTGATGCCTTGCCGGTCCGCCACCATCGACCCGTTGCGGTGCGTCCGAAGCTCTCCGCTCCACGGAGCCCACCCGTCGAAGAGATGGTGCAACATGCCGGTTCCGCGCGTCTCTGTGAGGAACTCGGTTCGAAAACCCACAAGTCCGCGAGCGGGGACCCTGTAGTCGAGCCGTACCCAGCCCGTCCCGTGATTCACCATCTCGACCATGGCGCCCTTGCGCAGCGCGAGCATCTGAGTGACGACACCGAGGTAATCGGTGGGAACGTCGATTGTCACCATCTCCATCGGCTCGTGCAGCTTGCCGTCGATCTCGCGCGTCAGGACCTGCGGCTTGCCCACCGTGAGCTCGAAACCTTCCCGTCTCATCGTCTCCACCAGCACCGCCAGCTGGAGCTCCCCGCGACCCTGCACCTCCCACATTTCCGAGCGCTCCGCCTGCTCGACGCGCAGCGAAACGTTCCCGATTATCTCGGCGTCGAGGCGGCTCTTCAATAGCCGGGCCGTGACCTTCGTGCCATCGGTCCCGGCGAGCGGCGAGGTGTTGATGCCGATGGTCATGGTCAGACTCGGCTCGTCGACGGTGATCGCGGGCAGTGGTCTCGGGTCGTCGGGATCGGCGAGCGTCTCGCCGAGAGTGATGTCGGCAAAACCCGCGACCGCTGCGATATCGCCCGGCCCCACCTGGTCCGTGGAGACCCTGTCGAGTGCTTCCGACACGTACAGATCGGTGATCTTCTGCCGCTCGATCGTCCCGTCGAGCCTGCACCAGGCCACGATCTCACCTTTGCGCAGGTCGCCGTTTCGAACCCTGCAGATCGCGAGTCTTCCCACATACGGGCTCGCGTCGAGATTGCAGACGAGTGCCTGTGTAGGAGAGGCGGGGTCGAACACCGGAGCAGGCACGTGCTCGAGGATGCTCTCGAACAGAGGCACGAGATCTGTCCCGACGACTCCGATCTGCCTCGAAACCCAGCCCGCCCTCGCGTTCGAGTAGAGGATGGGGAACCCGATCTGGTCCTCGTCGGCATCGAGATCCAAGAAAAGCTCTTCGACCTCCTTTACGACCTCTTCGGGCCGCGCATCGGAACGGTCGACCTTGTTCACGACGAGAACGACGGGGAGCCTCGACTCGAGCGCCTTTCGCAACACGAAACGGGTCTGGGGAAGGGGTCCCTCCGACGCATCGACCAGGAGCAGGACGCCGTCGACCATCGTGAGACCCCGCTCCACCTCTCCACCGAAATCGGCGTGACCGGGGGTGTCGACGATATTGAGCTTCACCCCGCCGAAACGGACCGACGTGTTCTTGGCGAGGATCGTGATGCCCTTCTCACGTTCGAGATCACCCGAGTCGAGAACCCGGTCGGTCAGCTGCTCGTTCGCTCTGAAGGCACCCGTCTGGCGAAGCATTGCGTCGACGAGGGTGGTCTTGCCGTGGTCGACATGAGCAACGATGGCCACATTGCGGATGTCGCCACGGGTCTGCACGCGGCGACGCTACTACCTGCGGCGAGGCCCTCGGCCGGGCGTCACTAGCCCGTCCAAAGGTGCATGGAACCTCGTTGTGACAGCGCTCCGGCATAGGTAGCGTCGAAGAAGTGCAGGGCACCGAGGAGGACCCGGCAGATCGCGTCGGCAAGGTCGACGCCGTCAGAAGGCTCCTCGCACGCAAGGCCGCCGAGATCATCAGGAACGACCCGGAGGAAGCCGCCGCAGCTCTCGAGATAGGCCTGATCGACAATCGGTGGCTGGAGGACCCCGTCAACCGTCCCATATCGACCAGCAAGCCGACCGACATCCTCGAGCAGTTCCTGGCGCGCTCTGTGGAGCGAAAGCCGTTGCTTCTGTCGAAGGTGGGGCTGACCGCCGTCCAGCTCCTCGCTGCGCACCGCAGCCCGGCGGGCGGCGAAGTCAAGATGGTCACCGTGGCGTTCACCGACCTCGAGGGGTTCACTACCTTCACCGACACGCACGGAGATGGCGCCGCCGTGGAGTTGGTGAGCGAGCAGCACAGGGTGGCGAGGCCGGTCGTCCGTCGCTTCGGGGGGCGTGTGGTGAAGGAATTGGGTGACGGCCTGCTGTGCACCTTCCACGACGCCGCGAGTGGGGTCCGAGCGGCTCTGGAGCTCCTCGAAACTTCGCCGTCGCCGTTGCGACTTCGCGCGGGCCTGCATGTGGGTGAAGCGGTGGTGAGCCGCGCCG
Source organism: uncultured Acidimicrobiales bacterium (assembly GCA_963764615.1). GTDB lineage: Bacteria > Actinomycetota > Acidimicrobiia > Acidimicrobiales > CAVXTF01 > CAVXTF01. The sequence goes on along the minus strand of CAVXTF010000002.1, from coordinate 854,634 downwards.
ACGTGGTCGGTCATGTAGTGAATGTTGCAGCGAGGGTCACCGAGACTGCACGAGGGGATCAGGTCGTAGTGACAGCAGAGACCGCGGAGCTGGCGGGAGCCATTCCGGACGTCGAATTTCGCAAGCTGCGCTCGAGACGTCTGAAAGGGATCTCGGAGCGAGCACAATTGCGGCAGGCCGTCAGGCTCCCCTGAGCGTCGCCTCGATGCCCCGGACATCGCCGTCTTCGTCGGTCAGGAGCGATGTGCCGACATAGCCGAGTTGACGAAGGTCGTCTGAGAGCAGCTCGGCCTGCTCGCCTCCCAGCTCGAGCAGCAGTGCGCCACCCTGCCTCAGGAAGCGGCGACTGTCTGCAAGCACGCGCCGCAGGATCACGGTGCCGTCGGCGCCTCCTTCGTACGCCAAGGTCGACTCGAAATCGAAAGTGTCACGCGACAAGAACCTCAACGCCGAGGTGGGAACGTAAGGGACGACTCCGACAATCACATCCACGCGGTGTTCGAACCACTGCGGCAGCGGGTCGAACAGATCACCCGCGTAGCACTCCGACCCGTTCGCCGAAGCGCACGCGGCCGCGCGCTCGTCGATCTCCGTCGCTACGACGCGCGCTCGCGGACGCGCAGTGGCCAAGACCTTGGCGATGGCGCCCGTCCCCGTGCAGACGTCTATCGCTGTTCCCTCCGGAGGCAGACGCTCGATTGCCCGTCGTGCGAGATGCTCGCTCTGCCATCGAGGCACGTAGACGCCGGGATCGACCCTGATCTGCAATCCGCAGAACCACGTGCTCCCGGTGATCCAGGCGAGGGGCTCACCCTCGAGGCGACGAGTCACGAGGGAATCGAGGAGCTCGGGATCGCCCTCCGCCCTGCTCAGCAACTCCCCCGCCTCTTCATGTGCGGCGACGAAGCCGGCACCCGCGAGCCGGGCTGCGAGTGCAACATGCTCGTTTGTCATGAATAGCGAAACACGTCGATCGGCCTTCCCGTAGGCTCTAAAGGTAGGCCGCACTCGGGGGAAGACTCCATGACATCCGTTGGTTTGGTGCTCGGGGCGGGCGGGGTGGTCGGTCAGGCGTACCACGCCGGCGCTCTCGCAGCGCTCGAGCGGGTGCACGGGTGGGACCCCCGCTCGGCATCGATCATCGTCGGGTCTTCAGCTGGTTCGGTGACGGCGACCTTGCTGCGCCTCGAGGTGCCCGCCTCAGATCTCGCGGCACCGGCCTTCGGATGGCCCGTCTCGGCGGACGGGGATCGCCTGATGCACGCCGTCATGCCCGACACCTCGGCTGCGCTCCCGCAACCCACGACCCGGGATCTCATGCGCCCCTGGCGCGCCCCGTCTCCGGCGCTCATCGCCCGCACCGTCCGCCGTCCGTGGGCGTTCCGGCCCGAGGTCGCCGCGATGACGCTCTTGCCGAGGGGTTCGGTCGAGATCACGGACAGGGCCGCCCGGCTCCACGCCCACGTGGGTACACGGTGGCCCGAACATCTGTGGATCTGCGTGGCGCGACGAGCAGACGGCGCAAGGGTTGTTCTCGGGCGCCCGGGCTCGCCGCGCGCGACCCTCGCATCGGCAGTGCTGGCCTCGTGCGCCATCCCCGCATACTTCGCACCTGTCTCGATCAACGGAGTCGAGTACTTCGACGGTGGGGTCCATTCCCCGACCAATGCCGACGTGCTTCGGAGCACAGACCTCGACGTGGTCGTTGTCGTGTCCCCCATGACGGCCGCACCTGGCCAGCTGAGAGGGGCCGAAGCCATGCTCCGCTGGGCGCCTCAGCGCCGATTGGACCACGAGGTGAACCGTCTCGAATCCTCCGGGACCAAGGTGGTTCGGATCGAGCCCGGCCCAATCGCGCGCTCAGCCATGGGGCTGCGAGCCATGGCTGAGGACCGCAGCGATCGCGTGATCGGCGCCGCCTACTCGGAGGTGTCCTCCATGGATCTGCCGATTCCGCGCGCCTCGAACCCCGCCGTGTACTGCCACAGCTGAAAGGGGCCTGTCTTGACCGTCGACAGGTTGAGCCCGCAGGACGCCTTGTTCCTCCATGTCGAAGACCACGTGAGCCACATGCACATCGCGTCGGTCGCGATCTTCGAGGGCCCGCCTCCAGCGTTCGACGACGTCGTCGCAATGATCAATGCCAAGCTCGCACTCGTCGCCCGCTACCGCCAGGTGGTCCGGTTCGTACCGTTCGACATCGGGCGTCCGGTCTGGGTCGACGATCCTCATTTCAACATCGACTATCACGTGAGGCACACGGCGCTGCCTGCTCCCGGTGGGGAGGAGGAATTGCGCAAGCTGGTCGGCAGGGTCATGTCCCAGCAGCTCGACCGTTCAAAGCCACTTTGGGAGATCTGGGTCGTGGAGGGCCTCGAAGAAGGCCATTGGGCGATGCTCTCGAAGACCCACCACGCCATGGTCGACGGCGTTGCGGGGACCGACCTGTTGGCGGTCATCATGGACGTGACGCCGGAACCAGCGGCATACAAGGTGGTCGCGTGGAGACCCGAGCCTGCACCGAGCGGTCTGCAACTCGCGGTCAAGGCGGCGTGCGATCTCGCCCGGAGCCCATACGAACAGGTGAGAGCTCTCAGGGCGAGCACCCGCGTCGCCCGCAACGCTCTAGGCAACGCCCGGCAGGTAGCGGAGGGACTGACCGCATTGATGGGGATCGTCCGGCCAACGCCGATATCGAGCCTGAACGGCCCGATCGGGCCTCATCGCCGCTACTCGTGGGCATCGACGAACGTAGACGAGATCAAGGCAATCCGAAGGGTGTGGGGCGGGACATTCAACGATGTGGTCCTGGCCGCGATAACGAACGGCTTTCGCGAGTTGCTGTTGGCGAGGGGCGAGCCCGTCGACCGGGTGGTCCGTTCCCTCGTGCCCGTATCGGTCCGCCCGCGCGACATAAGCGGCCGTGCTGTGGGCGACGGGAAACTCGAGAACCGGGTCTCGGCCATGTTCGCCGAGCTGCCGGTCCACATAGAGGACCCGGTCGACCGGCTTCGACAGCTGACGGCACAAATGGAGAACCTGAAGGAGTCTCACCAGGCGCTCGCCGGAGAGGCATTGACCTCCATGTCAGGGTTCGCGCCCCCGATGCTGCTCTCTCTCGGGATGCGTCTGGCCACGCGCATGGCTCAGCGCAACGTGAACACGGTCACGACCAATGTTCCCGGGCCACAATTCCCGCTTTACGTCGTCGGCCGCCGAATGATCAAAGCGTTCCCGTATGTGCCCCTGGCGGGACAGGTCCGTATAGGGATAGCCATATTCTCCTACGACGGGCAGGTCAATTTCGGCATTACGGGCGACTACGACTCGACCGCGGACATCGACGTGCTCTCACGCGGGATCGAAGACGGAATGGCTCAGCTGACCAAGGCGATCGGCTGACTGCCGCGACTGCAGAAGCTTGGACGTTCCTTCGGCATCCTTGGGGACGCCGAGGTGGTAGCCCTGTGCGAGCCGGCAGCCGAATCGGCGGAGATGTTCGACCTGCAGAGCGTTCTCCACTCCTTCTGCGATGGGCGTGTAGCCGAGGGTCTGAGCCAACTGCACGATCGCCGGGGTCAAACCGATCTCTGATTGCTTCTCGGTCATCGCACTGACGAACGTCTTGTCGATCTTGAGGATGTCGATCGGCAGCCGCTCGAGATATGCAAGTGAAGAGTATCCGGTTCCGAAATCGTCGAGGGCTACGCGGACGCCGAAGGACCTGAGCGTCCTGAGGTTGGTCGCGGCCACCTCGGTGTCGCGCATCACTCCGCTCTCTGTGACCTCGACTATCAGGGTGGAGGGATCGATGCCCACCTTGTCGAGTAGCACTACGACCTCATTTGCCAGATTCGTGTCCACCAGGCGCCGTGACGACACGTTGACACTGATCGCCAGGCCGTGGCCGTGATCGCGCTGCCACTCACGTGCGCGCGAGCACGCTTCGGCCAGGACGAATGCGTCGATCTTGGTTATCAGGTCGGACTCTTCGGCGAACGGGATGAACGAGATGGGAGCAAGTAGTCCCCGAGTCGGGTGTCGCCACCGCGCGAGGGCTTCGAATCCGACGATGGCGTCGGCGTACAGGTCGACGATCGGTTGGTAGTGGACGACCAGCTCGCGGCCCTTCAGTGCTCGGTTCAGATGAGCCTCGACCTCGAGGCGCGCCACGGCGGTGGCGTGCATCTCACTCTGGAACTCCTCGAACCTGTTCTTGCCGCGCTCTTTGGCCGTATACATGGCGAGGTCGGCGTTGCGCAAGAGCTGATCGCTCGTTATGCCCGGCGTGTCGAAGGTGATCCCTATGCTGACTGTCGCAGAGACGTCCTTTCCGCCGGCCGTGACAGGTTGCCGCAAGGCGGTGAGGATCCTGTCGGCGAGCTTTCCGGCGTCACCGCGATCCTTGATGTCCTCGACGAGAACGGCGAATTCGTCGCCTCCCAACCGCGCTGCGGTATCGACCTTCCGCAGACAACCCACAAGGATCTCAGCCACTCTTCGGAGCATCTCGTCTCCAGCGGCATGCCCGAGGCTGTCGTTCACCGTCTTGAAGTTGTCCAGATCGATGAAGAGGACTGCCAGGTGTCCCCCTGTGCGCTCGGTACGGGCGGCAGCGTGTTGCAAGCGGTCCTGGAACAGTGCTTTGTTGGCGAGCCCCGTCAGCGAGTCGTGAAACGCTTGGTACGAAAGCTCGTCTTCGAGCCGTTTTCGATCGGTGACGTCGCGGAAGCTCCAGACCCGTCCGACGACGGCGCCGTCCACCCTCTGCGGTCTCGAATGCCTTTCGAAGACCCGCCCGTCTTTGAACTCGATCGTGTCGTCACTTTCGGCTTCTGGCTGTGAGTAGAGCTCCTCGACCTTCGTGATGAAGATCTCGGGCTTCTCCAATTGATCGAGCACGAACGAGAGAACCGCCGAATCGTCCCGAGTTTCGAGGAGGGATCCGGGAAGCCTCCACATCTCGGAGAACCGGCGGTTGAAGCTCGTTATCCGCCCACCACCGTCGACCACCAGAATGCCGTCAGCGGTCGAGTCCAGTGTCGCGGTGAGCAGCGAGAGCGCGTGGCGAAGCCGGTGCTCCGCGATCGAGCGGTCGGTGACGTCGTGCGCGGATATTACGAACCCTCCGACAGTGGGGTCGTCGAGGAGGTTCACGATGGTGAGCGCGAACGGGACCACCTCGTCGCCGGAATGGCGCATGAGGCCGAGCTCGACGGTCACCGGGCTCGCCGCAGAAGCTCCGAACGACGCTCTTTCGAGGGCAGACGCCAACGCTTCGCGATCGGACCGGCGCACCAGGTCGGCTAGAGGCCGATTCTCCACCAACTCGGGATCATGCCCGAGCACACGGGTAAGGGCCCCTGAAACGGACTCGACGCGTCCTTCGCGGTCAACGAGCATCGTGACCGCCGCCGAGTTCTGCACTATCGACCTGAAGCGGGCCTCTTCACTGTGCGCGAGCTCGAAACGCCGCCTGTCGGTGACGTCACGCAGGCACAGAAGGACGGCTCCGTCTTCGAACCAGGGGACGGGGGCTCCCAGGACCTCGACCAGCCGCCAGCCCGCCGAGGTGCTCACCCGGACCTCGATCGTCGTGCCGACATCCTTCTCCTGGACACTCACCAGTGATCTCAGCACCAATTCGAGATCTTCGGGGTGGACGAGCTCCAGACCGGATATTCCTTTCGAGTCCCGTAGCGACCGGTTGAACAGCCGCTCGGCCGCTCGGTTCGCCCACTGGACGCAGCCCTGCGCGTCGATGACGATGACCGTGTCGGGAAGCTCACCGAGCAACCTGCTGATGATCGGGTCGTCTGGTTCGCCCGGCTCCTGAGGTGCATGCGGCGAAGGGCGTCTTGACATGCTCGGATCATCGACTTCGACGAGTTGCATCTTGAACGCCGGGATCAGTGTTAAGGGCCGCCTCAGCTGGAGTTTTGGCCAGGAGGCGTGCCTCTTCGAATCTGACCGTTGCCGGATCGATTGACCACAAACTCCGACGCTCCAAGTGGCAATTCCCACCGCTCAACGTGAAGGTCCGTCATCGAACGATGGTCTATTGTGCGTCCCCGGGGAGGCAGAAAATGACGATATCGGGTTCGTACGCGCCATCTCGCGAGCAGATCGGGCTTCTACGTGAGCTCGAGGAGCGCCAGTGAGCATCGACCCTTACATCATCATCGGAAGCGCCGTCGTGGGGTTCCTCGTGGGCATGACGGGTGCAGGTGGAGGGGCGCTCATGACCCCGATGCTGATCCTTCTGTTCGGGGTCAAGCCCTCGACCGCGATCTCGAGTGATCTGGTCGCCGCCGTGGTAATGCGACCCGTAGGTGCAGTTGTCCACTTGCGAAAAGGGACCGTGAACCTCCACCTGGTCGGCTGGATGGTTCTGGGCTCGGTCCCGATGGCCTTCCTCGGCGCTTACTTTCTCCATCTGCTCAGTCACGCTACGTCCGATCAGGACAACATCGAGAAGGCGCTCGGCGCCGCCCTGTTGGTGGGCGCTGCGGCCATGGTGGTCCGCTTCGTTCTCGACAGGCGCCAGGGCAACACGCGTCAAGGAGTGGTCCACGACCTGTCCACGCGCCCGGTTCTCACCGTCGCCATCGGAATGATCGGAGGCCTCATCGTCGGAATGACGTCTGTGGGCTCGGGCTCTCTCATGATCGTCCTGCTCCTGTTCGTATACCCGATGCTCGGAGCCAATCAACTCGTGGGAACCGACCTTGCACAAGCGGTACCGCTGACGCTTGCTGCCGCACTCGGCGCCTTGACGTTCGGTCACGTCGCGGTTCCCGTGACGGCATCGATCGTGATCGGAAGCGTTCCTGCGGTGCTTGTCGGGGCCTTCCTGTCGTCGCGTGCGCCGGACCGCTACATCCGTCCCGCAATCACATTCGTGATCTTCGCATCGGGCCTCAAGTACATCGGGGTCGGGACGACGACGCTCGGTTGGGTCATGTGCGTGACGCTTCTCGTCATCGGGGCCGCTTGGCTGGCGAGCGCCCGGCCCTGGTCGAACCGTACCTACATCGCGGACGACGAGGACGGCTCAGTGGCTCAACATCTGCTCGAGGCGAAAGGTCCCGATTAGCCGCCCTTCACCAGAAACGCTTCTGATCGGGGATCGTCTCGAGATCCGCCAGGACTATCTTGCGATCTTCGTCCTCCTTGATGTCTTCTGCGGCATCGAGAGCCCGCTCGGTCATGGCGCGGGCCGTCTCAGGATCTCCTGAGATCGCATGGGCTCGAGCGAGAGCCTCGTAAGCGAATGCGATGTCCCAATCCGCGATTTCGTTCGCTAGGCAGACGTCCAGGACCCGCTGTGCATGATATAGACACGGCTCGGGTCGTCTCAGCACCGCGTATACCCTCGACACCTGCCATTCTCCGCGTGCGACGTTCTCGGGCTTGCCCACCTGACCCCAGTGGTAGCGCGAAGCGTGAGCCATATGCACCATGAGGTCGTCGTCGTCGGCCGTGCGATCCTCTTTCTCCATGAGGTCCCATACCGAGTTGAAACAGCGTGCCGCAAGCTTGCGTTCGTTCTCCTCCAACAGAAGTTCCACTGCCGGTTGCTCGTTGGTCATGATTCTCTCCATTCCTTCGTCAAGTAGATGAGCGAGCTCGTGCAGATTTCCGGCGATACGCGTCGCCCGGCTTTCGAGACGCTTCCGATGAGCAAGCAGGACCCGCTCCATCGCCGCCGGCACGCATTGCGATTCGAGGCAGCTGCGTATCTCGTCGATAGGGACGTCCACGGACCTCAGGCGCCCGACGAGACGAGCTGGAGGAACCTGTTCAGGCGCGTAGTAGCGAAAGCCCGTCACTTCGTCGACGACAGACGGCCGGATCAGGCCCACACGGTCGTAGTAGCGAAGAGCCTTCACCGTCAGGCCCGATTGGCGTGCCATCCGCCCTATCCCGAGGAGGTCCTCGTGCACCATGGGAACGTTAGAAGTCTCCCCCACGGGAGACGCAAGTCGCCCCGTATAGTTGTCTCATGCCCCTAGAAGGAGAATACGAACCCAGCCCCGCTGAGTGGGTCAGGGACCAGGTGGCCGAATACGAGAGCTCCGGAGGCGAGAGAGCGAACACCCTCAGGGATACCGGCCTGCCGATAATCGTGGTGACAACCCGCGGCAACAAGACCGGACGCTTGCGAAAGAATCCGCTGATGAGGGTGGAGCACGACGGCGAGTACGCCCTGGTCGCCTCGAAAGGAGGCGCACCGACGAACCCCGTTTGGTACCACAACATCGTTTCGGACCCGACGGCCGTCGTCATACAGGACGGCCGCGAGCCGTTCGACGCAATTGTCCGGCAGGTCACCGGCGACGAGAGGGCGACATGGTGGGCCCGCGCGGTAGCGGCTTACCCACCGTACGCGGACTACCAGGCGGCGACGACACGCGAGATCCCCGTGTTCGTCGCTTCGCGGCGCGAGCCCAACTAGAAATCCTTCGCGGTCCGTCGAAGCAATCGACATGCCCAGCCAACGCCGTCTTCGCAATGTGGTCGTCCTGGCGCCGATGCCCCTCGAGATGGATGCCGTCGTGAGCGCCTTCGGGCTCAGCCGGGTGGGCAACGAAGACGAATCCCCCTTTACGGGCCGAGTAGGCAACTCGGATGTGACGGCGATCCACATCGGGATGGGTCCCTCGCTCACTCGAAAGGCCACCTCTCAGTTGTTCTCCGAGTCGTTCCCAGGTCCGCCCGTAGATCACGTGATGATCGCGGGGATCTGCGGCGGCTTGGACCCTGACATCCCGGTCGGGACCCTGATCAATCCAGAGTTCGTCATCGAGTTCGCAAGTGGCGCCGTCCACAGGCACACACCACCCGGCGATGCGCCGCGGGAAGGCAAGCTGGTAACTACCGAGAACGCCACCCTCGACGTGGGTCTCAGCCGTCGATTCTTCGAAGACGGCTGCCTCGGTGTCGACATGGAGACATCTGCCGTCGCGGAGATCTGTGAGGCATTCAGCTGTCCGTGGTCTGCATACCGCTGCATCGGCGACCGGTATTTCGACGGTCTTCTGGACAAGAGGATCGTGGATGCCACAAACGCAGATGGTTCCGGGAACCTCGACGAGATAAGACGACTAATCGATGCCGAGCCTGCGCTGGCCGAGAGGCTGGAGCGCCTGTCCCGCGACACCGCTCTCGCCGCCCGCCTCGCTGCTGAGGCGGCGCTACGAGGGTGCATCGCACTGGATTCTGAGGAGACTGACTACCCGGGCGGCCCTCTTCGTACGCCCTAGACCGCTTCGTAGATGAGATCCTCACCGCTCTGCCGGGAAGGATGGAGCCAGGCATGATCGTCCACTCGCGCGTCGAGAGCAAGCACCTAGCCGCCAATCTCCTCGGAGATCCGAGCGAGCGAGACCTGTTCGTCTATCTGCCCCCCGGCTACGAGAACTCCGGCCGGCCGTACCCGACCGTGTATCTGTTGCACCCATTCGGGCAGGATGCCGAACGTCTGGTCAACCCTGCGACCGACAGGCAGAGATGGGTCCCGCCGCTAGAAGACGTCCTTGACCCCGTGTTCGTCCGCATGGGCACGCCGCCTGCGATCGTGGTCATCCCCGACGGCTGGACGCGGTACGGCTGCAGCCAGTGGGTGGACTCCCCTGTTTGCGGCAACTTCGAGCAGTACCTGTTGGACGATGTCGTGCCGCGGGTGGACGCGCTGGTACCGGACCATTCGGGATCCACGTAGCCGCGGAGTTCTCGGTTTCTCCTCGGGGGGATTCGGCGCTTGGAACCTCGCTTCGCGCCATCCTGAGGTGTTTGGCGCGATGGCAGTGCTCTCGGGTGACTCGTTCTTCGACCTCACCCACAAGACGATGCTCTACGACTACCTGAGCAGTATCTGGCCGGAGTCACCCTGTGGTCCGGTCGAAGGCAACGAGCTCTCGCAGATCGTGTATGCGTGCTCAGCGTCCTACTCACCGAACGTGGACTATCCCCCGTTCTTCGTGGACCTTCCCGTGGCGTTTCCGAGCGGGGAGATGATCGACGAAATCTGGGAGCGCTGGCTCAGCTTCGACCCCGTGGTGAATTGTCAGTCCCGGCTTCACGATCTGCGCAGGTTGACCGGGATACTGCTCGATGTAGGCGCCAATGACGAGATCCGCCTGCAATGGGGGCACCGGTTGCTCAGCCACCGTCTGCAGACCGCGGGAATCGCTCACGAGGCAGTGGAACACGCTGGGACCCACGGTGGTCGATCACGCGAGCGCTTCCAGTTCGCGCTCCAGTGGCTTTCGCGGGTCATGGAGTCAGACTGATCACAGCACGAGCCGGACGGAATGCAGTCGCTCGTAGTACGGCCGGCAGTGTTCGACCGTCGCGAGGGACGTAGCAGGCAGCTCGACGCGACGCCTGCTATAGGGCACGAAACCAGTGGACGCGAGCACCTGGTCATACCAGTAGCGCGCCCAGACGCCGTCCGAATCGCGCGGGCCCGCGGGCCAGCGGAGCATCGACTCGGTGAATTCGACCTGAGCGTGGTCGCAGAGCCACCGTAAATAGGTCTCCGGGTCCTGCAGGAAGTCAGCCGAGTCGATCACAGGTACTGCCCCGTCCAGCTGTTCGTACAGCTCGTTCTGGCGCTCGAGGCCGATGTCCTCCTCGGCAACCGTCCCCCGGAGTCGCAGGTAGGAGGCGACCACCTCCTCCGGGTCGCGGATCAAAAGGACATTGGTGAGCGAGCTGATCCAATCGCGCGGCAGCTGCGGGATCAGATGGTGGGCCATGTGCTTCTGGTACTGGACTCCACGTACCGGCCCGGTCAGATCGGCGACCACCGCTTGCCAGGACGTGTTGCCGGCCGCGATCACGTCCTCCCGTCCCGGATGCTCCAAACCGGTAGCGACGAGGTAGTAAGCGTAGAGCGGCTCGTCCACGACGGTGCAATCCGGCCGGTTCTCCCAAGAGCGCATCAATGCCGTGGAGATATTGCGGGGCCCGGACCACACTGCAAGGTGGACCCCTCCCGTCACGGGCGGGAGCGTCCTGCAACGTCTTCGCGCACCAACTCGCGGTACTGCGACTGGAGCCGCTCCACGACAGGCCCGCGCGTGCCCGAGCCGATCCGGCGGCCATCGACCGTGTGCACGTGGACCAGCCCGGCGAAAGTCCCCGTCACGAATGCCTCGTCGGCGCTGTACACCTCGGTGAGGCTGAACCTGCGTTCGCGTGCGGCTATCCGTGCCTGCGAGCAGATTCGCAGGACATTCGATCTCGTGATACCCGCGAGGCAGTAGTCACCTGTCGAGGTCCAGACCTCGCCTTTACGCACGATGAAGAAGTGCGTCGAGTTGCACGTAGCGACGAAGCCGTCCGGATCGAGCATGAGCGCTTCGTCGGCTCCTGCCGTATATGCCTGGATGCATGCAGTGACGTCGTTCAGCTTGCTATGAGTGTTGAGCTTCGGGTCCAAGGTGTCAGGAGCGGCCCGCCTGACGTGGACCGTGAAGAGGCACAGGCCACGGTCCATCGTCGACGGCAGTGGATCCTTGTACTCGGCGATGATCACCACCGTTGCAGGTCCGGCCGACATGCGCGGGTCCTGGTACGGCGTCGACTTCGGTCCTCGAGTGACCATGAGCCTGATATGCACCCCGTCCCCCGTCATCGCGTTCGAGGCGAGGGTCCGGTACAGCTGCCCAGTCATCTCCTCTCGCGATAAGCCGATGTCGAGCGCGATAGCAGCCGCCCCCTCCCAAAGCCTGTCGAGGTGCTGTTCGAGGAACGCAGGGTGTCCGTCCACGACCCGGATGCCCTCCCAGATGCCGTCGCCGAGCACGAATCCGGCGTCGAAGACGCTGACCACTGCCTCGGCCCGTGGGACGAGGTGACCGTTCAGCGATATCAGGATCTGCGCATTACGAGGATCGTCGTGGTGATCGTGGGTGCCGTGTGCGGTGGTCATGGCGCGATCATCGCAGCATTCAGGGATCCTGCTGCAGGCTGAGCCCCGCACCGTCATGGTCGGGCTCTGCAAAGAGGAAGTCGGTCACGCCCGACGCCGTCGAACAGCCGGCCGCTCCCAGAACCAGGACGCTCATGGCGACGAGTGAAGCTCTCCTCGCGCAGTTCACGTCAGTGCATACGGATTAGCTCTGTGAACCTTGGCGAAACGCATATGGAGGGAGATCGCGCCACTGGCGAGCGCCGCGTAGAAGCACCACAGCGATGCGAAGCCGTCGGCGGTGAGGCGCGCCAGGATGACGACGACAACGAGATTCGCGATGCCGAAAATCACAATGTGCTTGTAACCCGAGAACAGCAGGGACCCGCACGTCGCTACTACATAGAGGCCGATGATCAGCAAGCCGTGGCGGAGTCCGATGCTGTACGCGAGGTGATACGAACCGAGCCTGACCGTCACAGGACCGCGCAGCATCGAAACCAGGAGCACGCATGCGACACCCGTCCCTAGAGCCACAAAGGGAGTGATGATCCATCGACGGCGCGTGGTCGGCTGAAGCACCCAGATCGCAACTGGCACAAGAATCGGTACGACAACGAATGCTACGAGCAGGTAGATCCACATTGCGACACGCCCGATCGAGTGCGGGACGTGACCCTGGAGGCTCCACCACACCAATGACTCGTCGAGCTGGTGCGCTCCGAGAAGAAGAGGTGTTGCAGCTAGCAATAAGAGATTGTTGCGCCCGCGGAGGTGACGACAAGCATCGACGCCGATGGCTGTTACGACGATACCGCCGGCCAGATCACCTTCCGGGGAAAAGCACATACGACAATATATGCCGGACCTCTCGCGATCACCGACTCATGAAACAGGAATGCGCGCGCCTAGCTGCTCAGCCGGCCCTTCGAGCAATTGGGATTCGAGTGACGGGCTCTTCACTGCGAGGCTCGCTATTTGAGAGGACGACGGCCAACGGACCTTCGTCGCAAGGCCCGCCAGCTCGAACAGTCGAATCAATCGGGCCGCTGGATCCACCTGACCCCGAAGCGCACCGTGTCGCGCCGATGCGGGTGAGCTGTGGTGAAAGTTGTGCCAGCTCTCGCCGAACGAAACCACCGACAACGCAGCGACATTGGTGCTGAGGTCGCTGGTCACGAACGGCCTCCTGCCCCAAAGGTGGCATACGGAGTTGATGCTCCACGTGACGTGGTGAAGCAGGGCCATTCGGACGAGACCGGCCCATAAGAACGCACCGAACGCACCGGCCAACGTGCCGAACATCAGCCAACCGACGGCGAAGGGGATCACCAAGGAGCCGACGGCCAGGACCGGGAACAGCTTGTCCACAACTACAAGGCTCTTGTCACGGAGAAGGTCGGGAGCGAAGCGCTTCGTGTCCGTCGGATCATTTGCGAACAACCAACCGACGTGTGCCCAGAGGAATCCTCGGAACGTCGCGAACGGTCCCGTGCCGTACTTGTACGGCGAATGTGGATCCCCGGGCTGGTCGCTGAACATGTGATGGCGACGGTGGATCGCGACCCAGCCGATCAGAGATCCTTCGAGCGCCATCGAGCCGGCAACCGCGAGGATCACTTTCAGAACCGGATGAGCCTTGAAGCTGTGATGTGCGAAAAGGCGATGAAGGCCCGCCGCGACACCGAATCCCGTGAACAGGTACAACGCGATCGCGAGCACCACGTCACCGATGCGAATGTGGTGTTCCCATCCGAGCACCGGAAGCAGCCCGAGCACGATCAACGGCGCGAACACGAGCAGGACCGTCACGAGCCGACCGGCAGTTCCTGCAGGGGAAGTTGGGGAAATGGGTTCGGATTCCGGGGCACCCTCGGGGCGCTCGGCATCCAGCACGGCGCCCCGGACGTCCACGGCGCTTCCAGGCATGGTGTCCCTTCTCTTCACCCCCGGGGGACCGCGATTCGCGCGGCACCCTCAGGGTGTAAATGGGTCACCGGAGTCTGGGGCGACGTGCCTATTCTACACGCACGTCCATACCCTGAAGCCTCAGGATCTCAGTTCCGCTGCCTGTGCTTCGCCGACTGGCCCCCGAGCCGCTCTTCGGAAAGAGCGCTCACGTCCAGAGAGCCGTCGATCAGGTTGACGGCGACCTCACCCAGCCGGCGTCTGTTACCTCGGGCGTAACCTCGCATCCGGTCGAACGCTTCATCCATCCCGACCCTCAGCCGCTCTGCCACGACCCCTTTTGCCTGCTCGATGACGATGCGCGAGTTCAGGGCCTGTTGGAGCTGGCCGGCCAGTTCCACCCCGTACCTGACGGCACGTTCCTGGAGTATGCCGATGGTTGCCGCGTCCGCCAGCGCCTGAGCGAGGTTGACCTCCTGCGCGGTGAGCTCGACGAGATCCACGTTGAAGATGTTCATCGCCCCGATGGTCTCGTTTCTCAACCGAAGAGGCAGGGCGTGCACCATCTTGAATCCCGCTGAGCGGGCCTCACTCCCGAAATTCGGCCAGCGGCCCTCGAGTGCGTCCAGGCGCTGGTTGACGAGTTGCTCGCCGGATATGAAGCAGTCACGGCAGGGACCCTCGTCGTTCTGAATCTCGATGAGCTCGAGCACGCGCATTCGCTCGCTCGAAGACGCCAGGACCCGCAGCTCGCCGTGCACGTCGGCGAGAGCCAATCCGACCTCGCTCGATTCGAGAAGTTCGGCGCACCTGTCGACCAGGGTCGACATCAAGTCGATGACGTCAAAGTCTGCGACCAGTGTGTCGACCAGCTCGACAAAGGTGCGAGCCAGCCATTCCTCTCGCCCTTCCATCGTTACTCCTCTGGTCCGAGTGAGGTCCGACCACTCGCTGGATCCTTCAACCAGACCCCCTCGTTCGCTGTCATTGTCGCGCGGCCGCGAGGGGAGGACCACAAGCCGATAGCCGTATCAATTACAATTCATCCATCTATAATTCATCCGTCGTCGAACCTGATGGAGCGGGCCACGACGTCCGTCGACACCTCTTCGATCGACCTCCCTTCGCCATAAGAGAATCCGCGCAGACGCACGAGCGCCTCCTCGGGATCACAGCCGAGCTGCGCCGAGATCATGCCCGTGGCCTGGTGGACCACCGCGCGGTAGTCGGAGATCTCGAGGCCGAACGCGAGAGACTCTGACGCGGTATTGGACTGCAGGCCTATCACCAGATGAGTGACGAGAGCCGCGACGAGATGTGCCTCGGAAAGCTGGCGGGCATCGAGGGCCCGCGGCCTAGTGCCGTACAGCGACAGCACGCCGAGACGGATCGATCCGACCTGCAACGGCAGAGCACAGACTGAGCGAATTCCCAGGTTCGAAGCCGGAGAGCTGAACTGGGGCCAGCGACCATCGCCATCCAGATCCTCTGCCAGAACCGTCACGCCTCCGGAATAGGCCTCTATGCCGGGACCTTGCCCGAGAGTGAACTCGAGATCCTGGCCGGCAGATGCAGTCCCGTCGGACGCTCCGGCCAATCCCTGACCGCGGTCCTCGCTCATCAATACGATCGCACATCCCTCAGCGGGCAGAATCTCGAGTGCGCGGACACACAGCAACGCGAGCGTCAGGCCGTCGGAGCCGTCGGAGCCGGCGAGGACCGCCGAGAAGCGCTGAACCTGCTCTGCGCTCATGCCGCGCCCGGGGAGACCGCCAAGTTCAACGCCCCCTTCCAACACTCTCTCGACCAGCCATCACAATCAGATGCGCGCGTGCGGGGTCCGGGGTAACGCTGACGGAACCCGACTAGATCCGAGACGAATTCCGACATCGCGGAGATCAATCGCAATGTATCGAAACCCTATCACTGAGTCTCAGCCACGACCCGAGAAGTGCCGACGAACTAGAGGACCTTTACCTCTACGATCTCGCGTATTCCCGTGACGGCGAAATAGCTCTCGCAAATCGGGCAGATCATGATCGAGTCGTACGTACGTCCCTGCTTGTCGACACCCTGCTTTCCCTCGACCCTGGGTCCGTCGACTACGAGAGGACCGTGGGCATAGGGACATCTTTCGTCGGCCATCGGCGCGAGCCTACAAGGAGAGGCCCTCCACAGATCTGTATCAATTGGACAAGACTGCGAACCATGGCGTTCGGTCAGCAGTCGGGCCCGCCCGCATCGTCCAGACAGATTCGGGAGTTGCTGTCGCTGCTCAAGGATGCAGGCCATGACGGCTTCCGCGACGCTCGCGGCCCAATGGGGTTCACGCAGCGTCAAGCCGCCGGCAGGTTCACCCGCGACGAGGCGACGGGCTTCATCGAGCAGTTGCAGGAGACCGAACTGCCTGGTGGAGCCTCGGCAGCCGAGATCCCCGACCAGCACCTTCCCCCGGACGCCGAGCTGCTACGTCGAATACCGGCCGGACGACTCGCCGACGAGCTCAGATGTCGCGGCTGGACCGTGGTGGCCCCAGAGCTGCATGGCGTCCGGCCAGACGACCCCTGACGGGCACGGCAGGGTCCTACTTCTCACGCAGCGCTCAGGCCATGCACCGCAGGGCCCTGCCGCCGTTGAATGTGATCATGTCGGCGAAGGCTGCCGCAAGGTCGATCGGGTCGCCCCAACCCGCGCCCCGGCATTCGGCGAAAGCCCGGTGAAGGTTCCCGACCACTCGCTCAGGATCGAGAAGGCCGGCGAACTCGCCCAGGTCGAGGTCCCGCGCCGCCTCGAGAGGTGTGACTCCAGAGGACATGGCCTGCTCTGCGCTCTGCTGGAGCCAGCGGAGGTAGGCGCCGCATGCGACGACCATCTCGACTCCCCCCGGCGGCCCGTGGCCCGGGACTATGACGTTCGGTTGCATCTCCATGATTGTGCTCAGGGCTTCGAGCGAACCGGCAACGGAGCCCATGACCACGAACGGAGTACCACCGTTGAAGACGAGGTCTCCTGAGAACAGCACCCGGTGCTCAGGTATCCACGCGACGACATCGTTCGTCGTGTGGGCAGCGGCGGTGAGATGGATGAGCTCGATCTTGAGATCGCCGACGTAGAAGTCCAATCTGTGGTCAAAAGTCACGAAGGGAGGTACGCAGGAGAGATCACCCCATTCGACGGGCTCGAAGAGGCCTTTGGTTGACATGATCCCCGACCTCAACATCTCCTCGCGGCAACGCTCGTGGCCGATCACTGTGGCGAAAGGCAGGAAACAGTTGCCGTTCGTATGGTCTCCATGATGGTGGGTGTTCACCAGGGCCACGGGGGACTGCCCCGCGATCTCCTCCACCTTGGACAGGTAGGCGCGTGTACGCCGCTCCGTGGCGCAAGTGTCAATCGACAGGACCGTCCCTTTTCCCCGGACGAAACCTGTGTTGTTGATCCACCAACTGCCATCTGGTTGGACGTACGCGAACACGCCGTCGGCGACCTCGCTCACCCACGGCTGGCCCAGATCCGGATGGTCATGATGAGAGGTGGACATTACGGCGATTCGCACAACGGATATGGCGACGGGGGAAGTCCCGGCATTGGATTCTCCCACCACAACGTGTCTTCGATCCGTCTGGCTATCCGCCAGCCATCGTCAGTGCTTACGAGCAGGTCTCTGTAACGGCCCCCGACGGTGAACAGCCACGGACTGCCGTCGACCTGCAAGCGGTTGATGTTCAAGAAGCTCGCTCTTGCTTGAACTCCCTCGTTGTCGTGTCTGAATTCCCGATTGACGACGAGGTGCTGCGTCACGTCGAACAAAGGGATCACCGTGGCAAGCCATTCCCGAACCGCCGGATAGCTGCCCACTATGCCGCCCGCAGACCGGTAATCGAGGTGGGCATCACTGGTGAAGACGGTGTCGAGCAGTTGCCAGTCCTTGCTGTCGATGGCCACAGCGTACCGGGTAAGCAGGTCATCCATCACGATCCGGTCCGCCATGTTGATGCCGTCCTCGCGCACGGCCACGAGGTTACTTCGGCAGGACGGTTCGACTTCCCGAGCTCCGCTCTCCGCGCGGGTGAGGCGTCAAGTACCACAAAGGGGCACCGACCGAGGATGGGCTGCCCTACATTCTCCCGCATGGAAGATGCTCGAAGCGGGAGCGGCGGGCGCAACCAGTCCCTTGCCCTCGCGACGCTTCTGTTCGTCCTGTTCCTCACGTTTCTCGACAACACGATCGTCACCGTCGTCCTGGCCAACGTGCAGAGCGAGTTGCACGCCTCTGTCAGCCAACTGCAGTGGGTGGTGAACGGCTATGCGCTGACCTTCGCCGGCCTGATGCTCAGCTTCGGCACCATCGGCGACCTCCTCGGACGCAAGAAGGTGATGCTGACCGGGGTGGCCGTTTTCTGTGCCGGCTCGATTATCGCGGCGGTAGCCCCGAGCACTGACATCCTGATCGCAGGTCGGGTGGTCATGGGCATCGGGGCCGCAGCGTCGGAGCCGGGAACGCTTTCGATGATCCGCCACCTCTACCCGAACCGAGCGGAAAGGGCGCGCTCTTTGGGCGTCTGGGTCGCCGTCTCCAGTCTCGGTCTTGCGCTCGGCCCTCTCATTGGTGGCCTGTTGGTCTACGGCTGGTCCTGGCGCGCGATCTTCTGGTTCAACGTGTTCTTCGGCCTGCTGGCTTTCTCCAGTGCCGTCATCGTGCTCCCGGAAAGCTCCGACCCAGTTCGAGCCCGATTCGACTTCGTGGGATTCTTCCTCGGCGCACTATCCCTCGGAACGCTCACCTTCGGAATAATCCTCGGCGAAACGGCCGGCTACCTGACCTGGTGGATCGATCTGCTCTTCTTCTTCTCTCTGGCAGCGATCATTACCTTCGTCTTCGCGGAATTGCGAGCCAAGAACCCGGTCCTGAATGTCCGGTACTTCCAGAAGGCGGCCTTCGCCGGCTCCAATATCATCGCCTTCACCGTTTACTTCGGGACATTCGCCATATTCTTCATGGTCGCTTTGTACCTCCAGGTGGTGGCATCGACCTCGCCTTTGGGGCTCGCATTGAATTTCGTCCCCTTGGCCGTCGGCATGGTCGCAGCCTCGCTGTTCACCGGTCGCTGGGTGGCGGTCTGGGGCCCCCGCGTCCCAATGGCGACCGGCTGTCTGCTCGCCGGGACCGGGATCCTCCTGACCAACGCCAACATCACTCCGCATGCGGGCATCGGTCAGATCGGATGGACGATGTTCCTGGCCGGTGTTGGCGTGGGCATGGCGATGGTTCCGGTGACTTCGGCGGCCCTCGGCTCGGTCCCACCCGAGCATTCAGGCATGGCAGCGTCCACGACCAACACCTTCCGCGAGCTGGGTGCCGTCGTCGGGGTGGCCACGCTGGGTTCGATCGTCAACGGACAGCTGACTGTCAACCTGGTCCAACGGCTCACCGCAATCGGCATCCCGAAGCAATTTCAATCCCTCGTGGTGTCGGCGGTGACCACCGGCACCTACCAAGGAGAGGCCAAGGCCGCCGCCGCCCAGAACCACGCCATCGCTCATATCGTGAACGAGGTCGTCTCTGCTGCCTACGGAGCGTTCGGGCACGGCCTCACCATCTCGCTCAACATCGCGGGCGCACTCCTTCTGGCGTCAGCGGTCCTTGCCCTGACCACCGTGTACGGGCGACGTATCCACCTCGAACGCGTCAACTCGCACAACGGACACCTGCTCCACCTTTCAGTGGCCGCCGGGTCGGATCCGGCGGGATGACTACCCGATCCGCGACACGATCGGGTGCTTGTCAGCTCTTAGAGGCTTCGATCCGCTCTCCGAGTTGCCGAGCGATGAGCCTCCAGCCCTCGCCATGACCTTCGACGACATCTGGTGGGATCCGCTCATGGCGGATCGTCATGAGGGTCTCGTCGTCTCCGCGTGGCTCGAGCTCGACCGTGACGATGCTGTCCGGAGCGTTCGGCTTCCACGTCGAACTGCTCCAGGTGAAACTGAGGCGACGAGGCCTGTCGAGCACGAGGTATTCACCGGTGATCGACAGACGCGAATCCAGCGTCGTCGATGTCGATGCGATACCTGCCGCCTATGTGCGCGTCTACCTCCACGTTCGTCGCTCTGGCCGGATGTGGGCACATCCAATCGGCCATCGCATCGGCGTCGAGCCAAGCGTCGAAAACCACTGCAGGCGGAGCCCGAAGGGCGCGTTGGACAACAATGGCGTCGGGTGGCTGGCCGGTCACTTTTGCTTTCTCCGTTCGAGTCGAGCAGACAGGGCGTCGGCCCTCTTGGACCAGAACGACTCCTGTTCGCTGATCCATCGTTCGGCTTCCTTCAGAGCTTGGGGCCGGACCGACAACCAGTGCTCGCGACCCCGAACCTCGCGTTGGATCAAACCTGCTGCTTCGAGCACGCCCACATGACGCGAGACGCCCGCGAACGACATTGGAATCGGTTCGGCCAGGTCCGTGATCCTCGCCCCTCCCCCACGTAAGGCAACGAGAAGGGCCCGTCTGGTCGGATCTGCCAACGCAGCATACGTACGGTCGAGAACGTGATCTTCAACCATCTTGTTGACCTTACCAGGACCTCATGATAGTAAATGCACTAGTTGAACGTTTACTCATAAGGAGTGGTGTCCAGGACATGAAACCGTATGCTGTCGTGTCGAGCGATGAGTGGGTCCGAGCCCGCAAATCGTTGCTCCGCAAGGAAAAGGACCTCTCTCTGCGCGGGAACAACTCGCCCAACAACGACGCGACCTGCCGTGGGTGGCCGTGGAGAAAGAGTACGAGTTCGATGCGGAGGACGGGAAGCGAACACTGTCCGACCTGTTCGACGGTCAGAGCCAATTGATCGTCTACCACTTCATGTTCGACCCCGGATCGGACGAGGGCTGCCCGCACTGCTCCTTCTGGGCTGACCATTTCGGCGGCATGCTGCCGCATCTTGCCGCTCGCGACGTGACGTTCACCGCTGTCTCGCGGGCGCCGCTCGAGAGGATCGTCCGATACAAGCGCCGAATGGGATGGAACTTCCCGTGGGCCTCCTCTTCTGAATCCGACTTCAACTACGACTTCGGCGTCTCGTTCGCCCCGAGCTCCTTGGCCGATCAGACGGCCGATTACAACTATGGATCAGCCGATCCGGGAATGGAGGACCGCGAAGGGATAAGTATCTTCGCCAAGGACGACTCCGGCAACCTCTTCCACACTTACTCCACGTACGCGCGCGGAATCGACATGGTGAATGGCACCTACCAATTTCTCGACCTGGTTCCGAAGGGTCGCGACGAGCCGGCGGGCGACCCACAGTTCTGGGTTCGCCGCCACAACGAGTACGGCGTCAGCTAGGAGCCGAAAAGACCTGTACATGGAGGGATGGCTAACGCTGTCCTTTCTGCTACGAGGACCTAATATGCGGGTAGCTGACCCGCCCCCCCCACCTTCTGTGGTGGCGCCGAAACCTCGCCGTCGAGGAGGAATGCCATGGAAGTAACCGTCGTTGGCACAGGGTTCATCGGCGGGATCTTGGGCAACTCACTGGCCAGATCCGGCCACACGGTGACATTCGGATCACGCAAACCCGACCCTGACGAGGTGGTCGCAGGCTCTGGTGCGACGGTGGCATCGGTTCCGGACGCCCTCTCACGCAGCGACACCGTGATCCTCGCGCTGCCGGGCGCCGCAGTCGCGGAATTTGCGGCCGAAAACGGCGAAGCGATCCGCGACAAGTTGATCATCGACGCGACGAATCGCATGAGCGAGCCGGTTTCCAACTCGCGGTCATCTCTTCCCGCAGGCATTCGTTACGCCAGGGCATTCAACACCCTCGGCGGAGAAAACATGGCCGACCCGGTGTTCGAAGGAGGCCGAGCTGACATGTTCTTCTCGGCGCCAGAAGGCGATCGCTCCACTATGGAGACAGTCATCGAAGGGGTCGGTCTTCGTCCTGTCTATGTCGGCGAGGACCAGGAGGACCTGATCGACAGCTTGTTCCGTCTGTGGATCGCGCTGGCTATGGGACAGGGACGCGGTCGAAGGCTTGCGTTCAAGCTTCTCGAAGGATGAGCGTCGTTTGCAGAAGACGTGAACGCGCACGACGCCGGGAGCCACGGGCGGATCGCCCCCCTCTAGATCTAAGCTGGCCGACGGCGAAGGGGGGGCGATGCGCAGGAGTCGGGCCGAGTCCGTGATGTCCGTACCGGCGACGGCGACCCGTGGGTCGCGGCGCACGGGTAGACGCGCTTCGGCTCTTGACGGCCGGGATTAACGTCGTCTGATGGACCGGCTCGTCGAACGCAAGCGTCTGCTCGTTCGACTCGATGAGCGACATCACGTCGCGATCATCGCGGTTGTGGCACCAGCGGGATACGGCAAGAGTGTCCTGCTGGAACGAGCGCTCGCCGAGGGTCCAAGCAAACTGGGAAACAAAGATCTGTCCTACGTTTGCAGATCCGAGGACGCTGAACCAGGGCGGCTAGCCCAGGCGCTGGTTCGAACTTGCCTAGGAGGGCACCGGAAGGCAAGGAATGAAGGTCCCGGGAGTGAACGAACTTCAGATGAGGCCAAGGCAGTAGCAGACGCTCTCGAGACGTACGGTGCACCAAGAAGTCATGTCGCATTGCTGATCGACAACTTCGAGCGGAGCGGGTCCGAGGGAGAGGCTCTTCTGCGGGCATTGTCGGAACGGTTGCCGGCGCGTGGTCACCTGGTCGTCTCGAGCCGCCGCTTACCTCGTATCGGTCTCGTCGGACACGTTGCAGCGGGAACGGGCCTACTGATCGACGCTGAGGAGCTTTCATTCCGTCCCGATGAGCTGTCGACGCTGGGAGAGCTGTCTCCCCTGCAGAACCTGACCAACAGAGAATTGGCGACGTGGCCGGCGCTTGCGAGTCTGATCCTCAAGGGCCATGAGGACTTGGTTCCTGAATACATCGGCGAAATGGTCCTCGCGGATTGCGATCGATTGGTTGTGAACGCGATCGCGGGGTTGGCGAGCGTCGACGGGTGTGAGGACGAGTTGCTCGCCCCAGTGATCCGTGCCGCACTGGACGTCGGAACTCCGGACGAGTCCTCGCCCAGTGACACACCAACCCGCGTCGGAGTAGTGATAACCGAGACGAAGCGACTGCCGCTAGTGGACACGCGCGGCGGTATCTGGCCGCACCCGATCTGGTCCCCCGTCACAGAACAGAGTTTGACGCCGGCAGTGCGGGAACGGGTCGTGCTGGCGAAGGTCCGGGCACTCCTCGACGCGGGGAAGGTCCATGACGCGGGGCGTCAAGCAACTTCGAGCAGCAGTAGCGCCGCGCTGTCGTTGGTCGTGCGGTCTGCACTCTCCTCGCAACCCCCGAGGGCGTCCGTCGCCGACCTGCGGGCCTGGGCATCCAGCGACCTGATGTCCAGGAATCCGACCGTGCTTGAGTGGTTGCGGGCGGTCGTGGATCTTCAACTCGGCGATGCGGACGGTACTGGCAGTCGACGCCTCGAGCGCGTTCGTCAGGCCTTCATGGACGCTGGAGACGAAGAAGCCGAGATCAGCGTCCTCTTGCAGCTTGGCGCGATCGCCCGGATGAACAGCGACTCGGCGGCGCTCCGCTCTCTTCTCGAACGCGGCGCCGTCCTTGCTGCCGCTGGCAATCCACTCGCGCGAGGACTCCTCGCACTCGGAAACGCTCTCGCAGCGCAGATGGCCGGCGATCCGAATAGTGCGATCGCTGCTCTCGAACGGATACCTCCGGGTCTGCTCGCCGGGGAATGGGCAAGCCAAGCGTTGATGATGCGAGGAACGAACCTGCTGATGGCCGGACGTACAGAAGAAGCCCTGACCTCCCTGCACAACAGCACCGGTGAGGGGTCGGACGCAATCCGGAGCATCGCTCACGACCTTCTGGCCACGGCAAAGTGGTACGGCGGCGATCCACTAGGGGCGATAGAAGAGATGGAACGTTCGGAGAGACTCGCCCTCGTCTCGGGAACTCAGCGGACCGTTCAGCAGCGGCGCGCCTGCAGAGCATGCCTTCTCGCTGCCACGGGGCAGACCGACCAAGCTCGACACGTCCTCGAGCAGCTCGGGTTCGGATCGTTGGATTCGTGCGACGACGAGACGCGCGCTCTGACCCGCATGACCGAGATCCTGATTCTCGCCGAGGATAACCAGCTCGACCAGGCACGAAAGCTTCTGTGCGAGACGATGGTTCCGGAGCGCCCCACCCGTTCGTCAGTTTGGAAGGCGGCACTCGACGTGGCCCTCTGCGATGATCCGGATGGGGCTTCGCCTCGCGGGGTCCCACGAAGTCCTGCCACGATCGCGGCTATCGCCGCCGGCAGGGCGGCAGCCGCACACCTCGGTGGGGGGCCTGCCGCGCGCCGGGTGCACCGCCCTTACCTGCCTGGGCGCTGGTGTGAACCGGCGAACACGATCGACATACGTCTGGCGGGAGCCTGCTCTGTGACTAGAAACGGGGCCGGCGTACAACACGCTGCCTGGGGACGAATCCGGGTTAGAGAGCTCTGCCTCCATCTGGCTTTGGCAGGCAATCAGACCCGCTCACTGGTTGCAGCGGCACTGTGGCCTGATCTGCCGGACAGTGACGCGGGCCGCAACCTTCGAGTCACGCTGTCGCACCTTCTCGACGTGCTCGAACCGGATAGACGCCGCGCCTCAGGTTCGAGAGTCATCGTCGAGGTCGACGGTTCGCTGGTCCTGAGCAGGACGAGCGGCGTTCGTGTCGATCTGTGGGAGTTCGAGCACCGCGCCGAACGCTGTGCTCAAGTTGCCTGATCACGAGCGGCCGGCGTTGCTGGCACACGCTCGCCGGATGATCGAACTCGAGCATGGCCCCCTGCTCGGTGGTGCTCCGATAGGTGAGTGGGTAGAGCTGTACCGGCGCCGGCGCGATGAGTTGAGGATCAGCGCCTCGCTTCGCGGAGGACGCCACGCGTTGGCGGCATCCGACAGTCGCCTTGCCGAGGCACTCGCGTGCTCAGCTCTCGACGTCGATCCATGGTCCGAGAAGGCCCACAGCCTGCTGATCGAATCGCGCATCAACAGCGGGGACACAGACGGTGCGAGGAGAGCCTTCAAGCAGGCCCTGTCGGCTTTCGACGACTTGGGCGTCACCTCGGGTCTAGCGACGAACGCTTTGCTCTTCCGGCTGGGACTTTGACACCGAGGGTAAGCGTCGCCCGCCTCCGAGGACGCTTCAAACCACAAGACCGCGAACCTCCCGGGCTACCCCGGGTGTCCGCGGTCTCGGGCCCGCCGCCTTGGCTTGATCCTCAACCGTCATCCTGATCTCAGACCGTTAACTGAGCGCTAACGGTCGGCTCGGCGCCTAGGGTCGGCAAAGCCGGAAGTCGGTCAGAGCCATTGATCAGACCCTGCCGGCGCTATCGTTCACAATCGTGGCGAACAGGTCCGTTGCGGCCGAGAAGTCCCACCTTGGTGCCGATTCTGCGATCACCTGGGTGATAGTCGCAATCGAATACGCGATCGTCGTCAGCCTGCTCATGGTTGCCGGCGTCGTGCTCGTAAGAACCGTCGTCAACTTTTTCGATCAATGGAGGACTTTCCCGGATTCCGTCGTCGCAGCGGTGGACGGCATTCTGGTTGTGATCATCCTCCTCGATATCGCGCACACCGTCTTCGGCCACC
Organism: uncultured Acidimicrobiales bacterium; assembly: GCA_963764615.1. GTDB lineage: Bacteria > Actinomycetota > Acidimicrobiia > Acidimicrobiales > CAVXTF01 > CAVXTF01. The sequence goes on along the minus strand of CAVXTF010000002.1, from coordinate 829,154 downwards.
TGCGCTCGTGGGCGTTCACTGTCCGGCCTTTTCTCGTCATCGGCATCCTGGCCGGGGTTCGGGACATCTTGAGTGCCTCCGCACACCTGACATTGAGCGCCCACCTGACGACATCGAACTTCAAGGAGACCCTCATCGAGCTTGGCGTCGGAGTGGGGGTGGTGGTCTTCCTTCTGCTCGGGCTCCTCATCCTCGGCAGCAGCGGGCACACGGACGAGGAGATCGAGTGATCCTGTCTCACCCGCCTGCTCAGTTGCCGAAGTCCCATCCTTGGCCCCTCGCGTACTCGCCGAGGACGTTCTTTGCGATCAGGATCCTGTGTACCTCGTCTGGCCCATCCGCGATCCGCAGCGTGCGTGCTCCGAGGTACATCCCCGCGAGCGGAAGGTCGTTGGAAACGCCAGCCGCCCCCCAAACCTGTATGGCTCTGTCGACCACCCGGGAGTAGGCAGCCGGCACGAATACCTTGATAGCCGAGATGTCGGTCCTTGCGCCTTGAAGCCCCTGGTCGATCTTCTCTGCGGCGTGCAACGTCATGAGCCGGGCGGCCTGGATGTCGATGTAGCTGTCGGCGATGAAGCCCTGGATGAACTGCTTGTCCTGGAGCAGCCCCCCGTGTACCTGTCGATAGCGCGCCCTTTCGACCATCAGGTCGAAAGCCCTCCACATCTGCCCGACCGAGTTCATGCAGTGGTAGATGCGCCCGGCCCCTAGTCGGTCCTGGGCCGCTTGGTGTCCCTCCCCGACATGGCCGAGAGCGTTCTCCTCGGGCACGCGCACGTCCTCGTATTTCACCTCGCAATGGTCGGACTCGCGTCGACCCCATATCCCGATACCACGGACGATGTTCACGCCCGGCGCATTCGTCGGGACGATGATCTGAACCATCGGATCGCTCGTGGTCAATTCCGCTCCGGGCGCAACGACCCGGCACATCACGATGAAGAAGTCCGCATCAATGCCGTTCGAAGTGAACCACTTGTGTCCGTTGATCACCCAGTGATCACCGTCCAATACCGCCGTCGTCGTGAGGGACCGGGGATCCGAGCCCGGGTTGTGAGGCTCTGTCATCGAGAATCCGGACTCCATCGCCCCGTCGATGAGCGGCAGGAGCCATCTCTGTTTCTGCTCCTCGGTGCCGTATTTAGCGAGGATCGACTGGTTCCCCGAGTTCGGCGCCACCACTCCGAAGAGCGATGCCGCTCCGATCGCGTAAGCAAGAACCTCGTTCATGTAGGCGTGGGCCAAGAAGTCGAGGCCCATACCTCCGAACTCCTTGGGGAGATGGGGCGCCCAGAGCCCCGCTTTCTTCACCTTCTCCTTGATCTGCGCGCGCAGCTCGAGGACCTCGCGTCGATGCTCCATCGACTCTCCCTCGCGGCGCGCCGCCCAGAGCCGGTGCTCGTTCGGCAGGATGTCGTTGTTGACGATCTCGGCCGTGCGGCCCCTGATGTCGTTGATGCGCTCGTCGAGCGCGGGAATCGGCTTGCAGTTCATCGCCAACGCAACGCGCTCCTCACTGCACCATGAGCCCGATCTGTGAAGAGGGCCTTCGTAGCCCACAGGCTCGGCTTTGGCAAATGTCGGTGAGAGCCTCCGGCCGTCGGCGCAGCTATCCGCCCACGACAAGTGTGAGCGTCGCCCGTGAGTTCGACTTCAAACCGAGCGTATAAGTACCTGGAGCTGTAAAGAGACACGCGGACGCCCTCTTGCCGGCCGCCAACTTGACGACCTTCGACCCGTCATATTCCACGACCTGGTTCGTCGAGGTCTGGTTTACAATTTCAAACTGCGTCGGGGCGGGTTGTTGGTCGCAGGTGTTAGAAGAAAGGACTTGAGGGTCGAGCCTCTTCGGGCTGAAGACCACGCCGGCCCCTTCCCGGACCAATCGCGTGAGCGGAACAGCACGTTGCGTCGCATCTGGTCTCGGAGCGCGTGATGCAACAGCTGTTACGCCTGTTGCTCCTGCGACCATAACTGTGAGCGCGATTGCCAGTTTGCCCAGACTTTGTGACACTTTTTGCCCCCCGATCGCTTCGCTGAACCTTAGATCATCTGCACCCGCTCTATGTCCGGTGCACAGCGCGGTTGTGACGCCGCCGAATGGCTCGAAGCGAAGTGCTTTGGGTCAGCAGGAGCCCGTTCAACCCGCGAGAACGTCACGCACCGCTTGACGCAGCAGATCTCCCAACTCCTGATTTGAAGTGCCCTCGAACGCGTCACCGGACATGAAGAGGCCGGCGAAGGCGGCGCCGAAGGAACACGCCATCCGGACACGGTCGCGAAGCGGGAGGCGAGGATCGGCGAGAACTCGACGGAACTTGTCCTGGATGTCGTCGTGCTCCGCGTCGTGGTCCTCTCGGTGTAGCTTCTCGAGAGCAGCCTGATTCCGCTCGTGGAAGATGAAGAGCTTGCGCTGAGCCAGCATCTGGCCGACGATCCTGTCAAGGAGCTCGCCCCACAGCTCGAGGGTGACAGGCTCTTCGGTGATGCGGCTGAGTGCGTCCTTGCCGAAGTCGTGCAGGCGCATGTGGAGCGCCATGAGGATGTCTCCCTTCGAGGCGAAGTGGTAGTAGATCGCCGCCTTGGTTACATCCAGTCTCTCTGCGATCTCGCGAAGTGAGGCGCCGTCATAGCCCTTCTCGGTGAAGAGCTCCAGAGCCACGTTGAGGATTCGTTCCCTGGTGGAGGCTGTCTCTTTGGTCTCCTGATCGAGATCGAGCGGGTCGTCCCCAGCTTCGGGGGATTCGACTGCAGAGACTTGGCTTGTCGCTTGCTTCACGCCTGGCATCCTATCGCTCTATCTACTTGACGGCAGGTAAGCTTGCTGCTTACCATACGGCTGGTAAACAGTTTAACGGTCGACAAGTAAGGAAGCCGTCCAATGGCCGCTATCGAGTTGATGATCGAGGCCGAGGGCCTGGTCAAGAGCTACGGCGATACCCGAGCGTTGGCCGGCGTCGACTTCGGAGTACCTGCCGGCTCGATCTTGGGGTTGCTCGGACCGAACGGCGCAGGCAAGACGACCGCTGTGCGGATCCTGACCACGCTCGCGCGACCCGACGCAGGCCGCGGGACGGTCGCAGGGATCGACGTGGTCGAGCACCCGGCCGAGGTGCGACGCGACATAGGGGTTGCTGCACAGGACGCGACCCTCGATGGGTTGCTCACGGGTCGCCAGAACCTGGTACTGGTCGGAGAGCTGAGCGACATGGGTCGCGGAGCGTCGCGGGCGCGAGCAACTGAATTGCTTGCGCTCTTCGACCTGACTGACGCAGCCGACCGGGTGTTGAAGGGGTACTCGGGAGGGATGCGCCGCCGCTTGGACCTGGCGGCGAGCCTTATGACGCGGCCGCCGGTGCTGTTCTTGGACGAGCCCACGACCGGTCTCGACCCGACAAGCCGCCAGCGGGTGTGGGACGCGATCCGGGAGCTTCTCCGTGACGGTGTCACTGTGTTGTTGACCACGCAGTATCTCGATGAAGCTGACGCCCTGGCCAACCGGATTGTGGTGATCGACCATGGCCGGGTCATTGCGAACGGTACGCCGCAGGAGTTGAAGGAGGCGAGCCGGAGTGCGCATCTGGAGGTGACACTGGCAACTGCTCACGCCGGAGCGGAACTGGCGTTGACGTCGTTGGTCACCGGGCGAATCCACATAAGTGACGATCGCCGGTGCCTAAGCGCTGCGGTCGACGTCTCCTCGGGGTTTGCGACCTCGGTCGTGCGAGCGCTCGACGAGGCCGGAGTGTTGGTGGACAGCATCGAGGTCCGTCAGCCCTCCCTCGATGACGTGTTCTTCTCCCTTACAGGCGGTCACATCGAGGAGGACGACGAGGTGAGCGACCGGGACGTAGATCTAGATGCCGCTGCGGGGGCGAACCGTGCCGAGCTCGAAGGAGCCAACAAGTGACGACGACGTCGGTGCCGCGAACGCTCGTCGGAGTCGCCGCCCCTGGCAGGTCCTCTCGGGCACTGTGGGGCCGCATCCTCGATGTCTGGGCGATGACCCGGCGCAACCTGGTCCACATCTCGCGCGAGCCGATGCAGCTCTCCGACGTGACGATCCAACCCGTCTTGTTCACGGTGCTCTTCATCTACATCTTCGGTGGGGGCATACCGATACCCGACGGCGGCAACTACAAGGATTTCGTACTTGCCGGACTGCTCGCTCTCAACCTGGTGACCTCGACGATGGGCACCGCGGTAGGGCTCAGTACCGACCTTCACGAGGGCATGATCGACCGCTTCCGGACGCTTCCGATGTGGCGTGCGGCCGTGCTCGTGGGGCGCTCCATCGCCGACCTGATGACCTCGATGCTGTGCGTCGTCATCGTCGCCGCGACAGGGTTGGCCGTGGGGTGGCGGACCCATGCCGGCTTTCTTGCGGTGATAGCGGGCTTCGCACTAGTGCTGTTCTTCGCCTATTCGCTGTCATGGATCGCGGCGTGTGTCGGGCTGAACAGCAAGAGCCCCGAGTCCGCTGCCTCGTTCGGCTTCATCGTGCTCTTCCCGTTGGCCTTCGTCTCGAATGCAATGATCCCGACCCAGCACATGCCCGGGTGGTTGCAGCTGGTGGCGAACTGGAATCCTGTCAGCGCGGTTACAGCCGGTGCGCGTCATCTGTGGGCCAATCCGAACCCGTCCGCAACCATTCACGCTTGGCCGATGCAGCATCCTGTGGACGCCGCACTGATCTGGTCGGTGCTGATCTTGGCAATCGCCGCGCCCTTGGCGTCACACTTCTTCAAGCGAAGGACGACGGAGTAGCCGCGTCCGACAGTTCCCGAAAGCACTCGACCCGGGCCCGCTGACTGCGAGGCCCTCTCATCGAGAGACGTACCGATGCTCAGAGCGCTGTTGTTGCCACACGACGTGCTGCCCATGAACAGCTGACCGGTGCTCGCGATGGTGTCGAAGTCGGGCGAGTCGGCGGTGTTCGTGGTAGCCAGGGTGGCGTTGTTGCTGCAGGTGCCTAGGAGGTCGAGAGTCTCCTGGTCGCCTGAGGTACCGGAAATACCCATAACTGGGGATGCCGGGAAGCCCACGCCCTCGAGCTCGGCTCCCGGGAGGGCATCTCCGCAGCGACTCAGAGCGCAGCGTGCAACAACGTCAAATGCTGGAACGAGGACATGGGCACCGTGACGCAATTCGGGCCTGGCGACAATGCACGCATCCGCATCTCAAAGCAATCTGTACGCCGGGAGGCACAGTCATAGGGTGGGGCTATGACCGGGAGCGACTACCCGTGGGAACCTCCGCTCGCCGGCACCGAGGCCGAGCAGCTTGCCGGAGCTCTAGACCGCCTGCGCACGACCTTCCGCTGGAAGGCGGACGGCCTTGACGCGGCCGGGCTGCAGGCCCGCATCGGAACATCGGCGCTGACACTGGGCGGCCTTCTCAAACACCTGGCGCGAGTCGAGGACGAGATCTTCGCGGTGAAACTCGCGGGCGAACCCATAGGCGCACCGTGGGACGGCATTGCCTGGGGCGGCGAGGACGACCCCGAGTTCTGCTCCGCTGCCGACGACCCACCTGAGGAGCTCTACGCGCTGTGGGATGCGGCCGTTGCGCGCTCCAGGGTCAGGCTCGCTTCAGCTCTGGAGGCGGGGGGCCCCGACCAACTCGTGCACATGGCCGCCCCGGACGGCCGGCATGCCAGCCTCCGCCGGCTGCTTTGCGACGTGATCGAGGAGTACGGCCGCCACACCGGTCACGCCGACCTGCTCCGCGAGGCTGTGGATGGACGGGTCGGCGAGGACCCTCCGGCCCGGTGGCACCCGGTCACCTAGGCACGTCAGGATCACGCGTCTCGGATACGCGGTGCGCTTGACGTGTCGCTTGCTGCCAGTGAGACTTCTCGGCGCAGTGACGAGCTGCTCTGCAAGAACCTTGAGGAGGCGGCAATGTCTGAACTGGATAAGAAGGAACTTCACTTTGAGCCTCCAGGTCCCGGTTCGTGGAATCTGGACCCTGTGCATTTCCCGCGTCCGGTTACGCCGTACTTCTCGGAGACGCACCCCGAACCCTTCAGCCGGGGGGTAGCCGAATTCATGGCTTATTACGGGACACTCATCCAGACGATGGAGACGCGGTACGTGAATGGATTCGCGTACAACGCGATGCGTCCGGCGCCGGAGAACGAGATCCCAGAACGCTTTGCTCGCGCGGAAGAGGTATGGGAGCAAAGGGTCTGGCGCGAGCATTTGCGGGAGTGGGACGACACCGCCAAGCCGGCATCGATCAAGACTCACCGCGAACTTCAGTCTGTGGACACCGGCTCCCTGTCTGACGACGATCTGGCCGCGTATCTGACCCGTTGTCGTGAGCACCACTCTCAGATGATCTATCAGCACATGCGCTTTACGGGATCGGCGATGCTCCCGGTCGGTGACCTGCTCGCGCATCTCGAGGCCTGGAGCGGCGTCACGCGTGCTGACGCTCTCGGAATGATGCGCGGCTCGGCTCCCGTCTCTTCGGGCGCCTCGGGTGAGCTCGACCGGCTGATTGTCGCTATCAATCAGGACGCTGGCGCCCGTGCGCTTCTCGGTTCGGATGGCGATCCTGGCAAGGTGCTCGCGGAGCTTCGTGCGTTCGGGGGTGATGTCGGTACGGCCATGTCGGAGTACCTTGATCTCGTCGGCTACAGGCTTCTCGACGGCTTCGACATCTCAGGGCGCTTCGCGCTCGAACTGCCCGACGCGCTGCTGCGTGCGATCCAGTCATCTGTGAACAACTCTGGCAGCGATGCTGGGGACGTCGACGACTTGATCTCTGAAATCCGTGTGCAGGTACCTGACCAGCACCGGACGGAATTCGACGATCTACTCGCCGAGGCGCGCCTCATGTATCGCCTCCGCGACGAACGCGGAGTCTTCAGTGACATCTGGGCGTCAGGAATCATGCGTCGAGCCGTTCTCGGCGCCGGTCAGCGGCTCGAGAACAAGGGACGGGTTCACGACGCTGAGCACTTGATAGATGCCGGCTTCGACGAGATGTGCTCGTTGCTGCATGGCCAAGATGGGCCGTCGGCCGACGAGCTCGCTCAGCGCTTTGTGGACCGCAGCTCACGCACGGCCAAGGACGCTCCGGTGTCACTCGGGCCGCCATCGCCACCGCCGCCCGACCCGTCGGGCCTACCGCCAGGTGTGGCCAGGGTCATGCACGCCATGGGCATCGCCCTGTCCGAGGTCTTCGGAAGCTCCGAAGCGGAGCATGACGAAAACTTCCTTCGAGGTCTCGCCGCCAGCGGTGGTGTGTACGAAGGCCCGGCTCGCCTGGTCTCGGGCCCATCGGAGTTCGACCGAATTGTGCAGGGCGACGTGCTCGTTACCGAATCTACGAGCGAAGCGTTCAACATCCTGCTGCCGTTGCTTGGAGCGATCGTCACCGATGCGGGTGGACTGCTTTCGCACTCGGCGATCGTCGCCCGTGAGTACGGTATCCCAGGTGTGGTCGGGACGCGTAACGCCACCGACAGAATTTCTGATGGCACGCGTGTGCGAGTGGATGGCGACGCGGGTGAAGTGACGGTTTACGGGTGAGTGAGGTCGTCCCGCTCGACGAAGCCCACGATGAATCGCGGTTCGGTGCGAAGGCAACCGGGTTAGGAGCCGCGGACGCGTTCCGGGTTGCCGATCCCGGCCGGTATCGCTCTGTCAGGCTCGTTCGTCGACGACGTCGCCGCTGGAGACGAGCATGCTATCGAGCTGCTTGCCACCGCAGCCCGTCCGCTCGTCGGGCCGCTCGCCGTACGGTCTTCGGCGGTCGACGAGGATGGAGCAGATGCGAGCTTTGCCGGCCAACACCTGACTCTGCTCAACGTTCCTTCCGTTGACGATCTTCGTGATGCAATCCAGGAGATCTGGTGGTCGGCGAATTCTGACTCGGCGATCACCTACCGCCAGCGCGTGGGCCTCTTCGCACGCCCGAGCATCGGTGTGGTCGTCCAGTCGCTGCTCGATCCCGACGTCGCGGGAGTGCTGTTCACGCAGAACCCGATCAACAAGGCTGACGAGCGAATCATCGAGGCGAGCTGGGGGCTCGGCGAAGTTGTCGTAGCCGGCCGCGTGATTCCCGACAGCTTTCGCATGAGTCGGGACGGCACGGTGCTCGAGCGGACACCCGGCGTGAAGAAAATCGCTATCCGAGCCGCTGCCGATGGCGGCACCGCTGAGGAGGACGTCGCGCCCGAGCTTGTCGAAGGTATATGCCTCGACGACGATCAGCTCGAGCAACTCAGCATGCTCGCCGCCAAGTGCGAGCAGATATTCGGAGCCGCCCGCGACATCGAGTGGGCATTCGCACAGGGGACGCTTTACCTTCTTCAGTGCCGGGCGGTAACTCGGGCGGGGTCGTCGCCAAGGTCCACGGCATCGCAGGCCGCCAACCGGCCGGCCGAGGTGATCGAGCGCGTGCCGCTCTTCGCCAACATGAGCCAACGCGATGTCGAAGGTATCGCTGCGCTGTTCAAGGAGCGCCACTTCGTAGCGGGCGAGACGATTACCAAGGAGGGCGCGGGTGGCGCCGCCTTCTTCGTTATCGAATCGGGACAGGCGATCGTCTCGGTCGGCGGCCGGCAGCGCGCGACGCTGTCAAAAGGTGACTATTTCGGCGAGATCGCTCTTATCGACGAGGGTGCACGGTCGGCCACGATCACCGCGAGCACTGACCTCGCGTGCTACGGGCTCACCTACTGGGAGTTTCGCCCGCTCGTGCAGCAGAACGCGACAATCGCTTGGAATCTGCTCCAGACACTCGCCAAGCGGCTGCGCACCGCACAGAACGACGGGATTTAGTGCGCAGCTCTAGGCGGCGGTATCGGCTGCCGCGTTCGTCGGCTTGAGCCGAATTGATTTGGTCCCGTCACGCAGAGCGCATACGGTCCCACGACCGCGATCAGCGCATTTCGACTACACGCTGGTCCAAGTGGTCGAGGACGTGAGGCCACGCTTCGGAGTGCCTGTCGGCAGCTTTGGCGTCATAGAACCCCGCGTGCGTGAGGCGCAGGTGGGAACCGTCTCGTGCCTCTTCCAGTTCAACCCTCACGACGGTCTCTGCGCCGTCGGTGCCGTCTTTACCGGTCATCCAGGTCAGTTCAACGAGCTTGGTCGGCTCCGGGGTGAGGAACCTGCCGTAGTGAGGGTGCCGGGCTCCTTCGTAGACCGTCTCGAAGAAGAACGGATCCTCGACGACGGCGCGCATCCTGATCACTCCCGGCGTGGCGAACCAGGAGTCGAACTGCTCGGTCCATGCACGGAAGATCTCCGCGGGAGTGGCGGTCATGTCCCGCTCGACCGTGAAACCGTGAGAACGGTCGGAAAGGTCGGGGGGCGCGAGCTGCTGTGGCGATGAGCTCGGGTTCATATTTGTCCTCCTCTTGCGGATCACCCTGACCCAATGCGCAATCAAGCGTGCCACAGGTCATGTCCTCCGACGTCTTCGGTCCGATTTCCTTCTGGAACCCAGGTGTGTCGGACCGCTCGTGACCAACACCAAGATGAACGAGCTCGAGACGCGCAGCAGGGAGGGCAAAGATGTCGTTGACGGCTGAAGTTCTGTTGGACGGGGGTTCGTTCTTCGAGGCGCCTCGCTGGCATGGTGGGCGGTGGTGGGTGTCGGACTTCTTCCACCATAGGGTGATCAGCTTCGAGCCCGACGGCAGAAACGTCCGAGAGGAGCTCGTCGTGAAGGCGCAGCCTTCGGGACTCGGGTGGGCCCCAAACGGCTCTCTGTTTGTGGTCTCGATGCTGGATCGGAGGCTGCTCCGCCAGGCATTGGGTAGCGGCGCCCTCGAGGTGGTCGCCGATCTCGCCGAGATCGCCGGTGGCCCATGCAACGACATGGTGGTGGATTCCGTCGGTCGGGCCTGGGTGGGAAACTTCGGCTTCGACCACTTCAACGCCGCGGAGTTCGCGACAGCAAGCCTGGCCCGGGTCGATCCGGACGGATCGGTGTCGGTCGCCGCTCGAGATCTTTCCTTCCCCAACGGAATGGTCATCAGCGACGACGGGAGCACTTTGCTGGTCGGTGAGACGTTCGCCTCTCGTTATACGGCATTTCGTATCGACGAGGACGGCGCTCTTGTCGATCGCAGGGTGTGGGCCGAGCTGCCCGGAATCTTCCCTGACGGCTGTTCCCTCGACGCTGCGGGACGACTCTGGGTCGCGGACGCTCGCGGACGGTGTTGCCTACTCATCGAGGAGGGCGGGAACATTCTTGAGCGGGTCGCCACACCCTCGGGACTAAATGTCTTTGCCTGCATGCTCGGAGGTCCGGCGGGCACGACGCTGCTGATGTGCTGTGCGCCGGACTCCGATGCGCAGAAGCGAGCGGGCACTTCTGAGGCGGTGCTAGCTACAACCGAGGTCGGGGTAACCCGAGCCGGACTGCCCTGAGTCCGCTTACGGCTGAACAACTGCGTCAACCGTCGTAGAACCCCAACGGGTGGCAGCCGACGAGCGTCTTGTCTCGCGGAGCTCCCGCACGCGCCAACGCTTCTGGAGAGAGATGATTGACCGACGACGTAGGTCGGATCCGTTGGGCTATATCGCGACGCCCATAGTGGCACTGGACGAACATCCGTCCAGGATCGCCGGGCCCGGGTGGCATCCGTCGGTGCCATATGTCCGAGACGAAGAGAGCAACGTCACCTGCCTCTGCCACGATGGGAATCACGCCCTCGCCATTGCACTCGAGCTTGTCGTCGGCGAGCCGTTCCCGCGGTGGTGCCTGTCCCGACGTGTGACTTCTCGGGATCACCCCGGTCGGGCCAGCCTCGATCGGGCAATCCCAGAGGTACAGGTGTGCCGCAACCGCGAACACGGGATAGGGGATCCGAGTGTCCCAAGGGACACTGGCATCACGAGGGATGTGCGGACCTCCGTCGATGTGCCAGAAGCGCCCGAGATGGTCGTTCTCGCCTGACTGTTGTCGCCAGGCGGTATTGGCGATGACGTGGCAGTCTTCTCCGAGCAACGGCTCGACGGCCTCGAGGATCCGCGGATGACCGATGGCGCGTTGCACTACCCCGCTGCGATTCAGCATCTCATAGCGGAACGGAGCTGATTGCTCGGGGGCATCTCCGCGCTCGTCGGGCGGGTACTCCTCGAAGACCCGATCTACATCTGCGCAGAGAGCCGCGAGCTCCTCTTCGGCGAAGACGCCGTTGAGCACCACGTATCCATCCGACTGGAGGTGCTCCGCTGAGGCGGGGACTGTTTTCGAACTGAGAGTCAGATATCCGGACGACCGAGTGAGCATTGGTTGATTCTGCCGCCGATGGACCGCGGCTAACAACCCGCTCCGACCAGGAACACATCGGGCGCTACGGTGACCGGTCGTGGACCAAGAAGATGCAACTACGGCAGAGTTCAGCTTCCCCGAAGGCTTCCTCTGGGGAGTGGCTACCGCTGCCCACCAGATCGAGGGCGGCAATGTCAACAATGACTCGTGGCAACGGGAGCACGACCCCAACTCCGGTTACTCCGAGTCGAGCGGCGACGCATGTGATTCGCTGCACCGCTGGCCTGAGGATATTGAGCTGATTGCGGCCATGGGCCTAGGGGCTTATCGGTTCTCACTCGAGTGGAGCCGAATCGAGCCTGCCGAAGACGAGTTCTCCAACGCCGCGATGGACTACTACAGACGAATCTGCGCGGCGTGCCTCGAACGGAGCATCGTCCCCGTGGTCACCTTCCATCATTTCACGACCCCGACCTGGCTCGCCGCGATGGGCGGATGGGAAGCGAAGGACGCGCCGGAAAGGTTCTCACGTTTCGTGACCAGGGCCGCAGCCCATCTGGGCGACCTCATCGGTTGGGCATGCACCATCAACGAGCTCAACCTCATCGGCGTCAGGAGCTACGACCTGGGGTCCTCCTCGCCAGGGGTGAAGGACAACTTTCAACGTCACCTGGCGATTAACGAGGCCATGGTGCGAGCACACCGTCTGGGCGTCGACGCCTTGCGGTCGGGACCTGGCGAGTTTCCCGTAGGTCTCACGCTGTCCATGGACAAGATGGTGGCAGACCCCGGCGGGGAAAGCGTGCTCGAAGCGGCCCAGGAGATTCTGGAAGAAAGATTCTTCCGGGCGACCGAGGGCGACGATTTCATCGGAGTCCAGTGCTACTCGCGTGTGCACTTCGGTCCCGAAGGCCAAGCCCCCAACGAGCCGGGAGTTCCCACAACGCAAATGGGATACGAGTACTGGCCTCAGGGAGTCGAGCACTGCGCCCGGCGAGCCGCTGCGATTACCGGCGTGCCGGTGCTTCTGACCGAGAGCGGGATCGCGACCGACGACGACGCCGAGCGAATCACCTATCTGGCCGAAGTCATTCGTGGTGTGCGGCGCGCTCTCGATGATGGCGTGGACATTCGCGGGTACTTCGTGTGGAGCCTGCTCGATAACTTCGAGTGGTCCCATGGGTTTGGGCCCAAATTCGGACTTCACAGCGTCGATCGGAAGACTTTCGCCCGCACTGCAAAGCCCAGCGCTTCGTGGTTCGGGGCTGTAGCGAGGTCAAACAGTTTGGTAGCACCGCCCGGCTGAGGAGTGCGAATACCGCGGCGGAGGGGATTCGTCCAAGTCGCAAGTGTGACGGACTCCGTGATCCCGAGGGTCCCTCAAGTCGTTCGACGTGAGAACCGTCTACGGCAGGGCGGGTGTTTAGGACTCACCACTTGACGCCTGTGGAGACACAGAACTCGTTGTTCTCAGGATCTGCCATCGTTACCCAGCGCGTTGGTCCGAAGCTCTGGACGCCCGCGTGGAGTCGCCGTGCGCCGAGCGCCTCGAGCCGTTTGACCTCGAGATCCAAATTTTCGGTGACGACGTCAACATGCATGCGGTTTTTCCCGGACTTCGGCTCTGGTACCCGCTGAAGAAGGAGTGGCGGGATTTGCGCGTCCTGGGGCACAAGGACAGCCAAGGATGGCTCAGAGTAGTGAACGCGATAGCCGAGCGCCTCCCGCCAGAATTCCATCAACCTCTGCGGGTCGGAGCAATCAAGGACCACCTCAAGCGCTGCGTTCCGGCCCATGCCTTACCTCCTCACGGTGCCTTCCCTGCCACAAGGCTGTGTGTGACCGGGATATTCCTGGAGCCCGGCCGTTGCCGGTTATCTCAGCTGAATCGGCAGTACCGTCACGTTTGAGGACAAAGCAAAGCCCATACGAGGTAGGACTGTGGACGGGAAGCAGCAACCAGAAGCAGACACCGGAGGGTCCTGGCCGGCGACCCGGGAAACCCCGCCACGGGCGAGCAGGGCGAACTGGCCACTCCGGTCCGTTCTGAGCACCGTGTTCCTCGCGCTTGTCGTCACGTCAGCGGTGTTGGCCTCGACCAGCTCGCCGGCGACCCTGACGGTGCCCACGACCACGTCCACTTCGACGCTGCCCGTCACCACGACGACAACGAGGGGGACCAGAGGCACGACGCCGCCGCCGACCACCACGACGGTGCCTGGGGCACTGTCGGGTACGGTCACACGTCCCACGATGGGGCACGGGTGCGGTCTTGCGCTTGCACCACCCGCGTCCGGCGCGAGAGCGGGAGGACCTGTGCCGGTCGGCCACTGCACTGTTCTCGAAATAGGTGATTCGCTCGGCGCCGACCTCGGGTACGGCTTCAGCCGTCACCTCGCAGCCGACTCCGGTCTGAACATGCTGCAGAACGACCGTCCTTCGACCGGCCTCGCGAACTCGTGGTTCTTCAACTGGCCTGGCAACCTCGCCACCTACCTCGCCCAATACCACCCGCAACTTGTCATCGTCTGCCTCGGGGGCAACGACGAGCAGAACATGAACGTCAACGGCAACGTCGTCTCGTTCGGTAGCACCGCCTGGGAGCATGACTACCTCGGCTATGTTCGCGACATCGTGACCGAAGCCACGAAGAGCGGCGCGTATGTCCTGTGGATCGGCATGCCCATCATGCAGCCGTACAGCTACAACCAGGGAATCACCATTCTCAATGCGCTCTACCAGGACGGTGTGACGTCCGAGTCGAACGCGACATTCGTGCCGATCTGGTCGTTGTTCTCCAACCCTGCAGGCGAGTTCGAGTCACAGGCAGCTGTCAACGGCTCGGAAACGACCCTTCGGGCGGCAGATGGGATCCACTTCTCGTTCACAGGGGAAGATGTCTTCGCGACCTATGTCATCCGCGAGATGGCGCGCGTCTACCACGTGGAGCTGGTGCCGACCGACCCGGCTGTGATCACGAGCTGGGGGTGACTGTGAACTCATCGGTTCTGAAGCCGGCGCGCGACCTGGCGTAGAGGTCAGCCCAAGTGGACGAAGTGGTCCACGATGATGCTCGCGGTCCAAGACGCTGCGATGCAGACGCAGAGTAGGAGAGCCGTCGAGACTCGGTCGGCCGCCAGACGGCGGGAGCGGCGAATCGGGTTCTCGAGGAGGTGGTAGGAGAGCGCGGCCGTGACGAACGTGCCACCGAACTCGAGGATCCGCCACTGCCAGCTCGTCAAAGGCGTTGCGAGCTGTGCCGGCAGCTCCAGCCACATGTAGTGCGCGAGGTAGAGAGAATACGACAGGTCGCCGATGTAGCCCAGCGGGCGCGTCGAGAGTACCCTCGTGACCGGGTTGCGCCGGCCGCCGATCCCGGCCCAGATGAGGAGGGTGGCAGCCGCGCATGGGAGCCAGGCCTTAGCCCCCGGATAGACGCTCGTAGGGTTGAGCTCGATCAGTGACGTGACGAGCAGCGCCAAAGCAACCCCCACGGCGAGCTGCTCGCTTAGCCGAGTGCGGATGTGTCGACGCACTGTCACCGTCGCGAGAAGGCAGCCGAGACCCAGCTCCCAGAAGCGGGTGAACGGTGAGTAGTAGGCAGCAGTGGGGTCCGACGCCGAGATGTGGACAGACCACCATGCCGACAACGCGATCGCGAGTACGAGAGTGATCACCAGCACTGCCCGGCGTTGGGCGGGGGGCGCGAAACGGGCTATGAGGAACACGACCAGCGGGAAGCACAGGTAGAACTGCTCCTCCACACCGAGCGACCAGAACTGGGTTATGAGTGACGGATAGATGCCAGGGACGAAGTAGTTGCTACCGGTCTCGATCAGGCGGAAGTTCGCTGAGAAGAGCGAAGCCCAGCGCACGTCTCCCGTCAGCTGGGGGTTGATCGCCGGCCCGAGGATCGCCCAGGCGACGAGGACCGTGCCGATGAGCGTCACGGTGGCCGCAGGGACAATCCGCCTGACACGTCGCGAATAGAAGTCGACGAGACCGGTTCCGATCCCCTTTCGCGCTTCTCGGAGGACGAGCTGGGTGATGACGTAACCGCTTACGACGAAGAAGACATCGACCCCGACGAATCCTCCTTCGAAGCCCCGAATGCCGGCGTGATCGGCGAGGACGAGCAGAACTGCTACCGCGCGCAGACCTTGGATGTCGGGTCGAAACGGCTGCTCTGCCTCGACGCCGAACGGACCCTCTCCTGCCGCAGACGGCTTATCGCGCTCTTTTGCCAGCACTCGAAGCCCTCCTCGGACGAGAAGAGACTCAGGCTATGCACTCAGAGCGCGACAGTGGGGATAAATCGTCGAATCACTGCTTCACGTACTGACGCCGTTTCGCCGCCGCGCCGGACTCGCGACCACATCTCGCTTTGCGGCTCAGCGTTCACTGCTCTTGCGCTGGTGGAGGAGCCAACCTCACAGTCGGATCCTCCTCCTCGAGTTCAGAAGAGTCGTCCTGTGCAAGCGTCGGACCGCCGGAGTCCGCCTCTGCTCGCATCGCGACAGCCGCTTCCTGTTCGCGGAGGATCATCTCTGCTGCCGCAAGCGTGAGGCTTTCCGGACGGGGGCCCTCCCAGTCCAAATACCAGTGACGATTCAAGCTGGCGAGCCAAGTGTCGTCGCTCACAGGGATGAGGCCGAACCGGGAGATCGTCCGTTGCCAACCTGGTCGGAATACAGCAGCTCGACCGTGATCGGTTGGGCCGTCTCGATCCGGTCGACGACGTCGGCGCGAACTCGATCACCGGGGTTACGCAGCGCCCCTTGCCACATGCCGATGTCACCGGCCGGTACGTACAGATCTCGCGTCTGAGGGCGGAAGTCCTCCAGCGGGGCGTGAGTCGGGTAGTCCCGCGATTCGCCCTGCCTCGCCGTCCACCCCTGACAGACCGCGATTCCGCTACCTACGTTTCTCAAGCTGATCGCGAGGTACACCATGCCGTCGATATGTTCAACCGCGGCACGTCCCCCCGAAGCGCTCACCCAATGCCCTTCCATGAACATGATCTTCTGCTTGGGGTCCTCCAGGCGCGACGGAGCGAGGAGAGGTCGCCGTTGTTCTTGTAGCGCTGCCTCCGCGATGCGCGCAGATCGGTTGGAGGATCGAACCGCTGAGAATGTGGCGACAGCCAATACGAGCGTTCCGGCACCGGTGGCCAAAGAAGATATCGTCGCCCCAGTCAACTGTAAGAAGGACCATCGATCGCATCACCTCATCTGGTGGAGGAATCTCTGGCATCCTCGTGGAGCACAGTGGTCCTCACTCCACTTCGAACACGAATCGACCCTCTCCTGATATGGGCTCTAGTCATGAAGTCAGAGAGTATGACGGATATGCAAGAACCGTCGTCTCTTGGGTGACAACCCTGGCCCGTGGCGATGGTCCTCGATAACGTGGATCGAGCCGGCCCTGCCCGAAAGGTGAGGCAAATGCGCTCAACCGCAAGACATCCGGCGGAATTGCTTGCGCCATTCTGACGGGCACGATCGTCCTGTGGTCGGGAGCGCCAGTCGCGCTCGACAGACCCTGTCTCTCGGGTAACTGCTACGAGTACGTGAGCGGCTTGGCGAACCTCGCGAAGACGAGTGAGGTGACGTTCCCGAGCGGTGAGGTGAGCTAGTCGGGTCCGGGTTTTACGCAATCGTGGGTTCCGCTCATGAGCTCGGTGAGCCAACTCCACTCTCGATTACCTGTTCATGAAGATCGACAAGATGAGCGAGATAATCGCCTGCGCCTCGAACCCGAGCTCCAACCTCAAAGGTTTCGCCACTGCTTACCGGAAACGAGGAGCCGCCCCCGCCCAAGCGCTGACCCAGAACGGAGGTCGTTGACGACCGCGTCTGCGGTTAGGGTCCAAGTCAAGCGTCCCGAGATCCAAATGGGAAGTCTTAGGGGGAACCGACGACCACGTTGTAGTCGTTGTCGGTGGCGACACACAGCTTCTTGCTGGCGCACGACACCGCCACCAGCCAGCGCCCCGGGTCGACCTGGTCGATCGTCCACTCGGCGGCACCCCCGGTCGGGTCCTTGGACGTGAGGACGTCGCCGTGGTCGTCGGTGGCGACGCAGAACGACCCGGTTGCACATGACACTGCGAAGAGATGATCGGTGCCGTCGATGTTGGTGAACGTCCAGGCGTCGGCGCCGTCCGTCGGGTCGGTGGAAGTGACGATCCCGCCCCGGCTGTCAACGGCGATACAGAACGTGGCGCTGGGGCACGTGACGGCGTCGAGGCTGTTCCCGTCGACGCCGGTCGTCACGGTCCACGCCGAGGCACCGCCGGTGGGATCGGTGGACGTGAGTACGTCGCCGCGCGAGTCGACACCGACGCACAAGGTCACGGTCGGGCACGACATCGATTCGATGAACCCCGCCGGGTCGAGGAAGGGGTCGGTGATCCAGTCCGAGGCCGGGCCCTTCGGGTCGGTGGAGGTGATGATGCCTCCGGAGCCGTTGGTGGTGACGCACAGGGTCGTTGCCGGACACGAAATGCTGGTGAGGCTCTGACCGCCAGAGACGTTGACGTCGGTCCAGGTGCCCGTGGGACTGGCCGGCTTCTTTGACGTGAGAACATCGCCCTCGCCGTCGGCAGCGACGCACAACTTGGCCGACGGACAGGAGATGCCCTCGAAGGGATAGAGCTCGCCGTTGTGGACATCGACCGCGCGCGGTTTCCACGACGATGTTCCCCCTTTCGGCGTGGTCGCGGTTATCAGGTTGGCGACGGAGTCGCCGGCAATGCAGAAGGTGGTGCTGCCGCATTCGATCGTGTTGATCGGATGAGTGAGCACCAGGCCGGTTGTGGTGATCCAGATCGGCGGGTTGTCGGCCGGGCCCGTGGTGGCGGTCAGGTTTCCCGCCGCATCGCCGCCGGCGCACAGGTCGGCGTCGCCGCAACTGAGAGCGGTGACCGGGGCCGCGGTGGCCTGGCTCGACGTCCAGGTCCCCGGAGTAGTTCCGACGTCGGTGGAGACGAACACACGCCCGAAGACGTCGCCCACCGCACACAAGCCCGCAGAAGTGCAGCTCCCCGATTCGAACTGGACGCCATTACCGCCGTTGGTGTCGATCTGGGTGACTGTCCAGCTGCTGGCCGTGACCGGCATGCTGGTCGTGAGGACGTCGCCGTTCAAGTCGGTGCCGACGCAGACGTCAGCGGCGGTGCAGCTCATGGAGGTGACAGGGTCGACCGCGTCGACGTTGTCGACGGTCCAGGACTGGCCGGTCGGGTCGGTCGACACCACGACGTCCCCGTTGTCGTCGCCGCCGACACACAAGGTGGTCTGCGGGCAGGACATGGAGATGACTGGCCGGCTGTCGACGTGCACGCCAGTCCACGTCGAGGAGCCCCCTGTCGGGTCCGTCGACACGTAGATGTCGCCCTGCTCGTCCCCTGCGATGCACAGCGATGTCGATTGGCACGAGATCGAAACACCAGACCAGCCGACCGGGGTAATGGTCCATGTCCCTACCCCGGATGTGCCTGGGTCGGTAGAGGTAAGGACGTCCCCCTCTGAGTCGACGGCGACACACAGGGCGGTGCCCGGACACGACACGGCGTCGATACCGATGGCTCCGTCGATGTCGGATACCGCCCAGGCGGAGTCCCCGCCCGTCGGGTCGGTCGACGTCAGGACGTCGCCTGTGACGGTCACGGCGACGCAAAGGTTCGCCGCGGCACACGACTCGCCCGAAATCTCGCTCGGGACGCCGTACCGAGGAACCGGCCGCACAGCCGTCACGGCCCAGGAAAGGGGTCTGGCCGCGATTGCCGACGCAGAACCAGAGCTGAGGAGGACCATGGCGAGGGCAACGGCCGTAAGCGCCACGGCCTTGAAGGTGCGCGCCTTGCTCACCCGCCGAACCGTACTCCCGATCCACTGGGTGGGAACCTCAACGTCGCAACAAACGACAAGGGCCCGGCACGCTAAATGAGAGAGCCTTCCTTACAGGATCGAGATGCACAGTGAGCTATTTCGCAAGACGCGCCTCACCGCGAATCCAGTCCTTACCCGCGACATAGACCTCCTTCTCGCGCACATCGACGTGCTCGTCGATGAACAACACTCGTCCGTTCTCGACCAGCAGATCTCGCAGCGACGCCCAGAACTGTTCGAACCGACTCACAGGCACATGCGAGAGCCATACCGAAAAGAAGATCGCATCGAAACGTCTGCCCGGATGCCACGAGAACACGTCGGCAACCTCGAAACTGACCTTTTCCGATCTAACCCGCTCACGGGCGATAGCGACTACCTCCGGTGCGGCATCGATCGCCACCACCATGTCAGCCGGTCCAGCAAGCGCTTCTGTCCATAAGCCCGTGCCGCACGCGATCTCCAACGCCTTCGCGGTCGGCGCATCTCATTGACCAATCGAGCGATGCGCTCGCGCGCCACCGCAACGTCGCCATACGCCATCGCGTCGTACCGGCCTGCACGCCGACGGTAATAGCCAACCTGATCAGCAAGAACTTCGTCGGTCATCTATGAGAAGGCGGGGGGATCCAGACTCATCGCTCCACCCTGATCACGTTTTGGCGAGGATCAATCCGCGGTCAGGGCCGGACCGACACACGGCGGCCACGCTCGCGAACTCAGGACCACCGCGACTGTGCACGGTGAGTGGCGCAAGCACCACTGAAGCGAGCCCCCATTTGCCGACGAGCGGCCCGGAGACCAAGGGTCGGCGATCCAATGTCCCTCGGTCCTAAAATCCTGACTCGCGTGCCGATCACCGCTCACCACATCTCAGTCGAGGGCAAGTCGGGTGCTTCGACGCAGGAGGTCACGTGAACGGAATGCACCGCCACGGGCGGGGATTCGTATGTGACAAAGATGGGAATGCGCAAATCTCGGAGCCACGATGATCCGATTGATCGCAGCCATGGACAATGATCGCGGTATAGCCGGTGAACACGGTATCCCCTGGCAGGGCAAGATCCCAACCGACACGAAGTACTTCCGAGCGGAGACCGCCGAAGGCGCGATCGTGATGGGTTTTCGCACGTACGAGGAATTGAGCGACCCTCTGCACGATCGGAAGAACTTCGTGGTCTCGCGTCCGGGAACATCAAGTCTCCGTCCAGGATTTGTCGTTGTTCCTGATCTCGACGAGTTCCTCCATCAGCACTCACACGAACTGGTGTGGGTGATCGGTGGAGCTGTCGTCTTCGAGCGCTCCATGTCGCTCGCAGACGAACTGTTCATCACTCAGCTCGACGCCGAGTTTGACTGTACCAAGTTCTTTCCGGAGTACGAATCACACTTCGTCCTGGTGAACGACCTGGGGCGGCACTCCGAAAACGGAATCTCGTTCCGTTTCGAGATCTGGCACAGAGGCCGAGCGACCTCGGGCCGCGCCGCCGAAGTTGGTCGATCGTGAGCGGGCGATGAGCGGCGACGAGCTGGTCATCGTGGGAGCGAGCTTGGCGGGAGCCAAAGCCGCAGAAGGAGCTCGAGCTAAGGGATGGATCGGACCGGTCCGGCTCGTGGGAACCGAGCCGCACGTGCCTTATGAACGCCCGCCACTTTCGAAGGACGTGCTCATAGGACGGAAGCCGCCTGCCAGTGCCAGCGTTCACGACGGCAGCTTCTACGTCAACGAAGAAATCGATCTACTTCTAGGAGCTGCCGTAACGCGGATCGACCTCGGAGACCACTCGGTCGAGCTGGATGGAGGGCGCCGGCTTCAGTTCGCCAAGATCATCCTGGCGACCGGATCGTCCCCCCGGCACTTAGGCCCCGCGAACTCCCAGCTACCCGAGGTTCTCTATCTGCGCACGGTCGACGACTGTCTCGCGCTACAGGATCGTTTGATGCCTGGGACCCGTATCGCAGTGATCGGGGCTAGTTGGATCGGCACCGAAGTTGCTTCCTGTGCCCGGCAGCGCGGCTGCGACGTGGTCATGATTGACCCGTTCTCGACGCCGCTCGAACGCGTATTGGGACCGGAGGTCGGCCGATTCTTTGCCGAGCTTCACCGCAGTCATGAAGTGAAAATGCGTCTGGGAACCGGTGTGGAAGCTATCGAGGGATCCGATCACGTCACCGGAGTGAGGCTTGCCGACGGCAGTCTGATAACCGCGGATACGGTTGTCGTCGGCATTGGAGTGACCCCGAACATCGAGTTGGCGCGCGACGCTGGATTGTCGGTGGCCGGAGGGGTCCTTGTGAATTCTGCACTCGTCACGAGCCATCCTGATGTCTACGCGGTGGGTGACATCGCCGAAGCCGAACACCCCACCTTCGGCGGCCGCATTCGCGTTGAACACTGGGCCAACGCTCTCAACCAGGGTCTTGCTGCGGGATCGAATGCGGCGGGCGCGGTCGAGTTCTACGACCGCATCCCTTACTTCTTCTCTGATCAGTACGACACAGGTATGGAGTACTCGGGGTGGCCCGAACCGTGGGACGACGTCGTGTTCCGAGGTGATCCGGATCAAGGCAAGTTCGTTGCTTTTTACCTTCACGACGGACGCGTCGTCGGAGCGGCCAACATCAATGTCCGGGACGTCAACGAGCATGTGCAGGCAGTACTTCGGCAAGGAGGGGCCGTGGACCTCAACCTACTCACGGACCCGAGCGTTAGCCCAGAGGAATGGACGGTCCCGAAGTAATTGACCTTCCGGAAATCAGAACGGCCCAGGCAAATAGGGGTTTCTCGCCTGTCATGTCCCTGAGCGGACAATGAACGGCCGCCTTACCCCCACCGTTTACGAACTTCTTGATTGTGCGACACGGGCGACAGTTAGCTGGCGGGGTCGACCACTTGGTTGGTTTACCACTTGCCGCTCGAGGTGCTCAGTGTAAGGCTGCCTAGCCCCGTAGACGACGTACATCCCGTGGAGACGGCTCCACTAGCGCCTGGCCAGTTTGCGTCGGAAAGTGTCGCCTTCGGGGCGCCAAACGGCGTGAAGGAACCCGCGACCGTCCCTCTTTTCACAACGATGTCTGCCAGGGTTGCTGCACCCGTCACCGAAAAGGCCGGTGCGTTTGTCCATTTGGTCGGGTTGCCGCCCGCAGGCGTAGTCCAAGTCATCTTGAACTTACCGCCCGTAGGGGCGGGAAGCGTCACGCCACTGAAGATGGTGGCACAGTTGTTGGCGCTGCCGGGAATGCTGAACTTGAGCTTTCCGACGATGGTCCCCAGCGCAGGGAAGCCAGGGGTTGTGACGCATGGGCTCGCCGTGTTTCCAAGCGTTGCTTGGACGGTAAAAATCTCCGTACTTGCGGTGCCGCCGTTCATCAGCGGCGGCGAGAAGGTGATAGCACCGTTCCACACTCCGCCCGAGGGGCTGCAAGTGACCTTGCCTGGGAGGTTGACCGGATTCGAAGAAGCCTGAGCGACACTCGATGCCGCCGCGACTGCAACAAGCGATGCCAATGCGGTTGCTGCGATTGTGAGGACAACTTTTCGAGACATTCGGGCCCCCGTTGAAAGGACCTCCTGCGTGTGACAGTGGAGGGTTCACCAGCAGTCTGTCCCAAGTTTCGTCACCAAACAAGCGGCGATTGGCACCTCGCGCTCCAAAGGTAACTCTCGCATCATCTGTCACGTCCCGTTCGATCAAGAGAGTCCTTGCCCAAGGACGAGATCACCCAATCGACCACAAAGGGGTGCCTACTTCTGGGCGGAGAGCGCTTCACTTACCTCGAGCGACCCTGATCTCGCTTGAAGGGTCGGAGGTGGAACCTGATTCCGCCGTCAGTGGCTGGATCCGTCACCCTCCTGCGCTGTGCCTGGTCCAGTTCCCGCCCTCGCTCGGATCGCTCTTCGGGCCGTCTGCTTGTTGTGGCCCTCTCTTTCTCCGTTGGAGATGGGAGTCAAGCTGCTCCAGTGAGGAGGTCCGCACTGGTCGGCGTGGTGCTCAACCGGAGTGACAGGCGGCGCAGGCGTGATGACTGACATCCGAATATGGTGAACGCCGTTCACCAGGGACATAGGAGGAGGAGGAGGAGTCATGGCCAAGTACCTACTTGAAGTTAGCTACACCATCGACGGGATCAAAGGAGTGAAATCTGAAGGTGGCTCTGCTCGTGTGAAGGCCGCCACCCAGGCAATCGAGGGCCTCGGCGGGAAGATCGAGTCTTTCTACTTTGCCTTCGGCGATACCGATGTCTACGTCGTGGCCGACTATCCCGACAACGTCTCGGTTGCCGCGGCAGCACTAGCTGTGAGCGCCGGCGGTGGGGCCAGGGTCCGAACCGTGGTGCTCCTAACGCCGGCCGAGGTCGATGCTGCAGCCGCCAAGCAGACGACATACCGACCGCCAGGTCACTGAGCCCCTATTCGGCCGAAGCGCCGGCCTGCTCGGGCTAGCGAGCCCGATGGCTACCGCCTCGGCTCGTACCGCATCGCCACTGCCCCCGAGCCAAACTCCAGCCGGCTCAGGAGCTTCAAGTCGACTTGCTTAGATAGCCCCGCGAACAACGTCGGCCCGCGGCCCGCGAGCCTGGGGTGCATCACGAACTCGTACTCATCGATCAATCCCAGCTCCGTCAACGCCAGCGGGAGCTTCACACCTCCTACGAGCAGTCCCTTGCCCGACTCCCGCTTCAGTTGCTGAACGGCCTTGTCCAGGTCCCCGCGCACCAGTTCCGCGTTCCAATCGATCGGCTCCAGGGTGCTCGACACGACGTACTTCTTTGCCGTGTTGATCGTCTGTGCGAAGGGTTCCATCCAATCAGGTCTCGCTCCCGTCGACGGCGGTGGCCGCCACGCTGACTCCATCATTTCGTAAGTCACCCGGCCGAAGAGAAGCGCATCGGCCTGGTTGAGGTTCTCGACCGCGTGACGATGCAAGTCTTCGTCCGCGGGGATTGCACGATGATCGCAACATCCGTCCAACGTGACGTTGATGGAGTACCGAAGTGGTCGCATTTCGCGAGAGTACCGCCGATGGGGTACACCGGCGACGTGTCGCCGACTGCGATCTGAGGCGGCAGTCGAACGCTTGTGGCAACGGGTTCGTCTTTCCGACGCGAAGATCGATGAGATCCAACAAGCCATCAGTACGTGCATCGATGTCGTTCGTGAGAATGGAGCAGACAAGATCGAGGAGTCACGGCCCCAGATCGGCAAGGCCTGGCGTGACTCGCTTGACGCTCATGACGACAGGGTCCACCGGCAACTGGACCGCTTCGGGGGACGGAAGTCAAGACCACTGGCGATAGTGGTCTCGCCACCTTCGAGGGCTCCAAGCAGCTAGAAGCTCTTCGCCGTCAAGGGCAGACTCGTTCGATACGAGCAGCGGGGATCGAAGTGTTTCCTATGCCCAACCCATTAAACCGGACTCGAGCGTCCTAAGCAGAGCGGACAACGTTCGCCGATGGAACCGCACGACCGAATCTGAACGTGCTTGGCGAGCCAGACACTACGCGACCATGGTCGGTGCTCGCAGCCTGGCTCCGAGCACTCCAGGCTGAGATCGACGTGGACAATCGCGGTTCCAGGGCACATGGATTCGGTGTCCCTTATTTGACGATCAGGGCGCGGTTGTGCCTTGGGCCTATCGGTGCGCGACCTGTCGCACTCCGGACACTCGGGACGGAGGACGGCTAGGCAGTTGACCACGATGCGGTGCCTTCCCGCGGCCTCTGCCAGCGTGTCGTCCCGGCTAACGCACCCAGAAACGGAGCACGAAGCCGTCCCGTCAGCGTGGATGAGGAGTGGTCGGTTGCAAGTCATGCGATCACCAGGGGCCTAAAGCCGTCCAGCCACTGGGACGAATGAGCCGCTATAGTGTCTGAGTGGCACTCGCTAGTGTCACACAGACGTAATACAATGTCAAGCAAGGACTTACATAGCCAGCCAGGAGGTCCGGTGACGGTAAAACGCGCTGACGTGGATCGAACCAGTGGCCGTCCCACACTCGGGGAGGAGACCCGATCCGTGGCCCAGGCACGCATCGTCGGGGGTGCCGCTACAGCTCTTGCCGCCAGGGGATTCGACGCCACCGTTGATGACATCGCTGCAGCCGCCGGCGTTGGCAGGCGCACCGTGTTCCGATACTTCGCGACCCACGATGATGTGGTCGCCGCCGCCGTGGCGGAGATCCTCGCCCTTTACGATAGCTTGATTCCGGGTCCGCCCGCCCCGGGAGTTGACCTTGAGACGTGGCTGAGAGAGACAGCCCTCACCATGCACGACCTGAACAGCCGGCTCATGGGACGGGCGTTTTGGGACACGAACATCGAGCGTCCTGGCATCACCCCAGCAGAACGAGACCGTCGACGGATCGGATATGCGGCGCAACTAGCCCGTCATGCATGGGGTCTTGCGGGCGGTGACGGGCGTCCACCGTCGTGGGTGGTTGACGCCTTCGCTCTTCAGCTTTCCGGTTTTGCCACTAATTGCTCTAAACGACTACAGCGTCGAGAAGGCCGCGAAGGTGACGGCTCGCATCCTGATCGCTGTCCTCACCTCTGCACTGGCCGACTAGCCAGCTTGAGCCCCAACGATCTCTGTTGCAAGACAAGCTGTCTCACAGCGCTGTAGAACGCGCTGAGAGATAGTCGTTCTCTGTTTAGAGAGCTGTTCGACGTCAGCGACCAGCAAGGCGACACCGGCGACGAGCAAAGCCATATACCGGATCCCCCGTCGGCTCAATGCTGCTCACCGCGAGCGAGTTGCCATCGGGTTGGGCGGTAGATACCGGCGGAAACGGTAGTTTCCTTCCGGCGAGCTGTGGGACAGATACCCCGCTTGAGCCGGTTGACTCAAATGCCTATGCGGCTGTGACGTTCTCACAAACATCCAACAGCGCTATCGAACTGTTTGAGGAGGTTGCGTTCTCCCACGCAGCCAAGTCCAGCTTGACTACCCTTGAAGGGATATTGAACGCTTGTCGGACCTTCACGGTTGCGACCTCTCAGGGCCTGACGGGGACCCTGACTCCGGTGACATTTCCCCAGTACGCGGACCAGCAGGCCGGATTTTTGATGTCCGTCCCGTTGTCCGAACCCGGCTTCCCGTCGGAGGACTCGCAGCTGGGCTTCATAATCGTTCAGAAGGATAACTATCTCGTCTATCTCGGTTTCTTCCCAAGTACAGAACCGTTCAATCCGCATCAGCTCGAGCCGTTCGTCCCGGCAGCACTAGCAAGGGTTCCGAGTTCGTAGACACCTTGCCGGACAAGACTGCAGAGTGGGTCCGTTATTCCGACCTTTCAATGTCGGCGAGCAGCTCTTTTGCGTCCCGGCTGTCGTCTTCTCCGGCTTCGTTGCGCGTCTTAACTTCGATGATCCCGAGCAACAGGACCTTCGCCTCGGCATCCTCCTGGACCCGGTGGAGCCACATTGCGAGCTGCATGCGCGCCTTGACGGCGTTCGGGTCACCCGTCCCGTGCAGTCGTCCGAACTGCTCTGCGACGGCTCTCTGAATAGCGATGGCACCTTTAATGTCACCCTTCGCTTCAAGGCACGTCGCCAGCCACCAAGTCGCGGCCAGTGAGTTCCTATGCTCTTGCAAGCCGAGGCGTCGGTATTCTGCGATGGACCGTTTGAAGGCATCCTGCGCTTCTTCGTACCGTCCGAGTTTCATCAGCGCCTGACCAAGAGAAATCATCTGCGAAGCGGTCGCGTCTATCCTGGCTCCATCCGGCCTGTACGGCACTTGGATGGCGTGTGTGAGCAACGGAACGGCTTCCTCGTACCGTCCACAATCAACGAATGTCAGCCCAAGGCCAGCCTCAGCGTACATAGTTTGTCGATGCTCGGATCCGCGTCTCAGCATGAGAAAACCAAGCGCCTCCTCGTAGAGCGCCGTCGCCTCGTCGAGGCGCTTCGCCTGGCGCATGAGCGAGGCAAGCGTGCACATGCTGTTGATGGTGAGCTGGTTGTCACGACCGTACCTGCGTTCGTAGCGCGCCATCTCCTCTTGCGCCATGGCAATGGTCTGGTCTGGCTTGACATTGCGAGTCCCAGCTACAAACAAACGGCTTGCCAGCCTGGTTACCCATGAGGGCGGGAGATAGTCCCAGCTCCTCGGGTCGAGTCTCCCCACACGCGAAAGACTAGTTACGGACGATGACGTGAGCCTGCAGGACGTAACGACAAATGACTGACCTTCTCGCGTCTCTTCGACTCTGGTCACGCGACGAGGTCCTTGCGTGACCGTCGCCGGTACATGGAACAAGATCCATAGCTGCCGAGAAACTCCGCTGTTATTGTCGCTTTGGCGGTCGGCTTATAGCTTCTGCAACCGGCTGCGGCTTATGGCATGTCGGCTTCCCGGACCTCTACGAGCTTCTCTAACCGCCGGACCACGTGTGACAGGGGTATGGTGGTGTCGATTTCGACCGTTGCGGTCGCTCGTAGCAGAGGTTCCACTTCTGCCAGATGCTGCATAATCAGTGCGCGTTCGTCGCGATCTTTTCCGTACGGGTTACCTGTACGTGTCGCGATCCTCGCCAGAAGAACGTCCGGCGGCGCGCTTAGAAGGACAATGTGGTCGAAGAGGCGGTAAAACTTCCCCTGGTTAGTCTTGCAGCCAGCGACGAACAGATGACCTTGCTGGTGGTTGGTCAACAGCGAAGTGATGGCCTGCTCGCGCCAGGTCCAGTCTTGTGAGCCGTCACGCTCGATGATCCACTCGCTCCACTGGTCAGTGTCGGTGTCCACCACCCGATGGCCTTTTTCTCCAAGCATCTGAAGCGCGGAGGACTTGCCGGCGCCTGACATTCCAGTAACCAGGACCTTCGACACGATCTGCTCCTACGTAGTCGATCTCGGTTACAACGTTCCAACGTTCGTTCCTAACGACTGAGTGCACCATTGTCTGGGCTACTTGTTGGGCGTTTGAGGTCGCGAACCGGGTGCCATCCCGGCGGCCCGAGAGCGGTCTCTCGGACCGTCAGAGACAACACACGTGGTACGGTTCGCTCCCCAAGAATTGCGCTTCTCCCTTGTCCTTCACTGAAGGGTGGTCGAAACACAGTTATCAAAAGTTCCCGCCATAGGCATGACGCTTGCGACCAACTCAACGAAGTCATTGTCTCGTCCTCGACCTGGGGATAGCAAGAGGACGACGTCAGTGTCTG
This sequence comes from uncultured Acidimicrobiales bacterium, assembly GCA_963764615.1. GTDB lineage: Bacteria > Actinomycetota > Acidimicrobiia > Acidimicrobiales > CAVXTF01 > CAVXTF01. The sequence goes on along the minus strand of CAVXTF010000002.1, from coordinate 800,854 downwards.
TGGACGAGCGGCCTGTGGAGAGTGCCGCTTCGAACGCTGAGGCCAGTGCCATCGGCGTGGTTCGGTCCCCGAGGCCGGGGTCCCGCTAGGTCCGCGGCATCGGGGACCGACGTCCCACTCGCCCCCCAAGCGCCGACGGTTACGAGTGCGCACATTCCACTCGAAGCCCCGTCGATGCCATCGCGGACGTCACCGGGGTCTCGGGCGACTAGAAGAGCACGTCTTAGCCGTGCAGCGGTTTCAGGCTTAGCAGATGTCTGACGGGCATGCAATAGGCGCATGGCATTGGCCAACCTAATTTGCGCTTCCAAGCTGGAACGAGCTCAGAGCGCGCATCGGGCAATCCTTGCCACAGAAGGTCATCCATCCGGGACTAGCGGATCGCATGTACCGAGTGCCTTGTTAGTGCTCGATTCTCCAGACGATGTGATCGGGGCTTGGATCGCCGTGCCCGCTCGTTCGCGTGAGCAGACAAGTCGCCAGGGTGAACTCGAACAGCGCGTCCTCATCTCCGGGAGGCTGAACTCCAAACTGCGTTCGTTCCTCCACGAACTGCTGGCTGAGGTTGAAGCGAACTGTCCGGTCCTCGACGAGATCCGCAAGGCCTGTGAAGTAGAAGGCATCCTCGTTGTCCGCGCAGGGAAACGAGTGGATGGCATAGCGCCCGTCCCGGCGCAGGTCATGCTGTTTGGGCGATGGAATGATGAACGCATAGACGCCGTCCTTCGTCAGGATCGGGCACATCGGATGCACTCTGGGACCACCGTCTGTTCTTGAAGTCCCCAAGAAACCAAGGCCCACGCCGTGTTGGTAGAGCAAGGCGCGGCCTGGCTCGGATAAGTCGGGTCTAAGGGTCGAAAACTCTCTCCAAGTTTTCATGTCCACCACGATTGCCGGTACATCCGAGCATCGCAACCCTCGGTATTCCCTGGGACTGCGGCATCGAATGGGATCGGCCGGTCGGAGGCAGTCGTCCCCAGCGAAGTCCCGTCACTCGGCGTTCCGTTGTGAGTTGGACAAGGGTTCGTCCGGGCCGGATCTCCGAGAACTCGACGACGTTCCGCGCTTCGAGTCGGTCGTCACGTCCGCCTGGAGGGCTTCGGTGCTGCTCAACCTCGTTCCACGAAGCGAATCCTTTTGGCTCTGAAGGAGCGCGGATGTGAAATCGGACGATCGTCCCCGACTGCGTCGTCCAAACTGCATCGGTCGTCCGGATGCCGTCTTGGACCGACTGTTCTCAAGAAAAATCAGACACATTTGCCTGTTCGAACTTGGCGCGCCATTTCTTGCCCGCGAGCGGGGTCAGTCCACCATCTTGAGACCGCTTCAACGTCGCCGTACACCTTCACGCGAGGTCTCATTGTCTTCGAGCGTTCCATCAAGCTCTTGCTAGACAGGCTGCCCACGGACGGCTTGGCCAGGCATTGGTTGATTCCTGAAGGAGTCCTCCAGCGCCTCTCTGGCGTGGTCGTTCGCAGCGCCACAACGCCAAATGGGGCGGCGGCGTCACTAGCGTCGACGGATCTCATATGCCGAAGACCCACACGAATTCGTCCGACTCCCGCGGAGTGCGACCCTCGAGGCGATGGAGCGGCCTGATAAACATCGCGAGCATGGAGTTCTTCTGTTACCACCGTGATCGGCCGGGATCCTTGGCTCTGCGCTGCGCACTGCTAGAGGAGCACTGGTCATACATGGACCGGTACGCGACGGAGATGATCGCCCGCGGCCCGACCTTCGCATGCGACGATGACGACAAGCCCACTGGAAGCGTGCACATCGTCAACTTGTCCGGTCCTGCTGCGGCTCGCGGTTCGCCTTCGACGAGCCCAACTACCAGGCAGGCGTCTATCGGGACGTGCTGCTGCGCCGGTGGCGAAACGTTCTGGGGCGGACGATGTGGGAATTCCCGGGTGGCGAGTCTGATGGCAATCGTTATCTGGTGTTGGGCTTCGGATCGGGGCAGGCCGCAGACCTGGACGGACCATCTGTCCAGGACGAGCTGATCGCGTACGGGCCTGTGCTGTCCGATGATGGCACCACTTGGCTGGGTACTGCCGCCTTGGTTCGGGCGCCTGATCCGGGCGGGGCGCGCGCCGTCTTAACTTCGGACGCGTATGTCGAAATCGAGGTCCACTGCTGGCAGTTCGGCGGGCGTCGGTAACCGCTTCTAACCGTCGCCAGGGATCGTGGTTCAACCCATCCCATCATCGTCCGCTCGCCCACATTGCAGTACTGCCGTCTTCGAGCAGTGCCCCAATACGGATACAGAGTGCCCGATCCGTGGGCGAGCGGCCAGAAAGTTCACCTTGCCGCCTCCGCACGAGATCGACGGATCTGGGACTTGTCGTAAAGGTGTAGAGGGTTCGAGAGCCAGCACTCTCTTGTCAGATGAGGAGGTGAACGGACAACTCCGCCCATAGGATTCAAGAAGCAATCCACGCAATCTGGTCCATGACTAGGGATCTTGGCTGACGTCCTCGGGTGCACACTGCGGGATACCCGGAGCCCGCTGGTACCGTGTCTTGTGCTACTGCGGACGAACAAGGAGAAGAGCCCGATGGCAGTATTCAATGGCGTGTTCCCGATCCTTCCCGGCAACGAACAACGAGCAAGGGATTTCGCGGCCGTGTGCATGGGTGAGCGCCGCAAGGGCTTCGATGCTCAGGCGGCTAGGACGGGACTTGCCCGGGAGACATGGACTCTGCAGGAGACCCCGATGGGGAGCTTCATGTTGGTGTGGTTCGAGGCTCCCGACATCGAGAAGTCCTTCACGGAACTCGCGACCTCCGGCGACGAGTTCACCATCTGGTTTCGTGGCCAAGTCAAGGATGTGACTGGCTTCGACCTGGGCTCTCCACCCGAAGGCCCGCCCCCAGACGTACTGGTCGACTGGACCCCCTAAAGAACGACGTCACCCCTGTAGGGACGTCGCAACGAGGGTTCACCGGGTGCAGGACGCCCTTCGCCATATGCCATTGCTGCTCCTCATCGATCTTGGCGTTGGCACGGTGCCGAAGCCGCTACCCGGACTGCAAAGGGCCAGGTCCCTCAGGTCGCTCTGGATGAACAAACCGTTGCCGTTCACTAGTGGGTGTCCCCTACCGCCGGGTAGGTGCGACACTACGCCGATCTAACAGCGGACCTGCTTACCATCGCGAGCGCGCCCAAACATCGCGTCTGGGTGTGTCCAACACGATGCTCACGCCGGCTGCAGAAGGGCAAACGAGAGCTTGGCGTGTTGTTGCCCGAAGATGAGCCGATATTGAACGCGCATCCCAGAATCCTCGGGTTGCCATGGTTCGAGAGTCAGCCATTCTGTACGACAATCCCTGCGGTGATCTTCCTGTCGGACGCCGAACAGCGAATATTTGCGGGCCCGTTGACGGGCTGACGGAGAGAATGCGCATCGGTATCGTGGTGTTACCCGTGGCCAGACACCGCCCAGACTGGCGCACATTCCGCCGAGGAGTTGGGTCCCGAAGAGCTGGAGGCGCGAGGGTGGCAGTCGACTGACGTCAGGCCCTCAGCTTGCGATCCCGCGATGCCAGGCGGCGCGGCATGCCAGAGTTACAGCCATTCTTCGGGGACATACCAGAGGAGCAGCCATGTTTGGGGCAATAAAGGTGGCGGCAGCGGTAGCCCTCGTGGTGGTTGTGGGCTTGCTCGCCGGATTGACATCGGAGCTCTCCGCGAGCGTCAGCGCCCGCGACGGACACGTGCTGCCCACCCCCGGAAGCGGACCGGCGAGCAAGTACGACTGCGCATTGAGCATCCGACCCGCCGACGCCGACTTCACAGGCCTCGACGGCACTGCGTCGGAGATCGGCTGGGAGGGCAACTATCAGGGCGTCGTCACCTGCCTCGGCGGGGTGTTCTACATCCAGGACGTCCTGCTACAAGAACTATGGCATCGGCTTCGGCAAGAACTACGGCTTCGGCATCTACGACGGTGGCCCGACCACATGGACTGATGCCGACGGCTACCTCCCGGCGCAGATCACGTCGTTCAGCCGGTACGGCGCCAGGGTCTCGATCACCGAGTTCTGCGACAAGGTGGTGCTCGGTGGCGACGCCTTTGTCGTCGTCTATAGCCGGGTCGCCGTGACGAACCCGACAAACCACGTTGTCGATGCGAACCCCGAGGCTTCCCCCGGATTGGTGCCACTCGATGCGGCGCCCGATGCCGTGTCCCCCCACACCTCGGTCGATCACGACTACGTGATCGCCTCTGACCGCTTCGGGGGAACCTACCCGTGGCCGAGCGCAGCCGCGCTGGCCGGCGCCGGTACGTTCGACCAGCACTTCGCGCATATGGCGAGCTTCTGGAACGACCAGCTGGCCGCCATCACCGGGATCAGCGTCCCCGATCAGTCCCTCGATGACGCCTACCGCAGCGGGTTCATCTACACCCAGATCGCCCGCAGCGGCGACGAGTTGCACGACGGGGTCAACGGCTACGAGGCCGAGTTCAACCACGACGTCATCGGCATCTTGTCCAACCTCTTCGACCAGGGTTACTTCACCGACGCCCACGCGCTCCTCCTCGAAGCGCGCGACGCCATGGAAGCACCGGGCGAGGGCTTCTACGACGACGGGGTCTGGACGTATTCGGTGCCCTGGGCCATCTACCTGATGAAGACCGGAGACTTGGCCTTCGTGAAGAAGAACTTCGATTCGGATGGACCCCTTGGTGCTTCGCAGCCGAGCATCGAGGAGACCGCGCACGCGATCGCCGCCGGAAGGAAGAGCCCCACGGGGATCATGGCGGCCACCGACGACATCGACACCCAGGGCTACTGGACGACCGACGACTACTCGGCGCTCATCGGCCTGGCCGCCTACCACTACCTTGCCGAGCGTGTCGGGAACGCCGGCCAGGCTGCCTGGGCGACCGAGCAGTACGCCAGCCTGCTGTCAGCCACCAACAAGACGCTGGACGCGACCATCGCCCACTACCACCTCGACTACGTACCCTGCTCGATCCTCCAACCCAACACGGCCAACCGGTGCAAGGATCCCGAGGACGCCAACTGGATGTCCCCGCTCGGCGCCTGGGCCTGGGAAGCGTCGCTTTTCGGGGCGACGGTCAACGGCCCGGGCGCGACCATGATCGACGCCACCTACGACTACGGCTTCGCCCGCCTCAAGGGCAAGCTCCCACCCAACACGTTCGGTGGTTTTCCCGGTGACTATTACTCGACGGCCTACAACGCCGGCTACGGGACGGCTGGCCTCGCCAGCAAGAACCACCGGGACCAGGGGATTTTGAGCTACGAGTTCATGATCGCCAACAGCCAGAGCGGCCCATACTCATGGTGGGAGAGCTCATCGGCTCCCTCGACCAATAACCCGTGGCTGGGACGGCACCCGGCGAACGGGCAGGGCGCCTCCCCCCACGCCTGGGGAATGTCGCAGGCCAATGGCGTGCTGCTGGCCTCGCTGGTGGCCCAGCGCACCGACGGCACCCTCGTCGTAGGCCGGGGGATCCCCGACCAATGGCTCGGCGGCGGCCCGCCAATCTCGGTTACGAACTTCCCGACGACCGATGGTCGGAGGCTCAGCCTCACGATCTCATCGAGTGGCCGGTCGGTTTCGCTCAGACTGCTCGGCCAGCCACCGTCAGGCCCGGTGCTCTTCCAGCTGCCGCAGTTCATCGACAACATCGCGACCACGTCGGCCGGTCAGGTCGACGAAGGGACCGGGACCGTGACGCTTTCACCGGCTACGAGGAGCGTCACCGTCGAACTCGGCGCAGCGTCCGACCAACCCTCCAGCCACTCCCTCCAGTGGTATGAGATCGGCATCTTCGTCGCTGCCGCCGCGGCCATCCTCGCCGCCATCGGGATCCTGCGGGTCCGCCGGCGGCGGCTCACTAAGCCCGCGGTCCCGACATGACCCGCCTCACCTGGCTGCGATCGCGCATCGCAATGGTGGTCGGACTCGGCGGACTGGCATCCCATACCGTTTAGAAACCCGTGTCAGTATCCCGACGACGCCGTGGCCTGAAACGCTGGATCGTCGCGTCAGAGAGAGCGAACCATGGTAAGCAGGGCGGCACGCTCTTTGCCGGTCTCGACCCGCCGGCGTTCGAAGTCCGCGCCTACCCGCACGTCGGCGTGGAGCCCAGAGAGGTCTTCGTGGAAGTGGAGGAATGCCTTCGAGTCTCGATAAAAGACCCCGCGCTTCTTCTCGACGAGACCCGCTACTGAGCGAAGCTCTTCAAGGAGCTCCTCGAGCTGGTCGAGGGCTTCCTGGCCTGCGTGCCTCATCGCGACAAGCATAGGAGTCGTACTCAGGACGTTGCCTCGCTGAACGACATCTCTGAGTGTCCTCTATCGCCTGTGCGCTCAGGATGCGCGTAGAGCAAGATTTGCGACCGGGTTCCTAGCGGCAATGTCTAGGACGAACGCCGCCGAGTCACAAAGTCAATGCCGCGGTATCTACGCCACGGGAGTTTTTCCAACGAGAACGCGACCGCCGCGGTCGTGCTTTTGAACTCCACCAACTCGGCACCATGGGGACCTTGTTCGACGGTCGTCTCGGGATACTCCTGTCGGGAGGCGCCAAACGGGGAATTGCGGTTCGACTGGAGGTCCCGACATGGGTCGTGGGTCTGGACGCCATAGGGTCCCCGATTCGCCGAACGCTCCCACAGCGGGCCACACAGGTTGCGGTCACCGAACTTTGACCGGCAAGAGAGACGGCCAAAGTTTTCCTTGATTCCATCGCCATCGCACCCGATACCTACAGCTTGGAAGACCTCGTCGAAGGAGGCCACCCGAGATGACTCTTAGGGGGCTAGACGTTATTGTCTGCGACGCGTGCGGCGAGAGGCTGTTCGCGCCTGAGGCCCACTCCGACGCTCGTGCCCGTGCGCAGATGCAGGGCTGGACGACCACTGAATCGGGTTCGGATTTCTGCCCGCAACATTCGGAGCATCTCACTCACCCCATCTAGAACGTGGGTTCTCCGCGTGTCGGAACATGTTCTCTACAGGCGACCCGTCGGAGTCGCAGCGATCGGACAGCCCGGCCCGCCGCTGCCACAGGCGTTGTCAGGACTCTCTCCATCTTTGCCAGCGCTGGACATCCGGTGCAAGGCAGCCAATACCTTTGTGCCAGGTCCCAAGGCTGATCTGAAAGGGTGTTGTTGCCTAGCAGTCTGCCTGTCAAGGGCGCGCTCGATTGTTGGCAGTTGTACCAGTTTGGCGAGCACACGCGGGATCGCTGCATCCAAGTTCATGTTGATCAAATGGATTGGTACATTCCCGATCGCGCCGACCACCGTCGACTTCCTCGCAGGCACTCTGACTGAAAATTCCACCGGGGAGTCAATATCGTCTATGCCGCGTCGCCGTCGTGGCAAGACTTCTGATGCGATGCACTTCGGACTGAGGAGGTCGAACGATGTTTGCACGGCTGGTCAGGTTCTCCATCGAACCCGGAAGCGATACGAAGGCCCGGGCACTTGCCAGGGACGTTGGACCACTTATTGCCGTGCAGCCCGGCTGTCAGGCAGTGACGGTGTTCGGGGACCACGGTGACGGTGAGTACGGAATCTACGTCCTGTGGGACACGCAGGAGAATGCAGACACCGCCGCGGGAGTGGTCAGACCTCGGCTTAACGAGCATCTCGCTGGGAGCGTCAAGGCACCGCCGGAGACGAGGCTGTTCGAGGTGCTGTGGTCGAACTAGGGCCGACCGGCGTGCTGGTTACCGGTTGGCGCTGGCTGCCCCGTGTCATCCTCTTCCGACCTGGTGAACCGTGGGACGAACTGTGGACTCTCCATCTCCCCCATAAATAGAGGGGTGGCTACCGGGCTATGGGGTGGTCACTCGACATTTAGTTCAACCCCTCTGGCGCTCTACTCAATTTTGCGGATTGTGAGGATTTGACCAGGGCATCAATAATGCATGGTTACTGGCGGTTCGGCTCATCGCGGGTCGAGTCTCTTGACCGCAGATGAACTTCAAGGAGTGTCATGATGCGCCCTCACAATTTGGTGCGATTCGCACTTTCTGTTCCCGCAGCAGGCTTGCTGACTCTCGCCGTCCTGGCTATCGCACCGGGCACGGCCTTCGCATCATCGGTTAGCTCCACTTCCGTCTCCTTGAGCACAGCGTCAGCTGACGCGAGCGGCGTGACCTACACGATCGGGTTCACCGTCACGTCTGGCCTCACCTCCGACGCTGACAGCATCACGTTGACGGCTCCGCTCGGAACCGTCTTCCCCGACGACAACAGTGACTACTACGTGACTGATCTGACCAACTCAGGGGACAGCAATTACCTCGTCGTCACGCTAAACGACTCTGCGGACGAGGTTAGCGGGTTGGTGGATTCGTCAATCTCGGCCGGAGACAGTCTGTCGCTTGCCGTAACCGGGGTTAAGAACCCTTCAAAAGCCACCGGTAATAAGATCGACGTCTTCACATCGGCCGACACGACTCCAGTCTCCACCCCGGCGTACACGATCAAGAGGGCCACTGCAGTCACAGCCGTCACAGCCACACCGAACTCGCGTTCTGCGGATGCGAGCGGAGTTACCTACACGGTGGCTCTAACCACAAAATCCGAAATTATCGGTGGACAAGGAAGCATCACCTTGATCGCTTCCCCCGGGACCGTCTTCCCCGACAACAACGGCGACTACTACCTGACTGACGTGACGCACCCAGCCGACAGCAATTACCTCGACGTCACTCTCAACGGCTCAGGCGACCAAGTGAGCGGAATGCTTCAATCGTCGGTTTCTGCAGGCGATCACCTCTCGCTCGCCGCGAGCGATAGTCGGAACCCGACTGCCGGGACCTATTCGTTCACGGTCTTCACGTCCTCCGACACGACGCCCGTCACCGCCAGCGCCACCTATAAGATCCGCTCGGCAACTGCTGTCCGGCAGCCTGCGGTGACTCTCTCCGACTTGTCGGCGGGCGCTTCCGAGGTCACATACACCGTCGATTTCAAAATCAAGTCGGCACTCAAGGCTGACGACGGAAGCATCACCTTGATCGCTCCCCAAGGAACGGTCTTTCTCAATGACGGCGGAGATTACTTCCTAACGGACATCGGGAACTCCAGCGAGGACAATTACCTTGACGTGACTGTCAACGACGCCGGCAACGAGATCACTGGCCGGGTACTCTCATCGGTGGCAGCCAATAGCCAACTGTCGTTGGCGGTGACCGGAGTCACCAACCCACCGCTCGGCACGTATTACCTCACGGTGCTCACGTCTTCTGACACCGTTCCCGTACTCACGGCGTTCTACACCGTCCACGCCGCAACAGCTGTCCGCACTCCGACAGTCGGGCTGAGCTCGAACGCTGGCTTGGTCACCGGGGTCACCTACACGGTTGCTTTCACTGCCACATCCGCATTGGAGTCAGGAAACGGACCGGGCGCGATAACCATTACCGCTCCCGCAGGGACCGTGTTCCCGGCGAACAACGCGGATTATTACCTGACCGACCTCACCAACTCGGCCGAAGACAACTACCTGAATGTCACTGTCAGCGGGACCGGTGCCCAGATCACGGGCCAGGTTTACTCAAGCATCGCCGCCGGAGACAGTCTGTCGATTCTAATTAGCGGGGTCTCCAATCCAGGTGCCGGTTCGTACAAGCTGTTGGTGCTCACTTCGGCGGACACAACACCCGTCGACACCCCCTCATATTCGATAACCGGATCGTCTTCGTCGCCCACCTCCGTGACGGGCCAGACCGTCAGCTTGACGGCAACCGACGCGGGTGCGAGTGCCGGGTACACCGTGGCGTTCAAGGCACCCAGTGCGCTCGCTGCCAACACCGACAGCATCGTTCTCGCCGGACCTGCTGGCACCGTGTGGGGCGCGGACGCGACCGTCACAGACACGACCCACAGCACTGGATCCGGATCGACGTCCCCAGGCGAGATCACAGACAATGGTTCGGAAGGTACTTACCTGCTGGGCGAAAGCATCGAAGCCGGTGACCAGATCTCGATAGCGGTCCAAGACGTGACAAATACCAGGTCGACCGGGTCGTACGCGGCCTCTGTGAGCACCTCGAAGAACACTGCACCCGCGAACACCTCAACCTTCACGATAGGAGCCGCCACAGCAGTCAGCTCAGTGTCGCTTTCTCTTTCCGCATCATCTGCCGGGGCCAACAACGTCACCTACACGGTGGGATTCACCGTCACCTCTGCTCTGCCCCTCTACTCGGAGATCACTGTGGCAGCGCCGGCTGGGACCGCGTTCCCTGACGCGGTCGCGTTCGACGTAACAGACGCGACTCACAGCTCGGGGAGCGGCCCAACGTACGACGACACCCTTACAGATAATGGCGCGACGGCCACGTTCTCTCCAGGGGAGCCGGTTCGGGCCGGTGACCAGATCTCGATTTCTATGGACGGTGTGACGAATCCGGCATCTGGGACCAGCGACACGATCAGCGTTTCCACGACTTCCGATCCGGTCATCACCACCTCAGGCTCGTATGCCATCGGTACCGCCACAGCGGTAGGCTCGCCGTCAGTGTCGGTTTCCGCTTCCTCGGCCAGCGCGAGCGGAGTCGTATACACGGTCGGGTTCGAAGCCACCTCCGCACTCGTAGCGGCTTACTCGACAGTCACGGTGTCTGCGCCGGCAGGCACCGTCTTCTCGAACGGGGTTGCGTCCTACCTCGCCGATACGACCCACAGCTCGGGGAGCGGGTACACGTATGCCGACGAGACGAGCGCAAATGGCGCAACCGTCACATTCGAGGTCGGTGAATCGATCCAAGCGGGTGACGAGATCGTCGTCACCCTTGGCGACGTATCGAATCCCGTCAGGCAGAGCACCACATATCAGCTGAGTCTGTCGACTTCGTCAGATATGACCCCAGTCGCTTCCCCGGACTACACCATCGGAGCGGAGACTTCGGTAACCACCCCCACGGCGGTGACCGTGTCCCCTTCGACCGAAGCCGCGTCGGCGACCTACACCTTCGGTATGACCGTCAGTTCAGCTCTCGTACCTGGCGGCTCCACGATCACCGTAACAGCGCCTGCAGGGACCGTGTGGCCGAGTGGAGCCTCGTTCTCGATCACCGACAACACCAACAACTCGGGGACTGGCGGCACATACGAAGACGAGACGACGTCTAATGGCGCCGCGGCGACCTTCTCTCCTGGCGAACCCATCCAGGCGGGCGACCAGATCACCATCTCGATCTCAGGAGTGACCAATCCGCCGACATCGAACACGACCGACCAACTGAGCCTGTCCACGTCAACGGACCAAATTCCGATTCTCTCACCCGACTACGCGATCACCCCGTAGGACTATCGGATCTTCGGCGAGCCGACGGCCACCTCATGCCATCTACTGCTCGAGTGCTCGAGTGCCTCGGGATCGTCTCGCCACGCAAGCAGACCGCTTGCCGAGGGTCTCGATGTGTAATCCGAGCTCGGGCCCGACGATTACGCCACCGATGATTTCGAAGACAACGGCAGGCACCTTGACAGCAGCAAGCAGACCCAAGACGAGAGGCACCACCACCGCGACCGTGGCGACCAAGAGGAGACTCTTGAATCTGACCACGGTGACGACACGACGAGCCAGAACCTCCTTGGGTTTGCCATTGTCCGGGTACGGCCCTTCTTCTCTGCAGCCCTCTGATGATTAACAGGCACCCGCGCGCAATGAAATCCAGAGACTCTCCGCTTACCTCTGTAGCGCTGGCTCCCGTTGGCTGGCGAGTGATCCCTCCGGCTCTGCGACAGATCCGTGCGGTCCGGGTACGGCCATGCTGGATTCACAAAATTCCCACCCAATTCCCCATCGGGCGACGAGGGGTGCGCAGCGGAACGTCCTGGACCCGTACACCTGGTTGCCCGCGGCGAGCGACGCTACACTCCCCGTCCACAACAGAGGTTTCGCAGGGGGTGTGGGCGTGTTCGGATCCGTGGGTGTGCGGATTTCGCTATGCGTAGGCATTGTGGCGATGTTGGCCGGCGGCACGCCGTCCGCGCTGGCGGCTCGGTTCCCGTCGGTTGGGCGGACGGTTGTCGGCGCAACCAAGCCGCCCCGTTACACCATCGTAAGCTCCGATCTGACCGCGCCGCAGAGCGACTTCAACACCATGGGAACGGCCTCCTGCCCTGCGGGCACGGCGACCTGGGGCGGGGGGATGTACTTCGCCAGCTACCAGGTACCAGGGTCCTCGATCAACTCGACCTTCTGGAATGACAGCTCGCCTGGCAGCTGGGTGGTGCGCGTCAACAACTCCGGCACAAACAGCGATTCGGTTTCCATCTCAGCGATCTGTGCGAAGAAGCCGTCGAAGTACCAGCTCGTATCGACAACGGTCGACGACCCTTCCGGAGCACAGACCAGTGGGGTCGCGACCTGTCCGGCGAAGACGGTGATCCTAAGCGGCGGGGTCGCTTCCACCGCGGATCAGGCGTCGGTGTATCTCACCTCGGCGTATCCGACCAGCAAGCGGACGTTCCAGGCCTACCAGTACAACGGCAGCAGTAACGACCAGCCGTTCTACGTGTATGCGCTGTGCGCGGCCAAGCCGCCGGGCTACAAGCGCACATCAGCATCATCGACCGCACCCGCCGGCGAGCAGGGGGCGGCGGTCGCCGACTGTCCCGCGAACACATCGGTGATCGGCGGGGGAATCGGCACCGGTGCCCCAAACGCGGCGGTAATCCCGAACGCCTCCAACCCAACCCCTTCCGAGGACGGGCAGCCCAGTCAGTGGTTGGCAATCAGCTCGAACTCCCTCGATGCAGCGGTGACCGTGACCGCTTACGCGATCTGCGCAAACTGATCAGCCCGCTCACCAGGCTGACCAAATGCGGATGTGCTCAGTCCCAATGAAGGGGAGGGTTGAGTACCGTCGCCTCTCACTGGGCCAGGACGAGGCCCTACGGTCGTAGTCGGTGAATCTCTCAAACGTGGACAAGTTTGGCACGCGAACCGAGGCTGGCATCTTGCACGCTTTCAGTCGCGGGAGCAGCGACTACCTCTCCTGGCAGGCGACGTCAATCGAGATGGTCTTATTGGAGCTCACGTGGATGGTTCCATCTGCAGGGTAACGACCGCCTCCATATCCCGGTGAGTGGCACACGATTCGGTAGGCGCTCGGTGGCAACGAGAATCTGAACCTGCCGTCGCTGGTCACGCATCCTCCTCGGACCCCACGCGGGATGCGTTCGTCGCGACTCGACGATCGCGGCTTCTAGAACTGAAGCGATCTGATGCGGACAGGTTGCGGGCTTGGAGCTCGGATCTGCGAGACCGGCGATCCCATCTGTCGCGTAGCGGCGCAGCCAGTCGTGAACCGTTTGGCGGACGACTCCGTTTCTCATCGCAACGTCGGTGACCGTTGCACCGTCGAGCACCTCGCACCGCCTCGTAGCGCTGCTCCACCAGTCTCAGCTCCACCAGTGCCACAACGGCCTCCTTCGGTTCTGTGAGCGCGAACGATCACAGCGAAGGAGGAGTCAGCCGGCAGGTGGTGGGCTTCAGAACAAAGTGTCGTGCAGGTACCGGAGCCGCGTCCTAAAAGTGTCGCCCAGGTGCCGGAGCCACAGTGTCAAGCACGTAGCACCGAGGCACGGGAGGCTGGACTTCACCGACTCCTCTCGCCGGCCCGTCCACGCGAGGCTGTTCGGGCGTCCGCCACGTCGTAACGGACCTCCGGCATCACGGCCGCGTGCCGTTCAAAGTCCGACCCAAGCGTCCCGGTGACCGCAACTGCCGGCGGTTTGAGAGCAAAAATTTCACGGCTTCCACGCCAAGGAACGCGGTCACGACGGCAATCAGAATGGGGAAGGCTTGCAACGGCCCAACGCGGGTCAGGAGCGCAGCCATCAGCACCATCGCGAACGGCGCGGCAGCGAGAGACCCCAAGACGGCGGTCAGCAGGCAACTGAACGCCAGTCCTAAAGGAACGCCAGGGATGGCCTGGTGTACCACGACCCCCGCGGTGCCGCCGATAAACAGCGACGGGAAGATTGGCCCGCCCACGAATCCGCTGCCCTGGCTAACCGCGTAAGTCAAGATCTTGGCGATCAGGATCGCGGCGCCCAGGCCCAGGCCCAGAGTGCTTGAATCTTTTAGCACGGAAGCGAGCTGGTCGCCGCCGGAAAACATCGTCAGGGGGAGTGCCACGCCGACGATGCCGAACATCAAGCCGCCTAGCGTTGATTTCACGATGGCCGGGACCTTCAGACGGCCAAACAGCCGCGCCGCCAGGGTGGTGGACCCAGACGCCAGCGTCGTCACCAGAGCGGCGAACAGGCCAAGAGGAATGCCAGCGAGCAGCTGCCAGTCCTCGAATGTGTATCGCGGCACCTGGTATGACCCTAGGAACACGGCGCCGGCGATGGCGAAGTAGATCCCGAAGGAGACGCTCCCTGCAACGATGTCGGTGACCAGGGTCTTGCTGAACCGGTGTCCGCCCGGGCGTGCAACCTCCAAGATCAGCATCACAACGATGACCGGGCTTGAGAACACCCCGCCGAACATGCCGGCGACGCCGGCAAGCGTGTTCACCCCGGAATCCTCTTTGGTCAGCCCTCGTCGCTGGGCCATCCAGCTGCCCATGCCGCCGCCCATCGAGGCCAGCACCTTTTCCGGACCGACGCTCGCGCCACCAATCAGTGACACTGCCGAGACGACTATGGTCCCCGGCAGCAGTTTTGGGTTGACGTGCTCGGCCTTCACGTCTTCGAAAAACCCGGGAACGTCCTCGGGCAGGTGGGTCAGCCGGCGCAGCAGACCGACCGCGATGCCGACCGCAGCGGTGACCGCCACCCACCACCAGTGCCCGCCGAGCCAGCCCGGACTGGAATCGGTGCTCCACCGCATTCCAAGCTTGAATACCCCCAGGGAAACCAATCCAGCGAACGCTCCGAACACGCCAAGCGCGGCGGCGTAACCCGTTAGCACCCAGAACTCGCGCTTTTGGGTAATCGGGGGATCTGCTTCTGGCCTGGGCGCGACGCCCACGTGCTTGACGTTATCAAAGTTGAGTCTGCGACTCTGGCTGTAGATACCGCCTTCGATCCAATAAGCCCGAATTAAAGATGTTGTCATCGCCATGGCCTCGGCTATCGTCCACTCAACACGACGACCTACAGATCGATTGAAGTGAATGGGCTCTCGATCTTCTACCGCGAAGCGGATGCGCCAACCTTGCTTCTCCTTCACGGATTCCTGTCGTCATCTCGGATGTATGAACCGCTCTTCACTCGTCTGTCTGACACCTTCCTGTGGCGACGTTCATGACAGATGACGATCGTCGCCCGCGATCAGAAGCGAGGAGATGCATGACCAGCACGACATCTACGACAGGTTCCGAGATTGATCGGCAAGCCGTTCTTGACGTCCTCAAAGGCGTCTATGACGCAGAGGGGGTCAACGACGCGGAGGCGTTCGTCTCTGACTACCTGGACGACGCGAGCTCGGTGCAACCTGGCATCTACAAGAAAAACCAACACGAGATCCAGACCACAATCGGCGCAGCGTTCGCCGGCCCGCTCAAGGGGTCGCCCGTGATCGACCACCCCGTCGGAGTTCGCTTCCTCAACGGCGACGCAGCCATCGTCATCAGTGAGGTGGGATCGTCTTCTCCGGACAGAAAGCGGTTTCCCCCGAGGCGTTGCTCCGCGCTACGCCCGGCGCCGTGCCATACCCGTCGGTCGCCCCGGCTAGGGCCGAGACAGTCCGAGGAAGCGGGCGGGCTGAATCTGGCCGGTCAATCCTTGGCCAACCTGTCAGAGCGCTTCGGTGACGCTACGGACACGGTGACTTTCGCCTTGCGCCGGGCTGGGGTCACGTTGCGGTCACGACAGGGGTGGGTGGCACCATCGCTAGCCGATCCCAATTCATCGTCAAACTCATAATCCGAAGGTCGGAGGTTGAAATCCCGCTGGGGCCACCTCCGCATCAGATCTTGGTGTTAGACGCAGGCGGAGTTGTCGGCAGTCGTTCCGTTCTTGCCGCCTTTACCGGCCTTACCACCTGTGCCGTTAGCGCCGTCTGCACTGTGGGCTCCGGATTCACCGTTGTAACCGCCGTTTCCTCCTGTTCCACCACCTCCCGCGCTCCCGCCCGGCGTTTGGGCCGTGCCCGCGGTCAACGTCGGGTCTGAACAGGTGTCGGTTGCCCCATTGAAACTGCCGCTCGGATCTGCAAGCCACACCGAAGCATCGTCGGCGTTTCCGCCCGCACCACCCTTTCCACCGTTGCCACCGTTGCCGGCGTTACCACCCACGCCACCGACACCACCGTCTGAGGTATCGAACGACTCGCCACCGTTCGCGCCTCCGCCGCCATCGCCGCCGTAACCGCCATTTCCCGCATAGTTACCGCTCCCACCAACGACTGCGTTTTCGGTGAAGATTGTCGTCGTGGCCGTGGCCGTTCCCGCGGCGGTCAGGTCTGCAAGGCCGCCTCCAAGGCCTGCGCCACCCTTCCCGCCCGTACCGCCCTTTGCACCGTTCTGTGCGACACCGCCCTTTCCACCGGCGCCACCCGGCTCGCCGCCGGCTGCACCACTGCCGCCATTTCCTCCACCGCCCCCCTGACCGCCGTCACCGCCGCCTTCGCCGTTACCTCCGAAACCACCGGAACCGCCCTGAGCGCGTCCGGACTCAACGGTGCTGCCTATCACGCTGAGAGTGCCATCGTTCGCTATTGCACCGCCCTCGCCTGCCGCGCCTGAGCCTCCGGTAGCGCCTGGCGTCGGGATCACACCGGTGTCGCCGGGGTTCCCAGGAAGACCCGGGCCCCCGGCCGGTCCATCTGGCCCGTTCGGAGCGTCATCGCCGGCGCCGCCTTGGCCGCCGCTCCCCGAGCTTCCCCCCGCTCCACCCGAACCGCCGGGACCCGTGTCGAGATCGGCCCCGTTGCCACCGTTGCCACCGGAACCACCCTCGGCAACGCTGCCATCGAAAATCGCTCCCTCTATGGTGGCCGTGCCTTTCACATAGAGCGCGCCTCCCGCACCAACTCCACCTGCGACGCCGGGCCGTGGTTCTCCACTCGTCGAACCGGGCGTGCTCGAACCGGGTTCTCCGCCCCTGGCACCAGCGCCTCCGGCACCACCGGACTCTCCCGAAGTAGTCGCCGCTTCGCCGCTGCCGCCGGTCCCGCCAATTCCTCCGACTCCTCCAGTTCCACCTTCGCCGCCCTCTCCGCCATAACCGGCCCCGCCGGCTGAGCCACCTGAGACGGACGTCGAAGTGAATTCCGTAGTCCCCGTCGTCATAACGAGGGAATCAGTGGTGTAGATCGCCCCACCTTCGGCTATCCCTCCGACACCTCCAACGCCGCCGGCTCCACCGGGCGCCGGAGTCCCAGCGTTACCTCCCTTGCCACCTGCTCCGCCTGCGCCACCTGGTACCGCGCCAGTTCCACCTCCGCCGCCCTGACCACCAGGGCCGCCGTTGCCGCCCTGCTGCGCGCTCCCCGCGTACCCTCCTGCGCCTCCCCTGGCGATGTCACCACTGAAAGTGCAGTTGTCGATCGTCAGAGAGCCGGCGTTGTAAATGGCGCCACCGAGAGCTTCGCCGCCGGCGCCTCCGGCACCACCGGCACCACCCGGTGCCCCGTTTCCTCCGCCGCCGCCCATCGCGCCTACTCCACCCGGGCTCGTCCCTCCTCCGCCGGTTCCCCCCGCACCTCCGCTGCCGCCATAGCCGCCCGGGCCTCCCGTACCGCCCGCACCTCCGAGGGCCTCGTTGCCGCTCAGGGCCACATTGGTCAGGTCGACAGTTCCCGAGTTGATTTCGATCGCTCCACCTTCGGCCTTCTTCCCGGCTTTCCCTGCGCCGCCTGCACCGGCAGCAGTGCCGTTCTTGCCCGCTCCGCCTTTGGCCCCCACAGCTCCAGCTGAACCGGGCGCTCCGAACACCCCGTCTGTCCCGTCCGCTCCCGCCTTTCCGGAGGCACCTTGTGCTTCTCCGCCCGAAAGGGTCATGCCCGGGCCGGTGATATCGAGGGTCCCGCCGGTGACTACAAAGAGTTGGGATGAATCGTCGCCATAAATGTCGACCGAATCACCTGATTCGACGGTGATGGGGAGGTTCTCACCCGACGAGACAGTCACGGGGCTGTTCGCCGGCAACTGGATGGTCCCGCTGCATTCGAATTCCACACCCGTCCCGTGACTGTCTGCGATCGCCGTCTGAAAAGACGAGTAGTTGCAGGTTGTTATCGCGACCTGCGCCCCAGCTTCGGAGGGAACGAGAGCCAGACCCGCGAGTCCGAGCACGACGGCTCCGGCGAATTGGAAAAGACGAGTCCGCAACGCGGTCTCGAGGGCTGAGTTCATTGTTCCCCCTCACCGGATCGCCCACTGTGGGGACGTTTCCTCGTGCAGGTTAGCCGCGATCACTACGGCTGGTTCGTGCCGAGCGAACGAGCACGAGTTCGGTCCTTGACGCCAGTCAGTCGGCCCCCACCAGGGCAGGGCGTATATCTGACACCCTCGGCACCGGATTCGATTCCACCCCCGGCCGTAACCGGAATTAAGTCATGGGTAGCCGATACAGGTGCAATCATCGAATGTCATTGGCATACCGGACGGCCAATCGGCAATCGGCAATCGGCAATCGGCGCGTTATCGAATAGGCTCCGCCCAGAAGCATGGTGGCGACGAACCCACCGGATCTACACCTCGTGCCTTCCAAATCGGACATTGTGCGCTGTCTTTTTCGGGTACGTCTGTTTGACCGCCGAAACCGCCGATGCTAAATACGGTTCTGAAGACGCGTGATTGGGCGGCTCGCGGGAAAGGGCAGGGGGCCGATGCGTGCTTTGACTGGCATTCTCGCGGCCGCCGTGTTGAGCGCGGTGGCGCTGGTGGTTGTCCCGGCGGTCGTCGCGGCCCAGAGCTTCCAGCAGGCCGTGAAGGTGACGGCGCCCTCGAACGCGGGCTCCAACCCGGATGCAAGTATCAATAGCCTCGCTTGCACCTCGGTTGGCAACTGTGTGGGCGTCGGCAGCTACACCGATAGTTCCGGCAACACCCAAGCCATGGCCGCGACCGAGACCAACGGGGCCTGGGGACAGGCGGTGGAGGTCACTGCCCCGACCGGCGCCGCCTCCAATCCCAGCGCCACCCTCAGGGGCATCTCCTGCACTTCGAGCGGTGACTGCGAGGCCGTCGGCTCCTACGACCACACCTCGGATGAGGCGCAGGCGATGGCAGTGGTCGAGACCAACGGGACCTGGGGGCAGGCGGTCAAAGTCAGCCTTCCCGCCGGCGGCCAAGCGGGTAATTTCGCCGGACTCTACGGCGTGTCATGCACCTCGAGCGGTGACTGCGAGGCCGTCGGCTCCTACGACAACACCTCGCCACCACCCACGACGCTGGGCATGGCGGCGACCGAGACCAACGGGACCTGGGGGCAGGCGGTGACGGTCAGTTCCCCAGGCAGCGGCGGCACCGTCCTCAACATCCTCGAGGGAGTCACCTGCACTTCGGCCGGTAACTGCGAGGCTGTCGGCGTCTATGGCAACTCGGTCAATACTGGGTATGCCATGGCCGCGACCGACGCCAGCGGCACCTGGGGACAGGCGGTTGCGATCACTGCCCCCACCGGCGCTTACGGCAGCCCTCCCCAAAGCTCTCTAGATGGCCTGTCGTGTACCTCGGCCGGCAACTGCCAGGCCGTCGGCTCCTACCCACTCAGCTCCCAAAGCGATCAGCCGATGGAGGCGACCGAGACCGGCGGAACCTGGGCCCAGGCGGTCGAGGTCAACTCGCCCGCTGATGCCGGCACCCCTCCCTACGTCGTCCTGTCACACCTGTCGTGCACCTCTGCCGGCAACTGCCAGGCCGTTGGTTGGTACACAGACAGCTCCGGCGACAACCAGGCCATGGAGGCGACCGAGGCCAACGGCACCTGGGCCCAGGCCACGAAGGTGGCCGCCCCCGCCGACGCCGCCTCCAATCCCAGCGCCATCCTCCGGGGGATCGCCTGCTCCTCGGCCGGCAACTGCGAGGCCGTAGGTAGCTACACAGATAGCGATGGCAACACCCAGGCCATGGCAGCCAGCGAGACGGCCCCCGCCCCGACGATCACCAGCTTCAGCCCTCCGTCCGGACCGGTAGGCACCAAGGTCACAATCACGGGCACGAACCTGTCCGGCGCCACCAAGGTGACTTTCAACGGCACCGCCGCCATAATCAAGAGTGATACCGCGACAACGATCGTGGTCCACGTCCCAACCGGTGCAACCACAGGCAAGATCAAGGTCAAGACCCCCAGCGGCACAGCCAAAAGCGCGACCAAGTTCACGGTCACCTGACAGCTAGGGGCGGCGCCACTGTGGCGTTCAAATGACTGAGGATGCCGCCGTCTATATAGCGACAGCCTTTGATGGTGACGGTCGGGAACAGCATCGGTACGGCGCAGCTGGAGGCGACCGCCTGCAGCAGCGGTACGCCGGATCCTTCGTCCCACTCGGCCAAATCGCCGGTGTCGATGTCGATCGCTGTGCATCGGAAGCCTGCAGGCCAGGCAATGTCATCGAGCGTGCCGAACAGGCCGAGGTAGACGTCTGCGGCGGGCGTGCTGGCCTCCTTCGCTGCGCGACCGATTGCTCGTAGCGCTTGCCGCGGGGCTCGGTCTCGAGGTTCGCCTGGCGAATTGCGTTTAGGAAGGCGTCATCGCCGGCCGCCAGGCTATCGGGATCGATGCTCTGTCCGAGTTCTGCCAGGCTGGCGAGCGCATCGGTGACCTCACGGCCGCTCGACAGAAGCGCGCCGACGAGGGCACCTGCGGACGTTCCCACGATTGCCTCGGCTCCCGCCATGTCGACACCGACCTCGTGCAGCCCTATGAGCAGACCGGTCTGCCAACCGACACCGACAGCGCCGCCGCCTCCGAGGACGAGGGCGCGGGTCGGTGAGCCATTTCGCGGCCAAGTCATTGCAGTTCCCTTCCGATGCAGTCGATCGTCTCGTTGAGTGTCATTGCTGTCGTCCGGGTTCGGGGTGGTCACCAGGCGACGGTGTTGCCCTGGTAGTCGAGGTACTGGAGACCGGGGCGGCCGCGTTGGGCATCGACGGTCGTCACCAGGTTGGGGATGCTCTCATCGATGGTGAGGCGAGCGTTGGGTCCGCCCAGGTCGGTCTTGACCCAGCCCGGAGCCATGAGGAGCAGCGTCCGCGGGTCGTCACGGTGGCGGTAGGCGTAGCTGCGCATCAGTTGATTGAGGGCCGATTTGCTGGCTCGGTAGATCTCGAAGCCGCCGTGTTCGTTGTTGGCGACGCTCCCTTGGCCGGAGGACATGATCGCGATGGTGCCTTCGGCGGGGACGACGTCGCCGAGTGTTTCGATGACCCGCATCGGGCTCAGCGCGTTGGTGACCATCACGCGGACGAACTCGTCGGTGGCCACGTCAGCGACCGTCTCCCTTATCCCGACCCCAGCGTTGACGAAGAGCAGGTCGAAGGTGCGCGAGCCGAGCTGCTGTCTCAGTGCCTGGACTTGCTCGGGGACGGTGATGTCCACGTGCTCGATCTCCAGGATGCCACCCGCAGACTCTTGGAGGTCGTGCAGCGCCGTGCGGGCCTCGCCCCGCACGGTGGCCACGACGTCGGCCCCACGGTCGGTGTACTCGGCGGCGATCGCGTAACCAAGCCCGCGGGACGCGCCGATCAACAGCACACTTGAGTTCTTCGAAGTCGAGGTCCCGCCCGCCCCCCTGAAGTGAGCCGCAGCAGCCTTCGGCTGGTAATCGGTCAAGTGGCCCTCCTTGGGTGTGGGTATCAGGATCCTTTGCGTGTGCGACTCGCTCAACGCGTGTTGAGTCGAGGATACCCCAAGGCGATTCACTTCGCTCATCACGCATAGAGTGAAACCTATGCGTGATGACACCGTGGCCCTCTAAGCCGATGACGAGCCGGGCGGCTCGTCGGGCGGCATCACAAGCCCGGATCCTCGACGCCGCGCGGCAGGAGTTCGGCGACCGGGGGTTCGAGTCGACGACGGTGCGGGACGTGGCCCGCCGGGCGGGGGTCGATCCGTCCCTGGTGCTGCAGCACTACGGGTCCAAGTCCGCGCTGTTCACTGCTGCCACCCAGCTCCCGGCCGGCGACCCGGCAGAAGCGGCAGACCACCTGGCCGAAGTCCTCAAGGTGCGCGCCAGCGCATTGCCCCCCGAGATGCGGGCCCTCGTCCGGTCCATGTTGACCGTGCCCGAGGCTTCTGAAGCCGTCCGGCGCCACCTCGACGAGCGAATCGGCAATCTGGCCGCAGGTATCGGCGGCCCGGACGCCGAGTTGCGAGCCGCCATCGCCGTGAGCAGCATCCTCGGCCTCACCGTAGCCCGTCACTTTCTCCAGCTGCGCGCCGTGTCGAGCGCCTCCGACGACGACCTCGTCCGCGTCGCCAGCGAAGCCGTCACCGCAAGCCTGCAACCGCAGCGTTCCCACTAGCTCCCTCGTACCCGGCAACGAGACGGCTGCTAGGGATCATCGCCAGCAGAGAGAAGCAATGGACACGACCAAAGGCGTCCGGCCGACCTCAGGAGATGTCAGAACGGATCTTCGGGTTTCAAATCCGAAGATCCGGTCGTAGCTATCGAAACCGATATGAACCTACGACTACCCTGAATTGCCGCCTCGCTCAACGTTCGGGCGCGTTCTGCGTGGATCCAGACCGACGGCGTGACCGGGCAGGTCGGAGAAGGTCGACCCAGGTCACGCGACACCTTTGTCGAGCCAGAGCACGGCGTCGACCGGCAGCGTCACCGGATCCGTCGTAGCTAACGCGTAAATCGGGCCCGCCCCACCCAAGTCCTTTGGTTTCTCGCATTCCTTCAGTACTCACGATGCGCTGACCAACCACTCTCCCGTTCGGCGGATCGCATTCATCAGGGCCTTTTCTCGGGACCTGCTCATCCATTGCGTATGCGGCTCTAGCAAGGGAGCGCGACGCGGATGGCGGTTGTCCTGCCTCGTCGGTGGGTCGTCATCCGCGACATATCGACGGCTCGGCGTGTTGTTGCCTGAAGAGCGGCCGGCACCGAACGCGCATCCCGGAATCCTCGGGTTGCATGGTTCGAGAGTCAGAACTCTCTTGTGAGATGAGTGGACGTAAACGGACTGTGAGTATCCCGCTAGCGGCTCAACGACTCTGCTGAGCTGCGCGACGGTGACAGCGAACATGACTCATAAGCGGACTGACCTTGTGTCTTCGAACTGACTTGTCTGCTCCCTGTCGCCGGCGCCGGCCCGATCGGAGTTGCTGGCGCGGTGACTGGGGGTGTCCCATCACAGTCCTGCCGTCTCCTCCCGGACCGGAACCGACACGTCCCTCCGGCAAAGGAGATAACGCATGACCATGCTGTCAGAATCCGTCGAGATCGTGATCGGTGTCGACACCCACAAACACACCCACACTGCAGGTGTGGTGACTGCACGAACCGGGGCGGCGCTCGAGAACCGAACTGTCGACACGGACTTGGCGGGCTACCAGAGCCTTCTCGATCTTGCAGACGGTCACAACGGCGAACGGGCATGGGCAATCGAGGGAACTAGAAGCTACGGGTCAGGACTCACCAGGTTCTTGGTCGAACGAGGTGAACGGGTCATCGAGATTGATCGGCCTGAGCGCCAAGCACGCCGGGGTGGAGCTAAGTCCGACCCACTCGACGCACTACGAGCTGCTCGCGAAGCGCTCAGTCGTGACCACCTCGCGCAGCCGAGGGCAGAAGGAGAACGAGCAGCACTTTCGGTGCTTTTAGCGACCCGACGTTCTGCGATCGAGGCCTCGACGACGGCGCAGCGCCAGTTGCACGCTCTCGTCGTGGCTTCACCCGAGGTGCTCCGATCCCGGTTCCGTCGCAAGACCACTTACCAGATGACGCAGGTGGCGGCCCGTCTGCGCATCAGCGCCGGATGGGACGTTGAGGTCCGCACGACTGCGTTGGTGCTGCGACAGCTCGGCCGGCGCGCCATCGCGCTCAGCGAGGAAGCCAAGATCCACGAAAAAGCCATCGTTGACCTCGTGAGAAGTTGGAGGCCAGATCTACTTGAACAAGTCGGCGTGGGTCCGATCGTTGCCGCTGTGCTGCTCTGTGCTTGGTCGCATCCCGGAAGGTTCCGCTCCGAGGCCGCGTTCGCAAAGCTGGCCGGTGTGGCGCCGATTCCCGCGTCATCTGGCCAGACGGTCCGACATCGTCTCAACCCCTACGGCGATCGCCAGCTCAACCGAGCCCTGCACACCATTGTCTTGACCCGGCTGCACTACGACCCATCGACGAGGGCCTACGCAGAGCGGCGCATCACGGAGGGACGAACAAGTCGCGAAGTTAAGCGGTGCCTCAAGCGTTACGTCGCCAGACAGCTCTACATGCTGCTCGAGCGTGGAGCTGCTTGACAAGTCATAGGAGCGTCAGTTCGAGAACCGCCGACTCACCCCCGCTACACAGGAACTTCTCGATCTCGCCGCCTGGTTCGTGCGACTCAGATCACTACGCTGTGTATCTCGGTGATCACGAGGAGGGCCTCAATCCGAGATACCGGTGCGGAGCGTTTCGAAGATGGTCTCGCCACATCGAGCGACACGCGCCAAGTTCGGGGGGCTGACCGTCGACGGCCGCGGCGATCTCTTGTCGGCTCCTCCCGTAACCTTGAGCACGATCGGACCGGCACACGTACGCTTCCCGCATGGACCGACCGGAGCCGCGCTACGCGAAGAACGGCGATGTGCATATCGCCTATCAGGTCGTCGGAGCTGGCCCTGTAGATCTCGTCTATACGCCGGGAATCTGGTCCAATCTCGATGTCATGTGGGAGTGGCCAACGTGGGCTCGTTACCTGGAGCGACTCAGCTCGTTCTCCCGACTCATCCTGTTTGACATGCGCGGTGTCGGATTGTCCGACCGCGGTAGTGGTCCGCCAGTGCTTGAACTCCAGATGGACGACGTCCGAGCGGTTATGGACGCCGCCGGCTCCGACGAGGCCGCGGTCTTTGGAGGCGCGCGGGGCGCCGCCATGACGATGTTGTTTGCGGCCACCTACCCGGAGCGAGTAAGGGCACTCATCTTGTATGCGCCATTCGCCAAGTCCGTGCGAGCCGACGATTGGCCCTACGGCCGCACCGAGGCGGAGCAGCAACAGTTCTTCGATCGGTTTACGAGCGAAATGGGAACAGCGGAGAATCTCGATCTCCAAGGCCCGAGCTACGACCCAGCGTTCAAGAGATGGTGGGCCCGTTTCGAGCGCCTCGGAGCGTCACCTGGCAACTGGCGCGAACTCGCCGAGATCTTGGGCCAGGTTGATGTGCGGGCGGTGCTGGCCTACATCCAGGCACCTACCCTTGTACTGCACCGCACGGGTGATCGAATCGTAGATGTTGCCCAAGGGCGAGCCATCGCTGAGATGATCCCCGGCGCGAAGTTCGTCCAGTTGGAAGGCGAGGACCATTTTCCCATCCTCGGGGATCCAGACGCGATCGTAGATGAGATCGAGGAGTTTTTGACGGGCGTCCGCCCAACGCCTGAACACGATCGGATGCTGGCGACTGTCCTGTTTACCGACATCGTCGGCTCGACGAAGCTAGCGGTCGAGCTGGGCGATCGCCGGTGGCGTGATCTGCTGGTCGAGCATCACAACGTCGTTCGCAACCAACTCGATCGATTCCGAGGGAAAGAAATCGATACGGCAGGCGACGGCTTCTTAGCAAGCTTCGACGGGCCTGCTCGCGCCATCCGCTGCGCCCTCGAGATCTGCAAAAGCGTCCACTTCCTGGGTATTGAAACGCGAGCGGGGCTGCACACCGGCGAAGTCGAAGTCATCGGCGAGAAAATCGGAGGCATAGCGGTACACATTGGCGCCAGGGTGTCAGCCCTCGCCGATCCGGGTGAAGTTCTTGTGTCGAGAACCGTCGTTGACCTCGTCTCGGGTTCAGGCATCGAATTCGACGACCGAGGAGAGCACGAACTCAAGGGAGTGCCAGGGACGTGGAATCTCTTTGCCGTCAAGGTTTGAGAGACCAATGCAAACGGTGGCAAGAGCTTGTTGGTTGAGTGAGCTCGGGAGCAATCCTTGGGTTTGAAATTAAGCCGCCAAGCGCGAACCGCTCAGAACAGGCAGAACGTTGACATTTTCACAATGGAGTGGACCAGCCGACAGCTCGCGAACCGCCGTCTCACCCCTTCTGTGCATAAAGACTCTCGATCTCGGCGCCGTGCTGGCGAGCTACTAGAGCCGGGCCATCTCCGCCGCGAGCCACGGCCACCGAAACGCGCGCAGCGCGGTGCTGAGGACGGCGCGCGCTGCGTGACGGGTGGGTCCTAGGGTCCACGAGCCCCATCGACGACATTGATCTGCGCGAGCGGTCAGCTGGACCTCAGCGCCGGCAAGTCTTCGGATACGAAGCTGAGTAGCTCGTCGATCGAGCGTTCGGGTCCACCTAGACGTGGCCAGCCAGTGGCGAATGCACTTGTCAAAGCGGAGCTCGGACATCCGTATCATGAGCTCGGCCAGTTCTTTCCTGCTGGATGGCTCCAAGCCAGCAACAAAGTCGAAGACGACCGACTTCCCTACCTCGCCACTTCGCCCGTGGAACGCGCAGCGCTCCTCGAACTTCTCGATGAGGCGTCGAAGGGACCGTCGTGAGATCTTCAGCGGATTCAACGCCAGGCGGATAGTAAAAGTTCCACTGATCGCCGACTCGTGCCGCAAGGTCGATCAAGCGGGGTCCCTGACCTCCGATGATGATCGGTGGTCGAGGGACTTGCATGCACGGTGTCGACAGAAGAACCGACTGTGGCGAATGACGACCGGGAGCCATCGGTACTGCGGCCAGCGGCAGCGGCGCGCCTTCGAGGAGCTTGATTAGCGAGTCGAGGCCCTTCTCGAAACGGTCTGCAAGCGATGGTCCCTCGAATAGCGACATACTGACGCGCCCCCCCATGCCAAGGCCAAGGTTGAGTCGTCCATTACTGATCGTGTACTGATCGCGTCGAGGGTGGTGGTGAGGCGCGCCATCCGCAACGGCGGGTGCAGCACAAAGTTGGAGACGAGCGGCCCGACAGAGCCGTGCGCGAGACGGACACTGTTGGTCGAATCGGCGGGGACGAGTCCGTTGTGTTGCTCGGCGACACACGGATCATCCAGTGGGAGATGATGACCACCGAACCGACGATATGGGACAAGAGGCTGCCTATTCGAACCCTCTCAAGACCGATTCCTAGATACGCTCCGGCATCGGTCCTACTCGGTACTGATCTTCTCGAGGCTCTCCAGGCTGGCCGTCATGGACTCAAGCACCGAATGGGTCCCGTTGATCCACGCTCCGCCATCACGTAGGAGGTCCTCCGGCAAGGGGCCGTAGTCAAACACCTCGGTGACAACGGTAGCGTCGTGACCGTCTGGAGTGAGGATGTAGCCCCAGCGGTAGCCCGCAGGAATGCCGACCTTGGATGGATCATCACCCTCAGCCCGAGAAGGGTCTCCGGGAGCCGGTTCCCAAAGTATGCGCCGATCTGGCTCGAACTCCACCACATAGTTGAGCATGAGGTAGTCGTCTCCGAGCCGATGCATCTTCATGGTGAAGGTGTCGCCCACGCCGGAGATGGGACGGTCGAGGACGGCTCCCCGAAGCATGCCGGATCCGTCGAAATCCACGTGACGTTGCGGATTCGCCAGGATCTTGAAGATGAGGGCCGCCGGTGCTTCGATCCTGCGTGACACTTCGACCGGCTTGCTTTCCTCTGCCATCATCCACCTCTCTCTTTCTCTCTGCGTCTGCACTCTGCGTCTGCTCTACCGAGTGCAGGTCAGTGGTTTCATGCAGTTGGACGTTGCAGGTCCCGCGAATTCATTCATCGGTCAGATTTCCAATATTCTGGGACCGATTCGAGGTATCCCGCTTTTGACAGTGTTGACAGCAAGGTGGGGAATGTCCCCGAAGTTCCGTGATCTTTGGAGCTTCGGCTTCCATCATGGAAGCAACGGACACCTCAATCTCTGCTCAGCGACTCGCCAACGTGACCGGGTCCGCAACCTCCTCCACGCCGGCATCTGCACGATTGAGCGCGACGGGCCGGGCGCAACCGACACCGACTACACCCCCGTATTGGTGGAGGGTAGCGAAGCAGCCCTGGCGTTGGCGATCTACTTGCCGCAGTCGGATATCAGGACCCAGAACCTCCTTTCGCTATGGATGTCCCAGCGGAACAGATCACGCAACACACCACGACGACTGCGGTCATCCGTCTCGATCACCGCTGACCCCGTCTCCCGCACTGTCGACGCTGACTGCTCCGAGAACCGGATCCGAGAGTCAATGAAGGACGAGGAGCGTTTCTACGGTGAGACGATCGGTCGCACTTACGCGAGTATCGCGCCGCCGATTTGCTTCGCTGAGTTGGTGCAGAATCACTAGTCCGTGCTCCGAGCGCCCACTTTTGCCGTATGCATGCTCCGCCCCGGAACGACGGTTAGCGACGCATTCGAACTGGCGTCCAATAGGGTTTTGCTATGCGCATCCTGTACGTCGACGTCGACACCTTACGAGCCGACCACACCGGTCCGTATGGATACCAGCGAGCGATCACTCCCAACCTGGATGCCCTCGCCCGGGATTCGGTCGTACTGGAACGCAGCTACGCCTCCGACACGCCATGCGCGCCCTCGAGGGCCGCCCTAACCAGTGGGCAGTTCGGGATTACGACGGGAGCGATCGCCAACTTCGGTCCAGCGGCGGAGATCCGGATGTTCGATCGCACCCGGTACGCCCCCTCGTTCGGAGGACACCTCTACCGAAACGGGATCTACACCGCCTCGATCTCCTGCTTCCCGGAACGCCACATGGCGTACTGGTTCCTGAGCAACTTCCGCGAGTGGCTGAAACCTTCCCTCTCGAACGGCGACGACGAGGACGCGGCCACGGTCACGACTGCTGCCCGGCAGTGGCTACAGCGCAACGGCCGCAACGACGACTGGTTCCTCCAGGTGCACTTTTGGGACCCGCACATCCCGTACCTCGAGCCGGGGGCCTGGGTGCGCCGGGCAACTGAGGCGGGTCCGGCGCCGATGTGGCCGGACGACGACGCCATCGCCGCCCACTCCGAGCACTATGGCCCCCACTCGGCACTCGACCTCTACGAGGGCGACGGCACGTGGTCCGTCCCCCCACCTCCCTCGCCTAACGCCGAGACCATGCCCGACGCCATCACGTCGCGGCGCGACTTCGAGGTGCTGGTCGACGGCTACGACGGGGCCATCGCCTACTGGGACCACCATCTCGGCATCCTCTTGGAACAGTTGGCGGAGCTTGGCATCGCCGACGAGACGGCGGTGATCGTGACCTCCGACCACGGCGAGTGCCTCGGCGAGAACGGCTGCTATGGCGACCACCCGATGGCCAACGAGGCGTCCCATCACGTCCCCATGGTGATCCGGTGGCCGGGCGTCACCACCGTCCTCCCCAGCGAGCGCCTGCACGCCTCCGGCCTCACCTACCACGTCGACCTTTGTCCCACGATTTGCGAGCTGCTCGGCATCGAGGTCCCACCGGGCTGGGATGGCGAGTCGTTCGCGGCGGCAGTTCGTGGCACCCCGTTCTTCGGACGCGACCACCTCATCCTGAGCCACGGCGCGTACACCTACCAACGCGCCGTCCGCACGGGCACGCACCTCTACATCAGGACCCTCCACCCCGGATGCTGGCGCTTGGACCCCGAGCAGCTTTACGCAATCGACCGGGACCCGCAGATGACGGCGGACTTGCTGGTGAGCCCTAACATCGGCGGGCTCGACACGGAAAACCCGGCGGATCCGGCAACGGTCGCTGCCAATCTCTCTGGCCTTCTGGGGAACTGGCGGGAGCAACACCTGACCCTGCGTGACTCTAAGCCGGATCCGATGGAGGCGCGTCGCTACGAGAGCCCCGCCGAGGCATTCCACGCTCCGAGCTACGAGACGCGTTTGGTCCGCACCGGACGACAGCACCTTGCCGAGGACCTAAATCGTCGTCTCCGGTCGGACTGGGTGACTCGGGCCCGCTGGTAACGATCACTGCCGATGAACTCGGGGCGCGCGCTCGACGAGCGTAGCGAACGCAAGCCAGGTCGACGCGTCGAAAGCCGCGAACTTGTATGCGGAAGATCGAACCGGAGTCTTATGCGAAGCGAAGTGCGCGGCCTAGCGGTTCCTGGCGCCGAACAATCTGTCTGCGACGGCGTTGGGGCGACAGAGCTACGGCTCTACGCGCGCCAGATCGATGTTCGATGACAATTGATTCGCTCCCAGCGACGTACCGAATGTCACGCAAATGTGAGCAGGGAGCCGAGAGTTCTTCTACCCCGATCAGCTCGTTCCCACTACTTGGGGCGATACCTCAAGAAGACCACGCCGCTCGCAAAGCGGCGGGACTCCAGGAGCTTAAGTTTGAGGGAAAGGCTGTTTGGTAGCCACGGCTTTCCACCGCCGACGATAACGGGCACGACCAATAGTTGGAACTCGTCGACGAGGCTGGCCCTGATGGCCTGCGCGGCCAAGTTCGCACCGCCAACGCTTAGATCGTGGCCAATCGTCTCCTTGAGTCGCCTTACCCGTTCAGGCTCGAAGCTTGGTTCAATCCGCGTTCTGGCACTTGATGCCGACTCCAGCGTCCGCGAGTAGACAACTTTCTCCGCCCTCTGCCAGATCTGCGTGAAGTCACGGAAAAAGGCAGGCGCACTCTCATCGATGGGTGGCGTTTCCCAAGAGCATCGTCTCGTACATCCGACGCCCATAGAGATACGTGCCAACTGGTCGCTCGAGATCGTTGATGAAGCCGTGCACCTCTTCGTCGGGTGCAGCCCATTCGAGGTGTCCCTAGGCGTCCTCGACGTAGCCATCCAGCGAGGCGACTGCCGAGTAGATGAGGCTTGCCATGAGATCACCTCACCTCTTCACGCGGTAGTCGATGAAGGTGGCGAACGGTGACTGGTGCACGCCGAGGTGCTCGAGCTCGATCGATTCGGAGAAATTCTCGAAGAGACGTTTGCCACCACCTAGAACCAGCGGTGCGATAATGATCGTGAGTTCGTCTACTAATCCAGCAGAAAGGGCCTGCCGGATTATCTGGGCGCCCCCCATGAGGTGGACCTGCTTGTCGTCGGCCGCGGTCTTTGCCCGTTCAATGGCCTCGGCCAAGCCGCCCACGAAGACGAACTCCCTGCCCGGCGGCTGCTCTTCAGGTCGATGCGTGACGACGAACACCGGTATACCCCAGGGGCTCTTGTCTCCCCAGTGGCCGGCGGCCTCGTAGGTTCCCCGTCCGGCCACGACCGCCCCATTGGCGCCGAGGACGTCTTCCATCCAGTCCTTGTCCACGCCCGTGGGTTGACCCCGTTCTGGCGAGTCGTAGCTCCAGGGGCCGCCGAACACCCAGTAGTGGAGCCGTTCGCCGCCGATCCCGAGGCCCCGGCCAGGGCCGTCGTCTGGCCCCGTGATGTAGCCATCAACTGACGTCGTGATTGCGGCTGCCACCTTGACCATCGAATCTCCTCCTCGAACCGTCTGACCGAAATGAATGGACCTATTCGATGAAATTGACGATCGACACGGGCTGGAATCATCGCACGGCCACGGTCATTATCGGAATGGGACAAGCGTCGCGAGCTATTGCGGTACAGAACAATCTTTACGCGCACAACGTCGAGCCGTGATCGTTTGTCGTCACCGCAAGCTGACGGCTCGGCGTGTTGTTGCCTGAAGAGAAGCCGATACCGAACGCGCATCCCAGAATGGTCGGGTTGCAATAGTTCGAGAGTCAGAACTCTCTTGCCTGATGAGTGGAGGTGAGCGGACAACTCTCGAACCATGAGATTCGGGAAGAAATCCACGCAATCTGGTCCATGACCAGGGATCTTGGCTGACAGTCCTCGGGTGCGGAACTGGCAATGTGACCGCCCCTGACCGGCACTTCGGTTAAATGCACTTCCGTTATCCGGGGCGCGCGCCTTCTGGATTACTGACAAGCCGCTGAACGCCCGGGCCAACCCGGATGGCTAAGACGTTTGGAGAGCGACGGTTGCGACGCTCGGCCCGTTGCATTGCCGGCACAGGCCAGGCCGCGGCTCAAGCCAGAGAAGGCGACCATGAGCCCATCGTCTTGGCTCTTGACCTCGAGCCCGCCGGCACCACTCACCGCCCCCCGTAGCAGCGAGAAGTGATCGTTGCGGAAGTCGTCAGCCTCTTGGGGGCTGAGAGACGAAAAGAGCTCCGTCGACCCCACGAGGTCGGTGAACAAGACGGTGATGGTGGCGGGAGCGATCGCGCTCTAGCCGGCCGACACTCGCGCGTTGCCGACGGAGCGGCTCTCTCGTAGGTAGGGAGACCTCCGCAAGATGAACCAGCGGGCGATGGGGCTCACGGCCCGGATCCAGGGCCGGGCCACACGCGTCCGGTCGCGCACCTCCTCCATGATGTCGGCGAAGGAGTGATGCTGGTAGTCGAGTAGCTGCTGCGTGTCGGTGCTGTCGATCCAGTCGCACGGCCACGCCCGTGAGGTGAACGCCCTCTCCGGCAACGTTCCCACGCCCATGGCGTTAAGCATTCCTTCGAGCAAGTCACGATAGGTCACCTGGCAGGACGGGCCCCCGCCCGCCAGAAGCACACGACCCCACACCCGGTCGCAGGCGACGGCGCGCGCCAAGGCGAGGCCCGCATCCTTGGAATGGAGGACCTCAAAGCGGTTGGCCAGCGGGAGCTCGAACATGATGGGTGACGGCGAACGGAACCCAATTATCGGCACATCGGAGAACCGCACGATCGACCAGTCGAGGCCGGAGCCCTTCACCATTTCCTCGCACTGGAGCTTGTGGGCCGTATAGGTGTCCGTGGCGACTACTGGGTCAGTCACCCGTCTCGGCGGCTGCTTGTCCTGGGTGCGCCCGAAGAGGTCGAAGGTGGAGACGAAAAGCATTCTGGCCGGCGGGGAAAGCTTGGCCGCGGCCTCGAGCACATGACGAGTGCCCCCGACGTTCACCTGTTCTGACAGCGTGGGATCGACATCAGTGAGCGGAGGGATCACGAAGGCCAAGTGAGCGACGACGTCACATTCCGACGAGGCGCGCTCCACGACCGAACGGTCCCTGATGTCTCCCCAGATGATCTCGATGCCGGGGCGTTCCGAGTACTGCCGCGCTCGCCGACGATTTCGCCGGTTGTCTATGTCGAGAGCTACGACCCGGTGTCCCTCGTCGGCCATGGCATCGAGGGCACGTTGCCCGATGTTACCGAAGGCTCCCGTTAGCAGGATGTTCATGCCACCATCCCCTGATCCCGCGTGCGCCAGCGATGGCCGTCGAGACCGGCTGCCCAGCGTGGTGACGCTGAGGGTAACACTGCCGTTGCAAGAGCGTCCTGTTCGTGGGGTTACGGAGGTATGGCCTGAGCGACCGGTCTCCACGCCGCCCTCCTAAAGGGCTAGCGAACAGCCATATCTCCGGTACTGCCCTCAGACGGTTACGCAAGTTTCGCTGGCAGCGCGCGTGCGTTTTGGCACCGACAAGGATCGAACCCGCGAGCACGCATCGGAATGCGTTCCTCAGCTGGCGGCGAGGGCGTTCAGGCGCTCGAGGACCTCGACGAACTCTTCAACCATCTCAATAACCACCCGACGCGTCGGCTTGACCGTGTTCATGCTGCCCACGACCTGGCCCACGAAATAGGTCGCGAGCTCGTGGGTTCCACTTCGTTCCTTCGAGGCACTCCGCTGTATGCGGGCGAGGGCATCGCCGACCAACATGGGCTGCAGGGGCATCGGGAGCGGATCAGGACTATCGGGTCTTTCCCACTCGTCGGTCCACGTCGTTCGCAACATGCGGGCGGGCTTGCCGGTAATCGACCGCGACCGGACGGTGTCACCAATCCCGGCTCGAAGGTACTTGTCCTTGATTACAGGGGGTGTCTCGGCTTCCTCGGTAGTCAGCCACACCGATCCGCACCAGACGCCGTCTGCTCCAAGTGCCATACCGGCCGCGAGTTGACGACCGCGGGCGATCCCACCGGCGGCGAGCACGGGGGTCGGCGCGACTGCGTCAACCACCTCAGGAACCAAGACCATGGTGGCGATCTGACCCGTATGGCCACCGGCTTCGGTGCCTTGGGCGACGATGAGGTCGGCTCTTGCGGCGACATGGCGGCGTGCGTGCTCGACAGTTCCTGCCAAGGCGGCAACTGGTATCCCCGCAGCGTGGGCCCGCTCGATGAAATGGGCGGGCGGCGGTCCAAGTGCAGATGCGACCAACTTGGTATCGTGCGCAAACAGCACGTCGAGCAGTGGTGCCATGCTCTTTGGGTCGATCCGAATCCCGCCGCCCAACCGCCCGATGGACTCACCCGCAGGCATTGGAGGGACGTTGTAGCGATCCAGCAGGTCGCTCACCCAGCCTCGGTGTCCGTCGGGGATCAGCGCGGCGAGTGCGTCGTGGTCAAGGCCCCCCTCGTCGCTGCCAGCGAACTTCTCTGGTACGAGCAGATCGACGCCAAAGGGCTTGCCCTTGACCTCATTCTCGATCCAGGTGAGGTCGATGTCGAGCTGTTCGGGAGAGTGGGCGACCGCGCCGAGAACCCCGCAACCACCGGCGAGGGTGAGAGCGGCAACCACGTCGCGGCAATGGCTGAAACCGAAGATCGGGATGTCGATGTCGAGTAATTCCGTAGCAGCAGTACGCATGACGCAAGCCTTTCATGCCACAGATACGGACCGAACCGTCTGAGTACTGAAAACCCATCTCATACCTGGCCTGGGTTTTCTCAACAGCGTTGTGTACCCAAAAAAATGTGGAAAATAGCGTGGGAAATGGCTGACTCCGACCCGCCCGACGGCTCGGCGTGTTTTTGCATGAAGAGAGGCCTATACCGAACGCGCATCCCAGAATCCTCGGGTTGCAATGGTTCGAGAGTCAGAACTCTCTTGCCAGATGAGTGGAGGTAAGCGGCCTTAACCAGGCATTCTTGATTGACACCCGGCGGTCGGCTCAGGACTCAGCCTTCCCCTTGTGGGCGGGAGGGCGATCCAGAGTCTCCCCCGTCGCTAGCTTTAGGTCGCTCCCCGGACCGACCTGTATCGCCAGGCCAGAAGATTTGCGTGAGGTCCACTTCTCCGGGGTTGGTCGCGCAATCCGGCAATACCGGACAGGTTGAGAGCCAATCCGAGGCGGTTTAGAGCCGGCGATACCGCTCGGTCAGCGGCCACTACCCGATGAGGTAACGCGCCCAAGGCCGCGGAGGAGCCAGGGGGCGTGTCGCGCTGCTGAGGCGACGGCACGGTCAGAGCGCCGCATCCCACTCCTCGCTGATGGTGGGGGTATCGACGCCAGTGTTGCTTCGGTTGTCCCCGGATGGGCGCCTTGAGGATCGACAGCAAGAAGCTGCCACTGTCCTGGCACATCCTTCAGCTCGTGTGATCCGCGCTCGTCGAAGCCAATCCCCGAGCCGACCACGAGGTCGCGCAGAGAGCTGGACACGAGGATCTCGCCAGGGACGGCTAGCGACATGATCCGGGCCGCGATGTGAACGGCAATCCCTCCGAGGTCGTCGCCCATCAGCTCGCATTCCCCGGTGTGAACACCGGCTCTGATCTCAACCCCGAGCGATTTGGCGTCCCGTAGCAGTGCCTCCGCGCAACGGATGGCGTGGGTCGGGCCCTCGAATGTGGCCAAATGGCCGTCTCCGGTACTCTTCACGACCTTCCCGCAGAATCGGCTGGCGAGACTGGTGATGACTTGATCGAAGCGTTCGAGCATCACCCGCCATCGCTCGTCTCCAATGGCTGCCGCTCGTGCCGTCGAGCCCACCATATCGGTGAACAGCACGGTCTTTAGCGCACGTTGCGTCTGGCGCGGTGCACCGTGCGTCCCGGTCAGGAACTCCTCGATCGCGTTGGAGATCCGATCCGGATCTGTGATCCAAGGAGCATGGTCGTGACCCTCGATCTCGATGAGGCGGGCGCCGGGGATGTGGTCGGCCAGGTAGCGGGCACCTTGAATGGGGATCGGGTCGTCCTTGGCGTGGATAACGAGCGTCGGAACAGAGATCGTCGGCAGCACGGATCGAACGTCGATGCGAAGTGCGGCCTCCAAGGTGGCTCGTGCCATCCCTGGGGCTCGCCGACATCCGTTCGGCAGTGGCGAGCTCAGCGCCGGCGAACGGCGCCGACGGCATTAGGACCTGGATCGTCTCACCGGTTCCCCAATGTGTTCGCACTGCTTGCCCTATCGGTTGGAACCTCACCACCTGTGCGAGCGATGGCGCATAGCCGTCGCCCATCGTGGCACGCAAACGTTCGGTTACCTCTCCTGGGTCGCGGAATAGGTCATCCCAGTCGACCGGGGAACGGGCAAAGGTACCGGTGAGTATGAGGGCCTTGACCCGTCCGACGTACTTGGTGGCGGGGATGGTGGGCTAGAGGAGGACACCGTTAACTCGACTGTGCCGTTAACTCGACTGTGCCGTTTGCTCGACAGTGCTAGCGGTCGTCGGGGTGCTTGCGCAGCAGACCAACGACCACCACTCATCGTGGCCCGAGAAATATTTGGGCTGTTCAGCGAACCGTCGCTATCGTGTGGTCCTAGTGAAACCGTTATTGGTTCTCGTTCCAGGACTGTTAGTCATCGGGGTTCTTTCCATCTGGTTTTATCGGGTGTTACCGAGCATGATTGCAGCCTCGCCGCGGCTCGGTCAGCGAACGGATTCGGAACGTTTACGGGCGCTCAGACTCATCACCGTTGCTGGGTCTGTGGGAGGCGGGCTCGCAGTTGTGCTGATATCACTGGCGACGGTAATCCGCAGTCCTGACTATGCCCTCATAGCGATGGGTATTCTCGCGGTGACCGGACTCTCACTGATGATAGGCGTCAGTGTTGCAACACGCGAACGTCGACAAAGTGGGCATTGACGCCGGGGGGAGTCTTAGGGATATCCAGGATGCCGCTGGCCACGCCGACCCGAGGACGACGCGGAGGTATGACCGCGCGCGGCACAACCTGGACAGGCATCAAACGTACTTGTTGACGGGGATGGTGTGCTAACCCCCGGAAGTGACATCAGTCGCTCTTCAGGCTTGGACGCGTCCTAACGATGAGCAGACCATGCTCAACGTCCGCGAGATGATGCTGCGAGTCATGCAGAGCATGTTCCATGAGGCGTCGCACCTCGATGCGTTCATCTCCGAGGGTAAGCCCTCTTGACCACGCGGCTGGTCCGGCGCGAAGGGCAAGGTCTGCCATCCTTTGAGCCTGCTCTTCAAGTTCGTCTGCCACTTCGCCTGGGTCCGCGGTCGCATAGTCCGACGCGACAGCGGTGACGAGGTCGTTGTCGACCTCTGGGTAGCGAGGTTCCTCGCCCGTGAGGGCTTGTTCCACGCCAAAGGCATGCAGAGAGGTGATGTCGCGACTGTGTGCTGCGTATTCGATAGCCGACCACACCTCCGGTTGGGGTCGAGAGCGCAACTCGCTCTGGGCGTTGAATAGGAGCGCCCGCCAACGTGATCCCAGCTCGCGCAGTGCATCGAGCAGCGCGTCATCGTCATAGCGCCCGCCGTCGAAGCCGCAAGCAGTACAGCGCTCGTGTTCCATCGTGGTAGAGGATAAACGGTTCCGGACGCATTCTTCCGCGTCGCAAGACGAGTCGAAGGGCACGAAGAACATCGCGATGCTCGACATATCGACCGGGGTGTGGCGTTGGTCGTGAAGTGACGCGCTCGAGTTGGCCGGGATGGACACGAGTGAGGTATCGAGTCAATCGTTGCGGGCCGGGTTGGCGACTGCTGCAGCGGCTTCCGGCGTCCAGGAGAGGGTGATCGCGCAGACGACCGGTCACAAGAGCATGACGGTGCTGCGGAGGAACATGCGCGCGAAGGGAACTTGTTCAACGAGAACGCTGCGGTGGCTGGGGATCAGGGTGGTCGAGCATACGCGTACGGTAGGTGCCGTGGATCGCTGGCAAGTCTTCAGGGCAACAGGGACTGTCGAGCAGGTCGCCCCAGTCATCAGAGCGATCCTGCGGTCGAAGAGCGAGGTTGAGAGCCTGACAGTCGAAGAGGACGGTCAAGTCATCCTCGCGCTGACGTGGCCTGGACTCCGGTCCTCGTTCGGTGAGCGTATTCGCGTGGAACTTTCACAGTCGTCCGAGGATGTCGTGGACCTTCAGACGAGTTCGGAGTCGCGTGAGTTATTCGACTTGGGCTTGCACAAGAGGAACTTGCACTGGATCGAGACAGGACTGAGTGAAGAGGGGCTTCTAATCGAGACTGGACCGGTCAAGTGGCGGAAGCGTCGGGGAGGATGACCTTCCGCACGCAGGTCGACATCGTGCCCATGGTCGGGTCCACTCGGCAGCTCCCTCTCCCCCAGGTCGGTGGCTCACCGACCATCGGGGTGTCTGTCCGACACTTCGGGCAACGCTCATCCAGCAGGTGCGCTACAGCCCTTCTAGGGAGTCCGAACCCTGGGATGGATCAGCCATTGTTTATGGGTCATCGAAATCGTTTGACAATGCCACCGTTCTGATCTAGATGGTATTCACCTTGCCCAGTGGGTTGGGGATGAGAAAGGTGGGAGAAATGACCGACACCACTCACGCCGACGGCACGCCCGCAGGCAATGGATCAGACAACAATCCTGAAAAGCCCAGTCCCCGCGTCGGGCGACGCAAGATGCTCCTCGGGGTGGCAGCCGCCGGGGTAGGTGCAAGCGTCGTGGCCGGGGCAGATCCTGCAGGTGCTGAGAGTCCTGACGCCGGTGCCGGGAAAGTGAAACTCGGCAAAGCGAACGCGGCGACGGGAACCACCTCTATTTCCATGGCGGTTAATGGCGACTCAGGTGTCGAGGGTATCGACACCAGCGGCGGCGGCGGAAACGGGCTGTACGGCTCCTCCACCAACGGCAACGGCGTTTTGGGTGCGTCCACCAACGGCTCTGGCGTCTACGCGACCTCCACCGGCTTTAACGCCGCCATCTATGCGGCCGCCACCGGCGACGGCGCGACCGGCGTCTACGGATACCAGAGCGGCGAGAGTGGGAACGGCGTCTACGGGTACGCGGCAAACGGCACCGGCGTCTACGGGAGGGCCTTCGGCGAGGGCGCGTCCAGCGTCTACGGATACGCCACAGGCGCGGATGGCTACGGCGTCTACGGATACGTCACCGGCGAGGATAGCTACGGCGTGTGGGCCTACTCCGAAAACTCTGATTCGCTCTATGTGGATGGGAGCGCCGTGGTCACTGGCACTCTGTCGAAGGGGGGCGGGTCGTTCAAGATCGACCACCCCCTCGACCCAGCAGGTAAGTTCCTGTACCACTCGTTTGTCGAATCACCCGACATGAAGAACGTCTACGACGGCACGGTCGCCCTCGACGCCGACGGGCGGGCGACAGTCGAGTTGCCTGACTGGTTTGAGGCGCTCAACCGGGACTTCCGCTACACCCTCACCGCGTTGGACGAACCCGCGCCTGACTTGCATATCTCCTCGCGGGTCAAAAACGCGAGGTTCTCCATCGCAGGCGGGAAAGCCAACCAGGAGGTTTCGTGGCAGGTGACCGGCATCCGACAAGATGCCTGGGCCAACGCCAACCGCATCCCGGTCGAAGTCGACAAGAAGGCTGAGGATCAGGGCCGCTACCTGCACCCCGAGCTGTTCGGTGGTGAGCCGATCACCGCACTCGCCAGGGCACGCGAGCACACCCATCGAAACAGGCACGCGACGCCAACCTGACCATCAGGGCGACGTTCGGAAGAGGAACGACCAAGTATGTCGTGAGGCAGGCGTTCACCCTGACGGTCGACTCCGGCTGAGCCCTGATCCCCCATCCGCATTCATCGGGGTGGCCCGTCTGGTACCTCGGGAGGTGACAACCTCATGAGGTGGTTATCTCCTCACTCACTTCGTTCCTGAGCACGGTGCAGCGACAAGTGTTGCTCCCCGTGTTCGGCCCTCCGAGAGACCCCGATGAATGACACGGAGTTCACTCTGCCCGTTGATACCAACAGCCGTGCTCGACCGCAGGATCGCTATGAGTCCCTGCCTGGGCATTCGTTTACCCGAAGTGCGGAAGACTGCGAAGCCGATTGCCTCAGTTGAAGATGTTGTCCGACTCGCCGAAGCTGTTCCGACGGAGTACGCGCCAGCGATCTATCTAGCCGCGCTGGGCCTTCGCATGCAGGAGGTGTGCGGCCTCAAGGTGAAGGCCATCGACTTCCTGCGTAGAACCTTGACAGTCGAGCTGACGGTCAACGAGGTCGGGGGCAAGGTTGTGTATGGGGAAAGACTCTCTCTGCGGCAGGGATCTTTCACGTTCCCAGCTCCACCATTGACATGCTCGCGGAACACCTGAGACGAACCGGTAGAACCGACCCCGAGGCGTTCGTATTGCAGTCACCTGATGGAGGTCCAATGAGGCCGAGCGACTTCAGAGAGCGTATCTATAAGCCCGCGCTGAAGGCAGCCGGGTTGCCGATGGCGCTTTCTCCGCATCGCCTGCGTCATTCAGCAGGCGACCACATGCGAGAAGCTGGTGAGGCCCTTGAGACGATACAGAAGCGACTCAGACACGCGAGCATCGACGCAATGTACTCATCGGCCCGCGGACATTTCGCGGACATGCCCGGCGACTCCGAGACTGCGACATGAGAGAAAGTGGCCTCGAGCAGGACTTTTGCGGGTGGAGGTGAGCGGACTCGAACCGCCGACTTCTACGTTGCGAACGTAGCGCTCTACCGACTGAGCTACACCCCCTTGCAGCCGCCCAGGATACAGCCCGGTAGCTTGCGGTCAGGTCCCTGTCAACGGAGGTTCCGGGCGGAGTGCGGCTCCCCGGGACTCGATTGCACGCTGCAGGTTCGTCTGAAGCACCGTCGTGGTCACGTCCGCCCTCGACCGCTCGACCACTGCTCGGAGGGAATCCGCGGCACGTCGCAGGCCTCCGGTGATGGCGTCTGGATACTCCACTGTCACCAGGAAGTCGAACACGTCCTCCATCGTCTCGAGGAGGTCCTCTCCCTTGTTCACATCACCCGAACGAAGGCAGTCGAGCAGGTGGCGCCGAAGCTCGGACGCCGCCTCGGCCAACCCGTTCAACCAGGCCGGAAGCGCGACCTCGAGCTCTTCGTGTGTCGCAAGCGCGTCCCCATCGATGAGAGCTTGCGTGAGCCTCGCCTCCGCGAACTCCTTTTCGGCGTCGTGCAGGAACCCCATGGCAGCGAGCTGAGGAAACGGTTTCATCGCTCTCTGAGCCTTGCGGATCGAGCTCTCCGCCAGCGCTACGCGTTCGGCCGCTTCTTCTGTTCTGTGACGGTGCAGCGCGCGGATAGCCAGACCACATGCGCGGATCGTCTCGCGGCATCGCGCCAGCGCCTCTTCACGTGCTAGGTGGGTCTCCTCGAGCTGCGCCAGCACACTGTCTCCGACTGACCGTAGCTCCGAGCTGCGCGATCCCCCCACCATTCCAAGGCGAGATCAGCGTGCGACTACGCGTCTGTCCACGAACACCGGCGGTGCTGTTGGACGCGGCATGTAGCGCAACTTCATTTCGCGCTCGAATGCCTGGGCGCGCAGTCTGACGAGAATTGCGACGTACAGCAACAATGCAAGTCCCGAGATGGCCGTCAGGACCAGCGCCATGCGTGCGGCCGGAATGATGGAGATGAGGCCCGTGCTCACGAACGCAGAAAGCAGCACCAAGAGAACATCACGCCGCCGCTCACATGCCTCGGGCCGGAAGTAAGGATCCTGCCGCCTCTCTCTTACGACGCTTCTCCCGAGGACGTGTGGATCCTCTCCGCGCCGTTCGTGATGGATCGCATGCCCATTCAGTTGCTGCGAGCGGAATGGTGCAAATACGGTAGAGGACTGATCACCTAGCACATCGGAATGTGGGCTGTTCAACCGGTCGGCGGCCTGTGAGTTGCGTCGTAGGACCTGCAACTGGCGCTGAAACGCACCGATCGAGGAGTCCGCCCGGTAGTCGGCTCGCTTTCTCACCAATGTCACTCCGAGGAACACTCCCCAGATTCCGATGAGGACTGCGAGAAACACGATTGTCAAAACCTTTCGACCTGCTTTCCGGTAGAGGAAACCCTACAAAAGGGTCCTGTCGAACTGGTGGATGGGCCGACAAACGACGGGCTCCGCCGAGCGCAGCTCGCCACCGCCTGACATGGATCGCGTCTGACCCACAACGTCTTCAACGGGTCTACCGAACTCGGCACGTCCAGCGCAAATGCTCGGCGTCGTCCCAGGTGAGCCTCGGCTTACATGCACAGTGCATCACGAGTTTTCCGGTCGCAGTAACGACATACCCTTGGTGCGACTTGACTTAACATACGTGCGCCACTCACGCGCTCAGAGTGTGAATGTTGCGAATCGACGACATTCATGCAACACCGTCGCCACACGAGGCACAACTTCACCTTTGGCGTTCACGAGGCACACCGGAGCGCCGCCTCGCGATGTGGAGGATCGGTTCGGCGTCCGCTCTGCCGGATCGTCAGCCGATTGACCGGGCAAACCAGCGGTCACCCACCGTCTCGACGTGCACACGGACTCCGAAGCATGCCGACAGATCGTCGTCGGTCATCACCTCGCGCACCGGTCCGCTCTTTACGACCCTGGCCTCTCGCATAAGCGCGGCATGGGACATGCCGGGCGGGATCTCCTCAGTGTGATGGGTCACGAGCACCAATGGGGGCGTCGACGCGTCCGCGGCGAGGACGCTGATCCGCGAGATCAGCCTCTCCCTCGCCGCCAGATCGAGCCCTGCGGCCGGTTCGTCGAGCAGGAGCAGCTCCGGCTCCGACATCAGAGCGCGAGCCAGCAGCACTTGTTGGCGCTCCCCCTCGGACAGCAGGCCGAACTCCCGCTCTTCGCACCCTCCAAGCCCCGCTTCGTCGAGGAGCTCACGAGTCCGACGTGAGTCCTCCGAGGTGTAGTCGTGCCACCACGTCTCGAGAGCGGCATGTCGCCCCGACATCACCGCTTCGAACGCGCTCATCGAAGGCCGGAGTTGGCGGAGCAGAGACTGGCTCACGAACGCCACGCGCTGGCGCATGGCACGCAAATCGGTCCTCCCTGCACGCGCTCCTAGCACTTCGACGCTCCCCTTCGTCGGAAGAAGCCGCATTCCGGCCACCGACAACAGTGTGGTCTTGCCAGCACCGTTCGGACCGAGCAGCACCCAACGCTCTCCCGGACCGACGACGAAGTCCACGTCATCGAGGATGGGCTTTCCTTTGCGAATTACCGAGACGCCGGACAGACGAACGAGGGATTCTGCGGCAATCCCGGTCGCCACTGCGTCGAGAGTTCAGGTTGCGGGCAGGCGGCGCGCGACGCGGCCCGCAAGCCCTTCGACGCACTGCTCCCACCGGCGTTCGCCGATGATCCAGAGCCAGATCTCCCTCGCGTACGACTCGATCACGTCGACGAACGCCTCGCGACTGAACCCTGCGGGTTCGAGCGCGGAACGCCAGCGCTCCCACAGCGACACGCCGAGGCACACGTCGTTGCTGAAGTCCTTGCGCGGATCGCCACCCGACAGGATCGTCGAACGCATCCACTCGCGTAGCTCGACCGGTTCAGGAGGCATCTCGAGCCTCAGCTCGCTCAACGGCTCCAGGCTCAGATGCCCAGCGGCCTCGTGTTCCACCGTCACCGTTCCCTCACCACCGGCGCGCGATCTGTGTCGCGATACGCGTTCAGGTGCTCCGCGTAGTCGACGAACAGTGGCGCATCGGGATCGAGCTTGCGCTGGAGGCTCCGGACCGCGATGCGCTTGTCGAGAGCATCGAGCTTCAGAAGCGCCTCTGGATTGTCGAGGTCGCGAAGATCCAACCTGGACCTGGCGCGGTCGAACGCGAGGCGGCCCGCCTCGGTCCGTACGAGCACGCTCGACCAACCGGCCATTGAGCCGACGCTGCCGATCGAGATGTCCGCGCTC
Source organism: uncultured Acidimicrobiales bacterium (assembly GCA_963764615.1). Taxonomy (GTDB): domain Bacteria; phylum Actinomycetota; class Acidimicrobiia; order Acidimicrobiales; family CAVXTF01; genus CAVXTF01. The sequence goes on along the minus strand of CAVXTF010000002.1, from coordinate 756,915 downwards.
CTACCCAGGAAATCGGCGCACTCGTCGCAACCCTTCAGAGCAGCGCCGTGGAAATCCTTGATCGGCTCGTCCACCGCCACCTTTCCGTCGCGGTATTCGACGATCATCCGGCCGTGGATGACGTCCACCTTGCTCACGCGGTCGAGATCGAGCCCTCTCTTCTCCTTCAGCTCCCGCAACATCAGGGCCTCGTAGTCGAAGCTCTTCGTGCAGAGCAGAGCGATGGTGAGGGAGATCGCTTCAACCCGGTGTGCCCCCGTGCCGCCAGGCCACCGGCGTGCCTGCATCCCCCGGATCCCCTGGATCTCGCACGGCGTTCCCACGACCGCGAGCCGGGGCTTGGCGGGTAGCGAGTAGCGGCTCAGGTCGAGCTCGGCGAGCGCCATGGTCTGGTTGTAGAAGCTGCCAGCGGATTCCATGAGCTCGGCCGGGGTGGTTGCGACGGTGGCGACGCCCTTCCAAGGCTCGTCCTTGTCGCTGCTCGGACGCGATACGAGCGCGCCGTCTATGTCGCCGCTCGCCAGAGCCGCGAGCAAGATGGCCGTGACCACGCCGCCGTCCTGCGCACCGTCAGGTCGTTTGCCTGCGCGCGCGGCATACCGTTCCACCACGGCGCCGAGGCCGTCGCCCGGAGGACCGCCAGTGATCTTCCAGTAGGTGTCCGCCGAATCCGCGCGAACCACTGTCGGCGCGTCTGGCGCGTCGGGATCAGGCGTCGAAGGAGGCCACAACGCCTCGTAGCGGAGTCCCCCCCTTGGACAGAAATCCCAACAGAGCGAGCAACCCGTGCACATCTTCACGAGCTCGGGCAGGCCCTCTTCGCTCACACCGATCGAGTTCGAGGGGCAGACCGCGACGCATGTTCCACACTCGATACACCGGCCCGCGTCGATCACGCCGGCCTCGAGCTCCCAGAACCAGGTCTTGCCAGGCGGCTCGGTGATCCCGTTCATCTCCTCGCGGATGCGGTAACCCTTCATTGGCCTGCTCCCCCGGCGACCGCCACCACTCCGAGCCCGGCGAGGGTCGATCGCAGCTCTTCAGGTGGGGTACGGCGTGCCCAGTTGTAGAAGGGCTCGTCGGACCGCCGCTCGGACCGGTAGCGGCGTATCACCCGTAGAAGCGCCTGCGGCACGTCGTCAACAGGGACTGCATGCTCGATCCAGTCGATGAACCCGGCGTCGAGCCCGAGGGAGCCTCCCATGCCGATATCCATTGCCTCGACGAGCTTGTCCCCGACGCTCGCAACCTCTCCCCTGAATCCCATGTCAGCGATCTGTGGTTGTGCACACGAAGCGGAGCACCCCGACACGTGCATTCGGATGATCCCCGAATCGTCCGAAGATGCGCCGCCTTCGATCTCTGACGCGATTTGCGAGTCCAAGAATCGCGCCCACTTGACAGCGCGCTCTTTCGTCTCCACGACAGCGAACCTGCAGAACTCGCTACCGGTGCAAGACACGACACCGCGCTCGAATGGACCGGGTTCAGGGGAGTACTTACGCAGCAGGCCCTCTGCGAGCAGATCTTCGAGGCGGTCTGCTGGTACACCTGTGAGCACGAAGTTCTGGTCTGTCCCGATGCTCAGATTGCCGTCCCCGTACGTGTCTGCGAGTCGCGCCACTTCGACGAGCTCGATACCGGACATCCGTCCTACCGGGACGCAGCACCCAACGTAGAACAGTCCCTCCTGGCGTTGAGGATGGACGCCCACGTGGTCACCCCTGTATCGCTTCGTGAGCGTCTCGCCGGCCGGCCGCAGCTCGCACCTCGCGCGGGCGGCCAACTCGGCGCGGAAACCCTCGGGTCCGAGCTCCTGCACGAGATACCTCATCCGCGCGAGCCCTCGGTTCTCGCGGTTGCCGAGCTCGCCGAAGAGCTGCGCGATCGCCCTCGTCAGCTCGACAGCCTGATGGGGGGCGATGAAGACGTCGATGTCGGACGCCATCCGCTCTCCGTCGGAAAGACCGCCGCCGACGAGAACGTTGAATCCGAGCTCATCGTCTGGAGTGCGCGACGGCCACAGGCCGATGTCGTTTATCTCCGCCTGCGCGCAGTCTTCAAGGCACCCCGTGACGCTTATCTTGAACTTTCTGGGGAGGTTCGCGTACTCGCGGTTGCCGGTGAAGAATTCCGAGATCGCCAGCGCAGCTGGCAACGCGTCGAACATCTCGTCGGCGTCCAGGCCGGCCACCGGGCAGCACAGGACATTTCGCGCCGAGTCTCCGCAGGCTTGGATCGTCGTGATCCCGACGCGCTCGAAGCGCTGCCATATCCGCGGAACGTCGCCGATCCTCACCCAGTGGATCTGGATGTCCTGGCGCGTGGTCAGGTCCGCGTAGCGGTTGCCGAACACAGGGCTGTCGTCGGGCCCCTCTCCGAGAACGTCCGCGACGAGACCGATCTCGCGGGCCTGGGCCGAGCTCAATCTCCCCCCGGGAACCTTCACCCGCATCATGAAAGCGTCGCCGCCCTGGCGCTGGGGGTAGAGACCCACCCACTTGAGGCGCTCCTGCTCGCCGGGGACCGCCGCGATCGCCGCAGGACCAGCAGCCGCGTACTTGTCGATGATCGCGTCCCGCGACATCGAGGGGGTCGCGTTCGAGCTTCCAGCGCTCTACCTGGTTGAGCTCTCCCGTCTTACGGTAGGGACGCAGGAATTCCATCGGGGGGGTCGAGCCTCCCGGCTCAGACGTGCAGCCCGCATTCGGTTGTCCCCATGCCGATGAAACGACCTGCCCTGCGATCCTCTCCTGGCCCGACAGGGCGTGTGGTCGGCGCGCAGCCTATCGAAAGGTAGCCCTGGGACATCAGCGGGTTGGTGGGCAGATCGTGGTCGGCGATGTACCCCTCCACATCGAGCTCCGTCCACGTGGCAATGGGATTGACCTTCACCAAGCCCCTCGTCTCGTCCCATGACACGATCGGCGCGTCGACACGAGTCGACGCGTCCACGCGCTTCAGGCCCGTTATCCAACCCGACTTCCCCCTGAGCGCACGGGCGAGGGGGACGACCTTGCGCAGTTCGCAGCAGCGGGCAGAACCGCAGGGCCAGTCTGCGGCCTCGGGTCCAGGTCGCTCCACCCTCAAGTTCAGGTTGTAGCGCGCCTTCACCTGCTCCACGTACTCGAGGGTCTCGGGGAAATGTGCCCCTGTGTCCAGGAACACCACCTCGATGTCGGGGGCCACGCGGGTGGCTAGATGGACGATCACGCAGTCCTCGAACGAGCATGCGAGCGTCAGGGACGGCCCGAACCTGTCGACCGCCCAGGACACCACCTCGCTCGCGGGTGCGTTCTCGAACTCGGCAGACAGATCGGAAAGGTCCGTCATGCTCAGCTTGGATCGCTCGGCGACGTCGCTCACGAATTCCATTCCTTCCTCTCCGCGCTTGTTCGCCGAACCCCCACGCTCCAATCTGTGGTCTCCCGGGCTCGCCCACTCGGGGCCCGGTACACCGGATCGACCGCTTCGGCACTAATTCTCGACTTGTCAGGTCATGTACTCGTCCACTATAGATGACTAATCCGATCAACAATCGCACGGATCCTGTATTCCCCGCCAACTGGGGCTTGGACAGCTTCAGAGCCACGGTACCGGGATCGTTCTGTGAGGCGTCCCGGGCCAGGCTCGCGTGCGACACGCCGTATGACGCTACCTGGGCACGGGGGTCCGGAGCGGTCATTCGGCGTCCGACGGAGACCGTGACGAAGTGACGGGACCCGGACCCGTGTACCCCGTAGGGCTGGTGGTCGCCGGCAAGCGATGCCTGGTCGTAGGGGGTGGACGCGTCGCCGGCCGCAAGACGAGGTCACTTCTGGCGTGCAGGGCCGCTGTGACGATGGTCGCTCCTGAGGCTCATGAGGCACTTGGGATGCTCGCTCAGGACGGCACGATCGAATCCATCAGCGACATACCGTTGGACGTCCAGCTCCGCCCATACCGAACGGGCGAGGCCGCCGGCTACATGCTTGTCGTGACGGCCACGGGAGTCACCGAGGTGGATCAGGCCGTGGCGGCGGACGCCGAGCGGGCCGGCGTCTGGGTGAACAGCGCCGACGACGCGGACAATTGCACATTTCTGCTTCCGGCGGTTCACCGCCGGGGACCTGTAACGATCTCGGTGTCCACCTCAGGGACTAGCCCGGCACTCGCGTCGTGGCTAAGGGGTCGGATCGCCGACTCCCTCGGACCTGGCATAGAGGAGCTTGCCTCGCTGCTCGAAGAAGCGAGGCGCCTCGTCCACGAACAGGGGAGGTCGACAGAGAGCGTGGACTGGGTCCGTCTGCTCGACGGCCCCCTGCCCGGCCTCGCCGCATCGGGACGGATCGAGGAGGCCAGGCGCTGCATCCGCGACGCCCTTTCGTACGACGAAGGTGCCGGGGCGTAGGCTGGTCCGAACGCACCCGGGGACATGAAGGGGGGAGAATGCTGGCGCTGCTCTCCCGTGACGTGCATACTTCAGAAGTCACAGCCTCATTGTCAGGTGGCGGCCCGATCAGTGCTTGGTGGATCGCTCGAAGGGGAATGCATCGACCATGACGACCGCAGCTGCGCGGACCAGGACGCATGCAGGCAGCAGGACCCACGCGCGGCCTGGAGACAAGCGCGAGGATCAGGCCCCCGTCGGCATCGAGCAGGCGGCGAGCCCGCGGGTTCCGAGCGCCGAGGAGCAGCTGGCTGAGGCGATCATCCTCGCCGGGCGCGCGATGGCGGGCGTCGCAGCAAGAACGGTCGCAGAAGCCACCGACGATCTGACCCTGCCGCAGCACCGCACGCTCGTCGTGCTGGCAGAGCAGGGCCCTCGCCACCTGGCTGACCTCGCGCAGGCGCTCGGTGTGAGCCCTTCGACCGCCACGCGCATGTGCGACAGGCTCGTCCGCAAACGGCTCATCACGAGGACCCGCGACGAGGTTGACCGGCGCGAGGTCGATCTGGCGCTCACGAGCGCCGGAAAATCACTCGTCGACGAGGTTGCCCACCGCCGCAAGACCGAGCTGCGCAAGCTCGTGGGCGATGTCCCGAAAGATGAGCGCGACCGTCTTGTCGAGGCTCTGAGAGGCGTCGCCGAGGCTGCAGGTGAAGTCCCCGACGCGGACTGGACCCTCGGCTGGACCGGAGGCTGACCGGTCGACGGTCCGGCGTCAGGCCACCCAGATGGTCTTGACGGCGCAGAACTCCCGCAATCCGAGATCTCCGAGCTCGCGGCCGTAGCCGGACTGCTTCAACCCGCCGAACGGGAGTTCCGGCGTCGACGCCACCATGGCGTTGAAGAAGATCATGCCGACCTCGAGTCGCTCCGTGAAGCGATCGCGCTCGGCGGGTTCCGAGGTCCATACGCTCGCCGCCAGCCCGAACGGTGAGTCGTTGGCGATCCGCAGAGCCTCGCTCTCGTCGCGGGCGCGGTAGAGCATGGCTACCGGCCCGAACACCTCTTCGCTGTAGACGCGCATCTGTGGCGTGATGTCGCTCAGCACCGTCGGCTCGTAGAAGAAACCCCGCCCGTCTATCGCCTTGCCACCGCAGAGCACAGTCGCACCTTGCGCCACCGCATCCTCAACCTGCGCTGCGATCTCTTCGCGGCCTTGTGACGTCGCAAGTGGACCGACCTCGGTTGCCGGCTCCATCGGATCGCCGACCTGCAGGCTCGACATGGCGGAGGTGAACGACTCCTCGAACCTGTCGTAGACGTCAGCATGGACGATGAAGCGTTTCGCAGCGATGCAGCTCTGGCCGTTGTTCTGGACCCGCGCCTGCACTGCGACCGCGGCCGCCCTGTCGAGGTCTGCGGACGGGAGCACTATGAAGGGATCGCTCCCGCCGAGCTCGAGCACCGTCTTTTTGAGAGCGCGTCCAGCGGCCTCGGCGACAGAGCGTCCTGCCGCATCTGACCCGGTGAGGGTAACGGCCTTCACGCGGTCGTCAGCGATCAATCCCGCTACGCGGCCTGACTCGATGAGGAGGGTCTGGAAGACCCCGTCCGGATAGCCGGCGCGCCTGAAGACGTCCTCGAGCAGCAGAGCGGTCTGGGGCACGTTGGCGGAGTGCTTGAGCAGGCCCGTGTTGCCCAACATCAGCGCGGGGGCGGCGAAACGGATCACCTGCCACATCGGGAAGTTCCAGGGCATGACCGCGAGCACCGGTCCGAGGGGCCTGAACAGGGCGCGGCTGTCTCGGGCTGAGGTCTCCACAATCTCGTCGGCGAGCATCGACTCTGCGTGCTCAGCGAACCATCGGAGCGCGTTCGCGCACTTGGACACCTCGGCCTTGGCGGCGGCGAACGTCTTTCCCATCTCGGTCGTGAGCACGGATGCGATATCGGGGAGCTCGCCCTCGAGCAACTCGGCCGCACCGACCATCAGGCGGCTCCGCTCCTTGAACGACGTAGTCGAGAAGTCCGCGAAGGCCCCATGGGCCGCGGCAAGAGCCTTGTCCACCGCGGCGTCGTCGTGCGGCTCGAAAGTCTTCTCGGTGACGCCGGTCGTCGGGTTCAGGGTTGCGATGGCCATGGGCTGATTCTCGCGGATGGACGACTGCCGGGCCAACGAGGCTCAGGCGCCCCGAGCGACCTCCTTGCCCTGGTTGAACGTGACGTCGAGCGCCAGGGTGAGGCAGCGGCAACCTCCGCCGGCCTTCAAGAACTCGTCCACGGGGGTGACTGCTATGTCGAAACCGAAACCCTCGAGGATGCGACCGAGGCGAGGCGTGCAGGCGGGCATGACCATCACGTTTCCGATCACGACAGAGTTGGCCGAGAACGAGGCCGCTTCGTCGTCCTCGAGCCAGACGGGCTCGGGGACGAGCTGTTGAAGAACCTTGATCCCGAACCGGTCGAGACCCTGGGCTGCGACCAGCGCGCGGCGTGAGTCGAGGGGGCAGAAGACGAGGTCCAGGTGGTAGTACCGATCGTCGGTCAGCTCGACCGAGCGGACCGGGACGCCCAGAATTCGGCTCAGCTCCGCGTGGGCGCGCACCGACGAGCGCGTCCGGTACCCCGACACGAGAACCGGATGCGGAGAGCCTCCATCTTCTGTGTCATCGAGCCCGAACGGCAGTGCGTCTCCAGCGCCCTCGAAGGCGTCGTCCATGTCGAGCTTCACGATCTCGAACCCGCGCTCAGCGAACCACGCCTCGTCTATCGGGGTCTCGCCCTGTCGTTCGGGGTGCAGGAAGCGGCTCGGTACGAACCTGTTGCCGTCGACGACGCCCGCGTTCGCCGTGAACACCAGATCGGGCAGGCCCTCGACCGGCTCGAGCGACTCGACTGATGCTCCGGCGGCATGCAGAGATGCGACGAGGCCTTCGAACTGGGCGCCGGCTCGCTCCCAGTCTGGGTGCACCTGCCGGTGCATGTAGGGGTTGATCTCGTACGCGACCGTGAAGTGGTCAGGTGGACAGACCAAGAAGCGTCTGCCCCAGGCGAGACCGGTCATCTCATGACTCGCCGACCGGTCGGCCCGGACTCCGATGACTCGGGAGAGGCGTGGTCGCCGTCAGACGGCGCGAGAGTGCAGAGCCGCTCGGCGAGCTCGCCCATGAAGAGCCCCACATCGGTGACGATCCCGAGTGCCTGATGGCTGCCTCTGTCACTCAATTTGGTCACGACCGCCTGATTGATGTCGATGCAATAGGTCTCCACCCCGGCAGGCAGAAGATTGCCCGTCGCGATCGCGTGCAATGTGGACGCGAGCATGAGTGCGACGCCCACGCCGTCGAGGTGCTCTCTCATCGCGTCGGCGGCTGCGAGCGTGTCACTCAGCACATCGGGCAGCGGCCCGTCGTCTCGGACCGAACCGCCGAGCACGAACGGCACCCCCGCGCGGACACACTCGTAGAGCACGCCCGCACGCAACCAGCCCGCCTCGACTGCAGCCGCGATGGAGCCGAAGCGCCGCACCTCGTTGATCACCCGCAGATGGTTGGCGTGACCATGCTCCGCCGGGAGCCCCTCGCCGAGTGAGATCCCGAGCGACGTCCCCATAACCGACGACTCGATGTCATGGGTCGCGAACCCGTTGCCTGCGAAGAGCAGGTCCACCCATCCCTCTCTGACCATCCTTGCGAGCGCCGGAGCGGCACCGGTGTGCACCACCGCGGGCCCGCAGACAGCGAGCACCCGCCCGCGGACGGGCCCGGCGCCCGAGTCGCGCTCGGCCCTGGCTCGTCTGAGGCTGTCCGCCACGCGCGCCACGGACAGGGCCTTCGGCTTCTCCGACGACACCTCCGAGGTCATGAAGCCGAACCCCTGGGTGTCGGCCTCGCGACCTGGGGTCTCGACGCGTACGCCCTTCCATCCGACGACGACCAGGTCCCCGGCGCGGACGCGGTGCATGGGCACCACCCGCGCGCTCCCGCCGTCGCGCCCGGCTCCCCGAGAGCCACCTGACCCCTGCACGGGGGGATCGACGACGAGGGCGCAATCCATCTCGGGCCTCCCCGACCGCACCCACCGGCCGCCTATGCGAACCCAGGTCGGGAGGTTGGTGGTCGGATAGAAGCCCTCTGGGAGCACGCCGTCGGTCTCCGCGGCCGCGAGCTCCGCATCCGAGGCGTCGACGCGGTTGACCCCGTGGACTTGCAAGTCCGCGAGCAGCGAGTCGAGGCTCTCCTCGTCGGACGCTGTGACCTCGAGGCGCACGTGGCTCGGGTCCACCGACGTGGTTCCCACGTCCAGCTCGACGATGCTGTACGTAGCGCCCGCGTCGACGATGGCGTCGAGCACCTTGGCGAGCAGCAGCGAATCAACGACGTGCCCGTCGAGGCGCACGACCTCGCTCGCACTGTGCGACTCCGTCACGCGACTCCTTTCCTTCGCTTGGGCGAACTCGATTGCTTGCCGGTGGAGCCCACTCCCGACGCGAAACCCTGGCGCACCGTGTTCTCCGAGATCACCTGAGGATCGGAGAACTGCAGCAGGTAGTCCGGGCCACCGGCTTTGGATCCGACGCCCGACAGTCCGCTTCCGCCGAAGGGCTGGCGACCGACGACGGCGCCTGTGACCGTCCGGTTCACGTACACGTTGCCGGCGCGAAGCGCAGACGTTGCTGCCCTCACGTGCGCCGGTGAGCGGGAGAAGATGCCTGCCGTCAGCGCGTAGTCGGACGTGTTCGCAAGTTCCAGGCCCGTGTCGAGATCCGGCACTGAGAATGTGGCGAGCACCGGCCCGAAGAGCTCGTCACGTGCCAACCACGAGTCGGGGTCCACCCTGCTGACCACCACCGGGCCTACGAAATACCCCTTCTCCGGCACGTCGCTGCGCCGCAAGGCGACCGTCCCGCACTCGCCGGCGCGCTCGGACGCATCGATCAGCCTCGCGTGCGCCTCGGCGTCGATGACAGGGCCCATCTGGCTGCCGGCCTGGCGGCTCGGCCCTACGACGAGGGACCGCGCAGCCTCCACCACGCGTTCGACCACGGCGTCGTGGACGCTCTCCACGCACACCAATCTGCTCGCGGCGGAGCATTTCTGCCCGGCGAAGCCGAACGCGGACGAGATGACCGCGGGGACGACCTCGTCGAGATCCGCGTCGCTATCGACCACGATCGCGTTCTTGCCGCCGAGCTCGGCGATCACACGCACGATGGACTTGCGCCCTGGATGACGGCGCGCCGCGGTCTCGACAATGCCGAGCCCGACGTCGCGCGAGCCGGTGAAGGCAATGATGTCGACCCTTGGGTCCGAGACCAGCGGCGCTCCGGCGTCGGGCCCGTTGCCCGGCAGGAACGACAGCACCTCGGGCGGGAGACCGGATTCGAGGAGCGCGGAGACGAGCACCGCCGCCACAGCCGGGGTCTGCTCCGCGGGCTTGAGCACCACCGCGTTTCCCGTCACAAGCGCCGCGCAGGTCATCCCGGCAGGGATGGCCAGAGGGAAGTTCCACGGCGAGATAACTGACGCGACGCCCCTGGCGTGATAGATCAGCCGATTCTCCTCGCCCGGAGGCGACTGGACCACGCCTCCGTCGTCGAGCTCGAGCATCCGCCTGGCGTAGTACTCGCAGTAGTCCACCGCCTCGCAGACGTCCGCGTCGGCGTCCGCCCAGCCCTTCCCCGCCTCGCGCACCTCCAGCGCAGCGATCTCGTATCGCGACCTTCGCATCCGGTCGGCCGCAGCGAACAGGACCGCGGCGCGCTCCGACGCCGGGGTGCGGCTCCAGCTCCTCGCCGCGCTGGTGGCGACCTCGAGCGCCTGAGCGACCTCGGCAGGCCCGCATGCAGTGGCCTCCGAGACCACCGATGCGGGATCGGAGGGGTCGATGGACTCGAACGTCCGGCCGGTGCGGACGGTCTTTCCCGCCACGAGTGCCTCCACCCGCCGCGCCGGGCGCGAGAACTCGGCCACGACAGCGACGGCCATCTGCTCTTTGACCTCGGGTCGCCGCCACTCGGCGAGTGGCTCCGGACGGTAGGGGGCTGGATTCACAGGGTCGGTCGCCGATCTCGACGCGAACGGCTGCGGCCCCGGCAGGACCGTGACGTCCGGAGGAGCGAGAAGCTCGTCGAGCGCCTCACCTTCTGCGAAGTGGTGGCGCACGAAGCTCTCGTTCGACGTGTTCTCCAAGAGCCGCCTCACCAGGTAGGCCATTCCCGGAACGAGCTCACCCATCGGGGCATATACGCGCAGGCGCGTACCGAGGCGCCTCATGGCGTCGTGAACGGGCTCGGCCATGCCGTACAGAAGCTGTATCTCGTAACCGTTGTCGGAAATTCCAAGCCGCCGCGCCTCTGTCATCGCCACCGCTAGCGACCGCAGGTTGTGCGAGCCGAACGCCGCTCTCAGCCTGCCGTGGTTCGAGTGCAGTATCCGCACGAGACGCTCGAAGTTGGCGTCCGTCTCGGCCTTGCGCTCGAACACGGGCGGCCACCAACTCTCCGCCTCGGCCTCAACGGTCTCGGTGTCCCAGTAGGACCCCTTCACGAGGCGGACTCCGGGCGGCACGCGGCGTTCGGCGGCCCAGCTCGCCAGCGACTCGAGATCGCCGGCCGAATCGCGCAGGTACGCCTGGACGACGATCCCCGCGTGGAGATCCTGCATCTCCGGCCGTTCGAGGAGTTGGCGGAAAAGAACGTGGGTGAGCGCTTTCACCTCGTAGTTCTCCATGTCGAACCAGACAGACACGTTCCTCGCTGACGCGATCTCGAGGATCGGCAGGAGCCGCCGCGTGGCCTGCTCCAACCCCTGTTCCGAGGTGAGCATCGTGAACGAAGGCGCGAGCGCCGTCACCTTCACCGACACGCTCGCTTTCGGAACCCTTCCGAGATCGTCGGCCTCGAGCAGGTCGTCGACCGGCCAGGACTCGGACCCTTCGGCGAGAGCCACCACCAATGACCTCAGTCGCTCGGCGTAGCGGTCGGCTTCTGCCTCGCTGTGGGTGTGCTCGCCGAGGACGTCGACCGTCGCCGCGGTGTGCCGCCTCCAAAGCACCGCACACGCCTGTGCGGTCTCTTCAGGATCGGTGCCGATTATGAATTGCTGGGCCATGCGGTCGATCGTCCGCCTCGCCACTGCAGCGGAGAGGTGGGTGCCGCCGGGCACCCACTCGGCGATGCCGAGCCCCGCGCCGAACCAGGTGGGCACATCCGCACCCTCGAACTCGTCGCGCAGGTGGGCCTCTATGTCGGCGTCGCCGGTCAACGCGGGGAAGGCGTCGACGAAGCGGAAGAGCCTGGCGCGGAACTCCGGGTCGTACATCGACGCGGCGAGCAGACGGTCGGTCCACCACGACAGGTGGAACACCCGAGCCCGCTGGCGCCCTCCGAGCTCCGCTATGCGGCGGGCGAGCTGCTCGACGGTTCGCTCGTCCACCAACGCCTGGGTCATCCTCCCGACGGTACCGCGGCGCCAGGTCCCCGCCGTGCCTGCTGGCACACTGGGGGCATGCGGGAAAGCGACGGGGCGGCGGCCGACATCTCGAGGGCCTGGCAAATCGTGAACGGTGGGCGGAGGATCGTCGTCCTTGTCGGGGCGGGAATCTCGACCGACTCGGGCATCCCGGACTTCCGAGGCCCGCAGGGAATGTGGACGAAGGATCCCTCTGCGGAGAAGCTGGCCACCTTCGACGCGTATGTGAGCGAACGCTCCGTCCGCGAGCGCGCGTGGCAGAGCCGCCTCAACTCCCCCACCTGGGACGCTAAGCCCAATCCCGGCCACCTTGCGTTGCTCGAGCTCGAGCGCAAGGGCGTGCTCGAGCTTCTCGTCACCCAGAACGTCGACGGGCTGCACCTGATGGCCGGGCACGACCCCTCGTTGGTGGTGGAGATCCACGGGACCATGCGGCGGACCGTCTGCCTGAGCTGCGGCGAACGGCTCCCGACTTCTGAGGTTCTCCGGCGAGTGGCGGCGGGAGAGGCCGACCCGGCTTGCACTTCGGTCAAGGCCGACGGGCCATGCGGCGGGATCCTCAAGTCGGACACGATCAGCTTCGGGCAGGACCTGGTCCCCGAAGACCTGTGGCGGTCCGAGCGCGCCGCCACGTCGTGCGACGTGTTGCTCGCGGTCGGCTCGTCCCTGTCGGTCTACCCTGCAGCCGCTCTCGTTCCCGCTGCGAAGCGCCACGGGGCCGAGGTGGTGATCGTGAACGCCGAGCCGACCGGCTACGACCTCGTCGCGGATGCTGTCGTGAACGCGCCGATCAGCGAGGTGCTACCGGTGATCGTCGGCGCTTCACCGCCCGGTGCGGGCGGCTGATCCCGCCAACCTTCAAGACTCGCGGCGGCGCTTGCGGCGCGGCCTGAGGGCGAACCACCAGATGCTGAGCACGACGCCCAGGGTGCCGAGAGCACCCGCGGCCGGCTTGGCGAGATGTCTCTTGTTCCGCCCTTCTGAGTCCGCCCCGTCGCTCATCTGAAAGACGTTACAGGCCGAGGTCGTCGTTCACCCATCCGGTGGCTGGTGATCAAAGGGCTGGACCATGAGCTGAACTCCCATGCGAGCCCCGGTCCTCGTCCTGAACCCCGGGGCCCCCTTGGGCTCCCCCCGCTTGGCGAAGCCCATCTTCTCGAAGAACGCGATGGCAAGCCTGTTCTCGGCCATCGTCTGGAGGTGACAGCCCGGGATCTTTTCCGAGTGCAGAGTCCCCAACCATCCAGAGACGAGCGTCGCCCCTATCCCCTTGTGCCGGCACACAGGCAGAAGGTCGATGTGGAGATGAGCCGGCCACCGCTCGTCGTAGTAGGTGGGCGGCGGAAGCCGGTGACGAAGCGAGTCGGAGATGCCGTCTGCGACCATCCGCCGCAGCACGCCGGCGGTTCCCGGACGGAACGCCATGCCGCGTCCGAACGCGTGGTGGGCGAACTGCTTGCCTGCGTTCCACACCTTCCGGCTGTCCCTGCACCCGAGCAGGTACCCGACCACTTCTCCGTCCAGGACCGCGACCGTCGCGGATTCGGGCTCGCGGTCCGTCCAGTAGCCCGTGAAGATGTCGGCGAAGCTCTCCTCGTCCCGCCACATCCAATCGGCCGGTTCTCCCATGAAACCCGTCAGGTAGCAGACCCGGCGCACTCCCGCACGGTCCGCGGTCTCGTAGGGCCTGATCACGATGTCGGTGGCCGAGCTCAACGCGAAGCGTCCCGCTCGTCGGGAACGCGGACGACACTTCCCGATGCCATCTCGACGCCGCCGAACGCGAGCTCGAGCACTGCGTCCGCCACCCACTCCGGGGTGTTGAAGGTGCCCGCGCGCGCGGCCTCGAGGAATTTCCCGACGGCGGGAAAAGCCTCGGGCGAGCTCGCTCTCACCTTCTGCTGCATCGCAGTGTCGACGAGCCCAGGTACCACCGAGAACACGCGCAGACCCTGGACTTCCTCCTCAACTGCTACGACCGCCGACAACCTGTCGACCGCAGCCTTCGAGGCGCAGTAGGCGGCCCACCCGGGATAGACGGTTGTGGACGCGCCGGAACTGATGTTCACGAGCACGCCGCCACCTGGACGGCTTCGCACGTGTCGGGCGAAAGTCCTCATCCCGTTGGCCACACCGATCACGTTCACCGAGATGTGGTGGGCCACCATCCCCGGGTCCACATCAGCGAGCTTGCCTATCGGTTCGATCACGCCCGCGTTGTTGACCCAAAGGTCGATCCTGCCGAAGCGCTCGATCGCCGCAGCACCGAATCCCTCGATCCCCGACGAGTCGCGGACGTCCGCCGAAAGGGCGAGCACGTGATGCTTGTCCGCGCGGGGCGGAGGCTCGGGTCGTTTCCGGCCACAGATGGCCACGCGGAGCCCGAGCTCCGCGAACCGCGACGCCATTCCCGCTCCGAGCCCGTGGCTCGCACCGGTCACGACCGCGACCCGACCGTCCAGGTCCTCCGCACGCGCACCGTTCCCGAGCACGCATCTCGTCGTCACTCCGCTCATGGCCGCAGGCTGGTCACTCTCTCATGGCGCAGGCTGGTCACTCTGAGGAGTAGAACACGCTCTTCAGCTCGGAGAACGAGTCGAGCGCTTCGAGCCCGAGCTCGCGTCCGACACCCGACTGCTTCATCCCCCCGAACGGCGCGCCCACCCGTACGGACGTGTTCGAGTTCACCGACAGCACACCCGCCATCACTTGCCTGCTCATACGGAGCGCCCGCGCCGAGTCGCGCGTCCATATCGACCCGGACAGCCCGTAACGGGTGTCGTTGGCCTTGCGGACCGCATCGTCTTCGTCGTCGAAAGGAAGGACGACGACCACAGGCCCGAACACTTCTTCGCGCGACACGCGCAGATCGGGATCGGTCGTCGTGACCACCGTCGGCGGGAACCACCATCCGGGACCTCGAGGGACAGTGGCGGCGTGGAAGACCTCGGCACCTTTCTCGGGCGGGTCGACGAAGGAGGACACGAGCTCGCGGTGATCCTCCGACACGAGTGGGCCCATCTGCGTCGACGGGTCTTCGGGGTCGCCCACCCGGAACTTCGACGCGGCATCGGCGAGCAGCCCGACGAAGTGCTCGTAGACGCTCTTCTCGACGAGCACCCGGCTCCTCGCGCAGCAGTCCTGGCCGGCGTTGCCGAAGACTGCCGCAGGCGCCCGATCAGCGGCGCGGTCGAGGTCTGAGTCGGCGAAAACGACGTTCGCGGCTTTCCCGCCGAGCTCGAGGGTGACCCGCTTGATCCCTGCGGCGGCCCTCCTCATTACGTCCGCTCCCGCCTCGGTCGACCCGGTGAACGCGACCTTGGCTACGTCGGGGTGCTCGACGAGCCGGGCCCCGACGGTCGTGCCGGGCCCCACGACCGCCTGGAGCACGCCTTGTGGGATCCCCGCCTCGAGGGCGAGCTCGCACAGCCGGAGCGTGCTCAACGGCGTGAGCGTCGCGGGCTTCACGACGACGGTGTTCCCGCAGCAGAGCGCCGGCCCGATCTTCCACGAAGCGATGAGGAGCGGGAAGTTCCACGGCACTATCGCGCCCACCACGCCGAGGGGCTCGTGGAACGTCGCGTTGACGCCGCCGGCCACGGGGACGGTGCTGCCACGGTGCTTGTCGACCGCCCCCGCATAGAACCAGAGCACCTCTGCGACCATCGACACCCCGTCGAGGCTGTCTGCAATCGGCTTTCCGACGTTGCGGGTCTCGGTGAGCGCCAGCTCGTCGCGGTGCGACTCCACCTGCTCGGCGAAGCGCCTGATCAACCTCGCGCGATCCGCCGGCGGCATTGCGCTCCATGGCCCGAACGCGCTCTTCGCCCGAGCGACCGCCTCGTCGGTCTCGACGACGCCGACGGTGTCCACTTCGGCGAGCTTCTCCGCAGTGGCGGGATTTACGAGTGACAGAACTCCGGGCGCCACCGCTTCAGCAAGCCTCGACTAGAGCGCGAAACAGCCTCGTGTCGGCCTTCTGCTCGGGGTGCCACTGCACGCCCACGACGAACCCCGTGCCGAGCTCCACTGCTTCGATGACGCCATCCTCCGAGCGCGCCGTGACCGCCAGCCCGTCACCCAGCACGTCGATCGCCTGATGGTGCGAGCACGCCACACAGAAGGCCTCCCCCATCACCGAGGCGACCACCGAGCCGGGCTCGGCCAGGACCCGCACTTCGCCGAACTCGCCGGGCAATGGCTGGTGGTCCTTGCTGCCGGTCACGTCGGGCAGATGCTGGTGGAGCGTCCCACCCAAGAACGTGTTGATCACCTGGGTGCCCCTGCAGATCCCGAGCACCGGACGCCGCGCGTCCAAGAAGGACCCGAGAAGGGCGAGCTCGTTCTCGTCGCGCCAAGGATGGGGCTCGCCGGTCGCGTCGTCGCGTTGCGCTCGGTACCTCGAGGGGTCGACGTCCGCACCGCCGACGAGCACGAGGGCGTCGAGGCGCGCCGCAACGAAGCAGCCGCAATGGCCGAAGCACCCGGGCCCTGCGCGGGAGGGAGCATGACCGGCCTGCCGCCCGCCTCGGCCACACAGTCGACGTAGGCCACCTGCAGGACCGCCGCGCTGCGCTCCCACGATCCCCACGTCGCCTGTTGGCGGTATGTCGTAAGGCCGATTAGCGGTACGGGCTCTCCGGGGGCGGTCACTAGGCAAGTATCACACGGCCGATTCGACGAGGGTCCGGGCGATCCCCCGGGCGCCGGCGCCGCGCCCGATAGTGTCGCGACGCGTGACGGGCCGCCTCGAGGGCAAGGTTGCGATCGTGACCGGCGCCGGGAGCGGCATCGGGCGTGTGGCGTGCGAGCTCTTCTCCGGCGAAGGGGCTGCCGTGGTCGCGGCGGACGTCGACGGCGGCGCGGCGGAATCAACGGCAGAGACCATCGCTGCGTCCGGCGGACGTGCGGACGCGGTCGAGGTGGACGTCACAGACGAGGAACAGGTCGAGGCGATGGTCGAGACCGCGACCCTCGCCTTCGGCGGCCTGCACGTGATGTTCAACTGCGCCGGCATCTTCCCCGACGACGACGGGGGCATCGCTGACACCCCGCTCGACACCTGGGACCGGGTGATGCGGGTCAACCTGAAGGGGGTCTTCCTGTGCTGTCGCGCCGGGCTCCCCGCTCTCGAGGCCTCGGGCGGCGGCTCGATCGTGAACGTGGCGTCGTTTGTCGCGCTCGATGGGAGCAGCCACGGCCCAGGTGGCCTACACCGCTTCCAAGGGCGGGGTCCTCGCCTTCACGAGGGAGCTTGCAGTCGAGGTTGCGCGGCGCGGGGTCCGAGCGAACTCCATCTGCCCAGGACCCATAGAGACGCCCCTGATCGCGAGCCTGCTATCCGATCCGGTGCGCCGTGAACGCCGGCTGGTACATATCCCGATGGGGCGGCTGGGACAGGCCGACGAGATCGCCAAGGCCGCGTTGTTCCTGGCGTCGGACGATTCGAGCTTCATGACAGGTGCCGCTCTCGTGGTGGACGGCGGCATCACGGCGGCGTACGTGACGCCCGAGTGAAGCCCCGAGTGACTCCCGAGTGACTCCCGAGTGACTCTCGAGCTGAGCGAGCTCCGCGGGCTTGCGGACGACGGCGCCGTCGACACTGTCGTGGTCTGCTTCCCCGACATGCAGGGAAGGCCCGTCGGCAAGAGAGTGACCGCCCCGTTCTTCTTCGCCGACGTGCTCGAGCACGGCATCGACGCCTGCGACTACCTGCTGGCGGTCGACGTGGACGTCACGCCGCTGCCCGGCTATAGGTTCGCGAGCTGGGAGAGCGGCTACGGCGACGTGCGAGCCGTACCGGACCTCGGCACACTGCGCCTCGTGCCGTGGCTGGAGCACACCGCCCACGTGATCTGCGACCTGTCGGACACCCAGGGGGCTCCCGTAGAAGTGTCTCCCCGCAGAGTCCTGCGCCGCCAGGTCGAACGCGCAGCCGAAGCCGGCCTCGAGGTCAAGTGCGCAACGGAGCTCGAGTTCTACCTGTTCCGCGACACATACGAGGAGGCTTCTGCAAAGAACTGGCGCTGCCTCGAACCGAGCTCCGACACGATCGAGGACTACCAGCTGCTCCAGACATCACGCGAAGAGGACGTGCTCCGCAGGGTCCGAAACGAGATGCTCGCTGCCGGCATCCCGATAGAGCACTCGAAGGGCGAGGCGGGACGCGGCCAGCACGAGGTCAACTTCACGTACGGGACGGCACTCGAGACCGCCGACCGGCATCTCGTGTTCAAGAACGGCGTGAAGGAGATAGCCGCCCAGTGCGGACGTTCCGCGAGCTTCATGGCGAAGTGGACGATGGAGGACTCGGGCTCCTCGTGCCACCTGCACGCGAGCCTGTGGGACGCGTCGAGCGGCGCCCCGCTCATGTGGGACCCGAACGGTCCGGGGCGGCTGTCACGCGTCGGGAGCCAGTTCCTGGCAGGAACTCTCCATTCGGCCCGCGGCCTCGCGTGGATGTGGGCCCATTACGTGAACTCGTACAAGCGCTACGTGCCCGGCTCCTGGGCGCCCACCGCGGTCGTCTGGGGCGACGACAACCGGACCTGCGGATTCAGGCTGGTAGGGACCGGGGCGGCGAGGCGTGTGGAGTGCCGCATCCCCGGCTCGGACGTGAACCCCTACCTTGCACTTGCGGCTTTCATCGCAGGAGGTTTGTGGGGGATCGAGCACGAGCTCGAGCTAGGGCCCGAGCTCGAAGGAAACGCGTACGAGGCTGCTGGCGTGCCGCGCATCCCTTCCACCCTCGTTGAGGCGATCTCCGAGCTCGAACGGAGCGACGTCGCGGCGAGCGCCTTCGGCGACGAGGTTCATCACCATCTGCTGAACACGGCCCGCCAGGAATGGGAGAGCTCCAACCGCGTCGTCACCGACTGGGAGCTGGCCCGGAACTTCGAGCGGATCTGATCACTTCTGATCGCTAGAAGCGGTTGAGCCTCTTGTGGATGTCCTTCGTCTTGCCGTAGAGCTCGACGAACTCACTGAAGCGCGAGTCGTGCAGCCGGCGGGACCCTGAGTCGGGTTCGAAGACCCTCCTCACGGGGACCATCTCGGGGATGTCCTCCACCTTCAGCCGGCCGAGCGCGATGAACGCGAGGAAGGACGCGCCTCGCACGCCTGCCAGGACCGGGCGGTCGATCTGCCGGATCCTGCGGCCCGTGACGTCCGCATGGATCTGGCACCAGATCTCCGAGTTTGCACCTCCCCCTATGAACGCAAGCGACTCGAATTCCTTGTGGCAGAACTTTTCGACCGCGTCGAGAAGCCATCTCGAGTTGTACGCGACCCCCTCGAACACGGCACGGACCATGTCGTGCCTGGTGTTGGAAAGAGACAGGTTGTGGAACCCGGCCCGGATCGTGTGGTCGTCGACAGGCGTTCGCTCGCCGTTCAGCCAGGGCGTGAACATCGCTCCATTCGCCCCCGAGGGTGTCTGTGCGGCGGCCTGGTCGAACAGAGCCAACACGTTGTCGGGCTGTGCAATGGCACCGAGCACGTCGTCCGCAAAGATGACGTCTTTCAAGAAAGTGAGGCAGGCGCCTGCGGTCTCGTGCTCGTCGGCGATCACGTAACGGCCCGGGATGGCGGACGGGATTGAGGCGACGTTGGTGGTCGGAGCGGTCTTCTTGTACGGAACGTGGCACGAGATCCACGACGAGGTGCCGATGTAGAGGTGGGGGTCGAAGTCGTTGACGGCGCCCGAGCCGACCGCCGCAGAATGCAAGTCGCCGGTTCCCGACGACACCGCGATGCCTTCGGGTACACCGAGCTGCTCGGCCGCGGAGCGCTGCAGTTTCCCGATGATCGACGCGGGCGGCCCGAGATCAGGGAGCTTCTCGCGGTCGAGTCCGTTGATCTTCAACAGGTCCGCGTCGTAGTGGATCGCGTCGATGTCGCGGTTGTCGGTCGACCAGTGGAGCACGATCGAGTCGTAGGACGCGGCGAAACGGCCGGTCAGTCGCTGGTTCACCCAGTCGACCGGCTCCAGGAACTTGTAGGCCGCCTTGTACACGTCGGGCCTGGCCTCGCGCAGCCACAGGATGTGGCCGACGGGGTCCTTGCCCGACAGGCTCGGCGCGCCTCCTGTCAACCTCACGAGCGTCGCGAGCTTGCTGGCGCCGATGCCCAGCACCGGCAACTTGCCGCGGACCTGTCGGCGGATGGCGGTGTTGCCCGCGAGTCCATCCATATGACCGCGGGACAGAGAGGCTCGCCCGACTCGTCGGTCGCCACGGTCCCCGCCCATTGGGCCGTGCACGCGACCGCCACGACGCGCTCCTTCGGGACCCGGCTCTCGGCCATGACCCGACGCGACGCTGCGGTGATTGCGCTCCACCATTCGGCCGGGTCCTGCTCCGCTCCCCCCCCGGGCAGCAATTGGAGCGAAACGGGCTCGGTTGCAGACCCCGCAACGGCACCGCTCAACGACATGAGCGCCGCCTTCGGGCCGCTCGTTCCCAGGTCCACTGCGAGCACGTGGTCTTCGTCCGCCATTGCGGCCACACACTAAGAGGCCCTAGGGCACCCGTGCTAAGAGGCTATGAGGCATCCGAGCTAAGAGGCCTTGGGACATCCGAGCCGGGAGCAAGTCGGGCGCCGACCCAAATCCAGACCCAGGTCCCGACATGCGCGCTCCCGGCTGAGCGGCCCGGCCAGACTGTAGGGATGGCGGCCAAGCGCTACGGACCCCGGCTGGCGGCGTCGTTCGCGGCACTGGCCCTGCTCGGCACCGCGGCGGGCTGCTCGCATTCGCCGAGCACCCAGAAGACCACCACCACGACCCGACCCCGGCCCGGCACACTCACCAACCCGGTGGCCCCCTCGATCTATTCGGTGGGTCTCGACCGGTTCGTGGAGTCGGTGGAGGTGGGCGGAAAGGTCCTCGAGGTCTCCCCGCCGCCGAAGCATGCGGCGGCGTTTGTGACGGCCGCCCAGGCGCAGGTGATGTTCGACGCGGTATGACGCATTCAGCGGGATCTACAAATTCGATGTGTTCGGCCTCGGCGATGCCACCCTCGAGCAGACCGCGGCCCAGACCACGTCCTTCATGGGGCCCGCAGTGGCCGCGGTGCCCGCGGTGTCCGACGCGGGTGAGGCTCGTTCGACGACCTCGACGACCCGTGTCGTCACGAAGACGACCGTCGCTCGCTCGACCACTACCACTGCGCCGCCTGCCCGCACGACCACCACGACCGCGCCACCTCCGACGACCACCACGGCGCCACCTCCGACGACCACCACGGTCCCCGTATCGGTCACCACGACCACGGCGCCGCCTCCGAGCTCGACCACAGCGAGCACGGCACCTACCACGACGACGACGGCGCCACCTCCGCAGTTGTACGACAGGACTCTCGCATGGGTCGGGATAGCGGTCAGCCAGAGTCCCGGCTGCGCAGGAGGGACGCCCGCCATGGTCGCAATCGTGATCAACGCCGAAACCGGCCGCGACGTAGTGGCGGTTACGACGAGCGGATGCGATGGGAGCGCGCCTGCCATCACCACCGACCCCGTGGAGCTCGAGTCAGTTCCCTGGTCGCCTGTCGGAGCTACGAGCACTGCGATCGTCGTGGACATACCGGCGTGCAGCGCGTACGTCGGCTGGACCGATCTGACGATCGGGAGCAATGTCGACACGCAGGTGGAGGCGGCCGTTCCTTACGACCCTAAGTGCCCGGACCTGGGGCCGACTCAGAAGGTCATCAACCTCGTGGTGCCGCTCGGCGGGGGCCAATCGGTGCCACATGCCCCGACCGGGCCCGTGGACAACCTCGAAGTCCTCTGATCCGCGTGATCCGGCGGCCGGGCGCCCGTGCCCGTGCCCGTGCCCGTGCCATCAAACAGCTGTCGAAGGATGGCGCGGCTCGGTGATGAGCTCCAAGGAATCGGGCACACCTTCCACTTTCACGTCGTCCCCGTCGACCTCGACCGACACCCTCGCACCCGCGACCGGTATCCCGTCCACCTTCAACCTCTTCATCCCCTCGGGCAGCAACGGTGCCAACCACGTCTTCCCGTAAGGCACCCAGGGATCGAGGCGCAGGATCGTTCTGAGACAGAGCAACGGTGAAGCAGCCGCCCACGCCTGAGGTGAGCAGGACGTCGGATAGCTCACGGGCATGGAGAGCTCACCGCGGTCCAGCCCGCTGAAGAGCTCGGGAAGCCGGCCACCGAGAGCCTGTGCGGCGTCGAGGAGCGCCCGCACGATCCGCAGCGCTGCCTCGCTGAACCCGTAGCGCGCGAGGCCTGCTGCGATGATCGCCGTGTCGTGCGGCCAAACAGATCCGCAGTGGTAGCTGACCGGGTTGTAACCGCCCATCGAGGTCGCGAGCGTGCGGACGCCCCAGCCGGAGAACATCTCGGGCGACATGATGCGCTGAGCCACTTGACGCGCTTTGTCGTCGTCGACGATGCCGGTCCAAAGGCAGTGTCCGATGTTGGAGGTCAGAGAGTCGATCGGTCGTTTGTCTGCGTCAAGGCCGACAGCGAACCACCCCTGATCCTCCAACCAGAAATCGCGGTTGAACGCCTCTTTCAGTTCCGTCGCCTTCTGCCTGAAACGTCCGAAGGTCACTTCATCTCCGGCCTCGCGGGCGAAGTGGGCGCGCGCGAGGTAGGCGCTGTACACGTACGCCTGCACCTCGCAGAGCGCGATGGGAGCGTTGGCCACGGTTCCGTCTGCGTAACGGATCGCGTCCCACGAGTCCTTCCAACCCTGGTTGGCCAGGCCCCGGTCGGTAGCCCTTTTGTACTCGACGTAACCATCTCCGTCGGCATCTCCGTACTTGTCGATCCATTCGAGAGCACGCTCGGCGTTCGGCAGCAGGTTGTCGACCGCTTCGGCAGCTAGACCCCACCGGCGGAGCTCGCCGAGAAGCATCACGAACAGTGGTGTGGCGTCCGCCGTCCCGTAGTAGATGCTGCCGCCCCCCAACGAGAGCGACGCTGCTTCACCGAAGCGCATCTCGTGCAGGATGCGACCGGGCTGCTCGTCGGTCCGGGGGTCGATCTCGTTCCCCTGGAACCTCGCGAGCGTCTGAAGCACCCCGAGTGCGAGGTCGGGATCGACGATCAGCGCCATCCACGATGTGATCAGCGAGTCGCGCCCGAAAACGGTCATGAACCACGGCGCCCCTGCCGCGACCACGACGCGCTCGGGGTAATCGGGGTCGAAGATCCGGAGTGCTCCGAGATCCTCGGCGCTTCGGTCGAGAGCGCGCTTGAGCTCGTCGTCGTCGCTCTGCACCTGTGGGACCTTGCTCCGCCAACGCGCCAGTCTCTCCGCGGGGGTGGCTCGCTCGACCGGTTGCCCGCACCGGTAACGGGGAGCTACGTGCGATCCCTCTAGCACGGGGTGAACCTCGAGGCACGCCGTCCAGTCGCCATGTGGCGGGACGATCGCCTCGAACGTGATGATGTCCTCTCCGATCGACGAAGGCTCCGGCGTGCAGTGCAACTCGATCCCCCGGTTGACCGTCCCCCGCCGGTAGGACATCGCGAGTACGCCGTCTCGCGGCTCCGCACGGATCTCTCCGTCAGAGTCGACCCGGCCCTCTTTCACTGCGAAAAGGTTTGCGAAGTCCGCCTGGACGAACAGCTCCACCGAGCAGTACGTCGGCTCGTCGCCGAAATTGCGTAGCACCACGTCCTCGCGCATCCCTCGCCCGACGTGGCGCGAGCGGAACACGACGAGAGTCGAATCGGCCTTTCCCGCCTTCGGGCGGCATCGCGATACGAACGTCGCTGAGAAGGGATCGTTGGCGACGGCCGTGAGCGTCTCCGTCCTCTGGCCGTTCACTCGTAGCTCGAGGCGCGACAGGATCCGCGAGTCGCGCACGAACAGCCCCTGCGAGCCGCCGAGAAGGATGTCGCCCGATCTGCTGCTTATTGCGAACGTCGACTCGTCGACGAGAGTGATCGCGCCACTCGAACCGCCGGCGTCAGCGACCTGGCCCGAGAACGTCCACGGATCACTCACCTTGGGCTGCGCACGGTCACAGCTCCACCGGCGTCGGTCCGCCAGGAGTCGTCAGTCGTCGGGGCAGTCACGACGCCCGACGCTATCGGTCCCACGCACAGTGCCGGTTCATACGCGCCGAGTCGTTTGGATCGATTACACGCTGCGATTTCAGGTGCGATCGAGCGATGCGCTTGCTGCGGGGACGTGGACCTTCCATTCGTATTTTGATGATTATGATACTCCCGAGTATACAAATTGCGAATTTGGCAACGGCAGAGACACTCTCTGGGGCTCGTGATGTTCCTGATGCTCCCGATGTTCCTGAGGTTCCATCGACGCTCCCGAATTACACTACGCCGGTAGTGCTAATCCCCGGTGGCGGGATAGAATCGATCCCGTGAGCGAGCTGCTCTCCATATCGGACCTGCACGTTTCGCCCGCGGCCACAGGCACCGGGACAGAGACAGGGACAGAGATCCTTCGCGGTGTCGACCTTGAGGTCAAGCCCGGTGAGATCCACGCCCTCATGGGCCCGAACGGATCAGGCAAGTCGACGCTCGCCAACACGCTGCTCGGAGACCCGACTTACACGGTGACGAGCGGCGCGATCAGGTTCAAGGGTGAGGACGTCACTTCGTGGGCTCCGGACGCAAGAGCGAAGGCAGGCATGTTCCTCGCCTTCCAGCATCCCGAGGCGATCGCAGGCGTCCCGGTGCTGCAGTTCCTCCGTCAGGCGATGTCGGCCCGCCAAGGCGTCGACCTATCGGTGCTCGAGGTCCGCATGGAGATGCTCGACTGGATGAAGCGTCTCGGGATCGATGAGGCGTTCGGCTCGCGACCGCTGAACGAGGGGTTCTCGGGCGGAGAGCGCAAGCGCAACGAGGTGCTCCAGCTGGCCCTGCTCAGTCCCGAGATCGCGGTCCTCGACGAGACCGACTCCGGGCTCGACATCGATGCGCTCGCCGTAGTCGCAGACGGTGTCAGGGCCGTACGCGAAGCCCGCCCCTCGCTCGGGGTGCTCGTCGTGACCCACTACACGCGGATCCTCGACCTGCTCCGGCCAGACGGCGTGCACGTGCTGGTGGACGGCAGGATCGTAGAACGTGGGGGCGAGGAGCTCGCGAAGAGGCTCGATTCCGAGGGGTACGAACCATGGCGGACCTGACCAGTCAAGCCAGTCAAGCCAGTCAAGCCAGTCAAGCCAGTCAAGCCAGTCAGGACAAAAAGGCCAGTCGGACCCGTCAGACGCGGACGTTGCCCGGCCTCGAGGACGAGCGGCCGACGTCGTTGGCGCCGAAGACGGACTTCCCGCTTCTCGAGCGCAGGATCCATGACAACAGGCTCGTCTATCTCGACTCGGCCTCCTCCTCGCAGCACCCACAGTCGGTGCTCGACGCCATGGACCACTACTACGAGAACAGCCATGCCAACGTCCATCGGGGGGTCTACGCGATAGCGGAAGAAGCAGACGCCTATTACGAGTCGGCGCGCGTGAGGGTCGGCAGGTTCATAGGGGCACCCAACCCCGCGACGGAGGTGCTGTTCGCCAAGAACGCGACCGAGGGGCTCAACATGGTCGCGACGGCGTGGGCAGCCAACAACCTCGCAGCCGGCGACGCGATCCTGCTCACCGACATGGAGCATCACGCCAATCTCGTCCCCTGGCTGATGCTCGCCGAGCAAAAGGGAATCGAGTTGCGATGGCTCGGGATCGACGACTCGTACAGGCTCGATATTTCGGACCTCGACCGGCTCTTGGACGGCGTCAAGCTTGTTGCGTGCACGGTTATGTCGAACGTGCTCGGCACCATCCCACCCTTCGCGACCATCGCCTCGGCGGCGCACGAGGTCGGAGCGGTCGTCGTCGCGGACGCTGCCCAGGCGGTCCCCCACCTTCCGGTGGACGTGAGCGCTCTCGGTTGCGACTTCCTCGCCTTCAGCGCCCACAAGATGCTCGGCCCCACCGGCATCGGCGTGCTCTGGGGACGCGAAGAGCTGCTCGAGGCGATGCCCCCGTTCTTGGGCGGCGGGGGGATGATCCGCGATGTGCGCAAGGACGGGTTCGTTCCGAGCTCGCTTCCGTGGAAGTTCGAGGCGGGAACCCCGCCGATCGCAGAAGCGGTTGGCCTGGGCGCCGCAGTCGACTACCTGTCCGCGATCGGGATGCAACGTGTCATCGACCATGACAGGCAGCTGACCGCGTACGCGCAACAGGCCCTCCAGAAGCGCTTCGGCGACGACCTGACGATCTTCGGACCGGAGGGGACCGACGACCGCGGCGGAGTGCTCTCGTTCAAGCTCGGAGACGTCCACCCCCACGACCTTGCGCAGGTTCTCGACCAGTCGGGTGTGTGCGTTCGCGCAGGTCACCACTGCGCGAAGCCGCTAATGCGCAGGCTCGGGGTGAACGCCGCGGCGCGCGCCTCGTTCTATGTCTACAACGACGAGTCTGACGTCGACGCGCTGGTCGACGCTCTGGAGCAGGCCGCTACCCTCTTCGGCTAGCAGGCAGGACCGCCGACGGGAAAAGACCGATCGATCAATCGACACGGAGCAGCACTGACTTAATGGCAGACCTCGAAGACCTCTACCGCGAGATCATCCTCGACCACTACCGCAGCCCGCGTAACCGCGGCGAGCTGCCGACACCGCCTGCACTCCGGACCGAGGGTTACAACCCGTTGTGCGGTGACGAGGTCGTGGTGTTCCTGCAGGTGGACGACGGCGTCATCGGGGACATCCGAATAACGGGCCAGGGATGCTCCATCAGCCAGTCGTCGGCCTCTTTGATGTCGGCGGCGGTGAAGGGCAAGTCGGTTGCCCAGGCACGCGACCTGATCCGCACGTTCAAGTCGATGATGTCGATCCACGAGTCACGCCTCGACGGCAAGCCCGGTGGGGACGCAACAGAGTCTGAGGACTTCTCGGTCGACAGGGACTCGCTCGGAGAGCTCGCAGCGCTCCAGGGCGTGGTCAAGTTCCCTGTGCGCATCAAGTGCGCGACCCTCAGTTGGAACGCTCTCGCTGAAGGACTCGACGGGGTCGACCGGGGCTCGGACTAACGGTTCGTTGCGTACGCGTCAGCGGTTACTCGACCTGGTCGAGGTGAGCCGCGACCAGGTCGCTCAGCTCCTCGGGTCGTTCGATGACCGCCAGGTGAGCGGCATTTTGGACATCCGTTAGACGCGCTCTTGGAATGCGCTCGGCGTACGTCTCGGCGTGAGTACGTGGGACGATCCCGTCCCCGACGGCGTGGACCACCAGGGTGGGAGCGGTTATTCGGCCGAGGCGGCCGGCGAGTTTCGGGTTGTGAAGGTAGGGATTCCAACCGATCTTCGCGGTCGCGGCCTCTGCTTGTATGTAGGGGCGCACGAGCTCGAACGGGATCGATCCCGGGTCGCGTCCTGACTCTGCCATCAACCGCATGAGTTGGGCGAGCGGGAAGTCGGGATCGGCGAACAGCTCGCCGGCCAGCTCGTCCAAGTGGCGGCCGAATATCTCGGTGATCGGGGAGCCCTCGACGTAGAGCCCGACCGGGTTCACGAGAGCCATCCGCCTCACGCGACCGGGCCAGCGCACGGCCAACTCGGCCGCCATCCAACCTCCGAGGGACATCCCGACGAGGTCAGCCGACTCCAAGCCCAGGCGATCCATCACATCGAGTACGTGGAATGCGGCGTCTTCGATGTCCTCTATCTGCTCGATCCCCTCAGAGGAGCCGAAGCCCGGGAATACAGGCGCGAACACGCGCCGGCCAGAGGCGAGGCGCTCCAAGAACGCGAGGCCAGCCGCCTCGCCGTTGGCCGAGTGCAGATAGACGACAGGAGCCGGTCCTCCGGTGCCGCCCTGGTGGAGCTCGACGACACCGACTGCCGTGTCGAGCGAACCCGCGGTGAGGCCGGTTGCAGAGACGGTGCTCACAGCGCCACCCCGCTCATCTCCTGCGCGCTGCCGAACCGTGCCCGTAACTTGGGCATGACCTCGGCGGCGAACAGGTCGAGATTGCGGCGCGTGTCGTCTGCGGGGAGCGTGCCGAGCTGGAAGAGCCCAAGCAGGTTGCCGACACCGAGTCGCTCGACGTTCTCACTCAGCAGCTCTGTCACAGTGTCAGGGGATCCGACAATCGCGTACTGACCCGCGACGACCTCGTCCCAAGTCTCGAGGTTGAGCGCGAACGTGGCCGCACCCTTCAAGACGTTCTCCACCGACTTGACCGATGTGTACCCCGGCGGCGAGATGTTGATGCCCGGCAGCAACCGCCTCACGAAGTACCAGAAATGCTCTTCGTAACGACGGCGAGCTTCTGCATCTGTCTCGGCGACGAATATCGGGACGAGCCAGCCGAGTTGCCGGGGTTCGGCCTCGTATCCCTCGCGCTGACACGCCTGACGGAACATGCCGAACATTCGGTCGAACACGTCGATGTGGAAATAGGGGATGCCCATGTACGCGTAGTGATGGCGCGCCACGAACTCGAGCGTCTCGAGTGACCCGGCGCCGGGGATCCACACCTCGGGATGGGGCTTCTGCACAGGCCGCGGCCACGTGTTGACGTAGCGGAGCTTGTAGTGCTTTCCGATGAACTCGAACGGCCCCGGCTCGGTCCAGGCTCTAATGACGATCTCGTGGGCTTCTGCGAACTTCTCCCGCGCGTGAGCGGGATTGATGGAAAACGAGTAGTACTCGGGTCCCCCGCCTACGACCATCCCTGCGATGAGCCGGCCGCCGCTTATGCAGTCGATCATTGCGAACTCCTCGGCCACGCGAGTAGGCGGGTCGTAGAGCGGGAGTGCGTTGCCCACGACGGCGATACGGACCCGGCTCGTCACGCGGGCGAGGATCGATGCGATCAGATTGGGCGACGGCATCGTGCCGTAGGCGTTCTGGTGATGCTCGTTCACGCAGACCCCGTCGAAGCCGAGCTCTTCTGCATGGACCAGCTCGTCGATGTAGCGGTTGTAGAGGGCACCGCCCGCCGCCGGGTCGTAGAGCGAGTTGGGACATGTGATCCACGCAGGGCCCTCGTAGTCGTCCGGTAGGTCCGGATAGGGCATCAAGTGGAAGCTGAAGACGCGCATGGACACACCTCGCGGCTCGTGCCCGACGCTCAGGTTTCTCGGGCTCGACTCATCGTACGGGCAATCGCGGTTCGGTAAGAGGGTCGCCCGCCGGCCGGACGACGCCCCGATCAGGTGTCTTGGGACTCGTACGCGGTGTAACCCGTCCGCTCGAGCTCGTCTGCTAGCTCCGGTCCCCCACTTGCGACGATGCGGCCCTCCACGAGAACGTGCACGGCGTCGGGACGGATCGCGGAAAGAAGTCTCCGATAGTGCGTGATCGCGAGCACACCCACACCCCACTCGCCGACGGCTTCGTGAACGCGTCTTCCGACGTCGTTGAGGCCGTCGACGTCGATCCCTGAGTCGAGCTCGTCGAGCACAGCGATCGCCGGCTCCAGCACCGCGAGCTGCAGGACTTCGCTGCGCTTCCTCTCGCCGCCTGACAGGTCCACGTTGACCGCACGATCCAAGAAGACGGTATCGAGGCCCACCTTCGTGGCCTCGGCTCTCGCGACGGTCCTCAACCCTCCACCGGCCTGGTCGTCACCGGCGGCGTCCGACATCGCCTCGGTCAGCACATCCATCAGAGCCACACCTGGCACTTCGGTCGGGTATTGCGGAGCGAGAAACAGGCCAAGCCTCGCACGCTGCCAGGCCGGCAAGTCGAGCAGCTCGGTCCCGTCGAGCGTGATGCTCCCGCCGAGCACCTCGTAGCCGGGTCTGCCCATGATCACGTGAGCGAGCGTGCTCTTGCCCGAACCGTTCGGTCCCATGACCGCGTGCACCTCACCCGATCGCACGGTCAGGTCCACGCCGCGGAGCACCTCGCGGCCCGGCACCCCCGCACGGAGCTCGCGCACTTTCAGCTCGTGCGGCGCACGCGGCGCACGCGGCGCACGCGGCTCGTGCGGCTCGTGCAGCGCATGCGGCTCGCGACGCGACCCCGGCCCGGTCATGGCAGCTCCACCGACACGTCTTCTCCGTCCACCTTCACCGTATAGACAGGCACCGGCTTGGTCGCCGGCAGCGAGCAGGGTTCGCCGGTGCGCAGGTCGAACGTCGAACCGTGCTTCCAGCACTCGATCTCACATTCGTCTTCGAGCACCTCACCCTCGGACAGCGAGTAGTCCTCGTGGCTACAGCGATCACCGACAGCGAAGAAGTCATCGTTCACCCGCACGAGAGCGATCCGGAGGTCGCCTACGTCGAAACGCCGGGCCGTGCCCGGTTCCAGCTCGTCGCGCCCACACACCCGCACGGTCTCAGCCACGACCTGCACCGTCCGTTCCGCCGTTCGTCGTGGCGCGTCCGGCCTTGATCGACCCGACATGCGCGGCCAGGCGCTCGGACACAGATGCAACGAACCAGTTCCCCACGCTCGAGATCGGCGTGGCGGCCGCCAGGTCCTTGAAGAAACCGAGCACGATCAGGCGCTCGGCGACGGCGGGATCGATACCGCGCGATTCGAGGTAGTAGAGCTGGTCTTCGTCTATAGGCCCGACCGTCGACGCGTGACTGCAGCGGACGTCGTTCTCCTGGATGTCGAGGGTCGGTACCGAGTCCGCATGCGCGCCTTCCGAAAGCACCAGGTTGCGATTGGTCTGGAACGCGTCTGCGCCGTGCGCACCGTTGCGAACCCGCGTCAGCCCGACGTAAGCGGAGCGGGCGACGTCGGTCACCGCTCCCTTGCACAAAAGCTCGCTTCTGGTGTGCGGAGCTACGTGGTCCTGGATGGTGCGAAGGTCGTGTAGCTGATCTCCTGTGCCGAGGTACCCGGCGACCAGCGCCGCCTCTCCGCCCTGTCCGACGAGCTCGGCGTCTGAACGAACCCGGCTCGCGGTCGCCCCGAGACTCGCGTTGAACGTGCGCATAGAGGCATCGCGCCCGACGCGTGCGGACTGGACACCTAGCTGGCGCCACCCCAGCGGCAGCACCTGCAGCGATGCGTACGAAAGCCGGGAGTTGTCACCCACCTCGAGCTCGGTGACCGGCATGACCAGTCCGTTGACTGGTGCCCCAGCCCCAGGCGCGCCCGTGACCACCTCGACCAGGCTCGCCTGAGCTGAGGTTCCGATGTGCACGTACAAGTGCGGGAAGCAGGCGGGAGCGAGCGACCCGGCGAGGGAGACCGGTCCGCGCGTGACGAGGTGGACGACCACGACAGGATGCTCGAGGGTCGCCTTCGCGCTTATCCGTACCTGCACCACATCCGACACGAACGCCGAATGCAGATCGTCGAGGGCGTCGCGTGACAAGGCGACGGGTTCGGGCTCCTCTTCGCCCGAAGCTCCGTGCACGTGTAGTGGCCCTCCGTCGCTGCTCTCGACCGGTCCCTCCGCACCTTGCTCGATGCAGAGCAGGGTGCCGTCCACCGTGACGACCAGCGCCGAGTACTCACCTGCCAGAGAAGCGACGCCACGGGCGCGTGCGATCAGCTCACCCGTGCCTGCGCCCGCTGACTTGTCCAACGCAAAAGGCGCGAACGAGTCGAGGTCGATCCGGCCGACGTCGCTGTACTTCCACAGCTCGTCCTCCTCGGTCGGCATCGACGAGGAACTGAAGCGCTCCCATGCCGCGCTCCGGCGCTTTGCGAGCCACGCAGGCCCGGTAAGGCCTGCGGACGCGTCGGCGGTGAACGTCAAAGATTCAGGCTCCTAGTCGGTGTGGAGAATCACGCGCCGCGAATCAGCTCCCCGTTCGAGTGCCGGTGCAAGGAAAAGGAATTCGACTCGCCGCTTGTGTAGTGATCCTACCTGGGTCGACATAAGGTTGGCCCATGAGCTCCGAGGTTCTGAGCGTCGAACGCCAAGCCCATGTGGCCACCTTGTGGCTCGACCGGCCTGAGGCGCGAAACGCCATGGGCCCGGCCTTCTGGGCCGACCTGCCCGTCTTGATGGCCGAGCTGTCGGCCGATCCCGAAGTCAGGGCCGTCGTGGTCGCGGCACGGGGCCCTCATTTCAGCGTCGGCCTAGACCTGAAGCAGATGGGCGCGATGTTGAGCGGTGGCGACCAACCTGGGTCCGGTGCTCGCCACTCGCGAGCCACTACGGCCGCCGCCGCCAGGCTCAGCATCCACCGCATGCAGGCATCGATCTCCTCGGTCGCCGACTGTCCGAAGCCTGTTGTCGCGGCGGTGCACGGGTACTGCATAGGAGGCGGGGTCGACCTGATCAGCGCATGCGACATCCGTGTCGCCAGTGCGGACGCCGTCTTCTCGGTGCGCGAGACGAAGATGGCGATCGTGGCCGACCTGGGCAGCCTTCAGCGGCTGCCTGCGATCATCGGTGCCGGTCACCTGGCAGAGCTTGCCTACACGGGCAAGGACATCTCGGTCGAGCGCGCGAAGGAGATCGGGCTGGTGAACCACGTGTCGCCGGACGCGAAGGCCGCGGTCGACCATGCACGGAGCATCGCAGAGGAGATCGCCTCCAATTCCCCGCTCGTAGTCCAAGGCACGAAGACCGTGCTCCAGACACGGGACAGGCGGTCGATCCAAGAGGGGCTCGACTACGTGGCGATATGGAACTCGGGATTCCTCCAGTCAGACGACCTCGTCGAGGCCGTCTCGGCGTTCATGGAGAAGCGAGCTCCTAAGTTCACAGGAAACTGAGGCCTTCTCGCGGCCTCGAGGGCCGCCCCGAGCTCGAGGCCCGTCAGCCCCTGCGCTTCCAGGGCCACTTGCGCCCGCGATCGCGCCGCCGGTCTTGTGCAATCTGCTTGCGTTCTGCCTCCGCCCATACCTCGGGAGCGACGGCGTTGACGATGTCCTCAGCCTGATCGAGGACCTCGGCGATCTTTTCGGGATCCCCCGGCGGCTCTTCTTCGACCGGAGGCTCGATGAGGCTCCCGTGCTCCCATCCGACGTCGGCGTACCGCCGCTCGTACCTGGGGCAATTCTCCGGGCATCGCCAAGGCGCTTCAGGGGCGAGATCGAGCTCGCAGAAACGCGCGACCTCTCCGGACGCATACGTGCGGCTCTGGAAATGCTTGCACTCTTCTCGCATCGGCACGGCTACACATCCTTGCACCAGTGAAGGCCGGCGTCTGTTCGACGTAACGCGTCCACTTGCTCAGCCGGCAGAGCCTCTCAGCCGACAGAGCCTCTCAGCCGACAGAGCCTCTCAGCCGACAGAGCCTTCCATCTGCAGCTCGATGAGCCGGCTCCATTCCACCGCGTACTCCATCGGCAGGGTACGGGTGATCGGCTCTATGAACCCGTTCACGACCATGCTCATCGCCTGGCTCTCGGACAGGCCGCGGCTCATCAGGTAGAAGAGCTGGTCCTCTCCTATCTTCGAGACGGTCGCCTCGTGGCCGATCTGCGCGTCACGCTCGGCGACCTCCATCGTCGGCTTCGTCTCGGAGGTCGAGTGGTCGTCGAGGATCAATGCGTCGCAGCGCACGAAGCTCTTGGCGTGCCTCGCACCCTCCTCCACCTTTACGAGGCCTCTGTATGTCGAGAGCCCCCCGTCCTTGGAGATCGATTTCGAGACGATTGTCGACGTCGTCTCAGGGGCGACATGAACCATTTTGGCGCCGGCGTCCTGATGCTGGCCCGCACCCGAGTACGCGACGGAGAGGACCTCGCCCGATGCCTTCGGCCCCATGAGCCACACCGACGGGTACTTCATGGTCAGGCGGGAACCGATGTTGCCGTCGATCCACTCGACATGAGCCTCTGCTTCGGCGCGGGCGCGCTTGGTGACGAGGTTGTAGACGTTGTTGGACCAGTTCTGGATCGTCGTGTACGTGATGCGGCTACCGGGCAACGCGACGAGCTCGACCACTGCCGAGTGCAGCGAGTCGGTCGAGTAGACGGGAGCCGAGCATCCCTCGATGTAGTGCACCTGCGAGCCCTCGTCCGCGATGATGAGCGTCCGCTCGAATTGGCCCATGTTCTCGGCGTTGATCCGGAAGTACGCCTGTAGGGGCATCTCGACGTTGACACCCGGCGGCACGTAGATGAATGAGCCACCGGACCACACCGCCGAGTTGAGGGCTGCGAATTTGTTGTCGTTCGGTGGGATGATCGTCCCGAACCACTTGCGGACCATCTCCGGGTGCTCGCGAACCGCCGTGTCCATGTCGCAGAACAGGACACCCTGCGCCTCGAGATCCTCGCGGTTGCGGTGGAACACGACTTCGCTCTCGTACTGGGCGGTCACGCCTGCGAGGTACTTGCGCTCCGCCTGCGGGATGCCGAGCTTGTCGTAGGTGTTCCTGATGGCCTCGGGAAGATCTTCCCAGGAGTTGACCTGCTTGTCGGTCGGCTTGATGTAATAGAAGATGTCGTCGAAGTCCAGGTCGGGCATGTTCACCGCGAACCACGCCTTCATCGGCTTGGCATCGAAGCGCTTCAGCGCCCGCAACCTGAATTTCCGCATCCAGTCGGGCTCGCCCTTCATCTCCGACATCTCGCGGACCACAGCCTCCGACAGGCCCTTCTTGGGCTTGAACACGTAGTCCTCCACATCGCTCCAGCCGAGCGAGTAGCGGCCGAGATCGAGCTCTGTGCTTGCCATAGGTTGCTCCTGTGACGCCTTGTCCCCGGATCCACCGGGACAGCCCCCTTTTGGGCCGGGGCCGGATTTCTCCTACCTAGATAGTAACAACCCCTGGACTCGGGCGGATCCCACCCGATTCCCACCCGGACACTGCGACTAAGGCCCTGCGTAAGGGGGTCAGAGGTGCGCAACGCCCGATCTCCCGCCCGGCGTGCCAACATCGGGCGATGACCTCAACCGAGCACACCGAGGACGCCGGCCGAACGGCGCTCCAGCCTCCCGTGGCGCCTCGCCGCCCACAGGTGATCGAGGCTCACGGCGACCGGCGGACAGACGACTACGCCTGGCTCCGCGACAGCGAGAATCCCGACGTCATCGAGCATCTCAGGGCCGAGAACGCCTACACGGAAGCGGCCATCGCCCACCTGTCAGGACTGCGTGAGCGTCTCTTCGAGGAGATCAAGTCCCGGATCGAGGAGACCGATCTGTCGGTTCCGGTCCGAAAGGGGCCGTGGTGGTACCTGACGAGGACCAAAGAGGGCCTCGCCTACCCGATCCATTGCCGCGTCCCGGTGGTCGGACGCGGCCGCGAGCCCGGGGTCCCACCGATGCCCGACGAAGGCGACCTCGCCCCGGTCCCGTGGCCAGACGAGCAGGTGATGCTCGACGAGAACGCGCTGGCAAAAGGCCATGAATACCTCGCCCTGGGCGTTCTCGACGTGAGCCCCGACCACAATATCCTCGCCTACGCGATCGACACCTCCGGCGACGAGAGGTTCGCCCTGCGGTTCAAGGACCTCTCCACCGGTTCGGACCTGCCCGATGAGATCTCCGACGTCTCGTACGGGTCGGCATGGGCGAGCGACGACGCCACCTTCTTCTACGTGCGCGCTGACGCCGCTCACCGCCCGCACCAGGTCTGGAAGCATCGCCTCGGCACAGAGCCAAGTTCCGACGGCCTGATGTTCGAAGAGAAAGACGAACGCTTCCATCTCGGGGTACGTCGCACCAAGGACGGCAGACTCGTGATCCTGAGCTCGCACTCCAAGTTGAGCTCAGAGGTCCACACCCTCGACGCCGACAGGCCCGACGAAAGCTTCTCGGTCGTGGAGCCGCGACGTGATGACATCGAATACGAGATCGAGCATCACCGCGGGTACTTTTTGATGCTGACGAACGAGGAAGCCCCGAACTTCCGGTTGGTCGCGTCGCGAGCCGACGGCGCGACGAACAGGCAATGGGTCGAGGTGATCGCCCACCGGCCCGAGGCGCGCCTCGAGGGGATCGAGGTCTTCGACGATTTCCTGGTCTGCGCCGAGCGCTCGGAGGCAATGCCACGCGTGCGGGTCCACCGGCTCGATGAGGACCCGGCCGCAGGCACGTGGTCGGCGCTCTTGCAGGAAGGGTGGTTGCTCCCGGTCGACGAGGTTCCGTCCGCGAGCTGGATCGGGCCGAACCCCGAGCCTTCGTCATCGACGCTGCGTTACGAGTACTCGTCGATGGTCACTCCCCGGACGGTGCTCGACATGGACCTGCGCGCCCGCGAATCGGTCGTCCGCAAGCGGCAACGTGTGCTCGGGGGATACGACCCTGAGCGCTACGTGAGTGAACGCCTGTGGGCCACGGCCCCCGACGGGACAGAGGTCCCGATCTCCGTGCTGCGCCGGCGCGACACGCCGCTCGACGGCTCTGCGCCCTGCCTGCTCTATGGATACGGCGCGTACGAGGTGTCCATCGACCCTGTGTTCTCGTCGGTCAGGCTCTCACTTGTCGACCGCGGTTTCGTCCACGCGATCGCCCACGTCCGCGGTGGTGGCGAGCTCGGCCGGCACTGGTACGACGAGGGCAAGATGTTGAACAAGGCCAACACGTTCAGCGACTTCATCGCATGCGCACGGCACCTCGTCGACACGCGTTGGACCTCGGCCGGACGCGTCGTCGCCAGGGGTGCCTCTGCGGGAGGGCTGACGGTTGGAGCGATCGCCAACCAGGCGCCCGAGCTCTTCAAGGCGATCGATGCGCACGTGCCGTTCGTCGACTGCCTCACTACCATGCTCGACCCGACACTGCCCCTGACCGTCACGGAGTGGGAGGAATGGGGAAATCCCGTCGAGGACCCCGAGATCTACTTCGCGATGAAGTCGTACACCCCCTATGACAACGTCCGCGAGGGTGTGCGCTACCCCGACATCCTCGCCACGGCCGGTTTGTCAGATCCCAGGGTCGGGTTCTGGGAGCCTGCCAAGTGGGTGCAGCGGCTCCGGGCCGCGAGCCCCGAATCGCGGGTTCTTTTGAGGACCGAGATGGGGGCAGGTCACGGCGGGCCCTCCGACCGCTACGAGTCCTGGAAGGAAGAGGCGATGTCGGTCGCATGCATGTTGGATTCGCTCGGCATGGCCGACACCTGAGGCCGGATCAGAACACCTGAAGTGGCTCAGAACGCCGAAGGCACGAAGGACATGGTGAACACCGCTTGATACTGAGTCGGGTACTCGACGGGCACCCCGTTCAGCGTCGCGCTCAGCGTGTTGGCATGGCCGAGCTCGACGTCGAGCTGACCGGTGACATCGAAGGTCTGGGACTGACCCGAATCCAGGGTGCCTGTCCAGACGACTGCGCCTGTTGACGCGAGCTTCGCGTAGACCCAGCAGGCTCCCGAGCTCGTAAGGGTGACCGTGTAGGGGGAGGCCGGCGCCGGGTAGCTGGCAGCCTGCGCTGTGACGGACGCGGCGTCCGGCAATACGACCCTGGGAGCCGTCGTGGACGTGACTGTCGAGCTGGAGGTCGTCTTCGGATGAGTCTTGGCGGATGCTGCGGTGGTGGTCCGTGTCGTGGCAGACGGCGGCGAAGCGTTGTGATTGTGAGAGCCGACACCTACGGCCACTGCCACCCCGACGGCGATCACAACGGCGACAAGCAGGACACCGAGGACGACTGGCACCATCGATGGCGGGCGCGAGCTGCGCTGCAGGGCGCGGCGGCTCGAGCGGGTCGTCCTGAGCGGGGAGAACGACCCAGAGGAGCGGGGATCGGCAGGTTCGACGATCGTGTCGTCTTCTTCGAACACGATCACCGGGTGGTCCGACGGCACGTGAAGGTCCGGCTGCTCGGACCGGGGGTCGGAATCCGGCACGGGGTCTTTGACCGGCGTCCGGTCTGACGTCGAGCCGTTCCTGGGTGGAGCTGCGGCTCGAGCGGGTTCGCGGGGCCCGGAACCTGCCCCGTTTCGGGTCGGGCCCTCGCGTACCTCGCGTACCTCGCGCACTTCGCGGACTTCGCGCACGGGGGCGGAGACTCCTGACCCCGAGATCCGGTAGGCGGGAACCCGCGGGGCCGTGGTCGACGCCGAGGCCGCTGCCGACCTCGAACTCGACGCCGGGCCCGCGGCCGAGGCCCGGTCGCCGGACGCGGCGGCGCGCGGAGCGGAGTGGCCCGCATCCTCGAGTGAGAGTTCCTGGTCCGCCCGGTCCGAATGGTCCGAATGGTCCGAATGGTCCGACTGTCTCGAGGGCGAGATCGGCGGACGCGACGATTCCATCCGGTCGGAGACCGTCCTTAGGGTGTCGAGGGCATTCTGATAATGGCGCAACGCCTGTTGCTCGCCCCCGCCAAGGCGCCATCTGAGAACGAGCAGCACGACGCCAATCACCACAACGCCCGCGATGACGAGACCAACGGTCATCCCGCCCATTCAACCGCAATATGTAACGCCGTGGACCGCGATGGATCCAGGGTGGATCGGTCCAGGTCGAGACCCTGAAACTCCGGCGCAGCCGGAACCTCGGCGGGGCGGGACTCAGAAGGCCGGACGCAGAAGGCGGGACTTCAGAACTGGAAGGCGGCGGCGCCGAACTCGTATTCGTCGGGCGGCCGGCGCGCAGGATCGCGCCTGACGAGAGCCCTTTGCACCGCAGGAGCGAGCCGTTTGCGCTTTTCGTCTTCTGATTTCTCCGCCCGGTCGTGGAATTCGCCCATGACCTCGCGGGCGAACAGCTCCATCGACTCGCAGATGTCCTCGTGGCGGTTCCGGCCCGCCTGGCTGACGAAGATGAGCTGGTCGACCCCGGCCTCCTCGTAGCGCCTCACCAGCTCACGGATCTGGTCGGGGGTGCCGATCGCACCCCTGAGCGAGCCGAGACCCTGTTCCATTAGCTGCGCGCCCAGAGGCTCTCCGGTCTTTGCGGCCACCGGCCTGCTGAAGCCGAACGAGTCGCGGTTCTTCAAGAAGTCCTGCCAGATGTCTGTGACACCCGGCCTGTGTCTACCGAACACGTAATAGTGCGCGAGCGAATACCCGAAGAAGTGACACCCGTCGAGACCCCTGTCGATCGCGGTCTGCTCGTCCTCGTGGCACATGAAAGGAAGGACACACGCGATGTTGGGGTTCACCGCGAAGCCCGCTGGCGAGCATTCCTCGGACTCGATTGTGTCGTAGTAGTCCTTGACCCACATCCGGGCCTCGTCCGCCTCGACGAAGGAGAACGACAGCGCGCCTATGCCCTTGGTCGCCGCCAGGTGGATGGTCTCGCGCCGGCTGCACGCGACCCACAGGGGCGGGTGAGGCTTCTGCAACGGTTTCGGGACGACGTTACGAGGCGGGACGTTGATCCATGTTCCCTGGTGGCCCGCAAAGGGCTCCTCCACGAGCATGCGCGCGATCACGTCGATCGCCTCGGTCCACTGATCGCGCTTGGTCGACCGTTCGATCCTGAATCCACCGAGCTCGGCTTCCGAACCCGCCTCGCCTGTGCCGAATTCCACGCGACCGTCGGAAACCAGGTCGAGTGTGGCGATGCGCTCAGCGATGCGCGCCGGATGGTTGAAGTTCGGAGGCAATTGCACGATCCCGTGCCCGATGCGGATGTTTCGCGTTCTCTGGCTCACCGCACCCAGGAACACCTCGGGCGCAGACGAGTGCGAGTACTCCTCCAAGAAGTGGTGCTCGACCTCCCACACGGAGTCGAACCCGAGTTTGTCCGCGAGCTCTATCTGCTCGAGCGCATCGCGAAGCAGCCGGTGCTCGTCACCCGCGTCCCAGGGTCGCGGAAGTTGGAGCTCGTAGAAGATCCCGAAGCGCACCGGGCCGTCCGCCGGTCAGGTGCGCAGCCCGTAGCGCGGTCTGAGCGCAGGCTCTATGTCCGCGCGCGACGGGTTCTTCTGGTCCCGAGCAGACAGGACAGGAAGCTCGATCCCCCAGTCGCCTGCGATCTCCGGATCGTCCCACGCGACCCCGAGCTCGTCCGCCGGGTTGTAGTAGCTGTCGACGAGGTACCACAAAAGAACGTCGGTCAGTGACGCGAACCCGTGCGCGACACCCGGAGGGATGAACAGCCCTTTGTCCTCGCTGCCCACCAGGTCCAGCGACAAGGTTGCGCCCTCTGTCGGGGATCCGACTCTGAGATCGTGGAGCACGACCCGCGCGGTGCCCCTGAGCACGTACCAGTAGTCGGCCTGGTGGAGGTGATAGTGCAGCCCGACGACGGCGCCCTGCTGCTTGTCCGAGCGGTTCGCCTGGACCATCTCGCGGCCGAGGGTGAACCACGAACGCCTGTAGGTCTCCACGAAACGGCCGCGGTCGTCGCCGTGGGCGTCGGGGGTGACGACCACGATGTCAGCGATCAAAGACGACGGTTCGACGTTCGGCATGTGTCGGGTCTCCGGCTCAGGGCTCGAAGCGGCCGAAGCCGCCCCGGTAGAAGATGAGAGGGCGGCCATTGTGGTCCACCGACAGGTCGGTGACCTCGCCGACCACGAGCTCGTGGTCACCGGCGTCGTGTGACTGCACGATCCGGCAGGCGACCCACGCAAGGGCGCCTTCGAGAATCGGGGCTCCCGCAGGGCCCGGTGTCCAGCCGACGCCGCTGAACTTGTCGGACTTCTCGGTTCCCGAGATCGCGAAGTCGCGACAGAGCGCCTCTTGATCTTCCGACATGACGTTCGCGCAGAATGTGCCTCCGGGAGCGATGCGCGGCCAGCTGGTCGAGGACTTCCCGGGTGCGATCGCGATCAGCGGCGGTTCGAGCGAAAGTGACATGAACGCCTGGCAGGTGAACCCGACCGGACCATCGGCATCGACGGCGGTGACCACGGTGAGGCCGCTCGCGAAATGTCCGAGCACCTCCCTGAACCGAGATGAAGACAGTCCCGCTACAGCGGGCGCTTCTCCACCGTTCACGAAGGACCCCGGGCCCGTGTGCCCTTCTGTCCGGGCTGCGGGCCCGTGGCCTGGATGGATCCGGGAACCTCCGACCCGAGCAGCTCTCCGCTCCCGTTGACCGCGCCGTTGGCCAACTCCATGCCGCCGGCCAACTCGATGCCGCCTGCGAGGCCGCCTGCGAGGCCGCCTGCGAGCTCGGCACCGCTCGCCCGCCTGCCGCCTCGTGCCCCGAGACGCTGCTGGCGCCCCGAGGCCCGAGAGCAGTACGGGTAAAGCGCATCGGAGGCACGGGCCGACTTGCCGACCTCGAGGCTGAGGCCTTCGCTTGCGGCCAGCACTCTTTCGAGCCCGGCCGCCTCGTCGAGCGCACGAGCTTCGCCGAGAAGCCTGTCGATGTCGTCGTCGACGTGAAGTGGGTCGTGATGGAAGAGGGCGAGCGCCCGTGCGCCCGCCTCTGCCGCCACGTGGACGGCATATGCGATCGTGGAGTGACCCCAGAGGGCTTTCTTTACGAATTCCTCCTCGGTGTACTGCGAGTCGTGGATGACGAGGTCTGCCCCGTCGCACAGCTCGAGCACCCCGCGGGCGATCTGCGACGGGTCCTCAGGTTGCTGGTGATCGCTCACGAACGCCACCGATGCACCGTCCGCCTCGATCCTGAAGCCGAGAGTCGTCCCGACGTGGGGCACCTTTCGCACCGTGACCTTCGCCCGGCCGACGGTAAGCGTGTCTTCGAGCGCCTCGTTGAAGCGGACACGGCCGTTCAGCTCGCGGACGTTGATCGGGAAGAAAGGCGGGTGGAGGACCCTGTCGAACAGGTCGTGCAGCGAGCCGTCCACCTGGGGTGGTCCGTACACGTCGAGCGTGGTCCCCGGATGATGCGCCGTCGTGAAGAACGGCAGGCCGATTATGTGGTCCCAGTGCAGATGGCTCAGGAACGCGACGAGCTCCACGCCGTCGTCGCATTCTCCCGAGCCGTCGAGCTCGAGCCCGAGCGGACGCAGGCCCGATCCCAGGTCGAGGATGATCGGCGGATCAGAACCGACCTCGACGATCACGCAGGGCGTGTTTCCGCCGTAGCGCTGGTGTGCATCGCTCGAGCAAGGACACGACCCTCTGACCCCGAAGAACCTGACTCGCAGCGGACTCCCCCTCCGTGACGGGAACGGGGCACGACACTACCCTGCGTCCGTGAAAATCCATACCCCTGAAGTACGGCAGAGAAGTGTGAAGGCCGGCGAGGTCGATTTCTCGCTGTTCGAGTGCGGCCCTGAGGACGGCCGGCTCGTCATCTGCCTGCACGGCTTCCCCGACTCGGCCTGGACCTGGAGGCACCTGCTTCCGGCGCTAGGTGCCTCGGGTTTCCACGCTGTAGCCCCTTTCCTGCGCGGGTATGCGCCCAGCGGGCTCGCATCTGACGGCTCGTACCAGACCGGGGCTCTCGCAGCAGATGCCTGCGCTCTAGACGAGCTCCTCGGCTCACCGGCACCTTCGATCCTCGTAGGCCACGACTGGGGAGCGTTCGCGGCCTACGGGGCAGCTCGCATGAGACCCGGGCGCTTCGTCAAAGTGGTGGGGATCGCCGCGCCTCCGGTGGCAGCCCTCGCATCGACGTTCTTCTCGTACGACCAGGTGAAGCGCAGCTTCTACGTCTTCTTCTTCCAGTCGCCCCTCGCCGAGGCGGCCGTGGGCGCAGACGACTGTGGGTTCATCTCGAGGTTGTGGGCGGACTGGTCTCCTGGGTACGACTCGTCA
The DNA here is from genome assembly GCA_963764615.1 of uncultured Acidimicrobiales bacterium. Taxonomy (GTDB): domain Bacteria; phylum Actinomycetota; class Acidimicrobiia; order Acidimicrobiales; family CAVXTF01; genus CAVXTF01. The sequence goes on along the minus strand of CAVXTF010000002.1, from coordinate 714,636 downwards.
TGGGACATGGCCAGGGTGAGGGAGTCCATCGGTGCTCCGGAACGTCTGAGCGCGGCGATCGCCTACTACAGGGCCATGTTCGATCCCTCCACCCATCTGCCGGTCTACGAGGAGGGCCAGCAGGCCACACAAGGGATCCCGACCCAGCCGACTCTCTACTTCCACGGAGCAGACGACGGGTGCATCGGCGTGGAGGTCGTAGACGGGTTGACCGCTCTGCTCCCCGAGGGATCCGAGACCGTCGTGGTGCCGGGCGCCGGCCATTTCCTCCACCTCGAGCGACCCGAGGAGGTTCACCCGAAGCTGCTGCGGTTCATCTCGTCGTGAGGCGACCCCGTCGTTAGGCAGCAGAGGCCTCAGGTCCAGACCTCGTCCGCGGAGTAAGGCCTCTTGCGGGCGGGCAGAGCGTCGCGTTTCCACACCATGACGCTCCTTCGGAAGTAGCAGACCTCCTCGCCACGCTGGTTGAAGGCCTTCGTCTCGACGTTCACGATGCCGCGGTCCGGCTTGGAGCTCGACGGGGTCACCCTCAACACCCGCGTCTCCGCGTAGATGGTGTCGCCGTGAAAGGTCGGCTTGCGGTGCACGAGCGACTCCACCTCGAGGTTCGCGATCGCCGAACCGCTCACGTCGGCCACGCTCATCCCTAAGGCGAGCGAGTAGACGAGGTTGCCCACCACGACGTTGCGGCCGTGGACGGTCTCGTGCTCCGCGAACCACGCGTCGGAATGAAGGGGATGATGGTTCATCGTGACCATGCAGAAGAGGTGGTCGTCCGCTTCGGTGATCGTCTTGCCCGGCCAGTGGCGGTACACGTCACCGACGCTGAATTCCTCGAGGCACCGGCCGAACGGCCGCTCGTAGATCGTCATGGACCCGGGTGTAGTACGGCGGGGACGCCCGCGTCCACACCGTCGCTGTCGGCAGGCGAGGGTCGGTCACCAGCGCGAGAAGGCCTTGCGGAGGTATCTGCCGACCCGGGGGGTCCTGTGGCGATCGCGATGCCCATGACCAACCACCAACCAACGAGCGCCAGGCCAAGGCAGTTGGCGAACAAAGTCGTGCGGTCTACCGAGGCCACGAGCCAGGATCTTGCCTGGTTGGTCCCGACCACGTAGGCGCCTGCAATCGCGACGACCTCCGCGGTCCCGAGGGCCCAGATCCACGCGTCTGACCCGAAGCCCATCTGCCTTCGCGTGGCCGACAGGACGAGCGCGGCTGCGATCCCGATCAGAAGTGCGAGTCCGGCGAGGTGCAGCTGTGCGGTCATCGCGTCCCAGGTCGATCCGGCTCGGCTCAGGAACGAGCCCACTCTCTGGCCGGTCAGGTAGTCGTCCTCGGTCGCATGGCGCAGGGCGGCTCCGACGGGCCACGCGATCACCCCGGCGACGCCGAACGCGCACGAGGTCGCAGCGATGATCCCCCGCCGACGTGAGGGCGCGCCGCCCGACAACGAAGACCTCGGTCGGGCGAACGCCAGCCAGCGCGCAGCGACCAGGACGAAGAAGATGACGGCCGCGACGATCCCTTCGTACTTGGTGAGGCCCGCTGCAACCGCAAGCACCGCGGCAGCACGGGCATGCTCACCTCCGAGGGGGAGCACCAGCCCCATGCCCGCGGCGCCGACGGCCGCCGCCGACCAGAGCAGATCGACCGAGCCGTTGGTGGCTCCCGCCCCGGCGATCCCGTAAGCGCCGAGAACCCAGGCCGCTCCCGCCGCCGCCGAGACCGCGATCACCGACATCCGCGACGCGACTGCGAGCCTCGCCGCGCAGCTCCCGACCTGGCTGAGGCGATCATCCCGACTTCGAGGATCGTCGCCCCGCCCGCAGCTACCGCGCATCCCGTCAGGATCGCGAGCACCATCTCCCCGACCCTGTCGCTCGACAATCCGGTGACGACCCAACCGAGAGCGACTGCGGATCCGCCGAGGGGTGGATAGCTCGAATGCGAGACGGCCAGGCCGGAATTCGTTAGAGCGGAGAGCGCGGCGGCGTGGCCGTTCGCGATCCATGTCGCGTGAGCGAGCCAGATGCTTCGCGCCTGTGATCCGATGTCGACGCTCACGAGACTTCGGAGTGACCATGCAGATGCTCCTGCGACGGCCAGGACTCCGGCAACACCGGCGCCCCAGAGCCACCGACTCGGGCGCGCCTCGGTCCTCGATCTCCGAGACTCGCGCCTCGCCAACCACGACGCGCTCGCCGCTGCGTTGACAGCTATGGCGAGAGGGACGAACCAGCCGACCTCGGTCCCGTCGACGAGCACTGTCAGAGCTCCCGCGACACCGGCGAGGACCGCGCCCCCGATGGGAGCGAGGAACGGAGTCACGGGGCGCCAACCGGCGAGCATGCGGACGGGGAAGGCTCCCGAAGCTGTCAGAACCGCCATCGTCACCACGACGGCCCATGTCGTCGTCACGTGCTCGTGCTCACGGGGCGACGCTCATCACGTGACGCCGGAGGTCGCGACCACCACCGAGCCGTCGCACGAGCCGGGGCCGCGACCCGCAACGAGGCCGAGCACGACGGTCGCGTGCTGTGGATCGGACGCGATGTGAGCCCAGCCGACGATCGCGCTGAAAAGTGACGACGCTGTCCGCGGACTGAGAGCCCGTCGAGATCGCGACGGTCGCTCCCGGAGGGACGAGCTTCTGCGCCTCGGAGCTCAGGCAGTTGTAGTAGGCGTTCTGTGCAGCCGACTGCTCGATGCTCGCAGTCGAGCTGAGTGAGTCGGTGTCGTGCACTCCGTTCCCGGCTCTCACGACGAGCAACACCGCACAACCGACCGCGAGCAGTGCTCCCGCCGCCCGGACGGCAAGGCGTCGCCAGCCGCTGCGCTCATGCAGTTCGCCCGCAGAGGCCGGCACGGTCTCGGAGTCCCCTCGTTGCGGGCTCAGTCCTCGGGCCTCGGCCGCACGGTGAACGACAGCGCCCAGTCCTCGTGGGACTCGCCGTCGATGGTGAGCCGCCATATGAAGCGGCTCCCGGGTGCGAGCTGCAGCGGCATCAGGTTGATCGCCATCGCGACATCCGCCGAGGTGCCTTCTGGCGCCATCGCGGGGCGGGCCACCTGGAAGTCGCCGCGACCCTCGAGGGGGTGCGAGCCCTCGGGCGTGTCGACCATGACGGGCCTGCCGTCGGCATCCTCGAGGTGGAGCTCCCAGTGGTGGGGCACGTCGGTCTCGTGCCACGCCACGTCGAATTTCATCGCGATCGCAGAAGGTGAGGGATCGGGGCCGACGATCGACCAGCCGCCGCCCAATATGTAGAGCTTCTCGCCGGCCACCTGAGCCGAGTCACACAGAAGCATCGTCACTTTCACCCGGCGAACCCTACCGCCGTGCACCGGGAAGACCTTGTTAGACCCTGCATAGGCGCCGGGAGCCACGTCCCACAGCGAGCGGCGGCACCGACGCCTGAGAACACGTGCGAGGGGCGGGCCGCCAGTGCTAAGCGGTTTCTCGGCCAGTCGGAAACGTCTCTTTTGTGAAGGGATTCCACGCCGGCAATCCGAGCGCCTGCATGAGCAGCGAGATGTCTGCTTCGACGCTTGCATCGTCGGAGCTGAGCCTGTTGGCGGTACTGGACATGATGTCTCCGGTCGCTATCTCGACCAGGATCTTCACGTCTGGAGGAATGCTCGTTTGGAGCGCCTGCACCCAGAAGTCCGGTGTGTTCGCCCAGACATACTCGCCGAGCGCCCGGTTCAATTGGTCGAGAGAGCCGGCATAAGGAGAGGCGTTCGACTCGAAGTCTGAGAGAGATCGACTGTGCCAAAACGCCGATGCTGCCTCCAAGACGGGCTGTACGAGTATCTGGAGCTCCGTGGATGGGTTCGGATTGATCGGTATGTTCGGCTGAGGCAAGGCGGTCGTCTTCGGGATCACGGGCGTTGCCAGTGTCGAAAGTGGCTGGGGCAGGCCTGTGGTCGGTATCTCGGATGGCTTGGATAGGCGCACGCCTTCCTGCCTCACTTCCTGCCTCACCGTTGCAGCGCTACAACCGGCCATCACCGCCAGCAACGACAGGCCGAGCAGGACCACGTGAGCAGGCTTGATCCGCGCCACCACGGGGTTTCATTCTTCCGGCTCGAGAGCCGTCGCGCTAACGGTCCTATGCGACCTCACCACGCCCTCATCACGACTTCATCACGCCTCAACACGCCGAAACGGCCGAGCCGTCGCCGACCTGTAGGTTCACGGTGTGGCCGGGCAGTATCCCCCGCAGAGCGCGTCGGTCCTTCGCACCCTGAGAGACGACGTCTACCGACGGCCGCTCGCCGTCGCGCTCGAACGTCTCGGGATCGGTGAGGGTTGGAAGTGCGCCGATGTGGGTGCAGGGGGAGGTGACGTCGCTGTCGCCCTCGCCGAGATCGTCGGCAGGACCGGAAGGGTGTACGCAGTCGACAGCGACCCGAGGGCCAGAGACGTCGTCGCGGCCGCCGCGGCAGAGCACTCACAGGTGATCGCGATCACCCAGGCCGGTGAGGACCTGCTGCTGCCGGAAGCTGTCGACCTGGCGTTCTGCCGCTTCTTGCTCATGCACGTGTACGAGCCGTCCGCGGTGCTGGAGCGCATGCGCCGCGCGGTGCGCCCCGGTGGCTTCCTGGTGGCACAGGAACCGATCACCTCCGCAGGACGGATCGACGGCTTGCCGCTGTCGATGCCCGGGGCACGGCATCCCGACGTGGGGGCGCTCCTACCTGCACTGGTCAAGCGGATGGGACTGGTCGTCGACGACGCCTGGGCCGAGGCGCCGGCGGGCGCTGGGCCAGGCCCGGTGGCGGACTACCTCGAGTCGCTCACGGGTTGCGACCCTGGCGACGACTCGGTCGTCCTGCCTCCCCTCGTCACCGTCGTGGCGAGGGTCCCCGGGGGTGACGAAGGCTTAGGGGGCGCCGAGGGCGCGGGCGCCGGCGCCGGCGCCGGGGGTTAGCCCGCGGCCCGCTGCCGATATCGTGAGCGGCCTCATGGCTGACTCCGATCCCGGCATACCCGCTGGCTGCCCAGAACCCGACCTGGCTGCAGCAAGAAAGGCCGTAGACCTGGCGAAGTCGGTGGTCGACGCCGCCGCACGCCGGCTCGGGGATATAGACGAGGAACAGGTCGTCGCCTACGACATGGCACACGCCGCAGCCGCCGTCAGGACAGCCGAGGCAGCGATCGCCTATGGGGAGTCCGGCGGGACGGAAGCTTGCATCGCGTGCGCGTTCTCGGCGGACATGATGGCCGAGCTCGCGGCTCGCACCTTCGGGCGCGAGCTCGAGTGGGGTACGGCCCCCGACTGGATGATGCCCGTCGCCGACTTCGTCGCAACCTGGCGCGCGCCTGCGACATTGGCAGCGCTCGCCGGCCACGAGGGAAGGCGAATGCTCGATCCCGATTTCGATCTCGTGCGCGAGACCTTCAGGCGGTTCTCGGTCGAGCGCGTCCGGCCGAATGCCGAGCACGTCCACCGCACCAACGGCGACATTCCCGAAGAGATAATCGCGGGCCTCGGCGAGCTCGGAGGCTTCGGGCTGTCGGTACCCGAGGCGTACGGCGGCTACGCGACCGGTTCGGAGAGCGATTACCTGGGGATGGTGATCGCGACAGAGGAGCTGTCGTGGGGCTCGCTCGGGATCGGCGGCTCGCTGATCACGCGTCCCGAGATCCTCTGCCGGGCCTTGGTGCACGGCGGAACCGAAGCTCAAAAGCGCGAATGGCTGCCGAAGCTCGCCTCAGGCGATGTGATGGCCGCGGTCGCGGTCACAGAGCCCGACTTCGGTTCGGACGTGGCGAGCGTGGTGACGTCCGCGACGAGGACTGAGGGCGGCTGGTTGATAAACGGCGTCAAGACCTGGTGCACGTTCGCCGCGCGCGGAAGTGCTGATGCTGCTTGCAAGGACGGACCCCGACAGGTCCAAGTCGCACCGCGGGCTCTCCCTGTTCGCCGTCCCGAAGCAGCGCGCCGACGGCAAGGGCTTCACTCTCACGCAGGAGCCGGACGGCGACCGCCCTCCCGGCCGCATGGAGGGACGCCCGATCGACACTCTCGGCTACCGGGGGATGCACTCGTACGAGCTAGCACTCGAGAACTGGTTCGTGCCTTCGGACGCGCTGATCGGCGGAGAAGAGGGCGAGGGCCGCGGCTTCTATCTCCAGATGCGCGGTTTCGAGAACGGGCGCCTGCAGACCGCCGCTCGCGCTCTCGGCGTGATGCAGGCCGCGTACGAAGCCGCCCGCGACTATGCCGCCGAGCGCAAGGTATTCGGCGCTCCGATCGCCGAATACCAGCTGACCAAGGTGAAGCTCGCGCGCATGGCCTTCCTCATCCAGGCGACGAGACAATTCTCCTTCGAGGTGGCGCGCCTGATGGCCAACGACGCGGGGTCTCTCGAAGCCTCGATGGTGAAGGCCTACGTGTGCCGCGCGGCGGAGTGGGTGACGCGCGAGGCGATGCAGATACACGGCGGAATGGGCTATGCCGAGGAATACGCCGTGAGCCGCTTCTTCGTGGACGCGCGGGTGCTGTCGATATTCGAAGGAGCCGACGAGACGCTCGCTCTCAAGGTCATCGCCAGGCGACTGGTGGAACAGGCGCGCGACGGCGCAGGGCCCTCCGGCTCTGCTGGCTCTACTGGCTCTGCTGGCTCTGCCGCTTCAGCCGGCTGAGCGCGTGAGGCCTGCGCGCTCGCCACGCGCGACGAATTTGTTCGCCATCTTGCGGCTCGCCTCGTCGATCATCTCGTCTCCGAACATGACGGCGCCCTTGCGCTCGTCCTCGGTCGCTCTCTGGTAGGTGTCGAGGATGTCCCACGCCAGGTCGAACTGCTCCTGCGTCGGCGAGTACACCTCGTTCAACACAGTGACCTGGTCCGGCGTGAGGGCCCATTTGCCGTCGTAGCCGAGCACCCGCGTGCGCTGCGCGAAGTCGCGCAGCGCGTCGAGCTCGCGCACCTTCAGGAACGGGCCGTCGATGACCTGCAGGCCGTTCGCCCGCCCTGCCATCAATATCTTCGAGAAGACGTAGTGAAAATGATCGCCCGGGTACTCCGGTATCTGCACTCCGCCCGTCAGCACCGGCATCTCCATCGATGCCGCAAAATCGGCGGGACCGAAGATGATGGTCTCCAACCGGTAGGACGCCGCGCATATCTCCTCGACGTTGATGAGTCCCCGTACGGTCTCTATCTGAGCCTCTATTCCTATGTGACCCACCGGCAGGCCGTTCGACTTCTCGACTTGAGTGAGCAGCAGATCAAGTGCGACAACCTCCGCCGCGCGCTGCACCTTCGGAAGCATCACCTCGTCGAGACGCTCCCCTGAGCCGGACACGACCTCGAGCACGTCACCGACGGTCCACTCGGTGTCCCATGCGTTCACACGCACGCACAGAACGCGCTCGTCCCATTCCTGCTTGCGGATCGCCTCTACGACCTTGGCCCTCGCCGCCACTTTCTCCAAGGGCGCAACCGAGTCCTCGAGGTCGAGGAACGACATGTCGGCCGGCACCGTCGGCGCCTTCGCCAGGAACTTCTCGTTGGACCCCGGGGTGGAGAAGCAAGACCGGCGAGGAAGGTTACGGCTGCGTTCTGACATGGGAGGGATCGTACTGTCGCTACCGCAGTTGCTACGCCTGGGCCGCGGCCAGGTCACCTGGCACGAGCTGTTCGTTGAGCAGGCGCGCGAAGCGGGTGGGGTCGTCGTCCACGAATCTGCGGCAGAGCTCGTATCCCTCGACGTAGCAGGTGACGTACGCCCGCCACGTCGGATGGAGAAGGAATTCGACGGACTTCGCCGCTCTTGCCCTCGGAAGCAGTGCCCAGCGTTCGAGCTCGGAGACGACCGTCTCAGGATCGGCGCCCTCTTCGTGAAGTCGCCATGCCGCCGTCGCGCGCACCGCCTGCAGAACCACCGACGCCTCGGCTATCTCGTGGGCGGCGTCGGCGTCGTAGCGGATACCGAGAGGGGCGAAGTGCTCCGCTACTGCCGGCTCGTGGCGAGGGCCCATCACCACCCTGAGCCCGAGGTCGGCGAGACCCTCTGCGAGTAGGCACTGCGGGGTGCCGACCAGGAAGATCGTCTCTTCGAGCCGGTGGCGGCGACGCACGAGCCCGACCTCTTTCGCCGTGTGCTCCGTGTGATGTCCGGGATATGCCTCGTGAGCGACCAGGTGCGGCAACGAGAGCGAGAGCACCGGCAGATCGGTGTTGATGTCGACCCTCGACCTGAGACCGCCCAGGTAGGTGTTGAAGCCGGACCACGGCTTGTCCGTCACGAGCTCGAAATCGCAGGTCTCACCGTCGGGAAGCCCGAACAAGCGCTCGGTGCGCTCCCTCAGGTCCTCGGCCAGCACCCCGATGGCGCCCAGGAGCTTGTCGGGTTCGACGGCGTGCGCCTCTCGCCAGGCGGTGAACCTGTCGGCGAGAGGGCCGCTTCCGGTTCCTGGCACAGCTGCCTCGAGCCGCTTGTGGGCCTCCGCTACCACGTCCCATTCGACGGGACGGGGGCGGACCCCGTAACAGGACTCGACCTCGTCCGCGTATGAGATCTCGTCGCCCGAAAGGCGTCTCGCGGTCGTAAGAAGACCCACAACCTGGGCACGGAGCCACCGGCGCCGCCCCTCTTCACCGCGGTCACCTTCGGACTCGTCGAGAGCCGCTCCTGCGTCGATCGCCGCGAGTAGGCCGCGTGCCTCCGAGACGAGCTGCCCCGGGGACCTGACGGGCTCAGCGGATATGCGTGCGGCTATCTCCGGTGGGCCGTAGTAGGCGTCGACCAGCCCGTCTATGTGACGCCCGAGCGCCAGTCCGAGCTCGATGTAGTCACCGACCGCTCCCCGGATGTCAGCGGAACCCACGACTCACTCACTCACTCGCTCACTCGCTCACTCGCTCACTCGCTCACTCAAGGTTCCGCTCAACCTCAAGTTGAGGTTGAGCGGAGTTGGTCGCGCAGGAAGGCGATGGTACGGGTCCAGGCGGTCTGCGCCGCCGCTTCGTCGTAGACCTCAGGTCGCGTGTCGTTGAAGAACGCGTGGTCCGCGCCGTCGTATATGTAGATCTGGACGTCCTTACCGAGATCCTTCAATTGACTCTCGAGCGCGTGTGCCGCCTCCGGTGTGAAGTACTCGTCTTTCCCGGCGTAGTGGCCGAGAACTTCCGCTGACATGGCCGAGAAATCGGGGGCCGCATCGGGCCAGGGGATGAGCCCGTAGAACGGGACGCAGGCCGCCACGGCGTCGGGTCGCGCGCATGCGACGACAAGTGCGAGCCCCCCGCCCATACAGAACCCGACCACGCCGACCTTGTCCCCCGAAGAGCGCCTGAGCAGTTCGTCGATCGCGCCGCTCATGTCCCGCGTCGCCTTGGGGATCTGAAGGGCCATCATCTCCTTGCCGGCCTCGTCGGGCTCTGTCGTCTTCTTCCCGCCGTATAGATCAGGAGCGAGGGAGACGAAGCCCTCTGCGGCGAAGCGGTCGGCGACCTCGGTGATGTGCGGCACGAGGCCCCACCACTCCTGGATCACGAGCACACCGGGGCCCGAACCGTCCCCGGGGATCGCCAGATAGCCGCTCGCGCTCTCGCCGTTCGAAGGAAAATCGATCAACTCACCCATGCGGGACGACGCTACTTCGGAGCGCGGATGGACGTGCCGGAGACCTACGTGGACCTACGTGGACCTACGTGGACCTACGTGGACCTACGTGGACCTATGTGGACCCGCCGTTAAGAAATCGGTGATAAGTATACATCGCTGTATCATAATTCCGAAAAAACAAACCAAAGGTCGGTGCGCTCGGGGGGGTACGAATCTCTCGACAAAAAATCGGTGATTAATACACTGTCCCGTATACAACTTGGGGCGTGAAGGCCGGGCTGCCACGCCCGGCTGCGTCACCAGGGGGCAGTCAACTCCGGAGGCTCGGGACAGTCCACGGCTGCCACATCGCGACCAAGCTCGACTGTCCTGGTCGTGCCACTCGGTCCGAGTATCAGCTCCGCGCAGTCGGTCGACTCGAGGAAGTACCCGAGCTCGTGGCGGATCCGTCCCCTCGGTCCCCCCGGTCCCCCAGGTCCCCCCGCTTCTCCCGGTTCCCCCGGTTCGGTCACCCGCCCGACGAGCGCGCTCCAAAGCTTCGGCGGCAACAATCTCCCGACCCCTGACTCGACCCAAACGGGAGTCTCCGATGCCATCGCCGCCTGAAGCAGTCCCCTGCGGGCGGACGAAACAAGCATGGCATCCATCGAAAGAGCATCAACCTCAATGATGACGACATCGGCGCCGGCGGCGTCGCCGACGCCTCCCTGCCTGACCACCCGGAGAGAGTGGCTATCCGGGTCGGTCCGAAGCGATGAACGCACGACATCCGGGGTTGGATCGTCGATGAGAAGAGATGCGCAGCGCTCGGCCTCCCCTGCAGGGTCGCCCGCTACGAGAACCCTGGCCGAGAGCCACCACAGCGGCCCGCAGGCCGGCTGGCGCTCCAGCAGCCTTCTGCATGCCGGCAGGACCGCCGCAGGCTCCTCTTCTGCCAGGGCGGCAAGGCCCCATGCCGCCTCTGCGGCCAGCTCGCCCGGAGGGCCCCGACGGGACCGCGCCACCGCCCTGAGCATCTCGATTGGGTGCACGAAATGCGAACATAGGTCCAATCGGGCCTATGGACCTGTCGAGGGCCTGTTTTGATGCTTTGGACACTCTTTTCAGCGTGCCTCGCACGCAGCGCGCGAACGTACGAACGCGATTTGCTTTGTGTGCCGTGATCGCTCGCCCAATGCAGAGGAATCGTGACACGACTGAAACAATTTCATTCGAACTATCGCACACGTGTTCGATGCGAGTACACTGCGAGCGGTCATGGCAATTCACGAATGATTTATCAACGATCGATTTGCGCGACTCGCCTTCGACGAACTCTCTGCAATACGGGCAAAAAGCGCCATACACGCACGAAATCGCGCTTCGCAACTGTTGCATCGAGACCTCAAATGGCTGGTTCCCCGAAACGCCGATGCTTGCAGCGCGCGCGCAGAGTTGCTAGAAACTTGCGGTCGTGACTCACGTCGAGCGCCCTACCTCGACCGCGTGGCCGAGCAAAGGAGCACGATTGGTGCTCAAGGGCACTGCCCTCGGCTTGGTCGGCGTCACAGTGATCGCTACCGCGATCTTCTCTTTTTCGCGCACCGTTTCGGCTGACTCGATCTCGAGCGAAAAGGCCTACGCCGCAGAACTCGTCGCGCGAGATTCAGCAGGAGAACAACAAGATCTCTGAGCTGAACGAGTCGTACGACCAGGCTCAGATCAAATTGCAACAGATCGACGCGCTGGATATCGACGAACAAGGCATCCGTCTCGCGCTCCGACAACGCGGTCCAGGGCGACATGGTCACCCTTCGCAACGAGGCGCTCGACGAGTACATGAGCGGCGGGTCGCAGAGCGGTATCGCGGAGCTCTTCTCGGGTTCCGGAACATCGCAGAGCGACGCTCAGGAGTACCAGAATCTCGCGGGAGGCGACATCTCCTCACTGATCGACCAGCTGCACGTCGATCAGCAGAATCTCGAAGTGCAACGCAATCAGCTTGACACAGCGGAGTCGGAGCAGCGCTCCACCATTGCTCTTCTCAACTCGGAGCGCGAGCAGGCACAGCAAGTCGAACAGCAACTGACGGAGACCCTCTCGCAGGTTCGCGGCCGCATAGCCACGCTCGTCCACGAGCAGCAGGTTGCGGAGCAGAAGGCGGAAGAGGCCGCGTTCGAGGCTCAGGTGCAAAGGGAGCGCGAGGCGCAACAGCTCGCCGAACAGCAGGCAGCAGCCGCAGCAGCAGCTGCTGCGCAGGCCGCCGCAGCTGCTGCTGCGGCTCAGCAACCCTCACTGTCACCGCCCACGACCACGACATCGTCTTCGCCACCACCGTCAGCCGGATCAGCCGGGGAGGCGGCGGTCCAGGCGGCCGAGTCTCAGATCGGCGTGCCGTATGTATGGGGCGGCGCAACTCCCGGAGTCGGCTTCGACTGCTCGGGACTCACGATGTGGTCATGGGGGCAGGCGGGCGTATCGCTTCCGCACTCGGCTGCCGATCAGATGGCGGTCACGACACCCGTACCTATTTCGGATCTCCAGCCCGGCGATCTGCTCTTCTACTACGACAGTCCCGGATACGTCGGGCACGTGACCATGTACGTCGGTCCGGGAGAGATGATCCAGGCGGAAGAGACCGGCACGGACGTGATGATCACGCCGATCTGGTACTCGAACCTCGCCGGAGCCGGCAGACCCTGATCTTCGCGGTTGTGACGCCAACGAGTCTGAGAATGGGCTCGCAGGTTCAGCCGCCCTCGTTCTCTCTCGATCCGGGCACCCCGGGATCTGCAATCCACTCAGGTGGCAGGCGCCCGATCGATCCGGGCTCGCGTGGGTCCGGGCGGTCGGGCGAACCGGTAGGCCGTTGGTTCACGACCGGCCTGGACGACTACGGCCTGCCCCGTTGCCTCGCCGAGCATGCAACCGACGACAGCTTCCGCCACCGAGTCTGCGTCGATCAGAGGGAATCCCGAATCAACCAGCGCGTCGCGGATCGGACCTGAAAGCAACGGGGTGTCGACGAGACCCGGACACACTGCGTTGATCGTGATGTCGTCGTCGGCGAATGCCCGACCGAGCGATCTGACCAGACCGACGACCGCGTGCTTGGTGAGGGTGTACGCGGCATCGAGCGGGAAGGCCACGATCCCGGCCAGAGATGCTGTCGCCACGATCGCACCACCACCGCGGCTGCGCAGCTCGGGAACGACCTCGCGCACGCCGAACACCACCGCGTCCTGGTTCACACCGACGATGCGTCGGTACTGCTCGTCGGTCAGCTCGGTTATGTCCGCAACTCCGGTGGTCACACCCGCATTCAGGTGGGCCGCATCCAGACCACCGAGCTCGGAGCGGACGGTCGAGACGATGCGTGGCCATTCCTCCGAGCGACTCACGTCGGCAACGACCGCCAGGCCACCGACTTCGGCGGCCGCACCGCGGGCGCCATCTTCGTCGATGTCGACGACCGCCACTTTCGCACCGAGGCCTGTGAGGCGGCGCACCGTGGCGAGCCCGATCCCAGACGCCCCGCCGGTGACCAGCGCGACCTTGTTCTCGAGCGTCTGCACCTGAGGTTGCCTCCTTGTCGCCTCGCCCGACGCCGACGTCTCGCTTGGTCCCGGGCGAGCACCGCTTGAGCCGCCCGACGCTACCCGGTCCCGAACGACCTCCGCCGGTCCCCGACGGACCGGCTCTCCAGCTACGCTCAGGGTTCCGCTCCCGCGCCGGGGGACAATCTGACCCGTGAAGCCCATCCCTATCTCGTTCAACATCTGGAAGCTGAAGATCCACACGTACGGGATCGGGCTCGCGATCACGTTCTGGTTCGCATTCCGGTACTTCGAGCGGAGACTCCGCAAGTTCGGTTACCCCTGGCAGTGGCTCGGCGGCGCGTTCGTCTGGATCATCGTCGCCGCGATCGTGGGAGCTAGAGCCGTCCACGTGCTCGCCAACCTGTCGTATTACACGAGCGACCCGGGACAGGTGCTAGCGGTGTGGAACGGGGGGCTGTCGTCATTCGGCGGCCTCATCGGCGGGGTGCCGACCGGTCTGATCCTCGCCCGCAGAAGGTGCCCGTCGCTTCCGACGGTGAAAGCTCTCGACATCGTGTCGCCGGTGCTCATGGCAGCGTGGGGCGTAGGTCGTCTGCTCGGGCCTCAGCTGATGATCGCCGGAGGCGGCCACCCCACGAACCAGTGGTTCGGCATGTACTACGCAGGGGAGGTGGGAAAACGACTTCCGGTTCCCATCTTCCAGTCGATCGAGTCCTTCGTGATCTTCGGAATCCTGATCCTCATCGAAAGGCGGGTCGCACAAAGACCCAACGGTTTCATACTCTCGGCGACAATGGCCCTATGGGGTCTCTCGCGATTCGCGGAGGAACACCTCTGGTTGAGTGACACGAGCCACGTCGGAGCCTTCTTGGTCCAAGCAGCAGGGCTGGCCCTGTGCGCCGGCGGTGTCGTGCTGATGACTGTTCTATGGCGACGCCAGCAGCGTGCGACCACGGCGGCGGTCGGAGCCGGCGAGCCGACTGACGTGTCTAAGGACATCGTTGCGGGAGAGCCGGATCCGGACACCTGCGACGGCGCAGACACCGCAAAGGACGACGACGCGGTCAAGCAGAGTTCTTAGGTGACAGGTCGCTCCGGACCTGGCGGTCCCGCGAAGGCCTGGGCGATGTCCATCCACTCGGCTGCTGCTTCACCGACTATCACGAGACGAGTGGCAGAAGGACGTCGGCGTCTTGTCACGACCAAGCAGAAGTCGAGCGCAGGTCCGGTGACCAAGCTCGCTGCTCGGGCCTCCCCCCACTCCCAGACGCCGCCCTTCGGCGCCTCGAGCTCGATGCGCACAGGCTCTTCGGGAACTTCCTTGGAGCGCAACGCGTAGCTGAAAGCCCGCGCTCCCACGCCGAGATGCGCGACATGCCGTAGCCGGTCTGTCTCCTGACGCTCGATGCCGAACGTGTCGGCTATGTCCTGCCCGTGCGCCCACGTCTCCATCACGCGAGCCGAAAGAAAAGAGCGCACTCCCATGGGCGGACCGAACCACGGGACGCGCGCATTCGGATCAGTGACTTCGGCTGCCGACAGGAGCCTCGTTCTCGCGTGGCGCCACCATACGAGAAGATCCTCTGGCGACATAGAGCGTCCGAGCTCGAGATGCTCGAGCATCGGGTCGTCCCCCGCGGCAAGTAGCTCATACGCCGACTGAGCCATCGGAGCGAATGTTTCTGGATCTTCGAGTGCGAGCGAGGCCGCATCGTCGAAGAACGCCAAATGGCTGATCTGGTCTCGAACGGCCCATCCCGCGGCCGGCGTCTGTTGGTCCCATTGGAGATGACTGAGTGGAGCCACAATCTCGTCGAGCTGCTGGTGCTCGTCGCGGAGATCAGACTCGATCACTTCGATGCCGGGGGCCGCTGTCATCACACAAACCGTATCCGGCCGCTGACCGCAGGTACGCTTGCAGTGTGGGTGGTACGCCGTGGCTCGATGATCTCGAGATGAGCGCGTGGCGGGGATTGATGACCGCTCATTCCAAGCTCGTGGCGAGGCTGGACGCCTCTCTTCAGGAGTCGCAGGGCATTTCGCTTCCCGACTACGAGGTCCTCATCCACCTGTCGGAAGCAGGTGCAGGCCGGATGCGAATGTGCGAGCTCGCAGGTCGACTCAACCTGTCACCGAGCGGGCTGACGCGGCGCCTGGACGGGCTCGTCGCCATCGGATGGGTAGACCGGATCCGGTGCAACGATGACAGGAGGGGGAGTTACGCCGTCCTGTTGCCCGAGGGCCGCGCCCGTCTGGACGCGGCGGCGCAGGATCACGTCGAGCAGATCAGGCGCTTCTTCGTGGATCTGCTCTCACGACGGCAACTGGCCGAGCTCGCTAAGGCCCTCGAGCCGGTGGCCGCCGGTCCTTGTGACTGAGGCCGAACCTGGTGTGGCCCCGTCAGATCAGTTGAATGTCCACTTGGTCGGCGAACAGGTGAAATCGCTCTCTGCGAGGCCGTAGGCGCAGGTCGCTGCGATACGGAAACACGCGTTTTCCAAGAAGAACTCGAGCGGGTAATCGGTGCCGTACTTGGCGTTCATGGCGGCGGTGAACCGCTGCACGGAGCCGAACTCATCGGTCGGGCTCACGAGCAACGCCTGACCCTCGAGGACGACCGGTTCGAGCGGGTCGTCGGTCGTGATCACGGCCCAGGGATTCGCCGCGAGATTCCTGGCTTTTCGCGACATGCCGCCTGAGCTGAACCAGACGGAATCCTCCATCCAGACGCCCCAAACCGGCTTGGCGTGCGGCCTCGAATCCGGGCGCACGGTGGACAGCCAGTAGTCGTGGGAACGTGCAGGTCGCTCCGCCGCCCACGCCCACGGCAGGAGCCCGTTCCTTCACCGGCCGGCAAGATGCCGTAACCGGGCATGAACGGTCTGCCTGATTCCGGTTCCAAAACAGGCGCCCCTCAGTCGATCCGGGTCCTCAGGACCATGTCGATCCGGGTCCTCAGGACCATGTCGATCCGGGTCCTCAGGACCATGCTGACAGCAGCGGCAGCCCGGGACGGCTCAATCGTCCGGTGAGCCACGCGAGCTCCTCGCGGGGCTCGAGCACACCTTCGGCGGGAGCAACGGCACCCTCAGGCAGACGTGCGCTGAGGCCGGCCCTGAGCGCAGGCAATCGGTCCAAGACGAAATCGTCCGTCCAGTCTGCAAATGTCGGGCCGGTTCCGAGATCGACGAGATGCACCTCGAGCTCCTGCCAACGCCGCGCAGGCAACGCGTGAAGCGGGCGCTCACGACCGCCGACGTCACGCGTGACGTTGACCCACGCCGAATCCGGAACGGTGCGCCAGGTCTCTTCGAGCGCGAGCGCGCTGGTCTTCACGTCCGCGATGATCTCGTCCGCTCGACGGAGTGCGCCCTGGTCTATTGCCGCCGCCCGACCGGCGTAGCCGCCTTCGTACTGATCGACGACCACCCCACGCGCGGCCGCCTGCGCCCTCTGGCGGTGACTGTCGGCGTTGCGGGCCACGTGCGTCAGCACATGGCCGATCGTCCAGCCGGGAAGCAGGCTGGGGCTGAGGATCTCGCCGTCGTCGAGCTGCGCCATGGCCGCATCGAACCGGACCTGCGCGCTTTTGACCCTCGTCAGATCCAACTCTGGTCGTTTGCTCATGACCGCTCGTGTGACCGACGCGGAAACATGACAGGACCCGTACGGCCCGACCCTGGTACGGCCGTGTAGTCCCTAGCAGCCACTCGCTCTCCGCATGACCCGCAGACCAGGACCGGCTCTGCAAGCTCTCCGCACGACTTGTGCACGATCCCTACAGGCGGCCCTGAAGGTGCCGCATAGCGGTCGCCCCATTGGCGCATCGCGGTGATGACGGGCCACAGGTCGCGGCCCTTGTCTGTGAGCCGGTAGTCATGGCGCGGAGGGTGCTCCGAGTAAGGAACGCGGAGCAGAATTCCCGCGTCCACGAGAGTCGTGAGGCGATTCTGGAGGATGTTGCGCGAGATCCCCAGCCTGCGCTGGAAGTCCTCGAACCTCGTGACCCCCAGGAATGCGTCGCGCACGACGAGCATGCTCCACCACTCCCCGACGACCTCGAGGCACTGCGCAACCGAGCAGTCCATCCCGGCAAAGCTCTTGCGCTCCATGAGGACAGGTTAGTGGGTTGCATCATAAAACGCAATCTCCTAGGATGCGTTCCATGATGCAACGCTCTGCGGGCCACCAGGCACCCACCACCGGGGAGCCGAGGTCCCGCCGCAACGTCGTGTTCTTCGTCACGGCACTCGGGGCGTTCATGGCGTCTCTCGACCTGTCGATCGTGAACGTGGCGTTCCCGGCACTTGAGCGCTCGTTCTCTCACGACTCGCGGGCTGCCATCGCGTGGGTGATCACCGGCTACAGCATCGTGTTCGGGTCCCTGTTGGTCGTCGCCGGCCGGACGGCCGACCGGCTCGGGAGCAGGCGGGTCTTCTTCGCCGGACTTTCGGTGTTCACCTTCGGATCGGCACTGTGCGGGATTGCCCCGTCAGTCGGTCTACTCGTCGCCGGACGGGTGATCCAAGGGTGTGGTGCCGCCGCCCTTCTCCCTTCATCGTTGGGTCTGCTCCTCGGGGCGTTCCCTGCCGAGCGGCGCTCCCAGGTGGTCGCGATGTGGGGAGGAATCGGTGCACTGGCCGTTGCCACCGGCCCTTCGTTCGGCGCCTCTCTGATCACATGGTTGGGATGGCGATCGGCGTTTTACGTGAACTTGCCGGTCGGCATGGTGGCGTGGCTCGTCGGCCGGAGGGTGCTCGAGCGTTCGAAGGGCTCACAAGCCCGGTCGAAGCCCGATTTTCCCGGTGTGGCGATGCTGAGCGGTGCGCTCGCCGCGCTGGTTCTCGGCATATCCGAGGGCCCGAGTTGGGGTTGGTCGAGCTCACAGATAATCGCGTGCTTCTTCGGCGGAGCAGTCCTCGCCGCGCTCTTCGTACGCCGGTCGGCCCGCCACGCAGAGCCCGTGCTCGACCTCAGCCTCTTCGAGGCGCGTTCGTTCTCGGTGGCCAACGCTGCGACCCTGCTCTACGCAATGGGCTTCTTCGCGATGCTTCTCGGCAACATCTTGTTCCTCACAAGCGTCTGGCACTACTCGATTCTCGAAGCTGGTCTCGCCGTGACGCCTGGCCCACTTGTCGTTGCGGCCGTGTCCGGTCCTGCCGGTCGGCTCGCGGGATCGCTCGGATTCCGCAAGCTGCTCATCGGAGGATTCGCCGTCTTCACTTCCGGCCTGCTCTGGTATGCCACGGCGGTCGGACTTCGCCCCGACTACCTGGGCGTGTGGCTGCCGGGCACGCTGATCACCGGGCTGGGCATCGGGTTGACTTTCCCGGTGCTGAGCGCTGCAGCTGTATCGAGCCTTCACCATGAGCGCTTCGCGGTCGGCAGTGCCGTCAACCAGACCGCCAGACAGGTGGGCGGCGCACTCGGCGTGGCACTGCTCGTCGTGATACTCGGTGCTCCAAGAAGCACGAATGCCGCACTGGAGAATTTCCATCATCTGTGGTGGTACGCCGCGACGATGGCGACGTTCTCCGGCGTGGTCTGCTCATTTCTGCGGCCGAAGCCGACCGCAGCATTCAGCATCGCGACAACCGGGTCCGGCTCACCGCAACCGATTTCCCATGTAGCAGACGACACGTTGGAGGAGTCAGCATGACCGAGACCGCCAGCCGCTACGGACGCGACCACAAACGCCGAGATTGGGGTGAGTCCAGATCGAAGACGGTGGTCTGGCACGATCCGATGATCACGGCAGCTGCCGGAGTCGAGCTGAGCGGGCTCGAATTTCTGAGGGCGATCCGTGACGGCCTGCTGCCGCCACCCCCGATCGCGGTGCTCTTCGGATTCGAGATCCGCGAAGTGGAGATCGGGCTAGTCGTCTTCGAGTGCGTTCCCGACGAGTCGGCCTACAACCCGATCGGCGTCGTTCACGGTGGACTCGTCTGCACCCTGGCGGACACGGTCGCCGCGTGTGCGGTCCACACCACTCTCGATGCCGGGACCGCCTACACCTCGATCGACCTCAACGTCAGCTACCTCCGCGCGGTGACGAAGACGAGTGGTCTGCTCCGGGCGACCGGACATGTCACGAAACCAGGTCGCCGGGTCGCGTTTTGCGCTGCGCGGATAGTCGACGGAGAAGACAAGCTCGTGGCCACTGCAACCAGCACCTGTCTCATCATGGATGGAGAATCACGGCAGTAGGCGCGCCTCGGGGGCGTGAAGCCTGGGCCGCGACCGCTATTGCAAGCGCGGGCGTTACAAAACGAGCACCTGCGTTACAACCCAGTGACGCCGTCTGCTTACGTGGTGAAGAGCGTCGTTATCACCTCTACTATCTGTCAGCTTCGCCCAGCCCCGCGCCGTGTCAGAAGGTGGTCCCATGAAATGCCTGGGGGTAGTCGTTCCCTGCTACAACGAATCCGGCACCATCACGGAGATACTGACGCGAGTTCTCGAGTCCCCGTTCGTGGCCGAGGTGATCGTCGTGGACGATGCGTCCCACGACGACAGCGTGACGCTCGCGAGGTCCATCGACGACCCACGCGTCCGCGTCATCGTGCAACCCCACAACGCCGGCAAAGGGGCGGCGCTGCGGCGAGGTTTCGCAGAGGCGACCGCTGACTACGTCATCGTTCAGGACGCCGATCTCGAGTACGACCCGGCCGACTACGGCAAGATGCTCCAGCCGCTGCTCGAAGGGAAGGCCGACGTTGTCTTCGGGTCGCGCTTTTTGAGCGCAGATGCTCACCGGGTCCTGTATTTCTGGCATTGGGTCGGGAACCGGATACTCACGACCGCTTCCAACATGGCGACCAACCTGAACCTGACAGACATGGAGACCTGCTACAAGCTCTTCCGCAGGGAGCTTCTCCAGAAGCTGGTGCTCGAGCAAGACCGATTCGGCTTCGAGCCGGAGATAACTGCCAAGGTCGCGAGAACCGATGCACGGATCTACGAGGTCGGCATCTCGTACTCGGGTCGGACGTACGAAGAGGGCAAGAAAATCGGTTGGCGAGACGGCATCCAGGCAATCGCGTGCATCATCCGCTATTCGCCGTTGCTCGAGCGGCTACGTCCGCGACGCAAATAGCCTTCCGGAGCGTTCGAACGTCGAAGGCCGTTCTCAGGCGGTCGGGCCGCTGCCGAGCCAGCCGCGCCTCCGGAAGATAACGAGGAGGATCGCGATTGCGATCAACTCCGTGCCGATTCCGAGGAAGAGGAAGTAGCCGCCCGACGCCTGGAGATGTGTCGTCAGCCAAGCGAAGTTCTGTCCGAAGAATCCCGTGAGGAACCCGAGGGGCAGGAAGACGGTTGCGATGACCGCAAGCTGCTTCATTACGACGTTCAACCTGTTCGACACCATCGACAGGTGTGTGTCCATCGCCCCGCTTATAAGGTCCCGGTAGGCGTCCACCATGTCGCTTATTCGGATGAGGTGGTCGTAGAGGCTGCGGAAGTAAGCCTCACTCTTGTCTGTCATGCCCGGTATCGCGACCATGCCTTCGTTCAGTGACGAGATCATGTCGCGCTGCGGGTGCGATGACCTTGCGGATCGACAAAACCTCCCTCTTCATGTCGAACAGAGTCCCGAGCTGCTCTTCGGTCGGGTTCTTCAATATGGCCGCCTCCAGGTCGTCGATCGAGTCGTCGAGGCTGGAGAGCACGGGGAAGAAGGAGTCGATAAGCGTGTCCATGATCAAATAGAAGACCGCTACCTGGGGCGCGGTCACGTCCGACGAGTGAGGGCCGTCTACGCGATCGCGCACTGTCGACAAGGCGGGACAGTCACCCTGGTGAAGGCTGACGATGAATTTCTCCGTGATGAAGCAGTGAACCTCGGCGACGCTTTTCCCGTCACCGGCGATGCCGAACGTGACGATATGGACAAAGTCGTCGTATTGGTCTATTCGGGGTCTCTGACCGAATTGAGCAGCCGCCTCGACCGCAACGGGATGGAAGTGGAAGGTGTTTATGAGTAAGCCCGTGACGTCGTCGTCCGGACCCGGATCGTGCAGATCGAGGTCGAGCCAGAAGAACGAGCCTCCTGCCGCGGCCTGGTCGATCGCCTGCGGCGTGGCTTCGGCGGATTTGGAGTCCTGAGTCAGAGTTCCCTTCACAGACAGGATTTTTGCTCCCGATGGCCCCCTATCAGGTGGATGGTGGCTGATCTGCGACGACCGGCCCGTCGTCGGCAGCCTCGGCGGCCGCAGCGGTGTCCACCCGGGTCAATCTCGTCCGGCGTGGCACCGAGCCGCCGTTCGACGTCGGCCAGACGATCACTTATGACAGCGAGCTGCTGACCGAGATCGGCATGGCTCTTCTTCAGCTCTTCTTTGTTCGCGTCGGTGTGCTCCTTCACGAACACAGAGGCCACGGTTGCCGTCAGGACGCCGATGAGTCCTATTCCGAGGAGCATGAGCACTACCGCGACCGCCCTGCCACCTGCGCTCACGGGGAACCTGTCCCCGTAGCCGACAGTCGTCACGGTGACGATCGCCCACCAAAGGGCGTCGGGGTAGCTGTGGATGTTGCTTCCCTTTGTCCTCTCCTCGAACAGCAGGACCAGCCAAGCACCGAGGAACAGTGTCATCGCCGCTGCGATCAGCACCCGGAAGAGACTGTGGTGCCTGAGGATGGACTCCACCCTGAGCTCCCCTTCGTGAACGAGAAGGGTCATGCGCTCGATACCTAAGACGTGCCAGCCCTGAAATGGCGGCAAAACGACGGTGACGGGCTCCACCCATCGGCGCTTCAGGTATCCGCGACGGTCCGGGGTGACGACCAAACGGATCAGGTACTCGGCAAGCAGGATGGCCCAGACCGCAAAGAGGCTGCCGACCAGGAACTCGGACGCAGAACCGTTGATGTTCTTCGTCAGGATCGCTATCGCCAGAACGAGCCAGACCATTCCCAAAATAGCCACGGGGTACTTGGTGACTTGCTCCATCCGGTCGACTAGCTCGTGTCGGCCACCTGACGGCTTCTCCCCCGTGATCCTGCGCCTGCGGAGCTCCTCTTTGCGCTCCTTTTCAGAAAGGCGCTCTTCCTCCAGTTTCTCGAGGCGCTGGATACGCTCGATCGAAGACGGTTTCTTTTCCTCTTTCTCGCTCTTCGATCGACTGTCCGTAGGTGCTGTGCTCACTTGCTGTGTGCCGTCGACAAGTCAGCTCTTCGCGAGCTCTTCTTTGAGCTCGGCTCCGAGAGACATCGCTCCTGCCCTCAGCCGCGACGTGTCAGGTCCGTTTCGCAGGAGCGACCTCGAAGCTGACGCGAGCACCCGCTCAGGACACGAGGCGAAGCAGCTCGCGACGGCCTGAGCGGTCGCACCCTGGGCGCCGACTCCTGGTACCAGGAAGAGGCCGTTCATGGCGCGGATGTCGAACGCGGGAGGACCGTGCGTCGGGCCGAAGACAGATCCGATCGGCCCGATGGCACCTGGAGCCGTTCGTCGGTTCTCGCGAGCGATGTCTGAGACGATCTGCTGCTCTGTCGTCCTCCCGTCAGGATGGACCGCACCCTGGATGGACCGGCCCTCGGGATTGGTCGACCGGGTGACCACGAACACCGAAGAGTTGGTGGCGACTGCGCGGTCGAGGACCGGGCGCATCGACTCGAACCCGAGATAAGGGGTGATGGTGATGGCATCGACCTGTATTGGTGCTCCCGGACCGAGGTACGCGTCTGCATACGCCTCGTTGGTCGAGCCGACGTCGCCTCGCTTGGCGTCGAGGAGAACGAGAAGGCCCGATCCGCGGCAAGATTCAACCAGCCTCGTGAGGCTGCGCACTCCCCTCCAGCCGTGCCGCTCGTAGAAGGCGGATTGAGGTTTTACGACACCCACGGTCCCGACGCATGCCTCGACGACGATGTCTACGAAGCGGTCCAGCCCGTCAGGCGTGTCGCCGAGGTCCCAATCGACCAACAGATCGCCAAAAGGGTCGAGCCCGAAGACGAGGGGACCGTACTCGTTCATGGTCTCGAGAGCCCGGTCGGCAAATGGTCTGCTCGAAGGATCCGTCACATCCGGCCGATCTCCAACGTGTGTCACATGCATGGAGGCCACATCACGAAGATATACGAGCGACGATCCAAAATCGGGATCCCCGGTGGGGTGTTCGGTCGCACGCTCTTCATCTATTGTCGGAACAATGACCCCCGAGCCCGATGCCGGCGGGCGGGGCGGCGCGAGTCTCAGCCGCCGACAGGTGCTCGGCGGTGGACTCGCAGGTGCATCCATCCTGCTCGCAGGGTGCACCGGACGCTCCACTACCTCTACGACCCGCACCCCCTCCTCGAGCGTTGCGGGATCGAGCACGACAACTCCGGTGGCGTCAAGGGCGGCCGGATCGCTTCCGAACCCTGCAGTCGCAGCCGGGACCGATCAGGTGCCACAGATCGAGCATTTCGTGGTGGTGATGATGGAGAACCACTCGTTCGACAACATTCTCGGACTGATCGGCCTCGGTGACGGCTTCACACTCGGTACCGACGGGCAACCCACCGCCAAGAATCCGGACGGTCACGGCAACTATGTGCATGCCTTCCACATGCCGACCGAGTGTCAGACGGGCGGCGTGAGAAACGATTGGACGGCGGCTCACGAGGCATTCGACAACGGCACATGTCAAGGATTCGTCACCAGCTCCACCGCAGAGGCGATGGGATACTTCACGAGCGCAGACCTGCCGTTCACCTGCGGTATGGCCAAGGCATTCCCGATAGCAGACAGGTACTTCTGCTCCGCGATGGCGCAGACCAACCCGAACCGTCGATACCTGATCGCCGGAACATCGCTCGGGCTCATCGACGACAGCCTGCCGCTGGAGCTACCGCCGAACGGGGTGATATTCGAGCAATTCAACAAGCACGGGATCACGTGGAAGGACTACTACTCGTCGGTTCCGACTCTCGGAGTGTTCCTTCCTCTGCTCACCGATCCAGCGCTCTTGCACAACATCGTCAAGATCGACGAGTTCTTCACCGACGCGGCAGCCGGGAACCTGCCGTCCTACAGCCTCCTCGAGCCCGACTACGACCACTCGTCCGAAGAGGACCCGCAAGACGTTCAATTCGGCGACCAATTCATGCAGAACGTCGTCAAGGCGGTCATGTCGAGTCCCAACTGGCCGAAGACCATGCTCATCTGGACCTACGACGAGCACGGGGGCTACTACGACCACGTGCCTCCGCCACCCGCAGTCCCTCCCGACGACGTACCGCCCGAATTGAAGCCCGGCTACCCACCCGGCGGCTTCAATCGGTATGGATTCCGGGTTCCCGCCGGTGTGGTCAGCCCTTACTCCAAGAAGGGCTTCGTCTCTCACACGGTCTACGACCACACCTCGATTCTGAAGACCGTCGAGGAGAAGTGGAACCTTCCGGCGCTGACCCGCCGTGATGCGAACGCGAACAGCATGTTCGACATGGTGGACCTTGACGCGGCGCCGGCATTCCTGACGCCTCCGGATCTCCCGGCCGCGCAGAACCCTGCGCTCAAAGCGGGATGCCTCGTTACCGGGCCCGGCATGATCCCCCCGCCTTCGGCGGTCACCAAGATCTGACGCCGTCTGCTCACAGGTCCCGTGCCCTGAGGGAACCGGTCAGACCGAAGTGGCCATCCGGTTGGTCAGTGCATCGGCAGCGGACAGTCGTTGAGCGAGCTCCGATGTGAGCCCGTAGCGACGAGCAAGCCAGTCGGCGGACACGTACGTCATCCAGACCGCGCCGGCGTCGTCGCACCACACGAGGATCTTCAACGGAAGGTCGAGAGCGGCAAGCGGCGCCGATTGCATCACGGGTGTGCCGCCTGCAGGATTGCCGAAGACCACCAGCTTCGTCGGCCTGAGCGACAGCCCGACTTGTCGGGCCTCGCCGTCCTGGTCGACAACTGCAAAGACCTTGGCGCCGCCATCTTCGATGGCCTTCGTGAGCCGGTCGACGGTTTCGGCCACCGGCAAGGGGCTGGCCCGGTGAACGATGCCGTCTGTGGGGACGGCGCCCTTCGGAGAGATCTCGGTCAATTTCATCCCAATGCGATCGACCGGATGCCCAGGCCGATTTCTCGGACGTCGGCCGTGCCAAGCAATTCGGAGGGTCGCCAAGTTTTAGTCTCGATCAAGAGCTCCATCGCCACCGGGTCATAGGGAACTCGGATCTCGAGATTCGAATGCGGGTCGGCGATGCCAGTAACCAGGTTTTGTCCATGGTGCACAGAGAACGGAATAGCTATTGGAGATGCGTTAGTCGCATCGATCGTCACCTCGGCACAGTCCAACCCTCGCTCCAAGGAGATTCGGGTGTGGCGCCCCGAATACCGATTCCCCGTCGAGGTCTGATCAGGGATAGCCCACGTCACATCTTCGTCGGGAGGCAGGTCGAACGTGGACATACGGTAAAAGCGATTGGCCCTCGTGGCCTCGAACACGACGGCAAGGTGAGAGTCCGGATTGACGTGCTTGCGGGAGACCCAACCGAGATGGTGCAGCATACGGACGAAATACGATTGCTGAAAGCCGAGTTCGAGCCAACCATTGGCACGAATCGCCCACAAAGATTCTCCGTCCATGCGCAAGCCCCATGGAACCGGGAAGGAATCGTCTATCGGCTCAGCGGCAAAGAAGACCTTGCCTCCGGGGAGCAAGACATCGGCAAGCTTGTTCAGGAGCAATCGATGGTCAGAGCAGTGATGAAAGCATTCGTAGAACAGAACGGCGTCGAACGCACGGCCGAGTTGGCCTATCTCGAGAAATGTTCCGCAGCGCGCGTCGATTGAGAGGGAGAATTTCTCGGCTCTCGCCTGAATCAGGCCGACGAATGTCGCATCGATGTCGATAGCGGTCACATCGTAACCCATGCGGGCTAATGCGACCGTTGTGTTTCCCCAGCCAGCACCTAGTTCGAGAATCGAAGACGCCGGGGGAAGCGCCATTGTTTTGATGATATATCCCACTCCCATCAATTGATGCCCGACAGTTTCTGAACTCTCCGTGTAATAAGGAAAAGGCCGATTCGGGTCGACCGGGAAATTCGACTGTTCATGATCGACTTCGTACGAGTCACGACCGGATATCACTCGGTAAAGCTCGAACTGGCGTTCAGCGTATTCCGGACTGTAAGGGTCGTGCGGGAGATCCACTGGGGGATTCATCTTGAAGCTGCGAAACACTTGTCGCATCTTGTCGTCGGAGACCGCCCCGGCCGCCTCCACTTCACGTAGCTTCTCGTCGACTTCTGCCAAAGTGGTCAACGTCTCTATGGACGTGGAGGGTCCCGAGTCGTCAGAGGTTTGTTCCACAGGGGATTGTTGGAGAGGGGTTTTTTGGGCAGGGGCATGCGATCCCAGTATGCGACGTTTGAGTGAGCGCGCGACTCGGGGTGCTGTCACTGAACGTTCACCAGCTGGTCACGTCGCGTCAAGTGTCGTTCCCGACAAGCAAGTCAGCGATGGCCTCGAGCTGTGCTTCTGAGACTCCGGCACCGAGAGCCCACCTGCGGGGCCCACCGAACCGCTCCTTCAGACCATCCAAAAATCGTTCCATGGTGGATGCCTCGACGACGAAGACCGACGGTGGCAGATCGTTCATCTTATCGGAGTAGTAGGGGTCCCGTCTCAGGCGACCGAGAATGAGGTCGAGACGAGTCGCCGTGAGCACGTAGTCGTCGATGATCGCAATGGGTTCCACGCCGATACAGCCGAGCACGAGCGCGGACAGCACGCCTGTCCGGTCTTTGCCGGCATGGCAGTGGAAGACGAGGGGGTAGCTGTCGGGATTCGACATGACGGCAAAGGACTCGACGATGGACGCCTTCCCGACCTCCAAATAGGACAGGTACCGCTCTGCTACCTCGCCGACTTCGTTCGCAGGCGCCGCCTGCTGCTCGCCCCCTGCCTCGGGCAGAATTGAAAGGTTCACATACCGGATCGGTTCGGAACCGAGCACACCGCGACCAGTGCGCTCGACCTCTTTCGCGGTTCGAAGGTCGATCACGCAGGCGAGCCCGATCTCGCGAAGTAGCTGAAGGTCCTCCCCGGTGAGTTCGTGGAGAGTGTCGCTGCGGTAAAGGCGGCCCCAGCGGGTGAACCGACCGTCGATGGTCGGGTAGCCGCCCAGGTCCCTGAAGTTGTACGACCCGACAAGCGGTAACAGTCGCGCTGGGCTCTCCATCACCCCATGATGGCCCGTCATCGTGAGGGTTCGTGCATCACGAGAGCTCACGATGTGGGCTGTCTGGAGATTCATGGACGCGGATCGTAGGCCTCATGGGAGTCATATAGACGAATGTGTAGCCTGTTCCGTCATGCGCGGACGGCACGTGGCAACCTCCGGGAGGGTCGTGGACGGTGATCGCCATCATGTCCGTCGCCGCAGCTGCACTGGCGTGGGGCATCCTTGTGGCGTGTCGATCTCAAGATCGCAACATGAGCGAACCCGGCACCGCGATGGTCAACTCTCCTTCTGAATCACGGATCACGGCCTGAGATGATGGACATGGCCGGATCGCCAGGTCCGCCCTAGGTCCGTTTTCGAGTTCTGGTGTCGACAAGCAGCTTGAGGACCTCACCGATCGTTCGGTCTCGACCTAAGGCGTCCGGAAGAGGCAGATGAGCCTGGATCCGGTACCGATTGCGCCGGCCATCTTTGTCTTTGATGACGTATCCGGCTTCGGTCAGGTCGCCCACGATGCCAAAGGCAGTTCGCTCAGTGATGCCGAGCGTGGTCGCGATGTCGCGAAGACGAACCCCGGGGTCGTCTGCGATGCAGACGAGCGCCCGGGCGTGGTTCGTAAGGAAGCTCCATTGCGACATGACACGACTATAGCGATAAATTTCCGGAAGTAAATTCCTAGCAAACGGAAACTAGAGTAAGGTTCTGGATATAGACATCCCGGGCTCGGGGCTCGGGGGTTGTGAACGCTGCCATTTTCAGCTCCAGGAAGGAGCTACCGCATGCTGACCCGACTACCCGCGGACCCAGGCAAGCCCGCCATCACAGTCGAGGGTGACCCGCTCGCAGAGGTCGACGTTCTCATGTGCAACGGTGGCGATCGAAGCGCTGGTCGCCTTGACGCACTTTTCACTTCTGAGGCAGCCAATTGGCCCTCCTCGAATCGGAGTCCCGATCAATCGAGCGCTCGGCACCCGCAGGCTGTCGTGGGCAGCAAACGATGAGCTATGTCCAGGTGCCGGTGGGGTGGTGGCAGGATCGTAAGGGCAGAATGCAGCCACCAGGCTCGTTTCTGGATCCGTCTCTTCGAATCCCCTCTGAGACGCGAGCCAAAGGTCATGGGTGGCTTTCGACCAGGCGAAGTCGTCGATTCTTTGGCCGCAAGGGGCGCCCCGTCGCCTGACGCCGGAAATTGGAATTGGACGGAAGCACTAGAGCCCGATGATGGAGGGAATTTGCAGAGACTGGAGTTCGGTGCCGACGCGGATCTCTTCAGGATCTATCTGAGGGACGTCGCTCGCCATCCGCTTCTTACCAAGGATGATGAGGTCCGCCTGGCACAGTCGATCGAGGCGGGCCACGAAGCAGCCTCGCTGGTTGCCTCGGGCGGCACGTTCACATCGGAGGAGAGCCTCGAGCTACGCAGGATCCAGCGCAGTGCTGCTGCTGCCAGGCATACCTTCGTTTCATCCAACCTTCGACTCGTGGTCTCCATCGCGAAGCGCTACCAGGGATCGGGTGTGCCGCTTCCAGACCTTACCCAGGAGGGAAACCTGGGCCTCATTCACGCGGTGGAGAAGTTCGACTGGCGTAGAGGCTTCAAGTTCTCGACGTACGCGACGTGGTGGATCCGTCAGGCAATCTCCAGGGGTATTGCCAACATGAGCCGCTCGATCCGCCTCCCAGTCAACGTAGGTGACCGGTTGGCCGCCATTCAACAGGCGCAGACAACCCTCGAATCGCGGTTTCATCGTCGGCCCACTCTGGCTGAGATCAGTGAAGAGGTGGGCCTTTCACTGGACAAGGTGGCCGAGGTGATGGAATGCCGCTTCGAACCTTTGTCGTTGTCACAACCCCTAGCTGAAGATGGCAAGGTCGAGCTGGGGGACGTGGTGGAGGACCGTGCTGCCCCCTCACCGTTCGACCTGGCCGCCCTGTCGTTGTTATCCGATGAGATCCAACGGCTCTTGACGCCGCTCTCAGCCCGCGAAGCAGAGATCGTCCGACTGCATTTCGGCCTGGACGGCACTGAGCCGCGAACACTCGAGCAGATCGGTGAACGCTTCGACTTGACCCGTGAGCGCATTCGCCAGATCGAGATAGGGGCGATATGGAAGTTGCAGCACCCGGCGCTTGACACCGGGGCCCGAGACCTCCTCACAGGTTGAAATTGCCGTTCGATGTTGATGGGAGTGGAAGCGTGACTTCACAAGAAGCAGCGAGCTTAGGTTCTCGGCTCGACGGGCATCATCTGCCTGAGACAAACGGGCGAATGGCTGTCTGCCGGCGCTGCGGAGCTCAGACCGATAGCCCCGAGGGCCTCAAACACGAACCGAACGAGCGACAGCTGGCCCGGTCCACCGAATGGATCGACAAGCAGTCGCATGCAAGCGACGTAGCCCGAGACAACATCTTGGTCGAGAACTGATCCGTTGCCCTCGACGTGCATCGGGCCGTCGTGTGTTCAGCAGCCGACCCCACCGTACGAAGGACACGGACCTGGGACACTCACGTGCAGGGGCTTCGAAGGGTTTGCGCCTTCGAACGTGATGTCCATGCGGGTGAACAGGAGGAAACCGTCGAGCCGGGCCGGGTGGGAGAGCTCGATCGAAATGGGCCTGTTCTCGAGGTTGCCGGCGGCGCAATCGGGAGTACACGTGTTGACCGTCAGCTCCCCTTTACCGGTCGCGGAAGTAGCACCCCAAGTCGCCCACGTCACGTCCTGCAACCATGAGTACGGATGCGCGGCTCCGCAGTTGTATTGGAACCCGGCGGGCTCCGTGCTAGGTGGGACTCGGGGTGGCATGGAATTCTTAGGTGGGCCATACGCGCAGGCCTCGAATTTCGGAAGCGGCGTAACCGTCGCGGGCGTGGATGACCTCGTATGTGAAAGAGGAGTCGTGCTCGTCGAGTGGCTGGGCAACTGGCTGTAGACGAGGGCCCCCGCTCCGGCCAGGAGCACGACGAGCCAAAGAACGCCAAGGTTGCGGAGGCTGGGGACGAGGCGAGGCCGGTTGACCCCGATGCTTCCGCGTCGTGGCGATCCCTTCAACTTGCCGAGGCTTTCCAGAGCTCTGCCTTTAAGCCGGAGCCGGGAGTGGGCTCCTGTACGGGCTTGCTCAGCCTGAAGCTGAGACGCCTCGAGAAGAGTTCGATCGTGATGGGCGAGCGACATCGCTGCCCCGAAGCGCCGGCGGAGCTCGTCGTCCAGCTCCAGATCAGGCAAGGTGATCACCTCCTGGGCCACCGCAGGTGTCGACAATTCCGAGCTGGTCGGCCAAAGCCCTTCGCCCGCGAGCCAGCCAGCTACGGACTGTGTTCCCGTTCTCGCCCAGTTCAGCCGCGATCTCATTGGGCTCGATGCCGTCGGCGTAGTGGCGATGCAGCACATATCGCTGCAGGGGCTTCAGGCGCTCGAGGGCTCGCAGCAGGTCGAGGACCTCGTCGATGTCCACTCCGGGAGGTGCCTCCATATCTGGCGGGAGAGACACCACCGACCGCAACCGTCTTCTTCTCCACGCCGACGTCGCGAGATTCAGCAGCACCCGCCTGACCCAGGCCTCGGGAGCGTCGAATGCCGAGATGCGCTCCCAGTTCTGCCATGCCCGCAGAAGCGCCTCCTGCGCGAGGTCGTTCCCGTCCTCGACGCTTCCGGTCAGCGACCGGCCCAGGGCCAACAAGTTCTCTCTTTGAAGCTCGACGAAGCGGCCGTAGGTGAGCGGAGCGGACCCGGCCGGCACGTTCGCCCTCCGGACGACCGTCTCGTGATCCTCAGGGAAGCCTGGCACTAGCTCCCTTTCCCTCGGCAGCGGACCAGCGACCAACTCAGCCACATTCATAGACACGATCGAGCGATGCCCGCGTTGCATCCCGATGTAACAAAACATGCTCAAGGGATTGACCGCGCTGAAGTCCAGGCGGGCGATGGCGGACCTTTTTCGACCGGTACGACCCTGTGGGGGCGGAGGGGCTCGAACCCTCACTGGAGGCGGTTTAAGCGCCTTGCCTCTGCCGATTGGGCTACGCCCCCGCTGGCACTCGATCCGAAAGACGCGAATGCCTCAGTGTTGGTACAGCCGGTTAGCCATGTCGACTCCGGTGTTGCTCCAAGCCTCGCGCTCCTCGCCTCGAGGATCCTGTTCGACCGCCGAATGCTCACCGAGCACCATCGTGTGCCTTTGAACGGCGTCGTATTCATGCCATTGCCCGAGCTCGTCGCACGACGGGTCTCCGGAGCTTGCGAACGCCGACCACGACCGGATCATGGCATCCGAAAGAGCGATCGCCGCAGGACCCGATCCCGAGTAGGGCTGTACGGCTCTGTGCGCGACCGATCCGAACACGAAGGGGATCTCGAGGGCATGCGCAGAACCGAGGATTCCTCCGAGGAACGGTGATGTCCACGTGAAGAGGTACGCGAAGACTTGAGCCCCCTTGTCCGCGAGCGCCTCGGCGAAGGACAGTGAAGGCAGGCGGAAGACGAGGTCAGTGGTGATCGCGGTCCAGATCGCGAGCGGACCCGCCTCTTCTCCTCGCTCTGATCGTGCCCGCCGGTACACGCTCACGAGCGGTCCTGCTAGCTCTGCACTCGAGATCGCCGCCACCCGTCGCGCCAGCAGGACCTCGTCCATGCCGGCGGCGCGCTGGTCTCCGAGCACGAAGAACGTGCACTCGTCGCGATTGGTCCCGATGATCAGCGGGATCCGTCGCTCATTTCCCTTTCGGATCACATCGGCCGGTCGCCCTGTCACGACACCGTCGTCGACAACGGGCATGAATGCCAGTGGAAGTCCCTCTCCCTCCGGCTCCAGGCGTTGCGCCGCCGTCACGAGCTTCTCTGGCGGAACACCCTCGAGCAGGTACCGGTCGGGCGAAGCATCGGGTCCGGCGATCGAATGCCCGGACTCCGCCAACTTTGCGAGGAACTTCGCGGTACGCCGCTGCCCCCAGGCGCTCGAGCCGCACGTGGGCGGACCGCTCTGGATGATCGCCTTGTGGAACAGCCGGGTAGCTGCACTCGACGCCAGCAGCGCCGAGATGCTCATCGCGCCGGCGGACTCGCCGAACACCGTCACGTTGTCCGGGTCGCCGCCGAACTCGGCGATGTTCTCGCGCACCCAGTCAAGTGCTGCGATCTGATCCAGCAGTCCCCAGTTCCCCCAGCCGCCCTCCGGCTCGGCGAGCCTCGGATGAGCGAGGAATCCGAGGGCTCCCAGTCGGTAATTGATCGTCACCACGACCACATCGCCCATGAGCGCGAGCCGCTCCCCCCGATAGAGCAAGCTCGACCCGCTTCCAGACGTGAAGCCGCCGCCATGGATCCACACGAGCACCGGACGCCTCGCGTCGTCGAGTCCCGGCGTCCAGACGTTGAGGCTCAGGCAATCTTCGGCCGAGTCCGTCGGGTCTCCGCGGATGCTCATGCCCGGCACTGGTGGCGGCTGGGGTGCGATCGGCCCGAAATGTGCCGACTCCCGGACGCCTGACCAGGATGACGGCGGCTCAGGCCGCCGCCATCGACGATGCCTGGAAGGGTCCGCCGCGTAGGGCACGCCCCGGAAGATCCACAGTCCCGCTTCTTCGACGCCGCGGAGATCGCCTGCCGCGGTACGGGTCAAACCGTGCACGTGGCCCTCCTAGCCCGGGGCAAGACCCTGGCCCTCCACAGCTCGCGCGGCTCCTGGGCCGGCCGGGACCCTCGTTCCGAGCTCGCAATACAAGCCCAAATCGCCTTCCGACCCCGACGCACCGTAGAGGGTTCCCCCTGCGTCGGTCAAACGGTTCATCCGCAAAAAGGGTGACAAATCTGCAGGTCGGAGCATCTTTCGCCGGCCGCCGGTGGCGCGCGCATCCCGTTCGCCCTCGATTCGCGCACGCGTGATTCGGGTCAAGCAGCAGTCCGCCCGGCCGATGACCATTTGAAGAGCTTGCCGCGTTCAGGTGGGGAATCAGGCCATGCGGCCCGCTTCAGCCCGTCTTTTCGGGCCGTCACTATTGTTGCAGGAGTGTCTGTTGTGATTAGTGAGGGACATACCAAGTCTGGTCACGACCCGAATCGATCTCAGGTGACGCGAGCAGCCGGGACCCGCCTCGTGTTGGTGGCGAGCATCATCTTGGGAGTAGGACTTCTCGCCTCCCCGGCGGCAAACGCCCAGAGCTCCGGCAAGAAGTCACCCGTCGTTAGCTCCCAGGTGTGCGGGACTTCCCTCGGTAACGGCGGGATCCCGGCTACGGGCTCGATCGGCGCGACCCGCGCCGCCGTGGCCGCCATCGAAGACACGATCGCCGCCGAGCAACTGTGCATCACAGACCTGAGCGAGCAGTACGACCAGGCCACCTACCACCTCCAACAGATCGACGGAGCGCTGGCTGCAACCAGGGTGCGACTCGCAGGAGCCCGGAGGAACGTCAGCGATACCCGCTCGCAGCTCCGGTCAGCCGCGCTCGACGCCTATATGTACGACGAGCCGGCGGTCGAGCTCGGATCGATGTTCTCCGGAACCAGCGACACCTCGTCTCTCCAGAACGCGTACGTGAGCGACGTTCTCGGAAACATCTCAGGTGACCTCGACGCGATGAGAGCTGCCCAGCAGAGGCTGGTCGCCGCGGAGCAGCTCCTGCTATCGGAGCGGGGACGTGCCGCCGCCGAGGCCGCCGCCGCCCACCGCACGGAAGTCGAGGCGGCTGCGGAGACGAGTGCGACCGAGGCGACGCTCTCACAAGTCAAGGGAAAGTTGGCAGTAGAGGTGGCTCAGGCCGCTGCACTGAAAGCCGAGCAGGACGCCGCGGAGGTGGCAGCCGCCACGTCGGCACGGATAAAGCAACAAGAAGCGCTCAAGGCCGAGCAGGCGGCCCAGGTCGCACAGTCGCTAGGCGACGGCGCATCGGCGACGTCCGCGGCCAACAAGGCGGCGGCAGGCGCCGGCGAGCCGACGGGTTCTCCCCCTCCAGACCCGGTGCGCACCGGTCCCGGCGAGTTAGCTGTAAAGGCGGCCGAGAGCTATCTCGGCGTGCCTTATGTATGGGGAGGTTCGAGTCGTGCGGGGGTCGACTGCTCTGGGCTGACGATGCTTGCCTGGCAGGCCGCCGGCGTGTCGCTCGTCCACTCGGCCGCTTTGCAGTCCGAGGAGAGCACGCAGGTGCCACTGTCGCACTTGGAGCCTGGTGACCTGCTCTTCTACGACTTCGACGGCAAGCTGGGGATCGATCACGTGATCATGTACGTGGGCTCGGGACCCTACGGAGCTGACACGATCATCCAGGCGGCCCATACAGGAACCGTCGTGTCATTCGATCCCATCTGGTACGAAGGGTTGGTTGGCGCAGGCAGGCCCTGATCGACCTCGCGCTGACGGTGGCCGCCGCGACCCGCGCAGGTACCATGGCGCGATGAACCCCCTGCGGACCGCCACACAGCGCGAGCACCGCACCGCACTAGTGCCCCTGCCCCGGATCGACATGGAGAAACCCTCCCCTCCCCGCCTCCAGGATGTCGATGAATGGGGAAGGTCCGACCGCATGCGCAAGATCGTCCGGCGCCTCTATTCGCCCATGTACGAGCGCTGGTTCCGGGTCGAGTGGGAAGGCCTCGAGAAGATTCCCGAGACCGGCGGTGCGCTCCTCATCTGCAATCACGCTGCAGCAATTCCCTCCGACGCTCCCGTCATCATGCACGGCATCGAAGAAGAGCTCGGAAGGCCCGTCTACGGCATGGCCGACTTCTTCTTCCGCACCGTGCCGTGGCTCGGCACGATGTGGTCGCGCACTGGCGGCGTCACCGCTCACCCCGACAACGCCCTGCGGCTTTTGCGCGACCAGGGCCAGCTGGCTCTCGTCTTCCCTGAAGGGACGAAGGGTCCTTCCAAGACCTATAGGGACAGGTACCAGCTGCGCAGGTTCGGGCGCGGCGGATTCGTCGAGATTGCGATGCGCGCGGGCGTGCCGGTCGTTCCTATCGTCTGCATCGGTGCAGAAGAGTCGATGCCTATCGTGTTCCGCCTGCCCGCCTTGGCGAAGGTCCTCGGAGTGCCTTATCTGCCGGTGACCGCGAACATGCTCGTTCTCGGTCCGCTCGGCGTGCTCGGTTACTTCCCCTCGAAGTTCAGGCTGCGCGTCCTCGACCCGGTCAGGTTCGACATGCCGAGCGGCCAGGAGAGGTATTCGAAGAGCAGGATCATGGACGAGGCCGAGAGCATAAGGACGGCCATGCAGGAAACCATCTACGACATGCTGCCGCGACCGTCGCAGCGTGTGGTTCGGCTGAGGCGGTGGGACGCCGCGTTCTCATAACCGGGCTCGACACCTTCTGGGGCGGCCGGATGGCGCAGGCCCTCGAGTCCGACCCGGAATTCGAGATGATCCTCGGAATGGCGACCCGCGACCCTTCGGGTCGCGTTGGAACGGACCGATTTCGTCCATGCCGACCAGACCTACTCGATCGTGTCGCGGATCGTCAGGGCCACTCGGCCCGACACCATCGTGCACACTTTCTTGGTCACGGACTCGACGAAGGCACCGGGCAGGGCGCTTCACGAGATCAACGTCATCGGCACGATGAACCTGCTGGCCGCCGCCGGCCAGGCCGGTAGCCCCGTCAGGCAGGTCGTCGTCAAGTCCTCGACGCTCGTTTACGGGGCGAACCAGACCGACCCCGTGTGGTTCTCCGAGGACGCGGTCCGCGCCGGCACCCCAAGGACCAGAGTCGAGAGATCCCTCGTCGAAGTGGAGGAGCTGGTACGCGACTTCGCTGAGGACAATCCTTCGACGGTCGTGAGCCTCCTGCGATTCGCAAACGTCCTCGGAACAGACATCGTCACACCGATAAGCACCAACCTCTCGCGGCCCTTTTGCCCTTCTATCGCCGGCTTCGACCCGCTTGTCCAATTCGTCGAGGAAGACGATGTCGTCCGCGCTCTCGAACACGTCACGCGCCTGCGCATACCGGGCATCTACAACGTGGCGGGCGCAGGCAAATTGCCGTGGAGCGAGGTGGCAGCCCTCTGCGGCACGCGGCTCCTGCCGTTGCCGCCGGTCGCGACGATGCTCGTTGCGGGTCCTCTGGTGCGCATGCGGCTGATCGAATTCCCTCCGGAGCTCGAGCCGCTGTTGCGGTTCGGCAGGGGCGTCGACACGACTCGCATCGCGTCAACCGGTTTCGAGCACCGTTACACGACGGCGGGCGCGGTCGACAGCTTCATAAGGGCCATGCGTCTTAGGCGGGGTGCCGGTCGCGCGCCTGCTTCGTACACCTACGAGCACGAGGTCGAGCAGTTCTTCAGGCGGTCGCCATCGGCTGTGCGGCCTGCCGACAATTGAACAACCGGTCCGGCGTCCGGGTCAGCCCGGCTTTCCTTGTTGCGCCAGGTTGCCCTCGACCAGCTTCGCGACCTTGCGCTCGACTACGAACGCGACGAATGGCACGAATCCCGCGAGCACGATCATCGCCAGCTGCCGTGTCATCAGCTGGCCGCGACGAGCCAGATCGACGGCGGCCACCAGATAGACGACGTACATGGCCCCGTGGACGGGCCCGACGATCTGGGCGACCTGGGGGACCCCGGCGCCGTATTGAAGGGGCACTCCGACGAACACGAGGACAATCAGGCCGATACCCACCACATACGCCATCACTCTGTAGCGCAATAGCGCCGATCGGACGCCTCGAGCGGTTCGCGCCGCGTCAGTCGCGGTGGGCGCGGTCACTGGCGTGCAGCTCGGCGAGGTACCTGTTGTACTCCGCGAGCTTCTCTTCCTCGTCCTTGATGCTTGCTTCTGAGGCCTGCCGCCTCCGACGGGATGGGCGCCCGTCCCCTTCGGCACTCTCGTGGAGGAGCCTCCACCACATGTAAACGGCGTAGCCGGCGAAGAACGGCCATTCGAAGGTGTAAACCCAGCTCAAGGTGTTCCCGGACAGGGCCCGCTCCAGCTGCCACCACCCGAGGGCGAGACAGG
This sequence comes from uncultured Acidimicrobiales bacterium, assembly GCA_963764615.1. Lineage (GTDB taxonomy): Bacteria > Actinomycetota > Acidimicrobiia > Acidimicrobiales > CAVXTF01 > CAVXTF01. The sequence continues at coordinate 677,392 of CAVXTF010000002.1, read as the reverse complement.
CCGCCACCACCAGGAGGGCCGTCGCGTGCAGCAGCAGTGCACGTCGCGAGAACCACTTCACGGACACCACCGACAGGCTACAGACGTCCCCGCACGGGGCGAATCGTGATCTTGGGTCAGCGTTCGACCGGTCTCAGAAGTTCGTCGACACCCGTCCATTCCTCGCTTCCGTTCACGTCTGCCGGCGGATTATGACGCGTTGTGTGCTCAGGTGCGCTTCAACCAGGTCCGCACCAGGTCCCTGTGACGGGACTGCCACTCCTCGGAAGTGATCGCGTAGCGGACGTGGTCCTCCCATTTGCCGTCGATCTCGAGAAAGCCGACGGCGATCCCCTCCTCTCGCAGACCCAATTTCTCGACGACGCGCCTGCTGGGCCAATTCCGGGGGACGATGGCGATCTCCACCCGGTGCAGACCGAGCTCGTCGAATGCGTAACGGAGCACCACTACGACCGCCTCGCCCGCAAGACCGTTACCCGCGAGTTCCTCGTCGATCCAGTAGCCGATGTAGGCCTGCTGGAACGGCCCGCGCTGGATCGACGACAGGGTGATCTCGCCGGCAAGGCGGCCTTCGAGGAATATCCCGAAGCCGATGCCTCCTCCGAGCTGGCGTTCACGCTCCCGGGCAGCGCAACGAGCGGCGAAGCTGGCACGGTCTTCCGCCATGGGCGGCGCACCGGCCGGCCTGGGTTCCCACGGAACGAGCCAAGCTCTGCAGCGCGACCGGACCGCATACCAGCCGTCGTAGTCGTCTTCGGAGAGCGTCTTCAACCTCACCCGCCATCCGACGAGCTCGAGCGTCGAAGTCCGCGCTACCCGGCCGATCATCTCGCGAGGACCTCCGCTAGTGCACCGAGCAGGAGCTCCACATTCTCAGGTCGTGCGGTGGCCCCCATGCAACCGATCCGCCAGATCTTGCCCGCGAGCGGACCCACGCCGGAGCCTATCTCGATCGAATACCGGTGCAGCAGCTCAGAACGCACGGAGGCTTCGTCCATGCCCGCAGGAAGGTCGGACGGCACCCGAACCGTGGTCAGCTGCGGTAGCCGGTGCGGAACCGCCACCACCAGTTCGAGCCCGAGCTTGTCTAGGCCCTCAGCGAGAAGAGCCCCGCACAGGGCGTGGCGCGCCCAAGCTGCTTCGAGCCCCTCGTCGAGCAGGACACCGAGGCCGGCGTGCAGCGCCATGACCATCGATACCGGTGCCGTGTGGTGGTAAACGCGCTTGGACTTCTGATCGGCACCTGAGTCCGCCGGATCGGTGTAACGGGCGATCTGATCGAGGTCCAGGTACCACGACACCGGCTTTTTGACGAACCTCGACCTCGCGCGCAGAGACGGTCAGGGGGGCGAGGCCGGGTGGGACGCCAAGGCACTTCTGCGTCGCGCTGTAGCAGAGATCGATCCCCCATCCGTCGACGTCCACAGGGATGCCACCGAGGGATGTCACGCAGTCGACGAGCAGGACCGAGTCACCGGTTCGACCGGCGAGCAACTGCACGTCGTTGCGCACCCCGGTCGAGGTCTCGGCGTGCACCAGGGCAATGACAGCCGGAGACGGATGAGCGCCCAGGAGGGCTTCCGGGTCGAGAGGCTCTCCCCACGGCGCGTCCGCCCTGATCACGTCCGCTCCGAGCCGACCGGCGACGTCGCACATCCGTTCGCCGAACATGCCGTTCACTCCGACGACGACTACGTCGCCGGGAGCGACGATGTTCACGAACGCAGCCTCCATGCCCGCAGATCCCGTGCCGCTCACCGGCAGTGTCAACCGGTTGCGCGTGACGAACACGGTTCTGAGCCTGTCGTTCACCTCGTCGAGGATCTCGAGGAACTCGGGGTCCAGGTGCCCGAGCAGAGGGCTCGCAAGCGCCGCCGTCACCTCGGGGTACACATTCGAAGGGCCAGGCCCCATGAGGACCCGGTGCCGCGTCGTCATCGAGCCTCGCGTGTGCGATCGGTCTCGTCGGAGTGCTGCTCTAGGGAGCCGATCCTGCGCTCGATCGAGTCGATCCTGTGGCCGATGTCGCGGATCGCGCGCTCGCGTCGAGCATCCAGCTCTGACTGCTTCTCGTGAGCGGCATGGCACAGGCCCCGTAGTTCTTGCACGTGTTGCGCAAGGTCATCCAGAGACCTCCTGAGCGCTTCTTCGTGCCCGGAAGGGCTCACCACGCGGTTGATCACCCGTCGATAGACCGCCGAAGCCTGCGGACGCGGAGAGCCTTCGCCACCGTGGCCCGATACCTTTGCGGCGGCGACGCCCGCGCCGGCGGCCATCAGCTGGACGGCGCTCGGCGCTCCCTTCCGGCGACCGTGCGCCCGGTGAGTCACGCTCCTCGGTCCGATCGCATCGAAACGGCTCTTCACGAAGCGGGAACGTCTCTCGAGGCTGTGGTGGCGCCGGATGTCCTCGCGTCCTCGCTCGGCGACTGAAGCCGCGATATCGGGGGATTCCACCACGGCGCGCATGATCGCAGCCGCTGCGTCGACGTCAGGCTCGGCCCACCTGGCGCCCACCGGATACGGCCCTGCGCCTTCGGGGACCCGGGCCCACGAGAAAGGGACGAGGAAGCTGTTCTCGTCGGTCATGAACTCGAGGTTGCCCGAGTACGCGGTCGCTATGACCGGCTTGCCGAGTGCCATCGACTCAGCCATCGTCAGGCCGAATCCCTCGCTGCGATGCAGCGACACGTAGCAGTCCGCAGCAGCCATGAGGCTTCCGAGCCGGTCCCTCGGCATATGCCCGTCCATCACGACGATGTCCGGCCGGCCGCGAGCGGCATAGCGCACCATCTCCAAGTCCATCTCCCTCGAGTCTCCGTTCGTCGTCTTCACCACCAAGACGGGACCCTCGCCGGGCGAGAAGGCCCGTTTGAAAGCTTCGATTGCACCAACGGGGTTCTTGCGTTCGACGACGCTTTGAAGGTCGAGGCAGAACAAGAAGAGGTAACGGTCCTCGGGTAGTCCGAGTTCCGACCGACCGATCCCCGGTGCGATCTCGGGAACCATGACCGCAGGCGGCGCGGCGAACACGGGTTTGTCCGTGGCCGCCTGAATCGACAGGCGCGAGAACTCCGACAGGCCCCACACCTCGTCGAGGAGATCGAACGCTCCTTGCCAGCGCTCAGGGAACACCTCGACCTCCCAGGCCCACTGCGCGATCGTGTATCGCCCGTCGAAGAAATCTCTCCCTGCACACTGCGCGAAGTCGGCGAACTGGTCGGCATTCACGACGACGAGATTCGTGTCGTAGTCGGATCGCCCGGCAGTGGGTGTGTCCGCCAAGAGCGACATCCCTCCGGCGTTGTAGACGACCGATCGAAGGGGAATCCCCGCTGCTTTGACCGCCGCGGTGGCGAGCCTGGCCGACTCACCGATGCTGTGAGAGGCGTCGAGGTATCCGGCGATCGTGATGCCCCTGACGAGATCGCCACCGGGTGCCCACTGCAGCTTCGAGGTTTGCCGTTCTTCGACTCCCGGAAGTTCTGCGGGAACGAGCAGAGGGTCGATCCGGCCTTCTGCCGCTTCGAGGCTGAACCAATTCTGGAACCTGTCGAAGTCGGCTCCCTGGGGATCGGGAAAAACGGGATGCAGCTCAGGCCGGTACGCGTACAGGGTCGCCTGGTACAACGTCAGCCTCGAAGGGCCTACTTCACTCGCGACTATCGAGTTGAGCCAGCTGAGCAATTCGCCGGCGCCTGAGGGCTCGAAGGGGTCGGGTGGTTCGTCTGCGACACCGTCGTCTGACGCAAGCAGGCGCTCCAGGTAGATCCTGCGCACGTGCCGGTCGAGCACCAGTCCGTTCACGGCGCGTGCGAGCCCGTAGTCAGCATTTAGCCGATCCGCGTCCCCGCCATAGCCCGCCGACTCGAGGGAGTCGCCGTACTCGTTGAAGATCTTCACCAGATCCGGATGATCGGAAAGGAGTATCCGCGGCCTCTCCACCTGATGGCGCGACAGCACGTGTCGGGTCGCCGGCGAGTAACCACTGAAATGGAAGAAGCCGAGTGGCCTGCCTTCGACCTCGTAGCGCTCGCCGGTCCACACGACCTCGCGCTCGTGCAGATTCCAGTAAGCGACGTTGAAGCGGGGATCGCGGACGATCTGGCAGTCGAACATGCCGGGCACGAAATCGACCCAACGTTGGTCGACGAAGCGCATGTTGCCGGTGTCGTTGCGCGATTCACGCCTCAGACGCTCCTTCCAGTAATGAAGGAACGGCCTCGAGCTCTGCCCCACTCCGATGAATCCGAGGTTGTAAACGCCGACAGCGAGAATGGCTTTCTCGTCGGTCATCTTCTTGTCCCGCGGGAACGGCGCGCGTGCGTGCGGCGTGAGAGCTATGCCGGCGTCCTCGGCGGCTCGAGCGAGATCGTCAAGCGGGTCGAAGACCATGATGTCCGGGTCGAGGTAGAGCACCGCCGATGCTCCCCTGTCGAGCAGATGCTCGAGCAGCCACGGCTTGAGCGAGGTTGCGAACTCGGTGACTTCGTATATCGCGGCCATCTGATGGAGCCCCGAGGAGTCCTCGTCGAGATCGTGCAGATGAACGACCTCGAACGGCTCGCCTGCGGCTCGCACCTCTCCGTAGATGTCGTCGGTGACGAGCACGCTCATGACGCCATCGGGATTGTGCGCTCTGAACGACGACGCGAGCACCCTTGCAGCGGGCAGATAGTTACGTGCGATGATCGTGCAGACGTGCAGGCCCGAAGCGGGAGGGGTCGAGCCTTGCACCCCGCCAGAATAAGGCTTCACTCAACGCAACCCGGCCACCATGCCGTCCAAGATGTCCGCCTCGGACACCAGGCAGGTACGGCGCCCGAACGCCGACATGACCTCGGAGAGGATCAACACTCCGCCGACAATCACGTCTGCGCGACCTGGCTCCATTCCCGGTCTCTCGGCGCGAGCGGACGCAGGCTCCGAGGCGAGCTTGTCGAGCCAGTCCTCCACTTCTCGAGAGCTGAGAACGGTGTGGTGGACGCGATCCCGGTCGTAGCTCTCGAATCCTTTGGACAGGGAGCCGAGGGTAGAGACAGTGCCGGCCAGCCCTATCAGACGTTCCCGGTCGCGTCGTACTTCGAGGCTCTGACGTGCCCGCGCAAGCTCGGCGGCCACGGCGCGCCGGGCCGCAGCAATCTGCGCGCTATCGGGTGGGTCGTCGTCGAAGAACCGCTCGGTGACGCGCACGCATCCGATGTCGAGAGAAAGGACCCTGATCGCATCCTCGGCTCCGCCCGGCACGCCGGCGACTAGCTCGGTCGAGCCCCCGCCGATATCGACTACGAGCTCCTCTGACCCACCCCCGACGTCGTCTTGCGGCAGATCCGCGGTAGCCCCGCGAAAAGAGAGCCGTCCCTCTTCTTGTCCCGAGAGGATCTCGGGCTCAACTCCTGTGACCTCTTTGGCGGCCGACAAGAACTCGTTCGAATTGGAGGCGTCGCGGCGGCGGAGGTGGCGACCATGCGGGCGCGGGTGACGCCGTTCGCGTCCATGGTCCTCCGGTACTCGCGCAGCACCTCGATCGTCCGCTCGATCGCCTCCGGCGAGAGCTTGCGGGTGGTGTCCACTCCTTCGCCGAGCCTGGTCACGCGCATCTGGCGATCGACAAGCTGACCTTGGGGTCCGACTATCAGAAGGCGCGTCGAGTTGGTCCCGCAGTCGAGCGCAGCAACCGAACGCGGCTGGTCGGTCATCGGGATCAGTTCCCGGCTTCGACGCCGAGGCGCTCGGCCGTCCAACGACCGACCGGGTCGTCTCCTCCGGCGAGGTACCAGGCCAGATGGGCGTGCAGGCACTTGACACCCTGGCGGGTTCCACCGACCCCACCCGAGGGCCTTGGGCCCAGGTGGTCGGGCTGTAACGCCGCGTCGCGCTCGGCTGCATAGCGGGTGTGAGCTCGGGCAACCTCGGAGGGATCGGTCTCCTGCTCCGCCAGGCGGACGGCACCGGACGACTCGAGCCTGCTCACGGCTCCGGTCAGTTGCCTGTCCACCAGCCAGTAGCGGGTGGGCATGGGAGTGCCGTCATAGAGAAGCGGGGCGTTGCGGATGACCACCGGGCTGCCCGACGGCGCTCTCACCGCAACCTCGAACGCGCAGCTCGGCTTACGACCGAGCAAGTCCGCCACGATGCGCCGGTCCTCTGAATCGCGCTCTGACAGGTCGTCGGAGTCCACGACGACGTTCTATCCCAATCTCGTCAGCGCCAGAACTCGAGCGTGCCGAGGACTCGGCTCCACAGACCGGGGACGCTCTTGGCGGTCGCATCACCCTGGCCCTGAGCGTTACCGGATCCGGTGCCCGAAGAGCCAGGTGACGACGCGGTGGTGGCCGGCCCGCCGTCACCGAGGAGGGCCTCGGACTGCGCAGAGCCGGGAGCCACGGGCCCCTGGTCGAGTGAGCTGTGACCCGACGAAGCCGGCGAGGACTTGAGTGAGCCTGCCGGCGGGAGGATCGAATAGGCAGTCTGGCCGGGGCGGACCAGGTTGTAGTCCCGCCTCGCGAGCGCTGCGATGTTCGCTGGCTGAGACAGCGCGGCTCGCCTGCAGTTGAAGCGACTCGTTCTCTGATGTGAGGGCCTGAAGCTCGGCAGTCGCAGTTGATATCTGCCGGTGCTGGCGCATCAGGGCGGAAACCGGAAAGCTCGTAGCCAGGACGAGAGCGCACAGACCTAGGCATGCGACACCGACCAGCTTTGCGCGTCTGCGGCTGACGGCCCGGCGTCGCTCGATGCGACTTGCCGGGGACGGGGCCGGACGGCCAGTCTCGGAGGCGTTCGCCTTACGGCTGGTGATGGACCGGTCCTTCGACCGCATTCGGGCAGCAGCCGGCCGCACACGAGAGCGATGACGCCGGCTGCCGGCTGCGGGACTCGGCTTGTCGGTCCGGGGCCTGACCGGGCTTTCTCCACGGCTTGCCTGAGTGGCCCTGTGCTTGCGGGCGGGGATCGACGCCCGCGGGCGGCCCTTCGGCCGCGGTCCTCGGCTTTCGCTCACGAGAGGCCTCGCGCGATTGCGCCCGCGAGAGCGCCGCGACCGAGGAAACTTGCCGACTCACCCAGCTCCTCTTCGATGCGAAGCAGGCGGTTGTACTTGGCGACGCGGTCGGACCGGGCCGGAGCCCCGGACTTCAGTTGGCCGCAGTTCGTGGCGACCGCAAGATCCGCGACCGTGGTGTCCTCCGTCTCGCCCGAACGGTGTGACACGACGCACGTGTAACCCGCGCGCCGGGCCATCTCCATGGTGTCGAGCGTCTCGGTGACGGTTCCTATCTGGTTCAGCTTTATGAGGATCGAATTGGCGACTCCGTTCTCGATCCCCCGGGCGAGTCGCTGCGGATTCGTGACGAAGACGTCGTCGCCAACTATCTGGACCTTGCCACCGAGCGCCTTCGTGAGCGCCGCCCACCCGTCCCAGTCTTCTTCCGCCATGCCGTCTTCGATGGAGATGATCGGGTATCTGCCGGCAAGGTCGACCCAGTAGTCGACCATCTGTGCGGAAGACAGCTCGCGACCCTCGCCTGCGAGCACATAGGTGCCGTCGCGCCACAGCTCGTTCGACGCCGGGTCGACGGCGATCGCGACCTCGTCGCCGGGCGTGCGACCTGCAGCTTCGATCGCCTGGACGAGAACCTCGATCGCGGTCTCGTTCGACGGCAGGTTCGGTGCGAAGCCGCCCTCGTCGCCTACCGCCGTGGACAGGCCCATGCCGTGAAGGATCTTGGCGAGAGCGTGATATGTCTCCGCGCCCCATCTGAGGGCCTCCGAGAAGGAAGCTGCTCCCACGGGGAACAGCATGAACTCCTGCAGGTCGATGTCGTTGTCCGCGTGGAGCCCACCGTTGATCACGTTGAACTGCGGCACGGGGAGAACGTGCGCGTTCACTCCGCCGATGTATGCGTAAAGAGGAACGGATAGCTCATTCGCCGCCGCGCGCGCCACTGCCATCGAGACGGCGACCACGGCGTTCGCGCCAAGCCGACCCTTTGTCGGGGTGCCGTCGAGGTCGATGAGGCAGAAGTCGACGGCGCGCTGGTCGAGCACGTCGAAACCTTCGAGAACCCCCGAGATCTCACCGTTCACGTGCTCGACCGCCCCGAGCACGCCCTTTCCCCCGTATCGGGCTCCCCCGTCACGCCACTCGGTCGCCTCATACGTCCCCGTGGATGCGCCGGCTGGCGCGATCGCCCTTCCTGACATGCCTGTGTCGAGCACGACCTCTGCTTCTACGGTCGGGTTGCCGCGGGAGTCGAGGACCTCCCGGCCGATGATGTGCTCGATGGTGCTCATGTCCTGTGACCCCTGGGGTTGGTGTGGTCAAAGTTAGCTTGCTGCACTCCCAGGCTCGCGGAGTGCGACGACCCATCCGATGGCTCCGGCGTCGCCTGCTCGTTAGAGCCCTCAGCCTTGCGGATCTGTTCGACGAGATGCCGGCAGCGGGACCTGAGCGCCGATTCGGGGTCCACGCCCAGCCCCCGGGCGAGATCCGCCAGGGCGAACAGGGCCTGCCCGACGTCTAAGACCGTGGAGCGGTCCGCCTCGAGCGTCTCCCCGCTCGCTCCACCAGGCGCCGCCGCCAGACGGTCAAGGCAACCCTGGATCGAAAGGCGGTCATCGGCAACTCCGCCATCGGCGAGGCCAACGGATTCGGCCTTGCGCTGCAGCTTCGCGGCCAGCGCGAGCGACGGGAGAGCCGGCGGGATCCCCTCTGTAATGCTCGAGCGGCCGAGCTCATCGCGTTTCAGAACCTCCCAGCGCCGTGCCACGTCCTCCGGAGTGTCTGCCTCCGCGTCGCCGAACACGTGGGGATGGCGGCCGACCAGCTTGGCGGTCACGCGAGCCGCCACGTCTGCAAGCGTGAACCACCCCTCTTCGGTGGCGAGCACGGAGTGGAACACCACCTGGAACGCCAGATCGCCCAGTTCCTCTTCGAGGTGGGCGATCTGCTCCTCGCTCACCTCGGGCATACAAGCCGCGACGTCCTCGATGGCGTCGAGCACCTCGTACGACTCCTCGAGCAGGTGCCGGGCCAGTGAACCGTGGGTCTGGCGCTGATCCCACGGGCACCGGGCGCGCAGAGTTCTCACGAGCTCCACCAGCTTGACGATCTCTCCTGCGACCGGAGCCTCGAGCCTCGGGATCCACACGGACGTCAGATGGTCCGGTTCGAACTCCGCGAAACGGTCCAGCTCCGACCAGCTCACTTCCTTGACGATCTCGTCATCGAGCCCGAGATGATGCAGAAGGACCGCCGCGCCTTCGCCTGCGGGCGGGTCGTCCACCGCGAGCTTGACCGAGGAGAGCACTTCCCGGCTGTGGGTCTGGGCGAGGAGGAGAGGCCCGCGCTCTCCTGCAGCCTGAGCCTCGAAATCGGTAGCGTCGACGAGGCGGACCGAGGAGCTGACGGGATCCACTCCGATCCTGTCCCAGGCGAGGTCCAGGAACGACATCGCAGGGACGACGACGAGGTCCACGCGTTCGTCAGATCTGAGGAGCTCGACGGTGTGCTCGGTGACGAGCGGCGAGCCTGGCACCACGTACACCACTTCGTGCGCGTCCTGCTCGTCGCGGCCCGCTGCTGCTTTCGCCCGCTCCTCGAGCGCGGCCGCAACCAGCGCCTCCACGATCTGGTCGTAGACCTCGGCGAACGTCGGAGCGCTGTCGTAGATGTGGTCGAAGCTGACCACCTCCACAGGCGAGATCTCGCGGACGAGATAGGCGGACGGATGTCTTCCCGTTCGCAGGAACACGCGGGTTGCTCTCGAGATCGCGATCTTCGCTGCAAGCGGGACAAGGTGCGCTCCTGCCGGCCCGAGACCGACGGCGACCACTCGCGCCAACGGAGAGCTTGGTCCGCTCGCCTGCCCGAGTGACCGGCTGGCGCGCCCGCGACCGGGGACGTCGGGGGTCACTACCCGAAGCTACGAGTTGCCGAGATCGGCGCTGCGGTTGAGCAGGTACTCGCTCTTGGGCAACGGAGGAGCTTCCACCTCGGGAGGTGATCCCGCCGTACCCGGTTTCCACGAGCCGAACTGCGGGTCGATCGTCACCGACGCCCTGCCGAGCAATCGCGTCTGCTCGGCGGCAAGATCCTGCTCACTCTGACTGAGCAGGGCTCCTTGGATGTCCAAGGTGATCTGCTGGTTGATCGGCGCCTCCTGCGTACGCACGAGCTCGATCACGAGCCACTCGTTCGTACCTCCCTGGTCCACTTGCGAGGAGTCCAGGAAAGCAGGAGCCGGATCCCCTTTGCGCTGGTTCACCTGGACGAGCGCCCCGGCCCAGTTCGGCAGGTCGTCTACCAGCTCAACCGAAGGGACACACGGGAGCGCCCCAGTCGCGGTGAAGCCGTCCTGCTCCAAAGCGGCCGTGTCGTTGATCGACGAGGATCGCACGACGCTCTCGAAGGAAGCTCCTGCCAGGAGTTTCAACCTTGCGGCGTTGGCCGCCGACTGGGAGCTCGCAGCGAGGGCGTCCAGGCAGTCCTCCTCGAACTCGCTGCGTCCGGTGCTGCTGTTGTAATACGCCTCCACCGCCGCAGGCCCGATGTCGGTGTGGTCGAGAGCGGTGGCGAGGCGGGCTTGGGCCGACAGGAAGCTCACCTCCTGGTTCACGAACCACCCGGGGAGCGCTGACACGAGCTGCGAGCCGCTCAGCCCGCACGGCGACGTGACCCCGCTGGCCGGGGTCAAGAAGTCCGGCAGCTCGTCACGGATGAAGCTCGTGTAGACGCTTCCCGGTGACGTGTGGAGCCGGGAAAGATCCTGGGTGTAGAGGACCTGCTCGATCTGCTGATCGAGGACTGTGTCTGCGACCTTGGTGGGAACGGTCGACGATCCCGCACCTTGTGCCGGAATGGTCTGCCCTGTGAGCAGGCCGATCGCGCACCTGACGCTCGAGTTCGAGGCGATTTGCTGGAGCTCGGACTGGAACGAGGACTCGGAGATCTGGGTGCCGTTCACGGTCGCGGCGGGAGACGTGACGTTGCATGCGGATGCGAGCGCGACAAGGGCTCCGACAGAGATAAGGACAGGCAGGCGCCTCACAGTCGGGGAATGCTACCGGTGGCGACCCGGGTGCCGGCCTCGCCTGCACGCGTTCCGTCAGCGGGCGGCAGCAGATCGCGGAGGATGGAGGCGAGCTGCACGGCCGGGTCCTCGGACGCAGAAAGGCCGATGATCAGCTGGTTCGCGGACTCCTTGAGGATCGAGTCCGGGTGGAGGCGATGCAGGCGGACCCTCGCGCTCGCCGGAAGCTCGATCGGTGAGATCCGCGCCACGAGCCGCCGGGCCCCCGGTCCTGCGGCGGCCTTCGCGCCGGGACCTCGCTGCCCGGGGCGCAGCGGTGTGGCCGTCACGTCGGTCACACCTGTCCGTAGGCACTCGACCCTGAGACGAGCGACCGCGAGCAGTCCCTCTGCAGCAGGCGGGGGAGGGCCGAACCGGTCGGTCCATTCGGAGCGGATGTCGTCCACTTCGTCGTCCGTGACGACCTGGGCCAGCCGGCGGTAGGCCTCGAGGCGCAGGTCCTCGCGTGCCACGTAGTCGGCGGGCAGGTGCGCGTCGGAGGGGACGTCGATGTTGAGCTCGACAGGCGCGTGGACAGGCTCACCTTTCATCTCGGCGACGGCTTCAGCGACGAGCTGCACGTACAGGTCGTATCCCACCGCCGCTATATGACCCGACTGATCCATACCGAGGAGGTTTCCCGCGCCACGTATCTCGAGGTCGCGCATCGCTATCTTGAAGCCGCTCCCGAGCTCGGTGTGCTCGCCGATCGTGCGGAGCCTTTCGTAAGCCGCCTCTGTCAGGACCTTGTCGCGGGGATGGAGTAAGTACGCGTACGCGCGCTGACCTGCACGCCCGACCCGGCCGCGCAGCTGATGAAGCTGTCCGAGGCCCAGCCGGTCCGAACGGTCCACCACCAGTGTGTTGACGGTGGGCATGTCGATTCCTGACTCGATGATCGTCGTGCACACGAGGACGTCGTACCTCCGTTCCCAGAAGTCGACGACCACCTGTTCGAGTGTTCCCTCGTCCATCTGGCCGTGGGCGACCGCCACTCGCGCCTCAGGGACGAGCTGGCGCAGACGCGAGGCGACGGCTTCGATGTTCTGCACCCAGTTGTGGACGTAGAAGACCTGACCCTCGCGCAGGAGCTCACGCCGGATGGCTTCTACGACGGCCGCCTCCTCGAACTCGCCGACATATGTGAGGATTGGTTGGCGGGCCATGGGCGGAGTGCTCATGAGCGACAGGTCTCTGATGCCTGTGAGAGCCATCTCCAAAGTCCTCGGGATCGGGTTCGCAGTGAGCGTGAGCACGTCCACCCCGGTGGCGAGCGCCTTCACTGCCTCCTTGTGCGAGACGCCGAAGCGCTGCTCCTCGTCGACGACCAGTAGCCCGAGGTCCTTGAACTTGACGCCACTGACGAGGAGTCGGTGCGTTCCGACGACGACGTCGATCGAACCGTCCGCAAGGCCGGCGAGGACCTCTTTCGCCTGAGACGGGGTGAGAAAGCGCGAGAGCATCGCGACGCGCACGGGCATCGATCGATACCTGTCGGCGAACGTCTGAGCGTGTTGCTGAGCGAGAAGGGTGGTGGGCACCAGCACGGCGACCTGCTTACCGTCCTGTACGGCCTTGAATGCCGCTCTTACTGCAACCTCGGTCTTGCCGAATCCGACGTCGCCACAGACGAGACGGTCCATGGGGGTCGGCGCTTCCATGTCGCGCTTCACCTCGACGATCGCGTTCAGCTGATCGGGCGTCTCCACGTACCCGAAGGCGTCCTCCACCTCGCGCTGCCAGGGAGTGTCCGGGCTGAACGCATGACCGGCGACCAGAAGTCGCGCCTTGTAGAGCTCCACGAGCTCGCGTGCTACCTGCTGGACCGCGGCACGAGCCTTGGCCCTCGTGCGTTGCCAGTCCGAGCCCCCGAGCTTATTGAGAGCCGGGGAGTCGCCGCCCGTGTACGGAGTGAGGACTTCGATCTGCTCTGTCGGTATGTAGAGCTTGTCGTCGCCCCTGTACTCGAGAAGCAGATAGTCACGCGACGCGCCGTTGACGGTGCGCGTGACCATCCCTCCGTAGCGGGCCACTCCGTGCTGGCGGTGCACGACGTAGTCTCCGGCGGCGAGATCGTCGAAGAACCCGTCGGTCGGCCGTGCCCGTGCCTTCGGCGCGCGGTGAGCGCGGCGCCGGCCGGTCATGTCCTGCTCTGTCAGGACCGCAACGCGTGCCGCGGCGGCGACGAAGCCCTGTTCGAGTTGAGACACCGCGACATGGACCCCGGGACTCCGAAGCGCGGCTTCGTCGCGCTCGTATTCCGATGCGAGTCCTTGCTCCTCGAGCACCTCGACCATCCGCAGTGCTGCACCCTCGGCACCGACGCAGATGGTCACGCTGAACCCGTCCGCCACGAGCCTGCCGAGCTGCAGGGCCAGCTCTGCACGGTCCCCATGGGCAGGCGGCCAGCCCCTTGCCGGGATCTCGGGGGTCTGCGGACCGTCCGCGACCGCCACGAAGCTCGTTACCGGGGCCCGGCTGCGGGCGAACAGGCGATCGAACGAGACGTGGAGTCGTGGGAACGGCGACGACACGGCCCCGGCGTCATCTTCGGGATCGCGCCTTGGGTCGGCGGGTGCACCGGTCTCGTGGGGAACCGCCCCCCAGGTCTCGGCCAGTGCCCTTGCCAGTGCCGCCTCGTCCGCCTCGAGCTCGGATGCCCGGTCGCGCGCTCGTCGCGGCTCTACGAGCACGACTTGGGCCCCGTCACCGAGCAAGTCGGGGAGGATCACGGGGTCGTCCACGAGCCAGGCGAGCCACGACTCCATACCGTCGAACCACTGGCCGTCGGCCAAGCGGTCCCAGTGAGCGCGTCCCCACGGCTCGCTCTTGACGAGCTCGTGAGCACGTTCACGGACTTCGTCATTGGGGACGAGCTCCCGGCAGCCGAACACCACTGCGCGCTCGAGCGGCTCGACGGATCGCTGGTCACTCGGTTCGAAGGTGGTGAGCCGATCGACCTCGTCTCCCCACAGGTCTATGCGCACCGGAAGTTCCGACGTGGAGGGGAACACGTCGACGATGCCTCCTCGTACGGCCACCTCGCCGACGTGCTCCACCTGGTACTCGCGTCGGTAGCCCATCTCCACCAGGCGCCTGACGAGCTCGTCCTGGTCGACCCGGTCGCCTTTCGACACCGAGATCGGCCTGGCCGCGCCGAGGCTCGAAGGCATGATCTGAAGCACTGCGCGTACGGGAGCGACCACGACCGCGGGAGGCTCGGGGACAGGCGGGGCGAACCCGGTGCCGGCCAAACGGGCGTTGTCCTCGCTCGTCTCGGAGCCCTCACCCGTCGCAATCGAGGCGGCGCCAAGCCGCCACAGAACCCGTAGCCGCTGGCCCATGGTCTTGACCTCGGGGCTCACCCGCTCGAACGGGAGTGTGTCCCACGCAGGGAACAGTTCGACCGTGCCGGGGTCGGCAAAGGACCGAAGATCGTGCCAGAGGTGCTCGGCGTCGGTCGCGGTCGGTGTCACGACCACGACGGGCGAACGGGTTCCGGCGTTCGCCAGCGCCGCGAGCACATAAGCCCTGGCCACCTCAGGCACGGCAACGACAGGTTCCGCGGACTCGAGAGCGCGGCGCGAACGTGTCGCTCTCGCGCAGCGGGGCCAGTAGCGAACGCAGGCTCACCGACCCAGGGTAGCGACGAGTTGTGCCGGCCCTGCCAGGTCGCGCCTCAGCCGCCCGAGGCTTCGATGCCCTCTGTTATCTCGCGCAGGCGCTCGGTCACCGCGCCGACCGCCGCCCGCGGCTGTAGCGATCCCGGATCGTGGCCCGACCCGCCTCACCCGTCGTGGAACGCAAACTCGGGTCGGACGAGAGCAGCCTCATCCACTTTGCGGCCTGGTCCACATCCGGATCGGCCCACATGGCTCCCGCCTGGTAGACGTCTTTGGTCTCTTCGTTGAAGACATGGTCGGCACTCGTGATCCCGCGCATCCGGTAGCCGACCTGGAAGCTGTTCGTCGCGCCCGCAAAGTCGAGGTTTCCCGAATAGGCGGTCGCGATGACCGGCTTGCCGAGCGACATCGCTTCGGCGATACCGAAGCCGAAGCCCTCGGAACGATGAAGAGACACGTACACGTCCGCACACTCGAACAGGTCGACCAGATCGGTCTCGGCCATGTCCTCCTCGATCAGGACACCGTTCACCCCGGCGACGGCGGATCGCAGCCATGAGGCGAGTTCCGGACGTGTCGCAAGGTTGAGAACCTTGATCACGAGACGGTTCCCGCCGGCGGCCTCGGGAGGGAAGGCGCGCCTGAACGCCTCTATGACGGCGCCCGGGTTCTTTCGCGCCACCATGGAGTTCACGTCGAAGCTGAACAGGAACACGACCTCGTCCTTTTTCAGCCCGAAGTCCTCGCGCGTGCGACCGGAACCCTTCAACTCGGGGACTATCGCGGGCACGAGATGCACGGGCCGCGCGGTGGCAGCTTCGAAGCTTGCCTGGACGAATCTCGTGGCCACCCATATCTCGTCCACCCTGTCCATCTGGGCGACGAGCGCGTCGGGAAAGGTGGGGAGCTCCCAGTACCAGAGCCCGACGGAGTACATGTTGCGGCCCGGTGGGCGCAGTAGGTCGTCACCGATCACCGGGAACTCGTTGACGTTCAGCATCCAGACGTCGATCGTGTGACGCCGATCGTCACGCAGATGCTGGAGCACCTCCGGCACACGACGGTCGTCGCGAGGCGCTCCGCTACGAACGGTGCCGAGGCTGAGGTCGAACCCGGCGTCGTGCAACGCGACGGCCAGCCTTCTAGCTGCCTGCGCGAGGCCGGTCGTCGCGGCCCAGTCGCCGAAGATATTGATGCCAGGCACTTCCTCGTCCTCCGGCGAGCACAAGATATCTTCGGATTCCGACACAGTTGGTGCTCCACGTGCCGTCCCGAGGTCTACACCATGCGGTCTGCCCTGTAGGGACTGGCTCGCTCTCAATTCGACCAGTCTCTGCTGGACATCTACCAAGTCGGATCTGAGCGATGCCAGCGTCACGTGATGATCGATATAGCTCTGCCGCCCGATTCTGGCATCTCCGTTCCTGCGGTCGACGGCTTCTTGATCGGCCCGGGCTGTCAATTGGTGGAGATTCGCCAAGACAGCCTGATAGAACACGGTTTGGCGGTGGGTGAACGGGCTCGCGGCTCGCATCACAATCCGCTTGAGCGAACGGAACCTCGCCCCACTCGGCTCCTTGCCTCTCATCTGGACCTTCTCACCTAGACCTTCTCATCTAGACCTTCTCATCCGGACAGAATTGCGATCGAACAGCATGGACCACTCCGGCGTGCCGGGAACCAGTGGAGCCTCGCCCTACCTGCTCCCAGTGTCAGGGTCGCGCGGAATTCAGTCCATCCACGGAGCCTCGACGAGGACCCCGAAAGCTCATCCTGTGCGCGGATCTAGGTCTTCGCGCACCTGACACCGCCGCCAGGAGCAGCACAATTCCAAAAGCGAGGATCGCATAGCCGGCCGGGCCATGGCCGGATCTCCACCATTCTCCACTTATCGCCGCCAGGTGCAGCCGCAGAAGCGTGACGTATCCCCATATGGGAGCGGACTTGAATCCCAACTCGAACGCGTGAGCTGTCTGCACGAGTGGTATGTCGAGGCGCACTCGCATGACGGGTGAGCTCGGCGCGGACGCCCACTGCCCATACGGGATCCGGACCGACAGGTACTCGATGAATGCGCTGACGACCACGAGGATCCCGATCACGGCTCGCGCGAGCCGGTCGAAGATCCGAAGCCGCTCGGTCGCTCGCAGCACAGGGACGATCGAAATTGAAAGGACGGCGACTGCGGGAAGGAGGAAGCGGGGACCCCACACCGCTCCACCGGTCCAGCTGTTCCATTTCGCGAAGAAGGCCGTCCGCGGCACGATGATCAGAACGAACAGAGCGCCGAGTGCCCGATCGCGCAATCGCCCGGAACCGAACAGGAGCAAGAGCAACCCTGCGACGCCCACAAGCGTCAAAGGATTGAAGATGAACAATCCATTCCCTGGACTAATCAACAGCCCGTAGAGCCCATGTGACAAGGGTGTGCCGAAGCCGGCGTCCTTTCCATAGGACGTCACGAAGATCCTGTGGAAGCGAAGATCGTTGTACCAGCCGACAGCGACAAGGCTGACCGCCATCGGCACAAGAAGGGCAGTGAGCACACGCCTCGACAGAACCGCGGACCAAGGGACGAACAGAGGGATCGCCAACAACGCGATCCAGACCGTGAAGATCGAATCGGTACGGAGCTGGACTGCGACAGCCGCCGCGATGCCGATCCAGATGGGTGCGGTCCCAATTCCCTGACGCCAGCGGACCAGGCCGAGAATGATCGCCAGGATGCACAGAGTCACACCCGGTTCGCTCAGGAGCTCGACCGTGTACCAAAGCGCCATTGACAGGGCTCCGTAGCTGATGGCAGCAAAGAGGCCCTGGAAGGCGGTCCAAGAAAGTGCCCTCGAGATCTTGTAGATGAGGACGGCACCCATGGCGGTGAGGATCGGATTGACGAGCGAGACGAGGACACCGAAATGGCCGATCCATTTCGACAGTAGATATGCGGGCACTGCCAGCAGGCTTACCCCGATCCCGTAGGGCGACCACGTCGTCGTTACGGGGTAGCTACCTCCGATGGCTTTCAGGGATCCATGGTTCACGAGGTTCTCGGTCACATCGAGCATCGTTCTCGTGTCGTGCACCTCGATCCGACCCCTCAGTACCGAGATGTATATGGCGAGAAGGCCGACGAACAGGACAACCGAGATTCGACGATCGGACCACACGCTCGGAAGACCTCTTGTCTGCGGCACTGAGCCGAGATTGTAAGGCCACGATTCATGCGACGGGCAGACACTCTCCTCGACTCGTCCGCTTCCCGGTCTCGGCCCTTCCCCACCGTCTCGCCGGTCTACGAGCAAGGTAACCTTCGACCGTGCTCGGAGAGGCAGTGCTCGAAACGAGCCGTCGTCCCGGAGACGTGAAGAAGGGTGGGGGCAACTCTCACCGGATCAAGAAGAGCGCCGATCTGCAGCTATCGCGCCGGGATCGCGGAATTAAGCTCTTTCTGTTTGTCGGATCGATGTTCGTTTTCTGGGCCGTGAGCCGGCACGAATTCATTGCTTACGATGCGCAGTCGATGGTCGCGGTCGCCCATGACCTGGTGAGTCACTTCTCTTTGGTGGCGTCGACGGAATTCCATGACTACTTTCACTACAGCACGCCGTACTCCCCATATGGAATCGGCCTGAGCATCGTCATCGTTCCATTCTTCGCAGTAGGTGAGCTGACCGGCGATGTACCCACCGTCCTGTCGATCATCAATCCCATAATCGTGTCTGCGACTGTTGTGTTCTGTTACGCCATCGGCCGGCGGCTTCAGTGGAGCTCGAGGTTGGCCGTTTTGGCGGCCGTCACGTTCGGGATGTTGACGATGGCTCTTCAGTCGACCACCGAGCTGTTCAGCGAACCAGCCGTTGCACTGTGCATCGCCGTGCTCATCTGGGGGGCTCTCCGGTGGAAGGACGACTGGAGGTTCGGGCCGCTCGTCATCGGCCTTGCCGCAGGAGCGGCGATCCAGTTCCGATCTGACTCGATCTTGACGGTATTGATCGGACTTGTCGCCCTTCCGCTTTTTGTGCCTTGGAAAACGCTTCTCAGTCGTTCAGCGCTTGCCGGGCTCGGAATTCCCATTGCGTTGAGCCTGGTTGCCCTCGGCGCGTACAACTATCTCAGATGGCATTCGGTGCTCAAGTTCTCGTACAACGGCCAGGGATACGGCACACCATTCGGCCGTGGTCTCGAGGGCTTGCTCTTCAGTCCCGGCAAGAGTTTTTTTCTCTACAATCCGATCGCGATACTCGGCGTGATCGGTTTGGTCGTGCTGGTCTTCACCAATCGCCCGGTCGGGTTCCTTTTCGTATTGCTCATCGTTCCGCGCGTCTTTCTGTTTGCGAAATGGGGCCAGTGGGAGGGAGGCGTGGATTGGGGACCACGGTTTCTCATGCCCGTCGTGATGCTCTTTGTCCTCGGGGCCGTCGAGATCCTTCACCAAGTGCGATTCGATTCGGCGATGAGCGTTGCCGCCTGGGGCGTGTTCACCGTGCTTTGTATCGCAAGCGTCGGAGTGAACTTCCTCTCTGTGAGAGTGCCGTATGAACAATGGATCCAAACCCTGAATTCTCCTGCCCTAAGTGCGCGCTACGAATTCGGAGAACCGCTGATCGCCCATAGGTCGTCACCTGGTGCGACGAGGACCGCGTACGATTTCACCTACCGCGCTAGCCAGATTCACGGGGATGTGGACCTTCTTCGGGCTGGAACGGCGAAGGTCGCTCCCGAGGAGTTCGGTAGTGATCGCAACGCTGTCGGTGCCTCCCTGCTCGGAGTCGGTGCACTGGCATTGCTGGGATCTGCTCTCCTTGCGAACCGGTCGGACAGGCTGCGGTCCCGGCGCAGGAGCCCTCGATCAACCCGGGCGCCGAGCGAGGTATGACGAGCGAGGTATGAATCGCCACCGTCGACCCTGGGATTGACCCGGGCGGCCGTCCAGGGCGACTCGCTCGTAGCCGTGCGGCGTGCCGGCAGCCGGTACGCTTCGGCAACGGCAGCTCGGCCATTCGTAGCGGCGCAATCGCAGGAGAGATGGTGTTCGACGTAGACGGACGTGTGATAACCCCCGGGGATCTCGTCGAAAGGGTGGAGCAGCTCATCGGCGAGATCGACGAGAAGAACCCGCGCCCGGTGGCCGAATCGCAGGAGGCTTCAACTCCTGAGCCGTTGCCCCGGATTGCTTCTTCGCTCCCGTCGATGCGAGCGCTTCACGGGGAGCTGTTCCCGCCCGACCTTTCCGGAAAGGGCGGAGCCAAGGGTCGCGCGGCGAGCTTCACGAAGCGACTGGTGCGAAAGCTCACGGGTTGGAACGTGGAACCACGTTTCACCGCCCAGCAGCACTACGACGGTCACAACATCCACTTCGCCACGGCGGTGGTGGACGAGGTGCAGCGCATCGACCGCGAGCTCGAGGAGCTCCGTCGGCAGAACGTGCAGCTCCGGCTGCAGGTCGTGTCGTCGGTCGAACGGCTGAACCGGTTGCGTCGCGACCTGAACGGCATGTTCGACAACGTTGCCACCAAGGACGACATGCGCGCCCTGAGCCGTGAATTCGAGCGCCTCGGAGTGGCCGGGTTGAGCGGGACCAAGATCGACTACGCAGCGTTCGAAGACCGCTGCCGCGGCTCGAGCGAGGATCTCCGCAGCGCCCAGGCCCACTACGTCACGATGTTCCCCGCACCCGACGGGGCCGGCAAGATCCTCGACATCGGATGTGGGCGCGGCGAGATGCTCGAGGTCCTGATCGAGGCCGGCTATGAGGTCCTCGGCGTCGACCTGAACTCGGAGATGATCGAGGTCTGCCGTTCGAAGGGCCTGCCGGTGGTGCAGGACGACGGTATCCACTTGCTCGGCGAGACCGAGGACGACACGCTCAGAGGAATTTCTGCGCGCAGGTGGTCGAGCACCTCCTCACCTCGGAGCTCGAGAGGTTGGTGCAGCTGGCCTACGAAAAGCTGCTCCGCAACGGCGTGCTCGTGATGGAGACGATCAACCCCAGGAGCTTCTACGCGCTGGGGAACCACTTCTTTGCGGACACCACTCACGTGAAGCCGGTCCATCCGGAGACTCTGCGCTTCATCTGCGAGCAGGTGGGATTCAGCCGGGTCGAGCTCGAAGAACGGTCCGTCCATCCTGTGATGGAACGTATTGGCGAGCTTCCCGAAGGCGAGCTCGGCCAAGCCGTCGGAGAGCTCTTGCAGAGCGTCTTCGGGTACCAGGATTACGCAATCGTCGCAACCAAATGAACCGCTTCGCGGCGATTCACCAGTTCCATCCCGGGACCGCGCACGGAGACGCAATTACGCAGCAGATGCTGCAGCTGCAAGTGCACATCAGGCGGATGGGAGTGCCGTCTCAGATCTTCGCCGTGCACGTGGAACCGGGTCTCGAAGACCGGATCAAACCGATCCAGGGCTACGAGGGGTCGGAGGAGAACCTCCTCCTCGTGCACCATTCTCTCGGCAGCCACCACCTCGACGAGGTCATGGAGCTGCCGGATCGTATCGCCGCGGTGTTCCACAACCTGACCCCCGAGCGGTACTTCGCCGACGAGTCGTTCCGCGATTTGGTCCGGCTCGGCCACGAGCAGCTCGCCCAGCTCGCAAGACGGGCCTGCGTCGGGGTCGCTGACTCCAACTACAACCGCAGGGAGATGCTCGCGGTCGGCTTCCGGCGGGTCGAGGTGCTCCCCGTCCGGGTGGACTACAGCCAATTCTCCGGTCTTTGCACAGATCCGACGATGCGATCCACCGACTGGCTGTATGTCGGACGGATCGTGGGGAACAAATGTCAGCACGAGCTCGTCAGGGCATTCGCTCTCTACGCCCGCACCTTCGATCACGAGGCGCGTCTCGTGCTGATCGGCGACACGAAGGTGCGCGACTACGTCGCCAGGGTGGAAGGAGAGGCGGATCGCTGCGGGATTGCAGACCGCGTCGTCATGCTCGGAAAAGTCTCCGACAGCCGGCTCGGGTCCGCGTTCGCCGGCGCCGGCGTGTTCGTATCGATGAGCGAGCACGAGGGATTCGGGGTCCCGATCCTCGAGGCGATGGCGGCCGGTCTTCCCGTGGTGGCCTTCGGTGCGGCTGCGGTCCCCGAGGTGATGGGCGGTGCAGGGATCCTGCTGCGCAACAAGGATCCCGAGCTCGTCGCGGCCACCGTTCAGGCGCTTCGAACGGACCCCGCTCTTCGCGAACGGCTGGTCGAACGCCAGCTGGTGCGGGTCGAGCAGGTCCAGGCATTCGACGTTGCCGCACTTCTGGAGCGCGTGGTCGAAAAGGCCGCAGGTGCGGAACCCGATTGCGAGGTCCAGGTTCAGGGGCCATTCGAGACGAGCTACAGCCTTGCTGTGACAAATCGCGAGATCGCCCTCGCGCTCGACAAGCTCCCCGACCGCGCCTTGTCGATCTACGCCACCGAGGGGCCCGGCGACTACGAACCGGATCCCACCGATCTCGCCCGGCACCCCGAGGCGACCAAGCTGTTCGAAAGAGCACGCGAGGTGCCGTACCCCGACGTGGTGATCCGCCAGATGTGGCCGCCGCGGGTGATCGACTCCCCGGGCGGGATCACCTGTGAGTTCTTCGGGTGGGAGGAGAGCCGGATTCCCCAGGCGATGGCCGACGACTTCAACCTCTACCTGGCAGGAGTCGGGGTGATGTCGACGTTCGTGAGGGACGTCCTTCAGGACTCGGGCGTCGACATCCCCGTTCATGTCGTCGGGATAGGAGTGCCGCGCCACGACCCGTTGGCGACCGTCGATGCACCGGAGCTCGAGGGACTCAGGAACATCAGGTTCCTCCACGTCAGTTCGGCGTTCCCTCGAAAGGGAGTAGACGTCCTCCTCGAGGCTTATTTCTCGGTGTTCAGCGGGTCCGACGACACGACTCTCGTCTTGAAGACGTTCCCGAACCCTCACAACGAGGTCGCCGACCTGCTCGCAAAGCACATAGCCGCTCACCCGAACCCGCCCGACGTCAGGTGGATCGACCGCGATCTGGACGACCACGAGATCATGGGCCTGCACAACCTTGCCAGCTGCTACGTGCACCCGGCGCGTGGAGAGGGATTCGGGCTCCCCGTGGCAGAAGCCATGGCCGCAGGCGTGCCGGTGGTCACCCTGGCGTACTCGGGCCTAGCAGACTTCGTGTCGGACGACACCGCCACGACGATCCCGTTCGTGCTCGAGCCGGCAAGGACCCATTTGTCGGTGCCCGGCTCGGTTTGGGCCGAGCCTGACTGCGGGCGGCTCGCGGCCGAGATGAGAGCCTTCGCAGACGATCCCGAAAGGCCGGATCTGAAACTAAAGGCCGAACGGGCGCGCGAGCTGATTGAGAGCGATTTCTCCTGGGACGCGGTGGCCCGCCGTTGGGACTCGTTCATAAGCAGCCTCGAGCTCGCCTCACAGGTTCCCCGGGTCGCGATGGTCTCCACCTGGAACTCGCGCTGCGGGGTCGCTGAGAAC
This sequence comes from uncultured Acidimicrobiales bacterium, assembly GCA_963764615.1. Classification (GTDB taxonomy): domain Bacteria; phylum Actinomycetota; class Acidimicrobiia; order Acidimicrobiales; family CAVXTF01; genus CAVXTF01. The sequence goes on along the minus strand of CAVXTF010000002.1, from coordinate 654,243 downwards.
ACCCGCAACATCGTCGAGAACGCGGCGGGATCGGTCAACTTCGAGATATTCGCCGATACCCAGGCAGAGACGATCGACCCCGAACAAGAGCGCGGGGTCGTGCGTAGCTGGGTAAACCGCTGGAACCCCGGGCTCGGCGCTCTCGACGGCGCTCTCGACCTCTCCGATCCGGACGTCGTTCACTTCCAATTCAACTTCGGTTTCTTCGAGCTGCAGGCGATGGCGGGGCTCATCAACCGCCAGCTCGAACGCCGCGCGGTGGTGATGACGCTTCACCGGACCCGCGACATCGACATAGACGGCGAGCTCGTCAGCTTGAGCTCGATTCGCCACGTGCTCGAGCAGGTCGACCGCCTGATCGTCCATCAGGCGTCTGACGCCCGGATCCTCGCCGAAATGGGGATCAGCGCCAACGTGAGCGTCGTGCCGATGGGGACGGCGGCTCCACCCAAGGTCTCGCACACCGAGGCACGGAAGATGCTCAATCTGGGGTCGAGGCCGCTTATCGGCACCTTCGGGTTTCTCCTTCCGCACAAGGGAACTATCGAGCTCGTGCAAGCGATCGCCTCGTTGCGTGACGAGTTCCCCGACATCTGCCTCATCGCGTTGTGCGCGCGACTATCCGGACATCACCTCGGATTCCTACGAGGAGCGTCTCCGCAAGGAGATCGAGTCCCTGGGATTGGCCGACAACGTGATGCTCATAACCGACTACCTACCCGACGAGTCGAGTCGCACGATCCTGCGGGGTATGGACACCGTCGTGCTGCCTTATCAGAACACCGGGGAGTCATCGAGCGCCGCTCTGCGTTTCGTGATGCCCACAGGACGGCCGATAATCGTCACCGACCAACCGATCTTCGAGGATTGCCGCGACAGCGTGCTCGCCGTCGACCCCACCGATCCGACTGCCATGCAGGACGCCCTGCGGCGGGTGCTCGTCGATCCCGGCTTGCAGCGCGACCTGGCAGACCGGGCGGCGCTCGCGGCGCGCAGGTTCAGGTGGTCGCGGATCGTGAACGATCACCGCGAGATCTACGCGGCTGCACGCGCGGCGCACGGTCGCAGGCAGGCTCGTCGCGAAAGGCGCATCAGGCCATAGGATCCGCACGGCGGCGCCACCCGGGAGCCGCAGGAGGTGGCCGATGGACTGGGCGGCATGGGGTGAGCGGGCGCAGCAGATTCTCACCACATCGGCTCCCGAGGGCGCGTTCCGCACCCTCTTCGCACCCGGTGCGGAATTCAGCGACCCGGTGAACGGGCCCACCACAGATGTCGACTCGATCGAGGCGATGACGCGCCAGGTCTACCCCGACTGGCGTCAGGAGATCGTCGCCGTCCACGGTGACGACAAGGGCGGAGCGTTCGAATGGGTCGGCAGGGGGACGCTCGGCGGCACCATGCCCACCGTGCTTCACGGGTGCACGATGCTCGAGATCGACGAGCAGGGCCTGGTGGTGCGTTGGCGCGACTACTTCGACCTGCGGGAGATCGAAAGCCATACGATTGAGCCGTGAAGAGGGTGCCCGGCAGGGCAACCTCGCTGGCCTCGGTCGGGTTGCTCCTCGCACTGTCGGTGCTGGTCGCCGCACTCGGGTCCACCCCGGGCGCGGGCTCGGGCGGCCCACGAACCGGATCCTCTCTCGGGGTGCCGGCCCAGGTGCACCGCCGCTCCGGAGCACCGGACCGGCCACTAACACGGACCACTGCGCCCCCTACCGCAGTGCGCCAAACGGTCAGCCAGAGCTTCAGGTGCATGTATCCGGAAGGCCCAGGTGGCCGGGCGCCGCGGGGAGTTCCCGAGCTGACGTCGTCGGAGCCGGGAATCCCTCAGGTCACCGCCACGACTTTCTGCCGCGGCTCGAACTGGTACGTGTCGTTCCGGGTGGGGGCCCGCACGTCTGAACCGTTCGAGGTCCCGGACGACCCGCCGATCCCCCCGCACGTGACGGTCCAGCGGTTCGTCACCGTCGGCCCCGGGAACATCCCCGCGGCGCTCGTCGAGCGCGAGTCGTTCGGTTCCGCGTCGATCTACGAGCTCTTCACATCGACGGGCAACCACGTCGCACCGGTCCTGCTGGTCCCGGGCGACTCGCCCGTCTTGCTGTTGCAGTCCGACGAGCTCTTGGACGGGGCGGGGTTCACCTGCACACCCTCCGCTTCTGGAGAGGTGATCCGCCAGTACGAGTGGTACATCATCAATCCGCTGACGCTACGGACGACGGCTCGTGGAGACATCGAGGGGGACCCGGAGGTGTATCTCGAGACGACGATCTACACCGCCGTCTCGGCACGGACGTTCACGAGCAGCACCGACGCGATCGTCGCCACCGGCTACACGACGGTGGAGAGCTTCTCGGGTGACACGTGCTGAAGGACTGCTGAAGGGCTGCAGCAGTCCTCAGGTGTCGGCGTTGAACCGGTTCATGGCTTCTGCGACTCCGACAGTCGCGATCGCCTCGACCGCGTCGGCTGCAACGTCGACTGCAGCAGCGAGAACCTCGCGCTCTTGTGATCCCGGACGCCTGAGCACATGGTCGGACCCACTTCGCCGGCCAGGAGGCTTCCCGATCCCAATGCGCACGCGCACGTAGCCAGGGTCGTGCAGATGGGCGTGGATGGACTTGAGGCCGTTGTGGCCCGCGGTCCCGCCCCCGACCTTCACCTTCACGCGGCCCACGGGGAGATCGAGCTCGTCGTGGACGACGACGAGCCCTGCCGCCAGATCGTCGACGCCGTACCGGCGGACCAACGCGCTCACGGCCAGTCCCGAGTCGTTCATGTACGTCAACGGAAAAGCTGCCGCCACCCGGCGCCCGTCGACGCGGAGGTCGGCCGTGCGCGCGTGGGCGCCTCTGACCGTCCTGAACCGCTCACCCCGGCGGGCGGCGAGAAGCAACACGGTGTCGGCTCCCACATTGTGGCGAGTGTGCTCGAACTCCGCTCCGGGATTGCCGAGCCCGACGACGAGCAGGTCCGCAGCCGGACCGGACCTGGACGAGCGTGCAGAGCGGGCCGGCCGTGCCGGCCAGGGCGCGCGAGGCAGGGCTTAGGACTCCTCGGAGCCGGACTTTTCCGAGGTTGCCCCTTCTGCGGTCTCCGCAGCTGCGCCCTCCCCGGCGGCCTCGGCAGCTGCCGCAGCCTCCTCTTCCTCCGAGCGGACGACGCGCGGCGCCTGGCCGGCGGCGATGACCGTCTCGGGATCGAGGTCCACCTCGACACCTTCGGGAATCTCGAGGTCCGAGACCCGCACCGCCGTCCCGACTGAGAGCCCGCTTATGTCCACGTCGAAGTGCTGGGGGATCTCCGACGGCTTGGCCCGTACCGGGATCGAGAAGAGCTGCTGGTCTAGAACGCCGTCCTGGTGCTGGAGCTCGATCGCCTCGCCGGTGAGCACCACTGTCACGTCCGCGCTCACCGGCCTGTCGGGGTCCACCACCTGGAAGTCGACGTGAGTCACCGTCCCGCGCACCGGATGGCGCTGGATCTCGCGGGCCATCGCCATGTACTCCTCGGAGCCGACGTGCACCGAGAGCACTGCGTTCAAACCCGCGGCGGTGCTGAGTGCGTGACGCAGGTCCCTTGCCTCGACGCTCACCGCCAGGGGACCCACCCCGTTGCCGTAGACGACGGCAGGGATCCTCCCGCTCGACCGCAGCCGGCGGGTCGGCCGGGAACCGACCGGTGTACGTTCGTCTGCGACCAGAGTCGTGTCAGCCATCTGAGGCTCCTCGTGAGCGGACCGAATCGGAGATCCTACCCGAGCATCGCAAGCAGGTCAGAAGCGTCGTAGCTCCCGGGGGTCGCCCTGCTTCGCGCCGCCTCACCCGCCAGTCGCTGGACGGTCGCGTTCACAGGCGTGGGCACCCCGTGGAGCCGGCCAAGAAGCACGATCTCGCCGTTCAGGTAGTCCGTCTCGATGCTGCCGAGGCCCCTGTCGAGGCTCTGCCACGAAGAGCCGCCGCCGCGCCTGGTGCCGCCCTCCGTGGGCGCGATCTTGAGCAGGTCCCCCCGGCGCTCGCGGTCCTCTTCCGGCGTCGCCACATCTATCCCGGCGGCATCCAGCACAGCTGTGGCCTCGTTCGTGATGGCGGACGTGAGCTCGTCGGGCCAAGGCCTTTCACCGAGAAGCGCGTCGAGCGCGTTGTACAGGTTCATGATCAGCTTCCTGTACTTCCAGCGCATGATGTCGGGCCGGGGAACCGAGACGAACCTGGAGCCCGACAATGCCTCCGCGATGGAGATGGCCGTCTCGTCCGTTCCCGACGGGTAGCGGCCGATGTCGAGGATGCCTTCTGTGGGCGACGAGTACGCCTCCACGACTCCGGGCTCCGAATGCGCCGTCGGTGACATGACGCAGATCCCGTAGACGTTCGCGAACATCCGAAGCGCGGCCTCCTCGTTGCGGACTCCGTTCTGCGCGCAGGCGATCGCAAGGGCGTCAGCACCACGCGACGCCACGAGGCCTTCCAATGCCGGAAGCGTGTCGTGGCTCTTGGTGGCGACGATCGCCACGTCTCCTGGCTCGACGTCCAGATCTTCGGCGTTGCCGGTGGCCGGTATCGGCAGCGTCACCGTGCCGCCAGGAGACACGACCTTCAAGCCTTGCGAGCGGATCGCGTCGAGGTGGCGCCCACGCGCGACGAGCACCACGTCGTGACCCGACTCGAAGAGACGGCCGCCGATCACGCCGCCTATCGCACCCGGCCCGACGACGATGAACTTCAAGCTCCGGTCCTCGTGCTCCGGTGGCCTGCGGAAGCCGTCAGGTGAGGTTGTCGCCGCCGAATATCTCCGAGACGGAGGTGTCCTCGAAGACGGCGTCGATGGCGTCGGCGATCACCTTCGCCACGGAGATGACCTCGACCTTCGGGATGCGCCTGTGCTCGGCGAGAGGCAGCGTGTTGGTGACGACGACCCGAGAGAGCGGCGACTTCTCGATGCGCTCCAGCGCAGGATCCGACAGGACCGCGTGGGTCGCCATAGCCCATACGTCGGCCGCTCCCCTGTCGACCAGCAGCTCCGACGCCGCGCAGATGGTGCCTGCGGTGTCGATCATGTCGTCGATCAGCACGCAATGGCGGCCCCTTACCTTGCCGACCACCTCGATCGCCTCCACCTCGTTGGCGGAATGCTTCGGCCTGCGCTTGTGGATCAACGCTATGTCCGCGTCGTGCAGGTGATGGCTGTAGCGCTCCGCGACCTTCACCCTGCCTGCGTCCGGTGCGACGACGACGAGGTCGTGTCCCTCGTAACGGCGGAGCGTCTCGAGCATCACCGGAAGCGACACCAGATGGTCGAACGGCATGTCGAAGAAGCCCTGGATCTGGCCGGAGTGGAGGTCGACGCTGACCACGCGGTCCGCTCCGGCCACCTGGAGCATGTCGGCGACAAGCTTGGCGGTGATCGGCTCGCGGCCGGTCGACTTGCGGTCTTGGCGCGAGTATCCGTAGTAGGGGCAGACGGCCGTTATCCGCTTCGCAGAAGCGCGCTTGGCTGCGTCGATCATGATCAGTTGCTCCATGATCGAATCGTTCACAGGGTCGGCGTGGGTCTGGATGATGAACACGTCCGCACCGCGCACCGAGGTCGCGAACCGGCAGTGGATCTCGCCGTTTGCGAACTCGCGCAGGTTCGGCTCGGTCAGCTCGACGTCGAGATGTGACGCGATCTCCTCCGCGAGCGCCGGGTGGGCACGTCCCGTCACGAGCACCAGCCGCCTCATGGGAACCATCTCCATCGGCTGGAACGCTAGTCGAGGGGCGCTCGTCGGGCTCCCCGAGGTTGGTCCCGGGTCCCGGTCCTGGTCGTGCTAACCGTCGTCGGCGTCGAGCACCGTGTGAGGTGGGACGACAGCGCCGTCGAGCACTCGCGACCCGGGTCTGAGCACGCAGAAGGGCCCGACCCGGGCCGAGGCTCCCACCTCTGCGTGCTCGGCGATCGAGACTGTGATGACAGCGCCCTCCCCGACGGTGCTGTCAACGAGCCTGCAGTCGGGACCGATCTCCGCTCCTGCCGCAATCCTCGTCCTGCCCTGGAGCATCACGCCTGGGAGCAGGACGGTGTCGGGCTCGAGCTCGACCGACGCGTCGACGTACGTGCGCTCGGGATCCCACATCGTCACGCCGCGGCGCATCCATCGCTCGTTGATGCGGTCTCTCAACTCGGCCTCGGCGATGGCGAGCTGAGCCCGGTCGTTGACGCCGGCCGCCTCCATCGGATCCGAGAGCACGATGGCAGAGACCGTGTAACCGGCGTCGTGAAGCACGCCCGGCATGCCCGTGAGAGAGTGCTCGCGCCTCGGCCCGACAGGATGCAGCCTGCGCAGTGCGGCGGCCACCACCCCATGCCTGTAGCACGCGATCGCGGTCGCCACCTCGTCGGACTCGTCCACGTACTCGTCGTCGTCGGCAGCGAGCTCCCTGTCGTCGATCACGCCGATGACCTCGTCGTTGCGCCCTCGGATGACCCTGTCGTGCCCCGAGGCGTCGGTGACCTTCGCCGTGAGCAGCGTGGCGGCGGCGTCCACGCTGCGGTGGTGCCTGACCAGAGCGGCGAGGGTGGGCGGCCTGACGAGAGGTGTGTCTCCCGGCAGCACTATCAGGTCCCCCTCGGAGTCGGCGAGGGTCTGGGGGAACACCGTAAGGGCGACAGCGAGAGCGTCTCCTGTCCCGCTGTAGGTCGCCTGTTCGACGAAGTCCACAGTCACGCCACGAGGGGCGTTCTCCGTGAGCGTCTTGGTCACCCATTCACCGTGGTGGCCGACGACCACGACGACCCGGTCGACGTGCAGCTCGGCCAGGGCGTCGAGAACGTGCAGGATCATCGGCCTGCCGCAGATGCGGTGGAGGGGCTTGGGCCTCGCCGAGTGCATGCGGGTGCCCTCGCCGGCGGCGAGAACCACTGCAGAGAGCGGACGTTCGACCATGACGTTTAGTCTTTCACTCGATGGCCGGCACTAATCGGACTGACTGCGCCTGGTGTTCGTGGTCCTCGTAGGGGTCACGTGCCGGTTCTGACCTCGTCGCTCGACGCTACCTCCGGAGAGTTCAAGGCCAACCGCGACTCGATGACGGCCGCCCTGGAAGAGGTCGACGCCCAATTGGCCCTGGCCAGGGCCGGTGGCGGCGAGCGCTACGTAGAACGTCACCGCAGCCGGGGCAAGTTGCTCGCGAGGGAGCGTGTGGAGATGCTCCTCGACCCCGACTCCCCTTTCTTGGAGCTGTGCCCTCTGGCCGCGTGGGGGACCTCGTACAACGTCGGCGCCAGCATGGTGTCGGGAATCGGGGTGGTGAACGGCACCGAGTGCATGGTGTCGGCCAACGACCCGACCGTCCGTGGCGGGGCGAGCAACCCGTTCACCATGCGCAAGTCGCTCCGTTGCGCGGACATCGCGCTCGAGAACCGGCTTCCATCTATCAGCCTCGTCGAGTCGGGAGGTGCGGATCTCCCCACACAGGCTGAGATCTTCATCCCGGGCGGGCGGATGTTCCGCGACCTCACGCGCAGGTCGGCGGCCGCCATCCCGACGATCGCGCTCGTCTTCGGGAACTCGACCGCCGGCGGCGCCTACATCCCCGGGATGTGCGACTACATAGTGATGATCGATAACCGGTCCAAGGTCTTCCTCGGAGGTCCTCCTCTCGTGAAGATGGCGACCGGGGAGTCGTCGTCCGACGAGGAGCTCGGGGGGGCGCAGATGCACGCGCGCATCTCGGGGCTGGCCGACTTCTTGGCGAGCGACGAGATCGACGCGATACGTCTCGGTCGCGACATCGTGGGAAGGCTCAACTGGCACAAGCGCGGCCGGGGCCCGACCATGCGGGCAGACGATCCGGTGCACGATCCTGAGGAATTGTTGGGAGTGCCTGCAGCGGACTTGAGAACCGTGTTCGACCCTCGGGAGGTGATCGGCAGGGTTGTCGACGGATCGCTCTTCGACGAGTTCAAGCCCCTGTACGGCCCGAGCCTGGTCACGGGATGGGCGTCCATCCACGGCTACCCGATAGGGGTCCTCGCGAACCACCGGGGCATCCTCTTCTCCGAAGAGGCGAACAAGGCCACCCAATTCATCCAGCTGGCGAACCAGGCGGACACCCCTCTTCTGTTCCTTCAGAACACGACGGGATACATGGTCGGGAAGGACTACGAGCAGCGCGGCATCATCAAAGACGGGGCGAAGATGATCAACGCCGTCTCCAACTCGCAGGTTCCGCACCTGACGGTGAACATCGGAGCTTCGTACGGTGCGGGCAACTACGGCATGTGCGGCAGGGCTTACAACCCGCGGTTCCTGTTCAGCTGGCCCAACGCGCGCTCGGCGGTGATGGGGCCGGCCCAGCTCGCCGGAGTCCTCTCCATCGTCGCGCGCCAGGGAGCCGAGTCGCGAGGCGAAGAGTTCGACGAGGAAGCAGACGCGGTGATGCGCGAGATGGTGGAGTCGCAGATTTCGCGCGAGTCGATGCCCCTGTTCCTGACGGGGCTCATATACGACGACGGGATCATCGACCCACGTGACACGAGGACCGTGCTCGGCCTCTGCCTGTCTGTGATCGATTCGAACGAGATATACGGGACGCGCGGTTACGGCGTGTTCCGGATGTGAGATCGCGGTGATCCGCAAGCTCCTCGTCGCCAACCGTGGCGAGATCGCACTGCGCGTCATGCGCAGCGCACACCAGGCCGGCATCTTTTGCGTGGCGCTTTGGTCCGATCCCGATCGGTCGGCTCCTCACGTCTTGGCCGCCGACGAGTCCGTGCGCCTGGCCGGGTCGTCACCCGCCGACACATACCTTCGCGGCGATCTCGTCGTCGAGGCGGCGCTGCGGTCCGGAGCAGACGCCGTGCACCCCGGTTACGGGTTCCTGTCGGAGAACGCCTCGTTCGCCAGAGCCTGCGCCGACGCCGGGTTGACGTTCGTAGGTCCGCCGGCAGAGGTGATCGAACAGATGGGCTCGAAGCTCACGGCCAAAGAGACGATGGCCTCTGCCGGGGTGCCTTTGCTGCCCACCGTCGAGATCTCCACTGGCGAGATCTCCACCGGCGAGATCTCCACCGGCGACGGTGGCGACCTCGTTGAGCGCGTGAAAGCCGTCGGTTTTCCTCTTCTCGTCAAAGCATCCGCAGGCGGGGGCGGGCGCGGCATGAGGGTCGTCGAGGAAGTCGGCTCGCTTGCCGGCGCGGTCGAGTCGGCGCAACGCGAAGCGCTCGCTGCCTTCGGTGACGGGACCTTGTTCATCGAGCCGTACGCCAAGCGGCCCCGCCACATCGAGGTCCAGGTCGTGGGCGACTCCCACGGCAACGTGGTGCACCTGTTCGAGCGTGAGTGCTCGATCCAGAGACGCCATCAGAAGATCGTCGAGGAGAGCCCGTCACCCGCTCTCGACGATCAGGCGCGCGCCGAGCTCTGCGACACGGCGGTGACGGCTGCCAAGGCCATCGGTTACGTGAACGCGGGCACCGTCGAGTTCCTGAGGCTCGAAGACGGGAGCTTCGCCTTCTTGGAGGTGAACACCCGGCTCCAGGTGGAGCACCCGGTCACCGAGCTCGTGACGGGCCTGGATCTCGTCCGCCTGCAGTTGCTCGTCGCCGAAGGCGGAGAGCTCCCCGAGCAAGCCAGGTTCGCGTCCATGCGTGGACACGCGATCGAGGTCAGGCTCTACGCCGAGGACCCGACGAACGACTGGAGGCCTTCGGTCGGGCGGCTGCACCGGTTCCGGATCACGCCGGGTCGCTCGGGCTCTGGCTCTGGCTCTCGCTCTGGCTCTGGCTCTGGCTCTGGCTCTGGCTCTGACGGCACCGTGATCAGGGTCGACAGCGGGGTCGAAGACGGATCGGTCGTGAGCCCCTGGTACGACCCGATGCTCGCAAAGATGATCGCCCACTCCCCCACTCGCGCGGAGTCCGCACGTGCGCTCGCCTCAGCACTCTCGGGCGCGGAGATCCACGGCGTGACGACAAACCGCGACCTCCTCGTGCGAATCCTGCGCCATCCGGAATTCCTCTCGGGAGACACCGACACCGGATTCCTCGTCCGACACGATCCCGCAGAGCTCGGCGCGCCGCTCGCCTCTCCCGAGGCCGAACGGTTGCACGCAATCGCTGCCGCCCTGGCCGCACAGGCGGAGAGGCGGGCTTCCGCAAAGGTGCTCGGCGGTCTTCCCTCCGGATGGCGCAACAACCCGTCGGAGCCTCAGCGCGACAAGTTCTCCGGATCGCATGGAGTCATCGATGTCACATATCGCTTCGACCGGACGGGGCGCTGCGCCGAGGTAGCTTCCACCGTCGATCATGACGGGGGCTCGACGCATGACGGGGGCTCGACGCATGACGCGAACCTGACGCAGGCGCACTCCGGGGTCGAGGTGATGAGCGCCGCGGCCGAGACCGTCGTCCTGTGCGCTGGTTCCGTCGCCCGGTCGTACGGCGTCCACCGGGTCGGATCGCAAACGTACGTGGACGGTCCCGACGGGTCGTCTGTCCTCACCCGGGTGGAGAGGTTCCCGTTGCCCGGCTCGCAACTCGACCCTGGTTCGCTCGTCGCCCCGCTGCCTGGGACCGTGGTACGGGTGCACGTGACCGAGGGGGACACGGTCTCGTCGGGAGACCTCCTCGTCGCCATCGAGGCGATGAAGATGGAGCACGAGATACGTGCGGGTCATGGTGGTGTGGTCGCCGAGATCGCAGTCGACGCTGGCGATCAGGTCGAGGCAGGCCGTCTGCTCGTCGTCATCGACGGGTCTGAACACGACCTGAAGTGAACCGACCTCAGCTCCTGAACCGAACCTGGACTCTGAACCGACCTCAACTGGGAGCACCAATGAATTTCGACGAAACAGAAGAGCAGCGGATGCTGCGCTCGGCGGTCAGCTCTGTCGCGGCCCGATACGGCCACGAGTACTACGTCGACAGGTCGCGCACCGGCAAGAAGACCGACGAATTGTGGGACGAGCTGGCGGCCGGGGGCTACCTGGGTGTGAACGTGCCGGAGAGGTTCGGTGGCGGCGGTCAGGGGATAACCGAGTTGGCGATCGTCGAAGAGGAGCTCGCATCTCAAGGCTGCCCGCTGCTGCTGCTCGTCGTCTCCCCTGCGATCTGCGCCACGATCATCTCGGCGTTCGGCACCGAGGAGCAGCGGGCACGTTGGCTTCCGGGTTTCGGGGACGGTTCTTTGAAGATGGCGTTCGCGATCACAGAGCCGGACGCAGGATCGAATTCCCACAACATCTCGACGACGGCGACACGCGACGGCGACGTCTACCGTCTCAACGGCACCAAGTACTACATCTCAGGCTGCGACGAGTCGCAGGCCGTGCTCGTCGTCACCAGGACATCGACAGACGAGCAGAGCGGTCGAGGTCGACTCTCGCTGTTCGTCGTGGACCTCGACACTCCCGGGATTGATATGACGCCGATCCCCGTGGAGATCGTCGCTCCCGAGAAGCAGTTCACCCTGTTCTTCGACAACGTCCAAGTCACCGCCGACCGGCTCATCGGCACTGAGGGAGACGGCCTGCGACAGGTCTTCCTCGGATTGAACCCCGAGCGGATAATGACTGCTTCGATCGCAACCGGAGTAGGCAGGTACGCACTGGCGAAGGCGTCGCAATACGCGAGGGACCGCTCGGTATGGGGAACGCCGATCGGGCGGCACCAGGGTCTGTCGCACCCCCTCGCGAAGGCCAAGATCGACCTGGAGCTCGCTCGTCTCATGTGCCAGAAGGCGGCCTGGGCCTGTGACGCCGATGCCGACCCGCAAGTCGCCGGCGAGACCGCCAACATGGCCAAGTACGCGGCGGCCGAGGCCGCGCTCGCGGCGCTCGACCAGGCGATCCAGGTGCACGGCGGCAACGGCATGTCGAGCGAGTTCGGACTTGCGGACATGTGGGGGATGACCCGCTTGATGCGCACGGCTCCGGTAAGCAGGGAGATGATCCTGAACTTCGTCTCCCAGCACTCTCTGGGCCTTCCGAAGTCGTACTGACCGCGTCGGCCAGCCGCTTCGGCCAGCCGGCTTCGGCAAGACCGGCGTCAGTTATCCGGTCAGAGAAGCTGAGCAGCACCTGACGTCTGGGGTTGTCGACGTTCGGGTCGACCAGCACCACGCTCTGCCAGGTCCCAAGTGCCGGCGCTCCGCCGATCACCGGGATCACGATGGACGGCGAGATGATCACGGGCAGCAGGTGGTCGGCTCCATGCCCGGCCGATCCGTGGCGGTGCGAATACCTTTCGTCCTGCGGAAGGAGCCGGTCGAGCGCACTCGACCAGATCCTCCTCTGATCCCGACCCGAGCTCCATCAGCCCTACCCCGGCCGTCGGCGTGCGGAGCGAACACCGAGCAGAGCCCGTCCCCGCGTCCGGCGCAGAATCCGAGCACCTCGGCAGTGATGTCGATGACGCAGCCGGCGCCCGGTCTCGATCGCGAGCATCTTCGTTTCCACGCCGTCTGGCCTCGCTAGGGGTCGCCGTGGCGCCGGCCGTGCCGACGAGCGACTCGAAGAACGCGCGGTCCGACAAGATGGGAGTGTCTGCCATGAACATCTTGCCATAACGCTCGAAATACATGAGTTGCTTGGCCAGCAGGAAGGTCCCTCGATCGAACGAGGAGTCCATTCCTCCGTACTCCTCGGTGATGCGGCGGAGCCGGCGCTGTGCCCTCAGTCTCGAGATGACAGACCTGACGTTCCCTCATGGGCCTGCTGCCCACGGGCGCGGGCCATCTGGGTCTGGGGCGCGGTGAGGATTGCAGACAGGCTCACCTCCCCGAACGGCCGAGTGAGAACCGGCTCGATGAGCCCGCGGACGAAGTCGGAAAGATGCTCGTCGTCGAGCCCGAGGCTGTCGCGGATCGCCGGCCCGTAGGTCTTCACGAGGTGCGCCGACACGTCGTCCCACGCGTCCTCGTCGCCGAGAGCCCCCTCGATCACCCGGACGAAGAATTTGTGGCGTATCGGCGTCGAGCCGTCCGACGATGCCCCAGTCGAGGAGCCCGATCCGACCGTCGCGCAGCAACAGGAGATTGCCGGCGTGAACGTCGCCGTGGAACACGCCCCATCGGACGGTCATCAAGAAGAAGCCTCTGACCACCTGTGCCACGAGCGGAGCAGGGTCGATGCCATACCGGGCCGCCGCGGCAAGGTCGTCGATCGGCTCGCCCTCCAAGAACTCCATCGTGAGCACGTTGCGGCTCGACAGTTCGGCCATCAACTTCCGGAACGACGATCGACGGTAGGTCCGCCGTGGCCAGAAGGTCTTGAAGTGCATCATCGCCCTGGCTTCGTTGCGGAGGTCGAGCTCCTCGCCGATCTGCTCGCGGAACCCGTCGAGCATCTGCAGGAACCACCCGGCCGTTCTCGTCCCCGGTCTGATTCGCGATTAGCTCGAGAAGTGGTTGGAGCATGTCGAGGTCCGTCGACACGACGCCGGTGGACCTCCGGCCGGAGAATCTTGACCCCGACGACCCTCCCGTCGTGAAGCTGTGCACGGTGCACCACGGCGATCGAGGCGCGCCCGACGGGCTCCGGGTCGAACTCGGCGTAGGCGTCCTCCAGCGCCATTCCGAGATCGGCCTCTATCCGGTTTCGGATGAGCTGGAAGTCCACGATCCGGTCCGGTGTCGAGGCACGCCCTGAACTCGTCGGAGACCTCCTCGCCGAACACGCCAGGCGACGAGGCCACCAGTTGGCCGAATTTCATGAACGTGCCGCCCAGGTCTTCGAAGGTCTGCCGAGTGGCGCAGCGAACGCGTCTGCGATGGGAAAGCTCCGCTCCTGACCTGCCGTAGCTGACTGCATCGCCAATGGAGCGAAACCTGCATGAGCACAGCGATCTCGTTGCCGCGGCGGGCCAGCTCCATCGCCGTGGCGGGCGGCAACCGGCGCGGATAAGCCGGCGGAGGGACAACATGGTCCGTGCCACCGCTCGGCTCGGCGGTGACCAGGTGAGCTGTCGGAGTCGTGCCATCCGGCCGACCTTCGAGTCGAGGTGCGCCGGACGGCGTCTTGTGCTCACCGCGACTTTCCCCCCCTTGTCGGGCACGCCGACCGCGGCCTTGTCGCCTGTGTCGCCTGCCCCGCTTGTGCCGCCTATGTCACCCGAGTCACCTGTGTCGCTATGCACCGTCTACCTCTCGCCACGGTTCGGTGCCGGACCTCATGCCGCTGGAAGAGCCTCCTCGAGCGCGGCGACCAGCTCGGGGTTCTCAGGCTCGACCTGAGGGCCGGAACCTTGCCGACAACCTTGCCGATCGGTGAGACCAGGAACTTCTCGAAATTCCACGTGATGTCCCCGGACTGGCCCTCGGCGTCGGGCACCTTCGTCAGCTCTTCGTATATCGGGTGGCGGTCCGGGCCGTTCACGTCGATCTTCTCGAACATGGGGAACGTCACCCCGTAAGTGGTCGAGCAGAATTCGGCTATCTCCTCGGCTGTGCCCGGTTCCTGGCCGAGGAACTGGTTGCACGGAAAACCGAGAACGGAAAAGCCGCGCTCGCCATACTGCTCTTGGAGCTTCTCGAGTCCCGCATACTGTGGAGTGAGCCCGCAGCGCGAAGCGACGTTCACGAGTAGTAGAGCCTTGCCCTTGTAGGGGGACAATGATCCCTGCTCTCCCTTGAGGGTGCGGATCGGGGTGTCGAAGATGTCTCCCACGGGCGATCTCCTATGTTCTGATTTGCTTTGGTCCGGCGACGCAAACGCTACTCGGGGAGCAGCGATAGCGTTTCAGCCCGCGCCATGGCAGATATCACGGTCAGAACCGAGCATCCCGGCCGCTACCTCGTCGACGTCAGCGTCGGCGGTGTCACGACGACCCACCACGTCGACGTCCCCGCCGGCCTCGCAGAGAAAATGGGCGGACCCGGGACCACCGATGAGGAGCTGGTTGAAGGCTCGTTCCGGTACCTGCTCGAGCGCGAGCCGAATACATCGATCTTGCGGAGCTTCTCGCTCGATCAGATCGGGAGTTACTTCCCTGACTGGTCCGAAGAGATGGCTCGGCGGCTCGGCACGTGACCACCGAACACCCTGCGGACCCGAGCGGCCTCGACCTCGGCCCTGAAGCACTCGAGCGGCGGGTCGACGAGCAACTCCAGGAGCTCGACGTCCCTTACGAGATCGTCGAATGCGATCCGGACCTCGCTGACACCGCAGCTTTCTGCGCCACTTACGGCTACCCCCCCGAAGACGCTGCCAACACGATCTTGGTCGTGGGAAAGTCCCAACCTCCGAGCTACGCCGCGTGCGTCCTTCTCGCCACCACCCGCCTCGACGTGAACCATGCGGTGCGGGACCGGCTCGGGACGAGGAAGGCCTCGTTCGCTGACAGAGATCAGACCAAGGCACTTACCGGAATGGCGATAGGCGGTGTGACCGTCTTCGGCCTACCTCCGGACCTGCCCATCTGGGTGGACAGGCGTGTGACGACACGCCCGCGCATTGTCCTCGGGGGCGGCAGCCGCCGGCGCAAGATCGTAGGAGCTCCGACGTTGCTCACTTCTCTGCCCAGCGTGGAGATCGTCGACGGGCTAGCTACCGATGTGGTCGAGCGATAGCGATCAGCTGTCTGCGGGGAGCCCGAGATCGCTGCGAACCTGCTCGGCACCCGATGTGACAGGAGCACCGTCGATCTTCGCCTTGTTGATGTCGGCGAGGTCGCCCGCAGCGACTCCTCTTAGGTCGGACACCAGCGGCGGTATGTCGGCGATCAGCGCCTGAACGTCCGATTGAGCGGCGCTCGGCCACGAGAACGCAGCGAGCCTGGCGGACCACGTCTGCAGTGCCGTCGCAAACGGGCCCGCCCTCAGTTCCGCCTCGGCGGCGGTGGTCGAATCCTTGAAGAGCCGCTCACGGACGTCGACCGGGGCGACAATCGTCAGGTATTCGGTGGTGGCGCTGATCTGGGTGGTGCTCGTCGCTCCCTGCGTAGTGTTCGTCGCTCCCTGCGTGGTGCTCGTTCCTTGGATCACGTTCGAGCTCGACCCACTGCAAGCGGACAGGGCTGACGACAGGAGCGTCGTCAAACCAAGGACGACGACGGCCGAACGGATCCTGGTCATGGGTTGTCTTGTCGGCCTGTTGATCCGCCGGCTTGAACGAATACGCCGATCATTCCCTCAGCGATTCTACGGCGTACTCCCTGGTCAGAGTTCTTTTTGGCTCGTGTTCGAAAAGTTCAGTCGGCCGTTGCAGGTCCGTCACAATGCGTTCAGGCAGACGTTGTTGACTGTCGTCAGACCCAGAGACACGTCGCCCAGAACGAGCACCCGCCGCCGGTAGCCGCCCCGGGTTGGGCATGTGCTCGCAGGTGGGCCTCGGGCGGGTTCCGGTGGGGGGCACTCCCGGAACCTGTCCGAGGCACCCTGGAGCCGCTGGTCACGGCTTGCGGTGGCGGCTGGCGGCTTGGCCTGTTGGCCTGTTGGCCTGTTGGGAAGTTCGTGCCGGCCACAGTTGTCACATCAGTCACTGCAGCCTCTATCGGTCTTTGGTTTCTATTTTCCGAATAAGTACACATAGATGTGTACTTATTAGAGGAACGAAGCGCCGGGTGAGCTACGCCTGCGGCGTCATTCCTCTCGCGCAGTCTTGCCGGCATCGCGCCGCCAGCCACTGGGCAGGAGCATCTCGAGCACGTCGTCCACGGTGACCACCCCGAGCATCTGGCGATGGTCACCGTCCATGACCGGGGCGACGGTGAGGTCGAAGTCGGACATCTTGCGTACGACCGAGTTGACGTCCCAATCGGCGTGCACGTGTGCGGGATTCGGTCTCGCAACCCTGTCGAGCGTCGAGGACGGGTCGGACCTGATCAACAGCACTGCCGACACCGATCCGGAGACGGATCCCGAGTCGTCGAGAGTGAACACCACATTCAGAGATTCAGGGGGCGCGCTGCTGTGTCGGATCGCGTCCAGCGCGTCGGAGACAACCGTGGATTCCGGCAAGGCCAGGAAATCGGGGCTCATGAGGCCGCCTGCCGTCTCGGGGTTGTAGCTGAGAAGCGAGCGCACCTTGCGTTGTTGCGCCGCCGGCAACAGCCCGAGCACGGGTAGCCTTCGCTCCTGGTCGAGCTCCATGATCAGGTCGGCCGCGTCGTCAGGCGCCATACGCGCGAGGAGCCTCGCTGCATCTGCGTCAGACCTCGTCCGCACGAATTCCACCTGATGCTCGGTGTCGAGCTCTTCGAACACGTCCGCCTCGAGCTCCCTGTCCGCTTGGACGGCTTCGATGATCTCCTCTCCCTCGTCGTGAGATGCGGCCTCGACGATGTCGGCGATCTGAGCCGGGTGCAGACGAGCGAGCTTGCGGTACGGGATCCTCAGACGTGCAGACGGCACGTGCGAGACGAATGGCTCGATGTTCTCCCAGTCGAGGACCGACCCCGGCCTGATGCCGTGGCCCAGGCGACCGGGTATGAGCCGTCGCAGTACGGGCCGGCTGCTCGGGTCCACCCCGACCACGAGCCACTCGCCGTCGACCTGGGCCAGTTCGATCTCGTTCGCTCGAACGAGCCTGACCCCGACCATGTTGATGATGTGCCGAGCCAGAAGGTCGTGCGCGAGCAGGAGCTCTCCGGGACGCCTCTCGAAGCGCCGGAGATCCACCCGGGATCCGTTGAAGCAGACCTTCCCGCGCTCGATCCCGGCGATCTTGTCCACAGGGACGAACAAGTCCCTTCCCTCGATGCGAACAACCGCACCTGTGATGGGCGGGTGTGGACGCTCACCCACTCTCACGATCAGGTCCTGGAGTCTGCCGATGGCGTCCCCTTCAGGATCCACGAGCGGTCGCTTGATGAGGCTCGACAGGTGCACGAGGGGTGCCGGAATGTCGACTTTCTCCACGTTTGACGTACCGGTCACGTGTAGAGACTAAGTCGCGACCATCGGGACTGTGGTCTGCAGGCCGGTGGCCTAGCTTCCTGACGGCTCCACGCATCGCACGGGCAACCACCCCTCGCGGGCCGACCCGTCCCTGCACCAAAGCCACCCGCTTCCGAGATCGGCCTCGACGACAGCGAGCATTTGCCCCGGGTCGACCTCGAGCTCGGTGGTGTCGTATGTCCTGACCGGTGTCGCCCTCCCGGCTGCGGTGGGCTGCAAAAAACGGCCCGGCACCCATCCCTGCGCGCCGACCGATGTCGTCACGAGCACGAAAGCCGGCCATTCGTCGTCACGCTCGCCGATGGCGAGGTCGTCACCGGGCGACACCACGATCGGCGTACGCGCCGGCGACCGATGCGCGCGGAGGACCCGGACCGAGTCTCCCGCTCCGAGCTCGAGGCGTGACCACACCGTTTCGTCCAGGTCTGCAAGCGATGCGAGGACCACGTCCGCGCTCACGAACGCCGATCGGTCGTCGGGAGAGGTCGCGGCTTGACGCGAGCCTCGTCTCGGGGACTGCCACGCAGATCATTCCCGCGGTCTTCGCTGCCCTGACCCCTGCGAGCGAGTCTTCGAACACAACGCACCTTTCGGCATCGACACCGAGCAACCGGGCGGCGGTGAGGAACACGGCGGGATCGGGCTTGCCGGCCGCTTCGTGCTCGGCCGAGCAGACGCGCTCGAACATCGCTTCGAGACCGAATCTGGTGAGCACGGACGAGATGATCCGCAATGGGGCCGACGACGCCATCGCGAGTCGCAGTCCGCGATCTCGGCATGCGAAGACTGCGTGTTCGGCGCCCGGCTTGAGCTCGAGGCGCTTCATGATGAGCTCTTCGAGGGCGTCCAGGATGTCGGCGACGACAACGTCTATGTCAGGCGGCTCCCACGGGTACCTGTCGTGCCAATGGCGTACCGCCTCTGATACGTACCTTCCCTTGGTCTCGCGGCACATCTCCACGGTGAGCGGCACACCGTGAGTGCGCAGCACCAGGATCTCCGCCTCGTGCCATAGAGGCTCTGAGTCGACGAGAAGTCCGTCGAGGTCGAACAGCGCCGCCTGGAGGTTGGTCGTCATCGGCCGCCCGCCGGGTCGTACCGGGTACTCACAGGGTGGAGATCGGCCGCCCGAGGCTGCGGCTGGCGATGCTGAACATGAACATGTGCCACTCTCGCGCGGTAGACCCTGCAGTTATGTAAATAAAGCCACGGACCCGGACCAGCCAAAGTCGGAGACGAAGATGCACAGGTCGACAATCAAATCGATACCCGGAGCGGCTCGCAGGCGATGGGCGCTCGTCCCCCTTCTCGCTGCCGTCGCGGTGACGGCCGCGGCCTGCAGCTCTGGGACTTCCGGTGCGTCGACTTCGTCTTCCAGCTCTTCGACGACACCGGCCGCAGCTTCAGGCACGACTACAACAGGCGGAGGGGCGCTGGCGGTCAGCTCCGACATGGCGGCATCGGTGGGAACGGTCCTGACGGGCCCGAACGGCCACACTCTCTACCACTTGACCACCGAGACGAACGGACAGATCAAGTGCACCGGGTCGTGCTCCCAGGAGTGGCCCCCGCTCACGGTCTCCGCCGGGCAGACGCCCAAGCTCGCATCGGGCATGACAGGGACGATCGGCACCGTCAAGAGGCCCGACGGCACCACCCAGGTGACCTACGACGGGCATCCTCTCTACTACTACGCGGCCGACACGGCGGCAGGGCAGGCGACGGGTCAGGGAGTAGGAGGGGTGTGGTTCGCGGTCACACCGGCGGGTGCATCGAACTCCTCGTCATCTTCCTCGGTCCCTACGACGACCACCACCACGTCCGGTGGGTACTCATATTGAGCCGCCAGGTACTTCGACCGTGACGAACCTCGCATCCGCTCGCGTCAAACGCCGCGCCGGGTCGGAGCGCAACGTGGAAGCCGCCGACGAAACCGGCCTGAACGCGGCGTTCGTCACCTATGGAGGAGAGCTGTTCGGGTTCGCCCGGCGCTCGCTCGGGGACAACGGGCTGGCCGAGGAGGCGGTCCAGGAGACCTTCATGCGGGCCTGGCGATCACGCCACCGCTTCGATCCAGGTCTCGGTTCCCTCAGGAGCTGGCTGTTCGCGATCGAACGACGCGCAGTGATCGACCTCGCCCACAAGCGGACCTCGAACGACACCGATCCACTCCTCCACGATCCGGCATCCATCGACACCCCGGCCGAACAGGCGATGCTCGGTTGGCAGGTCGAGGAGGCTCTGCGCCGCCTCCGTCCTGAGCACAGGGCCGTCGTCCTGGACATCTACTACCGAAACCTGCCGGGCCGCGAGGTTGCCGCTCGGCTCGGAGTACCTGAAGGAACGGTGAGGAGCCGGCTCTTCTACGCCCTCAGATCGCTCCGGCTGATTCTGGAGGAGATGGGGTGGGAGCAATGAACACACTCAGTTGCGAGAAGGCCAGAGGCCAGCTCGCACTCGCATCGATCGGCCGGTTGCCCGATTCCGAGCGCCTGTCGCTCGAATCACACCTGGACGGCTGCGCGGACTGCCGAAACGAGCTCGCCAGCCTGTCGCTACTGGAACCTGGGCTCGCCGCAGCCGATCCGGACCGCGTCGACCAGGTGCTCGCGGTTCCAGAGTCGCTTCGTTCGGCGGTCCTCGGATCCCTCGGCACCGAGGTCGCCCGACACCGCCGCTCGACCCGCGTGCGCTTTGCCGCTGCCGCCGCCGTCGTTCTGCTCGCGCTTGGCGGCGTCGCCATCGCGGCAGTTGCGGTCACGGGATCCCGGCAGTCGCCTTCCAATCACACCTTCGCCCTTTCAGGTCCGGGCGGTGCACGCGCGACCGCTCGGCTCACCTCTGAGTCTTGGGGTACCTCGGTCGATCTCCATACATCGGGGGAGCATCCTGACGAGGTTCTCACCGTCTCCATGCGGGCAGACGACGGATCGTGGTGGGTTGCCGGCACGTACCGAACGGCGAACGGTGGAACGGTCGACGTGACGATGAGCTGTGCTGTGCCCCTTTCCGAGATCAACGCCGTGCTCGTGACGAATGCGGAGCACCAGGAAGTGCTGAGCAGCTACAGCAGCTGAGGAGCCCCCTGAAACGGCAATCACCGTCACTTCATCGCGTTAGTAAACTCTCGCGTCTATTTATTCGGAAGTTGGATGCCGGAAGGACCTTCCCGTCTCGGCTGGGCACACGCTGAAGAAGTGGGCACGCCCGGCAGGGTCGACGGACCCCGCGCCAGGGTGCGACACTCCCGGCAATGGAACGCCAGGCGCCACGCCCGGTAGAAGCAGCAGTAGCGGACACTCCCGCCCGACCGACAGTTGCCCGGATGCTCGAGGACCGGGCATCGGACGACAGGCCGGGGTTGCTCTCGGGAGACCTGGTCTGGACGTGGCGACAGGTGATATCCGAGAGCCGGCAACGAGCGTCGATCGTCAACTCCCTTCTTGCCGGCAACCGCGACGCTCCCCATATCGGGATACTCCTCGACAACTTGCCCGAATACCTCTTCTGGATGGGGGGAGCGGCTCTCGCGGGCGCAGTTGTGGTCGGGATCAACCCGACCCGTAGGGGTGAGGAGCTCGCGAAGGACATCCGCTTCACCGAGTGCCGGATGATCGTCACTGATGGACCCGGAGCCGCTCTTTTGGAGGGTCTCGACACAGGAGTGGACCGGTCCCGGATCCTTCTCACCGACGGGATCGGCGGCGACGCAGCCGCCGGGATCGGTGCACCAGACCTCGATACAGATCCCCGCGGGCGTCGCGAGGTGTCGCCCGAAGACCTCTACCTTCTGATCTTCACTTCGGGAACGACCGGCTCACCAAAGGCGGTCCGCTGCACCCAGGGAAGACTCGCGGCGATCGGTTGGCGAGCCTCTCAGATCTATGGGTTCGACCGAGACGACGTCTGCTACTGCCCCATGCCCTTGTTCCACGGGAATGCCGTCATGGCACTGTGGGCACCTGCCCTCCACGTCGGAGCATGCATGGCTCTCGGTGGCCGGTTCAGTGCGTCGAGGTTCGTAGACGACGTACGCCGATACGGGGCAACGCGCTTCACGTACGTGGGGAAAGCACTTGCCTATGTGCTCGCCACATCCGAGCGACCCGACGACGCAGACACACCGCTGCGGATCGGATTCGGCACCGAGGCCTCCGCCCACGACAGAGTCGAATTCGAGCGGCGCTTCGGGTGCAGGCTCGTGGAGGGCTACGGCTCGAGCGAGGGCGGCATAGCCATCACCCGAACTCCCGACACACCACCGGACGCGTTGGGACTGCCTGCCGAAGGTATCGCCGTCCTCGACCGGGACTCGCATCGCGAGAAGGGCCGCGCGCGGATCGACCCGACCGGATTGATACTCAACCCCGACGAAGCCATCGGCGAGCTCGCGTGCCGATCAGAAGCCACGTTGTTCGAGGGTTACTTCAAAAACGAGGAGGCTGACAACGCGCGACTGCGAGACGGTTGGTACTGGACGGGCGACCTCGCGTACAGAGACGAGGCGGGCTTCGTCTATTTCGCAGGTCGCAACGACGATTGGCTCAGAGTCGACTCGGAGAATTTCGCCGCCGCTCCAGTCGAACGCATCGTGGAACGTCACCCTGACGTCGTCGCAGCAGCCGTGTACGCGGTGCCTGATCCGCAGAGCGCGGATCAGGTCATGGCCGCGGTCGAGTTGCGAGCCGGCTCACCTGTAGACGACTTCTGCGCGGGACTCGGGGCGTTCCTGTCCACGCAGGCTGACCTCGGCACCAAGTGGGCGCCGCGATTCGTGAGGATCGTCTCCGCACTACCCCTTACTGCAACTGGAAAGATCACGAAGAGCAATATCAAAAAGGAGCGCTGGTCATGTGGTGACCCGGTGATTTGGCGCGAGGATCGCACCGGTACCGATTACCGGCTCCTCACCCCGGCCGATGTGACCGCGCTCGAAGCGGAGTTCGAGGCCCACGGGCGGGCGGCACTTCTAATCGGATCATGAGCCCAACTTCCGGACCTGATGTGCGCGTAGCCACCGCACAGGACATCGACGCGATAGCGACCAGCCTCGCTCGCGCGTTCGAAGACGACCCCGTATGGACGTTCCTCATCCCTGATCCGGGAAGGCGGTTGAAGCGACTCTTCAGATATTTCGTGACGGCAATGCGCCTTCAGCACATCCCGCACTCGACTTCGTACACGGACTCTGTGCGCGCAGGCGCCGCCCTGTGGGACCCACCCGGCCATTGGCGCATGACACTGTCGCAATACGTCCGCGGCGGTCCCGGGTTCATCAGGAGCTTCGGAGGCGGCACGGTGAATGCGGTCCGGACCTTGTCGGTCGTGGAGAAGCGGCATCCCGCTCAACCTCATCACTACTACCTGGCGGTCCTCGGGACCGATCCCGACCATCAGGGCAAGGGCATCGGCTCTTCGGTTCTGAAGCCGGTCTTGGACAGGTGCGACCACGACGGGGTCGGCGCATATCTCGAATCCTCGAAGGAGAGCAACATCGCGTTCTACTCACGGCTCGGGTTCGAGGTGACCGGTGAGATACGCCTGCCGGGCGGCCCTCTCGTCTGGCCGATGTGGAGGAACCCGCGAGAGCCCTTAGGGTGAAACCCTGAGCTAGGGGCGGACATTGCCTGCTGGGAGACTAGATTCGACCGGCAGGAAGCATCCTGCGGTCGGACCCCAAGAAGGGATGGCAGGTGGGGAACGAGATCGAGCCCAGCCCGTCAACAGACGTGACATCGACCTCGAGTGTCCCCGCGCCTGACGCTGGCACCGACAATCTCGAATTCGATCAATTGTCCGCCGCCATCCGGGCCGACGCCTCGGACACCGACTCGTTCTTCAGGGTGCTCGCTTCGAAGCTTGCGGACGCTCTCGGAGACCGCGTCCAGATCAAGCGCGAGGGGGGACTCTTCAAACGTGACCGCCCCGCTGTCGGCATCACGGTCGACCTCTCGAGCGGCGCAGGGGTGGTGCTCGAAGCGGCCCGCAAGGGGAGCGGCATCGAATGCACCGTCAGCCGACCGGTGCGCGGGATAGTCGTCTCGTCCAAGCCGGTGACGCTTCCCGAGTGGCTCGACGCGCTCGCCCGCGCTCTCGCCGCCGAAGCTCAGCAGAGCGAACAGACCTGGGCGGCTCTCCATGGGCTGCTGGCCTGAGCATCACCGATGACCCAGAGCACATGACGACAGACCACACAAGCCGACCACCACGAAAGGCCACACGATGAGTGTCATGAAGCGCCTCTCGGGGATCGTGCAGGCAAAGGCCAACAAGGCCCTTGACAAGGCCGAGAACCCGGCCGACATGCTCGATCTCACTTACGAGAAGCAACTTGAGAACCTGCAGAAGGTGCGCCGTGCACTCGCCGACGTCGCAACCGCCAAGAAGCGACTCGAGTTGCAGGCGAACGAACTGAAGACCCAGGCCGACAAGCTCCAGTCGCAAGCGAAGCAGGCGCTTTCGCAAGGCCAGGAGGATCTCGCCCGCGAAGCGCTCAGCCGCCGCGCGGCGATCGGAGAGCAGCTCGAGGCTCTGGGCACCCAGCACCAGCAGGTCGACGCGCAGCAGGCTCAACTCACGCAGACCTCGCAGAGGCTCGCGGCGCAGATCGAGTCCTTCCGCACCAAGAAGGAGACGATGAAGGCCACGTACCAAGCCTCGAAGGCCGAGGCCGGCGTGGGCGAAGCGGTCTCAGGCATATCTGAATCGATGACAGACGCCGGCATGACGATGCAGCGAGCCCAGGACAAGATCGCCCAGATGCAGGCACGTTCGGCCGCCGTCGACGAGCTCCTCACCTCTGGTGCGTTGCCCGACATCACCGGGTCCACGCCCGACGACATCCAGGCGCAATTGAACGCTGCGTCTTCTCAGTCAGACGTGGACGCACAGCTCGCGGCGATGAAAGCGGAGCTCGCATCGAAGGCAGCTCCCGAAGCGTTGCCCGCATCCGCGCCTTCTGCCGAGGGCTCGTCCGGTGGTGGTGCCGATGCCGGCGCCGGTGCAGGCGACACTTTCGCTCTCCCGCAGAGTGCGGAGGCAGACGACGATGTCGCGGAAGGTGCGATCGACAGCGGCGAAGGAGCGAAGCAATGATCGTCCGCATACTCGGTGATCGGCTCTACGAGGTCGGCGACGCCGACCTTCCCGTGATCGAGAGTCTCGACTCGGACATGGACACCGCCCTTTCAAACGGCGACGAAAAGGCATTCTCCACCGCCTTGTCCGAACTGATCTCGAAGGTGAGGAGCAACGCGAACGCTCTCCCCGACGACGACGACAGGAGATCGGATCTCGTGGTACCCCCGGAAGGTGCCACGCTGCAAGAGGTTCGCGACATGCTCGACGCCGGTGTCTGACCAGGCGCAAGGAGGGACCAAAGTGGGCTCGGCAGACGCCGCTACGACGATCGACAGGTCACCCGACGAGGTGTGGGCGGTCGTGGGCAATTTCGGTGGGCTCGACGAATGGATGCCCGGCGTCGACGCGTGCAGGGTGGAGGGTGACACACGAGTCCTCGAGGTCCTCGGTATGGAGATCACCGAGCGCATGTTGCGCCGTGACGACGCCGCCCGGCTGCTCGAGTACTCGATCGTCGAAAGCCCGCTCGGCGCCGACTCGCATCTGGGCAGAATCGAGGTCCACGAGCACGACGGTGCCAGCCGGGTCACGTGGCACGTCGAGGTGAGCCCTGATCACTTGACCGACCTTCTCGTCGGGACCTACCAGCAGGCGCTCGACGCCGCGAAGACGCACCTCGAATCGGAAGGCGGCTGACGCGCCCGGTAGCAATGGCGATCCCGCCGAGGATGTCGAATTCGCCGTAGTCGGCGGCGGTCTTCTCGGCCTCGCCGCCGCCCGGGAACTTGCTCGGCGTCGACGCGAAGTGCTCGTGTTCGAGCGCGCGGCAGTTGGACACGCGAGAGCCGGGTCCAAGGGGACCTCACGTGTGTTCCGGCTCGGTTACGACGATCCGCTATATGTGGCGATGGCCATGACCGCCAAGCCGATGTGGCGGGAGCTCGAGTCCGAATCGGGCAGGGCCCTCCTGTCGGACACAGGGCAGCTCTCATTCGGTGAAGGCCTCGACCTGCTAGCGGACGCCATGACCGCGGCAGGAGCTCCGTTCGAGCGACTCGACGCCCGCGAGGCGAGCGTGCGCGTCCCGGGGATCCGTGCCGGCGGCCCGGCCCTGTTCGAGACGGATTCCGGGGTGTTGGCTGCAGATCGCTGCTTGGCGGCACTCCGCCACTGTGCTCAGTCGGCCGGTGCGGAGGTGCGTGAGAACACCGGTGTCACCGCCATATCGGACGACGGCACCCGCGTCCGGATCCGCACCTCCGACGCGACTGTGACCGCTTCAGTCGCCGTGGTCTGCGCAGGGCATTGGACCTCGGGACTTCTCGAGAGCGCCGGGGTGGGCCTGCGTCTCACTCCAACCCTCGAGCAGGCCGCACATCTGGCACCCGTCACCGGGAGCCCGCATGACGTGCCGGTCTTCATCGAACGGGCGAGCCCGTGGGTCTATGGACTTCCCGCAGGTCTCCCCGGGTTGCTCAAGGTGGCGATGCATGGCGCCGGACCCGTCGCTCACCCCGACGATTCGCCACTCGATCCCGATCCAGCCCTTCTGCGGCAATTGTCAGAGCATTCGGCGCGCCTGCTGCCGTCGTACCACGTCGAGCCTGTGTCGACCGAGCGCTGCTTCTACGACACGACGGCCGACGGTGACTTCGTGCTCGATCGTCTGGGTCGTCTGGTCATCGGGGCCGGAACGACCGGGCACGGGTTCAAGTTCGGGCCTCTCTTCGGCGAGTTACTGGCCGACCTCGCCATGGACGTCGAGCCGAGCGTCGAACTGGCCAGGTTCAGCGCACGCAGACCGGCCGTCGCTGCTTGACCCGCCGGGACGCCAGGGACCACCGGTATCTCCGGGGTCACCGGCATCCTCGGGACCGTATTGTTGGCGCCCGTGCCGCCAGCCACGGACACCGGGCGCAACCCGCGACGTAGTCCAAGCTCAGGCGCACCGGTTGCACTCCCGACGGGCGTCGGCGCACGGCTGCAGAGAAGGACGTGGCCGATATGTGCGACCGTGGTCCTGTTCTGCCTCGCGATGGCGTACATCTTCCGCTGGGGCCCGACCGTAGAGCACCTCCCGTACTGGGAGACGCCGGCGGACCTCTGGGAAACCTATGCGGCGGCAAATTCGGTCATCCACGGGCACTTGGGAGCTATTTACGCTCCCGCCAACTCCTTCTACGCGTTTCCCGGAATCCTCGTCGCCCTTGCACCGGTGGCGGCTCTCGCAAACGCTCTCGGCATGGGAGCCGACGTCTACCCAAGTCATGTCGTGGCCTATCCGCAGGCGTTCTTGTTACTCGGCCCGTATGCGGTGCTTATCTCGGCCTTCGCTCTCTTCTCGTGCGACGCGCTCGCCGAGCGGCTCGGAGTTGCCTGGCGCAAGCGCGCGGTCCTCGCGCTGGCCGAGGGCGTGGTGCTGTTCAACGTCTCGGTGTTCTGGGGGCACCCCGAGTACGCGATAGCAGTCGGCCTCGCCGTCTACGCTCTCATCGCCGCTGTCGACGGGCGCTTCCCAAGGGCGGGTTGGCTGTTCGGAGCCGCTTTGGCTTTTCAACCGCTCGTGATCGTCGCTCTCCCCATAATGCTCGTCGTCAGCGGGAGAAAACATGCGGTAGGACTGATCCTGCGCGGTGCCATGCCGGCTGCTGTCTTAGTAATTGCCCCGATCGTGTCGAACGCACACGTCACGTTGCACGCGCTCTTGGACCAACCGTTCATGTATCCGGTGCCCGTCAACGATCACGCCACGCCCTGGACGTTCCTCGCTCCGAAGCTCGGAGGATCGGGCACACACATGACGGTCGGTGGCGGCCCCATGAGGCTCGTCTCGTTGCTGCTGGCGTGCGCCTTAGGGTGGTGGGCAATGCGTTGGCGCGACCGGCCCGAGATGCTCATGTGGGCGTTCGCCCTCGCTCTCGCCCTTCGCTGCTACACCGAGTCGGTGATGACCGATTACTACTTGTGGCCCGCGCTCGCCGTTGGCCTCGTCGTCGCGGCACGCGGCTCGACTCTGCGGTTTGCGATCGCAATAGTGGCAGCGGTATTCACGACCATCACCGCGCAGTGGTATTACAGCTGGCTCCCGTGGTGGTTGCTCGACGTCGGAGGCATCACCGTTCTGCTCTTAGCATCTGCGGGTCCCGCTCCGGTGCCCGCAGATGCAGCGGGCGACACCCCGTTCTCCGACCGGTCGACTACCGAATTGCGCGACCGGAGAACGATCGCCAAGGCGCAGGCACAGAGGAAGGCGGTCGAGGCACAGAGGAGGAGGAACAAGGCGGCGCGGGCGACCCGCAGCGGCACCAGAAGGCGCTGACCTGTTCGTACATTCACGTTCTGCTCCGACACATCTGGCCCCGGGGCCATAATGGTCCACTGTGATCGTCGGGGTTCCGCGAGAGATAAAGAAGGACGAATATCGCGTGGCGATGACTCCCGCGGGGGCCCGGGAGCTCGCTTCGGCGGGCCACAGGGTCTTGATCGAGCACGATGCCGGTGCAGGCTCGTCCATCAGCGACGCCGAGTACGAGGCTGTCGGGGCGAACATCGTCGGATCCGCCGCGGACCTCTGGTCCGAGGCAGAGATGATCTGCAAGGTGAAAGAGCCGGTCGACGGGGAGCTCGACCTGCTGCGCAAGGACCAGCTCCTGTTCACGTACCTCCATCTCGCTGCGGACAGGATCCTCACAGAGGCGCTGCTCAGCGCCCATACCACTTCGATCGCATACGAGACAGTGCAGTCGGCGGACGGGTCGCTCCCCCTGCTCGCCCCTATGAGCGAGGTGGCAGGCCGAATGGCACCCCTCGTCGGGTCCCACCACCTGATGCGCCCGGAGGGGGGCCGGGGGGTGCTCGTGTGCGGAGTCCCGGGCGTCCGCTGCGCCAACGTCGTGGTCCTGGGGGCCGGTGTGGCCGGCATGGCTGCCGCGACGATGGCGGTGGGAATGCTCGCGAGCGTCTACATCCTCGACCGGAACCTCGAGAGGCTCCGTCAGGTCGATCATCACTTCCGGGGGGCTCTCGAGACTGTCGCGTCGAGCGCGCACGCGATAGAAGAGACCTGCAGCCAGGCCGACATCGTGATCGGGGCCGTGCTCGTCGTCGGAGCCAAGGCTCCGAAGCTCGTTCCCGACTCGTTGGTCGCTCAGATGCGCCCGGGATCGGTGCTCGTCGACATCTCGGTGGACCAGGGCGGTTGCTTCGAGTCGACGCGTCCGACGACGCACTCGAACCCGACCTTCCAGGTACACGACTCGCTGTTCTATTGCGTAGCGAACATGCCGGGCGCCGTGCCGCACACCTCCACTCAGGCGCTAGCCAACGCCACGCTTCCTTACGTCGAAGCGCTGGCCGCTCACGGATGGCGCCAAGCGATTCGCGCCGATCCGGCGCTCGCTGCCGGCGTGAGCACGGTCGACGGGGTGCTCGTGTCGGCACCGGTCGCCGAGGCCCACTCGATGACGGCTACGCCCCTCTCCGAGTTGCTCGGCTGATCGCTGCTGCACACCGCTGAACGCAGCTGAACGCCGGCCGCCGCCGTCCGGTTACCGTGTCAACTCATGTCGTTCGTCCGCGGAAACATGAGCCAGGAACAGATCGCTTCGTTCGAGGGCTCGACCGACTTCATGCGTGTAACCGGCCTGCACTTCGAAGAAGTGTCTGCGAGCCGTGTTTCGGGCTGGATCGACATAGGCCCTCAGCACCACCAGCCGATGGGGCTCGTCCACGGGGGCGTCTACTGCGCCGCGGTCGAAGGTGCGGCGAGCTTCGGAGCGAGCTTCGGAGCCCCTCAGGGTCACAGCGTCGTGGGGGTCCACAACTCGACCCACTTCATCCGTCCGTTCTCGAACGGCCGCGTACGCCTCGAGGGCGCTCCGATTCAGCAGGGCCGGACCCAGCAACTCTGGGAGGTCCGGATCACCTCCGATGCCGACGGTTCTTTGCTGGCGATCGGACAGGTCAGGCTCGCTAACCTCCCTCCGCGGCCCTCCCCCTAGCGGAGCCGAGGAACTGAGCAGCCCGGCGCAGGAAGGCCCAGGAAAGTGTTCAATCGCCTGCTCCCGGCCCGCTCGTCAGGTCGTTCTGAGGAACGCCCACCGCCACGGCGGTGTCGTCATCTGGAACAAGGGTCGGCGTGTCCCGGGTGAGTGTCCGACCTTGGAAGAAGTCCTTGCCGAACCGCGTCCAGACGACCATCAAGACCAACCCGACAAGTCCCGTGATGATCGCGATGGTAAAGACGCCACCGACGTCTGAGTGCGGAGGGAACGGCAACTGCCAGGACGTGTAGCTTGCCGCGGTCGTGTTGTTGAAGTTGTAGTCGGTGTACAGGGCCCAGACGAGGAAGAACCAGAGCATCAAGCCGCCGAGCCCAGGAAGTATCCCCTTCATCCACAGGTCGCGGGCGCTCCTGGTGAGGACCTTGCGGTAGTACCAGACACAGCTGATGCCGGTGAGCCCGTAGTACAAAGCTATGAAGACCCCGATCGCGGTCACGGCATCCGGGATGACGTTTCCATGGGACTCGTAGTTGAACCAGACGTAGAGCACGATCGAAATAGCGCCCATGCTGAGCGTGGAGACGGTCGGGGTGAAGTATCTCTTGTGCATCTTGGCGAACGTCTTGGGTATTGCGTGGTACGTCGCCATCGAGAGCGTCGTCCTGGCCGTCGGGAGGATTGTGGTCTGGGTCGAGGCGGCAGCTGACGACAGCACCATCAAAAGGAGCAGGTGCGTCAGAGTCGAGCCGAACGCACTGGTCCCGAATATCGAGTTCCCCAGTCCGGACAATACGTCCGTCACGTTCGCCGGGTTCGTGAGGCCGACACCCTTGTCGCCGATGCCGGCGTAGGACTGGACGCCCAGCGTGACGAGAAAATATGTGGCTAGCAGGATGACCGTGGAGATGATCGCGGCCAACCCGGGATTCCGTTTGCTATCGGTCGTCTCCTCGTTCACGGAGACTGCCGTGTCCCATCCCCAGTAGATGAAGATCATGAGGAGCATTCCGCCGATCAACCCTGAGAAGCCGACTGCAGCGGGGTTGAACCACGAAAGACGGGGGAGGATGTGGCCGGGAGGAGCATGTCCGGTTCCGACCTTCACCAACGCCACGATCGCGAGCACGAGCAGCATGACCACTTCGATCCCGAGCAGTGCCCGCTGGAGCATCGCCGATACCTCGATGCCGCGATAACAGATGTAGGTCATCAGGATTATCCAGATGACGCCCACCAGGAGCACCCAGTAGCTCGCTGCGTTGGTCCCGATCGATCCCGTGTTGAAAAACAGGAACACGTACTGTCCCGCGACCTGCGCCAGGCTGGCCATGACGAGGATGTCTGCGGCGACGATCGCCCATCCCCCGTACCACCCGGTCTTCGGGCCGAAGGCGCGCGTCGCCCAGGTAAACGTCGTCCCGCAGTCGGGGTCGGCCTTGTTCATCTCGCTGTAGCCGATCGAGACCATGAGCATCGGTATGAAGGCCAGTATCACCACCATCGGCGAGATGAGGCCGACCTTCGCTGCTATCAGACCGAGCGTCGCGGCCAGGCTGTACGCCGGCGCGGTCGACGCCACTCCCATGACGATGCTCGAGATGAGCCCGAGCGCCCCTGATTTGAGGCCCTTCTCGGCTACATCCTCCGGAGGTGCTCCAGTCGCAACGGCCACCATCGTCGCGCTCCCCTTTCGTTTCCGGGATCCCGGCCTGACGTCGATCAGGATTCGATGTTGCTCATCACGTGCTTTATACGGGTGTAGTCCTCGAAACCGTAGACGGACAGGTCCTTGCCGTACCCGGACTTCTTGAATCCCCCGTGCGGCATCTCGGCGACCAAGGGTACGTGAGTGTTGATCCAGACGCACCCGAAATCGAGAAGTCTCGACATGCGCATCGCCCGTCCGTGATCGCGAGTCCAGACGCTGGAAGCGAGGCCGTAGTCCACCCCGTTCGCCCACTCGAGCGCCTGAGCTTCGTCGCTGAATCGCTGAACGGTGATGACCGGCCCGAAAACCTCGCTCTGGATCATCTCGTCGTCCTGGTGCAGACCCGCTACGACCGTCGGAGCGAAGCAGTAGCCCCGCTCGCCGATCTTGTTCCCGCCGGTCAGGACCTCCGCATGGGAAGGCGCCCGGTTCACGAACCCGGTCACCCGTTCGAGCTGCGCCGCGTTGTTGAGGGGTCCGTAGTCGGCTCCCTCGGTGTCGGGACCGCCGACGGACGTGCCCTCGGCGCCCTCGACCAGCCGCTCAACCAACGAGTCGTAGACGTCGGGTGCAGCCACCACGCGCGTTGCAGCAGTGCAGTCCTGCCCCGCGTTGAAATAGCCCGCACCGATGATCGTCTCTGCCGTCAGATCCAGGTCGGCGTCGTCGAACACGATCACGGGGGCCTTCCCGCCCAGCTCGAGGTGCACGCGCTTGAGCCCGGGCGCCGCGGATGCCGCGACCTCCATGCCGGCGCGCACGCTGCCGGTGATCGACACCATCGCGGGGATCGGGTGCTCGACGAGGGCCCTGCCCGTGTCGCGGTCGCCGCACACCACGTTGAAGACACCCGGCGGCAGGTGCTCCGCCAGTATCTCGGCGAGCATGACGGTCGTCACTGGCGTCGTGTCGGAGGGCTTGAGCACCATGGTGTTACCGGCGGCCAGTGCGGGTGCCCATTTCCAGACGGCCATCATCATCGGATAGTTCCAAGGGGTGACCGCTGCGCACACCCCGACCGGCTCGCGTCGGATGTACGACGTGTGCCCCCTCATGTACTCGCCGGCCGACCTACCCTCCAACAGGCGGGCAGCCGCAGCGAAGAAGCGGATCTGATCGACCATGGGTGGGATCTCTTCTGACATCGTGAGCGCGACAGGCTTGCCGGTGTTGCGGCACTCGGCATCCACCAGAGCCGACGCGTGGCTCTCGATCGCATCTGCTATCCGGAGCAATGCGAGGCTTCGCTCGGACGGCGTCATGTCGCGCCACGACGGGAAGGCGTCCTTGGCCGCCCTGAACGCCAGGTCTACATCCGAGGCTCGAGACACTGGAGCCTCGAGATAGGCCTCGCCCGTCGACGGATCGATCACCTTCGAGTAGTTCGCCTCGTCCGGAACTACGAGCTTCCCGTCCACAAAGTTGCTCAGCCGTCGGATCGCCAACCCAGTAGTTGCGGCCACTTCACGCCTCCCTGAACGAGCTGCACCGCCCCGACACGACCTGCCGACACCTCTCGATCTCCATGCCCAATCCCCATGCCCTTGCTGTCCGGCTTTCCGGCGCCACCTCGGGCTCGGGCTCCGTCATGCTGCCAGACGCTTCAAAGGCACACAAGCGATTTCGTCGTCGAAGGCACATTTGTCGACGGATCCGCTTGACTGTGTTCTTCTGAGTGACAGAATCCGAAGCGAAGAAGCACATCTGGGAGAACAGACATGGCTCGGAGCCAAGCGCTGAGCACGGCGTGGGATCAGGCTCAAACGCCCGCAGCGGGAGGTGACAGGCCTAGCCAGGTGCTCGATCGCGCGAACCGCGTGATCATCGAAGAGCTCCAGCGCGACGGCAGGCGTTCATACGGCGCGATCGCGAGAACCGTCGGCCTTTCCGAGGCGGCCGTGCGCCAACGGGTCCAACGGTTGCGTGATGCCGGGATCATCGACATCGTGGCGGTCACCGATCCGCTACAGCTCGGATTCAAGAGACAGGCGATGATCGGTGTCAGAGCAGAAGGGGATCTCCGCAACGTCGCCCACAAACTCGCTCAGATCAGCGAGGTCGAATACGTGGTGATCTGCGCCGGTTCGTTCGACCTTCTGGTCGAGCTGGTGTGCGAGGACGACGACCATCTGCTGGAGCTTCTGAACACGGCGATCCGGACCGTCGAAGGCGTCAGGTCGACCGAGGCGTTCGTCTATCTGAGACTTGCAAAGCAGTCCTATACGTGGGGTACACGATGAGATCGACGAGAGCACAGGGGACACGATGAGCACTACCGACAACGGAGCAACCTCCATCGACGGCGGCGAGCCCGCAATGAAAGCCATGCAGGAGAAGGCGA
The DNA here is from genome assembly GCA_963764615.1 of uncultured Acidimicrobiales bacterium. Taxonomy (GTDB): domain Bacteria; phylum Actinomycetota; class Acidimicrobiia; order Acidimicrobiales; family CAVXTF01; genus CAVXTF01. Next base: position 620,233 of record CAVXTF010000002.1, on the reverse strand, counting down.
AGCGCCACCTGTGGATGCACTTCAGCCGGATGGGGGCCTATGAGGACCACGAAGTACCTGTGATCGTCCGCGGCGAAGGGCCATACGTATGGGACCAGCGCGGCAAGCGGTACATCGACGGCCTAGCAGGGCTCTTCACGTCGCAGCTCGGCCACGGTAGGACCGAGCTCGCAGAGGCCGCAGGGAAGCAAGCGAGCGAGCTCGCATATTTCCCGATATGGACCTATGCCCATCCGAAAGCCATCGAGCTCGCGGACAGGCTCGCCGGCATCGCGCCCGGTGATCTGAACCGGGTGTTCTTCACCGGCGGAGGCTCAGAGGCGGTCGAGTCCGCATGGAAGCTCGCACGCCAGTACTTCAAGGAAATCGGCCAACCGCTCAGGACCAAGGTGGTGAGCAGGAACATCGCCTACCACGGCACGACAATGGGAGCTCTTTCGATCACAGGCGTCACCTCTATCCGCGAGGTCTTCGAGCCGCTCGTCCCCGGTGCCATCAAGGTCCCCAACACCAACTTCTACAGGGCGCCCTATTTCGCCGACGACCTGGAGGCATTCGGCAGGTGGGCGGCAGACGAGATAGATCGCGCGATCGAGCGCGAGGGTCCCGGCACCGTCGCCGCTGTCTTTCTCGAGCCGGTGCAGAATTTCAGGGGGCTGCTTCCCGCCTCCTCCCGGTTACTTCGATCGAGTGCGCGAGATCTGCGACAAGCATGGTGTATTGCTCGTTTCCGACGAGGTGATCTGCGCTTTCGGGCGGCTGGGCGAGTGGTTCGGCTCACACCGCTACGGCTACCAGCCCGACATGATCACGATCGCAAAAGGGCTCACGAGCGCATACGCGCCGCTCGGTGCGCTGATCGCGAGCGACAAGATGATCGAGCCGTTCCTCGAGCCCAAGGCGACCTTCCTGCACGGGATCACCTTCGCCGGCCATCCGGTTAGCTGTGCCGTCGCGCTCGCCAACCTCGACGTGTTCGAGCGCGAGGACATCCTCGGCCACGTCAGGTCGAACGAGGCCGCATTCCGAGCGTCGCTCGAGGCCCTTAGAAGCGTGCCAATAGTCGGCGACATCAGAGGCGCCGGCTACTTCTGGGGGATCGAGCTCGTGAAGGACCAGGCCACCAGAGAGTCGTTCGACGACGAAGAAAGCGAGAGGTTGCTAAGAGGTTTCCTCTCACCCGCACTCTTCGACGCCGGCTTGATCTGCAGGGCCGACGACCGCGGAGACCCGGTCATCCAACTGTCGCCGCCCCTCATCTGCGGGCAGGAGCAGTTCGACGAGATGTCACGGATCCTGAAAGAGGTCCTGACAGAGGCCACGCGCCGGCTCTGAGCGCCGACACCCCCCGGGGCTCGCTGTGGTGGGACACGCTGGGCGAGCCGGTGTCGTCTCGCGCGCCGCTCGACGGCGATACGCAGGCGGACGTGGCGATCGTCGGTGCCGGATACACGGGGCTTTGGACCGCGCACTACCTCTCGAGCCTCGACCCGAGCCTGCGGATCGTCGTGCTGGAGAACGCGGTCGCCGGTTTCGGCGCGTCGGGCCGAAACGGCGGCTGGTGCTCGGCGCTCTTCGCGACGTCCTACAGCCGCATCGCCAAGGAGCACGGGCTACCGGCCGCCCGCGCGATGCACGAAGCGATGTGCCACGCGGTGGACGAGGTGGGTGCCGCGTCGGACGCGCTCGGGATCGACTGCCACTTCGCCAAAGGTGGGACGGTGGCTGTCGCCAGGTGCGAAGCACATCTTGCAAGGGCGGGCCATGAGCTCGCTGCGGCGCGCGAGCTCGGGCTCACAGAAGACGACCTACGGCTGATCGACGCCGAAGAGGCGAGGCGCGAGCTCGGCGTAACCCGTGTGCTGGGCGCGCTCTTCAATCCCCACTGCGCCGCCCTTCATCCCGCGCGCCTGGCACGCGGGCTTGCCGACGCGCTCGAGAAGCGTTCGGTCAGGGTCTACGAATCCACCTCGGTCCGGGCGATCGCCCCTCACCGCGTCTTCACCGGAGCCGGGACGGTGCGAGCGGACTTCGTCGTGCGAGCGACCGAGGGGTTCACCCGGAGATTGAAGGGCCTACGCAGGTCGATCGTCCCCGTCTACTCACTGATGGTGGCGACGGAGCCCCTCGACGAGAAGTTCTGGACTGATGCCGGCCTGGAAAGAAGACAGACGTTCTCGGACATGCGACACCTCGTCATCTACGGGCAGCGAACGGCGGACGACCGCATCGCGTTCGGGGGGCGGGGGGCCCCTTACCACTTCGGATCCGCAATCAGACCGGAGTTCGACCACAACGCCGGGGTTCACGCTGCGATCCGGAGCACGCTCATCGACCTGTTCCCGGCCCTGGAGCACAAGAAATTCACCCATGCATGGGGCGGCCCGCTCGGAATAACGCGCGACTGGCACCCGTCGGTCGGCCTCGACCGCACGAGTGGTATCGCCTGGGCGGGCGGCTACGCCGGTGACGGAGTGTCCACTGCCAATCTCGCCGGCCGCACGATCGCCGACCTGATCCTCGGGCGAGACACCGACCTCGTGCGCCTTTCTTGGGTGGGGCACGTCTCACCGGTATGGGAGCCCGAGCCCTTGCGCTGGATCGGCGTCAACGCCGCGCTCAGGCTGGCCTCGGCCGCCGACCGGGCAGAGGAGAAGTCGGGCCGACCGTCTCGGAGCGGAGCTCTGCTCGAACGCCTTACTGGGTCGTGACCGCCGCGCCCTAACGCAACCTTTCGAGGCCCGTCAGCTCGAGCGCCATATCTGCGGCACCTGGATGATGCCTGCGATCATCCCGAGCTGCCTTGACCCGTCGGGGAACGTCGGGCCCGCGAAGTTCTGGACGTAGTCGTGCGCGGCCACGCTCCAGACCGCGCGGTTTGCCCACAGGTATGGAAGGTCGACCGCGAAGCGGCGGGCCACCTCCTGGTAGGCGAGCGCCCTCGCATGCGGGTCCGTGCTCTCGCGGCCGATCTCGAGGTTCTGCTGGATCAATGGGTCGGAGTTCCTGGCCATGTTCAGCGAAATGCCGCCTACCGGCTGGACGCTCTTCGAGCTCCACCAGACGTAGTTGCCGTCGGGGTCGGGACTGTTGAACTGCTGCCAGGCCGTCGCCTGGAACTTGCCCGTAAGGGCGTTCTGAATTAGCTCGGACTGCTCGATCTGCTGGATGGTGCACTGGATGCCCGCCTTCTGCCACATCTGCTGAACGAGCTCGTTGATGCGGACGTACTGAGCGGAAGGCACGGTGTCAAAAGTGAAGTTGGGAATCGGCTTTCCGGTGTCCTGCTCCACCTCCTTCACGAGCTGGATCGCCTTCTGAAGATCGAACTTCGGGAATCCGGTAGGCGCGTAGTCCGGCGACCCTGGCACGAATGGTCCGGTTGAGACAGGCGGGATCCCGTTCCAGATGTCCTGCACGATCACTTCGGGGTTGGCCGCATACGCGAGTGCCTGGCGGACCCTTACGTCGTTGAAGGGCGGCGCGTCCAGGTTGAGCATCACGCAGTCCATGTCGGGCTCGAAAGTGGAGAAGAGGTCGTCTATGACGGTATATCCCGACAGGCCCCACAGGTCCACGAGGTTCTGCGTGAAGTTGGACTGCATGATGTCTACCGAGCCAGACCTGAGCGCGTCCTCGCGCGAACCGGGGTCGATGAGCGGGGTGTACTCGATCGTGTCGAGATACGGGAGATTCGGGCGCCAGTAGTTGGGATTGCGCTTGGCGATGAAGTGGACGTTCGGGACCCAATCGACGAAAGTGAACGGCCCCGTGCCGATCGGGTGGCTCTGAGCGCTTGAGCCGAGGGTGCTCGGCTCGGCGATGGTCCCCACCTGTGCGGTCAGGTAGAACGGAAACGCCACCCAGGGCGTCTTGGTGGTGACCTGGACTGTGAGGGGTCCCGTCACCGTCGTCTTCTCCACGTTGTTGAACGCTGCCCCCGTTAGCGCCGAGGCAACGAAGGCGTCGAGGTTGGCCTTGACGGCTGCCGCGTCGAGTGCCGTGCCATTGTGGAACACGACGTTCGGGCGCATCTGGATGGTCCACACGTCGTAGTCGGCGTTCGGGGTGATCGATTCAGCCAGGTACGGGTGGACTGATCCGTCAGGGGCGAGGCCGGCGAGCTGGTCGTAGATCGTCGCCGCGTATTGAAGGCCCGTCGCGTCCCAACTGCTCTGGGAAGGGTCGAAGCCGTTTATCTCGGAGCCGGTGGACATGGTGAGCTGGCCGCCGCGCACCGGCGTGCCCTTCCCGATGCCCGCGTCCGGAGCGTTCTTGTACTTGGTCGTGCTCGCGCCGTGCCCGGTGAGCTTCGCCGAATTCGTACACGAGCCGAGAATCGTGGCGCCGATCCCAAGTGCTGCACCCCCACCAGCGCCACGTAGAAATGTCCGACGATCCATGGCCATCGCACATGCATACCACCCAGTCGGGCCCCGATGGCGGGCGGTTACCATCTCGTTGGTGGCGGCTCCCGTCATCGAGTACGCGGGGACTCACGATTTTGCACTCGCGCCCGCGGAGCTCTGGGCCGCGATCGAGCGGTTCGACAGCTTCGGCGCATGGTGGGGCTGGCTGCAGGAGTTCCGCCTCGAGGGCGACGGTCTCCGCGACGGCTCGGTCCTCCACGGCGTGGTGGCACCTCCGCTCCCCTACCGGATGAGGATCCGGGTCGAGATCGTGCGTTGCGTCCCCCATGTGCTTCTCGACGCCGAGGTGCACGGCGACCTCGAGGGAACCGCGCACCTCGAGATGCGGACGAGTCCGCCCGGCACCACGGTCACTATCGGATGGACCGTCGAGATGATGCAACGTCCGATGCGCCTCGCCAGCCGGTTTGCTCACCCGCTTCTGCAGTGGGGTCACGATCGCGTCGTCGAGATGACGCTACGCGGTCTGCCTCCGCAGTTCGGCTACCGGTCTCCACGACCTCTCTGAACCGAGCGCGCCTCAGAGCAAGCCTCCCTCGGCAAACGTCCACCCAGTTGTCCATCGGGTCAAAATTTGTTCAACTGAGACAGAGCGGCCCGGTGGATCGACGTCCCCGGGGGTCTCCACGGACCGCTGTTGGGGCGTGTCCAGCTTGGGACTGCTGGATCAGGTTGGCCGGGACCCCGCCACCACGCCCGCATGCCCAGGTCAAGGCTGGGCGATCCGCCTGCGACTGCCTCAGAGCTCTCGGCCGGTCGTGCGCAACGATCCGATGCCCAGGTCGCTCGAGTCGGTCGAGGGGCCGTCCGACAGGCCGGCGGCCTTGGCGAGCGGGTTCAGCTCGGGCGGTGCGATCTTCGTGAGGGTGTTGCGGTCGATGTGGCTGACCAGCTCCTGCCTGCCAGGGATCTGAATCAATCCCTCCTCCTCGTAGGACCATGTCCCGTCGGCGTTCACGGTGACGTGGATCCTGTAGCTGAGGGTGCGGAAGGCCTGGTCGAGGAAGGGGTTGGAAAGGATTCCGTGGACCTCGGACCCGACCTTGGCGGTGAGCTCGAAGTCTGTGTCGTCCGGCCCAGCGGGGCCCGATGCCAGGAGCACCTGAGCCCGGGGGATGCCGAGGGTCAGGGTCACCGCCTCGGCTGCAGGCTCGAAGAGCCAGTAACCCACTTGGTCATGGAACGTCTCTGCCTCGCCGGGCTTCGTGATGTGGGTGTGGTACCTCAAGCCGTAGAAGAGCTGCGGCCCGTTCGTCTGGCGGTCGATCGGGTGCAGCTCGTAGTGCTCGACGAAGACGTTCTTCTCGATGCCGTCCACGGCCGGGTGCGCGTCGGACCCCTTCGTCCCCTCCCAGATACCTGCCATGGCGCGCAAGGGGCCGAGATTCGCGAGCGTGTCCGGGTCACCCTCGGGCTCCGTGTAGATGTCAGGCCCGTAGATGCTCAATGCATCCTCCTGGATAGGACTGTCGACGATCCGCTCAAAGACTCTCACCCCATCCGCGCAACGGCGAAAGCGGCGGCCACGAGGACGATCGACCACGACATCGCCCTTAGCGCCTGCTCGAGGGGTCGGATCAGCAACTGCCCGTCGATCGGGCGTGATGTTCCGTCAGTCATCACGATGGTCCCCTCGACACTTGCCGCTCTCCGCCTGACCATCCGAGCGGGAGTGCTGAGAGATCGCTGAGCCGCAGACAGGAAGAATGCCCCTGCGGCGGCGAGGACGGGTGCGAGCGCCAACGTCTCTGTCTGAGCGACGTACGCGGTGAGCACGGGAAAAGCGCCCCACGCGGCGGCGAAGCCGGCGTCTGTGTGAACCAGGCCCCCGAACATCTCGGCGTTGTAAGCGACTACGAGGAGCGGCCCAGCGACGATGAACGGCACGAGGACCCAACCCACCTTCACCACACCAGCGACACCGAGCGCGACAGCGATCGACAGCCCTGCCACCGATACCGCAACCAACGCCGGCGACGGTATCGAAGTCCTGAGCGGGCGGCCCTTCAGCTCGTCGAGAGCGTGCGCCGCCAGGCCGACCGCGGCGAAGAATGCGAGCAGAGTGGCGACGAGACGCGAGGTGCTCACCCGCGGCGCGAGGGTCGCACCGATCACGACGTAAGAAAGGTGCCAAGCGGTGTAAGGAGGATGAAGCAGGGTCCACCAGTCACGCCACCCACCCCTGCCGCGCCGCGTAGTACGCGGGCCGGAGCGCCTGATCTTCATCAGGCACGGGCCCGTGTCCCCCACATGACGAGGCCCCCACCGAGGCTCATGAGACGCGAACCGACGTCTTCGATACCCGCCTTCTCCCACAAAGAGACTGTCTGGCCGAGCGGGTATCGCCTGTAGTGCTCGGAGATGTTCGGGCCCAGGAATCGCCCCACATCAAACCAGGCTCTTCCACCCGTGGCGAGGCCGCCGATTGGCAGGACGACCCGTGTGTAGAGGACCCACCACGCGTGCCAGAACCGGCTCGGCGGTCGCATGAACTCCAGGCTCGCGATGGCCCCGCCTGGCTTCACGACACGCGCCAGCTCCCGAAGGGTGGCGCCCGGATCAGGCACGTACCTGAGCAAGTAGGTGAAGCAGAGCGCATCGAAGCTGGCATCGGGGAACGGAAGGCCGTCGGCGTTGCCCAGGACCAGTCCGATGCGGTGATGTGCGCCCGCCGCCTTTATGCGACGGTTCCCTTCGCGGAGCATCGCCTCAGTGAGATCGAGCCCCACGACACGGCAGCCCGTTCGCGAGTTGAGCTCAAGGGCTACGCCCGCGGTGCCCGTGGCGACGTCCAGAACGAGCCCGGGCCCCGATGCGACAGCCTTGTCGACCATCTGTCGCCGCCAGCGATCGTTCTGACCAAGCGACAGCAGGGCCTCGAGCCGGTCGTAGCGAGCGGGTAGAGGAGAGAAGAGACGCCTGGTGAACCCTGTTGTGATCTGCGGCTGCAGTGGTCTCGTTTGCGGCTGCATCAGTCTCCAAGCGCTCTGGACCTCGAGGGGAACCACCGGCTCCCCGCGTGGACGCCATCTGTATAGGTGCCAGGATCTCTGTTCGACACTAGGAGGAGTACCGGGTTGCGGCTAGGGAAATTCGACGTCGTGGTCGTCGGTGCAGGCCCCGCGGGCAGCCTGGCCGCCCTTACGCTCGCGTCCGGAGGCGCAGACGTCGCCATCGTCGACAAGGCGACGTTCCCCAGGGACAAAGCGTGCGGAGACCTTCTCGGCCCCCGGGCCGTGGGTCTGCTCGACCAATTCGACATCCGGATCCCGGGCGCGCTGCCGGTGGGCGACATGCTCGTGGTCGGCCCGAGTCGACGCTCGGTTCGCCTCAGATGCACGGGGGGCCTTTCCTACCCCGGCTACGCGCTCGCATCGAAACGTGTCGATCTCGATGACGCGATCAAAGATGCAGCGGTCAAAGCCGGTGCCGTGCCAGTCGATGGTCAGGTCGTCTCGGCGGTCCGCGAGGACGGAGTAACCAGGGTCGTGACCGCGGACGGCTCGACGATCGACTCGCTCGCTTTGATCGGTGCTGACGGCGCCACGAGCCGCATCGCGGAGTCCTTCGGGCTCGTCGACCGCCAGAGGGTGCAATGGGGATTCGCCGTCCGCACATATCTCGATGTGGAAGTTGCGTTGCCGACGATCGTTCTATGGGAACGATCGCCATGGTCGGCGGTTCCCGGGTACGGATGGGTATTCCCCTCTCCTGGCGGAGGATCCAACGCCGGCATCGGTGTCGGGACGCTGTCCGAACGGAAGGGCTCGGACGCCGTCAAGCTGCTCGATCCGTTCCTCCAGCACTTCGCGGACCTCGGCCTGTTCCATGGAGACCTCGACAGGCCCACGGAGAGCGCCGCCCGGCGCGTGCTCGGGGGTTGGCTCAAGATGGGCATGGTCGGCACCGTTCCCGCTCGCGGTACCACTTTGCTCGTTGGTGACGCCGCCGGGCTCGTGAACCCGCTGCAAGGGGAGGGAATCACGCAGGCACTTTCCAGCGGACGAGCCGCGGGTCTCGCGTTTCTCGGGAACCCGGATGCCCCCACCGCCGAGTACACGAAGTCACTGGCGCGCGATCACCTGCCGTACCAACGGATCGCCGCAGCCGTGCAGCAGACGATGGTCGCCCACCCGCGGGCGATCTCCTCGGTGGGCAGGGTCCTCACCGCGCCGGTAATCGGCAGAACGCTCGCACCCGGCTGGGGTCTCTACTGGAACGAGCTGTTGAGCGGTGCGTTGCCGTCGTTTGGACGGACCGTCGCCACGTGCGCTGACCTGGCAGGTCGCGCGGCGACGTCGCGGACCGCGACACGCCGTTGGTTCGACGGGGTCTACGGAGCCTGAGCTGCGGGAGCTGTCGATTCAGGTGTCGGGTGGGCCTGACCAGCTTGCCGGGGGGTCGCTCGCAGGGAACGACTCCTCACCCCACTCGTCCACCTCGTCCTGGACCTCGTCAGCCTCGTCGGCCTCGTCGGCCTCGTCGGCCTCGTCGGCCTCGTCGGCCTGCGGGCCTTGCGAATCGCTTGTGCTCAAGGCGTCCTCGTCGGCACCTCGAGAACCTGAGCTCTTGTCGGCGCTTGCCATTTCTCGCACCCTAATGGTCGACGGGTTCGTGCTGTGAACCCGAGGGACCCGCGGCCCGCGGAGTCCGACCTGCGCTTCAGGCCTCTCGTTCGGGAGGATTTCGGTGACCTCGAGAGATGGTTGTCGGCGCCGCATGTGAGGCTCTGGTGGGGCGAGCCGCTCGACGCGGCCGGGGTGGAGAAGGAGTTCGGGCCCTGCATCGACGGAGTCGACCCGACCCTGGTGTTCATCACGACCCTGGCTCACCGTCCCATCGGAATGGTGCAGGCCTATCTGCTTTCCGACAATCCCGACTACGAAGCAGCGGTGGGCGTGAGGGATGCGGCCGGTATGGATCTGTTCATCGGAGAGCCCGACCTGCTCGGAGTGGGGATCGGAAAGGCGATCGTCCGCACCTTCGTAACCGACATCGGCTGGGGTGCCTTTCCTCGAGTGAAGAGGTTCATGGCCGGCCCGAGCGCGAGGAACCTGCGTTCCCGGCGTTCGTTCGAGGCCGCCGGTTTCGCGTGCGTGGGTCTGGTCGACGTTGCTGGAGAGCCCGATCCCCAAGCGGTCATGGTCCTAGAACGCGATCCAGTCCCCGATTCAGTCTCCGAGCCGGCGCCTTAGATCAGCGAGCTCTTGTTTCAGCTCGGCTACGTCTGCGCGGCAATTCCTCGAGCTGGCGTCCGAGGTCATTCTGGGTGGGCCGCGTCTGGTGAGAAGGGGGGGAATCGAAAGAACCTCTCGCACTCGCCCTCGCCTCACCAACGATCGGTGAGGCGACTGCGTCGTCGCCTCCGAGAAGGTGCGCGTATCTTTCCTCCTTCTGCCCGGGCCGCCGGGCGTGCCGTTCGACGATCGGCGGGACGCGTCCGTTCATGCGATCCAGCTCTCGTCCGAGATCCTGTAGATCCTCGAACGTCGTCATCCGTTCGGTCCTGGCGCGTAGCTCCCCGAGAGTCTGCGGCCCCCGCAACACGAGAACCGCGAGCAGCGCAAGCTGTCGGTCGCTCAGGTCCAATGCGTCACCCAGGATGTGCGCGTATCGCAGAGCAGAACGCCCGTGCGAAGGGTGGACGAACCGGACGAGCCCTTTAGTCTTCGAACTGGTTACCGCCGCGGACACGGTGGACTCGTCAAGATCGAGCACGGGCTCTCGGTTGGACTTCTGGTTGCATGCGAGCACAAGTGCATTGAGAGTCAATGGGTACTGATCGGGAGTTGTGAGCTCCTTCTCCACGAGGGACCCGAGCACTCTCAGCTCCTCGAGCGTGAGCTCGATTTGGTCGTTCTCTCGGGCCATGGCCGCCGGCGTCGCGTCCGCTCGGGTCGTCTCGTCTGGTGTGGTCTCCACTGCTGCGAGCCTAAAGCCGCCGAGCTACCCCGCTCGACACGCTCGCGACACCCCGGGCATCCCTCGTGCAAAGGTGTGGGGTGAATGCTTCCGCGCCGGGTTACACGGCTGATTCCAAATCCGTGAGGAAGGTAGGGAAACGATGACCACCATGCGCTTCGGGGTCATCCCTCCAGTGGGGGCAGGCGTCTGCGCTGATCCGGAGTGGATGCGTGCTTTCGCAGGGCACGTCGAGTCACTCGGCTTCGAGTCGATCGTCGCAGCCGAGCATCCGCTCGTCATCAGCGGATACACGAGCCGTTACCCATATGGCCGCTCCGGCCGGATGCCCCTCGCCGATCACTGCCCCGTACCAGACCCGATCGACATGCTCGCATTCCTTGCAGGTTGCACTCGGAGGCTCGGCCTGGCAACCGGGGTCCTCATACTTCCCGCACACAACCCCGTGACTCTCGCGAAGCGTGTGGCCACGCTGGACGCTCTTTCGGGCGGACGCGTGCGGCTCGGTGTTGGCATCGGCTGGATGCGCGAGGAGCTCGAGGCGTGCGGCGCACAGTTCGAAAGCCGCGGACGGCGCACAGACGAGTCCATCGACGTGCTCCGGGCCCTTTGGGCCGACTCGGGCGATTCAGGAGCTTCGTTCTCGGGAGAGTTCTTCAGGTTCGAGAGAGCCAACTGCTACCCGAAACCCTTCAGGCCGCAAGGCGTGCCTGTCCATGTGGGAGGGCATTCGAAGGCCTCGATCAGGCGCGCTGCGACCCGCGGCGACGGCTGGCAGCCACTCGGAATCGGCGACGACGAATTCAAAGATGCGCTTGGCCTGCTGCGTAAAGAGGCCGACGCGGCAGGGCGCGATCCGAGCACGATCGAGGTGACCCTATCTACGAGCGCCATAGTGACGACGGCTGAATCAGCTGAAAAGGCTCTTGCGACGGGCGTCACGCGGCTCGTCTGTGCTTCTGTGACCGGAGATCTCCATCAGGCGCAGGACGAGATGTCGGCGCTCGCTGAGCGCGTCGGCCTGGCGCCAGCAGGTCGCTGAGTCGTCACGATCGGCTGAGCGGATACTCCTCGACGATCTTCACCCGCAGCTCGCGTCGCGCGATCCTCCATCCCTCCGCCTCGCGTCTGAAGGTGTCCGTATAGCTCAGATACCAGACGCGGTCGCGCTCTTGGTCTCCTGACCCGCTCACGTGGTGCGCGACACACCCTGTCCGCCCTGTCGCGACGTCGTTCGACAAGACCACTGTGTGACTCGATATGGCGTGGAAGGTGGCGCGGTAACGATCGAGTCCCGCAAGAGCACCTGCGATCTGCTCCCTGCCTCTACGGACCGGGGGCGGTTCCGATCCGGCATCGGACCAGACCACCAGCTCACCATCGCTCGTGAACAGAGCTGCTGCGCCCTCGGGGTCCCTGCCATCGACCGCTTGCGCGTAAGAGTGGACGAGCTCGGCTATGGCTAACCGGTCCTCGACGGCGGTAAGCCTGGAGAGATCCACGCCCGGGAGCGCTCAGTCGTCCGGAAGCAACCGGTATGAGCCGACAACCGATGCATCGTACGCTACGGGTGCATCCTCGCAGCGGCTCCCGATGCCGGAGACGAACGAACCGAACGCCGGCAATTCGAGGAGCGGATTCACGTCTTCGTCATCGAGGACGGCCACGTGAAAGAAGGTCACTCCGTCGTCCCCGCGAAAAGCCGCATACCGAAGACCCTCAGGGGCCTGCATGGCAAGCTCCTCGAAGACGGCGCGGATCAAGCGGGCGTTTTGCTCGGCACAATCAGCCGACGTCTTGTACCGGATCACCTTGGTGATAGACATCCGACTCCTGCGTGGATTCTTGCTATGGGATCGGAGATGCTCATCAGAGAGCCCGCATCTTGTTGTTCCGGGTATCGTGAGTGACCTCGGCCAAGCCGAGCTCTTCCAACAACGGCGGCATGTACATGCCGAAGCGCCCACGGTAACCGTTGCGCAGCCCGTACCAACCCCCGACAGGATTATCGGGAGAACGTCCCCACTCCTCTACGGTGCCGGGCGAGACGGGCTTCTTCTCGTCGGCTGCACCGAGGGGAACCCAGTCACCGTGCTTCTTCAGCCAAGCATGGAGGTCTTCGATAGCCCGCAGGTCGTACTTGAGGGTGGTGGACCCGACCTGGCATACGAGAACGGGTGGATCGGCATCCTCGTCTTTGAACATGGTGTACTCCGAGGTGCCGGGAGGGGTCTTGAGCTCCCATGGATCGGCTTTCGTGCCAGCAGCCATCACTTATCTCCCTCTTCCGTCGTTGCCCGAGATTGCTCATCGTCGAACCAGTCCCAACTCCAGGGAGTGATCGCCTCCAAAGGACCAGCGATGGCCGGTGCGATCTCCTCTCTTTCCCAACGCGGCATAAGGAGCTCCCTGATCGGGTCGGACACCGAAACCGGGTCGTCGTCGAGGTACACCACCGTCACCGAGGCGTCGAGCGTCCGAGCCGATCCTCGCGGGGCGGGCACGTCCGCCTCCTCGCCTCCGTCGCCGGTTCCCGGCTGTCGACCGAACCTCCAAGCCCCTGCGACGCCCGGGATCCGCAGCAGGTCGCCGAGCTGCTCGACCGTGACGGCACGCCGGCCATCGTCCGACACCACTGCCGGTCGGTGTTCCACAACGGCATAAACGCCTCGGTTCGGTCGATACGGGAGCGCAGCTGCAGAGATGCGCACCCGCTGAGCTGCGAGGGCGCCCTCGACCGGCAACGCGCCGGCTGCGATCGAACGCCGGTGCGGAAAGAAGCGGTCTTCGTCATGCAGCCGCATCGCGAGCTCGTAGAAGGACTCGATCGTCTCGTCGATCGGGGGACGCATCAGATACAGGGTCAGATAGTGGGCGTCAGCTAGATCCCCGCGTCCGAAGTCCCGGCACGCAAGGCATCTGGGGGAGACGACCCAGCGCTCCCCGTGCGCAACGCCGGCAAGAGGCATCTGCTCTGGGAGGTGGTCGAGCTGGTGCCAAGCGTTGTAGGCGAAGTGAGCCCGAGGGTCGGTGACCTCGGTGAACGAGAAGAACCCGGCTACGACGCCGCCGGTGGCCGGATTGGATGTGTCCATGGTCATCGCTTCGTCCCCACGATTCGCGTGAACCCGAGACGCCTGCCTTGATCGATGCTGAGCATCGCCTGTTGGTTTGCAGCTGCAGCCTTGCGCCAACCTTTGAGCGACGGTACCGACGCCTCCGAGAAGCGCAGCCAGTCCTTCCACCCGTCCTCGACGACGTCTGCAAGATCCACCTCAACCTTGCCGGTCTTCTCCCAGTGTGTGCGCCACCAGCCGGGGCCGTGGAAGCAGCAGAACTCCCAGTCCCAATAAGGAGCCAGGTCGGCCGGGATCGTTGATCCGATCTCTTCGAACAATGCAGGCATGACAGCCCCGATCCTGCCCCCGTCGCGGAGAAAGGTCGTTATGTAACCGATGTACAGATCCGCTGTACCGAAGTACTGATACGAATCGGCACTCACGACCACGTCGAAGAAGCCGGCCGCGAAAGGCAGCGCGTGAGCTTCTGCATGAATCGGCACGACAAGATTGTCGACGCCGGCATCGCGTATGCGCTCCAAATTGGCCGAAGCCTCCACCCACAGGTCGGTCGCCCAGATCTCCGCTCCGAATTCCTTCGCGAGAAAGATCGAGGTCATCGCTCTGCCGCAGCCGAGATCGAGAACCCTCATGCCGGGTCGGATCTGAAGCACCTCCACCAGGGACTCCATCAGCCAGAGCGCGTTTGGGCCCATCTGGTTCTCGAAGACCCAGTGGGGATCGTACGAGCTGGATCGCGGATAACGCGGGTGACCCAACGGGTTGTCACTGGTGTCCGCCACGGCATTCCTCTCCACCATCAACTCTGCACCATCAACTCTGCACCGTCACTCTGCACCGTCACTCTGCACCGTCACTCTGCACCGTCACTCTGCACCGTCACTCTGCACCGTCACTCTGCACCGTCACTCTGGCCTCATCGAAGTTCGGCCTCTTCGAGGTTCTCTTCGCGCCACACGTCGAACCTCTCCGAGGGAAGCAGCAGGCAGTGGGTCGGCTCGAGCGCCGCGACGAACTTGCGGTCGTGGCTCACCACGACCAGCGTTCCGGGCCACGCCCGTAGCATTGCTCCGACTGCTTCGACGGAGTTCGGATCGAGGTTGTTCGTCGGCTCGTCGAGCACGAGCACGTTGGCGTACCCCGCTGCGAGCATGGCAAGCGCGAGTCGCGCCCTCTCCCCTCCCGACAGAGTCGTCGGGAGTTGGTAGGCGATCTCACCCGCGAGACCGAATGCACCGAGAAGAGCCCGGCGCTCGGGGTCCGTGGACAGAACCGAGTCGTCGATGTGCTCGAGGACGCTGACCGTGGGGTCCAGCTGCTCGTGCTCCTGGGCGAAGTACCCGAGCGTGACGTTCACACCGATCGAGACCGATCCGGTCGTCGGGACCTGCACTCCGGCAAGACACCGCAGAAGAGACGACTTGCCCGCACCGTTGCGCCCGACCACCACGAGGCGGTCACCGCGGCCGACGACGAACGAGACAGAACGCAGCACATCGGGTCCGTCGTAGCGGACGCCCAGCCTGTCGACAGTCATCGGGACCGAAGCCGATCGTCGCGGAGCGGGCAATTTGAAGCGCGATGCGCGCTCCTTCTTTGTGACGACGGTCCTCTCGCTCTGAAGCCGCGCCACCCGTGTGTCGAGCGATTTGGCTATACGAGCTCTGCGCTCGGTGCTGTTGCGCATCGTGTCCGCCCGCGCTTTCAGCCGGTCTATCTGGCGGCCCTCGAGCGCTGACGCTCTCTCCCTCCGCGCGTGTTCGGCTGCAGAGCTCGACCTGAACGAGGTGTAGTTGCCTGGATGCTCGGCCAGCCTGCCGTCAGCGAGGCTCAGGACCTTCGTGATGGCCCGGTCGAGCAGTCGGAGATCGTGGCTTATGAGTAGGACGGCTCCCGGGAACCGTTCGAGCTCGTCCATCAACCAACGTTTGGCCGAACGGTCCAGATGATTGGTCGGTTCGTCGAGCACGAGCAGATCCGGTCTGGCGAACAGCACCCGGACGAGGTCCACGCGCCTGCGTTGCCCCCCCGACAAGCCTTCGAGGTCCTCGAGGAGCGTCCCCTCATCGAGACCGAGCCCATCGGCAAGCCGGGACATGACCGCCTCGGCCTCATACCCTCCGAGATGTCTGTATCTCTCTTCCAGATCGCTGAAGGCTGCGATCAGGGCGGGCTCGGGGTCTTTGGCCATGGCGTTGCGGGCATGCACGAGGGCGTCGTCGAGGGCGTCGAGACCCTTGGCGGACAGAACGTGCGAGAAGCCCGTGGGCTCCGTCCCGAGTCCGCGCGGCGCCGGGGTCTGCGGCAGATACCCGACGCTGTCGCCCAGCTGAACTGAGCCCGAAACGCGAAGATGCGGTCCCGCCTCGCCGACGAGCACGGAGACGACCGAAGACTTGCCGGTCCCGTTGCGGCCGACCAGACCCACCTTTTCCCCGGGCCCGATCGTGAACGAAGCATCTCTGACGAGCGTGCGCGGACCGATCTCGATGGTTAGAGAAGAGACTGAAAGCATCAGGTGACCTGGCCGTGGCGGGCTCGGTGCAAAGGGACTTTCCTCAGCCGCGCTCCTCCGCCTTTGAACAAACGGTCTACCAGGTCTCCGGGCACTGCCAGGTCAGGCTCGACCCTCGGAGGGCGCTGCGACGAGAAGTGCCTCGATAGCCGGCATCACACGCAAGGGAATGGGCGTGTCCAGCACCAAGGCTGTCGTCGTCCTGTCGATCCCCGGAACCTCGAGGATCCGGTCGAGCACAGCAGCAAGGTGCGCGTTCGAGGTGGCGACCACCCGGCAGAACAGGTCTCCTGCACCGGTAGTCCTTTGGGCCTCTACGACCTGTGGGATCGATGCAAGATGGTCGGTCACGTCGCGCCCGTGGCCCTGCGCGATCTGAAGGGTGATGAAGGCCGAGACGGCGTACCCCACCCTCGCCAGATCGACCTCGGGACCGAAACCTGCGATGACTCCTTGGGCAACGAGCTTGTCGAGCCTCGCCTGCACCGTGTTCCGGGCCACCTCCAGCTGTCGTGCGAGCTCGACGGGGCCCGCTCTCGGGGAGCCCGCGAGAGCTTTCAGGAGGCGGCGGTCCAGCCCGTCCAGCCGTACTGAGTTTTGATCATTCGGTGGCATAGACTCGGCAATTAGTATACGGATTGCTCACCCTTTGGGCCGGGTATTGACTCGGCGGCCAATTAGTTCTTCGATGAGTTGCATGGTGCTCACTAGGTTGGAGACAGATGGGAAGGTCGGCCCGGCGGCATCGCTGCTCACCGGCTTCGACCATCTGGAGCTGTGGGTGGGCAACGCCAGGGCCGTCGCGCAGATGCTCCAGTCAGGGTTCGGCTTCCGATGTGTCGCCTACACGGGGCCCGAATGCGGCGCCGCCGATCGCGTCTCATACCTGCTCGAGCAAGGATCGATCAGGTTTCTCGTGACGGCGGGCCTCGGCCCCGACTCACCTGTTGCGGCACACGTCCTGCGCCACGGCGATGGCGTGAGGACGGTGGCGTTCGCCACCTCGGACGTCGACGCCGCCTTCGACTCGGCCGTGTCGCGAGGTGCACGCGCAATCTCAGATCCACAGAAGGTCGAGGATGGCTCCGGTGCCGTGCGGGCCGCCACGATCGCTGCTTACGGCGACACCGAATACGCGCTAGTCGACCGTTCCGGTTACAGCGGCGTGTTCGCTCCACGGTTCACTACTGACAGGCTCCCCACGTTCGGCTTGGGCCAACCGGCCGGGTTGATCTCCGTAGACCATGTCGTCGGCAACGTGGAGGAGGGAATGCTCGACCAGTGGGTCTCGTGGTACGAGAGGGTTCTCGGCTTCACGGAGATGAGGCACTTCGACGCCGACCAGATCTCGACCGAGTTCTCCGCCCTCAGGTCGACGGTGGTGTGGAACGGGTCTTCTGTCACCATGCCGATGAACGAGCCCGCCCCGGGGCGGCGCAAGAGCCAGATACAGGAGTATCTCGAGACCTACGGTGGGCCAGGTGTCCAGCACGTGGCGATGGGCACGTCGGACATCGTGCGCTCGGTCGACGAGCTCCGAAGGCGCGGTGTCCGCTTCCTCGTCCCGCCCGCTGCATATTACGAGACAGCACGATCGAGGTGCGACGGCCTCGACCTGCCGTGGGCTGACCTCGAGCGTCTCGGGATACTCGTGGACATAGACGGCGGCGGCTACCTGCTGCAGGTGTTCACGGAGAACCTGTCCGACCGCCCGACGCTGTTCGCCGAGATCATCCAGCGCGAAGGTGCGACGGGATTCGGCGAGGGGAACTTCAAGGCCCTGTTCGAGGCCATCGAGATCGAGCAGGCGCGGCGCGGCAACCTGTAACGCGGCAACCTGTAAGAGGTGAGTGGGGTCGAGTCTGCGAGACGCGCCGGTCTTTCGCGCGAGATCCAAGGGTACGGGATCGGATGCCTCGAAGACGTGAACCCCCGGATGCTGGCCAAGGTCGGTGATTACGCGCTCGACCTCGATCGGCTTCAGGCAACGGGCCACCTCGACTCTCTCGGCCTTCCCGATGACCTCTTCAGAGAGACGACGCTTAACCGCTTCATGTCTCGGGGTGCGCCGCAAAGGGTCGACCAGCTCTTGACGGAGATCGTGGCAGCCGGCCCTCCGGACGACGCTTTGCTCCCATTGAGCTCGACGATGCTCTACCGGCCCATAGGGGTCGCAGACTTCTGTGACTTCTACGCGTCCGAGTACCACGCCGCGAACATGGGTCGGATCCTCCGACCCGGATCAGATCCGCTCCCTGTGGCGTGGCGTCACGTGCCTTTGGGATATCACGGTCGAAACGGCACTGTCATCGTGAGCGGCGAACCGGTCCGGCGACCGTCCGGAGTGGTTGCGACACCGGACGGTCCGCGATACCAACCTTCTGGCCGCCTCGACCTGGAGGTCGAGCTCGGCTACGTGATCGGCACTCAAAGCAAACGCGGGCAGCCGGTCCGCGTCCAAGACGCATCCCGCCACATATTCGGAGTCGTGCTCTTGAACGACTGGTCGGCCCGCGACATTCAGGCGTTCGAGTACCAGCCCCTCGGTCCGTTCTTAGGGAAATCCTTCGCGACGTCGATCTCGCCGTGGGTCATCCCTCTCCGCACCCTGGAGAAGTTCAGGGTGGACGGGCCTGAACAGGAGCCCGAGGTCCCGGATCACCTGAAAGCGGTTCAACCCCGCGCATTCGACATCCATCTCGAGCTCTCGATCAACGAGACGGTGGTAAGCCACCCCGAAGCCCGCCACCTCCATTGGTCTGCGGAACAGCTCGTGGCCCACCTGACGTCCAACGGGGCGTCTCTAGCCGCCGGCGACCTTCTCGGCACGGGCACGATCTCAGGGCCCGATCAAGGCTCGTGGGGCAGCCTGATGGAGCTGAGTTGGGGAGGAGAACGTCCCCTCCCGCTCGACGACGGCTCCACGCGTGCATGGCTAGAGGACGGTGACACCGTGACGATCCGCGGCTGGTGCGGCGGCGAAAACGGGGCCGGAGGATTTGTCGATCTCGGAACATTGAACGGCGAGGTCGGAGCCTCGCCTCCGGACCCCGCCAACTGAGGAGCGAACCATGCCGCCGTACAAGCGTGTAGGAGATGTGCCGCCGAAGCGTCACAGCGTCTTCGAAGGTCCGTCGGGCCGTCTGCCTGAAGAGCTGATGGGCCAGCGGGGCTTCTCGGGAGCATCGTCGCTCCTGTACCACGCACATTCGCCGAGCGCCCTTGTCGCAGCGGACCCGGCTGAAGTTGCGCGATCCGTTACGGAGCCGAACGCCGCTCTTCTCCCCTATCACCTGCGCCTCGGATCGCTTCCTGCAGGCCACGATCTCGTCTCCGGCCGACACGTTTTGCTGGGCAACGCGGATGTGACCGTGTGCTGGGTGACGTCGGACCGGTCGAGCGACCTCTACCGCAACGCGACCGGTGACGAGATCGCCTACGTCTTCGCCGGAAGCGGCCGGCTCGAGTCAGTTTTCGGCAGTCTCCCTGTCGGCCCCGGTGACTACGTCGTCATCCCTGCGTCGACGACGCACAGGTGGACCGTCGACTCATCGCAGGGCCTCGAGATGCTGGTGCTCGAATCCTCCGGACACGTCGGACCTCCCAGCCGCTACCTCACCGAGACCGGCCAGCTGATAGAGGGGGCGCCGTACTCAGAGAGGGACTTGAGACCCCCCGAGGGTCCTCAGACTTGCGAGGGCACCGAGGTGGCCGTCCTCGTGAAGCACCGCGGGGGGTGGGCGCGCCATGTCTATGAGAACCACCCCTTTGACGTGGTCGCATGGGACGGCTGCGTATACCCGTATGCGTTCTCGATCCGTGACTTCGAGCCCATCGTCGGCCGGGTCCACCAACCTCCGCCCGTACACCAGACGTTTGCAGGACCAGGGTTCGTGGTGTGCAGCTTCGTGCCGCGCCCTCTCGACTTCGGGGACAACGCCGTACGGATCCCCTACCACCACGCCAACACGGACTCCGACGAAGTGCTCTTCTACGTGGACGGTGATTTCACCAGCCGTCAGGGCGCCGGCATCGGCCACAGGTCGATCACCCTGCATCCTGCAGGCTTCGTCCACGGCCCTCAGCCCGGCAGCTACGAAGCTTCTTTGTCTGCGACGAGAACGAACGAGACGGCGGTCATGGTGGACACCTTCAGCCCTCTCGGAGTGTCGCAGGCCGCCCGCCAGATAGCGGACCCTTCTTACGTCACGAGCTGGCTGAACCTGTCCTCGTCGTAGGACCGGAAGAAGTCGCCCAGCTCGCCGATCATCTGATCGATCGACTCGGCGGCGAAGAGCACCGGCTGGTACTGGGTTATGTCGTAGTCGAGCGTTCCCATCGCGGTGATCTCGAATGGCCTTATCTCCGCATCGCGGAACACCTCGATCTCCCCGTAGGACGACAGGAGCCCGGCGCCATACGCGCGCAGCTCGCCCGACTCGTGGACCACGCCGAATTCGAGGGTGAACCAGAACACCCTGCTGAAGAACTCGAGCGACTCGTCTGAGTGCGCGCGGAGTGACGCTTCACCCGCAGAGACGTACAGATCGGCGAACTCGGCTCCGGCGAGCATGTTCGCGTGCCCGATGATCTCGTGAACGATGTCGGGCTCGGGTGTATAGAACGGAACGGAGTGGTGTCGGATGTACTGCGTCGAGTGAAAGACCCGCTCTGCCAGCGCGCCGTAGAATTGCCTGGTCGGCACGAGACCCGATACCGGTCTCAAGCGGAATCCGGTGAGAGCCTGAAGGCGCTCGTCGACCTCGGAGAGCTGGGGAACCCGTTTTGCGGGAAGCACGAGCCGATCGGCCGCGTCAAGGTACGCAGAGCACGCGTAGCGACGGTGCTTGGCGGCGAGCTCGGTCGACACGATGCGCCAGACCTCGTCTTCCTCCGGCGTGTAGTGGACGTCGGGGATCCGGCCACCGGGCTCATATGAGGCGCATGCCTCGGCGATCGCGGCTCGCCTACGCCGATAGTCCTGGTCGCTGAAGCCGGGATGGTCCTCGGGGAGGTGAAGGTCCGAAGCTCGCGTCGGAAAGACAGCCATTCGCCTATTGTTCGGTGTGGGCGACGCTGATGCAATCTATGCCGAATAAACATGGATAATCGTCTCGATTTTTGTCTAGATTACAGCTGATCGTCCAACCTACCTCCTGAGAACAGGGCCATAGCCAGACGAGGCGCCGCACTTGACGAGCACCACACCAGGCAGAGGACTAGACGAAGCTGACAGGCGGATCCTGGCCGAGCTCGTCCATGACGGCCGTATGCCGGTGAACGAGCTTGCCCGGCGGGCCGGGGTCTCACGGGCGACGGCTTACGCGCGATTCGACCGCCTGATGAGAGACGAGGTCATCACCGGCTTCAGAGCCGAAGTGGATCCCGCTGCGCTCGGGTACTCGATCACGGCGATGATCCTGGTCAACGTCGAGCAGGGTGAATGGGCTCAGGTTCGCGAGAAGCTCGTTCACCTTCCGGGCTTCGAGTACCTCGCCGTGACGAGCGGGGGATTCGACTTCGTCGTCTTGGTGCGCGTCCACGACGTCGCGTCGCTTCGTGACGTCGTGCTCCACCGTCTACACCGCATCGAAGCGGTCAAGTCGACCCAGACCGTGTTCGTCCTCGACGAGGAGCGCAGGCTTCTCGGTTCGTCGCCTGACGCATGAAAATCCCGGGGGTTAGCGCGTCGGCGAGGTGGACGCGAGCTCGAGAGAGAACGTCTCGGACGAGGGAACCCAGCCGACCGCACTCTGTGAGCGCGTGTTCTCGGTCCTGAATTCCTTCACCGGCAACCCGGTGGCACTGTCGAGCCAGAGAGATTCTGTTCCGGTTCCCACGGTGTCACCTGTCATCTTTTCGGTGAGAACGAGATGTGTGGTGTGAACTCCCACTCCATCGACCTGTAGGACATCGTCAGCCACCACCTCCCCCTTGTAACTGATCGAGAGGCCGCCGCTGTTCGAATTGCCGCCGTTCTTACAGGTTCCGCTCACCCGGTCGCCCGGTCGCGCGCCGACGGGAAGCAGTATGGATCCTGGCGTGCACACGAAATTCCGACTGTCGGTGGCGCCGTAGAACTCCTCGGTGTCGAAGCGCGACTGCAACATGATCGAGTTCCCCGGGCTGCGGCAGACAACCAGATCCTCGTAGCGGTTGGTCAGGGGCTGCCAACGCCAGTCCTCACCGCACGCGTCCGAGAAAACCGTCATCGTCGTGGTCTCCGGGTAACCGAGCGTGCTCGCAGGAAGGCCGGGCGCGCTCGCCGACTCTGATCCGCTCGTCGTGTACGTGTACACACCTGTCGTCGGCAGCTTGCTCGAGGCGACGTCGGAAACCACGTCGTTCCGGAGTTGCAACTGCCTGAATTGCTGGAGTGCCTGACCGACCTTGTAGGGCGAGGCCGTGTCGCGGCGAGGAACATCATCACGCCCACCGCGATGGCGCACACGAGAACAAGAGCGCACAGAACGACGCCGGCTGCGATCCCCGCCCATCGCAGCTTGGACCTGTGCTTTCGGACGCGCTTCGCCGAAGTATCGGGCCCACTTTCGTCCTCCTCCCCGGAACCCGAAAGGCCCGGGGCAGTCGCGGGAAGAGTCTGGATGGCCACTTTCTAATACCTCCAGTATTCAATACTATTGGTATCATTTCTTGGGTGCCGCGTCCAGGGAATGATGGGGGCGGAATGACTGCATCTGTGACGCCCGAACCGGGCCGCGCGGGCCGGAACCGCACCGGCCGCGGAACCGACGTGTCCCCGCCCCCGCACTCGCCGCCGCACACGCAGGCGCGAACAGAGGGCTCCCCGCTGACGAGGGCGGAGAAGAAGCAGGCGACGAGGATACGGCTCCTCGACGCGGCCGAGACCGTCTTCGCCGCGAGAGGCTTCGCCGAGGCGAGCCTCGACGAGATCGCCGAGGTCGCCGGGCTCACCAAGGGCGCGGTCTACTCGAACTTCGACAAGAAGCTCGACCTTCTGCTCGCCGTTCTAGATGAGCGGATGAACCGTCGCTTCATGGAGATCACCGAGATCATCGACACCACAAGAGAGCTCCCCGAGCAGGCCGAGCAAGGAGGCCGGCTCTTCATGGAGGCGTTCCAGGAGGAACGTGACCTCTACCTGTTGTGGCTCGAGTGCTCCGTACAATCGGTCCATGACGACGACGTGCGCGAAGCGCTCGTCAAACTCGATCACGCGATCCGAGACGCCGTCGGTGACTTCATCGCCCACCACGCCGAAATTCTCGGGATCGAGCTCCCAATGCCGGCGACGCAACTCGCCACGGCCGTCACCTGCCTCGCCGACGGTCTCGCTCTCGAGCGCATGAAGGACTCGAAAAGCGTCCCCGATGATCTGTTCGGGACGGTGCTCCTGCTGCTGTACCGCGGCCTGGAGCGCGATCCGACCTCAGCGCCTGAACCCTGGACGCAGAGCTGCAGATCCCTCGAGGCGGATCCGCGCCAGCTCTGCGATCGCATCGAGCGCGGCCGGATCAGACAGCGCGTCCCTGCTCGCCACCTCGGAAGGGCTCTCGCCGGCGAGGATACGTTTCACGGGGAGCTCGAGCTTCTTGCCCGAAAGTGTGCGCGGTATCGCGCGCACGAAATGGATCTCATCGGGCACATGGCGAGGAGACAGCGCTGACCTGAGGACTTCGGTGATCGTGTCGCGCATCTGTGGGGAATCTGGCGCCACAACCAGCAGCACCAGTCGCCCTGGACCACCATCACGGTCCTCGAGGTGCACTACGAGGCTGTCGGACACGCCGTCGACGTCCTCCACGACCGAGTAGAGCTCGGCGGTGCCCATCCTGACGCCGCCGCGGTTCAATGTCGCATCGGATCGACCCGAGATCACACAGCTCCCGCGGTCGGTCACCGTGATCCAGTCACCGTGCCGCCAGACCCCGGGGAACCTGTCGTAATACGTGGACCGCAGCCGGCTGCCGTCCTCGTCGCCCCACAGAGCGACCGGCATCGACGGCATCGGCGATGCCACGACAAGCTCTCCCTGCTCGCCGATCACGGAACGGCCGGCGGCGTCGAATGCCCGGACATCGGCACCGAGCCATCGACAGGGGATCTCTCCCGCTCTCACCTCGACGAGCGGGCACCCGCCGACGAACGCCGTGCATACGTCGGTCCCACCGCTGATGGACGAGAGCATGACGGCCGGTGCGTCCCGTGCATCCATTGCTCCCCGTGCGCCCGTTGCGCCCGCAGCGACAGCGTCGTACACCCAGTAGGACCCTTCCGGTGGCAAGGGCGACCCCGTCGATCCGACAGCGCGCAAGCTGGCGAGATCGAGGTCCTTTCCTGGGCTCAGGCCTGCCTTCCGGCACGCCATCAGGAACGGCGCGCTCGTTCCGAACCAAGTCATCTGCGTTTCCGCCGCGAGCCGCCACAGTGTGAGCAGGTCGGGATATCCCGGATCGCCGTCGAACAGCACGAGCGCCGAACCCACCACCAGGCCCGAGACGAGGTAGTTCCACATCATCCAGCCCGTCGTCGAGAACCAGAAGAAGCGGTCGTCTTTCCCCAGGTCGGATTGGAGACCCAGTGCCTTGCAGTGCTCGAGGAGGATCCCGCCGTGCGAGTGGACGATCGGCTTCGGGAGCCCGGTCGTTCCCGACGAAAACAGGACATACAGCGGGTGATCGAATTCGACTTGCTCGAACTCGAGGGCCGCTCGATCCGACGAGAGCTCGTTCCATGCGATCGTCCCCGAAGGAGCCTGTTCTCCCACGGGCGCGACGCCGGCCGCCCCGGTGCGCAGATACGGAACGATCACAGTCGCTGCCAGCTCACGCAGCTCATTTCGTATGTGCTCGACCTCGCCCATCCTGTCGACGACCCGCGCGCCGTATCGGTAGCCGTCTGTGGCGACGAGCACCTTCGGTCCGATCTGACCGAAGCGGTCGAGAACGGCACGCGCGCCGAACTCCGGAGCGCACGAGGAGAAGACCGCGCCGAGACTCGCTGTCGCGAGCATGAGAACGAGGGTCTCGGGGATGTTCGGCATGTAGGCAGCGACCCGATCGCCCGGGCCGACTCCGAGCCTCGATAATCCGTGACGTGTGCGAGCGACCTGATCTTGAAGATCATGGAGCGACATCTCGATCGTGGGGCGAGTCTGGGAGCTGGCGACGATGACGGGCTGCGTACCAGGTCCACGCTCAGCACCGCCTCGCAGAGCGTGCTCCGCGTAGTTGAGTCGCGCTCCGTCGAACCACCGCGCACCTGGCATCTCCCGAGAGGAGAGGACCTCTCTTGGTTGTGTGCTCGCATCGATCTCGAAGTGGTCCCAGACGGCCGACCAGAAGCCTTCGAGATCTTCGACGGACCACGACCACGCGGACCCGTAGTCAGGAAGGTGGAGTCCAGTCCGATTTTCGACTCCCGACAGGAACCGGCCGATCTCGGTCGAGCTGCGTGAGTCTGCTCGAGGTGTCCACAAGACTTCGGGCAGGCTGTCGTTGGTCATCCGGGCATCCTTTCGCGGGGCGACCCCTGACCAGATGTCGTGGGCCGGTTATTTTGGGCGCACGGGTCCGAGCAATTCTCATGCAGGAGTGGACGAGATGAGCACTGAACTCCTCGGCCGGCACGTCTGAGAGGGCGGGCGGTTGCCACGACGCAGCGCCGGGCTCTTGGTCTACCGGCCCGCCGACCACGGGATCGAGGTGCTGGCGGTCCACCCCGGCGGCCCGTTCTTCGCCAAGAAGGACACCGGTACCTGGTCCATCCCGAAAGGAGAGCTCGAGGCGGGCGAGGCCGCGGACGATGGAGCCCATGGGGACGAAGACCCTTACAGGGCGGCCCGACGCGAGTTCGCAGAGGAGCTGGGCCAGCCGGCCCCCGACGGTGAACCGATCGGCCTGGGAGAGGTCCGCCAGGCCGGCGGCAAGATCGTGCATGCGTGGGCGCTTCTCGCGGACGACGGTCAGATCGACACGGAAACCGTCACGTCGAACACCGTGGACATCGAGTGGCCGCGCGGCACAGGTCGGCGCCTGATCGTGCCGGAAGTCGACAGGGCCGAGTGGATGACCCCTGAGACCGCCCGGGACAAGCTGATTCCTGCTCAGGTCGAGTTCGTGAACCGCCTGCTTGACCAGCTGGGGATCTGAATGTCCGAACCGGTCGAGTTCGACCCCTTCTCGAGCGTCTTCTTCGACGACCCCTATCCCACCTATCGAAGGCTCCGCGACGAGGCGCCCGTCTACCGCAACGACAAGTACGGATTCGTGGCACTCTCGCGCTACGCCGATGTGTTGGCGGCCCATCGCGACTGGGAGACCTACTCGAGCACGCGTGGTGTCGATCTGATCACGCTTGCAAGCGGTGTACCGCCGTCTGAGCCATTGAGCATGATCATGATGGATCCTCCGGCCCATCACCGCATGCGCACACTCGTCAACCGGGTCTTCACCCCTCGCGCCGTGGCGGAGCTCGAACCGATGGCACGAGCAGTGATCGGCTCGTACTTCGACTCGCTCGAAGACCGAAACGAGTTCGACGCCGTGGCGGACCTGGCCGGACCATTCCCGGTCGAGGTCATCAGCTCGATGCTCGGTATCCCCGCCGCTGACCGGCAGCGCATCCGCCACCAGGTGGACCAGATGCTCCACAGAGAGCCCGGCGAGATCGGTGTCAACCGAAAGAGCATGGAGGCCGCCCACGAGTTCGGCGCGTACCTGTACGGGCTGGTTGTCGACAAGCGGGCCAACCCATCGGACGACCTGCTCAGCCGCTTGTGTGCCGTCGAAGCCGAGCGCGACGACGGCGAAAAGAGCGCCCTCGACGACGTGGAGATAACCGGATTTGCGGCGTTGCTGGCCGCCGCCGGATCCGAGACCGTGACCAAGCTCGTGGGAAACGCCGTGGTGCTCTTCGCGCGCAATCCCGATGAGTGGCGCAAGGTCCTCGACGACCGGTCACGTATCCCGAACGCCGTCGAGGAGGTGCTGCGCTACCTACCACCCTCGCAATACCAGGGCCGGTTCTCGATCCGCGAAAGTGAGCTCCACGGGGTAGCGATCCCCGCTGACGTCCCAGTGCTTTTGCTGACCGGCGCCGCCACGAGAGACGAGCGCGAATTCGATGAGCCCGATCGTTTCGATATCGACAGGACTCCAGGCATGGCGCTCGGATTCGGCCACGGGATCCACACCTGTCTTGGTGCCGCCCTTGCAAGGCTCGAAAGCCGGATAGCGCTCGAGGAGTGGGCTGTCCGATGGCCCGAATACGAGGTTGACGAGGACGGACTTGGTCGTGTCCACATGGCGAATGTCGCCGGGTACTCCAACGTGCCGGTCTCGGTGGAAGCCTGCTAATCCAAGCATCCAGAGTCGGTGGGCGGTACGATCCGGCCGCTGAACAGGAACGCGGCGGGGCGGTGGATCGCCGGCCAGGAGGTGAGAACGATGCCATGTGCGTCATGCGGGGCTGAGAACCCGCCGGGAACGAAATTCTGTGCCAACTGTGGCGCCGCACTCGTATCGGGTGCCCCGTCACAGGGACAGGCTCCGGGTTACGCGCAGCAGAGCCAGGCCCAGGGGTTCGGCGGCGCAGTGGCTCCTCAAGGGCCGCGGGCTCAGACTTCGGTCTCGATCGACTTCCGGCGGCTCGGGATCGGCGACATTGTCAGCATCGGGGGATCGATACTTCTGTTCATAAGTCTCTTCCTGACCTGGTACACGGTTCCCAATGGCGGGGGGAGTACATCTGCACTCGGCACTGGTGCCGGCGGCTGGCGCGTGTTGATCCTGGTGCTCGACATCCTCATCCTGCTCTATCTGTTCGTTCGGACCATGACCCCTCGGGGCTTTCGCCTTCCATTGCCGCACTGGCAACTACTCACGGTCTTTCTCGGACTTCAGTTCCTTCTCACGCTTCTTGCGTTCCTAGTGAAGCCTTCAGTGGGTGTAAGCATTTCCTGGGGATACGGAGCATTCATCGGCCTTGTCGCCGCTGCCGTCGCCTTGGCCGGCGGGATAATGCGACGCAGCGAGCCCGAGATCGTCGTCCCGGGTGTCCCACACGGTGGGTTCGGGACGTTCAGGGCCACTCCCCAACAACCCCCGATAGGCGTTACTCCTGGCGGAGGCGCTCAAGGGACCCTCTGCGCCCAGTGCGGCACGGCTGT
Source organism: uncultured Acidimicrobiales bacterium (assembly GCA_963764615.1). Lineage (GTDB taxonomy): Bacteria > Actinomycetota > Acidimicrobiia > Acidimicrobiales > CAVXTF01 > CAVXTF01. The sequence goes on along the minus strand of CAVXTF010000002.1, from coordinate 592,135 downwards.
GGCGCCCGGCACCCCCTACTGCACGACTTGTGGAGCTCCGGTCCAGGGTTGAGGCGGTTTTAGACGGGGTGAGCCGGGATGAGGTGGAGTTATCCACAAGACCCGCCCTCGATGTTCATTTTCTGAATTAAGATACACGGCTGTATACAAGTTCCGAATTTCAATCACTCGAGTCGACTCTGCATGACGCACAAAGTCGACGTTGCCTGGCGGCGTACCGAGCTCTCAGCGCGCCCTGTACCAGCGCGGCGACGTGGTGGGCGGGGGGTCGAGTGAAGCCCGAGCAACGAGGACAGAGGCAGAGGGTCGTCTGACGTGGTCGGCGAGTGCGACCCCGAAAGCCTTGCCAAGGCCGTCGACCGTCTCTGCCTCGATTCCGAACGAACCCGCTAGGGCTTCGTAATCCGGCGTCAGCAGATCGACGCCGAAAGTCTCGTCACCGGCGTTGCGTTGGTCGAACCTCAGCATCCCGTATCCGCCGTCGTCAACGATGACGACTGTGAGCGGAACCCGCTCTTGCGCAACAGTGGCGAGCTCTCCGCAGCAGAACAGGAAACCGCCGTCCCCAGAGACGCTCACGACGGGTGCCGAGCAGCCGAGAGCCGCACCGATCGCAGCCGGAAACGCGAAACCGAGGGTCCCCCAGCCCACCGGGTAGACGAGCCGCCTAGGTCCTGAGACCTGATGGAATCCGGCGAGCCAGTACCCCGGTATGCACATGTCTGCCAGGACGACGCAGTCGCTCGGGACAGCCGCATTGAACTCGTCCAGGAAGGTGACGGCGTCCGGTTGCTCGGCCGCGAGCTCGTCCCTCACCTCGAGCGCGAAGGCGTGCCAGACGCTGCCCGAGGGCTCCTAAGCGTCCGAGTTCCGGGCGGTTCGGCTCCACGCGGTCTGCCAGCGCGCGGGTACCGACAGCCGCGTCGGCGACGATCATCACGTCGGGCCGGTAGCTCTTCGACGCGTCGACCGCATCAACGTTTATCGCCACCAGACGCTTCGGAGCAGGCATGCGCCAGTTCTGGGTCATCATTCCGTCGAAGTCGGTGCCGATGCCGACCACGAGATCCGCCTCGTCCCAGAGGCGTCCTGCGGCTGGCACGTGCGGCGGGAGCCCCACGGCGCACGGATGCTCGCATCCGAGAAGTCCGCGAGCCTGGTGCGTGGTGAGCACGGGAGCCGCCAGGTGCTCGGCCAGCATCGCCACCGCGCCGGCCGCCGATGCCGCCACCGCTCCTCCCCCAACCCAGATGAGAGGTCTCTCGGATTGGCGGATCATCGCTGCAGCCGCAGCGATGTCGTCAGCGTCGGGTGAGTTCCCCGGCTCGACCGCGGAGGCCGCGGAGGCCCCGATGTCCGCCGGTCCGCCCGCTGCGGTCCCGAGGAAGTCCGTAGGGACTTCGACGTAGACGGGACGTGAGGGCGGGCTCAGAGCCTCCGAGATTGCTGCAAACAACACGTCGCCGGCATCCGCGGCACGACGAACCTTCATCACCTTCTTCACGAGCGGAGCGAACATTGCGCCCTGGTCGACCATCTCGTGAAGCGCTCCGCGGTAGACGCCCTCGCGCCTGATCGTGCTCGGGATGTCCGTGGCGACGATCACGATCGGGGATCGGCCTGCCCAGGCCTCGCCGACCGCACCGAGTGTGTTCGCGGCGCCGGGGCCTGTCGTCGTCAGTGCCACTCCGCAACGACCCGTGGTTCGCGCGTAACCGTCGGCCGCGTATGCCGCAGCCTGCTCGTGACGGACGGTGACGAGACGTATCGGTGAGCGCGAAAGCGACCGCCACAGCGCCAGATTGTGCACCCCTGGCAGCCCGAACACGACCTCGACGCCGGCCGCGGCAAGGGCCCCAACGAGCAGATCTGCGCCATCCACCGACGATCCAGAGCACCTCGACTTGCTCAACGAGCCGGCTCCACATGCTCCGAAATTCCCAACGACGCGCGACAGAGCCCGAACGGCCTCTTCGACGTCATCGACTTGGATCACGAGCGATGGTCGGAAACGGATCGACCGCTCGCCACACGAGAGCACGATCACATGCTCGCTCTCGCGAAGCTGCCGCACAACCGAGTCGCGGTCCTCGGTCGTGGGCAGGTCCACCGCGCACAGCAGGCCGCGGCCGCGGACGTTGGAGACGAGACCGGGATGCGCAGTGGCGAGCTGCTCGAGCTCACCGAGGAGAACTTCACCCACGCGTGCCGCGTGCTCGACCAACCCGTCGCGCTCGATGACCTGCAGGATTTTCGTTGCGCGCACCATGTCGACCAGGCCGCCGCCCCAGGTCGAGCTGATCCGTCCCGGTACCTGGAAGACATTGTCGGGCTCGTTGTCGACGCGCCTTCCTGCCATCACGCCTCCGAGCTGGACCTTCTTCGCAAACGCCACGACATCCGGCTCGAGCGACATGCCCTCGTACGCCCAACGGGATCCGGTCGCGCCCACACCTGTCTGGACCTCGTCGAGGACGAACAGCGCGTCATGCATCTTGCACAGCTCTTGCATCTCGCCCAGGAAGCGCGCGGAAAGGTGCCGGTCCCCGCCTTCTGCCTGGATGGGCTCCGCCACGAAGCAGGCGATCCGGTGAGGATTGGCCGCAAAGCTTGCGGCGGCCTGCGCGAGAGCATCGTCCTCGGAGCGGCGGTTCTCCTCCACGTGGTCGGCGAGCGGGAACCGCAACGCCGGGCTTTCGATGCGCGGCCAGTCGAATTTGGGGAACCTCGAGGTCTTGACCGGATCGGTGTTGGTGAGGCTGAGCGTGTACCCGCTCCTTCCGTGGAACGCGTGGCGGAGGTGAAGCACCATGTCGGCCGGTCCGGCTCGCCCGGCGCGCTCGTTCTGGCGGGACTTCCAGTCGAACGCCACCTTGAGCGCGTTCTCGACCGCGAGTGCGCCGCCCTCCACGAAGAACAGGTGGGGCAGCGCAGGATCTCCGAGGACCCTCGCGAAGGTGTCGATGAACGTGGCGTACTCGACGCTGTAGGTGTCGGGGTTCGCCGGCTTGTGGACCGCCGCGCGGGCCAGCCGGTCCAAGAGCAGGTCATGCGTTAGATCCGGGTGGTTGAAGCCGATGGGAAGCGAGGCGAAGAACGAGTAGCAGTCCAGGTACTCGGTGCCGTCCCTGGCGTCCACGAGCCTGCATCCGTAACTGCGGTCGAGGTCCACGACGAGCTTGTATCCGTCGGCAAGAACGTGACGCGCGAGCAGGTCGTGCACCGAGTCGGGCGCGACGCTGGATGCGTCCATGCGCCTTACGGGTGCCAATGACACGGTGGACACCTCCCTTTGAGCTCGCGATCGGTCGGATGGAATGATCCGATCAGATTTACACCCTGTATCATATGCTCCGAAATGAGCATCGTTGACCGGCTCGCCGAAGCTGCAGGCTCGCTCACGCCCTCCGAGCAGCGTGCGGCGCTGCTTCTCGAGAAGGATCAGCCGTTGGTGGCGTTCGGGAGCCTCGCCGAGGTGGCGAGCGCCGCCGGGACCAGCGGACCGACGGTGGTGAGGCTCGCCACCAAGCTCGGGTTCGCGGGCTTCGCCGAGATGAAGGATGCGATCCAGGAAGAGCTGTCGCTGCGTCTCGCCCCTGCCGCAGAGCGCGTCGGGGCTCGCCCACCGGCGGACCTTTGGGCGCGGGTCGCTGCGACAGATTCGGAGAACGTGATCAGATCGCTCGAGGCGGCAGGGCCCTCGCTGAACCGGGTGGTGGGGATGCTCTCCGACGAGCGTCGCGCCGTGCACGTGGTGCCGAGCGCCGCCTGCCGGGCAGTAGGGGTGGCGCTCGTCGACCAGCTCTCACAGTTGCGCGACGGGGTGGCGCTCCGGTTCGGGCCTCCCACCGAGGTTGCGCGCGAGCTCGCGGGAGCAGGGCGCGGCGATGTCGTGGTCGTGATCGACACACGTCGGTACGAGCGCTGGGTCATCGAGGCGGCATCGCACGCGCGAGCGACAGGTGCGAGCGTTGTCGCCGTCACCGACACACCGCTGAGCCCGCTGGTCCCCGGGTCGGACGCCCATCTGCTCGTGCGCGTAGTGGGCGCGGGCCCCTTCGACTCGCTCACGGGAGCTCTGTCGGTCGTGAACGCACTCGCCGCAGGAGTAGCCGCTCGAACGCATCTCGGAGCAGGCAAGCGATTGAGAAGAGCAGAGGAGGCCCTGATGGCAGCGGGTGCTCTCGTGGACGGCCCCGCCAGGACCACAGACGGCAAGGATGAGGACCCATGGACACAGTGAACGGCTCAGTGAACGACACAGTGAACGGCACAGTGAACGCAGACACACCGGCACGTTCCGTCCGACGGATCGCGGCGCAGATCGGGCTCGCCGAGTCGACCTTCGTCGGAGGCGACCTCGACGTGCACAGCCCCATCGACGGCGCGGTGATCGGATCGGTTACGAGCGCAGGACCTGAGCAGCTCGACCGCGCGCTCGACGGAGCACAAAAGGCGTTCCGACGCTGGCGAACTGTCCCGGCGCCGCGACGGGGCGAGCTCGTGCGCCGGCTCGGTGACGAGCTGCGGCGCCACAAGGATGCACTCGGCGATCTCGTCACCTTGGAGGTCGGGAAGGTCACGAGCGAGGGTCGCGGCGAAGTTCAGGAGATGATCGACATCTGCGACTTCGCAGTCGGCCTGTCGCGTCAGCTCTACGGCGTGACGATGACGAGCGAAAGAGCCGGTCACCGGCTGATGGAGCAGTGGCACCCGATGGGGCCTGTCGGCGTCGTCACCGCCTTCAACTTCCCGGTTGCGGTCTGGGCGTGGAACGCTGCGCTCGCCCTGGTTTGCGGCGACCCCGTGATCTGGAAGCCTTCGGAAAAGGCCCCCTTGTGCGCTCTCGCATGCAGCGCGATCCTCGACCGGGTGATTGAAGAGCTCGAGCCGGAGCTCGCAGGAGGCGGTTCGTGCGGCGGCCTCAGCTCGGTGGTCGTCGGGGATCGCGCGATCGGCTCGGCGCTTGTGGCGGACGAGCGGGCTCCGGTCATAAGCGCCACCGGGTCCACCCAGATGGGCAAGGCCGTCGGTGAGGTTGTCGCGTCGCGCTTCGGGCGATCGATCCTCGAGCTCGGCGGGAACAACGCCATGATCGTTTGCCCCTCCGCCGAGACGGATCTCGCTGTCAGGGCAACGGTGTTCTCCGCGGTCGGGACGGCGGGTCAGCGGTGTACGAGCCTGCGACGACTTCTCGTGCACAGGTCTCTCGCGAACGAGCTCACGGAGCGCCTCCGCTCCGCCTACGACAGCGTCGAAGTGGGAGACCCGCGCGAGGACCGCACGCTCATGGGACCGCTCATAGACCGTGGCGCCTTCGACGCCATGCAGGGAGCCCTCGACGAGGCCCGTCGCGCAGGCGCCGCGGTGATCGGGGGCGAAAGGGTCGCAGACGACCGGCCGAAAGATGCGTTCTACGTCCGCCCGAGCCTGGTCCTGCTCGACGAGCAGATCCCGGTCGCAAGGCGCGAGACGTTCGCACCCATCCTCTACGTGATGCCGTTCGACGACCTGGACGAGGCCATCGCCATCCAGAACGACGTCCCTCAAGGCCTCTCCTCGAGCATCTTCACCACCGACATGCGCGAATCAGAGCGGTTCTTGTCGGCGTCCGGAAGCGACTGCGGGATCGCCAACGTCAACGCCGGTCCGAGCGGTGCCGAGATCGGAGGAGCGTTCGGTGGCGAGAAGGCCACGGGCGGCGGCCGCGAGTCGGGGAGCGACTCGTGGAAGGGATACATGAGGCGCCAGACGGCGACGGTCAACTACTCCGGCGACCTGCCTCTGGCTCAGGGTGTCCGCTTCGATCTCTGACGCTACGGTGGCGCTACCCCGACGTCGGGGCTGTAGGCGCTATAGCCGTGCGCGAGGAGTGCGAAGTTGCCACTGGCCGTCGAAGTAGATCCGCGCGAAGTCGGCCTAAGTGCCGAACGGCTCGAGCGTCTCGACGCCCTCGTCCGCCGCTATGTCGACCGGGGTCTGCTCCCGGGCGCGCTCGCCATGGTCAGCCGGCACTCCAAGGTCGCCCACCTTTTCACGTACGGGTCGCGCGACCTGAGGGCGGGGACACCCATGGAGACCGACACCATCGTGCGCCTCTACTCCATGACCAAGCCGGTCACCTCGGTGGCCGCGATGATGCTCTACGAGGAGGGTGCGTTCGACCTGTACGACCCGGTCAGCTCGGTCGTCCCCGCCTTCGGCGACACGATGGTCTGGGCCGGTGGCAATCGCGACGCGCCGGTGCTCGAACCACAGAGAGCGCCTATGGCGATGTGGAACCTGTTCAGCCACACCTCGGGCCTTACGTACGGCTTCGCGCTCGACCATCCGGTGGACGCCCTCTATCGCCGGGCCGGATACGGGCTCGGCGCTCCGGGCGGCAAGACCCTCGCGGACGCCTGCGACGACTTTGCGGGCTTCCCGCTCGTGTTCCAGCCGGGAAGCGCATGGAACTACAGCGTGTCGACCGACGTGCTCGGCCGCGTGGTCGAGGTCCTGTCGGGAAAGTCACTCGACGTCTTCTTCCAAGAGCGCATATTCGGACCTCTCGGCATGGTCGACACGGGCTTCTTCGTTCCTTCCGAAAAGGTGGACCGGCTGGCCGAGCTGTACGTGCCGGAGGCCGGGAGCAGGCGCGCCACGCTCCTGCCCATGCCGGCCGGATCGGCCTCGAGACTCCCCTCGATGTTGTCGGGCGGAGGCGGCCTGTTCGGGACGGCAGGCGACTACCACCGCTTCACACAGATGCTCCTCGGTGGAGGTGAGCTCGAAGGAACAAGGCTGCTCGGCCCGAGAACCGTAGGGCTGATGACGTCCAACCATCTTCCCGGCGGCGCCACGCTCACCGAGTTCGGACGTCGCAGCCTCCCCGACCTTCTCCAGCCCGGCGCAGGATTCGGCCTCGGATTCGCCGTCGTGACAGACCTCGCCGAAGCGAAGATCGCGAACGGGCTTGGCACCTATTCGTGGGGAGGTGCTGCTTCGACGACCTTCTTCGTGGACCCGGCGGAGAAGGTCACCATGGTGTTCCTCACTCAGCTTTTGCCGAGCTCCATCCATCCGATACGCCGTGAGCTCCGCCAGCTCGTCGCGCAGGCGATCATCGACTGATGGAGATCGTCCACTGATGGAGGTCATCCACTGATGGACCAGTGGGCCGATCTCGCAGGGCAATTCGTAGACGTCCACTACGGGAGCCTCAGAGGAAAGGTCCGCACACACGTACTGGACCGCCAGCTGTCGTGGCACGTCCCATCGGCATCGGTCATGCCCGCACGCATCGTCGACGTGGGCGGTGGGGCAGGCAACCAGTCGGTCCCTCTCGCGAGGGCGGGACACCACGTGACGATCGTGGACTCCTCACCGGCGATGCTCGGACGCGCAACAGACGCTCTGTCGCTCGAGGCCGCGGAGGTTGCGACCAGGGTCAGGCTCGTACAGTCGTCTGGAGAGGATGCCCCACGAGCACTCGACGGCGAGATGTTCGACGTCGTCCTTTGCCACGGGGTGATCATGTACGTCCCCGATCCCCCGGCACTGGTCGCGTCGCTTGCACGGCTCGCGCGACCCTCGGGTCTGGTGTCGATCGCCTTCAAGAACGCAGCGTCATTGGCGACGCGACCTGCGCTGCAAGGTGACTGGGCTGCCGCCTTGAAAGCATTCGGTCAACGGCACCAGACGAACGGGCTTGGGGTCGACACGGTCGCCCATACGCTCGACGAGATCGTCGACATGCTCGGCGACAACGGTGTCGAACCGGTCGCCTGGTACGGCGTTCGCCTGTTCACCGATGGTTGGGTGCGGGACATGCCGGAGCACGACGAGGAGGAGCTGGTTATGGCGGTCGAGCTCGAGGCGAGCCGCCGCGACCCCTACCGGCAGATGAGCAGGATGCTGCACATCGTGGGCACGCGATTCGAGTGAGCTAGGCGTCCCAACGTCTGAAACGAACCAGGTCGGACGTCGGCCTGCGCCTGCCCGTCAGGTCCCTCGGAGGCTCGTCGGAGTAACCGATCGAGACCACGCCTATCGGAGAGAACTCCGGGGGAACTCCGAATGCTTGGCGGAATTGGGCGAACCTGTCGATCGGGAGACCGAAGAAGCATGCGCCTAAGCCGACGTCCACGGAAGTGAGCAGCATCATCAGCGCACCGAATCCCGCACCGAATCCCGCATCGATGTCCCAATAAGGCGCAGACCACCAGGCATCCGACCTGTCCGTGAATCCCTTGTCAGGTTGTGCGTAACGATCCAGGTAGGTGTCTTTGTTCGAGAGCGCAACGATGACGAGGGGCGCTTCGACGTTGGCGGCGAACCAATTCTCCGCACCCTCTTCCGGCGTGGCCGCATCACGGAACCGTGCGACGTCCTCGGGTGAGTCGAGCACCAGAAAGCCGGTACCTTGCGAGAACCCGGCCGATGGCGCGCGCAGTGCGTTTTGCACGATGCGGTGGACTACGTCAGGGGGAACCGGCCGGTCCTGCAGGTAGGTGCGCACCATCCGACGGCGGTTGACGACTTGTTGGAATTCCATGGGCACAACTCTGCCGCAGCGTGCGCCTGCCTGCCGTGCGTCAGCGTGCGCCTGCCTGCCGTGCGACAGCGTGGCTCCGTCAGGTCCCGACCGGCGCGCCCGCGATAGTGGCGATCGCCCCGATGACGCCGGCCGCGAGTATCGCGGCGACGGTCGACCTCCGAAGCCCTATCAGCCAGACCGCCGCTACAGCCAACATGCCGAACTGCCAGACATGGGCCAACGAATCCCCTAGCGGTATGGCTGCGCCGGCGATCGCGCCGATCGCTGCCGGCCCGGCGCCCGCCAGGAATCCCTGGGCGGTCGTGCTCGTGCGGATCCTGTCGAAGTGCGGGCCGCCCAGGATCACGAACATGAAAGATGGCGCGAAGGCCACGGCCGCCGCGAGAAGTGCGCCTCCGATGCCGTGGGCGGCGTACCCGACGGCCGCGACCGTCTGGACGACGGGGCCCGGGGTCACCTGGCCGAGCGCAACAGCATCCAGGAAGTGGGCGGCCGACATGAAGTGGTAGACGTGGACCGCGTCGTGCTCCATGAGCGGGATGATCACGAATCCCCCGCCCAACGAAAGAGCCCCGACCTTGAACGCCTCCCATGCGAGAGCGCCGAGCCCGCCGACGGAAACGGCGTGGGTCGCCAGCGCCGCAAACGCCGCCCTGTGCGGGGTGGGGCCGGGTTCAGGCCCCGTCGTTGATCGCCTGCCCTCCCACGGTCTCGTGCGGATGATCACCTCCACCGATCCGCAGGCGACGATCACAAGAACGAGCCATGGTCCGGCGAGTGCGGCACCGACGGCCCCCGCGATCGCGTAGACGACCCAGCGCGCTCTGCCTGCCGTGCCTGCCGTGCTGTCGTGTGCCCGTCGCCAGCTCGGGGCCACCAGAGCGACGGCGGCTGCCACTGCGATCGCCGGCACGACCGCTGCTGCGCCGGCAGCTGCCCCTTCCACGGCGAGAGGCGGATGGGACGCGAGGAAGACGGCGCTCAACGCGATGATCATCACGAGTCCCGGCACGATGAAGCCGAATCCACCGATCGCGGCGCCCAACGGGCCGCCCAATCTGTACGCGCAGAAGATGGCGAGCTGCGTCGACGCAGGCCCCGGCATCAGGTTGGCCACCGCCAGGCCGTCCTCGAACTCTTCGGCCGACAACCAGCCGCGCGGAACGCACAGGCGGCGTAGCAAGGTGATGTGGGCGGGCGGTCCCCCGAACCCGATGCAGCCGATTCGGCCCCATTCGAGAGCGATCTTCCCGAGCGGGACCTTGGGACGGTCCGGGGGCTCGGAAGGCATCAGCCGCGCAGCAGCCGCTCGCGGAAGAATTCGAGAACCTGGTCGAGGGCCTCGCGGGTGGGCGTGCCGGGACTGTCCTGCAGATGCTCGGTCAGAACGGAGTGCGCCTGCTTCGGATGGCCGTGTGGGTTGCCGGCCGAGGAGTCGAGCTCCACAGCGATGAATTTGTCGCCGAGCTCTTCGCACAACCGCTCGAATCGTTCCGGGGGGCAGACAGGATCACCGGTGAATCGCAGGCCCAACACCTCGGTACCGGCTTCGGCTCGCTGTTTCACGCGCATCAAATCGGCGGTCGACAGCCCCACATCCCTCTTGCGGCCCTTGCCTAGAGGAAACGGGAGAGACGGTTGTGACAACACCGGTGCCACGACGACGTCGTCGACCATCAATGCGAGAGCGAATCCGCCAGTGAGGCACATGCCGACCGCACCCACCCCGGGTCCCCCGCAGCGCTCGTGCTCCGCCTTGGCGAGTGCCCGCAACCAGGTCGTGATCGGGCTCGTGCGACCCGCCGCGAGAGTGGAGAATTCGTGCGAGATGCAAGCGTGGAACATGGATTCGAGCGCATAGGCGGCCGTGGGCGGCTTGCCGGGTGTGCCGAACATGTGCGGAAGGACGGCCGTGCAACCGATCGCAGCGACCTTCCGGCCGAACTCAGCAACTAGGGGCGTGATGCCGGGGATCTCGCTCATGACGATGACGGCAGGCCCGGACCCGGTCCTGTAGAGGTCGCGCACCTTGCACTCGGCGCTGAAGGGTTCGCTTTCGTATCCGTCCAGGGCGGTCGTGAAGGCACTCGTCATGGCGCGGCACCCTATCTAATAGATTCCCGGCGGAGGCGTGATCGATGACCACCGGCTCGCACAGCGTTCCACAGCGTTCGATGGTCGAGGCGTTCGTCGACACCGACCGCTATCCGCTTCGCGATCTCGATCTGCAAGTGGGATCGGAGTTGGTTCGAGACGCCAAGGAGCAGTTGCGGACCTCGGGTTACGCGGAGCTTCCGGGCTTCTTGAACGCCCGAGGTGTGAGCGCGTTGGTGGAGGACGCAGGCGACCTCGCCTGTCGTTCGCACCCGTCCGCTGGATCCGGCACCGCCTATCTGGAGCTTCCGGACCCTGACGTGCCCGAAGGGCACCCGCGCCGGTGGACCGGCCGCTTCAGCCTCCGCGCCGTGCCCTACGACCTGATTCCCCGCTCCTCTCCGTTGCGCCAGATCTACGAATGGGACCCGCTCACCGAGCTCGTCTCGGCGATCCTCGGACGGGGGCCGCTCTACCGGTATTCGGACCCTTTCGGGGCGCTCAATCTGGCCGTCATGGGTGAAGGCGACGAGCTGCAGTGGCACTTCGACCAGACCGATTTCGTCGTGTCCCTGGCGATCCAGACCGCGGGCACCGGCGGGGACTTCGAGGTGGCGCCACTCATAAGGAGCGACCGTGACGAGCGGTTCACGGACGTTGCGGAAGTTCTCAGCGGTGACACGGCCCGGGTCCGGACGATCGCGATGAATCCGGGCACGCTTCTCATCTTCGAGGGCCGCAACTCGCTCCACCGGGTGAGCCCGATCTCGGCCCCTCGTCTGCGACACGTCGGCCTCCTTGCGTACGACACGAGGCCGGGCACCACTGGTAGCGAACTGCTGCGCATCAGCCGGTACGGGCGCACCGAGCCCTTCGAGGAACCTCCGGATCGATGGCCGGATTCGTGATCCAGATCGGCGAGGCCTTCGTCGGCGAAGGCCCCGAGGCCGCACACCTGAACACCGTCCTCGGCGAGCGCGCCGGTCCTGTCGGGACCGGGTGGGTGACGGCACTCGCAACCCCACGCCAGGGGCACGCGGCGTTCCTGGCCGTGGTCCGACCCGGTATCGCCTGCAAGCCTCCGACCCTCTTCGTGAACAAGGCCGCCCTGGAAAGCGAGTCCCATGCTCAGCTCACTTGGGGTGCGGCGCAGGCGGGGGTCGCGTCAGGCGTGATGCGCGCAGTCGAGGACGACGTGATCGAGCGAGCGATCATCGACGATCTGGTCCTTGTCGCGGCGGTCTGGGTCGCGCCGCAGGCCGCCGACGCCGACCTGGTGTTCGACAACAACCTGCGGGCGACGCGCCTCGCTCTCGAGGCCGGGGCGAAGGGGTTCCCTGACCTCGACAAGGCGCTCGCGGCTGGCATCGACCCCTTCAACCCGTTCTTCAGGCCCCGTTCCTGACGCCTTCCTGGACCCGTACAAGCTGCCGGTAGGGTGGCCAGGGTGTCCTCTACCCCCTTGGCGACAGCCTCTGCCCCGAGCGGCACGGCTACGGACGACGAGCCGCTCGTCGTAGCGAGGGACCTCGTGAAGAGGTTCGGCGACTTCTTGGCCGTCGACCACATCGACTTCGACATAGCCAAAGGCGAGTCGTTCGGATTCCTCGGACCCAACGGTGCCGGGAAGACCTCGACGATGCGGATGATCTCGTGCATGTCACCGATGTCGGGTGGGACGCTGCGCGTCCTCGGGATGGACCCTGCAGTCGACGGGCCCCGCATAAGGAGCCGCATCGGGCTCGTGCCCCAGGAGGACAGCCTCGACCTGGAGCTCACAGTCCTCGACAACCTGATGATCTACGGGCGCTACTTCGACCTTCCGCGCAAGGTGATACGCGAGCGAGCCGAAAGGCTCCTCGACTTCGCGCAGCTGACCGATCGCGCGAGGGACAAGGTGGATCCGCTCTCGGGCGGCATGAAGAGACGCCTGACGATCGCCCGATCGCTCATAAGCGACCCTGAGCTGTTGATCCTCGACGAGCCCACCACCGGTCTCGACCCGCAGGCGCGACACCTGCTGTGGGACAGGCTCTACCGGCTGAAGCAGCAGGGCGTCACCCTGATCATCACCACCCACTACATGGACGAGGCCGAGCAGCTGTGCGATCGGCTGGCCGTCATGGACCACGGGCGCTTCGCTGCCGAAGGAACGCCACGCGAGCTCATCGGGCGCTACGCGACGCGAGAAGTGCTTGAGCTGAGGTTCGGCCCCGATGAGCACGAGGACGTGGCAGTGCGGCTGGAGGGTATAACCGAACGAGTGGAGGTACTTCCCGACCGGCTTCTTCTGTACACGGTCGATGGAGACTCGGCTCTTCGCGAGGTGCACGCACGAGGGCTGAGCCCGCTGAGCGCGCTCGTTCGGCGTGCGACGCTCGAAGATGTGTTCCTGCGGTTGACTGGACGCACTCTCGTCGACTGAGCCGTAAGTTCGACCGCAACAGGGGGAAAGGGGTAATGGCGCAATGGCGCTCGACGTAGAAACGCCGGGTCTGGACAAGGCGCGAGGGATTCAGACCCCACCTTCGTGGCGCGCGCTTGGATACTGGGCCTACTCGTACAAGCGGACTTGGCGCGGGTCGGTCGCGACCAGCTTCTTGATTCCTGTCCTCTACCTGGCCGCGATGGGGGTCGGGCTCGGCTCGCTCGTAGATCAGCACTCGCACACGGTCGACCATGTCCGCTACCTGTACTTCCTCGCCCCAGGCCTCCTCGCCTCCACGGCCATGCAGATAGGCACGAACGAGGCGACCTACCCCGTCATGGGGGCCATCAAGTGGATCCGGACCTACTTCGCGATGCTCGCGACGCCCCTTTCGGTCGACAACGTGCTGCTCGGCACCCTGACATGGATCGCGATACGGCTGACGCTCGTCTCGAGCATCTACCTCTGCGTGCTGACCGCGTTCGGCGCGGCCCTCTCGCCGCTGGCGGTGCTCGCGCTGCCGGCAGCCGTGCTCACCGGTCTCGCGTTCTCGGCTCCGATAGCGGCCTTCGCTGCGACCGTGCAGAACGACACGTGGTTCTCGACCATCTACCGATTCGGGGTGGTCCCGCTGTTCCTGTTCTCGGGCACCTTCTTCCCGGTGACTCAACTGCCTGCTGCGATCCGACCGCTCGCTTACGCGACGCCGCTGTTCCACGGAGTGACGCTTTGCCGCGAGTTCGTGCTGGGCCAGGTCGACTGGGCCCAGGTTCCCGTGCATGCCGGCTATCTGATCGTCCTTGTCGCGGGCGGCTACCTCGTCGCGCGCAAGACGTTCCGGCGGAGGTTGATCACGTGAATGCCGGCCTCATATTCAGGCTGACGCCGCTCGGGCTCATCACCCAGACGCGGGCGAGGCGCCTGGTGGAGCGGAACATCCTCGTCTACAGGCGTCAGTGGGTACTCCTCGTCTCGGGTTTCTTCGAGCCGTTCTTCTACCTGCTCTCCATCGGAGTGGGCTTGAACAAGCTCGTTGGCGGCATACACGTCGGCACGCAGGTGGTTAAGTACACGGCATACGTGGCCCCGGGGCTTCTCGCCTCCTCGGCGATGAACGGGGCGATCTTCGACTCGACGTTCAACATCTACTTCAAGCTCAAGATCGCGCACACTTACGACGCCGTGCTCTCCACTCCCCTCGGTGTCGGCGACCTGGCACTCGGGGAGATCACATGGGCCCTCATGAGAGGCTCGTTCTACTCGGGCTCGTTCCTCGTGGTCATGGCGGCTCTCGGCTATATCCTCACGCCCTGGGCAATCCTGTGCTATCCGGCGGCGATACTGATCAGCTTCGCCTTCGCCGGAACCGGCATGGCCGCAACCTGCCACATGCGAAGCTGGCAAGACTTCGACATGGTGTCATTGGCCATCCTGCCGCTCTTCTTGTTCTCGGCGACCTTCTACCCGCTCACCGTCTATCCGGCATGGCTGCAGGTAGTCGTCCGTTGCACCCCGCTTTATCAGGGGGTCGCGCTGATCCGGGGTCTCGATGCGGGGTTCTTCACGTGGTCCCTGCTCGCGCACGCCGCCTACCTGCTCATCATGGGCGCCACGGGGATGGCGATAACGTCACGCAAGCTCGGGAAGCTCCTTTTGCCCTAAGGCTGACTTGATGACTCCCTTACCAACTCCCGCGGCCGCATTCCGCGACGCCGCGTCAGAAGCGGTCGAAGACGTTCTCCGTCACGAGCCCGAGATGGCCACCGCCCTCGGCGACCACCGTTACGACGATCGCCTCGACGACCGCAGTGAGGCCGGAGTGCGCGAGGTCGCTTCGGTTTACCGGCGTCACCGCGCGGTAGTGACCGCCATCGATGGCGACGCTCTCGACGCCGACGACCGTGTCGACCGCGAGGTCCTTCTCGGCGCCCTCGACCAGCGGCTCTTCGCTCTCGACGAACTGGCAGAGACCGAATGGAATCCTCTCGTGTACAACCCGGGGGACGCGCTCTACCCGTTGGTCGCCCGCGAGATGATTCCCCTGCCTGATCGTCTGCGAGCTATCGCTGCGCGTCTCGACCAGGTGCCGGATCTCGTCGCGCTCGCTCGTCGCCAGCTCGTCCGCGCGCCCCGCGTCCATTTGGAGACGGCTCTGCAGCAGAACGCGGGCACTGTATCGCTCGTGAGAGATGAGGTGGAGCGTCTCTCGGCGTCGGAGCCGTCTATGACCGCTACCGTCGAACCCCCACAGAGACGGGCCCTCGAGGCCCTGGACCGGCACGGTGCGTATCTGCAGGAGATGCTCGACGTCCTCGCATCGGCTTCGGGGATTCCGACCGGCGTCGCGACAAGTGATGACGACGGTTTCAGGCTCGGACCGCAGAAGTTCGCCCGCAAACTCGAGCTGAACCTGAACTCCGAGCTGAGCTCGGCGGAGGTGCTGCAGCGCGCCAATCGACACCTCGACGAGCTGAGCGAGCAGATGGAGGATGCTTGCCGGCGTTACCTGGAGGCGATCGGGCTTGCGAGCGGTAGCTCGGACCTCTCGGGTAACGAGGCCATCCGCACCGCGCTCGACGAGGTCGCGCAGCGCCATGCTTCTGACGAGACGATCGTCGGCGAGGCAGGTCGCGCTGTCGACGAGGCGGTACTCGAGGTGCGCGAGAACGGACTGGCTTCGCTCACCTCCGACGCCATGGTCGTCCAGTCGATGCCCGAGTTCCGACGAGGTGTTGCAGTCGCGTACTGCGATGCCCCGGGACCACTCGAAAAAGGAGGCGAGACCTTCCTGGCAGTCGCACCCACCCCGAAGGACTGGCCGTCTGAGCGGGTCGAGTCTTTCTATCGTGAGTACAACTCGGCGATGGTCGTCAATCTGATCGTCCACGAAGCGATGCCGGGTCACGCGCTTCAATTGGCGCACGGGCGGAGATTCTCCGGATCCACCCCGGTTCGTCAGGTGTTCATGAGCGGATCGTTCATAGAAGGTTGGGCCGTCCACGCCGAGCGACTCATGGCCGAGGCGGGACACGGCGGAGCCGCGGTGAAGCTTCAGCAGCTGAAGATGCAGCTGCGCATGACGATCAACTCCATCCTGGACGCAGGTGTCCACGCGGGTGGTATGACCGAGAGTCAGGCCATGGAACTGATGACCGTCCGTGGATTCCAAGAAGTTGGGGAGGCGGCGGGCAAGTGGCGCAGAGCCTGCCTGACCTCAGCCCAGCTCTCCACCTACTTCGTGGGGTACACGGAACTCGCCGACCTGTTCGGGGGGCTCGGGCACGTCTCACGGTACGACGAGGTGCTCTCGCACGGCTCGCCTCCACCCCGCCTTCTCCGAAGACTCATGAGGGCTTGAGCGGGCATCTCTCGTGGCGTCTGTGGGCCCAGGGCGCCGTTCGGGTACCGGGCGCCGTTCGGGTACCGGGCGCCGTTCGGGTACCGGGCGCCGTTCGGGTACCGGGCGCCGTTCGGGTACCGGGCGCCGTTCGGGTACCGGGCGCCGTTCGGGAGCCGACCTGCGAACTTTTTTTCGGTGAATTTGATACAGCGGCGTTTACTTAGAGTCTGGTCGCCACAAGCGATCGGCTCACCCATGCGGGTCAGCCAGAAGGGCCCCTCAGTAGCCGGTCGACCCGTCGATCCGCTCACGCAGCAGGTCAGCGTGCCCGTTGTGCCTCGCGTACTCCTCGATCATGTGTACGAGCACCCAGCGAGCAGAGATCTCGCCTCGATTGACGCCTTTTCCCACGTCGTCGAGTGAGCCAATCGCTGCAAGGACGGACCGAGCGTGATCACACTCGTCGCGCCATCGCTTCATGTCCGCGTCAGGGTCGGCGCCGTCGATCCCGTCGAAGTCCCCGTCCGGGTCTTCCTTCGAGCTGTAGATCGGTTCGGCGCCCTCGCCCGCGAGGCAGTTCCGGAACCAGCCGCTTTCTACCTCGGCCATGTGCCTGACTAGGCCGAGCAGCGACATCGAGGAAGGTGGGACAGCCCTCTCGCGCAACTGATCGGAACCCAATCCCTCGCACTTCATCGAGAGCGTTCCCCTGTGCCACTCGAGCCAAGCCTCGAGCATCGTGCGTTCGTCAGCGACGCGAGGGGCTTGATGCGTTCGTGGGTCATCCTCTCAAGCTATAGGGCTGACAGAGCGCCATCACACCCCGTTTTTCCGCGTACGGTTGTCGTCGTGCTCGTACTAGCGGGGAACCCGGAGCTCGATCAGCACGACACAGGACCCGAGCATCCCGAGCAACCGGCCCGGCTCCGTGCCGCGCTGAGCGGCATCGACGCCGCCGGCATCCGTGATGCCGTCGTGAGGACCGAGCCGCGACGAGCCTCAGAGGAGGAGCTCGCTCTCGTCCACCCTCGCGCCTATCTCGAAGCGCTCAAAGTGTTCTGCGAAGCGGGGGGCGGGGCCGTGGATCCCGACACCGTCGCTGTGCCGGGCTCATGGGACACGGCACTGCTCGCGGCTGGTGGCGGACTTGCCGCCATCGAGTGCCTACAGCAGGGCGCAGGGGACGTCGCCTTCGTGGCCAGCCGTCCGCCGGGACATCACGCATCGGCCGACAGGGCGATGGGGTTCTGCCTGCTCAACAACATCGCAGTCTCGGCAGCGCTACTAGCTGAGCGCGGCGAACGGGTCCTCATCGTCGACTGGGACGTGCACCATGGCAATGGAACCGAGGACATCTTCTGGGACGATCCCCGGGTCCTGTACGTCTCGACCCACCAGAGCCGTCTCTATCCGGGCACGGGCGCAGCAGACGAGACCGGCGGCCCGAGGGCCGAGGGCCTCAACGTGAACGTGCCGCTCCCGTCGGGCGCAACGGGAGACGTCGTGCGCCGGGCGCTCGAGAATGTCGCCGGTCCCGTGGTCGAGCGGTTCGGACCGACCTGGGTGCTCGTCTCAGCGGGTTTCGACGCCCACAGAGCGGACCCCCTCGCGAGCCTCCGGTTGACCGCGGGCGACTTTGCCGACCTCGCCTCGACGGTGACGACCTTCTGTCCCGGTCTCGGCCGGCTGGTCCTGTTCCTC
Source organism: uncultured Acidimicrobiales bacterium (assembly GCA_963764615.1). Taxonomy (GTDB): domain Bacteria; phylum Actinomycetota; class Acidimicrobiia; order Acidimicrobiales; family CAVXTF01; genus CAVXTF01. Next base: position 574,033 of record CAVXTF010000002.1, on the reverse strand, counting down.
GAGGGCGGCTACGACCTCGACGCCTTGCGCATGTCGGTCGGATCCACGCTCGCCACCCTCCTCGGCCACAACTACAGGCCCGAACCGCCCTCCACCGGGGGTCCTGGCGACGAGATGGTCGAGATGGCCCGCCGCATCCACGACATCGGGTAGGCCGAAGTCGGGTAGGCCGAGATCGGCCGTGCCTGTGCAGGCAGGCCGACGCATGCACGGCGCGGGGGTCCACCCCCTGTGACCTGCAGGGACCACGTTGCTCAAGCCCGTACCACGTGGTGTCGATCAATACCCTGGTGTCGGCTGTAGGACAAAGGCGCTGGTGGTGCGCCACGCTCATTTGCGCGGCCGTGACCGGGGTGTTTGCAGTCTTTATGGTCTTCAACCCCCTCGGGCTCGACGTGACCGTGTGGCTCGACGACATCGGAGAGGGGGTCGCCGCCGCACTGGGCGCAGCGGCCTGCGCCTGGGCCGCAACCGGTCGGAGGGGACGTCTTCGCCTGGCTTGGTACCTGCTCGCGACCGCCTCGGCCTCATGGGCGATCGGCGAGGGCATCTGGTGCTGGTACCAACTGGCACAAAACGTCGAGGTCCCTTTCCCCTCGCTCGCCGACCTGTTCTTCTTGCTAGCCGTCCCCCTGATGGCCGGAGGCGTGCTCCTTATCGCCGAGGAGTGGGGGGCGGTCACGCGGAGCTTCAGAGCCTTGCTCGACGGGGCGATCATCGCTGGATCGCTCTTGTTCGTCAGCTGGGCCACTGCTCTGGGAGCCGTCTGGAGCTCAGGTGGTGAAGGACTGTTCGCCCGCGTCGTCGGACTTGCATATCCGGTCGGTGACGTGATCACTGCGACGGTTGCCCTCACCTCGTTGACGCGCGTGCGGGGTCCCGGGCGTCGTCAACTCGGACTGCTCGCGGCCGGGGTCATCTCACTTGCAGTCGCAGACAGCATGTTCGCCTACCTCACACAGAATGGCACCTACGGAAACGGCAACTGGATGGACACCGGCTGGGTCGCCGGCTTCCTCATCATCGGGCTCGCGGCACTCGCTCCCTCCCAGTCGCCTTCCTCGGATTCAGTTACCAAGGGCCAGTCCATGTCCCAGCTGATCGTGCCCTACGTTCCCCTCGCACTAGCAGGCGTGACCGCAGCGGTCGAGGAGGCGGCAGGACATTCGATCGACAAAGCCATGTTCGCGATCGGCGCCACCACCACGGCGCTCGTGATGGCACGTCAGCTCCAGGCGCTACTCGAGAATCGACGGCTGAACCGCAGACTGGAATCCACCGTCACCGAGCTCGAAGCGCGCGAAGTGGACCTGGCCCACCAGGCGTTCCACGACCCGCTCACGGGACTCGTGAACCGGGCTCTTTTCGCCGACCGACTCAATCACGCACTCGAGCGCCAAACGCGCGACGAGGGGACGCTGGCGGTCATGATCGTCGACCTGGACGACTTCAAGTCCGTGAACGACACCCTCGGTCACCTGGCCGGTGACGACGTGCTCCAGCAGGTCGCCACGCGTCTGCAGGCGTCTGTGCGCCAGGCCGACACCATCGCCCGTATAGGAGGAGACGAGTTCGCTCTTCTGCTCGAAAACGTCGCATCCACGGAGGACGCCATACACGCGGTCGAGCGCGTGGGGCACATGCTGAGAACGCCTCTCGACGTGAGCGGGAACGAGGTGAAGGCGAGCGCGAGCGTGGGACTCGTCCTTGCTCCCGGGCCGGGGGCGACCGGCGACGAGCTCATGCGCGACGCCGACATCGCGCTTTACGAGGCCAAGTACAGCGGCAAGAGCTGCTACCGGATGTTCGAGTCCAAGATGCTCGAAGGGGTGGTTTCCCGGATGCAGCTCAAGAGCGAGCTCGGTTCGCTCGGGAGCCACCTCGGGCAGCTGACGCTCCACTACCAACCGATACTGAGCGCCCGGACAGGCCGGATGACGGGTGTCGAGGCGCTCATGCGCTGGCAGCACCCAACCCGCGGGTTGCTGTATCCCACTTCCTTCATCGAATACGCAGAAGAGACCGGAGCGATAGTCACAGTGGGAGCAGCTGCGATGGACATGGCCTGCGCCCAGGCTGCGGCATGGCGTGACCTCGGGATCGCGTGCCCGACCATCGCGGTGAACTTGTCTGCGCGCCAGCTTCACGATCCGGGAGTGGTGGACATGGTTGCCGGCTCGCTCGCGAAATACAGCCTGCCTCCCGCCGAGCTGACCATCGAGATAACCGAGAGCGTCACGATGAAAGACGCCGACCAGGCTGTGGCGCGCCTTCAGCAACTGAAGGATCTAGGCGTGTCGATCGCCATCGACGACTTCGGCACCGGATGGTCGTCGCTGTCTTATCTCACGCGCCTTCCCGTCGACTTCGTGAAATTCGACAGGTCGTTCACGGCGGATGTCGCGACCGATCAGGATGCTGCAATGCTCATCTCGCTCATGAACAACCTCGCCCACGAACTCGGACTCGAGACGGTCGCCGAGGGAATCGAGACTGCCGCTCAACTCCAGGCGGTGCGACAACTCGGGTGTGATCATGTGCAGGGTTTCCACCTGGCGCGTCCTGCCCCGGCGAGTGCCGTCACCGAGCTCATCCGCGAGCACCGCACTCACACTCGCGAGCCTCAGATGGCGGCCGCCTTCGCGGCGCCCGCGAGCTGAGCTCCCCCCCGGACCGCTCACCCGGATCCTGGTCGCCGCCGCGGATAGCGGCCGGCGAATGACTCGATCCGACATGTGACAGGCTCCACCTCACAACGTCCACCTCTGTCAGGAGGACACGCCGATGAAGGTGAGCGCAGCAAGGTTGACCGAACACGGAGCCCCTCTTCGCGTCGAGTCCGTCGAGATCGGCCAACCGGCGGCCGACGAGGTCCTGGTCGAGATGTGGTGGGGATCGGTGAACCCAGTCGACCGGTATGCGGCGATGGGTCTCACCGCTCAGGACGGTCCCGTACCGCGCACACTCGGGACAGAAGGTGCCGGGATCGCCGGGGGAACCAAGGTGCTCGTCCACGGTGCGGGCGTCGGTACCCGGCGCGACGGCATCTGGGCATCTGCAGCCGTCGTCCCGAAACGCGCACTGACCGAGGTGCCGGAGGGCGTGGAGCTCAGCCAGGCGGCGACGATCGGCGTCGCGGGAGCCACCGCGTGGAGGGTCGTGACAGAGCTCGCTCGGGTGACGGCCGAGGATCGCGTCCTCGTGCTCGGAGCAAGTGGCGGAGTCGGGAGCATGATCGTGTCGCTCTCGAGCTCCATCGGCGCGACGGTGTGGGGACAGAGCGGACACGATGAGAATCGTGACTGGCTGGCGGACCTAGGTGCCGAACAAGTCGTCGTTACGGACGCGGACCAGCTCGAAGAGCAATGCGCCGACCTGTCACCGACCGTTGTCTTCGACCCCCTGGGCGACGGTTACACAGGTCACGCCATCGCACTGTGTGCCTTGCGCGCTCGCATGGTGCTGTTCGGGACCTCGGCAGGCACGAGCGGCGAGCTGCCACTACAGGCCCTGTTCCGAAAGGGTCTCACCATCTACGGGTACGCAGGCCTGATCGCATCCGAAGAGAGCCTTTCTGATGCCAAGCGCAAGGCACTTCGAGCCGTCGCTGCCGGAGACATGCGGGTCTCGATAGGCGCGACCTTCCCCCTCGCTCAGGTGAACGATGCCTTCGAGCAAATGGTGGGCAGATCGGTCAAAGGCAAAGTGCTACTCGACCTGAGGACCTGAACGGCTGACGATCCTGACCACCGGGATCGGCCGCGCCGTATGTCTGCTGTAGCGCTCATAGGGCCCTCTGCGCCCGTCTTTGGTGACGGTCCGCCACAGATGCTCATAGTCCCCGTCTCCGGGGAAGACTGCTTCGGCACGCGCGCCGAAGCGCTTGCGGCGGATCTGCACCGTGACATCGGGATCTGCCTGAAGGTTGAACAGCCAGTGAGGCGGTTTGTCGCCGCCGAAATTCGACGCGACCACGAGGTAGCCGCCTCCGCCGCGCAGGTAAGGGAGCACGGAGCTTCTCTTGATGCCGGAGCGTCTACCGGTGGTCTCGAGGATCAGTGACGGGTACCAGCCCAACCGGTGGCCTATCCATCCCCGCGTGGCGAGGTATATCCGTGGGTGAACACGTGTGAACCACCGCTCGTACCGCTGAGCGATCTGCCGGGCGCCGTCGGTCATCGGTCGGTAGCGTAAGCCGACGATGGCAGCAAACAGGTCTACCGTCCGCAGGTTCCGCAAAGGGAGTCGACGATGAGACGGGATCGAGCCGCCACCTCTGCACGCTGGTCGAGCCGCGTCACCTGGGCCCCTGTTCTGGCCATCGTGCTCGTGGCCGGTGCATGCACCTCGCACACGACACCCAGTGCGGGCGGAGGAGGACCCACCCCGACCGTTCCGGCCACCGTGAAATTGGTCAACGCGTTGCACGTCGCCTGCCCCGCGGCCCTCACCGCCACCTGTGCGACGGTCGGGAACATCTCGACGATCAGCGGCATCATCCCCGGCCTCTTCGAAGGAGCCGCCGTCGGGACCGACGCCTACTTCTCCTACCTCGACAGCACGCAGGGAGGGATCGACGGCCGCAAGATCGAGCTCATCTCCGAGGACGACAAATTCGACGGTCAGGAAAACCTCGCCGAAACACAGACTCTCATCGGCAGAGTCATCGCATTCGTGGGCTCGTTCTCATTGGAAGACCAGGACGGCGGGACCATACTGGCCAAACATCCGGCTATCCCTAACGTGTCCGTGTCGCTGTCACAGAGCACTCTCGACCTGCCCAACACAGTGAGCCCCACCCCGGCGATCGGCGGGTGGCAGCTCGGTCCCTTCGAGTACTACGCCCAGCACTACCCCGTGGCCATAAAGCACGTCGGTCTCCTGATAGCACAAGAGTCCTCTGCAGAACAGCAGGCGCTCGGGCTCGAGGCGGCGATGAGGCACCTCGGTTACGCGATCACGTACTCCTCGCTTTTCGGGCCACTCGACACGCAGTTCGAGACCCAGCTCCTCGCCATGCAGCACGCAGGAGTGCAGTTCGTCGACCTGACTCTCATGGATGCGAGCGACGCCGAGCACATTGTCGAAGAGATGCACGATCTGGGATATCACCCTCAGGTAATCGAGTCCGGGGGTCCCATCTATGTCGACAACTTCGTTCAACTTTCGGGGGGCACAGCGAACGCCGACGGCATCTACCTGAACCAGACCGACGCGCTGTACCTCGGTGGTGATGCCAAGTCCGTGCCCGAGGTCGACACATTCTTGTCCTGGGTGCAGAAGGTGCACCCAGGGTTCACTCCGGATCTGTACACCCTCTACGGGTGGATCTCAGGCATGCTTTTCGCACAGGGGCTCGAGAACGCAGGTGCGGATCCGACGCCGGCGGATCTCCTCCAGTCGCTCAAGCAGGTGCGTTCGTTCGATGCCGACGGCCTTATCGCAACATCGGACCCAGGTGGTCGGCAACCTGCATCGTGCTGGATGCTCGCGAGAATAGTGAATGGCATCTTCGTGCGGATCCCTCCTTCGCCGAAGGCCGGGTTCATCTGCAACGCGCCCTACTACAAGAGCTAAAGCGGAATTACAAAGGCTGAGCGGATCCACCTTCCTTGGCAGGCTCGAGCAACTTCAATACCCTTACCAGGTACCCCTCTGACTTCTTGAGGTGGTCCTCGAGCGCGATCACCGCTTCCTCAGTGTCATGTTTCAACGCTGCGCTATAGATCGCCTGAACTTGATCGAGCAGTTCGTCGATTTGTGGCGTGTCGAACTCCTTGGTCTCGAGGAGCCGCAGAGCGATCGCCCGGTAACGCTGGGCATGGCTGATCAACCTGCATATGAGCTGCTGCAGGCGTTGGGACCCGCAACCCGAGTAAAGAGTCTCGTAGAAGCTGTCATGCGACTCCGACCAGGTCTCGACCAGCTGACGATCTTGGGGTCGGGCGCGAAGTGTCGCCCCGCTGGTGCAATAGCGGTCGAACGACGATGACAGCTCCCCATTCCAAACCGCATCGTGTCTCGTGTTCTCGATCGCCCGGCTTAGGGCCTCGCGCTCGAGAAGGTGGCGCAGTCCGAAAATGTCCTTCAGGTCTTCTCGTGAGACCGGGGCGACGCGAGCGCCGCTCTGCGCGTCGATCTCCACGAATCCGTCCGAGGCCAGGCGCTGAAGGGCCTCGCGAAAAGGTGTCGCACTGACGCCGTAGCGAGACCTTGCTTCGCTGCCACGGATTCGGCTCGAGGGAAGGAACACCCCGCGCAGGATGTCCTGCCTCAATGCGGCCTCGACCCGCTGGGTCAGCGTTTCGCGGCCCACTGCGCTAGGTGGGAGCGGTCCGACCGAGCCGCCAAGCCGAACTGTCCCTGAGTCTTCGGGGACCGTGGACATGGGACACCTCAATGTGATCACAAGATACGGTCCCCACCGCCGAACCATAAAATTACCTGGGAATTTGCACGCCGTCAACGCTGGCTATTGCTACAGAAGACGATGCGCGATATGGACGAATCCTCCCTCGAACTCTGAACGGGATCCGGAGTCGTTTGACGAGGCGGGGACCGTTTCCGGACGACCGGACCGATCCGCGAGCAGCGATGCGGCAGTGTGCAAGTTCCCCCGAGCCACCTCCCTTCCGGGACCGGACAGCGAACCGCCATGGAGAATCCCGAGAAGCTGCGCATCACTGCATATCCATGCGACCTTGCTGGCCGGTGTCGCAGGTCCCTTGCTCCAGAGCAACGGTGTTTCCCACTCGAGCCGCGCAGACAGCGAGTCCTCGTCCACTCCGGTCCCAGGATCCGCCTCGACCAGCGCCGCTAGACACAGCTTTCGTTGTTCCACCGCAGCCGTGGACCCGGCTCGGTCAAACGGCGCGAGGCCCGTCTTGCCCCTGGTGGGCTCGACGGACGACCTGCCAGGGTGAGCCGGAACCTCGAGCCAGGTCTCTACGAGTGACTTCCAGCGCAATTCAAAAGGACGATCGAGCCATTCATGGCACGGTGCACGGGGAAGAACGATCCGATCGGCGTAGTCGACGCCTACGAGGCCAGCGAACCCGGCAAGCTCGAACACGAAAGGGGCGTCACCCGGATCGATGCCGCTCGCAGAGCTGAATTTTCGCAGGTCGCGCGCCGCGATCTCCCCTTTCTTCACCACCCGTGCCGGGCGCGATCCCCACAGCACGATCAGCTGTCCGACGGCTGCCACGATCCGGGCCGCCATCGAGCGGGCGGATACCTCGACCTGAGAAGCGTCAACTGCCATGGGGAACAAGGGTGGGCGGACCGCGGTAACCGTCTCGAACGGCCTGCCGCCGCGAAGCACCATCGCGACCTCGAGGGGCATGACCGCCCGATACCACTCCTTTTCGATCACGAGACCGCGTCGCAAGAGCCAGTGGTGCGGCGCCCGCCAGCTGCGCTCAGGAGCTGTCCGGCGGTACCCAGTCGAGAACCCTGCGGATGTGGTGATGGTCGGCGTGCCGAACGCAAGGCGCATGGCGAGGCCGACGACGTCGCTCGGCGCCTCGTGAAGCACGTGACTCACCCGGTCCGGAGCCGTCAGACGCATGGCCACGCGGGCCACGAGCTGCTCGCGAGTCAGGTCCTCGAGGCAGTCGGTCATCCCGTTGTTCCATGCGATCGCGCTCAGCTCGCCCGGCGAGCGCAGAGAGAGGAGCTCCGCCGCGCGGGGGCCGAGTCCTGCCGGTGAACGTCGCCCACGGATCGCGGGATCGATCCGTATCGTTTCTCCAGACGAGTCGATGAGCCGTCTTGCGTGCAGGACGTCGAGCGCCCGCTCCACCTCGTCCGGCCTGGCGTCGGGCCCGATCAACGACAAGAGCTCCTGGCGCGTCGGCTCGGGTGCGGTGAGAGCGAGCGCCTGCGCGACCTGGCACGAAAATCGGTCGAGGCGTTCGATGCAGTGCTCGAGGCTCGACTGTGGCATCTTTCCGGCCCGGTCATCGGACATCACAACGTGCCGCAAGCTACCGACAGGGTGTGTCGGTGCGGTGGATGCCCTGGGCGGTAGACGTCCTGAGCGTGGGATGCCCGAAGCGGCCGGATGCTCTCGCGGGCCCGGAAACGGAGGGAGTGGCTCTAGAAATTGAAGGTTGTAAGGCCGGGGAAATCAGGGAACGGCCTGACCCGGCCACAGAACGCTGTCGAGGATCGGATCGCCGGTCTGGGCGATCAGAAGATCCGCGATGCTCGGATGGTTGTCGTTGGGCTGGCCAGGGCCGTCGCCGAACTGGATCAGCGCACCGAAGCAAACCGATACGACCGCGACATTGTCGCGGACCGCCGCCATCACGATGACCCGAAGGGTCTGCGACTGCCCGTCGCTCGAGGTCGAGTCGAAATTGTATGCGGCGCCGAAGCCCGGTTGGTACCCGATCATCGAACCCGGGATCGTGTAAGCGAGCTCCGCTCCGTTGGCGATCTTGTTGATCTCCGCGTTGACGATCTGCTCCGCGGTCTGACCGTCGGCAGCTTGTCCCGCGAGCTGGAGCTGTCCCAGTGAACCGCCGTTGGCATTGAACGTGATCGTCAGTTCGTCGTCAGCCGTCGAGACGCTCGTGGAGAGTCCCCCCGACAGGACGCGGGCCGTGAAGCCGAACTTCGGGTTGGTATAGAGAGATCCGTTCTCTACGGGGGGACCACTCGACGGACGAATCTCACACGTGAGCCCGGTACATCCGACAGGAGCAGACGGCTGTGCCAACAGCGAGATCACGATCAGGACTACCACCACTCCTGCGAGACCACCCATCAGGCCGGCAAGCACATGGCGATGGGACAGCCGGCTGGCCGCCCGCACCCTGGCGCCGCTCGCGTGCGGGTACGAGTAGCCGGGCCACCCCTGTTCGAGTCGCGGCTGCGAAGGTGGCTGTGTGGGCCACCCCGGCCGGGCGACGGGCACGGAAGGTACGTGCGCGCTCACTGAGGTTCCGATCCGGTCTGCGCCGAGGACGCCTGCTCGTCGAACCGCGCGAGCTCACGCACGCGATGAGCCCTGGACATGGCGTGCTGAGCCACTCCGCACTGAGGGCAGAAAGGCATGGCCGGGACGACGTGGCGGCAGCTGGTGCACGTCCGCGGGGGTCCGATTGCGAAATCGTGATGCTCGTGGAGAAGCACATGGTGTAGCCCGAGGCGGACGAAGGCCATCAACACGACGACCGCGCCCAAATGGACTACCACGACCACGGGCAGTGAGAGACGCGCTATGTCCGTGTACCCGAGGCCGACCTGGACCAGCAGCGCAAGGACGAGCGCTCCTATCGGAGAGGTGAACCACAGCCCGCCCGCGTCTGTCGGCGCTGCATCACTCCGCCTCCGCACCCAGGCGGTAGCACCGAAGAGGCCCGTCGCGAATGCCGCGACCAGTGGGACGCTCACCCCTCGTATGAGCGCCTGGCTGATCACGTCCACAAACGGCTGATGAGCGAGTATCCCGCCCGAGAAACGCGAAGAGAGGTTCGCGATGGTGGCTGCAGCTGTGAACCCGAGGGCCCCCGCTGCGCCGACGACGAACCCGTCGAGGGCTTCTGTCGAACGCCTGCGGACGAGCAGCATGATCAGGGGGACACACATGAGCAGCTGGCCGATCACAGGAACCAGCACCGCAGCAGAAAAAGCACCGTGATCGGTGAGGCTCCATTGCAGTGTCGGCGCGAGGTCACGCTGGACGTACGGTCCGCCTATCTGCGCCCACCCGACTCCGAGCGCGGCTCCGACCACGAGTGTGACGAAGGTGGGCAGGACCACGTCGTCGCCGTAGGGGCCGACTTCGATCACGTAGAGCTGGAACAAAAGAGGGATCCCGACTGCGGCGACAGCTATCAGTGGTGATTCGAGACCAGCGATCGCGAGAACGACGAGCAGGACGACGAGCCACGCCGTGGCGATCCGAAAGACGGTGCGCGAGTGATGCGACAGGTGCGGGAACAGGGACGACACGACACTCAACCGGTACATGGGCTCGTCGGGGAAGGCTGCATACGCATGCAACCGCCTCGCGGCTGCCCGGCCCTTGTTCCAGTGGAGCAGGTGAGCTCCACAGGATCCGCAGAAATGGCCCTCCGGGACCACCTTGGCGCAGTGCGGGCATTGCACCGTCGGCAGCGCTGGCAGGGCCGTCGCCGTCGTCGCTGCGCCCTCCGACGGCGCCACGTCACCCTGCTCGCGATCCGGGGTCGTGTCGCTCATCCTGAACCGCTCTTGTCGAGGTTGAGTATGTACTGAGCGAGAGCGGCGACGTCAGGGGATCCCAAGCCTGTGACGGGGTCGTATCCCGGACCGGCCTGATAGAAGACGTTCCCTCCGACCGTCACGTCGTGAAACGCCGGGGGGGAAAGTTGGGTTTCGGCGGCGAGCTTGTAGTAAACGGGATTCGGGAATCCGATTGGCGGCTCCCCCGAGCTGTGCAGGAACTCGTCTATCAGGACGGTGAAACCGGCCCAGATGGGGGTTGCTAGCGACGTTCCTCCACCGGTTTGCAGCTGGCCGTCTGTGATGAAGGCCGTTCCGGTGGTCGGATCGGCATCAGCCGCCACGTCAGGCACTTCGCGCATATCGGGTATCCCGGCTCCGCCGACGCCCTGACCGGTCTGCCAGGAGGGCCGAGCCGCGATGGTCGAGACACCGCCTCCGCTGCCCTGCGACATCATGGGCATCGACCAGGTCGCCTCTCCGACGTACCCGCCGCTCGTGGTGACGTACAGCGTGGTCCCACCGACACCCGTGACAGTCGGTGCGGCTGCAGGTATCTCCACTCCTTCCGCCGACGTGAGCGAGTCGGCCCCGAAGTTCCCGCAGTCCGCGCCTCCTGTGTCACCGCTCGACGCGTACACGGTTCCACCCGTGGCCTCTACAGAGGCGGCTGCAGTGGTGATGGCCTGCATGTCCGAGCTGTTCTGCTGGCGCTCGCAAAGACCGAGACTGATGCTGACTATTGCGCCGGGGAACTGGTGCGCGATCGCAGCAAGTGACAGAGCGATCGCCTCACCGTCATCAGTGCTGTTCGTGACGCCGGGAGCCGTGTTGACGTTGTAATAGACCAACCGGGCCTGCGGTGCGATCTCGTGCACCGTCTCGATGTCCATGTCGGGCTCGCCGCTCTCACTCGCTCCGCCGCTTACGTTCCCACCCACGATCTGCAGTTGTATCTGGGGAAGGCCGAACTTCTGCGTGAAGTCATTGAGATCGGACTGCTCGACTGGCGATCCCTCGAGGAACACCACAGTCTCCCCGGACCCCTGCTCGCTGGCCGACAACGGAGTGGCCTGATACGCCTCGAGCAGGCCTTGCGGGGTCAGACCTCCGTTCGGCACGAACTCATGGGTGACGAACTGCGACTCGAGCCTGCCGTAGTTGTTGATCGAGCCGATACCGGTGACGTCGGGCCGGAGCTGCGGGGGCACACCGGGCTGTCGTGTCGCGGAATAGAAATCCTCACCCGAGCGCGAGCGGTAGCTGTCGACCGCGACTCCGAATGCCGAACCGACGGAAGCCGCCGAGCCGGCCAGACCCGCGAACTGCTCTCCCGTGTACCAGGTCACTGTGAGGTTGTGTTTCTTTGCCCAAGCCTCGAGCACGTCCGGACGCCTGCCGGATGCGAGCGTCACGAGCACGTCTATCGAGTCGATCCGGGCGGGCCCGAGGTCGGTCGAGAGCGAGAGCAGCTGCGCCCAGGCAGCCGAGTCTCCGGCGGGCGCAGGTGTCCGCGGCACCGGCGCCCCAGGCGAAGAGGCGCCGGAGGCCGACTGGCGGGAAGCCACGATCCCGACCGGGACGGACGCCACCACAACGGCCCCGATGATCACAGAGACCCTCCACCACCGGCGAGGGTTCAATCCACGCAACTTCTCCGCCGCTCCTCTTCCCGACCGCCTGTCGAGGTTGGTGAAAGAGTAACTGAGCCGCGGGCTCCACGGATGGTCCTCTGCACTTTTCGCCTCATCGGTCACCTGTCGATCTCGAGCCAGTGCCGCCCTGCGGCACTGACCTCGATCTCGGGATGGGACCACACAAATCGCTCCACGCTGTCGAGCACGTCCTCGACGTGCCCCGCGTCTTTCGCGACTGCAGCGAAGCAGAGCTCGGCCCGCTGCCACAGATCGTGGAACCCGACCTCGGCTGCAGCGACGCCGTACCTGCGCCTGGAGGTGTCGAGAAGATGGCGGATGACCGACCGCTTGGCCTTGAGCGACCTGCTTTCGGCGATGTGGATCTCGACGGTGAGAGCCCCGATATGCATGGGTCGCCGGTCAGCTCTTCTCTATCTGCTCTCGTACGAACGCGGCTGCACCGGACATGAAGCCGTCAAGATTGTCGACCTTTCCTTTGGCGATGTCGGAGAACCACGACGGCACGTATATCTCGCGGGACCCTGCCCGAAGGCCGGACATCACGGCCTCCACGAGCTCGGACACTGGCGCGGGATCGATTCCGGTCACCGGTGCGTCGTTGTCGGGCAAGGAGAAGAGCTCCGTGTCGAACAGGCCGGGGTAGACGACCGCAACGTCTATGCCGGTGTCCCACAGATCGATTGCCATCGCTTCGGAGAACACGGCGAGCGCGGCCTTTGACGCGTCGTAGGCGGATTCGCCTGGGGACGACAACGTCGCCGCAACGGACGCGACGTTGACTATCAGACCCGAGTCCCGCTCGAGCATGTGCGGAAGCAGAGCGAGCGTGAGACGGACCGGGGAGAAGTAATTGACGGCCATGACGCTCTCGACGGTCGCGGCATCGAGTTTCGTCACATGTCGTCGCTTGGGAATGCCCGCGTTGTTCACGAGTATGTCGACGCCACCCAGTTCTTCGAGCGCGGACGACGCGAGCCGGTCCACCTCGTCGGGGACGCTCAGGTCCACGACCCACATCCGGCTCTCGGGACTCTTTGCGACACATCGTTCGTAGGTATCCGTGAGCCGGTCCTTGCGGCGCGCGCAGATCCCGACGGTCGCCCCGACGAGTGAGAAGGCCTCTGCCAGAGCCGCCCCGATTCCCGACGAGGCGCCGGTCACGAGCACCTTCTTCTGATCGAATGACAACTCCGTCGCCTCGGTGTCGCCGGTCCCGACCATGGTTCCTCCTTGTTTTCGCCACGGCCGTTGCGACTGCACCGCGGCCTCGCTCCTCGGGCTCTTTGCGTGCTCCGAAGTCCTGGACGCTATAGCGTGCCGCGGTGGCGAGGAGAGGGCCGTGAAACGGGTCGATCGACGCACGTTTCTCGTGAACGGCATGCGCACGGGTGCCGTCGTCGTCGCCACCGGGTCGGTCGGTTTCTACGAATGGGAGACCCTGCAACCCGCCACTGCAGGGGCAGCAGATCTGCCGGGACCGCCTGGGTCGCTCAGGATCAACGGGGACGCCTCGCCGATCGGAGTGGATCCTGACGATGTGAGCTTCGCGTGGCAGGTCACGGATCCCCGCAGAGGCGCGATCCAGACCGCCTACCGGCTGACCGTGACCCCATCGGCAGGAGGGCCGGCCCGATGGGACTCGGGCGAGGTGAGGTCGGGCCGGCAGGCCTTCGTCACCTACGGAGGGCCGGCGCTGGACTCCGACACTGCTTACAGATTCCGCGTCGCGACCCGCGACGCCGCCGGAGTGTGGGGCGCCGCATCTGAATCTGCCACCTTCGTCACGGGCCTGCGAATGTCCGACTGGAAGGCTCAGTGGCTGCGCCCCGGCCCGGCCGACACAGGTCTCGAGAAGTACACCTACCTACGGCAGGTCTTCGACATCCCGGCGGGGTCCGTCGATCACGCTGTCATCTACACAGCAGCGGCTCACAAGTACCAGCTCTGGCTCAACGGTCAGAAGCTCGACACCGGGCCCAGCTTCTGTTACCCCGACGAGCAGTACGTCCAGGCCACCGACGTGAGCGGAGCCTTGGCGACAGGTGCGCGCAACGCAGTCGGGTTCCTTCACCGCTGGTACAGCGCGGGAAAGGGACGACCCCAGTCCGCTCCCGGCTTGCTCGCCCAGATCTCGCTGAGATTCACCGACGGCAGACGATACGTGTGGGCCACAGACGAAACGTGGAAGCAGCGCCCCGCCGAGTGGCTGCCTGCCGCGCAACGCAACACGGACGCCGGTGACTTCGTCGAGTTCATCGACGGGCGCTTGGCTCCGTCGGGATGGTCAGAAGCCGGCTACGACGACGGCGACTGGAGTGCCGCTCCGGTGTTGGGCCCCGTCGGCACCGCGCCGTTCACCGACCTGTACGCCCAGAGGACCCGCATCACCGAGCTGGCGCTCTCGCCGACCTCGGTCAACACACTCGACGACGGAGCAGTCGTGTTGGACTTCGGGAAGATATACGCGGCCCGGCCGATCGTGGATTTCCGCCAAGGGATCTCGGGACGCACCATCTCTATGCATGTCGGGTACGTGCTCGACCCCGACGGGCACGTCTCCACGACTCACGCGACCCAGCAGACAAACCTTGCCTTTTACTACATAGAGCGCGATGGGGCGCAGACCTTCGATCCCTACACCTATCTGGGGTTCCGATATCTCGAGATCGACCAACCAGGCGAGGAGATGACGAGAGACCAGGTGCATGCGATGGCGCGGCACTGCACCATGCCCGACGGTCCTCAGGCGTCCTTCAACTCCTCGAACCCGACCCTCGACGCCGTCTGGGCCCTTTGCGCCCGCTCGGCGCTCTACACAACACACGAGCAGTTCGTCGACACGCCGACGCGCGAGAAGGGCCAGTTCCTGTGGGACGCGTGCAACGAGTCCCAGGTGATCTTGAGAGTCCACGCGGAGAGCAACCTGTCTTTCCAGGCGCTCCGCGATTTCGCAAGGTCGCAGAAGCGGTTCTGGCCGGACGGCCGCGTGAGCGACATCTACCCCACGGGGTACGGGGCCCAGAGTTACGTGAACTTCACGGCGCTATATCCCGAATGGGTCTGGCGGTACTACTTGAGCACGGGAGACACGGCAACGTTGAAATCGTTGTACCCGACCCTCGAACGGCTCAGCGAGTTCCTGTGGCGGCCGGTGAGCGATAAGACGGGGCTCGTCACGGGCGTGCCGCTCTATCCGAGTGCCGACAACAACTACGGGTATGACTTCGACACCGAGTGCGATTCCTCGATAAACATCCTGTCGGCCAACGCTTTCGCGCGCATCGCGCTAATCGCGACCGCGGTCGGCGATATTCAAGGCGCCGCAACCCACAGGGCCAGATCCACCACCGTGTCAGATGCCGTGAACCGGTACCTCGTCGGCACCGACGGGATCTACGCGGACGGCCTTCTGTCCGACGGGACCCGGGCACCGAGCTCGACGCAACTCCCGAACATCCAGGCTCTCGCCTACGGTCTCGTCCCCTCCGCGCGAAGAGCGGCTGTGGGCCGGTATGTGGCGAGCCTCGGCATCGCGGTGGAGCCGGACTACGGAATGGATCTGCTGCGGTCCCTGCACGCCGCCGGGCTTGATCAGGACGTCGTCGAGACTTTGACCGACGCCACCAGGCCGGGCTGGGCCTGGATCCTCACCCACGGTGGAACCTTCTGTTGGGAGGCGTGGGTGTTGAGCGACCTGATCGGCGACAGCATGTCCCACGGGTGGGGTTCGGCTGCTCTAGTCGCCATGCAAGAGGCGCTGCTAGGTGTCGTCCCGGCGGTCCCGACCACCGGTCAACCACCAACCGTTCTCGAGATCGCCCCCGCGTTCGGGGTGCTCGACTTTGCCTCAGGGGCCGTGCCGACCATGTCCGGGACGGCGTCGGTCAGCTGGGCGCGGTCCCGTGCGGGCCTCCACGTGGCCGTGTCGCTTCCCGCCAACTCCCAGGCGCTCATGCGGGTCCCGGCAAGCGGCCCAACATCGGTCAAGGTAGGCCCTGTGCCGATCGAGCACGTCGAAGGCATCTCGGTCGAGAGCTCGGAGAACGGAGAGGTCCGTTTCTGGGTGGGGGCCGGAAGCTACGAGCTCGACGTTGTGCCGGGGTGAGCCGTTCTCGACTCAACCGGCCGGAAGCTCCCGCACAACATTCGCACCTTGGTCCGAATAGGCGATTGCGCCGTCAGGGGCCACGGCGACTCCGAACGGATAGAGCATCTCTGGTCCGACCCATGTCGTCGCGTCGCCCAGATCTCCCTGCTGAAAGCCCGCGACCGTGTACAGGTCTCCGACGGTCAGTGGCTTGCCGCGTTGCGTGACATCACGCGCAGGCACCTCGCGTATGCAACTGCTGTAAGGATCTGCGATGAAGAGATCACCAGCGGCGTCCGTGGCTATCTCCGTCGGCGAGTTGAGCTCGGCTGTCTGGCCGGTGGCGGCAAGCCCGTCCACGAGATAGGGCCCGTACATTCCCGTCCCGGCAACCGGGGTCAGATGGTCCGCCGCTATGTGCACGCCGTAGTACGTGCCCGACACGGGCGGAAGATCGAGGACCTCCTCGCCGCCGCCGTCGGAGATGAGCAGGTCGCCACGGGCTCCGAAGGCGACGGCCACCGGATCCCAGAGCTCTGCACGTCCGACGGGTCCGCCGTCTGCTGTCTGACCGCAAGCACCTGTTCCCGCGATGGTGTAAATGTGGCCGGACGCCATAGGTATTCCCCAGTTGGTCGCATTGTGGGACGCGACCTCGCGTATCTCGCAACTCTCGGTGTCGGCGATGAACAGATCTCCGTAGGGATCGACCGCGACACCTTGGGGGTCGTTCAGTTGAGCGTTCGTCGCGATCTGAGCGTTGCCCGACTCGCCTGCATGCCCGTCTCCTGCCACGATGCTCAGCCTTCCAGCTCTCATCTCGACGCCGAGATGCTCACCGCTCGCGGTTGGGAGCTCGAGGATCTCGTTGCCCGTTCCGTCCGCTACGAACACGTCGTCGGAGGAGTCGACGGCTACGGAGGTCGCGAACCCCACCTCGCCTCGCGATGAAGCAGACCCCGTGGCGCCGCAAGTGTCGCCTGCGATCGTGTAGATATGACCGGCGATCATTTGAACCGAGTACTGTGTCCCGTCGATCGCGGGCACTTCGCGGATGCGGCAATTGCCCGTATCCGCGATGAACAGGTCACCGCGGCCGTCCTCTGCGATCCCTGAAGGCCCGTTGAGCTCCGCAGAGACGGCGACGCCACCGTCCGACGCGAAGCCGGCCGATCCGTTGCCTGCCAACGTGACGGCTCCTGACCCGCTCACGAACGGCGACGAAGAGACGTTCGCGGTCTCGGTGCTCTGCAGCCCGCGGTGCTCTGCAAGCGGAGCCCGGGCCCCTTGGCCGTCGGAGCGGGGCAAGACGAGGCCAACGATCGCGGCCGATGCGAGGAGCGGCGTCACTAGGACCGGGAGCACCCGGCTGCGGCGGGAACGCTGCATCGGGCGATGCGAGAAGGCTCGTGCGCGCCTCACACTGAGGACATCCTTCCACGGCTCGCCGGTGGGTGCCGCCTCAAACGCCCAGGTCCGTGCCGGCGGTCGGCAGGTCGCCGGAGGCTGCCCGTCGAATGAGCGCGGCGAGCCCACGCGGCGCGGTGACCAGACCCGAGCCGGCCAGCTGGTCGGCCGACCACCACCTGGCGTCGGTAACGGCCTCGGAGGCCAACGACGCCACCTGCTCGGCCGGCACGTCAAACGACGCGTGCCGCGCGACGAACCAGCGTTCATGCTGGGTCATCCAGGGATTGGCGTTGAAGGACAAGGTGTGGCGACGCCAGCCGATCTCCGGGCCGAGCTCGATGTCAGCGGTGCCGAGCTCCTCTTCGAGCTCACGTAGCGCGGCAGAAGCATGGTCCTCCCCGGGCTGAAGGCCCCCTCCGGGTGCCGCCCACCAGGTGTGGCCGAAGTCGTCAGAGAACTGCACGAGGAGAGCCCGGTCGTCTTCGTCTAAGACGAGGACGCGCGCCGCCTCGCGTACCGGTTGGACCTCGAACGCGAGAGGTACGTCCACGGTGAGAAGCCCCTCCCTCCAATCAGGCAGCCTGTCGACGACCTCGCCTTCAGGCGAGACGAGGGCCGCCAGGCCGGGGAAGTCCTCGTCGACCGTGGATCCCGCCTGGGTGACGAGCGCGATCCAGGCTCCAGTGCGAGAAGCGTGACGTCGCGCTTGTACGAGCCCCTCCGATTCCCACCACAAGTGCCCCTCTCGCCAGGACCGGTCGTCGGTGCGCCTGCAGTGGAGACCCGGAGCGGCACAGAAGAAGAGGATTGCTGCGCCGGCGGTCCTGGGCTCGTCGAACGGGTAATCAACCTTCCCCTCCGAACAGATGGCGATCCCGAATTTCAATGCGCCGTAGCTGAAGATTCCGGTCGCGGCGCCGGGAGTGAAGCCTTCCTCGCCTTCCCCCAGCCGGCGCTTGCGGTACGCCCCCATCAACCTTCCCTGAGATGCGTAGATCTGGGTGATGTGACTGTTGCCGTCGTCGGCTCGCTCTGCGATGCCGAAAATCGCCCCGACCGAATGCTGCTGGGTCGAGTCCACGACGGACTGCACCGCATCCGAGTCGATGCGGAGCAGTGCGTCAGGATGCTCGGCGGGATCCACCGAACCGCTCAGTGACATCTCGGGGAAGACCGCGAGCTGGCACCCTTCGCCGGACGCCTGCCTCATGACCTCTACATGGGCGGCGAGATTCGCTTGCCAGTCACCCTTCTCACAGGAGATCGATGCGAGCATCAACCTGACCGGTGTCGAACCGCCCGCCATCGTCGCGCTCGCGCTCACGAACCCCATAGCCGGCGCTGCAATCCGGAGGATCGAGCGATCGGGCGGTCTATGGCGGTGCGCACGGATTCCTCAGCGCCGACCACTATGACCCGATTCCTCGCACGCGTCACGGCGGTGTAGAGCAGTTCGCGCGTGAGGATCGGCGAGTCGGGCGCGGGAAGAAGCAGCGCCACCGTGTCGAATTGCGAGCCCTGGCTCTTGTGGACGGTCATTGCGTACACGGTCTCGACCGCCTCGAGCCGGCTCGGGCTCACGCGCAACACTTCCCCACCTTGTTCGAATGCGGCGACCGCATGACCCTGCTGGTCGTCCACGACCACCCCTGTGTCGCCGTTGTAAAGGCCGAGGCCGTAGTCGTTCGTCGTGACGAGCAGGGGCCGGCCGACATACCACGCGCCGTCGGGAACGAAGCCTTCGATCCCCCCGGCGAGCCACCGTTCGACGTGGGAAGCCCATAAATGTGCTCCCGCCGGTCCCCTTCTGTGAGCGCACAACAGCCGGAACGAGTTGAGAGCAGAGATCGCCTCCGCGGCGTCGCCGGCGCGCGCCGACCGGAGCATCCACCTGCCGGCTTCAAGCGCCGCATCACGCACCGGGCCGATCTGCGGTCCGTCGCTGAGTGTGCCGGATCGCCGGACCGCCGGATCGCGATCCCGGACTCCGTTATCGGTCTCCGCGTCGACGACGATCCATGTGACAGCAGGTCCTGAATCGCCGAGCACCTCGAGCGCCGCACGCACGTCTCCCGTCTTGATGGAGCTCGCCAGTCGTGCGATCTTCTCACCGAACCGGTGAACTCGCCGCAGGACGACGATGCCGTCACCTATCGGGTTCGCCGGGTCCCTTTCGGGTCCCGGCAGGTCCTCGGCATCCACTTCGGTCCCTGCGACCGCCGCCAGCTCGGCGCGCACGGTCCGCCTCATCCGCAGTCCCGAAGTCGCCGGACCCACGACGTCGCCGAGCACGGCGCCGGCTTCGACCGATGCGAGCTGCTCGGGATCACCGACGAGAACCAGCCTGGCATCGGGGCGTACCGCCTCCGCGAGTCGCGCCATCATCGACAGAGAGACCATCGACGTCTCGTCCACGATCACCGCGTCGTGAGGCAACGGGTGGAGCCGGTTGTGCCGGAAGCGGGTGCTGCTCTGCGGCCCTCTACCCAACAGGCGGTGAAGTGTGGAGCCGCGCAGGCCTATCAAGTGAGCCTTGACCGTCTCGTCTGTCTCGAGACGTTCAGCTTCGTCGCGCACTGCCTGCTCGAGCCGGGCGGCAGCCTTTCCGGTCGGCGCCCCGAGAGCGACCAGCGGTAGGCGAGACCCCGAAGCGAGCGCCTGCTCGTCGAGCAGCGCGAGGATCCGTGCCACCGTCGTCGTCTTTCCGGTCCCAGGCCCACCGGCCACTACCGCGAAGCGACGCATCACTGCTGCGACTGCCGCAAGGCGTTGCAGGGGATCCGTGTTCCCACCGAGCAGCCTGGCGGTTCCTTCCTTCAACACCCGCAGGTCCAACGCTGTCGGTGGTGAGCTCGCACGCTGAAGCAGGTCGGAGGCGACCTGACACTCGTCCGACCAGTACCGGTCCAGATACAGAGTCGTCCCTTCGAGCCGCAGTGGCCGGTCGTCGCCGACAAGGGAGGTCTCTGAGAGCCGTCGGATCCATTCCCCGGCATCCGGCCACGGGAGATCTTCGAGTGCCACCGGTGTCTCCGAGTCTGCATCCGCGGTCGTGCGGATGGTCTCGAGATCCACACAGGTGTGGCCGAGGCGCGGAGCGCGCACGGCCAATGCGACTCCTAAGAGGACCACGTCGTCACCGCACGACCCGAGAAGCCCGAGACAGAGCGCGACGTTCACGTCAGGCGCGGCGATCACCCCCGCGTCGTTGAAGTGACGAAGCAAGCCGGAGGCGCGACTGGCGATCCGGAGCACCCCGCTCTGAGCGGACACTTCCCCCGTCATTGTCATGTCTGTGACCCCTTGTCGAACAGATCACTCAGTTCTTCGATCATCGCGGCAGGAGGGCTCCACGACCAGACGCCGCACGGCTCGGTCCCGGCGGTCGGCAACGCCGGACTGCTCATTCCGCGGAGGAAGAGGTAGAGAACTCCGGCTAGGTGAGTCGCCGGTTCGTAACTTGCATCCCTCCAGCGCATGTAGCGGTGGAGAGCAACGGTATAGAGGATTGCCTGCAGCGGGTAGTGGGCGCGATGCATCTCTCTGTTAAGGGCCTCGGGTCTGTAATGCCACGCGCACAGTTGATCGGTGGATGGTGCGAGCCGGTTCGTCTTGTAGTCGACGATCGCGAGCCGGCGATCCGCACAGCGGAACACCAGGTCGATGCTGCCCGTCAGATAGCCGCGCAGGCTCCTTGTGAGCGCAGGGTCGTCCAGCCGGTCGGCATAGACAGCCACCGGATCATCGGAGGGCAGGTGTTCTCGAAGGATGTGGGCGACCTGCGTGACCGAGACGGCCCCGCAGGGGCTCTCGCCCCCGGCAAGTGGCAGCTCGAAGGTCAACTCGTCGACGCGGTCACCCCTTGCGACTTGGCGCAGGCTCATGCCGTCGACGAGAGCTCCGAGCGGGGACTCGATGGCGTTGTGAAGTCCTGCAACGAGCAGATGACGGTCACCCGTGTCGACCGGGCGCCTGGCCGTTTCCGCGTCGATCGCTAGGCGCAGCTCCTCGTCCAGATCCACGGCCGCAAAGTCCGTCGACTCAAGCACGGCGTGGACGAACGATCCGACCTCCACTCCCCCCGGCATCCCCGACAGGGCAAGGGGGACGGAGCTGAGCCTCCGTTTCGTATCCGTGTCGATCTCAGAGCCCGGGCCCACTTCCACCGTCGGTGAGTCGGCCGGTGCGGGGAGCTCGTCGGTGACGAGATGCTCATCGGGCTCACTCCCGACCACCGGATCGTGCGCGCCCGCGGTGATCCCCGAATAAGACGTTCGATGCCAACGCTCGTCGAAGACGCGGTCGAAGACCGCTGAGTGCAGCTCCGGGGGCGTAGAGAGCGTGCTTCTGAACTTGGCGCCCAGGTGCCCGTCAGCGCTCTCGACGCTTATCCGCCCTCCGCAACTCCGTGACAGCTCCCCAAGTCGTGCCCGCACCTGATCGTCCGAGGGGGCACGACCCCCCTTGGACGATACGACGCCGTCGATGTCGCGGCAGAACAAAAGCCTGCCCAACGGCGAGTCGCCGCTGTCGGTAGATCCCGCCCACCACACGACGGCCTGGTGACGGGCCCGGGTGAGCGCGACGTACATCAGTCGCAGGTCTTCGCCTCGCTGCTCTTGCTGATGCAGCTGCAGACGACGGGCGAAGCCGACGCTCTCGCCGCCCACGTCGATCGTGAGCGCGTCGTTGTTGTCGGGATCGTGGAACACGGGAATGCCGACCTTCATCTCCCAGCCGTCCCACAGAAACGGGCAGTACACGATCGGGAACTCGAGACCCTTGCTCCGGTGGATGGTGAGCACCTGAACCGCTTCGGCATCCGACTCGAGCCGGAGGCTGCGGTCCTCGTTGTTGCGGTCCTCCCCGGCCTCGGAAATTCGCCGTCTGAGCCAGGCGATGAGAGCTGCGGGCCCGAGGTTCTGCTCCACGGCGGCGGAATGCAGGAGCCGGCCGATGTGGAACAGATCCGTCAACAGGCGCTCGCCTGACGGAAGGCTGAGCACCCTTGACGGTAGGCCTGCTGAAGAGACCTGCTCGAGCAGCGCGGCGACACCGCGCCCGCGGAGGACGGCGGACCAGCGCGCCAGGCTCCAGTGAAGCTCCTCCCAGTCCTCGTCTCCGGCCGACGCCACCCGAGCGGCGTTCCATCCGACGAAGTGCGTAAGAGCGACAGCAGCCACGAGCCTCCTCGAAGTGGGTTTGTCGATGGCTGCGAGCAGGCGGACCCAGTCGGTTGCAGGAGCGGACTCGAAGACGCTCCCGCCCCCGGCGACCACCGCGGGAACCCCTGAATCTCCGAGAGCATCACGCACAGAGATCGCCTGGCGGTTCGTACGCACGAGAACCGAGATATCGCCGGGGCCCACCGGTCGGAACGTCTCCCCACCGGCGTCGCGGCCGGCCGGCAGGGACGCTCCCGACAACAGCAGAGAAGCGATGTCCGACGCGAGGTCCCCCGCTATGAAACGCTGCGCTTCAGGAGATCTGGCGCAACCGTTTCGCGTCGTCTCGACCTTCTGACGGTCGAGGATCCTCACCCGCAGGGGGTCGCAATTGGGTGCACCGATGATTCCGGTGTCGCCGTTCTCGGGGGATGCGTGGACCTTGTGGTATGCGATACCGAGATGGCCGAGCTGCGCATCCGAGAAGAGCGCGTCGTATGCATCTATCAGGCGCTGGTCACTGCGCCAGTTGGTGCTCAGCGTCGCTATCTCGCTCGCTGAGCCGGCTGCGGCCAGATAGGCGTACACGTCGGCTCCACGAAACGAATAGATCGCCTGTTTCGGGTCACCTATCAACACCAGGCTCGAGTGCTTGAAGGCGAGATCGAGGATCTCCCACTGCACCGGGTCTGTGTCCTGGAATTCGTCTACGAGCACGATTTCGTAGCGCGCAGAGAGGCGCCTGCATGCGGCCGGACCCCGCGTGGGATCCGCTAGCGCGGAGCGCAGGCGTGTCAGCAGGTCGTCGTATGTGAGGATTCCCGACACCCTCTTGCGGCGGTCCATCTCCTTCATCACCGCCTCGGCGAGTCGCCTGCGCATCGCCGGGCGGCTGTTCTCGTCGGTCAGGCCAGGTACCACGAGAGCTGCGGAGTTGGCCGCAACCGCCCTGGCCACCTCCAACGCGGTTGCGCGATCGAACAGGGGGGCATCCCGACCCTGCCAGAACCGTCTCACGTACAGATCGTCGACGACCTCTTCGAGTAGATCCGACGTGTCCTCGACCAGTTTGACGTCGCGCTCGACGTCCCCTACCACGCCGAGGCTCATGAGCATGTGCAGGCAGAAACCGTGTGTCGTGTCGATGGTGGCGGCGTCGAAGTCGGCGATTGCGCTCGTCAGCCGGGAATGCCTCAGGTCCACGTCGGACCGGTCGCCCTGTGCGAGCAGTCGGACAAGTTGGTCGGCTGACTCGCGGGCTCCTTCGATCAACTGAGCAAGGCCGGCAGCGGTGACGACGAGCCTGTGGCGCACGCGGTCGCGCAGCTCGCCCGTGGCCATGCGGGTGAACGTCACGACGAGGAGCTTCTCGAGTGAGACGCCACCTGCGACATAACGGGTCACCAACGTCTCGATGGTGAACGTCTTGCCGGTGCCGGCGCTCGCTTCGAGGAGCATCACACCCTTAGGCAGCGGGCCGTGCACATCGAACGCCCCGGCCCAGGCAGAGCGAGGCGCGAGCCCTCGAACCCGGGGGTCCTCTGGTGAGGTCACCGGCCGGTCAACTGTTCGTGTGCCAGGAGGTCGCCCCAGAGGCGGCACGCCCAACGGCCGAATCTGGAGGTCTCCCGTTCGTCCCATTGGTCGCCCGACTCGTCGGGACGCGGCTCGGGGCTTAGGAGCTCATCGAAGGGAACTACTCCCCCGAAAACGAGCGTGTGCTCTTCTTGCAGGTCTTCGCGAGGAAACCCGTACTTGGACGTCCACTCTCGCGCGGCGGCAGCGTAGGGAGGCCTTTGTCGAAAGACAGCCTCGGCCCAGGCGGCAGACGTCTTGCAATACAGGGGAGGCGGCTCGCGCATGGCGCGGAAGTAGAGGTCGACGATCCCTCCGAGCTGCTCGCACGCGCGCCCGCGCCGGCCATCCGCGTCACCTGCGAGCGGGGCGATGCGTGCGACCGACACGGCCGAAGCCTGCGGGTCGTTGCGTCCCCGAGCGAAGGTCACCGCTTCGAACTCACGATCGGGCAGTGCCATACTCATGGCCAGAAGGTGCAGCCACGCGACGATGCGAAGTCCGGCCGACATCCTCGAGAACGTCACCCTGTGGATCAGGTTCCCCCTGACACGCGGAACTGTGCCCACGATGGTCGTTCCGCCGGGAAGGGTCAGATGGACGGCGGTGGAGGTCGGTGGCCTGTCATCGGATGAAGCGGCCACGAGCCCAAGAAGGTCGGGGAGCACGCTGTCGATTATCGGGTCGCTCAGAGATCCGGGTGGGAGCATCCCCCTGGCCCGCTCGGCCGCAAGACATGAGTCGACGTCACCTCCGGCGGCCACCGAGACCAGCATCCTTTCGGCGAATCCCCACTGCCCAAGGCCGTCGAGCTCCACAGGCAGGGAATCGACGACCTCGTCGCGATCGGCAGACAGGCTCAACCCGAGCCTGCGTCGTAGAAAGGCCATTACCGGGAAACGGACGAAGTACTCGAGATCGCTCAGATCGACGAACGATTCGTCAATGGGCTCGAGCGGCAAAGGTAAGAACCGCTCTGGAACAGCGGACGGATCCCGGCGGGCGGCGGAACGCGCACCTTCGAGATTGGCCCGATCGAAGCTCCACGGACCCGGCCTTTTAAGCTCGCCGCTCACGAAGTTCCTCGCGTCGAACGGTTGAAGAGGGTGGTGGATGATCAAGCTCGCGCTGGCGGGTCCTTCGTCGGCCGAGCGGACCGTGCCGTCGATGACGTCTAAGAGTTCCCCCACAGGGACCGCCGGCGGCCTCGGAAGGTTGCTCCGCTCGTCGCGCCCCGTGTAGGTGATGATCAGGTGATCGGTCGCGGCCAGCAGGGCATCGAGAACCAGCTGGCGATCCTCGCTTCTGGCGTCGTGGTCACCGATTTGCGGATCGGCGAGAACCAGGTCGTCGCCGTCGCGCTCGGGATTCCGCGGGAATGCCCCGTCGTCGAGGCCGAGGAGGCACACCACCTTGTGAGGAACCGAGCGCATCGGCACGAGGGTGCAGACGGTGAGATGTCCCGTGCGGAAATTGGCCCTCGTGGGGCGTCCTCGCAGATGATCCTCGAGGATGGCACGGACGTCGCCGAGTCCGAGGCTCACCGTGCTCGATTGCCCGTCGGTGGATGCCTGCTCCACGATGTCTGCGAGAAGCCTGCCGAGTTGTGCCGACTGCCACTCGTCACCCGGGCCTACTGCGGCGAGGGCGGCGACCGCGGCTCCGATCGATTCGGTCCATTGACTGACGGTCTTGTTTCCCGAAAGCCTGTCTATCGAGGACCCGATGCGTGCCACGAGCTCCGCGAGCGTTCCTGCGAGATCGATGTCCGAGCTGCCGACATCGTCGAGCGGTAGCACTCCCCCGAACAACCGCTGGCGTTCGTCAGCCATGGCGACACCGAGCAGGATGCGGCTCAGGCCCGCCTCCCACGTATTGGCCTGGAGGCCATCCAACTGGAACGGCGAGCGGTGCGTCGAGTCGAGACCCCAGCGGATGCCGGAGGCGACCACCCATTCTTCGAGCCTGCCGAGGTCGTCGTCGTCGAAGCCGAAATTGCGCCTCACCGGCGAGCAACCGGCGAGATCGAGGACCTCGGTTGCCGATACCCGTCCGCTCGCCATGTCGAGCAGGCGCGAGACGATCCCGAACAACGGGTTGACCTGCCGGATCGCCCGGTCGGCGAGCCTGACCCGCAGGTCCGGGTGGCCCGGATGTTCTGAATCGGTCTCATCGTCGCCGGAATGCGAGTCGAACGCGGCGTGGATGAGGGGGGCGTATGTCTCTATGTCGGGGCACATGACGAGAACGTCGCGCGGCTCGAGATCCGGGTGATCTTCGAACAGGTGCAGGATCGCATGGCGTAGCACCTCGACCTGGCGGGCACGCCCGTGGCACGCGTGGATCTGGATGCTCCGGTCATCGGTCGCCAGCACCGGCCGGACATCCTCACCGCCTGGCAAAGGCGGGCCGACCGGCGCCCGGTCCGCTCGTACGTCGGCCTGGACGCGCTCGAGGACCGACGCCGCAGAGGTGGTGATCGGCCGATGGTCATCTGACCACCGGCCACCTGCTTCGGAGAGCAGGACGAGCTGCATCTCGCGGCTGTCGCGTCCCCACGAGGCGAGCAAGGGATTCCTCGTCGCCCCGGCAGACGGGTCGTCATGCCGCGTTGTCCCACTTCTATTCGAGCTTCTATTCGAGGCCGAAAGACTCTGAATGCGCTCCCACAACTCGGACGATGGGTGCAGCAGAAAAAGGTGTACATCGCGTCCGGACGAAAGAGCGCTCAGAACTTCCACGTAACTCGTCGGGAGGCTCGTCAACCCGAACAGTGACAGGCGCTCGGGAAGTCCCGGCACATCGGCTCCGCCGCTCAGCAACGCGCATGCATCCGGCAGGCGCTCGGCGGGGCTCGGTGTCCCTATCCGAAGGCGGAGCTCGCGCCACAGTGGCGGCTGCCAGCTCCCGTCAGTGCCGACTCCGCCGTCGGATCCCTCCGCCCACTGCCTGACCATCTGGGGACGGTGAACGCCATAGCGGTCGAAGAGGTCGGCCACGTGCCTGACGCTCGCGTACCGCCTCTCCTCACCCGCCGGCGCAGCGCTGCGGAGATGCGCGGCGAAAGAACTGAGCCACGGCTCTTTCAGATTCGCCTCCACCGCTTGGAGCAGAGGCCACACCGAGCGGTCGGTGGCCCACGGGTCGGTCTCGGGGTCGATTCCGGTTCCGGCGGCGAGTGCCTTGCCCACCAGGTTCCCCGGAAACGGGAAGTCGATGTTGGCGCAGACACCGTCGTAGCGACCCCGGGTGGTCCCGAGCCTGGAGGAGAGCTGCTGGGTCAGCCACCTTTCGATCCCGCGGGTGGGCACTGCCACGACCTCGGGGGCCATGACGTCCTCGATCGGCACGATGAGAAGCTCGCCGAGCGCAGCCACGAGACCGTCAGCACGCTCCGAGCGGTGGAGGAAGAGCATTGCGCGATCGAGGCTACTGAAAGGGGGTGTCAACGACCCCTGGGCGCGGTTGGCCCGTGAGCGACGGTGCGAGACGACAAAGAGCCCGTTGCTGCCATCACCGATGTCCACGGGCCTGGATCCACCGGGCCCGTCCGCCGGCCGAAAAGAAATCGGTGATTTTGATACACGACGTTGTACACAGGAGAGTATCAAAAACGTCAATTTGAAAACGCAAGGTCGGTCCTGTCCAACGCGTCGACGCCGAAACGGGCCATATCCGGGGCTTCAACCGGTCGGAACACCGGGATCCCCCCAGTCGGACGCCCCCGGTTGCGCGACCACCTGCTTCAGATGGCAAGGTCTAACGACTACCCACTACCGGAGGTTCCTCCCAGTTGCCCGACGTCAGATACGTGATCCTGTCCGACCTCCATTTCGGTGCCGAGAACAGCATCCTCACCGCCCTCGCCGACAGCCCGGACCCGACCGCCGACCCTGCGAAGCGTTCTCCCGTCATGAAGTGCCTCGCCGACTGCCTGGCGCAGGTGATCGGAGCCAACGAGGGCTCGGAGCCGCCGACGCTCGTTCTCGCCGGGGACGTGCTCGAGCTCGCGTTGGCCGAGGACGAGGTTGCGGCCGCCGTCCTCGAGCAGTTCACCGACCTCGTGGTCGGCGACCACCCTCTCTTCGCAGACGAGATCTGGTTCGTGCCGGGAAACCACGACCACCACCTGTGGGAAACGGCTCGCGAGGGCCTCTACGCCGATCAGCTGAGATCGCTGTCCCCGACGGCACCGATACCGCCGCCCACCCATGCCACCTGCCTCTTCCCGAAGCAGGGTGATGCTCTGCTCGAGTCCAACCTTCTCACCGCGGTACTGCAGCGGCGTCACAAGACCACCAAGGCGCGCATGCGCGCCGTGTACCCGAACTTCGGCCTGCGCTCTGCCGACGGAGAGAAATGCGTGATCGTCCATCACGGCCACTACATCGAGTCCATGTACCAGCTGATGTCCAGCTTGAACCTGCTCATGTTCAACAAGCCTCTTCCGCGCGACATCGCTGAGATCGAAGAGGACAACTTCGCCTGGATCGACTTCTTCTGGTCGTCGCTCGGCAGATCCGGAGAGGTCGGCGAGGACGTGAACCGGCTGTACGACATGCTGCAGAGTGAGAAGGCGCTGGACCGGCTGGTGCTCACGCTCGCCTCGGCGATCGCAGACAAAGCCCCCGGCGGTCGGCCTCGGAAATGGTTGACTCGGCGCATCATGCGCGACCTGTTCGCGCACCTGGTGAAGCATGCGGGCCGCTTCGAACGTCACCACCCGACTGACGCGCTCAGCGCGAACGCGCAAAAGGGATTGCAGGCCTATCTGGAAGGACCCTTGCTTGCTCAGATCTCTTCTGAGCTCGAGGTGGTCCCCCCCACCACTCTCGTGTTCGGCCACACCCACAAACCGTTCGAGACCACGACGAATGCCCGGGGCTTCGCCACCCCCGTGAACCTCGCGAACACGGGGGGATGGGTGGTGGATACCGTCGACACGAATCCTCTGCAGGGCGCTTCAGCAATTGTCGTCGACGAGAACCTCGAGGTGGCGTCTTTACGCCTGTACGACCAACACGACGACGCGTCGTCATATCGCGTACGCGTGTCTGCGGTCACCGATCCGAGCTCAGCGCTCGCAAAACGTCTCGCCGACCTGGTCCGCCCCGACGACGGGTGCTGGCGCGCGCTTTCGGAAGCTGTCGCAGTTGCAGTTCCCGAACGCCACAGGGCGCTCGAGACGATCATCGAGCGGTCGACACCGTGAGGTCGTCGCGCTCGGTGCAGGAGGCTGAAACCCGTGAATGATCACGAAGCGACTCGTGAGGAACCGAGGCGGGTCGACTTCCACTTCGATCCCATGTGCCCATTCGCGTACACGACGTCCGTGTGGATCCGCACAGTGCGCGACGAGCTCGGAGTGGAGGTGGGATGGAGGTTCTTCAGCTTGGAAGAAGTCAATCGGGCCGATGGCAAGAAACACCCGTGGGAACGCGCCTGGTCCTACGGATGGTCCCTGATGCGCATAGGTGCGCTGCTGCGCCGACGCGATATGGCGGAGCTCGACGCGTGGTACTCCGCGGTCGGCGCAGCGCTTCACCGAGACGGAGAAAAACCCCATGATCCGGAAGTTGCCCGGGCTCTGCTCGAGCAGATCGGGTTGAACGGAGATCTACTCGACAAGGCGATAGGGGACCCGACCACCCACGAAGACGTCATGGCCGATCACGAGAGGGTCATCAACGCCGGCGGGTTCGGGGTTCCGACGCTGATCTTTCCCGACGGGCAGGCCATTTTCGGACCCGTCGTGAAGGACCCGCCCTCGGGAGCGGACGCGATCAAGCTGTGGAGGCTCGTGACTGGATGGCTTGATTTCCCCCATCTCTACGAGATCCAGCGGCCGAAATCACGAGCGGACCTGAAAGCCATCTCCGAATCGCTCCAGCCCTATCTGGCGGGGAGGGACTGGGAGAGCATCGACCGGGGCAGAAGGATCGCGATCCCGGATCTGAGCATCAACCCGACAGACACATCGAGGTGACATGACCGATTCATCCATCCAGAGCGCCAGGGTCGTGAGCGCGCTCATCGACGAGTGGGGAAAGATTGCCGGCTTCATGCAAGGGCGCACCGACGAAGACTGGCGTCGCGAGAGCATCCTGCCGGGCTGGAGCATCCAGGACATCGTGGCCCACATGATCGGCACCGAGTGCATGCTCGCCGGTCAGGCACCCCCACCGGCTGCTCGCGACCTGAAGGCCTCTGCGCACGTGCGCAACGACATCGCCGCGATGAACGAGCAATGGGTGGATTCGATGCGGGAGCTGTCCCCTTCGGAGACCCTCGAACGGTTCCGATCGGTCGCGAAGGGCCGCGCCGAGACTCTCCGAGCGATGACGCAGGAGGAATTCGATGCGCCCTCGTGGACCCCGGCAGGACAGGCCGACTACAAGCGATTCATGCAGATACGGGTCTACGACTGCTGGCTGCACGAGCAGGACATCCGCGACACGCTAGGAGAGCCCGGGAACGGGTCGGGACCACAGGCCGAGATCACGGTGGACGAGATCACGCTCGCGTTGGGATTCATCGTCGGCAAGAAGGCCGGCGCGCGCAGCGGTACGGCCGTGACGATCGAGCTGACAGGTGAGGTGGCAAGGACGATCCACGTCGCAGTCGATCAGCGGGCCTCTGTGGTCGACCGGCTCGAGTCGCCCGCCGACGTGACGCTCGTCCTCGCATCGCGGCTCTTCGTCCGCCTCGCAGGCGGCCGTGTCGAACCCGCCGCCGTGATCGATCAGATTGGGTCAGAAGGTGACCGCGAACTGGGGATGCGGGTGATCTCGGCGCTCCCGTTCACGATCTGAGAGCCTCCACCGACTCGACGAGGCTCCACATGCGCCGCTGTTCGCCAGGAGACATGTGGGGGTCCTGTACCTTCCAAGCGACCAGGTCTCGAAGCGGTCCGTGGATCTCCTCGGTGTCGAAAGGCGACAGGAAGCTGTTGATCAGCAACGACCGGAACAGCCCGTAGACCCTCCCGATAGGTCCGCCCGGTATGTCGCCGGCGTGCATCAAGATCCAAGCCAGACACACGTCGGAGGCAGCGTCCCCACGAGCCGCGTTCGCCCAGTCGATCACGACCGGACCCTTGGGCCCGATGAGGACATTGAGCGGATGGAGGTCGAGGTGCACGAGCCGGTCCCCCCTGCAGACAGGGAAATCTGGGAGGAAATCCGGAGCCGGGATCTCGTGCAATTTGATGTGCAGATCCGCCAGCATGGTGCCGCAACGGCGGATGCTCCATGGCCGGCTCTTGAGCGGACCGACCATCGTGGGGCCATCGATACGCTCGATGACCATCTGGGTGCCGTCGTCACTCATCTCGCTCACGGCGGGGACGGGATAGCCGCAGCCGCGGACGTAGTCCATGGTGCGGGCCTCGCGTGACATCGAACGTCCGCCCCGGGACCGGCGCAATACGAGCCCGGGGCCGTACTCGAAGATGTCACAGTCCCGGCCCGTTGCAAGAAGCTTGCCAGGCGGGCGCATCGGCCCAACTGTAACTAGGGGGACCGGCCGTAACCGGCCTCGCAGATCAGGGCTGTCTCAACGTCGCCGGCAGTCATATGCGGCATAGATTCCCGACTCGCCGAACCACGAGTCGAGCACGTCGAAGCCGGTCCGATCGAACATGGCTTCGAGCACCCAGGTGAAGGTCGAGCACTCGTCACGGAGATGAGTGGCGTACTCAGA
Organism: uncultured Acidimicrobiales bacterium; assembly: GCA_963764615.1. Taxonomy (GTDB): domain Bacteria; phylum Actinomycetota; class Acidimicrobiia; order Acidimicrobiales; family CAVXTF01; genus CAVXTF01. The sequence goes on along the minus strand of CAVXTF010000002.1, from coordinate 542,222 downwards.
GGCGGTCCAACCTCGTGCAGGATCCTGAGAGGCATTGTCCATCCAGCTTTCGATGGTCGCCTCGGTCGCCTCGAGGGGGAACGAGAAGACGAGATCTTGCAGATGAAGGATCCCGTCGTGCCGGAGGAACCCGTGGATCCTGCGTAGCGCCATTGCCTTCCAGAAATCGGGAACCTGATGAAAGGTATTGCGCGAGTGGACGAAGTCAGCGGGCTTTCCTTCGTGCTCGTACGAGAGGAGCCCTGCCTGCACCACACTGACATTGCGGAGGCTGCCGCGAGCGACCCGGGAGCGCATCAGCTCGACCATCGCGGGCGACACGTCTACCGCCACCACTTGCCCCGCCACCCGAGCGGCTGCGATCGCGAACGCACCGGTGCCTGCTCCGAGGTCGACAACGGTGCTCGTCTCGTCGAGGCCGAGCGCCACCAGGTCGTCCACCACCTCGTCGAAGTCGGTCCCGGACTTGGCGTCGAAGACATCCGCGTAACTGCGTTGCAGGTGCTCTGGACCGGCGTGCGCGACTTCGTCGAGCAGCCACGACAGGTTCTGACCGCCTCCGTACACACCCGTACCGTGACTCACGATTCCGAGCATTTCACAAGCCGCGCCGTCAACGCTCGACGGACAACGCTCCGAGAAGGGACTCAGATCCCCGGCGGGTTGAGGACGAGCACCGCGTGCATGCCTGAGACCGAGTGGTACGAGATGCTCTCGGAGTCCTGCGAGGACCACGAGAATGTGCCGCCTGGAGCGATCACAGGCGAGCGGACAGCGAAGTGGTCGAACACCACCTGCTGCGGCTGGTCGGTCAGGTTGGTCCACACCACGCGAACAGAAGGAGAGGCGTAAAGACGCTTGGGTAGGAAGCCTCCGACAGTGATGATGATCTGTTGGCCGTCACCGATGTTCTGGCAGCAAGAAGGGATCGATCTTCCGCTGTCGGTCGGCACGGCAACCTTCTTACCGTCGACGGTGACTGTCGTCGAAGCCGCGATCGTCGCGAGGCTCGGTCCTGTGAGCGGTATCGACGAGGTGGTCGTCGAGGGGACGGTGCTCGACGTGGACGTCGTCTGCGATGCCGTGGTCGTGGTCCCTGAACCCACCTTGATGCTCGAAGCGCACCCGCCGACGACCACCACGAGGGCGAGGGCGAACCCGGCGATGAGCGGCTTCGAGACCACGCGCGAAATCACAGGGTGGCGGGCATCAGGTGGGCGAGGTTCTGGAAGACAAGAACTGCGAGGACGAGGAGCACGGGAGTGGTCATCAGGTAGATAGGCCCCGTCTTGCGCCAGCGACGATAAAGCCTGACTGTAAGACCGAGGACAGCGACAAGAGCGATGCCCCAGAGGATCGCCGGCACAAGAGAGCCTGCGTCCCCCGACAGAGCTCGCTCCGACAGGGGCGGCAGGCCTATCGCAGAAACGTGCACGTCGACCGCAAGGCTCACGAGGCTCGCCTCGGCGACCACCCGCGCGGTCGGCGCCAGCGAGGCATTGGAAGTCACGAGCGTCAGGCGGTTGTCGGCGGTGGGAGCCACCGGGTCCGGCTGCCCGGGCTCGACGACGTGCGTGCCCGAGACACTGTACGTGAATGTCCCGTAGCTGCTCACTATCTGTAGGGTCTCTCCACGCTTGAGGGATCCGAGCGCCGAAAACGGCTTGCCGTACAGAAAGCGTCTGCCTGCGATGACCGTGTTCCCGGGGGTGCCGGGCAGAGCCGATCCGGGCATCAGCCCGGGTCCCGCAGTCAGGTCCGTGGCGCTCGTCCCTTCGACCACCACCTGATCGAGATGCAGCTCGGGGATGTCGAGGATGGCGACGGCCTTGCCTTCCGGCGGGATATGGCCGGTCAGCGCGGCAAGACCGGCACTTCCGTGCAACTCCGACAACAGCTTCTGTTGTGCGCGCGAAGCCTGCAGCGGCGTGAAGAGGAACAGGTATGCGGCGAACAGGGCGAGGAACACGCCGATCGCGGTGAGTACTGCGCCCACCCATCCGATGACCGAGTCTCCTCGGCTCTTACGCCTCTGTGGGGGGATCGCCTCAGCTTCACTCGGGTCGAGAGGCGTTTCGACGGTCGCGGTCATATCTCTTTGTCCGGCCGGGTGACCGTCTTTGAACAGCTCCGAGATTACCGAGCGCGAAGGCTCCGAAGCATCGCCTACGGAAGATGATGCTTCGGCAGCCGCCGTCATATCCGCCACCGCCCTACGTCCGGCCACGGATCGCGGCTAGGCGTCTTCGCAGCCTCTGGGCCAATAGCAGGAGTGGCCCCGTCCCGATGGCGATCGCACCGACGATCAGCATGCCTCCGAGCAACCATCGCCACTCCGGCGCGGCGAGCGCAACCTGGACGGCACGGAATACGCCTCCGTGGGGCAGGCTCGGAGGCCCGGGGCTGCGCTTGGTAGTGCTCCCGGTTCTCGCGTTTGTGGACGTCGTGTGGGCCCTGGTGGCGGTCGTCGGCGTGGAAGAGGACGACTGGCCTCCCCCGCTCGTGGTACTTCCACTCGATTGCGATTGCCCGGTCGACGAGCCGGTCCCACCGGTTCCCGTGCTCGATCCGCCGCCGGACGAATGGCCCGAACCCTTCCCGGTTCCGCTGCCCTTCCCCGGATTTCCGTTCCCCGTCGACGGCTTGGCGACGATGTCCTTCGCGATGTCCGCCTCTGCCTGAGTCGTGAGGGATGCGGGCAATGGCACGATGCCCGCAGGCAGAGCGGAGCTACCCGGAGACGCGGTCAGTGCCAGGATGTTGTCGAGCACCTTCTTCGTCGCGTCCGCCTGTGCAGCCGCCTCGGGCGTCGTCGAGACCGCGGCGTAGAACACGACCGGCTCGGGGTAAGCGGCCGTATCCGCTGTGTCGGTGTAATTGAATGCGAGCGTTCCGTCCGGATTGGTGGTCGCGTCGCCGAGCGCCTTTTCTATCGATGCCTCTGACGGGATGACGAACTGCCCGGCCGCGTTCTGCAGAGCCGCCGAGTTCAATCCGTAGTAGAGGGCCTCGTACCAGTTCATGACGGCGAAACCCGCCTGCCGGGGCGGGTCGCCAGAACCGACCTGGGAGTAGAGAGCCTTTATCTGGTTCTCCGGGTCGAGGTCGGCGTTCAGAATCGCGGGAGAGGCAAGCCCGGGGAACTGGTCCGTTTGCGGACATGTCCCGTCCAGCGAAGTGTCGGACCACTGAGTGGACTCGAGGATCTGAGCGGCGGTGTCGGTCTCGGTTGCAATCTTGCCGTTGATCGGGACCGTGTGGTCAGGAGCCGCGCACAGCCAGTGCAACAACTCATCGGTCACGCCTGCGGTGTCGGAGCGCACATAGCCGGTGTACTCCAGCTGAGGTTGGAAGCTCGGAAGACTGTTCAGCGCCTCTTCCCCGGGACAGGGATCGATCTTTTTCGGCGGAGGTATCCCGGGGTTCGCGCATTTGAAGCCGGCGAGCAGGTCAGCGTTGCCGACACCGTCGTAAACGAGTGGGTCGGCGATCATGCCCGCGACCATGTTGGGAGTGAGCTCGAAGTTGACCTGCGGGTAAAGAGTGTGGTTGTCCGGCGGGAATCCCTGGATGTTGGCGGCGAAGCCGAGCACATCGGCCGATGCAGCAACGGGGATCAGCGCGTAAGGACTCTTGGACCCACCAAGGATCTGTTGCTCGTCGAGTGCTTCGGGATCGTCGGTGAACGCGATCTGGACCTGTCCGGCGCCGAGAGCGCTCACGGCCGATTCGGAATCGAGTGCGGCGTTGAAGGCGATCGCCTTTTTGCTTCCGGTGCATCCGGACTGATTGGCGGCCCCGATCAGTCCCTCTATCCCGAAGTCGCTTTCGGTGTTGACGAGCGCCGCACCAGGGCAACCGCCCGTGCTCGCCGCGTAGGTGACGGGCATCAGGGCGGTGTTCGACGTGTCAGGAGTGGACGAATCGTCGAGGTTAGCGTCGAACACGACGAGTGAGCACAGATCCGGCCCGTTGTCGCAGTAGAAGGTCCCCTTCTGTGCGTCGTCACCGAGGATCTCCCCGGATATCGGTGTCTGGCCGGGTCCGCTCTCGTCCTCGATGACCTGATAGCTGATGAATCCCGTCCCGTCGGAGAAGATCGGGGCATACACGGGCGCAGGTCCTTCAGAGCACAACGGAGCGGACTGTGAAAGCGGTGCGGTGTCGGCGCAGAGCGCGATCTCGGGCGAGTCTCCTGCAGGGAAGTCGTAGAGGTCGATGAAGGCGTACTGCGCCGGGTTGGTACCGAGGTCGGAGGTCGGACCGGCCTCGACGGTCGGGCAGGTCCCGGTGCTGCAGGGGATCGTGACGCAGCTGTAACCGGTGGGGCACGGAGGCGCCGCAGTCGACGCCGACTGGGTCGGTTGCGCGGCCGCGGCCGTTCGCGGAGTCGCTGCAGATGTGACGCCTGCGATGACCAATGCCGACAGCATGGTCAATCCGAGTGCCGCACTCTTGAGCGACACGGTCGTCTTCGTCTTCTCATGTGTCTTCGACTTCTCGTGCAGGCCGCGTGCCATCAGGCCTCCCTCGTCTGGCGGCGTCGTCTAGCCCTGATCCACACGGCGGTCGGTGGGACCGCCAGGAGGAGCAGGAATCCGATCGATATGTAGAGCATCGGGGCTACCGGCCGCGGCACGGTCGCAAGCTGCGCCCCTCTGTGGAACAGAGCCAGACCGACCTGCTGCTCGGCGGCGGTCATGGCGTTGCTCTCGGGCGACCCTTGGCCCGGTTGCGTCGAATAAGAAACCGGCTGCGAGGAACCGCCCCGGGACTTAGACACTCCTCGACCGGAGTTGTGACTACTCGCCGTGGACTGTCCTCCGGTGCCCTCGGTTCCCCCACCTGAGGAAACGCCCCCACCGTTCGATGAGCCTCCGTTGCCGCCCGTGGGAGTGGTGCTCGCGGTTGACGTGCCGCTTCCGGTTCCACCTCCCCCGTTCGAGCTGCCTCCGCCGCCACCTCCACCCCCACTTCCGCCGCCACCGCCGCCGCCGCCTCCGAACAACGAGACGTATGGGTCGTTGCAGGTCTGCGCGTTGACGGTGGGGGGTGGTGCAGCGGCGCCAGCTATTCGCTTTATCCCCTGGAAGTCGTCGTCAACAAGGTTGGGCGGCAGAGGCGAGTACCCGAGCTGCTCAGCCGACTGCTGACCTTGGCACGCGAAGAACTCGATGAACTGGCCGAGTACGGCTCCCTGTGCATGGTTCATCTGACCTTCGGGCGTCACCAGGTAGCTGTATGCGGAGATCGCGTACGCCTTCGGGTTCGTGTCCGTGAAGACACCGGTCAACAGCTGTTCAAGGTCCGGCTCGAGTTTGGCGTCCAAGAGTGCCTCGGCGTCGGCGAGAGCAGACGGCTGTACGAATGCGTCCCCTGGGAGATTTTGGACGTAGGCACACGGATCGTGGTGGGCGAGAGCGTAAGCGGTCTCTACATATGTGATGCTCCCAGGGTTCGAGTACACGTACTGAGACGCGTTGTCAGATCCGTTTTCGCCGTTCCAGTTCGAGAAGTTGTAGCCCGGATGGCTCCCGTTCCCCTGAGGGAATGGCCAGATGGCCTGCGGTCCGCCGGGGAAGTTGAGGATGCTCGTGTACTTCGCCCAGGCCGACGAGTCGATGGTGTTCAGATAGTCCGAAAGAATGTAGTTCTCTCCCGACGCATCGGTCCGGAATACGGTCGTAATCGGTGCATTGTCGCCAGAAAGCTCCGGGTTGAGACCGTTGGTTGCAAGTTGACCCCACGTGGTGATCGTCCCGGTGAAGATGCCGAGGATCATCGCCGTCGTGAGATCGAGCGATGTGATCTGCTGGCTCGTTATCGGACTGTCGAGATTGAACATCATGCAGGTCGCACCTGCCACGTCGGGCAGATACTGGTACGCGTATCCGGTCGGGGGCGTGTAGTTGGCCTGCCCGGTGCTGTATCCGATCTCGGATGCCCCGAAGTCGACCTGCTGCTGCGCGAACTCGTTCAACCCGATCACCGAGGACGACACTGAGTAATTGATGCTGTCTCCGTCTATCGAGCTGATCTCGGCCACCCACTGGTTGATCGCGTCAGCCGCGTAGCTCGATCCGGCGCCTGTGATCGTGGGACCGTTCGCGTAGGAAGGCGGCGCCGCCACGACGAACGCGGCGATCGGCGCGAACGACACGACGATCAACAGGAGAACGAGCGGCACGGCACGCCGTCCGGAACGATGACGCTGCGGCGGGAAATGAGCCCGCCCTTCTTCAACCGAAGCGACCGTTGACATAGTCAGAAGTCCTCGAGTCGGAGGGTTGGGAGAAGATCATTTCCGTAGGTCCCGTCTCGACGAGCCGGCCCGGCTCGTTCTCACCCGCGAGAAAGAAGGCGCAGTTCTGCGACACCCGATGTGCCTGCTGCATGTTGTGAGTGACGATCACGACTGTCACTTCGTCGGCAATGTCGCGGATCGTCTCTTCGATACGCCTGGTAGACGTCGGGTCGAGAGCTGAGCACGGCTCATCCATGAGCAGCACCGAGGGCCTCACCGCAAGAGCGCGCGCGATGCAGAGCCTCTGCTGCTGTCCCCCGGACAGCTCGCCGCCGAGCGACTTCAGACGATTTCGGACCTCGTTCCAGAGTCCCGCCTTGATGAGCATCTCCTCGACGAGGCTGTCCGCGTCACGAACCCGGATGTGATTGAAGCGGAGCCCGGAAAGCACGTTGTCGTAGATCGACATCGCCGGGAAGGGGTTCGGCTTCTGAAAGACCATCCCGATCTGGAATCTCGTATCGGTGGCGCGCTGTGTCGGCCCGTAGATCTCCACACCGTCCAAGTGGACCGTCCCGGCGAGCTCGGCTCCCTGAGTCACCTCGTGCATCCGATTGAGGATCCGGAGAAAGGTCGACTTCCCGCAACCGGACGGACCGATGAGCGCCGTGACGGTCGACCGCTCCATCACGAGCGAGACGCGGTCCAAGACCAGCCGTCCCCCGAACCATGCGCATACCCCTTCAGCCTCGAGGCGCGCCGCCTGCTTGCCATCGGTCGCCGCCGGCAACAAACCGTCCGCAGGAGGCAGCCCCGCTGCCGGCGGATCGATCACTCCACCTGCTGCGCCGCCCGTTCGCCAGCTCAACCCTGCACCACCCTTTCTGAAGGCTCGAGCCGGTTGCGGCTCCGCTTGGTCCGGCCGAGGATCCTCGTAATCGTGAACAGGACCAGGACGATCATCACGAGGACGAGCGCTGCGGTGTACGCGAGGCTCACCTGGGCCGGGCTCGAGCTCTTGATCCTCTGGAAAAGGAAGAGCGTGAGCGACGACTGGGGACCATGGAACGGGTTCGCGTTGACGAAGCTGTTTCCGAAGATCGTGAAGAGCAGCGGGGCGGTCTCACCGACAGCTCTTGCGACGCCGAGCACCACGGCCGTGATGATCCCGGTCCTCGCGGTCGGAAGGACGACAGACCAGACCGTCCGCCACTCCGGGGCCCCGAGCGCGAGAGCTGCCTCGCGAAGGCCACCGGAAACGACCTTCAGGACCTCTTCTGTGGTCCTCGTGATGGATGGCAGGAGCATGATCGCTATCGCGAAGGAGCCCGCCAGGCCCGAGAACCCCTCTCCGAACGTGACGATCCAGATCGAGTAGATGAATACGCCGGCCATGATCGATGGCAACCCCGCCATCGCCGTGACCACCGTCCTCACCGTTGCCGTGAAGCGGCCCTTCACTTCGTTCAGGAAGATCGCAGTGACGATCCCGGCCGGGACTCCCCAGGCGATCGCGAGCCCGACCTGTTCGAGGGTGCCGACGATCGCCATCGACAGGCCGCCCGAACCCGGCTTGCTCAGGGGTCCGACACCCTTCAGATCCTTGAAGAACAGGTGAACACTCAACAGTCCCCAGCCCTTCTGGACGAGGAACACGAGCATCAGCACGAGCGGTATCGCCAGGGCAAGGGTGCCTATGGCGACAGCAGCAGACAGCAGCCGGTCGTTCGCCACGAGGCGCCCGTGGAGCTGGATCGTGACGCACCAGTAGATGGCGAGAAACACGACTATTGAGCAGACGACGAAACCGAACGCTCCCGACAGCGCAGTGAACTGGTCGAAGAGAAGCCACACGACGGATATAGCGGAGGCTGCACAGCCGAGGAGGACCCAAAGGTCCTCGGCGCGCATGTCACGGGGTCTGCGGCGGCGCGTCGTCGCCGGGCGCTCGGGCCGGCGTTGCTCGGGCGGGCGCTCGACAGTGAGGGTGCCGCTCACAGGATCCCCATCACGCTCGTCACAGCTCCACTGCCGCCGCGCTGCGTGACCGGTTGACGATGAAAGAAGCGGCTGTGTTCACGATCAGGGTGAAGATGAACAGGGAGAAGCCTGCCGCGAGCAGAGCCGGCAGTCCCAGTTGGCCTCCACTTCCGAACCTGATCGCGATGAGCGAAGCGATCGTGGTGCCTCCGACCTCGAGGATGTGGTACGGGTTGGTGAAGCTGAGGCTCAGGATGATCGCGACTGCGATCGCCTCGCCCATCGCCCTGCCGAGCCCGAGCATGATCGCCCCTATCACCCCGCCACGCCCGAACGGGAGCACCACCCGACGGACCACCGTCGCCCGGCTTGCACCGAGAGCAAGGGCGGCTTCGCGTTCGGCGACGGGAGTGAGTGAGAAGACCTCGCGCGAGATCGACGCGATGATCGGCACGACCATAAGACCGAGGATCGTGCCGGCAATGAACTGGGACGAAGTGAAAAGGGGCGTGGACACGTGGAAGAACGGGATGAACGACAGGTGCACCGACATCCATTGGGCTACCCCGACCATGTGCGGCGACAGGAAGATAAAGCCCCATAGTCCGTAGACGACACTCGGCACGGCTGCGAGCAGGTCGATCAGTGACGTTGCAAAGGGCTTCAGCTTGGCGGGAGCGAACTCCGAGATGAACAGTGCCGAAGCGATCGCAACCGGAACTCCGATGATCATCGCGAACACCGAGGTGACGATCGTGCCGGTCAAGGCCGCTCTGATCCCGAACACAGGAGGACCCGTCTTTGTGGGCTCGGTCTGGAATCCGGTGTTGGTGAAGAAGTGAAGTCCCTGAGACCTGAACGCGGGAAGTCCTCTGTAGAAAAGGAAGAAGCCGATCAAGAACAGCACGAGGAGCGTCGACAGCGCGACCAGCCGGACGCCGCCGCGGTACACCCATCGGTCGACAGCGTTCGGTTGCCTGTGCACGAGACGAGGAACCGGTAGCCCGCCGGCGCCGTCGCCCAGCACCTGCCGTATGTCGGTGATGCTCACGAGACCCGCTGCTTCCCCCACTTGTGGTGATGACGCCGACCGCCTGGCGGCCGGCCTTCCGACCCGATCATCCCCTCCCAATCGTGACCGCAGGACAATCTCGATCGAATCTGTGTTTTAGATTGATTTGATTAGATTACTCGCTTTTGCCGGATCTGGCGAGGGCCGCCTCCATCTAAGGAAGCGGCCCTCGCCTTCGCTCGACGCCGGGCAGTCAGTGGCGGACCGGCCTGCCCGGACGGCACATCATTGATGCAGTTAGATCACTGATGGCCGGTATTGCCGTCGGTCGTGACGACATTGCAGTAGCCCTCTTCCTGCCCACCCGAGACAGGTGGGGTGTCGTACTGCCAGTACGGGTCAGAGGAGGTGGCGAAGCTCGATATGGCATCAGCAGGAGTCGTTGGCGTGCCCTCCTGGAACGGCACGTTCTCGTCGAGACCGTCGAGCGGGAAGAAGCCCTGAGCCTCGATCGCCGATTCGATCTCCGACCTGTAGGTGAGCCCCGTGACAGGGTCGGTTATCTGGGCGCCCGTCGTTCCTCCGCTCACCGTGTTCGGCTTGCAGAGAAAGCCGTCCTCGCTCGCGAAGTTGAGTGTCGCGTCAGAAGATACCGGGATGTCGGAGTTCGTGCCGTCGGAGTACACGGTGTAGAGGTTCTGGGGCACCGGGTAGGTCCCGTTCAGGATCGTGGTCTCGGAGGGCTTAACCGGCGGAGAACCTATTGCTCCGAGGGTCGACTTCTTGAACGGCTTGCTGCTCTTTTGCTGCTCGTAGCGCCCGTAGGACATGAACGTGATCGCGTACTGCTGGTCCTTGTTGTTGGCCACACTTCCGAGCTCGTTCTGGATGATCGTGTGCGACTGTGCATAGTTGGTGAAGGTGGGACCGGTGTAGATCGCAGTTGCACCGTTCTGGCACTTGGGCAGCGGGCTCGGCGGCCAGGTCGTCTGTGCGTCGACGTAGGTCTCCGAGTTGTCTGGCGACAAGAAGGCGTCCCAGGTCGAGGTGACCGCCGAAGTGGTGACGGTGCTGTACGGGTTGATCAGGTCGTTCGCGTTCGCACCTGTCGCTCCGACATCGCTCCAGCACTTGTCGGAACCGCTCCAGATCCCCTGCAGCTGTGCCTGACTCAGCCCCGAGATGGTGGAGGCGGCCGTAACGGTCGAGCCCACTTTTTTGTAGACCACGTAGTCCACGCCGTCAGCTGCGTATGACACGAAGTTGAGGCCCTGGTCGTCGTACTTGCCTCCGGCGCCCAGGTTCGGTCCCCTGGCGGACGAGGCGAAGCTGACAGGCGCAGTGCTGGTGGTGTGGCTCCCCTGGTTCTCCAGCTGGGTGATACCGGCGCTCGAGTTGATCGAGGGCTCCACCTCGACCACGTCGTTGAACGGGTTCTCCGAGTACGAGCTACCCACCTGTGGTGGTCCGTAGCCGAAGGGCGGGTCGCCTGCGGGTAGCGAGCCACCTTGCGGGCAGCTGTAGTTCAAGGGCTGAGTCGTCCCGCTCGGAACGACCAGGTTGCAGCCCTGAGACTCGTTGAAGAGCTGCGCCAGAGCTGAGATCGTGGCGTAAGCGGTATTCGAACCACTGCCGATGATCGTGTTGTTCGCCGGCGCCACGACAGTCGCACTCGCCGGGCCGGCAACGGCGAGCCCGAGGACTGCCGTTCCCACGACTGTGGCCCCGAACAGGGCCCCCCGCCGCAGTCTGCGGAACATGAACACTTATCTCTCCCCTCGTCGAGGCGGCCCGTCCATCACGGGCCATACCCATGTATTCCGATTGTTTCTATCATATTTATAGAAATAAGCAAGCGAAAACCTTTGCTGTGGGTAGGCAAATTTGGGTATTTCGCCTGTCCGCCCTGCGGCCCGGTTGCTCCTACGCGAGCAGCGCGACCCGACGACGAGGGACCAGTGCGACGGGTGGACTAGATGAGGCCGGTCACGAGGGCGGCCGCCGCTGCGAACGCCGGATCGGCGGTCGCATTGAACCCGCGCCTGCAGGCCTCGACGAGCTTCACCTGATGAGGATCGCTGCTCGCCGCAGCAACCCGAGCGAGATCCACTTTCTCGATGTCCACGCTGCTGAGGCTCGAGACGACGGAGGCGTCCCCGTAAAGAGCGGAGTGATCGGCGCGAAGCTGCTCGAGACCCGTGGCCACGGCGGATTCTGTGAGGTGAGGAGCGAGCATCTCGAGCGCCATGGCGCTCGTGACCCCGTGGAGGTTGAAGATGTCCGGGCGGGCTAGGTATCGCTTGGCGCTGTTCGCCGCAACGTCGAGCACCTGCCGCACCACGTTCGCCACAGGATCGACTTCCCTTGCGGCATCCGCCTCGGTCGATTCACCCGGACGGAATCTCGCCGCCCAGTATCCGAGTGACCGGGCGAGCTCGTGGCGGCGGGCCTCGGTGTCTGAGGCACCGATCGCCCGGACCGCGTGCGCGACCCTGATCTCCCCGTGGAACAAGGCGACCGCCAGGCCGGGAAACAGTCTTGGGACCCACTCGTGGACGACCGCGCGCCAACCATCGGACGCGATCCGTGCGTCGAAGTAGCCGATCCACTCGGGAAGCCGCCCGTAGTCACCGAGGGCGTCGAACCACTCGAAGGAGTGGGGTTCCACGGGCTCCACGGCATTGCCGGACGAGACGCTGAAGCGCCGCGCCCAGCTGTCGATGTCCTCATCGCAGCCGAGCGCGGCGAGCGCCTCGCATGCCATCGGCCCATGGTTGACGAACCCGTTGGGCAGCTCGAATCCCGCTAGGTGCATCCGGTCGTATGCCTCGTCCAACAGCGTCGAAGCGTTCGAGCCGGACGTGCTCGTCACTGCGGGGGACCGCTCCCCAGTTGGACCGATGCTGTTTCTTGCTGGCCCGACGAGTCGATGTAACCGACCTGTACGGTGTTTCCTGGCTTCTGCGTGATCATCGCGATGGTGAGCGCCTCGGGAGAGCTGACCGATGAACCGTCCAGTGAGGTGATCGTGTCACCGGCAATCAGACCGGCGTTCGCTGCGGGACCGCTCTGGACCACAGATGCGATCAAAGCTCCCGACGACCCTGTCCCTGTGCCACTGTCTTGTGCCGATTCGACGGACACTCCGAGGAATGCGGTCGCCCCGACGTGGACCGTGCTCGAAGAAGCACCGTCCAGGATCTCGCGGGCTGTGCTCGCGGCGTTGCCAATTGGAATGGCGTATCCCTGGGTGCCTTGTGTCTGGAAGGAGAAGCCCTGGGCGGCCGCAGTGTCCATTGCCAGAACCTGTCCGGAGCTGTTGACGAGTGGACCGCCTGAGTCGCCTGGAACGATGCCGGCGTCGGTCTCGACGAGTCCGGTCAACTGCTCCGATGCTCCTGTCGCCGCGTCCGACGCAGTGATGGACTGGTTCGTTGCGGTGATCGTCCCGGCCGCATAACTGGGTGTCCCGCCTTTGCCACCAGCATTGCCGACGGCCACGACTTGCTCACCTGTTGAAGGAGCCGAGCTGGACAGGGTCACCGTGGAGAGCCCGGACGTGTTCGTCAGTTGCAGCACAGCGACATCCAGTGCTCGGTCGTAGCCGACGACCGTCGCTCCGTAGGTCTTTCCGTTTCCTATGTCTGTGACGCTTATAGAGGTTTCGCCCTCGACGACGTGATTGTTCGTGAGAACCACGCCGTTAGAAGTGAGCACCATCCCCGTCCCGGCCCCCTCGACCTGCTCGTAGCTGAGAGTCGTGTTGACGTCCACCAGGCCGGGATCCACCTTGCTGGCGATGGACGCCGCCGAAGCCGAACCTGACGAGGAGCCGCCGGAGCTGCTCGGGCTTGTCGAACCGCTCGAGCCGCTCGAGCCGTTGGACCCGTAGTGGAATGGAAGCGCCGTGCTCTGCACCCCGTTCGAGGAGGCTGACGTCGACCAGATCGCGTGCCCGACCAGAGCGCCGAGGAGTCCCGTCACGGCCATGCAGAGAACGAGCGCCGTAGCGAGCATCCCCTTCTTCGGTCGTGGAGGTTGGTGCGATGGCGCCCCTGGCCATTGAGCTGCACCGGGCGGGGGCCACGAGGGTGGAGCCCAGGGTCCCTGGCTGTGAGAAGGAGGCCCTCCGAACGCTTGCGGCTGAGGGCCGAAGGTCGCCGGGGGCCACGGCGAATGAGCCTGAGGGGGCCCGACATGCGGCGGCCCGGCGGGTGGGGGAGCCGGCAGAGGCCCGGACGCTGTTTGCTCCGGCACGTGAGGGAAAGGGGGCGGCGATGCCGGGGGCGGCTCGGTGGGTCGCGCCCATTGCGCCCTGTGAATGGACGGCTCTGCGCCGGGGGCGGGCTCGGTGCGAGGACACTCATCCGCCCCGCTGACTGAGTTTTCCGGGTCCATCGCCTCGTGGCTTTCAGGGTTCTCGTTCATCTGGGGTCAACCTCTGACTAATTGGCGTGCTCCCGAGCTGCTCGGGACTGTCTTGGACAAGTAGACCCGGCTTGCCTTGCAGCTGGCTTGGCGGTTCCTAAGAGCTTGCTGTACGAGCCCGCCGCTCGAGTGGAGCCTAAAGCCGGCAGGGTCTGGTCCGCGACATCTCGGTCTCGGAAGGATTTGAGGATTTGAAGATTTGACATGATTCGTAAAATCCATAATATTGAGCGTGATGACCTCCACACTCTCCCCAGCGTCTCGGCCTTCCCCGTCGACAGATCAGGCGGCAGCAGGACCCAGGCGTTCGACCGAAGACCGGATCGAAAGGCTCTCTGCTCTGTCGCTCAAGAGGGTCGTGGAACCCGACGTTGCTGTCCCCGGCGGCGTGGGTGATGGCCAGCTGCTCCCCGGCGAATTGCTGAGCGTCGCAGGCCTCGACCTCGACCTGACCGATGAGCAGCGTGCGGTGATCTCGCGGGAAGAGGTTGCCGCTATCGCGAGCACCGGCGTTCGCTTCGAGTCGGTCTTGATGGCAGGGTTCGCGATCGACATACTGCGGCGCGATCTCGACGACCCGAGAGTGATCTACATCCTGCACGAGATCGGGGAAGAGACGCGCCATTCGCGGCTGTTCCTGCGGATGGTCGCACAGCTGAAGCCGAAGTCGAAGAACCCTTTCGACGGCAGGCTCGTGCAAGCCTTGGAGCGCGTCTTCATTCCCTTGCTCGCATCCATGCCGGCGATGTTCTGCGTCGCGGTGCTCACCGGAGAGGAGATCCCCGACCTCTTTCAGAAGCTCGCGGCAGAGCACCCCGGCACGGACCCGTTCATCCGTGAGGTGAACCGCTACCACCGCCAGGAAGAGGCACGCCATCTGGCCTTCGCCCGCACGATCCTTCCGGAGCTATGGCAGAAGGCCGGTTTCGTCGACCGGTTCATGGTCAAGCACGTGGCCCCTTTGATGGCGGGCGGCATGTTCGACACGATGGTCCATCCCGGCGTGTACGAGGTCGTCGGGCTCGACGGCTGGAAGACGTGGCGCGCTGCCAACCGCACGCCACAGCGTCTCGGGCTAAAGCACCGGGCGCTTCGGCCTCTGCTTGCCGCACTCGTCGACGCCGGCGCTTTGGTCCCAGGTCGTATACCGCGGGCCTGGCGTAGCGTGTGCGCCGTGGATCGCACGGGAAATCCGGCGTGACAGCTCAGGACGCCGATTCTGTCGAACGCGAACCCGACGTCGAGTCGGATTTCACGAACGGATCCAAAGGCGAACGCACGCGCCGCACCATCTTGGAGGCTGCGATCGTCCGTTTCGCCAGGGAGGGCTACCGGGCAACCTCGCTTGCGGCTGTGGCCCGCGACGCAGGACTGAGCCCGAGCGGCATATATCCCTACTTCGCCAACAAAGAGGCACTCTTCGTGGCCGCGGTCGACGAGGACGCAGCGGGAGAGATCGAAGATGGCCTCGCCGGAGTCGGGAACGACGATCTGATCGGCGACTGGCGGCACGTGATCATCGGATTCCTAGAAGCTCTCGACGGACATCCCCTCGCGAGACGAGTGCTGGCAGGACTCGAGCCCGATTTCACTGTTCGCCTCATCGGTATCCCGGCACTCGATCAATTGCGCAAGGCTCTCGCCGAAAATCTGGAGGGCCTCCAGATGAGGGGCGACGTGCGCGACGACCTGAACGCGCGTGCGATGGCCAGCGGTTTCCTGACGATCTGGCTTTCCCTTCTGATGTCGCTCGTCCAGACTGGGTCGCAGCCCATCGACCTGCTAGGCGAGGAGGTCGTGGCTGTCTTCGACGCGGCGATGCGCCCGGTAGCTCGACCACACGGCTGACATCCGTCTTACCGCTATGCCTGGGGGATGACCCCTGTGCGGCCGAAGGTGTTGACGTACACGATCCGCAATTCGTGGTGCCACGCCCAGGTGTCGAACTCCTCGGATCCCGGCGGCCCGAGGCGCTTTTCGACCAGAGGTCTCATGGATGCGAACGTGGCCTCAGGGTCGACGCTGTCCATCTCGTAGAGATGCAGAAAACGGGGATCGCCTTCATGAGCGTTCTCGTAGGGCGTGATCATCGTGTACCCGGGTACAGCAACCTCTGCGATGTGCCGGATGTGGACGAAGTCGGCCCAGTCCCGAAGTGAGGTGACCCCCTCGGAAGTCCGCGAGGTGATGAGCACCAGAAGAACTCCGGTCGTCGGCCTACCGGTGAGAACCCCTTGGCCCGGACGAGGCGTCCGCTTGAAATGCAGACCCGTTGTCCCTTCTGGCACCGCCGGAGGTGAGAAGTTGTCGGCCACCTCGTAGATGCCGAGAGTCGAGAATTCCGCGACCTTTCTCGGCAGGTCCTGGCGCCCGGGGTTGGCGTTCGCTCCCCACCACGCCGACGAGACTCCGGAGAGCGAGACCAGCTCGTCAGCCCGATCCGAGTACCTCGCACCGCTCGACGACACGAGCTCGAGCCACAGTCCCGGCGAGGTTCGGTCCTCCACTACGAAGAGAGATTACGACCCTTCTCAGCGGAAGCGCTCGACTCCTGTCGGAGCCGTGACCCGCGATTCGCGGTCGCCGGCGGGGTGGTGGCCGGCGAAATACTGTCGAAACGCGACGGATACGCCTCCGAAGAGCACGAAAAGCACGATGGCTGTGACGAGGGGTGCAGATCCCGGGCGTGCCGGGCCTGAAGACGGTCGCAGCATTATCGCAACCACCCCGAAGGCTGCGATGCCGAACATCGCCGCCCAGGCGACCTTGTTCCACCTGAAGAGCGTCCCTCCCGGTAGGAACCGCAGCGGCAGCAACCCGATCGTGACCCCAACAAGTCCACCGACGAACACCGACGCGAGCCAGTCGTCTACGAGCGCGACCCAAAATGACGAACCTGGGTGCAAGGCGGCGGCGTCGACCGGTACGAACGCGATCCAGGCAACGACCGCAGCGACGAGCGTTGCTGAGGATTCGAGGCTTACGACGTGGCCCTCCTCTTTCTTAGCAAGCGTGTGCGCGAACGCCACCCCGCAGACGATCCCGTACAGGTAGCCCGGTTGGAAATGCGCCAGGCGCGAGATCATCACCGACAGCACCGCGATCACGATTCCAGCCGGAATCGCGCGCAGTTTCGCATCGGTACGGCGACCCTTCATCTTCCTGTAGACGGTCGCCGCTGCCCAGGGGGCAGCGATCAGTACCACGAGGGCCATGAGGGTGCCCGTGAAGTTGGCGACCGAGGCAAGGTTGAACCCGAAGCTCGGATCCCTGAATCCCCCTATGACGGATCCGGCGACGAGCACCGATACGAACGTCACGATCTCTCGTCTTCGCGACGGCACCTGCGGTTCAGGTGCATTCCGAGCTGCCCACTGGGCTCTTCTCTTCTTGGCCAGGCGGCGACGTCCGCCCATTTTCCACAAGAATCGTCTCCACATCGCAAGGATCTCTGCGTAGTTCTCGTCGAGAGTCGAATTGAACATCTGTGCAGGGAACGTGATGAACACGATCGCGACACTCGTGATGACGACATTCTCGACGGTGCGAGCCACCGACGAGAAGGCTTCACGCGGAGTCGGCAGTGTGGTTGCGACCGGGGATGTCGGAGACGGCTCGACAAAGTTTGAGATCGCCGCTTCTGCAGCGGTCAGTGAAGCACGGCTCATGCCCGTACCGACGAACGACTGATCCGACAGGAAGAAATCGAGCGCCGAGATGCAGATCGACTTGTCCACTGCAGGCAAGTTGCACGAGATCGCCTGCCCATCGGCTGACTGACCGTCGAACACCTGAGCGGTGAAGAGTGCGAAGTCCGGAGTTCCTTTTCCCGATCCGGACAAAGGGGGGTTCGTGTCGGACACCGATGCCGGCACTGCCACGGCTGCGATGTAGCGGTTCGACAGGCTCGTCGGGATCTGGACGACGCGGTCACCCCCCGGTCGGCTGCATCCCGCGAAGAACCCCGACCGGAACGCCTCGTCCGCGGCCAACACCGCGGGAATGTAAGGACAGGCGAGGTCGGTGCCAGGACCTATGCCGCCGGCGCTGAATATCGATACGACCCCTAACCCGGTGTTGCGAGCCTGCTCGACCATTTGGCCGGCGCCGCCGTCGGCCGACGCATATTCCGCGGCGCAGGTGTAACCCGCAGGACCGACTGTGTAATTGACGTGCGAACCGGAGCCCGGGAACCTCACGCCGTACAGGTCGCTGCCCACCGGCAGAGAAACAGGCAGGGTCGTGGTGGCCGGGACGCTACCCGGAAGGTTGATTCCCAGTCGGCGGAACGACGCCAGATCCGAGCTGACAAAAGCGCAGGGGACGACAGGCACAGGGGTACTGCTCGCAGGCGGGCTTGCAGCACTCGCCGGTCCGGGCGAGTAGACGAGCGCGGCGACGCAGATCAGGACCGGCAGCGCCGCAGCGAGACCTCGTGCCCGCACAGCGCGATCGTGCCAGAGCTGCCGGCACGATGCTCAGGAGTCCACATCGAGGGTCTGCGAGGATGTGAAGGTGGGCGACGACTGGGCGAGACCAGTGGTGCACTGGGAGATCGTCGCACTCGATCCTGTCCGGCAGGCCGCCTTTTACCGCGGCATGTTCAACTGGGATATATCGACCGGCCCGATCGCTGCGGTGTCGCCGGGCCTCGGGGGGCCCGAACCGGGACCCGCCGGCCACATAAGGCAGGGCGATAGCCCGGCAGTCATCCTCTACGTCCAGGTACGCGATCTGCGCGCTTCCCTCGCGCTTATCCCGGAGCTCGGTGGCAGCGTGGTATCGCAGCCCTTCGATGTCCCGAACGGCCCGACGCTCGCCGCTGTCGCGGATCCCGAGGGCAACGCACTCGTGCTCGTACAGCAGTAGTCGCCCGAGACCGGAGAACCTGACTGCGTCACTCGAGCTGTGCGTAACGCTCGACGCTGGTGGACGTGGGGTCCAACAGGTTCATGAACCCCTGGGCTACCGGATCGTCATCCCACCGGGCGGCGCATTCGTCGGCATCGGATTCCGACCGCCACAGGTCGATGACGATCCAATTCCCCTCTGAGTCGCGAGCCGTTGTCCGTCTCATGAGGCCGGGCTGGTGGTAACCGAAGTCCTCTTGTACGGCGCGGTCCGCTCTCAAGAAGTCGTCTTCGCGGGCCGAAGCGGCGAGCTTGAATCGCATGATCTCGATCATCGAATCTCCGATGCGACTCGTAGAGTCGTCTTCATTCTCGTATAACCGACGTTTGCTTCACGCCTGCAAGATCGTGGGTCCCTCTCCGAGAAGTTCGTGGTGCGTCGAAACGACATCCGTAGCCCTTCCCGTCACCGGTCGCCAGATCAGCGGGAGAGCGGCGACAAGAACGGCTGCGCCTGCGGCACCTGCGAAGAATGGCGCCCATCTCGCCAGGCCGAACAACGCTCCTCCGACTCCGGCAGACAACGCAATGGCTGCGGTCTCACTCGTCGAGAAGAGACCTTGTACGCGACCGACCTCTCCTGGCGGCGAGCCCTGGGTCAAAAGCGATTGGGCTGACGGCAGGGCCACGGCCATCCCGACCGCTTCGAGACCACCAAGGACGAGCAATACCGCGAGGCTGCCCACGAACGGATAGGTGCAACAGAAGATGACCGAGGAGGTCAATGCCCCGACCACGAGCCATCTGCGGTCGAGGTGATCGGCCAACCATCCACCCGGTCGCGCCATCGCTACGAAGGGGACGGCAAACAGGGTCCAGCTGAGGCCGATTTGCCAATCATGGGCGTGATGCGACTCGAGCAGAAGTGTCCAACAAGACTCGTAGACGCCTATCACGAGGCCCAGTGCGCCCGCAGCGAAGAGAGAACCTGTGAGCGGCCGCGTGAGTTGAGGGAAACCCTTGGCACTCCGGGGTTCAGCGCCTGAAAACGGCAGGTCGCTACGAGCCAGGACTCCACCTGCCAAAGCCGGCAGGCACGCACCCAGCGCGATCGAACCGGCGAGCGCGAACACGATGTTCATTTCCGACAGTCCGATCAGGCTTCCCGCGAGCGGGCCTATCGCCATCGCCGCGAGCTGGGCGCCGTAGATGGAAGCAAAAGCTCGTCCACGCCGGGCGAGCTCGACTGCGCCCGAAATCATGGCAAGGGACGCCACCTCGGCGGCGCCGGCCCCTGCACCCTGCAGGCTGCGGAAACCGATGTCCACAGCCGGACCCACGGGAGCGAGGAAGCCGAAGCTGCCCGCTGCGTAACAGAGCAGTCCCACAACGAGAACAGGTCGGCGTCCGATCTTGTCGGCGAGCCGGCCCGCCGGGTACTGACAGGCCAACGCCGCGACGAAGTAAGAAGCCATGACGACCCCGACGAGTCCATCGCTCGATCCCCGAGCGCGGAGATACTCGGGCAGCAAAGGAAGGATCGAGCTCGCTCCCACCCACAGCAAGAAGGTGGTGAGCGCCAAAGTTCGGACGAGCCGTTCGACCGTGCTGTCGGAACCGTCGGGAGCAGACCGCAGTGGTGCTTGCGTAGGAGTCATGAGTGTCAGAGAACAGATTCGGGACGGCTCGGTCGAGCGCGTCTCCGAGATGGACCGGTTGACAAGAAGGTACCCGACGTGGCCATCGATTGCTGGCAGCAATGAATTACTCTGCGCTCCCGCGTGCGGTGAAGGAGCACATCGGCTTCAATATGGACGTCAACGGGGAGATCCGCGCCACGTGAACGGTGGCGGGGTCCGGCACCATGTGTGCCGACACGGACGATCCGACTTTGAAAAGGCACAAGCGTGCTGTGAGCGGGCCAGAGGGAGAACGATGCGTCGACTCAGGTTTTACAGGCTCTGCGCGACACTTGCGTCCACGAGTGTCGTGGCCGCGACTCTGACCATCGCGGTCGGTGCCGGGAGCGCCGGCCCCGCCGCAGCCGCCGGCGCGTCGTGCACCTTCAACGGAGTTGCGGCGAACGGACTAGTCACCGGCGTCACACCGGGCGGCTCGGTCGCGGTCGTGTGCACGGGACTACCCAAGAGCACCGCGATAGTCCTCGTCGAGGCCAGCCCACTCGCCGGGATCCTGCCGTCATCAGATTCGGAAGACGAAGCGGACACAGGCGCTCTGGGGATCTTCAAGTCGACCAAGTCGGGTACCTTGCCGCCAAACACAGAGTTCAAGGTGCCGAGCCCATTCACAGCGGACGACCCTGACGCCGCGTGTCCCCTGTCAGTCGCCCAGGTGAACGCCGGCTTGGTGGGTTGTGTCCTTGCGGTCGCCGATTTTGCAGGCACCAGCTTCGGGACTGCATCGCTTCAGTACACGACCCAGGCTTCCCCACAACAGCCGACGCTTGCACTCGATCCCACGAGCGCTTGTGCGGGTGACCAGGTAACGGTCGAAGACGGTACAGGACCGGGCAATTGGTGGGGCAATGCCGACAGCGCCGTGAAGCTCTCGACCTCTGACATCACAATCGACGGGATCCACACCGGATCCACCACGGCCGCCATCAGTGCCGCGCAGTACAGCATCACGACCAACTCGGGCAAGGTGACACCGGGGCCCTTCGTCCCGCCGATGTTGAGCGGCACGTTTACGGTCCCCTCCGGTGTCGTGGGGAACCATTCGGTCACGGTGACCGAACCGAACACGACCCCGTTGCCGGGAGCGATCTCTGCTTCTGCCTCTTTGGACGTCCTTTCAAGTACGGCGCTTGCCGTGTCGTCCATCAGCCCCAACCGCGGTCCCCAAGCGGGGGGCACGCCGGTGACGATCAGCGGGTGCAACTTCACCGGCGCCACTGCCGTCATGTTCGGCACGCAGGCAGCGGAGAGTTTCCACGTGAACAGCGACACATCTATCACGGCAGTGTCGCCGCCCGGAAAGGGAACCGTTGACATCGTGGTTGTCGGTCCGAGCGGCAGGAGCACAGCCACCAGCGCCAGCGCCTTCACCTACGGCTTCCAAGGGTACGACCTCGTGGGAGGCGATGGGGGAACCTTCTCCTTCGGCGACGCCCACAACTACGGGTCACTCCCCGGTCTCGGCATAAAGCCTGCCGAGCCGATCGCCGGGATTGCCGCCACCTCCGACGCCAAGGGTTACTGGCTCGCAGGAGCCGACGGCGGAACGTTCGCATTCGGTGACGCCCACAACTACGGGTCGCTCCCCGGTCTCGGCATAAAGCCGGCCGCACCCATCGTAGGGATCGCCCCCACCTCGGACGGTAAGGGTTACTGGCTCGTCGGATCGGACGGCGGAACGTTCGCATTCGGTGACGCCGATAACTACGGGTCGCTCCCCGGTCGGGGTATAAAGCCTGCCGAGCCGATAGTGGGGATCGCCCCCACCTCGGACGGTAAGGGTTACTGGCTCGTCGGATCGGACGGCGGAACGTTCGCATTCGGTGACGCCGATAACTACGGGTCGCTCCCCGGTCGGGGTATAAAGCCTGCCGAGCCGATAGTGGGGATCGCCCCCACCTCGGACGGTAAGGGTTACTGGCTCGTAGGGGCCGACGGCGGCACGTTCGCATTCGGCGACGCCCACAGCTATGGGTCGCTTCCAGGCCTCGGCATCAAGCCCGCGAAACCCATAGTCGGGATCATCTCGCCCGACAGCGGGGGCTACTGGCTGGTCGGAGCCGATGGCGGCGCGTTCGCCTTTGGTGACGCCGCGCTATTTCGGTTCCCTCGGAAGAGTGCATCTTGCCGCAGCGATCTCCGGAGGCAGCTTGGCGTAGGCCGCTGGCGACGGCTCAGACCGACCCGTTGCGCTCTGTCATTTCACGAGCGGATCCGGCGGTAGACGCTCAGGCGGCCCTTTCGAGGATGTGCACTCCGCACGCGGATCCCAATCCGATGACGTGCGCAAGTCCCACCTTGGCATCTGCGATTTGTCGATCGCCCGCTTCGCCGCGCAGGTGGTGGCAGATCTCCCAGATGTTCGCGATACCTGTAGCCGCGATCGGGTGCCCTTTTGACTCGAGGCCGCCCGACACGTTCACAGGGGTACTTCCGGTCCGCCATGTCGCGCCCGAGTTGAAGAAGTCGACCGCACCCCCCGGTTCGCAGAGCATCAGGTTGTCGTAGTGGACGAGCTCGGCTGTCGCGAAGCAGTCGTGAAGCTCTACCAGGTTGAGATCCTCGGGCCCGACCCCCGCAGACTCGTACGCCTGCACGGCGGCGTTGCGGGTCAAGGTGTTCACGTCGGGAAGCACTTGGCAGGCCGGCTCCCAAGGATCGGTGGTCAACACGGACGCCGACACCTTTACCGCCCGACGGCGTTGATCGGGATCCAGGGTCTTGAGCTTGGCATCGCTCACCACCACCGCGGCAGCCGCCCCGTCGCAATTGGCTGAGCACATCGGACGGGTGTTCGGGAAGGCGATCATGACGTCACCCATGATCTGCTCCAACGACATCTTCTTCGTATATGCCGCAAGCGGGTTGAGCGTGGAATGAGAGTGATTCTTCTCGCTGATACGAGCGAAAAGCTCGAAGCTCGTCCCCCCGTAGCGGTGCCCGTACTCCATCCCGATCTGAGCGAAGACTCCTGGCATCGTCTCGGTGCCGACGCGCCCGTCGAGCGGAGCCACCGCACCGTAGCGACCACGAGGAGTCCAGGCTTCACCGTCGTCGCTGCGCGAACCCCCCGCGAGGAGTCCGGCTCCTGCCAGTTTTTCGACGCCCACCGCCATCCCGAAATCACATTCACCTGCCTTGACCGCCATGATCGCAGTGCGTAGCGCCGTTGCACCGGTAGCGCAGGCGTTTGCCACGTTGTAGACAGGTATTCCGGTCTGTCCGATCTGCTTCTGCAAAGCCTGACCGATGCCGAGCGACTGACCCATCAGGTTGCCGGCGGCGAGCACGCCCATGTCGTTCATGGAGACGCCTCCGTCGCTCAGCGCACCAAGGGCCGCCTCGGCTGCCAGGTCGACAGTGTCCTTCTCCGGGTGTTTGCCGAACTTGGTCATGTGGATGCCGAGGATCCATACCGGTTCGCTCATGACTGATCCCTCCCGTCGATCGGTTCGAAACCGAATCCGATGGCCTCTACTCCCTGGTTATCGGTTCCCAAGGGAAATGTCGTCAAACGGACCTTCATGCCCAATTGGACGTTCTCCGCAGAGGGTTCGATGTTCACGATGTTCGCTCGCACGGCGGTGCCCTGGCAGTCGATCACGCCGGCAACGAACGGGACCGGAACCCCCGGAGCCGCGAATGCGACGATCGTGAAGGCGGTGAGCTCTCCCTCGGTCGGGACGTCCACGGTCTCGAACTCCAGGGCACCACATGACGCACAGGCGTTGCGACGATCGAAGAACCGCGCGCGGCACGAAGCACACTCGTGAGCCGTGAGGTGAGGCTGGTCGCCGAGGACCAGATAGTCGACCAGCGGCACTGTGGCACTCACGGAGTCCTCCTCGAACGGGCTTTGAGACGGAGTGTGGAGATGTGGACCCAAAAGTATACTTTTTTCCGGCTCCAGGCACATTGGCCTTGACCGTACGCAAGGGGAGATCCGCATGAAGTTGTCGACGACGCTTGATTACAGCGGAGGCTTCCTCGAATCTGTCAAAAAGGTCAAGGACTTCGAGAGCGCGGGGCTCGACCTTGTGTGGGTGGCGGAGGCTTACGGCTTCGACGCAGTCAGCCTGATGGGATATCTGGCCGGACAGACCGAGCGCATCGAGATCGGCTCGGGCATCCTGCCCGTATACAGCAGGACTCCGGCACTGCTCGCAATGACGGCCGCCGGCATCGATGCGTTGTCGAAGGGTCGATGCGTGCTCGGCCTCGGGGCTTCCGGACCTCAGGTGATCGAAGGTTTTCACGGAGTCCGTTACGACAAGCCGCTTGCTCGCACGCGCGAGATCATCGACATTTGCCGGCAGATTTGGAGGCGTGAGGGACCCCTCATGCACCCGGGCCCTCTCTACCCCTTGCCCCTCCCTGAGACCGAAGGCACCGGTCTAGGCAAGCCGCTCAAATTGATCGCGAAGCCGTTCCGTGACCGGATTCCGATACACATTGCGGCCTTGGGCGAGAAGAACGTGGCTCTGGCGGCAGAGCTTGCCGACGGATGGCTTCCTCTGTTCTTCATCCCCGAAAGGGCCAAAGAAGTCTTCGGACCATCTCTCGCGCGCGGAAATGCGCTCCGCGACCCTTCGCTCGGCGTGCTCGACATCTGCGCCGGAGGGTTGATCGCGATAACAGAGGATTTCGAGCAGGCGAGCGCTATCCGCGACTTCGCCCGTCCTTTGCTGGCCCTGTACATCGGCGGGATGGGTGCCAGGGGAAGGAACTTCTACAACGCTCTCGCTTGCCGCTACGGGTTCGAGCGCCAGGCAGAGCGGATCCAGGATCTATACCTGGAGGGACGTAAGGAAGAAGCCGCTCGCGAAGTGCCAGAGGAGTTGCTCGAGCTGACGTCGATATGCGGCCCGGAGGGGTATGTGAAGGACCGGATAGCTGCGTTCGAAGCAGCTGGAGTGACCATCCTGAACGTCCTGCCGGTGAGCCCCGACCCCGTCAGGTTGATCGATCAGCTTCGCAGCTGGACGAGCTGATATCAGGGGTAATTCATCGCGGTTCTCGATCCCCTGCTACGGCAGCGCTCGAGCTCGGCGGGTACCGTACGGCTGTGTACGCGGCCTGGCACGCTCATGATCACCCCCACAAACCCGCCATCGTCATGGCCTCGAGCGGCGAGGTGGTCACCTTCTCGCAATATGAGTCTTCCGCAAATCAGTTTGCTCATCTGCTGCGCGACACCGGCTTGCAACGGGGTGACCACATCGCGATCTTCATGGAGAACGACCCCCGGATGCTCATCTGCGAAGGCGGCGCGGAACGCTCGGGCCTCTACTACACATGCGTCAACTCCTACTTGTCCGCCGAGGAAGTCGCATACATCGTCAACGACTCCGAAGCACGGGTAGTGGTTTCGTCCTCATCGAAGGGTCAGGTCGTAGCCGATCTGCCGGATCTGTGCCCGAGAGTGGAGCGATGGTTGGTGGTCGGGACGGCCGGGCCGACAGGAAGCCCGTTCGAAACTTGGGACGAGGCCGTCTCCTCGTACAGCTCGGACGTAATTCCGAACGAACAGCTGGGCATGGCGATGCTCTATTCCTCCGGCACCACAGGCAGGCCGAAGGGGATCTTCCGCCCCTTGCCTGATGCCCACCCGCGAGACAGCATGCCGCTCTCAGAAGGTCTCAAGACGATTTGGCAGTTCCGTCCGAAAATGATCTATCTGTCTCCGGCACCGCTCTATCACTCGGCGCCGCACGCCAGTGTGGCACTCTCCCTGCGACTCGGTGCCACCACGATCGTGATGGAGCATTTCGATCCGGCCAGCTTCCTCGAACTGGTGAGCCGCTACCAGGTCACGCACTCCCAGGTTGTGCCGACGATGTTCACCCGCCTGCTGAAGTTGCCCGAGGAGATCCGACACGGCTCAGACATCTCGTCGTTGGAGGCCGTTATTCATGCAGCGGCTCCCTGCCCGATCTCTGTCAAAGAGAGGATGATCGATTGGTTCGGCCCCATACTTCTCGAGTACTACGCGGCAACTGAAGGCAACGGGTTCACTTTCTGCGACTCTCGAGACTGGCTGGCGCACAAGGGAACCGTCGGACGGGCTCTCCTCGGCGAGATCCTGATTCTGGACGACGACGGCGAACAGTGCCCGGTCGGTAATACCGGGACAGTGTGGTTCCGCGGAGCCACCAATTTCGAGTACTTCAATGACGCCGCAAGGACCGCCGAATCCCGCAACGCCCTAGGTGACACAAGCACGGTCGGTGACGTCGGTTACCTGGATGAAGAGGGTTACTTGTACCTCACCGACCGCAAGTCACACATGATCATCTCCGGTGGCGTGAACATCTATCCCCAGGAGGCGGAGAACCTGCTCGTCACCCACCCCAAGGTCATGGATGCAGCTGTCATCGGAGTGCCCGACGAGGACCTCGGCGAGGTCGTAAAGGCTGTCGTTCAGCCGGCTGCCGGGACAGACCAGGGAAGCGATCTCGAACAGGAGCTCATCGCCTTCTGCCGTCAGCATCTGGCCCACTTCAAGTGCCCTCGCACGGTCGACTTCGTAGACGAGCTTCCGCGCCTTCCCACTGGGAAGCTTTACAAGAGGGTTCTGAGGGACCGCTACTGGGGCGACCACACCACACGCATCGTGTGACTGGTCTTCCGACCAGGTTAGTGAGGACCGCCCCACGGCCGGCGGGTCATCCGCCGAGCCTTCCAAACGGGTATGGACGCCCCATTTCAACTAGCCCTTTCAATTAGTCTTCCGTCTTGACATGGCTGGAACAGTTGCGGCGCCGGACGTCCCAGACCTTGCTGACGAGGTGACCCGGGAGCCGTCCCGGACACGGCGCATCTGGCCTGCACTGACCGAAGTCGCAGCCGTTGTCGTATCACCTGTGCTCACATTCTTCGTGCTCCGAGTCCGCGCCATGGCGCCGGCGAGGATCCCGGACCCGTCGATGCACACCATCTACATCATTGATCCACGTGATGTGTTCCTTCGTTACTCCAAGGCTTATGAGGCGACCGCTCGATTTCGCGAGAGTGGCCGGGTCGGCTTTCTGGTACCGGCGCGTATCGATTACCTGATCTTCGGCGCGGTGCCCGGATTCTTCGTAACCCGTTACGTCTTCGCGCTCATAGCTGTGGTGCCCGTCTACCTGTTGCTGCGACGGCTCTATTGCCGGGCCGCCGGAGTCATCGGGATCCTCGTCATCCTCAGCTGCCCGGTCGTGTTGACGGCGTGGGGAACCGATTATCCGGACTCTGCCGTGGTCTCCTACATGATCGGAGGCCTCGCTTGTCTGGCCATGCCAAGCGCGAAGCGCGGCCGCCTGTTTTGGCCGCTGATCGCATCGGCCCTGTTCACCTTGGCAATCTGGTCTCACCTGGTGGCCGTTCCCCTGGTCGCCGCATGTCTCGTCGTGTACGTGATCCTGCGCGGCGTCAGGGACCGCCGTCACCTCGCCCCGGACCTGGCCCTCATGGCGGCGGTCGGCGTGGTCGTCACCCTTGCTCTTGCAGTGGCGTCCGGAATCGAGTTCGGGCAGTTCAATTTCATTTCGACGACCTGGAACGCGTACCGGTACCTCGACACACCGGCGCAAGAAGCTATCTGGCACACGACGGGATGGCACTGGGTCGTGTTCCTTCCGTACCTTCTCGTGCCTCCGGCGGCAGTCGGCGCATGGATTGTCGTGTTCTACCGTCGACTGCGATCGATCCCGACGGCCCAACTGCTGATCGGGACGGTCTGCGCCGCACAGGTCCTGGTGTTCGCATGGTTGCAGTTCTTCGGCACTGTCCAGACGTTGGAGCAGCACTACTTCTCGTCAACCCTTTGGGCGTCGGTGTGCATCACTCTCAGCATCACCCTTGCCGAAGCCGCCCGGCCATTCTTCGACGTGCCCCGTGCCCTCAAATGGCTGCCCGTCGTGCTGGTACTGGCCGTGCCCCTGATCTACGAAGCTGCTCCGAGGGAACCGACTTACACCTGGGGAACATTCGGAGGAGCCCTCGCAGTCGTCCTCGTCGCCGGAGGTTTCATCTCCCGAGTCGGTCTGTCTTCGAAGAAGAAATCGACCGCTATGTGGCGAGTTGCGCTCGGGATCGTTGCAGTCGCAGGGTGTGCGCTCTACCTGACGGCCGCACCACTCCAACCGGATCCGTACCTGGACACCGGACTGGACCCTACGCCCGAATACTCGACAGCTCTCGGAACCAATGGCGACAGCGTGGTCGACATCTACCGGGTCGCAGCCGAGCTCCCAGGCTTCGTCGGAAACGCGACCTACAAGAACGAACAGCTGGTGACTTGGATTCCCTTTCCACAGATCGGAGAGCTCGTAAGCATGATCGGCATCTACCACTCCGGATTCAATCAGCTGCCCACGTCACCGCCAGATATCTCGCATAACGCCCTGCTCAAGCTCGAAAACCGGCGACCTGCAGAGCTGCTGTTGCTCGACATGGACCACATCGACCCGCAGCCGGAGCTGCAGGCGCTCGGTCGTTTCCACCCTGTTCTGATGCGCGCCACCGCGCTTCGATCGGGGAGCTACGTCGTATACGCGTGGCTGATAAATCTCAGGGCGTTCGGCCCCGCGAGTTAGCGTCCCCAAAAGGGGCGCTGCCTGACGGGATTCAGACCCGGTCGAGCTCCAACATCTTGATCGCGTTGCCTCTCAAGATCTTGTAAGCGACGTCATCGTCGAGCCCGGCGCACAGCTTCTCTATGTAGGCCTCTGAGTGGGGCCACGTCGTATCGGTGTGTGGATAATCGGTCTCGAAACATATGTTGTCCTCACCCACCTCTTCGAGCGAACGCAGTCCATGGCGATCAGCGGTGAAGCACCCGAAGATCCGGCCGTAATACTGCGTCGAAGGCGGAACCGGGATTCGCTCCTTGGCATTGGTCCAAGCGTCGTGCTGTTCCCAGACAGTGTCGGAGCGCTCGAGGATGTATGGGATCCATCCGATCTGGCCTTCCGAGTAGGCGAGCTTCAACTTGGGAAACTTCAGCAGATTGCCGGAGAAGAGCCAGTCCGCCAGCGAAGCGATGGCGTTGTTGAACCCGAGAGCGACACCTACGGCTGCGTTGGAGTCGGGTGAAGCAACGGGGTTCGAGCTGCTCGATCCCACATGCATACATACCGTCACCCCGTAGTCGTTGCAGACCTGCCACAGTGGGTCCCAGTAATCGGTGTTGATGCTCGGCAGCTTCAGCCGGGTCGGCATCTCGCTGAATGCGATCGCCCTGCACCCTCGCTCAGCGTTGCGCTTCGTCTCGGCGGCGGCGAGCTGAGCGTCCCAGAGCGGGATGATGCAAAGAGGGATGTTGACGCCACCGGAGGGCTCACACCACTCCTCTACCATCCAGTCGTTGTTGGCCCTGACGCATGCCAACCCGAGCTCCTTGTCCTTTCCTTCGTGGAAGGTCTGTCCGCAAAAGCGTGGGAAGGTCGGGAACGGCAGGGACCCATCGGTGTAGTTGAGTGTCAGGTCCTTCACACGTTCTTCGCGGTCCCAACACCCTTTGCGCATCTCGTCGTAGGTGGTGGCCGTCATAGTCATCTGCGCGCGGTCGAACACGATGTTGCCGTACTCATCGAGAGTGGTCGACGCTCGCGGGATGGCGACGAACTTCTTCTGCACATAGATCAGCTCGCCGTCGTAGTACCACGCATCGCCCCAGTCGCCGTCCGGGTCTTCGTGCATGTCGTACTTGGCTCCGGAGAGGTGCTTGAAGCTCCCCCACTTCTTGCGTTCGACATGCGGGCCCCGTTCCCGGTACTTCTCCGGCAACCAGGTCTGCCATACGTGAGGCGGCTCGACGACATGGTCGTCCACACTGATGATCTTGGGTAGTGCCATGGCACAAGGTTATCCGAATACCTGACGCTCGTGTCAGGGAGCACCGCCGACTGCGGCGCCACCGAGCCAAGACCCGCACGGCTCTCTGACCTGGGTGGATCATGGAACATCCGCGAGCGCGCCGAGGGAGCTCCCACCGGGCCAGGGTGGCCGCGAGCGCCCTGTCCGGGGTCGGTCTCGTCGAAGACACACCCCGAAGCCGCCCAGGATCACCGGCGTCGGCTCCCCAAGCGGTCTCTGCCGACTCCGCCGCCCGGATGACAGACATTGACGTCTGAAAGTCGCTTGTGCCGGTACTTCATACCCCTCATGATCGGCAGAATGGACAACGATCGAAAACGAGCTCGCTTCCGCACCCTTCATGCAGGTGGGTCCTTCTTGATGCCGAATCCACATGACGTCGGCTCATGTCGACTGCTCACGGCCGTTGGATTCGAAGCCCTGGCAACGACAAGCGGCGGCTTCGCAGCTTCAATGGGAAGACAGGACATGACCACCAGCCGTCCTGAGCTCGTGGAGCACGCCCGGGCGATATGCAGTGTCACCGAGCTTCCGGTGAACGTCGATTCCGAGCAGTGCTTTCCACAGGAGCCAGGCGGGGTGGGAGAGACGGTCCAGATGCTGGCCGAAGCAGGGGCGGCCGGCTGTTCTATAGAGGATTGGGATCCGGTGGCTCACCAGATAGATGAGTTGAGCGTGGCGGTCTCGCGAGTGACGGCGGCGGCAGTCGCCGCGGATCGACACGGTCTCGTGCTCACTGCTCGGGCGGAAAACCACCTACGAGGCAGGGACGACCTTGACGACACGATCAGTCGGCTCGCCGCGTACCGCGAAGCCGGAGCGGCGGTCGTCTATGCACCCGGCTTGACCGATTTGTCCGCGATCGCACGCATCGTCAACGAGGTGGGTGGCCCCGTCAATGTTCTTCTGATGCCGGGCGGTCCCTCCAAGGCGCAACTCGCCGACGCCGGCGTGCGCCGCATTTCGATCGGCAGCTCATTCGCGGAATCGCATACGGCGCACTCGTTCGAGCCGCGGAGCATCTTCTGAGTGCCGGTAGTCTGCCGGGCGACGCCCAGTATCTGAGTCGCGAGTTAGCGAGTCAGGCATTCAGTGCCGGCTCTGTCGAGGGACAATGACCTCTTCGATCAAAAGATGAGTGGTCGAAACTACCGGGACGACTGCAATCCCGATGCCGGAGGCGCCGCTTCAGCGAGCGCCAAGGTGGGCCAGGCGAGGTGAAGATCGAACTGGCGACACTCGTGGTGCATGACTACGACGTCGCCATTTCGTTCTTCGTCGACAGTCTCGGCTTCGTCCTGATCGAGGACGCTCCGGCCACAACCAACGACCGACGAGCTAAGCGATGGGTGGTTGTTCGCCCTCCGGACGGCCAGACGGGACTATTGCTTGCTCGTGCCGACGACGATCGACAGATCGGCGCTGTCGGCAACCAAACCGGAGGGCGGGTCGCCTTCTTTCTCCGGGTTGAGAACTTCGATCGGACATACGAGTCCATGAGATCAGCGGGCGTCGCATTCGTGGGGCAGCCCCGAACGGAGTCCTATGGTCGAGTCGCCGTATTCCGTGACCCTTGGGGTAACCGATGGGACCTGCTTGGTCCGTGAACCCAGCAACAATCCTTCAAAGGTGAGGATCTCGGTGCGCCTTGCTCTCCAAAATCGGGACCTTCGGCCCTAGGTTCCGGCGCCGTACGGAACGAAAATTGTGACAAGGGCGCGAATCATGGCGTCCTCGCGGGACAGGGCCTTGCTGCCGGGCTGGAGCATCGCGATGGAGCGGCGCATCCTCTCTAGCTCATGAAGGCGATCCACGGCCCCGAACATACGTTCGCTAGAGGTCCATTTGCAAGGGCCGATTCCAGACCCATCGGCACAACGCCGATGACGTCAGTATGAGTGGTCTTCGCCCAGTTGTGGTCTGGACCATGGGGATCGGCGTATTCACGCTCGCCACTAACGCCGTATCCCTGATCGTGTATTGGTTCTGGACAGAGTCTCTTGTGGTTCTGCCGCTCCTTCTCCTTCTACCGTTCAGCGCCGTCCTCGGTGCCGTCGGTTTGGTGACGTACCGACGCGAGTGCATTGCAGTCTCGGGGTTGTCCATCCCACCCAAGCGTCGGGCGTTAATCCTCAACCTCTCACTCTCCATCGTCGTGTGCGCCCTGGTGATCCTCTCCATCGCCCTCTTTCATGGTGCCTCTCTCGGGAACCTTGACCCTGGTGGCTTTTGACTCTCGGTCATGAAGCCCGCCTCCTGGCGCTCCGATGACCTCGCGACAGCCTTCCTGCTCGCCTACGAGGGCCACACCAGAGCTGCATACTCCCGTGACCTACGCGAGTGGTTCACCTGTTGCGTCCGTCACGACCTCGACACCATCGCAGCCTCGACCGAGTGTGGAATAAGGCCCGCGAGGCGACCGGTCTGCGCCACCTTCGTTTGCATGACCTCCGGCATGCAGGACTCACCTGGGCAGCCGACAGTGGGGCGAGCACGGCAAACTTGATGCCGCGGTGGCCACAGCGACCCGCCTGCCTCCCTGCGGTAATCAGCACGCGGCCCCCGAACAAGACCGTGCTATCGCGGACGCCCTTGCTGCCCGAACGACAGCTCAGCCCGGGCTTGCTTGTCCCGCGCGATGGACGCGCGATGGACGCATCCGAAGTGGCCGAAGGAGACCCCGAAAACACCTGTGACCTGGAGCAGCCCCAACGGGGTTCGAACCCGTGTCTCCACCTTGAGAGGGTGCTCGTGCATGTTTTCGTGAGCTGGGGATATGTGCAATTGCCCTGGCTGTGGCCATTTTTCCTTGTCCGTGGTTGTCCGCTGACGACCGCATTTGCGCGTTGCTACGCGCACGGATCGCGCACGACCGTGTCGTCGACCACTGGCGTCCCGCCTATCGGCGCCTTGATGTCATGTCGTCACGGACGGAGCTGGTCAACCTGAGACGCTTGCGGGCTCTGTAGGCCGACTGGCGTTTCGCTCCGGTTTCGTAGAGCCGAGGCCGCCACGCTCCGATCCTGCGTCCACCCCAGCCAACATCCGGTTCAGTCCGGACGTTCTCGACTGCCGTTTCCACATGGACCTCACTGGTGACGGAGATGGCATCTGACTTGGCAGCAACTCTCGATCGAGCTTCACGCCTTTCACGTTTGGTCCGACTGGCCCGTCCCATCGTTGGGACAGTAGGAAACGGGTGCTGCAGGGAATCTCGTGTTCCAGTGCCTCACAGGCGACGCCCTTCTGCCTACGGCAGCGGACGTCGCCTTAGCTGTGCAGGCAGGGCATCCGCGTACGGTCGGATAGTTGTTACGAATTCAAGGTGCCGTGGCACCGTGTTGCTCCTGGTCGGCGGACGAGGGTCGTGCGAGTGTCGGTGTGTGAGGATCTTCTTTACTGAAGATCGCGAGACGGGGACCGAGAGCGTTCGCCTGCGCACGACTCGCCGGGGAAAGAGCTCCTGATCAACGAACCCGCTGCAGTGCCGCGTTCGCAGCCGCCACATTGAACGCGTCTGGGTCGAACTTGTATCCCACCCACACCAGGTAGTTGTCGTGCTCCTCGTGCAGCGGGTCTTTCAATGCCTCTAGGAACTGTTCATAGCCCGAGGTGCCGCCCACGTCCTCGGGCGGACACGCACCCTGGCCGTCTAGGCACACCCCGTGCTTGAGCACGTAAGGCGACCAGGTGACGTCTTCGATTACCACCTCGTGGGTCCACGAGTCGCCGAAATCGTATTCATAGACGAAGCGACGCAGACCGCCTCTTAAGGCGACATAGACCGTGTGCTCGGTCTCGTCGAGCTCGCCTTCTGGGTAGTCGTCGAATTGCATCCCATAGAGCTGGTCGCCGATCGTGAAGCTGTGCAGGTGCGAGTTCGTCCAGCCCATGGCGGCCTGGAAGATGTCGTGGAGCCTCGACAGCTTCGCACCACCTGGAACGAGGATCCGCCGCCACACCGGCGGGTCGATGTCCTCGAGGCGGATGCGGAGCTGGAAGACGGGTTGTTGTGCCACACCCGCACAATACGCGGGCCTCTCAGATGCCCTAGAGCCTCTGGAATCTCGGCGCGGGTCCAACCATGCGGTGCACGACCAGGGCTATTGGGCGGGGCCAAATCAGATTGCCAGGCCAAATGGGGTTGACATTCTCAATTGTCCCAGCCAAGATGAACCTAGTACGATTAGTACCATGTTCCCCGGTCAGATCGACCGCTCCGAGCCGGGAACTTTCCACGAGCAGGTGGCGGCACAGATCCGCCGGGCTATTGCCGACGGAGAAGCTTCGCCTGGCGAGCGCCTTCCGTTGGCCAAGGACATGGCCGCCGTGATCGGCGTGAACAAGAACACGGTTCTTCGAGCGCTGCATTCCCTGAGAGATGAAGGCCTCCTCGAGTTCAGCCGAGGAAGGGGGATCACCGTCGCTGGGACTCCACAAAAGAGTGCCGTTGTCCGGCGAGCGAAGGAGATGCTCGAGTTTGCCAAGCGACAGGGCTACGCGCACAACGAAATAGTCGCTCTCATCGAGAGCCTCAGGCGTTAGCGACTGTCATGATCATCACCCGGGCGACTCCGGAGTCATCAGAGAACCACGTCTGCGAAGCTTTGTTCAGAGAGGCAAGGCGACGGAGGCGTAGGCGTTGGACGGCCTTCGCAGTTGTGACAATCCTGTTGAGTACGTTGGCCGGATTCGCCGCCGAAGGCACGTTCGCGGGGGGCCACGGTCACCCGCCCATCTCCAAGCCTGGGGCGTTACCTGCTCCGAAAGCGCCGGGACATCCCAAGACGTCAGTTCCGCCTAGCAAGCCTGCATCTGTCGGTGCGTCTTTTCGGTATCTCGAGACAAACGTAATTCCGACGGGGCCGATCTCATTCGCGAGTCCGACCGTCGGTTGGCTCGCGGAGCCGTTGTCGCCACCGTCTTCAGCTCAATACGAAACCACTGGCGACACAATGGTCGCTGGTGAGCAGATAGGCCGGTGGTCGGTGATGGTCACCGACAACGGTGGAAGCCAGTGGACGACCACCCTCCGCCTAACTCCGTACGTGTGGGGGATCGACAGCTTTGGGACCCAACACGTCTGGGTAGAAGGCGCCGATGGGCTGTACTCGAGCGACGACGGAGGGCTGCTCTGGAGGCGAGCCGGCGAGCCGAAGGGAACTGCGCTCGTTCGGGTTGCATTCGAGAGCACGTCTGAGGGTGTCGGATTGACGGTGAATGGGGACATTGCCACGACTTCAGACGGCGGCGAAACCTGGATAGATCAAGGCCAAAGCTCGATACCAATTCTCGGTTCCAACTACATCGGTGGTGCTGCGAACCTGTGTATCTCAGGGCCCGCTGTTGTGCTGGACGACAGCAGGGGAGACATCCTCCGTTCGACCGATCCGGCAAACCCAAAGAGCTGGGCAAGGGTGTTCAGCTCGCGTGTACCAGCTTCGTATCAGGGTTTGTCCACCCTCGATTGTGCGACGACAGGAGCGGTGTGGGAAGAGACGTACACAGAGATTCAAGGGCCTCAGGGGGGAATCGCTCTCGGATGGGTGGTCCGTTCTGGTGATCATGGAGTCAGCTGGGTAACGACCGGGAGCATCTTCGGAAAGGGGCTTGATCTACCGGCACTGTCACAATCAAAGTGGGGCAGTGCCTTCTCAAGCGGGATAATCATGTCCTCAGGCGCATCCGAGCCAGTGGAAGCGATGGTCTCCTCCGAAAGCAACGCGACCGCTGCGATTGTTCAATCAGCCGATGGGGCCCATTTCGTCTCGGACAACCTTGAGGGATTTCTCGGGGGGAGAGTCCCGATATCACAAGGTGGCGCCGGTCCACCCGACTCGTCGATCGCGGTCGGACGCCCCTTCTACCCGTCGTTCTTTGGTATCACTTACGACTCGCCGACAGATGGATGGTTCGATGCCGTCGTAGACACCGGAACAGATTCGAGCATGAGACAGACCAATATCGTGTTCCATACGACCAACAGTGGTTCAGATTGGAAGCCCATCTACGTATCGTCACCTTGAGCGTGCGCTTGCCCGCTCGAACCTCAAGCGTCCGCCATTTGTCGATCGTGGCAAGCTAAGAAGCCCGAGAGCAATCCGTGCCACACACGTGCCACTTCCATCGAACCGTGCGCAACTGTGCCGACTCTTGGACGACAGAAATATCGATCTAGCAGGCCGTCCACAAGTTCTGCCTGGTCTCGGTATGGCCACGAAGCAGGTTCCCAACCTGAGAACGCGGATTCGATCCCGTCACCCCCTCTTTAGATACTGGAAGCGATTGCTGGACGCGATTCCGGCGGCGCTTTGGAGGAAGCGAGCGGCTACACGGCCTCAACCTCGAGCAGTGCCCCCACGGGGCACGGACTAAGGACACTACGTGGCTCTCACATCGGCCGTCTTAGGGGACCGTGAGATGGATTACGTGGATTCTTTATTACGCGTCTCTTCCAGTAGAGATCCGTCCCGGGGGAGACCGTGTATTTCGGAGGACCTCTGATACAGGGTTCGGACCTCCGCACAAATCAAGTGCAGAGCGGCAGTCAGGCCAGCTGGCCAGCACCCGGCCGTGGCCCATTATGCGTCTACTCCCATTCACGCCGCAGCCGTCAAGGCCAAGCCCTAGGGCGGCCTATCGGCCGGCCTTGACTGCTGCTTCGTTCGGTGTTGCGGCCCTGATCGAGAGACGAACAGACACCGATGTTTAGCGAATGATCGTACGCGCAGCCTCCTGCGCCGCGGCGTAGAGAGTCTCCGGCGCTAGGTCCGCGCCGTTCGGCCATGTGATGGTGTTGGCTTCGCGACTCGCCTTCAGCTGGCGGAAAAACGCCGGATCCCTAAGCGGCTCGAAGACAGGCCCGAGCTCGAGCACGTAACCGAGGTCGACCTCGGCGGTCAGACCGCCCGCGTATGAGACGCGCACCACATGATCGTGGAGTACCTCAGCTCTCTTCAGCCGGGGAGTCAGCCGCATCCCTCCATAATATTCCGGCGCCGAGGTCATGGAAGCGGGGAAATCGAAATAAGTTTCTGACCTCGTCGAGCTCGTTCCCAGTCTTCGATCAATTCCAGGCGGTGGACTCCCGCCCATTCACTCACCATCCGAAAAGCCCTCGGTAGGAGGGCTCCTGCCAACACGGACAGATCCCGGATGTCGATCGAAGCTTCTCGGCCTCTGTAAACGGCGTGGAAGTGTGGTCGTCCTTCGTGCCGGATCTCGTCGAAGTACATGTAGATGACGATGCCGTAGAAGCTGCTGACCCGCGGCATGAGGGCGTCAGGAGCTGCGACGCTCAGCCGGAACCAGCCTCGTCACAGAAGCGAGCGCTTGATCGCCCAGGGATCTCAGTGCCTCGGCAATCGCCCTGTCCCGATCGGCCGTGGCGTGCTGGTAGCGCAGAGCGGCGGCTGCGCTGGCGTGGCCCATGCGCGCCATGAGCTCGGCCGTGCTGGCGCCTGTGGCCGCAGCCCAGGTGTTCCCGCTGTGGCGAAGGTCATGGAAATGCAGGTGCGCGAGGCCGGTCGTGTGACGGGCCTTGTCCCAGGCAGCCTGGAGAACGTGCGGCCGGAGCAGTCCGCCCTTCTCTCCGGTGAACACGGGGGCGTCGGTGGAGTCAGCGACGAAAGTGTCCAGATGCGCTTCGAGGGAGCCGGCTATCACTCGTGGGATGGCGACGGTCCGCCGACCGGCGGCCGTCTTGGGATCCCCGATGTAGAGAGTGCCATTTGCCAGGCTCGCCACGGCGCGCCGAACCGACACCGTGGAATGAAGCAAGTCGACGTCACCTCGCTGCAGGCCGAGGATCTCTCCGCGCCGCAGAGAGCAGAACGATGCAAGCAAGACAGCCGTCCGGAAGCGAGGAGCAATGGCATCTGCGAGGGCGTACACCTCGGCGACCGAGGCGATCGGGCGCTCAGGCGACCGGTCAGCGCCCGCACCGCGCACCCGACACGGATTCTTGACCAAGAGCTCATCGGTCAAAGCGGTGTTGAGAATGGCACGAAGAAGCCGGTAGCACCTTGCTGCGGTTGCGTGGCCGGGACCGGTGTCAGCAGTCAGATCCAAGTACCAGGCCCGTACGACGCTTGGCGTGATCCTAGAGAGCTCGAGACCCCCGAGCTGAGGTAACAGGTGGAGCTTCCGCAGCGACGTGTAGAGCTCACGGGTTCGCGGGCGCAAGTCGGTGCGCAGCTGGAGCCAGTTCTCGCTGTACCGGTCGAACCTGACCTGTCCGGCTCGAGGGTCGATCCAGATTCCTCTGGCCAGGTCTGCTTCGACCGTCGCCAACCAGGTCGCCGCAGGGCCCTTGTTGCTGAAGGTCCGCGGAGCGACATGGCGGATTCCGTCCCACCAGTAGCTCGCCTGCCAATGCCCCGACGCCAGTTGTCGCAGAGACCCGAAGGGACCTCTTCCACCCATCGGAACAGAACGTAGATCCCGGTCGTATCGGCCTGGCTCGCACAAACTTGCATGATCGTCGCGCACGTGGCGCGCGCGGCGACGAAATCGCCTCGGTTCTCCACTGTTGGAGTGAACCTCAGAAATAGCCCTCACCAGGCCAAACGAATAAGCAGCCCCAACGGGGTTCGAACCCGTGTCTCCACCTTGAGAGGGTGGTGTCCTAGGCCGCTAGACGATGGGGCCCGGCATCAGCCGAAGGCCGATGATACCGGACCCGACCGCCCCACCCCACTGCGCAGGGTGTCACCGATGGTTGTCCCACAGCCTGTGATGCGCCGTCCAAAGCCTGTCTGTGTTCTCAATGGAGGAGAGGACGACCGAGGGCCAAATCGGCCTCCCCTCCACTGAGCCAGAGCCGCTAGACGGGTCACATGATCCGAGGGCCCAGGTGCCCGTCGAACTGCATCATGTGCCATCCGTCTTCAGGTGGTGTTAGCAATCTTCGAGCCGATCGCGAAACGACGGGCCATGAACGTCGGATTCGTGTTGCTGCTTCACCCCTGGCGGCGAGTCATCGTCTGAGGTATCGGTGTTTGGACGGGTCCGCTGAACCCATGCATGCGCGATCGCGCGGTACTGCAAAGGCGGTAAGGCGCCGGTTATCTAGGATCTCGGCTGCGTGCTGATCTTGCCGTGGCATCTGAGCGATTCGTTGGGGGACGGCATGAACGTCACCCTTCCTCCTGACGCGACCCTGGTCCGAGGAGCGCTGGGCACAACGGGCGATCCATGGCACGACTTGATCGGTGTCTATTCTCGATTGGAAGACGAGGTGGCGCACGACGCTGGCCCTACAATCGTCTTGACGGGCGACTGCGTCGCATCGATCGCCGTGCTGGCCGGACTTCAGCGAAGAGGTATCTCGCCGTGCCTTGTCTGGTTCGACGCGCACGGTGACTTCCACACCGAACAGACCACGACCTCGGGCTACCTCGGAGGCCTGCCGTTGGCGAAGATCGTCGGTCGGGGCGACCTGACGCTGCCCGAGGGCCTGGGGCTCGTTCCGCTCGCTGAGGACCTCGTCACGCTCGTCGACGCGAGGGATCTAGACCCCGCCGAAGCTACGGCGCTCGCCGGTTCAGAGCTGCGACACGTGTCCCTCTCGGACTTCGATGCCGACCGACTACCGGAACGCCCTGTGCTCGTCCACATAGACGTGGACGTCGTCGATCCGGCTGATCTCGCCGGTCTTCGGTTTCCTGCTCCGGGTGGACCCCACCTCCAGCAGGTCGCTGATGCCGTTCGCGCGATCGTGGAAGCAAGGTCCCTCGCTGCGCTCGACATCGCCGCCACCTGGCGACCGGAAGGCGCTATGAGGGTACAGACGGATCCCGTCTTGGCTGCACTGCTGTCGAGCGCCCGACCTGCGCCTTAACCGGCGATC
Organism: uncultured Acidimicrobiales bacterium; assembly: GCA_963764615.1. GTDB lineage: Bacteria > Actinomycetota > Acidimicrobiia > Acidimicrobiales > CAVXTF01 > CAVXTF01. The sequence goes on along the minus strand of CAVXTF010000002.1, from coordinate 502,300 downwards.
GAACTTGTCGGCGACGCCCCGACACCGATCCGGGTGTCGATCAACCATTTCACTTCCGGATTCCGTCGGATGTCATGCTCAAGTGAGCTGACAAGTCCTCGCAAGACGACAAGGAGGAGTTCATGACCGACATTTCGCTCCATAAACCCGTGAAAACACGCCGCCACTTCAAACAAGCGATCAGCCTTCGCGGGTTGGCCGCGGAAGTGAAGCTGGCTGACGGGTTAAACGCCAAGATCGCGGTATTCCTGACCAACATCGTCGGATCGATGTGGTGCGCGTACGTGTTCGCCATCATCGCATTCCTCGGCCTGAAGCCGGCGCTGAAGCCGGGAGGAGAAGGCATCATTGCTTGGATTGCGCAGACCTTCCTGCAATTGGTCCTGCTCTCCGTAATCATGGTCGGTCAGAACGTGCAGAGCGTAGCGAGCGACATCCGCTCGCAGCACACGTACGACGACACCGTCGAGATTCTCGACCGGCTCGACATCCACACCGATGGTGGCATCAAGGAACTGTGCGATCGCCTCGATCAGTTGAATTCGAAAATCGGTTCGCGATAACGAATCTCCTCAACCCTGCCGCAGCTACCGCTCCTCGCGTCCGGAGGATGACACGACAAATTTGCCGACGATGCCGCGCGACACCTGTCCGGGATGTCGCGCGACACCTTCCTTTGCTCGGGGGGGAGGACTCGAACCCCCAATAACAGGGCCAGAACCTGCCGTGTTGCCGATTACACCACCCCCGAATGGGCGAGCCTGAGGCTAGCGGATAGCGGACCCGAGGTACCTCCTGGATCCCACACAGCTCCCGGCGCCGGCTCCTGGGCCCGTCATCGGCCGGCCGGCGTCACGCAACGTCGTGCAGCCACTCCAGATGGGAGTAGCCGATCACACGCCCGATCGCCACAGCCGCAGACTCCTTCATGAAGTAGGGAAACGCCGACCAACCTGTTATGGGTGAATTCGGCGCGGGCACGGGCTTCGCCTGCAACCCGAACCCTGACGATATTGCGAGGCAACGGTCCTCGTGGAACCCGTCGGTCACGATCAGGACCTGGTTCAATCCCCTCTTCTTGAGCTGCGCCGCGGCGAGCGACAGGCTCTGCCAGGTGGTCCGACCACCCACCGGGATGACCGCTGTTTGCGGCACGCCGTGTCGCTCCAACCAGGCCACTTCGGTCTCGGCTTCGGTGAAGTTGTCGCCTGGCTCCTTCGCTCCTGTCGCAACCACGATCGGCGCGAGGTGCCGGAGGTAGAGCGCATAGGCCTCCTGCAACCTGGCGAGCAGGTCGGGTGACGGCACTCCGTTGTACTGGGCGGATCCCATGATGACGATCGCCTGGCTCTTCTGCGGTTCGGACAACCGGCTCGTCAGCCAGACCTGGACGGTTGTGATCGAGAAGTACACGACCAGTAGGACCACGACGATCAGGATTATCTTGATCAGGAGTCGAAGCACCTTGCGGAGAATGAGCAAGCCCGCCACCGCCGCCGGAGCTGCTGCCATGCTTCCTATCTTCTACTCCGGTTGGGTCGAATGTCCTTCAGGCTGCCGGATCGAGCCGCAACCGTGCGCTGCGAAGCCGTTCGAGCACCTTTTCGCGTCCGAGAATCGCCATCGACTCGAAAAGAGGTGGCCCCACCCGCTTGCCGGTGATCGCCACCCGGATCGGCGCCTGCGCCTTTGCAAGCTTGCGGCCGACCGAGGCTGCCACCTCCCCGGTCACGGCATGGAGTGTTTCCACATCGAACTCGCATTTCTCGTACGCGTCGATGGCCGCGTCGAGTATCGCTTTCGACGTGTCGTCGCTCTCCACGGCCTGCCATGCGTCCTCTTCGATGATGGGATGCTCGAAGAACAGGAACTCCACCATTCCTGGGACCTCCGACAGCGTCGACACTCTCTGTTGGACATGGGGCGCGATGCGCCGGAACGCTTCCGGATCGAAATGCTCGGCGGGAAATGGCCTACCGTGCGGGGCGACGGCCTCGAAGTTGGGAGACTCCAGCGCTTCCGCCTCCGCGATCAGCCAGGGCATCGCTGTTTTGACAAACGCTTCGGCGGACAACCCCCTCAAGTGCTCCGAGTTCACATGACGCAGCTTCATCAGATCGAAGAAGGCGGGGGCGTGATGGACTTCTTCCAGTGAGAACTCGGGGACTGCGTCGGCGATGTGGAAGATCTCGATCCCCTTCGGGTGGCCCCAACCGAGCAGCGCCAGATAGTTGGTGAATGCGCCCGGCAGGTAGCCCTGAGCACGGTAGGACTCGACGGCCACGTCGTCGCGCCTCTTCGAGATCTTCTCGCGCTTTTCGTTCACGAGCATGGGTAGGTGCGCGTACGCCGGGAGCCTGACGGTCGTGCCGTCTTCGATCCCGTCGAGCGCCTGCCAAAGCAAAAGAGCCTTCGGTGCCGATGGAAGCAGGTCCTCGCCGCGGATGACGTGAGTGATCTCCATGCTCCTGTCGTCCACCACGTTCGCCAGCACGAAGAGGGGGCCGCCGTTGGACTTCACGACCACGAAGTCCTCGATGGCTTGCAACGGGAACTCCACGTCGCCGCGTATGAGATCGCGCACCACCACGGAGCCTCCATCGGGGACCCTGAACCTGAGGGCGTTGCCCGCCCTCTGCAGGTTCCGCTCACGGCAATGACCGTCGTAACCGGGCGTGGTGCTGCCCTTCGTCCTGGCAGCGACCTCTTCGCGGGTGCAATCACAGGCGTAGAGGTAACCCGCCTCCCACAACCGCTCTATGGCTGCCTCGTGATCAGCCGACCGGCTTGACTGGTACACCGCGGGCTCGTCGGGGGGGATGCCGAGCCAGTCGAGAGCGGTGAGGATCCCCTCAGCCCAGTCCTTGCGGTTGCGATCTTCGTCGGTGTCCTCGATCCGCAGCAGGTAGATACCGCCGTGGTGACGGGCGAACAGCCAATTGAAGAGTGCGGTCCTGGCACTTCCCACGTGGAGGAATCCCGTCGGTGAGGGCGCGAAACGGACACGGACCAGTCCCCCTGCCAGCGACTCTCCACCCACGCCTACTCGTCCTCGAGCGTGATGGCACCCGTCGGGCAGTTGTTCGCCGCCTGCCGCACCCGGTCCTGGAGCTCCGCGGCCGGATGCTCCTCGAGCACGTACAGGAACCCGTCGTCACGCACCTCGAACACCTCGGGCACGATCCCCATGCAGACGGCGTTCAGACGCGCACACGTCGTAGTCGACGACAACCTTCATCCTGCGGCACCTCCTGGCCTCCCGCCCCCGGCGGGTGTCGAGCTCGGATCGGCGATGACCGGACCTTCGACTGAACGACTAGGTGCCGGAGTCGATGGTGGACGGGCTTCCGAGTCAGTGTACGTGGGGCGGCGGCGCCACTGCCTGCCTCTTTTGGTCGCCAGGACCGACCCGCCGAGGATCAGAGCGAAACCGACACCTGTCGTGGCTGTGAACCTCTCGTTGAGGAGCACGACGCCGAGCAGCACGGCGACCGCCGGGTTCACGTAGGTGACTACCGTGGCCCTCACGGGACCGGCTTCGGCTATGAGCTCGAAGAAGAGCACGAAGGCGGCGGCGGTGCACACGAGCCCGAGAGCAGCGATCGAGGCGATCGCGCGGCCGGAAGGTACGTGCGACGGAAGCTCAGACAGCCCGATCGGCGCATAGACGACCGCTGTCACGGCGAGGGACAGCGCCACGACTCCGTTGCCGGGCACGTCCGCGAGCTTTCGGCTGATGATGAAGGGGCCCGTTGCGTACCCGACCACCACCACGCCCATCATTGCGAACGAACCGGCATCCGCTCCCCGGATGTCGAAGCCGACGAGAACGGCGACACCGGCCAAGCCGATCCCGAGCCCGGCGAGCCCGCTTGCCCCCAGATGGTTCCTCTCCCCCGCGATTCTCACGAGGATCGTTCCGAGCAGTGGCACGGCCGCCACAAGTAGCCCGGCGAGCGAGCTCGCGAGTTTGCGCTCAGCCTGAGCGAGAAGGACCCAGGGAACCGCGATCTCGATCGCCGTATATAGAAGCAGTGTCCGCCACCTTGCAATCACGGGGCCGAGCTCGCGGCGGTGCGCCGCTATCGGCACCATGACCACTGCCCCGATCGCCGTGCGGAAAAAGACAAGGGTTGCAGGAGTGAACGCCTGATCCGCCACCTTGATCAACAGGTAAGGAATGCCCCAGATGACCGACAGCGCCAAAAAGAGGATCCATCCGCGCTTGGTCACGCCCAATCATCCCCGACGCCGTAACGGGGTGGCCAACCTCCCTCCCTTCGCAGTCGGCTCGTCGGCAGCCCTTTGGCAGGCACGCACCTGACGAGATGTGCCAATTGCGTCAGGTTTCGGTTTACGTCGACGGACGAGTTGGGAATAGGACAGTTGGGACGCAGGTGTGCGACCCGAGCCACATCGGCGACCGCAAAACCTATCTGAGACGGCGATACACGCCGCCCCAAAATCACCCGAGGGGGTAAAGAATGCTCCGTTCACGCACCGGCAGGGCTCTGCTGGTACCTGCACTTCTCGTTCCGATCACGGCTGCGACGTTGGTGTTCGCAGGCGTTGCGTCGGCATCCTCGTCAACCAAGGCCTCGACTTCGTACCCGGTCAAGTGCAAAAAGCTCACGGGCACCGTCGGGACGACCGGTACGATCACGAGCTGCAACGGCAACACGGGTGGTTCCGGCAGCTTCCCGGCAGTCCCAGCGTCGTCGGCGACGGTGACCTGGGCCAACGGTGACACCACCACCGCGAGCTTCAACTACGCGGAGGTATCCAGCAGCAAGCAGACTTGCCCGAGCAAGGACTCCGAGTACGAGATCACTGGAACCGTTTCGGCTGATACGACAGGGTCGATCCCCGTGGGGTCAGGTCTCAAGGGGTATGTCTGCTTGAGCAGTTCAGGCTCGTTGTCCCTTGCGCCTACGAAGAAGGGTGCGACCACTCTGAAGAAGTTCGAGATCTGACAACCAGGTTCGAAATCCGCCCGGAGCGACCGTGCTCCGGAGTCATGATCCGTCCAGACTCCAATGTGAGAAGGGCCCCGTCACCGACGGGGCCCTTCTCGATGCTTGCCCACGTTCCCCACTTCCTGCCATGGCGTTTCTGCATTCGCGCATTCGGGTACTTCGTAGCGCACATGTGTGCCTACCACCGCGCCGATGATGCTGCCGCTCGTGCAGGGTGAATACACGTGACCGACCAGCTGACTCCTGCCCCAGGCGGGGCTGCCGGAGAGTCGGCGCGGGGTAAACGGGCTCGCCACGACCTCGACGCCCCCGTCACGATCGACTGGGGCCAGGAATACCTTGGGACGGCGGGCCGCAAGATCGTCTCCGCACTCGGGATCGTGGGCGACCTCGTCGCGATGTTGCTCGACGCAGTCTGGTCCACGGTATCGGCGATCGTCCACCGCCGGTTCTCCTGGGCAGAGTTCGCCGAGCAAACGTGGTTCTTGATCTCCGTGACGGTGCTGCCGGCCGTGTTGATCGCGATCCCGTTCGGATTGGTGCTCGTCCTCGAAGTCGGCGGCCTTGCGGTGCAGATCGGCGCTTCGGCCATCGTCGGTGCCGTCGACGCGATCGGCATCGTCCGCGAGGCCGCTCCGGTGATCACGGCGATCCTGTTGTCAGGCGCTGGAGGATCGGCGATCTGCGCCGACCTCGGGGCTCGTACCATGCGCGACGAGATTTCGGCCATGTGGGTCATGGCTGTCGACCCGATCGAGCGACTGGTGGCCCCCCGCGTCCTCGCGACGGTCGTCGTGGCTCTCCTCGTGAACGGGATCGTCGCCTTCGCGGGAATCATGAGCGGTTACCTGGCGGCCGTCTACATCCTGCACACGAGCGCGGGCGGATTCCTCAACTCGTTCAGCACGTTTGCCCAGCCCGCGGACGCCATCGAATCGATGTTCAAAGCTGCCTTGTTCGGGCTTCTCGCCGCGGTCGTGGCGTCCCACCAGGGCTTGAACGCCAAGAAGGGGCCATCTGGAGTCGGTGAGGCAGTCAACCGCTCGGTCGTGATCACGGGTGTGGGGCTGTTTCTCCTGAACCTTCTCGTCACGGACGTCTTCTTGGCGATCGTCCCCCCGAGGGTCTTGTGAGGTCGCTTCGATGAGCGCCCGGCTGCCCGTTGCCCGAAGAGCGGTCGCCGTGACGAGGCCGATCGCGTATCACAGCGTCAACCTCGGGTACCGCTTCCGTAACCAGCTCGTCTGGACCGGCGAGCTGCTGTTGTTCATGTACAAGGTGCTGCGCGCCATCCCGATGGTCCTTCGCCACTACCGCAAAGAGGTGTGGCGCCTGATCGCAGAGGTGACCTTCGGAGGAGGGATCCTTGCAGTCGCGGCGAGCACGATCCTCGTCTCCGCGCTACTCGCCTCGGTCGTCGGAGTACAGCTCGGTATCGAGGGACTCCAGGGCTTGAATATCATCGGCCTCTCACCGCTCACGGGCCTGCTCTCCGCGTTCGCGAACACCAGGGAGCTGTCCCCCCTGCTGGCGGGCTACGGGCTTGCGGCTCAGATGGGATGTCGTTTCACCGCCCAGCTCGGGGCCATGAAAGTGAACGAGGAGATCGACGCCCTCGAGGTCATGTCGGTGCCGTCTCTTCCCTACCTGATCACCACCCGTCTTCTTGCCGCCCTCATCGCGGTGATCCCGATGTACCTGCTGGCCCTGTCGGGGGCATACCTCGCCACCCAGCTCGCTGTGATCGCGATAGCGCATCAAGGGTCCGGCACCTACCTTCATTACTTCTATCTATTCCTGAATCGCAGTGATGTGTTCTATTCGGTGCTCAAGGTGGTCGTCTTCGCGATCCTCGTCACGATCATTCACTGCTACTACGGGATCACCGCGACGGGCGGTCCAGAGGGTGTGGGTCGGGCTGCCGGACGGGCTATCCGGATGAGCACCGTCGCCATAGCCATATCCGACATGTTGATGACCCTCCTGTTCTGGGGGGTCAGCGTTCCCGTGAAGCTCAGCGGATGACCGTCGAAGCACCTGTCGCGTCCGTACCGGTGCCGGCCGCCGAGCCAGCACCGGTACGCCCACCGCGGACGTGGTCCTGGCGCATGATCGCACTCGGAATGGCTCTGGTCGTCCTGCTTGCGGCCGTGGTCGTGGTGGTGTTCGAGTCTTTCGGGGGTGCCTTCTCCACCTATGCGGTCGTCGAGGCACAGTTACCTCTTTCTTCGACTGCAGTCGCGCTCGGCGCCCCCGTGGAATACCGGAACGTGACGGTCGGCTCCGTCGCGAGCGAGGGGCGCTCGGTCCCCGGAGGGCTCGTGCTCGTCACCCTCCACCTCGATGTATCCAAATTGCACCTGATCCCTGCGGGTGTGACAGCGACCGAGACACCCGTGTCGTTCTTCGGGGACGCGTACATCGTCCTCGAGCCTCCGGCGCACATAGGCAACGCGACTCTTACCGCGGGGTCGACCATCCCGGCGTTGACGACCGGTCCGACGGCGTCCCTGCAGACGACCCTCGGAAACCTGGACAACCTGCTCATCCAGCTACACCCTGGCGAGCTCGATGCCGCCCTGACAGCCCTGGCAGGTTCGCTGCAGGGCCAGGGAACGTCACTGGGTCAGAACCTGGTTAAGGGGAACAACTACTTCCAGGAGATGCTCCCGTTGTGGCCGACCGTCGTGTCCAACCTGAAAGCTCTGGTGCCGGTGGCAGATCAATTCGCCGCCTCCACGCCGGACATCTTGTCCACCCTGGCCAATCAGACGACGACAGGCAGGACCATCGACACTCAGGCATCGCAGGTTCGCCAGGCGATCGGGGGAGGAGCGACACTCGCCAAGGAGGCTTCCGAGCTCCTCACCGCGATACAGCAGCCGTACTCCATCCTGGCTGCCGACTCGGCCCCGTTCCTTCAGGACATCTCGCAGAACCCGAACGAGATCGCAGAGCTCCTCGAGGGTCTGAACGACTGGGCAAGCGCCTGGACGGCCGCCGAGTCTTCCGGTCCTTACCTCGACCTGACGACCGACGTGGTCGTCGCCAACCCCGCGGACCTCGGGCTTGCGGTCCTGGGCGGTCCTGAGGCGGCTGACTATCTCTCCTCTGGCCTCGGGCCCGGGTACGTGAACCCGCCCACATACACCTCTGCCGGATCGATACCGGATGACGTCTCGAGCGCCGAACTCGCTCAGGCGCTCGCTGCTGCCCCCACTCCTGTGATGGCGGAGCCTGCCGAATCACAGGCCGTCTCTCAGATCGTCAGAGCGGTGAGTGGATCGCATACCACTTCGGCAGCCGTCTCGACCCTGCTGCTTTCACCGTTGCTCACAGGACTCGTCAGTCGCGGATGAGGACCCACCATCCGCGACCCGGTATCCGCGCCACCGTGATCAAGGTGGTGGCCTTCACGGTCGTCTCGGTGATCGTCACATCGATCGTGATCTCGTCGCTGCTCGACTTCAACACGCAGCCTGCGAGGGGCTACTTCGCCGAATTCTCGAACGCGTCGGGGCTACAGCCGGGTGACACGGTGAGGATCGCCGGAGTCGAGGTCGGCAAGGTGACTGCGGTGACCCTGGACGGTAATCACGCGAGCGTCGAGTTCAGCGTCGACAACTCCCAGCACCTGACGACCCACTCGGATGCCTCCATCTACTTCGAGAACCTCCTCGGTCAGCGCTTCTTGGGCATCCTTCCCGGTACGCCCGGAGGCAGTCCACTCACCCCGGGAAGTGTCATTCCTATGTCGCGTACCACGCCCGCGCTTGACCTGACTGCCGTTTTCGACGGCTTCCAACCCCTTTTCTCCGCGCTCGCGCCCGGTCAGGTGAATGAGCTCGCTGCATCGATAATCCAGGTTTTCCAGGGCGAATCGGGAACCATCGACAACCTGGTCGGGGAGACAGCCGCGATAACCAACAATCTTGCCGACCGCCAACAGGTCATAGACGTCCTGTTGAACAACTTGTCGACATTGCTCAATACCGTGGGAGCTCATGACACTCAGCTGGGCCAGCTGATCGGCGGTTTCGACACTCTGGTGCGGGGGCTCGCGGGTTCGCGGTCACAGCTCAACTCTGCGATCACGAACCTGTCTGCGCTCGACAGCACAACGAGCAGCCTGATCAACGAGTCACAGCCGACTCTCAACGAGGACATCCAGACGCTCGCTTCCGCCGTCCAGTCCCTGTCGACGAATCAAAAGGGTCTCGACGGGGTTCTGAAGGGCTTTCCCGGCCTTGTGAGCACCCTCACGAAGATCCAGAGCAGCGGCAATTGGATCAACGTCTATCTCTGCAATCTCACCGTCAACGTTCACGGCTCGCTCGACATCTCTCTCGTCCCCGGAGTCAGCCCGCCCCAGTACCCTGATCCGGTCACCCTGCCTTCGGGAGCGGTCGGCGATCAGGGGGACCACACTGCGAGCTGCTCGTGAGACGCTTCCGCGAGCGCAACCGGGCCCTTACGGGTTTGATCGGGATCATTGTGACGGCGGTCCTGATCGTCGGTGCTCTCGAATTCCCAAAGCTCCCGTTGATCCACGACAACGCCACTTACAACGCGGACTTCGCGAACTCCGGCGGACTCGCTACGGGCGACATCGTGACAATTGACGGTGTCAAGGTAGGAACGATAAGCGGGATGGCTCTGGACGGCGACCGGGTCCAGGTGACGATGACGATTCAGTCCGGCCTCCGGCTGGGCTCGACCACATCGGCCGCCGCCAAGGTGTTGAGCCCGGTCGGCACCGAGTACCTGGAGCTCTACCCGTCGGGGCCCGGAGCATTGGGCCCACTGATTCCCGAGTCGCGCACGAGCGTCCCGTACAACCTGATCAGCGATTTGTCCGGGTTGGGCACGGAAATTCAGCAGTACAACATTGCGGACCTCGAGAAGTCCCTCGAGGTCGGCAGCCAAGACCTGAGTGGAACGCCGGCTAAGGAGACGACCCAGGCCTTCGCAGGTCTGGCGCGAATCTCGAACGTGCTGGGCAACGAGCAGTCAGAGCTGGCCACGATCGTGTCCCAGGGAGCCGCACTGAGTGCCGTGCTCTCTCAGCGCAGCCAGCAGCTGTTCGACTTGTTCGGCCAGAGCAACCTGGTACTGACCGTTTTCGAGCAGCGAAGGACCGCGATCCGTCAACTGCTGACCGCCACCTCCACACTCAGTCAGCAGATCACTTCGATTCTCTCCGTCAACCGATCACAATTGACCTCCCTTCTCCAAAGCCTGCAATCCGTGACCGCGATACTGGCGAAGGACAGCAGCGACTTCGGCGAGGCGATCCCCGTTCTCGCAGCGTTCAGCCGTTATGCGGCGAACGTCACCGGGTCAGGCCCTTTCGCCGACGTATCGGTTCCGACACTCCTGATTCCGGACAACGTGATCGACCAGTGCGCGACCGACAAGTCGGCATTTCCGGGCAGCAGCGCCCAGGTCGGGTGCCATCCATGAGAAAAGTTCCGCCCTGGGCGCGCTTGGCAGCTGTCGGGGTTCTGGTCGCCGCGATCGTGGTCGGCGCAATCGTGGCGATAGCGAGCAGCGGGCCTTCGCAGATGACGATAACCGCACTGTTCTCGACTGCACCCGGGCTCTATGTGGGCAACCAGGTGAAGATCCTGGGCATGCCGGTCGGCACGGTGACGAAGGTGACTCCCGGTCCGACGTACGTGACCGTCCAGATGCAGGTCCCTAGTTCGGTCCCCATCCCGGCCGACGCTCAGGCCTTGATCATGGCGCCTCAGGTCGTGAACGACCGCTATGTCCAGTTGAACCCCGCATACAGCGGCGGTCCGCGCATGAAGAACGACGCGGTGATCGGTTTGTCACAGACCGCCGTTCCGATCTCGGTCGACGGCATCATCGACAGTCTCGACCTGCTGGCGAAAGCCCTCGGTCCCAAGGGTGCGAACGCCAACGGCGCGCTCTCCGCGTTCGTAGCAAGCTCGGCGCACGCCTTCGGCCCCGACGGGGCGGCTCTGCACTCGACACTCACATCTCTCGGCGAAGCTCTCGGGGCCCTCTCCTCCAAGAGCCCCCAGCTCACCGCCCTGTTCGACAACCTGGGAAACCTCAGCTACGTGGCGTCGCACTACACCGGCACATACCAGGCATTCGCCAATGATCTGGCCGTCGTGAGCACCGAGCTCGCTTCGGACGACGGCGACATCGGCGCGGCTTTGTCGAACCTCCAACAGGCTCTCGGATCGCTGGCGGAATTCATTCGGACCAACGGTTCGGCTCTGGGAGACAGCGTTCACAGCTTGGAGGCCTTCGCAGGCGCGGTCGCGTCGAAACAGCAGGAGTTGTCGCAGGTCTTTGGCACGCTTCCGACGGCGCTGGACAACTTGACCCAAGCGTTCGACCCGAACGCTCCCGGCGGACCTGCCCTGCGGTCCAGGCTCGACCCGCAGACCGGTTCTGCGGCTTTCTCCAAGTCCGTGTGCGGTAGCGCGTTGCTCCGCCTTCTGCTGCTGTCGGTCGACCAGTCACAGGACAAGGACCTGACACTCGACCTCGGCTGCGGTGTCAACGGGCTGCTGGCGTCGCTACCCACTCCTCCCGGCGCGACGACAGGCCCGAATCTGTCACTGAGCGCCCTTCTGGCAGGCCAGCCATGAGGGCTCGCAAAGTAGCGACGATGGCATTGGCCGTAGCGTCGGTCGCCATGCTCGGCGGCTGCGCGCTGAGCCTTCAGTCTCTCCCCAAGGTGAGTGGTCTCAACGAGCCGACCTACGAGCTCCGCGCTGTTTTCGCCAACGTGCTCAATTTGCCTGACGACGCACAGGTAAGGGTGGGCGCTGAGGTCGTCGGTCAGGTGGGCAATATTTCCACGAGCAATTTCCAGGCGAACCTGACACTCGACATCAAGAAGAGTGTCCGTCTGCTCGCGGGGACCACGGCACAGATCCGCTTCGACAACCCGCTCGGCGACGAGTACGTCATGCTCTCAGAACCGGTTTCTCCGCCGACCGGCCTGGCTGCCTCGCAGTACATCGCACCGGGTTCCCTAATACCCGAGAGCGATACGAGCACAGCACCGAGTGTCGAGGACACGTTGGGTGCACTGTCACTCGTCCTGAACGGTGGAGGGTTAAACCAGCTGCAGACGATCATTCACGAGCTCAACAACACCTTCAACGGCAATCAGCCTCAGATCAGGTCCTTTCTGACGACGATCGACCAGGGTGTCAGCTCGCTCGCCGGAGGGCACACAGCCATTGACAAGGCTCTCGTCTCTATCTCCAATCTGACGCGCAAGCTGAGCGGGGGGCGCCAGACCATCGCAAACGGGATCAATGCGCTGGCTCCCGCCATCGGCGTGCTCGCCAGCGAAAACGGCCAGATCTCCGACCTGCTCTCAGAGCTCTCCAACCTGGGCTCGATCGGCACCAGGGTCGCGCAACAAAGCGGTCAGGACTCGGTCAACGACGTGAAGGCCCTGCTACCGGTAGTTCAGCAACTCGAGTCGGTCTCGCAGCAGCTCGGACCCGACCTGTCGAACCTGGCTCTGTTCGAGGCGGAGACTCCGAAGGTCGCCCCAGGCGATTACCTGCAGGTGAACGTGATCGCGAACGTGCTACTGCCTTCAGGTGGGTTCGAGCCCACGTTATTTGGCGCGTCGTCGACGGATTCTCAGGCACCCGCGGGGTCGGCACACTCGAACGACGGTGGAAGTCAGGCCATTACCGACCTGCTTGAGGACGGTCTGGTATGAGAGGAAAAGGCCGATGAACAGCACTCTGCTCCCGCGGATGATCGCTCTTCTCGTGGTGATCGTCCTCGGCGTCTACTACATCGTGTTCGACGTCCTCCAGGTGCGGGTCCTGTCGCAGCCCTTCGCCGTCACGGTGCTCATGCCGAGCGCCGGAGGTCTCTACACAGGTGCCGCCGTCACTTACAGGGGGGTACAGGTGGGCAAGGTCACCGCGCTGGACCTGAGCCGGAACCAGGTTGCGGTGGTGCTCGGAATCGATCCTGGAGAGCACATTCCCGACAACGGGACTGCAAACGTGAAAGAGCTGTCCGCACTGGGCGAGAACTATCTCGACCTGCAACCCGCGACGTCGTCGGGACCCGAGCTCGTGAACGGAAGCGTCATTCCCGCAAGCAGGGTCCTACTCCCAATCCCGATAGGTACCGCACTCATCGATCTCGGATCCATGTTGAAGAGCATCAACCCCGCGGACCTCCAGACAGTCGAGAGCTTCCTCGCGACCGCCTTCATCGGAACTGGACCCGATCTACGCACGATCATCGTCACCGGTCAGAAGCTCTTCGACGCCCTGGTTGCTGCTCAGCCCGAAACGGTGAACCTGGTCGTGGACGGCCGCACCGATCTGAGGACTCTTGGCGAGACCGACGGCGACCTGGCCACGTTCACCAAGGGCCTTGCGTCCCTCACGGGCCAGCTCCGCGATTCGAACTCCGACCTGCAGGCGCTGATCCGGAACAGTCAGGCAGCCGAGCAGCAGCTCAACCCGTTCCTCGCGTCCAACGACGCGGCGATCACAGGCACCATTGCCAACCTCGCCGTCGACGCACAGGTGAGCAACCAGAACAACCCCGCGGTCAGGGCGATCTTCGAGCTGCTGCCCATCGTGTCCGACGACCTCGCCTCTGTGACGAGTGGCGGCCAGGTCCACGGAGTGCTCGACTTCAATTTGGCCGACACGGTCTGTCCCTACATTCCAGGCGCCGACATGCCGGGGCCGACTCAGAGGATCACGAGCCCGGTGCTCACCAACAACTGCAATAGCTCCGCACCTGACATGCTCCAGCGCGGCGCCGACAGCAAGCCCGCGCTTCCAGGGGGTTGAGAGCGCGACGCGCCTCGGGACGGGTTCGCTCGCCCTGGATCAGCTGACGGCCGCCCGCATCACTGAAGCCCGGACTACCCTACCCGGGCCGTCAGCCCAGGTAGGAACGGATCAGCGATGCCGGGGCAGTGAGCGACTTTCCGGACAGGATCGCCGAGTTCGACCCGGCAGCAGAAGGCAGGCTCTTGTCGAGATCGAGAATCTCGTCCAAGCTGCCATCGGGTCCGCAGTTGTCGGCTCCGGGCACAGCGAACGCGTTGTCCACAAGAGTCAAGCTCGTGATCTTGGTGACGCCGTTGTTATGGCCTTTCACACCGCCTATTGCCCCGGTTATCGGGGTGTTCGGCGGAGGCGGGTCTGTCGTTCCGGTCGTCAGGTTGAGAGTTATGGGGTCCGCTGCATCGGCGAGGGTGCAGTCCGACCCGAGCAGGTTGAGAGAGTTGCTCACTACCACGTCGATCGGCATCGTGAGCCCTGGCCCGTTCTGGCTCAGGAGGTTGAGCAGGCTCACGGTCGGCAGACCGACGAGCTGGGGCGTGACGTCCACCGCTAGCGGGCCCGAGTCAGGAGCACCTGGGATGCCGAGCAGACCGCCCGGAAGCGGGATAGCGGGCGAAGTCAATGCCTGGGTGCCGTTGTCGGGGAGCACCGCGGTGAAACCCGAGTCCGTCTGGATGAGACCTAGCGAGATCTTCGAGGGACTGGTCGAGCTCACCGTGGTGGAGCCGATCTGAAACGTAGTGCTCGAAGTGGCCGAATAGAGGCAAAGGGTGACGGCAGGATTGTCCACCGGACAGTTGGCGAATTTGGCCAGGCTCGGCGGGAGCGACGACGCCGACGCCGACCCCGGAGCCGCCGCCACGAGCACGGACACTGCGCCGAGCGCCGAGGCAAGGGCCAACGCGATCAAGCGGAACCGGCTGCGCCGACTGGACACCTGAGCGGTGGAAGTTGCGGACGAATTCGTTACGTGCACGATGGCACCCCCTGTTTGAGCTTCGGTCCGGGCGGGAATATACCCATCGGTAACTTCGACGTAACGTCGAAGCCCCAGGCATGGCGGGTCGGGCGACGGAGGGGGTTGTCGTGCTGCCTGCGGCGTCGATTCCTGAGGAGGTCGCCACGTGGCGCAATCGGCACATAGCTTCCTTGCTACAACGTTTTGAACGCTTCACAGCGCCACTACAAATGAGTGTTCGTTGACCAGATCCGTGGACCTTATTCGTCGTAGCCCGACGAGGCGCCTGTGTCTTTGATGCGCAGCTCCGCGACTCTTCGCAAGATGGTGACCCTGGCGGTAACTCTGATATCGCTGACAGCTGTACTCGCAACGATCGTGATAGTTCCTCACTGGTCGAACGGCGCACCGCCATTCCGTCGCCTATCAGATCCGCACGCCGAGCCCGCCGGTCGCGCGGCGAGCCAGGCTGCGGCGACCTCATCGTGGAAGAGCTTCCTCGGTACCCCGAAGGTACTCACGGCGAGCGACGACCTGCCCGCCGACTGCATCCCGAAACTGTCGGGCCCTCCGGGATCCCCGTATCAGCTCGGCCTGGTCGGAACGGTCAACGACGGAGTCTTGATGGCGGGGCCTGCAAGGATCGCGGACATCACCGCGAAGTTCTGCGGCGTCGTGACGGTGGTCAAGGGACAACCGCCATGCGGTGCGACAGGGAGCGTCTATTCGCCGCCAGACGGCCAGATCTTCGGATCGCTTTCCGCCGAGCTCACACTCATTCCCGGCATGGACCCGAAGGTTCCTTTCACAGCGCACCCCGGGACCATCTCGGGGGGGTTCGGTTGTGGATCGTCCACACACGGCCTTGTTGTGAACTTGAAAGCGACCGTGAGCGGCAGCACGGGCCTATACGGATTGTCCTGCACGATCGGCCCTTTGACGATTCCGTTGAGTGGCGCGGTCACGGGTCCTTTGAGCAATGTGTCGGTCACTCTGAGAGGGAACGACTTCGCAGTCCCCGGCGTCAGAGCTTCGCCGACCTGTTCAGGTCAGGTTCCCAGCAATCTCGACGCGCTCGCTGGGCTTCCCATCGCACCTGGAGGAGCGAGCGCCACCTTGCCTGTAACCGGCTCGCTCTACCAGCCGGGGCCTTAGAGGGCCCGCGAACGTGACAGACGATGAGTCGACGAGAAGGGTTGGTTGTCCCGAATCGCGTGGGCAAGCGTTCGGCACGGGTCACAGAAGGGTAAGTAACGACCGCAGGGAAACAGCATGCAAGTTCCAACAATCAAACACTCCAGAGGGGGTATAGAAACAAAATGTTCACACGAGCCACGAAGATGGTGATCGTTGGCGTCAGTGCCACGGCGATTGTCCTCGGCACGGCAACGGCAGTGTACGCAAGTGTCGCACCGGGAACGACTGTCACCGGAACCTCGAGCGACACCGTGTTCAGCGGTACGATCGACGGCGTCGGCATCAGTGTCACCTGCACCAACTTTACCGACAGCGTCGTGGTACCGGCAGGTGCGAAGAAGACTCTCGACATTCCGCCGCCGAAGATCAACGGGTGCACAGACACCCTCGGCGGCACGGACACCATCAAGACGAATGGCAAAGACGGGAGCTGGGAACTCACGACGAACACGACGGGCAGCAAGCTGACCCTCGTCATCCCGGAGAAGGGCGCAACCTTCACATCGAGCGTCCTGTCCGGATGCAAGATCACGGCGGCACCGACCGCAGCCGTTGACGTGGTGGGCACCTACAACAGCTCCAACGGCACGGACACAGTCACGAGTGCGCCGATTGCAGTGAAGGGCAAGGGTTGCTCGGCGACCTCCGCGTCTACTACGACAACGGTCACCTTCTCCCCGAACCCGGGGACGATCCCGCCGTTCGCTTCGTAACGGTCAGCTGCATTCAACAATAACGATAAGGACGGGTCGCACGAAGGAAGTGGGCGGGTGGCGAAGGCCGCCCGCCCACTTCGACCCTCCAGCTACCTTGAAGAGCCGAGGGCTCGAAGGAGCAATCAGCGGGCCGAGGTGAAGGAGAAAGCACGGTGAAGCGCAGGGCGCGGGCACGCTGGGCGGTCGGACTCTTGTTGACCGCGATCGTCGCGGTCGGCGCCCTGCTCATCGGAAACGGAGCTTCAACTCACGACTCCACGAGCCAGAGTAGAGCCATCACCGCACAGAGCCGCCAAAGCGCTCGCGTGACAACAGCGCCGGCGGTCAGAGCTCCGCTTTCGAGATCTGCTCTGGTGAGCGAATTTCTCGCGACGCGCTCGACCCAACAAGCCGTTCGTTCGCTCGAGGACGCACCCGGCGCGCCCGCCTGCGCCCCACCTACCGTGCCGGCGCCCACCCACCCGCCCGGTAACAGCTACGGCGTACCCTTCCTCGCAGCCATTACGGGTGGCACGATTCTGACCGCCTATAGCGAGTGGGTTGCTGATCACCACGTGTACAAGGTCCGTGGCAAAACTTACGATCTCTACCCGTGGGACGTGAATGTTTCCGGCATCACGGGATGGGTGACAGGGCTGCTGGAGCTTCCGAGCCTCTCTGCCCAGATCCCACCACAGGACATCGTCTTCTGCGACCAAGGGGGTACGTCCTGCCTTGGCACCAATTACCCGCAGGGAGAATGCATCAGCATAAGCGAGTTGTTTCCCGGCCCGGGAACCCAAGGGAGTGAGATCACGAACCTCCATCCCGAGAGCGTTCAATGCCTTGGATATCCGGGCCACCAGGCCGGCTTCCCATACCCCTGCGTTCCTTATGTCATATCGTTGGCTCCCGGGCCTGAAAGCTCGAATCTCACAGTGACCGGCGTCGAGCCGGACGGCGCGCTCGAGCTTCGAATCACCACTTCGGCGTATACGACGGTCAGCCTCGTGACGACGACCACCCAAACCTGTCAGCAGACACAACCCACGACCATCATCCTTTCGACCCAGGCTCCGACGAGTCTCCCCACCGGGGCGCCGGTCGCACCGAAACCGGGCAACCCGGACTACCGATCTCTACAAACAACTCCTGCCCCGCTCACCGGACCGATAGCCACGGCTTCGAGCACGGCAGGTAGCAACGACTTCGCCATTCCGGCGTGGGGGGTACCGCCCACTCCGACATGCCCGGACCCCGGCCTACAGGACAGCCTCAATGACCCGGCGGGCGGTTACAACACGAAGAATCTCGGCCTTTACCAGGACCAGACCACGCCCGCGGGGCGTCCGGGATGGAGTCAATTCTCCGTCACCACGACGGTCGTCTCGCTCGGGTTCCCGGTAGGGCCGCCACCCGGATTCAATTTCTGACCAGAATTTCTGAGCAGGGAGCGCGTTCTGGAAAGGGAGCGCGTTCTGGAATCGGACGCGAGTCCGGCGTACGCGCAGACCGACCTAGGAACTGACCTTGGGAGCAGAGAGAATGACTTCAGGTACAGGAGAGGAATTCGGCCCGCTCGCGGCTGCCTCCCCGTCCGTCGCGGGCGAGTCGACCAGATCGACTTCGTCAGCCATCTCGTCCATGCTGATCGGGCCCTCGGGCCTGCCGGCGAGGAACTGCTGTATCACCGGGACACGCGAGGTCGTCATCTCTTCCTTGCTGCCGAAGCCGACCAACCTCGTGCGGAACAGGAGCCCCAGATAGTGAGCAGTTCTCTTCACCGACTCGATGTTGTGACTGATGATGAAGAACGTGGATCCGGTCTCTTCGTGCACCGTGTTGATCAGAGCGTCGAGGTAGGCGACCCTCACCGGGTCGAGGCCGGAGTCCGGCTCGTCGAAGAACAGGATCTGAGGCTCCAGCACGAGAGCGCGCGCCAGGCCGGCCCGCTTGCGCATTCCACCGGACACCTCACCAGGAAGCTTGTGAAGGTGAGATCCGAGGCCTACGAGCTCGGACTTTGCCAGGACGATTTCGCGGATCTCTTTGTCCGTCTTGCTGGTGTGCTCCACCAGGGGAAAGGCGATGTTGTCGAAGAGATTCATCGATCCGAAGAGAGCCCCGTCCTGGAAGAGGACACCGATCTTCCGGCGGATCCGCAGAACCTCTTTCTCACGGACTCCTACGATCGGGTCCCCGTCTATGAAGACCTGGCCCGCCTCGGGACGCAGGAGCCCGATCACCGTCTTCAACAACACGGACTTTCCGGTGCCGGAAGGACCGAGAACGGCCGACGTCTTTCCGCGGGGTACGTCGAACGTCACGTCCTGAAGGACCGTGTGGCTTCCGAAGCGCTTGGTGATTCCCTGGATCGAGATGACTGCGTCAGTTGCAGGAGTTGCCGCAGTTGCCTGAGTGGGATGTGTCACCGGCACCAGAAGCGACTGGTCTGTCACCATTCTCGTTCCCCTTCGTCCGATGCCATCAGGCTACCGAGCGGACCCTTCGAGTGGCAGCAGATGCATGCCCCCAGACTGCGCACCCGTGGGATTGCCCGCCTTGGTACCCGGTGTGGATCCTGGCAGACTTATACCCAGCGGCGGCCGACCCGTCACCTGCGGACGTGCCGGGTGATGCCGGGGAGGGCACCCCATATCTGACGACAAACCGGATCTTCTGACGACCGATCTGGACTCATCCGTTCTCTCCACCACTCACGGAAGTCAGGCGATGACGAACGGCACCAAAAAATCTTCCGGCGGGAAGGCTGCGAACGGAACGAAGAGCAACGGCTCCAAGGTTCCTAAGGAAAAGCGATCTCCGAAGTCGAAGGCCTCCAAGGAGACGAGACCCGGAAGCGACGCCCCCGGCACATTCACGGACATGTCCGCGGATCACGCGTCGAACGGGAACTCCGGATCGCCGGTGACAGGTGACGAACGGGTCCCTGACTTCGTCGATGTCGCTGACTCTTCCTCATCGCCTGAGAGCCTCGTGCCCGTGCAGGTGCACCCCTCGCCCCGGCCCGCAGCGCCGATCTCGTTCTCGACGACGATGCCGGAAGACGGTGGATCGACCGGCCGAGCCGACCACACCCCAAAGAGCTTCGTCCGGACCAACCTCGCGTCTGTGATCCTTGGACTGGTCGCGGTATGCCTCGCTGTCGCGCTCGTGGTGACGATGCTCCAGCTCGGAAACCGCAACTCCCAGCTGGCGGCCAAGAACTCACTGGAAACAGCGAGAACAACCGCCCTCGCTGCTGCCAGGACGTACTCCGTCGAGCTAGCGAGCTACAACTACCAGCATCTCGACCAGAATTTCGCAGCCATCGAGGCCGTTTCAACGTCCTCGTGGCGGCAGACCTACTCGCAAACGACCAGTGCTCTCAAGTCGATCCTGTTCAAGTACAACTCGAGTGCCCAGGCGACGCTCCTGTCGGCTGGACTCGTGTATGCCACTACGACCCGAGCCGTTGCGGTGGTGTTCCTCGAACAGGCGATCACGAACGTGGGGCAGAAGACCCCGACATCGAGCCGTTCGCAGATCCAGATGACGCTCGACTACTCGAACGGCAGATGGCTCATCGACGACGTCACAGTCTTCTGATCCCCGACGACCAAGCTTGGGCCCCTTCGGGGCTGATGGTGAGCTCGAAGACCACTGGCTCCAGGTACTCGATTCGCCACCCGTCGGCGAAGCTCTCGCGAATCTCGCGCTCTGTCACACGCCTAGGGCCCCAGTTCCCCGGCTGCCGGTCGCTGAAGCAGAGCATGTTGTAGACGCCACCCGGAACGATCGCGCTCCGGAGGCTCTCCACGAACCTCGGACGATCCTCGTCGTCGAAGACGTGGAAGACCCCCGAGTCGAGCACCGTGTCGTATTGGTCACCGAGCGCACCAAGCTCGAGCACGTCCCACTCGAGGAACCGGACCACGAGATGTCGCTGCTCGGCTTTGCGCGCCGCGAGGCGGATCGCGGTGGGAGCGATGTCGACACCCGTTACCGTGAGGCCGAGACCGGCTGCCATGAGCGTGTGCTCCCCTGTCCCGCATCCCACGTCGAGGACCCGTCCTCCTAGCCGGCCGGAGGAGGCAAGAAGCAAGAACGCGGCCTGCGGCCGCCCGATGTCCCACGGAGGGGCACCCGCGTAGGACGCCTCCCAGTCCTCGGGAGGGCTCGACATCAAGGCTTGTCGGTACCGAGCACCCACATTGCAAAGTATTGGGACCCGCCCCCGTAAGCATGTCCGAGGGACCGCCGGACCGCGTCGACCTGGTGCTCGCCTGCCGTTCCTCTGGCCTGCATGGCCGCTTCGAGGAAGCGGAGCATCCCTGACGCACCGATCGGATTCGACGACAGCACCCCGCCCGACGCGTTCCACGGGATGTCGCCGCCATCGAGCGACGTGGCCCCCTCGTCTGTGAGCCTCCATCCCTCGCCTTCGGGCGCGAAGCCGAGGCTCTCCAACCACATCGGCTCGTACCAGCTGAACGGCACGTAGACCTCGGCCACTTGAAAGTCGCGGCGCGGTTCGGTGATCCCTGCCTGGGCGTACACATCGGCGGCGCATTCACGTGACGCGTGGGGGCTCACCTGGTCACGGCCTGCGAACATAGTGGGCTCCGAGCGCATCGCCATCCCGTGAATCCACGCGGGATTGCCCGATGCATCAGCGACGTCCTCTGAGGCGAGCACCATCGCAGCCGCTCCGTCGGACGAGGGGCAGACCTCGAGGAACCTGAGCGGGTCCCACAGCATCACCGAATCGCGCACCATCTCGAACGAGATGTCTTCGAGGTGCAGATGCGCGTACGGGTTCTTGAGAGCGTGCAGGCGATCCTTCACCGCTACCTTTATCCCGATGTCGTCCGGGGCGTTCGAACGACGGATGTAAGCCCGGATCAGAGGCGCAAAGTAACCACCTGCCCCTGCGAGAAGCGGTGCAGAGAAAGGCTGCGGAACCGACAACGCCCACATCGCGTTCGAGTCCGACTGCTTTTCGAATGCGACGGTGAGGACCTTTCGGTGCAACCCCGACGTCACGAGGTGGGCGGCGACGATGGCAGTCGAACCGCCGACCGAGCCGGCAGTGTGCACTCTCAGCATCGGCTTTCCGACCGCTCCGAGCGCCGGCGCCAGATACAACTCGGGCATCATCACGCCCTCGAACATGTCGGGGGCCTTGCCGATCACGACCGCGTCGATGTCGGACCAGTCCATAGACGCGTCCTCGAGGGCGCGCTTTGCTGCCTCGCGCACAAGTCCGGCGATGGACACATCGGTTCGGGCCGCGGTGCACTTGGTCTGGCCCGTCCCGATGACCGCACAACGTTCGGCCATCAGATCCCTCCCTCTGACTGATCGGCGGACAAGGCGCACACCAAATTCTGTTGGAGGCAGGGACCCGAGGTTGCATGGGCCAGCGCGGTGCGCGCGGTTCCGTCCATCACACGTTGCGCGGCCTCACCGATCCGGATCAGACCTGCGACCATGATCGCGTTGGCACACAGCGCCCCGCCGGAAGGGTTGACCTTGACACGGCCGGCACCCGGGTCGATCCCGAGAGCGTCGAGCAGAATGATCTCCTGATGCGCGAAAGGCGCGTGCACCTCGGCCACGTCGACCTCTCCCGCCTTTCCTCCTCCTAGGCCGGCACCGATCGCCGCCAGGCGCGTCGACGCGGACTCCGTCAGGTCCCGCGCTCCGATCGCGTGGGTCTCGATGCGATGATCGAGCCCGGTGACCCAGGCCGGCCCCGAGCAGAGCTCTCGAGCCCGGTCGCCGGCGGCGAGGACGACGGCGGCTGCACCGTCAGTGATCGGTGGGACGGCGTGACGGCGCAGAGGCGCCACCATGAAGTCCTCCTCGAGCATGGCGGACACCGATTGGTCGCCCATCGGCTCGACCTTCGGATTGGCCCGTCCCGCAACACGGTTGCGATTCGCGACAGCCGCAAGGTCCGCCTCCGTCGCCTTTCCCGAGTCGAACAACTCGCGTGCCTGGAGCGCGGCGAGAGCAATCGGGTCGGGCCACAGAGGCGCCATGTAATAGGGATCCAGCTGCAAGGCGAGCACACGGTCGAGCTGGCACGGAGACGAGCGGCCGAACGAATACACGAGAGCGGTGTCACAGTCACCCGACTGGAGCATCGTCCACGCCTCGTAGAGTGCGAACGCACCGTCCATCTCGACATGTGATTCGCGCATCGGCGGCCACGCACCAACGGCGTCGAGCGCTCCCACGAAGCTGAAAGGGGCCCCCACGAGATAGTCCGAGCTGCCCGAGCAGACGAAGCCCATGTCGCTCTTGGTGCAGCCGATCCGTTCCATGACCTCGGTCACGACCGGAAGAAGCATCTCGACCTCGTTGCGATGGTCCTCGCGCCGGACGTTGTCGGCCTGCGCGAACGAGACGATCGCGACGGGGCGACGTCCTGCTGCAGCCGTCACAGGTACTCCTTGTAAGTCTCGTAGTCGGCGTCAGGCTCGCCGTTCGGACGGAAGTGCTTCACCGAGGCCATCGTTGGGCCCCATTCGGAGCGGTCCTTCCACACGGCTTCGACGCGCAGGCCCATGCGGACCTGGTCGGTCGGTATCTCCTGGATGAGCCCCATGAAACTCAGGTTCGCCCCGTCCAACAGGATCTGAGCGCAGATGTACGGGATCTCGATCGACTGGCCCTGGAACGGAACGTTCACGACGCAGTAGGTCGTGACCGTACCCGAGTTCCCGAGCTCGACGTCCTCGGCGAGAGCCACCCCGTCGGTCGGGCAGGATCCCCTCGGCGGGACGTACACCTTCGTGCACACCGGGCAGCGCTGCCCGAGGAACTTCCCGTTCGCAAGACCGCGCAAGAAGCGTGACTGGGCGTCGCCCGCAGTGAACTCGTACTCAACCCTGATGGGCGTGTCCAACATGGTGACGTCTGCGGGTGCGGCCTCGGTCACGACTTCTCCTCGGGCACGAAGCACTCGATGTCGTGCATACTCCCGATCCGTTCCGAGGCTGCCCGGAACTTTGCAGACACCCGCATTCCCGAAGAGCAATTCTCGGGCGTTCCGGTGTCGAGCACGTGGAGCATCGCCGTGTCGGCTCCGTCCAGATCCACGAGCACCCACGCAAAGGGACGGTCCAAAGGTTGGTCAGGTCGAGGATTCGATGCCCACGACCAGCTCCGCACGGTCCCGGCCGGACCGACCTCGACGAGACCCGCCTCGACGTCCTCGCCGGTCTCGGGGTCGTACTCGGTCGGGGGCACGACGACACGGCCGCCCTTCGTGCGAACGCCGAGGATTCTCCCGTCGCGAAGACCCGTCATGAAACCGCCGATCACGGGCCCGAGGGAGCGTTTGTACGGGAATTCGAGCGCATGGGGCGCCCTGAGTACCTCGCTCTCGGCCATATGTCTCCTGCCTGTACGTCATCTCGTCCGCCGTGCTCGGACCGCACGGCGCAAGCGTGGCCGGACCCGCGGAGGGCGAGGTCGGGCCGGGAGACGAAAAGTAGAACAGATTGCAGTTTTGTGCCAGCGCCCTGGAGGGGTCTCCTATGTGACGTCGGAGCGCACGGTTGTGCGGGTGCCCACCACGGCGAGGACGACCCCGTAGATCACGAGCATCAGGGCTCCTCCCCACCAGGGCAGGAGAGGGGTAGGGGTGCCGCCTATCGTCGTGCGCCCGGCGTCTTCGAGCGCAGTGGCTGCCCCGCCTGGCAGGTACTCACCGATCGTGGGCCAGATGGCGCCGACTATTCCCTCGACGACGAGGGTGAACCCGAGGCCGACAACGATCGAGACGACCTGGTTCTTGAGCAGGGCACCGAGACCGAGCCCGTAGATCGCGAACAGGCCGGTGCCGAGGATCACCCCTGGGGCGATCCTCGACCAGTCGTGCCACATGTCGTGAGTGTTCGCGACGAAGTACAGGCCGTGCTGCGCGTTGCACATGGCCTGTGACATTCCTTGGTTGACACCCGCTTTGGTGAAAGAAGTGACACACGAATGCACCTTTACCGCCACGAGCACGAACCCGACGATCAGACCCGTCAACATGGTCAGGATCCCGAGCGCTACACCACCTGCGAAGCCGACGATCAGCTTGGAAGTCACGACACGACCGCGTCGCGGCTCGGCGAGGAGTGTCGGAGTTATCGTCTTGTGGCGATACTCGCCGGTAATGATCAGTATGCCGAGCACGAGCGCGAGCAGTCGCGAGTTGTCGAGGACAGAAAAGACGTTGGTGAGCCACTGAGACGACCCGTGGGGGACGACTCCAGCGGTACCGCCGCGCCGCCCTCCGGGTGCGAAGGCGATCGCGAAGCCGAATAAGAGGTCGAC
Source organism: uncultured Acidimicrobiales bacterium (assembly GCA_963764615.1). GTDB lineage: Bacteria > Actinomycetota > Acidimicrobiia > Acidimicrobiales > CAVXTF01 > CAVXTF01. Next base: position 477,309 of record CAVXTF010000002.1, on the reverse strand, counting down.
CACCACCACGATCCCGAACAGGACGTACGTCGACCAGATGGTGCGGAGCTTTCGGACCTCGGTGAGCAGCAGTGCGGTCATTGCGGATCGACGGTCGGCCAGCCCTTGGCTTCGGGAGCAAGCGGTGTCTCGGCAATCCTGCGGTAGTCGCCCATCAAACCCGCGGCGTGGCCCGGGTGCATCCCCTCGCCGCCGGTCAACTCGAAGAAAAGCGACTCGAGTGACTCGGTCGAAGACGACATCTCGTGGACCTCTATGCGGTTCTCGACCATGATCGGGCCGACCACTTCCGCCGAAGCACCTTCTGAGACCACGTAACCGTCGTTCAAGCTCGCGTTCAGGTTCGCCGCGTGCAGAGCGTCGATCAGGCGCTGCGCATCGGGCGTCTTCACCCTCACGGCGCTCTTGGTTCCCGAGAGGAGGTCCTTCAACTTTCCTTGCGCCGCCAGGCGGCCGGCCGCAAGCACGATGACGTCGTCCACCGTCAGCTGTGCCTCGGAAAGAAGGTGCGACGACACGATGACGATCCGGCCGTCGTTCTCGTTGCCGGCGCCGTCGGACGCGTACCACTTGAGGAAGTCGCGGAGCCACGCGATCCCCTGAGGGTCCAGCCCGTTCGCCGGCTCGTCCAACACGAGGATGTCCGGACTGCCGAGAAGCGCACGCGCGCGAGCTCGAGTCGCTGTCGCATGCCCATCGAGAAGCCGCCGACGGCGCGCCCTCCGGCGTCGGACAGTCCCACCAGGTCGAGGCATTCGTCGACCCGGCGGAACGGGATACGCGCCGTCGTCGCGACGAGCCTCAGGTGGTTTCGGGCCGATCGCGCCGGATGGAAGCCGGACGCTTCGAGAACAGCTCCCACCCGCATGGTGGGATTCGGAAGATCGCGGTAGCGGTGGCCGTCGATGAGGACGGTGCCTGAGGTGGGCGTGACCAGCCCGAGAAGCATCCGCAAAGTGGTGGTCTTGCCCGCCCCGTTCGGACCAAGGAATCCCGTGACCCCACCTGGTTTCGCAACGAAATCGAGGTGGTCGACCGCAAGGACATTCGCGCCGAAGCGCTTCGTCAACCCTCTTGCCTCGATGTTCGGCATGCCCTCACGACGCTACCAACCGACAAAGATGAACCATGTGATCGAACGGTGGTCTTGTTCCACCGCTGCTACGGTCGCACAGAGGCATTTGGAGGGCCAATGAACATCGTCGTCACCGGGGGTGGAATCGGCGGTTTGACCGCCGCCCTGCTGCTTTCGAGCGATGGCCACGAGGTGACCGTGCTCGAACGCGACCCCGCTCCCGTGCCGGACCCGGAAAAGGCATGGGCGCAATGGGAGCGGCGCGGCGTCAACCAGTTCCGACTCCCGCACTTCTTCGTCCCCCGTTTCCGATCGATCCTCGAGGCGGAGCTGCCGGACCTCGCGAATGCGCTCGGGGACGCCGGGATGCTCCGCTTCAACTTCCTCGATCAGATACCGGACGAGATGAAAGGCGGCGAAAGACCCGGAGACGAAGATTTCACGGTCATAACCGGGCGTCGCAGCGTCTTCGAGTCGGTCGTCGCCGCCTTCGCCGAAGCGGACGAGCGCATAACGGTTCGCCGCGGCACGGCGGTCCGAGGTCTCGCCGCGGGACCGGAGACGGCGAGTGGGGTCCCGCATGTCACAGGAGTTGTGACCGAGCTCGGGGAGCCCATCTCGGCGGACCTCGTGGTCGACGCGAGCGGCAGGCGCTCGTCGCTTCCGCGGTGGTTGACCGACATCGGTGCGGAGCCGCCTACCGAGGAGCTCGAGGACTGCGGCTTCGTCTACCACGGCCGCCATTTCCGTTCTGCGGACGGCACGCTCCCCGCAGTCATCGGGCCGCCACTCCAGCACTACGGATCCATCAGCGCCTTGCTCCTTCCCGCGGACAACGGAACCTGGTCGACCACCCTCGTGGTGAGCGCCCGCGACGAGGTCATGCGAGGGCTGCGCGACGTCGACACATGGACGTCGACCGTGAAGGCGCTGCCGCTTGCTGCTCACTGGCTCGACGGAATCCCACTGGAAGACAGAGTCATGTCCATGTCGAAGATCGAGGATCGCCACCGCGGCTTCGCTAACCAGAGGGGAGGCCCACTCGTCACGGGCGTAGTCGCCGTCGCCGACTCGTGGGCGTGCACCAATCCTTCGCTTGGCAGGGGTGCGAGCATCGGCGCGATACACGCACAGGCGCTTCGCGACCTGTTGAGGAGCGATCAAGTCGACACGCCACTCGGGCTCGCGGCGGCGTGGAACGAGGTGACCGCCAAGACGGTTGAGCCTTGGTACCGCGCCACGCTCTTTTACGACAGGCACCGATTGGGAGAGGTCCACGCCGCCATCGCCGGTGAGCCGTACGACCCGGATGATCCCGCCTGGACCCTGACCAAGGCCCTCGATGCTGCTTCTGGCCGCGACGGCGACTGCCTGCGTGCCGCGCTCTCGGTCGCAGCCGTGATGCGCACCCCAGACGATCTGTTCGCCGAGCCGGGCTTCCTCGACAAAGTGAACGAGCTCGGTGGCGATTACGCAGAGGCTCCCGGGTTCGGCCCGGACCGCGGACAACTTCTCGCCATCGTCGGCGGTTGAACGAGCGCTCGGCGTGGAGCCGAGCCTCGGCAGCAAGAACATGCGATATCAGAAAAGGAGAGCTTCGGATGCATGTGGACTCGAGCGGGGTCGGAATCGAAGTCGAGGTAACCGGAACCGGAAGGCCGGTGGTACTGCTCCACGGTTTTCCCGATACGGGATCGCTGTGGCGACACCAGGTTCCCGCCCTGGCCGCAGCCGGGTTCCAGGTGATCGTCCCCGACCTGCGCGGCTACGGAAGATCCGACAAACCTGAGGGAGTGGAGGCCTACTCGATTCCCTATATCGCCGGCGACGTGGTCGCCGTCCTGGACGCCCTCGGCGTCGACCGCGCGCACGTCGTGGGCCACGACTGGGGCGCGGCGATCGCATGGGCGATCGGGTCGCTGCTTCCCGATCGAACCGACCAACTCGTGGCGCTCTCCGTCGGCAACCCGATGTCGTTCATCGACGCCGGCTACGAGCAGCGCGAGAAGTCCTGGTACATGCTGCTGTTCCAGTTCGAAGGAATCGCCGAGCGATGGCTGTCCGACAACGACTGGGCGAATTTCAGAAACTGGGGCCACCACCCCGATGCCGACAACGTCATCGCGGAGCTCGAGCGGTCCGGGTCACTCACTCCCGCCTTGAACTACTACCGGGCGAATGTCCCGCCACAGGCTCTGGTGGACCCGCCCATGCAGTTGCCTGCCGTTCAGGCGTCCACGATGGGGGTCTGGAGCACCGGTGACATCGCCCTCACCGAGAAGCAGATGACGGGCTCGGGCGCGCACGTCTCGGGGCCTTGGCGCTACGAGCGGATCGAGGGTCCGGGTCATTGGATGCAACTCGAGGCCCCTGATGCGGTGAACGCGCTGCTCGTCGATTTCCTGCCGGTCTGACCATCGAGGCTCAACCGCGATCCGCCGTCTCCCCGAGGGCGATCGGCACTCGCGCCACGACGATGTCCGTCCGGGTCCGCAATGCAGCACTGAGCACGGCGTCGACGTGGTTGTGAAGAAGCCGGTGCCGTAGGAGGTCCGGGACGACGACGGGTATCAGGACGACGATCTGGTCGTCAGAACTCCTGCTCAGAGCGTCGACGAAAGAGACGACCGGGTCGACCACCGACGAATACTCGGTGTGCAGCACCCGAAGAGGGACGCCTGGGTCCCACTTGCGCCACTCGCCTCGGATCGCCTGTTCAGCTGCCTCGTCTTGCTCGTCGCCCCCGTCGAATACGACGGTGACCGCGATCACTTCGTCGCCCATGGAGAGAGCTTCCGAGATGGCTTGTTCGATCAGCCGCGACACGTTGGACACGGGAACGATCACGAGCGTCCTTTTGCCCTCCGGCTTAGGCGGGATCCGCCCGATGCCGATCACCCTCCCTACTTTCACGTAATAGCCGTGGATCCTGTAGAAGAGGAATATGAACGTCGGCACCGCGACGATGACCACCCAGGCGCCTTCTCGGAATTTGGTGAATACGAACACGACCGTCGCGACCGCCGTCACCGCAGCTCCTGTCCCGTTGATCAGCGCGCGGCGACGCCATCGTGACGGCCTGGTCTTCCACCAGTGCACCACGAGCCCGCTCTGCGAGAGTGTGAAACCCGTGAACACGCCGATCGCAAAGAGAGGGATCAATCTGTCGGTGTTCCCGTTCACCGCGATGAGGAGAGCCGCCGACAAGATCGTGAGAGTCCAGATTCCGTAGTCGAAGACCTGTCGGTCTCCGCGCAGGGAGAACACGTGAGGCACGTAATTGTCGCGGGCGAGGAGCGAACCGAGAATCGGCAAGCCTCCGAACGAGGTGTTGGCTGCAAGTGCGAGAACGACCGTGACCGTGAGTGAGACGAAGTAGTACGCCCAGTGCCGGCCGACCGCGTCCCCCATTATCTGGCTGAGCACGGTCTGCCCGCTTCGCGGAGCGATGTGCCAACGGCTGGCGAGCACCGCCAGTCCGAGGAGCATGGTTCCGAGGATCCCACCGAGGAGAAGTTCTGTCCTCTTCGCCCTCACCGCTTTCGGGGGCTTGAAGACGGGGACGCCGTTTGCGATCGCCTCCACTCCCGTTAGTGCGCTGCAGCCTGCCGAGAAGGCCTTTAGCACCAGCAGCACACCGACGGTCTGTAGCCCCTTCGTCGGCAGCTGCGTCACACCCGGCTGGCTCGCGTGCAGGGCGAGTGGATGTATCAGCCCGATTGCGATGATCGCGTACAAACCCACGATGAACAGCAGAGTCGGGAGCAGAAACGCGCGCGCGGCGTTTCCTACCCCCCTCAAGTTGAGGATCGCGATCAGTCCGAGGATCCCGAGGCAGAGAGGCACCGTCGCACTCGTCAGGCTCGGGAACGCAGAGGTCATCGCCTCCACGCCTGCGCTGATCGACACCGCGACCGTCAATGTGTAGTCGACGACCAGGGCGGCGGCGGCAACAAGGCTCGCCCGCGCCCCGAGGTTGGCGCGTGAGACCGCGTAGGCACCACCTCCCCCCGGATACGCGTCGATCACCTGGCGGTAGGAGAAGACCAGGATCGCGAGAAGCCCGATGATCACGAGGGTGATCGGCAGAATCAGGTGAAGAGCACCCGCGCCTGCGAGGGCGAGGACGACGATGATCGCCTCGGGCCCATAGGCCACGGAAGTGAGTGCGTCCAGTGACAGAGCCGAAAGACCTTGAACCGGAGTTATCTCTTCCTCGGAGGTCTGTGACCTCCGCAGCGGCCTTCCGACGAGAAGCTGCCAAGCCGACCCCATGGTGTCCCGATTCGAAAGACCTGATCGCGGCACCCCCGGCACACTAGGAGCTGGCATGACTCCTTCGGGGATACCGACCGCCATGGGCGACCTCGGGACAGACACAGCCATCGAGGCGCTCGGAGAGGGCAGGTTTTCGGCGAGCCTCAGCCCGGAGTGGGAGATCTGGGGCCCGATGGGCGGGTACGTGGCAGCCATCGCACTTCGAGCAGCCGGAGCCACGAGCCCGTTCCCCGCGCCCGTGGCCGGATCTGGACTACGAGTGGACGCCTCGTCGCGTACTGGAGCCGGCCAAGCTCTCTACAGGCGGGTTCCGGTGCCAGACTCGGAGCAGACACAAGGAGGGGTTGATGGCTGACGTCAACGGCACTTGGGACAGCCGCTTCGACGGCGTCGTGGAGACGCTGCGAACGAGCCTCGAGGCGGGCACGGACGTCGGAGCGTCCGTGACGGTCATGTTGGACGGCGAGCCTGTCGTCGACGTCTGGGGCGGGCACTGCGACCAGGCTCGGTCGGTCGGCTGGGAGAGCGACACCCTCGTTAACGTCTGGTCGACAACCAAGACGATGACGTTCCTGTGCGCGCTGATGCTCGCAGATCGGGGAGAGCTGGATTTCTCGGAACCGGTCGCGACCTATTGGCCCGAGTTCGCCGCGAACGGCAAGGAGGGCATAGAGGTGCGGCATCTCATGGGCCACACCGCCGGGCTCTCGGGGTTCGGTGCACCTCTCGCCATCGAAGACCTGGCGGACTGGGAGAAGTGCACAAGTGTCCTCGCCGCACAGAAGCCTTGGTGGGAGCCGGGGACCGCCTCGGGCTATCACGCCGTCACACAGGGCTACCTGATCGGCGAGATCGTCCGGCGCATCACGGGGACCTCCATCGGCAGCTGGTTCGCGTCAGAGGTGGCCGAACCGCTTGGCGCCGACTTCCACATCGGGCTTCGAGCATCCGAAGACGGACGGGTCTCGCCCGTGATCCCTCCCGAGCTGCCCGACCTAGGCGCACTCGACCCGATGAGCATCCCTGTCCGCACTCTCGCGAATCCGCCGCTCGTCGCGGACTATGCCAACGAGGAATGGTGGCGGCGGGCAGAGATCCCGGCTGCGAACGGGCACGGCAACTCGCGCTCGGTTGCAACCGTTCAGTCGATCATCGCCGGCAAGGGGCAGGCACGTGGTGTCCGGCTCCTGTCCGAGAAGGGCTGCGAGGTGCTTTTCACCGAGCAGGCCAACGGGACTGACCTCGTCCTTGGCACCCCGCTTCGCATCGGGTTGGGCTACGGGCTGAGTGGCGAGCTCATGCCGGGCGGCCCGAAGACGTGCTACTGGGGTGGTTACGGGGGATCCGTGATCGTGATGGACCAGGACCTCGCCATCACGGTCTGCTACGTCATGAACCGGATGGAATCAGGTCTCGTCGGCGACCTTCGCGGAGCCAACATCGTCGCGATGGCTGTCGCGGGCGTCCTCGGAGGATGACGGTCACCGGCGCGTGCACGCAGTTCTAAGGTTGGACCGGTGACATCGGTCCGGGCGACCTTGACCGCGTCTTCGAGGACGATCCGTCTGATCATGGCCGTATCGGCCGTCTCGATGCCCTCCATCACGGTCTCCGTCGCGGCCATCTCGTCGTCTGCCGACGCGAGTGCCTCGCCTCACGCGATTGGACAACCCCACGTCGAGTTCCCCGACGTTGCGGGGGAACCGGTTCCCTTCGGCTCGGCGACGAGCCACGGAAACGCACCGAGCCACCTGAACGCGCCGATCGTCGGCATGGCCTCCACCCCGGACGAAGACGGCTACTGGCTCGTCGCTTCCGACGGCGGGATCTTCTCGTTCGGCAACGCCGGCTACCACGGGTCGATGGGAAACCGGCACCTGAACGCGCCGATCGTCGGCATGGCGTCCACCCCCGACGGCGACGGCTACTGGCTCGTCGCTTCCGACGGCGGGATCTTCTCGTTCGGCAACGCCGGCTACCACGGGTCGATGGGAAACCGGCACCTGAACGCGCCGATCGTCGGCATGGCGTCCACCCCCGACGGCGACGGCTACTGGCTCGTCGCTTCCGACGGCGGGATCTTCTCGTTCGGCAACGCCGGCTACCACGGGTCGATGGGAAACCGGCACCTGAACGCGCCGATCGTCGGCATGGCGTCCACCCCCGACGGCGACGGCTACTGGCTCGTCGCTTCCGACGGCGGGATCTTCTCGTTCGGCAACGCCGGCTACCACGGGTCGATGGGAAACCGGCACCTGAACGCGCCGATCGTCGGCATGGCGTCCACCCCCGACGGCGACGGCTACTGGCTCGTCGCTTCCGACGGCGGGATCTTCTCGTTCGGCAACGCCGGCTACCACGGGTCGATGGCGGCTTCTCATCTTGCGAACCCGATCGCGGCGATCGCAGCCGGTCCCGGCGGCGACGGCTACTGGTTGCTCCCCTCTTCCCCACCTCCGAAGCCCACCGCCAAGACTCCCCCTCCGTCGTGCGCCGCGGGATTCGTGTGCGGCCACACGACTGCGATCGGCGACTCCGTGATGCTCGACGCTCAACCCTCCTTGCAGGCTGACATCCAGGGCATCGACGTCGAGGCGGTGGTGAGCAGGCAGTGGGACGACGGCATCGCACTCGCACAGCAGATGAAGGCTGACGGCACTCTGGGGTCGAACGTGGTGGTCGATCTCGGGACCAACGGGCCGGTGGACTCCGCGCAGTTCCAGCAGATGATGTCAGCTCTCGCGGGGGCATCGGTGGTCGTGTTCGTGACCGTCCACCTGCCGCCGTCCTACAGCTGGTGGCAATCGGTCAACGCGACCCTCGAACAGGGGGTGCCGATGTACGCGAACGCGAGGCTCGCCGACTTCAACGCGCTGGCGGACGCGAACCCTGAGTGGTTCGGGCCCGACGGCGTGCACATGCCGATCGGAGGTGCCGGCGCGCAGGCCATGGCGAGCCTGATCGCGTCGACGATCCGATCTTCCTGATTCCCTCCGACAGCGTCCCCTCCCCGGCGAGTCCGGGCCGGCTACGGAGTCGCTGTTGCGCTCGTGTGCGCCTTCGCGTCGACCTTAGAGCCTCAGAAGGTGAGGATCTGACGGATGACCTCGCCGCGCTTCATAGCGTCGAACGCGTCCTGCGCCTTCGAGATGTCGAGCCTGCGCGAGATCATCCCGTCGAGGTCAAGCCGGCCCGCGCGCCAGAGGCGGATCAGCCGGAGGAACTCGGTGCGCACGTTCGCCGAGCCGTAGTAGCTGCCGAGAATCTTCTTCTCCATGAAGAACAGCTCGAAGGCGTTGAACTCGACCTTGGCGTCGGAGCTTCCCGCTCCGACGATGACGGCGGTCCCGCCTCGCCTGACCGCGTCGTAGGACGCCCGGATGGTCTGAGGCAGCCCGATGCACTCGATCGCGTAGTCGAATCCCTCCCCCGAGTTGATCTGCATGTTGAGCGCGTCCAGACCGTTCGGGTCGGTCCCGTGGGTGGCGCCGAAGCGCTTCGCGTCTTCGAGCTTGGAAGGAACCATGTCAACCGCCACGATCTCCGCAGCACCAGCGATGCGCGCTCCTTGGATCGCGGCGATCCCCACGCCGCCGGCGCCGAACACGGCAACCGTCGAGCCCGGCTTCACCTTCGCGGTGTTGAGCGCCGCGCCCACCCCTGTGGTCACGCCGCAGCCGATGAGGGCACCGATCTCGTAAGGGACGTCGTCGGGGATCTTCACCACTCCCTGAACGGGGACGACCATCTCCTCGACGAATGTTCCGGTCCCGGCGAACCCGAACGCAGGCTCGCCTCCCACCGTGAAGCGCTGGGAGCCGGCGATCTGGAAGAAGATGCTTATGCAGAGGTTGGCCTCGCCGCGCAGGCAGGGGTTGCAGTCGCCGCACGGCGGCGTCCAGGCGATGATGACGTGATCGCCGATCATGCTCTCGGGGACTCCCTCGCCGACGGCGACGATCTCTCCGGCGCCCTCGTGGCCTAGCACCGCGGGAGCGGGCTGCGGCAGCGTCCCGTTCATCGCCGACAGGTCGGAGTGGCACACCCCGGCGGCATGGATCCTCACACGAACCTCGCCGGGGCCCGGATCGGAGACCTCGACGTCCTCGTGGTAGGTGATCTCTTCCTTGCCCATCTCGTGGAAGACCGCAGCGCGCATGGCAACCCCTTTTTACTTCGCGTCGTTGATTCCGCTTGGTGATCGCGTCCGGCGCATTCGACCATGGTCAGAGCCTGGGCCGCAACCAGGGAAAGGTAGCAGCGGCCGGTCAGGCCTGGCTCGCGGCGCCGCTTCGAATGCCGGTGGGCTTTCCTCCGAGGAGCAGGCGCACGGCGATGGCCACCTCGCTGTGAACTCGCGCCAGGTCGGTGCGCCCGTTCACCCAGCCCACGATGGACGAGTACCACACATGTCCGAGCAACCTGGACCGGTCGGCGAAGTCCTCGGGCTCCGGCTCCCCCATCGCCCTTCTGATGATCCCGTCCATCAGATCCGAGATCTGGTTCTGGCAGTCGATTGTCGAGGGGTCCGACGATGACAGCGACGAGAAGACCGCTTCGACCAGTCGGGGTTGGCGTCCCATCGCCCTGAGAGCCCGGTCGAGTACGTCGATCACCCTGTCGGCCGCCGTCTCCCCCCTGGCGGGGACCTGCGCAAGGCGGGCGTCGAGCTGCTCCACCCAGTGCACGAGGGCCGCGGCGAGGAGGTGGTCCTTCGAGGTGAAGTACCGGTAGACGGTGCCCATGGCCACATGGGCGCGAGAAGCGACATCGCGCATCTGGACCGCTTCGTAGCCTCCTTCGAGCCCGAGCTCCATGGCGGAATCGAGAACCCTCTGGAGTCGGGCCTGCTGCGCACGGGTCAACGGGCGTGGAAGTGCTTCAGCTGAGCCTTCCGGCAACCTCACCGTCACGGGAGAACCGTACATTCTCCGTGCCTAAAACGAGAACCTGTACCTGTTTCGTCAAACCCTTTGCGGACTCAGCGGACCGGACATCGCGCCGAATTGTGGGTGGACGTGCAGCGAGGCCCGCCGGTCGGCTGCTGACCTAGCCTTGGCTCCGTGACGGCCGGGGCGAAAGGTGGCGAGGACGACGCCGCGGGGCGAAACGGCACGACGAGAGTCTCGGCGACGAATGGCAAGGTGCCCGGAAAGCGCGGTCAGGCCACAAGAAAGCGGCTGCTGGAAGAGACCGGAGAGCTGATCCGGACGACACCCTGGCGCTCGATCCGCGTGATCGACATCGCGAGAGCGGCGGGGACGTCGCCTGCCACCTTCTACCAGTACTTCGAGAACGTCGAGCAGGCCATCCTGGTCCTCGCCGAGGAGTTGGTCGAAGGTGCGGGAGAGCTCGCCGGGTTGGTCGAAGGGGACTGGTCCGAGCCCGGTGGCTGGGCCACGGCCCGACAGGTGGTCGACGGGTTCATGAGCTACTGGGAGCACAACCGGGCGGTGTTCCGGGTGGTCGAGCTCGCCACCGAAGAGGGGGACCTGCGGTTCCAGGGTCTTCGCGTGACGGCACTCAACGCGGTCACGGTCGCGCTCGCGAAGGTCATCGCCTTGACGCGCGCATCGTCTGCGCCCGGAGATGCCGTCGGCTCCGCAGGTAGCGATCCGATGGCCGTTGCCGCAACGATCGTTTCGATGCTCGCACACGTCGCGGCGCACAGGTACGGCTACGAGTTCTGGGGAATCAGGACCTCATCGATGTCCGATGTCCAGACCAGACTGTTGTACTGGGCGGTCACCGGCCGCGAGATCCCATACGACCACGGCGACAGGAAAGACGGAACCGACAGGGTCGACAGGATGTCCGGCCTCGTCGTCCATTTCGAGAACAAGTAAACCGGCCTGTCTAAACCGGCCTGTCTATTTATTCGGACTATTTATTCGGACTATTTATTCGAAAAAAATGCTCCTCAAGTCGAGGTGGGCCCAGCCGTGCACACGCCGCGAGCCTTACTTGACCGCAACAGGATTGAGCGGAGACGCGGTCCCTTCGAGGAACGGCAGGGGGCTGGCGTCGAGGAGGAACGAGTAGACGCCGTCGGATGCGCAATCGGCGGCGAGCTCGTCGAGAACCCAGTTCTGACCTTGCGTCATCCCCATCTCGACGAGGTGGAGAAGGTGGACCGGTAAGAAGGTTCCCTCCTCCTCGCCGGGGAGAACCTCGAGCGGGAGTGTGTCGGTGGCCACAGCTGCCACATCGTGGGAGTGGAACCACTCGGCTGTCGACATCGTCAGGCCTGGGCAGGGGGAAACGTACCGGAGCAGGTTCCTCTGTCCCGGGCGGAGATGCACCATCTGCCCCGTCCGCACCAAGACGATGTCCCCGGGTTCGACAGTCACGCCACCCGCGGCGCATGCCGCATCGAGGTCGTCGGGTTGGATCGGGTAGCCCGGTTCCAGAACCTCGAGTCCCTTGGCGCGGGCAACGTCGAGAAGCACGCCCCTGCTCACCAGGGTCTTGACCAGATGGATCCCGCAGCGCGACGCACCCGCGGCCGTAACCGATGTTGCGGGATGTCCGTTGTACAGGTGGCCGCCGTAGCTCACGTGAGACAGAGCGTCCCAGTGCGTGGCCGCCTGCGTGCCCATGACGACGACGTCCTCGTTCGAGCAGATCCAGTCGGGGTCGCCGGACAACGGGGTGTTGAGATGCGTGAGAGTGCGCACCGGATTGATCCGCCCAGGGATGATGCCGGCTTGGATGCCGTTTCTCTCCGACAGCTCGAGGCCGAGAGCGAAAGATCGACCGGACCGGACGCAAGACGCCGCACGCCGACGGACCTGGTCGTCCACCAGGTTGAGCGTCCCGAGCTGGTCGTCGCGGCCCCAGCGGCCCCAGTTCCGGACCTTCGCCGCGACTTCTGAGTACCGCGCCGACGGGGTCACGCGATGCCGGGCCGCACCACCTGGCCGGGCAGGTTGCCCGTCAGCAACTCGCTTCCCTTCACGATCGGCACGCCGTTCACGATCGTCCACGCGATGCCCTGAGGACGAGCCGAGTACCGGGCCTCGCCCCCCGGGAAGTCGCGGACCTGCTTCTTCGAGACGAGCGAGATCGTCTCGGGATCGAAGATGAACATGTCCGCCCAGTAGCCCGGCAGGAGCATCCCGCGGTTGACGAACCCGAGCAGCGCAGCCGGGACCTGGGTGAGCTGCCTTATCCCCTCTTCGAGGGACCACAGGTTCTTCTCGCGGACCCAGAAGGCCAAGAACGCCGTTGACCAGTCAGCTCCGTCGTCGCGATCCAGGTGAGCGCCGCCGTCGGACACGCCGATGATCATCGCCGGGTGCTTCTGTCCGGCCGCAACGACCTCCTCCCACGTACGGTTCTTGCTCACGTAGCGGAAGACGGTCTGCAACTCTTCGTCAACCGCCAGGTCGAGCATGGCGTCGGCAGGCGCGACGCCTTGCTCGGCGGCGATGTCGGCGATCGACCTGTTCAAGAACTTGTCGTGCGCTGGCTTCGTCACCTCGTCCACGTACACCACCTTCCACCCGGGCGGCGGCAGAGTGGAGCCCTTCGCTCCGTCCTTGTTGGGATTCTCGACCCCTTTGCGCATCTCGGCGCGAAGGCCCTCGTCGTGGAGCAGCGCGAGCTTCTCCTCCACAGAAGGCCCGGCCTTGGCGATCGGGTGCCACGAAGGCACACCTTCGTAGAGGTTGGTCCCGCGCACGAAGTCGAAGTCGCGGTCGAAGGGGTGGTTGCGCAGCAACGAGTAGATGCCGACACCCTCGCGGCCTGACTCCTCGATCCATTGCACGACCGAGTCCCAGTCGGCACCAGGGACGTCGACCTTGGAGCGACCGCCAAGACCCTGGAGGATGATCGGCAACCGCGAGACCGTCCCGAGACGGAACAGCAGTTCTTTGTCCTCGGCGTCGAGCCCGCCGATCGAGCTGCGGTGCAGGTAGCTCAAGGAGCCTCCGCGGTGCTGACCCGCTTCGCGACAGAGGATCTCGAGCTCCTCCATCGAGGAGAAGCGGCTCGGCACCGGCACGTCGTCGCCGTCGAGCTGGGTCGGCCCGTGCGACGAGCTGAATCCCGCGGCGCCGGCTTCCATCGCATCCTCGACGATCTTTCTCATCTGCTCGATCTCGCCGGCGGTCGCTTCGCGTTCGGATCCGGCCTCCTTCATGACCGTCCGGCGGATGGCCGAGTGGCCGACGTAGCAGGCCATGTTCACGCCAAGCCGCGACTCACGGCTCTTTAAGAACTCGGCAAACGACTCGAACGACCAGTCCACAGCAGACAGGGCCACGGGTGACATGCCCTCCACCCGTGCGAACATCCTCGCGAGAAAGTCTCGCTGGTCGGGCAGGTTGGGCGCGACGGAGAAACCACAGTTGCCGGCCAGCACGGTCGTGACGCCGTGGTAGCACGACGAAGTGGCGTAAGGCTCGAACGTAAGCTGCGGGTCGTAGTGGGTGTGGGCGTCGACGATCCCTGGTGCGACGTGCAGGCCGTCCGCGTCGATCACCTCGTCTGCTTCTGCGGGATCCACGAATCCGATCTTGGCGATCCGCCCGTCCTTCACGGCCACGTCACCGCGCCGGCGCGCCAGGCCGCTGCCGTCGACGACGATGCCGCCCATGACAGCAAGGTCGTAAGTGCTCATCTGTGTCCCTCCGTGCTCGAGATCTGTGCTCTGGTCCGTCCCTCGCAGGTCCGGGTCGGCCTCCACTCGCGACATCGCGGTGAAGGGGGGCCTCGTCAGCTCGACCAGACGATGGCCTGCATCTCCGAATAAGCCTCCAACCCGAAGTCTCCCCCGTCGCGACCCACCCCCGAGAGCTTGAACCCGCCGAAAGGCGCTTCGTGGTTGCGTTGCGCCGTGTTGATCCCGACGTGGCCTGCCCGCAGCTGTCGCGCCACCCGGTAGGCGCGCGAGGTGTCAGACGAGAAGACGTAGTCGTAGAGCCCGAAGTCGCTGTCGTTGGAAAGAGCGACGCCCTCCTCTTCGTCGTCGAACGGGATCACCACCACGACCGGGCCGAAGATCTCCTCGCGGGCGACCAACATGTCGTTGTTGCCGACGAGGAGTGTCGGCTCGACATAGAAGCCGCGGTCGAGGTGACCAGGCCGGCCGCCACCCGTCACGAGCTCGGCCCCTTCGGCGATGCCGCCTGCGATGTGGGCCTCCACCCGGTCGCGTTGCACGGCTGAGATGAGAGGTCCGACAACCGTGTCCCTCTCGGTCGGGTCACCCACCTTGAGCGCTCGCGCGTACCTGCTCAACCCTTCGAGAACCTGGTCGAACAGGCTTCTGTGAACGATCGCCCGGGTCGGTGCCGTGCATATCTGCCCGGAGTGGAACGACCAGGTGGAGCCGATGCAACCGACGGCTCCCTTCACGTCCGCGTCGTCGAGCACGAGGCACGCACCCTTGCCGCCGAGCTCGAGCAGCATGCGCTTCATGGTCCTTGCGCCCGCCTCGGCGATCCTCACGCCGATCTGCGTGGAGCCCGTGAAGCTGATCATGTCGACGTCTGGCGACTCGATGAGGCGTGCCGCCGCATCGGCGCCCTTGCTCACGACGAGGTTCACGACCCCGGGCGGAAACCCGACCTCGTCGAGGATGCGCACGAGCTCGACGACGGCGAGTGGATCCTGAGGCGCGGGCTTCACGACCACCGTGTTGCCCATGGCGAGCGCCGGGGCGACCTTGCCCGCCATGTTCACGAGCGGGAAGTTGTAAGACGTTATGCAGGCCACCACGCCCGCTGGCTGGCGCACGGCCAGAGCGTTGACCAGCCCACCTGGGGCGAGCGGAGTGGCGTGGGCAACCTGGGGAGGCAGCGACCGCTCGGCGATGTGGCGCTGGTCCTGCGCGTAGCGGGCAAAGCGGGTTGCTGCGACCGTCACCTGCATGGTCGACCCGACCGCCAGGGTCGCGCCGGTCTCTGCGATCACCAGGGGAACGAGGTCCGCGGCGCGTTGCCTGATCGCCTCGGAAGCCTTCGCCATCAGGGCGAGACGCTCCCTCGGAGGTGTCGCCGCCCAGCCCGGAAGAGCATCGCGAGCCGCCGATGCTGCGGCGTCGGCGTCGTCCGCAGTCCCGTCAGGTGCCCGGCCGACCGGCTCCTCGGTCGCCGGGTTGACGATCTCGTAGGTCCCACCTGAGGCGTCGACCCACTTGCCGCCCACGAGCAGCTGCCGCTCATCGACCTGGGGTGCGGGGTTCGTCATCTGCACTTGCCTTCCGTTCCTTCAGACTTTCTGACGCGACGTCAGATGCCGCGAAGACGGTAGCCGAACCTCTGCACGCGGGCCCACCGCCGGCAGCGGGGGCCCCGGTCGGAGCGGTGGTGGCAGGATGCCGGGATGGCTGACGCAGAGACGAACGACGCAGTGACCGGTACGGAAAGCGAACGGATCGAGGTCAAGCGCACGATCGCTGCGGATGCCTCGACGATCTTCGGGTTGCTCTGCGATCCGCAGGGCCACGTGGAGATCGACAGCTCGGGCATGCTTATGGACGCCACCGGCGAACCAGTGAAGACCGCCGGCGACAGCTTCGTCGTCCACATGGACCGCGAGGCGCTCAACGATTACCCGATGGGTCTGTACGACGTCACCGTCACGATAAAGACCTTCGAACCCGACCGCGAGATCGCATGGACGATCCTCGGCCAGATACGGCCCCAGATAGGACATGTCTACGGCTACAAGCTCGAGCCGGCCGCCGAGGGAACGCTCGTCACCTCCTATTACGACTGGTCGTCGATCGATCCGGTCTGGAAGGACGCCGGGATCTTCCCTGTCATCTCGGAGGGGGCGCTCAGGGCCACCCTCGGCATCCTCGCTCGCACCGTGGCTCGGCGGAACCGCAAGGACGAAGCCGCAACCGGCACATAGCCGCTCGCGACGGGTCCGCGACCCGCATCCCGGCCGCGATCCGCAGAGAGCCCGGAGGTACGCTCCGTGGTCGGTGCCGGCGGGGATGAAGGCCCGCATTCAGAGGGCGGCGAAGTACCTGACGTTCGCCTTGTTTGGCGTCTTTGCAGCGTTCAGGTTCTGGCAGGCGCTGCTACCTCCGCAAGGAGTCTGGCAGGACTCCTTGGACTACGAAGCATCTGCGGAGCATCCGCTGTTCAGCTCGGCATTCTGGGCGGGCTCGCGCCCGCCGCTAGCTCCGCTGCTCTGGAAGCTCACCGGGTCGCCGACATCGTTCGTGGCCGTACAGACGGGCCTCGCCGTGGTCGCCTGGGCCTTCCTCGCGATCACCGTCGGGCGCTTCGCACCAATCGGATGGCGGCGCCTGCTCGCAACTACTGCGGTGCTCGCGTTCGCGTGCACGCTTCCGGTGACCGAGTGGGACTGGTCGGTGTTGTCCGAAAGCCTCGCTCTCAGTTCCCTTGCTGCGATCTTTGCCTTCTCCATCCGCTTCGCGCGCACGACAGGTCGGGCAGACGCCGCGGGACTGCTTTTTGCAGCCGTCACGTTCTGCCTGGCGAGAGACGAGGACATCTGGACGACCGCTTTCATAGGGATCGCCTTGTTGGCCGCCTGGACGGTGCTCACGATCCTGACGCGCCGTGCTGCGCCCGCGCACGAGCAGGATCAAGCGCCCTCGACCGAGGTTTCCGCGCGGAGACGGCACCCCGCAACGCATCGCTTCGCCGCGCTCGGTGCCGGCGTGCTCTTTCTGGCGATCGTGCTCGAGGTTCCGGCGCTCACCTCGGGACGCGACGTCACGAACGTCACGGACAATCTGGTCGTGAGGGTCTTTCCCTACCCCGACCGTGTCGCTTGGTTCGCGGACCACGGGATGCCCGAGGCTTCTCTCATCGACCGGTTCGCTTCAGACACGGCGACGGTTCCCGGAACCGCTCCCGTCATCGGAATACCCCTCGAGACGACCGAATTCGCCGCTCTTGACAGCTGGATCACCGCTGACGGCCCAGGTACCTATGCGCTCTGGCTCGTCGAGCACCCCGGATTCCTGATCGGAGCACCGTTCGCAAAGCCTCCGTTGACCTTCAACGACGCCCAGGGCGACATCGGCTTTTACGCAGCGCCTGACCGGATGTCTACAAGCCTTCTCGACCGGATCCTCTTTCCCGGCTTGTGGGGCGAGCTCGCCACGATCGCGGTCGCGCTCGTGTTCGCATGGAGAAGGTCCGCCTGGCGGCGAGAGCTCTGGGTCGTGCGGGTGCTGGGCGTGCTAGGTCCTGTCTCGATGCTCTTCGCCTGGCAGGGCGACGGCGAAGAGGTCACCCGGCACATGGTGGAGGGATCAGTCGAGACCCACCTGGCAGTCCTCCTCTTATTGTTGATCGCAGCTGTCGCCTCGACGACTGACGGCAATGGAAAGGGCTTCGGGCGTGGCGATCGGAGAGGGAGTAGCGCGTCGATCGGAGCCTTGCCTAGGGTGCCCGGGAACCCACCCGAGCCGGAGCCGGCCCGGGCATAGGGCTGGCATGGGCATTCGACACGAGGTGGACCAAGTTGAAGGCTGGCAAATGACAGTTGACGGGAGTTCTCGATGAGTCCCGCTGTGGCCTTCCGCGATGCCACAGCCATTGTGGGCATCGCCCAGACGGAGTTCTCGAAGTCGCTCGCTCCGAGCGAAGCCGAGCTCGCATGCGGGGTGATCGTCGACGCTTGCGCGGATGCCGGCATCGACCCCTCCGAGATCAGTGCTCTGGCCTCCTACACGATGGAGGCGACGGAGGAGGTGGAGATCGCCCGCAACGTCGGTTGTGGGGACATCACGTTCTTCAGCCAGGTCGGCTACGGCGGCGGCGCAGGGTGCGGCGTCGTCGGTCAGGCGGCCATGGCGATCGCCACGGGGCAGGCCGAGGTCGCAGTCGCCTGGCGCTCCCGCAAGAGGGGCTCGGGCCCACGTCCGTGGTCGAGCACGTCCGTGCAGCTGAGAGTGCCGGGGGTATGGACGCGGCCATACGGGATGCTCCGGCCGGTTGACGAGATCGCCATGCTGACGCGCCGTTACATGCACGAATACGGGGCCGGTCGCGAGCACCTCGCAAATGTGGCAGTGGCCGCGAGGAAGCACGCCAACCGGAACCCGGCTGCGATCATGTATTCGAAGCCGATGACGCACGACGACTACATGGCGGCGCGCTGGATCTCCGAGCCGCTCTGCCTGTTCGACAACTGTCTCGAGACAGACGGGGCGCTCGCCTGCGTCATCGTCTCGGCCGATCGGGCAAAGGACCTGAGACATCCGCCTGCGTACATCCACGCCTTCGCGCAGGGCCTCCCTCCCCAGCACCAGACGATGGTCAATTTCTTCAACGACGACCCGTTGACCGGGCCAGCGTGGGCATGCGCGAAGCGGCTCTGGGCGAACTCTGACTTCGGCCCGAAGGACGTGAGTGTCGCCCAGCTGTACGACGCGTTCACACCTCTGATCCTGCTGTCGCTCGAGGGCTACGGCTTCTGCGAACGCGGCGAGGCGGCGGCGTTCACAGAGAACGGGAACCTCGAGTGGGGCCGCGGGTCCCTGCCCGTCAACACGTCAGGAGGCGGGCTTTCCGAGGCGTACGTCCACGGGTTCAATCTCATCAACGAGGGCGTGAAGCAGATCCGGGGGACCTCCACCTCGCAGGTCGAGAATGCAGAGACCTGTCTCGTCACCTCCGGCGAAGGAGTGCCGACGAGCGCACTGCTCCTCAGGCGCTGAAGCAGTTCTGACTGAAACTGTTCGGGCAAGAGCAGCTCAGAGAGTGCTGAGCCCTCCGTCGACGGCCAGGACCTGACCGGTCACGTAGCTCGAGCTGTCCGACAGCAACCAGACGACGGCTTCGGCTACCTCCCAAGCGGTGCCCTGGCGACCCAACGGCACAGGAGTCCCCGCTCGTGACGGCCTTCCCGCTGAGGCCCAGCGTCCGAGCGGCGTGTCGATGAGCCCGGGGGCCACCAGGTTCGCTCTCACCTGGTGTCGCGCGCCCACGGCTGCGACGTGCCGGCAGAGACCCATGAGCGCCGCTTTGGCCGAGTCGTATGCAGGGATCCTGCTTCCGGGCTTCAGTCCCGCGACGGATCCGATGAACACGATCGAACCGCCTTCTGGCATCAACGGGAGCGCCGCCCTGCAGGCCAGGAAGTGCGAGCGGACATCGGTCGCAAAAGTGTCGTCCCAGTCCTCGGTCGTCGTGCCCGAGAGCCCGCTTCCTTTGCCGATCCCGACGTTGAGCACGAGCCCGTCGATCACACCGAGACCGGTCTCCGCCTCCGCGACGAGGTTGCCTGCCGAATCGGCGTCTGCCGCGTCCCCTACGAGTACGACCGCCTTCGCCCCTTCTGCTTCGACGAGATCTGCCGTGGCCCGTGCCGCCGGTCCTTCGAGGTCGAGGCACGCGACCGAGGCACCTTCGCGGGCAGCCAGCACCGAGATCGCGCGCCCGTTGCCCATGGGGGCTTCGGAGTCCGGGCTCGGTCTCGTGCCTGCCCCCACGACGAGCACGTGCCTTCCTTCGAGGCGGCCGGTCCCGGTCATCTGTCCGAGCGCCCTGCGAGGAAGGCTTCGGGGCGCCTGTTCAGTCACGAGGAAACCCTTCGATCCCGTCGTCTAGAGCGACGCCAAGACTGTTGAGGGTCATCGCGACGAGGTGGTAGTGCCCCACGAGCATCGGGATCTCGATGAGCTGCTCGATGTCGTATCTGCCGGCGAGGGTCGCCCACGTGGCGTCGCTCACGCAGAAATCGTCGTGCATCTCGTCTGCCGCCTGCATGAGCACCGCGTCCGCCGCATTCCACCCTCCTGTGTCCCGTGTCGCAACCCTTCGGATCTCGGCGGCGGTTATGCCTTCGTTTGCGCCGATGATCACGTGCTGACCCCACTCGTACTCCGCCTGGCAGTTCCATGCAGTCCGCAGGATCAACAGCTCGCGGTCGCGGCCCGGGAGCTTGCCTCGCAGCAGCTTGCCGCCAAACGGAAGCCACCTTCGGAACAAACCCGGCGCTCTGACGAGGGTCCTGAAGATGTTCGCGTCAGGAAGGATCGTTCCTGCGAGAAGCTCCCTGGAGTCCTGGCTCTGCTCGGCGTCGGACAACGGGGCGACTCTCGGTGCGCTCGGTCGTTTCACGCGGGCAAAGCTAATAGAACGGGCAAAGCTGATAGAAGAGAAACGATGTCACTATGGGTCCCGTGCAGACCCGAAGGGTGGCTCTGAACGGCATCGAGCTCGAGATCTCAGAGGCCGGGACCGGTGGACGCCCATTGCTGCTGTTGCACGGGTTCACCGGATCCAAAGAGGACTTCACCGAGTGGCTCGATCCTCTGGCGGAGGCCGGATGGCACGCCGTGGCCCCAGACCATCGCGGGCACGGGAAGAGCTCGAAACCCGACGCCGAGAGCGAGTACTCGATACAGATACTCGCCCGGGACGCCTTGTCGCTCGCCGATCAGCTCGGTTGGCCGCACCTTGCGCTTCTCGGGCACTCGATGGGCGGCTTCATCTCGCAGGCCATGGCTTTCAGCGCCCCTGAGCGGCTCGACGCGCTGATGCTGATGGACACGGGTCACGCAGCCGTCAAGTCTCTCGACCCCGAGTTGGTGAGCGCTGCCGTGTCCGTGGTCAGGTCGCGTGGCATCGACGCGCTCGCCGACATCTTGTTCGGCAGGGAATCCCCCCTGGACACGCCGGCCCATCGCAAGCTCGTAGCGGAGCGCCCGGGCTTCGCGGAGTTCGAGGACTACAAGTTCCGGGCGGCGTCACCACATCTGTACGCGGCGCTGGCGACCGAGCTCGTGACGTTGCCCGACTCGTTGGAGAAGCTTCGTGGGCTTCCTACCACCCTGCCGGTACTGGTGATCGTGGGCGACCAGGACACTCCCTTCTTGGAGCCGTCGCGCCAGATGCAGCAAGCCATCCCCGGTGCCCGCCTGGTCGTTATCCCCGACGCCGGCCACTGCCCCCAATTCGAGAACCCGCAAGCATGGTGGAAGGCGGTGTCGGGCTTCTTGGCCGGCGTGGCCCTTTGACCAACTGGCCACGTGCGCCCTGACGACGCAAGTATGTGCCCATGGCCAACGCAGCGGCGTTCTCGGGTTCGTATACCGCCAACCTCGGACCTTCGATCGAGGGATACCTGACCCCCGCGGTCGACGAGGAGTGCCAGAGCTTCTTCGAGTCGGCGGCACAGGGCCAGCTCACCGTGCAGGCATGTGCGTCGTGCGGTCGCTGGCGCCACCCACCCCGGCCCATGTGCCCGTGGTGCCGTTCGACCGAGCGCAAATGGAAGCCGGTGAGCGGCCGCGGCACCCTGTGGTCGTACGTCGTCCCGCACCCGCCGCTCTTGCCTGCGTACGCGGAGATCGCCCCCTACAACGTGATCGTGGTCGCTCTAGACGAGGACCCGAACATCCGTTTCGTCGGCAACCTCGTGACCGGCCCCGGCGGATCGATCAACGAGGTGGACCCCGCGACGATCCGCATCGGGGAGCCGGTCGAGGTCGTCTTCTCCGTTCTCGTACGTAGCGACGGATCTTCGGTCGCGATGCCAAGGTGGGTGAGGGCCTCCGCGCCAGGCTGAGCGACGCCGCTCCTAAGAGACGGGCTTCAGGGAGTAGACGACGGTGACCTGAGCGGTCTCCTGCTGCGTGCCAGGTTCGAGCGGCGTCTTCGCCGTTGCTGCGACTCCTAGTGTGTCGCTGTAGGCGCCGGGCTCGGGACCGTACTGCTGGACCGCCGAGTCGTCGGTGACGGAGCACACCGAGCCGAGCTGCTCGCCCGCCGCTTCAGCCATGCTTTCGGCGTCGCTCACGGCCTGGGTGACCGCATCGGTGCGCGCCTGGTCCTCCACCGCTCGCGGGTCCTCGAACGAGAAGTTGAGTCCCTCGATCTGCAGGTCGTTGCCTGCAGCCCCCGTGATGTCGTCTATCGCCTTGCCGGCGCTGGCGAACGGCGCATGGAAGTTGGCGCTGATCGTGTCGCTCACCGCGTATCCGGTCAACCTGGCGGTGTTGTCGGTCCAGGTGTAGTTGGGTTGGATCGACAGGTCCGTGGTCTGGATGTCCTTCGTCTGGACCCCGTCCGCCTTAAGGACGTGGTCGACCGCCGCAGTCTGTGCGTTGTCGTCGGCGAGTGACTCCTGAGCGGTCAGTTCCGTGACGTTGATCTGAGCTACCAGGGTGAGCAGATCCGGAGTGCCCGTTGCCGTCCCGTCGCCTTGGACCGTGAGCTTCGGCACCGAACCCGAGCAGCCGACCGGATCGACCAGCGCAGCTGTGAGCGACGCGGACGAAGGTCGTACGGGGGCCTTGGCAGCGGCCTTGGCCGGGGACTGCCCCCACAATGCTACGCCGATTGCGCAAGCAGCCAGCACGACTGCCGCCATTGCAGCAAGGTCGGTGAGTCGACCTCTGCGTGCTGCCGGGACGGCGGGAGGAGCTGGTTCCCCGTTCGCCGCAGTACCGCCTCGAGGGTCATCGAGGGCGCGTTCGTCAGTTGACATCTTCCGTTCCTCCTGTTGGCTCGTTGCCCGGCGTATCCCGGGCGGGTGGATTCAGCTGGCTCGAAACTCCAGGACCACCGACCACTCAACGGTCGGAAGTCCGCAAGGTGCGCGCTGTTGGCCGCACACCTGCAATTCGCTCGCGTCGACAACCACGGTCACGGCAACCGGGGACTCGAGTGTGGCCGACGAGCCCTTGCCCGCTCCGCTCAGCTGGGCCGACACCGTGCGCACCCGCGATGCGTCGGCACCTTGTCCCGAAGCGACTGCCGGGTCCGTCCATGTGTGACCGGGAGAACCCGGAAGCACCAGCGTGACAGGACGGCCCACTGGAACGACGACGTCGTACGCACCATTTGCCTGTGCGGCACCGGTGGAGGACGCCTTGTACGCGCCAGGCCCCGACACTGCGAGCGGCAGCTCCCCATTGGCGGCCGTGGCGGCAGAGCCCGAAGACCGTCCGAACAAACCTGCGCAACCGGCGACCACGTTGCCGCCCACAGCGACCTCGCCACAGTTTCCGCGCGGTGCAGGAAGTGCCGCGGCGCCGATGCTCGGATTCGATCGCGGTGCGAGCGGCGCGGCTTGGACGCCGGTGGAACCCCGGCCTGATGCGGGATGAAGCACCGCGATCCCGACGGTCGCGCCTGCGACGACGAGGCACGTCGCAGCCAACGCCCCTGCGACCCGATGGCGGCGTGCTCTGCGAACGCGCACAGCATCGACGATCCTCTCGCGCACGCCGATCGTCGGGAGCCCGGGTGGCGCGGAGCGCGAGAGCACGTCGCGCAGACGTTCTTCGAGGTCGTTGTCGTCAAGCACCGGATCCACCTTGTTCGGGCTCTGCGCCGTGCTCGCCGTGCCCGCCGTGCTCGGTCGACCCATCGTCGAGAGCAAGCGCGAGAGTGGCCCGGGCCTTCGACAATTGAGACTTCACGGTCCCGACCGCGCAACCGAGGATCCGCGATCTCGGCCTCCGGAAGATCTTCGTAGTAGCGCAGCACCACCGCGTCGCGCTGGCGAGGTGGAAGCCGCCGGACGAGCTCGACGAGCGTCAACGCATCGACACTGAGATCTGAATCGTCCCCGACGGTTCCGCCGTCGGTCCCGGACCACGTGACCCGGTTGCCTCGCTCCTCGGTCGTGCGCCTGCGTAGCCTCGACCTGCACAGGTTGACGACGCTCGTCCTCAGGTACCACTCCGCCGCGCTCGGGATGCCTGACGCGCCACCAACCCGAGAAGGTCCTGAGGAACGCCTCTTGGACGACCTCTTCGGCCGCGGCGGAGTCGCCGAGCAGCAGCCCTGCCAGACGGCAGAGCCCCCGGTAGTGCTCGTCGAAGAGACGGGCCACCGTCTCGTCGCGCTCGTTTCGTGACCCGGGCCTCCGATCTTCGTCAGATCCGGCTCCCCGATCGGGACGGTCGGTCCGGTCGGTCACATTCCCGCCGAAGCTCTTGTGCGATACGAGACGCACCGCTTCGGTTCCCATATCTCCATCGACGTGTCACCGTGCCGCGAGGTTGCCCCGTCCGGCTCTGACGACTGTGACGCCGCCTGCGCTCGCGTCCTCCCAGCCGTGCCCACATGAATTGCACTCTCGAGCAGGTGGCGGGATTGCATCAATTCCCGCCGAAGCTCACCGCCGCAGCAGCGGGCCGACCTCGGCTCCGAACACCTCGATCTGATCGCAGAGCTCGCTCGCCGACCGGCTGGAGAACCGCACCTGGACATGAGACACGCCGAGAGCGACGACCTCGCCGATCGATTCAGCGATCTGATCGGGCTCGCCGACGATCGCATGCTTCGGCAGGTCGAACGGAGCCGGCCCGACATGCACCGGGGGAAGCGAGCGCGCCGATCTCTATGGGCTCCCCTGGGCGAGCCTCCTCGCGGAGCTGGAGCAACCTGGCGATCTGCTCGGTCAGCTCGCTGCGTCTGACAGTCTGGGGAAGCCATCCGTCGCCGCGCTCGGCTGCGCGCCTGAGTGCGGGAGGGGTCGAACCTCCCACCCAGATGGGCGGGCGTGGCTGCTGGACCGGTCGCGGTGAGACCGACAGCTCACGAGCCGGCCACCTCGGGCCGTCGAGCATCGGGAACTCCTCGGAGAGGGATGCCGCCAACCCGTCGATGGCCTCATCGAGAAGCGGGCCCCGCCCCTCGAAGTCGGCCCCGAGCGCGTCGAATTCCTCCGGCACGTGTCCTGCACCGACTCCGATGATCACCCTGCCGGCTGACAGCACGTCGAGGGTCGCGAACTCCTTTGCGCTGCGCAGCGGGCTGCGGAGCGCCGCTATGTAGACGTGGGACAACAGCCTCGTATTGCTCGTGATCCCTGCGAGCCAGCCGAGCGTGGCGATGGTGTCGTACCAGGTCGTCCCCATCGCCTGCGCGAGCCGTCGCGGAATCGCGGTGTGATCGCAGACCCCGACGTACATGAAGCCGCTTCGGTCCGCGGCTCGAGCGACCTGGGCGAGCTCCTCGGGGCCCGCCTGGGTCTCCCAGGGCTCGACGTAGAGAGAGGACTGCGACTGGATCGGAAGCTGGATCCCGAAGCCGACGCTCCCCGAAGGGACGAGGAGCGGTGGCGTCATCCGAAGACCTCGCCCTGCGCCGGAATTGCGCGAATCACCTTCCGAAGTCTCACATGTTCTCCGAAACTGTCTGTGCGAGGTCGCCTATCGCCTCGCATGCTGCTTCGAGCACCCGGGCCCTCATCAGGTAGAGGTGCGCAGGAACCTCCCATGTGAACCCCATGCCCCCATGGACCTGGATGCACTTGCGGCTGTTCTCCAAGGCCGCTTCGAGTGCGAGCATGGTCGCGCCCGCCATCGTCCTGATCGGGTCTCCCGTGACCGGGTCGTCAGCTATCACCGCCGCCGCGTGCAGCGCCACGCGAGCGAGCTCGACCCGGACCAGCATGTCAGCACAGATGTGCTTGATCGCCTGGAACGAGCCGACCGGCCTGCCGAATTGCTCTCTCTGCTTGGCGTACGACACAGCCATGTCGAGGGTCGCGGCGCCGATTCCGACCGACATCGCCGCCGAGAGCAGGGCCTCGCCGTAACGCCAACCGACTGCACCTTCGGGCCCGCCGAGGCGCTCGCCTTCCGGAAGGTCACCCTCCACCAGCCACATCGGGGTGAGCGGATCGAGCGAGCGTTGCGCCGGCGATGCGCGGACCTCCGACGGATCCACGAGCGAAAGCCCTTCGTGATCGACGACTACGAGGACGCCGAGAGCGTCGAGATGTGCGACCAGCGCGCGCATCCCAGGCCGAGGCCGCGTCGTCGAACCGACCACGACGGTGCCGTCGGACGCGCCGTCGACCAACCCGGCTGCGAGAGCCGACGACACGAGCGGGCCTGGCACGAGCGCGCGCCCGAGCTCCTCGAACACCACGACGGACTCCGCCATGCCGAGGCCGAGCCCGCCGTGCTTGGTGGGCATCCGTATCGAGAAGACGCCCGCGGCGCCGAGCTCCTCCCAGTGTCCGGCATCGACCACACGCGGCCGCCCCTCGGCTGTGCGCAGACGTTCCAGAGGGAAATGTCCGGCGCACAGGGCCCTCGTCCCTTCTGCTAGAGCCAACTGGTCGTCCGATACGACGAAGTTCATCGGGCCGGCTCTTTCGGAAGGCCGAGGATCCGCTCCGCGATGATGTTGCGCTGGATCTGCGAGGTCCCCGCCGCGATCGTGCGCGAGAAGCCGTGGACCCACGTGTTCACGAGCTCAGTGCTCGACAGGCCGGTTCCGGGCACGCCTTCGTTCCCGATGCTCCACGGCCCGTCGACAGCGTCCCAGACGAGCCCGTAGACGCCGAGCAGGTCCATCCCGAGCTCGCCGATGCGCTGTCTCAGCTCGGAGAGCGCGAGCTTGAAGACGCTCCCACCTACTCCTGGCACCGCTCCCCGCCCGGCCTCTGAGACGTTTCGCCGGACGAGCGCCCACAGCGCGTCGAGCTCGGCTGCGAGCCGGCCGATCCTGCGCTTCATCTCGGGGTCGTCCCACTGGCCGGTCCGCTTCGAAACTTCGCGCAGCTCGCGCAGCAGCTCGATCGAGCCGAAGAGCTCCGACAAGAACGCGGTCCCCCGCTCGAAGCTGAGGGTCACCATCGTCACGCGCCACCCGTCATCCTCTTCGCCGAGACGGTTGGCGACCGGGATACGGACCTCGTCCAAGAACAGCTCGGCGAACTCGGAGGTGCCCGCGATCGTCCGCAGCGGCCTGATCTCGATGCCTGGCGCGTCCATGGGCATCGCGAGCCACGTGATGCCGCGGTGACCGCTCTCCTCGGGGCCGGTTCTCACGAGCAGCTCGCAGAAGTCCGCCACCTCCGCGTGAGAGGTCCAGATCTTCTGGCCCGTCACGACATACTCGTCGCCGTCCAACACCGCTCTCGTGCGTAGCGCTGCCAGGTCGCTGCCGGCGTTCGGCTCCGAGAAACCCTGGCACCAAACTGCCTCGCCGCGAAGTATGGGGGGCAGGAACCGTTCCCTCTGGCTCGCCGTCCCCTCCACCGTGATGGTGGGCCCGGCGTGGAGAAGGCCTACGAAGTTGACTCCGACATAGGGGGCGTGGGACCTGGCGAGCTCTTCTATGTAGACGAGGTGTTCCACCGGCGTCGCGCCCCGCCCACCTACATCGGTGGGCCAGTCGATGCCGGCGTATCCCGCGTCGTACAGCTGGCGCTGCCACCCTGTGTCGTAGATGCGCCTGGCCGGCCAGTCGTCGAGCGACGGCTTCGGCGGAAGGTTCGGCACGGCTTCGGCGAGCCATGCGCGGAGCCCCGCGCGGAACTCTTCTTCGGCCTCCGAGTACCTGAGATCCACGCCAGACCTAACAGAGGCCCGCGGTGGCGCCGGGCCCTGGCTGATCAGTCAGCAAGATGGTCGAGCCCGAACAGCTTGATCGCGTTGCCGCGGACGATCTTGCGGATCGTCTCGTCGTCGAGGTGGGCCATCTGGCGCTCGGCGATCTCGCGGGTGTGCGGCCACGTCGAGTCCGAGTGCGGATAGTCCGACTCGTAGGTGATGTTGTCGGCGCCGATCTCGTCGACCGAGCGCAGCCCGTGCGCGTCGTCGAAGAAGCATCCGTAGACATGGTCGCGGAAATAGGTTGACGGTGGGTTCGGCACGATGTCGGCGACACCGCCCCATCCGCGGTTCTCTTCCCACACCTTGTCGGCGCGCTCGAGGATGTACGGGATCCAGCCGATCTGGCCCTCCGAGTAAGCGAGCTTCAGGTCGGCGAAGCGGACCAGCACTCCGCTGAACAAGAAGTCCACCAAGGAGAACGTCGCGTTCGTGTGCGTGAGCGTCGATCCCACCGCCGGCGGTGCGTCAGCGGAGGTAGAAGGCATCTTGGACGAGGAACCGATGTGCATGTTGACCACAGTCCTGGTCTCGGAGCACGCATCGAAGAACGGGTCCCAGTAGCCGTTGGGATCGTGCACCGACGGCAGGCCCAGAAACGGCGGGATCTCGCTGAAGCACACGGCCCGCACCCCGCGCTCGGCGTTGCGCCGCACCTCATCGGCCGCCAGATGGGCGTCCCATAGCGGGATGAGGCACAGGGGGATGAGCCTGCCCCCGGACTCCCCGCACCACTCGTCTGTCATCCAGTCGTTGTACGCCTTGACGCAGAGCAGCGCGAGCTCCTTGTCCTTGGCTTCTGTGAATGTCTGTCCGCAAAATCTCGGGAAGGTGGGGAAGCACAGCGCTGCTTCGAGGTGATTGATGTCCATGTCCTCGAGCCGCGGCTTCAACTCGTACGAGCCCGGGCGCATGTCCTCGTAGGTGACACCCTTCATGGTCACCTCGTCGCGGGGTACGCCTACAGCAGAGTCGACCCGCAGGAGCGGGCGCTTCAGGTCCTCGTAGTACCACCAGTCGGTGGGCGAACCCTCGGAGCCCGGTTTCACCGTCAACTTGCCGCCGACGAACGTGATCTCGCCCATGGGAGCGCGGACGATCCTCGGCCCGATGTCCGCGTACTTGCTCGGCAGGCGGTCGGACCAGACGTTCGGAGGCTCTACGACATGGTCGTCGACGGAGATGATCAGCGGGAACTCGGCCACCAGCCGAGTGTACGGCATGCCCGCCTGAGCTGACTAAGCGAAGGATCCCGCCCCGCCGTCTACTGCCGTCGACTGCCGTTGTCGCTGCATACGCCGAACCCCGCAACTTCCGGATTCCCATCGGCAACCGTCAAATGTGACGATTGACGGTAAAGCCTGACAGCCGTAAGGCTGGAGTAGCCAGGTTGGCGGAAAGAGGCTTCTCCTGGGAGCCAGAGCAAAAGGGGACAAAAGTGCGGAAATTCATGAACCGGCTTGCCATACTGTCGCTGATCGCCCTTCCGATCGCGGCCGTCACAACGATTGTTCCGGCAGGTGCATCGACCGGTGTCCACGCCCATGTGGTTATCGCCAGAGATGCTGGGCCGCTGGTCAATCCACTTTCCCTTCCGAAGTCCAAGATAAAGGGCAAGGGTAGTTCAGCGACCTACAGTCCGACTGCACTGTCGGCCGCAGAAGACACCAGCGGTGGCGACTGTTCGGAGACGCCATTTCCCTCCGACATGAAGATCAAGAACAGCGGTACCGCAACCGCGTACATAACGATTTATTCCGGGGGGAGCACACCCGCTGCTTTCTACACCCTGCCAGCAGGACAATCTGTGGGCGTCTGCTTCTACAACGCTTACGCTGGCTACCAATGGACATTCGGCCTTTCGAATAAGAAGGGCACAAAGAACTATGCCGCGACGTTGACTGTGACACTGACCGATTAGCGGCGCAGGCAAATCCACAAGCGCTAACTCGACGGTGCCGCCCCCTCGGGGCGGCACCGTTCTCTTTCTCTACACCCACCACGCCAGTCTGAGAAACCCCTCTGAATTACGGTTCGTTCGACCAAAAGCCCGAGTCGTACGAACCGGGCCTCGTCGGGTGACGGCGGCACCCATTTCGACCGGCGTCAGCGAGCGGCATAAGTCGCCGAAGGAGGCGCGTATCCCTTGAGCGAGGGCGCCGGGCGGCGGAGCAGAGGGCCCCGCCGAGGTCTGCGGCGGAGGTTGGTTACGGGAAGCTCGGGTTGCATCAGCATCATTGGGCAGGTCCTGAGTCAGCGGAGCCGGGAATGTCGTCTCCGGTGGAGTGTGCTCCGGGATAAGTCGATCCCGGGGGTTCGGGCGGTACGCCGTACGGGTAGCCGGCCTGATGGGCCGGCGTCTCACTCGCATTCTGCAAGGTCGCGTACCGGTTGGAGCTCGAAGGGGAGTATCCGGTGCTCTGTCCGTCGGCGTACTGGTCGTGACCCGGTGTGGAGTATCCGGCGAGCGGCGCTCCCGCCTCGACCGGCGTCGGGGCAGCCTGGGCACCCTCCGCAGTCGTCACAGGGGCGGCCGAAGGCACGGGCCCGGGTACCTGAGCGTTCGCGTATGCGTGGGCATGCACGCGCTCAGGCAACCGGGCCGCCGCCTGCACCGGCACGGGGGCATGTGCCGGGACAGGAGGTACGCCGGGCGACGCTGGCGCCGGAGGCGCCGCGCCGAACCCGGCATTGGCGGCCACCTGCGGGGAGACGGCCGGATGCTGGTGAAGCTCGACGGTGCCCACCTGCCGCAGGAAATCGGTCGACGGCAGAGGGGGCATGTCCACCTGGGCCGCCGCTGACGCCTCGGCCTCCCAACGCGCTTCTGCGCGGTCTCGAAGCTCGCTCACGAGCGGGCTGATCACCTTGCCGACGGCCGCCGCTATCCGGATGTGCCCGTCGTCACCCGGGTATCTGCCGTCGTCCAGATCGGCGACGCCCACGACCGTGGACCCCTCGACCAGATGCAGTCTCACGTCCCCCGAGATCATCCGCTCGCGAACCGCCTCTTCGATCGCGATCCGCAGCTCGGTGAGGGTCGACCCGAGGCGGTTGGGCGCGTCCTCGGCCTCGGGGCGAACGAGAGGGCTCATGACGACGATCGGCGTCTGTGGATGCCCGGCGCGCACCAGGCTGAGGATCGCCCTCACCTCCTCGACGCACAGAGCGGGCGTGTGAGGGAAACGGCTCCAGTTGTCGGCGCCGATCGAGATCGTCACGAGCTCCGCCGGCGTGTCGGCGATGGAGAGAGCAGCGGCCGTGTCTGTCCGCGTCGACCCCGCGTAGCCGAAGTTGCACAGGTCGAGTCCGATCTTGCGCGCGACCACTGCGGGCCACGCGAGAGCCGGTGACGACGCCAGCCATCCCTGCGTGACTGCGTCGCCGTAGCAGATCCACCGCGGCTGGTGCGGAGCCGGTTCGATCGAGCCGCCCACTCCCTCGATCCCGGTGACGACGGGCTTCATCCCCTCGGGCAGGTAGACGATGGCCGGCCGTCCGGGCTCTCCGCTCAAGGGGAGCTGGACGACGCCCTCGCCGAGAACGGCCTCTTCTTCTGCGATCTTCTGTCCCGAGCGGTACAGGCTGAAGGTGCACCCTGCACCCTCGCCGCGGTAGCCGAGGTTCGCGGTGGTCGTGCGGTAGAAGATGCGCACCGCGTCGACCTCGCCCACGAACTCGAGCCGAACTCCGACAGGAACCTGAGCGGAGTGCCAGACGTCGTTTGGAAGGTGCTCCGAGTCGTTCGGGTTGGCCCTCGGGTACGTCACGTCGGACAGCCCCGGGTAGAGGCAACCTCTCAGGAACGGTTCGGGTTGTTCAGGTCGAGCGCCCACTTGCTCCCCAATCTGCTCTCCCAGGCGGCGTCCGGAAACGTCCCGGTCGCAAGCGATCTCTTCGCTGTGCTGCGCCCTCTGGTAAGTGGTTGATGAAACGTCTTGCTGGGGTTCCCCGGTGGCGATGCTTCCGGGAGCCGTGTTATGCGCTCACTCAATGAATCGTTCGGGGACCGGGCCGCCAATGGATGGCGGAGAATGTCCGGGTTCCCCCTTTGTTCTGGAAGAACTATCGGCCCGGCGTCGCCCCCCCTAAAACAACGCTCCGTGACATCTTTGTAGTTCTACCGTTGACGTAGAGTGACTATATTAGGCCAGCTCAGGCAGCTCGGCGACCATTTTGTCAAGCACCGCGGCGAAGTGGGTTGCCGCATCCCCCCACGAATCGGCGAGCACCCACGCCCGTTTCATCCAAATATGGAGGTCGTGCTCCCACGTGTAGCCAATGGCGCCGTGGACCTGCAGGGCGACACGGGCGGCTAAGAGGGCGGCCTCCGACGCCACCGCCTTCGCCATCGAGCAGTCCAGGCCGGCGGATCGCACCTCCTCGTCGAGTGACCACGATGCGCGGTATACGACGGGTCTAGCCATCTCGAGCGCGACGTAGGCGTTCGCGAGGTGATGCTTGACCGCCTGGAACGACCCGATCTGGCGGCCGAATTGCTTTCGCTCGAGAGCATGGTCTTGCGCGAACGAGAGCAATCGGTCTGCGGTGCCGATCAGAACCGCGGCCGTCGCGAACGCGCCCCTGCGGTGCAGCCGGACGACGTGATCGTGCGAAGCCGCCCCGTCGCACAGGAGTACGCCCATGCCTTCGCGGAGGGTGACCTTCGCAAGCCTGCGGGTCGGGTCAATCGAGCCGACCGGAGTCACATCGACCTCGTCTGCGCGGGCAAGAAGGATCCGCTCGGAATCGACCACGATCAGGACATCGGCCCGGTCGGCCCAGACCGACGGCTCGCTCGGGTCAGAGACGATGGTCGCGATGGCTTCGCCCGACGCGATCGGCCGCAGCCAGTCGCGTGCGGCCACGCGTGCGGCCACGCGTGCGGTGCCGGCGCCGCCCTCGGCACCGGCAGTGCCGGCCGACTGCCAGGCCTCCGGCGACGCGATGTCGGCGAGCAGGGGCAAGGCCAGAGCCGTGTTCTCCGCGAGCGGCTCGGGCAACGCCGCCCTGCCCGACACTTCGAGGAGGCCGACGAGATCCACGGCCCCTAGCCCGAGCCCTCCTTCTGATTCCGGAGCCGTCAGTCCGACGACGCCCATCTCCGCGAGCTGCTTCCAGCGCCGGCGGTCGGGTCCCTGTCCCGTGCCGGAGCCATGTGCCGTACCGGAGGCATGTTCCGTGGCAGGCCCTGCGGCTGGTCCTCCGGGCGGACCGCCGAACGCGGCGCGCACGTCTTCCGGCGTGCACTCCCTTTCGAGAAATGCACGGAGCTGGGACCGGAACTCGAGCTGTTGATCGTCGAACGCGAACTCCATCGGTTGCCCCTCAGCCGCGGGGCATTCCGAGGAGGCGCTCAGCCACCACGTTGCGCTGGATCTCGTTCGTCCCGGCATAGATCGGCCCGGCCAGAGAGAAAAGGAACCCGTCGAGCCACCCACCCGCGCTTGCGTCGGGGGCGAGGATCCATGCGCCGGGTCCGAGCAATTCGAGCGCCGCGCTCTGGACCGCGAGGTCGGTCTCCGACCAATGGATCTTGCCGACCGAAGCCTCGGCCCCCGCCGGTTCGCCGGCGCTCATGCGGGTCGCGGTCCAATAGGTATGGAGGCGGTACGCCTCTGCCGAGGTCCACGCACGCGCGACCTTGGCGGCAGTCCGCGGCAGCGCGGGCGGGATCCGTCTTCGCGCACTGCGCATAGAGAGAGACCAGCTTGCCCGCAGCGACGGTGTAGCGCGCCGGGCTGCGCAACGACATGCCGCGCTCGGATCCCGCCGTCGACATCGCCACTCCCCAGCCGTTGCCCACCTCGCCGAGGACCTGGTCGTCAGCGACCTCGACGTCGTCGAAGAAGACCTCGGCGAACCCTGTCTCGCCGTCGATCTGCGCGATCGGGCGCACAGTGATCCCCGGAGCGTCCAGCGGCACGAGGAAGTAGGTGAGCCCCCGGTGACGCTCGGACTCGGGGTCTGAACGGAACAGGCCGAAGATCCAGTCGGCGAACGCACCCCTCGAGCACCACGTCTTCTGCCCGTTCAGCCTCCACGTGCCGTCGGCGCTCCGGCGTGCGGTGCTCCGGATCGAAGCGAGATCGCTCCCGGCGTCGGGCTCAGACCATCCCTGGCACCAGATCTCTTCCCCGGAGGCCATCGGCGGGAGGAAGCGTTCCTTCTGGGAGGTGGTGCCGAACTCGAACATCGTGGGCGCGAGAAGGAATATGCCGTTCTGACCCACTCGTGTCGGCGCTTCCGCCCTGTAGTACTCCTCTTCGAACACGAGCCATTCCCACAACCCCGCGCCACGCCCGCCGTAAGGCTCAGGCCAGGACACGACGGAGAGGCGAGCGTCGAACATGCGTCGCTCCCAGGCCCTGTGCTCCTCGAAGCCGGATTCGGTGTCGAGCGACCCGAGACGCTCGCGTCCGAACTTCTCGCTCGGGGCGTTCGCCTCGAGCCATTCCCTGGCCTCGGAACGGAATCGTTCCTGCTCCTCGGTGAAGCGCAGGTCCATGGGCCCGGAATCTGACACACCGTGCGATGCGAAGCCAACGCGATTGTCGGTGGCTCCGACCTCTGAGCGGTCGGCCGTGGACACCACGTGGCAATTCACGCCATCCTGACCTTAACCTGTGCAGATGCCAGTCTGTCCGGCCTGCGCGCAGGACAATCCGGAGATAGCCCGGTTTTGTCTGGCCTGTGGCGCGAAACTTTCCGAGATACCAGACCGGGCCCGTGAGGAACGGCGGGTCATCACCGTGATCTTCGTCGACCTGGTGGGCTTCACCAGCCGTGCTGAGCGACTCGATCCTGAAGACGTGCGCGACATCTTGTCGCTGTACTACGACCGGGTGCGGGCCGACATCGAGTCGTTCGGCGGCGCCGTCGAAAAGTTCATCGGCGACGCTGTCGTGGGATTCTTCGGAGCGCCCATGTCCTACGGCGACGACCCCGAGCGCGCCGTTCGGGCGGCGCTCGCCGTGCTGGACAGCGTGATCGACCTCAACGCCAGCCACGAAGGTCTCGATCTGGAAACGAGGATCGCGGTCAACACCGGCGAAGCGCTCGTGACGTTCGACCCCCAACCGGGCGACGCGATCGCAGCGGGCGATGTCATCAACACCGCGAGTCGGCTGCAGACACAGGCACCGGTCAACGGGATCCTCGTGGGAGCGGAAACCTATGCGTGCACTCGTGACGTGATCACCTATGAACCGGTGCAGGCCATCACTGCAAAGGGTAAGGCGAGGCCGGTCGAGGCATGGCGAGCCATCCGGGCTGCGTATTCACCTCGCGAATCCGAGCCGAGCGCGATTCCACTCGTCGCGCGGGCCCGGGAATTGCGCGTCCTACACCAAGCGTGGGAGCGGGTGGTCGGGGACAAAGCACTGCAGCTGGTCACCGTGTTCGGGCCGTCAGGCATCGGCAAGACGCGTCTCGGTTTCGAGTTCATGCGGCATGTTGCGGACACCGGTAGCCGGACGTTCCGCGGCCGATCGTTGCCGTATCGAGATAGCGGCGCTTATGGCTCGCTTGCCAGCCAGATCAAGCAGATCGTAGGCATCTTCGACAACGACGCTGCCGATGTGGCAATGCGCAAGCTCCGCGAGGCGGTCGAAGATCTGGTCGGGAGCGACCGGGATACCGTGACGGAGCACCTCGGCGTCCTGCTAGGACTCGACGTCCAGCGCGAGGTCGTCGATCGCGAGAGTCTCTTCTTTTCGGTCCGCTGTTTCATCGAGGGCGTCGCCGCAACCGGCCCTGTGGTGCTGGTTTTCGAGGATCTGCACTGGGCCGACGACACGCTCCTCGACCTTTTGGAACTGCTCGCGGCACGGTTGCGCAACATCCCGGTGCTGATGCTCGCGCTCGCTCGGCCGGATTTGCTGGACGCCCGGCCCGGCTGGGGAAGCGGCCTGCCTTCCTATCTTGCGCTCACTCTTGAGCCGCTCAGCGACATCGACTCGCGGGAGCTTGCCGGTTACCTGCTCGCGTCGGTGGCGACCAGCGAGCGGGAGCGACAGGCCATCGTGCTAGCCGCGACCGCGGAAGGCAACCCGCTGTTCCTCGAGCAGTTGGCAGCGACGCTTGCTGAGCGGTCCGCAGGGCTGCCGGGATCGCTGCCCACGACGATCCGAGGCATCGTCACCGCGCGGCTCGACGCGCTGCCCTCGCCGGAACGATCTTTGCTCATCGAAGCGGCCGTGGTCGGCCGGGTTTTCTGGCGTGGGGCACTGGCCGCGAGCTGGGATGGTGCAACCCTCACCCGGCTGCTCGCGGCGCTGGAAGCACGCGACCTCGTCCACCGCGAGATGGCGACGATGATCGCGGGAGAACAGCAGTACGCATTCAAGCACGGGATGATCCGCGACGTGGCCTACGAAACTCTGCCGCGTCGTCGCCGGCTCGAGCGTCACGCAGAGGTCGCGCAATACCTCGAGGACGCTTCACTAACCGGCACTGAGGCGGTTGCTGCGAAGGCCCGGCACTGGCGCGACGCCGGGCGACCCGAACGGGCAGTGAACTACTTCGTCATGGCCGCCGAACAGGTTGGCCGCGGGTGGGCCAAGGACAAGGCGGCTCTGTTCTACGGAGAAGCCCTGGCATGCCTACCCGAGGACGACGAACGCCGACGCTCGATCCGCCGCCAGCAGGCGCTCGTGGCCGTAGCCGCGGTTCACGTCCGCGACGTCAGGGACCTGATCCGCCAGGCGCGCGACGAGGCTGGCGAGGCTGGGAACTAACTCAGCGGGAAGTCTCCGGGCGTCACGTCGCCCGCGATCTCGACAATGCTCTCGACGCGGTGCCGGCCGAGGGCATCGGCATGCCTCTGCACAGTGCCGGCATCGGGTGCGCCGTAGATGCAGACGGTCTTGACGTTGCCGTCGTCGTCGACAATCACGTGACTGTGCTCCCACGTGATATCCGGGAAGTCCTCCGCCGCGATCTCCGCGATCGACGGCCGACTTCCTGCATTTCCTGCTCACTGACGAAGAATGTGCGCTCGACCAGGTACCGAGGCATCCCCCTCCTATTCCCGTGCGATCTGACCAGGAGATCCTATCGTGGAGAACGACCTCTGACCTGCGGCGCGTCAGAGTGGCGCAGCTTGCCGCAGGGCGACTTCCGAACGGAATCTGACACACCGTCGGATACTCGGCAACAATGGCTGCGTGCCCAACGCAGTGATCGTGGATGCCGTGCGCACCCCTGTCGGTAGGCGTGGCGGCAAGCTTTCAGGCTGGCACCCCGTCGATCTGGCGGCTCAGCCCATCAGGCTTTTGGCCGAGCGCAACGACCTCGACCCGGCCCTCGTCGACGACGTGATCCTCGGTTGCACCATGACCGTCGGCGAGCAGGCGATGAACATCGCGCGCAACGCCGTTCTCGCCGCAGGCTTCCCCGACACCGTCCCCGGGACGACGGTCGACAGGCAGTGCGGGTCTGCGCAGCAGGCAGTTCACTTCGCCGCACAGGCCGTGATGGCAGGTGCGATGGACGTGGTGATAGGTGGCGGCGTGGAGAGCATGACCCGCGTGCCGATCGGGTCGACGACCGATCCGGGGCCAGGTGAGGCCTACGGCCCGTTGTACCTGGACCGGTTCCGACTCATCCACCAGGGCGAGTGCGCGGAGGAGATCGCAAGGCGGTGGAACGTGAGCCGCGAAGAGATGGACGCCTTCGCGCTCGAATCGCATCGCCGGGCTTCGGAGGCGGTCGAGGCCGGGCGGTTCTCCGGGGAGATCGTCCCGCTCGAGGTCCGCCCCCTTGATGATCCAGGCGCGACGGGTGGGCTCATCACCTCGGACGAGGGGATCCGTCGCGACACGAGCATCGCCAAGCTCGCCGGCCTGCGCCCGGCGTTCCGCGAGGACGGCCTCGTGACGGCAGGGACCTCGTCGCAGATATCCGACGGAGCAGCGGCAGTTCTCGTGATGAGCGAGGAGAAGGCCGACGAGCTCGGCCTCAGGCCCGCGCGCGGTTCCATACCTTTGCGGTCGCGGCCAACGATCCGGAGATCATGCTCACCGCGGTGATCCCCGCCACACGTCTCGTTCTCGAGAAGGCGAAGCTCGAAATCGGCGACATCGACGTCATCGAGATAAACGAGGCGTTCGCGTCCGTCGTGCTCGCATGGGAGCGCGAGCTGCGGCCCGACATGAAGAAGGTCAACCGCAACGGAGGTGCCATTGCGATCGGCCATCCGACCGGCGCATCGGGCGCTCGCCTGATGGCAACGATGTTGAACGAGCTCGAGCGGACCGCCGGGCGCTTCGGTCTCCAAGCGATGTGCGAAGGCGGCGGGCAGGCAAACGCCACCATCATCGAGCGGCTCGACTGACCATGAGCCCAGAACCTCTATGAGCACCGAAATCCCCCTGCCCGAGGTACGGCGCGTGCCGGCGGTCGAGGGCTGGTTCACCCTCGACGATTCGGCGCCAGCCCTGATCGGAAGCCGCTGCACCACCTGCCACACCCTTGTCTTTCCGCCGACCCTTGCCGCCTGCCCGAACCCGGACTGCCCTTCGACCTCGATCGGGACCGACGCCACGTTCGAGACCGTCGAGCTCTCACGCCGTGGACGCATCTGGTCGTACACCGACACCAGATACGAGCCTCCTCACCCGTACGTCGCCGCGGATCCCTATGTGCCTTTCTGCCTGGCGGCCGTGGAGCTCGCCGACGAGAAGTTGGTCGTGCTCGGCCAAGTCGCTCCGGGGTTCACGGTGGACGACCTCCACGTCGGCATGGAGGTCGAGCTCGTGCTCGGAAGACTGAACAGCGGAGGCGAGGGCGGCGCAGGGGACGCACCCGAGGTCGTCATGTGGAACTGGCGGCCCGTCACGGTTGACGGCAGTTCCGGCGACCCGGCAACCCGAGATGGGACCGTTCGGTGAGCGACACCAAGCGGGTCGCGGTGCTGGGTGTCGGGATGCACCCGTGGGGCAAGTGGGGCCGCAACTTCGTGGAGTACGGCCTTGCGGCCGCCCGCGACGCGCTCACCGACGCAGGGCTCCAATGGCGCGACGTTCAATTCGTCTCGGGAGCCGACACGATCCGAAACGGCTACCCGGGATTCATCGCAGGGGCGACATTCGCGCAGGCACTCGGTTCGACCGGAGCGCGCGTCTCGAGCGTGTATGCCGCTTGCGCGTCAGGAGCGGCGGCGATCGGAGCGGCCCGGGCACAGATCCTCGCCGGGCTCTGTGACGTGGCACTGGTGGTTGGAGCTGACACCACTCCGAAGGGCTTCTTCGCTCCCGTAGGCGGCGAGCGGCGCGACGATCCGGACTGGTTGCGCTTCTACCTGCTCGGAGCGACGAACCCGACGTACTTCGCGCTGTACGCGAGGCGGCGCATGGATCTGTACGGAGCGACCGAGCAGGACTTCGCTGAGGTCAAGGTCAAGAACGCGTTGCACGGCCTGCCGAACCCGAACGCCAGGTACCGCAAGTCCGTCACCGCCGAGGAAGTGCTCGCCTCTCCCATGGTGGCCGATCCCCTACGCCTCCTCGAGATCTGCCGCGACGTCGGACGGCGGAGCAGCGATCGTCTTGTCGAGTCTCGAGTACGCGAAGCGCCTCGGCCGGAGCAATGGCGATCTCGTCACGATCGCAGGCGTCTCCACCGTGACACCGCAGTACCCGAACACCGTCATCGAGATGCCCAACTTCGCGACCGACTCCGCTGTCACGTCGGGCAGCACCGAGGTCGTCAGCTTCCGGCAGTCGATAGCACACGCCGCGTACGAAGAGGCGGGGATCGGGCCCGAGGACGTCGACCTCGCCGAGGTCTACGACCTGTCTTCCGCGCTCGAGCTCGACTGGTACGAGGACATCGGCCTGTGCAAGCCGGGAGAGGCGGAGAAGATGCTTCGCGACGGGGACACTCGTATAGGCGGTCGGGTGCCCGTCAATCCGTCGGGCGGCCTGTCCTGCTTCGGCGAGGCGATCCCGGCGCAGGCGATCGCCCAGGTGTGCGAGTGCGTGTGGCAGCTACGCGGAGAGGCGACGGGCCGCCAGGTGGAGGGCGCCCGGGTCGCCGTGACCGCCAACCAGGGTCTGTTCGGCCACGGCTCCTCCGTGCTCGTCACGCGCTGAGCGACCGAGGACTGCGCCTCGCCGCATCGCTCAACGACGATCCGGTCTGAGCGCCGTCAGCTTCTCGGGGTTGGCCACGACCCTGATCCCGGCTATCTGACCCCCGAGCACGTCGAACACCACCGCGCTCGTAACCTCGCCGTCGACGTCGAAGACGACCCCCGGCTGGCCGTTCAGCGTCTCCTCGCGCATTGTCACACCGGCCTGAAGATCCTTCGCGACATGTATGAGGAATCGGGCGGCGCGCCAGGGACCCACGACGGGCCGAGGTGCCGACTTCACCCTCCCACCACCGTCGGTCCAGATCACCACGTCATCGGTGAGCAGAGCCATCAACTCGTCGACGTCCCCTGTCGCGCACGCACCGACGAACCTGCGGGTCAGCTCCCTGCTGCGCTCACGGTCGGCATCGAAGCGCTTGCGACGGTCCCCGATCCTGTGGCGGGCCCGCGACACCAGCTGGCGGCAGGCTGTCTCGCTCCGCTCCAGGGTCCTCGCTATCTCGACGTACGGGTAGCCGAACACGTCGCGCAGCAAGAAGGCCGCTCTTTCGGCAGGTGCAAGCTCTTCGAGCAGAACGAGAAAGGCCAGCGACAGGTTGTCTGCGAGCTCGGCGCCCTCGAGCTCCGGGGTGTCTGTTTCGTCGACGACGATCGGTTCGGGCAACCACGGTCCCCTGTACGTCTCGCGACGGGCTCGCGCCGACCGCAAGCGATCTATGGAAAGGCGAGTGACGATGGTCGTCAGGTAGGCGCGCGGAGACGCAACGACTGCGTCGTCGACTGCCGCCCACCGAAGGTACGCCTCCTGGACGATGTCGTCAGCTTCTGCTGCGCTTCCGAGCATCCTGTACGCGACGCCGAAGAGAACGGGCCGAAGCTCTACGAATTGGGCGATCTCTCCCATCACGGATGCTGAAGCACGGCCCGGAGGCGTCGA
Source organism: uncultured Acidimicrobiales bacterium (assembly GCA_963764615.1). Lineage (GTDB taxonomy): Bacteria > Actinomycetota > Acidimicrobiia > Acidimicrobiales > CAVXTF01 > CAVXTF01. The sequence goes on along the minus strand of CAVXTF010000002.1, from coordinate 436,616 downwards.
TGCTCAGACGGCCGGCGCCTGCGCAGTCAGGTCGTCGGGAACCCTGCAGTTGTCGGAGAACCCCTCTGAGTGCAACCCCAGCCCTGCGTTGAAACGGGACCGGAAGTTCTCGAGCGCTACCCAACCGGCGAGCTCGACTATCTCGGCGTCCGAGAAGTGCTCGTGAAGCCGTCCGACCAGGTCCTCTCCCACAGCTGACGGCGTCGTGGTCGCCGCCTCTGCGTACTCGAGGACGACGCGCTCGCGCTCGTCATAGACGTCGCTCGAGCGCCAACAAGGGACATCTCGCACCTTCCGCGGATCGACTCCCTGCTGCACGCCCTCGAAGTACCCGAAGTCGGTGCACCAGGAGCAACCGATCGCGCCGCCGGTCGCCTGCAGAGCGAGCCAGCGTAGGTTGGGGTCGAGCTTGCGCCATCCCCGCTCGACAGCCGTCTCGAGGACCCCCATCGCGACCAGGACCCCTGAATGGTTCGCCGCGGCGCGGACGGGGTCGACGACGTTCTTGAACTTCTTGCGCGAATAGCCGAACGCCAGTTTCGGAACCAGTCGCTTCGGGCTGGTCACGAGGGTCACATTCGCCATCTCGCTCCTCCTTCTCACCTTCTCGCCTTGACCTGCGATCCAACTACCCGATTAGACGGAGAGCCTCCGGATTTGTGACAGCCTGATCGCTCTCAGCCTCCGCTGTCGCTGCCGCTGCCACCGCCGCAGAACCGGGCGAGCGTGTCGTTGGCCTCGGAGATCACCCGTGACACGAGATCGGCGACCGTCGGCAACTCGTCGATCGTCCCCACCACCTGCCCCGTCGGGAGTACCCCGACGTCGGTCCTGCCGTCGACCAGCGCCGCCTTGGTCATCATCGGCGCATTCGCCGCCATGACCACCTGGGCCCAGGAGAGCTCACTGGACTTCTTGAGCGCACGGCCCTCGCGCAACAACGACAGCAGCGGCGAGCCCGTCTGGCGGGAAAAGCCGAGGGCGTTGCGCGCCGCCCGGGGCATCGCGGTCAGCCGTCCTGCGCGCTCGAGATGCCCCACCAGATCGGTGCGGACCACCCGTTGCGGTGCCCCGTCTACCGCTCTCGTGACGACGGTGCCCGTAACGGGAGTGCCCAGATAGATCTTCTTCACGTCGTCGGGCACGGTGCTCTCCTGCGTGAGAAGAAAGCGCGTCCCCATGGCGATGCCCGACGCTCCCCACGCGAGCGCCGCAACAAGGCCCGCACCCGAATGGAACCCACCTGCTGCGATCACCACCGCACGATCACCCACGGCATGCACCACCTGGGGAACGAGCAGAGTCGTCGGCACTTCGCCCGTATGCCCACCACCTTCAGCCCCCTGGGCGATGACTCCGTCTACTCCCCACTCCGCCACCTTTTCGGCGTGCCGGCGCGCACCGACTGTCGGGATGACGACCAATCCCGCTCCCTTCAGACGCGCGACGAGGTCGGGGCGCGGCGCCTGGGCGAAGCTCGCCACCCTGACGCCGGATTCCACCAACAGATCGGCGCGTTCGTTGACGTCAGCCGAATCGGTGCGCAAGTTGACGCCGAAAGGAGCGCTCGTTCGGGATTTCACCTCTGTGATGGCGGTGCGAAGCTCGTCCAGATTCATCGTCGCCGAAGCGAGGATCCCGAGTGCCCCGGCGTTCGCCGTCGCAGAGACAAGACGCGGCCCGGCAACCCATCCCATCCCGGTCTGGACGATCGGATAGCGCACTCCCGTCATCGCGCAGAACCGGGTCCTTAGCGCCGGATGCGGTTCGGGGAGCGCAGAGGTCACCGAGGCAGCTCCCTGTCGCGCGTGCTCGCAGGGTCCAGGTTACGGATCGTCTCGAGCTCTTCTTCGGTCGGTGTGCGCGTCGTCGGAACTTCGTCCCCGACAGCGAGCTCGAACCCTGTCTGCTCCACGACGTCTTCGACGCTCACACCGGGGTGGACCGAGCGAAGACGCATCGAGTGATCGGGGGTGGTGAAGTCGAACACTCCGAGGTTCGACACCACGAAGCGGATCTCGTGGAATCTCGCCGAAGCGCCGAGGGTCGCCGCCCGGTCGTACCCGATCCCGCAAACCATGTCGACGTGCTCGACGAAGGTGCGCTTCGAGTGGTTCGGCACCCAGTAACTCGTCGGGTGGTTGATCGTGTTGCCAGGTGCGCCCCGCGTCCCGATGAGTTGAGCCTTGGGACGGGACCAGTCCCCGATAACGCTCAGGTTCTGGTTGCCGAACCTGTCGATTTGCGAAGCCATCATCATGATGTGGCGTCGTCCCGACCAGAGAAGCTCGAACACCCGGCGGTAGGGCATCCACGCCTCGATCACCGAATCGGCGGGTCCCGATCCGACGGGCGGCGTGTTGGCCATGAGGGCGGCTTCGCCGTCGGTCAGGACGAGCTCCGGCTCGAACATGAGACGGGCAAGTCGGGCCCCGAGCGCAGGGATCGTCCCGAACGGGCTTGCCATGATCTCGCCGTCTCCCCGCCACGCTTCGGCGCAGGCCACTACACAGACCTCTGCACGCGTCGGTTCTCTTCGGACGTCCCTCACTTCAGTCCCGCCCCCTTTGCCGCGGAGCGGGTAAGCGCTTGGTATTCGTCTTCGCCTAACTCGAGGTATCGAGCCGAGAAGTCGGACCACGCCGCGGCGCTGCCCGCGGCCTCCACGTAGCCCCGCTGGAATTCCTCGTCCCTGCCGTAGTCGGGGACACAGCTCGTGAAGTGCGCGCCGCCCGGAGCCTCGACGACGGCATCGGCCAGCATGCGGTGCACGATGATCGTGTTCACCGGGCCGTGCTCGAGCAATTCACCCGGCCCCACGACCTGCTCGGCAGTGACGTAGCGGGCGTCCGCTGCGCCGAGGAAGACGTCGTCGAAGAACGGGTCGGGACCGAGGAACTGGGCGTTGCCGTGGCGGTCGGCGAGGTTCATGTGCACGAAGGCGGCGTCGAGGCGCAGTGCCGGCACCGCTACGAGCTCCTCGTGCTCACCTCCTGGTCCTTCGTAAGGCGAGGTGACGGTGCGGATCTCAGGGTTGATCCTGAGAACGTCCGAGCCAAGACCCGCACGGGTCGGTAAGAAGGGCAGGCGCTGGGCCGCGGCCAGCAACCCCAGGTAGAACATGCCCTCGTCGAGCTCGGTCGCCTGGACCGATCCCGACTGACGCGCTGCGCGGAAGTGCGGGTCGAGCGGGATCGAGTCGAGCGTCACGAAGCCGAACACGACCCGGCGCACCTTGCCGGCGGCGCAGAGCAAGCCCACGTCGGGGCCTCCGTACGACACGATCGTCAGATCGGTGAGAGCACTGCGCAAGATCGCTCTTACCACTGCCATCGGCTTGCGACGCGAGCCCCAACCGCCGAATCCGATGGTCATCCCGTCGCTCAGCTCGCCGACCACGTCGTCGAGGCTCGCTGTCTTGTCGGTCATCTGCTCGTATCTGCGTCGCGCTTCTCCACGAACGCCGCTCTCTGCTCGTCGGCGACCCCCCGCACATGAAGCTCGTAGGTGAATCCTTGTTCGTAACGGTAGGAGCGCTTCACGTCCACGGGATCGATCCCGTTGAGCGACTCCTTCGCCCGGCGGATGATCGTGGGACTCTTCGCAGAGATGAGCGTGGCGATCTCGTGAGCGCGCTCGACGAGGGACTCGCGCGGGACCACGTCGTGGACAGAGCCGAAGTGGTGGAGCTCGGCCGCGGTCGCGGGCTCGGCGGTATAGACCATCGCGCGCATCTTGTGCTGCGGGACGAGCCTGGCGAGATGCGTCGCCGCGCCCAGCGCTCCCCGATCCACCTCGGGCAAACCGAAAGTCGCGTCGTCAGATGCGACCACCACGTCGGAGTTGCCGACGAGCCCTATGCCGCCGCCGAGACAGAACCCGTGCACGGCCGCCACCACGGGCACCTCGCAGTCGTATACGGCGGCGAATGCTGCGGCGCATCCCCTGTTCACCCCGACAAGTGCCTCGTCGCCGCGGGCCTGGATCTCCTTTATGTCCACGCCCGCGCAGAACCCCCTTCCCTCAGCCCTCAGCACAACGACCCTGACCTCGGGGTCCTTGCCGGCAGCGATCAGCGTGTCCGCCAGGGCGAACCAGGTCGCCACGTCGAGCGCGTTGACCGGCGGGACGTTGATGACGACGTCGGAGATCCCGGGCCGTGCCTGATGAACTTCGATCCCCATATCGCTCCGTGGCTCGCGACGACTGACTCCGCGTCAGGAGGCGAGCAGCAGGGTAGGCCAGCGTGCCGGACGCCGCTAGTTCGCTAGTTTCGTGACGCCATGGACGCGAACCCGGACCCGGCCCGCCTGCCGGAGAAGTCGATCACCGATTTCGCGGGCCGCGTCGTCATCGTCACCGGAGGTTCTCGAGGGATCGGGCGGGCCATCGCCCAAGGGTTCCTGCGCAGCGGGGCCGACGTCGTCGTCTGCGCGCGCAACCATCCTGGCGAGGAGGGCGCTCCTTCGTGGGAAGGTCGGTCGGCCGCTTTCGTACAGGCGGACATCCGGCAGCCAGAAGAGGCGAAAAAGCTGGTGGGCGACGCGGCGGCACTCTTCGGGCACCTCGACGTCCTCGTGAACAATGCCGGAGGCTCTCCCGCCGTTTCGGCAGCGGAGGCGTCACCGCGCTTTGTCAGATCGGTCGTGGAGCTGAATCTTCTGGCGCCTTTCTTCTGTGCGCAGGCAGCGAACACCCTCATGCAGGAGCAGGACCAGGGCGGCGTGATCATCAACATCGGGAGCGTCTCAGGCACCCGTCCGTCACCAGGCACGGCCGCGTACGGAGCGGCCAAAGCAGGTCTCGCCAATCTGACCTCGACGCTCGCAGTCGAGTGGGCACCCAAAGTGCGGGTGAATTGCCTGGTCGGTGGACTGATCGCGACCGAGACGGCATCCTCGCACTACGGGGGGCCTGAAGGCATGGCCGCAGTGGCACGTACCGTGCCAATGGGGCGGTTCGGCACGCCCGAGGACCTCGCGGGGCTGTGCCTGGTTCTCGCCTCTCCCCTCGCCTCTTACGTGACGGGGGCCGTGCTGGTGGCAAACGGGGGCGGAGAGCGCCCCGCATACCTCACGGCTCTCGATTCCCTCACCTGATCCCTCTCTTCAAGGGCTCCAATACCTGAAGGGCCACCTAAAGGACCGCTCAGGCACGGCCGATATTCGTGCGTAGAGGTGGACGCAAATCTCTCGGCCCTTCCGCGCCAAACCGGCACAGGTCGAGCGATTTAGCCACCGGGAGGTGACGAGGTGACCGCGGAGCCGTCGATGACGCTGGCAGGCAAGCCGGTGCTCGAGTATCAACCCGCGGTCGACCTGGCTACGGGGCGACTGCTCGGAATGGAAGCTTTGGTGCGGTGGGAGCACCCCACCAAGGGCCGTATCGCTCCTGACATCCTGATCCCCTGGGCGGAGGAGAACGGCGACATCGTCGCCCTCAACGCCTGGGTGATGGAAGCGGCCTGCTGCGAGGCGGAGCTCTGGAGCACCGGGCTGCAGCTCGCCGTCAACTGTTCGATAATCCAGTTGCGCAGAGGCGAGGCGTCCAAAGCCATCATGCGTGCCCTCGCGTCGTCGGGACTCAATCCTGACAGGCTCACGATCGAGGTGACCGAGCGCACGATCAACGACGATCGCGCCGCAGCGGACTTGCGTGCGCTGTCCGACCTTGGTGTGCATCTCGCGGTCGACGACGTCGGAACGAGCTGGTCGTCGCTCCAGGTGTTGCGGAAGTTCGCCATCGAGATCGTGAAGATCGACCGGGCGTTCATCAACAACCTCGAGGCCGAGGAGGGGATGAACCGCGCGATCGTCGAGGCCATCATCCACGTCGGCCACTCGCTTGCCATGAGCACGGTCGCCGAAGGGATCGAGACCGCCCAGCAGGCGGCCATCCTCCGTGAGTTCGGAGCCGACGTGGGGCAGGGCTACTTCTTTGCGCCACCGCTGCGCAGCGACGAGGCCCACCAACTCGCCACCGCCGAACCCCGTCCGATCTTCTCGGTCGGGCCAGGACGCGAAAGCAGCGAGACGGCAGCCGCGGTCCAGCATCCCTTCACGGTGATCCCGGGGGGACGCGAGCCGGTGACGACTCCTGACCCGCCTAAAGCTCCAGCTTCCGGCCCTGCCGCTGACGGAGCTGCCGCTGCAGCCGCAGCTGCAGCCGTCAGGGACTTGACAGGTGCAGACGTGCTCGAGCCTCCGATGCCGGAACCCGGCGCCTCGCGCCCGGGCGAGCCTTTGGCCGGCTTCCACGCACCGCAAGCTCCGGTTCCTGCGTCGGGAATGTTCTCGCCCCTCACCGGCGAGAACGACCTTCCACAGGACGAGGACCCCGGAGCGCGCGCAGGGAGGTCGGGGCCCCTGTCGCTCAACCTCGACATAGATGCACTCGGCTTGAACGGATCCGTCACATCGGACGTGGGACAACCTCACCCGCCGGGAGAGGTGGCGTAGCGGCTCGATCTTTGGCCAGGGTCTTGGTCAGGAGGCGCTCGCTGGCGGTCCGCGAATCCGCCTCCGGGAAGATTTTCCCGCTCGGAGTGGTCCCGCCGAGGGATTGCGTGCTTCGATAATCACCAATGAGGCTCGCCGTCCCCGCCGAGACGCGCCCGGGCGAGAGGCGAGTCGCCACTGTTCCTGACGTGGTAGCGAGGCTCGCGACGAGCGGGATCGAGACCGCCGTTCAGGCCGGCGCAGGTCTTGCCGCCTCCTTCACCGACGAGTCGTACCTCGCCAAGGGAGCCACGATCGCCGCTGATCCCACCGCCGTCCTGAGCGGGGCACAGGTGGTGGCTCGCGTTCAGCCTCCGACTAAGGACGAAGCCGAGATGCTCCCGGAGGGCTCGACCCTCGTCAGCTTCCTGCAACCCCAGGCGCAGCCCGAGGTCGTCGAAGTTCTCGGCCGCCGCAGGATCACGTCGTACAGCCTGGATCTGCTGCCCCGGATCAGCCGCGCACAGTCGATGGACGCCTTGTCGTCTCAAGCGACCGTCTCCGGTTACAGGGCGGTTCTGGACGGTGCCGAGCTGCTCCCGAAGTTCTTCCCGATGTTCATGACTGCCGCCGGGACGGTTCCTCCGGCCAAGGTGCTCGTCATGGGTGCAGGGGTCGCCGGTCTGCAGGCGATCGCCACCGCCCGCAGACTCGGGGCACAGGTACGTGCGTATGACGTTCGCGCGGCGTCGAAAGAGGAGGTCATGTCCCTTGGGGCAACCTTCGTCGAGCTGGATCTCGAGATACAAGAGGGTTCAGGCGGCTACGCCCGTGAGCAGTCCGAGGAGTTCCTCGCACGCCAGCGCGAACTGATCGGGAACGAGGTGACAGCCTCTGACGTCGTCATCACGACTGCCGCCGTCCCCGGGCGAAAGGCTCCCATCCTCGTGACGACGGCGATGGTCGACGGAATGAGGCCGGGATCCGTTGTCGTGGACCTTGCCGCGGACCAGGGAGGTAACTGCGAGCTCTCTCAGCCGGGGGTCGATGTCAACCACGGTGATGTGATCGTGCACGGAATGACCAATCCCGCCGCCTCCATGCCCGCTCACGCGAGCTTCCTCTATCCGCGCAACATCTCCAACTTCTTGGGCCTGCTCGTCGTGGGCGGCGAACTGAAGCCTGATCCGTCGGACGAGATCCTCGTGGGTTGCTGTGTGACGCGCGACGGCGAGATCGTCTCTCAAGGCGCGAATGTGCAGCCCGCCGTCAATGTGAATGCAGAGGCGCAGGGAGCACAGACATGAGCAACGTCGGGATCGTGGAGCTCTTGACGATCTTCGTGCTTGCGGCGTTCGTGGGCAACGAAGTGATCTCGAAGGTCCCGAGTATCCTCCACACCCCCCTGATGTCCGGGTCGAACGCCATCCACGGAATCATCCTCGTCGGAACGATCATCGTGCTCGGCGATGCGCACGGAGCGACCGAAGAGATCCTCGGATTCATTGCGGTGCTGCTCGCAACCCTGAACGTCGTCGGTGGGTTCGTGGTGACGGACCGGATGCTGCAGATGTTCAAGGGCAGGCCGTCAGGGCGGCCCGCTGCCGGTGGCGGGGCGGGCGGCAGTTCCAACGGCGGGGCGGGCCGCGGTTCGGCCGGATCGACTGAGACGAAGGCGTCGGAGAGCAAGGCACCATGAGCCTCGGCACCTGGACCGACCTGGTCGACCTGGTGGCGATCATCGGGTTCATCCTCGCCTTGAAGGGACTGAGCAACCCACGTCACGCGCGACGGGGAAACGCCATGGGCGCAGCGGCCGCCCTTCTCGCGATAGCGATGACGTTCACCAACCCGACGCTGCGCCACGAGGGATTGGGGGACATCGCCAATCATGGCCTGAACGTCATCCTCATCATCATCGCCATGGCAGTCGGTGCGGCGATCGCTGTTCCTGCCGCCCGGCTCGTGAAGATGACCGCGATGCCACAGATGGTCGCGATCTTCAACGGCGTCGGCGGTGGGGCTGCCGCTCTCGTGTCTGTGACCGAGCTGCTCAAGCTCCCTAGCTCACATGTGGCGGTATACAAGATCGGCGAGGTGCTCTTCGGAGTGCTCGTCGGTGCCGTCTCGTTCTCGGGAAGCGCAATCGCGTTCGCCAAGCTGCAGGAGCTCATAACCGGCCGTCCCATCACTTATCCGGGTCAGCAACAGGTCAACGCGGTCCTCGGGATCGTCATCCTGGGACTGGCCATCGCCGCTCTTGTGACCGGCCACATCATCTTCGTCTACCTGTTGCTCCTCCTTTCCCTCGTTCTCGGAGCTGCGTTCGTCATGCCCATCGGTGGCGCAGACGTGCCGGTGCTCATCTCGCTGCTGAACTCGTTCACCGGGTTGGCGGTCGCAGCTTCTGGCTTCACACTCGACAACAACCTGCTCATCGTCGCCGGAACCCTCGTCGGCGCGTCCGGCATCCTGCTTACGCGGATGATGAGCACCGCGATGGGCCGTTCCCTTCCGAACATTCTGTTCAGCGCGTTCGGTTCTGTCGTGACGGCGGACGCCGACGCGCAGGCCGCCGCAGGACAGTCCGTGCGGTCGGGAACCGCTGAGGACATCGGCGTTCTTCTTGCCTACGCAAGAAAGGTGGCGATCGTTCCCGGGTACGGCCTGGCGGTTGCTCAGGCGCAGCACGCCGCCAAGGAGCTCGCCGACGAGCTGACCAGAAGGGGCGTCGAGGTCTACTACGCGATCCACCCGGTCGCGGGTCGTATGCCCGGTCACATGAATGTGCTGCTCGCTGAGGCGAACGTCCCATACGAGCAGTTGAAGGAAATGGACGAGGCCAATGCCGAGATGCCGACGACCGACGTGGCTCTTGTGGTCGGTGCCAACGACACGGTGAACCCTGCCGCCCGCAACACGCCGGGAAGCCCGATATACGGGATGCCGATCATCAACGTCGACGAGGCGGAGAACGTGGTCTTTCTCAAGCGTTCGATGCGACCGGGGTTCGCCGGGATCGACAACGAGCTGCTCTACGGTCCCAAGACGACGATGCTCTTCGGCGACGCCAAGGACTCGCTCACCAAGCTGGACGCGGCCGTGGTCGCTGCTTAGAGCGCCAAGCCGGGGTAGTTAGTATACAGACGAGTTTATTTATCGTCAAAATAAATACGGCAAGTCCGCCTCTTCGGTCGGCCTCGGCTCGTTGACCCCGGCCGGCCGAATTTAAATTGACGATTTTGATACACGCCTGTTTACTTGTTAGTTACTTGATACTCGCCGATCTGAAGCGAGCTCGGATCACCGCTCAAGAAAGGCGCTCCCCGCCGACGGGCATGGCTCTTGCGCTCTCGTGCTCGGCCAAGTGTGCGAACACGAGAAGCCCCTGGCTGGTCTGCCGGGTCGACGCCACGACGACAGGGACGTTCAGCCGGCCGACGAGATGAGCGGCGTCGTTCACGACGACCATGTCGCCTTCAGGCAGGTATCCCACGGCTTGGCGCGCCTGTCTTCCTGACCTGATCAGATCGACGGTCAGCCTCTCCCCGGGTGGGTGATCAGGAGTGAGCTCGGCGGTCAGGCGCCTCAGGTCGAGTGCTGCCACGCCCTGCTGCTCGGCAAGGGCGACGACCTCCGCCGAGCACGTGGCCACCCGCAAGCCGTAACGAGCCGCCACGGCTACCGCCTTGTGGCCGGCGTCCTCGAGATCGCGCGAACTCCTCCGCGTCGATGCGCACGTCAACTCCGGCCACGCGCAAGGTCTCCACCGCTTCGAGACCCCGTCGAGCTCTCCTTGACGTCACCGGGTCGGGGCTTTCTGCCAGCGTGCGGACCTCGTCGATGACGAATCGTGGCAGCACGAGGCCGACTTCGAGCAGTCCGGCTCGGCCGAGAACGAGCAGGTAGCGATCCATCACGGCTGACGTGTCCACTACGAGCATCCCGGTCGGAGGCGGTTCCACCACGGGATCGAGGAGTCGGGAGATGCCGGCAGCCCGGATCATGTCTCTTCCCTTCACGATGCCGAGCCTGACTCCGAACGCCGCGAATGCCCAGGCCACGGCCGCGACGACCGGGTAATCGATGCTCGAGTGGACCAAGGCGATAAGAGGAAGGCCGGACACAAGGCCGATGAGGAGGCCCGACGTGCCGACGACTGTCCCTGCGAACACCTCGCCGGCCGGCATCCGGCGCAGGCCGCCGACCACGCCTTCCATCCCCTTGTCGAGCAACCTGCCGAGCACTCCCCCGATGACGTAGGAGATGAACGCCCCCAGGGCCAGCCCGACGACAGGAGCGATCCCGTGCTTGTCGATGCTGTTCCCCGTGGCCAGGCCCGCGATCGCCCCGGCGATCACCAAGAAGAGCCTGAATCCCTCTACAAAAATCATCTGTGCTCGCCCCGTGAGCCACTTGCGGCGGAACCGTCAAAAACGCTAGCGGTCAGCCTCGTCCCTTCTGCCTCACGTACTTATCGGCCGACTGACCCGCCCGCGACACCCCTAAAGTTGAACGTCGACCTGACTCTGTTCGCCGGCTTTGGGACCTCACCCGGCCGCCGGCAGGCACCCAGTGACGACGGACCGCCAATTCCGGTTCATCGACCACGGAAAGTGGTCGAAAGCAAGGCCCGGCCTTGCGACGCTCATTCACTTCAACAACACTGGACCCCTAACAGCACTAAGGAGGACGGCCAGGGCAAGCAAGCGCCTCGATCAGTTCCGAGGCGGATCGTGGATCCCATAGCGGAGTTCATGCCGGAGACAGACGCCGGGTCAGGACGCCGGGTATGGGCCGGCTCTGCGATCAAAATTGCTCAGCCCGACACCGCACGAATCCAGACCTTGGCGCCACCGCGACGCTCGGGCCGTCGAGCCTCACCAGACCCGACCCCGCACCGGACTTGCACAGAGCCACCGAGACCGCAGCACAGTCAGGACAGGACGTTGCAGTGACCCAGGACAGCACTTTCTCCGACACAAAGCGCGGAGCACGCCTCGTCAGTGGCAATCAGCTCGTTGGCATCCGTCTCGGGCCTCCGGCTGCCGATGACGCACCTATCCCTGGTGCCAGGCTCGACGGATGTCTCCTCGCCGTAGTGGCGGAAGGCGAGAGGGCTCTCGCGTCGGGTATCGCACTCCAGGCCGAGACGTCTCAACTCGTGCTCGAGGTCGCGACCTCGCGGGCAGCGGGATGGAGCTGGCCGGCGGTGATCGGCATCACTGCCGACGGCATAGCGCAAGGCCCCGATGGCAGGTGGACACAACTGCTCGAGGTGTCCACCGCCGACCACACCTTCAGGTTCCTCGCGCCTGCTTACAGGATCGGCTCATGGGTATCAGCACTACCTGATGCAGCCCGAGACTGCTGGGGCGCGCTCAAGAGCGATGGTGTCGGCGACGACATAGTTACGGGCGACCGCGACCCTGGGTGCCGCGCGGCTGGTCCCGACGGATCAGGAGTAGGGGCGGCCCTCGCCGACGCAGCGCTCGCACGAAGATCGCATCTCGGGGGGGATGAGAAGTCAATGGAGAATGAGAACGCGCCGGACGGCGAGTCTGGGGCCGGTAGCGACGCCGGCGCCTCGCCAGCGCCCGAGGCCGAGGCCCGTTCGGGTCCGACTGTCGGCCCCGAGCCGACAACGGATACAGGTGTCGAAGCTGCAGATCCTGGGCGAGCCGCACACTCCGGAGCAGCCGCAGACTCCGGAGCAGCCGCAGATATCGGAGCGGCCGGAGATACAAAGACCTCTGGTGGTACGCCCCGTGCGGCCCGGCACGCGAGGCGGCGGCTCTTCGGACGCTCAGCCAGAAGCGACAACCGGCACAAGGCAAGCCGCATGCGACCCGGACGTCGGCCCGTGGCCACCACTCAGGTCGTGAAGAACCTCCTGACCTGGAACAGCCACTCAACCAGGCCGGCTCACGCCATGTTCAGCAAGAAAGTTGGCATCCACGCCCGCGTCCGCACGTGGTCACGTCAACGGCGGATCGCGACCATCGCCATCGCAGTTGCCATTGCGGCGACGACAGCCGCGAGCACAGCGGCTGCGTTCCAACCCGGCGTCGTGAAAGCGAGCCACGATGCGACCAGGCGGGTCGTCGGTGCCGTCGCCCCGGACTGGCCGCAGACTCAGAACCTCCAGGCCGCCTTCGCGCCCCCGACCAGGAAGGCATTCACTCTGGCCAAGGCAAAAGCCAAACCCCTTCCGGCACCGCCGTCCCTTGCCGACGAGCCGTCGCTCTCATCGCACGAGATATTCGCTTTCGCCCCGTACTGGACCCTCTCCCAGGAGAGCGGGTTCAACGTGAACGACCTCTCAACTGTGTCGTACTTCGGTCTTGATGTGAACGCGAACGGGTCGATCGAGCAGTCAGGAGACGGCTGGATGGGATACCAGAGCCAGGATCTCGCAGACCTGATCGACCGTGCCCATGCCGCAGGCTCTCGTGTCGTGCTGACCGTGGAGTGCTTCGACCAAACGACGCTCGACGAGCTGACATCCGATCCGGCTGCGGGCACCACGCTCGGAACACAAGTCGTCGGACTCATAAAAGCGAAGAACCTCGATGGCGTGAACGTCGACTTCGAAGGAGAGGGCTCTTCGGACCAAGCCGGTCTGGACGGCCTGATGGCCCGGTTCTCGTCGATCGTACGAAGCGCTGACGATCACTGGCAGATCACGATGGACACCTACGCGTCGTCAGCAGGAGACCCCGACGGCTTCTACGACATCCAAGGTCTTGCACCGAGTGTGGACGCCTTCTTCGTCATGGCATACCAGATGGGTGGTCCGACAGGATCGGCCAGCGGAAATTTCAGCGGATCGAACTTCTCGGCCCAAGAGACGATGCAGGAGTACACGCAGGCGGTCCCCGCATCGAAGGTCATCTTCGGCCTCCCCTTCTACGGCTATGACTGGCCGACAACCGGCCCAGGTGCGTCGGCGAGAGCGACGGGCCCTGCGAGCCCGGTCCCGGACTCGCAGATAGAAAGCAGCCCGGTGTACTGGGACCAGGCGACCGGCACCGCATGGACCGCGTACAAATCCGGCACTAAATGGCACCAGACGTGGTACGACGACCCCCAGGCGCTCGCGGAGAAGGCAGAGATAGCGACCAGCTACGGCGCCCGCGGAGTCGGGATCTGGACTCTGGGAATGGACGGGAACGATCCGGCGATGTTGGCCGCTCTCGTCGGGAACGCTCCGGTCATGAAGGAGTACGACCCATCCCCGACCGGACAGGTGCCTGCTCCGAATACATCGAGAGAGCCGACCACCTCGACGACACGCGCGGGAGGAACCACCACCACAACTCGAGCGCCGTCGACTACGACCACGCAACCCACCACGACAAGCACGACCGCGCCGTCGACTACTACTACGCAACCCACCACGACCAGCACGACCGCGCCGTCGACGACGACAACCGAACCGCAAACGACCACGACCACTTCTGAACCCTCGACGACGACGACTTCGGCAGGCGCCGACGAGGCTCCAGGAACGGGCTGATCGCTCGATTCCTGCAATGTGAATTCCGTTGTAGAGCGCCATTTCTCAGCTGATATTGAGGAAAATTTGGCGTAGCGACCCCTGTCGTCCCGGTCGGTAGGCGGTTAAACTTCGCTTCTCGTGGTATCCCGCGTTCAGGCCCGCCACGTGGGGCGTCAGCCGTTGCTCTTGCTTCTCTTGCTCGCTCTGTTTCTTGTCGTCTCGTTGTTCGCGGGGCCGTCAGTCACGCAACGACACGCCACCCCCGACCCCTCCTACGCAAAGAGCATGCCCTCCTACGCAAAGAGCATGACGGTGGCCGCAGAGCTTCCGCACGGTTACGGCGGCGGCGGGGTTGTGCCCTTCGGAGACGCGACATTCGAGGGTTCACCGGCGGGCAAGGACCTTTCGAGCCTGGTCTCTTCGATGGCGGCAACCCCCGATGGAAAGGGTTACTGGCTGGTTGGGGCCGACGGAGGCGTCTTCGCGTACGGTGACGCAAAGTACCGGGGGTCCACAGGGAACATCAGGCTCTACGCGCCCATCGTCGGCATCGCGGCGACACCGGACGGCAACGGCTACTGGCTCGTTGCCGCGGACGGCGGTGTCTTCGCCTTCGGAGACGCAAGGTTCCTGGGATCGATGGGCGGTAAGCACCTGAACGCTCCGATCGTCGGCATCGCGGCGACACCGGACGGCAACGGCTACTGGCTGGCAGCGGCCGACGGCGGAGTCTTTGCATTCGGGGACGCCAAGTTCCACGGTTCGATGGGAAACAGGCACATCGACGGCCCGATCGTCGCAATCGCCGCGACCGACAGCGGCGGCTATTGGCTCGCCGGCTCTGACGGAGGCATCTACGCGCTCGACGCACCGTTCTTCGGGTCAATGGGGTCGCACCCCCCGTACAACTCCATCCGGGGGCTCGCGGCCATTCCCCACGGGGGCGGTTACTGGATGGTGGACTGGGGTGGCCAGGTCTACGGCTTCGCGCACCACACGCTCGGATCGCTCGCCAATCGGATTCCCGCCATACCTGTCACCGACATCGTCAGCACTCCGAGCGGAAACGGGTACTGGTTGCTCGCACCACAGGACTTCGCCTACACCCTTGCCGCCTCTCCCATACCGGCGCCGGCAGACGTCGGCCGAGCGGTTGTGGCCGCGGCCACGAGCCAGGTTGGCGAAGATCCCGATCTGTCGGAGGGACCTTTCTGCAATCCGTACGGACCGTGCGAGCAATGGTGCGCCCTGTTCGCAACCTGGACCTGGCAGAGCGCAGGAGTCTCCATCCCGAGCTATGGCTTCGTCGGCGACGTCTACTCGTGGGGCGCCTCCTTGGGAGTCGATCTGTCACCTGGAAGTCTCCCGACACCAGGAGACGCGATCCTCTACGGAACAGGCCCCGAATCTTCGAACACCTCCGTGCACATGGGAGTCGTCGCCGAAGCGTGGCCCGACGGCGAGGTCTTGACGATCGAGGGTGACGCCGGTCCAGGTCAGACGGGTCAGCTGAACGTCGTGATCAACGGCCCCTTCATGCCGTCGCAATCCGCGGGCTACAACGGGTTCCCGGTTTACGCTTACGTCGATCCACCGGGATAGAAGTCGATCCACCGGGACAGGACTGGACGAGGAGGTTCGCTAGCCGACAGACGACGGGGCACCATGATGTGACGGGACGCGGCGGCCACGATGTGACGGGAACCGAAGGAAGGCACCGCTGAAAAGCGGTGCCTTCCTGTGTGACGAGCGCCTTCGGGTCCGGGCACGGTGTCTGTACCATTGGTCCGCCCGAAGGGGGAACCATGCCAGACACGGCGCCGGTGCTCGCCTGCTGCGGGCTGATCAAGCGTTACGCCAATCGGACGGCGGTTGACGGTGTCAGCTTCGAGATCGCCCCTGGCGAGTGCTACGGCCTTCTCGGTCCGAACGGTGCGGGCAAGACGACCACGATCTCGATCGCCTGCGGGCTGCTCGAGCCCGACGATGGCGAAGTTCTCATAGAGGGCGAGCGGCTGTTCACGACGTCGATCGACTTGAAGGCCGTGATCGGCTACGTGCCCCAGGAGATTGCTCTTTATCCTGAGCTGTCCGCAGCGGAGAACCTGCGGTTCTTCGGCCGGCTCTACGGACTGACGGGTCACACTCTCCAGACGAGGATCACCTCGGTGCTCGAGATCGTCGGGCTTGGCGACCGGGAGGGCGAGAAGGTGGGCACCTTCTCGGGCGGCATGAAGCGCCGGGCCAACATCGCGGCGGGCCTGCTTCACGAGCCTCACCTTCTCGTGCTCGACGAGCCGACGGTCGGTGTTGACCCCCAGAGCCGGAACACGATATTGGAGACGGTGCTGCAACTGCGTGACACAGGGCTCGCAGTCCTCTACACGACCCACTACATGGAAGAAGCGGAACGGCTCTGCAACCGCGTCGGGATAATTGACGGGGGACGACTCGTTGCAGAAGGAACCCGTCGCGAACTCGTGGAGCAGGTGCGTGGGCAGGACCGGGTTCGCCTGGTCGCCGGAGGTGACATCGACTCCCTGGCGAGAGCATGCAAGAGGATCGACGGCGTCGACGATGTCGTGCACCGTGAGGACGGTCTCGAGCTTGCAGTCCGCGACGGCAGGCGGGTGCTCCCAGCCGTCGTCGCGGCGGCGGCATCGTCGAGTGCCCAGCTGTCGGGCGTCGAGGTCGTCGAACCGGACCTCGAAACCGTCTTCCTCGCGCTGACCGGGAAGGAACTGCGCGATTGAGGCCGTCAACGGGCCGCGCAATCGGTGCGATCCTCGGCACCGAGATGCGGCGTCGTCTCGCGGACCGCTCGATCATCGTCTCCTCGTTTGTTGCGCCGGCTGTGATTGCGGCCATTATCGGCTTCGCTTTCGGTGGATCGGCGAAGGTTCAGGTGGTGCACGTCGGCGTGGCGTTCGACCAACCCAGCTCCCAGGCCCAAGCAGTGGTGTCATCGGGGATTGAGGCGGCAGGGCTCGGAACTCAGATAGATGTCACGAAAGTCTCCTCTGCGTCTGCACTGCGCCACCAGGTCTCATCGGGTGCACTTGCAGCGGGCGTCATCATCCCGGTCGGATTCGCATCTAGATCCTCGTTCGGGATCCCCGTTCACCCCGTCACGTCGGCGACCGGAACCGTCACCTCCTCTGCGTTGCCTGGACTTCTTGCCGACGTGACGATCGGCCCCGGGAACGGTCCACCGAGCGCGCGCCTTACGGTCGTCACACCGTCTACCTCCTCGGTCGACGGTCAACTCGGCGCGGCGGTCGCAGCCGCGATATCGAGCCGCATCTACGCTGGGGCCCTCGAGGTGACGGTTGTGCCGGGTCCACCCCCGACGACACAGGTCGGGCTCGTCGAGCTCACCGAGCGAGCACAGGCGACAGCGGAGTCCCACACGGTCCACTTGGACGTGACTCCTCTCAGTGTCGGAACGAATCACGGGGTGATCGGCTATTACGGGTCCTCGATAGCAGTCGTGTTCCTGTTCATCGGTGCGGGTCTTGGCACCAGGGCGATCGCCATGGAGCGAACTGGGGGAACGTTGTCGCGACTCGCTGCAGCGCCGGTCAGCTCGACTGTCGTGGTCGTCGGCAAGATGATCGCGGTCTTCTTCACCGCCGTCGGTGGACTTCTCGTTCTCTGGGGGGAAACGACGCTCCTATTCGGGGCGACCTGGGGAGATCCGGCAGGTGTCGTTCTCATGTGCGCGGCTGCGGCGCTCGCAATGTGCTCGCTCGCCATGTTCCTGACGTCGCTAGCGAGGGACGATGCCCAGGCCTATGCCGCGTCGATCATCGTCGGAATTGTGCTCGGAATCCTGGGAGGCAACTTCTTTCCCCCAGGGAGCCTTCCCGGCGCGTTGCGGGTGATCTCACTCGGGACGCCGAACGGTTGGGCTCTGGTGGGTTTCGGCCGCCTGGCGCTCGTGAACGCGAGCATCTCGGGGCTATTCGGCCCGTTGGTCGTGCTCGGAATCATCTCCGTCGTCTTCGTAGCGGCGGCAGGCTTACGGATCAGGCGGGTGGTGGAACTGTGAGCGCCTTGCGCGCGATCCGCAACAAGAAGAGTGCCACCCTCCCGGCCCACGAACGTCATCCCGACCTGTCGAAGGTCCTCGCTATCTCGGCGATCAACCGCAAACGTGCTGTCGGAGACCACCGGGTGCTGTTCGTCGCCGCAGCATTGCCGATCATGCTCATCTTGGTGATCGGATTCGTCTCGGGGCGCAATGTGCGCTCACCTTTGGGAATAGTGGCGATCGATCACGGTCCGATCGGTGCGCGACTCATATCGCTGCTGGAGCAGTCTCCGTCGGTTCAGGTGCACCTCGAATCGAGTCCGGCATCCGAACGTGACGCCGTGCTCCGGGGGACCCTGCTCGGAGCAGTCGTCGTCCCTGCGGATTTCGATGCGACGGTCCGTGCCGGCCGCACCGCCGAGTTGCAGGTGCTCGGCAGGATCGGGAACACCGGTGCGACCCAGGCTCAGGTCGCGGTGTCCGCTGCGTACGGGGTTGTGGTGGCCGAATGGGCATCGGCACAGCGCCTGGCGACGGCCGCCGGCGTGAGCCAGGTCGCGGCGTTCGCCCGGGTGGAGCACACCACGAACGCGGCTTCGCGGACGGCGACGAAGAAATTCGGAGGAAACCAGCCTGGACCGTACTCGTACACGACTGCGGCCAATCTCGTCCTCTTCGTCTTTCTCACGCTTCTGGTCACGTCTTCGGGGCTCGTCGAGACGCGACGAACAGGACTGCTCCGCCGAATGCTCGTCAGCCCTACACACCCGAGAGTGGTGGTCTTGGGACAGCTCGTCAGCGCGACCGTCATCGGCCTGATGCAGGCCGTGGGCCTGCTTGTGGTGGGGACACTCGTATTCGGCGTCAAGTGGGGCGACCCCTTCGGTGTGCTTCTGCTCATCGTCGTGCTGTCGATCGCGGCTTCCGGGGCGTCTGTGCTCCTCGGGACGGTGGCTCGATCGCAGGAGCAGGCTGTCGCGGTGGGCATAGTCGTCGCAGTCGCGCTCGGCATGCTGGGTGGTTGCATGTGGCCCCTCGACAACGTAGGGCCGCTCATGCGCAGCGTCGGTCACGTCGCGCCCCAGGCATGGGCCATGGACGGCTTCGTGAAACTCATCTTCGGGCACTCGGGGATCGTCGGGGTCCTCCCTGACGTCGGTGTGCTCGCACTGTTCGCCGTGGCGCTCGTGGCTGTCGCGACAGCTCGTCTGCGCGCCGTCGCCATCGCAGCCGGGACAGCAATCTGAAATGTTTTTCAGGTTCGAGGGGATGAACCACCTGCTCGCCTAGCATCCGACTGTGCCAGACCCCCCGTCGATCGGCCGCCGACGTTTCCTCGAGATCGCCGGCGGCTTCGCAGCGGGAACGGTCCTCGCAGCATGCTTCGCCAACAAATCGGCTAGGCCCGTGAAGACGACTGGGAGCTCTGTCCTGTCAACGTCGTCGACCCCGCCCGGCACATCGACGACTGTCGCCAGACCTCCGGGCCCGGCCGACTGGTCATCCCTGGAGCGATCGCTCTCAGGCCCGCTCGTCCGTCCTGGCAGCTCCTCGTACGCGACGGCCACCCAGCTGTTCAACCCGGCGGTCGACTCCGCCGCCCCGCAGGGGATCGCGTATTGCGAGTCCGCCGCAGACGTAGCCACCTGTCTTTCGTTCGTGCAGCAGCACCCCCTTGCATTCGCGGTGAGGTCCGGCGGGCACAGCTACGGTGGCTACTCGACGACCGACGGCCTGATCATCGACGTGACGCGCCAGGCCTCGGTCCAGCTCGACGGCTCCGGCGACACGGCGAAGGTCGGCGCAGGAGCGCACCTGGTCGACATCTACGGCACGTTGGGCGCAGCGGGAGTGGCGCTTCCCGGGGGTTCGTGCCCGACGGTCGGGATCGCCGGGTTGACTCTCGGTGGCGGTCTCGGAGTACTCGACCGGCGATTCGGCCTGACCTCCGACAACCTCCTGAGCGCGACGGTGGTGCTCGCGACAGGACAGGTCGTGACGTGCTCGGCTAACGAAGAGCCGGATCTGTTCTGGGCGCTGCGGGGCGGAGGCGGTGGGAATTTCGGAGTCGTCACGGATTTCACGTTCCAGGTCCACCCCATCGGATCGCTCGGGCTGTTCACCCTCGTGTGGCCCTGGTCTCAAGCCGCCGCCGTGGTAACGGCATGGCAGGCATGGGCGCCAACCGGCTCGAACGACATATGGTCCAACTGCCAGTTGCTCAACAGCCAGAACACACCGTCTGGAATCTCCCCCGTCGCGAGGGTCACCGGGGTCTCGGCCGGCTCACTGCCGGCGCTGCAGCAAGCCGTCTCGAATCTCATCTCTTCAGTGGGCAGCAGCCCGTTCAACCAATTCGTGGGCACGGACACCTACGAGAACACGATGTTGATCGAAGCCGGCTGCGACGGCGACACCGTTGCGGAATGCCACCTCCCGTCCCAGAATCCTGCGGGAATACTCACCCGCTCACCCTTTGCCGCCAAGTCGGATTGGCTCTCCTCGCCGTTGCCGACTTCGGGGGTGACGGCGCTTCTCGATGCGATCGACCTGAGGGAGACCTCTTCTGTCCTCGCCGGCGGAGGCATCGTGCTCGACTCGGCGGGTGGCGCAATAAACGAGGTGGCGGCGGACGCGACCGCCTTCGTCCATCGCAACACCCTGGCCTCGATCCAGTACAGCGCAGGCTGGGGAACGGGCGCATCGGCGAGCACCATCGCCGCAAACAAAGCGTGGCTGCAGCAGGCTTGGACCGGCATGCGACCATACGTGAACGGGCAGGCATACCAGAACTACATAGACCCGACGCTTCCCGACTGGCAGCAGGCCTACTACGGGTCCAACCTCGCGAGGCTGAGCCAGGTGAAGAGCAAGTACGACCCGCATGACCTGTTCAAGTTCGCCCAGTCCATACCGCTCTGAGACCCGCCTGGGCCGCTACGGAAGACCTCCGTCGACCCGCAGGATCGCGCCTGTGGTGAACGAGGATGCGCTGCTCGCGAAATAAAGGGCGGCGCCGATGATCTCGTCGGGCTGACCGCCGCGACCGAGAGCGAACCGACGTGCGGCATCCGCTTCGAATGCAGGTATGTCCCACGACTTCGTAATGTCCGTCATGAAGGGCCCCGCCATGATGCAGTTGACGCGCACTTTCGGGCCGAAGGTCTTCGCAAATCCTTCGGTGAGCGAGTTGAGGCCGGCCTTGGCGGCCGCATAGGGAAGGATCGACGGCGTAGGACGGATCGACCCGGTGCTCGACATCATGACGATCGATCCGCCGTCACCTTCCACCATCCGGGTGCCCACGAGCGCCGTCAAGCGGAACACGCCCTTCAGATTGAGGTTTACGACCTTGTCCCACATCGCTTCGGTGACGTCGGTGACCTTGTCGTACAAAAGCGACATCCCGGCATTATTGACGAGGACGTCGACGTGGCCGAAGGCCGCATATGCGGCGTCGACGAGCCCGTCGAGCTCATCCCAGTTGCCGATGTTGCAGGCGAGGGCGAGGGCGCGCCGACCGGTGGAGCTCTGCACCTCGGCCGCCACTTCCTCGCAAGCAGCGAGCTTGCGGCTGGCGATGACCACGTCTGCCCCGCACCCCGCGAACGCAAGCACCATCTGGCGCCCGAGCCCTCGACTGCCGCCTGTGACGAGCGCAACCTTGCCGGTGAGGTCGAATCTCTCGAGCGGATCCGACTCCGGCGAGCTCCGCGCAGGCACCATCACAGTCACCCGGCGCGCTGCGCGAGGTCACCTGCGCTTCGCGCAAGACCGAGCACGACGTCACCGAAAGCGAGCATCTTCGGATTGTCCGCGTCTCCTTGCACGGCGCGGGCGTATCCGGCCTCGAGCACCGCAGCGAGCTTGAACTTCGCCAACATCACGTAATAGTCGATGTCCTCGGTCGACCGGCCGCTTTCTGCCTCGTACGCCTCGAGAAGCTCGGCTCGCGTCGGCATACCGGTCAAGTCGACATAGCTGCCGGTGGATCTGTCCTCGTCGGGATCGAGCCAGCCCTGGACGACCCAACCGAGATCGAGCAGCGGGTCCCCGACGGTCGCCATCTCCCAGTCCACGATGGCGGCGAGCCGCGCTGGAGCGCCGTGGCGGAACATCACGTTCGCGAACTGGTAGTCGCCGTGCATGATCCCCGGTTCGTAGACGCGTGGTTTGTGGGTCCTCAACCATTCCGCCGCGTCGTCCATGCCGGGAAGCTCCCTGAACTTCACTTTGTCAAGGTGGCTCATCCACCGGTCGACCTGGCGCTCGTGGAATCCTTCGGGACGTCCGAAACCTTCGAGCCCGCGTACCTTCCAGTCGACCTTCGCGAGCTTGGCGATCCCGTCCACCAGTTGGAACGCGAGACCCTTGCGCGCGTCGAGGTCCGTGTCGAACGGGGCGGGCCACCCGCCTCCGCCGAGGGGCGACCATCCCTCGACCAGCTCCATCATGTAGAAGCAACCCCCCATCATCTCGGGGTCATCGCACACCGCGACCACCTTGGCGTGCGGCACGTTCGTGTCCGCGAGCGCCGCGAGCAGGCGGTACTCGCGCAACATCGTCTCGTTGCGGCCCTGAGGGACGATCCGAGGAGGCCTACGCAGTGCGTAGCCGTGACCGCCTCTACGGATCTCGAAAAGCTCGTTGGAGGCGCCGCCCGTAATGAAGCGGGCGGTCAACACCTCGCCGGATCCGGGGAGATGCCAGTCGTCCATGAAACTCGTGAGGCGACCCGTGTCTACGAGCCCGGCCGTGCGTTCCTCGTCGTCGTCGGTGTCTATCTTCTCCGCCATCACTGGTTCGCCACCTGGTGCTCGAGGTACTCGGCGAATTTCTCCCGTGCGGCCGCCACCTTTTCCGGCACATGCTCTGTCGGCCACAGGCCCGGTGCAGGCTTGTACCGCTTCAGGATTTGCCGGGCGATGCTCACCTTGTGAACCTCTGTCGGCCCGTCGACGAGACCCATGACAGGGGCGGACATCCACATGCCGCCGAGAGGCATCTCGTTCGTGACGCCGAGAGCGCCGTGCACCTGGATGGAGCGTTGCACGATGTCATGGAGGATCTGCGGCGTGAGCACCTTGATCGCGGCGATGTCGTGGCGCACGCGCCTGTAGTCGTTGTACTTGTCGATCTCCCACGCCACGTACAGGACGAACAACCGGAATTGCGTCAGCTGTATGTACGAGTCCGCGACGTAACCCTGGACGAACTGCTTGTCGGCAAGCAGGCTGCCGTGCGCAGAACGCGAGAGCGCGCGCTCGCACATCATGTCCAGCGCTCTCTGGCACATGCCGACCGTGCGCATCGCGTGGTGGACGCGTCCGCCTCCGAGCCTCGTTTGTGCGATCGCGAATGCCTTGCCCTCGCCTCCGAGAAGAGCGTCCTGGCCGAGGCGCACGCCGTCGTAGTGGATCAACGCGTGCATGCCCTCGTGACTGCGACCCTCCCCCATCAGGCCGATGTTCCTCTCGATGATCACGCCGGGGGTATCCGTAGGGACGAGGAACATGGACATCCCTTGGTAGGCGCTCACGTCGGGGTCGGTTACGGCCATCACTATGAGGAACGACGACGTGCGGGCGTTGGACGAGAAGAACTTCCAGCCGTCGAGCACCCATTCGTCGCCATCTCGGCGAGCCCTCGTCGTGAACTGTGTCGGGTCCGAACCACCCTGAGGTTCGGTCATCGAATAAGAAGAGAAGAGCTCTCCTTCGAGCAGCGGACGCAGGTAACGCTCTTTCTGCTCTTCGGTCCCGTAATGGGCGATGATCTCGGCATTGCCCGTGTCGGGAGCCTGGCAACCGAAAACGATCGGCCCCCAGCGCGAACGTCCGAGTATCTCGTTCATCAATGCGAGCTTCACCTGCCCGTAGCCCGTTCCCCCGAGCTCGGGGCCGAGATGGCAGGCCCAGAGCCCCTGCTCGCGCACCTGCTGCTTCAGCGGGTCCACCACCTTGCGCAACGTGTCGTCGAGCGGGTGGAAGGTCCTGTCCCCCCACACGAGGTCGAGTGGCTCCACCTCCTCGCTCACGAAGGAGTCCATCCATTCGAGTTTGGCGGCGAAGTCGGGCTCGGTCGTGAAATCCCACGCCATCTGTGGTTCCCCTTCCAGTTCCGTGTCAGATCGGGTGATCTCGTCTTTGCCCGTGTCCACGCGGGCGCGGCGACGGCGGCACCATAATCCTGCCCGGCGCAGGTCATTGTCGAAGGCGAGCTGGTCGTGCGCAGGTCGCGCTGCGCTCATGCTCGGATCGCATCGGATCGCATCGGATCGCATCGGTCGTGCTCAGAGGCCTGAGCTGGGCTTTACCGCCTGGAGCAAAGCCGCCCAGCGGCTAGGATGAGCCTGTTTCGGACGGGAGGAGTATCCGCCGCGATGCCGGCCAGCAACCTGATCGAGCGGGTCGCGGAGCTGATAACCGGCGGGGAAGAGCTTGTCCCGGAATCGCTCCGAGGTGATCTAGCAGAGCTGCAACGCCGATTACGCGAGCCCGTACGGGTCGCGGTGGTCGGCAGGGTGAGCGCGGGCAAGTCCACCATGGTCAACGCTCTGCTCGGTCAGAGGGTGGCACCGACCTCAACGAGCGAGTGCACCCGCCTCGTCACCTGGTTCCACTACGGGCTTCCCCAGCATCTGGTCATAGAGCTCAAGGCCGGAGGCCTGCTCGAGGCAAAGCTGACGGTCGACGGCACGCTGCCCGAGACCCTCGACGTCCCGCCCGAAGACGTCCGTGCACTGCACTGCTACCTGGCCAACGACCTCCTCAAGTGGATGACCCTGATCGACACTCCCGGAATCGGTTCAGTCCACCACGAGTTCAGCGAGGCCACCGAGCAATTCCTCGCCGAGGAAGCCGATTCGGCCGCGGCGGCTCAACGGGCCGATGCCGTCGTGTTCCTGTTCAACCAGGTGGTGATGCAAGACGAGCTCGAAGCGCTTCAGATGTTCCGTGCGGCTTCCGGTAACGATCCGAACCGGTCCGCGGCGAGTGCCGTCGGGGTTCTCTCAAAGGCCGACCAGCTCGGCGACGGCACGCGCGATCCCTGGAACGTCGCGATCGAATTGGCAGGCGTGTACGCCGGCAAGTTCCGCAACGAGGTTGCCACCGTCGTCCCGGTCGTCGGTCTCGTCGCCGAGGCGTCGGAGGCAGCAACCCTCACCGAACTCGACGCCAAGCAACTGTCGGCGCTCGCCGCCATGGACGACGACGCCTTCTCCAAGCTTCTGTGGTCGACGGACCGCTTCACCTCTGCCGATGCTCCGGTGCCATCCGAAAAGCGAGAGCGCCTGTTGAGCATGCTCGACCTCTACGGCATACAGAACGCAGTCAAAATCCTGAAGAACGGAACGCACGGCGCCTTTGCGCTCCGGAGGGAGCTGTCGGCCCTTTCGGGGATCGCGGAGGTGAAGCGCACGCTCTCCACGTACTTCTCGGAGCAGGACCACGTGCTCAAGGTGCGATCCGTCCTAGACGCCCTCAACAGGATGACATTCAGCCACATCGAAGGTCCCGAAGGCGTCGCGCTCAGGCACTTCAGGGACCAGGTCGACGAGCTCCGCCTCGACCCGGTCATGCACCCGATCGCCGAGCTCGAGGCCTGGCACGCGTGCTGCACCGGCAGGGCCAAGATCCCCCAGCCGATGCTCGACGAGATGGCGCTCTTATTCGCGCCCGGCACGTACGGGAGCCGTCTCGGCATGGACAACAACGACCGCGACGCAATGCGCCAAGCTTGTCAGGACGCGATGGTGCGTTGGCAGACATTCATCGTCACCGAGGCTTCACCGGCCGATGCCAAGGTGGCGAGAACCGTGCGCAGGACATACCAGCTGCTCTGGAAGGGTCTCTCGGAGGATGCGGCGGGTGCGGCTGAGACCGGCAGTGGAGAACCGGTGGCGGCCGGTGGCAGTGGAGAACCGGTGGCGGCCGGTGGCGGTGGAGAACCGGTGGCGGAACAGATGATCGACGGGCGGAACGCGTGAATCCCTGGGACCTCGGGATCGACTTCGGTACCAGCTACACCGTGGCAGCGGTGGCCATGGACGGCAACGTGACGACGGTCGACGTGGAGTCGAACGGCCGCTCGCGTCTGCCCTCGTCTGTCTTCTTGTCCCTCGACGGTCAGATCCTCGTGGGCACAGCCGCTCAACACCAGGCGGTGTTCGCTCCGGAACGCTATGAGCCCACCCCGAAGCGGGTGCTCGGCGAGGGTGAGCTCTTCTTGGGCGACCGCATCGTCCCTGTGAGCGAGCTCGCCGCCGCAGTGCTGCGCCGCGTCTACACCCAGGCCTGCAGGGAACAGGGAGAGACAGCTCCTCACAAGGTGCGGATCACGCACCCCGCGGACTGGGGTGACGCGCGGAAGTCGGTTCTGAAAGAGGCGGTCGAGAAAGCCGGGATAACCACGTACGAACTTGTCGCGGAGCCCGTGGCAGCTGCTGTGCGCATCAGCCTCGCCGCGACTCAGCCGGGCGAGACCATCGCCGTCTACGACTTCGGCGGCGGCACGTTCGATGCAGCCGTCCTCCTGCGCACGAACGACGGCTTCGAGATCGCGGGTCCCCCGGCCGGACGCGATCCGCTCGGCGGCGAGGACATCGACGTCCGCATCATCAACTATCTGGGCGAGGTGCTCGCTGACGAGTACCCCGATGATTGGCCGAAGATCTTGAATCCGACAGACGTGGCATGGCGGCACAAGGCATCAGATCTGCGCGAGGAGGTGCAGAGAGCCAAAGAGACCTTGAGCGAGGTCGGCGTCTGCCAGCTCTGGGTGCCGGGAATAGAACGCGACGTCCAGCTCACGCGCGACGAGCTCGAGGACCTCATCAAAGACGACATCGAAGCGACCATGGACTGCCTTCAGCGCGCACTCGACGACGCCCACGTCAAGCCGAAGGAGCTGAAGGCGATCTATCTAGTGGGGGGGTCGAGCCGCATTCCCGTCGTGGGCACGAGTATCTACCGGCGGTTCGATGTCATGCCTTCGGTCCAGGACAACCCGAAGTCCGTGGTCGCGCTCGGCGCGGCCGCCTGGGACACGGCTCTCAAGCTCGCCGCCCAGAGCCCCGCGCTTCCGGTGGTGCCTCCGGTCGCTCAGGTACAAGGCGGTCAGGTTCAGGGTGCTCAGGTGGCCCAGCCGCCGACGGTGACTCAGGGGGTGGGCGGGGCCGTAGGTGGGCTCGGCGGAACGGTCCAGGTCCCGACTGGCCCTGACCAAACCCGGCAGTTCGCCACGCCGGTTCAGCCCGCGTCGCAGGTCCGGCCACAGCCGTCGGCGCCGGGGGTCCAGCGGTTCCGCAGCGCGATCGTCATGGCGGTGGGGATCGACGCATGGCCCGAGGGTTGCGCTTGCGTATCCGAGCTCGTAATCGACTTCCCGGGGCCCCCCTCGATGAGCCTGCGCGCGCGTGACGAGCCGGCATCGGTGGGCAACGTGCATCAACTGGCCGGCCAGGTCGGCGCATTCCGAGCAGCCAGGACACCGGGTTTCGTACAGCACTGGGTCGGC
Organism: uncultured Acidimicrobiales bacterium; assembly: GCA_963764615.1. GTDB lineage: Bacteria > Actinomycetota > Acidimicrobiia > Acidimicrobiales > CAVXTF01 > CAVXTF01. The sequence continues at coordinate 409,126 of CAVXTF010000002.1, read as the reverse complement.
CCTGCGCAGGTGATGGGTGAATCCGGCGTCGAGCGGCGATTTTCGATCGCGTCCACCCAGGGCAATGTCCAGATGTTCGAGCAGTACCTGCTCGTCAACGACAGAGCGATCGTCATCGCAGGCACCGAGCCCTCGCGCGCGGTGGCCGCCACGATGCGGCTGGGCGAGCCCACCCTGAACACCGATCAATGGTTCGAGAGCCGGTTCAGCGTCGACTGCCCCCCCGCTGGATTCCGAACGAACGGGTGAACCTTCGTCGCAACCTCTCCAATCACGGGGTCACGGCTGAGCAGCTCACCATCCCGCTGGAACTGGCCGACGGCGAGTGGCGAAAGCGCCAGTTCGACGCCCTTTTCATAGGATTCCCCGGTGCATCTCTGGCCAGTCACATCGCGGGTCCGGTTCTCAACCACTTCGACGGCGAGATCCTCACCGTGCGATGGAACAACCGCGGAACTCCGATGCTCACCAAGCGCGGCTTGGCCGTCAGAGGACGGACCGGCTACATGGTGACCATCACCTTGCCGTTCGCCGAGCAGTCGCAGTTCTCCCCTCTCGCACGTCAGGCGAGGCTGCATCCCGACGTCGCCGCAACGGTCTCCTCGGCTGCTTGACGGTCCCGCTTGACGGTCCCGCCGGCGGACCCTCTGTGATGTACTTGTCACGTGGCGGAAGGTGGAGGCGAAGAGGAGTCGGGTGGGTCTGAGCCCACCTCTCCCTCGGTGCTCGACGATGGCCTCGGCGACGTCGAACAGGCCCACTCCGGGCCGGCGTTCGAACTGGGCGAGGTCGGTGAGGTTACTGCCGATGCAGGCGGCGACGACTTGGCGGAGGCTCCGGTCCTCGACGTAGATCCGGTTGCTGATGCGCCGGCCCCCCCGGTTGCAGAACCGGTCAGAACCGGTCGTGGTGACCGTCGCCAACCTTCCGAGCTCACCGGCCGCGCCGGAACAGGTTGCCGGCGCGTCCGACGAGGACAGGGCGCTACTCGCCGAGACCGAGAAGTGGGTCCAGCAAGCCATCAACGTCCTCGCTCGCGACGGCCGTCACCAGATCGCAGACGATCTGCGGAGCCAGCTCGGCCGCCAGCCGAAGCCGCAGCCGGCTGTGATCGTCGCCGGCGAGGACAAGCGAGGAAAGAGCTCTCTTGTCAATGCGCTAATGAGGTATCCGGACCTGTCTCCGACCGGCGTGGAGGTCGTGACCGGGGCGCCCATCGTTTTGTTCCGCTCGCAGACACCCGAGGGCTTCATCTACCGCTACGGCGACACCGAGGCCCAACACTGCACGTTCGACGAAGCCCGGACCCTTGCGACTGTGGCCGGTAACCCGATGAACGAGCAGAACATCCGGACGGTGCATCTCGGCATCGACCGGGATCGCTCGACCGTTTCACCGTCGTCGACACGCCCGGTGTCGGAGGACTCGAGTCAGGCCACGCCGCGCTCACCTTGCAGTCCCTGCGCGACGCCGACGCTCTCCTGTTCGTCCTCGAGGCCGGCGCTCAGATACGCGCGCAGGAGCTCGCTTTCCTCCAGACCGCGGCCGCGAGGATCAACCGCGTGGTTTTCGCCTTCACGAAGATCGACATCCATCGCGGATGGCAGTCCGTGATGGCGGTGAACCGTCAGATCCTCTCCGAGCGGGCGCCCCGTCTGGCCGAGTGCCCCATGATCGCGGTCAGCAGCCAGCTGGCACTGAGAGGGCTGAGTCTGGGCGGCGACGACGGCGAAGAGCTGAGACGCGAGTCCGGAGTCTCGGAGCTGGAGAAGGTGCTCGTCGAGCTGGTAGCCGGAAGGACTGCCAAGCTCCGTGCTGCGAATCTCGTGCAATCGGCACTGTCGCCACTCGCTCTTTCCGACAGGGCGATTGCACAGCGTCGTGGCAGCGAGCGATTCCCCCCAGGAGGCGCAAGAGGCGCTCACCGCCGAGCGGAGCCGTCTCGCCGACCTCCGCGAGGACAGGGCGGGTTGGGTCCAGCAGTTCAACGGCGGCCTTCAACGGATCGGCATCGACCGACGCGAGCAGCTGACACGGGGAATTATCGAGATTCGCTCCAAGTACGAACAACGTCTGAAGGACATCAAGAAGTCGGAGCACGACTCGCTCCCGGGCGAGTTCGTGGCCGACATCTCAGCGCGATGGCGAGCAAGATCAACGAATGGACAGAAGGTCTGCTCGTCGAATTGGTAGTAACCATCGTCGACGACGTCGACCGCAACGCGAGGGTCGCAGAGTCGATCCAACAGGTCTCGGATGCCGCTTTCCTCGACGAGCTTGCAAGGCTTCCGCTCGGTAAGCACACGGTGACGGGGACCCAGAAGCTCCAGGTTCTCCAGTCGTACTCGTCGGGCCACGGTCTTGCAGTACTAGTTGCGACCGGCGGAATCGGCCTTTCCATCGTCGCCGCCCCGATCGCCATTGCCGCTGGCGTCGGTCTCGGAGGCTTCATGGCGTTCAACACCTTCAGGAATCAGCACAAGACGGCCTTCGTCACAGAATTCCGGTCCTGGATGAACGAGGAGATCAATCGCGGACAGCTGGCGATCTCGAGTGGCTACGAGCGGGCGATGATCGACGTGCAGGACAAGATGCGAGAAGCGATGTCCGGCGCCTTCAACGACAGGGAGAAAGAGATCAACGAAGCGATCGAGGCCTGCCAGCGCAGCTTGAAACAGGCTCAGACCGAGCGCCAGCGCGACCAGCAACAGCTGAACGGCAAGCTCGAGGAGATCCGCAACGTGAAGCGTGCGGGGCTCGCCCTTCTCAACAGGGCCAACAGCTGAGCGCCTGGCCCCTGGCTCGAAGGGCCAGCTCGGAGGGTTGGGCTCCGAGGGTCGGGCTCGAAGGGCCAGCTCGAGGAGGAGGGGCTCGGAGGACCAGCTCGCCGCATTCAAATTCGCTAATTTGATACACGAGGGTTTACTTATTCGGGAAAAGTGGTTGCCAACTCGGTAGATGAGGCGGGCCCAGACGAGCGCATCAGGCGCGGCGAGCAGCCCAATAGCCTGGAGGCCCTGCAACACCGAGATGGTGAAATGGTGAAGTGACCAACCCCTGGCCCATGCACGAAGGACCGCTATCAGGATTTCACCCTGCCGTGGCGGCCTGGTTCAACAGGCAATTCCCCCTGGGTCCCTCTGAGCCGCAGGAGCTCGGATGGCCCCACATACGGTCGGGCGTCAACACTCTCATCGCGGCGCCCACTGGGTCAGGCAAGACACTCACTGGCTTTCTGGTTGCAATCGATTCCCTGTATCGAGCGTACGACAGACACCGATGCAGAGCGTCGGCGTCGGCGTGCAGGTCGTCTACGTATCGCCCCTCAAGGCGCTCGCCGTCGACATCCATCAGAACCTGGAGCGGCCTCTCGCCGAGATCGAAGCGGTCGCGGCGGAGCTCGGCCTCGACGTGCCGAAATTGAGCGTTGCGGTCCGCACCGGCGACACCCCTCAGGCGGCGCGCACGGCGATGACGAAGGTGCCACCCGACATCCTCGTAACCACACCCGAGAGTCTGTATCTCCTCGTCACAGCAGAGCGGAGCCGCGCAGTCCTGAGATCCGTCGGGACGGTCATCGTCGACGAGATCCACGCTCTCGCGCGGACAAGCGGGGAAGCCACCTGGCGCTCACCCTCGAACGCCTCGATGCGCTTCAGGCCGGGCCGCTACCCCAACGAGTGGGACTCTCCGCCACCCAACGGCCCATAGAGCAGACGGCTTTGCTTCTGACCGGTACGGACCCCGAACGCGCTGCGTCGATCGTCGACTGCGGGCACCGCCGTGGCCTCAAGCTGTCGGTGGAGCTCCCCGGATCCGAGCTCGGTCCCGTCGCGTCTACTGAGCAGATGGGCGAGGTCCTCGATCGCATCGCCACGCTCGTACAGGACCACAGGACCACACTCGTGTTCGTCAACACGAGGCGGTTGTCGGAGCGCCTGGCACACGAGCTCGGTGACAGGCTCGGTCCCGACGTGGTGTCGGCCCACCACGGCAGCCTTTCGAGGCAGCGACGCGAAAGAGTGGAAACCCGTTTGAGGGCGGGAGAGCTGCGAGCTCTCGTCGCGACCGCGTCGCTCGAGCTCGGCATTGACATCGGGCCCGTCGAGCTTGTCTGCCAGGTCGGATCGCCGCGCAGCATCGCCACGTTCCTGCAGCGCGTAGGGCGTTCAAACCACTCGCGATCAGGCATTCCCGAGGGGGTCCTTTTCCCGCTCACACGTGACGAGCTGGTCGAGTGCGCGGGATTGCTCGCCGGGGTGGGATCCGGGCGGCTCGACACGGTCAACCCTCCCCGCGCCCCGCTCGACATCCTCGCCCAGCAGCTCATCGCCGAAGTAGCCGCCGCCGGCGAATGGGACGAAGGGGGGTTGTACGAGCTCGTCCGGCGCGCCTCTCCTTACCGCGACCTGAGCCGCGAGGATTACGACGCCGTCGTAGACCTCGTGTCAGAAGGGATCGTGACAGGCAGAGGCAGGCGGATGGCGTACCTGCACCGCGACCAGGTGAACGGAATTCTGAGACCGAGGCGGGGCGCGCGTCTTGCTGCGATCACGAGCGGCGGGGCGATCCCCGAAGTGGGCGACTACCGGGTCGTGGCAGATCCGGACGAGACCCCCGTCGGAAGCGTGAACGAGGACTTCGCCATCGAGTCGATGGTCGGAGACGTGTTCCTGCTCGGTACCCACTCGTGGCGGATACGGCGTGTGGAGCCGGGCACAGTCCGAGTCGTCGACGCCGAAGGTGCCAATCCGACAATCCCCTTCTGGGTCGGTGAAGCACCGAGTCGGACCGCCGAGCTGTCGGCCGAGGTGTCGATGCTACGGGCCGAGTTGAACCGGATTCTTGCTTCGGAAGACCGCGCGGTCGGCTCGCAATGCCGCGATCGCGCACGTGTCCGACGTCTGCGGATTCGACGAGAACGGCGCCTCCCAGGTCGTCGACTACCTGCTCGCTGCGATGGGCGCCCTCGGTGTCCTGCCGACACAGGACGATGTGGTGTTCGAACGGTTCTTCGACGAGGCGGGCGGAATGCAACTCGTCGTGCATGCCCCGTTCGGCGGGCGCGTGCAACAAAGCACTTGGGCTCGCGCTCCGCAAACGCTTCTGCGCCACTTTCGACTTCGAGCTGCAGGCTGCAGCTAACGACGATGCGTTCGTCCTATCTCTCGGGCCTCAGCACAGCTTCGGGCTCGACACGGCACCGAAGCTGCTCTCGTCCAACACTGCAGCGGCGACGCTCACCCAGGCGACGCTCGCCTCTCCGATGTTCACGAGCCGGTGGAGATGGAACCTCAACCGCTCGCTCGCGGTATTGCGCTTCCGGGGCGGACGAAAGAACCCACTGCCGATCCAGAGGATGGAGGCGGACGACCTGATGGCCGCCGTCTTCCCGTCTCTCGCTGCCTGCCAGGAGAATGCCCCTGCAGGACCCGTCGAGATCCCGGACCACGTCCTTGTCCGCCAGACGCTCTACGACTGCCTCCACGAGGCGATGGACGTGGACGGCCTCGTCGAAGTCGTGAAGGGTTTCGAGTCCGGCTCGGTCCGCACCCATTTCGTGGACTCTCCCGAACCTTCGGTTCTCTCTCACGAGATCCTGAACGGGAAGCCGTACACCTTCCTCGACGACGCTCCCCTCGAGGAGAGGCGGACCCGTGCCGTTCAGCTTCGCCGGGGGCTACCCCTCCAGGCCGGCGATATGGGCAAGCTTGACCCGAACGCCATCGCCCGGGTGCGCGAGGAAGCGGCGCCCGTGGTCAGGGACGCCGAGGAGCTCCACGACCTGCTTCTCGCCACCGTCCTTTACAGCGCGCGTCCCGAGTGGGCCGAATGGTTCGCCGCGCTCGGCCGCGCCGGAAGGGCGCTCACCGTGGTCCCTCGATGCGCTTCGCGCGATGAGGGCTCTTCGAACGAGATGGATGAGCCTGTGCGCGACATGTGGTGTGCTCTGGAGCGTCGCACTACGGCAGAGTCGATCCTTCCGGACGCCTCGTTCATGCCTGATGTCAGCATGCCGGGCGCCGCGACCGGTGAAGCACAACTCGATCCCGAGGCGGCCGCAGCCGACTCACTGAGGGGTCACCTGGACCTGCTCGGACCCGTGACTGTCGCCGGTCTCGCCCGAATTTCTGCGATCCCGATGGGGCTCGTCCAGATCGGTCTCGCCCGCCTCGAGGCCGAGGGATTCGCCATGCGCGGGTCATTCGACGAACAACTCGGTGGCGGCGAGCAGTGGTGTGCGAGGCGGCTCCTCGCCCGCGTCCACTCGTACACGCAGGCGCGGCTGCGACGCGAGATCGAGCCGGTCACCGCTCAGGACTACATGCGATTCGTCCTGCAGTGGCAGCACGTCGCACCGGGGACGCAACGCCAGGGACGTGCAGGCGTGCTCGCCGTCGTCGACCAGCTGCAAGGCTTCGAGTTGCCTGCGGGCGCGTGGGAGGAGTCGGTGCTCGCAGCCAGGGTCGAGAATTATCAGTCCCGCTGGCTCGAGGACCTGTGCATGTCCGGTGAGCTCGTCTGGGGCAGGTTGAGCGCGCGGTCGACGGATGCCGCCGACAACCCGCGGCAGGGGTGCTTCCACCCCCTCGCGGGCCACACCGATCACGTTCGCTCTGAGGGAGGACCTGCCCTGGCTTCTCGAGGCTTCACGTGGCGATGCCGCACCGTCGGAACCGGCGCACGGTCCTTCGCGGGACGTCCTCGATGCCCTGAGGACACGGGGGGCACTCTTCCATTCGGAGATCGGCGCGCTCGACAGGACGCCTACCGGTCGAGATCGAGGAGGGACTCTGGGATCTGGTCGCCCGGGGCATCGTCACCGCCGACGGGTTCCAGGCGGTGCGCTCCTTGCTCTCGGCGCGCGAAGCATGGCGGAGAAGGCACCGAAACGAGGTGCGCAACCGGGTGGGACGCGGACGTGCCCCACTGCGTCGTGCGGGCGGCGAGGGACGTTGGTCGCTGCTGCCTGAAGCACGGCACGACCAGGATCCCGACAGCCTGGCGGAGTCGGTCGCCGGGCAGCTTCTCGCCCGCTGGGGAGTGGTCTTCTGGGATCTTCTCGGGCACGAGGAGTTGTCCGTGCCGTGGCGCCAGTTGCTTTGGGCGCTACGACGTCTCGAAGCGCGTGGCCTCGTACGAGGTGGGCGCTTCGTGACCGGCTTCGTCGGCGAGCAGTTCGCTCTGCCTGAAGCCGTCGATCACCTGCGCCGGTTACGGCGGTCGCCTCGGGCAGGCGAAGTGATCCGCCTTAATGCGGCAGATCCCCTGAACCTCACCGGGATCATCTTGCCCGGGCGGCGCGTACCGGCGGTCCGCACCAACCAAGTCGTCTACTACGACGGGTTGCTCGAATCCCCCGGAGAGTCAGTCAGCTCTTAAAACCACACTCCCCACCACTGCACTCGTTACGATCCAGCGAGACCGCAAATCGTCTGAGGAGTCGGGGCCCGTGAAGATTCTGGCGACGATGGGTTTCGGCAAGCACGAAGAGTTCCTGGCCGTCACCCGTCCTTCTTTCGAACGGTACGCGGCCATTCACGGTTACGAGCTGCGCGTGCCGGAGGTCGATCCCGCACCGGAGCGGAACCACAAACAGTGGGCCAAGGTCGCGTTCATCAACCAACTCCTTCCAACTTGTGACTTCCTGTTCTGGATCGACGCCGACGCAGCGATCGTCGACTGTTCGGCGGACATAGCCGAAGAGCTCACCCGCGGCCACTTTCTCGGAATGGTGGAGCACCGCTACGGCGGCCAACGCGTCCCGAACACCGGAGTGATGGCGGTGCGCTCAGGCAGGTACGCCCGCCGGTTCTTCGGCGAGATGTGGGATCACACGCAGTACCTCGAGACCCGGTGGCATGACAACGCGGCGGCTCTCGAGATGTTCGGGTACGAATTCGACCCCGAGGCGAAGCCGTTGTACTGCCAACCCGGCAGAGACACGCCATGGCTCAGACGGACGCATTTCCTCGGCAACGAGTGGAACTCGATGCCACAGGACATGGCCCTCACTCCGCGGATCGTCCATGTCACAGGGTCGTTCCCATTCGAGGAGCGCTTGACACTGCTTTCCGAAGCCCTGTCTAAGCGGGCCTCGCTCGTGCCGGCGAGCACCCGGTTCTGATCACCTGCGGCCGGAGAAGGGTCGCATCTGGATGACGCTGTCTTCATCACCGTCCACCACGACGATGGTGCCGGTGTCGCTGCCCTCGTCGAGGCGGACTATGGCTTCAGCAGCTCGCGAGGTCGGGATGATGGAGGGAAAGCTGTTAGGAGCGGTGGCGTTCACTCTCACTCCGACCGCCGCGAACTCTTCGGCCATGTGGCCCGTGAGCTGGTTGAGCGCTGCCTTCGACGCCGCATAGATGCTCTGCCCCTGGCCGGTGTAGATCCTGAGCCCTGCGACGCTCGACACGTTCACGACGTTGCGGTTGTTCAGCCGGTTCTCCTCGTCTCGTCCTTGCCAGGCCTGGCGCACCACCGCCGTCGCCAGGTTGAGCGGGACGAGAACGTTCGTGGCGAACTGGCTCTGTCCGCTGCGCCTCAGGTGATCCGAGGCGATCATCGATCCCCAGGTCGTCGAGACGGCTGCATTCACCAGCAGGTCGATCCTGTCGAATCTGGCGAGCGCCAGCTCGACGACGCGGTCGCATTCACGCTCGTCAGTCAGGTCCGCGTGCACCGCGAAGACCTGCCGCCGGTTCGCTACGAGCTCCCGCTCCGGAGCCACGGGATCGACCACAGCCGCGTCGTGGGTCGCCACGAGGGGCCTGTTGCGCCGGTATACGGCGACTATGTCGTAGCGGTCTGCGAAATTCTCGCAGAAGTACGAACCGAGCCGCCCCGAGGCACCTGCGAAGATGCAGACCCGTCGGACCGGGTCAGCGTCGCCAGTAGACAATGCTCGACTCCCCCCATCGCCTGATCGCTTCGGACTTCTCGCGGTGCAACCACATCACCAGGCAGTTGCGGACCGCACTGCGGTTGCTCATGAACCCGTGGAACGAAGTCGGGGTGCACTCGAACGCCACGAGAGAGTTGTTCACGGGCGGCACGACATCGGCCGGCCTGTTGACCGGGTCTGAAGCCGCCCTGTAGAGGCCGGTCTCACCTCCTACGACGCCGCGGACCGGATTGGCCAGGTAGAAGATCACAGCCACCGCGCGGACTCGCTCGACGGCGGTCACCTCAGGTTTCTTGGGCCCGTACCTGTAGTCGCAACCGTAGATGGGATCGTGGACGATGATCCCGTCGGAGCGGGGCACGTCCGCGAACCAGCCCGGGTTCAGGTCGTTGTGGGGCGATCCGTCGAGCGATCCGACGGCATGGTGATGAAGGGCGACATTCAGCTCACCGGTGGCGTTGATCCCGAAGAGACGAGCCAACATGTCGTGCCACGGGCGCTGGCAGAACACCGACAGCGGTCCCGTGGTCCTGGCGGTGACGGTATGCGCCGTGACGTCATAGCCGGGGATCCCGCGGCCGAAGTGACCACCTCTCATCAGGTCCGCGTACTGCTCCGCCATCGCCTTGTACATGGCGTCGGAGAAGACGTTCTGAGCGCGCACGTACGGAAACGGGGCGTCGCACCTCAGCCATCTCCGCGACCCGAGCGCCGCGGACAGGTCGATCGGCTCCTCCGATGCAGGTACCGGCTTCGCCGCCTCCTTCGCCTGTGGTTCATCAGCGAACGCGGCCGTCACTTCACTCGAGGCAGGCTCGAGCGCGTCCCTCCGGGGGCCCGTCGCCCGCCAGACGTCGTACGGTCCTCGCGCTATCTCAGAGCGGTACTTCGCAGCCCACGCGGCGGTGATGTCGTCGGCCTGACGGCGAAAGCTCGTGGATTCACCACGGACATCCGCGCCCGGCGATACGTCGAGCATCTGGAGCACCGACTTTACGGAGCGCTCGGGGTCCGACACGAGATCCTCGTAGAAGATGACGAGCGGATCGGCCCCGACCGCCGCGAAGTAACGCCTCCACATGTCTTCTTCTTCGACCATCCGGGCGACGGACTGCGTGATGAGGTCGAAGTCGTAACACAGAGCTTCGGGCTTGGTCTTGGCGTTCGGTACCGGCTCTGCGTCGGCATCCCACCAGATGTTGGTCTGCAGGCTTCTCGTATAGGAGATGGCTTGACCTAGGCGGTCCTTGCGCCTCAACCACACGTATTGCAGATCGGGGAGCCAGCGCTCGAGGATCCTCGGCCGCTCCACATATCTGACGGGTGCCTGCCCTGAAGCCTGACGGGCGAAATGGTTGAACTGCCAAGGGTGGGTCTTGACCCCCAGCACACCGTTCGGCGTGGTCGCTAGCCGGACCACGCGACAGAGATACGAGTCGTAGTCAGCCGTTCCCCATCGCGCGGCCCAATGCCTCTGGTAGCTGTCCGAGAAGTACTCGTTCGGGTTTCCGGCGACTCCCGTCGCCCTCAGCATGTCGCACAGCAGATAGCTCCCGGTGCGCGGGATGGCGCAGATCAAGTAGGACTTGACCGGGACACAAATCTCAGGGCCGGAATCGGCTTCCACCACGGTCAGCAGCTCCAGGGGTAGTCCACCGAATCGTCCGGCCATGACACGACGCCGCTCGACTTGAGCTCGTCGACGGTCTCGGGTGTGAACCCCGCCCACGCCAAGATGTCGCGGGAGTGCTCTCCGACGAGCGGCGGCGGACCTGCGATCCGACCCGGCGTGTCCGAAAACGTCACCAGGTGACCGAACTGCCTCATCGACCCGAGCAGCGGGTGTTCGTAACCGACGACGAGGCCGAGCTCGAGGTTCTCCTCGTCGTGCAGGACCGTCTCGCCACCGTGGGTGTCGAGCGGTATCTCGTTCGGCACGCCCGCCGCGTCGAGGTCGAGGTGCACCTGTTGCGAGGTTCTGGACGCGAACGCCGGTACGAGAAGATCCTCTAGCACCTGTCGGTTTGTCATCCGGAGCTCCGGCGTACTGAATCGACCGTCGTTCGCTACGTCACCGCAGCCGAGTGATGAGCACAGGGCCTCGAAATGTCCCCGACCGACGGCCGCGATCTGTATCCAACCGTCGAAGGTGCGGTAGAGGCGGTAGAGCGCGCCCATCCCTGTCTGGTCCTTGTCCAGTGACGGAAAGTCGCGGGGCCCGTCCGCCGCGAGGAACGACCCGCTCGAGAAGACCGCTCCCGCATTCAACAGAGAAGTGGTGACGAACTGGCCGCCACCGTCCTCACCTCTGCGGTACAGCGCCAGGAGCACACCCAGTACCGACAACAGGGCGTTTCCCGTGTCGCACATCCCCATCCGGATGTAAAGAGGTGGGTTCCCCGCGTGGACGGGGCCCGCTTCGTACTCGAGGCCGCAACAGGCCTGGTAGAGAGGATCGAGTCCCCCCGAGTGAGAGAGCGGGCCCTCGGCGCCGTAGGCGTAGGTGTTGCAGTAGACGAGATCGGGTCTGTACCGCTTCAACGTGTCTTCGTCGACACCGAGACGGGCCGCGGTGCCCTTGGTCATGTTGTGGTGCACGACGTCAGCGCGCTCGACCAGCGCGTAGAGGACCTCCAGCCCCTCGGGCCTGCGCAGGTCGAGCGCGATCGACCGCTTGCCGCGCTGGCAACCCACGAACGGTGCCGACGCGAGGCGCATGGCATCGCCCGTCACGGGCTCGACCTTGATCACCTCGGCGCCGAGGTCCGACAGGATCATCGGGCCGAACGGGCCCGCCAGGTACTGCCCGAGATCCAGAACGACGACGCCCTCGAGCACGTGACGCAGTTCCTGCCGAGGTGCGCCACCGGGCCGCGCACCCACCTCCTGTTCCGGAGCACGGTGGCCGCCGTCGACCCGGCCGAGAACCTCTTCGTTGTGCTGGCCCGGCAACGGCCTGGGACCTCTGATACGACCGGGGCTCCTCGACAGGTTGACCGGCACTCCGATCTGCGTCGTCGGACCGAGCTCGGGGTCGTCGACCTGCACCACCATCCCGTTCGCCACGAGCTGGGGATGCGCATAGGCCCCGCTCATCGGGATCACGGCCTCGGCACCCAGGTTCGCCTCGTTCATACCCTCGACGATCTCGTCGCGCCGACGCGCACGAAGGGCGGCGCGCACGCGTTCGTCCGCCTGGCGGCGCTCTTGTTGCGTGGCGCTCCAGATCGCAGCCGGATCGGGTGCTTCGAGCCCGGCGACCTCCTGCAGCGTGGACTTGGGGGTGAGCCCGTTCATCGTCGCCGCGTGCACCCAGCCGTCGGCGCACTCGTAGAGGCTCGTCTGATGCACCCCGGGGGGATTGGTCTTGGCGAGCATGGCGTGATGGCCGGGGCCCGCCGCGAGGCCTCGTGCCAGAGCATGGTCGTGTAGGCGAGCGCACCCTGGTAGAGCGACGTCTCGACCCGTTGGCCCCTGCCGGTGATCTGCCTCGCGCGAAGGGCCGATGTCACACCGATGGCCAACATGAAACAAGTGGCCATGCTCGGTGCCGGGAAGTGGAGGAATATCGGGCCGTCGCGCCATCCCGGCTGCTCGTACTGGAGCCCTGCGCGCGCCTGGACGAGGGCGTCGTAGCCGGGACGGCCGGCGTTGCGGCTCGCAGACGGGTAGGCGGGCGCCGAGGCGAATACGAGAGCCGGATATGTGGCGCAGATGTCCTCGTATGCGAGGCCCCATGACGCCATCGTTCCCGGAGCAAAGCTCTCCACGAGCACATCGGCCGTCGCAAGCAGATCGCAGAACCTGGCCCGTCCTTCGACTTCAGCAAGATCGAGGGTCACCGAGCGACGGCTCCTGTGCCATACGGCGGAACCGGGTATCGAGCGCAGCGGGTCGCCGCCAGGCGGTTCCACCTTCACCACCTCAGCCCCCTGCTCGGCGAGAAGAAGCACTCCGAGGGGACCTGCGATTCCGGTGGTCAGATCGAGGATGCTTATGCCGTCGAGCGCCCCGTCAGCCGACGGGACGACATACGGGTCGTCTTGAGCCGCCATCGCGGGCAAAGCTATCTCCCGGCCAACTCTCCCCGTCGTCCCTCTCCTTCGCCTCGCACGAGGCACATGGCGACGCCGGGCGTCATTGGGTCGAACAGGATTGACACGGCGTGCCGTGTACGTTCGGATGAAGTGTCAAGCCGGCATCGCCAGTCCGGACACGACCAACCGCCATGGTCGAAGGGAGCTCCAATGCCTGTTTCTGTCGGTGACAAGATCCCCGATGTCGAAGTGCGCGCCATGGGACCTGAGGGCCCGACCACGGTGAAAACCGGCGAGGTGCTCGGGAACGGACGGGTGGTCCTGTTCGCGGTGCCGGGGGCGTTCACCCCCGGATGCTCCAAGGTTCACCTGCCGGGTTTCGTCAGGCACGCTGACGAGCTCATCGGCAAGGGGGTCACCACTGTCGCCTGTGTGGCGGTGAACGATGCCTGGGTGATGGACGCTTGGGCACGTTCACAGGGAGCCGAGGACAAGATCCTCATGCTCGCCGACGGAAACGGGGAGTTCACGCGGGCCATGGGCCTCGAGTTCGACGCGACAGGTATCGGCCTCGGTCTCAGGTCGCAGCGTTATGCGGCGGTGATAGAAGACGGACTGATCGCCCGGCTCGACGTGGAAAGGGTGCCCGGCGTCGACGTGAGCTCGTGCGAGGCGGTCCTCTCACACCTGTAGAGGCTCGCTCACTTTCGCGAGAGCACTTGGCCTGGGTAACAGTTGAGGGGTGTGAGCCGACCTTTCATGGGCATGACCAGCTGTTTCGCCGGTCAGACAGGGGGTAGAACGAAATGCGTCGCGACCTCCCTAGGCTCGTGGGCGAGGCTCTTTGTGACACCCGTATGCGAACCTGTGCCCGCCGGCAGGCGAGGCTGCTGACCGCCCGACCTCGAACAGGTCCTCCGACAACTGGGAACCGAAGATGACCGGTCTTGTCACGAATGAACGATCAATAGCGACCCTCGGTGCGCGCTACTCGGCTGTGCGCGACACGACGGAGAATCTCGCCGCACCGCTGTCTGCCGAGGACCAGACGGTGCAGTCGATGCCGGACGTGAGCCCGACGAAATGGCACCGCGCCCATACGAGCTGGTTCTTCGAGACCTTCCTCCTCGAGCCGTCGCTTCCCGGGTACTCCCCTTTCGATCCCGACTACGCGTACCTGTTCAACTCCTACTACGAGTCGCTCGGAGCGAGGCATCCCCGGCCTTCTAGAGGGCTGTTGTCCCGACCGAGGGTCTCGGAGGTGACGCAGTACCGATCGAGCGTCGACGAGGCGATGCGCACACTCATCTCGGGCATCACCGAGGTCTCACCGCTGAGCGACCTGGTGGAGCTCGGTCTCAACCATGAGCAGCAACATCAGGAACTGCTACTCATGGACATAAAGCACGTTCTTTCCCAGAACCTTCCGCAACCGGCTTACCTGACCGACAGGGTCGGTGACCCGGCGGCCAAGCTTTCTGAGTACGCGGAGAGTGCCCGTGCCTCGGTCATCGAGCACGACGGCGGCCTTTGCGAGATCGGTTTCCGGGGCAGCGGCTTCGTCTTCGACAACGAGCTGCCTCGCCACGCGGTTCACCTCGAACCCTTCGCCATCGACGCCAGGCCCGTCACCTGCGGGGAGTGGATCCAATTCATCGAAGACTCCGCTTACAGCCGGCCCGAGCTGTGGCTGTCGGACGGCTGGGCCACTTGCCAGGCTCAGCGATGGGACGCACCTCTGTACTGGTACGACGATGCCGGCAGCTGGTGGTACTACACGCTCGGCGGCTCTCGACAGGTCAGGGGTACCGAACCTGTCTGCCACGTGAGCTACTACGAAGCCGACGCATTCGCGCGTTGGGCCGGAGCGAGGTTGCCGACCGAGAGCGAGTGGGAGGCCGTCGCCGAGTCGTCGGTGACCGAGTCGTCTGTGACAGACGGGGCCTTTCTCGACCCCGGCGTTCTCCACCCGAATCCCGTGACGGACATCTCGTCGATGTTCGGAGACGTCTGGCAGTGGACTTCTTCTTCTTACTCCCCCTATCCCGGATTCCGCCCCGCGAGCGGAGCGGTGGGCGAGTACAACGGAAAGTTCATGGTCAACCAGTACGTGCTGCGGGGCGGCAGCTGTGTGACCCCGGCCGGTCACGTGAGGCCCACGTACCGCAACTTCTTCCCGCCGTCGGCCCGATGGGCCTTCTCGGGACTTCGGCTGGCCCACGATGCTTGATCAGTCGGGCTCCGGCAGCGCACCCTCGATCGACGTCCACCTGAAAGACGGGGACCTCCGCGAGGCTCTCGAGCGCGACGTGCGGACGGGTCTCCAGGCGGACCAGAAGCGGCTGCCTCCCGTCTGGTTCTACGACGACAGGGGCAGTGTCCTGTTCGACGAGATCACCCGTCTCCCCGAGTACTACCTGACCAGAGCCGAGCGCCGCCTTCTCGAGTCGCACTCCGCAGAGATCGCGGATCGTTCGGGGGCTGAGGTCCTGGTTGAGCTCGGGGCGGGGACCTGCGACAAGTCCCGAATCCTTCTCGACGCTCTCGGCGACGCCGGGACACTCAAGAAGTACGTCCCGCTCGACGTAAGCGACCAGACCCTGTTCGACGCGGCAACTGCGCTCGCCGTCGACTATCCCGCACTCGCGGTGCACGCCGTGGTCGGGGACTTCGGTCTGCACATCGACCGCGTGCCGGCGGAAGGTCGACGCCTCATCGTGTTCCTCGGAAGCACGATCGGCAACCTCGGGCCTGAGCAGAGATCACGCTTCTTGTTCGACCTCGACTGCACCATGACGCACGGCGACAGCCTGCTTCTCGGCACCGACTTGGTAAAGGACAGGGCCCGTCTGCTCGCTGCCTACGACGATGCCGCTGGGGTCACGGCCGAGTTCAACCGCAATGTCCTGCTCGTATTGAACAGAGAGCTGGGCGCGGATTTCGACCCCTCGCTGTTCGACCACGTAGCAGTCTGGAACGACGACGAGTCGCACATTGAGATGCGGCTGCGCTCGGTGCTCGACCAGAGCGTGCTGATCAAGGAGCTCGACATGGAGGTGCAGTTCTCGCGAGGAGAGGATCTGCTCACAGAGACGAGTGCCAAGTTCACACGCGAGGGGGTCGAGAAGGAGCTGAGCGCTGCCGGCCTCGTCGTCGACACGATGTGGGAAGACCCGGAGGGTTTCCTGCTCACCCTTGCGACGCCGTACTGCTGAAGCCCCTTCCCTGCTTGTCCCGAATACCCGTATCCCTGCTTGTCCCGAATAGAGGTCCCTAAAAATGGCTGAGGAAGACACCCGCAATTGGATAAAGGCTCTGCACAAGTCGCACGACCACCTGGTCGACCTCCTCGACGGCATGGACCCTGGCCGGCTCACCGGTCCCTCCTATTGCGACGACTGGACGATCGCCCAGGTGCTCTCGCACCTCGGAAGTGGTGCAGAGATCTTCTCGCTCATGGTCGAAGCTGGGACGAAGGGCGAGGACCCACCGGGCCCGGACATCTTTCCGCCCATATGGGACGCCTGGAACTCCAAGAGCCCCGAGTCGCAGGCCGCCGACTTGAAGGGGGCTGACGCGGCACTGGTCGAGCAGATCGAGGGACTCGACGCGCAACAACTCGACAAGTTCCACCTTTCCATGTTCGGGATGGAGGTGGACGCCGCGATGTTGGTCGGCATGCGGCTGTCCGAGCTGACCCTGCACACATGGGACTTCGAGGTGGTGCTCGACCCGTCCGCCACCTTGGCGCATGACGCCACCGCGCTTCTGGTAGACGTCCTGTCGGCTCGCGTCGCCAGATCGGGAAAGGCCGCCGCCGGCCCCCTCGAGGTTCGCATCGAGACGACCGCGCCCGCACGTTCGTTCCTGCTCAAGGTGGACGACTCGGTGTCCCTCGACGAGCTCACCGGGTCCGAGGGGCGTGAAGATGGGCTTGGAGATGGGCGCGGAGATGACCGAGCAGGTGAGGAGACGGCGAAAGTCGTGCTGCCGGCCGAGGCCCTGTTGCGCTTGGTGTCCGGGCGCCTCGACGACGAACACCTGCCCGCGGACACGAGTGTCACGGGCGTGACCCTCGATGAACTGCGCACAGTGTTTCCCGGCTTCTGACCTGGCTGAGCTGGCCTGACCTAGTTGAGCTGGCCCGACCTGGCTGACCTGGCCTGACCGCCTTACTGGCTGATCTGGGTGATCTGGGTGACCAGGGTGGAACAGGCTCCTCTTCGTGGCAGGACCGCCGTCGTCACCGGGGCGAATCACGGAATCGGCGCAGCCGTTGCAGAAGAGCTCGCCCGCCTCGGCTCGAACGTCCTCGTCGCATTCTTCCGGGCGCCTTCGCATCCGCTCGGATCTGAGAGAGCGCCGTCGCATCCGCTCGGATCTGAGAGAGCGCCGTCGCATCCGCTCGGATCTGAGAGAGCGCCGTCGCATCCGCTCGGATCTGAGAGAGCGCCGTCGCATCCGCTCGGATCTGAGAGATACGACTCCGAGCGCCGCCGCGACGCGTCCGAAGTGGTCGCACGGGTCGAGCGACATGGAGTCCGCTCGACCGCCGTCGAGTCGGACCTGGCAGGCTCAGGTGCCGCCGAACGACTGATCGAAGCAGCCGAGAACGAGCTCGGGGCCGTCTCCATCCTCGTCAACAATGCGAGTGGCTGGCGCCAGGACACCTTCTCCGGCCATTTCGACGACCATTTCTCACGCCCCACCGAAGAGGTGTCGGCCGCGACGTTCGACGCCAACTTCGCGGTCGATGCGAAAGCAGGCGCGCTGCTCATTGCCGAGTTCGCCCGCAGGCACCGCATGAGGGGCGGCACGTGGGGGAGGATCGTCGGCCTGAGCTCCGGTGGACCGTCCGGCTTTGCCGGAGAGGTCTCGTACGGAGCTGCGAAAGCCGCTCTCGAGAACTACACCATGTCGGCCGCTGCCGAGCTCGCCCGCTACGGGATCACCGCCAACATCGTCTACCCGCCCATCACCGACACCGGCTGGGTCACTGACGAGGTCCGGCGGTTCGCGGACTCACGGGGAGAACGAGTCGCCCAAGCTGCCCAGGTGGCGGAGGTCGTCGGCTGGCTCTGCACCGACGGCGCCGCCCTGGTCACAGGGAACAGGATCCGTCTGCGCTGAACCCGTTGGGCAGTCCGCGGCCCGAGCTGGTGGAATGGGTATGAGATTTTCGAGCAAGGAGGACCGCGATGAGCTCGGTCACAGGCGTCACAGAGGTCACCGAGAAGCAGGCCCGGCAGGTCGCGGAGGCCGCCAGGCAGAAGGAATGGACCAGGCCGAGCTTCGGCAAGGAGCTGTTCATGGGCAGGTTCAGGTTGGACCTGATCCATCCTCATCCGGTCGTCTCCGAGAGTGACCGCCAGAAGGGCGAGGCGTTTCTCTCGAAACTCGAGAAATTCCTCCGCGAGGAGGTCGACCCTCTACAGATCGAGCGCGACGCGAAGATCCCCGAGCACGTGGTGAAGGGCCTGTGCGACCTCGGGGCGCTCGGGATGAAGGTGGACGAGAAGTACGGCGGCCTCGGCCTCTCCAACTTGTACTACAACCGCGCTCTCAGCCTTGCCGGCTCGGCCCACTCGGCACTGAGCACCCTTCTCAGCGCTCACCAGTCGATCGGGGTTCCGCAGCCGCTCAAGCTCTTCGGCACAGAGGAGCAGAAGAAGCGGTTCTTGCCGCGAGTGGCGTCGAACGAGATCAGCGCGTTCTTGCTCACAGAGCCCGACGTCGGGAGCGACCCTGCGCGCATGAGCTCGACCGCCATTCCGACCGAGGACGGATCGGCCTACATCATCAACGGAACGAAGCTCTGGACGACGAACGGCGTGATCGCCGACCTGCTCGTAGTGATGGCGGTCGTGCCGAGGTCAGAGGGTCACCGAGGAGGGATCAGCGCATTCGTCGTCGAAGCCAGAAGCCCTGGAATCAAGGTGCTGCACCGCAACCAGTTCATGGGACTTCGAGGAATAGAGAACGGGGTCACCAGCTTCAAAGACGTCCGCGTTCCGGCCGAGAACATCATCGCCGGCGAAGGGCAGGGGCTCAAGGTCGCGCTCACGACACTGAACACGGGTCGCCTGTCGCTGCCGGCGATGTGCGGGTCGTCTGGGAAGCTCTCCTTGAAGATCGTGCGCGAATGGTCCAACGAGCGGGTCCAGTGGGGCGTTCCGATCGGCAAGCACGAGGCTGTCGCCCACAAGATCTCATTCATAGCCGGGCTCACGTACGCGATGGATGCGGTCGTCGAGCTGTCGAGCCTCCTCGCAGACGAGGAGCGCAACGACATCCGCATCGAGGCGGCTCTGGCGAAGCTCTACTGCTCCGAGATGGCGTGGCTCGTAGCCGACGAGATGGTCCAGGTGCGAGGTGGCCGGGGATTCGAGACCGCCGAGTCGCTTTACGCGCGGCGAAGCACCCATCCCTGCCGAGCAAATACTGAGGGACCTCAGGATCTCGCGGATCTTCGAGGGATCGTCGGAGATCATGAAGCTGTTGATCGCCCGCGAAGCAGTGGATCAGCACCTGTCGGTTGCGGGCGACCTGATCGATCCCGACGTGAACGTCCAGGCGAAGGCCAAGAGCGCCCTCAAGGCGGCTTCTTTCTATGGCAAGTGGCTTCCTCAACTCGTCACGGGCGCCGGCCACGACCCCGGCAGCTACGCGGAGTTCGGCGAGGTCCTCGCCCCCCACCTCCGGTTCGTCGAGCGGTCGAGCCGCAAGCTCGCCCGGTCCACCTTCTACGGCATGTCCAGATGGCAGGGCCGGTTGGAGCGCAAGCAGGGATTTCTTGGTCGGATCGTCGACATCGGCGCCGAGCTCTACGCGATGAGCGCCACCTGCGTCAGGACGAAGATGCTCATCGACTCGGGGGCCGCCGAGGCCGAGTCAGCCGTCGAGCTGGCGGAGCTGTTCTGCTCGGGAGCGCGGCGGAGGGTGGACAAGTACTTCCACGACCTGTGGCAGAACGACGACGCCGAGAACTACGAAGCAGCACAAAGGGTGCTCGAAGGGCGCTACGTGTGGGCGGAAGAGGGCGTGATCGACCCCGCTTCCCTGGCTCCCGCTCTCGTCGCCTCAGAGGCAGCCGACGACCCAGGGGCCTGAGTCTCTCAGAGCTGTCCCAGATAGAACCGCGTGCCCTGATCGTCGGTGCAGGTGGACGTCACCCCGTAGGGCTGTGCCTCGGGTGGGCTCGCAGTCCCTCCAGCCGCCCGGACGAGCTCCACGGCGCTCGTTATGTCGTCGACCCGGTACATCGGAACGGTCGTTGCTAGCGGGTGACCGCCGGATACGCCGACCATGGGCGTCACGTCCTCGACCTGCCATCCGTCTTCGACCCGACCGCTTGAGAAGTACCAACCCAGCACCGAGCCGTAAAAGGCGCGGGTCTTCGCCGAGTCCGGCACCTCCATGGTGACGTACGCCAGAGCCTCGTCGGCTTCGTCGTGACCTGTTCGACCTGTTCGACCTGTAGGGAGTGGTTGCAGCCCGCCGGGGGGCGTGAACAGCGCGAAGCGGACCCCTTGGTCGTCCACGCATTCCGAGATGTTGCCGTAAGGCTCGACCTGCGGCTCTTCGGCGGTGCCTCCGGAAGATCTCACCCTGGCGATCGCGGATTCGAGGTCCGCCACAGCGAAGCAGCAGAACAGGGTGGATCGCTCCTGTTCTCCCCAAAGCCCGTGATGCAACGAAAGACCTTCGACCCGGCGCCCCTGAGGTCCGCTCGCCGGCGCGTAGCTCCAACCAAGGACCGAGGAGAAGAACCTGGCAGCCCTCTCCACGTCGGGGACCCAGAGCGACACGTATCCGATGTCGCCGTGACGCAGCGGCAGCGCGACTCGCTGCTCGGTGGACCGCTCTGCCGATGGCTCGGTGGCCGGCTCTGTGGCCGGCTCTGTGGCCGGCTCTGTGGCGGGCTCTGCCGAGATGATCCACCTGTGCCCGAACGGGTCCCTGATCCCGCCGTTCCTGCCGTACTCGTAGTCGGCGGCCGGTCGCTCCAGACGAGCACCTGCGGCAACTGCGCGGTCGATCACCGAGTCGACATCCTCTACCCCCAGGTGCAGGGTGACGTGCACACCGATATCGCTCGTGGGCGCCGAGTGTCCTATGTCGGGGAACTCGTCGGCGAGCATGATCAGCGCTCCTCCGATCTCGATCTCAGCGTGGCCGATGCGGCCGTCGGCCATGACGATCGGCGCACTTCGAGTCCGTGCTCCGAATGCGACCGCGTACCACTCGATCGCCTCGGCTGCTCCGGCCACCGCCAAATACGGGGTGATCACCGCGTGCGTCGTGAACGGTTCGGCTGCACCTGCCACGCTGGTGGCCGCTTCGACTTCCGCGGATTCAAAGTCAGCCGACCCCAAGACGCCGTCATCCCTTTGGTTGCGCGTGTCTATGTCGAGATTTGACACTGTGACTCCTTTCGGGAGGGTGAAGGCCCGCTCGATGCGGGCGCGGAGACGGCGTGCGAAATCCGGATCCGGGTTGACGGGTGCGAGCGGGGAGCGAAGTGCGTCGAACGGGTCAGTCATCGGAGGTCTCCTGGTGGCCTGCCGAGCTCTCGGCCTCGCCGTCTAGTTCGATTTCGCTGTCGCTGTATGCGCGCTTGAAGGCCCTGCGCGCTCTCGTGAGAAGAGCCTCGGTCGCATGGACGGTGCGGCCGAGCAGAGCGGCGACCTCTGGCACCGGCAGATCGTCGAGATAGCGCAGCGTGAGCACGGCCTGATGGTGAGGTGCGAGTGCGGCGAGGGTCTGACGGGCTTGCACCGCATCGAGTTGGGCGTCGGCGGGGTCTTCGGTCGACTCTTGCGGGTACTCGTCGACCAGGGCCTTGAGCCCGCTCGTCTCGCGCGTCAAGCGCCTCCAATGGTCGACCAGCTTGTGGCGGGCCACGCCGATGATCCACGGGAGGCTCACGGTGGCCGCTCTGTCGCGGCGTACGGCGTCGACTGCCGCTAGGAATGTCTCTGCGGTCAGGTCCTCTGCAACGGCTGTCCGGTTGCAGCGAGCGAGCAGATAGCCGTAGACCTGCGCCACGGCGTCGTCATAGAAAGCGAGGAAATCGAGCGGCAGGTCGGCCATCGCCGCGGGTTGGTCGCTCACACCTCTATCGTCGCTCCGCGATGAGATTCTCCGACGCCCCGACGGGAGTTCTTTTTCTATTTTGGCGAAAAAGATACACAGGGGTATACAAGTAAATACACATGCGGGTATACAAATACGGAAAAACAATGTGCCAGGTGCACCCGTGAACAGGCACGACAGGCACGACAGGCACGACAGGCACGACAGCCGGGTCGCTCAGGGCAGACCGGGCGGGCAACCGCGGCCGGGCGGGCAACCGAGGCCGGTCCACATCGCCAACTGCTCGGGCTTCTACGGAGACCGGCTCTCGGCCCTCGAAGAGATGGTGACGGGCGGCGACGTCGACGTCGTCACGGGCGACTACCTGGCCGAGGTGACCATGCTCGTCCTCGCCAGGTCCCGGATGCGCAGACCTGACGGCGGCTACGCGGGCAGCTTCCTGCGCCAACTCGAGCCGGTTGCGGCCGAGATAGCGGCGAGGGGCATCAAGGTCGTCGTGAACGCCGGCGGGCTCGACCCGGCCGGCTTGGCGCAGGCAACCCGGGCGATGCTGCTGGCGGCCGGCGTCGACCTGACCGTTGCGCACGTCGAAGGCGACGACCTGGCGCCGCGCATTCCGGAGCTGGTGGCCGGCGGCATCCGGTTCGAGAACCTCGAGACCGGTGAACCGTTGTCCGAATGGGGTCACGAGGCCTTGACGGCCAACGCATATCTCGGAGGCTTCGGCATCAAGGCCGCGCTCGATTCCGGCGCGGACATCGTGATCACTGGGCGCGTCGCCGATGCGTCGCTCGCGAGCGGCGCCGCCGCCTGGTGGTGGGGTTGGTCCCGCGAGGACCACGACAGGTTGGCAGGTGCAGTGGTCGCCGGCCACATCATCGAGTGCGGCGCGCAGGCCACAGGAGGGAACTTCTCGGGGTTTCGAACGATCGATGATCTCGTGCACCCCGGCTTTCCCCTGGCCGAGATCGCGGAGGACGGCACCTCGGTCATAACGAAGCACAAAGGCACGGGGGGCGAAGTCTCCGTCGACACCGTGACAGCGCAACTTCTCTACGAGGTGGGTGCTCCGGGATACCTGAACCCTGACGTGGTGGCCATGCTCGACACCGTCGTTCTGGAGCAGTTGGCACCGGATCGCGTGGCCGTCACAGGAGTGAGGGGAGCGTCAGCACCTCGAACGACCAAGGTCGCGATCACCGGACTCGGGAAGTGGCGCAACGCCACGACCGTCGTGCTCACCGGCCTCGACCTGGACGAGAAGGCCTCCTTGCTTGAGAGATCCGTACGGGCACATCTCGATGGCGATCCCGGCATCTCCGATCTGAGATTCACGAGGATCGGCACAGCGGACGAGCATGCTCGCGACCAGATGGCCGCTTCGTGCCTGTTGCACATAGCGGTGGACGGCGAGCAGTCGAGCTGCGGGCGTGCCTTCTCCTCGTTCGTCGTCGAACTGGCTCTTTCCAATTTCCCGGGCATCTACTACACGGAGCCGCCCGGGAGCGGGTCTCCGTTCGGGGTCTATTGGCCCGCGCTCGTACGGCAGTCGGTTGTCGGACATGTCGTAGTGCATGCAGACGGTCGGCGCGAAGAAGTGCACTGGCTCGAGCCGCCGGATCCGGCGGATCCCCCGGAAACGGCGCAATCAGCGCAGCCCGTAGAACAAGTCGGCGTGCTCGGGGTGAAAGAGAACGCGGAGATGATCGATATCCCATTGGGGCGGATCGCAAATGCAAGATCGGGCGACAAGGGCGGGAGCGCGAATGTCGGCATCTGGGTACGGACCTCCGACGCCTGGCAGTGGCTCCGGCAGACGATGACGGTCGAGCTGTTCAAAGAGCTCGTTCCGGAAGCCTCAGATCTCACCGTCGACCGTTACGAGCTCCCCTGCCTGATGGCACTCAACTTCGTGGTGCACGGGCTGCTCGACGGAGGAGCGACCGAAGCCAGGCGCTTCGACAAGCAGGCCAAGGCCCTCGGTGAGTGGCTGCGTTCCCGACACGTCCTGGTGCCGACGGCGTTGCTGGCTGGCGCTATGCCAGCTTGATGATGTCCCCCACGAGAAGGCTTGCGACCAGGCTCATCACGAGGACATAGATCACGGTCATCGCCCAGCGCCAGCGATGGCTCGCGAGCCAGAACCGCCTGATCCCCATCACGTCGAAGAAAAGCGCAACCACTGCGATCGGGATTCCGATGGCGGGGCCCACGTCGGTTGCGGCCCCGACAAGGGGGGTGACGATCGGGAAGACCACGTAGCTGAGCAGGCAACGCAGTGCGGACAGGCCCATCGCGACGTTGAAGATCCTGTGCGCAGAAGCCTCGCCCACCGTCGCCGGGCCATCAGGGACGAACAGGATGCGCCTCATGAAGGTCTCTGCCCGAGGCCGCGGCTGTGCCTGGGTGGCCACTTCCCCCGGGCTCATGACCTGTGCCATCTCGACAACGCTACGGAGCCTGCGGCCCAGGGTCTAGTCGGCATGCCCCGGCGTGCGTGGATGAGCTCAGTGGATGAGCTCAGCAGATCCGGGGCAGGGGGTCGCCGACGAGCATGTCGACGATCCGGGTGCCCCCGAAGTGGGTGACGAGAACGACGATGCCGGGTGGCTCACTGCGGACCTCGCCGATCTTGGCCGCTTCACGACCTTGAGGATGAGCGTTGAGAGCCGAGAGCGCCGCTCCGGCCTCGCCACGGGGCACGACCGCTACGAAGCAGCCTTCGTTGGCAACGTAGAGCGGGTCGATGCCGAGCAGCTCGCACGCGGCCCCGACGTCCGCCCGGACCGGCAGGGCCGA
The DNA here is from genome assembly GCA_963764615.1 of uncultured Acidimicrobiales bacterium. Lineage (GTDB taxonomy): Bacteria > Actinomycetota > Acidimicrobiia > Acidimicrobiales > CAVXTF01 > CAVXTF01. Next base: position 384,286 of record CAVXTF010000002.1, on the reverse strand, counting down.
CTCTTCGAGCACCATCGTCAGCTGGCTGTCGCGGGCGAGCTCGTTCACCACGGTCCCCACCCCGCCGCGCGTCGCGTCGCGTAACCATCTTGTCGACGGTGCCGCGTCGAGCAGGCACTCCATCAGGTCGTACAACGGAGCCGTGTCAGAGACGATCTCGGCGTCGAGCGCCAGGTCCCCGCGAGCGAGCATCACTGCCATGCCGTGATTCGCCATGGTCCCCGAACAGATCAGCACGTCGCCTTCTTCGACCTTCGATGCCGAAAGCTGGCGGCCCTCGGGTACGACGCCGATTCCCGAGGTGGAGATGTACATACCGTCTGCGGCACCATGGTCGACCACCTTCGTGTCGCCCGTGACGATAGGAACGCCCACCGCCGAAGCGGCTTCAGCCATGTCGGCGACGATCCCGCGCAGAACTTCGATGGGAAAACCTTCCTCGAGCACGAACGCGGCCGACAATCCGAGCGGTCGCGCGCCCATCATCGCCAGATCGTTGATCGTGCCGTGCACGGCGAGGTGGCCCGCGGAGCCGCCGGGAAAGCGAAGAGGCTTCACGACATAGGAATCGGTGCTGAACGCGAGCGTTTCGCCCGACGGCAGCTTCAACAACGCCGCATCGGTCTGAGCGGCCAGTGCGTCGTTGGAGAAGGCAGGCATGAACACCACGTCGAGCAGTGCGGCGGATGCCTTACCGCCGGCGCCGTGTGCCAGGGTGACGATGTCGTCGAGCAACCTTGGCCGGCGTCGCCTGAATGCCTCGATGCGCTCGAATACCGCCTCTTCTCTGGCTTCTTCGGCTCCCTTGGCTCCTTTGGCCTTGGCTCCTTTGGCGCGGGCCCCGGGGATCGAGGACACCTCGCTCACGGCGCGCGCCTCTCTCCGGTTCCGTCGACCAGGCAGGTCTGGACCTCTTCCCACAGCTGGAGAACGAGTGCGTCCTGGGCTTCTTGGATCCGGTGAACGCTGTCCGAACGAACCACGAAGCAATGGTCCAATGCGTCGCAGGTCGCCATGGCTCCCCCGGCATTGCCGGCGATCCCGACCGTGAGCACGCCGCGACCACGTGCTTCTACGAATGCTTTCATCAGGTTGACGGAGTCGCCGCTCGTGGAGAATCCCAGAGCAATGTCCTCGGCGCGAGCGTGGGCGATGATCTGTCTCGAGAAGACCAGATCGAACCCGACATCGTTCGCGAGAGCCGTGATCACGGCCTGGTCGTCGACCAGGGAGATCCCGGGAAGCGGTTCGCCACGTGGCGGATGGCGGAAGAGCTCAACGATCCCCTCAGCGTCGGTCGCACTGCCGCCGTTGCCGAACGCGAACAACCTTCCTCCCGTGCTGAAACGCTCAGCCATCCGCTGTGCGACTCGAGCCAGCTCGTCTTCACACTGGTCGAGGGTGGCAGCTCGCAGTTGGCGGCTTTCGGCGATCTTCGACAGCGCAGACGATGCGAGGTCGGCGATCAGAACGCTCGAGTTCCGTTCCTCCGCCTCGATGAACGGATACAAGAAGCTCGTGGGTTCGGTGCTCATGTCGCGATTCGCGTTGAAGGGCGCGATCCACCCGACGACTCAGCCGTCAGGTTGGCGATGGCCACCCCGGCGTGGACGAGCAGCAAATCTCCTTGCGCAACAGGCAAAACCAGGCTCGCGTCGATCTTCTCGAGCCGGCCGGCGGCGATCACCTCAACGTCTTGTGCCCCGCAGGCCGTCCTCACCTCCGCGACGACTCCTCCGTCCGAACACGTGATGCAGACGTCGTCTGCACAGGGCGGCTCCTCCTCGAGCAGGCCTGGATGCTCGAACACGACGTGAGTGAGCTCCCACAGCAAGTGGTACAGGAGAACCATCTCCCCCGACCGCGCCGCGACCACAGGATCCGGAGAATCGAGCCAGATCACGTGATCCGCGATGGCGGCCGGATGCGCGGGGCCTGCCCCCAACCAGATCGTGGTTAGGCCCCACGCTTCCGATCGGCGCATGAGATCCTCGACACGCGGTTCGTCGCCCGAGCTGACCGCGAGCAGGACGTCGCCCGGCTTCGACAAGAGCCGCAGGGCGCCACGGAGATCGGGCGCTTCGACGCTCACTGCGGGCAGTGCCCGTTTTCCGACTATCACGGGGTGGACGAACTCGACCGCTACATGCCGACAGTGTGTCGGCCACTGCGGTGCGACGCACCACATGGTCGCTCCCGAAGCGAAACGCCTTGCCAGGTTGAGCGCACTGCGGGCAAGTGGCTCGGCAACGAGGGTCTCGGCTGTGCGCACGTCGAGATCTTCGATTGCCTTCATCTGCCGGCCAACTTAGATGCCCGGCTCGAGGCCACCGCAACCTGTCCCAGGGCGAGACCGCCGTCATTGGGAGGAACGACACTGTGAGAGAGGGGCCTGAGCCCGCGACCGCCGAGCTCGAAGCGCGCGAGGCGGAGCAGAAGAAGGTTCTGGAATACACCACCGGTGAGCGCGACGCGATCGATACCGGTGCGTATGCGCAGCTCATCGGCCCTGTCGGCGATCATGCTCGCGACCGCTACGTGGAAGCCTGCCGCAATCGCCCCGACGGGGACCCCTTCAGACAGATCGGCGATGATGGAACGCAGGATCGGACGCTGGTCGATCTCGTCGCCGTCGCCATCTCCGTCGCCGTCGCCGTCGCCGTCGCCGAAGCTGTACGCGCGAACACCTGCCGACGTGAGCCTCGGCGACCGTCTCGAGCTCGATCGCCGCTTGAGCTTCGTACGAGGCGATGTGGCGCACACCGAGAATCGAGCTCACCGCGTCGAAGAGCCTGCCCATGCTCGAGGTCTGCACGCACTGGACGCCTCGCTCGAGCTGGCGCCGGAGAACTGAACGCTCGCTCGCCGATGCGAACTGCACAGGTGGAAGGTCACCGGACCAGTCGATCCCTGCTGCCCACAGGTGGGCGAGCGCAGCCCTGTAGGGCTTGCGGATGCTCGCGTCGCCACCTGGCAGGGACACGTATCGCAGGTGAGCAGCGCGTTCGAAGTTGTCGTAGCCGGCCACGAGGATCTCTCCTCCCCAGATTGCGCCGTCACTGCCGTAGCCGGTTCCGTCGAACGCGCAACCGATGACACGTTCGTCAGCCTTCAACCCGTGCTCGACCATCAAGGCGGCCACGTGGGCGTGATGATGCTGGACGAGCTCGACCGGTGCCGGCGAGCGCTCCTCCGTCCAACGTCGGACCTGGTACCCGGGGTGCGAATCAGCCACCATGATCACCGGATCCACGTCGTACATGTCAGCGAATTGCCCGGTTGAACGCTCGAAGGCATCGAGGGTCTCGAGGCTGCCCATGTCCCCTATGTGCTGGCTCATCCAGGCATCGGCGCCTGACGCCACGCAAAAAGTGTTCTTGAGCTCCCCGCCGGTTGCCAGCACCGGAGCAGTGTCGAAAGGAAGGCGCACCGGGAGGGGGGCGTAGCCCCGTGAGCGGCGGACCGGCACCGTTTCCCGGCCGTCTGAGTGGATCACCGAGTCGTCACATGGAACATGTATCGGGCGGTCATGGACGAGCCATGCGTCGGCGATGCCCGATAGCCGGTTGAGCGCGTCTGCGTCGTCGTAGCAGATGGGCTCTTCGCTCAGATTGCCACTGGTCATGACGAGAGCGGACGGCACGGTCGCCCGTGCTCCTGGGACCTGCGAGAACAGCAGATGGTGAAGCGGCGTGTAGGCGAGGAGCAGGCCCACATAGGGACTCCCCTGGGCGACAGACTCGGCGACCTCGCTTCGCGGGCGGTGCCTCAAGAGCACTATCGGACGCTCGGGACTTGAGAGGAGGGCCTTCTCTCCGGGCCCGACGAACGCAAGTCGCTCGGCCGTCGCGATGTTGCGGACCATGACCGCAAACGGCTTGTCCATGCGGTTCTTGCGCCGCCGCAGCCTGTCCACCGCAGTCGAAGACGTCGCGTCACAGGCCAGGTGGTATCCACCAAGTCCCTTGACGGCGACGATCTCTCCTCGGGCGATCGCTCTCTGGGCCATCGCGATCGCCGCGTCCGGTCCTGCGTCACCCGCGTCCTCGACATATCGTTCGTGGCCAGGTGCCTCGAACCAGACCCGAGGACCGCACGTGGCGCATGCGGTTGGCTGCGCATGAAAGCGCCGGTCTCTTTCGTCGCTGTACTCGCGAGAACAATCCGCGCACATGTAGAAACGGGCCATGGTCGTGTTCGGACGGTCGTAAGGAAGACGGATGGTGATCGTGAAGCGCGGTCCGCAATTCGTACAGTTGATGAACGGATACCGGTAGCGACGGTCGTCGGGATCGAACATCTCCGCGAGACACTCGTCGCATACGGCGATGTCCGGCGATACGAATGTCCGGGGCCGCCCGGACATTCGGCTCGTCTCGATCGTGAAGACCTGGTCCCCGACCGGTTCGATCTCTGTCGCGTCGATCTGGTAGATCCTCGCTAGAGGCGGGGCCTCCTCGATGACGCGAAGTTCGAACCGTATGACGCTCGAGGCGCAGCCCTCGACCTCCATGAAGACGCCTTCGGAGTCGTTGCCCACGTGACCCGCAAGTTCGAGCTCGGTCGCGAGTCGGAGCACGAAGGGCCTGAAACCGACGCCTTGCACCACGCCTGTGACCCGGATCCTGCGGCGGACCTGATCGTCAGGCGCGGTAACGGCGGTCATGTCCCGAGGACGCTCGTCCGGCCTAGAGTCACCGCGGCCTCGCGGTGCATACGGCCGAAGTTGTAATAGGCGGCGCAAGCCCCCTCGGACGAGACCATGCAGGTACCTATGGGGGTCTCAGGAGTACATGCCGTACCGAAGACCTTGCACTCCCACGGCTTGATGACACCCTTCAACACCTCGCCGCACTGGCAGGCTTTCGGATCCGCGACGCGCACCCCAGGGATCTCGTAGCGCACCTCGGCGTCGAAAGCCTCGAATTCGCCGCGCAGCTTGAGAGCGCTCTGGGATATGAATCCGAGGCCCCGCCACTCGAAGTGCGGGCGGAGCTCGAACACCTCGGACAGGACGGCAAGCGCCTTCGGGTTCCCTTCTTCACGGACCACTCGGGAGTACTGGTTCTCGACCTCGCATCTCCCCTCTGCGATCTGAGCGAGCAGCATGACGATGGCGTGGAGGATGTCGAGCGGCTCGAATCCCGCGGTCACCAGGGGTTTGCCGTACTGCGCCGGCACGAAACGGTACGGCCTCTGCCCGATGACAGTAGATACGTGGCCGGGGCCTAGAAAGCCGTCGAGGCGCAGATCAGGGGACTCGAGGATCGCCTTGATGGGGGGAACGATCGTCACGTGATTCGAAAAGACGCTGAAGTTGGGCAGCCCCAGCTCTCGCGCCCGTAGCAAGGTGAGTGCGGTCGACGGTGCGGTCGTCTCGAACCCGACCGCGAAGAACACGACCTGGCGGCCGGGATTGTCGACGGCGATCGTCAGGGCGTCCAAGGGCGAGTAGACGAATCGGACGTCGGCGCCCTCTGCCTTCGCTTTCAAAAGGTTGCCCTTGCTTCCCGGAACCCTCATCATGTCGCCGAACGACGTGAATATGACCCCCGGCTCACCCGCCACCGAGATTGCGTCGTCGACACGACCCATCGGGATCACGCAGACCGGGCAGCCGGGCCCGTGCACGAGCTTTACCGACGGCGGGAGCAGATGCTCGATCCCGTGGCGATAGATGGTGTGCGTGTGCCCACCGCAGACCTCCATGAATTTGAACTCACCTTCACCGGCCAGGTCGGTGATGCGCGCTATGAGCGCCCGGGCCGCAGCGGGATCCCTGTACTCGTCGACGAATCGCATCGCTGGCTCTACGACCAGAGCGCTTGGAACTCGTCGCCATGTGTTTCGCCCATCAACTTGAGAGAAGCCACGGCCAGGTTGGCCTCTTCCTCGTCGATCTTGGACATGGCGAACCCCACATGAATCAGCACCCAGTCACCGGGTTCGAGCGTTTCTGCCTCGAGCAACTCGATGTTGATCACCCGAATCACACCTGAGACGTCGGCCCTCGCCAGATGCTCGTCGCCTTCGACAATCTCGACCACCTGGCCGGGTATCCCGAGACACATGTCGGATCCTCTCAGACTCTGTGCTTTGACCGACTCTAAGCCTCTTTTGCCGCGACGATCTCTACCCTGACATCCACTTCGGGGTAGACCTTGAGCAGGAGCACCCGTGGCGGCTCCATCCCGAACTCGCGTATGTCGAATTGCGACTTGCCCGCCAGGTGGATCGTCTGGTCATCCAACGGTTCGATCGTCATCTTGTCCTGGTGGGGACGTTGCACGCCCCTGAACGTGACGTTACCTGTGACGTTGTAGATGCCGACGTCGCCGAGGCGCTCTATCCGCTCTAGCACGCCGTCGATCGTCGGATGGCGCGTGGACTCGATTCGCCTTTGCAGCTCACGATCCTCCGTTCGGTTTCCGGACGACAGGCGGTTGACAGGAAGGGAAACCTCTCCTTTGGGAGCTTGCATCACGTCGACCTTGCCCTCGGCGTCGAGCTCGAGGTCCACAAACCCTTCGAGCCCCTCGGTGCTGGAGTGGATCGGGTGAACACTCGAGCGCGCATCGATCCACACTCGGGACCGTTCAGGGATGATGCGGTAGCGAGCCACAGTGACGAAGCCGAACAATAGCGACAGCAGCATCGTCAGTCGCTACCTAGTCTGGTGACGTGGGACGAATTGCACTTGTAACGGGCGCAAGCAGGGGAATCGGTGCGGCGACCGCGACGTGTCTGGCGGCCGCAAGTTGGGATGTAGCGGTCGGCTATCTGCACGAGGCAGACGCCGCGGAATCCGTCGTGGACGAATGCCGATCCCTCGGACGAAGAGCTATGGCCATCAAAGGGGACGTCGCGTCGGACTACGACGTCGTTACTCTGTTCACAAGGATCGACAAAGAGCTCGGCGCGTTGAGCGCGCTCGTCAATTCTGCCGGCGTCGTCGATCAGAAGGCCCGCGTGGACGAATATTCTTCGGCCCGCCTCGAGCGGATGTTCGCAGTCAACGTCATCGGATCGTTTCTCTGCGCGCGCGAAGCGGTAAGACGGATGTCGGCTCTTCACGGCGGTGACGGAGGGTCGATCGTGAACGTCTCGTCGGCAGCTGCCCGATTGGGAAGTCCGGGCGAGTACGTCGACTATGCCGCTTCCAAAGGTGCCATAGACACGATGACGCTCGGTCTTGCGCGCGAGGTCGCCGCAGAACGTGTCCGGGTCAACGCGGTGCGGCCGGGTTTGGTCGACACCTCGATCCATGCGAGCGGCGGCCAACCCGACAGGGCCGAGCGTCTGGCCGGCACGATACCGATGGGGAGATTCGGGCAGGCCTCAGAAATAGCTGCCGCCATCACTTGGCTTTGCTCGGACGAGGCCTCGTACGTCACAGGGGCACTGCTAGATGTCAGTGGCGCGCGGTGAGATTCCTGGTAGTCCGATCCGGAGCCTCGCCTTCGATGCTCGTGCGATGAACGTCGTCGTAACTCTGTGCGGGCAATGGGGGCACATCATCCCGACACTCCCATTGGCTCTGGCTCTGCGAGAACGCGGTCACCGGGTGTCGTACGCGTTCGTCGACCATCCTCCCTTGAACAAGCTGGTGGAAGATCACGGGTTCGAGAAGATCCCGCTTTCGATGACGAGAGATCAGGAGAACGAGATCATGCGGGCCGGGACCGCCTCGGTTCTCGCTATGGCCGAGTCCGACAGAGACGATCATGCACTAGCGACGTGGTTCGCACCACTGGCCGAACTGATGCTCGATGACCTTGTCGACCTGGCCTACCACAACGACATGATCATCTTCGAGAACACCACGCTCGCGGCGCCTCTCGCTGGGGCCATTGCAGGCATCCCGGCGGTCCTTCACGGCACCGGGGCAGCGAGCAGCGAAGCCGTCGTGAACGCGGCGACCGCCGTGGAGCCGCTCTGGTCGACAAGAGGTATCGAGCCGGTGACGCTCTCCGGCCTTCCGGGAGACCTCCACCTGGACATCTTTCCCGCCTCGATCCCCAACCCCGCCGCAGGTCTTTCGAACGAGCGCCTGGCCATGCGACCGGAGCCACCGCTCGTCTCAGACGAGCTCCCGACGACGTCCGACTGGATCCCCGACGGGCCGGTCGTGCTCGTCACCCTCGGGACGAACTTCAACAAGGACACCGCTGTCTGGTCGGCGATCCTCGACTCCCTGGCGGACCTGCCTGTCGTCGTGGTAGCCGCGACCGGTCCCGGCTACGACCTTCCGTCCGAGCTGGGAGCACTGCCTCCGAACACCGTCGCCCGGCAGTTCGTGCCGCTCCGGCCGCTGCTCGCGTGGAGCAGCGTCGTCATCACTCATGGAGGGGCAGGCACCACGCTCGGCGCGCTCGCCTTCGGGAAACCCCTCCTTCTGCTTCCGCGAGGCGCCGACCAGCACTACATAGCTCGGTGCGTCGAGCGTGCGGGGGCCGCCGAGCTGCTACGTCCCGAGGATGCCGGAGACCAGGTGAGGTCCATCCTGGAGGGTGACCAGATGCGCCTTTGCGCAGAGGGAATCCAGTACGAGATCGCGGCGATGCCGCCGGCCGGACATGTGGCCGCCCTCCTCGAGGATCTGGCGTAGGACGATAGGTTCAGAGCGCACCAGTCATGACGGAAGGGAGGCCGATGGAAGCACAACGACCATTCCCCGAGATCCGGCAGGTGGTCCTGGACTGCACGGACGTGCGGGCCCTCGCCGAGTTCTACCGACAGCTGCTCGGTCTCCGTTACCGCGAGGGTGATGAAGCTCCTGGTCAAGCGGAGAAGGACTGGCTGGTGCTCCGAGGTCCGAACCGCAACAGCAGTGTTGCGTTCCAACAGGTCGACGAGCTCCGGCAGTCAACTTGGCCCGATCCCGCGACTCCGCAACAGTTGCATCTCGACATGACGGTTCCGTCCTTCGAGGACCTCGAAGCCCAACATGAGCGGGTCCTGTCTTTGGGTGGGAGATTGATTTACGACCGGTCCAACGATCCGCAAGAGCAGCTGCGTGTCTATGCCGATCCCGCCGGACATCCCTTCTGCATCATCGTGGCCCCCGAGTAGGGCGGCTGTCGCCGGATTGTTACGATCGGCTGACTTTCGTTCGTAGGAGGCTCGTGCGAGTAGGAACCATCGAGATAACTCCGGTGGTGGACGGCAGCGGCGCAATTCCGTCGGACATGTTGTTCACAGCAACCGAAGAGCAGTGGCTGCCTCACCGCAGGTTCCTCGATCCGAACGGGATGGTCCCGATGGAGATCGGTGGCTTCCTGATGCGCGGTGCCGGGGACCGGGTCGCGCTCGTCGACCTCGGTCTGGGCGCACTCGGGACGAGTCTCGGGATGGGCCACTTCATGGAGAGTCTCGAGGACCTCGGAGTCTCGACGGGCGACGTCACCGACGTCCTGTTCACGCATCTACACCTCGATCACATCGGTTGGGCCGTCACCGACGATGCCCCGACTTTCGAGAACGCCACTTACCGATGTTCGGCGCCCGACTGGGAGTACTTCGTCGAGCCGGGCGGAGCCCCATCAACTCCACTCGCCGAGTTGATGGGTGCTCCGACAGAAGCAGAGTTGCTCGCCCCCGTGATCGGCCGCTTCGAGGTGTGGAACGAAGGACCGATCCTGCCGGGAATCACGGTCACTGCGGCTCCGGGACACACGCCTGGAAGCACGGTGCTCGTGATCGCATCGGGAACTGAACGCGGACTTCTGATCGGCGACGTCGCTCACTGCCCCGTGGAGCTTCTCGATCCCGAGTGGGAGGCGATCTCCGATGTCGATCCCGACCTCGCCAGGCGAACCCGCGATGCCCTCGCACGTGAGTACGAGGGGACCGACGTTCCGATGGCCGCGTCACATTTCGCCGGGATGCAGTTCGGGCGGCTGCTCGCCGCCGAGGGTCGCCGACAATGGGTGATCGGATGAGCCGGTCCGGCGACCTGGAGAGCGTCCAGATCCACGGGCACAGCGTGTTCTTCCGACGCGCAGGCGAAGGTCCCGCCCTTCTGCTGCTCCACGGGATCGCCGGCAGCTCCAAGACCTGGTCGGAGTCGATCCCCCTTCTGGCTCAGGACCATACCGTCATAGCGCCCGATCTCATCGGCCACGGCAGGTCGGACAAGCCACCGGGCGACTACTCGCTGGGTGCTCAAGCGAGCGCACTACGCGACCTGCTTGCGGTCATAGACATCGAGCGGGTGACCGTCGTCGGTCAGTCCTTCGGTGGCGGCGTTGCGATGCAGTTCTCGTACCAGTACCCCGACAACTGTGATCGGCTGGTACTGGTCGGCAGCGGAGGACTCGGGCGCGAGGTCAGCCTCATCCTGCGCGTGCTGACCTTCCCCGGTGTCGAATACACCTTCCCGCTCCTGTTCCCGACGCTGGCAAGGGACTGGGGCAACGGCTTGTTGAAGCTGCTCCACCGGGCGGGAGTCCGCAACGCCCGTGCCGTCGAGATGTGGCGGGCCTACGCATCGCTCGTCGAAACCGAGAACCGCAGGGCTTTCACCAGAACGCTTCGTGGCGTGGTGGACCCTGGCGGGCAATCCGTGACCGCGATGGACCGTCTATACCTCGCCGCGCGGATGCCCACGCTCATCATCTGGGGCGACCGCGACAACATCATCCCGGTCAGTCACGCGCACGCCGCACACGAGGCCATTCCGGGAAGCCGGCTCGAGATAATCAACGGCGCAGGTCATTTTCCGCACGCGGAAGAGCCTGTGCGATTCGCCGAGCTCGTGTCCGAGTTCATGCGCACCACCGAGCCGAGCAAGATCTCGGTCGACGAGCGGCGCCGGCTGCTCACGGCTCCAGCTCCGAACCCTGCCGCAGCGACGGGCTGAGGACCGTTCGGGCCACCCGAGACAGCTTTTCCTCCTTTTCCCGAAAACCTGTCAACCTATCGACGGTCAGCGGTGTCCTACGACCGTGAAGCACGAATTCGGCGGCCGGCATGGGTGACGAGGTGGAGCGGCTCGAGGCTGTAGACCGTGCGGGCCTTGCGTCTGCGATCGCGCTCATATGCGGAGACCCAGGGCTCGCCGAGGAGGCATTGCAGGAGGCCCTCGTTCGGGCATGGCAGAAGGTAAAGGCAGGTGACGAGGTGGCGTCGTGGCCTGCCTGGGTCGTCACTGTCGCCCTCAACCACACCAGAAACCACTTCAGGCGCCTGGGCAGAGAGCGTTCGGCGTTGAGGCTTCTCGCCGGCCAGCTCGAGCCACGGCAGAAGGAGCTCGCGGATCGGGTCGCGAGCAGCGTCGACCTCGTGCGAGCGATGAGCAAGCTGACCCGCCGGGAGCGCGAGGTCGTCTCTCTCCACTACAGGCTCGACATGTCGTTGTCCGAAATTGCGAACGCGGTGAACGTCGAAGAGGGCACCGTGAAGACGCTCCTGCATCGGGCAAGAGCGCGCCTGCTCCCGCTCGTTGCCGACCATGCGTCTGCACGGCTTGACATCGAAAGGAGGATCGGCTGATGCCACTCATGGAGACCCCGGACGACCTGGACGAACGTCTACGCGAACTGTTCCATTCGTTCGACTCCTCCTTGGTCCTAGCTGCATCCTCTTCGAGTGATCGGCGGATCCGTCTGTCACGCGGACGCGCCGTTGCGTGGGCGGCCGCCATCGCAGTCGCGCTCGTAATCGCCCTGGTGAGCGTTCAGCTGGCGCAGTCCCACTCGGTCCGCACACCTACCGGACCACCTCCTACGAAGGCATCCACCACCGGGGCTTGCGCAAAGAGCCAGCTCAAGGCTGATGTCGTTTTCAATCAGCCAGGCACGGAACTTGGAGCTATCCAGCTCACGGACACCTCCAAGCGCGCCTGCTCTCTCTCCGGACGTCCGCAGATCGTCGTCTACGACAGCACAGGACACAGCCTTGGTCTGAGCGAGTCGGTCTACCGTCAGGCGCCGGATCTTCCAGCTCCTAAAAGCCCCATCGACCTGTCGGCGTCGGGATCGGCGCCACAGGCAATCGTCGACCTCGACTGGTGCGGCTTTCAAACCCTCCACGGCGAAATCGGTATCCGCTTCTCCGGCTGGACTGGCGAGCTCGTCGTGCAGGACTCCTCGATCATGCCGCCGGGCTTCTCCCCGCCGTCATGCCTGGATCCTTCGCAGAGGTTGCTCGCCGTCGACTATGTGCGCGCCTGGCCGAGCATCGGAGGCATCGCACCCTCGGTCACAGTTGCGCCTGCGGACGACCTCCGCTCGGGCGAGGCGGTGCAGGTGAGCGTGAAGGGATTCGCTCCGTATGCCTCATTCAACGTGTCGGAGTGCGCGAGTGAGGCCGACTTCGATCTGAATCCGCCGGGGTGCGGAACCCCCCGGCAGTTCGAGTCGACCAACGGGTATGGGGACGACTCGATCACTTTCGACGTGCAGACCTTGGCGTCGACGCAAGAAGGTTCTGCTCCCTCTGTGACGTGCACTGACCAATGTGTGATCGTCGCCTCGCCGGGTACCGGTTCGACCGCAAAGTCGGCGTACGCACCCATCCGGTTCGGGCCTGTCGTGCAGCAGACGACCTCGTGCACCTTCTCCCAGTTGAGGATCACCGCCACGTTCGGCGGCGTCGGGCTCGGCCACGTCAGTGTCCTCTTGCTGTTCAAGAACTCGAGCTCGACGACATGCAGCCTCTACGGGTACCCAGGGGTTGCAGGGCTGAACGCTCAGGGGGTCCAGATCACCCAGGCAGTCAGGACGCTGAACGGTTACATGGGCGGAGCCGGGCAGAGCGCCCCCCTCGTGACCCTCATCCCGGGCCAATTGGCATCGGCGATCGTCGAAGGCACGGACAACCCCACAGGCACTGCCACGACCTGCACGACATACCCGAAGCTCCTCGTGACCCCTCCGAACACCACACAATCGGTCACGATCGACATGTCCATGCCGGGCTGTTCGGGACTCCAGGTCCATCCGGTCGTGCCAAGGACGTAAGAAGACCCGGTATCGTTGGCGAACTTCTGAGGCCGATCGCCTGCCTCTAAGGCCCTGGAAATGCCCTGCTGAACTCGCGGGCGAGGCCTGTGTCTCCCCGCTCGATGCGGCCAGCTCGGAGCGGCCGGCCCAAGAGCATGGCAAGCAGGTCGCGGCTCATCGCCTCGATGACTGCATCCGACCGCACCGGCAAGTCGACGGGTTCGATCGTGACCTCGTCGCCGCTGACGGAGATTCTCCAATTCGGCCCGTCCGTCCCAACGAGTGTCCACGATCCTCGAACTCCGGATTCGACGGCTCTCCGCATGCTGCGGGGGGAAGCGAGCCGGCCGATCCGGAAAGGAAGCGCGCTCTTCACGAACACATCGCTCCAGTCGTCGAGTCCCACCTCGAGGTCGGACCCGTGGACCTCGACCTCGGTAAGACGCAGAAGCGCCAGCCCGACAATTGTCGTCTCGCCCAGATCCAGGTTGTCCGCTGGCTCGCGGGCCGCCGTCTGCCACTCGCTCTCGGACAGTCGGGCCCACAGGTCGTGCAATTTGGCGCCCTCTTCGCCGAGCGAGGCGACGACTTGCTGCTCGTCCTCGCCGGGATCCGGCACGAGCGTTCCCGGCCTCTGTACCGAACGGCCGCCGGGATAGAAGGACGCCTCGAGACCGGACAGGGTGTCGCGCGTCATCTTGTTCGAGGCGATCGCTCCGTAGCGGAGATGACACGCAACCGTAAGCCGCGTCCAATCCGGCAGCCTGGTCGGTGTCGACAACGAGCCGATCGCCTCAAGAGCGCTCACGATGTCGGCGGTGCGACTTCGCGCGGCCTCCGAGATCGCGGCGCCGCGCATCTCGCTTACCGGCCGAGAGTCCTTGCGACCCCCTCTTTGGCTGCCTTCTTCTCGGTCTTGGCAGCCCGCTTCTCCTTGATGTTCTTGCCCGGCTTCTTCTTCTCTCCACCCTGTTTCTGTTTGGCTCCCATCACACAAGCGTACGCTTCCGGGCGGTGCCTGGCTCGCAGTCAGGAACCCGACCCTTCTGGGTCCCAATAGGTCTCCGGCGGCAGACCCCTTTCAGCCCGGGCGCGCGTGAGCAGCTCTGCGACGAAGCTCGCCTTCGCCGCCACGTACGCCTCCAGGTCTCCATCGGCATGCTCCGCGTTGTGCCTCTTCAGCTCTGCATAGCGATCCCGGGCATCTGCATCCTCGACGAGCAGGTCCCGGAGCAACCAGTGGTCCATGTGGGCCTTGCAGTCCTCCACCACCAAATAGAGGTTGTTCGGCGGCAGACCGGCATCCTTCGGGGCCGTGAACGCCTGGCGCCCGGTGATGCCGAGGTCGCCCTGCCATCGGTATCCGATCCGGCCCAGCCGGTCGATGGCGGGCCGGGCGCGGTCCTCGGACGCCACTACGACGTCGATGTCGATGATCGGCTTGGCCGCGAGACCCGGAACGGACGTCGACCCCACGTGGTCGATGCGCAAGGCCACGTCGCGAAGCGCCGGCCACACATGGTCCGAGATGGTCTTGAACCAGCTCGCCCACTCGGGGTCGTAGTCGCTCACGACCAGCGCGGTCGTGACCCTCATCGCGGAGACCTCGAACTCGCCTTCGATGCAGATCGCCGTCAGGCCCCCGGCGCTAGACGCGTCGTGTTCCTCGCCCGCGTCCCAAAGTGCCGCGTAGCCCGGACCGATCACACGGCGCTTGCCGTCGGAGCCACTGACCTCGCCATCTCCTTTCACCACTGCGAACATCTGGAGAACCGTCGTGGGGTGCCGGCCGATCACGCCACCGGGACCAAGATGCATCACCTGGACTCGCACCCGCGAGTCCTCTTCGGTGAGCGGCCCGATCCGGAAGTCCGATCCGAACGCAGAGATGGGCACGGAGACCTCTTCGTCGAACCGGAAGATCCTCACGGCTCCTGTTCTAACCTGGCCTCGGGTCCACCGCCGTCCAACAGGAGGCAGGCATGCACGATCTCGTCATCAGGGCAGGGACAGTCGTGGACGGGACGGGGTCAGCGGCACGCACCGCCGATGTGGCCGTCGACGGCCAGACGGTCGTCGAGGTTGGTCGCGTCGTCGGGTCAGGCGCGCACGAGATCGACGCGGACGGTGCTCTCGTGACGCCGGGATTCGTGGACATCCACACCCACTACGACGGTCAGGTCACGTGGGACCCCATGCTGACGCCGTCTTGCTGGCACGGTGTGACCACCGTGGTGATGGGCAACTGTGGAGTGGGGTTCGCTCCTGTTCGCCCGGCCGACCGCGACTGGCTCATCGGCCTGATGGAAGGGGTCGAGGACATCCCGGGAGCAGCATTGTCCGCCGGCATCCGGTGGGGCTGGGAGAGCTTTCCTGAGTTCCTCGACGCCGTGGAGAGCGCGCCGAAAGCGATAGACGTTGGAACCCAGGTGCCCCATGGCGCGGTCAGGGCCTACGTCATGGGCGACAGAGGAGCTTCGAACGAGCCGGCGACGAAGCAGGACATCGAGGACATGGCCTGCATCGTGCGCGAGGGGATCAGTGCCGGAGCCCTCGGATTCTCCACCTCGCGCACTCTCGCCCACCGGGCGATCGACGGCGAGCCGGTCCCCGGAACTTTCGCCGCAGAGGACGAGCTCTTCGGGATCGGCGCAGTGCTCGGCGAGCTCCGCACCGGGGTGTTCGAGCTCGCTCCCGCGGGCGCGCTCGGTGAGGACCTGGCGGCCCCCGCTAAGGAGATGTCATGGATGCGCCGGCTGTCGGCTGCCATCGGCCGGCCGGTGACGTTCGCCCTCAACCAGAACAACAGCGATCCTGAGGCGTACCGCCGGCTGCTCGATCTGGCCGCGGACGCCGCAGCACAGGGCGTGGCCGTCAGGCCGCAGGTGCACGGGCGCACGGTGTCCCTGCTGCTCGGCCTTCAGACATTTCACCCGTTCAACTTCGCTCCCTCATGGAGCCAGATCGCGCTTTTGGGATGGGAGGAGCAGGTTGTACGAATGGGCGATCCCGCATTGAGGGCTCGCCTCGTCTCAGAGCTGACCGCCATGGAAGACGACCCGATCGTGTCGGGATTCATGCACCCTTCGCGGACCTTCCCGCTCGGTGACCCCCCCGACTACGAACCGGCCCCGTCGCAGAGCATCGCCCGCCTCGCGGCCGCGGCAGGCCGTTCGCAGTGGGAGGAGTTCTACGACCACCTCCTCCAAGACGGCGGTCGTCAGCTGCTCAACGCTCCGGTCCTCAATTACTCGGACGGGAACCTCGACGCGGCGAGGGAGATGCTCGTCCACCCGACAACCGTCTTCGGACTCGGAGACGGCGGTGCGCACGCGGGCCAGACCTGCGACGCGAGCACCACGACGTTCATGTTGTCCTACTGGGCACGCGACCGCGAACACGGCCGGCTGCCGCTCGAAGAGGCGGTGCGCAAGCTCACGAGCGCCACGGCCGACGTATTCGGGTTGGGCGACCGGGGCCGCCTCGTCCCGGGCAAGAAGGCGGACCTCAACATCATCGACTTCGAGCACCTCGGCCTGGAACGCCCCAACCTCGTGGCAGACCTACCCGGAGGTGCAAAGCGGTTGGTACAGCACAGCAACGGCTACTTGGCGACCATCAACAGCGGTGAGGTCACGGTCGACCGCGGAGAAGACACCGGAGCGCGACCAGGCGTTCTCGTACGTGGTGCGAGATAGGTGACGCAGATTCGACCGACGGCGCTGTCGGCGCGGCGGTCGCTTACGTGGTGGTTGTCGGCGGCAGGTTGATCTTGGCGCCCGGAGGCAACTGGAACAGCGAGGCCGAAGGCGACGACGAATAGCTCTTGATCTCGAAGCTGGTCGAATCGCCGGCGACCTTCACGTAGCCGAGGATGCCCTGGGACGTCGTGCAAATCGTGCTCTTCCCCGGCACCCCGCTCGCCACGAAGTCGACGCAGGACATGCTGAATCCGTTCACCGTCATGCTCGACGAGCTCACCTGGTCGCCGGCGAACCCGGCCGCCAGCGAGAAGTCCCTGAGGAACGTGACCCAGTGAGAAGGAGTGTAGAAGTCGAAGATCTTGTTCTCTGCCGCGGCATTGGCGCCGGAAAGCTTCTCGCACTGCCAGGTGCTCGAACCTCCCTCAGAGGGTGGGGTGCAGGCGAACTCACCTGAGCCGTTCACTACTACGTCGAAACTGTTGATCTCCCCGCCGGACGAATTGGTCGTTCCCGAAGGGGTGTCCTTGAACGCGAGCCCTTTCGGAGGTTGCACTGCGTAGACGATGGTGGCTGGCGAGGCTCCGGTCGTCACGTATACGGCTTCGAACGGCGTGGCGCTGTTCGAGCTCATCTTGTTGGTGAATGCGTCGATCGTCGCCTTGTTGCCCTCGACGTCGTGCGCGACCTTGCTCACGGCCCTCACCACCGAACAGCCGGTCAGGCACAGTCCGCCCGTCACGACAGCGACGAGCACGACCCCCGCGATCCTGCGACCGGCAACAAGCGTGATAGCGCGGGGCGTGTCAGGCATGATCGCTCACCCTCCCGGGTAACCCTCGAAGCGAGCGACTTTACCTGATGGTGGGAACCGAGAGCCTGCTCTCAGCGTGTCGTCCTGGGTCAGCCCGACAGGGCGGACGACAAGCCGGATCCGGGCACGGGTACCGCCGCGGCGGCCGGTCCGGAGTCCTCGATTGCGGAGCGTAGATCCTGCAGGGAATGCTCGGTTGTCACATGGCCGCCGCACTCTGTGCAGTCCCTCGTGTGGCGCCACGAGCGGAGCAGCCTCGACCCGTCGGCATTCAAGACCACCACGAAATACTCGCCCCGCCGGTCCACCTCGAGACCGAAGTAAGGCCGCCACTCGGTGAGCACCTCGCCGTGACCCGATCCGACACCCTTCAGTACCCGGCGGAAACGCATCCTGTCCGAGTCGAAGTGCCAGATGCTGTGACACGATTCGAAGACGATCGGCTCCATACGGATCATCGTTGTCGGTCAACCTGTCAGCCGCATTTGAACGACGTTGCGAATGCATGACGAATCGTCGACATACGCGCCGGGATGTCGCCGCTAACGTCCCAGACACGCGAAATCGGAGGTTGCCATGAAGCTAGGTCTGCACATCTCGAACTTCAGTTGGCCCGATGGGCCGTCGGCTCTCGGTGAGGACCTGAAGCGCGTGACACTTGCCGCAGAGGTAGCGGGATTCGACAGGGTCAGCGTCATGGACCACGTCTGGCAGATCGGACACATAGGCCCGCCCGAGAAGGAGATGCTCGAGGCCTATACGACGCTCGGATATCTCGCCGCGATCACATCGCGCATCCGGCTCCTCACCCTCGTCAGCGGCGTCGTCTACAGGGAGCCCGGGCTACTGGCGAAGATCGTGACGACACTCGACGTGCTCTCGGGTGGCCGGGCGATGCTCGGAATAGGCGCCGCGTGGAACGAGGACGAGGCGCGTGGTCTCGGGCTGTTGTTCCCTCCGACCGCTGAGCGGTTCGAGCGGCTCGAAGAGGCCCTGCAGATCTGCCTTCAGATGTGGAGCGGAAACGACGGCCCCTACGAGGGAGAGCATTACCGTCTTGCGAGGACGCTCAACTCGCCGCAAGCGCTTCAAGCACCTCATCCGCCGATCCTGATCGGGGGGTCGGGAGAGCGAAAGACCCTGAGGCTCGTCGCTCGCTACGCGCAAGCGTGCAACCTCTTCCCCGGACCGGACCTCGAGCACAAGCTCGACGTGCTCCGCAAGCACTGTGAGGAAGAGGGCCGCGACTACGACGAGATCGAAAAGACCGTGTTGTTCAATTTCGACGTCGGTGACAACGCGGAGCGAGTTGACGCGATACTCGAGTCGCTGTCCGGGCTCGCCAAGCTCGGGTTTTCAGTCGCTCACGGAAGCGTCGTCGGTGTGTCGGCGATCGATCCCCTCGAGATCATCGGCGACCGCATCATCCCCGTCGTCGCCGAGCTCTGACGGTCGGGATCCTCAGCAGGTCGCCTCGGCCAACCCGATCACCTCGTCCACCATGGCGAGGAACATGTCGAGCAGTTCAGGGTCGAAATGAGTTCCGCGCTCCTCGGTCATTATCGCCACCGCTTGGTCGACCTCGAATGCGGGCTTGTACGAGCGCGCGCTCGTCAGGGCGTCGAACACGTCGGCGATCGCGACTATCCGTCCCTCGAAGGGGATCTGGTCCCGGACGAGCCCGTTCGGATATCCGCTGCCGTCCCATCGTTCGTGGTG
Source organism: uncultured Acidimicrobiales bacterium (assembly GCA_963764615.1). Lineage (GTDB taxonomy): Bacteria > Actinomycetota > Acidimicrobiia > Acidimicrobiales > CAVXTF01 > CAVXTF01. The sequence goes on along the minus strand of CAVXTF010000002.1, from coordinate 365,108 downwards.
GGTCAGCGCGATCTGACCTCCCAGCCTGAGAAGTTCTGAGTCCGATCCCGCCAGGATCTCGCTGCCGATGAACGGGTGCATTCGCATCTCGTCCATCTCGTCCTCCGTCAACTTGCCCGGCTTACGCAGAACGTCGTCGCGGACGCCGATCTTTCCCACGTCGTGCATGGGGCTGGCGATCCGGATCAGCTCGGCCCTCTCTGGGTCTATCCCGGCGCTCAAGGCGAGGAGCTCGCAGGTGCGGCTCATCCGGTCTATGTGAGCCCCGGTCGACGGATCCCGGAACTCCGCAGCGAACGCAAGACGTCGAATGGCCTCTTCTTGGGACTTGCGCAACGCCTGCTCGGTTCGCGACAGGCGCTCGATAGTCGACGTCAGGTCCGCGGTCCGCTCCGAGACGAGGTATTCGAGATGCCTGCGATGCGCACGGTTCTCGATCTCGAGGTGTCTGCGGCGCACGGCGTTGGCGGCAGCTATCAAGATCTCGTTCATCTCGAACGGCTTGACGACGTAGCCGTACGCACCGAGATCGCCAGCGACGGCGGCGATCACCGGGTCGTCCATGGCACTAATCATCAGGACTGCGATCTCGGGGTGGCTCTCGCGCAGGTCACGAACGAGATCCAAACCGGAGCCGCCCGGCATCCTGACGTCGCATGTGACGAGCCCGTACTCCTTCGCGGCGGCCAGACCCAGTGCGGCTGCGGCATCCGGTGCCTCGGTGCACTCGTAACCGGCGCGCTCGAGGATCCGCTTCAGCATCAGCCTCGTCGCGCTGTCGTCGTCGACGACGAGCACGTGGACGCCCACGTCGTCCACCATCTCGTCCAGCGTTCTGGGCTCGTTCGCCTGCACCTGCTCTACCTCTGGTTCGACGTTGTCGTGACCGGACGGCAAAAGTACCTTCGACACGGTGCCGCCGCCCGGCTCACTGTAGACCTTGATGTGCCCGTGATAGCGCTTTGCAATTGTCACCAAGTGGTCCGATGGACCGCTCCTCCACGAGCACCGGCTCCGATCCCCACATTGGGAGAACCGGTCGCCATCTACAGGTGCGCGGCCAAGGGACAATGATTGTGGAACGGTTGTGGCTCTCCCAGTTACCGTCGACCGGTGCCGCAAATACGGTCCGTCTCGGCCGAAGAGCTCGGGCGCATTCCCGAGATCGACGTATCTGAGGATGCGACAGGGATCTACGTCCAGCGCGGAGCCCGTCTGGAAAGACTGACTCGGACGTTCCGCCGCGATATCCGGTCACCGGAGGAGTGGGCTCCGGAGATCAGCACTTGGATCCGGTTCGTCCACGATGGCGGCCGGGCGTTCGGGAGCTTCGAGGCCGGGCGGATGATCGGCGTCGCTGTTGTGCGGGTTGGGCTCGAAAAACACACGGCCCAACTCGCCGGCCTCTATGTGGACCTGGCGTGGCGACATCGCGGGATCGCAAGTCGGCTCGTCGAGGCGGCGATCGGTGCGGCCGTCGCCACCGGGGCCCGGAATCTCTACGTGTCTGCCGTCCCTTCCGACTCGGCTGTCGGCTTCTACCTGAACTTCGGATTCCAGCCTGTGAGCACGCCCCATCCCGTTTTGTTCGAATTGGAGCCTGACGACATCCACATGAGCTTGTCGATGGCAGTGCCAGAAGAGAGCTGACTATGAGGTTGCGCCACGCCGTCTGGCACGCCCTGACCCTTAGCGGCTCGATGACGTGGGAGATCCTCTGGGCTCTGGTGGCGGGGTTCTTCCTGTCCGCCGTCGTTCAGGCGGTCGTCAAAAGAAGCACGATCGTCAGGTTGCTCGGCGACGACCGACCGAGGACGCTCGCCATAGCCACGGGACTCGGGGCGGCCTCCTCTTCTTGCTCGTACGCGGCGGTGGCTCTTGCCGCGGTCGCTGTTTCGCAAGGGCGCGAGCTTCACCGCGGCGATGGTGTTCGAGATCGCGTCGACCAACCTGATTGTCGAATTGGGAGTCGTTTCGGCGCTGCTGATCGGATGGCAGTTCACGCTGGCCGAGTTCGTCGGTGGGCCCTTGATGATCGTCTTCGTGGCGCTCGTCTTTCGTGTGCTTCTCCGTGAGCGGCTCGTACAAGCAGCCAGGGCCCAGGCTGACCGTGGCATCCGTGGCTCGATGGAAGGTCATGCCGCCATGGTCATGACGATCCGCGCGGACGGAGGGACCTGGCAACGACTCAGGTCCAAAGAGGCCCTCACTTCGATCTCACACGTCTTCGTGATGGAGTGGGCCGCGGTGATACGCGACGTCGTCGCCGGCCTGATCGTTGCCGGTGCGGTCGCGGCCTGGGTTCCTGACTCGTTCTGGCGGACTTTCTTCGCTGTCCACCATCCGGTGGCCGCCAAGATCTGGGGCCCACTGATCGGCCCGATCGTCAGCATGCTGAGCTTCGTATGTTCGATCGGCAATGTGCCACTGGCCGGTGTGCTCTGGAACGGTGGCATCAGCTTCGGCGGCGTCGTCTCTTTCATCTTCGCGGACTTGATAATCCTCCCCATCCTGGTGATCTACCGGAAGTACTACGGCACGAGGATGATGCTGTTCATCCTTGGCACCTTCTATCTGACGATGGTCTTTGCGGGTTACGTGGTCGAGATGTTGTTCGGTGCGCTCAGCCTCGTGCCATCAGCACGTCACGCCAAGGTCACAGAGGCAGCAATCCACTGGAATTACACGACCGTTCTCGACATCGCGGCGCTGGTTGTCGCTGCTGCGCTCGTGTACCGCTTCGTCAGGACTGGCGGAATGCCGATGCTGCGGATGATGGGCGGCGATCCGGACGCCGGGGAACGCAGTTAGGAACTGATCGCGTCCGCGCTTCGAGCCAGCTTGCGCATCAAGTCGCGTAACGCCGCGGTCTCAGAAGTACTCAGGGCTTCGAACGACCGGGGCGGGGTGCCGATGGCTTCACGCGCCAGCTCGGCGAGCCGCCGGCCCGACTCGGTCAGCACTATCACCTTGATGCGCCGGTCCGTGGGGTGGGCCTCACGTCGTGCCACACCCGCCTCCTCGAGGCTGTCGACGATCGTGGTGATGTACGAGTTGTCGCAGTGCAGGTCGGCAGCCAACCGGCGCATGGGAACCGGCTCAGGTCCCGAAAGGAATTTGAGAGCCTTCGCGGCACCGGGGATTATCCCGGCCTGTTCGGCCAGGACGTGGAGCTTTTCGAGGACCTGAGGGTCGTGTGTCAGCTCGCGCATCCGCTCCCAGGCCTCGCGGGCCGTATCCGCCTTCTTCGTGTCCGCAGCCGTCGGACCCTCGGTTCTCACCACCTCGCAGATCGTATCAGAAACTCAATGATCCGCAAAGTATTTATTTGACAGACTCAGTGACTTCTGAAACTATGAGACCGGTGAGGAGCCGGGTCGTCAGCCAGAAGCTCGCTGTGGGGGTGGTTTACGTCGCTGCCCTGTTCATGGCGATCATGGACGCCACCATCGTCAACGTAGCCCTCCCCGTGATCGGTCGCGACTTCCACTCGGCCCCTGACGCGGTGGACAGCATCTCGATCGCGTTCCTGGTCAGCACCGGGGTCTTCATTGCGGCATCCGGTTGGCTCGGAGACCGGTTCGGTGGTCGAAAGGTGCTCCTCGGAGCACTGGTCATATTCACCGCCGCCTCCGCGATGTGCGGCTTGGCCTCGAGCCTCGGCGAGCTCGTGGTCTTCCGGGTGCTGCAAGGCGTCGGGGGAGGGCTCATGACCCCCGTCGGCATGGCCATGCTCTTCAGGGTCTTCCCCCCCGCCGAAAGAGTGCGCGCGTCGAGCATCCTCATGATCCCGACAGCGTTCGCGCCTGCCATTGGCCCGGTGCTCGGCGGCCTTCTAGTGACCGACCTGTCGTGGAGGTGGGTCTTCTACGTGAACGTGCCGATCGGCGCCGCTGCTTTCGTGTTCGGGCTGCTGTTCCTCGACGATCACGCCCAGGCCGAGCCGGGTCGATTCGACCTGTTGGGCTTCTGTCTCGCCGGGAGCGGCCTCGGCCTCACCATGTACGGCGTGTCGGAGGGTCCCCTCAAGGGATGGGCGAGCACCTCGGTGCTCTCGACCATCCTCGCCGGCGTGGTGCTGCTGGTAGCCGCCGTGGTGATAGAGCTTCGTACGTCAGAACCGCTGATCGATCTGCGCGTCTACAAGGACCGTCTGTTTCGATCGACGAGCGCCGTGATGATCCTAGGGTCCATCGCATTCCTCGGCGTTCTGTTTCTCGTGGCGCTCTTCTACCAGGACGGCCTGCATCTCACAGCGCTCCAATCGGGACTCAACACATTTCCCGAGGCGCTTGGGGTGATGATCGGTGCTCAGATCGTGAGCCGACGGCTCTACCCGCTGTTCGGGCCGCGCCGCATAATGGCTTCTGGCCTCGTAATCGTGGCCGCGTCCATGGCGGGGATGGCGCAGGTCGGAGCAACGACGAGCCTGTGGTGGGCGCGGCTATTGATGCTGACGCTCGGCCTCGGAATGTCGTGCGTCTTCATCCCCGCGCAGGCTGCGTCCTTCGCCACGATCAGCCCAGCTCGTACGGGGCGCGCTTCCACTTTGTTCAACACCGCGCGCCAACTTGGCGGGGCGATAGGCGTCGCGCTGCTCACGACTGTCGTTGCCGCGGTGGGCCCGACACGGATCTCAGCTGGTCGCGTCGTGGCGAATTTGAGCGCATACCATGCCGGTTTCCTTGCTGCCGCATGCGTGGCGCTCCTTGCGGTACTAGCCGCCTTCACGGTCAGCGACCATCAAGCTTCCGCAACCATGGTGCGCCGCGGGCGGTTGGCGCGCGATCAAGAAGAGTCGCCGGTCGCCGTCGAAGTGGCGTGAGCTCCACATCTAGGTGACCGCCGCGTCGACGATCACGCCCTCCCATTCTCCGAGCTCGACAGTCCCGCGAACACCGGCCCCTTCACGGCTCCGATCGGTGGACATCAAGATGGCGCCTCGTACGCCGTCGAGGATGGAGGTCTGATCGCTCAGGTTCAACGCCACGACGAAGCGGCCACCACGGCTGAAGGCCCAGACCCCGTCTCGAGCTTCCAAGAGCGCGTAGTCGCCGGTCTGCAGTTCGCGGAACTGACGCCGAAGGGCAATGAGATCCCGACAGAAAGTCAACATGGATCCCTTGTCTGATCTGGCCCGTTCCACATTGCATTCCGACGTGTCCCCCAAAGGCAGCCACGGCCGTACTCCTGGGATGGTGAAACCACCACCAGGAGCATCACACCACGGCATCGGAGTGCGCGCTGCGTCACGCCCGGCATAAGCGGGCCAGTAGAGGACACCCAGAGGATCTCGAAGATCCTCTTTCGCAAGTTGCACGTCGCACAACCCGATCTCGTCTCCCTGGTACAGCACGGGTGTCCCGCGAAGCGACAGAAGGAGAAGCAGAGCGACCTTCGCCTTTTTCGGATCTGCGCCCGCCCACCTCGACGAGAACCTCCCAATGTCGTGATTGGACCCGGTCCACGCAGGCCATGCCCCCTGCGGAAGGATCGCCTCGGTCTGCTCCACCACGCGTCGGAGGCCGGTCGCGTCCAACTCCGAACTTATGAACGGAAAGTTGAATGCCAGATGGAGCTCGTCGTTTCCTTTGCCGTAGAACGACCCAAGCGATCCAACCGGCACGGGCGTCTCGCCGATCAGGACCGGCTTCGACCCATACGAGTCGGCAAGCCTCCTCCATCGCCTGATGACATCATGAACCTCGGGTCGGTTGCAGTTGTAGACAGGGCGCTGACCGAGAAGTTGAACGTCCAGGTCATCCTCTTGCGTGGCGGGCGGATTGTCCCTGAGCAGAGCGTCTTTGATGATGATGTTGCAGACGTCGAGCCGGAATCCGGCTATGCCGTGCTCGAGCCAGAATCGGATGATGCCGTCGAAGGCGTCGCGCACATCGTCGTTCCACCAGTTGAGATCGGGCTGCTCGGCAAGGTGGTTGTGGAGGTAGTACTGGCCCGTGGCCCGATCGAGGGTCCACGCCGTCCCGCCGCAACTGCTGGCCCAATTGTTGGGCGGTCCACCTTCCGCCCCGGAATCGGCCCACACGTACCAGTCGCGCATCCGGTCGTCCCGCGCCCGGCGCGACGATCTGAACCACGGGTGCTGGTCGCTCGTGTGGTTCGGAACCAGGTCGAGCAGCACCCTGATGTCGCGCGCCTTCGCCTCTGCGACGAGGTCGTCGAGATCGTCGAGCGTGCCGAGATCCGGCTGGACCGCCTCGTAGTCCGCCACGTCGTAACCCCAGTCCACGTTCGGCGAGACCGTGACCGGGCTCAGCCAGATGCCGGCGACTCCGAGCCACTCGAGATGATCGAGATGATCGATCAGTCCCTGCAGATCGCCGACCCCGTCCGCGTTCGAGTCAGCGAACGAGCGCAGATATATCTGATACAGGACGCCTGACTTCCACCAGGGCGGCTCGGTACTCGCCATTCCGTCCTCGCTAGCCCTCCTGAAGATGCCGCACAGGACGGCAACGCTCCGAGATGACCCCGACTATACGCACGGGGTCGCCACCGGCCCGGGGCGCCGGCCAGGTCTACTATCTGGCCGGTCGATCTTGCGCGCGGACGTCGCAAATGCGAGCGCCTGTGCAATCCGGCCGACGAGTGTTTCGAGGAGGCGCACGAGTGACTGCCATCATCGACTCGGATCAGCATCTCTACGAGAGCAGGACGCTGTGGTCCGATCACATCGACCCTGACCGGAGGGACGAGGCGTTGTCGATCGTCGACGACGAGCTCGGTTACTCGTGGGTCACCTGGAGGGACCGACGGCTCGGAACCGCCGACGTGCAGTTCCCCGGTGACACCGCCGCAATTGCGCGGCATCGTCAGCAGGCCAGCAAGGACCTCGAGAGCGACTACGTGTATGACGAAGCTCTTCCTCGCCATTACTGGGAGCCTTCCGCCCGACTTGAGCACATCCGATCCATGGGCCTCGACGGCGCGGTCCTGTTTCCCAACTTCGGCCTTCTGTGGGAGCGCCGTCTTTCCGAGTCGCTGCCGGCGCTGACGGCGAACATGGCCGCGTGGAACCGGTGGTGTGCGACAGTCGTCGCGGACGGGGCCGGGCGCCTGCACCCGGTGGCCCATCTGACCCTTCGTGACCCGGAGTGGTTGGAGGCGCAACTGGCTGAGCTCTCGGCCGCGGGCGTGCGCCTCGGCATGATCGCTCCGGCCGCAGTCGACGGTCGACCTCTGTCGCATCCCGACCACGACCGGTTGTGGGCGGCCTTCGTCGAACACGGGGTCACTCCGGTGTTCCATGTCGCCGACCAACCGCGGGTGCTCGACGACGCCTTCTACACCGACTCCGAAGAGAGCTTCGTGCCCGTTCTCGAGTCCGTGTTCTTGTGGGTCCCGCCGGCCATCGCAGTCACCGACCTGATCGTGAACGGCACGTTGGCACGCCACCCGGCTCTTCGGATCGGGATCGTCGAGCTGTCGTCCATCTGGGTCCCGCAGTATCTGATGATGCTCGACGGTGGATGGGACTTCACTTCCAAGCTCAACGGGCGTCAACCAGCACACCTAGACACGCGACCGAGCGATTACTTCCGTCGCCAGGTGCGCGTCTCCTCGTTCTCCTACGAGCAGCCGGCCAGGCTCACGGCCAAATCCGGTGATCTGTTCATGTGCTGCAGCGACTTCCCCCACTCCGAGGGCACCGCCACGCCTGTCGAGGACTACGAGCGGACAGGGTGCCACGCCGAAAGTTCTCCCGGGCTTTTCAGCGAGAACGTATCCACCCTCCTGGCCGGCTGACCGGCCACGAACGAGTCCGTCAGGCCCCGAAGAGCTCCTGACCGATCCAGGCTCCCCGGCCGGAGGGCGCCCGCGGGATCGCGGCGATGGCGCTCGCGGTGTGGGTCGTGAACCGGCTCAGCGCGTCGATCTGCGCCAGCCTCCTGAATATGGGGATGAAAGCCAAACGCGGATTGCGCTGGTATACGCAGAAGAACAGCCCCGCGTCGAGGGCCCGTGGAAGTGGTGACGTCGCGTCGTCGCCCGTGACCTCGGTCCCGCCCGTGTACGAATAGCTCCTTCGTAGGAGCGTCTGGCCCCAGTTCTCCTGAGGAGACGCGACGCGCACGTGGGCGTCCGCTGGGATCACGGGGCTCCCGTCTGCGTTCTTCGCGTCGAGATCGAGCTCGTCCGACTCGTTCGTCATCCCGAGCGGTGCGCCCGAGACCTTGTGCCGGCCGATGACCCTCTCTTGAGATTCGAGAGATTCCGCGTCCCAACGCTCCAGCGACATCCGGATTCGCCGTGCCACCAGGTAGGTCCCGCCCGTAAGCCACCGAGGGCCCTCGTCTCCGACCCAGACGAACTCGTTCAACTGGCTGTCGGTCGTCACGTTCACGGTGCCGTCTTTGAAGCCCATCAGATTCCGCGGGGTTCCCCCTACGGCCATGGCCTCGTTGAAGCCTGCCTGGGACCACCGGATCGACGCGAGTCCTTCGGCCGCCCCGGCGAGCTGGCGGACAGCGTGAAAAGCGACTTGGGGATCGTCCGCACATGCGTGGACGGTCAGGTCGCCGCCCGTGACGAATTCGGTCAGCTGGTCACCCGGGAACTCAGGCAGGTCGACGAGCCAGATCGGACGCTCCCGGGCGATGCCGAATCGGTCCTCGCCACCTGACTCGAACAGGCTCGGACCGAAGCCGAAGTTCAAGGTGAGGCGCGCCGGGCCGAGGCCCAGGGCTTCGCCGGAGTCGGCTTCTCGCACCCCCCCGTACCCGGTAACCGATCCGGCGGGCTTGCCGGTCGTCAAATTTCCTGCAACGTCAGTCCAACTACGCAGCAGATCCGCTACCTCGGCTCTGCGTTCGGTCGTGACGTCCAGTGCCGCAAAGTAAGAGTGACTCTGGGGTTGAGTCGCGATGCCGCCTTGATGGGTTCCGTAGAAAGGCTCGATCGCGCTCGGCTCGGCGGCATGAGAAGACCTCGCTCCCCCAGGCGCCAGCTCGACTCCTGTTCCCACGATGGCCGCCCCACCGGCGAGGCCACCCATCGCTCCGAGAAACCCGCGTCTCGAGAAGGCGGTTCGCTCCCGGCCACCTCCGTCCGGCGACGGAGCGCCGGTCTCGTTGTTCGAGCTCTCCGTCATCGCCTCACCAGGCCGGGTCCCGTCAGTCCCCGGCCCAGCAGCCGAGGATTATGAATGCCACGGTCGCCGCTACGTCACCCGAAGTAGTGGGCGGCAACCCGAACTCGCTCGGAAGCCCCGTGATGTCGACGAGGAGGATCTTCCAGTCCTTTCGCACGACCACCGATCCGTTGCGGACCTGGAACGCGCCTTGTCCGAGGTTGGGCACGGTGGTCGTCTCATGGAGCGTCCTGCCGAGCATCGCGAAGTACGCATAGGTCTGCGCCCAGCTCGACAGCTCCTTCACCGACAGCACCATCGTTCCGGTCTTGAACCTGTACCTGCATGAGTACAGGTCGTCCTTCCACGTCCGATCCTCGACCACGGCGGTCTCGCCCAGGACATCTTGGATCTCGTCTGCCGCCTTGCTCTGGCAGACCATCAGGGCGATCTCAGAAGGAATGGGACCGGCCGGCTCGGGCCCTTCCACTGCGGACTGCGTCGCGGGCGTGGCGGAGGGTTTGTTGGCGGCCGAACAGCCCGTTGCCAGGAGGGAGATGGCAACGAGGACGACGACGACTCGGCGACGCACTGCGCAAAGAGTAACCGTGCGGCCGGCGCCCTCCTGGTCGGTGAGTGAAATTCGTGATCGTGACCTGCGCCTTTGCGCTGGCATCCGGTCTCGACGACTTGAGGAGGCAGAGACCTGGGCAGACCGGCTGGGCCGAAGAACCCCCCGGGGCACAGCCGCTTGACAGATATTTAGGGAGACCTAAGATTCTCGTCAAAGGTTAGGTCAACCTAATGAATGGACAGATGGGCGAGCGTTGCGCCATCCCAGGAGCTCGGTCGGCACGACTCGCGCCAAAGATCCCCGCAAGCGCGTGAGCGACAGGTTGCGTCCGTACGCCATCGGCCGCTCTCTGCTGGCGATCGGCGGCAAGCGAACGACGTTGAGGAGATTTGCCGGGTCCAGCGCGCTCGTGCTTCTGATCGCGTCAGGAGGCTTGCTCTCCTCGTGCAGCTCGTCGTCCGGTCAGTCGATCACGCTTTACAACGGGCAGCACGTCGGGACCACCGATTCGCTGGTCGCAGCGTTCGAAAGGGCGACGGGGATAACCGTCGATGTGCGATCCGGCGACGAGGACGATCTCGCGAACCAGATAGTCGTCGAAGGGTCCCACTCCCCTGCCGATGTGATCTTCACCGAGAATTCCCCTGCGCTCGAGAACCTCCAGTCAAAGGGCATGCTGGCTCCGGTCGACCCATCGACGCTCGCCCACACGCCGAGCCAGTACGACTCTCCGCAAGGCGATTGGGTCGGGGTGTCGGCGCGTGTGAGCGTTCTCATTTACAACCCGAGTCTGATCTCGAAGAGTCAGCTGCCGACCAAGGTCATTCAGCTGGCCGATCCGAAGTACAAGGGCGAGCTCGCTTTCGCCCCCAGCGAGACCGACTTTCAGCCCATCGTCACCTCGGTGGCGAGGACCTATGGCACGGCGGCTGCTCTCACGTGGCTGGAGGGGATCAAGGCGAACGCCGGCAATCACCTCTATCCCGACAACGAGACGATCGCAGACGAGGTGAATCGCGGAGCCGTCGCATTCGGTGTCGTGAACCAGTACTACTGGTACAGGATGAGAGCCGAGATCGGCGCGTCCAACATGCACTCGGACATCACCTACTTCGCTCCGCAGGATCCCGGTTACGTCCTCGACGTGTCGGGTGCCGCAATCTTGAAGTCGAGCAGGAACCAGGCGGCCGCCCAACGCTTCGTGGCGTTCCTCGTGTCGAGTCAGGGCCAGCAGATCATCTCCCATTCGATCAGCTTCGAGTACCCGATCGCTTCGGGCGTGACCACGAGCCAGCCCGAGACTCCTTTCGACGAGCTTCAACCGAACGCGATCACTGTCGCAGAGCTGGGCGACGGCTCTGAGGCGATCGCCTTGCTCAATCAGTCCGGGCTGTTGTGACATGACGCGGCCGACGAAGTGCGCAATCGCAGTCAAGCACGTCGGCCGCCGTGTGAGATGACCGACACCTTGACTTCCGACCGACAGGGTGAAGTTCACGTGCCCGCGGTGCCCGCCCGCAGTCGGCGCATCCCACTCGGGTTGCTCGGCGCAAGCAGCGTCGTGGCAGTCGTGCTCCTGGCACCGCTTGTGTTCCTGCTCTTCGAAGCGCAGGGGGCCGGCACGAGCTCCGTCGCCCACCTCATCTGGCGTCCTCTCACTGCAACCCTTCTTTGGAACACGGTCCGTCTCATGGTTGTGGTGACGCTCCTTTGCGCGGTCATCGGCACTCTCGCCGCGTGGTGCGTCGAACGAACCGACCTGCCCGGCCGCCACATCTGGGCGGTGCTCGTCGTCGTCCCTTTTGCGATACCGGATTTCGTGGTCAGCTTCGGTTGGGCGTCACTGTCCACCTGGGTCGTCGGGTTCAGGGGTGCGGTACTCGTTATGACGCTCGCCGTGTATCCGCTCGTGTATCTGCCCGTCGCAGCCAGCCTGAGAAGCGCTGACCCGAGCCTCGAGGAGGTGGCCCGCGGCCTCGGGCTGGGGCGCATAAGGACTTTTGCGCGGGTGACCCTCGGGCAAGCGCGCAATGCGATTTTCGGAGGATGCGTACTTGTGGCGCTCGTGATCCTGGCGGAGTACGGCGCGTTCGAGATCCTCGCCTACCGGACCTTCACCACCGAGATCTTCACTGAGTTCCAGGTCTTCAACGTGCCGACCGCGTGTGCACTTTCGCTGGTGCTCGTTGCAATGAGCATCGTCGTGCTCGGTGGAGACGTGTTCGCCCGGGGTAGGGCCCGCTCTGTGCGAACCGCTTCACTCGCTCAGCGCTCCGTCAAACGTCACCAGCTGGGACGGGCCAAGATCCCAGTTATCGCGGGGTTCGTTGCGCTCGTCGGGCTCGCTCTCGGAGTCCCGGTCGGCTCGAGCATCTATTGGATCTTCCAGGGCGGTGCGGCGTCGATCACGGGCGTGTCCATCTTCTCCGCCGGCTGGCACACGGCGCTCTACAGCGGGGTTGCAGCCCTGCTCGCCACCTTGATGGCTCTCCCTGTCGCCCTGCTGGCACTGCGGCACAGCAATCGAGCAGGGCGGCTCCTCGAAAGAAGCACGTATCTGGTATTGGCGATTCCCGGAGTGGTGATTGCATTTGCGCTCAGTTACTTCTCCGAGCGTTATGCCGACGGGTTCGCGTATCAGACGGCCCCGATGCTGATCCTGGCTTATGCCATCTTGTTCTTCCCTTTGGCCCTCGTGGGGGTCCGGGCCTCGGTTGCATATGCCCCGGTCAGCATGGAGGAGGTTGCCAGGTCGCTCGGCCTGCGCCGGTTCGCCGTCATGGCCCGGGTCACCCTCCCGATCATCGGTCCGGGACTGGCCGCAGCGTTCTGTCTCGTGTTTCTTGCAGCCGTGACGGAGCTCACCGCCACGCTTCTGCTCGTGCCGACGGGCGTCCAGACCCTCGCCACCCAATTCTGGGCGTACCAACAAAACCTCTCTTACGGGCAGGCCGCACCGTTCGCGCTGGTGATCATCCTGGTGGCCGCCGGGCCGAGCTACGTCCTCGGCCGCTACTTCGACCGGCTGCCTGCCCGGGCAAACAGGATCTGACTACCACCGCCGGAGTCCGTCCCGTTCGCTGTGGTATACCAACCTGGCACCTGAAAATCCAAGCGATCGGCGCGCCGGGACAACGGTCGGCATCGGCACTCCGGATGGCCCTGACATCGTCCAACAGCGAGTTCCAGGGCCTCAGATCCATCGGGAGACAGTGGTGACAACTACTGACGTCGACCTCGACGTGCTGAGCATCAACACGATCCGCGGACTGTGCATGGATGCCATCCAGAAAGCGAACTCAGGGCACCCGGGCACGCCACTGGATATCGCCCCAGTGGCATACACGCTCTGGCAGCGTTTCTTGCGGTTCGATCCGTCCGACCCGATCTGGCCGAACCGGGATCGCTTCGTGCTGTCGGAGGGACACGCCTCGGCACTCTTGTGGTCTCTCCTTCACCTGGCGAAGGTCCAGGCCGTGGATCCGGCGTACGAGATACTCGGTCAACCCGCGGTGACGCTCGCCGACCTCGAGACCTTCCGCCAGCTCGATTCCAAATGCCCAGGACATCCGGAGTACCGGTGGACGAGCGGAGTCGAGACCACGACGGGCCCGCTAGGGCAGGGTGTTGCAACCTCGGTCGGGATGGCCATCGGCGGCAAGTGGCTGGCGGCCCGATACAACCGGCCCGACTTCGAAATGTTCGACTTCGACGTGTACGCCCTTGCCGGCGACGGCTGCATGATGGAGGGAATCTCGTCGGAAGCCGCTTCTCTTGCAGCGCATCTCGGCTTGTCCAACCTGTGCTGGATCTACGACTCGAACCGCGTAACGATCGAGGGTCACACCGACATCACCTTCACCGAGGATGTCGCAGCACGGTTTGTCGCATACGGCTGGAACCTCACGACCGTGGCGGATGCAAATGACATCGAAGCGGTTGCACGGGCGTTTCACGTCTTCAAAGCCGAGCAAGAGCGTCCGACCCTGATTCTCGTGCACAGCCACATCGGGTACGGATCCCCTGTGGAGGACTCGCCGAAGGCTCACGGCGAACCGTTGGGGCCTGACGGAGTGAGGTCGACCAAGGAATTCCCAGGAATTCCGACGGACGCCGAGTTCTATGTTCCCGAAGCCGTCTACGAACAATTCGAAAGAGGGATCGGCGCTACAGGTCTCGAAGCAAGACGCGCATGGGAGTCGACGTTCGCGAATTACTGGAAGGCGTACCCTGAGCTCGCCGGCGAGATCGAGCTCATGCAGAGACGAGAGCTGCCGGCCGGATGGGAAGACGGCTTGCCGACCTTCCCGGCCGACTCGAAGGGCCTGGCGAGCCGCGATTCGTCCGGTCAAGTCCTGAACGACCTGGCACACGCGATCCCATGGCTCCTCGGGGGTTCGGCGGACTTGTCGCCTTCGACCAAGACCAACCTGATATTCGAAGGAGCGGGCGACTTCGAAGCCGACGCAACAGCTGGCCGGAATCTGCATTTCGGAATCCGGGAGCACGCGTCTGCCGCGATCAGCAATGGCCTCGCGCTCACGAAGCTCCGTCCCTACTGGTCCGGCTTTCTCATCTTCTCGGATTACGCGAGAGGGGCGATCCGCCTATCGGCTCTCATGGAGATCCCGGTCGTCCACATCTTCACCCACGACTCGATCGGCGTCGGGGAGGACGGACCGACCCATCAACCGGTCGAGCAACTCGTATCGCTGCGTGCCGTTCCGGGGTTGCTGGTCTTCCGGCCCGCAGATGCCAACGAGGTGGTCGAGACATGGCGCTTGGTCGCGGCCCTTCACCGCGAGCCGGCGGTGGTCGTCCTGTCCCGCCAGGCGCTGCCGACGCTCGACCGGTCGGTGATGGCGCCGGCCGCAGGCGTGGCCAATGGCGCCTACGTCCTGGTCGACGCCGCCGGGCCGACCCCCGACGCCATCCTCATGGCGACGGGATCCGAGATACAGCTCGCCCTGGCGGCGCGTGACGAGCTGCTGGCCGGAGGAATAGACGCGAGGGTCGTGAGCATGCCGTGCTGGGAGCTGTTCGACCGCCAACCGAAGGAGTACCGGGATCAGGTCCTCCCACCGTCGGTCAAGGCGCGGGTCGCGATCGAGCAGGCTTCGACGCTCGGATGGGACCGCTACGTCGGAGACGGAGGAGCGGTGATCGGAATGCACACGTTCGGCGCGTCGGCTCCTCTCAAGCAGTTGTTGACGAAGTTCGGGTTCACTCCCGACAAGGTCGCAGAAGTGACGCGGCAGTGCGTCGCGGGGCAAAAGGAGTCGATGTGAAGGCGACAGAGACGCTTCACAAGCAGGGACAGAGCCTCTGGCTCGACAACATCACGCGAAGCATGCTCGACAGTGGTCAGATTCAGAAGTTCATCGACCAGTACTCGGTGACCGGGCTCACATCCAATCCTTCGATATTCGACAATGCGATCGGCTCGGGTGACTACGACGACGCCATAAGGGAGAAGGCCGCTCGGGGATTGTCGGGCGAGGAGCTCTTCTTGGAGCTTGCGATCGAAGACCTGAGGCGCGCCGCGGATCTGTTCCTACCGGTCCACGAAGTCACAGACGGCGTGGACGGCTGGGTGTCACTCGAGGTCTCGCCCCTGCTCGCGTACGACACGTCCGCCACTGTCGAGATGGCGAAGCAACTCCACGAGCGCGCGGGGAGGAGCAACCTGCTCATCAAGATCCCAGGGACCAAAGAGGGACTTCCTGCGATCGAAGAGTGCGTCGCCTCGGGCGTACCGGTGAACGTGACCCTGCTCTTCTCGGCCGACCAGTACGAGGCGGCGGCGGACGCCTACCTGCGGGGGGTGGAACGCCGGGTCGCGGAGGGCCTCAACCCCGCAGTCGGCTCGGTCGCGTCCGTGTTCATGTCACGCTGGGACGTGGCGGTGGCCGACAAGGTGCCGGCTGACCTGAAGGACAAGCTGGGCCTTGTGATCGGCCTTTCGGTGTACCGGGCATACCGTGGGCAGATGAACTCGGATCGCTGGCAACGACTCGACAACAGCGGTGCGCGGACCCAACGCTTGCTGTGGGCGAGCACCAAGACCAAGGACCCTGCCGCGTCGGACACACTCTACGTTCACGGTCTCGCTGCCCCGTTCACGATCAACACGATGCCTGACTCCACCCTCGAGGCCTTCTACGACCACGGCGAGGTCGGCGATCCGATGCCGGCCGACGGCGGCAAGGCAGACGAGCTGTTGTCCGAGTTCGCCGACGCGGGCATCGACGTGAAGGCTCTTGCCGACCAGCTTCAGGCCGAAGGCGCAAAATCCTTCGTCGACGCCTGGAACGACCTGATCAAGCGGATCGCGGCTCAAAGCGCATCGTTGAAATGAACACCTTCGGGAGGTAGCGCTCATGACCGTCGCACCGCTGCGCGAGCGGCCCGCGTGGAAGGCGCTCGAGCGCCATCACGGCGAGATCTCGAGACGACATCTGCGTGAGCTGTTCGCCGAGGACCCGTCACGAGGCGAACGGCTGAGCACTGAGGCCGTAGGTATCTATCTCGACTACTCGAAGAACCGGATCAACGACGAGACCCTCCGGCTTCTCGTGCAGCTGGCCAACGAGTCAGACCTCGCCGGACACCGCGATGCGATGTTCCGCGGCGAGCACATAAATGTCTCCGAGGACCGCGCGGTCCTTCACGTGGCGCTTCGCATGCCGCGAGGCACGAGCCTCGTGGTCGACGGAGTTGACGTCGTGAAAGAGGTGAACGACGTCCTTGACGCCATGACCTGTTTCTGCGAGCGGGTGAGGTCGGGCGAGTGGAGGGGCCACACCGGCAAGGCGATCCGCAACATCGTCAACGTCGGGATCGGAGGATCCGACCTCGGTCCGGTGATGGCCTACGAGGCGCTCCGCCACTACACCCGGCGCGATGTGACGATGCGATTCGTATCGAACGTCGACTCGACCGACCTCGTGGAGGCGACGCGCGACCTCGCTGCCGACGAGACGCTCTTCATAATCTCGTCGAAGACGTTCGCCACCCTGGAGACGCTCACCAACGCCGCCTCGGCAAGGGATTGGGTGGTAGCCCAGCTGGGTGACGAGTCAGCGGTCGCCAAGCATTTCGTTGCCGTGTCGACCAACGCCAAAGGGGTGTCGGACTTCGGGATAGACACCGAGAACATGTTCGGGTTCTGGGACTGGGTGGGAGGCCGGTACTCGATGGACTCGGCAATCGGGCTCTCGACCATGCTCGCGTTGGGTCCCGACGGGTTCCGCGAGATGCTCGCCGGATTTCACGACATGGACGAGCATTTCAGGACCGCCCCGTTCGAAAGCAACCTCCCTGTCCTGATGGGCCTGCTCGCGGTCTGGTACGGAGATTTCTTCGGAGCAGAGACGGCCGGTGTCATGCCCTACGACCAGTACCTGAAGCGCTTCCCCGCCTATCTGCAGCAGCTCACCATGGAATCGAACGGCAAGCACGTCACCTTGGACGGCACCCACGTCGACTACCAGACGGGCGCGGTGTACTGGGGAGAACCGGGCACCAACGGGCAACACAGCTTCTACCAGTTGATCCACCAGGGAACGAAGTTGATCCCGGTTGACCTGATCGGCTTCGGAAAGAGCCTGAACCCGTTGCGCGACCATCACGACATCCTCACTTCCAACGTGTTCGCCCAGGCCCAGGCCCTGGCCTTCGGCAAGACCGAGGAGGAGGTACGCGCCGAAGGCACCCCCGAGCACGTCGTCCCCCACCGGGTCATGGAGGGCAACCGGCCGACCAACGTGCTGCTCGCAGAGGTACTGACCCCGAGATTGCTGGGATCGCTCGTGGCTCTCTACGAACACAGCGTGTTCACCCAGGGCGCCATCTGGGACATCGACTCGTTCGATCAATGGGGGGTGGAGCTGGGTAAAGCACTCGCGAAGGCGATCATCCCCGAGCTCGAGAGCGGATCCGAGCCACGGCTCGACCACGACAGTTCCACCAACGCGCTCATCCACCGGTACCGTGAGCTCAAGAATCGCAAGATCGAGGGAGACTGAACATGGCGTCGGACAGGCCAATGCAGTTAGGCATGATCGGGCTGGGCCGGATGGGTGCGAACCTGGTCCGGAGGTTGATGCGCGATGGCCACCGCTGCGTCGTCTATGACGTGAGCCCAGACGCGGTCAAGGACCTCGAGTCCGCGGGCGCAGTCGGTTCGTCGTCTCTCGGAGACTTCGTGAGCAAGCTCGAAAAGCCGCGTGCACTTTGGATCATGGTTCCCGCCGCGATCGTCCAGAGCACCCTCGACCAGCTGACCGGCCTCCTCGAGGCCGGCGACATAGTGATCGACGGCGGCAACTCCTACTACCGGGACGACATCACGAGAGCCAAGCAGCTCGCACCGCTAGGAATCCACTACATCGACTGCGGCACGAGCGGCGGCGTCTGGGGTCTCGATCGCGGATACTGCCTGATGATCGGGGGCGAGGACGGACCGGTCGAGCATCTCGATCCGATCTTTGCCACGATCGCACCTGGCGAGTCGAGCGCGGCACCGACTCCGAGCAGGACCCGCAAAGGCGGTACCGCGCCTCACGGCTATCTGCATTGCGGCCCGAACGGAGCGGGGCATTTCGTAAAGATGGTCCACAACGGTATCGAGTACGGGATGATGGCCGCGATCGCAGAGGGGCTCTCCATCATCAAGCACGCTGATGCAGGCAAGACCAGTCCTGCCGAGGTTGACGCGGAGACCACCCCACTCCGCGACCCGGGGGCCTACCAGTACGAGATCGACGTCGCCGAGGTCGCCGAGGTCTGGCGCAGGGGATCCGTCGTCGGGTCGTGGCTGGTCGACCTCACCGCGGACGCCTTCGCCCGGTCGCCCGACCTAGACGAGTTCGCTGGGCGCGTCTCGGATTCCGGAGAGGGCCGTTGGACGGTAGAGGCGGCGATCGACACAGGCGTCCCGGCGTCGGTGATCACAGCTGCACTGTACGAGCGCTTCGAGTCCCGCGGGAACGGCGACTTCTCCGACAAAATCCTGTCCGCGATGCGCTCTGAGTTCGGCGGCCACGCAGAGAAGAAGAGCTAGAACCGTTCGCCGTGAATCACGAGCTGATCACACTGCCGGATGCTTCGGACGTCGCCAGGTACGCCGCGCGGATGGTCGCGGGTGCGGCACGGCAGGCGGTGGCCGATCACGGGACGTTCAACTTTGCCGTGAGCGGAGGGCACACTCCCTGGGCCATGTTCGCTGAGCTCGCGAACGAGGATGTGCCGTGGACCTCGGTGGAGATATTCCAGGTCGACGAGCGCGTCGCGCCCGACGGCGATCCGGACCGTAATCTCACCAACTTGCGCACCAGCCTCGGTGACGCCCCGGCAACGATCACTCCGATGCCGGTGAACGACCCAGATCTCGAGGCCGCAGCGTCGCGCTATGCAAACGAGCTTCCCTCCCGCTTCGATCTCGTCCATCTCGGTCTCGGCCCGGACGGGCACACCGCTTCACTCGTCCCGGGCGACCCGGTGCTCGAAGTCACCGACAGGCCCGTGGCGGTCACCCGTCCCTATCAGGGACACGAACGCATGACGTTGACCTATCCGGGCCTGAGCAGGGCGGACGAAGTGCTCTGGCTCATCACAGGCGAGGACAAAAAAGCGCCGCTCGCCCTGCTGTTGAAGGGTGACAGGTCGATCCCGGCCGGGCGGGTCGAAGCAAGGCGATCGGTCATCCTCGCCGACCAGTCAGCCAGCTGAGATCCGATACCGGAGGATCTGTGGCCACCCGCCTGAGACCCGACACCAGGGTTCCGCTTGAAGCCGATCAACCGGACCTGACGTCTACCCTCTCTACCGACTCTCCGCGACCGATCAGGATCGTCGAGACCATCTCGGGCGGGAACAGTCCATGTTCGACGACTCCGGGCGTGGACTCGAACAGAAGCGCGAGACGCGCCGGATCTCCGACGTCACCGACCCAGTCGGCTATCACACCCCCGTCGGGACTTGCCGGGACGTCGCGCCTGCGCACGTCGCCCAACCGCTCGAGCGTGGACTGGAGTCCGAAAGCCAGCAGCTCCAGTGGAATTGGCGAATGCAGCGATCCGACCAACTTGGACGAGTCCGCTATCACGACGAACCGTTCTGCGGTCACTGCGACGAGCTTCTCGCGCGTATGCGCGGCGCCACCGCCTTTGACGAGCCATCTCTGCGGACTGATCTGGTCCGCGCCGTCGATCGCAATGTCGAGATGTCCGGTGACGAAGGGCTCGACCGTTATCCCGAGCTCGCCGGCCGCATGCTCCGTGCGGGGTGAGGTCGCCACGCACCGGATCGACAGTCTGCGCCCTGCGAGGGCCGGAAGAAGGTGCGCCACCGTGGAGCCGGTCCCGAGCCCGACGGACATTCCGTCTTCCACCAATGCGGCCGCAGCCTCAGCAGCAAGGAGCTTCTCGTGGTCCAGATCCGGTGCCATTACCACCCAGAATGGGCCACGGCGTCCCCGAACCGCAACCATATGAGACCGACAGCGCAGAACGACTCGCTGAAAGTGAGGTAGTTCGAGTTGAGTGTCGCTCCGTCGTTCAGCAGCACCCACGGCGTCCTCCGCACCCCGGACGATCACGTGATCGTCCTTTTCGGCGCGACTGGCGACCTCGCGAAGCGCAAGCTCCTCCCGGGTTTGTTCCACCTGGCGTCGGCGCGTCTGCTCCCGGAGCATTACCGGATCGTCGGCACCGCACCTGCCCAATTCGCCATGTCGAACGACGAGTTCAAAGAACACGCCCACGACGCTGTCGCCGAGTTCGGGATCGCGAAACCCAAGGGAAACGTGTGGAAGACGTTCGAGAGCGCTCTGTCGTTCGCTGCCTCCGATCCGGGGGACACGTCTCCTCTGGTTACCGCGGTCCACGAAGCCGAGACCGACATCGGCGGGAACCCCGGGCGGCTGTTTCACCTGGCTATCCCCCCCTCGGCGTTCGAGTCCGTCGTCGCGATGCTCGGCTCTTCCGGGTTGGCGGAAGGCTCAAAGGTGATCATCGAGAAGCCTTTCGGTCACGACCTGAGTTCGGCGAAGGAGCTCGACAGGTCGATCCACGCGGTCTTCGACGAATCGCAGATATTCCGGATCGACCATTTCCTCGGCAAGGAGTCGGTCGACAACATCCTGGCGTTGCGCTTCGCGAACGGGCTCTTCGAGCCGGTCTGGAACCGCGAGCACGTCAGCTATGTCCAGGTCGACGTTCCCGAGACCCTGTCGATCGAGGGGCGCGCACAGTTCTACGAAGGGACCGGCGCGTTTCGCGACATGGTCGTGACCCACCTGTTCCAGGTGATCGGCTTCATCGCCATGGAGCCCCCGACATCCTTCTCGGCCAAGTCGCTACGGATCGAGAAGGACAAGGTCTTCGATTCGATGAAGCCCATCGACCTCACGCACGTCGTCCGCGGCCAGTACGAGGGATACCGCTCGGAGCAGGGGGTGGCTCCCGACTCGGAGACCGAGACCTTCGTGGCGCTCCGCACCGAGATAGACAACTGGCGGTGGGAAGGCGTCCCGTTCTTTCTGAGGACCGGCAAATCGCTCGCCCAGAGCCACCAGATCGTGACCATCGGCTTTCACGAACCGACGCTCCGGATGTTCCCTTTACGTACCCGCTCAGCGTCGAGAGTGAACGAGCTGATCATCGACTTCAGTGATCCGGGGTCGATCTCGCAAAAATTCCTCGCCAAGGAGCCGGGACCCGAGATGCGCCTTGGCGAGGCGACGATGGTGTTCCGCTACCAGGATTCGTTCCGGATCAACAACGACCTCGAGGGCTACGAGCGTCTGATCCTCGACGCGATGCTCGGAGACCAGGCACTTTTCACGAGCTCCGACGGGATAGAGCGACTCTGGGAGATCTCCACGCCGGTGCTCGAGGACCCCCCTGACCTCGAGCCCTATCCAAAGGGATCCTGGGGACCGGACTCGATCCGCCACGTCACCGCTCCTTACTCGTGGCACCTGCCCGACCACTCCTGACCGTCGTGGCCGAGGAGCGGATCACCGGCGTGGACCCAGGAAGGGACCCGAACACATGACGCCACAGGGCACACGCCTGATGCTCGCCGACGTGGACGGCACTCTCGTCACCCAGGACAAGATCCTGACTGATCGTGCCGTCGCCGCTGTTAAGAGCCTCGCCGAGAAGAACATTCTGTTCGCCATCACCAGTGGTCGCCCGCCTCGTGGCATGTCCATGCTCGTAGAACCGCTCGACATCAGGACTCCGATCGCGGCATTCAACGGGGGGCTCCTCGTCGACCGGGACATGTCGGTGATCGAGCAGCAATGCGTGCCGACCGCCCTCGTCGCCCCGATCGCCGATCTGCTGCAGGCGTTTCAGTTGAGCACCTGGATCTACAGAGGAGCGGAATGGTACGTCCCTGCCCTGAAGGGGCCGCACGTCGAACGCGAGGCATGGACGGTCAAGTTCGAGCCGACCCTCATGACCGGGCTCGACGGCCTGACAGACGACGTGGTCAAGATAGTAGGGGTGAGCGACGATCACGATGCCATCGCAAAAGCTACCGATGCCACACACGACCGGTTCGGCGACCATGTCACCGCTGCCGCGTCCCAGCCCTATTACCTAGACATAACCCATCCAGACGCCAACAAGGGATGGGTGGCCAGATATCTGGCGAAGAAGTACGGCATCTCGTCCGAGGAGATCGCCACGATCGGAGACATGCCGAACGACGTTTTGATGTTCGCGCACTCCGGGCTGAGCATCGCAATGGGAAACGCATCGCCCGAAGTGAAACGTGCGGCGCGCAGGGTCACTGACACCAACGAGAACGAAGGATTCGCAAAGGCCGTGGAACGCTTCATTTTGCCTGTCGTGACGCCACCGGGAACGAGCGAATGATCGTTTTCGTCACCGGGTGTAGCACCGGTTTCGGGCTGCTGATCGCGCAGCGATTCGTGGCAGCTGGCGATACGGTCGTCGCCAGCATGCGAGATCCCTCACGAGCACCTGCGGAGCTCCGAGGCGCGAATGTCGCGACGCTCGACGTGGTGAGTGACGATTCGGTCGACGCCGCGATCAGGAAGGTCCTCGATGACCACGGCCGGATCGACGTGCTAGTGAACAATGCGGGCGTAGGCATGCACGGCGCTGTCGAGGACACGAGCGACTCCCAGGCAAAAGACCTCTTCGAGACCAACTTCTTCGGCGCACTTCGAGTGACCAGGGCCGTCTTACCGTCCATGCGGGCACAGAGGTCCGGAGTCGTCGTGAACATATCGTCGCTCGCCGCAGTCATCACACCTCCTTTCGGAGGGATGTATTCCGCTACGAAGTGCGCCCTCGAGGCGGTCAGCGAAGCGATGCACTTCGAGCTCGCTCCTTTCGGTGTGCGCGTCCACTTGATCGAGCCCGGCGGATTCGGCACCGCGTTCTCCGTCAATCGTCGCGATGTGACCGGGACCAGCTACGCAGACCTGATGGCTCGGTGGGAGCTTGCGTATGCGAAAGTTCCCGGACGCGATGCGCGGCCGGCCGACCCCGCCCGGGTCGCAGACGCCGTGTACGAAGTTGCGAACGATCCGTCGGCGCCGCTCAGGCGTCTGGTCGGCGACGATGCGGAGCTGCTCGGAGCGTTGCGAAAGCAGCTCGACGACACTGAATTGGAACGCACTGTTCGGGCCCAGCTCGAGTTCTGGGACGGAGCCCGCGGACCCGTCGTCTGAAGGGCGGCACCCGGTGACAATGAGATGCTCACCTGAAGAGGCTGCGGCTCTAGTCCGACCAAGCGACACGATCGGCTTCGGGCTCGGGCCCGGGAACCCCGACGCATTCCTGACTGCTCTCGGAGAACGAGATGATTGGGAGCACTTGGTGATGGGCGGGGCACTGCTTCTCGGGTATTACACGGTGTTCACCAGGCCCGGTGTGTCCTACAGGTCCGGCTTCTTCGGTCCTGCAGAGCGGGTCCTGCTAGCTGAGGGTCAAGAGATCGAGCTCGTGCCAGGTGGTTTCAGGCAGTTCGCCCCTATCCTCGCCCGGTTCGCTCCACGGATAATGACTGCTCAGGCCGCGCCGCCTGATGCTGACGGCCGGGTGAACCTGTCACTTCACTTGGGCGCGACGCGGCGACGAACTGATCCGGGCGGGAAGCGACCCCGACCGCGTCCTCCTCGTCGAGGTCAATCCGCATCTACCCAGGACCCACAGCCTTCCTCCCGGATATGACAACACCATTCCGTTGGAACTGATCGACGTGCTCGTCGAAGCGCGGGGCAGTCCCTATGTCCTCGAAGACCCAGTGCCGTCGGATCAGGACGTGGCGATCGCGGGCCATGCACTCGAATTCGTGACCGACGGCAGCACACTGCAGACAGGAATCGGTGCGATACCGAACATAGTTGCGACGACACTGGCCGACGGCACAGGGGGGGACTACGGGGTGCACTCCGAGATGTTCACCACCGGCCTGATGCGTCTGCATCTGGCCGGCAAGGTGACGAACTCTGCAAAGGGCGTTTTCGATGGCGTGTCGGTTACGACGTTCGCGCTGGGCTCCTCTGATCTCTACAGCTGGCTCGATGACAACCCGGCGGTGGCCTTCCTGCCCGTCAACGTCGTGAACGACCCAACAGTCATCGGAAGCAACCGCAAGCTCGTCTCGGTGAACGGCGCGATGTGCCTCGACCTCTACGGACAGGTGGTCGCGGACAATATCGACGGAAAGCAGATCTCCGGGGTCGGAGGCCACGAGGATTTCGTTTCGGGTGCCGATCTCAGTCTCGACGCACATTCACTGATCTGCCTCCACTCGACGGTGAGCGTCGGCGACGAGGTGCATTCGCGGATTCTTCCTGAGCTTCCCGCAGGCGCGGTCGTCTCAACCCCGCGCCATCACACCGGCGTCGTCGTGACCGAATACGGTGCAGCCGACCTGAGGGGACTCACCGTGAGGGAACGTGCTCGGGCACTGGCGGACGTCGCTCACCCCGACTTCCGTGCCGGCCTTCACGAGGCAGCCGAGGAGCTCGGCAGGATATGAGCGGCGTCACCATCGGGGATCACGTCAAATGAACAAATTGGACAAGAAGTTCACCGCGACGCTGCAGAAGAGCCCGAACATGGGCGGCTGGACATATGTGACCATGCCAGGGTCGGTCAACTAGACCCGAACCGAGATCACTCGATCCTCTGCGCCTGCGAACAGCAAGACACGAGGGCCGAGTTCTCAACCTCGGATCATTTAGGTAGAGGTGACGGCTGTGAAGCGGCGGTCTCTGTAGCCTGCCGTTCTTCTGAGACCGCGACCAGGGATGCGAACCGTTCGCGAACCTGGGCAAGATCGTTCGGCTCTTGGATGTCCTGCTCGGCTGCACGCAGAATCATTTCGGCCTGACGCATCAGCACTGCTCGCTGGTCTGCGCTCGTGGTGTACTCGACCACATGAGCCAGAGAGTCCATCAGTCGGATCACGACCGCCGGCATACCACGGGAGGCTTGGCGGATCTTGTCGGTGGCTCGGTTCACCATTCGTGAATACGAGGGATCGATCTCGATCAGGCGAACTCGCCCAAGGCGGTCGCGGTAGACACCTTCGGCGAGTGTGCGCGTCGAGATCCGGCAGAGCCCCGCCGACAGCCAGTCGATGCAGGTGAGGGCCGTGAACGTGTCGTTGACAGCAGGAGACAGCGCTCTGATCGCGATCTCCACCAACTGGTCGATGGCGAATACCGGGTCCTGAATCAGCGTGCGGTGGGGTCCTGTCAGGTGACTACGGGCAAGTGCCTCCCCGACCTGGTTCGCGGCCTTTGGAGGCCAGACCAGAGCTAGTGGCCGGCCGGCAACAATGAAGTGCCCAGGCCGATACGTGAGCCGGATGACCGCCCCCGCACGCTCGGCGATGTCGACGAGTTGTTGGTAGCCCACGAACTGGAGGTAGCCGCTTTCCCCGGCAATAACCGTGGCGCCCTCTGAGGCAAGCGAATCAAGTAGCTGAGGAAGGGGTCGAGCCGCGGGATCGGGCAGCACCGAGCGCACCACCGGCGTAGGAGTCACGGGCTCCAGCTCGGGAAACGGATCTTCCGGGATTGGGGCGTCGACCGGGAATTCGGCATCGATGGCGCGGGTCAAGTCGGAAGCGATGTTCGCGACGACCTCCGGCAACTGAATCGACTTTGCTATGTGATGGATGAAGTAGATAAGCACCACCACGTCAGCCATGAGCAGAAGCTCGGTCACGGTGATCGAGATATAGGGTACGAACGTCTGATGCGCGGTTTCAGAGATCGACCCGAGCGTGAGAACCGCGTAGACAAATGTCGCGACCCAGACGCCCAGAGTCACCTGGTTGCCGACGTCGCGGACGAAGTTGCGCATCATCCGCGGACCGAACTGCTGCGACGCGAGCGTGAGCGCAAGGATGGTTATGGAAAAGACGACACCCACGACGGTGATCACGGCTGCCGCAACTGCCGACAGCACCTGGCGGGCGTCGCTCGGGCTCAGGGTGTGAATCCAGGTCGGCAATCCCAAATGGTGGTGACTCGCTGCCAGGTCCAGCTCGTAGGTGACCACGAACAGCAGCACGGCCGCGCCGACAAGGGCCGTGGGAACGAGCCAGAGCGTGGTCAGCAGCTCCTCGCGCCGCCAGTTGGGGAGGCGCTGGGGCCCACCGTCGTTGTTGTGCGTGTAGCCGGAAGGCCAGGCACGTCTCGCCACATGCACCTCGAATTTTCAGATCGTTGTGCCGACCAGACTTCCCGGCGCGCCGACGAGAGTCTAACTGTCCTTGCGGTGCAGGTCCGACCTGAGGAGGATCAATGACGAGCGTAGAGGGCCCGGACGGCGCTACTCCGTACGGCGAAGCGGACGACGCCCCAGGTTGGGGACTGCCATCTCAGGCTCCCGAGGTTGCACCACCGATCGGCGGAGCCGATGACGACGCTCCACTAACGCCTGTGCAGCAGGCTGTCGTGAGCGAAGTCGCCGAAGGGCAGCGGGCGCTCGGGCACGAGATGCGGTGGCGTCGCCGGGCCGACGTGGACCTGTGGGAAGGTGGCGCGGGGGCTTCAGTGATCGACTCTGCGTTGGCCTCGCGCTCGGCCAGGCAGGTTGACGATTCCGAACGCGAAGCCCAGCTGTTGTCAGGCATGCGCGACCCGATCGCGAACGCCGAGCCGCACTTCCCAGCCGGAGGCCCGCCGACGCAGGAAGAGGTTCATGAGGCGGAGATGAATCCTTGGCCCCACCATGGCATGGCGGAGACAATCGAACACAATCGTCAGCTGCGCCAAGAGGGCTCTGGCGATTCCGGCTGAGAGCTTCCCTGTTTCGCTACTGTGACACTCGCCATGAGCGAAACTCCTGATTACGTTCGAATCAACCGCGATGCGTGGACGAAAGCGAACAGCGATTACAACGACTCCAGAGCCGACGTCGCATGGGCCCAAGATGAAATCACGTGGGGGGTCTGGGGCACGCCCGAATCGCAGCTGGGAATCCTGCCGGACGTGAAAGGCAAAGACGTAATCGAGCTCGGATGCGGAACTGCGTACTTTGGAGCGTGGTTGAAGAAGAGGGGTGCTCGTCGAGTGGTTGGAGTCGACGTGACTCCTGCGCAGCTCAAGACGGCTCAGCGACTGATCGCCGAGTATTCGCTTCGCTTGGAACTTCTCGAAGCCAACGCGGAGTCCGTTCCTATGGGCGATGCCCAATTCGACCTGGCATTGTCAGAGTATGGCGCGTCCATTTGGTGCGATCCGCTTCTGTGGATTCCCGAAGCGGCACGGCTCTTGCGGCCCGGCGGGGAGCTCGTGTTCATGCGCAACTCGACGATCAGCATCTTGTGCTGTCCCGACCAGGGCAAAGTCCAGCCATCGCTGCAGCGCCCGCAACGATCGCTCCATCGGCTCGAGTGGTCCGACGATGACCCTGGTGTCGAGTTTCACCCCGGGACCAGTGACATGCTGCACGAGCTGCAGCGAAGCGGGTTCGAGCTACTCGATTTCATCGAAGTCTTCGCTCCGGAAACAGCCGAAGACCACCCTCGCTACGACTACGTACCGAGTGAATGGGCGAAGCAGTGGCCATCTGAGGAAATCTGGCGCCTGCGGAAACCTGCGAGCAGCCTTTACCCGTCCTCCTGATCGCGCGACTCGCGGCAGAGCACATCAAGTTGAACCAGGCTCGCCTCCATGCTGTCGATCCAGGTTTCGCCGTTGCTCACCGCCTGACGGAGTTGCTCTGGAGCGGCGGCGCAGTCGTAGATCTCGGTCACGACCGTGGCATTCGAGCCGTCGGGTGTCAGGCGGTAGCTCCATCTATGGCCCGCAGGGACGCCCACGGTGAAATCACCGTCCTGGGCGGAGGCGGGGTCGCCGGGAGCGGGCTCCCAGCCGAGACGCCGATCGGGCTCGTACTCGACAACATGGTTGAGCATCACGTAGTCACCGAGGGGCTCGAAGTACATCTTCATGGAGAAGATGTCGCCGACACCGGTGATGCGGTCTTTCGACAAGGAGCCCCGGAGCATGTCCGACCCGTCGAACTCGACGTGCCTTCGTGGGTCGGCGAGGATCTCAAAGACCCGGGCCGCGGGAGCTTCGATCCTCCTGGACACCTCGACTGGCTTGCAATCATTCGTCATTGCGATGCTCCTCCTGTTGTGTCGCCCACCTCGCGTTCGAGAAAGCTCACCCAGGGTGGACGGAGCGAGTAGACGAAAGTCATCGCGGGCGGAGAGCGCTGGTATCTCCGACAGCCGGAAACGGCACTCTCACCACCACCTCGCCGTTCCTCTTGCCCACTTAGAGTCATACGGGAGGTTCGCAACTTCCCTGATCCCACCACTTCGGGGCCGGCCACTACCTTGTCGAAATGCCTGCAACTGGGGATCAGACCGGAAATCGTCCGCGACACGCCCCTCGCTCTCGTTCGCCATGGAATCGCCGGCGCCTCATGTTGTTCGTCACCGTGATCGTCGTGCTGATCGCAGCGGTCGTCGCCGTGGTGGTTGTCCACTCCAATCCTTCGCCAAGGCGCTCGGCCGCCCCACCAGTCGCGTCAAACCGTTGTCCGCTCACCGATCTCCCGGCTCCTGGAGGCAAAGTTCCGCGCCGACCGGCACTGCTGGTGAAGATTGGGAACGAGCCTGAAGGGGCGCGACCTCAGAGCGGTCTCAACGAGGCAGACGTCGTCTACGACACGCCGGCCGAGGGCTTCATCATGCGTTACGTCGCCGTCTATCAGTGCAACGATGCGAGCTCGATTGGTCCGATCCGGTCGGTGCGCTGGGTCGACTACCACATGATCTCTCCGGAGTTCGGCAAATCGATCCTCGCATTTGCCGGTGGCATCAACCCAAATCTCGACGCCGTAGCGTCCGACAAGGAGCTCTCTGGAGCCGACCTGCTCGATCCGCCTGCCGACGCCGCCGGCGTCCGTATCACCTCCCGCCTCCCACCCGACAACCTCTACACGAGCACGGCCGGGCTTTATGAGCTCTTCAAGAACGAGACGACTGCGCCATCCCCGATCTTCGACTTCAGCGGTGCGCCGTCGAAGGCGGCAACTCCCGCTAGCTCAATTGCCATCAATTTCTCTGCCGGTACCGATGTCGTATGGGATTGGGATGCGCATACAGGGATGTGGCTCCACACTTACTCCGGGTCGCCCGACATTGACGCACTGACAAACCAGCAGGTCTCGACGACGAACATCGTGGTCGAGATAGTCCACTACCAGATTGGCCCCTACGCCGAAAGCGAAGGAGGAAGCGGCGACATCGAGAGCGACCTGCTCGGAAGCGGCCCAGGATACGTTCTTCGAGACGGCACCTCAGTCAGGGTGACCTGGCACCGGAGTAGCGTGCTCGACGGACCGACCTTCACCGATGCCTCTGGAAAGGCAGTGGGCCTCGCCCCGGGCAGGACCTGGGTGGAGATCCTCCCGGACGTTCAAGCCAACGCTCCCGGCGGAATCGCGATCACACCTTGAGCAACATCGGGTACCGGATCCTGCAAGCACGCGCTCGAGGCAGCCTCCGCTACACCTTCGAGCTCTTATCGTGCGACGGGAGTCCCTCGACAAGCGGAGTGAGCAGATGAGCTGGTCCAGTGAGGGCACCGCCGACGCAGTCGAGAGCCGATCTCCTCGCCTCGGCTTCGTTCCCTACGAAGAGCTCGACGGAAGGCCCAACGTCGTCGTGGACGGCTCACCAGCGGATGGGACCGTGCTCTGCCTGTCGCACTGGCCGGGCATCGTCAGCCCACTCCGGTTCGCAGCCGACCTTTCGGCTCAGATGGCATTCGCCTACCTGGACGCTTATGACCCTCACGAGTCGGCCACTGCAGTGTCGAACAACCACTTCGACCAAGACGGTCTGGTCTCGCTGTATGCCCTTGTCCATCCGGATCGCGCGCTCGCCCGCCAGGGCTTGCTCATAGACATTGCACGCGCCGGGGACATCGCCACCTTCGACAGGCGAGACGCCGCACGGATCTCGATGGCGCTGTCGGCCTACGCCACGCCAGAGCGAAGCCCCCTCGGGCAGTTGTCAGCCGACTATGGCGAGTTGACCGCAACAGCTGTACACGGAGCTGCTCGGACGGTTCGACGAGCTGTGCGACCATCCGGAGCGGTATCGGGCTCTGTGGGCCGAGGAAGACGCCACGCTCGGGGCCAGTGAAGCGGTTCTTTCATCAGGCGAGGCCGCCATAGAAGAGGTTGCCGACATCGACCTGGCCGTGGTAACGGTTCCCGAGAGCGCGCCCCGGCCGGAGGCCATCGATTTGGAGGTCAGTGGGTCGCCGGCCTACATCCGATGGCCGTCTACAACGCCACTGACCGCTTTGCGGTGGTGGTAGTGCGCGACCAGAACTACGAGTTCACCTACCGCTACGAGACCTGGGTGCAGTACCGGTCCAGACGACCGAGGCCTAGGGTTGATCTGACTGGCCTGGCCGAGCAGCTGAACGACCAGGAGTCCAGTCCCGGTCGTTGGACCGCCGATCCAGTATCAAGCTTGACCCCGAATCTTCGCCTCATCGGTGCCGAGCAAAGCGATATCAGCCCCCATCGCTTTCGGACGCTGCTCGAGAACCACCTGCGCACTTCCCTGCCCGCATGGGATGCGTACGTTGGTGGGCGGTAGCCGACGACGCGTTAAAAGATCGCGTCAACACCCGCCATGCGCTGCGCCTGAGCGCTCTATGGGAGAAGCTGGTCAATGAGGATCGATCTCAACCACTTGTCGTAGCGCTGCCCACTCCAGCCCCGGTCGAAGACGAGCAAGCCATACACCTCGGGAGAGGCGAGGGCGTGAACGATGTCGGCGGCGTCGCTCTCTCGCAGCCCCGGCCGCAGCGCGCCCGATCGAGCGAGTGAGCGCGCGATACGGCGCTGGCCTTCGTGACGTTGTCGAGCGATCTCGGCGAGCAGCGAAGCGGCGTCCTCGTCGGACCTGGCCGCGTCGGCGAGGATGCGATGAACCGGCCCAACGCGGGCCATCACGTCGCGAAGCAGCGAAGCAAAACCGGCGAGCTGCTTCTTCGGGTCCTCGTCTGACAGGAGAGCACGAACCTCTGGGCGGTCCGCCATTGCAACCGCCTGGTCGTCACCTCCGACGGAGACGTCGATCACGGCCTTCAGGATTCCGAGCTTCGAAGAGAACAACCGGTATACCGTCGCCTGCGGAGTATCGGAGAGATCGCTGATCGACTCGATCGTCGTGGCCGCATAGCCGCGCTCGACGAAGAGGCTCAGGGCCGCCTCGACGACGGCCGCCGTCGTGCGGCGGGTTCGCGCTTGGCGGGCGGCGCCCTGATACGGGCGAGGGGACTTGACATCCGGATCCATGTTCGTGATAGTAGTACTCTCGAAACGAGAGTCCAACTATCGAATCTGATTCACGACCTGAGGAGCGACCATGACCGACTCGTGCACCCAAGGCATCAAGACCGTGCTGCATCCCGTATCCGACCTGGCGAAGGCCACGCCGGTCTACGCCGCCCTGCTCGGCGTCCCGCCGCAGCACGAGGCGTCCTACTACGTCGGCTTCGAGGCCGAAGGCCAACACATCGGGCTCGTGCCGAGCGGCGGTCCCGAGGCCATGACCTCCCCTGTGGCTTACTGGCACGTGCCGGACATCGAGGCGAAGCTGTCAGAGGTCACCGCTGCGGGTGCGACCGTGAAGGATCCCGTGCGTGACGTCGGTGGCGGCCGCCTGGTGGCCACCGTCACCGACCCCGATGGCAACGTCCTCGGGCTCCTTCAGGACCGATGAGTGCCGATCCCGCGACTCCGGCGCGACACCTATCAAGACCGCCATGAAGAGTCTCTGGGGATACGGCGGCGTCTTGTCTGCACCGGACGGGACGATCTGGAAGGTCGCGACGTCATTGAAGAAGGACGCCGGACCGGCCACTCGGCAGATCAATGACATCGTGCTCCTATTGGGAGTCGCCGACGTCATCGCCAGCAAGCGGTTCTATGTCGACCGGGGTCTCGCGGTGAAGAGGAGTTTCGGCCGCAAATACGTCGAGTTCGCCGCGACGACGTCGCACGTCAAGTTGGCGTTCTACGGGCGCCGTGCCCTGGCCAAGGATGCCCGCGTTTCGCCTGACGGCACCGGCTCGCACCGTATCGTCATCGGCAGCGATGCCGGGCCCTTCACCGACCCGGACGGATTCGCGTGGGAGGCCACGTCAGGCTGAGGTGCACTCGCATCTATTGTTGCTCTTCTGGAGATGCAAGCACCGAGGTGAGCAGCGATGCAAAGTGTGTTCCTTGTCAGAAAAGATTAGGCACGTCATGAAATCAACGGAGGGCGATCTACGACATGACCAAGATCAGTTCACCGAAGGGTGAGGCGAGCGGCATGAAATCGAACGATTGGCGCGACGTGACGCTCTCTCGGATTCGCACGTTGATCAAGCAGGCCGATCCGCAAGTCGTCGAGGAACGGAAGTGGGTAAAGCCCGGCAATCCCGAGGGTGTTCCGACGTGGTATCACGACGGCATCATTTGCACGGGCGAGGTTTACAAGGCCCATGTGAAGGTGACCTTCGCCAAGGGCGCTTCCTTAAAGGATCCTTCGCGCCTGTTCAACTCGAGCCTCGATGGAAACATGCGCCGCGCCATCGATTTCCAGGAAGGCGAGAAGATCGATGAAAAGGCCTTCAAAGCTCTCATCCGCGGGGCTGTGGCGCTGAACGAGACGTCGGTCCGCCGCAAATGAGTACATCCTGACGAACAGGAATCGGCAACCCGAGCACGATCCGTTCGGCCGTGAAGATCGTCCGCTCCGTCTGCCAGGGTTCAGTACAACCAGCGATATCGCCTTCTCACCTGCAACCGGCACCGTCTAGGCAACCGCGTGATCAGCCATTGGCAATCTCGAGGTGAGCGTCGGGGACGTGGTCGGCGCCACGGGACGTCGATGAGCTGTTGACAACCCGATCTGAGGGGGACTCAGTCTCCCAGACGACCAGCTGATCGCGTCCAAGGTGCTTTGCGGAATAGAGGGCTTGGTCGGCGCGGTGGATGATGTCGTCCGGATCTTCGTGAGGACCGGACCAGGTCGCCACGCCCATGCTCAAGCTGACTCTGACCGGGGTGTCTGCCAAGCGAGCGTGCGATTGGAGCCTCTCAGCCACATGAAGCGCCTGATCTGTGTTTGTCTCCGGTAACAGCGCCGCGAACTCGTCACCACCGAGGCGACCGATCATGTCAGTTGTACGAGCTGCCGTAAGGAGTGCCTTTGCTATGCCTCGGAGCGTCGCGTCACCGGTGGCGTGACCGTGAGCATCGTTGATCTCCTTGAAAGAATCGAGGTCCATCATGACGACACTGAACGGTCGACCATACCTGTGTGCCCGTGCCGTCTCGCTCGCAAGCACCTCTTCGAATGCCTGGTAGTTGAGACAACCGGTCAGTCCGTCGCGCGTCGCCATCTTCCGAAGCCGATTTGTCAGCCTCTGTACGTCGCGGTGTTGCGCCGTCCGGTTGATCGTGGCCATGACACCGATGACCCCGACCATGGCGAGCGCCACGCCTGCCATAATCACTCTGGGCGCGCTCGCGATCGGACCTGTTAGGGCCACGACAACAAAGAACGCATCTGCCACTGCGGCAAGAGCAATGACTGTCGCCAGTGCATAGGTCAATGCGCCAAAGAGGACCGGCAGGACGAGCAGAGCCGAGATTGGGCTTTCTATCCCACCGTCGAGCCACGCCCCTACTGCGATGAACACAAGCGTGGTTACTGACCAGATGAAGAAGAAGGTTTCCCTCCTCTTCGTCTTCAGAGCCGAGATCCCAAGCGGAATGAACAAACCTAGCCAGCACGCGATCCCGCTCGCGTCGACTGCGAAGAGCACCCCCCGATGAGGTCCATTCGGAGTCAGAATGAGGTATCCAAAGAGGAGAACAGCACCGAGGGTGAACGACCCGATACCCATGAAGAGGTGCCTACGCCACAAGGCATACTCCCAGTCGCCGTAGTTCACACCTTCCTCTCCGGCTCGGTCGCTTGACGACTTCATGATTCTGATGGTCGACAGGACGCGAGCCGCGTGACAACAACAGAAGCCCAACGAGGCGGCATGAGTCTCTGGGATCCTTAGTGAATTCGGAGAATACCGACCCTCTGCCCTACGTCGGGGATCGAGTGTCAGGCCCTCTGTTCGCCACCGCGACCGGAAAGACGATAACGACCGACCTCTCAGGCGGTGTCCACGGCACCGCAGTGCCCACGTTGGCTGACCTCGACCGCCCTGCCATCGGGGTCCTCGACCACGACGCGGCATCCCCACTCACGGATCTGGTGACCGACGAGGACCGTAGCTCCCATTTGGCTCATCATGGCGAGCGTCTCTTCCAAGGAGTCGACATAGAACCCAAAGAAGGTGCTCCCACCCGCCCGCCAGCCGGGAGCCACGCCCCCTTCGAGCGCGGAGAACACCGCCACATGAACATCGCCGACGTCGGCTGCGGCATGCAGCAGGCCGTCGCCGTGGTCCTCATACGCGAACTCGATGCCCACGGACCGATAGAAGGCGATGGTGCGGTCTGGCTGCGCGCTGAACAAAACAATCGAAGACACGTCGGGCATGGTCCCAAGTCTCGTCGGACATCGGGTGTTCAGCAAGATGTCGGATAGCTGAGCGCGGCTGAGGTGGTACATCCGCGAGGGGAACCTGTTCCACGAGAACGCTGCGTCGGCTGTCGGCCTATAGAGCCATTACATCAGCTGCTGGGGAGGAGCGGGATCGCCACTTAGCGGATGCTATTGAGCGGTCTCTCCCGTCAGCCTTGCCCTCAGGTTGGCGATTGTGCGTTTTCGTAACCCGAGCGTGAGTCGTACCACGACTGGAGTGAGGCTTCGCTTGACCCGTGACCAGTTCGGCGGTTGGAGGTCACGGCGCACCAACCTGTCAGGTCTTGTCGGATGACCACTACTTAAGAGGCAAAAGGCGGAAGAGGACCGAGATTGGGGGTGAAGGTGATCGTGACGCTGAGGGAGGCGGGCGATTCAAAGGTGCAGCCGCTACCCCTGATCGTAACCAGAGTGTTCTTAAGCGTCAGTGTTCCATCGGAAGGATCGTACTTTCCCGTTAGGAGTAATGGTCCAGAGGGTGCCAAAATTCCTTTGCAACCGGACAGAACCGCCGATGAGACCGTGGCCCCTTAGGATCTGAGTCCAAGAACACGTCCTTGTGACAGCCACCCGATCCGAAGGCCGGTGCCTCCAACTTCCAGTTGCCGTTCTTATCGTTGGTATCCAGGTTCACGTAGGCGTCGGGCTCATCGGGCTCAAGGGAGTCCGTGCAGTGGTCGACCGTCGGGGGTGGGATCGTTGCCTTTGAGCTCTCTCCCGAGGTAACGACGAAGGTGTCGGTGAGCTGGGTACAGGTCACCGTATCTGGAACGCCATCGACCTCGATGTGCAGGATGAATTCGGCGCTACTGGCCGTGACCGATGTTCCAGGTAGCACACTTGCGTACACCGGCACTGCCGCTCCGACCGACAGAAGAGTGACGACCCACGCGGCAACGAACCCTCGTTTCCACCGGCGGACACTGTGGAGATCCGAAGACACTGGCATCATCACCCCTGCCGTTGATCGGAAGCGGTTGCTCTATACCCCGGTTCGGATTCACCTAAAGGCGATGACCGGACTTGCCGGGCGTCCCACCAGGGTTGTCGCCACTAGGACGTACCCGGTCCGCGCTTACGGGCATGATTCGAAGCTGCGGGGCTAACAGAGGGGACGCCGTTCCGACCGGTGGATCGACATGGGAATATCGGAGACGCTCGTATCACCGACCGAGGTGTCGAGTTGGTGGTGAAGCGGCGCGCTGAATCTTGCCGGGATAGACGCTCATGAGGGCCGGTGGACACTCGTTGCGGGCCAGGTTGGCAACGGCTGCGGCAGCTACTGGCCCGGTCGTGCCGTCGATCTGCTCGCGCAGGATGTCGGCGTGCCCGGCGTGCCGCGCCGTCTCGGACGTCATGTGCACGATAAGCCAACGCATTGTCATGCGCTTGCCGCTGACCAGCCGTGCGAGGTGAGCATCCGGGTCCCCGATGGCGCGAATCGCGGCGTCACCTGCGGCGACCGCGGCCCGGTAGTCGTGGAGCACCTCCGCGGTGGTTCGGCCCCTCGGTACCCTCATCCCCGAGCCGGGACTACGCAAGTCCGCGGCCCCGGTGAGGAAGTCGACTAACCATCTCCGTCCCATAAACGGAGGGGTGGGCAACCCGGCTACGGGGTAGCTGCCTAACACTTCGGACCACGCTCTAGCAAGTGCTCTTAGCCACACGCCACACACGACCAGCCAATTAAGACAACTGAGGCGGACTTGCGACGTGCTGGACCTCGCTGTTCTTCCAAGAGGACTAATGGCTCTACCCGACGGTGCGCTGGCGTTGGAGGCTGATGGCTCAAAATTCGTTGTAGGAGTGACCCATGCCCGATGGCACACGTCTGTTCACGGCCCTCAGGGTCACCGCCGCCTCGATGGTGATCGCGATTGGAGGCTTCGCCACGGTCGCGCTGACCACCCAGGCAGCGGCTGCTGCAACCGATGTGGTGACCAACTGCAACGGCTCGGGATCGGGTTCTCTACCTGCCGTGGTCGCGTCGGCGGCGTCCGGTGACACCATCACGTTCTCGGTGTCCTGCCCACCTAGCTCCCCCATCACCCTCGCAAGCACCATCAGGATCAACGAGAACCTGACCATCAATGGACCGGGAGCGACTGACTTGGTGGTGAGTGGGAGCAACGCGGTCGAAGATTTTTATGTCGCCTCAACTACCGTCAGCATTTCGGCGATCACAATCGAGGACGGGTCATCACCAACTGGGCTTGCGGGAGGAGGCATCTACAACGGCGGCAGCACACTCACGATCGCCGCCAGCACGCTGTCGGGGAACTCTGCATCCGGCACTGCTGGAGGCATCTACAACAACGGCGGGTCGCTCTCGATCACCGCGAGCACGCTGTCGGGGAACTCTGCAAGTGCTGCTGGAGGCATCTACAACGAAGGCGGGTCGCTCTCGATCACCGCGAGCACGCTGTCGGGGAACTCTGCATCAGGCACGGCTGGAGGCATCTACAACGATGGCGGGTCGCTGTCCATCACAGACAGCACGCTGTCTAACAACGACGCGGAAAACGCTGCGTCAGGTTTTGGTGGAGCGATATCCAACGTGGAAGGCGGTTCCGTCACTGTCTCAAACAGCACTTTGTCTAACAACGAGGCAGGCCACTCGGGCGGTGGCATCAACAACCAGGAAGGCGCCGTCACCATCTCAGACAGCACCTTCTCCGGTGACAGCGCCAATACTTCTGGAGGAGGAGGCGACATCATCTCATCGGGATCCGGGAACAAGGTCACCGCAGCAGCCACGATCTTCGCCAACAGTCCATCGGGTGGAGACTGTGGAGCAACTGGAGTCGTCGTGGATGAGGGTTACAACCTGGCTGACGACCACTCATGCAAGTTCAACTCTGCCACCAGCAAGTCAGGTTTGAAGCCTCATCTGGGTCCACTACGAAACAACGGGGGTCCGACCGAAACTCAGTCCCCGGCGATAGGTAGTCCCGTGCTCGACCAGATCCCACCGAGTGCGACTGGTAACGGCATCACGCTTTGTTCAAGTACCGATCAGCGCGGTGTGCCTCGCCCCAAGAAAACCAACTGCGACATTGGAGCAGTCGAGATGGAGCGTGACCTGGCCACCGTCGATAAGCACTTCTCGTTCACGTTCATCACGTTCGGAACGCCGGTGCCGACGATCACCGAGAAGGGTGCTCTGCCACAGAAGCTCACCTTTACCGACAACGGTGACGGCACTGCCACTATCTCTGGTAAGCCTAAGACATCTGGCACCTACCACCTGACCATCAAGGCAACCTTCGGAACAGGCCCGACTAAGTATGTCGTGAAGCAGGCATTCACCCTGACGGTCGACTCCGGCTGACCTCTGGTCCCCCCTTCCGCACACACCGGGGTGGCCGTCTCGTATCTGGGGAGGTGACAACGTCATGGAGTGCAAACGAAGCTCGGGCGCAAGAACCCGGCCATTGATGTTACGCGTTTATCAGCACCTGATCCCCGACGACGTCGACCCACTTGCAGCAAGGATGGATGAGGTGTTCCGCGAGGCCACGCAAAATTTCCGCGGCCTAACCGCGGCCTGGAGCTAGTCCGAGCAGGCGAATGCCTCACGGAAAACGCCTCTACCTGGTCCGATGTAGCGCCCCCGGTAGGACTCGAACCTACGACGCACGGTTTAGGAATCTGTGGCCTCACTCGAGACCAGGCCCATTCCCACCAGCGTCTCCATCGTCTGACCTGCGGCAATTCATACACCATCGTGTGTCACTGAGTGCCACCAGTGTCCCCCATGTGTCGTATCTCTGGGTACAGGCTGGGTACAGACCAATAAGAAATCTGACCCGTCGGCGAGTTCGAGGACCGCTCAGCGAAGACGACCTCTGAATCAAACACCCTTCGCTTTCCTTGCAGCCATACGCCTAGCCGATGCCCCTTTCCCACCTGGCGGGACCAGCGAGGTGGCGTGCTCCCGCAAGTACTGGCGCAAATAAGGCAGCGTAAAGTCCACCCGGCCATAACCGGCCGGTCGGATCAGCTCGGCCTCGAGTAGTCGTTGGCGGTAGACACTCGCGTAGTTCGCGCCGACCCCAATCCGGTCGGCGATGTCACCTGTTCTTGAAGGTCCTTCATCCACAGCCATTGCGACGAGATAGGTCTTCCCGACATCCGACACGGTCGCGAGGCTTGGCTCGTGAACGAGCGCTCCCAGGCGTCTCGTAGCCGCGACGATGCCTGCTTCCACATCGCCCTGGGTGATGAGAACCCGGGTCGGATGCTGACGCCAGAGGTGGTAACCAACCAGCTGGATCAGGAATGGGTAGCCATCGGTGGCGCCCGTGGCAATCGTCAAGGCTTCGGCTCCGATGCGCCTACCCCTTTCCTCGATAGGAATACGGATGGCCGATGACAATTCGTCGAGGTCCTCGACTGCTCCAAGCGAATGTCGTTCCGCACGGCGCAGGAACGTAACGCCGTCCGCGCTCAAAAGGTCACTCACGGCCGAAGGCAGCCCTGCTCCGGCAAAGGCGACTTCGCGCTCTTCTCGAAAGGCGTGCTGGATCTCGGCACCTAGCAGGCGCATGGCGTCGACCTCTCCCCTATGTACCTCGTCGACGGTGATGAGCAGACCTGTGCCGTTTTTGGCGAGGAGATCGGTCACCTGCTGAATCTGAGTGCGAAGGCCCGCGGCGACCTCATGGGAGTCCTGGTTCTCCCATCCCACACCTAGTCCCCCCACTGGGGTCGAGGCGCTCAGCGAGCTGAGACGTCGGCGCCTGGTCTTCGGATCGATCTCGCCGAGCAGGGCGGGCAGGTGCTCGGCGATGAGGCGATGGGGCATCCCGGGGAGCGCTGTCTCAGAGATCACGACCCAACCTCGCTCGCGCGCGGCGTCCTCAACAGCATTGAGCATCACGGTCTTGCCTATCCCCCGTACGCCCGTGAAGAGCACCGCCCGCTCGGGAGATCCCGGTCCGTTGTCGAGACCATCTCCAAAGTCGTCTATCAGGTCCTGCCTCCCTGCTAGGAGCGGCGGCGACGAGCCGAAGGTCGGGGTGAACGGATTGCCGGGCACGGGTCCATTATAGCCGCTCCCTTTAGAGTTTGTTGATCTTGTTATAACTGTTAGAAACCGTTAGATCCTGTCCCTCCGGATGGGGGGACTTCAGCTGCTCTGACTTTGCCTCATCTCCCCAGCCCGTCGACCCCTTCTGGAACTGTGCGTGTGTGCACGAGCATCACCAACGCTAGGGTGCGGATCGGAGAACCGTCGCCAGATTCGTATACAGACACCGAATAGTGATTCTGCGCAAAGCAACTGTGCGTCAAAGAAGCGGCCCGATTCTCCCGCTAGCTCCAACCAATTCGTCGTGGTGTGCGGCTACGACCACGCTGATCCTTCCTGTTTGACGCCTCGCGCTAGCTTGCGATGACATCGCTGATCGCCGTGGCATGTGATCCGATATGTGCGTTAGCTCCAACACGTTCTCAGTTGGGTGAGCCGTCCCTTACTCATCACCGATACCGAGCCGCTCGTCGGGAAGGACGGCAAGCGCATCGCTCAGCGCTGCCCGTGTGGCGATGCCAAGCTTTGGGAAAACTCGGTACAAGTGACCGCCGACTGTCCGGTGCGAGAGAAAGAGCTGCTTAGCGATCTGCTTGTTCGTCAGGCCGGCGGCGGCCAACGTGGCAATCTGCCTTTCCTGCGCTGTAAGCGACGCCCAGGCGTAGTCGCCAGTGCGTGGCTTGGTTTGACCGGTGGCGCGAAGCTCATTTGCGGCTCGGAATGCCCAGGGGCGAGCGCCAAGGCGCTCGAACGTCTCAAGCGCCGCGATCAGATGTACCCTGGATTCGGTCGTGGCGCGGAGCCGTCGTAGACGTTCGCCGTAGGCCAGCTCCAAGCGCCCGAGGTCGAACGGCCAATGGTCGGCACCGGTCATCGCGAGCGCCTCGTCGAAGAGCTCGACGGCGTGGTCGTCCGGTGCACCGATCGCTATGGCTGCGCTTGCGAGCAAGCCAAGCCGCGGGGATATTGCGGCAAAGTTCGCGTTGCGTACGGCAGCAACGTGGGCCGCGGCTTCGGCCTGTCGACCCGTGCGGATTGCCGCTTCAACCAGGTCCATCATCACCCAGTGCGCCACGTGAACGTGGGAAGGAAAGGTGCCCGCTGGGCTGATCGCGGTGGCCAGCCGGTAGACCTCTTCTGAGTCACCCCGCCCTGCCGCCGTGATGACCCTGATGTGGTTAGTTAGGGCCTTGACGATGCCAACTCCGCGTGGCGTGGCCCACTCGATCATCGCGTCCACCAATGCCTGGGCATCCATGTCCTCGCCCTGGGCGGCGGCCATAGCAGCCTGAACATGGCGAACCGAGAGAGCGAATAGCGGGAACCCATGTACTTCGCACAACTGGCGGGCGTCCTCGGCCAGTTCCTTGGCTTCATCCCACTGACCGGTCCACCAATCATCAAATGCGATCAGCGTCAGCGCTTGTATGGCCGAGCCGACGGCGCCTGTGTCGCGTCCTGCATGGGCGACGCGCCAGAACGCGTGTCGGCAATCCGACAGGCGCTCGACGTTGCCGGCCGCGAAACCAACCTTCAGAATCACTGTCGGATCTTCTTCGGCCATGAGCTCCGAGATCGCCCTGTCGAGCTGCGGACGCGCTGCAGCAGCCGTGCGCAACGGATCCACGAAGCAGGTGCTGATCAGGCCCAACGTCGTCGGGACGTTGGGCTCGAGGCGGGCGAGGCCATCGTAGAAGGGCGCCCATAGCTCGGCTCGGCCGCTGAAGAAGCACACCAGGCTGAGGGTATTGAGCGCCTCCTCCAGGGCCGTCTCGCTGACTTCGTGTGCACTCTCGATCGCGCCGACGAGCAGCCGATGGGCGATCTCGACGTCCCCCTCACCGTTGATGAGGACGAACGCGGCCGTCGCGGCCGCCTGCAATGAGTCCTTGAACTGCGGGTGTGCATGGTGAGCGTCGGCGAGCAGCTGGGATGCGTTGTGCAACTGTCCGGTCACGTCAGCACCGATGTAGGCCGCTTCGGCCAGCCGTCGGCTTCGCTCGGAGCCGAGCGGGCTCAGGTCGGCAGCCCTCGTCAGGGCGGCAACGGCACCGGTGCCGTCACCTCGTCGCAGTGTCCGGTATGCCACCTGCTCCAGGAGGTCGGCCGCGTGCTCGTCAGGGCCGACCGTCGCCTCGGCAAGATGCCAAGCGTGTCGGTCAGGCTGATGGGCCCACAGCTCCGCCAGCTCAAGGTGGGCTCGACGGCGTTCGTCGTCGGTCGAGAGCTCCACCACAGCTGAGCGGGTGAGCGGGTGGCGGAAGCTGGGGCGGTGGGTACCTTGATCTACGTAAGTCAGACCCGCTCTCTCTGCTACGGCAAGATTGATGACCCCCGAATTTGTCGCTGTCGCTTCGACAACGGAGCGAAGATCGCCGGTGCCGCTCAAGGCCATGAGCAGGAGCATGTGCCGTGTTTCACGAGGGAGTTCTTCGATCCGCGAAGCAAACAGCCTTTGCAGGCGACGGCTCAGAGGTAGGGCGAGAGGCAGATCTTGGAGCGCAGTCCGCTGCGCATCGCTTAGGCCAGCGGGTAGCTCAAGTAGAGCTAGTGGATTTCCCTGTGCTTCAGTCAGGATGCGTTCACGGACACGGGGTGCCAAAGTGGGGAACCGTTCGTCGATGAGTCCGCTCGCCGCATCAGTATCGAGAGGCAGCAGTTCGAGCTCCGGAAGCCCCGCGCGATCGAAAAAACTCTCCTCCTCCGGCCGTGCCGCAGCCAGAAGCCCCACACGGCTACCGCCAAGGCGGCGCGCAACGAACCCAAGGACCCTGACGCTCGCCCGGTCGAGCCAGGGCACGTCGTCGATGATCACGACTAGCGGACGATCCGTGGCAGCTATGCGGAGAAGCGCGAGCGTCGCGTTAGAGACGACGAGGCCATCCGGTGGCTGACCATCGCCGAGGCCCAACGCGACATTGAGGGAGTCGCGGTGGCTGGGGGTCAGGCGTCCAAATTCCCCAAAGACAGGGAGCAGGACCTGGTTCAGGCCCGAAAAGCTCATCCCTGTCTCGAACTCGACGCCTCCAGCGCGCAAAACCCGTGCGCCCGACTCCGATGCCGCACACGCCCCAGCATCGAGAAACATCGTCTTGCCCACACCTGGCTCGCCCAGCACGAACAGGGCATTCCCGTCTTTCGCCGCGCGAGCGAGAAACCCATGAATCAGTGCCAGCTCGTCCACTCGTCCGATCGTGGTCTCCGCAGAGTCCAGTCGAGGTGACTTATTGCTGGTCACAGGCGGCTCCGAGGCCGAGTATCGCCCGGAGAATATCCTCCTGGAGAGCGGCCCGCCATGGCCGGTATCGAGTCATTTGACCCATGACCCCCGCAAGCCTGACCCGCCAGAATCTAGGGCATGCCGGTCGACGAGAAAACGGTCGACGAAGCCATCGACGGCGTGGTCACGAAAGTGAGCCCCTGGTCCGTGGCGGACACCACAGCTCGGCTCTCAGCCGTCGCCGCGGCGAGGGAGATGAAGGTGTTCGCCGTGATCGACCACAGTGGCGAGGCCGAGGGCGTTGGTCTTGAGCTGCGTGACACGAAGCTCGTCGTGATCGGAAGCCCGAAGGCAGGAAC
Organism: uncultured Acidimicrobiales bacterium; assembly: GCA_963764615.1. Lineage (GTDB taxonomy): Bacteria > Actinomycetota > Acidimicrobiia > Acidimicrobiales > CAVXTF01 > CAVXTF01. Next base: position 321,689 of record CAVXTF010000002.1, on the reverse strand, counting down.
TCCGGTTATGGCTGCCGTCCCACTGGCCGCGCTTGACCTGCCGCTGAAGGTCTTGATCTGGGCCGACGGGTACCAGACGAAGGTCAGCTACACCGCGCCGACGGCGCTCGCAGCCCGGTACGGACTCAGCGACAATCTGGCAAACAGACTGAGTGGTATCGATGCCGTGACGGACGCGGTCATCGACATGTAACTGGCCCTACACCCACCGCCTCGACAAGGCCCGCGAGTCAGGGTGCTCGAGATCTCTGAGCGGACCCTCCGCCGTCGGCGATCCCAGTTCGCCAACGCGGCGAGCTCTACCCTCGAATCCTGACGACCGTCGAAATGACCGCTCCCCGATACCTATGAGTCAAATGACCCATGTGGGCCCCGATATGGGTAGCAGACACTGAAGGTAGGCCTCGGTCTGCGGTGGGGCCTGAAGCTCTTGTTAGCGAACTAGAGGGAGCCATCGTGACAACGGGAGAATTGCTGCTGAACCTTGGAGTGCTGGCCTTCGTGCTTGCCACCGGACTGGGCAACCGGGCATTGACGCGTCGGCGCTTCAGGCTTCCCATCCTCCTCGTGGTGGTCGTCGGCATCATCTTTCTGCGTTCAGTGCCGACGGCGGGAAACGACATTGCCCTCGACGTGATCCTCGGCTTGGCGGGCGTTGCTTTCGGAGCTCTCGCCGGCGTCCTCATGGCCGTTGGTCCCGATGGCGCTGATGGAGCACTTGTCACAAAGGCAGGGGCTGCCTACGCCGTCTTGTGGATTGCCGTGATAGGCGGCCGTATTCTCTTCGCCTACGGCTCGGACCACTGGTTCGCCCACCAGATCGTGACGTTCTCGCGGCAGAACGCTCTTAGTGGAACGTCTGCGTGGACTGCGGCTTTCGTGATCATGGCGATTGCCATGGTGGCAGCTCGTGTCGCGATGACCGGCCTTAAGGCTGCCCGGATCCCCGGAGCCGGCAACCAGCTGACGCGTTCGCACGAGATCTCAACTCGGCGACACGCCCGCGCGACCAGACGAGCCGGAGCGTAGTAGGTCCGCAAACCGACACAGCCGAAAGGACACTCACGTGACGACGCGCAACCGGTTCCTCGAGGGCCCCTTTGCCCCCGTCACCGAGGAGGTCACCGCATCCGACCTCCCCGTCACCGGCCGAATACCCGCAGAGCTGAACGGGAGATATTTGCGAAACGGGCCCAATCCCATGGGTCTCGATGATCCCAATTATCACTGGTTTGTAGGAGCCGGCATGGTTCACGGCGTAAGGATCCGAGACGGTCGCGCTGAGTGGTACCGCAACCGTTGGGTCCGCTCCCAGGCCGTTGCCGGGGACCTGGGCGAGGTATGGCCCCAGGGACCGGTGCACGCCGGGATGGACTTCGCAGCCAACACCCACGTCATTTCCCATGCCGGGCGAATTCTCGCAACGGTCGAGGCCGGTCCACTCCCGTACGAGATCACCCCCGAACTCGAAACCGTTGGCTCCTGTGACTTCGGGGGTACGTTGCCGGGCGGCTTTGCCGCCCACACAAAGCTCGATCGCCGGACTGACGAGCTGCACGCCATCGCCTATTTCTGGGACTGGGACTATGTGCAACACGTTGTGGTCGACCGTGAGGGCAAGGTCACTCGCACGACAAACATTCCGGTAGCTGACGGCCCGATGATGCACGACTTCGCCCTCACCGAGAATCACCTCGTCCTGCTCGACCTCCCGGTGACCTTCAGCATGGACGCGGCGTCCGCGGGGAAGGAACTGCCCTACGTCTGGAATCCCGCACACAAACCTCGGGTTGGCCTGCTCCCTCTCGACGGGATCGCAGACGACATCCGGTGGATCGAAGTTGACCCCTGCTTCGTCTTCCACACCCTCAACGGGTACGAGGACGGTGGCCGGGTTGTCGTCGACCTATGCAGTTACGAAACTGCCTACGACGTCGCCACCCTCATAGGGCCGGGACCGGTAACCCTCGACCGGTGGATCATCGACCCGGCCACCGCCAAGCTGACTCAGCAACGTCTCGACGATCGGCTCCAGGAGTTCCCGCGCATCGACGACCGACTGGCGGGCCGACCCCACCGCTACGGATACTGCGCCGTCATCGGTGAGGGCATCGAGGCCACGCTGTCGATGGAGCAAGGAACAAGGGCGAGGCGCTTCGGCAACGCCCTTCTCAAGCACGACCTCCAGGCCGGGACCGTCGAGTCACACGAGTTCGGTGATCGCGCCAGCACGGGAGAAGCGGTGTTCGTGCCAGCGGCCCCCGATGCCGAAGAGGATGAAGGGTACGTCATGGCCTTCGTACACAACCCTGAGCGAGCGGCTGCAGACCTCGTGATCCTCGCTTCACAGGACTTCACCGGCGACCCAATCGCACGAGTCCACCTGCCAACTCGAGTTCCCCAGGGGTTCCACGGCAGCTGGATTGCCGAGCCGCAGAACCCCACCCCTGGTACCCAGCGCCGCTTCATTGGATCCGGTGAGATGCCCGGCACGGCACCAACCAAAGAGGATGAGGTCGATCAATGAGCGAGGTTCTTGAGTTGAGCCATCGACGTGACCTTGTCGACGGGTGCGCAGCGCCTCAGGGCCGCAGTCGCGGCGTACGAATACCGCCCAATGTCTTCGGGATATCGTTCGGCCTGGCCGGTCTGGCGGAGTCCTGGCACGCAACTGAGCCGATCCTGAGAACACCACAGGCAATCCCCAATGCCCTCAGCATCCTGGCGGCGGTTATCTGGTCACTTGTGACGGTTGCGTACCTAGCTCAAGGCCCGCGACGGGCGCTAGCGGACCTCCGCGATCCAGTCCTAAGTCCCTTCGTTCCTGTCGCCACCATCACTGGAATGTTGCTTGCCGCGGCACTTGGCCAGTATGAGGCTGGCATCGGGCGAGTTTTCGTCATTGTCTTCCTGGCGATCACGATCGCCATCGGAGGGTGGCTCACCGGTCAGTGGATTGCAGGGGACGTCGATCCAGGCTCCATGCATCCCGGCTATTTCCTTCCCACCGTGGCCGGTGGAATGGTCGGGGCCTTCTCTGCCGCCCAGGTTCACCTGCACGCCCTGGCAGAATTGTCCTTTGGTGTTGGCCTCATTTGCTGGCTTCTCTTGGGATCGGTCCTACTCAATCGCCTATTTTTCCGATCGAGCCTGCCCGCCCCACTGGTGCCCACCTTGGCCATCGAGATCGCACCGCCGGTTGTCGCTGGGGTGGCGTACACAGCCCTGACTGGACATACCTCTGGCCCATTCGCCTTCGCGCTCGCTGGATATGCGGTACTGATGGCCATCGTCCAACTTCGCTTTCTCCCACTCTTTGTGAGGCAGCGATTTGGGTTGGGATTCTGGGCTTTCACCTTCTCCTATGCCGCAGCGGCCACCGACGCGCTCGAATGGGTCGCGTCGAGACATCCGGTGGGCGCAACTGTCTACGCCACTGTCACGATTGCCAGCATCTCCGCACTCGTTCTGGCAATCGCCATTCGCACCGTAGTGGCAGTCGCTCGAGGGCAACTTCCCAAATACGCCCCCTCAACGCCACAAGGAGCCCCCGGTGATCGATGACGGTCAGGTCGCCAAGAATAGGGCGATCATTCGGCAGGCCTTCGACGAGTGGGCGGCGGGGAAGGGTGGGGTCTTCAGTCTCCTCACCGATGAGGCCACCTGGACCATCGTCGGAAACAGCCCGGTGTCCCGGACGTACCACAGCCGACAAGAGTTCATGGACGCGGTCATCTTTCCGTTCAACGCAAGGATGTCGACGCCGCTCGTCCCAACCGTGCGCGCCCTCTACGCCGATGGCGACACCGTCATCGCCTACTTCGATGCGGCCGCAACTGCCAAAGACGGTCAGCCATACTTCAACACCTACACCTGGTACCTCAAGCTGAACGATGGCAAGGTTATCGAGGCTGTGGCGTTCTTCGACACCCTCGAGTTCACCGACTTCTGGAATCGGGTCTCACCTGGCGAGTGAGCATGGCGTCAAACATGACGCGTCTACTGCAGCCACTCACAGCGGTCGTGAGAAATACCGGGAACGAGCGAGAACGACCGGTGGTCTGAAACCCGAGTCTGCGAGTAGGAGAGAGTAAGTCATGCGCGCTGTGCTGATGACCGCCGTTGGCGGCCCTGATGTCCTTGAGGTGGGCGAGCTGCCCAAACCTGAGATCACGTCGGACCACGATGTTCTGGTGCTCCTGCGGGCTGCCGGTATCAATCCCATCGACTACAAGCTGAGAAAACACGGGACCATCGGCGGCACGGTTCCGGCAGTCCTCGGATGGGACGGCGCTGGCATCGTCGAGAGCGTCGGACCATCCGTCACACGGATGCAGCCAGGCGATGAGGTCTACTTCTGCGACGGTGGGTTTGGGCCCACACCGGGCACGTACCAGGAGGCCAAGGTGCTGGACGAGCGCTACCTCGCACACAAGCCGAAGCACCTCTCGTTCGCCGAGGCAGCGGCAGCACCACTTGTCACGATTACCGCCTGGGAAGCCCAACGCGAGCGAGCCCGCGTCAGAGAGGGCCACTCCGTGCTGGTGCAGGCGGGGGCCGGTGGTGTCGGGCACATGGCCGTACAGATCGCTCGGTTGGCAGGGGCACAAGTCGCGACGATGGTCACTCCGGGTCCGAAGAGTGAGCTGGCATCATCGCTCGGCGCTACGCTGTGCATCGATTACCAACGAGAGGATGTTGGCGAGAGGCTGCGCTCCTGGACGTGTATGGATGGAGCCGACATCGTCCGCGACACCGTCGGCGGTAAGACGTTCACTGCTTGCTTTTCGTTGGTCCGTCCTTACGGTGATCTTGTCTCAAGCGTGGAGAGTCCATTCGAGGAGGACGCGATCGCGGCCTGGCACAACAGGGACTTGCGCGTCTCGTTTACATGGATGCCCTGTATTCGGATGGCCCGAGCATCGAGTGCGGCAGACAGCGATTCTTGAGCAAGCTGCGCCCCATTTCGATGCAGGCGATCTTCGGATCGTCGTCGGCGCGACGTTTCCACTTGAACGAGCGGTAGACGCGCACCGCGCCCTTGAGGCTGGAAGAATAATCGGCGAGGCTGTCCTCACGATGGACTAACCAAGCTGTTTTGAGAAGCGCATACTCGGCGTACGCGCTTGGCGCTCTTACCATATGACAGGCCGAACGCGCGCCAGAACGTCACCAGCTGACGCCACGGTCTCCGGATCGGTAAGGCCGTCAACGGTAAGTGGGAGGACGTCCGCTCGTTGACTCGGCGCATTGAAACATCGGAGAAGCGCGTACCCGTTATCGAGCGGGCACCGCATTCGTCATCGGCTCCTGAGCGGCTATCGAGCATGAGTTGCGTGCACCAAGCGTCTCGACGTCGGTGGTGATGAGATCGTCAGCTGGTCCAGGCGATGCACAAGTTGGTGACAGCTTGGCGCTTGGTACCGTCGCCACACGTTGCTCAGACCGCACCGCTCAGACCGGAGATCCTGGGTACCGGACTCGATGGGCTGGCGATCTGCACAACTCCAGACCTGTTTCTGATGCCTCCTACCTGGACTTTCCCGCGCCCCCGGTAGGACTCGAACCTACGACGCACGGTTTAGGAAACCGACGCTCTATCCTCTGAGCTACGGGGGCATGCTGGGCTTTCGTCCTCGGCCAGGCCCTGATGTCCTAGCTTTGTCGTACAAGCCTGTTCCACCATTCTCGCATGACGTCGCCAAAGGGGATGCGGTTCCAACGAACGAGGCCCTCGCCGGTCTAGTAACCGAGGTCGAGGCGGGGGCCTTCCACCCGACCGAGCCACCGTCGCCAAGCTCACCGACAAATGGCTCGAGCACATCGAGTTGACCCGACGGCCCAAAACCGTGGCCAAGTACCGGGCCAAAATCGACAAGCGCATCCATCCGACCGGCCAGGGGTGCTGTGCGTCTTGACAAGCTCGGTCCCAACACGCTCGACCTAACATCCGGCAACCTGGAAAGAACGTGTGCAATGCAGGTAATCATGTCAAAAAGCCAGGTACTCGATCCGCCCGAACTTGCCAGGTAGCCGTGCCTGCACGGCGGAATTCGTCCGCGGAATTGGTGACTGATTGTGATCGGCTAGGGACGGCGGCAGTCGCTATCCCATGCTCTCGGCTATCCGTATGTGGGATATTGCGGCCAGCCTGGAGGTGAATCCTCCCAGTCCTCTTGGCGTCCGTACGGGGTCAGGTCGAGAACGCCGTTCACGAACAGAAGTCCGTCCACCCCTCGGCCGGTGGTGCAATACGTCCGGTAGACGTCCTCGCCGTCTCTAAAGAACACGGTGAGCATGAAACCGTCGGCCGCTCCGCAGTCATCGGCAAACGTCGTGCCGTGTGATGACACGAAGGTCATCGTCCATCCCTTTTCCGCCTTGTACTTCTCGATCTGATCGAGCGGCATATTGGACACCGTCGCCCAACTGACGCCGGTGTTCTCCAGGCTGCCCAGCTGTTTGACATTGTTGGTGAAATGGGTGCAGCCCGGGCAGAACTTGTCCGGCCCTCTGTCCATGAACTGGTAGACGACGAGCTGCTGGCGCCCTTCGAACAGGTCGAGCAGGGTCTTCGGCCCCTCGGGGCTGTCGAACACGTACCCGCCGTCGAACTTCATCATCGGCAGCCGGCGGCGGCGGGCAGCGAGAGCGTCCCGCGCTCGAGTGCCCTCCTTCTCGAGCTTGAGCAGCTCGTCGCGATCCTGTTGCCACTGCTCGGCTGAGACAACCTCCGGCATGCTTGTCACCATGGGTCCTCCATCGTCGTCGGCCATTCATGCGATCGAGAGCACGTTTGACCAGCCAGTGCCCCACCGGGGCGAAAGTCGTTCACACCCTGTCTGACGCTACGGCGCGGCGAAACTCATCGATGCGGCCACCACAGTCTTCGGTCAGCCGGACATCGTGGGCTGGCAGGGGACGCCGCGGCGGCCTATCGCGTGACCATTTTCATCGAGAACCGCGAAATGGCATCGCGGGCCCTGTCCGGCAGGACGCCGGCGAGCATCCCCATGACCTTCGCATCGCGGCCGACGAGATACCGGGCAGCCGGCCGGGGAGAGGTGACGGCTCGCACGACCACCCGAGCGACGACCGCCGGATCGACCCCGGTACGTGCTTGAAAGTCCATGGCCTTCCTCAGCCCCCCTATGGCCTCTGTGTATCTAACGAGGCCTTCAGCTGGCAGGTTCGCCTCCACGTCGTCGGCCGCCGACCTTCCCTTGTCCCATATCGGAGTCCGTACGGCGCCAGGCTCTATCACCACGGTCCGGATTCCGGTGCCGAACAGTTCGTGTCGCATGGATTCGGCGATCGCCTCGATGGCATGCTTCGAAGCCGCGTAAGGAGCGATGAAGGGCGACGCCATCCGACCGCCGATGGATCCGATGAAGACCACCCGGCCTCCCGACGCCGACCGGCGGATCAAGGGCAGCACTGCCTTTGTCACCGCCACCTGACCGAATACGTTCACCTCGAACTGGCGACGCCACTCATCGATCTCCAGATACTCGACGGGCCCTCCCACGGCGATTCCTGCATTGTTGACGACGGCCGTCAGACCGTTGTCTCCAACCATTGCCCCGATCTCGGCGACCGCCGAATCGATGGATGCCTCATCGGTGACATCGAGAGCCACCGATCGCAGGCGACCGCTCGACTTGGACTCCAATCGTTTGCCGTCTTCGTCGCGCCTGACACCGGCGAACACCTGCCAGCCCAGAGGGTCGAACGCCAAGGCGCAAGCCTCGCCGATCCCCGTCGACGCGCCGGTAACCAGAATCGACCTGTCAGTCATGCTCGCCGCAAGCCTGCTAGACGAGAAGACGTTGTTCGGGAGCCCGCACCCCGATGACGGCGAGCACGCGTCCCATCCCGAGGAAAGCTCCGCAGCACATCGTCAGGTCGGCTATCTCGTCGTCGGCGAACTTCGACTTGAGCCGCTCCCAGAACTCGTCGTCCATAGCCAGATGATCGAGCGCGAACCTCTCGGCGAACTCTGCAGCCAACTTCTCGCGGTCGCTCAGAGTCGTGCTCGAACGCCAGTCGGTGACATCGCTGTAGAACGACTCGTCCGCCCCTGCCTCAACGCCTGCTCGCGCCCTCGTGTCGCGGCACACGGCGCAGTCGTTTATGAGCGCGATCTGCCAGCGTGCGGACTCGCGCTCGCGAACCGACAGCTGCGTGTTCCCGTAGACAGCCTCGGAAAGGGCGCCCATGCCCTTTGCCATGGCTGGTCGCATCAACGCCCAGTCCACATGCTCGCCGAAGCCCCGATCCGGAAACGAGATGCGTGCCATTCCCGAACCTTATGCCCTCGCCCGCCGGCACCCAGATCCTGGTGGCGCCCCACGTTCCCCGAGGTGCTTTCTGCATGTGACAGCAGCGCCGTAGGTTGTAGTCAGTGACGAGCCCGCGACCCCAGCAAGTCCCCGCCCCTCCGCCGGTGGAGGTCAGGGCGAGCACCAGGCGACGCTCCACCGTCTCCGCCTCGTGGGAGGACGGCAGGATCGTCGTCCTCGTACCCTCGCGTCTGCGGTCGACCGAGCGCGACGCGGTCGTCGACGAGCTCGTTCAGCGCTTGCTCCGCCGGGCTCCGATGCATCACTCCGACGACAAGGCTCTTGAGGAACGTTCGAAACATCTCGCCGACAGGTACCTCGGCGGCGTCAGGGCCACGTCGATCCGCTGGGTCGGCAACCAGCGGAAGCGATGGGGGTCGTGCAACCCCGGCACCGGGCACATACGGATTTCGGACCGGCTCCGGCCCGTTCCTTCCTGGGTGCTCGACGCGGTGCTGGTCCACGAGCTCGCTCACCTCGTCGAGGCGTCCCACTCGAGCCGCTTCCGCGCCCTGACCAACCGCTACCCGCGCATGGCGGAGGCGGACACGTTCCTGCACGGGTTCACGATCGGCCTCGAGGCGCAGAACCGCGCTCCTGCCTGGAACGACGGAGACCCCACCGCAGACGAGCTCTGTGGAGACGGGTTGTGCGAAGACGGCAACTGCGAAGACGACAACCGCGAAGACGACAACCGCGAAGACGCTGCGGTACCCGCCGCCTTCGCCGGTAACGTCTCGACGGCGGCGCCTGGTCGGCTGTTCGATCCATCCTCATGGAAGTGACTGAGCTCCGGGTCGTGGTCGAGCCAGGTGTGTCACTGTCGACCTGGTCGGTCGACGGCCGTCCCGGATCATCAACGAGCAGTTCCGATGACGGCATCGATCCGCTCACCGGTCACGAGACGGCGTCGTTTCTCCTCGTCCACGGGCTCGCCTCCAATGCGCGGCTGTGGGACATGACAGCTCTCGAGCTGGCCCGGCTCGGCCACCTGGTCTCGGCCGTCGATCTCCGTGGGCACGGCGAATCCGACAAGCCGGACCACGGTTACGACTTTCCGACGCTCGTCTCTGACATCACGACCGTCTGCGAGGCCCTTCAGCTCGACGATCCGATACTCGCCGGACAGTCCCTCGGTGCCAATCTGGTGCTCGAGGCTGCCTGGGTCCACCCGAACATCTGCCGCGGCGTCGTATGCGTCGACGGCGGGATCATCGAGCTGAGCAGTTCGTTCCCGAACTGGGACGATGCCGCGAAGGTTCTGGCGCCGCCCAAGTTGATCGGCACCAAGCGCGACCTGGTCAGGTCGATGCTCCGCGAAGGGCATCCAACCTGGCCTGAGTCCGGTATCGACGCGACCATGGCGAACTTCGCGGTCCGCGTCGACGGCACGGTCGCACCGCAGCTGTCGTTCGCAAACCACATGCGCCTCCTGCGTTCCCTGTGGGAGCACAAGCCCTCGGCCCGCTTCGAGACGTTGCAGGTCCCGGCCCTGTTCGTTTTCGCGGGCTCAGGATTCGGACCGCCCGGAAAGCGCGACTCTGCCCGGGCGGCGGAGGCGGCGATCCCGCGGGCTCGCGTGCACTGGTTCGACGACGCGGACCACGACATACACGCGCAGCACCCCGTCGAGCTTGCGGCCCTTCTCGACATGAACGTTCAGGACGGCTTCTTCACGGGCCACGCGGCGGTTAGCTCCTCGGACTGACCGGGCAGCCCGGCACCCATTCGCCTCAGGTGCGCGACGAAAGCACCGCCGAGGCGACGAGGTCCTCGAGATAGCGGGTGTCCCACCACGTGAGCTGCAACTGCTTTGCCCGCCTGAAGTGGAGCTGCACGTCCACCTCGAGCGTGAACCCGATCCCCCCGAAGACCTGTTGGGCGAGAGCCGTCACATCCCTGTAGGTCCGGCACGCGAAGAGCTTCGACATCGGGGCAAGCCGGTCGACCGGCCTTCCGGCGGCCCGCGCCCAGGCGGCCTGATGGACGAGGGTGTCCCCGCCGTCGACCGTCGTCACCGCATCTGCCAGTCCGTGCGCAATCGCCTGGAACGCACCAAGAGGTTTGTCGAATTGCTTCCGGTCCTTCGAATACTGCACCGTCATGTCCAGCGCCCCACGAGCGCCACCCATCGCCTGGGCCGCCAGCAGTATGCAGCCGTCGAGCATGACCGACTGCCAGGTCTCCCAGCCCGACGAGTCGGCTCCTATGCGCGCTGCGCTTTCGACGACGACGTTGTCGAAAGTCACGTCGTACTGGGTGTCCGAGGCGACGGAGAGCTTCTGCTCGAGGCTCACCCCGGGCGCGTCGGGCGACACCATGAAGAGATCGATGTCAGCGGGTCCGTCACCTGTTCGTGCGAGCACGACGATGCTCGTCGCAGCTCGGGCGAACGCCACATGCCGCTTCTTGCCCGTGAGGCGGAAGCTTTCCCCGTCCCGCACCGCACGTAGCTGCACACCCGCAGGCCCGAAACCCGATTCGGGCTCGAGCCACGCCACCGTGAGCAAGGCATCACCTGTGACGATCGCCGGAAGCCACTCTGCGCGCTGAGACTCGGTCCCTGCTAGAACGAGCGCTCCCCCGCCGAGCACGGTCGAGACGAAGTGCGGGACCGGCGCGAGCGACCTGCCAAGCTCCTCGTATAGCACGACGCCCTCGAGGGCCGTCATCCCCGAGCCGCCGTAAGCCTCCGGGAGGAGCAGGCCGATCAGGTCGAGCTCAGCCAGCTGCTTCCACAAGATCGGTGGATAGCCGATCGGGTCGTCCTCGAGCTCGCGCACCGTCGAGATCGGGCACACAGAAGCAAGAAGCCCGCGCAAGGTGGTGCGCAGCATCTCCTGTTCAGGACTGAAGTCGAGATTCAACACGATGATCTCCTTGCAGGCGCCGTCGGGCGCGTCACGGGTTCCAGCGCTCCGCGCGCAGGAGCCATGGGTTGTCGTTCGGACCGGCAGGCAGAGCGACGCGCGCCGACGCCGATGTCGCGAGCGAGTCGCCGACCGCGAGCTCGAGCGCCAGATCGACCCAACCGATGCCCTCTTCGAGTGAGTCGGTTGCGCCTACGACCTCGCCGCGAAGCACCATCGTGTCGCCGGGGAAGACCGAGCCCTTCATCCTGAATCCGATCCTTGCTAGCCGGCCGTGGGGCCCGGTCCAGTCGGTGATGAACCTCTCGAACCAGGCAGCCTGATTGGGCGTGTTCAAGAAGATGTCACGTGTCCCGTTGCGCTCGACCGCGAAATCCTTGTCGTGGTGCATGGGCCGCCAGTCACGTGTCGCGAGCGCACCGAGGACGACCGTCGTCGCGGTCACGTCGTAGCTGAGCTCGGGAAGCCTGACCCCTGCCTTCACATCGCTCAAGAGCAACCGCGGCCGGTGCCCTGCTTCGGATGTTCGGCTGGTGGTGTCGTCACCGCCTGCGCCCGGGCCCGGGTTCTGGCGCTCGGAGCTCGCGTCGGCATCCGGACCGGACGTGCGGGCACTCACCGCGGCCGCGTTCTCGGAGTTGCGCGTGCCGGCCGACGACGTGCGCTTGTAACCGAACCCCGTGTAGGTCTCGACCGCCACCAGCTCGTCGCGTTGGTTCCGGTAGACGACGTCGATCACCCAGAATCGCCCGTCACCGAGCTTCGTCTGTTTCGGGCCGCTCACCGAACGGAGCACCTGGTGAGTCCGGAGAAGATCCCCGACCCTTACCGGCTCGTGGAATTCGATGGTGTCGTCGGTCATCACCGCCTCGGGCAGACCGAGACGTTCCTTCAGGTCGAAGTGGACCTGAAGCGGCAACAGCTGCCGGCTGCGGCCCGGTGCCCAGTGGTGCGGCCTGAACCAGACAGAGACCATCGAGGGCGGTGCGATCGGCCCAAGCGTGATGGACTGAGCCACAGCCTCGTCCCAGAAGATGGGATTTCCGTTCTCGACCGACGCGCAGGACGTCCAGATGTAGCCGTGCTCGACGGGGATCTCCGAGATCTCCTCGTACTGGTCCTTCCCGTACAGATCGATCAGGTCCTGCGGAACGTCGGCCCCTGTCCCAGTCACTCCCGTACCAGTCACTCCCGTATCAGTCACGCCAGCACCCCCCTGCTTCTCATGTCCTCCACCTTCCCGGGTGACACACCTGCCGCGCGGAGAAGCTCGTCGGTCTGGGTCTTGTTGGGATCCGGCAGCATGACGGGCTCGGCCACCGCCGGCATGCCCGCGAGCAGCGGGCCTACCTGCGCGAAGTGCCCCTCGGTCGGATGATCCGCTTCGACGAACACCTTCCTGTGCCGGTACTGCGCGTCGCCCGCCACCTCAGCCGGCTCGAGGACCGGGGCCACACAAGTGTCAGTGCCCGCCAGCTCGTTGACCCAGCTGTCGCGGTCGCGACAAGCGAACGCTACCGCGAGATCAGCCCGGATCTCGTCTTGTGCTGCGTCGTCGTACTGATGCTCGACCCACTTCGCACATCCGAGAGCGGTACAGAGGTTGGCGAAGAACTTGGGCTCGATCGCGCCGACCGCGACGAAGCGCCCGTCCGCCGTCCCGTAATTGCCGTAGCAGGCGTAGCGGCCGCTCAGCACATCGTGACCCGGTGCGGGCGACGAGCCGGTGGCGAGATGCTCGTCGACCGCAAGCGACATGAGCCAGAGTGCGCCGTCAGCCACGGCCACGTCGAGGTAGGTGCCTCTGCCGGTCGACCGGCGCGCGAGAAGCGCCGCCATGATCGAGAGCGCCGCGTGCATGCCTCCTGCTGCTGCGTCCGCAACGGTGGCACCCGGAAGCGGAGGGGCGCCCCCGTCGGACGGCGAGCTCATCGCCAGGTACCCGCTCACAGCCAGGTAGTCGAGGTCGTGCCCTGCCCATGAAGAGCGCGGTCCGTCCTGCCCGTATCCACTCGTCGAGCAGTACACGATCCTTGGGTTGCGGGCGGCCACCTGCTCGTAGCCGATGCCGAGTCGGTCCACGACACCCGGGCGGAAGCTCTCGACGACGACATCGGCCACCGCCGCCAGGGCGAGGAATGCCTCGCGCCCCTCGTCGTCCCTGACGTCGAGCTTCGCGCGCTCGTAACCGCGTCCGCCGCCGTAAGAGAAGTAGGGCGGCTCGGTCGCGGCCTGGCCGCGACCCGGAACGGGACCGACCTTCACGACCTTGGCCCCGAAGTCACCGAGAATCCTGGTGCACCGCGACGCGGGCCCGACCGTCGACAGGTCGAGCACCGTCAATCCGCCGAGAGGGACTGAGGCCGCATCGGACCGTGGCTCAGCCGACGACCCTGTGCCGGGACCGGTCGAGGTCGACACTCAGAAGTTCTTCGGCAGGCCGAGCTTGCGCCTGGCGATGATGTTCTTCTGGATCTCGGAGGCGCCGCCGCCGATCGTGTCGATGACCGTGTACCGGTACGTGGACTCGGCCCGGCCCACCATCGGGGCGTCCTCGGTCCTCACGCGCAACTGGCTGCCCGGGCCTGCGATGTCCATCGAGGCGTTTGCCAAACGCTTGGACAGCTCGGTGGCGTAGAGCTTGTACTCGGAGGCTTCGGACGTCGGAGCGGCACCGCCCTTTGCCGACGCCGCCACGAATGCGAGCCCGAGCCCTCTTGCGACCTCTCCTTCGGTCGCGAGCCACGCGAGACGCTGACGAACGACGGCGTCGTCGCGAAGTGCCGCGCCGTCGTGTTCGGTCGTGGCGACGTAGTCGGTCAGAAGATCGAGACGTTGTTGGATGGGCGAATACGTGAACAACGTGAAGCGCTCGAGGTCGAGCGCTTCCGAGATGTATTGGAACCCGTGGTTCACCTCGCCCACCACATAGTCGTCGGACACCCACACGTCGTCCAGGTAGACCTCGTTGGTGCGCTCGTCACCCATCGTCCAGATCGGCTTCACCGTGATGCCCGGCTGGTCGAGCTCGACGAGGAAGAGCGTTATCCCGTTGTGCTTGGAGTCGGGGTCGGTGCGCGCGCCGAGCCAGTACCACTCGGCGAAATGGGCGGAAGTGGTCCAGGTCTTCTGCCCGTTCAGCCGCCAGCCGTCGCCGTCGCGGGTGGCGCGCAGCTGCATGGAGGCTGCGTCGGATCCGGCGTTCGGCTCCGAGTAGCCGACGGCGAACTCGACCTCGTTGCGCAGGATCTTCGGCAGGAACTCCTTTTTGAGCCGCTCGTTGCCGTGCCGGATGAGCGTCTTTCCGATGATGCCCACGCCCTTGCCGATCTGCGGGCCGCCGCGCCGTGCGAGGGCCTCGTTGAGCAGGTACTCGTAGAAGCCCTCACCGTCCTTGCCCCCGTACTCCTCCGGCCACGTGATGCCGAGCCAGCCCTTCTTGCCGAGCTCGGCCATGAACTCGCGGCGCCTGGGGGTGTCCACGATCTGGGCCATGTTCTCGCGGGTCAGGTCGAAGACCTCAGGATCGTCGTGCTCATCGAGGAAGGTCTCAACCTCCTCCAAGAACGCGACCTGCTCAGGGGAAAAGTCGAAATCCATGTCCTCGGTGGACCTCCAGGGGCGGACGCCGGGGGCGGACGCCAGGGGCGGACGCCGCGAATCTGACTGACCGTCAGATTCTATGCAGCTTCGGCCGGCGGGAATCGGCGAGGACCACGAGGTCGTGTTCGTCGTCGCAGCAGATGCGACCGCTGCGAGGCGCCAGGCCCGGGCCAAGTGGACCGGATACGACCCGAAGCCTCATCTCGACATGGTCCTGGAGCTCGACGTCGTAGACGGTCACGCGGTCTCGCTCTCCCCGACCGATCGGTCGTCTTCTGCGATGCGCGACCTCACGTACGAACCGTCTCCCGAGCCTTCTGGCTGACCTTCAGATCCGGCTACCATCCGGCCCGTGTCGTTCCTGGACGAGCGTGCTGCCCTTTCGGGCAAGGTGGCTCTGGTGGCCGGCGGTGGCGGTGGTCTGGGACGGGCGGTGGCACTCGACTTCGCGGGGCAGGAATGCATCTCGCGTTGTGCGACCGCGACGCGGACGCACTCTCCTCCACCGCCACAGAAGCCCGCGACATCGGGGTGTCGGTCGCAGACGGCGTCCTCGACGTGCGCGACTTCGAAGCGCTCGAGGGCTTTTTCGAGACGACTGACAGCGCGTTCGACCGTCTCGACGTTCTCGTGAACGTCGTCGGCGGAACGTTCAGGTCGGACTTCCTTGACGTCAATTCCAAGGGAGTGGACACGCTCGTCCGCACCAACTTCACGTGGGTCGCAGAAGCGATCCGGCACGCTGCGACCCGGATGGCGGCATCGGGGCACGGTGGGAGCATCATGACCATCACCTCCATCGAGGCCCACCGAGCGGCTCCGCGCTACGCGGTCTACGCCGCGATGAAAGCGGCGGTGACGCACCTGTCGCGGATCCTCGCGGTCGAGCTCGGGCCGGTGGGCATCAGGGTGAACTGCATCGCCCCGGACATCGTGCCGACGGTGGGAATGGGACGGCTTCTCGGCGCCGGCGGTCGCGATGCTGACGATCCTGTCGACGCCGTTCAGATCCCCCTCGCCCGCAAGGGCCACGCCGAAGACGTCGGCAACTGCGCTCTGTTCCTGGCATCGGACATCTCGTCTTACATAACGGGCACCACTCTGCACCCCGACGGCGGCGCACTCGCCTCGTCCGGGTGGCTGCTCTGGCCCGACGCCGGATGGACCGCTCGCCCCCCGGCTTCGGTAATTGCGGCAGTCCGCCGTGACGCCGAGGGCGCAGAAGAGTAAGACTCACAGCAGGTAGCTACGCCCTCTGTCCGCTCCGGGCGAGCCGAACGACCACCGACTACAAGCGGCAACGGCATCCGGGCGCACGCCCGCAGGACCTGCGGGCGGACCGCCCGCAGAACGGAAGGGAATGGTTGTCATGGGACTGATGGACAAGGTGAAGGCACAGGCCACGCAGCTCGCCGAGAAGGCGCAGGAGGCAGGCAAGGCCGGGCAGGCCAAGCTCGGGACCCTTCAGACGAAGAAGCAGGCTGACGCTCTTCTGCGTGAGCTCGGAGCCCACCACTTCGCCAAGGCGAGGGGCCGGGGCGACGACCAGACCGACACGAAGATCGCTGGCGTGATGGCGCAGCTCGACGCGCACGAGCAGGAGAACGGCCAGATCGACCTCGCACCCGACCCGATCATCCAGGGGACGACCGACGCAGCGGGCGGGATGGCCCCGCCGGTCTCGAACATCCCTGGTGGTTCCGTCGTCACGAGCGCGGCTCCCGCACCGGCAGCCGACTTCGGTGGCATTCCTTCGGGCAACGTCGGCGGAGTCCCGACCGGGAACGTCGGCGGAGTCCCGACCGGAAATGTCGGCGGAGTGCCTTCGGGAAACGTGGGCGGCATCCCGACCGGAAACGTCGGCGGAGTGCCCGAGGCGTCGGTCGGGGAGACCCCCGCCTAGCGATTTGGCGGCAACTCGAGCGGGCCGCGACGCCCGCAGCGCGACGGCTGCCCCGACGGTCGCCCTGGCCACGTGCGTCGAGATGCCCGATCTCGACGACGAGGGCCTACTTCTCATGCACGCGCTCGACAGCGTCGGGATCGCGGCGCGGCCCGCCGTATGGGATGACCCGGCTGTCGACTGGGGTCTTTTCGAACTTGTCGTCATCCGGCTCACCTGGGACTACATCTTCCGGCGCGACGAGTTCCTCTCGTGGGTGAGGAACCTGCGGCTCGTCGCCAACCCTCCGGACATCCTCGACTGGAACACCGACAAGCGCTATCTGAGCGACCTGATGCGCGCCGGAGTTCCGGTGATCCCGACCCGGTTCATCGGCCCGGGGGATCAGATCGAGCTTCCGCAGGAGGAGCTCGTGGTGAAGCCGACCGTGAGCGCCGGCTCGATAGACACCTCCCTCTATGGCCCTGACGAGACCGAGGCCGCACGCGAGCACGTCCGTTCCCTGCAACTCGAGGGCCGCACGGCGATGGTCCAGCCATACCGCGACGACATCGACGAACAAGCGGAGACGGGTCTCGTATTTCTCGGACAGCATTTCTCGCATGCGATCCGCAAGGCGCCGATGCTGCGCAAACAGCCCCGCAGCATCCCGGGAAAGATCCGCGAGCACGTTGTCACCGCAAGGTCCGCGAGTGGCGCCGAGCTCGCGGTCGCAGAGGCTGTTCTCGACGCGATGCCAGGGGGAAGACAGCGCCTCCTCTATGCGCGCGTGTCGACCTCGTCCCAGGGCCGTCCGGCCCGGAGCTGATGGAGCTCGAGGTGACAGAGCCCGATCTGTACCTGGCGCTCGGTGACGGCGCCGCGGAACGTCTGGCCAAGGGGATCGCCGAACTTCTCAGTTGATTCGCGACGCGGACCCGGCCGGTCTGATTCGCGACACGAAACCGGCTCGTCAACCCGTTCGCACCGAACGCTGGTGCAGCACCCTCGCGAAGGCCGCAGCGACACCGGGTGCGTCGCGTTCTTGAAGCGCGGCGAGGGCGATCCGCACGCCCGGGCCCGACTGGATCCTGAAACGCTCACCCGGGCTCACTGCAATTCCCTCCTCGAACAAGCCCGAGACGACCGCGTGCTCGTCGGTGACCGGCACCCATGCAGTCAGCCCGGACTTCGGCGCTGCGACAATTCCCTCCTCGAGCAATGCACCGACGATCGTCGTGCGTCTCGCCGTGTAGATCGACGCCGCTTTGTCGAGCGCCCGCGAGGTCCGAGCGCTCGCCCACATCGAGGCGACCGTCTCCTGAAGCATGTAGCTCACCCAACCGGGGCCGAGCGCCTGGCGACCCTCGACCCTGGCGACGGTTGCAGGATCCCCTGCGAGAACCGCCAGCCTCAGGTCAGGTCCGAGCCACTTAGAGACTGAACGGATCGTCGCCCACCGGGCAAGACGCCCGCAGATCGTGTTCAGTGCCGCGCCGGCGGCGGGTCCCGCATGGTCGTCTTCGACTACGAGAACGTCGCCGTGCTTGCCGAGCACTTCGCGGAGCTCGTCCGAGCGCGGCTTTGTCCCAAGCCGCACCGGTCGGGTTCTGCGCACGGGGAGTGAGCACGACCGCAGAGACTCCCTTCTCGAGCGCACCCGAAAGTTGGTCCGGGACGGCGCCCCGATCGTCCATGCCTACCGGCACGAGACGCAGTCCGAGCGCCGCGAGCAGATCCAGCACCGCCGTGTAACCGGGGTCCTCGACCGCCACCCGGTCACCCGGGCGGAGCCATGCCCCGAGCACGCGCTCCACCCCGTCGAGGGCACCCCCGACCACGGCGATGTTCGAGGCGTCGACACCTTCGGCCGACAGCTTTTCCCTTGCCACCCTTGCAAGTCGGCCGGACACGGGGGACTCGCCGTAAGGTCGGGACGCCTTCACGACACCGCTGTGCCCGGGAAGAGCAGGTAGCAATGCGGGATCCGGACCTCCTGTCCGCAAGTCCAGGACGCCGTGTGGCACGGCGAGCGGGAGCCGTCCCGAGATCGGCGGCGCCGGCCGCACGCGGGTGCCGCGCCTTCCTTCGCCCATGACGATTCCGCGCCTCGTGAGCTCCCGGTAGGAAGCTGCGACCGTCGTGGGACTCACCTCGAGCTCCGCGGCCAGTGCCCGCACGGTCGGGAGCGTCTCGCCAGGAGACAGAAACCCGCCTCTGACCGCTGCTTCGACGCTCGCTGCTATCTCGTCCGACGAGGCCCCGGAGAACGCGTATTGTATTGATGTGTTCACAATATGTACTGTAACAAAAGTTTACTCTACGGCAGGCTGCTCCCGGTGACGACGAGCGCCGCCCAACCCCTCTCTCCCGATGCGCCGCCCCTACCTGCCGATCCGCCGCGCCTACCTGCCGATCCACTGCCATCGGCTTTCCCCCCGAGCAAGCGGACGAAGGTCCGCCGGCTCGCGGAGCGCGGCCGCTACGACACCGACACCATCAACGCGATCCTCGACGAAGGGTTCGTGTGCCATCTCGGGCTAGTCGACCAGGGGTCGGTGCGAGTGGTGCCCACCGCGTACGCCCGGGTCGGGGACATGTTGTACCTCCACGGAGCTGCCGGGAACGCGTCGCTCAAGGGATCGCAGGGGTCCGAGGTGTGTGTGACGGTGACCCTCGTGGACGGCGTCGTGCTCGCGCGCGCGGCGTTCCACCATTCGATCAACTTCCGCTCCGTGGTGATCTACGGGACCGCTGTCCGAAGTCATAGACGACGCAGAGAAGCGTCTGGCTCTGGATGCCGTCGTTGAGCACATCGTGCCGGGGCGCACCGTTGATGCCAGGCCGCCCAACGATTCGGAGCTGAAATCGACCCGCGTGATCCGACTGCCGATACACGAGGCATCTGCGAAGGTGAGAACGGGTGGGCCGAAGGACGACGAAGAAGACATGGACCTGCCGATATGGGCGGGGGTGATCCCGCTACACATGTCGTCCGGGCCCCCGGTTGGAGACGACCATCTCCGCGACGGTCTGGACATTCCCGGGTACGCGTCGAACTACCGGAGGCCCCACGGCAAGACCGGTTGATCCGGTTCAGGCGGCCGGGAGCAGGGCCGAGTTCAGGTCCTTCGAGTAGACGACGCTCAGGTGGGCGACCGCCCGAGTCAGCGCAATGTAGAGCAGTCCAGTCCCGCCACCGAGCGCCACGAAGTCCGCGGGCTCGACGACGATGACCGCGTCGAACTCGAGCCCCTTCGCCTCGGGGGGTCGCAGCAGTGAGACCTCTCCGGCGAGCGCCGACTGACCCGGCCTCGCACACGGCACCCCTGACCGTTGGAGCCGAGCGAACACGGCGTCCGCCGCCTGCTCGGTCGCCACGACTGCGACGGTCTGGTACGCGGCGTGCAACCGCGTGACCTCTTCTGCAACCTCGTCGACGAGTGCATCTACAGCCACCTGGCGAAGCTCGGGATCGTCGTTCGTCCTCCTGACTGATCCTGTGCCGACGAGGGTGGGACGCGTCGCAGCGAGCAGTGCGTTTGCAAGCTCCATGATCTGTTGCGGAACCCGATAGCCGGTAGTGAGCTCCTCCACACGCGTGCCGTGCGGCATGCCAAGTGCTACGAACGCGTCCTCCCAGCGCTGTTGCGCGCCGGGCGCCGTCGCCTGCGCAAGGTCCCCGAGAACCGTGAAAGAACGCCCGGACAGATTGCGGCGCGCGACCATCCGGAACGCCATTGCGGATAGGTCCTGTGCTTCGTCGACGACGACATGTCCGTAGCGCCTCGGAGAATCCGACAGCACAGCCTGTGCCTCGTCGAGCAGCGGCAGGTCCGCCTCGCTCCAGCCGGCTCCTCCCCGGCCCGGCCTCCCTTTTCGCAGAAGAGCGCGCTCTTCGTCGTCGAGGACCCCGGCGGTGGCCATCTCTCCCACGACTCCTCTGCCGAGTACCGCACGCACCACTGCGGTAGCCGAACGCGCCGGCCATATCCGGTCGAGCGCCTTCTGCAACGCTCGGTCCGCACTCAGATCCCTCGCCACGTCCTCGATGTCCACCACCGCCGCACGGCGGTCCGAGAGCGTCGAAGCGACAGTTCTGGCGACAGATCGCCTGAACCTCGAACGCTGTCGTCCGACCGCTCCTCCAGAAGCGAGTGCCGACTCCACGAGTTCGGCCAGCTCGCTCGTACCGAGCCTTACGGTCCCCCATCGTGTGTTCGCTGCGAGCACTTCGGTCGGCGTGGTTACCTGCAGGCGGCATGCCCTTGCGATGACCTCGGTCATTCGGGCATCGCCCTTCAGAGCTGCGAGCTCGGGCGGGTCCTCGGCCCGCACCGGCCATTCCGGGACCAGCCCCGCCAACGTCGTCTGTACGACCGCGACCTCGCCCAGCGAGGGGAGCACCTCAGAGATGTACGAGAGGAACAGGCGGTTCGGCCCGAGCACGAGCACGCCCTCGCGCTCGAGTTGCACGCGGTGCTCGTAGAGCAAGAAGGCCGCACGGTGGAGCCCGACCGCGGTCTTTCCTGTGCCGGGGCCTCCCTGGACGACAACCGGGACGTCGAGCGGTGCGCGGATGATGCGGTCCTGTTCGCCGGCGATCGTGGCGACGATGTCGCGCATGGTCCCGGTCCTCGCGCGGCCGAGCTCGGCGAGGAGTGGGTCGGGGAGGCCGCCCGCGGCCGCAAGCGCCGAGGAATCCGGATGCTCGAAATCCTCCTCGATGAGATCGACGAGCTCGCGGCTGTCCAGGATGAACCTGCGGCGACGGCGCAGACCGAGGGTGTCGGAGAATGTGGCTCTGTAGAACGGGACCGCGACGGGGGCCCTCCAGTCCACGACGACGGGCTCACCGTTCCCGTCCTCTACGTGTCGGCGGCCGATGTGCCAGGCCGGCCCGTGGTCCTCGTCGATCCGCCCGAAGCACAGCGGCCCGGCATCGGATGTGATCGACCTGAGCCGGCGTCCGAGATGTATGTGCGCGACGGTTGCGTCCCAGTCGCCCGCCGCGCGCTCTGCTGCGTCTGCCACGGCGGCACCGGTGCGGACCGACATGGCCTCGAGACAGCTGTACGCGTGGTCGAGGTAGGTCTGCTCGGCTAGGCGCTCTGCGTCCAGATCGACCGCTTCGGGACGCGACTCACCAAGGCTTTGCGCGTCGCCCATTTCCCTGATGCTATTACCCCTGCGGGTCGTCCTCCGCAATCGGATTCCGCGCCTCGGAGCGAGCTGCCGCAGTCTGGCGCGGGCGCCGACCGGCTTTCTGAGTCTGAGCCATGAACTCCTGGACTTCCCGGGCCTGCGTGCACATGGCGACCAGGTCGGCTGATTGCTGGAAGTGGGACCTGAGGCCCATGAGCTCCCACGCGCGTTTGATCCCGGACTTGGTCGCCATGATGGTGGTGAGCGGCATCTGGGCGATCGTGCGCGCCATATCCTCCACCGTCTGCTCGAGCTGATCCCGCGGCACCACCCTGTTGACCATCCCCCACTCGAGCGCCTGCTCGGCCTTGATCGTCGGGGCGAGGAAGAGGTATTCGGCCGTTCGCTTGAAGTTCATGAGCACCCAGGGCTCGAGCATCGTCTGGGCTCCCGGCAAGCCGAATCCCTGCGGAAGTGGCATCTGGAAGTACGCGTCGTCGGATGCGACCGTGAGATCGGTGAGAAGGCCGTAAACGGTGCCGCCCCCGACGCAGTAGCCGTGGACCTGGGCGATGGTCGCCTTCGGGAACTCCCAGAGTCGCAGGGGCGGCCAAAGGAAGAGGCCGTAGTGGTGGCGCCGCCAGGTGCGCTCGAACGTGGGTCCCGTCGTCGGGTACACCTCGGGCATCTCGTCGATCCCGACGATCGCGTGCCCGGCACAGAACCCGTTGCCGTTCCCCTTCAGCACGACCACTTTGATGTTGTCGTCCGCCTCGGCCAGGTCGAGCGCCGCCTCCATCTCCTCGACCTGCCGGGCGGTCTGGATGTTCGCCCGCTCAGGCTCGTTGAACACGATCCGGGCCACCGGCCCGTCCGTCTCGTAGATGATCACGCCGAACTCGCTTCGGTCCACAGACTTTTCCTCCTCGCTCCCCTGGCGCCCCACGACCCCGCGTCCTCGCAGCCGGAGCGACCCGCATGCTATGGCGGGCAGACGAACTGCAAGCCCTGTTGCCCGAACGCCATTAGCGTGAGTCGCCATGGCGATCCAGGAACAGACCGCTGGCCCCAGATCGGAGCAGGCGGACCTGGTGGCGCGGCAGCTCGACTCGCTGCTCCGCGACCACGACCCGAAGACGACCAAGCCCGTCGATTTCCTCCGCGCGCGATTCGACGCCGGCCTCGCCTGGGTCTGGTTCCCTGAGGGGGACGGCGGTCTAGGCGTCGATCCGGCGCTCCAGCTGACGGTCGAGAGGACCCTCGCCGAAGCGCGAGCACCCAACGAGGCTCAGCGCAACCCCATCGGCTACGGGATGGGTGCGCCAACGATCCAGACGCACGGGACACCTGAGCAGCGAAAGCGCTACCTGCGGCCGCTCTTCTCGTGCGAAGAGATCTGGTGTCAGCTGTTCAGCGAACCGGGTGCGGGGTCAGACGTCGCAGGTCTCGCGACGAGGGCGGTTCGCGACGGCGACGAATGGATCGTGACCGGGCAGAAGGTCTGGACGACCCTCGCCCACGTCGCCAGGTTCGGGATGCTCGTGGCCCGCACAGATCCCGACGTGCCGAAGCACCGCGGCCTGACGTACTTCATCCTGGACATGACGACTCCGGGAGTGGAGGTCCGGCCACTTCGCCAGATGACAGGTGACGCGGAGTTCAACGAGGTCTTCATTACCGAGGCCCGGATCCCAGACAGCGACAGGCTCGACGCGGTAGGTGCCGGATGGCGCGTCGCGACGACGACGCTCATGAACGAACGCGTGGCGATCGGCGGAGGGGCCCCGACGCGTCGCAAGCGTTCCATCGACGAGACCATCGACATATTCCGCAGACGGGAGAGGTCCGGGGCAGAACGCGATCGGCTCATGCGCCTTTGGGTGACATCGGAAATCGGGCGTCTCACGAATCTGCGGGCGAGCCAGATGCGGCAGGTGGGGACGCCTGGCCCGGAGGGTTCAGTCGCAAAGCTCGCCATGGCGGAGCTCAACAAGCAGATCTTCGAACTGTCCGTCGACCTGCTCGGCATGGAGGGGACCCTCTACTCGCGGGGTTACGAGATGCGCCGGCCCGACAGGCCCGGATTCGCAGAGACCAGCGATGCGACGTTCGGGTTCCTCCGTGCCCGGGCCAACTCGATCGAGGGCGGAACATCGGAGATCATGCGGAACATCCTCGGCGAGCGTGTGCTCGGCTTGCCCGGCGAACCGCGTGCCGACAAGGACCGTCCCTGGTCCGAGGTGCCGCGGAACTGACCCACGCGGCCCGCTCCGCCTGGACTATGGCTCGCTCCGCCTGGACTATGGCTCGCTCCGCCTGGACTATGGCCCGCTCCGCCTGGACTATTCAGAGAGGATCCAAACCCGCCAGTCCCGAATCCGCAACGTGGTCGGTCCAGCTTGAACCGTTCCAGTAACGGAATTCGTGCCGACCGCGTGGGTCGGCGAGCCATCCGGGCCACCACTGACCCTTCGGGGCCGGAGGTGGAGCTTCGACGATTGGCTGCTTCTCCCACGAGATGTTGGGCCCGGGCTCCTCGATATCGTCCGTTTCGGCTTCGGGCCGCGCCGCAGGGCGCTGCCCGGGGACAAATGCGGGCACGGGCGCAGCGAGCGCGTCGTCGGGGTCAGGTTCTGGAGGTTCCCAGCGGATAATCGGATCATCCGAGTGCTCCGCCGGTTCGGATCCTTCTGTGCCTTCCGTCACCAGACCACAAGTCTACGGTCGGTTCTTCAGGTGCCCGCGGAGGCGAAGAGCTCAGCTCAGTGGCGAAGTCGGGTCGAGCGGCCTACCTGCCAGCTCGGACGCCGCACGTGCGGCCAGAGCCGCGAGCGTGAGAGTCGGGCCGTATCCAGAGGCGGTGACGAAGACGGACGAGTCCGCGACCACGAGGTTCTGCAGGTCGTGGAACCTGCCGTACGCGTCGACGACGGAGGTCGCCGGGTCCTCGCCCATACGAACGGTGCCCATCACGTGCCGGCTCTGCGGCACATCTGAGAGCCTGCCCTCTCCCGGACCACCCGCAGAACCCGGAGTTGTGACGATCGATGTCCACGACGCACCCATCTCCTCGAGCACGGCTATGAGGCGCGGCCCGTGGTGCCATGACGCGACGAGCTCGTGGCGGTGCGGCTTGTACGTCATGCGTGCGACGGGGAAACCTCGCACGTCACGGATGACCGGATCGAGATCGACGCGATTGGATGCGACCGGAAGATCCTCTCCCTGCATGGTGAACGCCCAGAGCTTGCGGCGCAGTGGGGAGTCGCGCATGAGCGAGTTGTGCCGCGGCCCCCAAGGGTAGAGAGTTGCCTCCAGGATCGGCAGGTAAGGGCCACCGTGCTCCACGATCCCCCCTCGGATCCACGGCAGACCCGCTTCGCGCGCGGCGCGTCGCGAGTGCTCGTCCCCGACGATCGGGTCGTCGTGGATGTGTGTGACGGCTCTGCCCCTCTCGGAATGGAGAGACAGATCCGTGAACGCCCCCGTGGCAATGGTCTGAAAGTGGACCATCAGGTAGCGGCCTATCAATTCGTGCCCGAATTCCGACAGCAGCAGCAGACGGGGGGTCTCTATCGCACCCGCCGCCAGCACGACGTACTTCGCGTCCATCGAACGCTCCTGCCCGTCGGGCCCGATGAAATCGACACCGGTCACCTTGTCGCCATTTCGGCGGATCCGCGAGACGAACGTCTCGGGGCGAAGCTCGGCACGGCCTGTCAGGAGAGCCTTCTGGAGCATCGCGACCGGGTCCCCCTTCGTGTGGATCGGGCACGCAAAGAAGGCGCAGAAGCCACAGTTGTTGCAGGCGGGCCTTCCGTCATAGGGAATCGAGTTGGCCGCGGTGGGAGCTGGATACGGGTTATAACCGAGCCGCTCGGCCGCCGCAGAAGAAAGAATCGCCCCGTACATCGGTGTTCCGGGTGGCATCGGATACGGACCCGACCGCCATGCTGCGAACGGATTCGCTCCTGCGAGCCCCGCTACGCCGATGCTCTTTTCGACCTTCGCGTAATACGGCTCGAGCTCGTCGTAGCCGACGGGCCAGTCTGCGACTTCCGCATCCTTCTGAGGCCCGAGCTCGGAAAGAAGACGGAAATCCACCTCCCTGAACCGCGGGGTCTTGCCATCGGCGTGAACCCCACCGCCCCCCACGGTCGACGGGATCGTGTTCACCTCGCCGACGTGGCTGTGATCACCCTGGTCCTCGCCGGTCCTGAACGTCTTCGGCTCGATGAGCGGGTCGGGACCCAGGAAATGACGGTTCACGAACTTGATCTCGTCGTTCGAATAGTCCGCGAGCAGTCTGTCCGGGGCATCGACGTCGATCAGGTGGTTGCGCCCCTTCTCGAAGATGACGACAGACCAGCCCGCCTCGGTGAGCACATCCGCCACCGTCGACCCGGCCGGCCCCGATCCGACGATCACCGCGTCGACGGTCACGGTTCTGAAACCTCAGCGTCGGTCCAACCACGAGGTTGGACGTCTCCGGCGAAATCGATGGCTGCCCATCCGCACTGGTCCCGGTTTCCTCCATACTCCGGTGCTCCGTAGGTGCCTTCGCACACGTGGATGAAGACCATCGCAGTGAAGCGCCGGTCCGATCGCAGCCTCGCATCACGCTCTTCGTCATCACACGACGCGAAATCCTCGCCGAGAGCCGCAAGACCCTCTCTGTAACGCTGTTGAAAGCCAACGACCGGGCCGTTGAACTCCCGTTCGGGGATGCCGCGCGATCCCTCGATCCGGGTACGCCAGGACAGCTCGTCGAGTGCGGTCAGTTTGTGGAAGGTCGCGTAGCCCTCGGGCCCGCCGAAGCGCCCCGATGTCGGTCCACCCGCCCAGATGCGGGGCGGATCCACGAGGAAAGCTCCGAGGAATCCGTCAATGTATTCAGCAGCTCCTGCGACGAGTGCGCCCGGTCCGCCGCCGGCAGGAATGAGGCGATCGACAACCGCCTCGAGCTTGCGCATCTCGTCTGCAGTCAGCCATATGGGCATCAGCTGAAGCCTCGCGGCCGACCTTCGTATGACACCGGCGTCAGAGAGTAGCAGCGGCCTTCCCGGGTCCCGGTTCCGGTGCCCCGCCGACAGCCCGAACCTATGGTTGTCGGATGCGGGTGCGCCTTGCGCCGTCGATGCGCGGCTACCAACGCTCGTGGATAACGGGGGACGTGATGGCCGGGATCACGCTTCTCGTGATAGCGGTCCCTGAGCAGCTCGCCACCTCGCGCCTTGCAGGCATGCCGGCCGCAACTGCACTGTGGGCGTTCGTTGCCGCCACGATCGCCTTCTTTCTCTTCGGTTCCAGCAAGACCGTCTCGGTGGGCGCCGACTCCACGATCGCGCCTTTGTTCGCTGCCGCGGTCGCACACCTGGCGGTCACCGGGTCGCCAAAAGCGATCGCCCTCACGTCTCTCACCGCGCTCGTCACCGGCGCGATCGTGCTCGCTATAGGCCTGCTGCGGCTCGGTTGGATCGCCGACCTGCTCTCGGTCCCGATCATCACGGGTTTCATGGTCGGAGTCGCCGCGATCATCACGATCCATCAGCTTCCCGACCTGTTGGGTGCGGGCTCTGCCGGCGGGTCTACCGTTCACCGGCTCGACACCCTCTTTCGCGATCTGCACTCCACCAAGGGCTGGCCGCTCGCAATAGGGCTCACAGTCCTCGCCATCATGCTCGTCTGCGAGAAGATCGACCGGCGCATCCCCGCAGCGTTGATCGGGCTCGTTGGTTCTACCTTGCTGGTCTCGGCCGCGGATCTGGGACACAGGGGCGTCGCTCTTCTCGGTCCCGTCGCGACGGGACTCCCGAAGGTCGGAGTCCCTTCGGTGTCATGGGGAGACATCGGAAGCGTTCTGCCCGTCTCCCTCACCGTCGCGCTCGTCTGTCTCGCACAGACGGCCGCGACAGTCCGTGGGTTCTCGAGCGACGAGGACGCTTCGGAGATGAACCATGATTTCGTGGCCTTGGGAGCGGGCAACATCTTGTCGGGGTTCGCGGGCGCGTTCGCAGTGGATGCGAGCCCGGCGCGCACATCGGTCGTCTCCAACGCGCGGGGGAAGACCCAAGCCGCGTGCCTCCTCGCAGCCCTGGTCATCGCAGTTGCGAGCCCTGCCGCCAATGAGCTCCGCCGTGTCCCGCTTGCGACGCTCGCAGCGATACTCATCTTCATTGCGTCGCGTCTCGTCCGTGCACCCGTTCTGAAGGCGATCGCACGATTCTCGAAGGTGGAGCTCGGCCTCGCCGCGGTCACCGCTGTCGTCGTCGCGTTCGTCGGGGTCGAGCAGGGAATCGCGCTCGCAGTGATTCTCGCAATCTTCGACCGGGCGCGTCACAGCGCTAGACCTCGGATGGCCGAGCTCGGGCGGGTGCCCGGCACAACCAGCTGGGCACCCCTTCACACGTCCGAGCAATTGGAGACTGTGCCGGGCGTCCGGGTGGTCCTGTTCGCAGGGCCTCTGTACTTCGCGAACGCAGGAGAGTTTCGAGCGAGGTTCGACGCATTGGTGAAAGAGCCCGACCTACCGCATGCCATAGTCCTCGACGCCGCCTCCATGGGCGACATCGATTACACGGGCGCCACCACCCTCAAGGCCGTCGTAGAGGAGTTGAACGAGCGCAAGATCGAGATTGTCGTGGCGCGCGGCGGAAGGACGGTCACGGACAATCTGAAGCAGGGCGGCATCTTCGACCTTCTCGGCAACCCCCGGATCTTCGAGACGGTCGACGAGGCCGTGAGATCGGTGGCTGGCGAGGGCGCTGTCGCTCCCGCCCCTGCTCCAGAAACGCCTGTCACGGGGGCGCCCGACGAGCACCGGTGATCCGGAGCACGAAACTCTGTGTCGCCTCGGCCGGAGACCTGATAGGACAAGACTTCCGATGAGAAAGGCGCGTGTGAGCGGGAGGAAACGTTGCAGACCCGATTGACCGAAACGCTCGGAATCGAGCACCCGGTGATGCTGGCCGGCATGGGCGGGGTCTCGTACCACCGACTGGTGGCAGCGGTCTCCGAAGCGGGTGGATTCGGATGCCTTGGGGCGTCGACGATGTCACCGGAGAGGATGGTCACCGAGATCGCAGCGGTTCGCGAGCTGACGGACCGGCCGTTCGGAGTCGATCTGCTGACAGCGATGCCAGGGGACATGGCGTCCCAGGTACAGCTCGTGATCGATGGCGGCGCGTCCGTCTTCGTCGCGGGGCTCGGCGTGCCGGCGAAGGTGGTGGCGTTGTGTCACGACGCCGGACTTCTCGTCGTGAACATGTGCGGAAAGGTGGATCATGCGCGCCGGGCAGTCGATGCAGGCTGCGATCTGGTGGTGGCGCAGGGAACGGAGGCGGGCGGTCACACCGGGCTCGTCGCCACCATGCCCCTGGTTCCCCAGATCGTCGACGCCGTCGGCAAACAGGTACCGGTGGTAGCGGCAGGCGGGATATTCGACGGGCGCGGGCTCGCTGCAGCGCTAGCTCTCGGAGCCGACGGTGTCTGGATCGGCACGCGTTTCATCGCGACCCCCGAGGCGCGCTCGGTGACGGGTTACAAGGACGCGCTCATCTCTTCTCGTGAGGACAGCACCACCATCAGCCGCGCCTACTCGGGCAAGACCATGAGGGTCGTCCGCAACACTTACACCAAGTACTTCGACGAGCACCCGTCGGAGCTCGCCTCGTTCCCAGAACAGCTGGGACGCTCGATCCAAGACGGCGCCTTTCACCTGGGCGCCGACATCGATGCAACGGGTGTGGACATCGACCGCGAGTGCTTTCCCGCCGGCCAGGGGACAGGAGCAATCTCGGAGCTGGTGCCTGCCGGAGACCTGGTTCGCCGGATCGTGAGTGAGGCGGAAGAGGTGCTGTCCCGGCTGAGCGGTTTGACCGGGGTCAGCAGTCGCGGCCACTGAGTCGCCTGCGGCGTTGCCTGCAATGTCGCCTGCGGCGTTGCCTGCGGTGTTCGCCTGCGGCGACCGCCGGGTGCGCTCGAACAGTCACGGTGCGTCATCTGCTCAAACCCACCGGCTAGCCTGACGCCAACGTCATGCCACCAGATGGATCTGTAGTAGAACCGGACCGAATCAATGGACCGGATCCGGGACTTGCTCCCGCATCGGATCCGGTCTCGGATCGTGTCGCGGGCGAAGCACCCGAGCCGGCTGCGTTCCCTGGACTGACCGAGATCTTCCTGCGGGGCCTCGCAGACCGGTACATCGGGTTTCGCCGCAAGAGCCGCGGCGAGCGCCGGGCGGTGCGGATGGTCCCTAACAGTCTCGTCACCGACGGTAGACGGCTTCGCTACTCGGTGTCCGACAACGTCGGCGCCCACGGGCCCGAAAGTCCGGGTAGGCCCCCCATCTGGGCCGTGAACATCCATGGCTATTTCGCCGGGGGGACCATGTACTGGCGCGAGAGCGCCAACCTCGCCGAAGCGCTCGGGTGGCGCGTGATCAATCCGACGTTGCCGGGCTTCGCCGGAAGCGACCCGCTCCCGTGGCCACGCGTGAGCATTGGCGAGATCTCACATCAGGTCATCCACATCCTCGACACTCTCGAAGTGGAGCGTGCAGTTCTTCTCGGCCATTCCATGGGTGGTGCGGTGGCCGTCCGCATCGCGGACGCGCATCCAGACCGGGTCCTCGGGATCGTCTACCGCGACGGAGCAGCCACTCCCGAATGGAAGAACCGGCGCGGCGCGGTCGTCACCGTTCTGTCGCCACTCATGCCTGGAGCGGCGAACCTGATCGACCTGTCTCTCTCGGTGGTCATCGACTCGCCGGACCTTCTGATCGGCCGGCGGCTGTCGTCGACGATGAAGGGTCTGTGGCCTGACGCTCAGCAGAACCTCCGCGCGTTCTACAAGATCATGCCGGTCGGTTCGATGCTGATGTCGCTCGACATGCGCGAGGAGGTCTCACGGCTCCGCGACAACGACATCCCGGTTCTGGCGGAGTGGGGTTGCTTCGACCGCGTGGTCACCGCACGTACCGCTCAGGAATTCTGCGACCTGACCGGGACGAGGGTCGTCTGGGTTCCCGGTGGCCACTCGTGGATGCTCCCCCGGCCGAGCGGGCAAGCCGACATCTTGCGGCACCTTCCCGCGGGGCGGGACTTCATCGGACGGGTGACCGAGCGACGACATCATTTGGCTGAGTCTGTGTCCGCCTCTGCGGCCGGGGACTTCGGTTCGGCTGGGGGCTCCGCTGCCGCGGGAGCCGCAGCTGTTGCCGCCACCGCCGCAGGAGCCGGTTCCGCTGCTGCTGTCGCAGCTTCATTGGGCGCCGCGGTGGTCGAGCCGATCGATATCTTCCGGCGCTCCAACTCGAGCTGACGGTTCGGCTCTGGCGGTATGGCTGACGGCTCTGGCGGTATGGCTTACGGCTCTGGCGGTGTGGGAAGTCAGAGCTTCAAGGTCACAAGAGTGGCGAATGCTCCCCGCGAGAGTGTGTGGGCACTCGTCGCGGACGGCGCCCGATGGAAGGACTGGGCCGGCGTCATCAAGTCCTCCCTCGAGCGCAAGGGTGAACCACCGCCGGACGGTGTCGGCGCTATCAGGCGCCTCGGTCCCCCACCGTTTCGGAGTCGCGAGGAGGTGGTCGTCTGGGAGCCTCCTTCGCATCTCGGCTACGTGATCCTGAGCGGTATGCCGGTGCGCAATTACCGAGCCGACATCAAGCTGACCGAGAGGATTGATGGCGGGGCCGGGGCCAGGGCCGGGGTTGGTGGGG
The DNA here is from genome assembly GCA_963764615.1 of uncultured Acidimicrobiales bacterium. GTDB lineage: Bacteria > Actinomycetota > Acidimicrobiia > Acidimicrobiales > CAVXTF01 > CAVXTF01. The sequence continues at coordinate 290,126 of CAVXTF010000002.1, read as the reverse complement.
CTGAGGCCGGGGTTGGAGGAGCTGGCGGAGTCGCGGCTGGCGGAGTCGGGGCTGGCGGAGTCGGGGCTGGCGGAGTCGGGGCTGGCGGCGGAAGCAGAACGACCACGGTCATCGAATGGTCAGCCACATTCGACCCGAAGCTTCCCGGAACCGGAGCCCTGTTGAGAGCCGGGATCGGCGCGATGATCGGCCGCTTCGCAAGTAGAGCCGCGCGAAACGCCGAGAAGTTCTCTGCTTAGGCGGCTTTCTCCCTTGCTCCCGTAAGCTCTTTCTTCGGCCTGGGGTCGTCCCGCCCGGACCGCCCGACCCACTGGAGGGAACATGCGCTGGGAGATCGAGGACACGCCCGAACAAGCGGAGTTCCGGGCCGAGTTCCGCACATGGCTCGGTGATGAGTTGCCGCCGGGCTGGTTGCAGTCGATAGACGCCGGCGACGACGCGAGCTTCGAGCGGATCCGCTCCGAGAGCGCTTTCAACCCATTCAGCTGGACACGGACGATAGGAAGCAGCCGATTCGCAGCCCCCCTTTGGCCGAAGGAGTACGGAGGTCTCTCAGGCGAGGCGTGGATGGTGCGCGTGATCCGATCAGAGCTCGTCCACTACAGGCTTCCAACCGTTTCGATCAACCTCCTCGGAGTTGGCCTGGCTGGACCTACCATCATCGAACACGGGACGGAAGCACAGAAGGAGCGCTACCTCAGAAAGATCCTCTCCGGCGAGGAGATCTGGTGCCAGCTCTTCAGCGAACCGGGCTCGGGTTCAGATTTGGCCTCACTCTCCACGAGAGCAGTACGCGACGGCGACGAATGGGTCGTGAACGGACAGAAGGTCTGGACCTCCATCGCGCAGTTTTCCGCGTTCGGCATGCTGCTCGCGCGTAGCGACCCGGACGTTCCGAAACACGAGGGTCTCAGCTACTTCATCCTCGACATGAAATCGCCGGGCGTGGACATCCGTCCACTCAGACAGCTCACCGGATCGTCGGAGTTCAACGAGGTGTTCCTGAGTGACGTTCGGATCCCAGACCTCAATCGAGTCGGCGACGTCGGCGACGGCTGGCGCTGTGCGCGCACCACTCTGATGAACGAGAGGGCGGCGCTCTCCGGCGTGACGATCGACCCGATATCGCTTGGCGGCGGCACTAGGCGAGATCCATGGCAGGCCTTGCTCGAGAACGTGCCCGATCGTTCAGACCCGGTGATTCGCCAGAAGCTTGCGCAGCTCTACATCGAGGCAGAGGTCAAGGAGATGACCGCGTTCAGGGCGAGCGCTGCGCGCCAGCGAGGAGCGCAACCCGGTCCCGAGGGAGCGGTCAACAAGGTGTTCAACGCAGAGCTCAACCAGCGAAGGTCCAACTTCGCACTGGGCGCCCGGGGCCTCGCCGGAATCGCATGGGAAGAGGGTGACAAGGCGGCCGAAGGGCGGCAGTACTCGTTCCTGCGGGCGCGGGCCAACACCATCGAAGGTGGGACGTCTGAGGTGCTTCGCAACCAGACGGCCGAACGCATACTGGGTTTGCCCCGCGACAACGAAGTCGACAAGGGCGTGCCCTGGGCCGAGGGCGCGGCGGAACTGAGGTCGACTTCGCCCTTGGCCGGCGGAGGAAGGCGCCGCGTGCGCGTCGGTGCATAGGACGTGCGCGGCGGCGCAACAGGACATACGCGTCGGTGCATAGGACGTGCGCCTCTGCGCAACAAATTGACGATCTTGATACTCGCTTGTTTACACACCCCTGTATATTTATCGTCAAAATGACATCGGCGAGTCGGTGCGTCGTGCCTCGCCGGCAGTATCGACATGGAACTCGGAGCCGGACGATGCCCAGTCCGGCGAAACCGGGCTACGGCGCCCTGGACTCGAGGACTACAGAGCGGTCGCCGGCTCGAAGTCCTTCGATCAAGCGTCTGTAAGCACCCGCGGCGTCACGTCCCATGGAATCCGTATCGAGCACCCGGTTGTTGCGCTCGCGGTCGACCCCGTGGATCCCGAACCGCGGCTCGTAGCTGCCCCACTCGTAGTTGTCGACGAGTGACCAGTGCAAGTACGCGGTGACCGGCAGGCCGGCGTCGACGGCGTCGACGACCGATTTCAGGTTCTCGCGCAAGAATCTCGGTCGATCCCAACCGTCCAGCCGGTCGAAGCTCCGCCCTCGTCGAACGCGATTGCACATCCCGTTCTCGACGATCCAGAGCTCGAGAGGACTGCCACGATTGGCGGACGCCTCAGCTGACATCTCGACATTCGCCCGCACGTACGTGCAGAGACCTTTGGGGTCGACCTTTTCGTCCCAGAGTTCACCACCCGGGGCCATCGACCTTCCGCCGGCCGTGCTGTGTCCGGGGAGCGTCACATGGTTCGAAGCAACGGGGTCGTAGTAATCGATCGCAAGCGCATCGAGGGTGATGGGGTTCGGGCTCGAATAGATCGCGTCGATAGCGGGCTCGAGCGTCGAGGTCGACGGCGAGGATGGTGCGATCGCGTTGGTTCTCCGTGCGCGACCTGACGCGAAGCTCGTGCGGGCGATCGGCGACGCTGCCGCCGACGCTCGGCGAAGCAGCCGCTCCATAGGCGATGGCGGATCTATAGCGGCGTACCAGGCGCGTCTGCGATCGAACACCCAATCTTCGAGGTCGTCACGAGCGACCCCTGAACCGGGCGCCAGCAGAAGGTCGATGAACATGCGGTCGTACTCGTAGATGCTCGCCGCGGAATTGTTCGTGGACACGAGAGCGTCACTGACCTTCGCGTGTATCTGTTCGTAGCCTTTCACGTGCGCAGCGAGCAGATGGGCCGTCGCAGACTGGAAGTCCGCCAGCGCCATACGTCTGCCCGGAGGATAAATACCGATCACGTAATTGGCGAACGAGACAATGTTCAACTCGTTCATCGTTATCCAGTGGCGACATCTGCTTCCCAGGCGGTCCACCACGAGAGCCACCCAGTCGGCATACAAAGACGGCGAATCCGATGACAGCCAGAAATCGTCGCCGAGCCACGCCGGGTGAGTGAAGTGGTGCAACGTCACCAGGGGCTCCATGTGCCTGTCGGCACACGCTTTCAGGATCGCGTCGTACCTTTCGAGCGCGGTCGAGTCGACCTCTCCCGCTTCGGGCTCAACGCGTGCCCATTCGATACCTACACGGAAGACGTCGCACCCCAAAGCTGCGGCTCGGTCGAGATGCTCCTCGTAGCGGTCCCAAAAGCCCACAGCGCTCCCGGACGGCTCTACCAGACCTGCGCGCTCCCACCAGACCCAGTTGTTCGAAGGCTCACCGGGGCCGTTAAGCCCACCCTCCACCTGAAAGGCCGAAGTTGCGACCCCGAATCTGAAACCGTCGGGAAGAATCTGTCCGGTATCGCCGGTATCGCCGGTGCCGCGAGTGCCGCCGGTATCGGTGGTGCCGCTGCTCCGGCCTGCGCCACGGGTGCCACGGGTGCTACGGGTGCTGCCGGTTTTGCTCGCGCCCGAGGTGGTGCTGCCGGCTTTCTTCGCGCCCGGGGTCGAGCGGCCAGCGCCCCGGTTCGTGCTGCTGGTCGCGCTTGCGGCGGCTCTCCCACTGTTGGCGGCTTTGCTCACACTTGGCTCGTCTTCCACGCAGACGAGCATTGCACGGGGCGACGGACCCAGGGCTAACGGCGCATACGATCGGGCGCCGTGATCGACGAACACCAACCCGTGATCATCGCCACCGGTCAGGTCATCGAGCGCGACGAGATCGTCTCGCCAGTCGAATTGATGGCGCGTGCCGCGGAGACCTGTATGGCGGAGCTTCCCGGCCTGCGCCGGCGCATCCAGCATCTTTCGGTGGTGAACGTGCTCACAGGAGCCGGGAGCGCACCGGGAAGCGATCTTGCACGACTGCTCGGGATCCAGCCGGCGCGCGTCGAGACGACCGCTGTCGGGGGCAACGCTCCTCAGTGGCTCGTCTCCCGGCTCGCCGACTCGATCTGGTCCGGGGATCTGGAAGTTGCGCTCATAGCAGGCGGCGAAGCACAGCGATCTGCGTGGGCGGCCAATCGCTCCGCCGAGCCGTCACGACGGGCAAGGTGGCGCGACAAAGGCCTTGGCGATGAGGGTGTCGATGCAGACCCCGTGGTCGGTGACGAACGCCTCGGATTCGGCCAAGCCGAGCTTGGCGCGGGACTGTTGGCCCCGGTTCACGTCTATCCGTTGTTCGAGAGTGTGATCGCCCAGAAAGCGGGACGGACATTCGACGAGCAAAGGGAATTCCTCGGTCGCCTTTTGGCGCCGATGACGGACGTCGCTACCGCAAACGATTGCGCGTGGTTCCAAGTTGAACGAAGCCCAGCCGAAATCTCGGGCCCGTCAGTCAATAACCGGCTCGTATCCGAGCCTTACTCGAAGAGGATGTGCGCATTCCTGGGAGTCGACCAGGCTGCTTCCGTCCTCATGTGCTCTTACGGCGTGGCCAAAGCTGCAGGCCTGACCGACCGTTGCGTGTTCTGCTGCTCGGGCGCCGACACCGCGGACGTGTGGTTTCCGTCCGCACGCCCGGATCCTGGAAGCTCCCCTGGAATGGCTGTCGCAGGCCGAGCGGCGCTCGCCGCGGCTTCGCTCGGCATCGACGACGTACGGTGGCTCGACTTCTATTCCTGCTTCCCGTGCGTCCTCGAGATGGCGTGTGAAGCCTTCGGGCTTGACCCCTTCGACTCCAGAGGCCTGACGGTGACGGGTGGGCTGCCTTATTTCGGAGGACCCGGGAACGCTTACACGTTGTTCGCGATCGCCACTATGACCGAGGTCCTGCGCTCAAAGGCAGGCGACCACGAAGTCGGCCTCGTGAGCGGCATCGGCTGGTACTCGACGAAACACTCCGTGGGCGTCTACGCCTCGGCGCCTGACGAAGAAAGTGGTTGGGCTCGGGCTGACACCGACCATGACCAGATGCAGATCGATGGCTCGGAGCTTCCGGTCGCGGACGAGGTGCCAGAGCCAGGCATGCCCGCGACCGTCGACGCCTCTTCGGTCCAATACGACGGCTCCGGAGAAGTCACGGGCGCTCCGGTGATCGCGACGCTGGACGACGGGCGTCGCGTCGCAGCTGCTCCAGCCGAATCGGTGGAGCTGACACAGCTCGAAGGTCGGAACCTCGTCGGCGAGAGGGTTCACGTGGCGGGTTCGCCACCTCGCTACGTACCCTCCTGACCGAAAGCCGAAAAGTTCCGATCGGATCAGGGTTGCCCTATCCGATCAGGGTTGCCCTATCCGATTCAGGGGCCCGATCCGGTTCAAAGGTGGCGGCTGCGTGGATACGGGGCCAGACTCGTGCCCGATCAGCTACGAGCCGGACAGTCGGCCGCCGGCGGGAAGTCGCGCAGTCGGGCGCCGCCCGGCATTCGGGCATCCGGGCCAGCAAGAGGAGAGGGACACGTGTCAGTTGTCGCACGCGATCGTCGCCAGAGCGTTGAGATCCTGACGATCAACCGCCCAGAGGCGCGAAACGCAATCAACGGCGAAGTCAGCCAAGCCATGTCGGCCGCTCTCGACGAGCTCGAGAACGATAAGCACTGCTTGGCTGTCGTCATCACCGGAGCCGGGGACCGTGCCTTCTCGGCCGGGATGGACCTGAAGGCCTTCGCCGCAGGAGAGCTCGGCGCGATCGCGTCCGGCCCCGGGGGTTTCGGGGGAATCACCCAACGGGACTTCCCGAAGCCCCTCATTGCAGCCGTGAACGGCGCCGCCCTGGCGGGTGGCTGCGAGATCATGCTCTCCTGCGACATGGTGGTCGCCGCCGATCACGCGACCTTCGGCATTCCCGAGGCGAAGCGGGGTCTGATAGCCGGAGCGGGCGGCCTGCTCCGGCTCCCGCGTCGCCTGCCTCTCGCCATCGCTCTCGAGCTCGGCCTCACCGGTGAGCCGATCGACGCCAAACGGGCATTTGACCTAGGGCTGGTGAACCGGATCGTGCCGGCCGAGATGCTGATCGAAGAGGCCTTGGCCCTGGCGAATCTCGTCGCCGCCAACGCTCCTGTGGCAGTCAGGTGGTCGAAGCGCATCATGCGGTCGGCGCAGTTCCTGACCGAGGAGGAAGGTTGGAAGCTGACTGCCGAAGCCGCCGGCGAGGTCTTTTCGTCGCCCGACGCGCTCGAGGGTGCCGTCGCCTTCGCAGAGAAGCGCCCTCCGCGTTGGCAGTTGCCCTAGATGGGCCACGAAGGGATTTCCAGCCGAACGGGAACCACGCATAGTGATTGCTGAACCTCTGTTCGCGCAATTGTCAACGGCGGTCGACGGCATTCGGCTCTCGCTACACGTCCTTGCGGCGACGATCTGGGTCGGAGGCCAATTCACTCTCGCCGGCCTCGTCCCCACCGCCAAGCGGCTCGGAACCGACGCCCCGAAGCAACTCGCCGCGGCGTTCTCCCGGATCATGTGGCCCGCCTACGTGGTGCTGCTCGCCACCGGGGTCTGGAACGTCTCGGTCGTTTCGAAAGGCCAGCCGTCCTCGTGGCAGGTCGTCCTCGGCGTGAAGATCGGCGTCGTACTCGTGTCGGGCCTGGCGGCTTGGCTCCACAGCAGGGCGTCGAGCCGCAGGGGGATGGCGGTATGGGGAGCAGTGACCGCCCTGTCGGCGACTACCGCCCTGGTGCTCGGCGTTTTCCTGGCTGGGTGAGACCCCCCTGCGGGGTGGACGTTCGGCGCGTCAGGTCCGGCCGATACCTACGGGTCCGCCGTAGAGCCTTCGAGAGCGGTGGCGAGTAGCCTGGGAGGATGCTCGCCGAGATTTTCGGAGTTGATGGGATCATCGTCATCATCGTGGTAGTCGCAGTGCTGTTCGGGGGTAGCCAGATACCCAAGCTCGCTCGCTCACTCGGCTCCGCGCACACCGAGTTCAAAAAAGGCCTTGCCGAGGGGGCCGCAGACGCCTCCAAGGACACCAAGGACAGCACCAAGGACTCGGCAAAGAGCGACGACGCCGCAGCTTCCTGACAAGCCACAGGGCTCGATCCTGAACACAGGGCCGCACGCGGACCTCGGACTCGTCCCGAGTTACATCGCGCGGCACCAGCGCAAGCCGGCGCGGCACTGCGCATGAGCGACGCACAAAGCGACCCTCCCGACGACGTAATCGCGGCTCGCCGACAGGCTTTGGAACGGCGAGATGTTCGCGTCCGCCGTTCATCCGATCGGCTATATCGGAAAGCTCGCAGAAGTGACGGACGGGGTGGCGTTCATCCCGTCGTTCGCGAACGTGTCGGCGTTCAAGACAGATGACGGGCTCGTCTTCGTGGACACCGGCTCGGCGTTCGTAGCCGCGTCCATCCACCAACAGATACGCAGCTGGACGCCCGACCGGCTCGACACGGCGATCTACTCCCATGGCCACATAGACCACGTCTTCGGCGTCCCGGTGTTCGATAAGGAGGCCGAAGAGCGAGGTTGGCGCGCTCCGGTCGTGGTGGCCCACGAGGCATTACCGCCGCGCTTCGACCGCTACGTGTTGACAGCGGGTTACAACGGCATCATCAACGCGCGGCAGTTCCAGGCACCCGGGCTCGCATGGCCGACCGACTACCGCTATCCGGACCGCACTTACACTGATCGGCTTGACCTTCAGGTAGGCGGGGTCGAGTTCCAGCTCCACCACGCCAAGGGCGAGACGGACGACCACACCTGGACGTGGGTCCCCGAACATCGCGTGCTCTGTTGTGGCGATCTGTTCATTTGGGCGTCCCCCAACTGCGGCAACCCGCAGAAGGTCCAGCGCTTCCCGAGCGAGTGGGCCGCGGCTTTGCGCGAGATGGTCGAGCTGGGACCCGAAATCCTCCTGCCCGGTCACGGCTTTCCTGTCATCGGCGCAGACCGGGTCCGTACCGCGCTCGACGGAGACCGCCGAGCTCCTGGAGTCCCTTGTCGAACAGACCCTCGAGCTGATGAATCAAGGGGCGCGACTCGACGAGATCCTCCATGCTGTCGAAGCGCCCAGGCATCTGATGGAGCGCCCGTATCTGGCTCCGGTCTACGACGAGCCCGAATTCGTGGTCCGCAACATCTGGCGGCTCTACGGCGGTTGGTACGACGGGGACCCCTCGACTCTGAAGCCCGCACCCTCAGCAGCTCTCGCGTCAGAGCTCGCCGCTCTGGCAGGCGGAGCTGCGGCCCTGGCGGACAGAGCCGTGGAGCTCGCAGAAGGGGCCGGGTCAGGCGGCCGTGAATTCTCGACCGAGCTCAGGCTCGCGGGCCACCTCGCCGAGCTTGCCGTCCTTGCTGACCCCTCCGATCCCGGCGTGAGGAGAATCCACTCCGAGGTCTTCTCGGTTATGGCCTCCGTTGCGACGTCCACCATGGCGAAGGGGATCTACCGGTGGGCAGCCTCGGAGTCGGCCACGGCCTCCGACTAGGGCTCCTCCGGGGAGCCAAGACCGGAGCGACCGAGCCGCCTGACCGGAGCGACAGAGCCTCCGGACTCCGAGAGACGGAGCCTCCAGGACCCTTGCAGGTGCACGCTCCAAAAGCACCGTGCCGCGCCGTCCTCTCAACTACCTTGCGGCAGGTGCGGTTGGCTAGTGTCGACCCGATGAAGCCGCCAGCGGATCAAAGCGGCGCGGTCCCCCACGCCGCGGACGCCGCCGACGCCGCCCACGCCGCCGTCGAATCCGTCGAAGTGGAACCCGCACATCCTGCGGACCCCGCCCGCGGGTCGGGACGGGCAAGGAGCCGACCAGGACCAGGCGCAGCCCCGTACGGCGTCTCGCCTTCGGCGTCGGAGCAGTGCTGCTCCCCGTCGTCCTCGGGGGTTGCGGGCTACCGACGTTCTGGGGATACCGCGGCGCCACGCAACAGGCCCACGACGAGTTCCTCATGTATGCGGGGACGTTCATCGCGGCGATCGTGGTAGGCGGCCTGGTGACGCTGCTCATGATCTGGGCGATGGTCCGGTACCGGCGCAACAGCGACGAGATGCCTCGCCAGTTCCAGTACCACGGAGCGGTGGAGGTCCTGTACACGGTCGTCCCCATCGTGATCGTGCTCGTGATCTTCGGCTTCACGGTCGTGACGGAGAACAACATCGACGCGCTCTCCTCCTCCCCAGCCGTCGACGTGAAAGTGACGGCATTCCAGTGGGGATGGGAGTTCGCGTACCCCTCACAGAACATCGTGGTGCTGGGACACACGACCCAGGATCCGGATCTGGTTCTTCCGTCCGGAGAGACCTCCCAGATAACGCTCGTCTCGCAAGATGTCATCCACGGCTTCTACGTGCCCGAGTTCAACTTCAGCCGCTATGCCCAGCCCGGAGTGACGAACCAGTTCGACCTGACTCCGAAGGCCTCGAGCAGGCCTGAGGACTACCGGGGACAATGCACCCAGCTCTGCGGGCTCTATCACGCTCTGATGTTCTTCCACGTCACGACCCTTCCTCCGGCGCAGTTCCAGGCATGGCTCACGCGGAACGCGAACCGGAGCTTCATAGGACCGTCGTCCAACACCGCTGCAAGCGCGACCGGCACGTTGTCGGGAACGGGGTGAACGGAACATGACCCTCCTCCAGGATCGTCCCGCGGTCACACCCGGCCACGGCGCCGGCGCAGGCGACGAACACGGGGAACATGCAGGACACGACGAGCACGGGGGCACCCGGGGAATCCTCCTTTGGCTCACGAGCACCGACCACAAGATCATCGGCCTGAACTACATGATCACGTCGCTGGTGATGTTCTTCATCGCCGGCGGCATGGCCCTCGTGATCCGGATCCAGCTGGCGTCACCGCAGAGCTCGTTCCTGTCGTACCAGTCCTACAACGAGCTCTTCACGATGCACGGGAGCTTGATGCTCTACCTGTTCGCTGGACCGTTCGCGTTCGGCGGGTTGGCGAACTTCATCGTCCCGCTTCAGGTCGGGGCCCCCGACATGGCTTTCCCCCGGTTGAACGCGCTTTCGTACTGGCTCTACCTGAGCGGTTCGATCACGATGATGCTGGGGTTCTTCACGGCCGGTGGCGCCGCAGCCTTCGGATGGGTGGGCTATGCGCCCCTGTCCAACTCGATCAACTCCCCTGGTGCGGGCGCAGACCTTTGGATCCTGGCTATCGGACTGACCGGCTTCTCGGCGATCTTCACCGGCGTAAACCTGATCACCACCATCTTCTATCTCCGCGCTCCCGGTATGACCATGTTCCGGATGCCCATCTTCACCTGGAACATGCTGGTCACCGCTCTTCTGATCCTGATCGCCTTCCCGATTCTGACGGCCGCGATGGTCCTTCTGTTCTGCGACCGGCACTTCGGCACCCACATCTACGAGGTCCAGGGAGGCGGGGCCCCGATTCTCTATCAAAACCTCTTCTGGTTCTTCGGGCATCCCGAGGTCTACATCCTCGCTCTGCCTTACTTCGGCATCGTCACTGAGGTGATCCCGACCTTCTCCCGCAAGCCTCTGTTCGGCTACAAGGGCATGGTGTTCGCCACGATGTCCATCGCGGCGCTGTCGACCGGTGTATGGGCGCACCACATGTTCACGACAGGGACGGTCCTGCTCCCGTTCTTCTCGCTGCTCTCGCTACTGATAGCGGTGCCGACCGGGATCAAATTCTTCAACTGGATCGGGACGATGTGGAGGGGCCAGATCGAGTACAAGACGCCGATGCTCTTCTCGATCGGGTTCCTCTTCGCCTTCTTGATGGGAGGCCTGACAGGGGTGATGCTCGCATCGCCTCCGATCGACTTCGCCACGCACGACACGTATTTCGTCGTCGCCCACTTCCACCAGGTGCTGATAGGCACGACGGTGTTCGCCGGATTCGCCGGCTTCTACTTCTGGTACCCGAAGATGTTCGGCCGGATGCTCAACGAGACTCTCGGAAAGCTGCACTTCTGGACCCTTTTCGTCGGTTTCTGGGTCATGACCATGCCGCAGTACGTGCTCGGGCTCGAGGGGATGCCCCGCCGCGTCGCGACTTACCCCAGCGACCTCGGATGGCAGGGTCTCAACATCGCGGCGAGCATCGGTGGATGGATGATCGGGCTTTCGTTCATCTTCATGTTCGTCAACATCGGCCTGTCCGTGTGGGGCAAGAACATCGTCAAGGCATCCGACAACCCGTGGGACGCCGGCGCCCTGGAGTGGTTCACATCGTCACCTCCGTCCCATCACAATTTCGAGCGCCTGCCACCGATCCGCTCCGAACGGCCCGTCTGGGACTACAACCATCCCGAGCACCGGTCGATCGATCACGTGGCCGAGCACCGCGCGCATCAGCTGGCCGCGGGTGTGGGTTCCGGATCCCGCAAGGAGTGAACCGATGAAGACTGAGGCCAAATTGCTTATCGGTGTCGGCGCGTTCTTCTCGATCACCGACATCATCTACTGGTTCTGGGGTTACCACTACCTGGCAGGCAACAATTCCGCTGGTCCCGAACAGTCGGGCACCATGATGCTCATCGGGACAGTGCTTCTCGGGCTGGTGCCGGGCTCGTACTACCTGTGGTGGTCGCGGCATATGCGCCCGCGTCCCGAGGATCGTGGGGACGCCACCATCGAAGAAGGCTCAGGGGTGATCGGAACCTTCCCGAGCTCCAGCATCTGGCCTTTCGTCCTCGGCATGGGCGCATTCCTGATCGCCCTCGCCGCAGTCTTCGGGATCTGGCTTCTCGTTCCGGCGTTCTCGCTGGTCTTCAGTGCCGCCATCGGGTACACCGCGGAAAGCAGGCGCGGCGGTCAGGTCTGAAGCCCGTTTCAGTTGGCCTTGCGCTGCGCTCCGAGAAGGGTCACGAAGAGCACCGCCGGCTCGTCTGTCCGGTTGCGCCACGCGTGACGAGTGCCGTTCTGGATCACACAGTCGCCGGCGGTCAGATGAACCTCTGAGCCGTCGTCGAGCTCCAGGTCGACCTCGCCCGAGATGACGACGTCGATGTCCACGGTGTCCGTCGTGTGCATCCCTGGGTTCTCCGGCTCCATCGCCTCTGCAAGCCCCGGCAGCTTGGTGCTCACCTCCTCAAGTGCTGCGCCGATGTCGAGGTCCGGTGGGACGGCCACAGAGTCCGGCGCCAGTGTGAAGAAGCCGAAGCGGTAACCGCTGCTCGGTGGGAAGTACAACGGAGCCGCCGGCAGCGTGCCGTCGGTCGGGAGCGCCGGTGGCTTGTCGGAGCCCCACAGACGGTGGAACGCCGTCCCCGGCATGATCGAGAGCTCGATCGGATCCACCTCGGTGTCCGACACGAACACCGACTTGCCGCTCGCATCCTGCCCCGTCACGACTCGACGCACCTTCACGGCGCTCTCCTCTCGTTACCTATGGTGAATCGCTCGGCTCGATCGAGCCACAGAGCAGGCGAGCCAACGAGCTCCGTTGCCACTCGGGACCCGTCCATCCGGAAATTAGGCAACATATACGTATACAAATCACCGAAATCAAAACCAAAGGTCGACCCGGTAGACCCGCCGCTCAGCTGCAATCTTCAGTGGCAATCTTCAGTTGCAATCGTCAGTGGCAATCGTCAGTGGCAAGTGGCAAGTGGCAGTGGCAAATCGACGACAAGGCCGGCCTCAGTGGCAGATCGACGGCTGGGCCAACTCAGCGGCGGTCGACACGCCGCACGCCGGCCGGGACCGGTTCGAGCCCGTCGTCGTCGGATACGTCGATGGCGACCGGCACCGGCACCGGTTCCTCCTCCTCGTGCCCGTCGCCGGGCCGTGGAGGTGTCGGGACCGTGACGTACTGGCCCTCGGCGCTGCGGACCACCACGACGGCACGCTTGCGCTTCCCGATGCCCGGGACGCCGGCCATGTCGAGGCAGATGCGCCAAGTCACGAACCCGACGATGATCGGCACGATTATCACGATGAACCGGAACGACCAAAGCACGATGTTGAGCGAGATGTGGAAGAAGTTGGCGAGCACGTCGGTCGAGCTTGCCGCGAACAGGCAGAAGTAGAAAGCCAGGAAGCCGGCGCCGATCCCCGTGCGCTTCGGTCTGTCGCGCGGTCGCTCGAGCAATTGATGCTGCGCATGGTCGCGGGTGAGCCACGCCTCTACGAAAGGCCACGCATAGAACAGCCCGAATGAGAGTCCGGGGAACAGGACCGCCGGTAGGAAGACCTCGAACGGGATCGTATGGCCGAATCCGGCGAACTCCCAGCTCGGCATTATCCGCAGCGCACCGTCGAGCCAGCCCATGTACCAGTCGGGCTGGACCGCGTAGCTGATCTTCGACGGCTGGTACGGGCCGAACTGCCAAATCGGGTTGATCTGGACGAGCCCGCCCAGAGCCCACAACACACCCGTCACCATGAACATGAACCCCGTCGTCTTCAAGATGAAGTTCGGGTACATGGGTGAGCCGACGACGTTCTTCTCCGTGCGACCCGGTCCCGGGAATTGGGTGTGTTTCTGGTACACGAGCAGCCCCAGGTGCGCGGCGAGCAGCCCGAAGATGATCAGAGGTATGACGAGCACGTGCATGATGAACAGTCTCGGAAGTATCGAGCCGTCCCCCGGGAAATTCCCTCCGAACAGGAACCAGGACAGGTACGTTCCCACGAGCGGTATCGACAGGGTGATCGAGAACGCGATGCGGAGTCCGGTGCCCGAGATGAGGTCGTCGGGAAGCGAGTAGCCGATGAAGCCGTTCACGATCGCCAGCGTGAGAAGCGTGACGCCGACGATCCAGTTCAGCTCACGGGGCTTGCGGAACGCGCCGGTGAAGAACACGCGGCACATGTGAACGGCGATCGAGCCGACGAACACGTCCGCCGCCCAGTGGTGCATCTGACGTATGACGAGACCGCTCCTGACCGCGAACGAAAGGTTCACGGACGACGCGTACGCGTCCGACATCGACTGGCCCCGCAGAGGCTTGTAGACGCCTTCGTAGATGACCTGGGCCGAGGACGGCACGTAGTAGAGCGACAGGAAGATGCCGGTCAGGATGAGGATGATGAACGAGTAGAGGGCGATCTCGCCGAGAAGGAACGACCAGTGGTCGGGGAAGATCTTGTCGAGGAGCGTCCTTCCGCCCTTCGCCACACCGAGACGTTCGTCTAGCCATTTGACGCCGGTCCCGACCGCCTTGCGCGGCTCGACCTCGGGCATGCCCCGACGACCCTTGCGGCGCGTCGCGCCGCCACCGTTTCCCGTGAGGGGCGGCGGGGTCATGTGGTGGTGCGCTCCCAGAACCCGGGGCCAATCGGCTCGTGGTAGTCGCTCTGGGCCCGGACGAAGCCCTCGTCGTCGATCATGAGCGGCAACTGCGGCAGCGGGCGAGGCGCGGGCCCGAATATCTGCCGAGCCCCGTACCTGACTTCGAACAGCGACTGATGGCAAGGACAGAGAAGTTGCTCGGTCTGCTCCTGGTAGAGACCGACCGGACATCCTGCGTGCGTGCACACCTTGGAATAGGCGACCAGACCCTCGGGCGCCCAGGTCTCGCGTCCCGGTCCGCAGCTTGTGATGGGCCCGGGGGTCTGGCCTTCGGGCCCGAAACCGGTCAGCTGGATGATCAGAGTCTGGTCGATCGCCTGCGCGTTCTCGTTGTTCTGGAAGCCCTCGGGGAACACGGTGAGGATCCCGCCCTTTTCGAGCGTGGTGTTCGTGATCGGATTGCCGTCTATGTCTACGAGCCGGACACCCTTCTTCCAGTCCGTGTGGAACATCGAGTCCTTCGGGGTGGGACCGAGGGACCGCAACAATGGGAACCCGAGCACGACCGTCATCACGGCACCGCCCAGTCCGAGGATGCCGCCCAGAAATCCGCGCCGGCGGAACACCATCGAGCCGCGGTCGACCACGGCAGCCGTCATGGCCTCTTGCTGTTCGGGTGTCGACTCGTGCGAGTGCCGCGCCTCTTCGAAGGGGCCCTGCGGAAGCAGGTACTTGCCCCACGCCGAGAGCCCGAAGCCGAACAGGAAAAGCCCGGCCCCCATGAAGACGCCCTCCCACTGCGGTTGGCCGCCAACCCAGAAGACCGCGCCGTAAGCGCAGAAACCCGCGAGGCCGAGCGCGAGGATCACTCCTATAAGGCCCTCGGCACGACGGGGATTCTTCGCGAAGGGCTGAAGGTGCGGGTCGTCGAGCGATGCGAACAGAGGCGCCGCCGGCGAGGCGACCCCGTCGACAGGGCCATGGGTGACAGTGCCTTCAGTGACCGAGCCATCTTGCGCAACGTCCGTCACGTCTGTCAGGTCGTGATCGCTCACGCCGAGGTCCGATCGCCGAGCCAGTAGGCAACAAGCATCAGACCGCCGACTCCGATAAGGAGTGCGATGAAACCTTCAGCGACCGGTCCCACTCCTCCGAGCCCTATTCCGCCGTGGTTGTTCGGGTGTTCGATCGGCCCCGTGACGTAGGCGACTACGTCGGCAACCTGGGTGTCGCTGAGCGTTCCAGGGCCGAAGCGCGGCATGTTGCCCGGCCCGGTCCTCATCGCCTCGACCACCTGCGACGCCGTCGCGTTGTGAAGCGATGGGGCGTAGTTGTTGCCGGCGATCGCATCTCCCGACCCGGTGATCGTGTGACAGCCCGCGGAGTTGAGCACGAACAGGTTGTTGCCGTTGTCCAGATCTGCGTTCGACAGATCGACACTCGGGATCGCGATGTTCCCGGGAGTCGGCGCCAGGATCGAGTTCACGAACGCGACGATCTGCAGGATCTGGGTTTTGGTGAACTTCGGTGGCTTCTCCACCGCCGACTCACTGGCGTTCGCAAGGGGCATGCGGCCCGTGGAGAGCCAGAAATCGACCGTCCCGGCCCCGAGGCCCTGAAGATCGGGGGCGATCGCGGAGCCCGCTGCGTCGGTGCCGTGACAGCTCGAGCAGTTCTGCTCGAAGAGTATGTGACCTGGCGCGATGTAAGACGACGGAGGCAGCGAGTACGAGATGGGCGAGCCCGGCGTACCCGGCGGGACGCCGTAGCCGACGTCGGGATTCGGAGCCTGAGCGGCCGCGGGTCGCATCATGAGCGCGACGAGTATGACGAATCCGACCACCGCGAAGGGGAGGATCTTTCTCGGAGTCAGCCGAAAGAGCATCAGCAGGTCCCTGTCAGCCCTCTCATCCGCTCTTGAGCAGGAATAGGCAACTGAAGATACCCACCCACATGAAGTCGACGAAGTGCCAGTAGTAGCCGACGGCCTGGAAGACGTTTACCTCGCCGGGGTCGCCCGCGATGCCGCGCATTCGCCCGAGGAGGAAGATCATCGCGACGAGACCGAGCACCACGTGCAGTCCGTGGATTCCGGTCATGATGAAGAAAAGTGACCAGTAGGCGTTCGTGTGCGGCGCGAAGCCCTTGCCGAGGAAGTCGTGCCACTCGTAGAGGGTGTTCGACACGAACGCAGCCCCGAGGATGAAGCTCACGTAGATCCAGATCCGTGCCTTTGCTCTCTCGCCGCGCTCGACCGCCCAGACCCCTATCTGGAACGTCGGGCTCGAAGCAAGAAGCACGATGGAGAAGATCCCGGCCTGCACCAGGTCGAGGTGGAAGTTGCCGAGCGGGGGCCACTGCTTACCCGGGTAGTTCGCCCGGATCGTGAAGTAGGCGGCGAAGAGCCCGCTGAAGAACATGAGCTCAGACCCGAGCCAGATCATCACCCCAACTGCGAGCAGAGGGGGTCGCTCGGGGCGGTGTCTCACCCCAGAAGTCGCGCCCGGGGCGTGTGGGTCGACCGACAGGGCCTGGCTCACAACGCCTTTACTAGTAGACGGCGTACCCCTAGCGCCAGAACACTCCCGCGCGGCGCCTCTAGTCGTGTGCCCGGACGGTGCTCTTCGAGCCGAGCGACGCCGGCAGCGGGCGCGCGTGAAGGACCGACAGACGACGGGTGGGCCGCGTCAAGGCGACGTAGAGCCTACGCAGGCCCTGCGGCGACTCCTCGACGACGGCCGCGGGCTCGACCACCACGACGCCGTCGAACTCGAGCCCGTTCGCCAGGTCCACGGGTAGCAGGCTCACCGGCGCTCCGAGGCCGTGGCGACGCGCGTCGCGGGCCTGCACGCCCGCCGCGTCGAGCGCGAGCGCGATCTCGGCCACGAGCGACGCCGGGCAGAGAACTGCGACGGTCCCCGGATGGAGCTCGGCTGACATGAGGGCGGCCTTGGAGGCGACCTCTGCTGCCAGGTCGTCGGGCCTCGTCTCCACGAATTCCGGCGGCACGCCGGTGTGCCTGACGGCGGTCGGCGGCCTCAGCGAAGGCGCCGCTTCCGCCAGCACAAGGGAGGCGACCTCCATCACCTCGGCGGGCGTGCGGTAGCTCACCGACAGCTCGACCACCCGGGCCGGGCGCAGGCGGGGAAGATGCGAGCTCACGGCATCCCAGCGGTCCGCGGCCCAGGGCCCCGTCGCCTGCCCTATGTCACCGACGACGGTCACCGAACCCGAAAGCGACCGACGTCCGACCATCCTGAGCTGCATCGGAGACAGATCCTGCGCCTCGTCGACAACGATGTGACCGTACGTCCGGGGTCCATCGTCCTCCGCGCCGATCGGGGCGTGTGGCGTGGTGCCGCCGGCGTCGGTTGCTCCGGAGCGCCTGGTGAACCGGGGGCCGAGTATCACACGGGCTTCGTCCACGAGCGCTGCGTCCGCGGCGGTGAATGGCACCTCTGCGAGCGACGAGCTCCTGCGCCGGTGGAGCAGGTGCTGCTCTGCGGGATCGAGCAGGCCCTTGGCCGCGTCAGCGAGAAGCGGCGGGGCGCCGAACAGGTCGTGCAGCAGCTCTTCAGCGCTGAGCCTCGGCCAGATGCGGTCGAGTGCCTCCGAAAGCGCCGGCACACGTCTTATCTGGCGCCCGAAGTCGGCGATGTCGAGCTCGGCGCTGCGGGGCGGCTCATCGTCCCGGTCGAACTCGTCTTGGAGGTTCCACGCACGCTGAGCGTCTGGTCCGTCACCTAACGCGTTCAGAGCACTTCCAAGGCCGTCCCTCGTCCGTTGGTACTCCTCGGCAAGACGCCGGATCACGAGCTGCTCCACGAACCTCCGCCGTGCATTGTGAGTGCCGGGCCTGCGGCGCGCCGAGGTGACGACCTCGGAGGTGAGCTGCGGTGTCAGGTGGAGGATCGCGGAGCCGTATGGGATCTCGGCCGTCCTGCGCAGAGGACGCTGGCGGGTGCGCACAGCGCGGGTGACCACCCTGGCCATCCGGACGTCGCCTTTCAGCCTCGCCACCTCGGGCGGGTCGTCGCCACGCACGCTGAATCCGTGGACAAGGCCGCTGATCGTTGACAACGTCACGCCGCTCTCGCCTAGCGACGGCAGGACCTTCTCTATGTAGCGAAGGAAAAGGGGGTTAGGCCCGATGACCAGCACTCCCTGGCGCTCGAGCGGGAAACGGTGTGTATAGAGGAGGTAAGCGGCCCGGTGCAGAGCCACTGCCGTCTTACCTGTGCCAGGGCCCCCCTGGACGATGAGGACGCCTGGAAGCTCGGACCGGATGATCGCGTCCTGCTCTCCTTGGATCGTGGCGACGATGTCGCGCATGCGGCCCGTCCTGGCCCCTTCGAGCGCGGCCAGGAGCGCTCCGGGTCCCCCGAAGGTGAGGTCGTCGTCGAGTGTCGCACCTGAGTGCTCCGCGCCGTCGTCTCCCGAGCTCGGCTCGGCTGCGCGGGTCGACCCAGGTCCCCCGTTCGCAAGCTGGCTCAGGGGAACGCCGAACCGCTCGTCTTCGATGTCGATCACCCGCGAGCCCTCGGCCGCGATGTGCCTGCGCAGCACCAGGCCCATCGGATCGCGTCCGGTCGCCCGGTAGAAGGGCTCTGCCACCGGCGCGCGCCAGTCCACGACCAGCGGCTCGAGGTCGTCGCCCGACACTCCGAGTCGCCCGATGTGGAAGACCTCCACTCCCTTGGTAGCCCCCCGGGCGGCTCCCTGCGCCGCCGGCGTCGTGGCCGACCCGTTCGATCCGTTGGTCTCGCTCGGTGCCTTCGCGCCGGCGGGCCTGGGCCGCTCGGCCTGGTCGGGCTGGTCCTCTGCAAGGCGGTCGATCCGCCCGAAGCACAGCGCCTGGTCTCCGATGTCGAGCTGCTCGAGGCGCGCGAGGCTCGTCCTTACGATCACGTCACGTTCCTCGAGGTATTGAGGCGTGCCGGTTCCATCTGCGAGGACCGAACGCAGGCGATCGCGGGTGTCCCTGCGCAATTGCTCGAGCCGTTCGTAAGCTCGGGACAAGTGAGCCTGCTCCGCCTGGAGCTCGGGGTGTTCGTCCACTCGAGTCCCTTCTCTCGGCCACCCGCCCGAGCGGCCGAACCCTCGATCATATGTCGCCGGTAGTACGCCCCCGGCCCGTCACAACGGGTTGCGGCGCGCGCTCGGCCGGTGCCTGACGTAAGCCTGACCAAGCCGGACCCAGCCGGACCCAGCCGGACCCAGCCGGACCCCCAGCCGGACTCAACTGCACCAAGGGAGGTCCTAACGCCCACCGGTTCCGAGCGAGGGTCGGGTACCGTCATCGAGTGGCTGGCTCTGACTCCGCGCTCCTGCGGGACTCTCAGTTCCTGCGGGCATGCAGAGGAGAGCCCGTGTCTCGGGTCCCGGTGTGGTTCATGCGCCAGGCAGGCAGGTCGTTGCCCGAGTACAGAGCCGCCAGAGGGTCCGGCAGCATCCTCGATGCTCTGGCTGACCCCGAGCTGGCCGCGGAGCTCACGCTCCAACCGGTCCGGCGGTACGGCGTCGACGCGGCGATCCTCTTCTCGGACATCGTCGTCCCGGCCGCGTCGGTCGGGTTCGGAGTGGAGATCAGGACAGGTGTCGGCCCCGTCGTGGAAAAGCCTTTCTGCGGCCCCGAAGACCTCGATCGCCTCAGGCCGCTCGACGTCGGCTCGGACGTACCCCACGTGGTCGAGACCGTCCGGATCGCCGCCAGAGCTCTACAGCCTTCGGGGGTTCCCCTGATCGGGTTCGCCGGTGGTCCCTTCACCGTCGCCAGCTACCTGATCGAGGGCGGGCCCTCCCGCACTTACGCAAAGACGTTGGGGCTCATGAGGAGCGACACGCCGACATGGTCGAGGCTCCTGGGCCGCCTGGCCGACCATGCGTCCGCGATGCTGCGCGCGCAGGTCGAGGCGGGGGCTCACGCTGTCCAACTCTTCGACAGCTGGGCCGGGATTCTCGCTCCGGCTGATTACGAGACCTTCGTGTTGCCGGCGAGCACGCGTGTGCTCGAGAGCCTGACGGATCTCGACGTGCCCCGGATCCACTTCGGCGTGGGGACGGGCGAGCTCCTCCGGCTCATGGGGGATGCCGGCGCAGAGGTCGTGGGGGTCGACTGGCGTGTCCCGCTCGATGTCGCGCGCGCTCGCATCGGTCCGGGTCGATCGCTCCAGGGCAACCTCGATCCGACGGCGTGCCTTGCGCCATGGCCCGTCGTCGCCAAGGCCGCGAAAGATGTTCTGCAACGAGGAGGCGGCGTGGGCCACATCTTCAACCTCGGCCACGGCGTGCTTCCGGAGACTGACCCCGACGTCCTCCATCGCGTCGTCGACCTCGTTCACAGTTGGGATCCGACCGGGCCGGCGCACCCGTGAGCGACACCGGAGCGGCCGTGAGCGATACCGGAGCGGCCGTGAGCGACACCGGCGCACCCGGGAGCGACAGCGGCGCGGCTGCGAGCCCGACAGGTGTGCTCGTCATGGCCCACGGCACTCCCCAGAGTCTCGACCAACTGGGCGGCTTCGTGACAGAGATACGAAGGGGCCGCCCACCCGAGCCTCAACTGCTCGCGGAGCTCGAACGCCGCTACATCGCGATAGGAGGGACCTCACCGCTCGCAGAACGCACCCGTTGGCACGCGGACACGATCGCAGAGGCTCTCGAGGCGGCGGCGCCCGGACGATTCGTCGTGGAGATCGGCTACAAGTTCGCTTCTCCGCGTATCGAAGAAGCGGTCGCCAACCTCGCGCGGCGCGGCGCGCGGCGGGCCGTCGCGATCGTGCTCGCTCCGCACTACTCGGCGATGAGCGTCGGCGACTACGCGCGGCGCGCCGAGGAAGCGGGCGCGTCGTTGGAGCGCCCGGTCGACGTCTCGACGGTGAGCCAGTGGCACCTTGCTCCTGGGTTCGTGCCTCTCGTCGCTGAGCTGGTGCGCGGTGCGGTCGCCGCGCTCGATCCCGACGAGCGCGCGGCGTCGACGGTCCTGTTCACCGCGCACAGCCTGCCTGCGCGAATAACAGAGACGGGTGACCCGTACCCCGAACAACTTCGCCAATCCGCAGACGCCATCGCTGCGGCCGCCGACGTCGAGAGGTACGCGGTCGCGTGGCAATCGGCAGGACGCACGGCCGAGAAATGGCTCGGGCCCGATGTGCTCGACGTGATCGCCGACCTGCCGGCGACCGGGGTGAAGGCTGTGGTCGTGTGCCCTGTCGGCTTCGTGTCGGAGCATCTCGAGGTTCTCTACGACCTCGACGTCGAGGCCGCGGCGGCCGCTTCACGCGCAGGTCTGCATTTCGTGCGTACGCCGACGCTCGACGGAGATCCCCGCCTCGCCGAGATCCTCGCCAGGGTGGTGTTCGAGGCGGCCGGCGAATCGTGACCACGGACGCGGACGGCCCCGGTGTCGCCACGGTCGAAACGGCTCCGACCGTCGTCGTGGTCGGTGGCGGGATTACCGGCCTGTCGGCTGCATGGGAGCTGTCGCGCTCGGCTCCTCCCGGCACGCGCATCGTCGTGTTCGAAGCTTCCTCGCGCTTCGGCGGCAACCTGCAGTCCGCAACGGTGGGCGGCCGGGCAGTAGATCTCGGTGCAGACGCCTTCCTGGCGCGAAGGCCCGAAGCCGTCGATTTGTGCAAGGAGCTCGGGATCGACGACGACCTCGTCGCGCCGGGCAGCCCTACCGCTTCGGTTTGGGCACGGGGAGAACTTCGTCCTCTGCCCGACGGTCTCGCCCTCGGTGTCCCGACGCGGATCGGACCGCTCGCGAGATCGGGGATCATGTCGGCGTTGGGGCTCGTCCGCGCGGGTCTCGACCTGATAAGGCCGTTCCGGCCCGACCCCGCATCGACCGAGGACCGGTCGGTCGGCGAGTTGGTCCGTGATCGCCTCGGAGCCGAGGTGCGCGACATGTTGGCAGGACCGCTGGTCGGCGGGATTCACGCGGGCAGGGTCGACGACCTGAGCGCACAAGCGGTTTTCCCCGCCCTGCTCGACGCCTCGCGCGAACGCGGAAGCCTGATGCGCGCTCTTCGGCCGCAGAGCACTCCGACCCGGTCGGGCTCCGGCCCACCCGGCGAGTCCACCCGGGACCCGGTATTCCTGTCGCCCATCACCGGGATGGCCAGCATTCCCGAGACGCTCTGCTCGGCGCTCCGGTCAAAGGGCGTCGAGTTGCTGACCTCTCAAAGTGTCCGAAGTGTCCGCCGCGCAGCCGGTTCGGTACCTGCGGACGGACAGGTGGGTCGGAGCGCAGCCTGGTCGGTATCGACCTCGTCGATGGAGCTGGTGGCCGACGCCTTGGTGGTCGCTATTCCCGCTCGTGCGGCGTCCGAGCTGCTGGCCGGCGTCGACGACCAGCTCGCCGGGCTCGTAGGCGGTGTGCCGAGCGCATCTGTGGTCGTGGTGACGCTCCAGATGGATGCAGCCGCGCTGAGCAGACCTCTTTCGGGGACCGGATTCCTCGTCCCTGCGATCGGGGGAGGCTTGATCACCGCCGGCACATTCCTCACCACGAAGTGGCCGCACCTTGCGCGTGAAGGCGACGTGCTCGTTCGTGCGTCCGCAGGGAGAGCCGGTGATGACCGAGCATCCTCTATTGACGACGAGAAACTTGTGGAAGTGGTGCTCGGAGAGCTCGCCAAGATGATCGGGAAGTTCGGTGAGCCCCGGCAGGCGGTCGTCACCCGGTTCGGCGAGGCGTTCCCGCAGTACCTGGTCGGCCACGTGGAGATGGTCTCCGCGATCGAGGCCGCAGCGGCACGCCTTCCCTCATTCGCCCTGGCGGGTGCCGCTTACCACGGCATCGGTGTGCCGGCGTGCATCGGCAGCGGCCGGAAGGCCGCCCGGCTGGTGCTCTCAGCTCTGGGCGCGCCGGCCGGCGTGACGTGACAACCGGTGACATGACAACCGGTGACACGACCACCGGGGACACGACCACCGTGGACACGAACACCGGCCAGACGAACACGGTCGGGACCGCGGGAGACGTAAACCCGCGTGCCTCGTCCCCCAGGTCCGGTCAAAGAGCTCGCAGTGGGCGTACACGTCAGCGGTTCGCATCGTTCATCCGCACGACTCTCCCTGCTCTCGTCTCGGGGATCGGTCTCGCCCTGTCGCTTCCACCGTGGGGATTCTGGGTGCTCGCGTTCCCATCAGCCGGGATTCTCTGGTGGCTTCTCGGCTCGGGCGGGCCTCGTGACGCCGCGCGGCGGCCAAGTCGCGGGCGTCGCTCCGCGAGTGTGATCCGGACATCTCCGTCCCGTCGCGCTGTCGGCCCAAGGTTCAGGACCAGGCTCTGGATCGGGTGGGTCGTCGGGATCGGCCTCTACGGCACTGGGCTGTTCTGGGCCACGAGCTTCAACACCCTGGGAGGCATCGTCCTCATCGTCGTGGAGTCGCTCGCGCTCAGCCTGGCGTGCGGAGCATGCGGGACGGGTCGCGGGCGCCTCCTCGCTCTCCCCGGCGCGATGGTTCTGGCCGAATGGCTGCGTGACATCTGGCCGTTCGGGGGGTTGCCACTCGGCGGGATCGCCCTTGGACAGGCCGCCGGTCCCTTGGCCTTCGCGGCCAGGATAGGCGGGCCTCTTCTGCTGACGGGGCTGGTCTGGCTGGGCGGCGCGGCTCTGGGGTCATTGGTTACCGGCATATACAGGGCAGCCGCGGTCCCCGTCTCGGTTCGGCGCCTGCCTTCGGGTTGGCGCAAGCTGGCCGCGCACCACGGCGTCGAAGCCGACCCCTCGGAGTTCGCCCATCTGGACCGCAATCGACGCACCCG
This sequence comes from uncultured Acidimicrobiales bacterium, assembly GCA_963764615.1. Classification (GTDB taxonomy): domain Bacteria; phylum Actinomycetota; class Acidimicrobiia; order Acidimicrobiales; family CAVXTF01; genus CAVXTF01. The sequence continues at coordinate 266,251 of CAVXTF010000002.1, read as the reverse complement.
GTTGCTCCGACAGCCGAAGCTCGGACCGGTGACAGCCGGAGCAGCCGGGCTCGCCGCGGTGATCGCCTTCGCAGCGCTAGGTGCCGCTGCGGCCGACGGAGGAGCTCCACTCCGCATTGTGCGCGTCGCCGCCGTGCAAGGTGGCGGGGTGCGCGGATTCCGCAAGGCGCAGGTAAACCCGGAAACCGTGTACGCGGCGCAGTTGCAGGCGAATGCCGAAATCCCGTCCGGCACCAGGCCCGCGCTCGTGGTCTGGCCCGAGGATGTCGTCTCGCTGCCGGGACCGCTTGCCGGGACGCCGACCGAGCGGACACTTGCAGCGTTGTCGAGAAAGCTGAGGACCACGCTTCTTGTCGGCGTCACCGAGACTGTAACTGCGCAGACGTTCCGAAACGAGGTTGTCGCATTCGGCACGTCGGGCTCGATCGTGGGCACATACGAAAAGGTCCACCGCGTCCCGTTCGGCGAATACGTCCCGTTCCGCGGCTTCTTCAGCCATCTGGCGAACCTGTCCGCCGTGCCGCAGGACGCAATCCCGGGTCGCGGCACCGGCTACATGAGCACTCCAGGTGCGCGGGTGGGCCTGATGGTGTCCTACGAGGTCTTCTTCGCTGTTTCGGGTAGAGCCTCTACTAGGGCCGGCGCACAGCTTCTCGTGGTTCCGACGAACACATCGTCCTACTCGACGAGTCAGGTACCCACCCAGGAGGTTGCGGCGGCACAGCTCCAGGCGATCGAAGAGGGACGTGACCTGCTCCAGGCGGCACCCACCGGTTACAGCGCGATCATCGACAACAGCGGTCGGGTCCTTCAACGATCGGTGCTCGGCGCGCGGCAGGTGCTCGTCGGCGATGTGGCGCTGCGCGACGGAGCCACGATTTACGAGCGGTACGGCGACACACCAGTTCTGGTGATCGCGGCCCTTGCTCTCCTTCTCGGATGGCTGCTCGACATGACAGAGCCGTCGGCTGTCGACCGGTCGCCTGGTGCGGCGGCGGCCAGGGCCAACTGGCGGCGCCTGCGCGATGCCGGAGCAAAGGACTCCGACGGGTCGGAGGGCACCTAGAGACCTACATGTTCTAAGGAGGTGGCCTCTGATTCCGCAACCTGTTGTGGAAATCGCAAAGCAGGCGACCGTTCTCCTGGACGGTGGGTCCACCCTCGGAGAAGGGCACGACGTGGTCGACCTCGCAGTCCCCTCCGGGTATGTCGCAGTAGGGGTGGGTGCACTCGCGATCTCTCAACTCGACGGCGCGGCGAGTGGCTCCTTTGAAAAGCCGGACAGTTGGGCTGATCTCGACGCGCTGCCCTAAGCCGAACACCGCCCGCTCGATGTAGGCCTCGTCCAGCCATGAAACGAGCGCGCCGGGCGAGAGCACCGTCCCGTTCGCAAGCTCACACGTGCGACCGTGGATGGTTTCGTAGCCGACGAGCACGGTGAAAAGTGGTGACGGGCGACGTCCGTCGGCAGGGGCGGTCCTCGAGCGGACCGCCATCTCGACCAATGCGTCGGCACGGCGCTGGGCGAAGGTGCGCGAGAGATCGGCTGTGGTCGGTTCTCGTCCGAGTTCGCAACGTGCTTGTGCCCAGTCGTCCTCGAACATCTCGCGCTCTAGACGACCCAGCTCGTCGGCCACGATGGTCCCCGAGATCGGATCGAGGGTGATCTTGCCCATCCACATCCCGCCGAAGCTGGCGTCTAGGTACACCTCGCGGCGGTCTCTGCGCCGTTGGTCGTCTCCCTCTGTGCCGTCTGGGTCCGCCAGCTGCTCCCAGTAGTCCAAGGCCCTTACGAACGACTCGTATCGCAAGGTGACGGCGTGGCTGACGAGCATCTCTTCGTCTCTGACGAGATCGTCTTCTGTGGAAGTTCGTCTCAACGCCGAGATCGCATCCACGTGACAGGCGGAGATCTCACCTTCTGACCAAGCTTTCTCGCACGAAGGAAGGTGACGCAGCTCACGGCCGCGACGCAAATGGCGTCGGGCGTGGCGCTTTGGCATACGTAAGCGGGTTGCGAGCCAGTCGGCGCAAGTGCGTGCACCCTCTAGAGCCCACTTGTCCGAGGAGTCGAAAGCCGCTGACGCCCGGGTGACAACCGATTCGAAGCGCGCAAGCTGCTGGTGGAGGATCTCGATCGATTCTTCGTCGGCGAACGAGTAGGGGTCGGATTCAACCAACCGGTCGATCGTGTCTGAAAGTGCCCCCAGATCCATGAAAGAAATTGAAACATCCGGCTGTGACACTTGGAGCTACGACTCACTTCGCGAGGCGAATGGGCTCCTGCTCACGAGCGGCGACTGCCGCAACCCAGGTGAGATAGCCACCATCGAGGTTGCGAGCCTCGATCCCCAACTCATGGAGAAGCGACGTGGCGGTGTGTCCGCGCTGACCCACCTCGCAATAGACGACGAACGGGCCCTTCATGCCGTCGAGCTGCTCACGCAGTCGGTCGAGCGGCAGGTTGATCGAACCAGGAATCGCTCTATTCACGTGCTCTTCTGTGGTCCTGACGTCGAGCAAGGTCCAGCCGGCCTGGGCCAACCCTGGCAGTTCGTCGAATTCGACGACATCGCAAGCACCCGTTCGTATGTTCTCTGCCATGTAGCCGAGCATGTTCACGGGGTCCTTCGCCGACGAGAACGGCGGCGCATATGCGAGCTCCAGGTCGGCGAGCCCGTCGGCGGTGATGCCGCCCGTGATGGCCGTCGCGATCACGTCGATTCGCTTGTCGACGCCTTCCTTCCCGACTGCCTGAGCGCCGAATATGGCGCCTGATTCCGGGTCGAACAGGAGCTTGATCGACATCGGTTGTGCGCCTGGGTAGTAACCCGCGTGGCTCATTGGGTGCGAGTGGATTGCCTTGTAGATACGTCCCGCCCCGAGAAGTCGCTTTTCGTTCCACCCGGTTGTGGCCGCGGTCAGATCGAAGACCTTGACGATCGCTGTGCCGAGCGAAGAGCTGCTGCGCGTGGGCAGACCGCAAATATGGTCGGCGACCCTCCTTCCCTGACGGTTGGCGATGTTGGCGAGCGCTATCAAGGAGCTGCCGCCTCCCACCCAGTCCTCTTTCTCGACGGCGTCGCCGACCGCGTAGATGTCGGGATCGCTCGTCACGTTTGCCGCGTCGACTGCGATGCCGCCGTTCGCGCTCAGCGACAGGCCTGCCATCTCTGCCAGACGGCTGTCGGGGCGAACCCCTATGGACCCGACCACGAGCTCACCGGGAACCGCACGGCCGTCGGAAAGAGTGACCCCGTAGGCCGTCACCTCGGACACGGCGACGCCTGTCTCGACATTCACGCCGTGAGAAACGAGCTCGGCCGCCACGAGGATTGCGAGCTCGGGGTCCAAGGGCGTGAGTACTTGGTCCGCCGCTTCGACAATTGTCACCGCTATCGACTTGCGCACGAGGTTCTCGGCAGTCTCGAGCCCCACAAAACCCGCACCGATTACCACTGCGCTGCGCGGTCCACCACTCACGTCGGCTGCGAGTCGTTCAGCGTCCTCGACGGTCCTTAGCACCCGCACACGGTCAAAGCCCGGTATTGGTGGTCGGACCGGAGCCGCGCCAGGACTCAAAACCAGCTTGTCGTATCCAATCGATTCTGTCTGGCCGTCGACGGTAGAACGGGTGGTGACCTTGTGGCCGGCTGCGTCGATGTCGACGACCTCGGTGTCGACGCGCACGTCGAGCCGGAATCGATCGAACAGGCGCTCGGGGGTCTGGAGAAGCAGGTCGTCCTCATCTTCGATCACGCCGCCCACGAAGTAAGGGAGTCCGCAATTGGCGTATGAAACGTGGCTCGACCGCTCGATGACCGTGATGTTCGCGGTCTCGTCGAGGCGACGCAGACGGGTAGCGGTCGACATTCCACCCGCGACGCCGCCGACTATCACGACACTCAGGGGAGTCTTAAACATCACTCAGCTCCTTGCTGGGTCAGCTTCATATATAGGGCGCAATTCGCCGCAATCAGGTAAAGATGATCTCGCCACCGGCTGCCTTTTCGTAGAACTCACCAACCGTGATGATGTCGGCGACCTGGTCGATGAAGTCGTCCTTGGCGAACCCGAACAGGTCGACCGAGGCCTTGCACGCGTACATTCCGCAGCCCGTATCGGCGATCATCTCGACGAATTCGGGAATGGAGGGTATGTCGAATTCCTCCATCTTCCTTTCGAGCATGTGTGTCGCGATCGCCGACATTCCGGGCAGACCACCGAGCATGGTCACGATATGCATGCCAGGGTTGCCGACCGTCGCCACCTTGATGTGCTCGAAACGCTTTCTGTGGATAGCGTCGAGTCCGAAGAAGGTGAAGAACAGATTGGCTTCTATCCCCTCGGCCCTGGCGCCGTTCGCCATGATCAGGCCCGGGTATATGCCCTCGAGCGATCCCTTGGAGATGATGATGGAAACCTTCTCGATCTTGTCACCCACGAGCTTTCTCCTTCCTGCTCGGGTCAGATGCAACCGCGTGGCTTCGGGATGCCCACGATCTTGGCGGCGGTCTTCGCGGGCCCCTTGGGGAACAACTCGTACAGCTCCTTGATCGGAACTCCCGAGGTCTTGGCAAGCGCCCGCACAGCCGGCCCTGTTCCTTTTTCGAGAAACTCGGAGCGCATGAAGCGAATCACCTTCCACTGCCGATCTGTCAAAGGCTCGATGTTCTCCCTGTGAGCGAGCTCAACTGCCATGTCTTCTGTCCATTGGCTCGGGTCGGCGAGGAAACCTTCCTCGTCGAGAGCGACATCGACTCCGGCGAGCGTCGTTAGGGTCATGATGCGTGAGCCTCCTTTCGGGTGACGGCGATTTGCTTCCCGCGCCTCGGCATGGAACTCGTGATGCCGGGGAGATCGCGTCCGGGCAACAGGCTGTGCCAGTACAGCCACTGGAACATCAACTTTCCCAAATGGTTCAGGTGGGACTCCTTCAGCAGCGGTAGTCCGAAGGCCCCAGGGAAATGACCCGGCAGGGGCTCTGTCTCGTAGTTGAAGTCGATGAGCATGGCCTTGGAGAACCCTGTCTCGATGAAGCAGTTGGTGTGCCCGTCGTATGAGGCGTCAAGGGATTCGCCCGCGAGGAACCTCCTGATGTTCTCGACGAGTACTTCGCCTTCGAAGTGGGCGACCGACCCTGCCTTGGATATAGGCAGCGCAGCAGCGTCGCCGACGACGAATACGTTGGGCCGCGCCTTTGACTGAAGGGTGCGCTCGTCGGCGGGCACGAAACCGAGCTCGTCCCCGAGTCCCGGGGAGTTGGCGACATAGGCAGCTCCGTTGTGAACCGGGATGACGACTGCCAGGTCGAAGGGGACCGTGCGGCCGTCCCACGAAGCGAGCTCGCCCGCTTCACCGTCGACCGAGCCCGTGTTGAACTCGGTCACGAGCTCGATGCCGTGTTGTGCGAGCATCCCACCGAGTGCCTTCGAAGCGGCCGGCTTTGTGAAAGCTCCGTCGAGAGGTGTCACATACGTGAGCTCGACTTGGTCGCGAATACCCCGCTCGTGGAAGAACCAGTCCGCGAGGAAGCAGAACTCGAGGGGAGCCACCGGACATTTGATCGGCATCTCGACGACGTTCACGACGATTCGTCCCCCATCGAAGAACGCGAATGCCTCCTCGAGCGAGCGGGCACCCTCGAGCGTGTAGAAGGTGAAGACCTTCTCCAGCCAACCTGGTCCGGTGAGGCCCTCGGTCTCTTCCGGAGCGAGCGCTGAGCCCGTGGCAACGACGAGAACGTCATAGACGAGCTCTGAGCCGTCCGCTAGATGGACCTTGTCCCCATCCAGATCGACCCGGTCGACGGGCGTAATGCGGTACTCGACTCCGGGCCGCAACTGCCGCCCACGAGGACGCACCAGATCCTCAGAATGGGTCAACCCGAAGGGGACGAAGAGCAATCCAGGCTGATAGACGTGGCTGTCGTCCTGGTCGATAACGGTGATCGATGCCTCGCCGGCCTCATAGACCCTTCGCAGGCGGTTTGCGGTCAGCGTCCCACCGGTTCCGCCGCCCAAGATGACGATGCGATGCATGCGGGAACTCCGATCCTCTTTCTTCCAGCCTTACGGGTAGCCAGCGCGGCCGGAAGGGCACAAGGTCCCAACTTGCGATCAGCGAAGCTCAGTCGGGGTCGTCAGTCATCCGGCAGTCATCCGGCAGACAGCCGAGCTGAGTAGATCGAGTAGCCGTCGACGTACCGCGACGTTGCGGTGGAGGTAACCGTTGCGGCCATCAAAGGGACCACGATTTGAAACCCGCTGTGCGCCAGTTCGAGTACGAGCACCAGGGCTGTCAGTGGAGCTTGCATGGACGCGCCGATCATTGCTGCGGCTCCGACCATTGCGTAAGCACCGACGGGGGATCCTGGCCACGCCAGCGACCACGCCATCCCGAGCAAGCCCCCCAGTACGGCCCCGGTGCTTAGGGTGGGGGTGACAAGCCCCCCTGACCCGCCACTGCCGAGGCACATTGCCGTGACGAGCGGCTTCAGTGCGAACAGCGCGAAGAGCACCGCGAACCCGCCTTCACCGAGGAAGGCCGAATGGGCCATGTCCTTGCCGTTGCCGAATAGCTGCGGGTACTCGATCCCGATGAATCCGAGCGCGCACAAAGCGAGTGGGAAAGTCACGAGGATCCGTCGACCGGACGAGCGATGGTGGGAGACCCAGCCGATGAGCCGGACGTACCCCGACGAGACGAGACCGACGACCGGACCCACCAGGAGCGCCCAGACCAGAAGCGTCATCGTGAAGCGGAACGAGGGGATATCGACGTAAGTCGCGTGATCTGGTAGGTAGAGCCACGCGGTAGCGGTCGCGATCCACGAACAGGCCAGGGCAGGAAGGATGACGGGCAGAGCGAGGCTCCCGAACAAGATCTCTGCCGTGAAGAACGCCCCCGCGAGCGGCACGTTGTAGACCGCCGCCAGACCGGCACCACCTCCGCACGCGACGAGAAGCCTGCGTTGAGCGGGAGTTAGGCGCGACCAGCTTGCAAGGACGCTGCCCGAGACGCCGCCCATCAGTTTCGGCGCGGCTTCACGACCCATCGACGCTCCCAAACCGATGACCACCTCGGAGATGACAGATGTGAGGAAGCTCCTTCGCAGCGACAAGGTCCCGTCGCCGGCCCACAACGCGTCATCGATCTCGGACTTGTCGTATTTCATGTATCGGCGCAACAGGTACCACGCCAAGCCCCCGAACATTCCTGCGATCGAAAGTGAGAGCACGCGGCGCACGTCGGAGGAATGCTCGACGGCCGTTTGCAGCTCCCCGGTGTGATAGGCGAAGGCAAGGTGCTGTATCCCGAAGAGGATGAACATCAGGAGGTCGCCGAACAAGCCGGTCGCCACGCCGGTGAGTACGACCATGACCCAGAAGATGGGGGTGAGCTCAGCATCACCGTCACCGGTCACGTTCGGTTGCTCCATCGCGCCGCGGCCGGATGCAATCCGCCGTCTTATCAACGGCTGTGGGACTCGTAAGCGCTCACTCGGCCGTTCCCTTCGTCTGCCTTGGTTTTGCCGCTTACGTCCGCGCGTCACTTGTCCGATCCGTCAGTCGTAGTAGCCAGAATGGATGTAGATGCAGGGCACACCCTCGGCTCGGAACATGTCGCGGTTCCGTGGGTCGTCCTCGAAGGCCAGTCGCAAGTCGAGCCCGTGGGCCCGCAACTCGTTGACAACTTTCCTCTTGAATGACGTTACCTGCGCGTAGTTGCCACGATCTCGCATCACGAGCAGGTCCCAACGAAGGGCATTGTGAGAGAGCCAGGCCAGGGTCTGGGGCATGACCCTGATGGGCCTCCCTGTCAGGAGCACGATGCTCAGCTCAGGTTCGAGAAGCCCGAGTAGTCGCGCGACGTCCTCTACCAGCGGGTCCTCGCCACAAGCGTCGAAAAACGCGTCCCAGTCCCTTCGGTGCCACTCGAGGAAATGCTGACGCCCGGCCGCGTCCGACAAGACGCCGTCTATGTCGAACACCACGGCAGGCCCCGGTTCGACGGGTCCGGTCCGCCAACGCCAGTTCGGAGCCGGCTGGGAGGATGATCCCGTCTGTGGGCCCGAAGGTCGGCTGGGCTGCTCACCTACCACCCGGCGCAGCGTAGGTCCAAGATCAAGCAGGTCGTACGGCGTGTCGGTGGCAGGATTGAGGGGCATGTCTGACGGGCGCATCGGCCAAGAGGGGTCTCCTGGCCCTCCGGGAACGATCGGCGCTGTCCGATACCCCGGCACAGAAACCGCTCCGGAGCCGATCGCCACCGACGACTCTGCGTGCGCGGCGCCGGACGCCTCCAGCGAAGGGGGCGACCTTGACCCCGCCCGCACTGCGAACGGACATGTGGTCACCAAGCCCCGCGAGAATCGCCAAGTAGAAGCAAACGACGAAGAAGACGAAGTAAGAGCAAGAGTAAAAGATGCAGTCGAAGTAGAAGAAGTAGTCGAAGCGGTTATCGGCATCGGACGCCGGGTCGTGGTGCTCGCCAACCTCGGTCTCTCCCCGAACAGCAGCCCTTTTTCGGAGCAGGCCTCACTCGGTGTCGCTAACGCACTCGACGCCTGGCAAGGGCCCGGAACCGTCCTGATCGCAGGCAATCTTCTCGACCTCCGCTGCGCGCCTTCCGAAGCTGACCGGGAACGCGACCTAGCCGGCACCGCCGAGCAAGCTCTGAAGGCTCATTCCCGCCTGACGAACTCGTTGAAAGCTTTCGCTTCCCGACCGGACCGGCGCCTTCTCTGCCTGCCGGGCACCAACGACTCCGCAATCGGATCCGACGAATCGGTGAGGGCCGCGGTCGAGCGCCTGGGAGCCGAGGTTGCACCATCTGTCGACCTGCTGTGCGAGACGGCCGCCGGGCCAAAGCGGGTGAAGGTTCTTCCAGGTGGTGCCCCTTCGCGTATCTTCGACCAAGGGTCGCAGCAAACGAGTGAGCTCGGAGGATCGTCCGGAAAAACCGGGTGGAGCGGTCGCCAGCAGGCGACGGGATCCCCCGATACCACAGACCCGATAAACCCAATAAATGAGCCCCTCGAGCAATCCGTAACCAACGCCGTCGAGCAAGCACCCCCACCTGAGCCCGGGCTCGCCTGGCAAGGCGGCATGGATCGCCTGGTCGACAGATCGGCTCTGCGACGACTCGTCACATCTCGAACCGTCTACCGATGGCTCGGACGCCACGCCTGGTGGATCGCGGTGCCATTCGTCCTCGTGCTCCTGCTCAGTCTTCCTGCAACCACATGGGTTTTCGGGCACCTCTTTCCCACGCACCCTGGCCCCGTAAAGGCACTTCACCGGGTGAGGGACACAAGACTCGGCGCCCGCCTTCTGGTAGCGGCCCTCGTGGCGTTGGTGGAATTGATCGCGGCCGGCAGCGTGCTGCTGATCGTGAGCCGGAGGCGATGGTCGAGCCTCGGTGGAGGGCGTCTGGAAGCGGTGTTCCGCCCGGGATCGCATGCAACGTTCGCGTCCGATTCGGAAATGCGACACCACGAGCCACACGCAGGGGCCTACGGAGAGTCCGGGACAGAGCCCGACCGGAATGACGATCTCGAGCCGGATGCCGATCCAGGCTCCGAACCATCGTGGGGAGCGCTGCGAGCTGGAACGACCGGCAACGACCAGGCCCGAGATGTCGCCAGACACTTAGTTGCCTCCGGCTACGCGGGAGTCGTCTCCGGCGCCACGTTCCAAGCGGAGCTCACGCACCTGGGAACGGGTTTCTTCGCCTGCCCCGGCACGGCGGGAGAGGTCGTCGAGGAATACCCCGGCAGATTCGGACTTCCGCCGGTCTTCCTAGCTCACAGGCAGATCGCGTGGATAGAGCTCGAGACCGGCGCGGACCTGCACGCGCTGGCTGTTGCTGGCGAGATCCGATATCCGCCCGGCCACGTTCCTCGAACGACTCGCCGCACGACACCAAGCCGAACACGACACCACCCCGGTGGTGGTCGCGGCGTACCCGAGCGGGGGTTCGTGGCCGCCCGCTCCGGATCTGACCTCGACCCGCCGGAGGTCGAGAAGGGCTCGCCGGCTGGCGTCGGGGTCGATCGCCATCGCGGGGCTCCTCGACCTGATATCTGCCGTCACACCCCCACTCGGCAGCCACCTGCATCTCGTGCGCGAGGTCCTTCCACTCGAAGCCACACAGGCTGCCGGGGTCCTCGTCGCGCTGGTCGGCCTCGGTCTTCTTGCCCTTGCCCGTGGCGTGCGCCGCGGGCAGCACAGGGCTTGGTTGATATCCGTCGTGCTCCTCGCGAGCACCCTGATACTGCACATCGCACGCGGTGCTGACGTGACAGCGTGGGTGGTCTCGGCAGCCGTGCTCGGCGTCCTCCTCGCATTCCGCCACGAATTCCGCGGCGCCTCCGACCGTCCGTCGCTCAAGTCGGCGATCATCGCTCTCGTCGCCGGAGCCGTCGGGATCACGGTGATCGCGACCCTGGCCGCACACACGACCATGGTGATCCACCACGATGTCGACCGCCCGAGTCTGTGGGTAACCGGTCAAGCCGTCGCCGAGCGGCTCATCGGGGTGCGGAACATCCCGCTACCGGTCCGCCTCGACGACTTCCTTGCACCGAGCCTTGTCACGATCGGCATCACTCTCGTCGCGGTCGCCCTCTGGCTCGCCACGAGGCCTGTGGTCGACAGGCACACCACGGGCCGGGCCGCTGAGGCCCGCGCACGAGACATCGTCAGGCGTCACGGTGCAGGGACACTCGACTATTTCGCTCTTCGCAGCGACAAGAAACGTTTCTTCCACCGCGACAGCGTCGTCGCTTACGCGATCTACGGAGGGGTATGTCTCGTGTCGCCTGACCCGATCGGCCCTCCCACCGACCGCGCGCAGACGTGGGCGGCCTTCCGGCGCTTCGCCGACAGCCGCGGCTGGGTGCTCGCCGTCATGGGCGCTTCAGAGGAGTGGCTTCCTCTTTACCGGGCAACGGGCATGCACGACATCTACATAGGCGACGAAGCGATCGTCGACGTGCAGAGCTTCTCGCTCGCGGGCGGGCACATGAAGGGCTTACGCCAAGCTGCGAACCGGATCGCCAAGTACGGCTATACGGCCACTTTCCACGACCCTTCTACGTTGGCACCCGACGTGGCCAGCAAGCTCACGGGACTCATGTCGCAGAGTCGCAGGGGCGAGACCGAGCGTGGATTCTCGATGATGCTCGGCCGGATTTTCGATCCAAGGGACGAGGATCTTGTGCTGTGCGCCGTATGGGCTCCCGACGGCAGTCCCGCTGCCATGTGCCAGTTCGTACCCGCATCGGGCATCGGCGGATACTCGCTCGATCTGATGCGCCGCGATCGCGGGAACCACCCGAACGGCCTGATCGACTTCGCACTCGTCTCGACGATCGAGCATCTGAAGAAGAACGGCGCCCGCGGGCTCAGCATGAATTTCGCCGCGATGCGGTCGATCCTCGACGGGGAGCGGGGTGACGGCGTAGCAGAGAGAGTGGAGCGCTGGGCACTGAAGAGGATGTCGTCATTCCTCCAGATCGAGACACTCTGGCGGTTCAACGCCAAATACGAGCCATCGTGGATCCCGCGCTACATCGTCTACGACAGTGCAGAGCATCTGGTGCCGGCGGTACTCGCAATCCTGCGCGCAGAATCCTTGTGGGAAGTGCCCGTGATCGGGAAGATGCTCGGTGCCGCCGAGAGACGAATCCATGGGGATCATGAGGATCCGTCGGCGGTCGGCAAGGTCAATGCTCTGGCACCCTGATCTCGCCGTTGCTTCTGGGATCACAGCCGCATTTCGTCGAGCCCCGTGTAGGTCCCCGCATCGAGATGGGCATCGACTGAGCCGGACGGGTCGACCTGGCGCCGTTCGAGGCCAAGCCACCGGGTACTCGATAGGAGATCTCGATGGCCACGGGACTTGCCTCGACCTCATACCACCCCTGGTTTGCCCGCCGTCTACCTCCAACGTGTGCCCGAACCCAAGCTGACGAAGAACGGCCTCCACCACCTCGACCTGTTCGTCATTGAGCCGGAGGTCTCATCGATCGAACGCCTGAGAGGGTTGGGAGCGAACACGATCGGGAAGCCCGTCAGGGGATCGCAAAGAGCTTGTTAGCAGGTAATGCCAGATCCCGTTGGCAAGAGATTCTGTGCGGCTACCCGGGACGAAGACCCACAGTAAAGGCACACCGATTAAGGAGAAGGGCCCGACCCCCTAAGGAGGTCGGGCCCTTCTGCCACTGCGGTATCGCTCTATTGCACTTGCCTCACTGTCTTACTTTCTTGCTGTGTACTGCGCATTTGTTTCGGCTGATCAGTTGTTCCCGTCGCCGTCCGTCGTGGTGACCCGGCAATAACCCATGTCACCTGACGGAGTGGGCTCGGCGGCCGCATAGTTCGCGTCGTAGCCCGTAGCGCCCGGGTCCGGCGGCGTGGCAATGCCGGAGTCGCCCATCACGCCCAGGGGCAGCTGGAAGAACCCGTTAGCCGTGATGACGTTGTCAATCTCGGTGCCATAGGTCGCGTCTGTCGGGCTCAACGGGTCGACGTCGTTGTGCGTCGCCGGGTTGCACAAGAAGCCGTAGGTCGAGACGAGGTTCTGCACCGCTTGGCTCTCAAATGGCGGTATCGCCGGTGACCCTGCCAGTGGAAATGGCAGGTTCGCGTTCGAACCATCCGAGTACACGTTGTAGAGCTGGCGGTCGGTGAAGAACGTCTCACCGGTCTTGCTGCCCGTGCAGGTGTCGAGGATCGTGCACTTCTGAGCCTTGATCCCGTCGATCTTCCCGAGGGCCGAAGTCGCGCCCGCGTTGGCGGTCGGGACGCCGGCGCACACGTTGCCCGGGCAGAGCAACGTGTACTTGCCGTAGGAGAAGAAGAAGATGCTGTTGCACAGCACGGGGTACGTGGCCTGGTCAGCAGTCTTGATGTCGCCGTTGGCCGTGAAGATGTCGCTCACCTCGTTTTCGAAGATCTCGAACGGCGCCGGGAAGGCGGGCGTGCCCGCCTTGTAGTCGCCGGAAGGGATCGTCGAGTCCGCGCCTGCGGTCACTCCAGCGTAGGGGTACGTGCCGCTCGTGAGTCCGAGGTCGCCCGCCCACGTGGCCTCGGTGCCCGAGCCCGACTGCGCCATGAACACGTAGATGGCGCCCTTGGACCCGGTCGCCAAGATGCTCGGGTCGACCTGGCTCCACTCGGTGTCAGTCCCGTTGTAGATGTCCGTGAGCTGCGCGTCCGTTAGGTTGCTGATCGCCGAAGAGATCGTCGCAGTACCTGTCCCCGAACCGCTCGCTTTGGGGCACGCCTCTCCAGGGATGTTCGTAAAGTGGAACCACGGGACGGCGTCAGCGGCGTAAGCGACGAAGTTGAGACCCGACTTGTCGTCGCTCGATCCCCCGCCAGGTGTGTTTATGGCTGCACGAGACGACCGTGCGAAGTCGAGCTTCGCGATGTCGTTGTCCGGAGCGCTCCCCGGCGTGTCGGCTCCCTGGAGTTCGAGCTCCTTGATGCCGTTGCCCGACCCGAGTGCTGGCTCCTGGTAGATGACGTCGTTGTACGGGTTGAGCGACGGATAGGTCAGGCTGTAGCCGTTTTCCTCACCGTTCTCAGCGGTCGCGTAGCTGCTAGCACAGTCGTAGTCGAGCTCCTGGGTAGAGCTGCTCGACGTGATGAGGTTGCAGCCGGGAGCCGAGTTGTAGAGGTCCGACAGCTGTTGCATCATCGTGTAGGTCGTGTTCGACCCTCCCCCGTTCAGCACGGTGTTCCCGGCAGCCACGGTCGAAGCGCCGGCGGGCACCGCCATCGCTAGTGCGATCAGGGTCGTCCCCATCACAGCGCCGGCCGAAACGGCTCCTCTCCGGTGTTTCCGAAGCATTATGCGCATTTTCGAAGTGCCTCCTTGTAGGCAATTTTGACGTGGCGTCCGCGACGACTTGCCGCGAGCAAGCTGACCCACGAAGGCGCACCTTACGAAGCCAAAGTGAACTCCATGTGACCGATCCGTCCCATTGGGGCGAACTCTTGATTATCGCTGGATGTCCTGTGCGCCACTCTTTCAACATGGTCATCGGCAGCAACAAAGGCACTGGTTATTCGCACAATCGTCGTTATTCGCACAATGGTCGGAGCCCACGCTGAGTGCTGGTCACGCTACATGGGATACCGACCACTCTTTGCTTCGATGTAGCTCCACCAGTGAGCAGTGCGCTGGGCGCGTCACCTGGACCGCGGCAATCCGCTCACGGCTCTACGGAGCGCTTTTACCGCTCAGATCCTCTTCTTCTGTTTCGTTCTACTTCTTCGTTCTACTTCGTTGTGGTACCGGGAACGCTGACCGGGGTCGGTGTCTGGAAGTAGATGACCGCATGAGATCCGAGCGCAGAGTGGTAGCTCAGTGTCCCGCCGGAGCGCCACTTCCAGACGAACTGTGCGCCCGGCGCGATCTCAGGCGACTGGACAGGTATGTAGTCGAACACCACCTTTTGGGGACGTCCCGACAGATTCGTCCAAGTGATCGGGACTTGATAAGTGGCGTAAAGGGATTGTGGCCAGAAAGCGCCGTCAGGCTCGATGACGATCTGCTGGCCAGCAGAAATGTACTGGTTTATCGGCTCGCTCGGGACCTCGCGTGGAGTCGTGGTAGGCGTGTCCGGAGGCGGGACGATGTGACCCTGGGGGTAGAACGTCGTGGTCGGTCCGTCGGCACCGGGCGAACCCTTTCCTTTCGTGCCACCCCCGTTCGTTTTGGCGCCATTGGAACTGCTAGTTGTGCCGTTATGGCTGCCTCCGTTCGTGCCAGCCACGCTGGTGCTCGAGCTGTTCTTGGGCGTTCCGCACGCTGCGAGGCCGGCAGCGAGCACAAGGATGATCAGCAGCCCGCCCACGATACGCACCACGCCGGAGCGCGAACGACCATGGCCGCCACGTGCGCCCGGCTCAAATTCAGAGATGTGATCGCTCACCTGTCGCCGTCCGTCGCCGGAGGTGGGTTCGAACAAATGCACGCGCATCTCTGTCCAAATCTTCTCTGTCCAAATCTTCATGTAAAAGGATTTACACCATTTCAAGGGCGTTTTGACGGCAGCTAGAGGGTCGAAGGAAGACACCTTGCAAGACTTTCGCACGCGAACAGGCCTGTCGCGAGAAGCACCGGAGCTGCGAGCACCCATGGTACCCAGGTCTGACGCCATCTGCGTATCGCGAACACCATTAGACCGAGCACGGCGATGAATGCGAGCGTCCACAATCCAGCCAAGATCCCGGCCGCGGGATCGCCAGCGAAGCTGGGAAGCGAGAAATGACTGCTCGGCGCACTGCCGGACCCAGACGGCTCACCCACGATGCGAGCCACAACGACGAGCTGGCCATCAGGCAGCCAGGACGAGTTCGAGGTGACCAGGGTGAGCCAGCTCCGGCCATAGGTCGGGACGGACAGGGGTCCCCCGGAGAGCGTATGCACACTGACCACCGAGTACTCGAAGGTGCCGGCGCCGTCGGCCACCTTGATGCGGTTGCCGGCGTGCAAGCTGGAAAGGTCCCCGAAGGGACCACCGAAGCTGACCCGGCGACCCGCGATGATCGCATCTCCGACCTTGCCCGGCAGGCCACCGTTGGTCGCGAGCCCCGGCCCGAGCTGCAGGTCGGCAGCGGTGGTGCCTTCTACGACCGCCTGATTAACGTGAATCGCCGGAATATCGAGAATGGCGACCGGCTCTCCGTTCCGGGGCGCGTGACCAGCAGTGAGGCTGAACACGGCCAGCGGGTCGCTCGTAAGCGAGTGGAGCAACCTGTTCTGATCACGAGTCGCCGTGAGCGCCGAGAACACGTACAGGTACAGCAAGAAAAGAGCGAGCAGGACCCCCGCAAGGGTGATCGCCAGTCCGGCGATCTCTGTTCGCTTGAGCTTGGGAATGCTCGACGACCTTCCGGCTGATCCATTCTCGGAGACGGGACCGGCCGCGATGTCGACGTGCAAGTCGCTTTGCAGGTCACCGTGAACGAAGGCTGATCTACGAAAGCGCGCGTACCCGCGCGGACGAACCGCTGAGGGCGGAAGCAATGTGGTCTGGTTCTCTGTCATCGCCTTGTTCACGCTTTTCTCAGGGTTCTTATCCGCCGCCTGGCTCTGGGTACGAGGACCACCAGTGGACCGATGATCAGCCCGAGCAGCGCGGCGCCTCCCAAGCCAGCGACGATCCAACGCTCTGTTCCCTCCGCGAGTGCCACGATGATCGGCTCGAAACCCTTTCCGGGACCTTGGCTCGCGCTCACGGGCGCCTGTGGACTCACATGTCGTCCAGGTGCAGTCTTCGAGACGAGCCGGCCACTGCTCCTTTTAGCTCCGACCCCCGAACCGCCGGTCGTCGTCCCGCTCGATCCGATCTTCGTGCTGGGAACTCTTCCTGTTCCTGTTCCCGTGCCCGCACTGTGGCCTGTCGATCGAGTCGGCCCGCTCTTAGACTTCGCGTGTCCCGACCCAGAGCTCTTCGAGGTGCTCGTCCTCGACGGCAGAGTTGGGTTCGATCCGTCGCACGAAGTCTTGGTGAAGGGGAACGTCTGGTCGATCTCCTTCAGCGCCTCGTTGTACAGGTTGGTCGGCATCGGAACGTACCCGGTCGGAAGTGCCAAGCTGCCGCCGGAGTGCGAGTAGCAGACGAGGTTCGTGAGCAGGTCTCCCTCGTTCTGTGAGCTTGCCGCCGGCTGGGAGGTAGTCGACACCAGCGCATACGTCACCAACGGCATCGGGTAAGCATTGGGGTCGCCCGTATCGTCGTAGTTGTACTGGAGCACTCCATCGGGCGCTTGGGTGGCGTCGTTCAATGCGGCGTCGACCGACCCCACCGAAGGCGACACGAAATCCCCGGCCGCGTTCTGGAGGCTCGCCGAGTTGAGCCCGTAGTAAGAGGCTTCAGACCAGTCCATCGCGCCGAATCCCATGAGCGTGTGGTTCCCTTCAACACCGCCACCGAACTCCGCAAAGCCTCTGAGCGCCTTGACCTGGAGAGCGGGAGTCTCGGCGAAGCTGTAGCCGTTCACCTGGGCCGCGAGCACCGGAAGTGTCCCGTATCCCTGACAGGTCGGGTACGGCCATGGTGGCGGCGTCTGGTCACCTGCCGGCGGCCACGCAGGGTTTCCTGGCTTCGGGGTCGTGAGCGTCGTGGCAGCGGTGTTCGGATCGGTCACCTGGACCGGGGTGGGTTGGTTGTGGTCGGCCTTCAGCGGAACGGTGACGGTGAACGGCACATTAGGGGCGCTGCATGCCCAGTCCGTTACCTGGTAGCTCGCACCGCTCTCCGTGCTCGAGAAGAAAGAGCCGAATGTTTGGGGACCCACCGCCCCGGTCGGAGGGGGATTCAGCAGATCGAACGTGTCGTAATTATCCGCCGTGGTCCGCTTCCCACATCCGTAGATCTGCTTGCAGACAAGCGGTGGCATGACGAGATCAGAGTCATATGCGCCAGGATAATTAGCATCGATCAGACCTGCGACCATGTTCGGCGTCAAGTTGAAGGTTGCCAACGGGGAGGCAGGTATGTCCAGACCAACGAAGTCTCCTCCTTGGAACCCGACGACCGTCGCGGACACCGCAACAGGGACGTACAGGTAATGAACGCCCTTCAGCTCCGTGGCTTCAGCCGGGTTTTGCGGTTCGTCGGTGAAGGCCAAAGTCGTTTGACGGTCGGCGAAGGCCTGCACCACCTGTCCCGTGTCGGTGGCGGTGTTCAGGTCCGCGATTCCGGTATCCGAGACGCACGTCGAGTCGACGGCCGACGGGAGGAAGTGCTCAACGCTGAAGGCGCTGAGGCTCGAAATTTCGAGGATCCGACCGCGGGCACCCGCCCGTCTGCGTCGCGAACGATATTGGAATTAACGCGGTGTTAGAGGTGCTCTCCGGCGTCGAGGTGTTCCCGTAGGGAAGATCCTCGACCTCGAGTCCGCAGTAGTCGGGGCCGTTGTCACAAAAGAAGGGAACCTTCGGATCGTTGTTGGAGATTATCGGGCTCGCCGCGATCGGCAAGTTTCCCTCTCCGGAGGGATCGAGCAGGGTCGGGAAGCTCGCGGCAACTGAGCCGTTCGTGCTCACGGGAACGATCGCCGGAGTCAGCGACACCTGTTGGGCGTCTGTTCCGTAGGCGCACATCGGGTCCCCCCCGCTCACGATCTGAGGTGGGTTTGTCATGGGGCAATAGGCGATGCGGATGTAGTCGGTTGGGTCGTCTACCGGAAATCCGGACATCGTGAGGTACACGTACTGACCGTCTCCGACATTGGTGGTCGGGCCGGCCGTCACTTGGGCCGGGCAGGTGGAATCTCCACAGGGAATGTTGATCGCCACGGACACGCACTGCGACACGCCTCCCGGACAGACCACGTCAGGGGTGACGGCACTGGCGACCGGGTGAAGCACCCCCGCCAATGGGGTGGAAAAGAGCGTCGCCGAGATGACGAAGAGGGCCACGGCATACCGAGCGATCGAGGGTCGGCGTGCAGACGTCTTCTTCGCCTTCTGGCGCTTGGTAGCACAGTGAGCCCCGAGTCGCAGCGCAGGCCAACCCTGAACCACTGGCCACCTCGAACGAGGTCTGTGCATGGCGTGTTTCACGACATCACCTCAGGTCTCGGCTGTCGAGGTTTCCGGCGGACGACCACTGCCACGGCTTCTTCGCCTGCCTAGGACCAGGACCGGGATGAAGATCGCGGCCGCGAGCACGAGGAACCATGCCAGGATCTGTACGATCGGAGAGGCGAGAGCGTTCGAAGCCGCTGCTTCGAGATCGGCTGCACGAGCGAAGCTGTTGGGACCGCTGCCTCCCGAAGACTTCTTCAGCTTCAAGAGATATTTCGATGCTCCGCTGGCGGAGGAAGGGCCGCCCCCGCCCTTGCCCGAACCCGATTTCGCGGACGCTCCACCCCCCGAAGTGCCGCTTCCGCTTCCGGTGGTCCCACCTCCGCCATTGCCTCCACCGCCGGCGGTCGAGCCGCCACCAACCGTGCCGCCGCTCCCCGAGCCCCCGTTCACGCCCGACGGGCCACCCCCTGTCTTGCCGGTACCACCCGACCCACCCGAGCCGGTGCCAGGACCGCTTCCCGGGGTGCCATGAGCCTGCCCCACTATCGTGGGTTCGCCCGGCAGCGGCGTCTGGCCGTCAACGTACGGGTTCTTGCAGTCCGCAGGCGAGACCGGCGGAGGCTCTTGGCCGCCGTTCAACCTCCCTATGGCGTCGAAATCCTCCTGCACCAGGTTGGGAGGAAGGGGCGAGTATCCGAGCAGCGCCATCTGCTGCTGGCCCGCGCAGGCCAGGAAAGAGATGAATTGGCCGAGCGCTTGGCCCTTGGGTGCAGGAAATGTCGACGTGCCACTAGGCCCGCTGCAGTGGCTGGCCGGGTGCTGGGCTGCAGCAAGCGCAGGCGAGCAAGGCGTCACCAGGTAGCTGTACGCCGATATGGGATAGGCGTTGGGCAGGTCGTTCGAGAATACGCCCGAGAGATTCTGGGTCAGATCGGAGTAGAGGATCGCCTTTTCCAGAGCCGTGGCGTCATTGACCGAAGTGGGCTGAACCGCGTTTCCCGCTTGGTTGATCACCGAGGCGACCGGCAGGGCGTGCTCTTTGGCGTAGGCCGTCTCGACGTATGTGATCGCCCCGTCGCTCGACGCAGCGGAGACGTAGTCCGCAGCGTTGTCCGATCCTGACTGCCCGACCATGTCGCTCGGCCAACCGGGATAATTGGGGTTGCTCCAACCCTGCTGCGAAGGGGCCGGCCAGTTCGCGGACGGAGCCCCGAGAAACTGCCCGGTTATACCCACTGCCTGCTGGTAACTCCGGAAGAAGGATCCATCCATCTGGAGCATGTACTGGGAGAGGAGGTAGTTCTCCCCTGATGCGTCCACCCGGTACACCCCGAGGATCGTCGTGTCCGGTAGATCTCCTTGCATCGAAGTGGGCTGAAGCTCGACGATCTGCTGGTCGTTCCACTTCGTTATGGCGCCCGAGAAGATCTCGTCGATGACGTGAGCGTCCAGCACGAGATTTGTGATCCGCTGGCCGTTGACCCCCGTCAAGTTGTACATGAAGGCGAGCGCCCCGGCGACATCCGGCATGTACTGGTATGGCGTCGTCGGAGTGGAGGTCGCCTGTCCAGAGCTGTACGGAATGTCGGAGGCGCCGAAGTCGATCTCGTTCTGGGCGTAGTCGTCCAGCCCGATCACAGACGAGGACACCTGCCAGTTGATGTTGAGCCCGTAGAGCGTGGCGGCTTGCCCCACCCACTGCTGGATCGCCACTCCAGCAAAGCTCGACCCGGTCGATTCGAGCGACGGGGACGCAGCGGCGTCCGGCGCGAACGCCCCCGCGACGACACCGAGCATGCCGGCGAGCGCGAGGGCTGCAATGCCCATCCGCCGGCCGACATCGCGAACGGGGCGCGTGCCGTGTTCGCGTCTCACCTCGGCTCGCCTGGTGGCTCCCCGCAGGAAAGCGGACCTCACCCGGTGCTTCGGTTCAACCAAAGCGACCATTGACATAGTCGTCAGTTCTCCTGTCTGTCGGGTGGTCGAACATCATCTCCGTTGGACCCTGCTCAATAATCACTCCCGGCTCGTTCTCCTCTGCGAGGAAGAAGGCGCATTGATGCGAGACCCGGTGGGCCTGCTGCATGTTGTGGGTCACGATCACCACCGTCACCTCTTGTGCGATGCCGGCGATGGTTTCTTCGATCCGACGGGTGGAGGTGGGATCAAGCGCGGAGCACGGCTCATCCATCAAGAGCACTCTCGGCCGAACGGCCAGTGCCCGGGCGATGCAGAGTCTCTGCTGCTGCCCACCTGACAGAGCTCCCCCCAGCTCTCCGAGCCTGTCTTTCACCTCGTTCCACAGACTGGCTTTGGTGAGCATCTCCTCGACCAGGCTGTCCTTGTCGGCCACCGAGGTGCGGGAGAACTTCAGTCCAGAGAGCACGTTGTCGGTGATACTCATGGCGGGAAACGGGTTCGGCTTCTGGAACACCATCCCGATCTGCCGACGCGTGTCGGTGGCTCGTTGGCCGGATCCGTATATGTTCTTGCCGTCGAGCTCGACGGTGCCGGCGAGCTGAGCACCCGGAACCACCTCGTGCATCCGGTTCAAGATCCTGAGGAAGGTCGACTTCCCGCAACCCGATGGGCCTATCAGGGCAGTGACCTGAGAACGCGGCATCGACAAGCTGACCGAGTCGAGGACGAGGCGGCCCGAGAACCAGGCGCACACCCCGTCCGCATCGATTTGTGCGGCGCCCCCCGTCCAAGGGGTCGCAGCGTCCGCGCTGCCTAACGCTGTTGATGTAATCGTCATATGGGATCTCTCAGCTTTCAGCTCTCTCGGCTCTCGCCTAGGACCGCGAGAATCGTCGGGTCCGTCGACGCAACGGGGTTGCTACTTCTGGTCTTTCTTCCTCCCCGGCGGCGTCCCGATCCTCTTGTGCGGCCGGCGATTCGAGCCGCCACGAAGAGCACCAGCACGATCGCCAAGAGAACGAATGCCGCCTGGTACGCCAGGGTTATGAGCAGAGGCTCTGCTTGCCGGACGTTGGTCCAGACCATCAAGGGGAGAGCCTCTTGCGGGTGGGAGAAGGCATTCGCGTTCATGATCTGCGAGCCGAACGCCGTGAACAGGAGCGGGGCAGTTTCTCCCACGATTCGCGCCAGACCGAGCAACGAGGCTGTAACCACTCCAGATCTCGCAGTCGGCAACACGACGGACCAGGTCGTGCGCCATTCCGGCGCACCTAACGCCATCGATGCCTCGCGCAAGCCAGACGGGACGACCCTTAGAACCTCTTCGGTGGTCCTGGTGACCGAGGGCAGGAGCATCACGAACAGGGCAAGCGCGGCCGCGAATCCGGAGTAGTTGAGCACGTGCTCGATGATGAGGATCGAGTAAATGAATAGCCCTGCAACGATCGATGGGATACCGCTCATGGCCGTGACCACGGTCCGGACCATGCGCGTTCCGCGTCCGCCGACCTCGTTCAAGAAGACCGCCGTCGCGATGGCGACGGGCAACCCGATTATCGCAGCGATTCCGACCTGCTCGAACGTTCCGACGATCGCATGTGCGACACCGAAATGAGCTAGTGCGTTGCTCTCGGCAGGGGTGAACCCCCGTTGTGTCTTGGTCAGTAGAGGTATCCAGTGGATGCCTGGGATGGCCTTTGCCGACACGTAACCGACTATGAACAACACGAGACCGATCACGATGGCCGCACCCGTGGTCATCACGACAGTCACGACTCTGTCCGTCGCCACCTGGCGCTCGGTCAGCTTGGCCGTCACCAGCCAGTAGAGCGCGAGAAAGGTCAGGTACCAGCACAGGAGGAAGCCGAAACCTCCCGACAGGAGCGTCACCTGGTAGAAGAACACCCACACCAGCGAGAACGATGAGAGTGCGACGACGCCCATCAAACAGATATCACCTGCGCCGAAGTTCCGCGGTCTGAGGGGGGAGGGGAGTCGCGGAGGTGCTTCGGGTTTCGCCCCGGACGGCGGAGCCGACGGTCGGTCGATCAACTGCGTCACAGGTCCACCCCCGCACCGCTCCGGCTCCGGTTCACGATCGCAGAGGCGATGAGGTTGATGATGAGCGTCAAGACGAAGAGGACGAAGCCGCACATCAACAGGTCCTGAAGGCCGAGGGTGCCACCGGAGCCGAAGTTGATCGCAATGAGGCTCGCGATCGTGGTACCCCCGTGCTGCAGGATGTGAGGCGAGATGACGAATGCCTCACCGAGGATGATCGACACTGCAATCGTCTCTTCGAGTGCCCGACCCATCCCTAGCATCACGGCACCGATCATCCCGCCTCGCCCGAACGGGATCACGACCGACCGGATCATCTGCCACCGGCTTGCGCCGAGTGCAAGAGCCGCCTCTCGCTCCCCTGGAGGTGCGAGGCTGAACACCTCGCGACTGACAGAGGCGATTATCGGGACGATCATTAGCCCCACGACCAACCCGGCGATGAAGAGCGATGCGTTTGCCGGCGGAGCAACGACTTTGAATATCGGGATGAAGCCGAGGTGTCTGGACATCCAGTTGCTGAACCCGACGACGTTCGGCTGAAGCTCGAAGAACCCCCACAATCCGTAGATGACCGACGGAATTGCGGCAGCCAGGTCGACCAGTGCAATGAGGGTCCGGCGGCTCCAAGGCGGGGCGTACTCGCTCAGGAACAGTGCCGTCGTCAGAGCTACCGGCACACCGACGATCAGCGCTACCACGGCGACCACAACGGTTCCGTAAAGAGATGCAAGGACGCCGAACACGGGGTGATTGCTGACCGTCTGGAATCCCGAGGTGGTGAAGAACCTGAATCCCCTGAGTCGCAGAGCTGGAAAGCCGTGCAGGAACAGGAACAGCCCGATCAAGAAGAGCAGGACGAGGGCTCCGAACCCTGCTCCTCGCACGGCGCCACGGAAGAACCTGTCCTCCCTGGAACGAAGCGTCGGAACCGAGATCGGACGCGGCCCCAGCGGCGACATGACGCGCGGAATATCGGCTGTTGCTGACACTTGTTCCCGCCTACCTGCCTTGTGATCCCTCGGGTGGATGGCTCGTGGGTCGCCGACGATTGTCTGCCAGCTCGGCCGTGTCGCTCGGACTCTCTGGGTTGCGGAACTCTACGGTTCGGACGCTAGGCCGGGAAGGTGAACTCCACGCGAACTCTTTGTGATCGGAGGATGATCCCTGAGTGAATCTCTCGCAGAGGAAGGATTTCCAGGGAGAAGGTAAGCACGCCGTAAACAGTGCGCGCTTCCGCCTCGATCTCGATGCCCGCTCCGGCATGAGGCGTCCACTAGAGACATTGATCACTACACATAGTTGTAGTTGCACACAGTCGCAAGTAATTGGGATAGCAACTAGTTGGAAATGGCAACTACGTGGCTACGTGGCTACTACCAATCGAAGAGCGCCGATGAATTCGTCCTGGGTCCGGAGGGCACCATGAGAGCGATCCCAACTGCCCGATGACAGGTCGGCTCGAAGGCTCGCCACGAATCGTTCTTCCGCTTCTGGTTCGACGAAACCCCATGCCGACTGTGAGCGCCTGACGTCGGGTTCGAGAAATGCCTCGGGCCGGCCATAGAACGCCTCCGTGAAGCCGTCGACGCAGTTGATAGGGATCGGAACTGCGGTGACCGTGGTGACTCCTCCAAGTACCTCGCAGATGCGTTCGATTCGCGGGCACCGCTGA
Organism: uncultured Acidimicrobiales bacterium; assembly: GCA_963764615.1. Classification (GTDB taxonomy): domain Bacteria; phylum Actinomycetota; class Acidimicrobiia; order Acidimicrobiales; family CAVXTF01; genus CAVXTF01. The sequence continues at coordinate 242,037 of CAVXTF010000002.1, read as the reverse complement.
CGCTCGGCCGCAACGAGCTCGGGCACGTAACCGGCGAGCCATAAGCGATCGAGCGCCTCGCCGTCGAACGTGAGGATCACTACCGGGCCGCGACTCACTCGACGGAGCTCTCTCAAGCCCGTCTCGGGTTCGCTCCACTGATGGATCGTGACCATAGCCATTGCAGCGTCGAAGCAGTCGTCATCGAAGGGAAGCTGCTCGGCGCGGGCGTTTATGGCGGGAGCTCGGTGCGGTGGTCGCTGGGACCGCATCGAAGCGGACGGCTCGACCGCCACGACATGCCGGTCGTCTGGTTCGTAAGACCCGCTCCCCGCCCCGACGTTGATCACCGTCCGGGCGCTTGCGAGCGCCGCATGGACACGCGCCGCGATGCGAGGTTCGGTGCGCCTCCGATGGCCATAGGCCGACCATCCCGCGGATTCGTAGTCGAAGTCCCCCACTCGCGGGCTCGGACGGGCTTCTGACATCGCTCTCTCGATCGCAACAGCTCTACGGCAACAGCTCTATCGGAACAGCAATGGTCAGCATATGACCACCGTTTGTCGGGCCCATGATTCCGAAGTGCACGACGGATGGCGGGTTGCGCTCGCAAGACCCGCAGAAGCGCGAGCATCTGTCGATGGAGATCCGGAAAGCAGGTCTCGAAGACGCCATGGCGATCGCGACCGTCCATGTGCGGTCGTGGAAGGCGGCATATCCCGGTCAGATCCCTCAGGGATACCTGGACAGCCTTCACCCTGAGGACCGTGTGGACGGTTGGCAGCAGGTGCTCGCCGGGACCGACTGGCCACGCGAAGGTGTCTTCCTCCTCGTGGACACTTCGGATAATCCTGACGCCGGATCGTCGGCCGGCGCGGTCGTGGGCTTTTCGCACATCTGTCCCACCCGTGACGATGACCTGGACCCGCAGACCACCGGTGAGATCACCTCGATCTACCTTGCGCCTGAAGTTTGGAGCGGCGGTTACGGAGTTCAGTTGATGGAGGCGTCGATAGACGAGATGGTGACCGCCCAATACGACACGGCAACACTGTGGGCCCTCGATACGAATGCGAGAGCGCGGAGGTTCTACGAGATCGGGGGATGGAAGGAAGACGGAGTCACGAAGGTCCACGACTGGGGAACGTTCACCTGCATAGACGTTCGCTACCTGCTCGACCTGAGAGGCCGGCGGGGAGCTCAGCCCGGCAGCCAGAGCTGAATCTCAGCCCAGCAGCCAGAGGTGAGTCTCAGTGCAGAAGCAGAGTCGCGGCGTGGGCGAAGTTAATGATCGGCGAAGGCCACAGCCCGAACAGCACCGTGAAGCCGCCGCAAACCGCTATCGCTGTGGCGATGGACAACGGAACCGGGATCGCGCTCTGGTCGTTCACGTGCTCGGACATCTCGGTGCCACCGGTCATGACGCCGGCACGCGGCCCTGAGGCGGCCTCGAGTGTCGAAACGCCCGATGTGGCACCGGCTGCACCACCTTGCAAATCGGAGGATGCCAGCGGGCCCGACGAGGCTGCCGACACCGGTTCGAAGATCGGGTCCCCGAGGTCTTCGACCGCCATCGTTCCTCCCGCTGACCCGGCAGCGGCCACGGGACCCGAGACCATGTAGAGAACGAGACGCAGGTAGAAGAAGGCCGCGATCACCGCCGAGACCATGGCGATCACGGCAAGCGCATCTCCGCCGGGCGTGCCCACGACGCCTTCGATCACGTACACCTTGGCCCACAGGCCCGTCGTAGCCGGCATGCCGGCCTGGGCGAGAAGGAAGACGATCATCGGCACGGCGAGCCATGGCTGGCGCCGAGCGAGACCCCGGTAGCTGTCGAGATCGTGGTTGGAGTCCCCGAGACCCCCCATCACGGTGACGACTGCGAAACTCCCCATGACCATGAAGCTGTAGGTGAACAAGTAGTAGAGCGAGCTGGACACTCCCCTCACGGTCACGAGGTAGAGGCCGAGGAGTATGAACCCCGCGTGGTTGATCGACGAATACGCGAGCATCCGCTTGACGTCGCGTTGAACAACACCTACCGCGGCGCCGAACAACAAGGTGATCACGGCGAGCACCCATATAATCGGCTGCCAGTCTGCTCTCACGGTCGGGAAGGACGACACGAAGACCCGCAGAAGAGCCGCGAACCCGCCCGTTTTCGCAACCGTCGCCATGAAGCCGGTGATCGGGCTCGGTGATCCCTGATAGACGTCCGGCGTCCACAGGTGGAACGGCACCGTCGCGATCTTGAAGCCGAACCCCACGAGCAGCAACGCGATTCCGGCCAGAAGCAGGCCGTTGTGAAGCAGGATGTTCCGCCCCAGGTAGTCGGTGATCTGCGCAAGGTTGGTGGACCCGATCGAGCCGTAGACGAGGGCCATCCCGTACAGGAACACGGCCGAAGAGAACGAGCCGAGCACGAAGTATTTGAGTGCGGCCTCTCCCGACTCGTTCCGGCGGGGATTGCTCGCCGCCAGCACGTACAGCGCGATCGACATGATCTCGAGGCCTAGGAACACCAGGATGAGGTCGTTCGCCTCGCCCATGATCATCGCTCCGAGCGCGGAGACGAGCATGAGCGCATGCAACTCAGGGCCGTCGGTGCCCTCGCGCTCGAGCCAGCCCTGACCCATGAACGCTGTGACGATGACGGCGCACGAGACGAGGATCGTGATGAAGGCGCTGAAGCCGTCCTGGACGACCGAGGCATCGATGGTCACATGGGGACCATGGGAGCTGATCTGGATCCACTGGACCACGCCGGCGATGAGGCTCGCCGTCCCGGTCAACAGCGCCAAGCTCGCAGAGGTCGTCGGCTCCATCCGTCGCCGGAGCAGCGCCGAGGACCCGAGCACCAAGAGGGCCCCGCCGAGCATGATCAGCTCGGGAAGGATCGCCAGATACGTGATCGACGGGACGGGGATGTGGGCGGTCCCAGCGACGTGCGCCGATTGAGCCGCGAGCAGGACCCTCATCTCTCAAACCTCATCTGACCGACGCCTCTGAACGTGACAAGGGGCCGCGCTCCGGCCGTGACCGTCTTGACGGTCGATTCGAGAGACGTGAGAGCGGCTTTCGACGCGCCGTGTTCGAGCGACATTGCGGTGCCATGCGCGACCGCCACCTCGCGTACCGAGAGTCCCAGGGAGTAAGCGATCCCGGCCTCTTGATCGGAACGCTGCGGTGCAACGCCGCTCCGCGCGATGGCTGAATATGCCACCGGCGAGCCCGTGGAAGATCCGGGTGTCGGCTGGTGCTGGCCCGTCTCGCTGTCCACCCGGTTGAGCAGCGAGCTCACGCTGGGGCCGATGCGAGCGAGCACCGGCTGCGGGTACACGCCGAGGAAGATGATGAGGCCTACGAGCGGCACCATCACGATTCCCTCGCGCCAATTGAGATCGCGCGTCTTCGCGTTCGCCTCGTCGGGCCGGTGATGGAATGCCTGCTGGTATGCCCACAACAGGTACATCGCAGCGAACACCACCCCCACGGTCGCAACGACGGCCCACCAGCGGTGGGTGATGAAGGTTCCGGAAAGGATGAGGAACTCTCCGACGAAACCGTTCAGCCCGGGCAGGCCCAAAGACGCCATCATCGCAAGCGTAAAGACAGCGGCGAGGACGGGCGCAGGGCGCTGCAGTCCGCGCAGCTCCGAGGTCTGCCAACTTCGCCGGCGCTCGTAGATCCACCCGATCAGAATGAAGAGCGCCGCGGTGACGAGCCCGTGGTTGACCATCTGCAGAACGCTTCCCGAAAGCGCCTGCGTCGTGAGCGCGAACGTGCCGAGCACGATGAAGCCGATGTGCGCCAGCGAGGAATACGCGATCAGTCGTTTCAGGTCGCGCTGCGTGCACGCCACGATCGCCCCGTAAAGGATCCCTATGACTCCGAGAGTCAGAAGGAGCGGTGCGAGGTCCACGACGGCACGCGGGAAGAGAGTCAGGTCGAACCTGATGATGCCGTACGTGCCGAGCTTCGCCATCACCGCGGCGAGCACCACCGAGCCCCCCGTGGGGGCTTGCGCGTAGGCGTCGGGAGACCAGGTGTGTAAGGGGAACACGGGTGCCTTCACCGCGAACGCGGCCGTGAAGGCGAGGAACAACAGGATTTGGGCAGTGAAGCTCAGATGTGTGGAGGAGAGCGCGACCAGGTCGAAGGTCAGCTTGCCGGTCTGCTGGTCGTGCAGAACGGCCAGAACCACGATGCCGACGAGCAGGAACGCCGATCCCAAGAAGGTGTAGAGGAAGAACTTCACGGCAGCAGCTGAACGGCGCTCGAAGCCCCAGCCCGCGATCACGAAGTAGATCGGCACGAGAGTGAGCTCGAAGAACAGGAAGAACAAGACGAGATCGAGCGAGACGAAGCTCCCCATGCACGCCGCTTCGAGCACGAGCATCCAGACGACGAACGACCGCGGATCGCGTCTTACGCGGGCACCGGCGAGGGCGATGGGGAACAGAACCGCGGACATGAGGATCAGGAACAGTGAGATCCCGTCCACTCCGAGGTGCCAACCAATACCGAGCTGACCCGTCCAGGCGTGGTTGCTCACCATCTGGAAAGCGCCGTCACCTGTGCGGAACCGCACCGCGATCGTTATCGAGAGCGCCAACGTGGCGAGCATGCTCGCGGCCGCGATCAGCTCGACCGCGAGGCGCTGGCGCACCTCGCCTAGCGAGCGCGGCACGAACGCGGTGACCAGAGCCGCTCCGGCCGGTAGGAGCACCAGAACCGTCAGGAAAGGGAAGGCCGTGTCCGTCGTGCCCGCGTTCATCTCGGCTCCGGATCCATCGACACGTCGATCACCGTGCCTTCACGAGCATGAAGGCCAGAAGCAACACTGCGCCGACGACTATTCCGAGGGCGTATTGCCTTACAAATCCGGTCTGGATCTTGCGAAGCCCCGATGCCGCCCGCCGCACTGCGGACGCCGTCCCGACAACGGCCCCGTCGATCACGACACGGTCGAACACCGACGCAGCCTTCGAAAAGGCGATACTCGGGCGTCCGATGAGGAAGTCGTAGACGTCGTCGATGAACCAAGCCCGCCGGAGCACCTCGGGCTCGAGCGCCGGCTGCTCGGCGGTCGACCGCCAGAGTCGCCAGGCGATCCCAAGACCGACGATCGCGATGATGCCGTCCACGAACGCAAGGATCACCCTTGTCGCCACCGACCCATACGGAAGGTGCTGGTGAGACCCGAGCACCGGGTCGAGCCACGACAGCGGGGCGGATATCCCCGAGTGCCACCAGGGCAGGTCCAGCAACCCGCCGAGCAACGAGAGAGCCGCAAGTACGACGAGTGGAACCGTCATGATCCACGGCGACTCGTGCGGCTGTGAATGATGCTCGGAGTGAGCATCAGAAGTGGCGCTGGCAGGTGTGTGTTGTGGCCGCGACGATGCAAACGCCTGCCGCCAACGGGAGTCACCCGTGAAGGCGAGGATGTAGAGCCTCGTCATGTAGTACGCGGTCAGCAACGCCGTTACGAGACCGATGGCCCACAGCGCAGGGAAGCGCTGGAAGGCGTTCGACAGGACGTCACCCTTGGCCCAGAACCCTGCGAGAGGGAAGACCCCGGCGATCGCCAACCATCCGAAGGCGAACGTGGCCGCCGTGATCGGCATGTAGGACCGCAGGCCACCCATCTTCTTCAGGTCCTGCTCGTCGTCCATGCCGTGGATCACCGAGCCGGCACCGAGAAACAGCTGACCCTTGAAGAACGCGTGAGCGACCATCAAGAAGATGGCCGCCACGTACGCCCCTGAGCCCACCGCAAGGAACATGTAGCCGAGCTGGGAGATCGTCGAGTAGGCGAGGACCTTCTTTATGTCGTTCTGCGCGCACGCGATGGTCGCGGCCACGAACGCCGTAGCGACACCAATAGTGGCGATCACGACCTGAGAATCGTGTGACAGAGCCAGCAACGGGTTCACCCTGCAGAGCAGGTAGACACCCGAAGTAACCATCGTGGCGGCGTGGATGAGAGCCGATACCGGGGTCGGGCCCTCCATGGCGTCCGCGAGCCACGGGAACAGCGGGATCTGGGCGGACTTCCCCGCAGCGCCCAGGAACAGCAGCAGGCAGGCAGCGGTGCGCGCGCCGGGACCGAACGACCCGAGATGGCTGAAGATGACCGTGTACTGAAGCGATCCGGTCTTGGAGAAGATGAGGAACATCGCGATCAGGAACCCGACGTCCCCGATCCGGTTGTAGATGAAAGCCTTCTTTCCTGCGCTGGCCGCGGTGTCGCGCTCGAACCAGAAGGCGACGAGCCAGTAAGAGCAGGCCCCGACCCCCTCCCACCCGACGAAGGTGAAAAGCAGGTTGCCCGCCAGCACGAGCAGCAGCATCGAGAACACGAAGAGGTTGAGGTAGAGGAAGAATTTGGGATAGTCGACGTCTCGGCGCATGTAGGCGATCGAGTACAGGTGGATGAGCGTGCTCACACCTGTTATGAACAGGGTCATCGTCACCGACAAGGGGTCGATGAGAAGCGACGCGTTCACGTGCAGGGCGCCGGCGGATATCCAGGTGAAGAGGTTCTCGGTCACCTCGCGCCCCGGTCCGGAGGGATGCGAGAGCAGCCCGGCGAACGTGATCAGCGCGACTACGAACGATCCGGCGACCGCAGTTGTGCCGACGATGCCCGCCCACGGGTCGCCGATGCGCTTGCCGGCCACGACGAGGATGACGAAACCGGCGAGCGGCAACGCGAGCATGATGGGGGCGGCATAGACCAGCGACACGCGTCAGCCCTTCATCACGGTGAGATCGTCGGCCGTGGCCCCCTTGCGACTCCTGAACACGGACACGGTTATCCCGAGTCCGACGACCACCTCGGCGGCAGCGACCACGAGGACGAAGAAGACGATCGCCTCGCCGCCAATGTCTCCGAGCATGCGGCTGAACGCCACGAAAGCGATGTTGGCTGCATTGAGCATCAGCTCCACGCACATGAACATCACGAGCACGTTGCGCCGCAGTAGCAGGCCGAGCGCACCGATCGAGAACAGAGCCGCCGACAGGATCAGGTACCAGGAACCGGGGATGCTCATGTTCTCGCCTCCTCGTCGCTCACCTGCGTCGCACCGGCGGACCTGAGCACCGGCTCCTGATCCACCGGCTCCTGATCATCCGGCTCCTGATCATCCGCGGCCGCATCCACGGAGTCCGGCGCAGCGGACTCGGGCCCGGGCTCCGGCGCCGCCGGGGAAGGCGCCGCCTGCGTCTTCGGCTTGCGCGAGAGGACGACCGCCCCGACGACTGCGATCACGAGCAGCGCGGAGGTCACCTCGAACGGGAACAGGTAGGTGGTGAACACCGACCGGCCGAGCGCTGCGACGTCCCCGCCGCTCTGGTTCCGTGCACCGGCGACCGCGTGTGCCCCGACCGCCCAGTGCGCCTCGATTCCGAGGGCGAGAACGCCGGCGAGAGCGAGCACCACCAGAGCCAGTGCCACAGGTCGCTGCCCCACCAAGGGATCGGTCTCGAGGTTCTCCTGTTTGTCGACGCCGAGAAGCATGATCACGAACAGGAAGAGCACGACGATCGCGCCTGCGTAGACGATCACCTGGACCGCCGCGAGGAAGTTCGCCTGGAGCTCGATGAATATGACCGCGACGCCGAAAAGTGTCATGACGAGCATCAGTGCGGAGTGGACCGGGTTGCGGGCGACGACGACCCCGAGCGCGCCCGCGATGATCGCGACCGAAGCCCAGACGAACGTGAGCGCGTCCGGACGCGTCGCAGCCAGGATCTGCGCGAACACGGGGGCGAATACCGTCACTTCTCGTGCCGCCTCGGAGGACGCAGCGAGCCCTTCAACACGTCCGCCTTCTTCTTCGTGCGGCTGATGATCCCGGCGATGCCGCGCTGGTCAGGGGGCCGCTCCGCATCGTCGAGGTGAAGCGCCATCGTGTCGCGCAGCTGCCGGGTTCCCGTGGCGGCGTCGTCACGCTCGCCTGACTGGCCCCCCTCGGGTGCACGCACCCCGTAGCCCAGCTCGCCTTCCCACTGGACCTTGCCTTCGTACTGCGCCACACCACCGGGCGCCGTTGCGCGCATCCACGCAGATGTGTGTAGGTCGTCTCCTGGGCGCCAGTCCTCCCAGGGAAGGTGCTGGGGTTGGCCGTCGTCGCCGACGACGAGCTCGCGCTTGGTGTAGATCGCGTCCGCCCGGTTCGTGAAGGAGAACTCGAACATCTTCGTCTCGGTTATCGCCTCGGTCGGGCACGCCTCCACGCACAGGTCGCAGTGGATACAGCGCAAATAGTTGATCTCGTAGACGAATCCGAAGCGCTCTCCGGGCGACACCGGCTGGTCGGGGGCGTTGTCCGCGCCGCGCACGTAGATGCAGTCGGCCGGGCAGACGCCCGCGCACAACTCGCAGCCGATGCACTTCTCCATCCCGTCCTCGTAGCGGTTGAGGACGTGACGGCCGTGGGTCCTCGGGGGCTTCGGGTGCTTCTCGCGCGGGTACTGCACCGTCAAGCGCGGCCTCGCCATCTGCTCGAGCGTCACCTTGAAGCCGCCCAAGAACTTGACGGGGTCGAAGCGTTCAGAGCCTGCCATCAGCGTCCCTCCCCACCGGCGGGGGTCCTGGTGGTGGCTCGCGTCGGTCCATCGCCCGGTCCATCGCCCGGTCCGACACCTGAATCTTCCGGCACTGAATTGTCCGGCACTGAATCGTCCGGCACGGTCGCCAGGTCGCCTCGTGCGCGCCCAACCTTGACAGCGCGGAAAAGGAGCACGCCTGCTGCAATCACGACCGCGACCGTCGCCCAGAACGGCCAGCCGGCACCGAAGATGAGGGCGACCGCTACGAGGAGCAGCCACGCGAGGGACACGGGGATGAGGAACTTCCATCCGAGGTCCATGAGCTGGTCGTAGCGGAGCCTCGGCAACGCAGCACGGAGCCATACGTAGACGAACAGGAATGCGAAGGTCTTGCCGAGGAACCACGCGATGGGAAAGAGCCAGTGCAGCACGTAGATGTGCGGGGCCGGGCCGTCCGGACCGCCGAAGAACAGGGTTACGACGACGGCCGACATGGTGATCGTGTTCATGAACTCCGCCAGGAAGAACAAGGCGAAGCGGATCGAGGAGTACTCGGTGTGGAATCCACCGACCAGCTCCTGCTCGGCTTCGGCGAAGTCGAAGGGGGGCCGGTTCAGCTCCGCGGTTATCGCGATGAAGAACAGGAGGAACGGCACCACACCCAGGCGGATGACGTTCCAGTCCCAGAAGTGGACCCCCTGGCTGTCGACGATCGCCCTCGTCGACAACGAACCGACGGCAGCTGCCGTCCCTGTGACGATGATCGTCGTGACGATCGTAAGGCCGAGCGCCGCCTCGTAGGAGATCATCTGCGCGCTCGCTCTCACCGCCCCGAGCAGCGGATACTTCGAACCGGACGACCAACCGGCGAGCATGACCCCGTAGACGGAGATCGACGACATGGCTAGAAGCAGCAGGATCCCGATCGGCGGATCCGCGACCTGAAGCTCGAACGTGTGGCTCGCGACGGTCACGACGCCGCCGACCGGCACGATCGTGAAGGCCACGAGCGCCGGGATTATCGACAGATATGGGGCGAGCTTGAAGACGACCGGGTCGGCCCTCTCGGGGAGGAGGTCCTCTTTGAAGAACAGCTTTATCCCGTCGGCGAGAGTCTGGAGTATCCCGAACGGGCCCGCCCTGTTAGGTCCGATCCGGTCCTGCATGTCCGAGATGAGCTTGCGCTCGAACCAGATCATGAGCATGACCGAGACGAGCAGGGCACCGAACGCGACGAGCACCTTCACGACGATCACGAGGAGCTCGGCCCAGTGCACCCCCGAGATGAGCAGCGGGTCCCCCGCCCCACCGGCAGGGGCGGCCTGGCCGAGGAGCAGCGACATGGCGCTCATGGGTTCTCCATCCGCAGGTCGACCACAATGTTGCTCGATCTGATGAGACCGGAGATCGTCGCTACGGCCTCCGGGCCGGTGCTTTCCGCTCTATTCGCGCGCACGTTGGCACTCACATCGATCACCCCGACGGGCACTCCTGGATCCCCGACCACCTCGATCTCGATCGCGCCCCGGCCGGGGCTGTCAGCCGTCAGGCGCACCGTGGCTCCGGGCGAGATCTGTCGTGCTTCGAGCTCTGCCGGGTTCACCTTGGCCACGAGCGGGCCTACGAGTCCCGCGAGCGTGGGGCTCTCGGACACCTGCACCCCGTGGTCGTAAAGCCGCCGCGGGGCGACAAGCCTGAGAGTGCGCGACGGCGGTTCAGCGACGACCAGATCCTCGCGAAAGGCGATGTCGCGCTCTATCAGGGCAGGCTTCGCCGGCCTGATTAGGGCAGGCTTCGCCGACCTGCCGTCCTCATCGGCACCGCGCTGCTCAAGCGATCCGTTGGATCCGCCCGACTGCTCGGCGGCTCCGACCCGGGAGATCGGGCCTTGGAGCTCGACCGACTCGATGCCGGGCGTTGCGATCGGGTCGAACGGGCCTGTGCCCTTCGCGCCTTGACCGCGTCCGATCGAAACCGGCGTCGCCTTCATCGGCACGACGACCCCGTCTCTCGCGCCCGGAGAGTCGAGGACCGCACGGGTGAGCCCGCTGTGCGACGGAGCGAGCCTTGCGATCTCGTCCCACAGTTCGGTCGCGGACCCGACACCGAGGTCCGAGCCGAGCCGGGCCGCGAGCTCGACCGCGATCATCCAGTCCGGCCAGCACATGACGGGCGGCGTGAGCTTCTGCCCGACCCGGATCACCCTGCCTTCGATGTTGGTCGTGGTTCCGGTCCGCTCGTGATGAGTAGCGGCCGTGAGCACCACGTGTGCGCGCTCGACCGACGGGGATCGGAAGCAGTCGACGGCGATCACGAGGTCCGCCTTCGACAGAGCGTCAGTAGCGAGCTCGGCGTCCGGGAAGTCGCCGATCGGATCGGCACCGACGAGCACCACCGCCTTCATGGAGCCGTCCGCCAATCCCTCGAGCACGCCGGCGGTGTCGCGCCCGCGCTCGTATCCACTCTCTGGGGCGAGCGTGGACCATCCCTCCTCGGAGGCGTACCACTCCCTGGCGCTCTCGAGCGACACCCGCCCAGGCAACAGACCGGGAGCGAGCCCCATGTCGAGCGCACCCATGACGTTCCCGCGGCGCAGGGCAGGCAGGAAACGAGCCGAAGGGAACGCGTCGGCCAATGTGCCGGCAGCCTCGCTCACGACCTCGGCGTTCTCGGCGACCGAGCCGCGGCCGACGACGACGACGAGCCCCGAACCGTCTTCCCCGATAGAGGAAAGTGCCGCTACCGCAGCGTCCCATCCTTCCTGCGGCACATCGGCGGGCCTGTTGCGGGCCACCAACGCCGCAGCCATCGTGCCCGCTGCCCCCGGTGCTGTGATCAGCGTCGCTGAAGCCGTGCCGGAGCTCAGATGGGTGCTGCGCGGAGTCATCTCGATTATCGGGAGTCCCGAATCCTCCGCCGCCACGCGCAGACGCAGGTAGAGCACAGGCAGCTCTTCGTACAGGTCCCCTGCGATGACGATGACGCATTTGGCGGAACATGCCTCGTCGATCGTCGCTCGAGGCAGTCCGAGCACGAGCTCCGCCGGCAGGCCGTCGCCGAGCTGCGCGTCAACCGAGTCGGTGCCGATCACACCCTTTGCGAGCTTCGCCCATGCGTAGGCGTCCTCGTTGGTGAGGCGGGCGCCGCCGATCACGCCGATCGCGTCCGCCCCGTGCGCTTTCTTGACCGCGGCCAGCCGGCCGGCCGCCACGGACAGCGCCTCGGACCAACCTGACGGCTCGAGCACTCCGCCCGCAGAACGCACGAGGGGCTCGGTGAGCCGGTTCTCGGAGTTGAGCGCTTCGTAGGCGTACCGGCCCTTGTCGCAGAGCCAGCTCTGGTTGACCGGATCGGAGTCCATCCCGAGAAGCCGGGTGACCCTGTTCGACGAAGACTGGACGGCGGCACGGCAGCCGACCGCGCAGGTCGTGCACGTCGACTCCACCTGATCGAGGTCCCATGGCCGCGCGGTGAAGCGGTAGGGAGTCGATGTCAACGCTCCCACCGGGCAGATCTGGACCGTGTTGCCACTGAACGCCGAGCTGAAGACGTGGCCGTCTGCGATCGCCACCTCGAGCGCGTCCCCGTGTCCGGCGAAGTCGATCATGGGCTCGCCCGCTATCTCGGCGGCGAACCGCGTGCAGCGACCGCACTGGATGCAGCGCTCGCGGTCCAACAAGACGAGGGGTGACAACGCGATCGGCTTGGCGAAATGCCTCTTCTCCTCGATGAACCTGCTTTCGCCCGGCCCGTACGCGAGGGTCTGGTCCTGCAGCGGGCACTCGCCACCCTTGTCGCACACGGGGCAGTCGAGGGGGTGGTTGACGAGCAGGAATTCGAGCACGCCGTCCTGGGCTTTGCGAACTTTCTCGGAGGTCGTGTCCACCACCATCCCGTCTGACACGGACAGGTAACAGGCGGGCTGCAGAGTGGCTCCTCGCGGACCGCTCACCTCCACCAGGCACATCCGGCACATGCCCACGGGTTTCATGCGCGGGTGGTAACAGAACCGCGGGATGAACACGCCGGCGTCCTCTGCCGCCGCGATGAGAAAGCGCCCGGCCGCAACCGGGATCTCGCGGCCGTCGAGCGTGATGTTGACCGTCGCGCCATCGGTTGAGCTCGGAGCGATGGCGTGGTGAGAGGTGACGGTGGGATCAGCCACGAGCGCACCCCCCCTGCTTCACGTGCTCCAAGAATTCGTCGCGGAACATGCGGATGCCCGAGGCGACCGACGAGGGGATGGACGAACCGAGCACGCAGATGGTGGTCTGCTGCGGGGGCCAGCTGACCCCGGGTGCGAGGTTGTCGCAGACGTCCATGAGCAGGTCGATGTCCGCGTCGCGCCCCTCACCCGATTCGAGGCGCGCCAGGATGTTCTCCAGCCAGCCAGCTCCCTCCCGACACGGCGTGCACTGCCCGCACGACTCACGGTGGAAGAACCGCGTGATACGCCACGCGGCTCTGACCATGCACGTCGAGTCGTCCATCGCCACGATCGATCCAGACCCGAGCATCGACCCGGCGTCGCCGACCTCGTCCTGGCCCAACGGCAAATCGAGTTTGTCCGGTCCGAACCACGGTGCCGACACACCGCCTGGGATGATGGCTTTCAAGGTGCGTCCCGACGGGATGCCGCCTCCGAGGGCAGGGTCGAAGATGAGGTCCCTGAAGGTCGTCTTCACCATCTCGAGCTCGTAGACGCCGGGGTTGTGAACGTGCCCGGCGAGGGCGAACAGGCGCGTGCCCGTCGAACGGCCCCCACCTAGTGCAGCGAAAGCTGCTCCCCCGTTGCTCACGATCCACGGGAGGTTCGACATCGTCTCCACGTTGTTCACGACCGTCGGCTCCCCGTAGAGCCCGATGGCCGCCGGAAAGTAGGGCGGCTTTATACGAGGGAAGCCTCTTTTTCCTTCGAGGCTCTCGAGCAGCGCGGTCTCCTCGCCGCATATGTACGCCCCGGCACCCGGGTGGACGACCACGTCGATGCTGAACTCCGACCCGAGAATCCGACGGCCGACCGCGCCGTGGGCGTATGCGTCGTTCAACGCCTGCTGCATCCTCTCGAGGCCGAGAGCGAATTCACCCCTTATATAGATGAAGGCCTGGGCCGCGCCGATCGCGTAGGCGGCGATGACGACCCCCTCGATGATCTGATGGGGGTCCCGCTCGATGAGCAGATGGTCCTTGAAAGTCGCGGGCTCGCTCTCGTCGCCGTTGATCACGAGGTAGGTCGTGGGCGCCTTTCGAAGCATCGACCACTTGCGTCCCGCCGGGAACCCCGCTCCTCCACGTCCGAGGAGGCTCGCGGTGTCCACCTCTTTGGCGACCTCCTCGCGCGTCATCGAAAGGGCCTTCTTGAGCCCTTCGTACCCGCCGGTGGCGAGATAGCGCTCGAGCGTGTAGGAGTCGTCGAAACCCAGGCGCGAGGTCACGATTCGCGGCGCTTCGGTTACCGTCACGATCCGCCCGATCCTTCTTCTGTGGCGCCCCTTGCGGAACCCTGTGAGGCCTCGGTGAGAGCGAGCCCGCCCGACCGCCGGATACGGACGAGCGTCCCGTGGGGCGGCACCACGTCCGAAAGCCGGCCTGCCGCCAGGTCGTCTGTCAGCCGGTCGAAGTCCTCGTTGGTGACGTCGCCGAAGAACCTGTGGTTGACCTGCAGGCACGGTGCCCTGCCGCAATCGGCCAGGCACTCCGCCTCTTCGAGCGTGAAGGTCCCGTCTGCGCTCGTGCCGCCGGTTCGCATCCCGAGGTGCTCTTCTGCATGCTCGACCAACTCGTACGCGCCGCGCAGCATGCAGGCGATGTTCGTGCAGATCGACACCAGATACTTACCGACCGGCTCGGTGTGCAGCATGTCGTAGAACGACGCGGTCCCCACAACCTCTGCGGGGGTCAGCTCGAGCATCTCCGCGATCTCGTTCACGGCCTCGGGTGTCAACCACCCGTCCTGCTCCTGGGCGAGGTGGCAGAGAGGGATCAGGGCCGAGCGCTTGTGGGGGTAGAGGCTCATCGTCTCGTGAGCTCGCTTTACGACTTCGTCGCTCAGATGCCCGCTCACCTGTCCACCTCTCCCATGACCGGGTCGACAGAGGAGATCGTCGCAACTGCGTCTGCGATCAGGCCGCCGTGCATCATCACCGGAGCGCTCTGCAGGTTGACGAACGAAGGTGCACGGATGTGCATCCTGTACGGCTTGGACGAACCATCCGAGACGAGATAGCAACCGAGCTCTCCTCTGGGAGACTCGATCGCGACATAGACCTCGCCTTCGGGCACCTTGAACCCCTCGGTGAAGATCTTGAAATGATGGATCAACGCCTCCATCGACTCGTCGATCCGCGCGGGGGCGGTGGGGTGACCTTCTTGTCCTGGGTCCGGTAGTCCCCGAGGGGCATGAGGTCGAGCACCTGACGGACGATCCGGATCGATTCGCGAATCTCGTTGAACCTGCAGGCGTAGCGGTCGAAGTTGTCGCCGTAGGTACCGACGATCACGTCGAATTCGACTTTGTCGTACTCGAGGTAAGGCATCGACCGGCGCAGGTCCCAGGCGACCCCTGTCGAGCGCAGGATGGGGCCGGTTGCCGACAGAGCCAGGGCCTCTGAAGCAGTGATCGTGCCCACTCCCTCCAAGCGCTGACGGAAGATGGGTTGACCGGTAATGAGCTCGTCGTACTCGTCGAGCCGGGATTCGACGTTGTCACAGATGACGACGACGTCGTCTTCCCAGCCGTCGGGAAGGTCGGCTGCAGTCCCCCCAGGACGGATGAAGTTGTGGTTCATCCTGAGCCCGGTCGTCTTCTCGAAAAAGCCGAGTATGAGCTCGCGTTCTCTGAAGCCGAAGATCATCATCGTGGTCGAGCCGACGTCCATGCCGTTGGTGGCGAGCCACATCAGGTGCGACGACATCCGTTGCAACTCGGAGAGCAGCATCCTGATCCAGGTCGCCCTCGGCGGCAGCTCGATCCCGAGCAGAGCCTCTGTCGCCATCGAGAAGACGAGCTCGTTGTTGAGCGGGGACAGGTAGTCCATGCGCGTCACGTTCGTGCACCCCTGGACGTACGTGAGCTCCTCGCCGGTCTTCTCCATGCCGGTGTGCAGGTAGCCGATCACCGGCTTGGTCCGAAGGACGGTCTCACCGTCGAGCTCGATCATCAGCCTCAGCACGCCATGGGTGGAGGGATGCTGCGGGCCCATGTTGATGATCATCGTGTCGTCGTCCGACACTTCTACGTCGATATCCCCTCCGGACGCCGGAGTTCCTTCGGGAAGGCGCAGCACTGCACCGATCTCGCGGCGCAGCTCGGGCGCCGACGTCTGAGCGCGCGACGACAGCTCCTGGGTTCCTTCGCCGGTCTCGGCGACGAGACGGGGATCGGGGGTTGGGTGACGGCTCACCGCGGGCCTGGTGCCTCTTTGAATTGCACCGGGACCCTCCCGACGCTGTAGTCCTTGCGGAGCGGATATCCCTCCCAGTCCTCGGGCATGAGGATGCGCGTGAGATCGGGATGACCCAGAAAGGCGATGCCGAACATGTCGAATGCTTCGCGCTCCATCGCCTCGGCACCGGGGTACAGGTCCCACAGTGAGTCCACCGCAGGGTCGCTCTCTTTGACCTGAACGTGGACCCGGACCTTGCGGCGCTGCTTCACGGAGGTGAGAACCACCGCAACCTCGAATCGCTCGGGCTCGACACCTGGGGGGAGGTCGCTGTCCTCGATGAGTCAGGTAGTCCACGCCGCAGAGGTCGGACAACAGCTCGAAGCCTTCGTCACGCAATCCGGCGACGGCGTCGTGATACTCCTCTGCGGAGCAGAAGATGACCGGGTGGTCGCCCGAGATCACTTGGGAGTGCCAAGCCGGACCGCGTCGGGATCCTCGGGGACCCACCCAGCCAGTTCGGGAGTCTCGACCGTCTTCTCGGGCCTCTTCGTGATCTCACCGGTGCGGATCTTCTCGTGCAGGGTGAGCACGGCGTGCAGGAGCGTCTCTGGCCCGGGAGGACATCCAGGTGCGTACACGTCGACGGGAACGATCTGGTCGACTCCCTGGACGATCGTGTAGTTGTTGAACATTCCCCCCGTCGACGCGCAGACTCCCATAGAGATGACCCACTTCGGGTCCATCATCTGGTCGTAGACCTGTCGCAGCACCGGAGCCATCTTCTGGGAAACGCGTCCTGCGACGATCATCAAGTCGGCCTGCCGCGGGGAAGCTCTGAATACCTCCATGCCGAAACGGCTGATGTCGAAGTCAGCCGTGCCGACAGCCATCATCTCGATGGCACAACACGCGAGCCCGAAGGTCGCCGGCCAGACGCTGTTGCGGCGCGCCCACTTGACCAGGTCTTCGAGCCTGCCGGTAAGGAAGTTGTGGTGGAGATCCTCGAGCCCCACGTCGCTCCTAGGCGGCTTCCTCGGCCTCGGGGCCGGGCCCCACACGGACCACCGTCGAGCTCGTCGTGCGGGTTTGGGTGGAGTCCGACGGGCGCAGGTGCTTCACCGGTCCCCAGTCGAGGGCGCCGTTGCTCACCAGGTAAAGGAATGAGATGAACACCGCGCCGGCGAAGACGAGGATCTCGACATAGCCGAAAGTCGTGAGCTGTCGGTACACGACGGCCCAGGGGTAGAGGAAGACGATCTCGATGTCGAAGATTATGAAGATCATCGCCACGAGATAGAAGCGGACCGGGAATCGCTCCGCCGGCTCCTTGTCCGGCACGATGCCACATTCGTACGGTGCCACCTTTGCTTCGTGCGGGCGCCTCTTTGGCGCAAGCATCACGGACGCGACAAGGGACAACCCGGCGAAAATGAAGGCCAGCACCACCATTGCGAAGATCGGCAGATATGAGTCCATGGGCGGTGCCGGTTCTACCACGGGTGCCTGATCGGGAGCACATTCGGCGTGGGCCCACCTAGCATCGATCTCGTGGCCCCGTCCCGCAAAGGTGAATCCGTCCATGACGTCCTCGTAATAGGGGGCGGTCCGGCAGGCGCATCGTGCGCCTACTGGCTGGCCGACGCCGGGTGGGACGTCGTGGTCGCCGAGAAGAAGCGGTTCCCCAGGGAGAAGACCTGCGGCGACGGCCTGACGCCTCGTTCGGTCCGCCAGCTCGAGGACATGGGCCTCGGCGAGGCACTGACCGGGGCCCACGAGTATCTCGGCCTTCGAGCGTGCGCATTCGGCAAGGTCCTCGAGATGCGTTGGCCGGACCATCCCTCTTTCCCAGCGCACGGATATGTGATCACGCGCAAGGACCTGGATCAGATAGTCGCCGAGCGGGCAGCGAAGGCCGGCGCGGAGGTGCTCCAAGGGTGCGAGGCGCTAGACCCTCTCCTCGCCTACGGCCCGGCCCACGAAGGCTCTGCGTCCCTGCCGGCCGTCGCAGGCGCGCGCGTCGCCGACGTCGCTACGGGCAAGACCCGCGAGATCAGGGCGCGTTATGTGGTGGTGGCAGACGGGTCCAACTCGCGCTTCGGGCGCGCCCTCGGGACCTCACGTGACCGTCGTGCTCCGATCGGCATGGCGCTTCGCGGCTACTACACGTCCTCGCGCCACGACGACTTGTACATCGAGTCGCATCTCGACTTGAGGGACCTGTCGGGCGCAGTCGTCCCCGGGTACGGCTGGATCTTCCCCCTGGGGGACGGGCGGGTGAACGTCGGGGTGGGACTCCTCACCGTGTCGGGCCGCTGGAAGGGGTTGAACACGAGCCATCTGATGGAAGCCTTCGTCCGGTCGGCGCCCCGGTCGTGGGGGCTGTCTCCTGAGTCCTCGTGCGGACCTCCGACAGGCGGGAAGCTCCCGATGGGGTTCGCGATCCACCCGAGCACGGGCCCCAACTCGCTCGTCGTGGGCGACGCCTCGGGAGCGATCAACCCGTTCAACGGCGAGGGAATCGCCTATGGCTACGAGACGGGCCGATTGGCGGCGGCCTGCCTGAGCAGAGCTCTGTCGGGCGAAGGCACCGACGCGATCGCCGACTACGAACGCCGCCTGCAGGACTCGTACGGCGACTACTACAGGGTCGGAAGAGCCTTCGTGAAGCTCATCAGCAACCCTCAGGTCTTGCGCGGCTTGCATGCGCACCGGCATGGCGGTGCCGCCGATCATGACCGGGCTTCTCCGGATCATGGCGAACTTGATGCGGCCCGAGGCCAATGCCGTCCCCGAGATGGCTTACAGGGGTTTGTCGGCTGTGGGCAGGTTGCTTCCTGACTCGTCGCCCACGGCCCTTTCGAGCCCCTGAGCACAGAGGGGATCAGCGGGTGTCGCGAGGCGCGTAGACGAGGGCCGACGTCTCGCGGATCGAAGAGGTGTTGTGGCTCGTCGTGTTGTGGTTCAGCACGAACAGGATGAGCACGACCTCGGCGATCAGGACCACGACCACCACGCCGATCAGCGCGACGAGCATGTAGAGCAGACGGTTCTCTCGCGCCTCGCGCCGCTCTGTGGTGTCTTCACCGTCATCCTGGTTCGCGTCCGCCGAGTGGGTCACGGCCGGGGCCTTCGGCCGCATCTCCGGCTGCGCCATCGACGGGGTCTCCGGCTGCGCCATTGTCGGGGCCTCCGGCTGGGTCATTGTCGGGGAGGAGCCGGGAGCCACCGTCGGTTCCGGCGCCGGTCGGTCGACCTGCGCAGGAGCAGGGCCCGACGTTGAAGACGGGACGGCGGCCCGGGGCGTCGGTGCCACGGCGGGTTCGACGGGAGCGACCGCCACACCCGAGCCCGAGGGCTCGGCAGCGATCGAGCGACCGGTCGTCTGGAGCGACGAAAGACCGTTGGTCGAAGACCCGTTCGCCGAGGACCCATTCCCTCGTACCCCTGCGGCTGCGCCTGCATTCACTCCCCGGGCCGCACCGACTCCGGCGCCCACGACGGCAGGCGTTGCGACACGTTCTTGCGTCTCGAATCGGGGCCTGCCGAGACGCTCGGTAGATCCTTCCCGGGCGACCTCCCCCGCAGCTTTCTCGAGCGTTGTCACGTCACGACCTGGCACCGGAGGCCTTCTCCCCCCGTACTGCTCCGACATGACTGCGAGCTCGGTCTCCACGACGACGGTCTCGCTCGGCGGGACGCGGTTGACCGGGAGCATCAACTGCAGCACCCGGCCGTTCGCGAGGCCGACCTCGAGCATCGTCGCCGGGGACCCGTCGGGGAGCCGCGCCGGCCGCTGGCAGGTGAAGCCGGTCGTCAGCTCCCACGGGATGGTGCGCTCTGAGCCCGGCTCGGGCCCCGCGATGGTGAAACCGCGCGCGTCGGCTACGACCGACATGCCGGGGAGGTCCTTGGTGCCCTCGGGCGACTCGGTGACCAGCCAAGCGCCATCGAGGTTAAGCGGCTGTTGGCGCCGCCTGGGGGGAACGGCAGTCATCACTCCACACTCCAATCAAGCAACACAGGTCCGCCCTTTGCGCGGATCACGATGACGACTCACCGGCGACGTTCTGCTCGACGGAGGTGAGAAGGTTCAAACCTTCGGCCGCGGGAAAGCGCTGCGACGCGATCGTCTCGAGAACTGCGATGATCCGCCCGCTGGCTATCACGTCGATGCCCCCGGAGAACGCAGAACGGACGGGACGGCCCTTGCGGTAGAAGGTTTCGCTGAATCCCTCCACAGAGACACCGGCCGCACTCGACCTGATGCGGGTTGCGTGCACCGACACGTAGGCGAATGGGATCGTGGAGGTGGCTCCACCCACGAGCGAGGGCACCACGGCCGTGAGAAACGACGAGTAGCAGCCCGCGAAGCTCCGCTCGGCGAACACCGATGTCGCCGCCTTCTGCTCGCCGGCCGAACCCAACACGATGACCGACGACTCGACGGAGGTGGCGGGAGACGTTGGGTCCTCGAAGAGGGGTGACGAAGAAAGCGCTGTCTCGTCGGGGACTGCGGCGAGACCTTGTGAGAATCCCAGTGCAGCGAGCGCAGCGCTCGCCTCTGAAGCGGGCAGTTTCGTGCAGCGGGAGAAGGCCGCCTCGGCCTTGGTGGCAACGCCTGATCCGTTGGCGGAACCGGAACCGGACGCGCTGACTGCCGGTCGCGTGATTGAACCCGAAAGCACCAATCGCGCCTGCGACCGTCCCGGGAACCCCTTTCCAACCGGGCAGATCTCCAGGCGCAAGATTCGCCTGGGCGGCGGCAAGAGCATCTCCGGAGATCGGGTCCGAGCCGGTCGTCCCGTGGTGCGAAAGGACTACGTAGCCCGCCGCTCCACCTGCGATCAGGACGACGACGAGAGCTGCGGCGACGCGTCCCTTGTGACCGATGCGCCTCCTCGCAGCCTGCACGTACTGACCGGCCGAGAACCCCTGGGACAGGGGGATCGTGCCACCTGTGGCGGGCGGAAGCGCTCCGGGTGCAAGGACCCCGGGCGGAAGGACCCCAGGGGGAGTCTGGCCCGCGCCTGCCATTACCGTCTGGCTGCCCTGCGGCACGTAGCTCGGTCCGGGACCGGCCGGGGTGACGGGTTGGCCGGGTGCGACGGTACCGATGGCGGCTGCCTCTCCCCCGATGGCGAGGGGCGGGTCCACCGCGACGGGAATGCGCGAGAGGGCGGTCAGTTGCTGTTCGAGAGCGCCCGCGCCATCTGAGCCGAGGTTCGCTTGAGGGACGAAGAAGCGGAGCGCGTGCCCGTCGATGTCGATCTCGAGCACCACAGCCGGCCTTCCGTCGGGCAGCTGAGCCTGACGGTGACAGGCGATCGTGCTCGCGCGCCCCCATGGCATGGTCCTGATCGATGACGGCTGCGGACCGAGCACGGTCAGGCCGTGCCCGTCGGCGAGAAGGGCGATGCCGCCAACGACCGCGGGACCCTGGCCGGTCGATCCGGAAAGGTAGACCTCGTCGAGACGCAGCTGCCCGTTGCCGAGCACGGAGGAAGCCGTCATCCGCCCGAGGCCGCCATCGCGACGATCGGAGCGTTCAGGGTCATGTCTCCGGTCGATCCGCGGAAGAACGCGTTGCCGAACGAGAAGATGCCACCGTCGGAAGCGACGAGCCAGTAGCCCCCGCCGTTTGACGTAGCGCCCATCCCTACGATCGGCCGGTTGAGGTGCATCGCTCCGGTCGAACCGTGGAAACCCGCATGGAAAGCGAAGATCCCGCCGTCAGTAGCGACCATCCAGTAGCCCCCACCGCTCGGATCGGCCGCCATGCTCACGATCGGATCGTTGAGGTGCCTGTTGCCCATGGACCCGTAGAACTTGGCGTCGCCGAAAGCGAAGATCCCCCCGTCGGACGCGACCATCCAGTAGCCCTTTCCGTCGGCGGTCGCGGTCATACCGACGATCGGCCGGTTGAGGTGCCTGTTGCCCATGGACCCGTAGAACTTGGCGTCGCCGAAGGCGAAGATGCCACCGTCGGAAGCAACGAGCCAGTAACCCTTCCCGTCGGGTGTTCGCGCCATCCCCACAATCGGTTTGGCGAGATACCTGCCGCCCATGGACCCGTGGAACTTCGCGCTGCCGAACGAGAACATCCCGCCGTCCGAGGCGACGAGCCAGTAACCGTCGTTGTCTGGGCCAGGCGCCATCCCGACGATGGGTCTGTTCAGCCTCCTGTTGCCCATGGACCCGTGATACGAGGAGTCGCCGAAGACGAAGACGCCGCCGTCGGTGGCACCGAGTGTGTAGCCCTCGACGCTGCACGGCGCCACGGCGGGCACGCACGAGCCGGGGGCGTGAGGGTCCGCGGGCGTGATCGATGATCCGGAGAGCTGAGGGTCGTGATGGAACTGCGGCCAGGAGCCTTCGCCGGGAGTGTTTGGCCCGCCGGTCACGTGGTAGGCGGCGATGAACCCCTGGGTGTTGTCTCCGTGCAGGCCGTAGTACGTGCCGGCGACCACCACGTCCACCCCTTGTCCCGAGGGGTCGGGCACCACGAGGGGGGTGTTGGACATGGCGAGGTTGGCCGCGGGCTGACCCGGCCACCTGATGTTGAGCCCCTGACCGGGATAGATCGCGCCCGTCCGCCCGTCGAGGACGTACCAGCCGATTCCGGTCGCCACGATCACGTCCTGGTATCCGCCGCCGAGGTCCGCCGTCGCGACGCCGCCTGTGATGGTGGGGTCCATCGTGAACGAATCCGGCCCCCAGAGTCGGTTCCCTCCGGGGCCGAATGCCGACACGGTGCCATCCGTTGTCCGGCCGAGCGCGGTCCACGTGGGCTCCACTACATCGAGCTGTCCGTTGCCGAGCAGGTCCGCCAGAGCGGGTGTGGCCCTCGTGTACCCGCCGAGGTGCCGCTCCCACTCGAGTGCTCCGGTTGCGGCGTTGTCGACCGTCAGGCCGTCGTCGTCACTGCCGTTCCAGTGGCGGCCGTGGCCGTACACGACGACCGGGCCGCTTCCGTTCAGGTTCCCGACGACCGGTGACGAGGTGACCACCTCGTTGCTCGCGGCGGTCCAGTTCGTGCCGCCGTTCGCGTTCATCGACCTGACGGATCCGCCGTCCCAGTCGTTGAACGCGCCCGACCCGCCGGTCGAGTCACTTGCGGCGACTATGTGCTGCGAGCCGTCGATGTTGGCGATCGCGGCAGTGGCGAAGGTCGTGTCGGCGGTCTGCTGCGGCCATCCGGGCTCGGTCGCGCCGTTGGCGAGGTTGAGGGCGTAGAGCGACTGGCTTATCCCGCCTACGACGAGCTCTTCGCTGCCGTTTCCCGGATCGCCGATCGTCGGCGAGGCGAATATCGGTGGGTGGCTGCCGTCCGCCCCGAACTCGTCGGGCAGGTAGCGGGCCCAGAGCTGGTTGCCCGAAGGACCGAACGCATAGACGGCTCCCCAGCACGCAGGTAGGTTGCTGCCGCAGTTCTCGTTGTAGACGGGGGGTTGCTCCCCCGGGGTGTCGCCGGTCGTGACGAACACGTCGTCGAGCCCGCCCGAGGTCGGGGCGTAGACCGCCGGCGTCGAGTCGATACCGGCGTCGGTCTGCTTGGGCCAACCGGCGACGGTGCTGCCGTTGGACAGGTGCACGGCGTAGACCTTGCCGTTACCCCTCGATCCGACCACGATCGACAACCCGTCGGAGTCGAGGCGAGCCTCGTTGGGTGACGACTCGACGATCTGGCTGTCGGGGCCAAGCAGGCGATCCCACTTGAGGGTCACCGTCACCGCATGCGGCGAGACGCCACCTGCCCGGGTACCGGCAGATCGTTCGGACCCGGCCGTAGCGGACCGGGACGACGCCGATTGTGCAAGGGCCGTCTGGGCACCGAAGCAGGCCACGACCACAGAGACGACGGTCGCGGCCGCGATCGCCCCGGCGAACGACAGGCGGATCGCTGGCCTTGACCTGCTCTGCGCCGAGCTCCGGGCCGAGGAGGCCGTGCCTGGCGCAATTGCTGGTATAGACGAAAGGTTGCGTCGGGACGTTATGGAGCGCATCACTTGTCGGTCTCGTCGGCTAGGGCCGATGACTTGAGTCCCCTGGCCGGGTTTGTTGACACGTACAGGCTTGGAACGGGGCCCCGATCCAGGTCGATCCCCCCCTCAGGAGGCCGCTGCGGCGTCGCTCCGGCGCCGCACAGGCGCCCCACCGGGTCTGCTCGGTCTCGGTCCAGGCGCACCTCCGGCCCCCCGGAATCTTTCAGACCCTGCGAAAGCCCAGGTCAGCGCGGGTCAGCCCCGGGTCAGCCCCGGGTCAGGCCCGGTCAGCCCAACTCAGCCCGGGTCACGCCCCTCTGACCCGGAAAGGCTCAACCCTTCCGGTGGGCGAATTCGACCAGCTCCATTGGCTCGTAGAACGTGCCTGGCTCGTACGTGAAGATTTCGTCGCCCCCGAGGCCGGAATCGGCGAGAAGCGCCTGCTCGATGTCCTCGCACTTCGCCCCGTAAGTCTCGTAGCCGGGTGCCCAGACGTACCAGATCACGTGGTCGGGCTCGCTCATCTGCTCGAGCCGCCTGGCGAAAGCCTGAGGAGAGGCAGAGCCCGTGGCCTTGGCGTAGTCGACCCAGTCCACGAACTGCGGGCCTGTGCCCCGCGGGAAGGTGATCTGCTGGTACTTCCCAGACGGCAGGAGCCGGCTCGCGTCGGGCCCGAGCTGGTCGGGACAGTAGGCGACGACGTCTCCGGCCTTGCCTGCACGAGCGAGAACCGACGCGACGTCGACCGCCTGGCTCCTTTGTGTCGAGATGTTGGAGACGCTCGTTCCGAGCCCGAACAGCGCGGCGGCCAACAGCACGGCCGAGGCAATGCGCCTGTCAGCCAGTGTCGCGATGCCCATGGAGACGAGAAGCAGCAGCGGGATGAAGACGACCGACGCGTAGCGGGCCGAATACGCGCTGCCCTGGAGATAGCCGCCGGCGATGGCGAGTGCGAGCGTGCCGACCACGACTATCGCGAGACCCCTCGCGACGGGCCTCGTGCGAAGGTCGAGCACCACATGCACGCGGTCGCGCGCGATCCCGAACAACCCGAGACCGGCCAGTGCGAAGTAGAGCAATGCGAGAGCGCGTCCCTCGTTCGTGGGACCGCCGGCGAAAGAGCTCACGGCGTTCACTGCGGCCGCGAAGTTCGCCGGGACCGCCCACGGCGTTCCAGTGTGAGCCGACTGGTAGAGGAATGTGGGAACCCACGGGACGAACGTGAGGCATCCGACGACGACGGCGATGAACGCCGCACGTGCCCCCCGCCGCCCGTGCACTGGGCCGCGCCACCACTCGAACGCGAGCCACGCTCCGGTGACCGCCACCAGATAGAGCGCCCAGTAGTGAGTGTAGAGAAGCAGCCCCGTACAGAGCGCGGTCCCGATCAGGTTCGGAGCGGTCGGCCGGCGCAGCGCCGCTTCGAGCGCCACGAATCCTGCAGCGGTGAGCAGCGCCACGAGCGAGTACATCCGGGCTTCGGTGCCGTAATAGATGGCGAAAGGAGACGTCGACACGAGCACGGTGACGCTCGCCGCGACGGTGCGACCCCCCAGCCTGTTGCCGGCGATCCAGACGAACGGGATGGTGGCGACGCTTATGACTCCTGACAGCGACCGCGCGCCGAGGTCAGACGTCCCGAAGACCTTCATCCAGAAGTGGAGCAGGAAGTAATAGAGAGGAGGAGCCCCGTCCCTCGTCAGTGCGCCGTGAAGCTGCGACAGCGGCAGGTTGCTGATGTTGACGGTGAGCGCCTCGTCGAGCCACATGTCCGAACGGGTCCAGAACCGAAGGACGATCCCGATGACGACGAGGACGGCGATCGCGGCCATGACCCACTCGCCCGGAGGCCAGCTCGCGTCGAAGTAGCGCCCGAGCACGCGCCGTGCCTCGGGCGGCTTCTCGGAGCCCTTGGCACGCTCGTAAGCCCGGGGAGCCGGGTCGATCAGGCGCGTCGCCGAGGCCTCGTCCACGACATCCATTGCGCTCGCATGGTAACTACTCGGATGGGTGTTCCAGGGGCGGGGTCGGCCTGTAGCCTCCCGTCGGTGCCGGCGACGGACGACTCGAAGGGCGCCGCAGGCGGAGTGGACGGTCCTGGCACTGACGACATCCGGGCCAGGGTGGCCGGGATCTCGTGGTACCACTCGATCGACCTGGGCAATGGGATCGTGACTCCAGGCAACCCGCCGGACGAGCGCATGATCGAGGCAGGCCTGCCGAGGCTCAGGGGACAGACCGTGCTCGATATCGGCGCCTGGGACGGTTACTGGTCGTTCCTGGCCGAGAAGAGGCAGGCGGCGCGGTGAGTCGCGATGGACCACTACGCCTGGTCGGTCGACTTCGCCGCCCGCCTCAGGTACTGGGAGCGCTGCGAGTCGGAGGGCCGCATCCCCGACCACCGCCTCGACTTCACCGAGTTCTGGCGACCGGAGACGATGCCCGGCCGCGCGGGGTTCGATCTGGCCCGGCGCGTGCTGGGCAGCGCCGTCGAGCCGGTGCACGCGGACTTCATGACCGTCGACCCCGAGCAGTTCGGTCGGTTCGACGTCGTGCTCTTCTTAGGGGTGCTCTATCACGTGCGCGAACCGCTCAGTGCTCTGGAACGGGTGTGCGGACTTACTTCTGGAGTGGCTGTCATCGAGACGGAAGCGATAGCCGTTCTCGGTATGCCCGACGCAAGGCTGCTCGAATTCCACGAGAGCGGCGGGCTGCGCGGCGACTACACCAATTGGTTCGTCCCGACGGAAGCCGCTCTGCATGCCCTTTGCAAAGCGGCGGGATTCGAAAGGGTGGTGACCCGCATCGGGCCACCTCCGACGTCGCGCCTTTTGAAGTCGGGAGCTCGACGCCTGACCAGCCGGACCGTTTCAGCCGACCGCCGCAGTCGCGATTCGTCTCACCCCGCGGTCACGCGTTACAGGATCGCGGTGCACGTGTATCCGGCCCATCAGGAGGCGAGCTCGGCGGCCGCGGCGCCGGCGGCTTCGACGACGATGTCGAGCTCAACGTCTCCATGGGCCATGCCGGGGAACAACGCCTCATAGGGCGACGGGGGCAACGCCACTCCGCGTTCGAGCATGGCGGCGAAGAAACGCGTGTACCGCCCGTTCGCCGCCGACCGGCGTGCCCCCTCGTAGTCGTGCACTGCGGATTCCGCGAAGAAGATGCCTGCGAGCGGTCCGGCGACAGGTACCTGAACGCTGATGCCACTAGAGCCGATCGCGTCCGCAAGCCTCGCCGCGAATCGCGCCACCCTTTCGGTCAGTGCGTCGTAGTCGTCCGGTCGCACTGTCTCGAGCACCGCAAGCCCCGCGGCCATCGTGACCGGGTTGGCCGACAGGGTGCCCGCCTGGTACACCGGACCGAGCGGGGCGAGCACCTCGAGGACATCGCGTCGCCCGCCGAACGCGCCGACCGGAAGCCCTCCGCCTATGACCTTGCCGAAGCACCACAGATCGGGCGTGATCCCGGTGAGGACCGACGCACCTGAGGGCCCGATCCTGAACCCGGTTATCACCTCGTCGAAGACGAGCAGGGCGCCGACTCGGTCGCAGGCTCCGCGCAGCCCCTCCAAGAAGCCTCGAGCAGGCGCGACGAGACCCATGTTGGCGGCGTACGGTTCGACGATCACGCACGCCGTGGTGTCGTCGAGCTGCGGCACGACGTTGAAGGGCGCGACGACCGTGTCGGCGACCGCACCGCGTGGCACGCCCGCCGAGTCGGGGAGGCCGAGGGTTGCAACGCCGCTGCCTCCGCCCGCAAGAAGCATGTCCGAGTGGCCGTGGTAGCAGCCGTCGAACTTCACGACACGGTCACGGCCGGTGAATCCGCGGGCGACTCGTATTGCGCTCATGGCGGCCTCGGTGCCGGACGACACGAAGCGAACCTGTTCACAGCCGGGGACCCTCGAACAGATCGCCTCGGCAAGACGCACCTCTCCCGGAGTGGGCGCTCCGTAAGTCGTGCCGCGTCCGGCCGCCTCGCAGATCGCGGACGTCACGGCCGGGTGCGCGTGACCGAGGAGCACGGCCCCGTACGACTGGACGAGATCGAGGAGCCTCCGACCCTCCACGTCCGTCACGTAGGCGCCGCTCGCACTTTCGACCGAGTAAGGCACTCCCCCCACGGACCTAAAGGAGCGCACGGGAGAGCTCACACCACCTGGCACGACCGAGAGCGCGCGCTCGAACCAGGCGAGATTGCCAGTCGGCCCGGTGTTCACCTGTCGCCGAGAAGCTCGGCCACCCGACCCGCGAAGTACGTGAGCACCGCACGCGCTCCTGCCGCGCTTTATGGCGGTCAACTGCTCGATGGCTGCGGCGTCGGCGTCGAGCCATCCGTTGGCCGCGGCCGCCTGCACCATCGCGTACTCACCGCTCACCTGGTACGCACAGACGGGCACGTCCGAGAACGAAGCTGCCGCAGCGATCACGTCGAGGTAAGGGAGAGCGGGCTTCACCATGACCATGTCGGCGCCCTCGGACACGTCGAGGGCGATCTCGGTCATCGCCTCGCGGACGTTCGGCGGATCCTGCTGGTAGCTGCGACGGTCGCCGCCTGACGCAATGGTCACCTCCACCGCTTCGCGGAACGGTCCGTAGAAACAGGACGCGTACTTCGCCGCGTAAGCGAGGATCGCGACGTCGAGGTGGCCGCCTGCATCGAGGGCTTGGCGGATGGCTGCCACCTGGCCGTCCATCATCCCGCTCGGCGCAACGAGGTCGGCACCCGCGACGGCCTGCGCGACCGCGACCCGGCCGTAGAGATCAAGCGTCGCGTCGTTGTCGACCGAGCCGTCGGCGGTGAGCACGCCGCAGTGCCCGTGATCCGTGTACTCGTCGAGGCAGAGGTCGGCGATGAGCACGAGCTGGTCGCCGACCGACGCCCTCAACTCTGCGAGCGCGACCTGGACGATCCCGTCGGGGTCCCACGCTCCCGATCCGGTGGCGTCCTTTCGCTCGGGGACTCCGAAGATCACGACGGCTGGGACCCCGAGGCTCGCCAACCTCTTCGCTTCTGTGAGCAGTGAGGGGACGGTGTGCTGGAAGTGCCCGGACATCGACGAGATCGGCGCGGGGGAATCCAGCCCTTCGCGGACGAATAGAGGGGCGACGAGGTCGTCCACCCCGAGCGTGGTCTCAGCGACGAGGCGTCTCAACGCCGAGGTCCGGCGGAGTCTCCGCATGCGACGAACGGGGAAGCTCGCCGGGCCGCCGGCGGGCTCGAGTCGACCGCCCACTTCTGGTCGACCGCGCACTTCTGGTTGGCCTGCACCCATGCTCGGGAGCCTATGCCCGCTCGTCTTGCGAAACGGACGTCGCGTGGGCCTCCACGACCGCGGCGACGAGCCCCGCATCGCTCGCCTGGCCCGCGACGAACACCGACTCGAAGCCGGAGTCGCGCGCCTCTTCGGCGGTCGTTGATCCGATGCACACAGCTACGGGCGGCCTGACGCCTCCTCCGAGCAGCGACTCGAACGCCCTCACGGCTGATGGCGAAGCGAAGACCACTGCATCGGCTCCGCGTGCCTGTTCTACGGCTTGCGGCGTCGCGCCCTGTTCGGGGCCCGCCACGACAGTGCGGTAGGCCTCTACCTCGTCGACCGACCATCCCGCCTCGCGCAGACCCTCCGCCAGCGTCGGCAGGGCGTCGGCGGCCCGGCAGAACAGAACGCGGCTCCCGCCGTTGTTCTCGCTGTTGCGGCCATCTCCGTTCGGCGAGCCCATTGCGGCGACAAGCCCTTCGGCCGACGAGACCTCAGGCACCAGATCCGCGACCAGGTGCGCCTCTGCAAGAGCGGCTGCAGTGGCGGCTCCGACAGCCGCGAGCTTCACCCCCGCGAGCCTGCGCGCATCGTCAAGCTCGGCGAGGAACCCGTCGACCGCGTTCGCAGAAGTGAACGCGACCCACTCGTATCCGTCGAGCTCCGAGACTGCCCGGGCGAGAGCCTCCCCGCCGTCTCGTGGACCTCTGACAGCTATGCACGGCAGTGACACCACCGACGCTCCCGCGCGTTCGAGAGCGAGCGAGAGAGCAGTCGTCTTGTCCGAAGGACGCGTCACCACGACCTTCCAGCCGTCGAGCGGTGGCCGTTGGAACCACCCGAGCTCCAAGCCTGCCACCGCGCCGACGACGATCGTCGAGGGCGCTTCGAGATGCACGCCGCCGAGCTCAGCGAGTGTCGTGCGGACCGTCCGCTGTCTCGCGGTTGTCCCCCACTCGACCACCACCACGGGCGTAGAAGGCGAACGGCCGCCTTCGATCAGCCTGCGCGAGA
The DNA here is from genome assembly GCA_963764615.1 of uncultured Acidimicrobiales bacterium. GTDB lineage: Bacteria > Actinomycetota > Acidimicrobiia > Acidimicrobiales > CAVXTF01 > CAVXTF01. Next base: position 211,843 of record CAVXTF010000002.1, on the reverse strand, counting down.
TCTCCTCGCGGGTTGCCATTCCCATGAGGACCACGATCGTCCCCGCAGCGCGTGCGAGGGCCTCCCAGTCGACACCCCCGGAAGCGCTCAGGTCGCCCACGTGGCCGGTGACGATCGTCACAGAAGTCGACAACCCTCGGTGCGTGACCGGGACGCCCGCGTACGCCGCGGCCGCAAGCGCAGAGGTGATTCCCGGGACGACCTCCACGTGGATCCCGGCCCCGCGAAGAGCCTCGACCTCCTCACCTCCTCGGCCGAAGAGGAACGGATCGCCGCCTTTCAGCCGGACCACGGTTCCGAAGTTACGGCCGAGCTCGATCAGGAGCCCCGATATCTCGTTCTGGTTGCGAGGGGCGCCTGGCGTCTTGCCGACATCCACCAGCCGGGCGGAAGTCGGAGCGAGGCCGAGAAGAGCTTCGTCGACCAGCCTGTCGTGGACGACCACGTCGGCCCGGGCTAGCAGCTCGGCGCCGCGCACCGTGATGAGCCCTGGGTCGCCGGGTCCCGCACCGACGAGATACACGGTCACGGGAACCTCGAGCTCGTGACGGGCCTCATGTGCCGGCCTCGGGAGCGGACCAATCGTCGAGCGACGATCCTCCGGCGCGATCGCGCAGCTCCTTCGCGAGGCGCCGCCCCAATTCCTCGGGATCGGTACCCGTAGCGGAGCGCCTGAGCACCACGCGACCGTCATAGCTCGCGATCATCGCCTCGAGTGACAGCGTTCCCGGCTCACCCGGTGCGGGACGCGCGAACGCGGCGACCGGAGCGTTGCAACCCCCGCCCATCGAAGACAGCCACGAGCGTTCGGCGATCACCTGCCGGTGAGCGGGAACGTCGTCGGCGGCGGACAGGGTTTCGATCATCTCCGCGTCGTCGGCCCTGCACTCGACGGCGAGAGCCCCCTGGCCGACTTGGGGGAGCATGTCGGAGGGTTCGAGAACGCCCGCGACCCGGTGCTCGAGGCCGAGCCGTTCGAGAGCGCACAGCGCCATGACGCCGGCTCCGACGGCCTCTGCGCGCTCGACCCGCGTAGCTATGTTCCCCCGCAGCTCGCAGAACGTCAGGTCTGGCCTGAGACTGGCGAGCTGGGCCCTCCTACGCGGTGAGCCCGTCGCGACCTTCGCGCCGGGCGCCAGGTCGTCGAGCGCCCTTCCGATCAACGCGTCGCGAGGGTCGGCGCGTTCGGGCACGCAGGCGAGGACGAGCCCGTCGACGGTGACCGATGGCAGGTCCTTTGCCGAGTGGACTGCAACGTCCGCAGAGCCCTCGAGCACGGCCTGCTGGACCTCTTTCACGAAGATCCCCTGGCCTCCGAGGGAAGAGAGCGGCTCGGCAGACTCAACGTCCCCACGAGTCCGAACGACGACGAGCTCGAACGATTCTCCCGCCAGGATGGATCCGACGCGCTCGGCCTGCAGGCGCGCAAGGGGCGATCCGCGCGTTGCGAGTCGCAAGGGGCCGCGCACCGTCAACGCACCATCGGCCCGATTGAACGCACCATCGGTCGGGCTAGAGGTCGAACAGGGCCCGAATGGCTTCTACGAGCCGCTCGCCTCGTGGCGTGCCCGAAGCTTCTTTCAGTGCGACGGTCGGTTGGTGAAGGAACTTGGCGAGGACGGCTCGGGTCGCCTCGTCCACCTGGCTCCACTGTTCGTCTGTGAGGTCCTTCGCCCGACCTCTCATGCGCTCGAGCTCCCGGCTTCTCAGATCCTCGAGGGTTCCTCTCAACTGCGCGACCAACGGGGCGGCACCCCGGGCTCGTGCATCGGTCTTGTAGCGCTCGACCTCTTCGCGCACGATCGACTCCGCCTGCTCGAGCTCTCCCCTGCGTCCGGCGAGGGCACGGTCGGCGAGACCGCGCAGGGCCCCGATGTCGAGCAGCTCGACTCCGCCGAGCCCGCCCACTGAAGGATCCACGTTCCGTGGCACGCTCAGATCGACGATCACGAGCGGGGCGAGGCGGCGGCCCACGCGAGCCGGCAAAGCCGTGGACACCGTTTCCAGGTCGACCACTGGACCGGGCGCAGCCGTGGTGACGATCACGCAGTCGGCCTCCGCAAGCGCACCCGTCAGGGATTCGAGCCCGAGCGCTCTCGCATCGACTGTCCGGGCGACCTCGCTCGCGCGGCTCGTGTGTCCGGTTGACGACCACCACGTCCGGTCCCTCGATTCCCCGCGAGCGCAGTGCGGCAACGACGCCCTTGCTCATCTGGCCGGCGCCCACCACGACGAACTTCGCCGAACCGAACCGCCCCGCCAGGCGCTCGGCGGCAAGATCGACCGACAGGCGGGACAGCGACGTGGTCCCGCGCCCGATCGACGTCTCGGAGCGAACCCGGCGCCCGGCCTGAACCGCTCTTTCGAACAGCCCCGCGAGCACCGGCCCCGCCGCCCGGTCGGCCTCCGCCCGTTTTGCGGCGAGGCGCACCTGACCGAGGACTTCGTGCTCGCCCGGCACCGCCGAGCGCAAGCCCGCGGCGACTTCGAACAGGTGACGCACCACGGCGTCGTCGAAGTGGACCGTCAGCTGCTCCGACAACTGCTCGACCGTCGTCCCTGCCGACGCGGCCAAGTGCTCTTGAAGGTCAGCCACGCCCTCGTGGAATCGCTCGACTACCGCGTAGAACTCTGTCCGGAGGCAAGTCGAAAGGACGACGACCTCGAGGAGGTTGGACCGATCACGCAGAACTGCAAGCGACTTCGGAAGATCGTGCTCGAGAATCGTGACGCGCTCGAGCACGTCTAGGGGCGTTCTTTGGTGCTCCAGACCAACGACCACGACTGACACGACTCATACCAGGATGCCGGGCCGCGGCGTCGGGCGCCAGGCGGGGCCTCGTCAGCCGTGCTCCACGCTCGTCACGCCGACCGCCTGAAGGAGGCCGGATCCGCCCACCGCACCCGCATCGCTCTCGCGGTGCGACAGAAAGAAGCTCATCACCTGCAGCTCCATCGACAGGTCCACGTACCGCAACAGGACGCTCGGCGGGACCCGGAGCACCCGCGGTGCGAAGTTCAGGATCGAGCCGGCGCCCGCGTCGACGAGCCGGTCGGCGACGTCCTGGGCGACGGCTGCGGGAGCCGTGATCACCCCGATCGACGGCGGGTCTCCTGCTGTCGCCTGTTTCATCTCGTTCACGTGCCTGACCTCCACGCCGCGAACGATCGTTCCAACCAGGTCCGGGTGGACGTCGAACAGCCCGGCAACCCGGAATCCCCTCGAGGTGAACCCCGGCGAGTTGGCGAGGGCTCGACCGAGATTGCCCAGACCGACGACGACCACCGGCCAGTCGCCGCCTAGGCCGAGCTCGCGGTCGATCTGCCCGGCAAGGAACGCCGTGTCGTATCCGGATCCCCGCGTTCCGAAAGAACCCAGGAACGACAGGTCCTTGCGCACCTTGGACGCGTTGACGTGCGCGAGCTCTGCGAGCTGCTCGGAGGACACGGTCGAGGTTCCCGCCCGGACCAGCTCGTGCAGGATGCGCTGGTACACGGGCAAGCGGGTGACCGTCGCCTCAGGGATCCGGCGTTGAGAACCCGGGGGTGCCATGGACGCGGATCGTACAGATCGGGTCGGTCCGAGCACCAACGGGGGGTGCCCAGGCTCGAATCAAGCCGTCTCGCGCACCACGCGCCTCAGGGCTTTGCCGGTGAGCCCGTGAGGAAGCGCCTCCACGAAGCGGACGGTCGCGGGCACCTTGTAGTGGGCGAGGCGCGTCCGTGAGAACTCGATGATCTGCTCGCCTGCGAGCCTTGTGCCCGGTTCGGTGACGACCACTGCTTCAACCGACTCGCCGGTGCGCGGATCGGGACGGCCGACCACGACCGCCTCCTTCACCCCGTCCACTCCGCGGACCACCTGTTCGACCTCGGCCGGGATGACGTTGAAACCCGAGACGATGATGATGTCTTTCAGCCTGTCGACGATGTGCAGCTCTCCTGAATCGTCGAGGACCCCTACGTCCCCGGTGCGCAGCCAGCCGTCTTGGTCGAGCACCTGTCGAGTGGCCTCGTCGTCGTGCCAGTAGCCCGAGAACACGTTCGCACCGCGGACCCAGATCTCTCCCGGATCGTCATAGAGGGCATCGTCTCCCGAATCGTCCACAAGCCTTATCGACACCCCGGGAAGCGGACGGCCCACCGAGCCCGGGCTCGGTGACTCGATTCCCACCGAGGTCGCAACGCCGGGGGAAGCCTCGGTCAACCCGTAGCCCTGGCGGAGAGACATCCCGAACCGGGAATTGAACTTCTCTTCGACCTCGGACGGGAGAGCGGCCGCCCCCGACAGCAGCAGGCGGACCCCGGCGAACCCCTGGTGGTGAGCATCGGGGAGCTCGGCCCAATCGGCGAACATCGGCGGAGCACCGGCCACCACCGTCACGCCCCTCTCTTCCACGAGCCGCAGCGCCGCCTCCGGCTCGAAGCGCTCCTCACATACGAGAGCGGCGCCGGTGGCGAGGGTGAGACCGAGGACGACGTTGAGACCGAACACGTGGAACAACGGCACAGCCGCCAGACCGACGTCATCCTTTCCGAGCATCATGCCCGGGACCGCGAGCATCTGGCGCAGGTTGGCAATCAGGTTTCCGTGGGTGAGCGTCGCCGCTCTCGGTGAGGCCGAAGTGCCGGAGGTGAAGAGCAGGACGGCGGGATCGGTGGACGCGCGTTCGACTGGCTGGAGCCCGCTCTCGGAGTCACCGGTGGCCTTGGATGCCAGTAGCTGGTCCCAGCCGGTGATCTCGAGGGAAGTGGCGCCGCCCGAGGATCCGGGAGATCCGGGGGATCCGGGAGATCCGGAGGATCCGGAGGATCCGGAGGATCCGGTCACGCCGGTGGACGAAGTGACGACGCGCGGAAAGTTCGACTTTCCTCCTGTGCCTGAGGCGGCGAGCCCGGTGATGGTCTCGACGCATCTCCCGCCGCAGATGACGACTGCCGGGTCTACGAACGCGAGCTCGCGTTCGAACTCGGGAGCGGGACTGTCCGGGTTCAGTGGCACAGCGACCGCCCCGGTGGCGAGCACGGCAAGGTAGGCAACCACGAACTCCATAGAGGTCGGCCACGCGATAGCCACACGATCCGCTGGCCCAACCCCGAGACCGGTCAGCCCCGACGCCACCGACCCTGTCCACCTCCGAACGTCTCCCCAGTTCAACCAGCCCTCCGTCCCGCAAAGGGCGCGCCTCGCGGCGGGGTGCGGATCGATGAGGCTCGCCAGATTCAAGTTCCGCCTCCCACCGGCTTGGACGGCTCTGCGTGTTCTCGAGGGGCCGCCACAAGGGTCACAGGATCTGCTTCGTCGAGCCCGAGAGTACGGGCGGCAGACGACCGGTCGCCAACGAGGGCGAGATGACCGTTGGCATCGACGATCACGCCGACATCTTCAGGCCCCACGGCAGCGAACGACGTCACCCGGCGCGAAGCAACGGTCATGGCGCCGGCCACGACCTCTATCCGGTCGCCGAGATCCGCTTCGTCGGCATCCGACGCGGATGCAGAGAGCTGGACGTTGCCGAATCCGTCGACCCAGAGCACCTCGGCCTCGATCACTCCCGCAGCCACCGACAACCTCGGATCATCGAGACGCGTGAGGCTCGCCGGATCGATGGCGGGCCCAAGGTCACCGATCGGCACACCGTTCCACAGGGCCGCCGCAGCAGGTGCGAACAAGTCGCGTCCGTCGAAGGTCGAGCGTCGCCCACCGGGGAGCGCCGGAAGCTGGACCGCTTCGAGCACTCCGCCCAATGCTTCGGAAGCCCAGACGAGCAGACCGTTGTCAGGACCGACGAGGTGGCGCGGACCGTTTTCGGATCGCACCTCCAACGCCACCGCGCGTCGTTCGTCCGCAACGCCCGGGTCGACCACACCGACAACGACCCCGGCGCCAAGGTGGGGGACCGATCGCAGAAGAGCGAGAGCTCCGGCGCGCACGTCGAAAGCAGGCACTCCGTGCGTCAGATCCACCACGCAGACTCCCGGCGCGAGACGTGCGACCGTCGCGCGCAGCACCCCGGCGAGCTCGTCCGCCGAGCCGTAGTCGGTGAGAAGGAACACACATCCCCGATCGCGGGTCATGGATTCGAGGGCGCGAGGCGGGATTGTCATGCTCTAAGACTCATAAGGGCGCGCTCCACCGACGGCGGCCCCCGCCACTCCTCGTGCTCTCCCCCCGTGGTCGGTTCGGGTGGTCGATGTTCAGACGGCTTGTGTATACCGTTCGGCGAGGTACCGGTTCAGGTCGTCCTCGAGTACGCGGAACGACTTGCCGATCCGGACAGCCGGCAGGTTCCCCCCGTTGATCAGCCTGTACACGGTCATCGTGGAGACGCGTAGATATGTCGCCACCTCGCGTACCGTCAGGTAGCGCGGGTCCGTTTCATCGTCGCTTATCAGTTGAATCACCCCTCTCCGCCGGTAATGACTGTACGCCAGTGTTGTCGTTGCGGAAAGGGGCAATTGCCGTGACCAATGACTAATGTGCGCCGCCGAGCTGTTTCGAGCGCTCCGCGGCGGCCTCGACTGCGTCGTAGAACGCTTGCGCGATCCCACGGGCTTCCAGAACTGCGAGACCCGCCTCCGTAGTACCACCCGGAGAGGTCACTTGAGCACGCAAAGTCTCCGGTTGCTCCTCTGAGTCCGCAAGGAGCCGGCCGGCGCCCACAATGGTCTCGCGAGCCAACACTCGGCTCGTCTCGAGCGAGAGCCCTGCGCGGACGCCGGCTTGCGCAAGCACTTCCACCACTCTGAAGACATAGGCGGGGCCGGACCCGGAAAGTCCTGTGACGGCGTCGAGGTCGTCCTCATCCACCCGAACCACGGTGCCGACCGCTGCAAGGAGGGACTCGGCCCATACGAAGTCCTCTTCAGATGCCCTTGGGCTTCCGGCGAGGGCGGAGACACCGGCTCCGACGAGCGCCGGCGTGTTCGGCATCGCCCGCAGGACCGAGGGCCCGGGCCCGATCCATGTTTCGAGAGACCTGATCGGCACCCCCGCCATTATCGAGAGCACTCGACGGGCTCCGGATCTTTCGGCGAGCTCGCAGGCCTGCATGGCGTCGGCGGGCTTGACCGCGAGCACGACGCCGTCGGCGGTCTCGGGCTCGAGGGGCGGCTGCACGGCCGACGTCACGCCAGACGGCTCCGGCTTCCCCGAGCGGATGCTCACACCCGGCAAAAGAAGGCCCAGATCCCCACGACGCGATTCGTCCTTCTCCACTACCGCCAGAGAGCCGGGGACGAGACCGGCTCTCAGCAACCCGGCCACGAGGGCCGCTCCCATCCTCCCGCCTCCGATGACCATCAGGTCGCGCACGGCGCAGGGTATCGCCGCGGCGTGGGAGAGGGTCGCCTGGTTGCTCACGGGGCCGTCGAGCGCCGCCGAACGGTGTCGACCTACGGTTCGTAAATTGACGTTTGCAACACACGTCATTTCACTCACCTGGAATCTGACACCGGCAGTGACGAGCTCAGCTCACTTTCCAACGTGGGCACAACACGCCGGATCGAGCGCATGCGCCTCCAACTGCCTGGGTAACATCGTTGCAGTAGCTAGTGATTGAAGGAGCAATAACCAGGTACGGAGTTGGGCACAAATCGAGAGACATCGACCCGTCTCCGTGACAATATGACCACACCATGCATTGAGCCGGGATTCTCCTAGCAGGCAAGGCGGCCTCTTTCATTAGCCACCCCCTAATCAAGCTGGAGCGTCATGAGCTCGGTAACTCCCCTAACCCGCAACATCCGTAGCCTTCCCGAAAGGTGGGCGTCGTGCTCCGAGGGTCGTGACGGAGCACGCCACGTCAAGACCAACGAAGCGCTCGCTCTCGCGGCGTGCTGTCGAGATCTCCCTCGAACGGAACCGGGCCACCGCAGACCTGACGCGGACGGCACGGGAGTGGGGGGCCGGTCTCCCGAGCCCGTCGGCCGTCGTGTCGGCCGTGGCGTCGTTGCGCGAGGCAGTGACTTCGATGCACGCGCCCGAGATCCCGCAGGAGGGCGCGCCTGTCGACCGCCAGAGTGGTCAAACGGGTGCCCGAGGCGGAAACGTCGTGCTGATGCCGGTCGGCGATTCCGCCCGCACCCAGGACGGATCACGCGAAGGTGATTCCGCGCCCGAGACCACTGCTGATCCGCAGGGCCCCGCAGCAGAGCCCGTCGTTCCGGCAAGCGTCCTCAAGGTGCTCGACAAGGTCCTGTCAGAGGCGATCGAAGGAGTCTCGTCGAGCCTTCGCGAGGCGGCGTTGATCGACCCGCTCACGGGCTGCGCGAACCGCCGGGCACTTAGAGAGGACCTCGAGCGCGCGGTGGCAGGAGCACACCGCACCGGTCTCGACGTCGCCGTCGCCGTCATAGACCTCGACGGGTTGAAGCAGATCAACGACACGCACGGTCACGCAGCCGGCGACGCGACACTTCAAGACCTCTCTCGGTCGCTCAAGTCGGCGGTTCGCGACACCGACGCCGTCTACCGGGTCGGCGGGGACGAGTTCGTCGTTCTCATCCCCTTCAGCGGAACCGGCGGGGCCGCGGCAGCCATGCAGAGGGCCAAGGCCGAGGGCGCTCCCACCTTCAGTTGGGGCGCCGCAAGCTTGAGCATGCTCCCTGCTGGGAGCGACGTCGACCAGCTCATCGAGATGGCCGACTCCTCGCTCTACGCCACCCGGCGCAACGTCCGCCCGATCACCTCGGCCAAGCCACGCCGCCACCGCACCGCCATCGCGGGAGCCGCCGCGGCTGCAGTCGTCGGTCTCGGCGTCTCATCCGCGTTCGTCCTGCCGTCGTCACCGCAGCAGGCAGCGATCGGAGCCCCGGTCCCGGGCAGCACCCACGGCGGTGGCGGTCACCCGTCGCGGTCGTACGTCCGGACCTCGGTTCCCTCGCCCTCCAAGAGCAACTCCCCCGTGTTGCACAGGGCGACGGGGACCGGGGAGCCATCGGGCGGGTCGGGATCTCTCGGCGATTCCGAGTCTCAGGTCTCTGAGATCCCGGCCGAGCAGCCAGCCGTGCTCACCGTCGCTGTCACACCGGCCAATCCGACCCCGGCGCCGAACAGAACGCACCCGACGTCGACCAACCCGGGCGCACCCGGGGGTGGACAACCCCCCGGCACCCCGCCGCTCCCGGGGAAGAAACCTCATCCGCCGACCGTCAAGAAACCGAGTCCGGAGCCGCTGCCTTGGAGAGTGCACCAGAGGCATCCCGGACCCGGTCCGCACGGCCACGGACAGCACGGCCAGGGACACCAACAGGGCCACGGAGAGCAGGGCCGAGGTCACCGCCAAGACGGTCAGGCCGGCATCCGCAAGAGCTTGAAGGGCGGTCTGAGGGCGCTCTCCTCGCACCTCCGCCAGATCATCTAGAGCCGACATCCAGAGCCGCTGCTCGGAGCAGAGCGCTATCTGCGGCGGGGACGTCTCCTGTACACGGTGGCGTACCCGAGGGTCATCGCCGCGGGAAAGCACTCATCGACATATTCGAGCGAGGTCCCGACGATCCGGTCGATCTCGTCCTCGGTGACGTCAGCGACCGGAAGCTCTCCCACGAGATAAACCGCGTCTTCATCCCCGAGACAAAAACGCATCCCCCGCAGTGCCGAGTTCCTGCGCAGCAGGTACTGGTAGGTCTCGCAGACGTTCGTCTCAGGAGCAGGCATGAAATGCGTCTCGTGGCGCAAGGTCCGCTGGCGGACGGTCAGCCATATCGTCACGACGTCCTTCTCGTCGCCCCTCAGCCGTATGTACCAACGGGCGAGATCCGGCTCGCGGTCCACGGCGAGAACGCCCGGAGGGGCCGCATCCGCCCACGCGGCGATCACCGCGTCACATCGGGCGCGTTCTTCAGGGCTCGCTATCGGGGAGACGGTGCTGCTCATGTCAGGCCGGAAGGGATTCCCACCCGGCCCTATCGGCACCCCACGAGACGCTCGGCCGCCAGCTCCTCGTAAGTCGACCGCAACAGGTTCGCGGCCTGAGCCCAGGTGAAGCTCCGGGCGCGGATGACGGCGTTGGCCGACATGAAGGCGGCCTGGGAGGGATCGTCCAAGACCTTGGAGGCGGCCCTGGCAAAAGCCCCGACGTCGTGGCCGTCGACCAGAAAACCGGTCCACCCGTCCTCGACCAGCGTCGTAAGCCCGCCCACCGAGGCGGCTATCACGGGGGTTCCACAGGCCGCAGACTCGAGAGCGACGAGCCCAAAGGACTCGGACCTGCTCGGGACCAGGCAAACATCGGCCGCCCTGTAGTAGGTCGAAAGCAACTCGTGAGGCTGTGGAGCGATGAAGCCGACCCTGTCGGTCAGAGCGCTCGACTCCACGTACCGATGCAGCTGCGCCATGTGCTCCTCGCCATGAGGGCCGCTCGGGCCACCGACCACGATCAGACGGGCTTCGGGGTGGTCGGGGAGGAGCGCCTCTAGGACGCGAAGAGCGAGATCGGCGCCCTTGAGGGGCTGGATGCGCCCGACGAAGGCGAGCAGGGGGCCGTCGCTCGGGAGCCCGACCGCCCTGCGGGCCTGGGGACGGTGACCGGGGGCGAAGAATGCGTGATCGACCCCAGGAGGCACGACGCGGATCCGCTCGGGATCCGCACCGTATAGCTCCACGAGCTGATCGGCCTCGACGCTGCACGAGGCCAGGACGACCTCGGAGCAGGCCATGACTGCCGCTTCCGCCTCGGCTCTGCGATGCGGCTCGTCACAAGACACCTCTTCTGGGCTCGATTCGGCCTTCACGCGGTCGAGGGTGTGGAACGTCGACACCAAGGGCAGGTCGAGCTCGTGCTTCAGCTGGTGGCCGGCGAGGCCTGACAGCCAGTAGTTGGCGTGGATCGCGTCGTACGAAAGGTCGCTCGGGCCGCCCACTGTTGCACCTGACAAGCGGACGAGCACACCTTCTGTGAACTCACCGACGAGCGACGGCAATTGCTCCTTGGCGACCGGCTCGAGCGGACCGGCGGGAACGTGGTGGACCCGCAGGCCCGGTTCGACCGCGACTTCAGCCGGCAGATCTCTGGACCAGGCACGGGTGAAGACGTCGCACTCGACGCCCGCCCTTGCGAGAGCGCTCGAAAGCTCCCGCACGTAAACGTTCATGCCCCCTCCGTCGCCCGTGCCTGGCTGGGCGAGCGGGGACGTGTGAAAAGAGAGCACACAAAGACGGCGCACCGTCAGGCGAGCCTACTGTGAGGTGCCTCCGACGGCGCTCGGGGCCGCCTGTGCGGCCTCGGAGCGGCGTTCGTGCTCCTGGCGGAACGAGAGGTAGATCTGTAAGAGAGCCTGCTTCTGCTCCTCTGACAGGTGATGGTCGGACTGCAGGGCGCGTCTGCACGTCGTCGTCGTCCGAGGGCTCGAGTATCCCCGCCTGCACGTAGAGCGTCTCGGCAGAGATCCGCAGGGCCTTGGCGATCTGCTGGAGTATCTCGGCAGACGGCTTGCGCAGGCCCCTCTCTATCTGGCTCAGGTAGGGGTTCGACACTCCCGCAAGCTCAGACAGGCGCCTCAGTGAGAGCCGGGCGTTGCTGCGCTGCTCACGGATGAACGCACCGAGCTCGCGCCAATGATCCGGCAGTGGCAGCTGCCTCGGCACGGCAGCCCCTCAGGAAAGGAGGCCGTCGACGGTCGCCCTGCCCGTCTTGTAGCGGCTCACGATCTCGGCCTGGATCAGGTCGATCTCCTCATGAAGCGATCGACGTTGGCGCGAGATCCGGCGCTCCATCTCCGCCAGCTCGTCGGCGATGGATTCGAGCTGCGCGTCGTCTAAAGACTCGAGCTCGCTCATCTTCTCCGCCCCGAGCACTGCATCGAGCTCGACCACGAGGTCGTCGGGGTGCGCGTCGGGCAGCCGGGACCCGAAGATCCGCGGCGGGCCGGACCTCGTCGGCGGCCCTGCGGCCATTATCGAAGGGAGGTCGTCGACGAATGCCCGCATGCTGTTGATCTCGCTGCTTGCCCTGCGATCGAGGTAAGCGTGAATCAGATCGAGGCGACCCTGCGCCATCCTGCGGAGAAAGGAGACCGCCGTCTCCGTCTGCTCGCATTCCGCTCGCATCTCGCGGACCTCGTCGAGATCACGCTCGGAAAGGCCGTCGAGGTAGTGAGGGTCGAGAACGCGACCGAGCTCGGTGTCCAACCACGTCATCGGAGGGATCGTACCCTGAGTGTCCGACTCGTCCTGTGTGTCGGACACCGGTCCCGCCTCACGCCTGGGGACTTTCCGTGGCGTTCCGGCCGAAGGGCAGGTGAGCCGCACAATGCCGGGCAGCGGGGTGCGATTCAAGAGTCGCTTCTTCTATCTGCGCACCACAGTGGTCGCAGCGCCCGTAGGTTCCGGCGTCGATGCGGTCAAGCGCCGACTGGACCTCCGCGAGTACCGGCTGCGATCTCGTCCAGCAGTGTGAGGTCCACCCCTGAGGTCGACTCGTTGGTTGCGTCCACGAGACGATCGTAGTGAGCCCAGTCAGGGATCGTTGACAAGGTCCGGCGGGCTGCGACCCCCCCAAGCCGCAGCCCGCCGAACGAATTTGCTCCGTGTGCCTATGCCATGGATCCGTGGAACGGCACCCCGAAGCTGAAGATCCCTCCGTCCGACGCCACCAGCCAGTAGCCGCTCGGCACCGGTGAGGCCATGCCAACCATCGGTGCGGCGAGGTGGATGTCTCCGGTCGACCCGTGGAACTGGGCGTCACCGAAGCTGAAGATCCCTCCGTCAGAGGCGACGAGCCAGTAGCCCTGCCCGTTGTAGGACGGAGTCATCCCGACGACGGGCTTGTAGAGCCTCATCGCTCCCGTAGAACCGTGGAAACCCGCGTCGCCGAAGCTGAAGATCCCTCCGTCAGAGGCGACGAGCCAGTAGCCCTCGCCATTGGGCGTGGCGGCGATTCCCACCACAGGCTTGTTGAGCCGCCTGCTGCCCGTCGAACCGTGGTAGCCGGCGTTCCCGAAGCAGAAGACGCCCCCGTCGGCTCCGACCAGCCAGTAGCCCTCGCCGTTGTGGGTGGGGGTCATCCCGACGATGGCTGCGGCCAGGTGGAGATTGCCGGTACCTCCGTAGTAGTGGGCGTCGCCGAAAGCGAACACGTCGCCGCGAGAGGTGACCAGCCAATATCCGCCGCCGGCCGGCGTCGCCGCGATCCCGACGACCGCCTGACCGGTGGGCACGTCAGCCGACCCGTAGTTGGGCGCGCCGCCGAAGCTGTGCACGCTCCCGTCCGCGGTCACGAGCCAATAGCCCTGGGAGGCGGTCGCTGTCATACCGACGACCGTCGATGTCGAGTCCGGCCACGAGACGTCCGACCACGAGAACGCGAGCGCCGGGCTGCCGGCCGTGTCGACCATCAGCTCGGCCCACGAAGGCTGGCCCTGATAGGCGGTCGAGACTGCAGAGCCCATGACGCACGGTGAACACGTGAAGGGGGCGAGGATGTCGTCGCGGTGGCCCCAGCAGCCCGAGGTGTTGCCGCCCTGACAGTCGACGTTCGGGCTGCCAGGGCCGTCGTCGTACATCCACAGGTAGACCGCCTCGAGAGGCGATCCGACTCCTCCGGCCCAGTTGCTCGTCCAGTAGGACGCCGGGAACCCTCCTGGGGGGGTCGCATCAGTATTCGCGTCGGCCCCACCCATCGCGGCCGCGTCGAGGACGGTCGACATGCCCTCGAACGGTCGAAGGCCCCTGACTGTGCGCTCGAGGTTCGTCGCCACGAACAGCTGCTCTGCCGGGCTCAACGCCGACCAGTTGGTCGGGAGCACCATCGGGCCGAGCCCCTCTGCTGAGCGCCCGTGGTCGATCGCCTCGAGCGAAGCAGCCTCGCATCTCGCCGAGATGTCGATCGCGCTGCCCGAGCAGTAGTCGAAGATGTCAGGATCCGGGGAGAGGTTCTGGGCGGGGTTGTTAGGAGGAAGCGGGCTCGAGTTCGAACGTGTGACGTCCGACGGAGCGGGGGAGCTCCTCGAGATCATGGAGATGCCCCGCTCAGGGGACAATCCGGACCTGGAGTGGGAGTTGCCGGCGGGTGCGATGACGACTATCGCCAGGGCCGCCAGGGGTACGGTCAGGGCCGCCGCGAGGCTGAATCCGGTGCGCTTGGTTGTCTGAGGCAACCGATCTGCAGCGCGACCTACGGGGGGGTAGTTGGAGGTGTTCACTATTTTCGTGCATCGGGCATGAGATCCCGTTTCTCAAGCGCGAAGATCGCATCGAAGCGACGTTGGGCGGTCGTTGTTGGGGTCGTTTCGATCGCCTCTGTATCCGCGTGCACGAACATGAGCGCCGACGCGGAGCCCGTGCTCCACGCGGCCGCGATCCCGGGCCTCGCAGCCAGGGCCGATGCAGGGACCGAGGCCTACGTATGCACCTACGGATACGACTCAGAACCGGGTGCGACCATCACTCCTGTGAACCTCGACGACGCCAGGGTGGACCCCGGAATTACGACCGGCACACTTCCCGATGCGGTCGCGGCAAGCCCTGACGGCCGCCTGATCCTCGTCGCCGACGAAGGGGAGGACGAGCTCACTGTCCTCGACGCCTCTGACGGCGACGTGAAGGCGACGATCCCGACAGGCGTCGAGCCAGACGGGGTTGCGGTGTCACCCGACGGCGGCATCGCAGTGGTCGCAAACAGCGACGACGGAACGGTGACACCGGTGAACCTCCGCACCATGCACGCCGACCCGCCCGTGCACGTCGGAAGCCAGCCCGACGCGGTCGGCATCGGTGGCCCCGACGGGCGCACGGCCCTCGTGGCGAATCTCGGGGACGGAACCGTCACGCCCGTGGACCTCGACACCATGACCGCGGGCAACCCGATCCGGGTCGGAACGGAACCTGACGCGATCGCGGTCAGCTCCGACGGGGACAGCGCTCTCGTTGCGGACTTCGGTTCGGACGAGGTCACCTATGTGGACCTCGTGACGCTACAGGCGTCTGCGAGCGTGAACGTCGGCGTTGCTCCGACCGGGATCGCGGCTCAGACGGCCGGTGCCGGTGAGGCTGCCGCAGGGGAGGCGTGGGTCTCGGGGGGAACGTCCCTCGTCGGCGTGTCGTTCGACGCCAGACCGGTGGTTGGACGCCGGATCCCGATCGGACATCTCGCCGAAGCCGTTGCCGTGGCAGAAAGCGGGACGACCGCGTGGGTCGCCGACAACGATCCTTACGTGACCGGCGTGGATCTCGTCAGCGGGCGAGTGCTCCGGTCAGTGCGGGTCGGGGGAAGACCCTCAGCAATTGTGATTCCGCCGCCAATTCACTAGGAAACCTGCGTACTATCCACTTTGGAACGCCGGCGTCAGCAATCCTCGCCGGCGGGCTACGGCAGAACTACGAAGCGCGGCGCGGAATCACTTCGCGCGTGGCGTCCTCCCACCCAGTCACGATTATCACGAACATCGCGAACGAGAGAACGTGGGCTCCTGTGCACCAAAGACACAGGCTCCGGATCACGAACAACTCCTCGTAGATGAGCCTGAGTGCGAAGAGGATGCCGACAACCGACATTCCTAGACGTACCCACGGAACCCACCACAAGGTGGTCCGCCACAACTTCGGGATGCACGCCACGAACATGGCGATGAAGAACACAAGCCCGTAGACAGGGACAGGGATCCCGAGGAAAACCGACTGCGGGCTCGTCAATACCTTTTGGCAGTCGATGGCGCCCGAATCGGAGCACACGGGAGCGACGTGCGCGTAATGGAGGATCGTCACGTAGATGGACACGCCGATCCCGGCCAGCGCCGTCCCCATGAGTGCGAGCGACCTCCAGGGAAGATCAGCCCACTTGTTTGCCTCGGGTTCGTCCTGGAGATACTCGTCTTCTCCGCGTCCGTTCGACCGCCCGGGGCGCCGGCTCTGCCGTGCGCTGCGCGAGCCGGGGCTTCGGCCCGAGGCCCGCCTGCGTGGCCAGTGGCCGCTTGACCGCCGTACGCCTCTCCGTCACGAGATTCCAGCCTTCTTCTGTGCGGTCTTGATGTAGGGAGCAGAGCACACCGAGCCGGGATTGTTACCTGTCATCGCGCAGATCGCTGCGGTCATGTAGTTGGCCGATCCGTCCTCCGCCTGCGCGACCGCACTGCTCGCGTCGTACAGCTGCGCGGCGATCTGGTCATAGGTGGACCCCTGGAGGGCGAGAGGCTGATCTTCGAAGCCGGCACCCGACTGGTAGAGCTTGTTGCCGAAGTCGATGAAGGGGAAGCTCCCTCCGCCGAGGGCCTTGTTCTCAAGGAGGTTCACGTCTGCTTGCGGGGGTGTCATCAGACAGGCGTACTCGTTGACGTTGCAAGTCGCCGTCCCCGACGCCGGCTGGTTCGTCGCAAGCTCGTAGGGTCGGAACGCGAGGTACGTGCTCGTGTATGTGGCACCGTAAAAGCTGAATGTGGGTGTGTCGGGAGCGAAGTCCGTGGCCGACGAGTACGTAGTCTTCAAACCAGAGAACGTCCCGAATTTCGAAAGGGCCATCACCATCGCCCATCGTTCAGCCGCGCAGAACGGGCAGTACTCGGCACCCATGTAGAGCATCTCGGGAAGACCGGAATCCGTGAGTGCGGGGAATCCCTTGACCTTCTTCGGATAGTTCGAGATCTCCGAAGGAAGCCCCACCTTCGTGAAGACCGACTCGGGGACGCTCGTCACCTGCGCCACGAGGGTGGCGGGCGCGAGCGGGGTGGCGCTTGTCACCTTCGGAGCGGCCTTGGTCGTTCCGACAAGCACGAGTACCAGGACGACAATGATGACGACGGCGACGGCGCCGATCCCGAGAAGTGTCGGCGAAGGTCGCCGGCCCTGAACCTTTACGGGTGCCCTGCCGGCGGGGCGACCTTTCTGGCCCTGAGCGCCACCGCGTCCCTGACCCGGCTTGGCACGGTCCCCCGGCCGGGCGCCGGGCCTCTGAGCGACCGATTTCCCAGTGACCTGTCGGTTGCCTGCGGTCTTCTGAGACGGGTTTCTCTGGTTGCCCTGACGGTCGCCGGCGCCTGCCCCAGCTTGTGCGCCCGTCCCTGACGACCGCTGACCAGGCTTTGCGCCGTTACGGCCGTTGCCGCGAGGGAGGCTTGCCCGAGCCCGCGCCGCTACCCGCTGTTGCAGGCCTGCCACCGGACTTCGGGCCCGGCCTGCCCCTGTCCTCAGCAGGCGGTTGCGAGATGCTCACCTTTGATACCCCTCCCAGAGAGAATGAGCGGCGGCTGCGCCCCTCGTCGACGCACCGTGCCGGGCCAAAAGGCTAGCGGTCCCTGGCGCAGTCCTTGGCGTCACCAGCTTGGCATCGCCTCCTTGGTGTCTGCTGTGGGCTCGACTCGAAGGACAGTCTTCGACTGTGCTCATCCCCGTGCCGAGCTCATCCCCGTGCCGACTTCACGATGGCGATGGCTTCCAAGAATCGCTCCGGATCCATCGGGCTGGTCGGACCCGCCACTCTGGGAGAGAGCCTGGCGGCGAGATCCTGGGCAAGCCGACTTCTTGCAGCGGGGTCGAATTGGAAGCGCCGTGCCAGATACGCGTGCACGGCCACCAGATCTTCCGGGGTGACGGCGGTCACGTCCCACCCGGCGAGCTCCGGCGGCAGTGAGCCGGGGTGCGGAGCGGGCGGGTACGCGCCGGGGCCCCAGCCAGGAGCGGGCGGGTATACGCCAGGGGGTCCACCAGGGCCGGCAGGGCCGGCAGGGCCGGCAGGGCCGGCAGGGCCGGCAGGACCGGCAGGGCCGGCAGGGCCGGCAGGGCCGGCAGGACCGGCAGGGCCACCAGGGCCGGCAGGGCCGAACAGCGGACCCTGATACGCGGACCAGGCGCGCGGGTCCTGCCAGGCACCCGCCGGGACAGGAGCCACGCCTCCTTGGCGATCTCTCACGACGAGCGTTCCCGCCAAGAAGTCGCCGAGCCGTTGATTCCTCCTGCTCCCCATGATCAAACCGGCGTCGACGATGTAGAAGAGCGGGAAAACGTAGAGAACCCTTACGAGATTGCGTACGAGACTCGCCTTGAAGTTCACACCCGAGCCGTCGAGTCGTGTCACCCTGATGCCGAGCGCCCGCTTACCGAGGCTTCTCCCCCCGTCAAACGTCTCGAACAGGACGAAATAGCCGAACGTCACAACGAAATAAATCAGCGCGTAGATGCCGCCTGCTACGAAGGAAGATGTCGGGCTCGAAACCGTCGTCAGAAGCACCGCATAGACCGCAAGATCGAAGACGGTCTGCACCGCGATGTCGATGAGGTACGCGGCTCCCGCGCGAGCCGACACCCGCGAGGACAAAGGAGAGCGAGACTCCTTCGGGGGTCGAGGTAACGTACCTGTCCTCGAGTTCCATTCTCATGACGCTAGAACGCTTCCTCGCACAGAGAGCCGGTTCGTGGTCAGAGCTGCAGGCCCTCGTGGACCGTGCGAAAGGAAAGGCGGACCGCCTCGACCCCGGCGAGATGAGACGTCTCGGCCTGCTCTACCGACAGGCGGCGGCTGACCTGTCCCAGGCAAGGAGGCGCTACCCCGACAGTCCCGGGACCGCGCGTCTCGAAGCGCTCGTCACGGCGTCACACTCGCTCGTCTACGGCAAGGCACGAAGGGATGAGCGGTTCGCCTACTTCTTCTCGACGCGCATATGGAGGAGCATCAAACAGGGAGGACGCTCGCTAGCGATCTCGGTCGCCCTACTTGTCGGATTCACGGTCCTCGGGTTCATCTGGGCAGTCTTCGAGCCTGTGACGGCATCGGGGATCCTGCCCGCCGGCTTCCACGCGACGACCCATCCGGGACAGGGAGGGGTCGTAGGGATCGCGATCCCGGCACGCGCCGGCCTGGCGTTCCAGATTTTCACCAACAACATCGAAGTGGCCATCCTGGCGTTGGCGGGAGGCTTCACCCTCGGGCTGTTGACTGCTTACGTCCTCGCATCGAACGGGACGATGCTCGGTGTGCTTGCCGGGCTGGAATGGAAGGCCGGGGCGTGGGAAGCGTTCACCCGATTGATCGTTCCTCACGGGATCCTGGAGCTCTCTTGCATCGCGGTCGCAGGATCGGCCGGGTTCCAGATAACCCGGGCACTAGTCGACCCCGGGCGTGCGACCCGTTCCGCTGCGCTTCAGTCCATAACGCCCCGACTGGCCGACACGGTGCTCGGCGTCGCAATGTGCCTGGTGGTCGCAGGCCTGACGGAGGGAATCGTCACCACGTGGGACCTGCCGATCGGTCTCGCACTCGGAGTCGGACTCTTCTGGGGAGCTCTGTTCTGGGGGCTCGTCGTACGCCGCGGCCGGGCGGCGCCGAGTTTCCCGCCTGAGACAGATCCCCACATCAAAGACGTCGCGGGACTCACAGACGTCGAAGATCGGGGAGGCACGATCAGAGCCGTGCCCGTCTCTTCAACGTGAGGTATCCGTCGACGCAAGCAGCACCGAGGCTTGCGGGTGAGGACTCGACGACGATTGCGCCCATCCGCCTTATGAGCTCGACAGACCGCGCGGTGTTGTTCAACAGGTCTATCGCTGCTGCCTGCCTCAAGGCCTGGTGAACGCCGTCGGGCGGGCTGACGGAGATCTCGAGCAGGTCCGAGTCCACGCACGTCACGGCCATCACCGCGTGTCTGCGGGTCAGGACCGGCAGTGCCTCGATCAGTGAGCTCGTGGCGTCCTCGTCCATCAAGTCGGTGAAAAGCGCGACGAGCGAACGCTTGGCGCCTCCGACCGCAGTGAAAGCGCGCTCGTAGTCGCTTTCGACCTCGGTGGGCTCAAGGTCGAACAGAGCTCGGACGACAGGCTCCGCTCCGCGCCGGCGGGGCGACAGGTAACGAAGGATCGTCGACCCGAAAGCGATCGTCCCTACCCTGTCCCCACCCTGTTCTGCGGCGACTGCGAGTGCCGACACCGCGTCCAGGGCGATGTCCATACGGGTCGCCGTCCCGAGCGGAGCTGCCATGAGCCGTCCGGTGTCGACCAGGCATACGAGGTCGCGGTTCTCGTCCACTCGGTATTGGTTGCTCATGGGACGGCCGGCGCGCGCTGTGGCCGTCCAGTTGATCTGCCGAACGTCGTCGTCGGGGGTGTAGTCACGGATCGTCTCGAACTCGGTGCCGATCCCGAGCCTCGAACGGATCTTCCCGACCTCGGCAAGCCGGCCCCTTGCCCGGGACTCCGCCATTCTCCGTGCGCGGGGAAGGTCGGGCATGACGACCACTTCGATGGGTGTACCGCAGTAGCGATCGCAGGTCGCAAGCCCCAGAGGACCACCGGAGCGCACGGTCGTGCTCGGAATCGTGTGGACTCCGCGATTGCGTCCGACCAGCATCGCTTGCAGTTCACCCCGGGATTCCTGGGGTGTGAGTGCGAGCTCCGGCGGTACCGGTTGACGGAGACGCACCGACCCAGGTCCCTCATCGGACACTCCTATGCGGAATCCGACGGCAGTGCCTCGTGCGAGGGTAGGCACGTGCGGGCGCGTGACGACGGGCCGCCGGCGCGATGCTGCAGCCGCGTCAGCAATCGTCAACCCGGCCACGCCGGCAGCCAGAAAGGCAGCGATTCCCCAGGCGCCCTGGAGCGCTACCGCCATGACTGCCAGTAGACCGAGCAGCACGGCCGCCCGGCGCGTGGGGCTCACCTCGGGACGGGGACGCTCGAAAGAACGGTGCGGAGCGCGTCCTCGGGGCGGAACCGGTCGAGCTCGGCCTCGGGAGTGAGCACCAGTCGATGACGTAGCACCGGAAAGACCAGTGCAGCCACGTCGTCGGGCACCACGTACGTCCGTCCCGCCATGGCGGCAGCGGCCTTGCTAAGCGCCAACAGATGAACCCCTGCACGTGGGCTCGCTCCGAGAAGCACGCTGGGAAGCTCGCGCGTACGCCTGATGATTGCTGCCACGTAGCTGATGACTGCGTCGCTCACCGAGACTGCGTCCACCTCCGCGACTGCTGCAAGGACATCGTCTGCGGAGGCGACAGGAGTTACGTCGTCGAGGGTCGAGGGCCGGACACCCGAACGCCTCATGCGCAGCAACGCCTCTTCCTCTGCTTGCTGGGGGTAACCGACGTCGAGCTTCATGCAGAAACGGTCGAGCTGGGCTTCGGGCAGCGGATACGTCCCCTCGTACTCGATCGGGTTCTGCGTAGCGACCACTATGAACGGGCTGGGAAGGCTGTGCGGGGTGCCGTCGACGCTCACCTGACCTTCCTGCATCGCTTCGAGGAGAGCGGCCTGAGTCTTCGGCGGCGTCCGGTTTATCTCGTCCGCGAGGAGGATGTTGGTGAACACAGGCCCCGGCCTGAAGACGAGCTCCCCGCCGCGGAGGGTGAGTGTCCCGGTCACGTCGGAGGGAAGCATGTCCGGCGTGAACTGCAGCCTGTGCGATGTCATCGAGCACGACTTGGCCACTGCAGATGCGAGGAGGGTCTTCGCCACCCCCGGAGCGCCCTCGAGCAGAAGATGGCCTCCGACCGACAGAGCCGCAAGGATGCCGTCCACTATGGCTCTTTGGCCGACGACAACTTTCTCCACCTCGGTATGCAGCTCCCCGCGGAGGCGCGCGAGCGCCGGAGCACCAGAGATCTGCTCATGAAATGTCATGTGGTCAACTCCACCGGTCTTGTGCAAGCTCTGCTGAAGCGCGGCTTACTGCTACGAGATCGTCGGCTGAGCGAGGAGTGCGGAGGACTGCCTGGACGAGCTCACCGGACAATCCCGCAGATGCCGCTGCCCTCGCGATCTCCTCGTCGGATGCGCCCGCAGAGACGCCGGCGCGCCTGCAGAGCGTGGCCCGAGCGCGAACCTGCAGAGGCTCGGCGGCCGATGCGACGCTCTCAGAGTGGGCCGTCGAAAGCAGCGTCGCGATGGCGTCGACATATGCGACCCGGGGCGGGGCGAGCTCGCGTTCTGCTTTCTCGGGAGGGCCGAACCTGCGCGAGGCGGAAAGCATCCAGACCAAGACAGCTATCAGAGCGAGGAGCAAGGCCGCCTTCCACGAACCCGGTAGGCCCCCGATCCCGCCTCCTGCCCGACCGTACCCGTGGTCATATTCGTCGAATATGACGGATCTGCCGCTGGCGCTGGCGCTGCCGCCACTCGAGCCGGGTCCAAGTGCACCGGTCGCACCGGCCGACCCTGCTAGGTCGATGGCGAACGCGGCGTTGTCCGCCTGACCCAAAAGACGGTTCTGCAACGGCGCCGGCGAGGACAGCAGGACGAGAGTCCCGACGCCGACTCGCGCAGAGACAGCCAGGTACATCTTTTGATCGGTCCCGGTCGAGGCGAGAAGCGGAGTGGTCCCACCTGTCGTCGACCACGATCCGGGCCCCGTCGAGTCGACCTGAGACACGCCGAACACGAGCGGGCTCGACGCAACCGGTTCGGCATGTGTTATCTCGTTCGCCGACCATTCGGGTGCGTCGGCTCCAAGGAGCAAGGGCAAGAGACCCGATGGCGGTTGTCCTGCGACGATGACGTTTCCTCCAGATTCGAGAACCCTGGCGAGGCTCGTGGAGTCCGCCGATTGCCACGACGTCGGGGCCGCCACGACGACGGTGGAGCCAGTGGGGAACGCGGCATCGTCGAGGGGAGATGTGAGCTGAACGACGTGATCTCCGTCGTGCGTGAGCAATTCGCCGAGCGCGGCAAGGCCGTCAGGTGTCGGTGAGAAGCTCGACGAGTCCGGCCCCTCGGGTGAGCTTCCTTCAGTCAGCAAGCTCGTCACCTTTATCAGACCTCCCGCGATGAGCACCGCGACCACGATCACAAGCGTCACCCTCCAACCTGCCGGGAGAAGTCGCCAGCGCGCCCTCAGACCGACGAGATTCGACGCAGGCGAGCTTGAACGTGGGTCCGCCGATCTGTTGATGTCGACCTGAGTGTTACCAGGACCGCTCGGCACATTGGCGGAATTCATCTCGGGGCGCCCGAAGTGCTGACGGGCTTCGGGCCCGCGGCGTCCGCTGCGGCGCTGTCACTTGTCTTCAGGTTCCGAGCAACCTCGAGCGTGACGTTGCGCCAACCGGCGAGCGCATCGGCTGCCTGCTTCTCGGTCGCCGGTGCGCCGCCGTAGACGATCGACTCGAGGTCGGCTGCAAGAGCATCGAAGGTGTCTGAGTGCAGGCTTCCAGAAAGCTCGCGGTCGGTGAGAGTGGGACCTCTGCTGACGGCTCCCATCCTCTCGAGCCGGATGACGCCCGCACGGAACCTAAGTCGGACTGCCGCCTGAAGATCGCCCTCGAGCTCCGCTCGCTTCGCCATCTCCTCGAGGTCATCGGGGTCTTCGACTGCACGCCTGCTGTCTTCCCCCGCGACCCGGAGAGACGGCGACGCGCGCCTCTTTACGAGAATTCTGCCCACGAAAACGCCGGCTACCAGAGCGATCGCCAATATCAGGAGAGGCCACCAGTCCCCGAAGACGTCCGACAGCGGTCCTGACACAGCATGCAGGAGGTGGTTGTCCACGAACCTCCAGAGAGGACCGAACACCCGATCGAAGAACCTACCGACAGCTCCCATTACGCCGGCGAGGGGCCGGAACGAGCGCTGCGGTCGAGTTTGGAATTGTGACCCGGAGAGTATCTGGCGGGCTTGGTGCCGCGCTGTTGATGCGAAGCCCCCAGGGGCGCTCTGGGAAAAACGTGAGAAGTCCCGCGCGATCGTCATGAACTCCGAGTCACCGAAGTCGATGTTCACTCCCCACCCTGCTGAGGCTCGGACCGGGGAGGTTGTTCGTCTCGAGCGGGTGAGCCGGACGGGGGCGGCGGGCCTTGGGTTGCGGACGGAGGCGGGGGTGGGGCCGGAGGCGCGAACAACGGCGGTGGGTTCTCAGGCTCGATTTGTCCGGGCGGCACCCAGCCCGTAAGAGGCGCGGTTCGCTCCCAGTCTTTAGGGGGCGGTGGCCTCCAGTCCGAGGAAGGTGGAACCCAACCGGGTTGGCCTGGTCCCCAGCCTGGTTGGGTTGGTGGATTCCAACCTTGTTGGCCGGGTGGAGGCGGATTCCACCCTTGTTGACCGGGTGGAGGCGGAGCCCAACCTTGTTGACCGGGTGGAGGCGGAGCCCAACCTTGTTGACCGGGTGGAGGCGGGCCTCCGGGTTGAGAAGGGCCGGCCCACTGGTTACCCGTCGGTCCCCAACCGTTCGTTGGCCCTCCCCACATGAGCGGTGGACGCGGAAGGAACGACAACGCTGATGAACCCGGTTGCGAGCCGAGTTGGCTCGCCAGCAGCTGAATGTCGTATCCCTCCTTGCGCACCCTCAGGTCGATCGACAACACGAGATATGCAGAGGCAGTGATCGGAGTGAACAGAACTGTCGTAAGCACTCCTGAGACGAAGAGCACGACGATGGTGGCTAGATCGCTGCTCGAAAAGGCGAGAAGGATTCCTACGATGACCCCCGCCACGACGCCGGAGAGCACCCCGACGATCAGCGAAACCAGCACCATGCAACCGAAACTTCTCCACCAGAGGTGGCGCACGAGTCGTGACGCTCGCGCCAACGCTTTCGTCCCTTTGTAGCCCTCGAACATCAGGCTGGGAATGGCCAACTGGCTAATCACCCAGAACCAAACCAAAGCGCAGATCGCCGGCACCCCGAGCACGAACCCTGCGAGGACACCGAACCCGGCAGAGTGCGCGGCCAAAAGCACAATGACCACGGCAGGTATCACCACCATGGCCGCGTAACCCATAATCGAAAGAAGCGTCACCCAAAGAACCGAGTGAGCCTTACGCAAGCCACCTAATACGGCCTCTCTCCAGGACGAAGGATTGCCCAGATAGGCCGACCCGACTACCCGGTAGATCACCGCCGTGGAAACAGCGGCCGCCAGGATGCTCACCAGATCCGTCGTCAAGTTGGCGGCAAGCGCAGACGCCGAAGGTGTCGGGTTGGTCGACGAGGTCGAGATGTTCGAGATCGTCGTCGCGCTCGTGGAGACCGAAGCGCGAATCAGAGCCGACAGAAGGCCAAACGGGACGGCCACGACGAGAATCGCTTTGGCCATGTTGACGAAGTTGCGCCGGTAGACCTTGAACGACGCGTCAAGAATCTCGCCGACCGACATGGGGCGCAGCACAGGCACGCCGGCTGGCATCGCACCCATCACCCAACCCTATCGGCCGGACAAACCCGTTCCTGAACTGGTCGTATCCACTAACGGCCTGCCTTTAGTAGGTGGGTGCCAAGTGTCGCTGGCCTGTTGGAGCACCCGGTAACTCCACTCGGCTCTATCGGTATCTCCATGGGAACGTAAAGAGCGACGAGTCAGTTCATCGCGACTGCTCAGGGTCTCACGGGCTCCAACGGGCAGCCGACCGTGATCACACCCGCCCGCACGACCTCGCTGCTTCGATCCGGACCCCAGATGAGAACCCGTATACCGCGGAGAAACTGAGGATCGGCCCAGTTCCAAGCGTTGTTCGGCTGTGCATTTATGTTCACCGGTTCCACGTTCCAGCACCAAGATGAGCGCAGGGTCGCGCCCTGGACCTCCACGAAGAGCGACCAAACTAGGCAGACCGAGACGACGGCGACCACCATGGTCTTGCGCTCGAAGCGATGCTGAGCGATGTGATCCACCGCTGGCAGGGCGAGCAGCACAAAGAACGGCAGCAGGTCGGTGAAGAACCGCGGACCGTAGGAATCACCCGCCCACCAGACCTTGAACGCGGAAATCAACAGGAGCAGGGCCACGGGGACGATGGCAACTGCAATCCAGAACGGTGAGAGTGAGTGCGACCGACGGAGGATCACGACCCCTGCTACCGACAGTCCGACGAGCGGAAGGAAGACCAGCAATCCTCGACCGGGACTCACGAGGTCGGCGGCGAATGCATCGAAGAAAGTGGACGAGAGGGTGAAACTCTGACCCTGTGTGAAGTACGGCGGCAGAATCTGGTGATAGGTCGAGAGATTCACGATGACGAAAACGATGAGTGGAATGAGAGCGCCTCCGACCACACGTAAGAATTGCCGTCTGTGCCAACCGAGGACCCAAAGACCCAGGATGATCACCGGCAGGGCGTCAGTTGGCCGGACCGTGTAGGCCAAACCGAGGGCGACTCCCATTCCGGTGAAGCCTGGGAGGCCCTCCTGGGCGCGCAGCGCAAGAAGCAGCGCCGCCGCGAGGCACAGCATCGAAGGACCGTGTTCCCACATGGAGCGACTGGCCGTGGACCACGCCGGGGTTGCGAACGCGAATACCAAAGCGACACCAAACGCCCAACGACGACGCCTAGGCGTCTCGATAGTGAGCACCCGCATCGCAATCCAATAGACGACAACGCTGGTTGCTGCCACCACGACCGCCATCGAGAAGGCCTGCATTTCCCAGTTGTTCGTATTGCGAAGCAGCCCGAGAGGGCCTGAGCCGATCCCGATCTTGTTGAGAACCAGGTCAGCGAAGACCCAAGGGACGGCGAATAGTGAGGTCGCCCAGGGATAAAGCGGGTAAATGTGGCCGTGAGTAATGACAAGTGCTACATGCGGCTTAACGAGATGGCCCTTGAAGTGATCCAGATTGATGGAGTGGTACAGGACCATCGACACAGCCGTGGGAACAGCGCGAATCGAGTCCGATTCCATGCCGTTGGGTGAAGCCTCGTCGACGGCGAACACGACAGCGAACAGGGCGAGTGGCCACATCCACGCACGTTGGCGGGATCGCCGACGGTTGGCACGCGTCTCCGTCGGTATCACACATGTATCCGGTCGAGTCGGCGCAGTCGGCATCGGGTGGCGTCGCCTGAGCGCAATTCTGTCTGATGAACGCGGTCGGGTGCCGCATCATGCTACGTGCTTCGTCCCCTGGGCAACAGGAACGTATGCGCCGCTCGGCCCCGCGGCGCCGACGAAACGTCGGCTGCTCTGGCAATGCGGCTTGTCTTGAGCCAGGAAGCAACACTCTCGATTGGCGGTGTCCTGGTTCGCGCTGCACTGGCAACGGCCGCGTCGCTCCTGCACCGTGCGCATGTCGACGCCCGCTGCGATCAGGCTGGTCACCGAGAAGCGCCCAATATCGTGGAGTCGGTGCGGGGGTCGTCGGTTTGTGTCGGTTTCCGGCGAACGCGCGCACCTTCGAGCGCCCGGGGCCTTCGCTCGCACATCGTCCCAGATCGTCGCCGCGAGGAGGCCATGAGAGAATGACACGGGAAGTTGTAGGACAGCTGTAAGAGAGGGCGTCTCCGATCTGTAAAAGTCCAGCAAGGGCCGCTAGCTCATCGGGTAGAGCAGGGGACTTTTAATCCCAAGGTGCCGGGTTCGAGCCCCGGGCGGCCCACCATCGTTCGTGTGACCATGTAAGACCACGTCTGATGAGTGACGCTGTAACCATTGAGCTGTGACCTCTGCGTCTCTGTCACTCTCTGCCTTTTTTCAGCCGATTCTCGTTGACGACGCACGCGCCATCGGGTTCACAGGACGAGGCCAGGCGGCTGAAATATGATCCTCTGTCCGATGCAGACCAGCTGTTGACGTCGACGCCGACTAAAGAGGACCGACGAGAGTGCGCAGTGCGAGGTGGGTCCGGCGAGCAAGCGAGTGAGCGCGTGATCGATCAAGCAGGCGAGTAGGGCACTTCGACGATGGCCTATTGCACAGGTTGCGGACGCACGATCTCCGGCAACGAGCCGTTCTGCCGTACTTGCGGTGCGCCGATACCGACCGCAGTTAGCCCCGAACAAGAAGCGCCGCCCACTCAACCAGCTCCTCTTCCTGGTGGACCTCCTGCCGGTCCCCCTGGAGGGTTTCCACCGACGTTTCCTCCCACGCCGGCACCCGGTGGTGCGCCGATGCCGCCTCCTGGCATGCCGCCTCCTGGCCCTCCTGCGCGAAGAGTTGGTCCGAGTCGCGGCGCTCATGTTGGTCGCCGCCGCTGCCCTCGCCGCAGTCGTGGTACTCAGTGTGCTGTTGGCGAAGCGTCATGGAAACTCCACGCCGCAGACGACTTACAACGCCACACAGTTGGCTCTCTCAAGCGCGTTGCAGGCAGCCGATCAGGTCTACGACGCGAACGGGAACAGCTTTCCCCGAGGACAACCACTGATCTCCCAGCTGCAACGAACAGACCCCCAGTTGGGATTCGCGTACGGTCCCCAAGGTGTCAACACATCGAACAACGCCTCAGCGCCACTTACTCCTACCGGCGTCTCTGTAGGCGTGTCTCCGGACGGAGCGGTCATCGTCTTCGCAGCTGAGGCAAGCGACGGAACTTGCTGGTACGCGACCGACAATCATGAGACTCGGTCGGCAACGGGCGGTCTCGACGGAGCGAGCCAAACCCGGGGGATCTCCTACGCGTCAGCGAGGGGTCAGACGAGCTGTACAGCCGGGACGGTCCTGCCAGGCGACGTCACGCCATGGGCCGTCAACTGGCCCTCGTCTTGAGGCGTCATCAACCGGCGACAGACGACCAATCGTCGAAGCCGGTGGGGGCGTGACGGCCAAGAACCCCGTGCTCGAACAAACCCCAACCTTCAGCTCCGTCGCAGGTCGCACGTGCAACGTGGTCGACCACTCCGAATGTGGCGCCTGCAAGGACGGCAGGATCGGAGATGTCATGCGTGACGCGTTCGATCCAACCTCGGCCGCGCCATTGACCATGCCCCCATTGCGAATCGCCTGAGTAGCCCGGGCCAGAATTCAGAGCCACGAAGCCGAGCGACTCGATCTCGACTGTGAGGGGCCGCCTTTGCCTGTCGGTCAGGTGCAGAACCGCGCCCTCAGGCATTCGGGTGCCTTTGCGGTAGCGGATGTCGAGCTCGGGCCACCCGAGTTGCTCTGGGGACCGGCCGGATTCAGCAGGAAACACACGTACCGCCTCGTTCATGGAGCGCGTGCCGTCGCCGTCCTCTTGGAGAATCACGAGGATCGCGAAGTCCTCGAAACGGAGCGGCACATAAGTCCACCAAAAACCGAACAGTGGATCGGGCTCGGCCGCCGCCCGACCTGGAGGTTCGGGCTCTCCCAGAGGCCTGATCCCCCAGGAGCGGTCGCGCGTTCCCACCCAGCGATCGGGGGTGAGCTCGAGCTCGTCGCCGTCGACCTGCAAGGTTCCGCTCCACGTGCCGACCTGCGCCAAGCGGACGGCTTCGAGGATCACCCGTCCTGACTGCCTGATGACGTGAGAGGGCTCATCGATCACAGGGAACGACCCTTGCCACACGAGGTCGAATTCGAGTCCGTTCGCACCCCCTTCGCAGATGACGCGTATCCGCTCGAGCGGCTCCATCACCTCGATGCGAAACGGTCCGACCTCCTGACGCATCCGATCGTCGGTCAGCGCGTCAGAAGCACGCAGAGTGACCTGCTCGTTTCCGCGCCGAATGGTGGCGAAGCAATCCGTCACTCCGAGATTCGGGTAGACGCCCATGCCGCTTACGAAAAAGACATGACCCGTGCGATCGTGGGCGTTGAAGTAGCAACGGTCGTATGCGTTGCGGTCGGAGCTAGCGACGTGCGCCATCGACAGCGGAACCTGATGCACGGGGAACTCGTCGAGCGGTACTGCCATCTGTCAGCCCTCCGTCTTGAGCAGGCGCAAACCGACCTGAGCATCCGCCCGGCTCCGGCTAGCCGATCACACTTGGGGTCGAGCCCGCCAGGGCGGTTGCGGGAGGACACGCACGCCCGGACGGACGCGTCTGGGTGAGAAAACGGCGATAAGTATACAGCACTGTATCTTAATTTCAGAAAAAACCAACCGAAGCTCGGTGCTCCTAAAGAGGTGTGAACCTCTGCGCAAAAAATCAGCGACAAGTAAACGCGACTGTTCTGCAGTCTCATCTCTGATCTCTCATCTCTCTCATCTCTGCTCGAGCACAGGCTCGTTCAGGTACTCGGCTTGGGTGAGCCGGTAGACGACGTGCCGCCTCACGGGGCTGCCTTCAGGAATCCGAGGGTGATCGAAGTCGTGCCCGGGGTCGTGCTTCATCCCAAGTCGCTCCATCACGGATCGCGAACGATCGTTCTTCGTCGTCGTGAAAGACACGATCTCGGTGAGTCCTAAAGGTCCGAAGGCATATTCAAGACAGGCCCGAGCGGCCTCAGTGGCATAGCCATGACCCCACCAAGGGCGATCGAGCCTCCAACCAATCTCGACGGCAGGCGTGAAGCTTGCCTCGAACGGCACCCTGCTCAAACCCACAAACCCGCAGAACGACGCCACTCCCGGCACCTCGAGCGCCCAAAGGCCCCACCCGTCTTCGGATAGCCGGGCACGGATGGTCTCTGTCGCAGCATCTGATTGCTCCCGAGACAGCAGAGATGGAAACCATCTCATCACTTCTTCGTCGGCGTTCAGCTGAGCAAAAGGCGCAAGATCATCGTCCCGCCACGCGCGAAGAAGTGTCCGTTCGGTGCGCAGCTGTATGACTCCCGAATCATCGATCCGCGAAGTGTCGACTCCCGAATTGTCCATGCTCCGAATGTAGGCAACTTTTCAGATGTGGGTACCCTTCAGTTCAGTTGTGGGCACCTGGGCACCTTCGGTCGCTCTACTCCGAACCCGGTCGTGAGGGGGAACGGGAACGGAAGCCGCAGCGGGAGCAGGAACCGCAGCCGGAGCCGACTCCTCCACCTTCACCCATCCTCGGCCCTGCACGTACTGCTTCACCACTCTGGCCGGTACACCCACGGCGACACATCGATCGGGCAACTCCCCGCTCACAACAGAGCCGGCCCCGACAACGACATGTTTTCCTATGCGAGCTCCGGGCAGCACGATCACGCCGGTACCGAGCCAAGAGCCGGCTCCGATGCTGACCGCCCGCTCCGCCGGCCACTGCCTGCCGATCGGCGTCTCGGGATCTTCGTAGACGTGGTTCTGGTCGGTGATGTAGACGTTCGGTCCCGTCTGGACCTCGTCTCCGATCTCTATCGAGAAGTGGCCGATGATCTGGCTGCCGCGACCGATGACGCACCGGTCGCCGACGCGAACGACGGGATCGCTGATCATCTCCTGGCCGGGGGCCATGCCAGCTGTGAGGGACACGAAGGGTCCGACCATGGTTTGGCTCCCGATCCTGATGTAGCGCTCGTTGTAGATCACCCCGGGGGGGAAACCAAGCAGGCTGCCACTCCCGAACCGGCCGAATCTCTTGGCAACACGGTCGTCCGGGCCCACCGTTCCCGCTTTCAGGAGCGCTTGCCACCCGGATTGCACGACACGAGACGTCAGCCTGCGAACCCGGACGCGCATAGATGCAGGCAGCAGAGTCTGTCCCACAAGACCGACGCTACAGCGGGTCGGTCCGAGCGCTCAGGTCCGCGAGGAGCGGTTACGGGTTGGGTAGCCTTCTTCGAGCCCAGGAACACCCGGCACGGACGGCTGGAGCGGCAAGAGGAAGCTGCGGGTTTCCCAAGAACCGGCGCCCTTGACGAGCCTGAGGCGGCCCCAGCCACTTTGACCTAGGAGGACGCATGCCCGATGACCCGACCCCCGCAGGTCACCGAGCACCACGAGGTCGCGCACACAGAGCGAAGGGCAGCTTCGACTGGCGTCACCCTACGAGCTGGACGAAGAACCAACGTTGGGGCGCAGGAAGCGGCGCCGTTGCGCTCGTCGTCGTCATTCTGCTCGTCGTCCTGCTGGTGGGCGGTGGCGCAACCAACAAGCCCGTCTCGAAGAAGGCCGGAACGTCGACGACCACGGCGCCGACGACTTCGACGATCTCGAACAAGAGTGGCGGCAAGCCCGGGCCCCCACTGTGCCCGCTGACAGGTACCCCCGCCCCGGGCGGGAAGATCCCAATGCGCCCCGCGCTCGCATTCAAGATCGACAACTACCCAGATGCCAGACCCTGGTCGGGCATCGACAAGGCAGACATCGTCTTCGAGGAGCCGGTCGAAGGTTTCATCACACGGCTGTTTGCGGTCTTCCAGTGCCAGCAAGCATCCCTCGTCGGACCGATCCGCTCGGCACGCTATGTGGACCAGGGAATAGCGAATTTGCTCAGCGACCCGATTCTGATCCACGTCGGGTCGATTCAGCAGGTGACCAACGTCCTCGATTCGCCGCCCTCCAGGCTTCAGAACATCGACCTGCGGTACCCCGAGTATTCGTCCATCGTGAACAACCCACCTGGCAGGTACGCCCCGTACGACACCTACTCCTCCACGTCGGGCGGTTGGGGTCTGTTTCCGAAGGACAAGACCCCGCCTGTTCCTGTATTCCAGTATTCGGCCGCTGTTCCGCAAGGGAGGCCCGACAGCACACTCGCGATCGACTTCTCGAGCACGTCCGACGAGACCTGGACGTACCACAGCAACACCCACACCTACACGTTGAGTTACGCGGACACCGGCCAGGCCATGGTTCAACAGCCGAACGGGCAACTGTCGCCCATCGCAACCACGAACATCGTCGTTCAGGTCGTCAACTACACACTCGGACCGTGGGTCGAGAACTCAGAAGGCGGTCTCGAGGTCATGGCGGTCCCCACCGGCCGTGGGCCGCTCGAAGTCCTGAGAAACGGGATCTTCGTAAGAGGGACTTGGAGCCGAGCGTCCCTTAATGCGCCGCTTCAACTGAAGTCGGCCTCGGGATCCATCATCAAGCTGAAGCCCGGAACCACATGGGTGGAGATGGTCCCTTCAGGTCAACCCGTCGCGCCGACGCCTTGAACCTCTGATATCTGGCACCCTTAGCTCTGGCAGAGGCCCCCAGCTCTGCCAGAGTTTCGGGTAGCTGATGCCCTGCTCTTAACCGAGGCTGATGGGCAGATCGTCGGGATCGAGGACCGAATCCTCAGGTGAGCCGGTGGCGTCGGTGCCGGCCAGTAACGACCTGACACGCTCGTCGATGGCCACCATGAGCTCCGGGGTTTCACGAAGGAACTGCTTTGCGTTCTCGCGACCTTGGCCTAGCTGCTCGCCCTCATATGTGAACCAGGCGCCGGCCTTCTTTATGAAACCAAGCTCGACGCCCACGTCGAGCAGTGAGCCCTCTCGGCTGATCCCCGTTCCGTACATGATGTCGAACTCGGCGGTCTTGAACGGTGCCGCGCACTTGTTCTTCACAACCTTCACCCGAGTGCGGTTACCCACGACGTCGGCCCCGTCCTTGATGGACTCGACGCGCCGGATGTCGAGGCGGACGGAGGAATAGAACTTGAGTGCACGACCTCCGGGGGTCACCTCGGGGGATCCGTAGATGACCCCGACCTTCTCACGCAGCTGATTGATGAAGATGGCGATGGTCTGTGACTTGGAGAGAGTGCCGGTCAGCTTCCGGAGAGCCTGCGACATGAGACGAGCCTGCAAACCGACGTGGGTATCGCCCATGTCGCCTTCTATCTCGGCCCGCGGGGTCAGCGCTGCAACCGAGTCGATCACGATCACGTCTATTGCACCTGAGCGGATCAGCATGTCTGCTATCTCGAGCCCCTGCTCCCCGGTGTCGGGTTGCGAGATGAGCAGGTCGTCGATGTTCAGGCCGATGGCCTTTGCGTACACGGGGTCCATGGCGTGCTCTGCGTCGATGTACGCGCAGATGCCGCCATTTCGCTGCGCTTCGGCAACAACATGCATCGCGAGAGTGGTCTTACCGGACGACTCAGGGCCGAAGATCTCCACTATCCGCCCACGTGGCAGACCACCGATGCCAAGAGCCATGTCGAGGGCGGTGGTTCCCGTGGAGATTGCCTCTATCGCCATGTGGTTGTTCTCGCCCATGCGCATAACCGAGCCCTTGCCGAACTGCTTTTCGATCTGACCTAGCGCCACGTCAAGCGCCTTGTCACGTTCCATCCGTACATCTCTCCTCGTCTGGTGTACCGGACCCTGGTCGACAGGATTCCGATTCAAGCTCGTCACCTTGGTTCATCGCTCCGACCGGATCGACCCTACGAGCAGGGTGTGTCACCCTGGCATCTGCTACCGGCGGCCCCACTTCGGCAGACTCTAGACCGAACGTACGTTCGCCTGGTGGATACACAGACCGCCTGGTGGATGCCGCACAGACCCTTTTCCACGACGCCTGACCAGGCGGCCAGCTCGCGCTCACACTCTCCGCACTCAGCGTGCGAACAGGTGCCAGCCGAGCCACATCCATCCGACAGTCAGCACCCCACGCGACCACACCGAGGAGACCAGAGCGTCAGTGGTCCTGCCGAATGTGGGCAGGTATCGCGGGCGGATCGTCGACAGCGCGACGCACGCCAGGACGGCGACACCGATGACGGCCCAGACGACCAACGTCAGATCGCGCGTGGTCATCTGAACGTCACTTCTCTCGACACTCTCGACGACAGGCAGCCGATGAAGCCGACGAAGCCTGAGCGCGCGCCGGCCTGCAGGTGATTGACGCGCGTGCGGAACTCTCGGCGTTCATCACGGCTCGGTCGATCCTTTGAGAGCGACCGGCCGGCGTCTCAAGAAGAGCCAACCGAGCGAGAGCCACGCTACGAAGAGAGCGGCCTTGCCGATGCGCCATTGCGACAGTTCGTCAGACAGAGAACTGAGTGTCGGATGTGCTTGCCTCGGCTGCTCGGTGTATTCGATCAGTTCGAACGCGACGACGACGATACAGACCACGAGCCAAGGTATGAAGCGTCTAAATAGAAGAGCCGGGCGGGTGGCAATCTGACCTGCGTGCCGTGCGCAAACAGCGAAGACGATCTGTGCAACGAGCATCGCTGCGAGTGGGATGGCTGTCACAACGTCGGCCGAAAGAGTGAATGGGCGTGTGAACGACACGACGGCCGCCAGTGCACAGCCTCCGACCACCACCGCCGCCAGTGTCACAACCGCGCCGCGAGGCCTCACGGACCTCGCACTCCTGGCCGTCGCACGGGCACCCCGCCAGTATCCCGCCGACTGAGACCGCGCGAATGACCTCTCTTCCAGGGCCTCGACGACGATGTCCGAAATCCGCTAGCCATTGTCACAGGCGCGTGTCAACATCCTTGAGATGGAGGACTTCGAGAGCTGCTACGGCGCTGTGAAGAGCAGGGATGCCCGCTTCGACGGGTGGTTCTTCACAGCGGTCAGCTCAACCGGGATCTACTGCCGACCCAGTTGCCCCGCAATGACTCCGAAGCGGCAGAACGTGCGCTTCTACCCCACGGCAGCGGCGGCTCAGCAAGCTGGCTTCCGCGCCTGCATGCGATGCAGGCCGG
Organism: uncultured Acidimicrobiales bacterium; assembly: GCA_963764615.1. Taxonomy (GTDB): domain Bacteria; phylum Actinomycetota; class Acidimicrobiia; order Acidimicrobiales; family CAVXTF01; genus CAVXTF01. The sequence goes on along the minus strand of CAVXTF010000002.1, from coordinate 176,781 downwards.
ATGCAGCCCCTGGTTCTCCCGAGTGGCTCGGCAGGGCCGACGTGGCGGCGAGGGCGGTGAAGCTGATCCTTCTCGGGACGGTCGACACCGAAGGTGTCTCGGGCCTCGCAAGTCGCCTCGGCTACAGCGACAGGCAATTGCACCGGGTCTTGATGGCAGAAGTCGGAACGGGAGCACTCGCGCTCGCCAGGGCACAACGGGCCCAGACGGCCCGTCTCCTTCTCGAGACAACCGATCTCCCCGTCACCCACGTCGCATTCGCCGCCGGATTCGCGAGCGTGCGGCAGTTCAACGACACCGTGAAGTCGGTATTCGCACGCACCCCGTCCGATCTCAGAAGAGCTGTCTCGAGCCGCGCCAAGGGCAAGAGCGACAAGGCGGTCCGCGCAATTGAAGCGAGGGACCGCCAAGGTGGCGACACCGTCCCGAGACAGGCGATCACCCTGCGGTTGGCATATCGCAAACCGTTCTCAGCAGGAACGTTGCTCGATTTCCTGGGCGCTCGTGCCATCCCCGGAGTCGAGGCTCTGAAAGACGGCACCTACACGAGGACCTTGCGCCTTCCGAATGGAGAAGGCGTCGTGGCGTTGACTCCCGGGGACGGATATGTGAACGCGGTCTTCGCGCTCGAGGACCTGCGCGACCTGACCACCGCGGTCGCAAGGTGCAGGCACCTCTGCAACCTGGATTCGGATCCCGTCGCAGTGGACGACGCACTTTCTAAAGATCCGATTCTCCGCCCTCTCGTCAGGCGCATGCCCGGGCTCAGGGTCCCCGGTGCCGCAGACGGCTTCGAGCTCGCCACGCGTGCGCTCATCGGACAGCAGGTGTCGGTGACGGGTGCGCGCACGATCGCGGGAAGGCTCGCCGAGGCTGCCGGATCACCGATAGCTGATTCGAGGTTCGGAGTCACCCACACGTTTCCCTCGGCATCGGCTCTCGCAGAGCTGGGTGCATGTTCGCCGGAGATCTTCGCCATGCCCGCCGCACGCAGAAGGGCTCTGCTCGCGGTCGCCGAATCGGTCGCCGACGGCAAGATGGTCATCGACCCCGGCACCGATCCAGAAGACCTCGATGCACAGCTCGTCGCCATCCCGGGAATCGGTCCGTGGACTTCGTCCTACATCCGCATGAGAGCTCTGGGCGATCCTGACGCATTCATGCCGACGGACCTTGGGCTCAAGAGGGCCGCGGCCGCCCTGGGAGAACCCGACGACGCAGCGTCGCTGACGGGGCGCGCGGAAGGGTGGCGACCTTGGCGGTCCTATGCCATGTGCCATCTGTGGTCATCTCACGCCCCAAGCCAGAACTCAGCAAACGCCGAGAAGGCATCCGGAAAAGGAGAGAGTGCAGCATGAACAAGGCGATAAACAAGGCGATAACGGTGGACAGCCCGATCGGCGTGTTGCTCATCGAGAGCAACGGAAGCGCCATCACCCACATCGCGCTACCCGACAAGGACATACAGGTGCGATCCGAGTCAGCGACGGCACCGACGTCAGCGACGGCACCGACGTCAGCGACGGCACCGACGGCACCGAACGACGACAAGGCCGCCGGTCAGGTGCTCGATCGTGCGGCAGCACAGCTTGAGGAGTACTTCGCCGGGAAGCGTACGGAATTCGACCTTCCACTAGAGCTCGAGGGCACCCCGTTCCAAAAAGACGTGTGGCTCGCCCTGGCTGAGATCCCGTACGGAAAGACCGTCAGCTATGCGGAGCTCGCGAACATGGTCGGACGCCCGAGTGCATTCCGGGCCGTCGGCCAGGCCAACGGGGCGAATCCGATCCCGATCGTGCTCCCGTGCCACAGGGTGATCGCAAGCGGCGGAGGCATCGGTGGTTACGGTGGCGGCCTCGACATGAAGCGCCAGCTGCTCGCGCTCGAAGGCGTCGACGGGATCGACTGAAGCCGCCGCAACAGAAGGCCGGCGCAACGAAGGTCGGCGCAACAGAAAGCCCCCGCCAACGCGAACCGATCGCCTTACAAATCGACCACCGTCACGTCGGTGTAGCTGGATCCGCTTCGTAGCGTGCGAGAAGCGACGAGGCTGATGCTGTCGACCTGCCACTCGGCAGCGACAGACGTCCCGCTCAACTGACCCGCCGCACCGGACGGGAGTCGCTCCTGCCCGCGCACCCGCGCGAGCGTCAAGTGGCCCCGAAAATCCGGATCGGAGGCCCGACCTTTCGGAAGAAGGCCGGCGACAGGCTCCATCGCGAGGTCCACGCGCTTGGCGAGCGCCTCGAGACCTGACACGGGAACCTGCAGGACGCGCCTGCCCGGAAACCATGCCGACACCGGTCCGAGCACCGCGTGGGCCACCCCGGTGCCGGCGAGGGGGCTCAGAGCTTCCGCGACCCGATCGACCGCTGAAACCTCACCGAGAAATCGGAGCGTCACGTGCCACTGATCGCGCGTCGTCCACCTGACCCGGGGCACGTCAGGCCGCGAGAGTGCTCCGACAAGGCCAATCACGTCTTCGGGCGGCCACACGGCGACGAACAGGCGCACTCCACACATTGTGTGCCGCAAGGGACGGTGTCCCGCACGGAGAGCGCCCCACGCGCCAAGATCACTCCGTGCCATCTCCCGCCGTCGAAGCCGTGCACGGCGACATAACCACTCTCGAAGTGGACGCCGTGGTCAACGCGGCCAACAACTCCCTGTCGGACGGCGGTGGAGTGAACGGCGCTATCCACCGGGCTGCCGGGGCCGAGCAGCTGCGCGAGGCGTGCGCCGAGCTCGGAGACTGCGAGACCGGAGACGCCAAGGTGACTCCCGGCTTCATGCTGCCGGCCCGATTCATCATCCACACGGTCGGACCGGTCTGGCGAGGGGGGTACAGAGGCGAGGCAGAGCTCCTGGCCTCGTGCTACCGCCGTTCGCTCGAGGTCGCCGACGAGGTTGGCGCGAAATCCGTCGCGTTCCCCGCCATCTCGACGGGGATATACGACTACCCCTCTGAGCAGGCGGCCCGGATCGCGATCGAGGCCGTCCGCTTCGCGGACACGGCGGTGGAGAAGGTGCTGCTGGTCGCTTACGACATCGGCACCTACGAGCTCTACCGCAGGCTGCTGACGATCACTCTCTAGCCGGCACGCTCTAGCCGGCAATCGCTAGCCGGCACTCTCTAGCCGGCACGCTCTAGCCCGGCCCACCGGGCGACTCGACCGGCGTGTAGTCGGCGAGCCTGCGGCGCAACAGGTCGAGAGCCGAGATCGTGGCGTACTGCCGTACCCGTTGCCTGTCGCCGGGAAGATGGAGCTCGACGCTGTCGGCCTCCTCGCCGGGAAGCGCCAACCCGATGTAGACCGTCCCGGGCGGCTTCCCGTCCTGCTCGGCCGGACCAGCGACCCCCGTGAGCGACAGGCCGATGTCGGAGCCGAGGACCCTTCGTGCGTTCGACGCCATGACCCTCGCCGCCACGTCCGACACGACCGGCCCCTCGGGGACCCCGAGAAGTGTGTGCTTGACCTCAGACGCATAGCTGACCACGGACCCCTTGAGCCAGACGCTCGCCCCTTCGACCTCGACCAGGCGGCTCGCCACGAGACCCCCCGTGAGCGACTCGGCGATGCCCAAAGTGAGCCCCGTCGACAGGAGCGACCAAGCGACGGCTTCTTCCATCGAGCGGTCGTCAGCGGAGAACACGGCGTCGCCGACGAGCGCGATCACCTGAACCTGCTCGGCGTCGAGCATCGCGTCCGCCTCGGCCCGGTCGCGCGCCTTGGCGGTGATGCGCACCTTTATCCCTTCTATCCCCGACGCCAGGAACGCGATCGTCGGGTTGCCGCCGGCGGCGTCGAGCGCCTCGATGCGCGGGGCGAGAAGATCCGACAGACCCGACTCGCTCAAACCCCAGACCCTGATCACGCGGCTGACGATGGTCGCCTTGTCGCCGGATCTCTCCAACAGGTCGGGCAGGATGGCCCGCTCGAACATCTCGGACATCTCGTAGGGGACGCCGGGTACCGCGTAGACGACCTTGTGACCTACAGGGCAGATGAGGCCGGGAGCAGTTCCCATGACCTGCGGGATCGGAGTGGCACCGCGGGGCACGTCCGCCTGCTTCAGGTTCGATTCGGGCATCTCGCGGTTGCGTGCCGAGAAGACCTTTCTGATCGCACCTACGAGGGACTCGTCGCGGACGATCGGAACGTTCATGACCTCCGCGATCGCCTCGCGGGTGATGTCGTCCTGGGTCGGTCCGAGACCACCGCACACGATGACCCCGTCGGACCTGGCGAGCGCCGTGCGCAACGCGAGCACGATCCTGTCGTGGTTGTCGCCCACCGCCTGGTGGAAATGCGAGTCGATCCCGCTCGCCGCAAGATGCTCACCGAGCCATGCGGAGTTGGTGTCCGCGATCTGGCCGAGCAGCAACTCCGTCCCGACCGCCAGGACCTCGATCCTCACGACAGAGGGTCAGCCGGCCGCACGTCGCAGATCGGCGTGACCACCCTCACCCTTGCCCTGTGACGAGGTGCCCCCCGGCTCCGACCCGCCTGCGGCGCGCCGGCCGTCATACAGATACTGCAACCCCGTCGCGAGCGTGAGTGCGGTCGCGAACCAAATTGCGCCCTCGAGCACGCTGTAGTGCTTCACCATCGGAGGAAGCAGGCAAAGCCCGAGGACCAGGTCCTGGACGACTGTCTTCCACTTGGCGGACGAGCGCGCGGGGATCGAGAGGCCCCTCCGGCTCATGACCGTGCGGTAGAGGCTCATCGACACTTCGCGCAGCGCTATCAGCGCGACGGGGAGCCATGCGATCTCGCTTCTCGCCGCGAGCACCACGAACGTGCCGAGCACGACCGCCTTGTCGGCGAGCGGGTCGAGGAACGCGCCCGAGGTCGTGGCGCCGTGCCGGCGGGCTATCCAACCGTCGAGACCGTCGGTCGAGCATACGCAGAACGCCACCGCCACAGCCGCCCACGTGGGTCCCCAGACCGCGACCATGAGCACGAGGACGGGTGCGGCGAGAAGCCGGCCGATGGTGAGGAGGTTCGCCGGCGTCAGCACGGCCGACGGGCCGAAGCGTGACGCGATGGTCGCCTTGACTGCGCCGTCTTCGACAGAGCCGTCGCCGACCGCGCCGTTATCGATCTGGCCGTCCTTGATAGGCAACTGTCTCACAGAGCAGCCACCAGATGCCCGGGCGCGCCGACAGGCTCCGGGGCGGGAACCTCGGCCCACAGATCGGGGCCCGCCGCTCCTGTCGCTATCACCTCGACGATCGAGCCCGGCGAGATGTCGGACGGCACGTTGATCACTCCGTCGATCTCGGGCGCCTCGCGATGGGTCCTGCCGACGCCCGGAGAGTCGACGAGCACGCTCAGAGGGGACCCGACAAGCGCCTGGCGCTTCCGCGAGGTCACGGCGTCCTGGATCTCGGAGCATTCACGCAGCCTGTCGAGCGCCAGCCCGGGCGCCACCGCGGGCTCGAGCCCGAAGGCGGGTGTACCCGGCTCCTCCGAGAACGTGAAGAATCCGGCCCAGTCGAGCTCCACCTCCTCGAGGAAACCGAGAAGCTCGTCATGGTCCTCTTCGGTCTCACCGGGGAACCCCAAGATGAACGACGACCGGAGCGCCGCTTCGGGAGCCCTGTCGCGGATGCGCCCGATGAGCTCTGTGAACCGCGCCCTGTGACCGGGCCTGTGCATGCGCTTCAGATGACCCCGCGACACGTGTTGGAGCGACAGGTCGAAGTACGGCACGCCGGTGGCGCAGATCGCGTCCACCGAGCGCGTCATCGACCGACGACGGGTAGAGATACAAGAGCCGCACCCGGTCGACGCGCTCGGCAACCCGCTCGAGCAGCTGCACTACCGGTCTCGGGCTGACCGTGCGATCCCCCGCGGCGGAACGGTCGAGAGCCCATGAGGCGAGGTCCTGAGCGACCAGCACGACTTCGCGGAGCGCGGGACCCAGAGCGTCGATCTCCTCCAGCACCGATTCCGCCGTGCGAGACCGCTGCGCTCCGCGGAAAGAGGGAATCGCGCAGTAGGCACACCTGCGGTCACAGCCTTCGGCGATCTTCACGTACGCCCAGGGAGCCGACGCCGCCGGGCGTGGCAGCTCGAGGAGGTCGAACGCCGGAATCTTGCGACGCGTCGGGGCCCCGACGGCGACCCTGGTCGGCACGGCCGACGGGCCGGACCCGGCGTCGACGTGGTCGGCGAGGATGCCGGTCCCGTCGAGGAGAGACTCGCCGAAGCCCGCAACGAGATCCACCTCGGGCATCGCAGTTGCGAGCTCGTCCCCATAGCGCTCGGCGAGGCAGCCCGTGACCACGAGCCGGGAGCCCGGTCGCCGGCTCCGCGAGAGCTCGAGGATGGTGTCCACCGACTCCTGTCTGGCGGCCTCTATGAAGGCACAGGTGTTGACCACGACGATGTCTGCGTGCTCCGGATCGCCGGCGGGGTGCAATCCGGCCACGGCGAGCGTTCCCGCGAGCTTCGCCGAGTCGACTTCGTTCTTCGGGCAGCCGAGAGTCTCCAGCCAATAGCTCGCAGGCACCGCGCCAATCTACCGGCAGACCAGGTGGGCACCCTGTGGGGTTCCTGCGTCACGCCCGGCGCCGAACCTGACGCCCGGTGGAGCACCCGATACTGATCCCGTGCCTGCGGGCGGTAGCCTGCTGTGCTGAATAGAGCAGACCTGCTCTTTGTGACAGAGCAGAGCAGAACGGAGACGAGCATGGCGAGACGCAAGCAGCAGGCGGGCGGTAGCGCAGTTGTGGCGTCCAACTTCCGGCGCCTGGCTGAGACCTTCCCCCTGGGCACGGCGCCTTTCCAGCCGAACGGTCTCGCGGACCCGGGCGGAACCTCCACGGTTCCTGTCTCGACGCCGGAGAACGCTCCCGGCGCACCGACCGGTTCTCCCTACGGCTACTACCAGACGGCGCCGGTCGACTACTACCCCGCACCGGGGAGCGGATACCCGCCCCCGCCGTTGGTGGGGGCCCCGCCCACCCGTTACGGCGCAGGATCGCCGCCGGTATCCGACGCAGCCCCCTTCGTCGCCGCCGAGGTCTACAACAAGGTCGGCCTCCTCGCGGCCCTCGCGATCGCCGGCGGTGCGGTCACGTTCTTGTTCCCGATCTCGGCCGGCATTGTCGTCGGCCTATTTCTCGTGGCTTTCGCGCTTGCGATGGCCACCATCTTCCGGCCCCGCCAGGCGCGCATCCTCGCACCGCTATACGCGGTGACCGAGGGGCTGGCACTGGGCGGGATCTCGCGTTACTTCGAGACGTCGTCCAAAGGGATCGTCCCGCTTGCGGTCCTGTTCACGGGGGCTGTGTTCGCTGCGACGCTCGCCGCCTACAGGAGCGGGCTCGTGCACGTGGGCCGGCGGTTCGTCGTCGGGACCACGGTTGCGACGTTCGGGCTGGTCGTGGTCCTGCTTGCCGCATGGATCGGGGTGCCGGTCCCGGGAGCCTCCGGGATCGGGCCGTGGTCCGTGGTCATAGGGGTGATCTACCTGTTCGTGGCCGTGGCGAATCTTTTCGTCGACTTCTCGTACGTGCAGGGTGCCGAGGCGCAGGGACTGTCCGCCGAGGGAGAGTGGTACGCGGCATTCTCGATAATGCTCGCACTTGTGATGGTGTACATAGCGATGCTTCGGATACTCGCAGGACGCCGTTAGTCCTTCGGCTAGTCCTTCAGACGGGATTTTTGGCCTTCATGGGCCGAAACCGCCTCGATCCGTAATCGCTCCGCGAATATCGCCCTATACTGAATCCGTCATTCCTGGCCGTTCAGACCGGCCGACATGCGCTTTGCCCGACCATCACTCGATGTGTCGCGGCGAACATAGTGCGTCTCCGGTCGGATGACCCGGTTTGCATAAGCGAGGTAGACCTCGAACGACATTCTGGCGCGTGCGCCGGTAAGGGACTATGGGAGGCGTAAATGGCGCAGAAGATCAGGGTCGAGCTTGTTTGCGACGCTTGCGAAGACGGTCGGCCTGCTCAGCGCACATTGGGCTTCGCATTCGACGACGAGAACGGCGACCGCAGCGAATACAAGATCGAGCTGTGTGCAAGGCACATGGCGCAGTTCGTAGGCGCGCTGCAGCAATGGGTCGAAATGGCCCGTCTCGAGCCCATCAAGCCCATCAAGTCAGGTGGCAGGGGCAAAGGCCGCTCAAGCAACGTGATCTCGGCAAGGCAGGGAAACGGTCGCTCCCCGGCTAGGCGCGGAGCCGAGCAGGTTGCAGCCATCAGGACCTGGGCAAGGGCGCACGGTTACACAGTTGCGGAGAAGGGTCGGATCCCCGCCGAGATCGAGGACGCTTACAACAAGCAGGGGGCAACGCCGCAGACCCTGTCGGTCTGAGAACAGGGCCGTCCGGGGACTAGGGCTTCGTAGCCTCGGCGCTCACCTCTCCGGGGGCCTTGTGATCCTCGGAGGGTGATTGCCCTTCTTGGAGTCCCTGCTTGAACTCCTTTTGCGCCGACCCGAGGGACCTTGCGAGCTTGGGGATCTGACTGCTCCCGAAAAGGACCATCCCCACCACGATCACCACGATCACTCCGTCAAGTCCGAATATCTCGGCGAACATCTCGCATCTCCTTTCGCGCCCTCGGGTGAACGCTTTCGGTTGAATTTGGTCTTCATCGGTCAAGCGGCTCGAGAGGCTCTACGGGTGGCCATCTCGACGGTCGACTCGACGAGATGCAGTCCTTCGAGGCCGGGCAGGCGGTCGACTTGCCTGTCGATCCGCTGCGCCGCCTTTGTCCCTTCTTCGTCGCCGAAGAGATGAGAGACGAGGAACTGCACCTCGGCGTCCGGCATGACTCCTGAGCCGACCGGCTTCCACCAATGCTCGAGTGCGAGGCGCGTGAAACGCTGTGCGACGCTACTGGCCCCGAGTCTCCGCTTGGCCTCGGCCGCGTAGAAGTCGATGTGGCGGCCTTCCTGACGCATGATCCGACGGAGGAGCTCGTTCAACACGGGGCTGCGGGCCTTGGTGGCGAGCCGGCCGTAACCCGCCTGCGTCGTCCATTCGTTCACCGCACCCCAGGTCATCTGGACGGCGGTGAGGTTGGTCAGCGACGACCCGAGGGAGAACATGAGGGGCCGGATGGAGTCGCGTTTCGGCAGGCGCTTCCGCACTTCGGCGAGGCGGCCGGAGCCGGCGAGCTCCCCGTGGGCGCCGAGGACCCTGGCTATCGCCTCGCCGTGCCAGTGCTCCTCGTAGCTCCAGCACGCCAGAAAGGCTGTGACCTCCGGGTCGCGGTGTGCCTTGGTGACGAGGACGTCGCGCAGGTAGCACATCGTGTGACCTTCGACGTCGTGCATGTACCGGAGGCAGCGCAGGACGTCGGGCTCAAGAGGATCGTCTCGGAAGGAATTGAGGTCCAGGTCGTCCACCTCGAGACGGGCCGATCGGCCTATCAGAGTTGCGGTGTCGATTCCCATGCCACTTCTACGAAGCTGATCGTGCTCTCGGATGTCTCATCCGGGAACCGGCTCGGTGACGGATGAGCAGGTGATGAACGATCTGGGGTCGGCAAGCGATCCGGCACTCGTGGTCTTGATCGGGCGTTGGCACGAGGAGGCCCTGGCCGAGGTGTACCGCCGTCACGGCAGTGCCGTCTACGGCCTGGCGAGGCGGGTCGTGGGCTCCAACACGTTGGCCGAAGAGGTCACCCAGGACGTCTTCGTGGATCTGTGGAGACGACCCGAGCGCTTCGATCCTGAGCGCGGGGCGCTCAGGACGTTCCTGCTCACGAGAGCTCACGGAAGAGCTGTCGACATCATCCGTTCAGAGGCCGCGGCGCAGCGCACGCGAGGAGAAGAGCGTGCGTGAGACCGTCGCGTCCGGCTACGACCTCGACCGGTATGCGTGGGACCTGGCGGTCGCCGACCGGGTGAAGATCGCAGTGGAGTCGCTGCCCGGTGAAGAGCGCCGCGCGATCGAGATGGCCTACTTCGACGGCAGGACCTACCGCGAAGTGGCAGCCATGTTGGGCGAGCCCGAAGGCACGATCAAGAGCAGGATACGTTCGGGACTGCGTCGCCTGCGCGAGTCACTGAGCGCCCAAGGGGCAGAGACGCCATGAGCGTACGGATGACACATGAAGAGGCATCCGAGCTTCTCGGTGCGTTTGCTCTGGACGCGGTGGAAGTGGACGACGACGCAGCCATCCGCGATCACCTTGCTTCGTGCATGCGTTGCGCGTCGGAGGTGGCACAGTTCCACGAGGTTGCAGGTCTGATCGCCAACGCGGGCGGAGACGCGCCACAGCACCTCTGGGAACGGATCGCCGAGCGGGTGGAAGCCGGCGACGCCCCCGTGGTGCAGAAGTTCGGCCCGACCGCGGAGCTCAAGCACCGGTCCGCAGGTCGCTGGGCCGGCCGCCTGCGCTTCGTCGCCCCGCTCGGGACGGCCGCCGCGCTGATCGTCATAGCGGTGCTCGGCCTGCAGATCGAGCACATGGACCATCGGATCGGCCAGCTCGATGCGACCAGCGCGGACCAGGGCCTGTCACAGGCTGTCCAGGCGGCGCTTCTCGACCCGCAGGCGACACAGGTCGAGCTCACGGGCAGCACCATCGGAGGCCACAGCGGAACATCCGCTCTCGCCGAGCTCGTCATCCTGCCGTCTGGAACGGGATTCCTCCTCAACCACGACCTGCCGCGCCTGCCCTCGAGCGAGACCTACCAGTTATGGGGACAGTCCGAGGGCCGGATGATCTCGGTCGGCCTGCTCGGGAACCGTCTCACCGACGTCGCCGTGACGATCGGGCAACCGGCTTCGTTCGCTGCTTACGCCGTGACGGTCGAGAACGCCGGCGGGTCGGTCCGACCGTCGCTTCCGCCGGTTGCCGCGAGCGCGAGCCTGTCCACCTGAGATCGGAGATCGTTCGTCGCCTGCTGTCGATCGCCGGTGAAGACGCCGGGCCCGGCGCCCGGGGACGGCTCGGCTTGTTGCTTGCTCCTTCTTGCCTCTTCTTCCTTGCTTTCTTGCTTCCGCCGGGGAGCACCCCGGCCAGCGGAGAGGGAGGGATTTGAACCCTCGGACCCAGTTTCCCAGGTCAACTCATTAGCAGTGAGTCCGATTCGGCCGCTCTCGCACCTCTCCTAGTGCTTTGACCTGGACTTTCGCCTAGTTCGCTTCTCTGACATTCGCTTTGTTCTCAATCGTGTCTCAATCGCTGTAGACTTGCAGTCAGCAACGACGGTTGTAGGGAGGCACGATGGGACGCACGAGCGGACAGACCGTGAGCACATACGGTACGGGCAGCCTAAGCGAGTCAGCAAGGGTTCCGGAGTGTGGCGGTACCGCTACCGGCTCGAAGAGTCAGGACAGTACCGGTCAACTTCGGGATCGAAGTCCGCACCGCTGACAGGAAGCAAGCCGAACGTCGAGTGCGAGCTTCGAGCCGACCGAGCCGGTCCCCGCAGCTGCACCGGTTGGTGGACTCACCTTCGCTGAGCTGTTGGCCGAGTGGTTCGGTACGGTCAATCGGCACGAGGTCAAGCAGTGGGCACCTCGGACCGCCGACGAGAACCGTCACCAAGTCGAGACTCGAATCTCCCGGCGCTCAGGACAGATCCGGTTGTCTGACTTGTCGGCACGAGACCTGGAGCGGGCCTACGAGACCTGGAGGGCCGAAGGACTGTCGGCATCGACCATTCACCGGTTCTCGTCGCTGATCGGCTCGGCCCTGTCGTTCGCAGTCCGCAGGGACTACCTGGACGCATCACCGGCTCGTAAAGCGGTAGCGCCCGCTCAGACCAAGTCACCGACCAAGGTCCCGACGACCGAGCAGGTAGCAGCTCTTCTGAGGGCTGCAGAGGTCGTCGGGCAGGACATGGCGCCGGCGGTTGCCCTGGCCGCTCTGACGGGCGCGAGGGCCGGTGAGATAGCTGCTCTCCGGTGGGCCGACATCGACCTACGCCAAGGACTCGTGCGGATCGACAAGAGCGTGACCGAGGTCGGTGGCAAGGTGACCATCAAAGGCACCAAGACTGGTGATGAACACGTCGCCCATGTCCAGGGACGCAACCTCGTCGTGCTCCAGTCAGTGCTCACCCCCGGAGACGCTGACACCTACGTCATAGGTGGAGGAACCAAGCCGGTGAACCCCGGTGTCATCTCGGACCGCTTCGTCTCGGTCCGGGGTGTGGCGCATGTGCGAGGTGTGTCCTTCCGTAGCTTGCGCTCCTACTGGGCGACCACGCTTCTCTCAGCCGGTGTGCCGGTGCTCGATGTGGCGGCTGCTGGCGGCTGGAAGTCCACCAGGATGGTGCTCGACGTCTACGGCCGCTCGACCCGGTCCGGACTCGACCAGGTCGGTGCCGTCGAGCTATTGCCATCGGTTGTCCGCCGTTGACCAAATATTCATTCAACATAGAGCCGCTGATGATATTTGGCGTGCACAATCGCTGGTGTTGGGAGTATCACACAGTTGCACACAGTCATGTTTAGCTGTGCTATAATTCCCGGTTGCATTTCGCGTAAACACTCGGCCCTTATCGGAGATGGTTCCAGAGATAAGCGTCCGGAACTGCCAGTTCCCTGATGAGCGTAAACCACGGTGACGCTCCAAGCCGGTGACCGAGCCGGATGCGACCGAGATAGGGCCACGACCGTGCGCTGAGGCCCCAAGTGAATCGAGCACCGGACACGTCCGGTCAACCTTGGGAGCGATGGCATGGTTACAAAGACACCGAACGAGCTAGCGGAACTGCCGTATCTGACAGTCCGTCAGGCCGCTGAAACTGACTGCAAGTCACCCCGGAGCACATCCGTCGCCAGCTGGCAGCTGGCAAGGTCCCTGGCGCTGAGCGCATCCTCGGAGTCTGGCGGATCCGTACGGCCGAGCTGCTGAGCAGTGATGCACCGTGAGCGCAACCACCTACTCGCGGCCCAAGACTGCTGCGAGGACATCATGCGGCAAGGTCCAGCACTCCGACGAATGGGCGGCTCTGCTCGCTGACGACGAGGTCCGCCACCACTGCCGTATGACCGGACGGCCGTACGTCCCGCAAAGGGATCTACCAGTGCCCGAAGTGTGATGGGTGGCACCTGTTCACTAGAAGGGCGTGCGGCGTGAAACTCTCGACACTGCCCGCCGACTACCCGCTACCCGAGGTTGGGCCTCGTGCTCGTGTTCATCGGTCGGGCGAGCCGGATCCAGAGGGCCAAGCAAGATCCTTCGAGATGCCCAAACCAAGAGAACTGCAGCATGGAACAAGGATCAAGCCACCAGAGCCGGACGACGGACATGAGTACGCCCGACACCAACCCACTACCGCCGTTGGACGATGCGACAGATGCGGCACTCCGGGACTCGATTCAGCGGTACGGGGTACTCGTGCCGATCGTGTGCGATGTCGATGGCAACCTGATCGATGGGCATCACCGGTTGCGGATCCTCGAGGAGCTACGAGTTACCCACGATGAGGATGGACCGTTCCACGATCCGCCATCCGTCATCATTGTGGCACCGGAAGGCTGGCGAGAGGCTTACCCACCTTCCGGGACGAGAGTGAGTGCCAAATGGCGGGAAGAGCATCCGCCGTTGCACTGGCGACTAGACCGGGGTCTTGGCATTCCCGTTCACTGGCTCAACCCAATCATCACAGTTGACCCTTACGAGCCTGAGCACATCATCCAGACACTGAACCTTGACCGGCGACAGCTGACGTCAAAGCAGCGGGAAGCAGTCATCGTCCACCTTCGGGAGAATGGGCACAGCGTGCGGGCGATAGCGGCAGCGCTGCAGGGATCTCGAAGAGTCAGGCAGCTAAGGACATCAAGCAACTGTCCACTAGTGGACAGTTGACCCCGCCTAACGAGGTGACCGGTGACGATGGCAAGAAGCGACCCGCTAAGTCAACGGTCGCGCGCGCGACCTTGACCCGCCTGCACCTCCGGACCCTGTCCCAAATGGGACACGCAAGAAGTGGACCAACCAGCGAGGCAAGAATCGGCTCACGTTGTCATCGTTCGAGGATCCGACCGTCATCGAGAAGCTGCTTGCGAAAGCTGAAGATCCTGCAGCAACACTGCCGGAAGCACTGGCATTCATCCGCAAGGCAGTGCAGCTGGTGGACAAGAAGGACCGAACCTACACCTGCAGAGGTTGCGGCAATGCGAAGATCCTGGATTCACACGTGACGGACACGAGCGCGTGCGCCGTTTACTCCCCGGTAAACGGGCCTGGACGGAGACAGAGTACGAACAGCAGCAGGAACGGCGCAAGAGAGGCCGGGAGAACTTTCGAAGGATCTGCAAGCAGGCAGAGCAAGACGACGACGACGACGACAAGGAGTGCGCTAGATAAACGCTCCAACCGAGCAACCGAGATACCGCGTCAGCAATGGCGCGGTATTTTCATTTGGGCGTTGTCATGGGGCGAGATTGTGGTTTCAGTACTCTCGGAATATTGACTACTTGACCTGCACTGATTAGCGCAAGGGTTGTTTTGTTACATTCTATAAAGTAATATGGTGGTGAATCTGAAATGCAACGGAGAGGGCACAACTATGTCTAGAAAGAAACAGTACAAGAGATGCCAGGCGAAGGACTGTAGGAACCCTATCACTCAGCTACCGACAGGGCGTAGTAAGAAGTTCTGTTGTGCTAACTGCAGAGTGCGCACGTTCCTAAACAACCATCCTGGTTATGCCAAAGAACACAATGGATAACGGGATGGTGAACCATGACTGTCAAAACAGAAGAAGAGCGATCTAAACGAGTTCAGGCCGCACATAAGCGTGCAGTCAAGAGAACGCCTGTACCGCAGTGCACTGACACTGCCAACGGGAACCGACTTGCACGACGCTACGGAGCGGATATCCGCTTCGTGGTCGAAGACAAGGCAGACGGGTGGCACGTTTGGAACGGTAGCTACTGGGAGCAGGACAGTCTCGGCACAATCATCGAAGCTGCAAAAGATACTGCGATGGAAATCTTGCGGGATGAAGTGGTGGAGGAGCGCGAGATTGCCGAGAAGGAGCAAGATCCCGACAAGAGGAAACTGCTATTGGCGTACGCTATGGCATTGAAGTCATGGGCAACGTTGTCACTCAATGTTCCCAAGCTGAATGCGATGGTCAAAAGTGCAAGTACCATTGCCGAGATTGCGATATCAGCGTCGCAGCTAGACACGAACGGCTACCTGCTGCAGTGCGAGAACGGAACACTTGACCTGCGCACAGGCAAGCTGCGGGAATCTCGACGGGAAGACCTGATCACGAAATCAACACATGTCACCTACGACCCGGATGCTACGTGCCCGAAGTTCGAGGCATTCTTATCGTGGGCGATGTGTAACAGGCCCGCTCTCGTGGAGTTCGTATGGCTGGCACTGGGAATGTCATTGACTGGTGATGTCTCGGAGCGGTTGATCCTGTTCCTACATGGTGGTGGCAAGAACGGTAAGAGCACATTGCT
The DNA here is from genome assembly GCA_963764615.1 of uncultured Acidimicrobiales bacterium. Taxonomy (GTDB): domain Bacteria; phylum Actinomycetota; class Acidimicrobiia; order Acidimicrobiales; family CAVXTF01; genus CAVXTF01. The sequence continues at coordinate 161,367 of CAVXTF010000002.1, read as the reverse complement.
TAGCGTCTTCCGAGACATCTTGGGTGACTACGCAATCCGAGTCTCATCGGACATCTTGGAGGCAGCCAGCTTTGCTAAAGGTGGTGGTGCTGCCAGCCCACACATTGCCGACTTGAAAGGACGTCGGTTCATGACCACCAGTGAAGTCGAGGATGGCACACAGCTGGCAGTAGCACTCTTGAAGGATTTGACCGGCAACGAGACACTGCGAGGCCGACACCTCTATAAGAACAGCTTCGAGTTCTATCCGGAGTTCACGCCCTGGATTGGAGCCAACTACAAGCCGGATGCGCCCGCCGACGATCAAGCACTGTGGGACCGTATGCGCCTGGTGCCGTTTGACGCTCGTATAGAACCTGCCGACATTGACAAGCACCTCGGAGAGAGGCTGATCACTGAAGAGGCATCGGGCATCTTGGCAACGGCAGTTCGGTACTGCTTGCAGTGGCAGGCGACTGGCATCACTGAGCCTGCCGAGGTCATGGAAGCAACCGAAGACTACCGGCAGTCGATGGACTGGTTCCCTGACTACTTGGACCACATCCGAGAACTACCAGACTACGCACACACTCCGAGCGCCATACGGGAAGACTTCACCGACTGGGTACGTTCGCAGGGCTACCCGAAGCTGACGCTACGACAGTTCAAGGCGAAGATGGAAGGTCACGGTTGCCGACAGGAGATTGATAAGGCTGGGAAGCGTTACTGGTACATTCCTGACAAGCCTCGTCACAAGTTGGACTGGGCGAGGATGGCTCGTGAGGCCGAATCGCACGTGTTTACGGACGACGATTTCGTGGAGTTAGAAGTGTGTCCTAACGACGAAATCTGGCAGGATGTCGAAGTCGAGGCCTAGGTTTCGTGCCTAGTGTGATCGTGCGCGCTCCGATTTTTGACAGATTTGACAGAAATAGACCCGTTTCACGAACTTCGTTGTAAATGCATTTTTCGACACAATGCACTTATACAGAAAGTTCTGGCAACGCCCTGATTTCTGTCAAATCTGTCAAATCCTCGTGTCACTGTTCAACGGCGACGGTGGGCGCGTAGTGTCCGGTGATTCAATGGGTTGTGGCGGGATAAGAGTGAATGATAGAATATAGACGAAATCGTAAACGTGGAAAAGGTCGCCTAATGGATGAATCTGGAAAGTTTTGGACGGCAAGTGACGTAGCTCGGTACGTAGGTTGCTCAGTGCAGACGGTGATCAACTGGCAGCGGACTGGACGGTTCGTGTCGGCGGCGAGAACACCAACAGGGCGGCTCTTGTTTGATCGTGCGGACGTGGTCGAGTTCTTCCGCGACGAGGCTCTTGCACCTGGTTAGGCGTCCTATGCGGGGGACCCCAACGATACAACCGACTTTCGCAGGTACGGAGGTACGCCGGTCCGTTTTCGCAGATGCAGAGTGCATGCAGACGGAGTCAGTAACGGAGTGAGCGAGCAGAGCGATTCGAGACAAGTTATAGGTTAATAGTTCTTTGCTAGTGGGGGGTAGGGTCGACTTGTTTGACAAGCATTCAGGACCCCGCCGTTCCGCTTCACCCCCACCAACGAAAACATTCGGGAACACGTATTTCCCCTGGTGAAAGGGTAGCTGCTCAACAACCAGGACAAATGAAGTCATAGGCATTAAATCGCAAGTGAATGAGGAAGTTAGGATGTTCATACCCAAAGGAATAGTTACTTCACACGAATGGAAGAAAGTAAGTGATCGGTTGATTGCAGCTGCAATCGTGTGTGCACTGTGTGGACGATTGTTGGTTAAGAATGCGCCACCAAGATCCCGATTGTCACCTAGCGTTGATCACATCATTCCGCGGTCAGCATTCCGTCACCTTCCAAGAGCACAACAGCGTGAGCTATTTCTTAGCCTGTCAAACCTTCGAGTTACGCACTACGGATCTTAACGCTCGCAGAGGCGATGGCACGAAAACGAACATGAGTAACGAAGTTCCTTCGACTTCACGAGAGTGGTGAGCACATTGACTATGTCAAATGATCGAGCTAAGGAGCTGGCGCTATTGCCAGAGCACAAGCCTGTTTACAACGCAACGGTTAAGGCGATTGCCTCGCTGGGAGAGCTTACGCCAGTTCGAGCAGCACAAGCCGAAGGGCTGAAGGTCCTGGCGATCAAGGTGGACCAGCTTTACAGCACGAAAGACGGGAACCACCTTAATGGCCTACATGTGTGCCATTAAAGATTGGTCTGCCCTTCTCAACGCACTTGCTGAGCCGACTTCCCAAAATAGTGCGAACCTCTTCGCCGCCATCCTCCAGGAAGACGACGAAGCATGACAACTTGCAAACCGCTGTACAGCACAGCGAGCAATCCGTCACGCAAGACGATGTTACCGGTAGCTCGGAAGGTAGCTCGGCTGCTTGGATACAATCTGATGCCCTTCCAAGAATCCGTAATCTCGCTCTTCACTGAGATGGAAGATAACAACTTTGTATATCGTGATTGTGCGCTGCTGTGCCCACGACAACAAGGTAAAACTTTGATGTCCGGCATTCTGTTAATCATGCGCTGCATTGCCAACCCAAACACACACACATTTTACGGAGCGCAATCCGGCAAAGACGGACGAGCAATGTTGCTTGACGAGTGGGTGCCGTTACTCAATAACTCAGCCTTGCAAGGTAGTTTTACCGTTCGGCAGACGAATGGATCAGAGCGAGTGCTCTTCGCTAACGGAAGCACGATAAATCTTCTGTCAAACACACTTGCATCGGGACACGGTAAGCAGGTGGATCTAGCGTTGCTCGATGAGTGCTGGTCCTTCCAAAATAGTCACTTGGAAAATGCTGTTAAGCCTGCAATGGTCACTCGTTACAACCCACCAGGGCCGCAACTGATCCTTTGCTCGACGGCAGGCACTCCGGATTCATCGCCATATCTGTTGGCGAAGGTCGAGACCGGTCGGCAGTGTGTAGCCGATGGCGTTACTGAAGGCATCGCTTACGTTGAGTACGGAGCGAAGGAAGGCAGTCCGATTGATGACCCAGCGACGTGGGCAGCCGCGAGTCCCGTGCTGGGAATCACCATCACTGAGCAAGCCATACGTGACGAGCTGCGTACAATGGACGTAGTTGATCTACAACGCAGTAGGTTAAATCAGTGGACGTCGAGCCTTAGTGATCCGATTGTTCCGCTCGCAGTGTGGAATGGTCTTACCGATAGATTTAGCACTCCAGGCAGTGATCTGATTTTGGGATTTGATAGCAACCCGGACGGCTCACGCTCCAGCATTTGCATAGCGTCCAAGCGCACCGATGGTAAGCACCATATAGAGCTGGTGGTAAACGAAGACGGTACGGGATGGCTTGCTGCTCGTATCAACCAGCTAGTGCGTGACCACAGTCCGAGATACGTAGTTTGCGACAGCAAATCGCCCGCCTCGATTGTGATTCCCGATCTTGTCGGTTGCAACGTGCGGCAGTTGAATGCCGTCGAAGCTACGAAGCACTACGCCGGATTCGTTGCTGCTTGTATGGAGGCGCAACTTGTCCACAGAGATGACCCCAAGCTAACGACAGCACTGACTGCGGCAGTCCGTCGACCGTTAGGTGATGCGTGGGCGTTCAGCCGACGCAACAGCAGCTGTGACATCAGTCCCATCTGTGCCGCATCGATGGCTCTCTACATCGTGCAGTCAGAAGGACAAGGTATTGGTGTGTGGAGTATTCGAGAGGTGTTGGCAGACCGTGAACGAGAAGATGTAGTCGGTATCCCTATTGGTCAGTACGTGAAAGACACGTTAGGAGAATAAATGAAGCTGTTCAACCCAAAAGCCAAGCAAGAAGCCGAGCGAGCCAAGAAGAATAAAGCAAAGGGCTTGCACCCGAACGCAGTACTCCTAAGTGAAATGCCATTACGGCGCAAGACTGTTCGGCATGGTCCGGATCTGAATGACCCGAACTACTTTCCCGACCCGCACGACAATCAGCATGTTTTCACCACGAAGCCTGACGGCGGGCAGTTCCCTACGGATGCACCTGACATCGGCGGTTGGGCACCTCCGGTTGTTGACAACGATGGTGCATCATGAAACACATGCTGTTTGGATCCACCCATGACATGTCCAGCTCGGCTAAATCTGTGGATGACATCTACGCATGGCTATATAATGACGAAACAATCTTCGTCATTAGATACGATGGAATAGACCATGTCATTCGGTTGAACTGGGAACAGCTCGATGCATTGGCATGGTTAGCACCCAAGTTGCTGCAGAAACAGCACGAGGTCAGTGAGGCTCGGGAACTTTGGGCCGAGATGCAGACGTGGTTGTCTGACGATGGCACGTGATGAGCAAGCACGCAAGGAACTAGCGGTGATTCGTGCACTCCGAGCGATGGGATATCCGATACCGCAACACATCCGTTGTCACATGAATAGAAAGTAGCTTAACGATGTTTACCTCAGTCACGCTTACAGGAACGATACAGAGTCAACCAGGCAACGACGTTGCTAACGCAGTCGTCACGCTCACACTGTCTCACCAAATTACCGATGGCACTACGGATATCACTCCGGTTGCGCAGTCAACGAAGGCGGATAGTAGCGGTGCGTTCTCAATCGCTGTACCTGCCAACGACGATTCAACCACGCTACCGGTAGGAACGTTCTACACAGTGACTATCACGTCTGCAGCTGGTGCCACACTTGATTCATTCTCGGTGGTTGTTCCGCACGCAAGTGCACCAACGGTTGACTTGTTTTCATTGGCAAGGTTGGGCAGCGCACCATCACCAAGTGTCCCATTCGTAATAAGCGTGAACGGAGAGAGCGGCATAGTCGTGCTCGAAGAGAGTAGCGGTAGTGTGATTCCGTCGAACTTCGTACCGCTAACTGCACCATTGACCAATGGCGTGTACCATGCGAGTGCAGGTGAGTTCGTGATCATCAGTGATCCGGACGGCAGCGGTGGTGACGTCTATCTGCCACCGGTTGCGGAAGCTGGTAAGGGCGCGGTGGTTGCGTGGAAATGTGCTCTCGTTGCGTCGCAATATCTGCACTTGCTTCCAGATCCATCGGATAGCGGTGTAACGATCGACAAGTACACATCCATAGTGGTGTCACCTACTAATCCTCCAGCTGTCGCTGTAGTCATCTGCGACGGTAATAAGTGGTGGACCGTAAGTGGGTATGTCGCTGATAGTGGATCCGGATATGGGATTCTCTATGCCGGTTGACACTTTCGAAGCAGGCGCACGAGTGCAGGTCGGCACTCTCACCGGTACGGTGCTCAATACTGCAGGTGTCGTGATCCTTACAGCAGCTCGCCGTTAGCATCGGCAATCCAGGTGTGATTGGCTTCCTCACGAGGACCGGTGATGTTGTAACTCATCCAAAGTTCTTGGTCTTCGCCTAGCGCCTGATCGATAGTGGAGGCGTCATATTGCAGTTGAGCAATGAAACTGGTCCCGTCGGGTGAATAGATGATGTATGGACCGTGTAACGCTGCGTCGATTTCTTCCGGAGTCATTTCACCCATTCGTGATCCTCTCGACCGTGTGGCTATGTTGGCGTTCGTACCTGAGTTTGCTCAGTCCATTGGCTGCCGTCCCACCAGCGGACCTGGCCGGGTGAGTGCGGGTCTGGATACCATCCAGGTGCAACCGTTGACTGGGGAGAAGGCATGGCCACCGTTCGGAAGTCATGGCCGCACTTGTTACATTGAACAACGCCCGCCTTGACCGGAAGCCCACACACTGGGCACGGTCGGCGGTTGCCCTTGGTGACCAACCACAAGATTCCGAGGATGATATCGCCAATAACCCAGATCACAACGATGATGCCAACTCCGATGACGGTTCCCGCTTGATTCGCTTGGTTGCAGAGTTGCTGGCCGAGCTGTCCGCAGTTCGACGTGCTGTTGTTTGAAGCAACGCCGATGATGATAAAGGCAATCATCAAGGCATTCCACGCCAGCACAACCCATGTCATCTTCCGCCAGTGAGGACGCTTGACCGCCATACTTCTCCTTCCCTTCGTTCGCCTACATCAGCTCGCTGGGATCGTCCACTTGGCGACTGTGTTGCCCTGCGAGAAACTCGCTGTTGTTCCGGTGAACTGAACGTAGGTGGGAGTCACCCCGTTCGGGATGTCGAACACGATCCACCCTTTGTCACATTGGCCAGGTGAAAGGGCATTGCTGGAAGCACCCAGCTCCGACTCGGACGACAGCGGGGCGACCGTGGGATTACCTGCGAGGCTGTCTGGCATTCCGGCTGTCGAACCGTTGGACAGCAGGACTGTGAAGTCCGTTTCATCAGCTCCAGTGTTAGAACCGCTCGTCGCGGCGCACTCCTGAGCTTCGATCGCTCCATACGTCTTGCCCGCTGGTGGCGTGTCGATATCTGGTTGGCTGCTTTGGATCTTCGGATAGAAGCCATAAACGGTGGCCGTCACGATGCCGTCGAGCGTGACGGGTGTACTGATCGTTGTGCCCATGGCATAGATGCCCTTTGGTTTGGCCTGCGTGGTCGTTGTAGACGCCTGCGCTGTCGTCGTAGACGCATGTGAGGAAGCGGCGGCGGCAGTGCTGGATGTTGATACCACTTTGCCGGTCCCAACAGCCGACGCATTTGTGCACGCTGCAGTCAAACTGATAACCGCCAGCACGCCAAGTATCCGAATCCTCTTCATTGGTTCCTCCCGCCTAAAGCAGCCGGTCCTACGCCGACTGCTCGAAAGTTGCCGACGGCTGGTGCTGGAACCGTCGGAATGGGCACAACCGATGGCGTGCCTTGGGTCGTGGGGGTCTGATCGCTCACCTGTCCCGCCTTCCCTGTGATGGGTCAAGGAAGGTGATCGGCCAGTATGGGCGTCAGGTTTAGGTTCCTGTCCAGAAGTAGCTTTGTTGGACGTTATGACTCTGCAAGAGATCCGGGACGCTGCGAAGGCTGTACTAGAGCCGACGGAATCATCAACTGCAGATCAACGGGTCGTGGCTCTCGCTGAGGCAATCCTTGCATTGGCCGATGACCTGGAACGTCACCACCTCGTTTAGCAGCGGATTTTGTGTCTCAATCTGTGTCTCAATCGGGCGCAATCGGATGCAATCGGGCACTACTTAGTGCCGGTCACCAGGCACAATAGGCACGGCATGGACTCATTAGCAGTGAGTCCGATTCGGCCGCTCTCGCACCTCTCCAGGTAGGCGGATTGACAGCGTACCTTCGGGAGCGTGGCGGCTGCGGGCGTCGAATCCGGACCCCGTAACAGGTGGACGGCCGCACGTTACGGGCAACTGCTAGACGAGTGGGTCGAGCTCAGAGCCAACCTTTGGGCGCCCAAGACTCTCGACGAGGCGAAGCGCGAGATCGAGAACCGAATCCGACCCCGTCTTGGACGCATCCCCCGTGGTGAAGCTCACGGACGAGCACCTCGACGACGCTTATTCGGGATGGTCCCAAAAGGCCCTCCGGGACTCGACGATCCGCCGGCACACCGCGGCGACCTCCTCGGGTACGCCCTTGCCACCACGTAGCCCCGCCGCCACAAGGGCGAACGAGCGACTTTCAGAGCGACGGACCGGCAGCCCGCGGGTTGCACACTCGCGGTCTGAGAATCCCCCCGGGGACGGTGAGATCCGTCGCAACTGCGCCCGGCGCTCGACCGTCACGGGGAACAAGCGCTCTGCCCTAAGGTGAACCTGCCTCAGAGCTTCCCTGCGTCGTCGTGAGCCCGAGCGCTGCGACCTGAGGCAAGATCCGCGGTTGCAGCCATTCCCCGCCGGCAATCGTCACATGGATTCCATCGGATGGAAGCCGTACTTCGACGCCATCAACGACATTCGTGTAGTTGCCGTCGGGACCGAGAATGTGGTTTAGATCGATCAGGGTCGTCGTTTTGGGGTATTCGTCTGCAACTTGTCGAAGGAGGGCGTTCCAGGCATTCACTCTCGAGGGCATGTTCTCGGGCCAGGGATCGCCATTGGCCTGTTCAAGCGGCGGATCGATGTATGGAAAGGTGAAGATCACAACCTTGGCACCACTGGAGGAGAGAACCGAGACGACTCGACGTAGGTAGCCGAGTAGGACGTTGTCCCACTGCACGTCGCCGACGCTCACCCATTTGCCGTTCAGATTGCTGTCAGCAAGTTCGAACCTACCCAGCAACAGGCCTACCACCGTCGGATGGAAGATGTGGACCTCCTTTGCCCACACCGTTGGCCACGAACCACAATTTACTCCCGGGGGTGTGATTCCCCAGTCGACACCACCCAGAAGCTCAGCGTTCGAAGTCAAGTTGCATCCCAATATGCCTCGGTCGATAACTTCGACCCCGTAACGAGGAACAGAATCAACCATTAGGCCTTGGGCGGCCGTGAAGGCAACGGAGTCGCCGAGCAGGAGAAACCGTATGGGATTAGACGCAAAGGCTCGATCCTTCTCGAGAGCCAGGTGCTCCGCGTTCGAAATGTGAGTTGGCTGTTTCGTGACCGCCACGTCGGCAAACGCCGGCGGAATGGTCGCCACCACTGCCAGCGAGGCAGCGAGGACACAGGAGGTACAAGCCAAGACAAGCCCTCGCTTGTTGGGGACACGTTGCCAGCGCCGTACCGGTAGCTCGATCAAGTGAAACGAAAGCACCGCTGCAGCAAATGTGCTCGCTAGCCGAACTGCAAGCAGAGAGGCTCCGGTCAGTCCGGTGTGCGAGTGGTTGATAGCAAGAAAAAGCGGCCAGTGGTAGACGTAGAGGCCATAGGAGATCCGCCCGACATAGACGACAGGCTTTAGAGACAACGTCGTGGCAAGGAGTGAATTTTGCCAAGAAGTCAAGCAAACCAGAAGGCCCCCGGTGGCAAGGGCCACCAAGAAGAACCCGCCTTCATAAAGGAAGGTGTCCTGGCCGTTGAACGCATGCATGGCCCACAGCAGTGCGACGGGGCAGGCGAGCTGCAGGAGCAGTCCAGTTCCGCGTCCCGGTCGCGAGTTGGACCAGCCAAGACGGACAACGCGCCAGTCCCGGGTAGCTGCTATTGCTCCAAGCATGGAGCCAACCAGCAGCGCCTGAGCTCTCGTATCCGTCCCGTAGTAGAGGCGATCGGTCGACGTACCGACGAAGTGGAGGATGGCCATTTCAACGGCCGATGCGACGGCCCCGATGCCTGCGACGACAGCCACCAACCGGGGACCCTTCTTACGAAGCAAGAATAAAGCTACCAGGGGCCATATCAAGTAGTACTGCTCTTCGACAGCCAACGACCACATGTGCAGGAGTGGTGAGGGCGAGATGGCCTGAGCAAAATACCCTTGGGACGAAAGAATAAAGTGCCAGTTCGCCACGAACAACAACGTCGAGATTGAATCCGACCTAATCGAAGGCAGGTCCAAGCTGTAGCGGAATATCCACGCGTAGACAGCGACCCCGATGATCACAAGGAATACCGGAGGAAGAATCCGTCGAGCTCGCCGAGCCCAGAAGCCTTGCAGCGAGAGCCTGTCCTTCGAGACGAACTCCCTACACAGGAGCCCGGTTATCAGGAAACCCGAGAGGACGAAGAAGATGTCGACGCCGAGAAGACCGCCTGAAACACCCGGCACGCCTCCATGGAAGAGGAGTACGGCCGTTACAGCGATAGCACGCGTACCGTCGAGGAAGCGGAGGCGACTGCCGTCAGGTGTCTGAACGCCGCTGCCGGAGCCACCAGGTCTTTTTCCCTGCATCAGGGACATCTGTCTAGTGCTACTACAGACGAGATGCAGGTCAGATCCGGACTTCGATGGCCCAGGAGATCCTGTTCGCCGCCCCGCCGCCGACCAATCATCAGATTGCCTCTAGATGTTCGCCCACGGTCCCGACAACGTCAGGATCACGGTCGGCATCCAGGAGATAAAGAGCTTGACGAAGGCGGAATGCGGTCTCTAAGGGTGCGGCGTCGGTGTCCAGTCCCCGCTCCAGGGCGTAAGACCGCCAAGCAGTGGCCCACAGGCGTGTGAAGTCGCCTCGATGGGAGCGCCAAAAGCCGGTACCCCATTCACCGAGATCGAAGTCCCAGAACGGGTGGTCGATTCGCGCCGTCTCCCAATCGAGCACCCCGGTGAGTTCGCCGTCGACGGCGAGCAGCTGGCCCTCGTGGATATCGCCATGCACCAGGACGTGCGAAAGTCGGGCGGCCACGTCGAGGTGCTCGGTCCACTGCGCGAGCCGGTCTCGACGGCCAAGGCGTTGGGCTGCCTCATCGACGGCATCGTGCGTGGTCGCCGGGTCGAGAGCGCGACGGAGCCAACGCATGTGGGCTCGGTGATGGTGTTCAGGCGGGCGTGCTCCACGAAGGCCGGGTGGGATGATTTCGTGCCACTGAGCGATAGCGCGACCGAGCTGGCTCAACAAATGACTCGCGTCTGCTGGGTGCTCGCCCGGCAAACGCTTTACGGCTGCGAAAGGGAACGAATATACGGCGTCGTCTTGCCATTCCCCGACCACGCGAGGGACGACCTCCGACCCAGTCGGCTCGAGTGCTCGATAAGCCGCAAGCTCGCGTTCGAGCCACTCCACGTTGATCGCCCTACGAGGGAAGAGAAATGCGCGCTCGGGGTCGAGAACGACGTACTTGTTCCACCCGCTCAAGTCGACATGCAGCTCGGCGTCATCGACTCCGACCAGCGCCTTGAAGCGACTGAACTCGGTGGGGATCATTACTGCCCAGAGCGGATCCCCGGTAACCGACGAACTCATACGCTCAATCATGCCTGTGCCCGCCAAGTGCCTCTCTAACCGATGCTGATCGTGACGGGCCTGATGTCTCGGAGATCGGGACTGACGGTGAGCACGCGTTGTCGTTCGTCCTCGGAATCGAGCAGATTCGTTGCAAATCGACCCAGGACTACCGAGACGCCGCGCTCCCAAACGTCGAGGAGCCAGCGGAACGGCAACCGAACTTGCAACCCGTCGCGGACGCGCATCAACTCGGGCGAGCCGCCCGGCTCGATCATCTCCAAGTCGATTTTCAGATTGGGCTCATTGAGCCAACCGCGCAGTGCCATTGTGACGCGCCCGAACAGCGCGGCAGTGAGCGCGGCTCGCTCAGGTCCGACACGTTCGTCCTCAGTCGAGATCCGATCGGTCCAGACGGCGATCACAGTAGCCACGAGCCTGTCAGAGAGGCCGCCGCCCAAGCGCAGGAGGGTGAGCAGCTCGTCTTGGTCCACCCCGCCTGCCAAGCCGACGGGTCCGGGAGCGAATCGCGCCAAGGGCGCATGCGAGACCCAACCGCCGGGCCCCCTGCGCGCAGCTCGCCTCAAACGATTTTGCGGCACTCCCCCGGCAACGACCGCTGTGACAGTCCGCGCCCGGCGAAGAACCATTTCGTCGACGTGAACGATAGGGTCGCCGGCACCGCGACTGGCCAGAACGAGGAGCCGCAAGTCATCCCGATGACGCTCCCAGTACCCGAGCATCTCGACGCACTCGCAGGGGTCTCCCCCGAGCGCCGCGAGTGTCCGCTCGCCGTCGGGATCGTCGTGGTCGAGCAGTAACAACGCTCCGTCCTGCCAACGTAAGCGGTGCCGTTGTCCTGAGCAGTCGACGCTCAATTCGGCCGGGGCATGGCTCTGCCACCACGGCCTGTTCATTTCCGCTCTTCCGGTTGCGGAAGTTCGACAGTGATCACGGCCCTCTCGTGGGATCCGGTCGGCATTATCCGGAGCACGCTCGCCCGCGGATCAAGCGCCGGCCAGTACGTGACCGTGCCCTCGCCGATGTCGCCTCCACCGCCCCAGCTGCCGATGGCACCCAGGTAGGAATTCCCCAGGTCGTCCTCGGCCCACCATTCGGTACTGGTTTGTCTTACAGAAGAGGAGATCGGCCCCATCCGCGCTGCCGAGTCGGGCGACATAGCGAGATGTATTTCGAAATTGCCGTCCGTAAGCGTGAGCGCCTCGAGGCTGAGAATCGTCTCGTCGAACGGTGGAGTGACAGCACCCAGGCCGATGATCCCGGAGTGTCCGCCTTGTCGTGCCACCCCTGCAAGCAGCGACGCCCAGGGTTCGGGGACGACGCCCTGCGGTTGTTGCCCCGAGAAGGCGGCAAGAACATCTCGAACCTCGTCGATGACCCGGCTATCCGGTGCGATCGCCCCCGCAGCAACAAGGGTTTCGATTGTGACGAGGATCGCCACGGGACGGCCGCCGAGCCGATGGGGTCCGTGCCGCCCTGCAGACAGACGTCCCCAGAGAAACCGCTCCGCGGGGCTGCGATCCGGAATCGTTTCGATGTCGACACGCGGAGGCTTCGACTCACCGACCAGGTCGACACGATCCGATCCGATATCTAGCCACTTCGTGTCCTGAGCGAGCGGATGCATCGTCTGCAAGCGGCCCCGAAACCCCCCCTGATCACCGCTCCCACCGCTGACGTGCGCGACCTCGCTGTGGCCCCGGTCGTCTGTCAGCGACGGCAGCTGGGACGAACCACCCGGGCGCACCAATGCCGGCAGACCACCCGGCGAGAGGGCAGTGATGCATAGCGTCGTCGCGCGGTCCCCGAGCGCCGCGTAGTGCACCTGGAGCTTTCCCCACAGTTGTTCAAAGCTCCGCTCACAAACGACCACCCGGGGAGCCTTAAGGGGTCGTCTGGCACCTCGGGGCGCGTGACCCGCCGGCCAAAAACCGAACACTTGCCCCCTGCCGCGTAAACCGAATGCCAGCCCATAGTCGTCGATAATGCATTGCGCCCGCTCTTCGTTCAGAGCGCCAATGGCAACCAGTGCAGCGGCGACCTCTACCAGTGGGTTGTTCCGGGGATCCCCCCCTTCTGTCTGTTTGCGGTCCAGCAGAGCTTGCTCGCCCGTCAGTCGGAGATGAAGCTCCGGGTCGAAGTCGCCAGGCACCACTTTCAAGCCTTCCACGCCTCGCACGCTCTTATCAGGACGTGAGGAGTCACATAGACCGCCGGTCGTGCACACTAGGTGTGGTGAACGACCAATCCACGGCCACAGAGGCGCTCGCGACCGCCATAGCCGCTCGGGTGCCGGTGCTTCTTTGGGGACCCCCCGGTACCGGGAAGACGTCTGCGATTCGTGCCATGGCCGAGGCTGCGGGCTGGCCGTGCGAGACAGTCATCGCTTCGATCCGGGAGCCCTCCGACTTCACCGGGCTCCCCGTGGTGAGCACCGATCACGCCGATGATGCCGATTCAGCCCGAGTGGACTTCGCCCCTCCGAGGTGGGCGCGGCGGTTAGCCGCAGCGGGCCAGGGAGTCCTTTTCTTCGACGAAGTCTCGACAGCGCCACCGGCGGTACAGGCCGCGTTGCTTCGTGTGGTGCTCGAGCGCACTGTCGGAGACCTCGTCCTGCCGGACCATGTTGCGGTTGTGGCAGCAGCGAACCCCCCGGAGCAGGCCGCAGACGGGTGGGATCTGTCGGCTCCGCTCGCCAACCGTTTCTGCCACCTGGAGTGGCCCGCCGACGCCCGCACGATGGCAGACGGATTCGCTTCGGGTTGGAGTACGCCGGCTCCGCCAGAGCTGCTCTCCGATTGGGAGCGCCGCATTGCCACTGCCAGGAGTTGGGTGGCGGGATTCATCACCGCGCGGCCCGCGCTAGCTGTAGATGTGCCTACCGAGGCCGCGGGAGCCGGACGCGCGTGGCCGAGCCCACGTACCTGGGACATGACTGCACGGTTGTTGGCAGCGGCCGAGGCTGCAGGTACTGGCGAGCTCGCCCGGTCCCAATTGGTTTGCGGAGCAGTGGGACAAGGGGCCGGCGTCGGAATTCCTTACTTGGCTTATCGAAGCCGACCTCCCAGACCCCGAGGCCGTGCTAGCTGACCCAGACAGCTTCGAACTGCCCGAGCGCGGTGACCGTGCTTACGCTGCACTGTCCTCGATCGCCGCAGCAGTCGCCTCTGAACCCACTCCCGAACGCTGGGCAGCGGGCTGGATCGTCTTCGGGAAGGCAGGCGAGGCCGCCCCGGATGTGGCCGCGGCTGCGGCTCGAACACTCGCTCGTTGCCGACCCCCCGGCGCCCCGGTTCCGCCGGAGGTCGCTGCATTCTCGCCCCTCCTGCGCGATGCCGGCCTGTTGAACTGAAGGCATCTCGTGACACTGCCGATCGACTCCCACAAAATTGCTGCGGCGCGACTATGGGCAGTGACGAAGCTCCCCTATCTGGCATCCGCACTCTTTGCTTCCAAAGTGGTCGCTCAAGCAGAATGCCTCACCATCGCCGTCGACACTGCCTGGAATATCCACGCCGATCCGTCCATTGTCGAGTCGCTGAGCGTCGAGGATCTGGGCAAGCTGTTCATACATCTCGCCGGACATCTTCTGCGAGATCATGCCGACCGGGCGAAGGCACTGCGAGTGAATGAGAACGGCGACCGCGCCACATGGAATCGGGCCACCGATGCCGAGATCAATGACGACTTGGCACGCGACGGTTGCGTACCGAGAGTGGCGCCCGACGTGCCCACAGACATGGGGTGCGACGACGGGCATCTCGCCGAGGCGTATTTCACTCAGGCAACTCCCGGCCCGCGCTACTGGGACTGCGGTTCAGGGTGCGACGGGTTCGATCGACCGTGGGAAAAGTCGAACGGCATGGGGAACCAGCTCGGAGTGGGGAACCAGGACGGCATGGGGAACCAGCAGGCGCACCTGCTACGGCTCGGAGTGGCCAACGAAGTCCAACGCCATCATGCTCGGCACCCTGGGACCGTCGCAGGAGGTTGGCTTCGATGGGCGGAGTCGGTACGTCCCTCCCGGGTTGACTGGCGCCGCGTCCTCGCCGCCGAGATCCGACGTGCCGTTGCAAGTGTGGCCGGCAATGTCGACTACACGTACCGGCGCCCGTCGCGTCGGGCGGGATCTGTCCCGAAGGTGATCCTTCCCGCAATGCATCGCCCGATTCCTAATGTCGCCGTCGTCTGCGACACGTCGGGCTCGATGCACGAAGGGCTTCTGGCTCGAGCGCTTGCCGAGGTGGAAGGACTACTGGCGCGTGGCGGGCTGCGCCAGGCGCAGATTCGCGTGCTCGCCGTGGACACAAATGTCAACGCTGTCCGTCGTGTCAGCCGGGCAAGCCAAGTAGAGCTCGCCGGAGGTGGCGGGACAAACATGGGCGTTGGAATCACGGCAGCTGCCGACTTGCGGCCGCGCCCGTCGGTCATCGTGGTGCTGACCGACGGCTTCACCCCTTGGCCGGATCGGCCCCCCAAAGGCGTGCGTGTGGTGGTGGGCCTCCTCACACAGCCGATGATTCCCATCGAGCACGTCGCGCCACCCGCCTGGGCCCGCACCGTGCGCATCGAACCGGACGACTCTCCAGTCGGGGTAACGGGCCGCTGAAGACGTCATCTCCGAACCCATCATTACGTGGCACCGTCCGGAGGTTTACGCTCAGTTTTCAGGTGAGGTCATTGACGCACGTTCCACCGTCGTTGTCGCTGTTAGTTCCATCAGGACACGTTGTATCGCTCCAAGTCACACCGGTAAGGGTGGCGTCGGTGAGGTCGGCGTTGGTGAGGTCCGCGTTGGTGAGGTCCGCGTTGGTGAGGTCGGCACCGACGAGGTTCGCATCGAAGAGGTCGGCGCTGTTGAGTTCGGCGTTTTCAAGATCGGCGTCGATGAGGTTGACCCCCACTCCGATGAGATAACCGTCAACGAGCATAAAGTCGTTTGGCAACGAAGCTGGTGAGCCAGTGATTCCTCCCGAATTGACATAGTCGAGGGTGGCGTCGGTGAGATCGGTGCCTTCAAGGTCGGTGTCGGAAAGGTTGGCCTCCAATAGGTCGGCGCCATCGAGGTCGGCGTCGGTGAGATCGGCGCTGTTGAGGTCGGCGCTGTTGAGGTAGGCGTCGGTCAGATCGGCGCTGTTGAGTTCGGCGTCGGTCAGATCGGCGTTGGTGAGATCGGCGGCTGGTCCGATGAGATAACCGTCAACAAGCGTCCAATCCGTTGGCAACGAGGCTGGCGTGCCGACGATCCCACCCGACAGCACTCCGTCCAGGGTGGCGTCGGTGAGGTCCGTGTCGGTGAGGTTGGTGTCGGTGAGGTTGGCGCCATCGAGGTCGGCGTCGGTGAGATCGGCGCTGTTGAGGTCGGCGCCGGTGAGAGTGGCGTATGGTCCGATGAGATAACCGTCAACGAGCATCCAGTTCGTTGGCAACGATGCCGGAGTGCCGGTGATCCCCCCGGAACTGACAAGGCTGAGGTCGGCGCCATCGAGGTCGACGTCGGAGAGGTTGGCATCGTAGAGGTCGGCGCCTTCGAAATCGGCCCCTTCGAGGTCGGCGCCTTCGAGGTCGGCGCCGACGAGAGTGGCGTATGGACCGATGAGATAACCGTCAACGATCATCCAGTTAGTTGGCAACGATGCCGGAGTGCCGGTGATCCCTCCGGAACTGACAAGGCTGAGGTCGGCGCCTTCGAGGTCGGTGCCTTCGAGGTCGGCGTTTGTGAGGTCGGCGTTTGTGAGGTCGGCGTTTGTGAGGTCGGCGTTTGTCAGGTCGGCGTTTGCGAGGTCGGCGAATGGTCCGATGAGGTAACCGTCAACGAGCATCCAGTTCGTTGGCAACGATGCCGGAATGCCGGTGATCCCTCCGGATGCGACAAGGGCGAGGTCGGCGTCAGTGAGGCTGGCGCCTTTGAGGTTGGCGCCTTTCAGATTGGCATTGGTCAGGTCGGCGTAAGTGAGGTTGGCGCCTTTGAGCTTGGCATTGGTCAGGTCGGCGTAATAAAGCTCCGCGCTTGTGAGGTTGGCGCCAATGAGCTTGGCGTTGGTCAGGTCGGCGTAGGTGAGGTTCGCGTCTTCGAGATTGGCGTCTTTGAGATTGGCGTCTTCGAAGTCGCAATCTTGCAGATTTGCGTCAACGCCAATGTATGAACAGTCTTGCGATGTCGAAGGTGTTGCATTCACCGCCTTAGAGGCCTTTCCGAGACCTCTGGAGTTTGAAGCCTGAACGCTGACGGAGTACTGCTCTCCGTTGGTGAGGCCGGTTACCGTGCACTGGGTGGCCTTCGTCGTCGTACAGGTCTCCGCCCCTGGTTCGGCGGTTACGGTATAGCCGGTGATGCTTGAACCACCGTCCGAAATAGGTGCGGTCCACGAGACTCCTATCGCAGTGTTGACGCCGATTGTATGGACCGCAGTCGGCTTACCGGGCGCGTTGACCATCGCCTGAGCGGAAGCTTGTGGCGTCATGGCCAATGAGCCCGCGACAAGGGTTCCGCTTGCAATCCCGATCGCAACTGCGATAGTCAACACTTTCCGCCTGATCATTTCGTTTAAACCTCCATCCTGCCGACCAACCACGAAAGCATCGCTGGGCGTCTTCAGAGAACCAGCCGTGGCCAGAGGAGTGAAGCCCGGCGACGCCGGAGTTTCACCAGCGGCCACGAACTGAGAATCGGTGGCGTGAAACGACCGAAAACCAGCCGCACTCCTATGAGCATCTGCCACGCGCCTGCTCGAAATGGGTGGTGCCGACGTTGAACGGACAGTTTCTCCGAGGACTTCGTCACAGTTCTCATGGTAACGCTGCTCTCTCGAAATAGTCGGATGAGTCGACTCGTCGAGGCGGTCTTACGTCCCCCGGCGTCACCTGGCTCAATTCCCGCAAGATCTGTGACGCCTCCAACTGCTCGTCGCACCCGCAACCTCGTCCACCGGCTCGAGGTCCTCGGTCACCGCGTCACCCTCAATCCCGGCGACTGAAGCCGTCGTCAAACCGCATTGCAGGACCTGGCGCGCCCCACGTCACAAGTCCCGGTCATTTCGGGACGGGGGAATATCATGCCCGTCGGCCTCGCCCAGACACCTCGCCGGACGCGATGGAGCGGGGCCCGCCGGCCCCGCTCCATCACTGCTACGCCCGCTGTAACTACAGGGCCGTCGGTGTTGTGTTCTCCCGCTCCCTTACGGCTGGGTGACCGGGTTGGCCGTGGTCGGGTTGGACGGCCCGCTGCCGCTGCCCACGTCGCCGATGTTGTTCGTCCATATGTTTTGGATGTTCGTGATGGACGGGTCCGCACCGTAAGCCGCGTAGCTTGGCCCCGGATACTGCTCGGCGTTCGGACCGCTGCCGTCGATGGCCCCGCCGATGGCCTCGCCGTTCCACGTGTTCGCGTTGAACGTGTTGTCCTCGGCCACCGTCTGGATGTACGGCAGGGCCGACAGGCTGAGCACGCTGCCAGTGCACGAGCTCGCCCCCGAGGTCGGCGGCGGGCTGGACTCGCAGCCCGGCTCCTCGCCGGTCGTGGGCCCAGTGGCATTGCCGTTTCCATGGGTGATGGCGGTCGCCACGCCTGGCGCCCCATAAGCGGTGAACGGTGTGGCCAGGAAGATGTCTCCCGTGCCGTCCGTGCACGCCACCACGTTAGGCACGTACGTCGGGCCGGGAAGGGCGTAGTACCCGTCCTGGTCGACGGGGATCCCGCCATCGGCCGGGTTGCTCGAGTCGCAGATGGCGCCGGCGGCGGCCAGGTACTGAGCCACTCCCTCGTAGGCGCCCGCCAACGACTCCCGAATGCCCGCCGGGTTCACGACCTCGACACAATAGTCGGTCATGGCCGGATTCGTGTCGGGGCACGACGAGGTGATCGCCCCGGCCGCCACATCGACGCTGCTCTGGAAGAACACCTCTCCCTGAGTGCCCTGGCTGGCCTCGCCCGGACGATTCCAGCTCTCGGGGCTGCCGTAGCCGTCGGCCGCCGCCCCTCCGAGGAGGTTGCCGTTGAAGTCGTTGTTCGACACCGTGCTGTTGACACTTGGTCCGGTGAGGTCGGTCCCGGTGACCACGATCCCGGCGGCGGAGGTCGCCACTTTGTTCCCCTCCCCCGAGGCCCCTACCGTGTTGTTGTCCGAACCCACCAGCAGGATGCCCTCGCCGTTGAGCCCCAGGCCGCTGACGGTGTTGCTCTCGATGGTGAAGCCACCAGTGAGCTCGAGCTCCACCCCCGATCCCTCGGTGCCGCTGCCCGACACCCCGAAGGTGTTGCCCGTAACCGAGTTACCCGTGTTCTGACACAGCGAGTCGGGCTCCGAGCTGGCGTTACCGGACTCGGTGGCGTTCAAGGAGCACGGTGGCGAGGCCGGCTCGTTGTAGGGCGGGTCCTCGCTGACCACACCGCCGGCGGCGTCGTTGTCGACCGTGTTACCGGTGATGGAGACCCCGAAGGACTCCTGCACCAGGACACCGCCTGCGGCGTTGCTGGAGATGGTGTTGTTCGGACCTACCGTGCCACCCGTTGCACCTTGCATGACCACACCGCCGGCCGCGTTGCTGGAGATGGAGTTCGCGGCCACGGTCTCGGCGGTCGAGCCGTAGTCGATGACACCGCCACCAACGACCGCCGGAGGCGTCCCCGGGCACGGGTACGTCACCGTGCAGATGGTTTCCGTGCCGGAGTCACCGGAGAGGGTGTTGTTGGCTATGTCGGTGCCGGTCGAGGCGTAATCGAAGACACCGCCATTTACGTTGGTCTCGATGTGGTTACCAAGGGCGGACGTTGCGCCGCCGATCGTGGCGCTGGCGGCCTCAACGGTCTCGACGCCCACACACGAGCCTACGTCCCCATCCGTGCAGCCGGCGTTGTCGATGGTGCTGCTGGTGACGGTGAAGCCACTGTCCAATACGGGCGCTATGTCGACGTCATTGTTCTCCACGGTGGCGCCCGACACGGTGACCCCGCCGTCGGCGTAGGGCAGGATGCCGGTGGCCGAGTAGCAGTAGCCGTTGGCGACGTTGTTGCAGTTGTACTGGTTCTGCTCGACCGAGCCACCGGTGATCGAGGCTTTGGCGCCGTAGGCGATCTGCATGCCGTTCTGCCCATTGATGTTGGTCGAACCCAGACCGGTCACCGTGGTGCCCGAGATGGTGCAGGTCGTGTTGGCGCCGTCGCAGGTGATTCCGTTCTTGTCGTAGGAACCGTATTCGTTAGCGCTGGTTAGGGCCGGAGTCTCCGTCGGCCAGGTGGACGACGGCGGCCAGGTGACGGTGTTCGGCCCCGGGAGGTCGACATCGGTGAGAGTCACCGCCGATGTCCCGACGCCGTACGGCGCGCTGTTGGGACACGAGGACGCACAGCTCACGGCGTAGACGTCGCCGTTGGCGCCAGGCTGGTCACCAAAGGAGCCCGCGGGCTGCGTGACACCCGTCACGGTGACGTCGTGCAGGGTTCCCGACGAGTCTCCGAAGTACACGCCGAGGAAGTCCTGGCTGCCCGCGGTGAACGAGTTCTGGGCGTCGGTACCGCTGATACCCAGCTTCTGCAGCTTGGTGGCAGTGGTGCCGGGGGCCACGTTGATGAGAACGTTCTGCTGTGTTGTGTCCTCGACGCTGGTCTCGGCCTGCGTCGAGCACGGCGCGATCTTGACCCCGGGGTTGAGGGCATTGAAGGCGCCCGTCCCCTCAAGAGTGATGTTCGACTCAGTGATGTCGATGCCCGCCGAGAGCCGCGTTCCCGAAGGCAGGCATTTGGCGTTATTCGTCGTGTCGTAGTACGTGCCCGCAGCGACCTTGATGACGGCGGAAGCGTAGAGCGTGGAGCCAATCTCGGCGTCGGCCAAGCTCACGGCATAGCTGATGGTCTGACACGTGTACGCCGCTCCGCCCGGGGTCTCGCTCCCGCACTTTGAGTCTGCGCCGGTATTGGTGTGACCAACCGCGTTCACGTACAGGTGGGCTATCGGGTGCGGGCGCGCAGGGGAACTGGCGCTAGCGCTCTGGGCGGCGACGCCCAAGACGGCCCCCACCAGCGCAAAAGCGGCTGCCCCTCTGACCAGATTCGGCCAAACTCTTGCGATCTTCATGTCCAGTCCCCCTTCTCGGTGTCGGTAACTCCGTGCTCACCGACGTCATCGATCCTTCGTTGGCACCTTCTGACTCGGACGGCAAGCGCCGCGCCGCGACGAAAAGGTGCTCCGCCTTTCGACTGCTTACTGGGCAACCTAGCGACTTTCCCGGTTTCCCGCCTCCCCAGGATTGATGAATTCTCGGCCAATTCTCCGGCGGGCTGGGCCGACGTTCACCGGCGAGCTTCTTTCCACTATCCTCGGGGGCCGAGGACGGAGAAACAACAGCGGTTGCGAGGACTGCGCTTCGCTTCCTTCATTCCCTTCCTTCAAACAAACTCCGGGGGGCTGATGTCAGAATCGTTCAGGAAGTTGGCTCTTGTCAGGAAGTTGGCCCTTGTCGGCCTGCTCGCCGCGGCCCTGGCTGGTTGTAGCGGCCACCCGAGCTCGTCACGGCCGGCCACAGCGCACAACAACCCTCCGTCACCCACGTCGACGACGACCCGTGGTCACACTTCCCCGTCTACGTCGGCACCCAGAAGCTCCACTTCCACATCGGCCACATCGGCCCCCAGAAGCTCCGCTTCCACGTCGGTGCCCGGATCGACGACGACCACCTCGCCCTCGACGACCCACCCGACACTTGGCCCGATCCCGACTACCCCGCGCCCGACGATCGCACCAGTGAAGAAGGGGACGTCGCCCTCCACGATCCCACCGCCGGCACCGTCCCATTAGGGCGAGCCCGCTCTGCTCAGTGCGTGGAAGTCATTACGCCGAAGTCATTACACAGTGACAAGTTTCACTCAGCGTTACCGATGCGCGCGTCGTCGATGAAGCGATCGATTGCTGGGAAGACGCGTCGGAGCTCGACAGGGGATGAAATTGTCTGGGCCGTAAGGCCGTTCGAGCAATCGACGTTGCAGCTTCGCGTAGAAGACGGCGACGCGGATGATGCCGTGGGTCACGCCGTAAGTGTGGGTATCTAGGATCCGTTCGATAGTGCCGTGCAGGCGCAGACGATGCTCAGCCTGTCGACGTCGTCCAACCTCACTCAGGCTGCTTCACCCGATTACACGGTCGGAGCGGAAACGTCGGTAACCAGTCCCATCGCCGTGAGGATGGCGCCGTCGACCGAGAGCGCGTCTTAGGGGTCCACAGGAATGGCCCCTCAGTCAGGTCTCGGGTCGAACGGAAGTGTGCCGCAGAGACGTCGTCCATTTTCAGAGCGAAGCCCGGGCGTTCGTTCGTCGACCCGAGCTAGTCCAAATCAGATCTAACTGGGGTGATCCTGCCTTACTTCGAGACGAAGCAACGTGACAAAATCCGAAGCCTCGTTGACAATGCCCCTGCGGGTTACGCACTGACGTTCGCGTTCTTGACGACGGGAGCAGGGCACTGAGCGACCGACGGATTCAGTTTGGACCGCTACGGGCTGAATGCCACCGCACATCTTGCTGTCGTATCTGCCCGGTGGTCGGAGCTGGTCGGGACGACTTGATGCTGGTCGTAGCTGCATCTGTATCTTGTTAGGAAGGCACAACGAGATGGAGCCAGATGAGCTATCTGGTGCAGTATCCGATGCTTGTCAACAGGGTGGCATCGACATGGGAGACGATGACGAATTGGGACTCCCCGGCAGATGTCATGAAGATCGCAACTCTCGTTGCCGAACGCGAACACCCCACCATCGGAACCGACCATTCAGTAGCCGCCAAGTGAGTAATTAGCCAAGTGAGTAATTAAGAGTGCTACGCGCTTGGATCGCCAGGGAGGAAGCTTCATAACGGCGCCTCATGCCATGACTCATGGATTCCATGACTCATGGCGGCCACGTAACGCAACGACAGGCTTTGACCCAGGGGTCGTGACCTGGAAAGAAAGCGGCCCACAGCTCGGGTCCCGGCGTCATCGGTATCGGACCCTTCGAAGCGCTCGCATACGATCGCAGGACCAAACCTGTTTTGTTCGGGCCGCCTCGCGCCGATGCCTGAAGGATGACGGTCCACCGAGCCTCGTTAAGATCGGCGCTTCCTCCCATACCGTCGGGTCCAGGTAGATGACCAGAACGGACCTCGAGGTGACAGGCAGTCCTCCGAACGGCGAAGCACAGGGCGACGACGGCTCAAAGAGCCCGGCGACGCGGCGGCGAAGAACGAGTCGACATTCGCGTCGATTCCGCATTGTCGTCCTGCTTGCGGTCGGCATCGCCCTGGCCTGGATCGCAGCTGCCGCAGTCGTGACCTTCATGGGGCTCCGAGACGCGAGCCGCGCCATGCAGGACCTCAAACAGGCAAAGGCCGAGCTGTCCGCATCCCAGGTCGAGACTGCGGCACCGGAAGCTGCTCTCCGCCAAGCACAGCAGGAGTTCTCCGATGCGAGCGGCCTGCTCGATTCGCCGCTCCTGGGCCCGGGAACCCTCCTGCCAGTGGTCGGGCGGCAGATCAACTCTGTGAGAGACCTTGCGCACGCAGCGAACCGGGTGTCTTCCATCGGGGTGAGCGCTGTCTCCGAGTTGCGCTCGGTCATAGATGCCCCCCATACGAGCGGGCCGGCTCGCGTCACGGCTCTCAAGCGATTGGCGACTCTGGCCTCGACTACCGACGAGCAGTTGTCCGCAGTCAACCCAGGACCGTCTCAGGGTCTGTTGAGCCCCTTGGCCAGCCGTTACAACCAGTTCGTGTCCGAGGTCCAGCAGGTGAAGACCCGACTCGACCATGCGTCCGCGGTCGCAGGATCGCTCGGCCAGATACTCGAGGGCCCGTCGCGATACCTGTTGCTCGTCGCGAACAACGCAGAGATGAGAGCGGGCTCAGGCATGTTCCTCCAGGCCGGGACCCTCACCTTCAGCGACGGCCACGTGAAGATGGGCAACCTGGAGGACACCGGCTCCATCGAAGTCCCGAAGGGGGCTGTGCCCGTGACCGGCGATCTCGCGGCGCGCTGGGGGTGGTTAGATCCCGGGCAGGACTGGAGGAACCTGGGACTGACGCCGAACTTCGACGAGATCGGCCCTGTAGCTGTGTCGATGTGGCAGGCCGTCAAACATCAGCAGGTCGATGGGGTCATCGAAATCGACGTCGAGGCCTTGCAACAGCTACTCCAGGTGACGGGTCCGGTGACGCTCACGGGCGGCAGGGAAGTCTCGTCGTCGAACGTCGTCGGGCTCCTGATGCACGACGAGTACGAGGACATCACGTTCTACAGTCCCGAAGCCCAGCTCCAACGTGAAAGCCTCCTGGGCTCCCTGGCAAAGGCCACGCTCCAGGCGATCCAAGACCGCTCCCTCGACCTGAAGACTCTTGCGTCGGCAATGTCGCAGGCGACCTCGGGACGCCACATCCTGATGTGGTCCAGCCAACCGTCCGCCGAGAGCGCCTGGGTGGCCGGGGGGGTCTCAGGTGAGCTCACCAGCAACTCGCTCCTGGCTGCGGTGGTGAGCCGTAGCGGGACCAAGCTCGACCAGTACCTGTCGGTGAGCAGCTCCCTGTCGATCAGCACCGTCGCCGGGGCCTCGAATGCGAGCCTGGCGGTCACGCTCGAGAACCGGACCCCGCCCGGGCAGTCGCCCTACATCGCCGGGCCCTACCCCGGTCTGGGGACGGTCTACGGGGAGTATGTGGGCTTCCTCGCGGTCAACCTGCCCGCCGATGCGAGCTCTCGTTTCTACGCCACGGGGGCTGCCGGGCCGCCCGTCGCTTGGGGGGCTGAGGGGCCCGTGTGGCTTCTGGGGGTGCCGATCGACGTGAAGGCCGGACGCATCGAGACCGTGACCGTGCACTTCGTTATGCCGGGCGCACATGGAGAGATGACCGTTGTCCCTTCAGCTCGGATCCCACCCGAGAGCTGGTCTTTTCGGGGCAGGGACTTCACCGACGCATCCCCGGTGAGCGTTTCATGGTGATTCATTCGTTGCCGTAGTCACTGATGCGACGCCTGAGCTGCATGTTGGTCCGATGTTGATGTTCAGTAGGGCGTCCAGTGAGGTTTAAGATGGAGGATGTATCCAGCGCCACAAGAAGCGGGGGACAGCGGCGGGCGGTTGCGCTTCGGCGAACCGGTGAACCGGCGTCAAGGGGGGCAAGACCGGTCCGGGGTAACACCCGGACCGGCCTGTTTGAAAGGTGGAGTGGACAGATGAAGCTTCGTGTGATCGGGACCGGGGTTGTCATGACCTTGTCGCTCGCCGGGGTCGTGGCGGCGACACCAGCAACTTCCTACGCCGCCGGCTGCTACACGGGTTGCCACACATCGACGCCGAAGAGCGCAGGTGGGAAGCCGGCGTCCACCCGACCCGACGGGCCGGCTGCGGCGGCGACCACGACACAGGCCCAGGCGCTGGCCTTCACCGGAGCGAACGTGCTCATTCCGACCGGCATCGGCGGGGGAGCCATCGTGGTCGGTGGCGTCCTGATGTATGCGGGCAGGCGCCGCCGTTACAGCTCCGCGTCCTGACATTTCACTAGGCACGACCCCGACCGGGGGCGAGCCTCGCATCTGCGCTTGCGATCACGCACCAGATCGCCTCGAACGCGCCCGTTCCTGCATTACGGAACGGGCGCGTTTCGCGTGCCGGAACAGGGGCCCGCAAACTGCAGAGCAAGGTCGAAGAACGCTTAAGTCACATAAGCAACTTTTGTAACAAAAGCCACATAAACGACATTCAGCGTCTATCTGCGTTGAGGTTGCGTTGATCACCACACCGCCCACACTGGGAGGACTCACGTTTTGCGGTGTTAGCACCAACGTTCACATCCGCAACACAGCGAACGTCTTCAGCAACTCGCGGATCCGGCACTTCACTGGCCGGAGCGGATCTCGCCGTTCGGTGCGGCGCAATTGCTACGAATGTGACGCGCTCACGACAGAAGCGTGTCACAAACGTTACGCACACACATCGATCGCCAGTGCAATACGCGCATCTTCGACACGCAGAGGTGTGAACAGTTTTCCTTGCTTTACGCGGAAATGCAGGTCCCTCGTCATTCTGAGGGATCACTGGACGACGCGACTCGAATGAGTACACTGCGCGCTACAGCCAGGATGAAGCATCGACGCTTCGAACCTTCGGTGCACATACCGGGGTCCTGGCTGTCATCGCGTGCAGACATCAACTCACGACACCCCCAGCGACATGTCATTCGCGTCGCCTGTCGCCACGCTCAGTGACGCGAGGTTCGCGCGCGGACGAGCTCGGGCCGTTGAGTCATCCATCCTCATGTCCGGAGCCGAATTATCGGCAATTTTCCAGGAAAATATCAGGAACAAATCGGAATTGATGATCCGTGGATTTGCAACCAGGCGGAAAAAATACCGTCTGGCAGGCAGTTTACGGCAACTACGCACACACGTTTGGATGACGACGGGGTTGTCTAAATAGTGGGTGCAACAAGGCCGATGAACTATCAACGTGGTAGCCGCCAACTAATCACGGTGCGGAATCACCGCATGTGGGATCGGAGCCGACACCATGCGAGTCCTGCGAGAAAACCGACGTGCGCCCTTGCTTGCCGTCCTAGTTGCTCTCGCACTGCTTGTCTCGTTCGCGATCGTACGGGACGACACTTCATCGGGAGCTCTCAACAGGACGATGTCTGCCGGGACGTCGCTGCAGGTGTCGTGCGATGGCACAAGCCTGACGACGACATCCACGAGTGCCACGACCGTCAACCTGAACTGCCTCACCAAGGCACCGTCCGTGCCGTTGCCGGTCGGGCACGCCACGACGTTCGCCTCCGGTGATAGCGGGTCACCCTCCACGACCCTGCCGGCCGGCGTGACCGCCGGAGACGTGCTGGTCGCCTACATCGAGAGCTACTCGTTCACCTCCATCAGCTGCAAGGCAGGTTGGACCGAGGTGTTCGACACCACTAGCAGCGGGGGAACCCGTCTCGCCGCCTGCACCACTGTCGTCTCGGCAGGCGAAGCCGATCCTCAGGCCGTCGTCAGCCCCCCCACGCAGGTCACCATGGTCACAATGGCGTTCTCAGGGGTGAGCTCGACCGCTCCGGTCGACGCGTCGGCCGCGGATTCAGGCACGGCGTCGCCGAGCGTGACGACCGACACAGCGGGCACCCTCCTGGTATTCGGTGAAGGCAGCGATGCCTGGCAGGTCGTCGCCCAGGCCCCGGCTGGATCGAGCCTCGGCGCCACATTGAACGACTCGGGCAACGCACAGGCCGCCATCGCCACCGAGAGCGCCGACACCTCAGGACCGACGACTTCGGCCTCGTGGCCGCACCTGGCACCCAGCAGCTCGGTGGCAGGCACGATCGCCCTCCGGCCGGCCGCAGCCAGCTCATCTGTGAACGACGCGTCGGACGCCGACACGCCCACGCAACAGATGCCCCCCAACACCGCCATGACGGTCTCGTGTAGCGGCAGCAGCCTGACTGTCACGGGCAAGGGCCCCACCAGTGTCATCCTCCAATGTCTCGCTGCGCAGGCGATCGCCCAGGTCGGCCAGGCCACGATGAACGCATCGGGCTCGGCCGGCACGCTGTCCACAACGCTGCCCGACGGCGTCCAGCCCGGAGATGTGCTGGTCAGCTATGCAGAGAGCTATTCCTTCACCTCCATCAGCTGTGACTCGGGCTGGACCGAGACGCTCGACGCTTCGAACGCGAACGGAGCGCGGCTAGCGGCCTGCGTGACGGTCGCAACGGTCGGGCAAGCCGAACCCCAGGTCCGGATCAGCCCGGCTACGCAGGTTTCGATGGTCACCGAGGCTTTCTCGGGGGTCAGCAACTCCAACCCTGTGAACGCCTCTGCGGCGCAAGCCGGTGCCGTCTCACCAAGCGTCAAGACGACCACGCAGGGCACGATGCTGGTGCTCGGAGAGGGCAGCAACGCCTGGAACCTTGTCGTGACCGCCCCACCTGGAGCACTGCTCGGTGCTTCGGTCAACAACTCGGGCAATTCTCAGGCCGCGATCGCCACCGAGAACCCCTGGGGCAACGACCCAAGCTCTCCGGCCGAGTGGTCGCCTTCGGTTCCCGAAAGCGCTCCTGTCTCCGCCACGATCGCCCTGACACCGGCCGCTGCGAACACTGACCCCACCACCACGACCACGACAGATCCGACAACCACGACCACGGACCCGACCACCACCACGACCACGGCCCCGACGACCACCACGACCGCCCCGACAACCACGACCACGAACCCGACGACCACGACCACGAGTCCGGGTGGCGGTGGAGGGGCTCCGCCCACCCCGCCGGTGGAGATCTGCGGCAACCAGAGCGTGCTTGCAGGGCCCTCGGGCCCGCCCGCCGGGGCCGTGACGGTGCCTGCGGGCAACAACGCCAGCGTGACTCTCAACAAGGCGAACACGACGTACTGGTTCGCCCCTGGTACCCACACGCTCGGCAACGGCCAGTACAACCAGATCATCCCGTCCGACGGAGACACCTACATCGGTGGTCCCGGGGCTGTCATAGACGGTCAGAACCTCAACGACTACGCCTTCACTCAGCAGGCGACCGATGTCACCATCGAGTACCTGACCATCGAGAACTTCGGGCAGGCGGGCGGCAACCAGAACGAATTCGTCGTCAACCACGACTCGGGCTCCGGTTGGACGGTCAAGTACAACACGATCCAGGACAACGCGGGTGCCGGCCTGGGTCTCGGCTCGAACTCTGTCTCGGAGTACAACTGCCTCACCAAGAACGGGCAATACGGGTTCAGCTCGTATGCACCGGATGGCATCCAGAATGTCACTCTCGACTACAACGAGATCAGCTACAACGACACCTACAACTGGGAAGTGAAGGACCCGGGTTGCGGGTGCTCCGGTGGAGGCAAGTTCTGGAACGGATACAACATCTCGGTGCTCGACAACTATGTTCACGACAACGAGAACGTAGGTATCTGGGCGGACACCGACAACAGCGGGATCACCGTGGAAGGGAACTACATCTCGAGCAACTTCGCTGAAGCAGTGATGATCGAGATCAGTTACAACTTCCTGATCGCGGACAACACCATCGTCGACAACGACTGGGGAGGCGGGGCCCAGCTTGGTGGCGGCTTCCCAGGCACGGCCATCTACATCTCGGAGTCTGGGTACGACTCACGTGCACCTGACCCGGTCGGCACCGACGCGGCGATCACGGGCAACGTCCTGACCGACAACTGGGGTGGCGTGGTTCTTTGGGAGAATTCCAACCGCTTCTGCGGACCGGACTCACCTGACAACGCCGGCAGCCTGTGCACGCTCGTCGCCCCGACGGTGGCCACCCCGTCGAGTTGCGTGACGCCGGGGATCGACACGAACCCTCTGTTCAGTGACTGCAGGTGGAAGACGCAGAATGTCGATGTCACCGACAACACATTCGACTTCCAGCCCGCGGACATCGGAAGCGATTGCACGCCTTCTAACGGCTGCGGGTACAACGGGGTGTTCAGCGAGTACGGGACCTCGGCCCCCTATACAGCGTGGGTCGTACCGAAGGACATAGCGGACAACCAGAACAACCACTTCTCGGACAACACCTACACAGGGCCGTGGTCGTTCATGGGTCCGGACCAGGGCGTGACGGCCACCTGGGCGCAATGGACCGGTGGCTACACAGACAATGCAGACGGCTCGGGGATCTACTTCGACCCGCAGGACGCGGGGAGCACGCTCAACCGGTAAGCAGGTCCGTGTCGGGCGCCTGCTCTGCATAGGAGCCTTGCTTCGCGAATCGCGTGACCAAGTGGTCCGTGACCATGTACCTGATCCTGTCGCGGTGAGCCGCGACCAGCAGGCCGTGGTCGAGCTCCGGAATGAACTCGAATCTGAAATTCCCGGAGGCCACGAGCTTCGACGTCAGCGCGATTGGAAGAACCCTGACGGATCGGACACGCTTCGCGGTCTCCGCACACGAGCATCAGATCCACTCCTGAGGTGGTCAGCTCCTTCAACCAGACAGCCGGGCGGCTGCCGAACGCCATCAGTGTCCTTATCCGCCAGCCGAGGCCGGGAAAGCGCTTGCGGAGCCCTGAAAGCGCTCCTTCGCCGCTGAACTGTTGGATCACACTGCCCCGGGGCAGAGCGACCCGCCTTCGCTCGTGAACCGGGTTGCCAGAAAGCATCTCAGGAGGCTGGAAAGTGAGCACCGGGTTCAGGGCGACCACCCCCGCGAGGATGCAGACCCATGGCGCTGTCGAGGGCCTGGTAGGCCGACGAGCAGAGTCCCACAAGCACCACGTCGGACGGGTCATCAGGGGACACCGCCTTGGCGATGTCTGTCACGTCGTCGAAATTGACCGGCAAACGTATGACGAATTCCGGCTCACCGGGCCGAGTGGGACTTTCCCCCAGCCCCGTCATGTCCACACGCACGGACCGAAGCCCGCGGGCGGCCCACTCGCGCGCGAGCTCCACCCACAGGCGGGCGGGACCCACATGGGGTTCGGTAGCGACGTTCAAGAACATGATCGTCGGCCCGTACGATCGGCCGGGAATCTCGGTGACGATCCCGAACAGCCCAGCAGGACCTAGAGCCACAGGCCGCTCGACGACGCTTCTGCCGTCAGGACCGTTTGCCACCGCCACAGCCCCTGCTCGCCTCGGGACCTTCACCGGGACCTCATCTGGCGGTGCGGTCGCAGACACCCACGCCGCGACCTTCTCTATGTCGTCGAGCGGAAGACGTTGGTTCGGTGCCTCCGCATCCACCAGGTCTTCCTGACCCGTCACTTCACCCCAGCTGACTGAGTCTCCGCCCAGTCGATCGCGAAGTCCCCCGTCGACGCTCGTCCCACGACGCGTTAGGACCAGAACTCTCTTCGCTGAGGGTCCACCACCGCTCCCGATACGCAGTTTCTTGAGATCCTCCACCGTCTGCTCGTCGTACACGACGCCAGGAGTCTCGACTGAACCGTCCTCGCGCTTGGCTTGCACTCCGAGGGACATTGAAGCCGCTGCACGTTGCTCGGAAACGAACGAGCGGCCCGACTGGAGGGGGTCGATCAGTACAAGAGCGTCGATCGAGCCGTCCTTTACCGCCGCGGCGTCCGCCAGCAGCGCGCCGGAGCGCATTCCGGCGAGCGCGACCCATCTGATTCCCGCGTCGCGAAGAAGGCCGACAGCTCGCGAGATCCCGTCCAACCACGCGCCGACGCGGTCGGGATCCGCGCTCGTGCCCACGGAATCGCCCGTGCCGTCGTAATCGAAGCGGACGACGCAGAATCCACTTTCTTCCAACCGGAGCGCGTACCGTCTCAGCGCATAGTGCGAAAGCAGGTAATCGCGCCCGAGCGGCGCACAGAGCACAACGCCACCACGCGCGCGGGCACCGTCAGGGGTGTGGAACCAGCCGAACAGGAGGCGATCGGGTGGGCCGAACCAAACGGGTGTCGCGGTCAACTCCCTCGAGCCTCCCCTCCGCCGGGAGCCGGCGAGGTCAAATGATACGTTCCGAACACCAGCAAACAGATAACGAGACTATGCCGCCGACGGATACACCCTCGGGCCCTTCGTCAGGCCCCTATCGCCGAGGAAAGCTCCTGAGGACGCTCGTCCCGCCCGCCAAGCGCCTCCGCAACATCGCAAAGCCGGGTCCGAGACTCAGGGAATACGACCCGGTCAGCAATCTCGTGACCGAGGAGCATCGAGTCCGGTCGGCCGCGTTCCCCGTCATCGAGATGCACACGCACCTCGGAACGTGGTTGACACCCGACGGAGGCTGGATGGCCCCGGATGTGAGCCGTCTGCTTGCGACCATGGACGAGCTCAACCTCTTCATGCTCGTCAACCTGGACGGCCGGTGGGGAGACGAGCTCGAGGCCAACCTCGACCGCTACGACCGAGCACATCCGGGCCGCTTCGCCACTTTCTGCCAGCTCGATCTCGACGTCCTTGACGGGCAGGGGGGCCCGGAAGATCTGGTCAGGTCCCTGGAGAGGTCTCATGCAGCGGGAGCAAGGGGCCTCAAGATCTGGAAGAACCTCGGGCTCATCGCAATGGCGGACGGGCGAAGGATCCTGCCTGACGACCCGTTGCTCGGCCCCGTTTGGGAGGCGGCCGGGGCCCTCGGCCTTCCGGTCCTGATACACGTCGCAGATCCGGTCGCATTCTTCCAACCGGTGGACAGGCACAATGAGCGTCTCGAGGAGCTCCTTGCACACCCGTCGATCTCGCTCGCATCTCACGGCCCGGGTGTTCGCCAGCAGATAATGACGTCCCTCGAAGCCGTGATCGCCCGGAACCCCCTGACACAGTTCATCGGGGCGCATGTGGGCTGCTTCGCCGAGAACCTCAGCTGGGTCTCGAGGATGCTCGATGACCACCCCAATTTTTGGATCGACACGGCAGCTCGGGCCGACCTGGGCCGGCAGCCCCGTGCGGCGGCGCGCCTGATGGAACGCCACCAGGACAGGGTCCTGTTCGGTGCTGACGTCTTCCCGATCGATCCCGAGGTCTACCGCGTGTACTTCCGGCTGTTCGAGACCGAAGACGAGTACTTCCGGTACTGCCCGGACTCGGGTCCGTCGACCGAGCAGGGACGCTGGAACGTCTACGGGCTGGGCCTCGGGCCCGAAGTGCTCCGGAAGCTCTATAACCTGAATGCGGCCCGGCTTCTTTCCTGCGACCCCCCGCCCGGGCCTGCCTGAAACAGGCAGGCCGACGCAGGGGCCGGCCACCAAAGTCGTAAAGATGGACGGGTTTGGCGACGACCTATCTTTAGGGCTCGGTCTTGCCCACGCGGCACCGGGCGGATGGCCCCTCGGACAAGCGCGCACGTGAGGAGACTCGATCGTGAGAGTTGCGGTATTCGGCCTGGGATACGTAGGGACGGTCACTGCCGCGTGCCTGGCGTCGCGGGGTCACGAGATCATGGGCGTCGACGTCGACGCGGGCAAGGTGGAAATGATCGCCGGAGGCCGCAGCCCGGTAATCGAGCCGGGGCTCGACCAGCTGGTCTCGGACACGGCAGCGCGTGGCACGCTTCGAACCACCACCAATGCACACGAGGCGGTCGACGGTGCCGAAGTGTCGATCGTGTGTGTAGGCACGCCTTCGGCCCCGAACGGGAGTACCGACCTTCACTACGTGCAGAGGGCGGTCGAGGAGATCGCCAAGGCGCTTGGGGCGGAGGACGCTCAGGGGCGATTCCACAGTGTGGTCATCCGCAGCACGGTTCCTCCCGGCACCGTGGACGAGCTGGTGACCCCGATCCTCGAAGAGGCCCTTGGCGAATCGGGTTCGGGATTCGGTGCTGCGATGTGCCCCGAATTCCTACGCGAGGGCTCCGGGGTGGCGGATTTCTTCGCCCCTCCCTTCACGGTGGTCGGGACACGGCACGACAAGGTGGCGGACGCCATGACCGAACTGCTCGGATTCTTGGACGTACCGGTGAAGGTGGTCCCCACGCGGACCGCGGAAGCTCTCAAGTACGCGTGCAACGCCTTCCATGCTGCGAAGGTCTCGTTCACGAACGAGATCTCGCGGGTCTTCCGGCCACTCGGGATCGACTCGCGACAGGTCATGGACCTGTTCTGCTCCGACCTCCAGTTGAACATCTCGCCCAGCTATCTGAGGCCGGGGTTCGCCTTCGGAGGCCCGTGCCTCGGAAAGGACCTGCGCGAGCTGCTGCACCTGGCCAGGATGAACGGAGTGGAACTTCCTCTTCTGAGCGGCACCATGTCGTCGAACGAGATCACTGTGTCGGACGTGGTGAACCGCATCACCTCGTGTACGAAGACCGGCGACACCATCGCTCTGCTCGGGCTCAGCTTCAAGGTGATGAGCGACGACCTTCGCGAGAGCCCGAACGTGGAGCTGGCGGAGAGGCTCGTCGGGAAGGGTTACGAGATCAGGATCCACGACCCCGTGGTAAGGCCTTCTCAGCTCATCGGCACCAACCGCCAGTTCGTCGAGTCGAGGTTGCCGCACCTGCAGCGGTTCATGTCGGACACCGCCGCCCAAGCCCTGGCGGAGGCGAAGCTGGCGGTCGTCTCCTCTGCGGACCCAGGCGTCATAGAAGCCCTCGAGAGCTCTCCCCCGCCACGGATCATCGACCTGATCGGCCGGCTGGGTCGGACCGTCGAGGCAATCGTTGGGTACGAGGGCGTCGGATGGTGAATGGCTCGCGAAACGGGCATGTCTGCATCATCGTGCAGAACCTTCCCGTACCGTTCGACCGTCGGGTCTGGCTCGAATGCCAGGCTCTGCGCTCCGAGGGGTACGAGGTTTCCGTCGTGTGCCCGAAGGGCACAGACGACCCCGACCGCCAGCGGATCGACGGCGTGGAGATCTACAAGTACCGGCCATACCCCGGCGGAGCCGGAAAGCTGGGATACCTCCTCGAATACGTGTACTCGTTCGCTGCAACTGCATGGCTCGTCGCCAAGGTGTGGCGGCACCGTAAGTTCGACGTGCTGCAGGCCTGCAACCCTCCTGACATCTTCTGGCCCCTCGGGCTCGTGTTCCGCGCGCTCGGGCGCAGCCGGTTCGTGTTCGACCATCATGACCTTTGCCCCGAGCTGTTCGAGTCGAGGTTCCCCGACGGTCCGCGTGCCGCGTACTGGGGGCTTCGCGCGATGGAGCGGTGCACCTTCGCCACGGCGAATCATGTCGTGTCCACGAACGAGTCGTACCGTGCCAAGGCTCTCGAGCGAGGGCACAAACGTCCCGAGGAAGTAACCGTTGTGAGGACAGGGCCCGATGCCGACCGTCTGCGTGCGCGTGACCCGGAACTTTCGCTTCGCAGGGGCCGTCGCTATCTTGCGGCTTACATTGGCGTGATGGGGCCACAGGACGGAGTGGACATCGTGCTCAGGGCGGCCGACACGATCATCCACCGTTTCGGTCGCAACGACATCGCCTTCACGCTCATCGGCAAGGGCGACTGCTACGAAGAGCTTCTCGAGCTGCGCGACACCCTGGGCCTGGCCGACGCGGTCGAGTTCACCGGCCGAGCACCCGACGAGCTGGTGGCCCGGATCTTGTCCAGTGCCGACATCGGGTTGTCCCCTGATCCGAAGAACCCCCTGAACGACGTGTCGACGATGAACAAGACGATGGAATACATGGCCTTCGGCCTTCCTCTGGTCGCCTTCGACCTGCACGAGACCCGGGTCTCCGCCGGGCAGGCGGCCGTGTATGCGACGCCCAACGAGATCGAGGACTACGCACGCATGATCGTCGAGCTGCTCGACGACGAACGACGCCGCAAGGAGATGTCGATCATCGCGCGAACCCGCGTCGAAGACGAGCTCGCATGGCACCACCAGCGCGAGGCTTACATCGACGTCTACCACCGGTTGATCGGGACCCGGCAAGCAAGCGAGATCAGACCAATCACTTCCAGCGTCGCTCGCTCAGCCTGACGGGAAGGATCGCCTGTGTGCGGGATAGCAGGCTGCTACGGGCAGACTGACGGAGAGACCCTCGTCCGGATCATGAACGATCGGATCGCT
Source organism: uncultured Acidimicrobiales bacterium (assembly GCA_963764615.1). Taxonomy (GTDB): domain Bacteria; phylum Actinomycetota; class Acidimicrobiia; order Acidimicrobiales; family CAVXTF01; genus CAVXTF01. The sequence goes on along the minus strand of CAVXTF010000002.1, from coordinate 126,205 downwards.
CATCGCGGTCCGGACGCGGACGGTCTGTACTCGTACGTGGACGAGACCGCGAGCGTGCAACTGGCACATCGCCGGCTGTCAATCATCGACCTCAGTGCGGCCGCTGACCAACCGTTGTCGAAAGACGGGCTGACAATCTCCTATAACGGTGAGCTCTACAACTACAAGGAGATCAGAGCCGAGCTTGCAGCGTCAGGGGTGCGATTCAACACGACCTCGGACACAGAGGTGATCCTGGAGGCTTGGCGCCGGTACGGCCCGGACGCACTTCGCCGTTTCCGCGGGATGTTCGCCTTCGCGTTGTTCGAAGAGTCGACGAAGAAGCTCATCCTCGCGAGAGACCCGCTCGGGATAAAGCCGCTGTACTGCATGCGGCGCCAGGACGGGGTGGTCTTCGCTTCCGAGCTCAAGGCGCTCGTATCTGCTGTCGGCAAGGAGCTCGAGGTCGACCACGGCACCCTCGTGGCCTCGATGCTCTACTACTGGGTCCCGGACCAACGATGCTCGCTGCTCGGTGTGAAGAAGCTTCCCCCCGGGTGCTGGATGGAGATCCCGGCCGACGGGGAGCCACGCACGGAGCGCTACTTCTCGCTTCCCGCGCTGGCGCGTGAGGCATCGAACGAGGATCCAGCGGATCTCCGCGGTGTGATCGAGGAGTCGGTGAGAGCCCACCTGGTCGCCGACGTCCCCGTATCGAGTTTCCTGAGCGGCGGCCTCGACTCGAGCATCGTGACGGTGCTCGCCAAGCGGGCCAACCCCGGAATGGACGCCTATACGATCCGCTTCCGCGAGCAGGACCAGCGTCTCGAGGCCATGCCAGACGATGCCCTCTACGCACGCAAGGTCGCCAAACAATTCGGTATAGAGCTGCACGAGATCGAGATCGCCCCTGACATCGTCGATCTCCTGCCGCGGATGGTCGACGTCTTAGACGAGCCCATCGGGGATCCCGCGGCGATCAACACACTTCTCATGTGCGACGCCGCGCGTGCAGCAGGCGTCAAGGTGCTTCTCTCGGGTATGGGAGCAGACGAGCTGTTCGGGGGTTACCGCAAGCATCTTGCATGCGTGATGGCGGCGAAGTATCAGGCCCTTCCTTCGAGCTTGAGAGCCGGCGTGCACAAGGGCGTGGGAGTGCTCCCTGTCACCGCACGAGGCCGCGGACTGCGATACGCCCGCTGGGCAAAACGCTTCTTGACCTTTGCCGAGCTGCCCGAGGAGGAGGCGTTCCGGCGCAGTTACACGCTCTACGACCCGCCGCAGTTGGAGGCCCTGCTCAACCCGGACCTGGCGCCCTACGTGCAGGACGTCATAGACGAGCACAGGCAGATTTACTACGACACCCCGTTCGACGATCACGTGAACCGCATGTGCCTTGCCGACGCGAGAATGTTCCTGCCGGGCCTCAACCTCGCATATACCGACCGGGCGAGCATGGCGGCATCCACGGAGGTGCGCGTGCCTTTCGTGGACCCCGTCGTTGCGAGGGCCGCCTTTGCGCTCAAAGGCTCGGACAAGATCCGCCACAGACGTCAGAAGGTCGCTCTCAAGCAAGCCGCCGAAGCCTGGCTTCCGGACGAAATAGTCAACAGGCCGAAGGCTTCGTTCAGCGCGCCCCTGAGAGCATGGGTCGCCCACGAGCTTCGCCCCGTCGTAGACGACGTCCTTGTGAACGGAGAGCTTGTCTCGACAGGGTTCCTGAGGCGCCGCGAGCTCGAGCAGCTCGTAGAGGAGGAACGGTCGGGACGCGAGGACCGTTCGAAGCAGATCTGGCAACTTCTGACCCTGGAGCTGTGGCTGCGTAACGCGACCAACCTGGGCGTCGGAAGCTGAGGGAGGCGACGAGATGAAAGTACGCGAAGGAACAGCGCGTTCGAAGAACGGTCGCGGGAGGATCCGATGAAACAGGTCGCCCAGAATTACCGCTCAGGCGAGCTTTCCGTCCTCGACGTACCACCTCCGTCATTGCGGCCCGGTGGTGTGCTCGTCCGGTCGCTCTACTCGCTCATCTCGACGGGCACCGAGGTCATGAAGGTGAAAGAGGCGAGGCTCTCGCTCGCCGGAAAGGCGCGCGCCCGTCCGGAACAGGTCCGTCAGGTCGTCGACACCGTCACCCAACAAGGCCCGATGGCCGCTTACAAGAAGGTCATGACGAAGCTCGACGCGTATACGCCGCTCGGGTATTCGCTATGCGGCGTCGTCGAGCAGGTCGGAACGGGAGCAGAGGAGTTCACCGCGGGACAACTCGTCGCGTGCGCCGGCAACGAGCATGCCTTGCACGCCGAGGTCAACTGGGTGCCCACGAATCTCTGCGTCCCGGTTCCCGGTGGAGTGGATCCCAAGCTTGCAGCCTTCGCGACTGTCGGTGCGATAGCGATGCAAGGCGTCAGGAGGTGCGAGGCGCAACTCGGAGACACCGCCTGTGTAATAGGGCTCGGACTCGTCGGTCAGCTCGCCGTGCAGCTCCTCGTTGCAGCGGGGGTACGTGTCGTGGGCCTCGACATGGTCGAGGAGCGCTGCAAGATGGCCGAGAAGGCAGGGGCAATGGGATGCGCTTCGCCTGAGCCCGAGGGCATCGAACACGTCGCCAGGCTTCTATCCGACGCGACCGGCGGCCTGGGCGCCGATCACATCCTCATCGTGGCCGGAGGCACTTCGAACGGGCCGGTGGAAGCGGCGGCGAGGCTCGCAAGGGACCGCGCAACCGTGGTCGACATCGGCAAGACCCGGCTCGACCTGCCCTGGAACGCCTATTACGACAAGGAGCTCGACGTACGCTTCTCCAGGTCCTACGGTCCCGGCCGCTACGACGACCGTTACGAGCTGGAGGGCATCGACTATCCGGCCGGGTACGTGCGTTGGACGGAGCGGCGGAACCTTGCCTGCTTCGTGGACCTGCTTGCACGCGGCCAGCTCGATGTCGAGTCGTTGGTGTCGGGCACCTTCGAAGTGGACCGCGCCGTCGAGGTGTACGACCGGCTGAGCACGGGCGACCTTCACGGCGTCGGCTTCCTATTCGAATACCCCGCCGACAGCGCCTCCGGTGAGACGGCACCCGCTGGCGCCGGGCTCGGAAAGCCGACCACGCGGCCCGCCACCGCCGGGACCGCCAAGGTTGCCTCGCCACGAGGCCCGGGCCTGCGCGACGGCACAGTCGCGGTCGGCTTCATCGGGGCCGGGAACTACGCCTCATCGATGCTCCTTCCCCACCTCGTAGGGAAAGAAGGGGTCGTGCTCCGGCACGTGGCCACCAACAGGTCGCTCAGCGCGCTGGACGCCAAGCGAAGGTTCGGGTTCTCCGACGCGAGCACCGACGCAGAAGCGGTACTCGCAGACGACGCGCTCGACGCCATCTTCATCGTAACGCGACACCATTCTCACGCCGATCTCACCTGTCGTGCCCTCAGGGCGGGAAAGGCCGTCTTCGTCGAGAAACCTCTCGCACTTTCAGAGGAGCAACTCGTTCAGGTCCTAGAGACAGTGGCCGAGACCGGCAACAACCGTCTCATGGTCGGATTCAACCGTCGCTTCGCGCCGATGCTCGTGGAGATGCGCTCTCGTTTCGGCACGCACTCGGGGGCCGTGGCCCGCTACTCGGTGAATGCCGGATCGCTTGGAGCCAAGAGCTGGTACGGAGACGAGAAGCTGGAGGGGACCCGCTTCGCCGGCGAGGGCGGCCATTTCATAGACACACTCGCGTGGTGGTTCGACGCGCTCCCAACCGTCGTCTACTCCATGTCGTCGAAGGATGCTCACGACATGCAGGTGAACCTACGGTTCTCCGACGGATCTGTGGCGGTCATCTCGTACGTGACCAACGGGAACCCGCGTTACCCCAAGGAGATTCTCGATGTGGCGGCATCCGGCCGCACTGCGCGCCTTGACAACTTCAGGCGTTCGACGGTCTGGTCCGGGAGGCGCAAGCGGGTGAGCCGTGTCCTCGGAGCTGTCGACAAGGGCCAACGCGCTCAACTCGAGGCGTTCCTCGCCTCTGTGCGTTCAGGCGCGCCGATGCCCATCTCCATCGATTCGCTCGCCACAACGACACGAGCGACCCTGGCGGTCGCGACGAGCCAATCGAGCGGCAGACCGGAGGCCGTTTGAATCGCCAGCGGATCGAGTGGTACTGGAGGCGCCTGCGCCGCATGTCCGCCGGCGAGATGGTATGGCGCGGGCGCGACGCCGCTTGGCGGTCCGCATGGGCACGCCACCAGGTCCGGCCGAATCAGGCCGTCTCGTGTCCCGAACCCCGCCGCGGACCGGCCCTGGTGTCTGTTCTTCCCGACGGCACCGGGAACGAGATCCCGCAACCCGCAAAAGAGGCGCTCACGAACGAGGCGGAGGCGATCTTAAAGGGTCACCTGACACTGCTCGGAGTCGAAAGGTCAGACCTGGCGGATCCCGATTGGTTCTACGACCCGGTTACGGGTAGGCGGGCACCGCAAGGCGAGTACGCGTTCGACATAGAACACCGCTCGGAGTCGGTCACCGGGAATGTCAAACAAGTGTGGGAGCTGTCGCGTCTGCAGCACCTGACAGTCCTGTCGGCTGCCTGGTACGCCACGCACGACGACGTGTACGCGCGGACCGTGGACAGGCAATTGAGGTCGTGGTGGCGCGAGAACCCGTTTCTGTCCGGGGTGAATTGGACGAGCGGGATCGAGGTCGGGCTGCGTCTCGTCAGCTTCGTCTGGATCAGGCGGCTCTTGGACGGTTGGTCGGGAGTGTCCGCTCTGTTCGACGACAACGAGCTGGCGCTCGCGCAGGTCGCATGGCACCAGCAGTACCTGTCGAAGTTCCGCAGTCGGGGATCGTCGGCGAACAACCACGTGATCGCAGAGGCCGCAGGGCAGCTGGCCGCGAGTTGCGCCTTTCCCTGGTATGCCTCGAGCGCGGCGCTGGCGTGAAGATTCGGCGCGGCTGCTCGAACGCGAGCTCGAGCTGAACACATTTCCGAGTGGCCTCAACCGCGAACAGGCGAGCGACTACCACGGGTTCGTGACCGAGCTCGCGCTCGTGGGCGCAGTCGAAGCGGATGCAGCCGGTCATCCATTGAGCCCCACCACGTGGGAGCTGATCGCACGCATGCTCGACGCCGAAGCGGCCGTGCTCGACGAAGACCTTCAGCCCCCTCGCCAAGGAGACAGCGACGAGGGAAGAGCACTGGTACTCGACGCACCGGGAGGGAACCGTTCGTCGATGCTCCTCGCTTGCGGCTCGGAGCTCGTCGGAGCAGCCACGTGGTGGCCCCCCGTCGAGCCGGGAGTCACGAGCACGCTTCTCGGGTCGCTGAGCCGACACGCGTTCGCCCGTCGTGCGCGGCAGGTCGCCTGTCCGTCCGTCGCACTTTCCCGATGCAGGTTTGACGCTGCTGCGCAGCGCCCCAAAGGGGGAACCCGAGATCTGGTGCCGGTGCGACGGCGGCCCTCACGGTTTCCTCTCCATCGCCGGCCACGCACACGCTGACGCCTTGTCGGTCGAACTGCGGTTCGGCGGCACCGGGATCCTGGTGGACCCGGGCACTTACTGCTACCACGGCGAACCCGAGTTCCGGAGCTATTTCCGATCGACAGTCGCCCACAACACCATCGAGCTCGCGTCCACCGACCAATCCGTCTCGGGCGGCCCGTTCCTCTGGCTGCGCCATGCACGGACGACCGGGGTGGAAGTGGAGTTCGACGAATCAGGTGATGTCAGGACATGGTCGGCGGAGCATGACGGCTACATGTCGCTCGACCCTCCGGCGCGGCACCGACGGCGCGTCGGACTCGACAGGGGCGCCAGAAAGGTCGAGATCCAGGACCTCATCGAGACTTCCGGTCGGCACGCCATCAGGTCGGCGATGCATCTCGGACCTGAGATCGCTTGTGTCGTCGAAGGCACAACGGCATCTCTCTCGTGGAACACGGAGACCGGCGCTCGAACATGGTCTGCAACGCTCGAGCTCGACGAGGGACTTTCCTGGTCCGTGCGCCGCGGTGAGACGGCGCCCATCCTCGGCTGGTACTCCTCAAGCTTCGGCTCTCTAGAGCCGACGTCCGTATTGATGGGGGCGGGCCGCTGCAATCCCGGGAGCACCTTGCTCCGCACGCGGATCACTTTCTCGCCGCGGACAGAAGGTTCGCTGAAGCGCAAGGGTAAAGTGGCCAAGTGACTACACCACGCGGTGTAGCCCATCATCCTGCCGGAACCGTCCGTGGCTGTGATGGCCGAGGATCCCCACTGCCCCGAACGCAGCGCAGCCGGCGATCGACACGCCGACGCTGTCAGGGTGGCAATCGCGACGATCAGCCGCGCCAGCGGGACCACGGGCGTGCAGACGCATCTGAACGAGGTATTCAGGTTCCTCGCAGCCGGTGGCAACCTGCCCCGGATTGTCACCCCCTACTCATGGGGAGGCCCTCTTAGCACCCCGGTTTTCGGTGCACGTCTGGCAATCCACAAGTTGAGCGGGTCAGCGAGCATCGCCTGGTACCGGTACTGGCACTACGTCTTTTTGAAGCGTGCTCTCGTGCGTGAGCTGTCGCTGCCCGGCCCGGCAGTGGTCTATGCGCAGTGCGCCCTGTCGGCGAGAGCCGCGCTCGAGGCTCGACGCGATCCGTCGCAGAGAGTTGTCGTCGCCGTCCACTCAGACGGCTCCCAGGCCGACGAGTGGGTCGACAAGAAGTTGCTCAAGGCCGGATCCCGCGAATACCGCGCGATCGCAGACATGGAGAGGAGGGTCCTGCCGAACGTCGACGGGATCGTCTACGTATCTGAGACGGCCCGCAGGGGAATGGCAACGCACGTGGAGGGCCTGGACCGGATCCCGTCGGCCGTCATAAGGAATTTCGTCTCTATGACCTCTGTCCCTCCGCGAACGGGCTTTTCGGGCGATCTGGTCACGGTGGGAGGTCTCGAGATAGCGAAGAACCACGAATACCTCCTACGCGTCTTGGACGTCGCACAAAAAAAAGGGCACCGGTACACCCTGGACCTGATCGGGGACGGTCCCTGCAGAAGGCCGCTCGACAGGCTCTCCAAGTCGCTCGGGCTAGAAGGGCAGGTGAGGTTTCTCGGCGCCAGGTCCGACGTCAGGTCACTGCTCCCGCGCTACAGGGCCTATGTGCACTCCTCGTTGAGAGAGAGCCTTTGTATGGCGATCATCGAGGCGATGGCATGCGAGCTGCCGGTCATCGCAGGCGCCGTCGGAGGGATCCCGGAACTCTTCGAGCCGGGCCGAGAGGGCCTCTTCTGGCCTGTCGACGATCCTGACAGCGCCGCGCTCGATACTGATCAACCTGCTCGAAGACGAAACGACGATGAAGAGCCTCGGGGCACTGGCGCGTGCACGATACGAGAGCTGTTTCGACGCGGCAGTCGTCGGCCCGGAGCTCGAGCAACTCTTGTTCGGTGGATCACGCCATACGGCGCCAGAAGGTTCGGTCACGCACGGCTCGGGCGGACCGCCATGACAAGGACCGACCCCTCTTCGCCAGGGCCACTTCCCCACCTCAGCTCTACCGAGGGGCATCGATCCGTGAGGACGGCTCCTCAAAGGGCCCTTCTCACGACGATCGACCAGGGTTTCTCGTCAGCTTCGAACTTCGTCGTGGGTGTCGCTGTCGCGCGGATCTCGGGGCCCGCCGGTCTCGGAGGGTTCTCCCTCGCTTACGGCTGTTGGCTGATTCTGGCCGCACTGCACCGATCACTCGTGACCGACCCGATGGCGATCGAAAACGACGTCATCCTGCCCAACGCTCCCGCCAGATTGAGGCGGGGGTTCGCCTCCGAAGTGGTCCTGGCGCTGGCAGCCGCCGTCTGCATCCTCGTCGTCGGCATCCCGCTTTACATGTTCGGGCAGCGCACGTTCGGGCTCGCGATGATCGCCGTCGTCCCGTGGTTGCCGTTCTTGCTGGTCCAGGATTACTGGCGCTGGACCGGATTCATGCGCCGCGAGCCCGGGAGGGCGCTCGCGAACGACACGGTGTTCAACATCGTTCAGGCCGCCTGCTTCGTTACCGTGGCGGTGAGTGGGGTCCACTCGGTGGTCCTGGTGATCGCGTCATGGGGCGCAGGGGCCGCCGCTGGGGCGTTCTTCGGGCTCTGGCAATTCAAGGTGCGTCCGACGCTTCACGAGGGAATCAAGGGCCTCCGCTCCAGATGGCACATGAGCAAGTGGCTGGCAGGCAACTCCGTGTTGGGTTGGTCGGCATCCCAGGCGAGCGTCCTCCTCGCGGGCTTCATTCTCGGACCGGCGGGACTTGGAGCACTTCGAGCCGCACAGACCCTCGTTCAAGGCCCGGCTCTCGTGCTCATCCAGGCCGGAGGAAGCATCGGCCTGCCCGAGGCGTCAAGGGCTCTGCTCGACCGGGGCTGGGGCGGTTTGAGAAAGGTTTCGATAGTCGTGTCGGCTGCGGGCGTGGCGAGCATCGCCATAGTCGGGGTCGCCGTGGTGGTCATGGGAGGAACGCTCCTTCGTTGGACCTACGGGCCTGAGTTCAGCCGTTACTGGCCCGCCTCGGAGCTGTTCGCACTCGGTTTCATGATCAGCACGATCGGCCTCGGGCTGATCCTGATCCTGAAGACGACGCGCAACACGCGGTCGCTTTTCCATGTCCAGCTCGCGACCCTGGTGGTCTCGGTTGCAGCGGTCAGTGTCCTGGCTGTGACCAATGGGGTCTCGGGAGCCGCCGCGGCTTCGATCGTGACCTCGGCGGCCAATCTCGCCGGTCTCGTGTACTTCACGCGCAGGGCCCGCCACCAGGTGCTCAGTTCCGAACAGGCCGGCAAGGACGGTCCCTGCAGCACGTCATCGGTAGATCAAATTCGCAACAACGACACCCCGATCGCGGTCGAATTCGGGTAAACTTGCCGATCTGTCGGACAGGGCCAACCAGGCCCGATCCGGCAACTGAAGAGGTCCGTCTCGTGCGTCTCGGTGCCGGTTCTCGAACACGGACCAAGCCAAGCCACAAGTGCAGGTCAGAACGCAGCGGGGGCTATTGGGGGCGGTCACGGCGGGCACGGCCCGTGCGACCCGACACATACCCTCGGGGCAATAGACCGAACTGACCGACTGGCGACGCTCTGGTCTCCAAAGGAGAACGAGGTGGACGAACAAGTTCTCAGTCTCAGGGACACCCTGCGGGTGGTCCTGCGCCACCGGCGCATCGTCCTCGTGATCGCTCTCGTTGGGCTGCTGTTGGGAATTGGTTACGGGGCCGCGCAGTCCGACCTCGTGTCGGCAAAGGCGCTCGTTCTCCTTCCACCCGCCCCTTACAGCTCGACGGGTGTTCCGACGTGCTGACACCCAGACAGAGGTCGACATCGTCACGAGCCCGCTCATATTGACCCCCGCCGCAAGTGCGATCGGTATCAAGCTTCCTTTCTCGACCCTCCAGCACCGTGTGAGCGCTTCGGCTCCGACCGACGACCTCGTGCAGATCGTTGCAAAGGCGCCCAACGCCGCCCAAGCGGAAAAGCTCGCCAACGAAGTCGCCAGCAAATTTGTCTCCTACCTGTCGGGTGAGAACTCGGCACTCGAAACCGGAGAGGCCCAGCAACTGACATCGGAGTCGCAACAGCTTGCGGCCGAGATTGCGGACTACAAGGCGGAGATCACCAGAGACCAGGGGATACTCACCTCCGACCCCACAGGACCCGCAGCCGCGAGTGAGCAGTCCCTCATCAACTCGCTGACTCAGGCAGAGGGCGACGCGAGTTCGCAGGCCAGGGTTGTGAGCAACGATCTCGCTCTCGCCCAGCTCGACGGCGACGCATCTAACTCCGGGGGCAGCGTCATCCAGAGTGCGACTTCTGCGATCAAGCCGTCCGTCCTCCGCATCCCCGAGTTCGGACTCATCGGGCTCGCCGTCGGTCTCCTCGTCGGTGTGTGCGCGGCGTTCGCAGTGGGCCGTAAGGACCGGAGGCTGCGACGGCGCGACGAGATCGCCCGAGCTTCAGGTGCAGCTGTGCTCGCGTCGTTGACCCCGTCCAAGGCCTTCAAGAGCGAAGACCTGTTGGAGGTCCTCGAGAACTTCCGTCCTAGCGTCAGCGACAAGGCCAACCTGCGGAGGCTTCTGGACGAGCTGGATGTCCACAAACTCGGCTCCCGCCCGGAAACAATGCACTCCCAGAACGGAGCAGCCCAGAACGGAGCCGGCCAGAACGGCTCATCGGTGCACCACGAAGCTGTCGACGTATCCGCGATCGTGCTCGCTGGTGACGGAAAGGCGGTCGTCGCCATCACAGAGCTGCCGGCCTTCGCAGCCAGCCTGGGGCTCCCGGTAGCGCTGGTCGTCGACGGATCGAGTGCGTCGACACAACAGCTCTCGATCGCCTGTGCGGCGCGCGACCCGCTCGACCTTGCGGCTCCCAGGCCCAACCTGCTTACGTTCGCCTCCACTCCGGCGAAGTCGCCCGAGGGGGTCTCTCTCACAGTGACCGTCGAGGTCGTCGACCCGGTCACGCTCGACGTGGCCGACGAAAGCACGGTTCGGTCGCCATCGGACCGTCGGCAAATCTCGATCCTCGTCGTGTCCTCGGGATTCGCCACACCGGAGGACCTCGAAGTGGTGGCCCTCGCTTCCGAGCACCACGGACAACCGCTCGCAGGAGTGGTCGTCTGCGATCCCGAACGTTCAGACAACACGTCGGGTCAGCAACACGCGCGACGGGTGATGGGTCCGAACGGCCCGCGGCAGCTCGCCGCACTCAGGAGTACAAACAGATGAGCGAATTCGTACCCGTCGACGAGCCCACGGGTGGCCCAGGAGGCGAATCCCAGCCATCACGGCGCTACCTCGGCCAATTCGTGAGCCTCCGCTACGTCTTCAAGGCGTTCTCACGGAGGAAGTGGCTCTGGATGACGATGGCCGTCGTAGGCCTCCTCGTCGGGACGTCGCTCCACCTCGTCATACCGAGCAAGTACACCGCGCAGTCGACACTCCTGATGGTCTCGAACCCGAACGACGACCCGACGCGCGACATGGCCACGGATGTCGCCCTACTCGAGAGTGAGGCCGTTGCTCAGAAAGTGATCAATGACCTCAAGTTGAACACCAGCGCCCAGAAGCTCACGGGCGAGTATTCGGGTGTCGCTCTCACAGACGAGGTGCTCCAGGTCACTTTCAGCGCCCCCACGCCGTCCGAAGCCGTCACCCGCGTCAACACTTTGGACAACGAGTTCCTGGCGTTCAGGGCGGGCATCCTGACGAAACAGAGCAACGCCGTCGTCAAGAATCTGACGGAGCTGGAGTCATCCTTTACCGCGAAGGCCAACGCTCCTGGAACGCCGGCCAATCAGAAGGTGGCCTATCAGAACGAAGCGAGCTCCTTGAGCCAGACCATCCAGGCCGACACTCTGATCCTCACAACCGAGGTCGGCCAGAGCTATGTGGCAGGCAGCGGCACTGCGATCACGCACTCCACCACGAAGGTATTCCTCGCAGACGGCGCATCTGGTCTGGTCGCGGGGATCGCGCTCGGTCTCGGGATCGTCGCTGTCTGGGCGATCGTCTCGGACCGGATCCGCCGACGGGACGAGGTCGCAGCGGCGCTTGGCGCCCCTGTAGAGCTGAGCGTCGGCAAGGTCGGGCGGATGAGGGTGATGCGCAAACGGCGGCTGCGCCGCCGGCTCAGCAATCCCGGCAAGGCAGTCGAGCTCATGTCCCGGCGACTGCGGTCGGTAGTGCAGGCCGGCCCGAGCCCGAAAAGGCTGGCCGTGGTCTCGGTTGACAGCCTCGAGGCCTCTGCCCTCAGTCTCGCGATCCTCGCCGGCAGACTGGCGGTGTTCGAGGGAAGCCGGGTAATGGTCGTGGACCTGTCGCCGGGGCGCGTTCTGGGCGAGCTCCTCGGAGTGACCAAGTCCGAGACGCGCATCGTGTTCGTGAAAGGGGCGTGGGTCCCCGTCCTCGTCTCGGTTCCTCCAGAGGACGACCTGGGGGTCGAGATGCCCTCCCCGGACATCCACACCGACGACGCTGCCGGGCCGTCATGGACCACTCCTCAAGTCGTGCTGGTGCTCGCCACGCTCGATCCCGGCATCGGAGCGGACCATCTGCGCCCGGTAGCAGATGAGGCGGTCGTCGTCGTCACCGCTGGTCGATCGAACGCCCCCACGGTTTACGCGACCGGCGAGATGCTTCGGGCAGCCGGACTGTCTGTTCAAGGAGGCATCCTGGTAGGTGCCGATCGGAACGACGACAGCCTGGGTTACTCCGTCAAGGGCCGGCGCTCTCACAGGGTCGAGGGCGATCTCGACGACCTGATGGAGAGCTCCTTCGCGGCCGCAGGCGCAGCCGAACACCACTGAGCCCGATGTCGTCGAGCTCTAGGGAGTCCCTCGCGGCAGCTCCGATCGCGACCTGGCTACCGCCGTCGCGCTCGGCAGAGCCCGTCCCTGCCGACAGGGCGACTCGTCGCCGGGTGGGGTTCATCTGGGGACTGCTCTTCTTCAACGTGATGTCGTACACCTCTCTCGAGACGGTGATCCACATCCCGTCGATCGTGGGAAAGCTGATGACCCAGAGCGCTCTTGCGTTGGCTTTCCTGCTCGCACTGGCGGTCAACCGCAAGCTCGTGGTGCGGCCCAACACCTTCCTCGTCTTGTCGACCGTGATCGCCGCAGCGGCACTCATGGTGAGCATCAGGGACGAGGTGAGCGTCATCGGCTCGGACTACCGCGCCATCAGGCTGGTCGTGTTCGTCGCGACGCTCTGGCTCCTTACCCCGTGGTGGGGACGGCGCGACATGTTCCTGCTCCGTTGCCAGCTCCGCGCTCTCGGCGTCGTACTCGGATCGGTGCTGTTGGGATTTGCGATCGCACCTGGCAAGGCGTTCTCGTTCCAGGGCCGTCTCGGCGGTACGATCTGGCCGATCCCCGCCACTCAGGTTGCGCACTATGCCGCGGTCACCGCCGGCATGATCGCGGTCCTCTGGTTCGCAGGGGTGGTCCGACGGAACACCGCTATCGTCATGTTCTGCGGAAGCGTGGCGATAATCGTGCTCACCCATACGCGCACCGCGTTGATCGCTTTGCTCGCCGGGATCCTCGTGGCGGGGCTCAGCCTATTCGGCGGTCGCAAGAGGGTACGCAACGTCTTCGGAATCGTTCTTGTCGTCCTGCTCCTCTCTGGTGTCGTGCTTCTACCCGCCCTCACCCACTGGTTCAGCAGAGGTCAGAGCACGCAGGAGATAAGCCAGCTCACCGGTCGAACGGTCGTGTGGGGCGAGCTCGTCAGGGCCCCTCGCCCTGTCGACAACATCATCTTCGGGCAAGGCCTGTCCAACGATTCGTTCAACGGGCTTCCGATCGACAACAGTTGGCTTGCGGTCTACCAGGGCCAGGGACTGCTCGGTGACGCGCTCTGCGGGATCCTCATGCTGTCGCTGCTTCTGATTGCTGCGTTCAGGCCGCGAGGGCCGGCACGTGCGGTAGCTCTCTTCCTACTTGTTTACTGCCTTATCGCGTCGTTGACCGAAACCGGTCTCGGCGATGCGTCCACGTACATGCTCGACCTGACGGTCGCGGCATCTCTGCTCCTGCCGACCGCACCCAGGCTGTTAGCGACACAGACGGAGCTGGTGGTGTGAGGGTTCTGGTGGTCCACAACCGGTACCGTTCGTGCTCTCCGAGCGGTGAGAACCGAGTCGTCGACCAGGAGACCCAGGCCCTTTTGCGGGCCGGCCACGAAGTGGAGCACTTCGAGCGCGTGAGCGACGACATCGAGGATTTCTCGCTGCGTCAGAAGTTGCTCATCCCGGCCCAGGTCGTCTGGAGCCCGAAAGCCGCCCGCGACATGAGCCGGGTCCTCGGATCTTTCAAACCAGATGTCGTCCACGTCCACAACCTCTTCCCGATGATCAGCCCGTCGGTGTTGCACGCCTGCCGACGGCATCTCGTACCTGCGGTCGTGACTCTCCACAACTACCGGCAGATCTGCCCGAGCGGCGACCTTTTCCGCGACGGCAAGATATGCAGGGACTGTCTGGGGCGGGCGCCCCTTCCCTCGATCCGTCACGGGTGCTACCGGGACTCCGCTGCTGCGACCATCCCTCTCGCAGTCGCTGATGTCGCGACCAAGGGGACCTGGCAGACACTTCCATCCGCATACGTGTTCATCTCCGCGTCGCAGCGAGACCTCTTCTCGAGCCTCGAACTTCCGAAACAGCGCTCCTTCGTCAAACACAATCTCGTCTACTCGATGGGAACCGAAGGGACCTCCGAGCCTCTGGTCGTGTATCTCGGACGGCTGAACGAGGAAAAGGGATTGCCCCTGTTGATGCAGGCCTGGGACCGCTTGGCCTCGAACGGGCTGAAGCTCGTCATAGCGGGAGGCGGCCCACTCGAAGACGAAGTGCGCAACTGGGCCCGGAGCAGGCCGTCGGTCGAGGCCGCGGGACTGCTCGACCGCGATGCGTGCATGTCACTGCTCGCGCGGGCCCGCGCAGCGGTCGTACCTTCCCAATGGCTTGAGACATTCGGACTTGTGGTGGCAGAGGCGATGTCAGCGTCAGTGCCTTCCATCGCCACCGCTCACGGGGCCTTCCCGGAATTGATCACCGACGGCGTGGACGGCGTGCTGTTCCCGCCGGGCGACGTCGACACCCTGGCCCGGCTCCTGGGCGAAGTCGAGCGGGAGCCAGAGCGGTGGGACGCCCTCGGGCGCGAAGCGCGCCGCACCTATGAGCAGCGGTTCGAACCGGCCAAGAACATCGCGCAGCTCGAGGCGATATACCGGTTTGCGATCGAGCATCCTGTCTGGATCGAGCTGAACGGCTCGGCGGCACCGGCCGGAGAGACCGCCGGCACTGCAAATTTCACACCCGGTTGGGGCCGCCGAAAGCAGCAGAGCCGAACACCGACGGATCGCGTGGGCCACGGACCTGATCGCGAGTCGAGCCGTTCCGATGTGGACGAGACCGACATCGCCGGATTCTGGGAGTCACATCCCTGCGGGGACGAGATGATCGGAGGACTGGTAGAGCGTTACCGGGAGGATTTCTCGGCTTTTTTCACGGCTTACGACGACGCGCGCTACAAGCTGGAGTCGCACATACCCGCATGCCTCGACGCACTCGACGTTGCCGGCATGAAAGTCCTCGAGATCGGGCTCGGCCAGGGAGCCGAGTCCGAACAGCTCATCCGCCGCGGAGCGCGTTGGACCGGCCTCGACCTGACAGACGAGTCGGTGAGGCGTGTACAGATCCGTCTCGAACTGCGGGGCCTCGAATACGACGACCTCTGGCACGGCTCGGCCACTCACATCCCGGCACCCGACGACTCGTTCGATCTCGTCTTCTCACACGGCGTCCTCCACCACGTACCGGACATCCTGAAGGCCCAGGCTGAGATTCACCGGGTGCTCCGGCCAGGAGGTCGCCTGGTCGTGATGCTCTACGCGCGCAGATCCTTGAATTACCTGCTTACCATCAAGTTCCTGCGTCGAGCCGGACTGATCGCAGCGTGGCCTATCCGCAACGCGGTCCGAAGAGGTCATCTCGGCGGCCACCTTCGCAACGCAGAGCGCGAAGGGCTTTCCAGCTATCTGCAAATAGAAAGGTTCGTCCACGCGAACACCGACGGACCGGCCAACCCGTATGCGCGGGTCTACGACATCGCAGACGTAAGACGCGACTTTCCGAACTTCGAGATCGCGAGCGTGCACAAGGAGTTCATGCACGCACCACCACTGCCTGTCCACGGTCTGCCCGGAGGTCGGCTGATGGGTTGGCATCTTTGGGTCGAGATGACGCCCGTCCCCCGTAGAATCGACTTTGCACCCGCACACCGGCCAGGCGATGGGGACACCGATCGCAACGGCCACTCACCACACATGGGACCCCACCAGAGCGCACCGAGGTACGCAGAACCGACTGGCTCGCGTGAAGGCGGAGCCCATGTCGCTTCCTGAGCAAGGCGGCACAAGGACCTGGTGGCCGCCTGTTGCGAGCGCCCAGCATCCCGCTTCGGGAACCTACGTGGAACGGGACGATCAAACCGGTGGGCCTTCCGTGGAGAATGGTCCCGTTAGAAGGGATACGGCAAGGCGTTCCGCGGCGCTCCGTCTGCTGATCGGCATAGCTCTCTACGCGTTGGTCGCGATCGGAGGTGTCTACTTCGCCTCGTATCCGGCTCCGACACCATTGGACCGTCTGGCGGACAGGATCCTTCCGGTCGAGTACAGCGTCCATTGGCTGGCGTACATCACCGACCTCGGTCGGCCGCGCTTCGCGATTCCCGTCGTGGTGATCTGTGCCGTCATTGCGTTTCTGTGGGACCGCCGCAGAGCGATCACCTGCCTGGTGGCTCCCGCCGCCGCGATAGGGATCACCGAATACCTGGCTAAGCCGGCGGTGGGACGCCTGTATGGAGGAAGCCTGAGCTACCCGTCAGGTCACATGACCTCGGTCGCCGCGCTGGTCGCGGTGTTCGTGCTGGCCGTGCCGCCGAGGTGGAGATGGGTCGCCCTTGTCCTTGGAGCTGTGCTGGACGTGATCGTGGGCGTCACCCTCATTCTCCTTCGATGGCACTACCTGACAGACGTGGTCGCCGGATTGGCCGTCTCTGTCGCCACCACTCTCATAATCGACACGGTCCTTCACCTACTCCCAGGACCGCAATGGCTCAATTCGGAGCGGCGAACCGGGCAGAGCTGGCGGAGTTCAACGCTCTGACCTCGCCGGACAGAGGCGACGACTGCGCCGATAATTGAGGGATCTCGGGGTGGAGCCGAAGCTTCCTCTTGGCACCCGGAGGAAGGTGGAACCATGAGTCGTCGGGCCGGTAGCCGGGCACGTCGACCACCACCCACTCGGCGAACCGCTTGGTCTCGATCTCGAGCAGCCAACCCGCGTCGTCAGTGGGAACCAGCTGCGCTCGGAGGCCTACGTCGGATTCGATGGGTCTCATTGCGCCCCCCGGTTGGTGGACGACGACCGGCACGTCGGTTCCTGAATCAGTGACGAAGGTGGCCGAGACGACGTCGTGAGCCGGCGGTGTGAACGAGAAAGCGCCCGACAGGTCTCTGAAGCCGTCGAACATCCCGGTCACCTCGATCGTCGTCGCCGAGCGCCCGGCTACCACGACACGTTGCTCTGCGGACTCGACCATCAACTCTCCTCTTACGAAGAGGTCGACCCGGACGGTGCCGGCCACCTCGGATGCCGTGTCGTTGACAACGTGCAGGTCCAGACCGTTCAACCCCTCGTCGGTCAGCAAGAGGCCCACCGGCGCGAGCACCCGTTTCAGGGCGTACCACGGAGCTTTCGGCCTTCCCAGGCTGTCGATCACACCCCAACCGGCCCCCGGTCGCAGGTCCCTCAAGGCGAGCACTATCGCGCCCGAACATGTCGATCCAGGCCTGCGCCACTCGCTCAGCACCACTTCGAACAGCGTCGCGACCGTCGCACGTCCGAGGTCGAGTGCGAGCTCGGCGTCGCGATATCGCAGGGCGAAAGGGTCGACTCCGTAGAGCTGGCGGACATAGAAGCCCTGCATGTCCTCGAGATCCCAAGAGCGGCCGGCGTCGTGGTGCACTGCCAACTTCCAGCCCGGGTCGTGCCCGGCAAGATGGGATCCGCCGCATTCCTCGTCGACGGTCCGGTGCTCCGGTGGCGTCGCGAACGCCAGACATTCCGAGGCGAAGCGGACCCCTGCTCTCCTCGCGTCCTCGACGGGGCGCAGATACCCCCCGATACCGAAGTAGTGGCTCACTCCCGCGTTCATCTGGTACGGAACGGTGCCACCGGTCGGGTTGGACGTCGCATAAGGAACGCCGGGGAGAAGCTCGTCGACCAGATCGGGAATGACCCGCTCGAGCACTGGGAAGTCCCAGCGAGCTCGCGGGATCGAGGTCATCGCGGCCTGCTCCTCGATCTCCTGGCTTCCGCAGACGAGTGCCAGCGACGGCCTTCCCGAGATGAGCTCGAATTGCTCCACGAGCTCCGATTCGAGCTCGGAGACGAATGAGGGTTCGTCGGGCGGGTCGCTGAACGCGAGCATGCATTCCTGCCACACGAGGAGCCCGAGCTCGTCACAGGCGTCCCAGAAGGACTCGTCCTGGTAGACGCCTGTGCCCGGCAGACGGATGAGGTTCAGGTTGGCGGCCTTCGCCAGCTCCAGGGTGGCGCGCACATCGGCAACCGTCGGAGCGAGGCTCACGGGGTCCACCGGCATCCAGACGGCGCCGCGACAAAAGATCGGCTCCCCGTTCACCGACAGGCGGAAGTCCCCGTCCGACCTGTCGAGCTCTATCGTCCGGAACCCGATGCGGCCGAGGTCGAACACCTCGCCGTCGATCTCGACGCTCGCTCGGTACAGGGGCTGTGGACCGTGGGTGTGCGGCCACCAGGTCTCGATCGCGCCAACCTTCAGCACGCCCCTCAACACGAGATCGCCCTCGTGCTCGTTCACATCCAGAGCGACCTCTGATTCTTCGACCCGAAGCTTTGCGTTCGCAGTCTTGGGAATGCCGCGCACGGTCAGCTCGACACGCACGAGTCCGTCTCGGTCCTCCACGGACGTGAATATCTGCCGTCGCACCAGACGGGGCTCATGGGCGGCGAAGAGCTTCACAGGCCTGTACGGCCCGACCGGAGCCGGCGTCACGGCCCAGCCGCGCATCCGCCCGAGAAGCGTCGTTCGCACGAACCTCAGGTTCTGGTGCGCCACCAGATACGTCTTCCAGCGCGGGCGCTTCTTACGGCCTTCGAGCGCAACGTCTAGAGATGCGAACCGGATCCAGAAGTCGTTCTGCTCAGCGAACCAGTCGGTTTCGACCTCATAGGAACGGAACATGTTCTCCGCGTGGAGCACATGACGGTCGTTGAGCCAGACGTCTGCAATGGTCGCGAGGCCTGCGAACTCGATCACGTACGGACCCCGAGCGGCCGGACGTTCGAAACGACTGTGGAACCACCAGTCGAAAGCATCGAAATTCGTGGAGTCCGGGTCTTCTCCTGCAGACCTGAGAGCCCCGGCAGCAGTGCCGGGTACCTGGGCCGGCCGCCACCCGAAGTTCTCTAATGCGACCAGGTCATCGGGACCCGACGCCGAGCCAGGTTCGGCAGGACGGCATTCCCACGACAATGCCGAAAAGAGGTCGACCGGCACGGCAAATGCGGTTCGGATCGAGCGGGCTGAGCCGGAGTCAGGCGCCGGGAATCACGCCCAGAGCATGGCGCGCACACCCTGGGGCCAGCTGGTCGGATCGAGCCCGTGGGTCTTCAAGAGCGCGAGAGTCACACGGTCAACCCCGAACGCCACACAGGCGCTGTGAGCGGTTCCGCCAGACGAGTCACTGATGCCGAAGGGAATACCGAAATGGTCCCGGTGACAATTGGCGGACATGATCGCCGTCGGACGCTCGGTAGAACACACGGGAGTGACGATCTCCATCTTGAGAGCCTCGTCGAGTTGGTTGGCGGCCAGCATGGTCCCGAGACGTCCGAAGAAGGGGTCGTTCGCAGGAACGGCTTCGACGTCGAGACCGAGCCGGCCGAGCAGCTCGAGCCCGCGCCCGAGTCCCGCGTCCCTGTGACCCTGAGCCCGGTCGGGCTCGCCCACATAGACGTACTCGTGCATGCGGAACGCCTGCATCCGGGTGGGGTCGACGCTGGGTTCGCACCGGAAGCAGTAGCCGTTCACCTCGAAGCGACGGCCACCCTCGGGAAGCGAACCGGAGCAAAGCGGATACACGGGATGGCACGTGGCGGAGCACAGGACGACCTCGGCGGGCACCAGGCACGCCGGCCAGTCGCCGCCCGACTCCGCACGCGAGATCAGCTCGGCATGCTGGCGATCGGTGCCCCTGAAAGTGTGCACCGAACCCATCAGGTCAGGGAACGACTTCAGGTAATCGGTCTTGTCGAAGACCCACCTGGCGAGAACGGGTGGAAAGGAGAGGACCTCTGCGGGCTGGTCGACCATCGACGACGTTATGAGACGGTCGAGGGCGGCCACGACGCCTTCGTAGACGGACGACTTGGCGTAGACCCCGTCCACGCCCGTCTCGACGAGCAGGCCTGCGCCGAAGAGCTCGGAGCGGAACGCGGCGTAAGCGTCCGGATCAGATCCGACATCCACCGGCTCAGCGAGCTGCGTCTCGGCGTCCACGGCTCAGACGGCTATCTGGGACAGGTCCGAGAGGGCCGAACGTATCGCCGCGACAGACTCGAAGGTGGCCTTGCGAAGCATGCTCTCGGGAAACTCCACGTCGAACGCCTCTTCGAGAGCGAGCATCACATTGACGCTGGCGTGCGACGTCATCCCGGCCTGGAAGAGGTCGGCATGGTCATCGAGGGTCGCGACGTCGACCGGGAGCCTTGCATGCTCGGCCAGCACCTTCCTGATCTGCTCGTCCACGCCCATCTCTCCTCCTGAAGCCCCTGTCACCTTGTCCATCGCGGGCCCCTTGGCGGGTCCACCGTCGCACTCGGAGCGAGGCGTCACGACTCCGGGCACGGCGGCGGACCCGATGATCTCATCGTCTGGATCCGGCCCGATCTTGACACCCCTGCCCTCATGACCGACCTCGAAGCGCGGGTCAATCATGCCCGGAGGTGACGTCATGCGCACGGCGTCCGGAGCGAGACGGGCTTCCCCGAGGGAAATCCGAGCAGGCCGTCCCCGGCTTCGTCAGCCCTCGGGTCAGTAGGCGCCGCGGCTCTGAAAAACGCACGCCGGCGTGTGCCACATGATCCTCAGGTCCCATTTGAGGGACCACGAAGCCACGTAGAGGTAGTCCAGGCGCCGAAGCTCGTCGAAGTTGAGGTTGCTCCGTCCCGAGACCTGCCACAGGCCGGTCAGCCCTGGCCGGACCTCGAATCTGCGGGCCGCCCACCCGTCGATCCGCTCTGACTCCTCGAGGACAAAAGGCCTGGGACCCACCAGGGCCATGTCCCCGCGAAGCACGTTGAAAAGCTGAGGGATCTCGTCGAGGCTCGTACGGCGAAGGAAGCGGCCGAACCTGTGGATCCGAGGGTCCTCCCTGATCTTGAACAAGCCGTCAGACTCGTTCACGTCGGCCAGCTCGTGGCGTACGTCCTCAGCGTTCATGTGCATCGTGCGGAGCTTGAAGATCGTGAACGGCCGTCCGCCGCGTCCCACTCTCTGTTGACGGAACAGCACCGGTCCTGGCGAGCTCACCTTGATGGCCACAGCCGAAACGAGCAGGACCGGCGACAAGAAGACCAACCCGGCCGATGCCACCGCCACGTCGACGGTCCGCTTCACGATCCTGGCCGACATGCTCAGTGCCGGCGGCGCAACGTCGATCATCGGCAATCCGCAGAGGTCGTCCACCTGCGACCGCCACGAAAGCAGCTCGAAGTAGCGGGGAACTATCGAGATCGCCACCTTGCCCTGAAGCGGCCTCATCTGCTCGACGAGGTGAACGGGATGGGTGCGTGAGAAACCGATCAGGATCCGGTCGACGTCGAGCTCCTTGCAGAGCCGCGGCACGTCGTTGATGGTGCCCACGATCGAGGATCCCGGCAACGGATCGTCATCGACCGCCCCGACCAGCTCCACGTTCGGGTCGCTGGCGAAATACCCACGGATCCGGTCGACCATCATGCCGGTGCCGACGATCAGGACACGCTCACGGTTCACCTTGTTCGACACCCGGAACCTGCGCGCTCCCGCTCGGCCCAAAGGCACGAGGATCAGGCCCATCAGGGCCACGGACGCAAGCTGGGCAGCGTGGATCTCGCTGGCCCCGTCGATGCGGTGGATCAGCACGCCGGCGCCGAGGGTGAGAAAGCCCCCGACCGCCATGGCGTGGGCGATCCTGCCGAGATCCCCAAACGACTCCTTGCGGAACCGCCTGTTGCTCTGCTGGTACAGCCCGTAAAGAGCGAGAGCAAGAAGAGTGACGAAGGGAAACGCGAGATCATCCAAGAAGTTCGCCCCGAAGCGCTGAAGCGAGTTCGCCGGTTGACGCGACACCTCGGCGAGCAGAGCGAGACCTGCGACGGTCGCAACCGTCAGTGAAACGAAGTCGGCGGCGGCCATCAACCAGTTGCCGCTACTCGTACGCTTGACCCGGGGCACCGACGTGGACTCGTGCGCCTCCGCTGAGGCCGGGTCCACCTGAGGGGAGCTTTCGTCCCCGGTCAGCAGCCGCGAGGCGGCGACGCGGCTCGAGATGTCGGTCACGGGACGGAGCGTCGTGACCTTGGACGAGGACTCGTCGAGACGGTGGACGACCCCGGACGCGCCTGTCCTGTCGTCAATGTCGACGATCATGATGGCGAGATCCTTGAAGACACGGGCCGGCCCGCCACCGAACACGGGCGCGTGACCGCCGAGTTCCTGAACCCCCTCATCGTCCTCACCCTCCGCTCTTTTATGCGACGCCCCCGCTTGTCGACCACGTCGATGCGAACCGAACGCTTCGTCCCCCCCGCCGCTGGCCCACGAGGCTTGCGTCCCGTGCCATTAGCGGGCAACGGCCTTTAGACCGGACCATCCGCCAATGGAGTGCTTTGGGTAACTCAGGCTTTGCGGTTCCTAACCACACAGCCACGACAACGATTGTGAACGACAAACCTCACCGTCGGCACTATGTTGAATCAACATTTGGCCAACGGCAAGTGCCGTGGTCAGGGCCTATTAACCCCGACCGGACCGGCCTTTCCCCCGCCTGTCAGCCGTCGACCAGCACAAACGCGGGTGCGCCCGGGCCCCGACCAGGAGCGTCAGCCGCCCCGGGGTACCGGTTCTTTTGGGGCTCCTATGGGACGTGTTGCCTATGTGGCTGATGATGCTTGTGGTGCTGATGTGGTGCAGTTGCAGGTGGGCCTGGACATGTCCGAGGAGGGCGGGCCCGGCCGAAGCGCCGGCTCATCGAGCGGGCGGAGCCGGCGAACTACTCCCCAAAGGGGGAACCACTGCTTAAAAATTGCTGAGACTTTCCGATAGAACGATCAGGTATAGAACGTTCCGGTGGCTCCGCTGCGGACGCAACGTGCGTAGCCGCCTTAAGTTTGCACCCGTATGTGGGAGGAGTCCGTGAATCGATCGCAGGCGGGGCTGAGGGTCGGTCTGGACCTGACCAGCGTCGCTGAAGTTGAGGACTCGGTCGCCCGGTTCGGGGATCGCTACATCAGGCGCATCTTCACGACACACGAGATCGAGAGCTGTTCTCGCGACGACGGCCTGGCCTCGACCGGGCTCGCCGCTCGCTTCGCTGCGAAGGAAGCGACCATCAAAGTGCTAAGGCCGAGGCAGGCCCAACCCGATTACAGATCAATCCAGGTGCGCAGGCATCCCGACGGTTGGTGCGAGATCGAGCTGTCAGGAACGGCAGCCGAGATGGCCGAAGCTGCGGGCGTGCGCCACCTGGCGCTCAGCCTCACACACGAGGCGGGCATGGCGGCAGCCGTCGTCGTGGCCGTCTGTGACAACTGACAAGGTGGCTTGACGTGACTGCCGTGGAACAGCAAACGAGCATTGCCCAAAAAGCAGCATCGATAGCCGAGAAGGTCGCGGCCCCGTACGCCGACGAGGTCGACAGGCAGGCGCGCTTCCCGGCCGAGGCGATGAGCGCCCTGAAAGGCGAAAGGCTGCTCGGGGTGCTCGTCCCGACGGAGCTGGGTGGGCCAGGTGCCACCATGAGCGAAGTCGCTGCAGCTGTCACGGCGCTCGGCCACCATTGTGCCTCCACGGCGATGATCTACGCGATGCATCAGATCCAGGTCGCTTGCCTGGTGCGTCACGGGCACACCGACTTCTTCCGCGATTACCTGAGAGATCTGACGGTCAACCAGACGCTTCTCGCGTCAGCCACCACCGAGGCCGGGATCGGCGGGGACACCCGCACGAGCGGTTGCGCTGTGGAACGCACAGAAGATCGTTTCCGGTTGGAGAAGAACGCTCCGGTCATCTCGTATGGAGCGAGCTCCGACGCCGTCCTTGCGACCGCACGCCGGGACGCGGACAGCGCGCCGAACGACCAGGTGCTCGTGCTGTGTGAACCGCCGGGACTGAGCCTGGAGCCGAGCGGCGAGTGGGACACCCTTGGATTCCGGGGCACTTGCAGCCTCGGGTTCAAGCTGGTGGCCGAGGGCGATGTGAAGATGATCCTGCCTGACTCGTTCGACGTGATCTCGCGCCGGACCATGCTCCCGACCGCTCACGTGCTGTGGGGATCGGTATGGCTCGGGCTGGCGACCGAAGCGGTCGACCGCGGCACGCGGCTTCGTGCGCGGAGAGGCGCGTAAGAAGCCCGGGGTCACACCTCCCGCAGCGATCCGGCTGGCTGAGCTCGTTGCCGTGCTCGCTCAGATGACGTCTCTCGTCAGGTCCGCCGCCGAGCGCTACGACAACACTGTCGACGACGTCGAGGCTCTTGACGCAATGGGCTTCGCGATCCAGATGAACGCTCTCAAGATCTCCGCCTCGACCCTGGTCGTGGAGATCGTGGGCCGCGCCATGACTATCTGCGGTATGGCGGGGTACCGCGAGGACTCGCCCTACAGCCTCGGCCGGATCCTCCGCGATGCTCACGGCGCGGCGGTGATGGTGAACAACGACCGGATCATCGGCAACAACGCCCAGATGCTTCTCGTTCACAAAGACCGTTGAGGGCCTGAGCGAGAATCAGCGCCACACTCCCCGGCGCAATGCGATGACTTCCTCGAGCACTCCCCTGCAGCTGGTCCCCTTGGGGCCCGACGAATTCGAACCGCATCCGCTCCACCGGGCGGATCGTGACTGGACAGAGACGAACTGCTGGCAGGACATGATGATCGAGGTCCTCCACCTCTTCGATCTGGATCCTGTCGCGGCGTCTGCGTTCTCCCTGTCCACGGACTTCGAGGGCAGCCAATGGACGCTGTTCAAGTATCCACCGGAGGATCTCCGGACGCTGTTCGGACTCGAGATAGCCGAGCTCTACGTCTGGCGCCCGGTGATCGATCACCTGGAGATCGCCTTCAGGGACTGCCAGCTGCTGACGATCGAGGTCGACGCGTACTATCTTCCTGACACCGCCGGCATCACGTACCAGCTCGGTCACGTGAAGACAGGCATCGTGCCCCAGATGCTTGACCGCCAGGGACGAAGGATGTGGTACTTCCACAACGCCGGCTACTTCGAGCTCTCAGGCGACGACTTCGATGCGATCCTCCAGCTGAGTGGTCCGAGCGTCCACGTACCGCTTCCCTACGTCGAGGTGATCCGCCTCGACCGCATGCGGCGGCCCGAGCCCGACGAGCTGAGGCAGAAGGCCGTAGGGCTGACCCGAGAGCACCTACTCAGGCGTCCTTCCGACAACCCCATGCCCCGGTTCCGCGAACACCTCTGCGCGGACCTTCCGTGGTTAGAGGAGCACGGCGAGGCGGGGTTTCACCCCTATGCATTCGCCACGTGCAGGCAGTGCGGCGCGTCAGCGGAGCTGGCGGCCGCCTTCTTGGATTGGCTCGACGAGCACGATGGCGGAGGTCTGGCGGCCGCGGCACAGTGCTACCGCGAGATCTCGAGCACGGCGAAGAGCCTCCAGTTCGCTCTCGCCAGAGTGGCCCGTCACAGGAAGGTCGACCTTGACGCGCCGTTCGAGCGAATGGGCCGAGCTTGGCAGGAAGCCTCGGAGCTGCTCGCCTCCAGATACCTGAGCTGATTCTCGGAAGTCGAAACCCCGAAGGGCGCGGTTATGTGACTCGATGGGGCGAAACGGGTACATGTCCGCATGCGACCTTTTAAAGGCGTCGGATGCAGGCGCCGATGATCAGATGTGGACCTGGTGTCCCATCCCCCTTCCAAGCTCTCTTCGGAGCCCGGTCCTGGACGAGCCCGTATCACAAGTGTCTCAACGCGAACGCGCCTGACCATCAACACCCGGAAAACTTGCCCGGGGGAACGGGACTAGCGTGACTCGTGAAAACGACGCCAGGGCAACGGACGGGCCGGTGCACGACCATGACCGATTTGGGCTGACTGAGTCCGCCACGAACGGCTCTTCGAGCCGCTCCGAGGCGCAGAGGACGGCCGTCCCCGGACGTCCCTCAGGGTCCAAGACCCGCATGAGCGGTCCCCCTCGCGCTCGCGCCGACTCTTCGGTTCGCACCCCGGGCCGGAGCCCGACGCCCTGGCTGCGAGGCTCCGCTGCGAGGGTCACCCCAGCCCGCCGGGCTCATTCGACCGAGCCGCTCAGTACGGCCACCTCTGGTCCTGCTGCGGCGCCCGGCAGGTCGCACGACCAACCTGGGACGCGACGCGATCTGGCCTACCGCTACCCGACTGCCGCGCTCGAGCCGGCCGCGGCGCTGTTCGGGTGGTTGTGCATCGCGGTCGCTCGGGGCTGCAGGTTTCGCCACAAGGATCGCCGACCACACGATCTCGGTCGCGTCCCCATGGTTGGCGGTGTTCCTCGCCGGGTCCGTGGTGAGCATCCTTCTCGCTGCCCGACGGAGAAGCGCGCTGGCCGTGCGCCGGCTTCTTTCCGACTTGCAGCGCAGATATCCACCCGCCTCTGTCACTGACGCAAAGGAGTCGTCACGCAGAGCCGACGAGTACCTGTCCGACCTGTTGGACAAGACCGCAGGCTTCGTGGGAGGCCGGGCTGCCGCGCTTTACGTGCTGCAGGCAGGATCGACCACTCCCACCCTGCGCACGGGTGTCGGGATCGACCTCGCTTCAGAGGCGGTTTGGGCAGCCATCGACGTCGGCATCGCCGAGGCGCGCCCGGTCGCCATGGCCGAGGACCCCGAACGCACATGGATGGTGCTGTGCGCCCCTCTCGTGATCGGCGACCGCGTGACGGGCGTGATCTTGGTCTCGGCACCAAGGCGCTGGTCGAGGGTGCGGCGGCTGCCTCGCCTCCAACAAGTGGCAGAGGCAGGAGCGGCCCTTGTCGAACGGGCAAGACTGAGAGAAGAGGAGTGGCGTAACAGGCTCGGCGTCGCCCATGCGAGGGGCCACCTGGCGATCCTGGCTGAAGCTGCCGTCACCCTCTCCACCGCCGTGGAATCGACCGACGAATCGTTCCTCCGCCTCGGGGAGGTGATCGTCCCCGACTTCGCCGACTGGTTCGCCGTCCATCTCGACGAAGGTTCGGGAGAGCTCACGAGCGTCACTGTCGGCGATCACAGGTCGGCGTCACAGCGGCGTAACGGCACACGTCTCGAGGCGGGACAGGCGGCCTCGCGCACGGGGCGCTACTCCGGAGGGCACATTCACCCCGACGGCGAAGCACTCGTCCGATCGGCGATGGCTACGGGCGGGGCAGTGGTGTCGTCGGACCTGGCTGCCGGCTGCGCCGAGCGAGGCCGCAAGCTGGGGACAGAGCCCGCCCTGAGCCTGATGCAGGCATCTCCGACCGAGGGAATCGGATCGCTCATGGTGGTGCCTCTCGAGATCCGGGGCCGCCCTGTCGGCGCGCTGAGCTTCGTCACGTTCCCGGCAAGGCGTGGATTCAGGCCGTCGGACCTCGAGGCGGCCGCCACCCTGGCAGGAACGGTTGCGGCCACGGCCGAGCGGATTCTGTTGTTCAGGCAGAGCAAGGCTCTTTCGGCCTCAGCGGACCGCCGCGGCGGACCGGTTGCGGCGGCTTGTCGAGACCGCTCTTGTCGTGAGCACCCCGCTCAGCGAGCACGAGGTGCTGCAAGTGCTCACAGAGCACGCGAGGCGCGTCCTCGGCTGTGAACGCGTGGTCGTGACGAGCCGCAGGCAGGGATTCTCGGTCGAGATCTCGTGCCCCCCGGACCCAAGCTCTCTCGAACTGACCGCCGTACGGGACGCGACCGACCGGGTGCTAGGCGGAAGCAGGTCGGCGCAGGAATCGTCGACGATGGGCATCGCCTCGTTTCGCATCACCGAGATCGACTCGGCGACAACGCCTGACTGGGTGGCAGCTCCGGTGGACCAGACAGCGGGAATGGTGGGCCGGGCGATGGTGGCACTCAGCACCGGTCCTGAGCCCTTTGGCCCGGACGACGAGGCCGTGCTCGCCCTTCTCGCTCGCATGGCGTCGGTCGCGCTCGAGCGAGCGGCGCTCTACGAGACACTCCGTAGCAACGAGCAACGTCTCACGGTCCTGGTCGAGTCGTCACCTCTCGCGATCGCAGAGCTCGACCTCGACGGGACCGTGCGCTGGTGGAACCGGGCCGCCGGGTATCTGTTCGGCTGGGACGAATCAGGCCTAGCGCCACGCGCGATACCAGTCACAGGAGAAGCCGCCGCAATTCTGGACGCGCTGTGGGACCGGGCCCGAATCGGAATGGCGACGGTCGGAGCGCTCGTGCCGGCGCGCAGGCCAGGGGGCGAGCTGATGGAGCTGTCTTTATCGGTAGCGCCCTTGGAGGAGAACGACGGCTCGACCGGCGGCATCCTCGCAGTGGCGGAGGACGCGACCGAGCGCGAGCAGGTGCTCGAGCAATTCCACCGGTCCCAACGCCTCGGGGCGATGGCGCGCCTGGCCGGAGGTATCGCCCACGACTTCAACAACCTGGTCACTGTGATCCTCGCCTCGAGCGAGACGTTGATGAGGCGCATCGGGCCTGACGATCCGCTTCGCGCAGAGGTCGAAGCCATCCACAGAGTCGGCAAGAGAGCGGCTTCGCTCACCGGTCAGCTGCTGCAGATCGGCCAAAGGAGCAGCCTCCAGCTCGTGGAGACCGATCCCTCCGAGGTGATCGACGCGATGAGCGACGATCTGCGCCGGCTCTTCGGACCCCACGTCCATGTCGAGATCACGACGGACAGTGCCAATTCGCCGCTGCTCGTCCTTGTCGACAGGGCGGAGCTCGAACGCGCCGTTCTCAATCTGGCCTTCAACGCGCGCGACGCAATGCCCCAGGGAGGACGGCTCGTCATCGAGACCCGACTCGCGCGCGACGAGGCCGGCACCAAATGCTGGGTCGTCATCTCGATGTCGGACACCGGGATCGGCATGGACCCGTCCACCGCCGAACATTGCTTCGAGCCGTTCTTCACGACTAAAGGGAGTGCGAGCGGCACCGGTCTAGGACTCGCGACGGTCCACGCGATCGTCACCCAGTCGAACGGGAGCCTGAACGTGGAGAGCACCCCCGGCGTGGGCACCACCTTCACCCTGAGGTTCCCGTTCGCCGGCAAGCCGGCTATGCCAGCGGGCGACGCTCGGGTCCGGACTCAGGCTTCGAACCGGTAACCCGCTCCGCGGACCGTCACGATCCATCTGGGCTGACCCGGTTTGGGCTCGATCTTGCGACGGATACGCCTCACGTGCTCGGTCACCGTGTTGGCGTCCTGCCACTCCGACGACGAGTCCCAGACCTGAGCCAGAAGCTGGCCGCGGGTAAAGACCCTTCTCGGTGATCGCGCCAAGAAGAGCAGCAGCTCGAATTCCTTTGCCGTCAACTCGATCTTGCGCCCGTGGACCCGGACCTCGCGTGCATCGGGGTCTATCTCGAGCCCGTCGAACACGAGTGACGAGAGGTGCGACTGCCGACGGCCGCGAGACCGGCGCAGGACCGTCTCGATCCTCGCGGCGAGCTCAGCCGAGGAAAACGGCTTGACCACGTAGTCGTCCGCGCCGAGTTTCAGGCCGAAGACCCTGTCGGACTCCTGAGACCGCGCCGTCACCAAGATGACCGGTAGGTCGCTGGTCCGGCGGATGTGCGCCAGGATCGAGAACCCGTCCTCGGAGGCGAGCATCACGTCGAGGATCATCAGGTCGGGAGGACGGGTCGAAAGAAGGGCGAGAGCTTCCTGACCGGTCGAGGCGTCCCGCACCTGATAGCCCTCGGCCTCGAGCAGGCGTACGAGGAGGCTCCGGATCTCAGGGTCGTCGTCGACGACCACGAGTCGGCCAGACTGCCCCAGAGGGGGCGCGAAAGCCTCGGCGGCTTGAGCAACCACGTCCGGAAGCGTACCGACGGCGTCCTTCATTTGAAAGTAGTTAGAAGGCAATTAGGACATTCTTGTGATCGGGGTCATTCCGGACAACGGAGCCACAACGTGAAACTCACGGGCTTCACAGACTTTTCTCGGGGCTATACAGACCTTTCTCAGCAGCCCGATTCGAGCTCCTCGCGTTCGTACGTGCGCAGCCGATCGAATTGCCGGCGCAGCTCGGCGCGCCGCCCGCGGTCTTGGGCCAGGTTGACGAGCTCCAAGGGATCCGAGCCGTGGTCGTACCACTCGTGGTCCTGATCGTCGAAATCGCTGTCGACATCGAAGAGCTTGTTCCCCGGATCGGCGCCCCACAATCCGGTTGACGGCTTGCCACCGCCTATCCCGTAATAGCGCGCATACTTGGTCTCTCCGTCAAAGAATCCGCGCAGCGCGTATCGCACGCCGTTCAGCCGTTGTGTCTGCGCCGAGTCCTGTGCGAACAGGACGTGGTCTCGCACGGTCGCATCAGGCCGATCGAGCACCGGTTGCAAATCGACTCCTTGAACACCGGTCCCGACCCCGTTTGTCTCTTTAGGGTCGACGCCGGCCAGTGCGCAGACGGTCGCCGCAAGATCCACATGTGTGGCGAGCGCATCGGTCTTGGTCCCCGCCGTCGTCACTTCGGGCACCCGTATGTACAAAGGGACCCTCATTATCTCGTCGTAGACGAAAGGGCCTTTCGAACGCAGACCATGCGACCCGCACATGTCGCCGTGATCCGATGTGAAAACGACGACAGTGTCGTCCCACGCACCAGAGTCTTCGAGCGCCTGCAGCACCGTCCCGAGACTCAAGTCGGCCTGTCGGTGGAGCTCCACGTAGTAGTCGAGGTGCCTCAGCCACGCGGCCTTGTCCTTTGGATCGATGTTCCCCCAGATCCCATGCTGCTGGTCATATCTCCATTGCCGGTGCGCTTCGGGTTTCGTGTGAAGGTCGTCGTCGAAGTTCGCGGGCAACGCCTCGAAAATCTCCTCATAGTCGCCGGTATAGACGGGTAGCGGGTCGTCCTCTTTCCATGCAGCCATCGTGAGGAGCCCCCTCGCCGCCTCGACCTCATCCGGATGCGCCTCCGCATAGCCCGGTTGGTCGATCGGAAACCACATGACATCGTGGGGGTTCACCATTGCGACTGTGAGGAACCATGGCCTATTTGTGGATGCTGGGCGCGCGTTGGCCTTCAGCCAGTGCGCGGCATTCGAGGCAATGATCGGGTCGAACGCCACTCCGGTTCCCGCCCATCCCATGAAATGGCGGTCGTTTCCCTCCCAGTCGGAAAAGCCATAAGCGTCCATGTCCGGAAAGGCCGATTGAGACAGGTGCCACTTGCCGATGTAGGAGGACCGATATCCCGCGCCTCGGAGAATCGACCCGATCGTGGGGATGTGCGGATCGAGCTCTGTGTGCTCAGGTTGGATGACGTTGTCGACGACCCCGTGGCCGGGGAGGTACCGGCCCGTGAAGAGACTCGCCCTGCTCGGAGAGCACGGCGACGAGTGCGTGTAGTACCTCGTGAACTCGAGTCCTTCTCCGATCAACCTCTCGCGCCAAGGGAGATCGACTCCGTCCGGCAGCCAACCGCGCTGGCGTTCCTGATCGGTCACGACAAGAAGGATGTTGCGACGCTCTGAGGGCACCGAAAAGAAGGTAGCCCACAAGAACCTCGTGCCCTGTTGGGCTGTCATCCCGGGGGGTCGGCGGCGACCGGGCTCGGGAAGGAGGGCGCTCACCCCCGAAGGGGGAGGCCTGGGGCGGCGCACACCTCAAGCCCTTCCCGGCCGCCGCCCACCACCCGGGAGAAGCGGAGCAGCCGTTGGGCACGGTACGCGCCCAAGATGAACGCCGAGTAACCCCTTGTGAACGACCGGATGAAATCCTCGGAAGATCAGGTCCTCGATACGGGCATTCCCTCGGGATCGAACCGGAACCCCACGCCGCGAACGGTCAGCAGGTACAGGGGTCGGGCGGGCTCCTCCTCGATCTTCACCCGAAGACGCCGGACGTGGGTGTCGAGCGTCCTCGTATCGGTGAGCTCTCGCCCCGCCCACAGCTGATCGATGAGCTCCTCGCGGGTCCGGACTTGTCCAGGCGGAGAAAGGAGAACCGCGAGCAGATCGAATTCGAGACGTGACAGGTAGACCGCTCGACCGTTCACAGAGACGAACCGCTGTCCGAGATCCACCCGCACCGGGCCGGCCTGTATGGCCTCGCGACGGGGTGCGGGCACCGGCGGGATCTCGGTCGGAAGCACCCTCCGGCTCGTCGGCGAACGCCTCATGACCGCCTGCATCCTGGCGATCAGCTCGCGCAGACGGAATGGCTTCGTCACATAGTCGGACGCACCGAGCTCGAGGCCGAGCACGACGTCCACCTCGGAGCCGAGTGCGGTGACCATGATCACCGGAACACCGGCGAGCGCTTTCATCCGCCTGCAGACCTCGGTGCCCGGCATTCCCGGCAGCATCAGGTCGAGAAGCACGATGTCGGGTGGACACTCGTTGAAGCTTCGCAAACCGTCAGGACCGTCCACCGCGAGCTCGACCTCGTATCCCTCGCTACGCAGACCGATCTGGAGTGCCTCGCGGTACGACTCTTCGTCTTCGACCACGAGCACCCTTACCGGTTTGTCGGTCTCGACAACGCTCTGCTCCGCCATCTGCATCACCTTCGTCCGCTCTGGCGATCCGGGGCATACCGTTGGGTGACGGCCACGACGACCCTGGATAAGAGGATCAGAATCACGACCAGAGCCACGAGGAGCAGTGCCGCCTCGTTGGCGAGCTGGCGCGCAGAGTTGTAGGGCTCGTCATAGAAAGTCCATACGACATAGGTCAGATATCCGACCGGGTTGTGCGTCAGGTGCCACGCATGCGGTTGAGAGTCCGCAGGAACGTCGATTTCCCGCAGCCGGTTGGGCCGATCAGTGCAGTGATCTCGCCAGGCGGGAACGTCAGGTTCACGTCGCTCAGGACGGTCTTCGCTCCGAACCCGAGCGAGACCTCACTGGCGGTCAGGACCGGGCGAGCGATCGTAGCGACCGCAGAGGGCTCGATCGCCGGGTCCGGTGACCGAGCCAGGGATGTTTCGGCGTCCGCGCGAGCAACGTCCGCCTCACGCGTCGAAGAGGATTGATCCATCTTTCGCGGACGGTACCCGGAGCAGGTGAACGACGAGCGAACTGTGGGTTATCGGCGAGTGATCGTTCGGTGAACTGGACCGAGCGTCATGCGGGCGGTGCCGGCACCGCTATACGGGGTGAGCGTCGCGCCTCTGGGGAGGGTCGTTCCACGGGAATCTCCGCTCGAGGTGCGGGACCCTCTCGACGATCGCCGAGTCCGATCTCTCCCCGGCCGCCTGATTGCCAGAAGTCGAGCACCGCTGCGGCGTTCGACCTGCCGGCCGCTATGAGAGCATCAGACCCCGAGAAGTCGTCGTAGCGCGAGAGGGCCTCGGTGCCCACGCAGAAAGCGATCACCTCCACCCCGGGCGGGAGGTTCTCGCGCTCGCGGGCAAATCGCGTGTGAACCGCGATGAAGAAGGCAGTGAGCAAGGCTTCCACAGGCCGACGAGGAGTCGATGGCATGTAGTGGAGAGGTCCGCAAAGAAGGACGAATATCCTCCGGCAGCCCTGCTTCATCGCACGCCCGATCGGGACGTTGTCGACCACTCCGCCGTCGATGAAGATCTCACCGCCGATGTGCACGGGCGGGAGCAGGGAAGGCAGGGCCGCCGAAGCGAGAACTGCGTCGAGGACCGATCCGTTCGAGAACCATTTCGCGCGCCCGTCGGTCAGCGAAGTCGCGACCACCTCAAGGGGTATGCGCGCATCTTCGAACCGCTCGAGCCCCGCGCCATGTTCGATGATCCTGCGCAACCCGTCGTTCGGGTGGACCGACTCGCGCTGTTGAAGGAACCGCCAGGGCGTGGGCACCCGGCCGTGCGGAAACACGTCATCGCTCGACAGGCCACGCCAGATCGTCGCCATCCTTTCGACGCCGGCGAGTGTCGGATCTGTCACGAAGCCGGCGGCGTTCACGGCCCCGACACTTGCCCCCAGGACGAGATCGGGACGGATCCCGCGCGCGACGAGGGTCTGGAGCATTCCGATCTGTGCCGCCCCCCTCGAACCTCCACCTGCGAGCACGAAAGCGGTTCGGACGGGCTCTTGCGCCCGGCTCCGTTTGAAGAGACGGTGGATGCCGGTCGCCCGCTCGAGGGCCGGGCCGCCGAAGACCCCTCCTGGGAAAGGCTCGGATGTCAAAGGGACCCGTCCGAAGGAGGTTTGCCGGGTTCAGCCACTTCCCTCGACCGCTTCACTGCACGGTCTCGGCCTACAGCCCATCTGACGGCCAGTACCGCGATCGTGACCATCGCCAGAACAAAGAAACCGAACGCCAGGTCGAACGTCACGCTACCCCCCCGCCCCGCATCGAGAAGAGCTGGGCCGAGACGACGCAGCGCCTTCTCACGGCAATCAGATTACCGGCCCGATGACACACCTCTCCGCAATGCTGATTGCAGTGAGACAAGTGGCTGCAAGTTCTCTGCTCGACAAGTTGAGGGCTCTAGGCACTCCGAGGCCCCGGGTAGACCCTGAGCTCGCCGGCGGGCTGCGCGAGTGGCTCGAGGACTCCCTTGCCGGACACGTCCAGCGGCTCCGGCCACAGGGTGGGGCGCTGCTGGTGGACCGCAAGGCAATCGAGCGGGCGGCTGCCCCCGGCTCGCGACCCGACGTCGCGGGAGCACCCCACGATGCGGTCCTTCGAGCTCTCGTGCGCTCGGTGTTCCGGCAATGGGCCACCACGGGGTCCATTGATGACCCGATCAGAGACGCGATCTCGGGGCAGGCTGCGTCGGGTGATCCCGAGGGAGCGGTTCAGCTCCTGTCACGCATGAACGACGACGAGCGCCGGCTGCTGTTCGAGGACGTCCGGAGGCATGCTGCCCGGATAGCCGCCACCTGGCCCACACTTTCCCCCGCCTGGTTCCCGAGGTCCCACGAAAGGCTCACGATCCCCTTGTGCGGTGGGCGCGTGCTGCTTGCCGGAACCGCCGACCTTCTGGTCGGACCGCAGGCAACGTCCGAGGCTTCGGTGTGTGTCGTCGGGGTCGAGACCGAGCGACGACGGCGCGAGCCGCAGACCCACCTGCATTTCCTCGCGCTCCTCGAAACACTGAGAGCGGGGGCGGCACCGTCACGAGTCGCCAACTACTACACACACACCGGCGAGCTCGACGCCGAGCCGGTGGACGAGCATCTGCTCGTCCGCGCGTTGCTGCGGGTGGTGTCGGACGTCGTGGAGCTCTGCTCACGACGACAGTTGTCAAAGACCTCGCCGAGCGAATCGTCTGAGACGTTCGCGGCACTCGCAGGAGCCGCGAAGTGACGGCGCTACAGGCACCGTCGGTCCTGCATGTCACGCTTCCTCGCGCGTCAACGCTTACCGACGTGCTCATCTCGCCTCCGGGATCCCCTGTCGACCCGGGCGAGCCCGCAAGGGCCCGGGAGCGTCTCGTGATCGGGCTCACGACAGCGTCGTTCAGGTCGCCGAGGGCTACAGCACTGCGGATCGATTCCTACCGCCTCCAGCGGGCCCTCGGTGGGCGCCCTCCAGCGGCGGGTGCAGACGGTCCCTTCTCCCCCTCACCCGCCTCGTGCAGACGGGCCATAGGTATCGCAGCCGTCTCGTTCTGCCGAAAAGATCGAATCTTGGCTCCAGCTCAGGCCGTGGCAGAAGTGCTGGCTCGTGCGTTGGCCCCCCAGCCGCGTCCGGGCGGATCCGCCTGGTGGGAAGAGTGGTTCCGGGGACTGCCGCCCGGCGCCAGAGCCGTCGTCCGGTCCGAGGCGGTCGTATGGGCCACTCAGCTTCACGGAGCGCTCGAATGGAACAGGATCGGAGAAGGGACTCGGCTCGGCTGCGACTACAGGTGGGTCTGCCCAGGGTCGCCCCAGGCGACCTTGCACGCCAAGGTCGACGTCCAGGCGTGGGTTCAGGGTCGCCCCGTGCTCCTCGTCATGTCGACAGGGGTTGCCGGCCCACGCTGGGAGCCTGCGCTGGCACTGACCGCGCTCGTCGCAGGCCTGGTCGGTGGGCCGGACTGCGTCCCGACGAGGGTGGTCGGGATCTGGCCTGCCTCGGGCCAGACTCGGATCCTTCCGATCGAGCACGGAACGCTGGATGACGCATCGAAAAACGTGATCGAGGCGGCCCTGGCCATGACTGGAGCGTCACGACAAGCAGGATGATCGGGTTCGGTGGGAACATTGCTGTTGACGAGCCGGTTCCACTCCGCAGGGTGCGGATGAACAGAGGTTCGCCGCTCACCTGGAAGGCGATCCTGCAACCTGCGCATGACCATCAGACACTTCACCGCACCCGCCAAACCGGGCCCCCCACGAGACAGGCCCCCGGCCCCGGCACCGCCTCCCCCTCCCCGATGGAGAAGCTGGGTGCTCCTTGCCGGGATCGCGATCACGCTTCTGCTGCTGTTCGAGTCGAACACCAAGACGACCCCGACCGAGAACTACTCGTACACCCAGTTCATCGCCCAGGTCGAGGCGAACAAGGTGAAGACGGCTTCCATCGACTCCACCGGAGGTGTGTCAGGCACCCTTTCCAATAAAGACGACTACACCAGCCAGATCCCGACAGCGCTCAACGACTCCAGCCTCGCAGGAGTACTCGAGTCCCACAAGGTCGACATCATCGGCGTCGGCTCGGGATCGAGCTTCTGGTTGGACGTGCTCTCGCTGCTTCCGTTCTTGGTGTTGCTGGGGATCTTCATCTGGCTGGGCCGACGCACGCGCAAGCAGCTCGCCGGCGGCATCATGGGCATCGGCGGCTCGAAGGCCAAGGTCTATGACGAGGACAAGCCTTCGACGCGCTTTAGCGACATCGCGGGCTATGAAGGCGCCAAACAGGAGGTGATGGAGGTCGTCGACTTCCTGAAGCACCCGGACCGCTACGCAAAGGCCGGTGCCATCGGTCCCCGCGGCGTTCTCATGGCGGGTCCTCCGGGTACGGGAAAGACCCTCATGGCCCGCGCGGTGGCAGGCGAAGCCGAGGTGCCATTCCTCGCCCTGACGGGTTCGAGCTTCGTCGAGATGTTCGTCGGCGTGGGCGCACGACGGGTTCGGGATCTCTTCGCGGACGCGCGCAAACGAGCACCCTCGATCATCTTCATAGACGAGATCGACGCCATCGGGCAGAGAAGGGGCGGGTCGATCGTCTCGAACGACGAGCGCGAGCAGACCCTCAACCAGATGCTGGCCGAGATGGACGGGTTCGACTCGACGACGGGGGTCGTCGTGATGGCTGCCACCAACCGTCCCGACGTTCTCGATCCCGCCTTGCTGAGACCGGGGCGCTTCGACCGCACGGTTGAGATCCCTCTGCCCAATCAGGCGGAAAGGGCTGCGATCTTGAAGGTACACGCACGCGAGAAGCACCTCGGTCCCGACGTCGACCTAGATGAGGTGTCACGGGGCACGCCAGGTTTCTCGGGGGCGGATCTTTCCAACCTCATCAACGAAGCGGCCATCGTCGCCGTGCGCGATAACC
This sequence comes from uncultured Acidimicrobiales bacterium, assembly GCA_963764615.1. Classification (GTDB taxonomy): domain Bacteria; phylum Actinomycetota; class Acidimicrobiia; order Acidimicrobiales; family CAVXTF01; genus CAVXTF01. Next base: position 88,786 of record CAVXTF010000002.1, on the reverse strand, counting down.
GTGAGGTGATCACCGCCCACGACATCGACGAGGCACGCGACAGGGTTATCCTCGGCCGCCGCGATGCATCCAATGCCCTACTTCCCGAAGAGAAACGATCGGTAGCCGTCCACGAGGCAGGCCACGCACTCGTCGCTGTGCTCTCCCAGCACGCGGACCCGGTCGCAAAGATCTCGATCCTGCCGGCCGGACGCGCGCTCGGGGTGACCGAGCAGCTGCCGGTGGACGAGCGACATCTCTACTCCGAGAGCTACCTCCACGACTCCCTGGCCATCAGGCTGGGGGGGAGGTCATCGGAGATACTCGTGATCGGCGAAGCCTCCACTGGTGCCGCCAACGACCTGGCAGGGGCGACCGAGCTCGCTATAAGGATGGTTCGCGACTGGGGCCTTTCACCGCGACTCGGTCCGATCGGTTTCGGGGAGGACGGAGCCACAGCTGGCCAACCGTGGACGGCGCGGCCTTACGCAGAGGGAACTCAGCTGGCTATCGACCAAGAGGTGAGCCGCCTGCTCTCAGAAGCGGAGAAGCGGGCGACGCAACTTCTCTCGGACAACCGCGAAGCACTTGATGCGTTGATCGCCGTGCTGTTGGAGAAAGAGACGATCAGCGGCCAGGAATTGGCCGACGTCGTTCGCTCGGTCCAAGCGGCGCCTCCCGCTGCGAACCGTGGAGCGACCGCTCAAGATGGAGCTTCTGTTCAAGATGGACCTTCTGTTCAAGATGGAGCTTCCGGCAAGGCGGCAAAAGCCTCGGTTCCGGGCGGGGGCTAGTCTCCGGACTCCCTCAGCAGTGCGACCGCCGCTTCCATCTGCTCGACGTAGTGGCTACGCGAATCGTGCCGGAAGCGCATGCTCAGTCCTGTGGCGCCGGCAGACGCGTAAGAGCGAAAGGTCTGCCTCGTAGCGTCCGGCGCTCCGATGGGGTCTACGGGCGGTTCAGGGGCGAAGATCATGTCGAGTGCTTCATCGCGATCGCCCATGAGCTTGCGCACCGCAGGGTCCTGGAGCATCGATCCCAGCTCGTCTAGCTCGAGTCGGAACGGCATCCAAGCGTGACCGAGCTCGACGGCTCGCCGGAGCGATCGCTTCGTCCGTCCGCCCACCCAGACCTTGACAGGACGGGGAAGACCTGAGGGCTCGACGATGAACCCCGAGAACTTGTAATGGTCGCCCTCGTAAACCGGCACGCGGACGCCCCATGATGCGCGGATCGCGCGGATCGCGTCGTCGGAGCGGTCGCCTCTCCCAGCGAACTGATGGCCGAGCAACTCGAACTCGGGTTGGAGCGAACCCACTCCGACGCCGAGTATGACCCGACCGTGGCTCAGCACATCAAGTGTCCCGAGTCGCTTCACGATCTCAAGAGGGTGGTGATACGGCAGCACCGTCATGTGCGTGAGGAGACCCACTCGCTCTGTGTGGGCGGCGATGAAACCGAGCGTTGTGAATGGGTCGAAGTAGCGGCCGCCGCGTATCCCCGACGCAGATTCGGGGATGCCGATGTGCTCCGAGCACGCCACCCAGTCGATCCCGGCATTTTCGGCTGCGCGTGCTACCGCGACCACATCTTCGACTGAACCTGTCTCCTCCCATCCAGGAGGATCGAACCTCGGGTTCATGTGAAGGACAGGCGTGACGATCCCCATCTTCATGGTCACAAGAACCTCCGATCAGCGACACCGCCCCAGAAACCTCTTATTGTCTTATGATACAAGTCTGCTAGCTGTAGATTCGGCTCAAGGACGTCGGTGACCCTCCCCTCGCAGGATACGGAACCCACGATCACCACTGACGAGCGCTTGGTGCCCTCGATCCAGAACTTCAGGCACCCGACGGCTGCCAGCCACGTGGCCGCAGTGCTGCGAAGGATGATCGTCGGGCTGGAGCTTCCTGACGGCTCGACGCTCCCCCGGCAAGAGGATCTCGTCGTCCAATTCGGAGTGAGCCACCCCTCCATACGCGAGGCCCTGCGGATGCTCGAAGCTGAAGGCCTCGTCACGGTCCAACGTGGAAACCGGGGAGGAGCGGTCGTCCATGCCCCCGACGCGACCGGAGCCGCTTTCACTCTCGGACTGGTGCTCGAAAGCCAGCGCACAGCACTTGCCGATGTAGGGGACGCCCTCGGTCGGGTCGAGGTCGAGTGCGGTGTTCTCTGCGCTCAAGCGCCCGACCGCATCGAACGAATCGTCCCGGTTCTCGAGCGCCTGAACGTCAGGTCCGAGCAGCTGGCCGGCGGACCTCCGGGCCCCTATGCGGGCGCGAGCCGGAATTTCCACGACGCCCTGATAGAGCTCTCGGGAAACAGGACCCTTACCGTCCTCTGCGGAGCATTGAGCGTGCTCTGGAAGGGTCAGGTCGAGCGGATCGACCGGACGGAGATGAAGGTGGCCCGCGGCCGATTCGCAGGAGCAGACCGGTCCACGGCCCTGCGCGCCCATCGCACGATCTTGGAGGCGATAGCGGACGGTGACGCCGAACGCGTCCGCCGGGTGCTGATGGCTCACAACAACGCAGCGAATTCCTTCTGGACGGCGGTCGAAGGCCAGAGCGTGGTCGACGTCACGAGCGACGGCCTCGAGGCGTTACGCGTGATCGCGAATCCGTGGCTGGGTTCCTGACACCCTGACTCCGGTTACCATCGTCCACCTTCGGCCAAGGCCGGGGGCCGAACCGGTGACAGGGGGCAGACATGAACATGATGATCGTGGCAAGGCGCAGAGTCGCCATCGGGGCATCGGCATTGATGCTCTCCTCACTTGGAGCAAGCCAGCTGTCGGCGTCGGGCGAGTCAGCTCATCTCACAGCACTCGGTTCGCCGGCGGCATCCACGGTGGACATCGAGATACACCCTGACGTCTTCTACATGGACGCCGCGACCGGGCATCCCACGACCACCGCCTACTGCGAACGCGAGTACCACATCGCCTGTTACGAACCCTCACAGATACAGCGCGCCTACGACGAAGGTCCCCTGTTCGACAAGGGGGTCGACGGGATGGGTCAGACGATAATCATCGTCGACTCATTCGGTTCGCCGACGGTAGGCCACGACCTCAGTGTGTTCGACAAGGCATTCGGCTTGCCGGATCCGCCGAGGCTCACCATCATCCAGCCAGACGGGCCCATACCGCCGGGGAATCACGCCGGTTGGGCCGGCGAGACCGATCTCGACGTCGAGTACAGCCATGTGATGGCACCGGACGCGTCGATCCTTCTCGTGGAGACGCCGGACTCGGAGACAGAGGGAAAGACCGGTTTCCCGGCAATAATCAAGGCTGAGGAGTACGTGATAAATCATCATCTCGGTGGGGTGATCAGCCAGAGCTTCAGCGCCACCGAGCAGAGCTTCGCGAGCGCCCAGCAGTTGCTGTCGCTCCGGGGCGCGTACATCGACGCCGCGAAGAACCACATCACCGTTCTTACGGCATCCGGTGACAGCGGAGCCGCGGACGTGTCCAAAGCGGGGCCCTATTACGACTTCCCCGTGACCTCGTGGCCGGACAGCGATCCCCTCGTCACGGGAGTGGGTGGAACTGAGCTGCACCTGAACGCAGATGGGGAGCACATCCGTCCCGACTCTGTGTGGAATGACACTTACAACGTGGCCACGAACGAATTCATCTATGGCAACACGGGACCTAACCCGATGGCGGGTGGGGGCGGCCGCTCAGTCATCTTCGCGAGACCTTCGTACCAAGGTGGAGTCAGTGGTGTCGTTCACAATCAGCGTGGTGTGCCCGACATCTCGATGAGCGCCGCGTGCGACGGCGGAGTGGACATGTACCAGAGCTTCAGCGGTCAGGCTCCGGGGTGGTACGTGACGTGCGGCACGAGCGAGGCGACTCCGCTAATGGCCGGGGTGGTCGCCCTGGCGGACCAAGTGGCCGGCCATCCGATCGGGTTGATCAACCCTGCCCTCTACTCGCTTTCTGCGTCGGGCGCGCGTGGAATCGTGGACGTGACCTCCGGCGACAACACGGTCACCTTCACGCAGAAAGGAAAGAAGCACACCGTCGTGGGCTTCGAGGCCCAGCCCGGCTATGACCTTGCGTCCGGGGTGGGGACCATCGACGCTGCGAAATTCGTTCCCGAATTGGCCCGGGCGACGAGCTGACCGGGGCGGCCGCGGGGCCGACCGAGCCGCGAACTGTTCCAGACCACGAATCCAGACGAGAGCACCATCGCAGCTCCCGCGATCAGGGGGTTGAGCAGTCCACACGCTGCGAGCGGGATGGCCACGACGTTGTAGCCGAAGGCCCATGCGAGGTTTCCGCGGATCGTCCTCAGGGTGCGACGGGCCAGGTCGATCGCGGTCGCCAGCACCCGCAGGTCATCGCGCACCACGATCAGGTCCGCGGCGTTGATCGCCACGTCGGTGCCTGACCCGACGGCCAGCCCGAGATCTGCGATGACGAGCGCAGGACCGTCGTTCACCCCGTCTCCGACCATCGCCACCGACCGACCCTCCTTCTGAAGGCGGCGGATGTACTCGACCTTCTCCGCAGGCAGAGCGCCCGCGACGACATCCTCGATGCCTATAGATGACGCGACGGCGAGGGCGGTGGTCTCGTTGTCACCTGTCAGTAGGACGCAATGGAGTCCGAGCGCGTCCAGATCGCGTACCGCCGACGCCGCGGTCGGCCGGACCGAGTCACACAGGGCGATCGCACCGACGACGGAGTGGTCGCGGCTCACGAGCACGACGGTCTTCCCTGCGGCCTCCCACCTGTCGCAACTTTCCCTCAGAGAGCAAGAGACGATCTCCCCGGACCCGACGACGAGCTCCGGTCTGCCCACCGAGATGAGGTGAGCGCCCACGATTCCGCTGGCGCCGAGCCCAGGTGTCGCCATGAAGTTCTCGACAGCCGGAAGTTTCCCGAGCTCAGAGCGCGCGGCAGACGTCACAGCCCTTGCGACCAGATGCTCCGAGGCCTGTTCGAGTGCTCCGGCCCATTTCAGTACGGAGATACGGTCGACACCCGGGGCAACGTCGACATCGGTCACCGCCATGGTCCCGGTCGTCAGGGTTCCGGTCTTGTCGAGGACGACGGTGTCCACCTGTCGGGATGCCTCGAGAGCCTGATAACCCTTGAAGAAGATCCCTGTTCGTGCCCCCTGTCCCGATGCGACGAGAAGTGCCGTGGGGGTCGCAAGTCCGAGAGCGCACGGACAGGCGATGATGAGAACCGAGATCGCTGCGCTGAACGCGTGCTCTGAAGATCCGCCGACAAGCAGCCAAGCAACGAGCGTTGCTACCGCTATCACGAGCACTGCAGGAACGAAGACGCCGGAAATCCGATCGGCCAGGCGCTGAACCGCCGCCTTTTCGTTCTGCGCGTCCTCGACGAGCTGCACCATGTGGGCCAACTGGGTGTCCGAGCCCACGCTCGTTGCCCTCACCACCAGTCGACCTCCTACAACGACCGTGCCGCCTGTCACCGCGTCGCCTGGACCGACATCGGCGGGCAGCGACTCGCCGGTGATCGCACTGCGATCGATCGCAGAGTCCCCGAAGACCACCTCGCCGTCGCTTGCGACCGTTTCCCCCGGCCTCACGACGAATTCGTCACCGATCGCCAGCTCGCCCGTCGGGATCCTCCTCTCGACACCCTCGGAGTCGAGGACCGCCACATCCTTGGCACTGAGGGAGGCGAGCGACCGCAGCGCGTTGCCGGTCTTGCGTTTCGCCGTCGCTTCGAAGTAGCGGCCCGCGAGAAGGAATGTGGTGACCCCGGCCGCGACGTCGATATATATGGCGCCGCCGGCTTGATGAGTGATGACGAACAGCAGGGATCGAGGCACGTGGCTCGTGTCCCGCCAGAACATGGCGTAAAGCGACCACCCGGTGGCGGCGCCGATGCCGATCGACACAAGGGTGTCCATGGTCGACACACCGTGGCGTGCGCCGCGGATCGCCGCTTTGTAGAACGGCCACGCGGCCCAGGTCACCACCGGCGCGGCCATCGCTATCAGCAACCACTGCCAGCCCGGGAACCGGATCGCGGGGACGAGGGAGAACGCGAGGGATGCATCACACAGGGGCATCGAGAACAGCACTGCAACGAGCAGCCGTCGGCCGAGAGACCGCACTCGGTCGTCCGCCTCGGTCTTGTCCGAAGGCAAGACGCCTTGGGCCACGGGCTCCGCGGAAAACCCGGCGGAACGGATCTCGTCTACCACTCGCTCGACCGGTGTTGCGCCGGCGAGCACGAGGCGCGCTCTCGGACGCGTAATTGACGCTCGCCTCCACCCCTTCGAGCGCATTGAGCTGCCTCTCGATCCGGGCAGCGCATGCTCCACAGGTCATGCCGCCGATGGCGAGGGACACCCGCGTCTCGGCGGGCGTGGGAGCTTCAGTGATCTCTGCGACGACCACGGTCCTCGGTGCCTGTCCCTCTGGGTTGCCACTTCCCGCCGAACTGGCGGGACAGCGGTGCTCAAGGTGCGCCTCACATACTAAGAAGTGCGGCGCCGCTCCCGCTAAAACCGCCAGCACCAGTCGAGACGCCAGGCGGCGCCGCGGCCCGTCGTCGTAGGAAACCCCGATTCTCTTCAGGCCGGATAGACCGCTGACCAGGGAGTCGGCTGACCTCGATCAGCCAGGGGCGGCGTACTGTTTCGATGGTGCCACACGAGGATCAAGGCGGTTCATCCGGCCACGGGCACGGGCTCATGGCCGGCAGCGACGAGCGATACGTCGTGCTCAGCCTGGTCTTCATCACCGTCTTCTTACTGTTCGAGATCAGCTTCGCCTTCGTCGGCCACTCTCTCGCGCTGCTTGCGGACGCCGGCCACATGCTCACCGACGCAGGGGCGCTGATCGCCACCCTGACAGCTATGCGGCTTGCCCGCCGGCCGGCGTCGGGTGCTTGGACGTTCGGGTTGAAGCGCGTCGAGGTGCTCTCCGCTCAGGCAAACGGGGTCACACTGCTCGTTGTCAGTGCGCTCGTGACGTTTGAAGCGATCCACCGCCTGGTGCACCCGGCACATGTCTCGGGAGACATCGTGATCTTCATCGCAGCGGTCGGGCTGCTCTTCAATGCGGCTGCAACCTGGTCCCTCGGCAGAGCCAACCGGTCGTCGATCAACATCAAAGGCGCGTTCCAGCACATATTCACCGACCTGGTCGCATTCGGCGCAACCCTGGCGGCCGGGATCGTCATCGTCACCTCCGGCTACCGCCGGGCTGACTCGATCGCTTCGCTGTTCGTGGTGCTTCTCATGATCCGGTCCGCATTCGGACTGCTCCGCGACACCGGCCGGGTGCTGCTCGAGGCGGCACCGTCGGGATACGACCCCGAGCAGATCGCCCGGGACATGGTCGCGAACCCTTCGGTCGAGTCCGTCCACGATGTCCACATCTGGCTGATCACGAGTGGATTCCCAGCGCTTTCCGCGCACGTGCTCGTTGAACGCCCGGCCGACTGCCATGCCGTACGGCGCGAGCTCGAGAAGATGCTCCGGGAGAACCACGATCTCGAGCACACCACTTTGCAGGTGGACCATGCCTCGGACGAGCTTCTCAAAATGGGACCGACTGCCGGCACCTCGCGGCAGCGCCTGAAGCACCAAGGCGCGAGCGAGGACGTCAAGTGACCACGACGCGGGTCCTGAATTGCCCCCAGTGCTCGGCGCTCTCGACGAACGACTCCAGATTCGTCGAGTGGTGCCATTCGTGCGGCTGGCACGCCGACCCGAGCCCCGAGCCTGCACCGAAGGGGTGGCTCAAAAGGCGGACCGCCAGACGAGACGATCGTGCAGTCCGCGACGTGTTCAAGTCCTGCGCTGCGGCACAGAACCTTCGGACGCTCCGAGACCACTCGAAAACCTTCGCCGTAGTGTGCGCGATCGTGGTGCACCTCGCGACCGTGGCGGTGCTCGGTCTGGCGGTATTTGTGGCTACCACATCGGTGCTCCTGCCCATCAAGGTAGTGCTGGTAGCGACGCTTGCAGGCACTGCTGTTCTCGTGAGGCCGCGATTGGGGCGAGCCCCGAAAGGGAGCCCTGTGACGAGGGAGCAGGCACCGACCCTCTGGGCATGTGTCGAGGAGCTGTGCCGGACCATCGGAGCACGTCCGCCGGATTTCATTCTGGTCGACGATTCATTCAACGCCGGTTATGGGTCTGTCGGCCTCCGAAGGAGGCGGTACCTCAGGATCGGTTACCCGCTGTGGAACGTCCTGTCCTCTCAGGAGCGGATAGGACTGCTCTCACACGAGATGGCCCATGACGTCAATCACGACCTGAGGCGCTCGGTGATCACGTACACGGCGCTCAACTCATTGACCCAATGGTTCCGGCTGTTCACTCCCTCGACCCGACCCGTACGCCGCAGGCGCCAAGTCTCACGGACGATGACGCGGAGCAACGCCATAAGCCAATCGATCTCGAACCTCGAGATGATCACCCCTATTGTCTTCGCACCGATCGCCGCAATCGTCGCACTAGCCGGAAACCGGCTCCGCCGCATCACCGAACGCGTGGGTCAACACGCCGAATATCTGGCAGACGATTTGGCGGCAGATGTTGCAGGAAGCGAGAGTTTCAAAGACCTCATGGTCAAGCTGCTCGTGGCCGACGCATGCTTCCGGGCTCTGCAGAGCGCATCTCAGCAAGGGCTCACCAACCTTTGGGCCGCGGAAGCAGAATTCATGAACTCCGTCCCTTCGTCTGAGATAGATCGCCGGCGTCGGGTCGCCGGTTCGAAGCTGCAGAGAGTGGACGTCTCTCATCCCCCGACAGAATTGCGGATTCAGATGATCGAATCGCGTCCGAGGCGGTCGATCCGCGTGCCGACGCTGGTGCAGCTCATAGGAGGGGCTGACCACGAGCTCGAGCCATGGGCAGAGCGGATCCAGGCCTCCATCCGTCAGCGTCACCCACCCACCGTTCGCGGGCTTAGAGCTTCTTCCGATTCGCAGCACTGACAGGCGCATAGATCGTCGGGCTCAACTGTAGGTTTGGACCGAGTGAGGCCGTCTTGAACTTTGCAGTTGTCGCCGCGGTCTTCCCCATCATCTTCGTGGGGGAGCTTCCTGACAAGACGATGTTCGCGTCCCTTGTCATGTCGACACGCGGAAAGCCGAGATCGGTCTGGCTGGGAGCCGCTTCAGCCTTTGCGGTCCACGTGGCGATTGCCACGACGATCGGAGTGGCGATCTTCCATCTGCTCCCTCACCGTGCCGTCGACGGCGTTGTGGCGTTCCTGTTCCTCGGCGGTGCCGGCCTGGCTGTCAGAGAAGGCATAAGGGCGCGCGACGAGGCACCTCTCATCGAGCACGAGGCCGCCTCAGGTAGACGAGTGGTCACGACTGCCTTCATCGTGATCTTCCTGGCGGAATGGGGGGACCTGACACAGATCCTGACCGCGAACCTTGCGGCTCACTATCACTCGCCGCTTTCGGTGGGGTTGGGAGCACTGGCGGCTCTTTGGGCCGTGGCTGCGCTAGCGGTGATCGGGGGTCAGGGCATGCTCCGGTTCGTCAGCATCAGGACGGTGCGCTTCGTCACAGCTGGCCTGCTCGTCGCTCTCGCCGGATATGCCGGTTGGCAGGCCTTCAGGTAAACCACTTGGCGGCCGTCAGGACTCGAAATCGTGTCGCGTCCGCCGCAGGAGAAAAGACAAGCAGAAACGTCCCCGTCCCCAGTAACAACGACGGGCCGGCACGGGCCAGGAACTTCGTTCGCCACATTCCTCCCCTTACGAGAAAGCTTGCCGAACCGGCCCGAACTACCGGTGCCTCGACTGGCGGTGACCTGGACCTCTACGTCTAAGCCGATGCACCAATGCACGTACAGTAACTGGACACGCACTCTACGCGGTTACTGGCTCTCTAACAGGAGAATACCAGCAAAAGTTGTTATAAAGCAAAGATTGGATTGCACAAGCAATGTGTATTGTCTGTTGATGGGCTGACACCGCGAGTCGGTCGATTCAGACGTTCCAGCTCGGGCACAGATTCTCTTGCACATCCGATCCGAAGACGGACGGTTAATCAATGAGGAAGGACGATTCAGTGGGACGGTTCTTGCGCAAACTATTGATTACCGCAGTCGCAGTCTCGGGGTTGTTCGTGGGAGTCGTCGTTGCCGCGGCGGCGCTACCGAGCACGGCCGGCAGGGTTTCGGGGCAGACATCCACGGTTCGAAGTGTCTCCCTCTCCTCGTCAGTCGCGACGGCGCCCGCGGGTAAGAAGAACAAGGGGTCGGCGAAGGAGAGAACCAGAACGGTGATCTTGTCGATCTATCCGCCCGCTGCGCAGAGCTCGTCGACTCCGGTCACTGTGGTCGCTTCGGTGACGGGGAAAGGTATGGGTCCAGCTCCAACGGGGTCTGTGACCTTCGGTTACTACACGGTCGGCCAAGCGAACGGTGGACCCACAAGTGGAGTACTCGGCACCTCCCCTCTGAACGACGGTGAGGCCACGTACACCACATCTGCTGGCCAGTTGCCTACCGGTGGGCCCCAAAACGGATCGATCACGATCACTGCGGCCTACAGCGGCGATCACTACAACAGGGCGAGCCACGGTTCGATGATCTATCTCGTGACGGGGACCTGTCCCGCAACGTCGTGGCCCGCCGCGTCAGCGGGATTTCCTCAAGTGACGGCGGGCGGCTCCAAGGGCTACTACCTGGGTCAGAGCAACGGCTGGTTCACCCTTTATGTGACGCATCCGATTGGGAGCAAGGTGACCTTCTCAGGTACGGTCGTTTCCACCGGTGGCCTCATCTTCGATGTCAGCTCGACCAAGGACGAGGCAGGCGACACCGTCACGCTCGCAGGCTCGAACGAGCTCGAGTTCAACATGGTCAACGGCGGCGACCTTGACGGCTTCACGTTCTATGCGGGCTGTGGGTCGATGATTACGTTCCAGCTCTCCGTTGCAGGAACCACCGCGCCCACGAGTCAGATCTTTCTCGGTGCAACCGGCATACATCCGGCTCAGAATCCCGTCGTGCTCGTGCGTCACTGAGGGCTGTCGGCGCCAACCGGTTCAGGAACACCACTCCGGCATTCGAATGGACCTGAAGGTGATCAGCTAGGTCCTCAAGCTGCCACTAGAACCTGACGCGCCAAGAGCACCGGCAGCCGATCTCCTAGTTCCCACAGGTAGAGGTATTGCTCCTGAGGGGAGATCTCTCTGCAGGCGTGGGCGAAGGGAACTGCTCCAGCGATCAAGACTCCGGTAGCGCCGCCCTCACCGACGACTGGATTGCCGAAGTCGGAGAAGCAGCCATCGGAGCCAGGCGGGGCGGTCGAAGTGCAGACGTTGCGGGAGCCTCGACACTGCCCTAGGAGGTTGATGCTCCCAAACGGAGGGACGGACCTCTGCGCAGAGCATGGGACGCTATTCGCAACGGTGCCGGCCGGCATCAGAGTGGTACCCAGCTGCTCCGAGGTGATCGGTCACCTACTGAGTGAGTCGGCAGTCCCGCGGCCTCGATCGACTCGAAGGGCTCTGGGGGAGTCAAATCAGATGAGCACACGCAAATCCCGCACAATTGCGAGCTATTACACGTTTTCCCTGCCTCGATCCTCTTCCTTCTATCGGCGGACGCCGACAATGGACATGTGATCGATGCAATTCCCCCGCGTGGCCGCGATTCGGGTAGGCCCGGGAATGTAGGTTCCACGGTAGTAGCCGAGGACCGAGGGAATTCAGCGACGCTTGGGACGAGGGGGACTCTTTGCCGTCTTCTTGGTGGCACTCGTCGGTCTGGCCTGCGTCGGCAGTGGAGCGTGGTACTGGCATTCTCGCAATATCACTCAGTCGCGCACTCAGTTCCGGACCACATCCAGCGAGTTGTCCGGCGATGTGACGAGGGTCCTGAACCAGTACGGTGACCTCTTGTCTGGCTCGGCCGCACTGTTCCACCAGGGAGTGGTCACCCGGGCCCAGTACGTCGACTATCTCCAAGCTGTTGGATTTGGGTCGGCCCGATTCCAGGGGTTGCAGGGTGTCGGGCTCATCCAGCGAGTGACATCGGGCAAAGTGCCGGCGTTTCTAGAGTCGCTTCGCGCCGATGGCATCGCGGTCACGTCGATAACCCCGGCGGGCCGACGCTCGCAGTACTGCTTAGGGAGCTACGCCGACTGGAGAAATTTGCAATTCAACATCCCCCTCTACGGCTACGACTTCTGCACGGTGCCGTCGATATCCAACGTTCTCGCCCGAGCTACTGAAAGCGGGCAGCAGCAGGTCTTGACAGGGGCGCTTCTCGGAGCGGCCTATACGTCTTATTTCGTTCTCGTGCAACCGGTGTACGCCGGATCACCGACATCGGCGACCGAACGCGAACGTCAAGTGAGCGGCTGGGTTCTCGGTATCGCAAATGGGCCGGAACTAATTCAGTCCATATCACACCCGTCCGACATCCAGTTCCTCGTTTCCAGCGGGAGCGCCGGTGCTTCTCATCCCGAAGAAATTCTGCGTTCGCCCGCGTCGATCACAACGGCTGGTAGCTGGTCCATCAAGAGTGTCATCAACTCGTACGGGGTGTGGAACATTTGGTTCCGACCCGCCCCCGGGGTCCAACAACCTGGTGCCAGCTTGATCGGTCCTATAGCACTACTTTCCGTAGGGTTGCTTGCGGTAGCGCTGCTCGCCGGACTCCTCGGGAGCCTGTCGACTTCGCGGATCCGTGCCCTGCGGGCGGTGGATCGAACGACGAGATCGCTCAAATCCACCGAGGAACGGTTTCAGATGTTGGTAAGGAATTCGAGCGACTTGATTGCCGTCGTGGACGACAAGCTGAGACTGATCTACGCGAGTCCGGCTGCTGAGCGGATGCTTGGATACGTGCCGGCGGAACAGGTGGGCCGCAGCCTGCTCGATCTGATTCATCCCGATGACCTAGAGGCGACCGCGCGGTCGTTCTTCACGGAAGTACTGAAGCCAGGCTTCCACCCTGTGTCGGTCTTCCGTTTTCAAACGGCGGCAGGAGAGTGGCGCGTCCTCGAAGTGATAGCTACGAACTGCTTGGACGACCCGGCCGTAGCGGGCATCGTGATGAACGCTCGCGATGTCACTGAACGAACCAACCTGACCCGAGCGCTTCGTACCCTCGGCAAGTCCAATCAGGTTCTTGTCAATGCTTCGGAGGAAGAGTCGCTGCTCTCCGATACGTGCAAGATCATCGTGGACGCCGGTAGCTACCGTTTGGCTTGGGTGGGATACGTCGAAGATGACAACGAACACAGCGTCCAGCCCGTGGCGTCGGCTGGCAAGTCGGACTACCTGAAAGAGATCGTCGTCCACTGGTCGGATGATGACTACGGGCGCGGTCCGACCGGCGTTGCTATCCGCACGCGGAGCGTGCAGGTAATCGACGATGTGATCACCGCCACGACATTCGCTCCGTGGCTTGCAGGTGCCACGGAGAACGGGGTCCGCTCGAGTTGCGCTCTGCCGCTCGAAGTGAACGGTGCAGTTATCGGAGCTCTATCGATCTATGCCGCCGAACCGAATGCCTTCGGGCCACAAGAGGTCGCTCTGCTCAAGGAGTTGGCAGACGCGCTCGCGTATGGGATCGGACGCATTCGCGATGCCGACATGCTCGAGGCGAGCGAGGAGCGTTTTCGTAGCCTGGCCGGTGCCGCACCGATCGGCATCCTCGAGGTCTCGTCGGGAGCGCTCGTCAACTACGCCAATCCCCGGGTCGCTGAGATCACGGGGAGACGCGTTGAGGCCCTCATGGGTAGGAGCTGGATCGATGCCGTCCATCCCGAAGACAAATCGGAGCTGATCCGGCTGGTCGACAGTGAGCGCTCTGACGGTCCAAACCTCGCCGCAAAGTTCAGGATCCAGCGCCCTCAGGGTGATATTCGTCACGTCCGTATGTTGGCGGCACCCAAGGGGGACAGTGACAGTGGGCACGTCGTGACCATCGAGGACGTCACCGAAGAGGTGGGTGCCCGGGAGGCGCTCAGCTACCAGGCGTTCTATGACAATCTCACCGGCCTTCCGAACCGCGCGTTGTTCCTGGACCGCTTGAACCAGGAGCTGGCAAGGCACCGGCGGAACAGCTCGAATATCGCCGTACTCTTCCTCGACCTTGACCGCTTCAAGTTGGTGAACGACAGCCTTGGACATGAATCGGGGGACATTGTGCTCAGGGAGGTGGGCGACCGGTTCAAGCGGAACATCCGGGCGGGAGAGACCGCAGCACGCCTTAGTGGCGACGAGTTCGCATTCATCATCACAGATATTCACAAGGTGGAACACGCGGTAACCGCCGCCAAGCGGATTCAGGCTTTGTTAGAGCCTTCGATCCAGTGCCCAGGCCAGGAGGTCACGGTGACTGCCAGTGTCGGAATCGTGATTCCCTCAGCCGATGCTGATGCGTCGACAGTCCTGCGTGATGCCGACGCAGCGATGTACCAGGCAAAAGAAGAAGGCCGCAACCGATGTGCGTTGTTCGATGAAGGACTGCACCGTCGTTCGGTCGAGCGCCTCGTGATGGAAGGCGACCTGCGCCAAGCGCTTCAGCGGGATGAATTCGAGGTGTACTACCAGCCGATCGTCGACCCCTCGAGCGGACGGCCGATGGGAGCCGAGGCCCTGGTCCGATGGCACCATCCGAGGCATGGGCTCGTCCCGCCGCTCGAGTTCGTCCCGGTGGCCGAGGACTCGGGACTCATCCGTCCAATCGGCCAATGGGTCTTCGACCATGCGATGTCCCAGATGGCTGAGTGGGACGCGCAACCCGATGGGCCGAGACTCGATCCGCTCACTGTCAACTTCTCATCCAAACAACTGGATGATCCGGAGACGTCTGACCTCGTCCGCGACGCACTCAACCGCCATAGCATCGCCCCGCGCCGCGTGTGTGTAGAGGTCACCGAATCCGTCGTCATGGCGGACAGCGCACCCACCCGGCACTCACTGGAATGTTTCAAGCGTCTCGGCTTGCGAGTAGCGATCGATGACTTCGGTACCGGATACTCCTCCCTTGCCTATCTCCACTCGTTACCGGTCACCACGGTGAAAGTAGACCGCTCGTTCGTCGAGCGCCTGGGGGCGGCAGACGACTCCACGCCGGTAGTCAAGGCTGTCATCGAGATGAGCCATGCCATGGGACTGCGTGTCGTGGCTGAGGGTGTAAGCAACGAAAACCTCGCGACCATCATCTCGGTGATGGGGTGTGATGCCGCGCAGGGATACTTCTGGGCCCAGCCAATGCCTGCGCATGAGTTCGCCGAGTGGTGGAGGGAGGCCGAGCTCCGAGCCGTGGCTCTGTCCGGCGCGTTGTAGGTCACCCGACTTCCGATACTGCGCACAAAAGATGACTTCTGCGCAAATCGGACGTATCTGAACCCGTTTGATCGTGATCTAGGGTGAAGGTCGGCTCGGACGAAGTCCTGATCGGCTCGACCATTCGCATCACTCGGCGCCGTCGATGCGGATCACCCCAATCACTGGCCGCTCGCACGCGCACATTGCGCCTCCGAGCCCCTTCCGACCTACCAGCTTCCCAGGGTGACCCAGCACACCTCTGGTTGCTGTCAGTTGCATAGGACCGCAAGAGGGGCAAACGTTCATGCCCTGTGCAGGCTGCTCCCAGCTTCACCGCCGAGACGATGGCTCTACAGCGTTCATTTGAGTCCCATCGCCCAAAAAGTCGGCGCCTGTTCTGCGACCCCTACGCAGACGCGTTTCTCCGCCCCTCGCTGCACGCCCTGGCGATCCTCAGCGGGATCCCGGGGCTCCGGCGCGCTGCCACGACCCTTTACGACGCGATCGGAGGACGAGGCCCGCGACCGTCGGCCATCGTGCGCACGAAGGTGATCGACGACGCCGTGACCGATGCGGCCACCGACGACGGCCAATGTGTTCTGCTCGGAGCCGGATATGACACCCGCGCCTATCGTCTTGCCGCCCTGGCACGCTGTGAAGTCTTTGAGGTGGACCACCCGGCGACGCAGGCAGCTAAGCGGGCCGTAGTCGACCGCTTAGGCCTCGACATCGGACGCGTCACCTATGTGCCCGTTGATTTTGAGCACGACAAGCTCGCCGACGCACTCCTCGCCGCCGACTTCGATCCGGCAACCCAGTCGATTTTCGTGTGGGAAGGGGTGACGAACTACCTCACCGACGATGCCATCGACACCACCCTTGCCGTGATCCATGACTTGGCGGCAGCCGGCAGCGTCCTCATTCTCACCTATGTCGACGCCAGGGCACTGGTCGACCCGAGCCCGTTCCCCGAAGCGCGCCGCTGGGTGCGGGCCGTGGCACGGGCCGGAGAGCCGTGGACGTTCGGTCTCGACCCGGACGACGCGAGAGGCTACTTCGCCCAACGGGGATTCCATTTGATTCGGGATGTATCGACGCTCGACGCCGGGCGTGCTTGGATGATGGAGCAGCGCCGTTCCGAGCTTGGTTCGGGTCTGTACAGGATTGCCATCATGGAGCCGGGCTACTGAGGCTAAGGCGAAAGCGCTGCGGATCGTTGCCGGACTGGCCGTTGCTTGCGGAGCGGTTACCGGCTACCAGCGGTGCGCGTATCGACACCTAGCGGGCGGCCAAGCAGCGTTCGGCACTCGGCCTCACAGCCAGCGTCGCACCCTCGCGCGGTGCTGTGCGTACCCGTCCATTCTTGCCAGTGTTGCCTCCTCGGTGGGGATCACGAACCAATTGACGTACGCCAGCACAAGCGGCAAGACGAGGGGCCATGCATGGGCAAAAGTCCTGCCACCGACCTGGCGGAACTGCGGAGGGAGCGGGATTCGAACCCGCGGGGGCTTGCACCCCAAGGCTTTTCAAGAGCCTCGCATTAGTCCACTCTGCCATCCCTCCGGGCGCGAGGGTAGCGCCCGTTCAGGGTCTCATCTGAGACCGGAGGCCCTCCATCCACTGCTCCGCATCGCGCCAGGCTTCGCCGACCTTGAGCCGCACGGTCTCTCCCTCTGACCCTTCCGCGGGGTAAGAACCGAGGAACTTCACACCCGCCAACTCCGCGTGAAGGACGCGCAGAGCGTCGGCGACGACTTCGTCGGCGATGTGCCCTTCCATGTCGATGATGAAGCAGTAGTTGCCAAGTCCCCGCTTCGTCGGACGGGACTCGAGCTTGGTGAGATTGATGTTGCGCGCGGAAAACTCGCTCAGGATCGCGTGAAGGGTTCCTGGGTGGTCCTCGCGCTGGAAGCAGACGATGCTTGTCTTGTCGTGGCCAGTCGGGAGGGGGACACCTCGCCTCGCGACCGTGACGAATCTGGTCTGGTTGTCGGGGTGGTCCTCGATGGCCGCTTCCAGCACCTCGAGCCCGTAGAGCTCCGCGGCGAGCCGGGGGGCAAGGGCGGCGACATGCAGACGGCGGTCCTCGCCCACGAGGCGGGCGGCCTCTGCGGTCGAGTTCGTCGCCACGATCTCGACCGAGGGCAGATTCTCTGACAGGAATCGTCGGCACTGCGCCGTCGCATGCGGGAACGACATGAGACGTCGGATGCTGGGGACCTGAGTTCCCACCGGAGCGACCAGGTTGAGATGCACGTCGAGCACGACCTCGCGCTGGATGAGCAGGTCGACCTCGAACACCAGGCTGTCTACGGTCGCGCTGACGGTCCCCTCGATCGAGTTCTCGATCGGCAAGAAGCCGAGATCCACCTCTCCGGAGCTGACCGCATCAAGCACGTCGGCAAGGGTCGCCTTGGGCGTGGAGCCCGCGACGAGATCGGGCTGCGTCGACAGCGCTTCTTCTGTGAAGGTTCCAGCGGGACCGAGGAACGCAACCGATACGGGCGCCAAGTCCTCGGCCGAAGCCTTCGCAGGGGTCGCAGCCGGCTCCATTGGCGGGCAGGATAGTGGTCCCCATGGACGAGACCACCCTCAAACAGCTGATCCGGGACCTCCTTGCGGGCACGGTCACTCCGGACGAGGCGGTAGCCAGCCTCAGGCGACTTCCGTTCGCCGACCTCGGTTTCGCAAAGGTCGATCACCACCGCGCCCTGCGCCAGCGTTGCGGCGAAGCTGTCTACGCACCCGGCAAGACCGTGGAGCAGTGCGCGAGCATCGTCGCCGAGCTGCTACGCGAGCCCGGCGAGAATCCGGTGCTGCTCACGAGAGCCGACGCCGACCAGGTGGCCGGATGCCTCAGCCGATGCCCCGGCGGGCTCGTTACGCGGACCGGTGCTCTCGCGACCGTGGCATGGAGACCGGCGCCTGTCAGACCGGCCCGCGTGGTCCTGATCACCGCAGGCACGGCGGATCAGCCCGTCGCCGAGGAATGCCGCGCCGCGCTGACCGCATTCGGCCTCGCGCCGCAGCTGCTCGCCGACTGCGGCGTGGCCGGCGTGCACCGCCTGCTCGCGTCGTTCGACCAACTTGCAGATGCCGACGCGATCGTGGTCGTGGCCGGCATGGAAGGAGCTCTTGCCAGCCTGGTCGCCGGCATCACGCCCGCACCGGTCGTGGCGGTGCCGACGTCGGCCGGTTACGGAGCGGCTCTCGAAGGCGTGACCGCACTTCTCGCAATGCTCGCTTCGTGCGCGGCGGGCCTGACGGTCGTCGGGATCGACAACGGCTTCGGCGCCGCCGCCGCCGTCGCGCGCATATTGCTGTGAACGTCGCCATGGACGCCCGAACCGAAGGTCGGCCGAACATCGCCTGGTTCCACTGCTTCGCCGGGATCGCGGGCGACATGGCCCTCGGGAGCCTGCTCGACGCGGGAGCCGACTTCGACGAGGTCGTTGCGCTTCTGCGGCGACTTCCGTTCACGGGGTGGACGCTCGCATCCGAGCCGGTGCTTCGCGGCGGTATCGCGGCGACCCGGGCGGTGGTGGAGGTGACCGACGACGTCGTCGTCCGGACGCACGCCCATATCCTCGGGCTGCTCGAAGAGGCGCGACTTCCCGAGCGCGTCGCCCGACGGTCGACCGCCGCGTTCGCAGCGCTGGCCGAAGTCGAGGGCCGCCTGCACAGACGCCCCCCCTCGCAGGTCCACTTCCACGAGGTCGGCTCCCACGACACGATCGTCGACATCGTCGGCACCATGGCGGCTCTGGAGATCCTCGGCATCGAAACCGTGACGGCTTCGGCGGTCGCTGTAGGTACCGGAACTGTAAGGACCTCTCACGGCATACTGCCCAACCCGTCCCCGGCGGTTGTCGGCCTGCTCGAAGGAGTGCCGACCTCGGGCAGGCCGATCAATCTGGAGCTCACCACGCCCACGGGGGCCGCCATCCTCGCCGCCACCGCGTCGTCGTTCGGGCCGATGCCTCCGTTACGAATTGGGGCAACCGGATTCGGTGCAGGTGAGCGCGAGATCGACGGTCTTCCGAACTGCACCCAGGTCGTGATCGGCGAACCCGTGTCCGGATCAGGGACGGCCACCGCCGCTCAACCGCTCGTCCTGATCGAGGCGAACATCGACGACGCCACCGGCGAGACGCTCGCTCACGCGGTTTCCAAGCTCCTAGATGCAGGCGCCTACGACGCGTGGCTGTCGCCGGTGATCATGAAGAAAGGGCGGCCCGGTCACGTGCTGAGCGTCCTGTCCGACCCCGCTCTCACAGACGAGCTTCGCGTGTCGATGCGGTCGGAGACCGGCACCCTCGGTGTGCGGGCGACCGCTACCGAACGCTGGTCGTCGGCGCGCTCCGAGCACGAGGTTGAGGTCGAGGGGTTGGCAGTGCGGATGAAGGTGAGCCCCGGGAGAGCGAAGGCCGAGAGCAGGGACGCAGCGAGGGTTGCGGCCCGGACCGGCATGCCGCTACGCGAGGTCGTGGCGATCGCCGAGTCGGCCTGGCGCAGTCGCGGCTGACAAGGTTCTGCCGGAAGGAGACGGTCCCGAATCGGCATGACCGGTCGGCCGTCCGGCCCTCTGTGAGGACCATGAGAAACGTTGAGGGGGGAGAAACGTAGAGGGGGCGCCCTGGCGGACGCCCCCTCTACTCAGGTCTTGCTGGAAAGGCGCTGGGCTCCTTTGTTTCCCCGGCGGGACCGATTCCGGCCCGGAGCTCAACGGGTAACTGGCTGGGATTCGCCAGGTGGTCCAGCGAGCCGACTTAGCGGCCAGCCACCTCCAGGGTCCCAAATCGTATGTTCAGTTGGACCACCTCCTTTCTCTGGTCCCGACATCGTAACCAGAGCGCGTCCGCTACGTGCACATCGGACCGTCGGGGAGGCCTCAGGCGTCGGCGTTGAAGCGGTACACGTTCGTCTCGCGGGCCTCGAAACCCAGCTGGAGATAGAGGCGGTTGGCTTCGACGCGAGAAGGCCGCGAGGTCAGGTCCACGGTGCGAGCTCCCATGGATGCGGCCCGTTCGAGCGCTTCGCGCACCAGCGTGCCGCCCACTCCTCTTGCCGCGGATCTTACGAGTCGACGACGACGTCTTCTATCCAGGCGCGCGACCCCGTCGGGAGCCCGGAACACCGCGAGCGTGAGAGAGCCGACGATCCGGCCCTCGTCCCTCGCCACGAAGAGCACCGTGGCGGGGCTCGAGGCCATCTCGGCCACTTCGTGCTCCGTAGGCGCGCTCGGAGATGAGACAGCTGGGGTACCAGCCTCGCCAGGGCCTCGACGACCTCGTCTGAGGCTTCTGTGATCTCGTGAACGGTCACCTGGTCGTGGCTCCATCGTGACGGGAGTGTAGAACTCGGGACCACGCAGGCCCCGCCCGCTCAAGCGGATTCGCTCTCGGTCGCCTCGTGGCCCCGCGCCACATCGGCCGTACGGACCGTGTCGTAGAGGACGTCTACGTGCTCTCCGCGAAGCGCGGCGAAAACGTGGTCCCCCCATCGCTCCGCACCGGCAAGAGGGCTCGGCAGCGAATCGAGTGCGAACCACCCCACCTGGCGGCACTCGAGAGGATGGGCCTTCAGCTCTCCCCCGATCGCACGGCACTGGAAAACGAGCGAATACAGCGGTATCCGGGTGAAACCGAGTCGCAGCCCGTCGAGCACGGCGATCAGCCTGACGGGCTCAGCCTCGATCCCCGTCTCCTCGAGGACCTCTTTCACCACCACCTCGGCGGCCGAATACCCGACGTCGGCCCATCCGGTCGGGTAGAGCCACACGCCGGAGTCCGCTCGTTGCACAAGGAGCATCTCACCCTTGTCGTTGCCCACCGCGGCTCCGACGGCGACCTTGGGTGTCACGTACCCGGCGACACCCTCGCCGACCTGGTCGATCCACTCCTCGACCAGACCCTCTGCATCGTCGACGCCTTCTGCGCCCGAGGCTGATGCCGGCGCCGATGTCGGCGGCTACGTGGAGTACCTCCTCGAAGCGCTCTCGTTCGTAGAGGTTGTCGCTGAACCCGAGCCCGGTGCGTGCGATCGCTGCCAGGCTCTCGCTCCAGCGCAGCAGCTGTCGCATGGAGACCGTCGGGTTCCACCATTGGTGACGCTACTCGGTGCCGGCTTGAACCTCGGTCCCGCACCACAACGGCGGCGGAGCACGACGAACGGGGTCCCGAGAGCCGGTGACGCCATGCAATGGTCTGCCGATGCGTCAGAATGGAACATGGCGGTGAACAGGGACTGCAGCCACTACATCATGCAGTCGACCTCTCGCGGCGAGAAGCTCGAGCGTTGCCGGATGGATGCCAACGAGCAGCTGCCTTTCGCATGCCCTGAGGGTTGCCTCTTCTACGAGCCCCGCAAGGTCTCTTCAGCCGGGTGGACCGTGCCTCCGACGTCCCCCGGCGAACCACCGAGGTAGGCCGCCAGCGTCATCGCTCGTGGCGGCGGCGGTGAGCCATGGCTTTCGCCGCCCCCCAGGTGAGCGCCATGTCGCCCACCTGCTCCCCGAGCGCCGCCAGTGACCCGGGGGTGAGCCCGTAATCGTCGTCAGGAAACTTCGCGCGTGGCGAACTCGTCGCGCACCACGGGTGGAACCCCGGCGTCGCCGAGGACCGCGGTGGCGAATGCGACAAGGGGCCTTACGAGGGCCAGGGGCGTCGTTCTCTGCTCGTCGATGTCGGCCGAGAGCATCGTCCTCAACGGTTCGGCCACCGCGGCGGCGGCCCGCTCGCCCGCGTCGTGCGCCAACTTTGCGACATCTGATCGCTCTCGGGATCATCGACCCCGCCGGACCTCGCCCAGTCGTCGAACCGATCCTCGACCGCGTCCCGTGATCCAGTCCGGCACGGCGGCGATCACGCAGTCCGCTAGCTGCGAACCGAGTCGGAGGAGCTCCGGATCCTGATCCAGCGCGCTCAGCTCTCGACCACGTCGCCGAGCAGGTCCACCCGTACGCCCTGCTCGCCGAGCCACGCAACGGCCGCTTCGACATTCTCCGGAGCACCCGCGATCTCGCAGATGATCCATCCTTCGTTACCATCGACTTGGGCGCGCCTTATGTTGGGCTCGACATCGTGGCGACGCACCATGCGCGCGATAACGGGCTCGCGGACAAGGTCCTCGGGAAAGGTGAGCTTCACCCTCACGACGGTCCATTCGCCTGTGGCGCCTCGTCCGCCGGATCGCGCGGTCCTGAGAGGGCGGCGCCGGCCAGCGCTTCGTTCAGGTTGCCGGACCTGAACCCTTCCAGGTCCAACGTGACGTACCGGTACCCGCCGGCGCGGACCGCCGCCACCACCTCGTCGCGCCTGCGGACTGCTTCGCTCAACTCGTCGACACCGAGCTCGATCCGCGCCAGCTCCCCGTAGTGCCTGAGGCGTATCTCACGGAATCCGAGCGACCTGAGACCCGATTCGGCGATCGCGACCGAGCGCAGTGTCGGAGCGTCAACCGGCGTCCCGTAAGGAATTCTCGAAGCCAGACAGGCCGCAGCCGGCTTGTCCCAGGTTCGCAGGCCCAGCTCCTTAGATGCCTGGCGGACCGCCTGCTTGGTGAAGCCGGCCTGCACTAGAGGGAAGACTGCACCGCGCTCGGCAGCTGCATGCTGACCGGGTCGGTGATCTCCCAGATCGTCGACGTTCACCCCGAGCACGACGGTCGCGTTCGCGGACGCCGCTATCGGGGTCACTGCATCTAGAAGTGCGCCCTTACAGTGCGCACAGCGCGCACCGTCGTTCGCCCGGTATCCCGGATCGGCGAGCTCGTCGGTCTCGACCTCAGCGTGGCGCAGGGACCACTCTCCTGCGAGAGCTCTCACATCTGACAGCTCTTCGGGGGCGAGCGATGGCGAGACGGCGGTCACGCACAAGACGTTCTCTCTTCCGAGCTCTTCAGTGGCCACCCTGGCCAAGAAGGCGGAGTCGGCACCACCGCTGAAGGCGACGACCACTCTGCCGAGGACGCCAAGACAGCGCCTCAGCTCGGCCAGACGATCATCGAGCGCCGCGTCATTCACCGCGTCGAGCGCCGCGTCGTGCATCACGTCAGGCCCAGGTGCCGGTGAGTCGCGCGACGAGCTCGTCCGTCTCACACACCATGCCCGTGACGAACGGTCCGAACTCGGCGTAAAGAGCCGACGCTTCGTCGAATCGCATCTCGTAGACGCAGTCCTTCAGGTCGTCGGGGTGGGTGGCGAAGAGTGTGACCCCCCACTCCCAGTCGTCGAGTCCTGTCGATCCTGTGACCAGCTGCAAGACCCGACCGCGGAAGCGCCTCCCGACCGCGCCGTGACCGATCATGAGCTGCTTGCGCTCGTCGAACCCGAGGGCGTACCAGTTGTGATCGCCCCGGCGCTTGGACATCGGGTAGAAGCAGAACGCGGGCTTTCCCTCCGGCGGGAGCACCGGGTAAAGGCGGGCCTGCTTCATCTCTTCTGGAAGGCCGTCTGCGTATTCGGACAGCTCGGTCAAAGACGTGTAGGACCAGACGACCTCGGCACAGCTACGGCGCACCGCCGCCTGGAAGCGCTGCAAGCGCCAGACGTCTGGGCCGAGCGCAAGCAGGCAGGCGTCCGCCTTGTGCCCGAGCAGGGCCGCAGTGACGACCTGGTCGCCACCCGCCCGTGCCTCCTTCACAGCCGCAAGCAGGCCATCGGTGTCGGTGCCCGGCGTGAAACGGACGAAGAGATGCAGAACCACTAGGCCGATCGAGGGGCCGAGCGAAGCTCCGCGGCCGGAGGTCTCCTCGTCGCCTGGAGATCCGGGTTGCACCACGGGCACCAGTCTACGGAGACAGTTGAGGGGCGCCCCTAGGAGCGCCCCTCAACCAGCCAATTGCCTTGGGCCCACAGCGGCCCAACGGAGTCTCTCGGTGGTTGCCCTACCCCTTAGAGGGGCAGGTCAAACCAGCGGGCTTCCGGATCAGAAGTCGTCCATCCCGCCGCCCGGCATGGCGGGGGCTTCCTTCTCCGGCTTGTCGACGATGACGGCCTCGGTCGTGAGGAAGAGCGCAGCGATCGACGCCGCGTTCTGCAGGGCAGAGCGGGTCACCTTGGCAGCGTCGATGACCCCGGCCTTGAAGAGGTCCTCGTACTCGCCGGTGTCGGCGTTCAGCCCCTCTGCAGGCTTCTTCATGTTCCTCACCCGCTCGACCACGACGCCGCCTTCGAGGCCGGCGTTCACCGCGATCTGCTTGAGCGGCTCCTCCACGGCACGGGCCACGATCCGGGCACCGGTCGCCTCGTCGCCTTCGAGCTTCTCGGCCCTGTCGAGCACCTGGGCCTGCGCACGCAGCAGAGCGACGCCACCACCGGGCACGACACCTTCTTCGATGGCGGCCTTCGTCGTTGAGACCGCGTCCTCGATGCGGTGCTTCTTCTCTTTGAGCTCGACCTCGGTTGCAGCCCCGACCTTGATCACAGCGACACCGCCAGACAGCTTGGCGAGACGCTCCTGGAGCTTCTCGCGGTCGTAGTCGGAGTCGGTGTTGTCGATCTCGGCCTTGATCTGGTTGATCCGGCCCTTTATGTCGGCGTCAGATCCCGATCCTTCGACGATGGTCGTCTCGTCCTTCGTCACGACCACCTTGCGGGCACGGCCGAGCAGGTCGAGCGCGACGTTCTCCAGCTTGAGGCCGACCTCCTCGGTGACGACCTGGCCGCCGGTGAGGATCGCGATGTCCTGGAGCATTGCCTTGCGGCGCTCGCCGAATCCCGGCGCCTTCACCGCTGCGCTCTTGAACGTCCCTCGGATCTTGTTGACGACCAGCGTCGCGAGAGCCTCGCCCTCGACGTCCTCCGAGATGATCGCAAGCGGCTTGCCGGTCTGCATCACCTTCTCGAGGACGGGAAGCAGGTCCCGCACCGCCGAGATCTTGCTCCCGACCAACAGGATGTAGGCGTCCTCGAGGACCGCCTCCATGCGCTCGGGGTCGGTCACGAAGTAGGGCGAGATGTAACCCTTGTCGAAGCGCATTCCCTCGACGAGGTCCATCTCCATGCCGAAGGTCTGCGACTCCTCGACGGTGATGACGCCGTCCTTGCCCACCTTGTCGATCGCCTCTGCGATCATGTCGCCGATCTCGGGGTCGGCGGCCGAGATGGACGCCACCTGCGAGATCTGCTCCTTCGACTCGGTCTCCTTGGAGATCGCCTTGAGCGATGCGGTCGCGGCCTCTACTCCGGCCTCGATCCCTTTCTTGAGCGACATCGGGTTCGCGCCTGCGGCCACGTTGCGGAGTCCCTCGTGGACCATGGCCCATGCGAGGACCGTTGCGGTCGTCGTGCCGTCACCGGCGACGTCGTCGGTCTTCTTCGCAACCTCTTTGACCAACTCGGCCCCGACCTTCTCCCACGGGTCCTCGAGATCGATCTCCTTCGCGATGGACACGCCGTCGTTGGTGATCGTGGGGGCGCCCCATTTCTTTTCGAGCACGACATTGCGGCCCTTGGGGCCGAGGGTGACTCGGACCGCATCGGCCAGCTTGTTCATCCCGTTCTCGAGGGCGCGCCGGGCCTCCTCATCGAAGGCGATCAGCTTGGACATTCCTGGCTTCCTCCGTACGTTCGCTGATGGCAAGTGCCGAACCGGCACCTCGGGGAACAGACCCCGCAAGCCAGCTGCGGCCGGCCCTTTACCGGCTCGCCAGCTCTGTTAGCAGTCTACAGGCTCGAGTGCTATCCGTTGGCACTCTATCCGCCCGAGTGCTAACAGCTAACCACCTCCGCGATACCCACGCAACCCCCGGCGACGGCCGGGACGATCGAGATCGTTTGACCGTCTTTGACCGGAGTGCTGAGGCCCTCGAGGAATCTGACGTCCTCGTCGGCGACGAAGACGTTCACGAACCTGCGCAGGTTCCCGTTCGCCTCGAATAGGCGGTCGGCGAAACCCGGGTGGGCAGAATCGAGCGCGGCGAGCACCTCGCCGACCGTCGACCCCTCGAGCACGAGCTCGCCAGCCCCTCCGGCGAGTGGACGCAGCTGGGACGGGATTCGGACTGTCGCGCTCACAGGCTGCTCGGACCGCTCTGCGAGCCCAGGTCGACAGCATCTGTGAACGCCTGGAGGGTCGGTGCGATCGTCACCGACGGCCCCGTGGTCGGAATGAGGGCCTCGACCGTCTTGAGCCCGTGACCTGTGACGTATGCGACGACCCTTTCGTCGTGCCGCACCACACCTTGTGACGCCAACCGGGCGAGGGTCGCGATGGTCACGCCTCCGGCGGTCTCTGCGAAGATCCCCTCAGTCCTTGCGAGCAGGCGGATCCCGTCGAGGATCTCGTCGTCGGTGACCGACCCGAAGGCCCCGCCAGACGACCTGACCGCGTCGAGCGCGTACCAACCGTCGGCCGGATTCCCGATCGCGAGCGACTTGGCGATCGTGTGAGGTTTTACCGGCCTGATCGCGTCGGACCCTTCTGCGAACGCAGAGGCCACCGGCGAGCACCCCGCCGCCTGTGCGCCCGAGATCCTCACATGAGGTTCCGAGTCGAGCAGCCCGACGTGATGAAGCTCCTTGAAGCCTTTTGCGATCTTCACGAGCTGGCTACCCGAGGCGACGGGGACGACCACGTGGTCAGGAGCCTCCCAACCCAACTGTTCGGCAACCTCGAATGCGAGCGTCTTCGAACCCTCCGCGTAGTAGGTCCGCACGTTGACGTTCACGAAGGCCCACGCCGGGTACTCGCTCGCAAGCTCCGCGCAAAGTCGGTTCACGTCGTCGTAGTTGCCGTCGACTGCGACCACGAGGCCTCCGTAGACGGCCGTCGTGACGATCTTCGCGGTCTCGAGATCGCGAGGAACGAAGACCACCGACTGCATCCCCGCTCGCGCCGCGTGAGCCGCAACTGAGTTCGCGAGGTTTCCGGTGGAGGCGCAAGCCGCGATCTTGAACCCGAGCTCGCGTGCCTTGGTGAGGGCGACCGACACGACCCGGTCCTTGAACGAACCCGTCGGGTTGGCGGTGTCGTCTTTGATCCAAAGCTCGCCGAGACCGAGTTCCGACGCAAGTCGGTCGGCCCTCACGAGCGGCGTCATTCCCGCTCCGAGGTCGATCGGCGCATGGTCGTCGACCGGGAGGAGGTCTGAGTACCTCCAGATCGTCTGGGGACCGGATGCGATCCGCTCCCTGCTGACCGTGCTCCTCAGCCTGTCGTAGTCGTATACGACCTCGAGCGGGCCGAAGCAGAAGTCACAGACGTGCAGCGCCTCTGCAGGAAACGAGCGCGCGCACTCACGACACCTGAGACCGGTCACAAAGCTCACGGGACCTCCCTCATCGCTCGGGCATTGGCACCTGGCTCGGACCCACCCTGTGGTGAGCTCTCAGCTGGTTGCCGCGGCGTCGTAGGGCCCGTCCCTCGGCCGCTCTGGATGATTGGGTAGATGTTAGACGTTGGGACAGGGCGAGCAAACTCGTGGGCCAGGGACTGTGCTTCGGAGTCCTGTGCTCCGGAGCGACCATACGGTGAGGTCTAGGCCCGCCGAGCGCCATGGAATGATCGGGGAGTGATGCCTGCACGGGTCTACGCGCACAACGAGTTCCACCCCCGCGAGCTTGCGGACCGGCGGCGGCGGAGCGTGTCTGTGTGCATTCCGGCTCGCAACGAGGAGGCGACGGTCGGAAACATCGTCACGACGGTGCGCAGCCGCTTCATGGCACGTGCCGGGGGCGTGGACCTGGTGGACGAGATAGTCGTCGTGGACGACGGCTCGAGCGACGACACCGCTCGTGTCGCTAAGAGCGCGGGCGCGACCGTCGTGCGGATCGAAGGATCTTCCGGTGGCAAGGGCGAGGCGATGAGCCTGGCGGTCCAGGCGAGCACAGGCGACGTGATCGTGTTCTTGGACGGTGACGTGGACCCATTTCCCGAGCATTTCGTCCCTGGCCTGCTCGGTCCCGTGCTCGCCGACGATGACGTCGCGCTCGTGAAGGGCTCATATCTCCGTCCGTTGAACGGGGTGCCGGGCGAGGGAGGCCGCGTGAACGAGCTCGTCGCGCGCCCGGTGATCTCGCTGCTCTACCCGGATCTCTCAGAAGTCCGCCAACCCCTCGCCGGAGAGACCGCTGTGCCGCGCACAGTTCTCGACAAGATCGAGCTTGCGCCCGCTTACGGTGTCGAGATCGCATTGCTCATAGACGTCGCATCTCTGTTCGGCGCGCACTCGATCGCTCAGGTGGATCTCGGCGTGCGCGCCCATCGCAACAGGCCCCTCTCCGAGCTGGGCCGGCAGGCGACCGATGTGCTTCGCGTCGCTCTGGACCGCGCCGGGGTTCCGATCCTCCCCTGATCAGGCCCGCTCGACAGGGTCGCGGCACGACCCGGATCGCGATGTGAGCACAGTCTCCGTGGCGATCGCAGCGCACCCGGGGGCATCGGAACGAGCCAGCTCGGCACCGAACAGAACCGACATGTCCAAGACCTCTTCGAGCGCCGCGGGACGCCGTCTGTCGCTCAGCGCGTCCTCGGCGACCTGACCGGCGATCGCGACGACGGGACGGCCCGCTGCCTCGGCGCGGGCGGCCACCCCGCTCACGACCTTGCCCGACCACGACGTCCGGTCGAGCCGGCCCTCTCCGGTGACCACGACTCGTGCGACCTCGATTCGGGCATCGAGCCCGACCAACCGGGCAACCAGATCGAACCCCGAGACGATGCGTGCGCCCGCCACGACCAATCCGCCCGCTAGGCCGCCCGCTGCCCCGCTTCCTGGCATGCCGTCCAGGTCGGTGCCACGATCCCGGTACCTCGCTGCCAGGTCCTCGAGCCGGCGGTCAAGTCGCTCGATCTGCTCGGGATCCGCGCCCTTCTGCGGCCCGAAGATGCGCGCCGCCTCGAGGAACCCCACAGTCACGTCGCAGGCCACGAGGACGGACGCTCCGTCGATGCCCCCGGACTCGTCGATCGCCTCGAGCGCCCCGGCACCGCCGTCTGTCGTCGCCGACCCGCCGACACCGACAAGGACTTCGGTCGCCCCGGCCGACAGCGCCGCGACGATGAGCTCCCCAGTTCCACGCGAGGTGGCGCGAAACGGGTCGTTGCCCTCAGCTCCCCCGGCGAGAACCAGGCCGGAGGCCTTCGCCGACTCCACCACCGCCAGTTCGCCGGCAAGACGCCAGACGGCATCGACCGGCTGTCCGAGCGGGCCGGTGACCACCTGCTTCCTGAGCTCCCCGCCGAGGACCCCGAGCACGTCGAGGAAACCCTCACCGCCATCGGACAGAGGGCAGGGGTCGGCGCTCCAACCTGCTCTCTTCGCGCCTTCGGACATCCCGTCGGCGATCTCCGAAGCAGTCGCCGTCCCTTTGAAAGCATCCGGAGCCAAGAGAGCTCTCGCAGGACCATCATTAGGTCCCGGGCGGGAGGATTCGGGCATCGTGCCAATCTTGGCCCTCGCTCGACCTCGGCCGCGTCCATGGTCCATGCCGAGCTTCAGGGCGCCTGAGAAGTTCCTGTGGAACAGGCCGTCCCGACCGCTGCCATGGGTATGGTCGGTCCATGGGTAGGGTCGGTCCGTGAGCCAGTCCGACCTGCTCGTTGTCTCGAACCGCGGACCTCTTTCGTTTCGCTTCGACGACAAGGGACGTCCGGTGTCCGCCGGATCCGCGGGCGGGCTCGCAGGGACTCTCCACTCCATCTTCGAAGGAAGCGGCGCGACGTGGGTGGCGTGCGCGATGAACAAGTCCGACCGCGCTGCCGCAGCAGAAGGGCTGATGACCGAGGACGGCCTCAGACTCGTGATGGTCGAGCCCGACGAAGAGCTCTATCGGATGGCGTACAACGTCGTCTCGAACTCGACGCTGTGGTTCGCTCATCACCACCTTTTCGACGCCCCCCGCCGACCGAAGGTGGACATGCGCTTCGCCGAGGCCTGGAACGCGTACCGGGACGTGAACCTGTCCTTCGCCGACGCGATCTGTGGTGCCGCGGCAGAGGGCGCCGTCGTGCTCGTTCAGGACTACCACCTGACTCTCGTGCCCGAGATGCTGGCCCGGCTCAGACCCGACCTTGCGGTGGTGCATTTCTCCCACACTCCCTTCGCCGACCCAAACACGCTGCGGGTGCTGCCGACCGCCGCGATGAGCGAGATGCTTCAAGGGATGGCGGGAGCAGCGGCTTGCGGATTTCACAGTCCTCGCTGGGAGGCGTCTTTCCTGGCGTGCTGCGCCGACGCCGGCGTGAAGGCCCCCTCCACCTTCGTGTCGCCGCTCGCTCCGGACGCGGGCCGCTTGAGACGCAGAGTCTCAGCTCCCGGTGTCGCAAAGGCTGCCGAGCGTCTGAGAGAGGCCGTCGGCAACCGTCGCACGATCGTCAAGGTCGACCGGATCGAACCCTCCAAGAACCTGTTGCGAGGGTTCTGGGCGCTCGACGAGATGTTGCACACGCGCCCCCAATGGCGCGGGCGTGTAGTACTTATGGGTCTTTTCTACTCATCGCGCCAGGACCTTCCCGAGTACCTCGCATACGCGACCGAGGTCGAGCTGGCAGCCAGGAGAGTGAACGACAAGTGGGGTACGAGCGACTGGACGCCGGTGGTGTTGGACGTCGCCGACGATCAGGAGAGATCGCTTGCCGCTCTCACCCTTTACGACGTCCTTTTGGTCAACCCGCTTCGCGACGGCATGAACCTCGTGGCGAAAGAGGGTCCCATAGTCAACGCGAACAACGGAGCGCTTGCCCTGTCCACGCAGGCAGGTGCGTACGACGAGCTGGCTGGACCAGCTGTCGGGCTCAACCCCTTCGACGTGTCGGAAACTGCGGCCGCGATGGCGACGGGTCTGGACATGACGTCCGACGAGCGCGCCATTCGCGCATCGGAGCTCAGGCGCCTTGCCGTCGCTCGGCGGCCGGCGGACTGGCTGGACGACCAACTCGCCGCTGCATCGCTCTCACCCGCTCACTGATCCCGGGCCGGCCGCGAAGCCGGCGAGCGCCCGAAGTAGCCGGCATGCCTCGCTCGGGCCTTCCACGATCATGTCGGCCGCGGCCAGAACCTGAGGTGGTGACTCCGCATCGGCGACGGCCACTCGCACCGTCGCTGTTCCCGTGCGCGCGAGCCGGTCGAGAGCCCTGAATGCTTGGAGGTCGCCGATGTCGTCTCCGAAATAGCAAGCCGCCCGCGTTGCCTTTCCAACAGCCGAGACCACCGTCCCCTTGTCCACGTCCACCGGCGGCATCAGCTCGACCGACATCCGGCCGAAGCGGTGCCGCAATCCGACTCTGTCCGACTGGCTCTCTGCGAACCCGGTCGCCCAACCTGCCGCCGAGGGAGCGTTGCGCCAATGGATGGTGAGCGAGACCGTCTTGTCCTCGAGCCCCACGCCGGCCGGCGCGGTCCTCTCGGCGGCTTCGCGTGCTGCCGCGACGATTGGCAGCCATGGAATCACCCTCTGGTCGATCCGGACTTCACCGGCCACGACCTCCTCCATCCCGTAGAGCCCGAAGAGGCGTACGGACTGGCCCGCAGAACGCAGGCGTCTTCGAAGAAACTCAGCCGGGCGCCCGGAAACGACCGCCACCGAGCCGAAGTGCCCGGCTAGGTCACGCAGAGCCGTGGACGCTCCGGGAACCGCCCGCGCGCTCGAAGGATCAGCGACGATCGGGGCGAGGGTCCCGTCGAAATCGACCATGACGGCTGACGCCGCCGGGTCCTCGAGGAGAGCTGACAGCCGGCCGAGGTCGGGCTCAGCGCGGTTCGCAGCCAGATCTAACCCTGACGCTGAGGATTCGCCGTCACGGAGATGCGTTCGAAGACGGCGTCGGGGGCTCGCCCAGAGTCCCGGCGTCAGCCCGCGAGGCGAGATCGTTGCCAAGGACCACAACCACATCGGCTCCGGCGGAGGTTGAAACAGGGGGAGTAGATCCTCCCGCAGCGATCACCGACGGTCCGAGCGTGAGGGCACGAACCACCTCGAGAGCCATCGCTCTCGTTCCGCCCCCGACGATGTAGAGGGTGTCTTCGGACTGGGGAACCGTCGTGTCGTACGGAGGAAACGCCGCCGTGTCGAAGCCGTGGTCACCGAGCCATTTCCTCACCTCGCTGGCTCCGTGTGCCGTCGTGGTGCCGTTGGCGACGAGGACCTTGATCGCCGAGTACGCCACGGCAGGCAGCGTCGTGGTCGTGGTCGGTGGGCGGGTGGTGGTCGTCGTCGACATCGAGCTCGTGCGGTGCGCCGCCGTAGGCGAACTTGAGGGCAGACGCGGGCCCCTTGTCGCAGAAGGGAGTAGGACGATTCCGAGAACGATCATCAGTGCGAGCACGAGTGCGGCTCGGACTATCCGGATTCCAGGGGGCCCACCGAGTTGCCCATGACCCGTCACGCTCGCTTCGTCGTCGTGACCTGTCGGTGGCTCGTACCGGCCGGTCATCGACGCTTACCTCCTCGGGCGGTGTGGCTGTACAGCGCGCCCTTCGAATCGGTCCCGCCTTCGTTCCGACTGCTGACGGCGCAGACGCCGGACGACGAGTGGTGCGTGCTCCAGCGCGTCGACCGACCCGGCCAAACGCCGGAGAGCCGCATAGTACTGCGAGCGGGACATTCCGAGCTCACGGATCTGCGAGGCCTTCGGACATCTGATCGTCCACCACGACCCCTCTAGATCGAGGATCTTACGGTCGCGTTCTGTGAGAGGCATCGTACGTTCAGACTGCCCGTCCACGAGTAGGGAAGCAAGCATCCTCGGATCAAGGTTTCCGGGGTTCGCAACAACTCGACGAGGGCCACCGATCCGCTCGACCCGGCTCATCGGCGATCCAGCCATGTGCACGCGTCCCCCTGATCTTCAAGGGCCGCCCCAGCTCGTTCCGATACGGGCCTAACTCTGCCTCCACTACCGCCGAGCCGCCGAGCCGCCGAGGGTGCCCTTAACTCTGTCCTCCTCAGAGTTCTTAAGTATCTTCTACTCAAGTTATTTGCTCGGCTAACCTCCAGTAGATATACTGCTCAAGTGGACAGCATCGGCAGACTGAACAGGAGACATGCAATGCTTGTGAAATTCGATCCTTTTCGTGAGGTTGACCGGCTTGCCGAGCAGGCTTGGGGGCCGAGGCGAGCAGTTCGCACCGCGGTTCCGATCGACGTGCACCGCGTCGGAAACGAGTTCGTGGCGTTGCTCGACCTGCCCGGAGTGAGCCCCGACACGATCGAACTGACCCTGGACAAGCACGACCTGACCGTCACGGCAGAGCGTTTCGACTTCAAGGCCGAGGGAGCGGAGACCCTGGTCAGGGAGCGGCCTACCGGTCGTTTCGTCCGGCGCTTGCACCTCGGGGACGGGCTCGACCTCGAACACGTGAATGCCGAGTACGAGAACGGAGTGTTGAAGGTGTCGATCCCTCTCGCCGAGCAGGCGAAGCCCCGCCGGGTAGAAGTCAAGGTCGCACAGCAGACGACCGTGACCGACGGCTCCGACACATCTGCGCCATCCACCCCAGAGGTGACTCCCGCCGACCAGTCGGCCGCCTGAGAACCGACTCGAGAGCTACGACCGCCGGGACCGCACAGCTGGTCTCGGCGGTCGTCTGCTTATGCCCGCGGTAGCTTGGCCCGCACGCCGGTGTGGCGCAGCTGGAAGCGCAGGCGACTTGTAATCGCCAGGCCGTGGGTTCGAGTCCCACCACCGGCTCTGTCGACAGCCGAGGCGGGCCCGTGATGGATTACAGATCTCGCCTTTCGGGGAGCTTGAAGGCATTGGCCCGACCCGCAGTCTGGCGTGTGTCGGATGCGATCACATCGGTACGCGGTGAGCTGCTGCCGCCGCGCCGGCTGCTCAGCCAGGTGCCAGGCGACTTCCGACAGGTGGGCAGGGAGTTCCTCGCGCATTTCACGACCTTGGGAGGCTTCCTTCCCGACCAGCGGGTCATAGACATCGGCTGTGGTCCCGGCAGGATGGCCATACCGTTGACCGGCTACATGTCTGCAAAGGGCCGCTACGAGGGTGTCGACTCGTGGAAAGAGGCGATCGACTGGTGCGCGGGCAATATCACTCCGCGCTTCGGCAACTTCAGATTCACGTCCCTCGACGATGAGACCGGAGACTCCGATTTTCCGTTCGCCGATGGGGAATTCGACTTTGCGGTCGTGTGCGCCATATCCCGGTTGGACGAGAAGACCTTTCGCGCGTTCGTGCTCGAGGCCGGGCGGCTGTTGCGCAACGGCGGCGTCTATTTCGGGACGTGCTTCGTGTCCGTCGACCCGGCCGGTCGTGCCGACACGCGTCACAGCTTCGAGAAGGCCCATCCCCCCTTCGTCTTCTCGCAGCCTCAGATCGAAGCCGCTCTCGGTGCTGCCGGGCTGAGGATCGAGTCGTTGCACCGCGGCTCTTGGGCAGGGCACCCTGAACCGCTCAGCTATCAGGACGTGATCGTCGCGGTCAAAGCCTGAGACGCTACTCGCCGAGCCAACGATCGAGGAACGGATAGGCCAGCTCACCGTGCCACTGATGGCCCCCGTCGAACACGTCGTGAACGAGGGCTTCGGGCTCTGCGCCCGTGGCTTCGTAGACGCGACGCAATTCACTCACGGTGTTCACCGCGGCCTGTAACGGAAAGATGTCGTCTTCACGCCCGGACTCGACCAGAAGCGGCCGGGGCGCCACAAGTGCGCCGAGGTCCACGTGCTCGAGGCGGCCGAGCATCCCCGGCAGGACCTGGGAGCCGCACATGTTCCACGGCATCTTGTGAGCTTCGGCCCACGACGACAAGTACCCGCTCACGACCGCCGCCGAGATCCGCTCGTCTTTGGCAGCGAGGAACAGGGCGATGGTGCCCCCGTAAGAGAGGCCCGCGACCGATATCCGCCCGGGATCCACGAGCGGGTGGCCCTCGAGCAGATCGACACACCTCGCCATGTCCCACAGGTTCTGCGCGAGTGGGTTCTCGCCCGCCATCACAGCGTGGACGAGGTTGGTGTCGCACCCGTAGTGATCCGGAGGGTTCCAGTCCGCACGTTCCCCGAAGCAGCGAAGATCGGGAGCGAGGACCACGTGACCCCGGAGCGCCAGCTGATGCGCGTAGTCGCCGTTCGGAGCTTCGGTGACGGCGAGCCCGCAAACAAGGTCCTTGCCAGGGCCGTGCCCGTGAACCGCGAGCACGGCGGAACCGGCGGACTTTCGTTCGTGAGGGATCAGCAGGTACGCCGGAACCGACATGGCGCTCTCTGTGTCGAAGACGATCGAATCCCGCCGGTAAGTTCCGCAATCTTCAGAGCCGCGGACCTCGAGCTCCAAAGGGATACGCCCGGGCTCCTTGCCCAGTAGCTCTCTCAGGCGCCCCCGGCACCGTTCGCGCCACTCGAGGATCGCGCCGGCATCGCCGCCGGGAAATGGATCGCAGTGCGCGGTCTCGCCGAGCCGGACCATCCATGAGTACCAGGGCGAGAAGTTTCGGCGCACCTCGAAGGCCGGGCCGACACCGGTCATCGGCTCACCCGGTGGTCGCGAGCGGTGCCCAGTTGCTCACGACCTGCCAGCACGTTCCCTGGGGAATTCCGTTGTAGGTGAGCACGCACTCGTTGTGATGCGGGTTGTTGTTGTAGATCCTGACGACCCGGTACTCGGTCGGCCCAGCGAAGTCGTCGGGGCCAAAGCTGAGGTTCGGCGTCCACGTCCCGGGGAAGTTTTTGATGGTCGCCATCGCCTCGACGAACGATCTCACCGTCAGGTCCGGGCCTGCCTTTCTGGCCGCCGCTGCAAACAGCTCTATGGCCTGGCACCAGCCCACGATCGGGCCCTGCTCCTCGATGAACGGGGACTTGCCCTTGGGCGGCGCGTTGTGCGCTTTCCAGATGTTGTAACAACTCTGGACCCCGGGGTCGTACCCGCCCTGGCTCTCGGGTAGAGGCGTCGTCTTGCCGTCCTGTGTGATGGAGTTCTCATCGGAACCGCCGAGGGTCTCGACGGTGATCCCCTCCTGCAGATTCAAGGCCTGCTCGAACGGCTCTGGGATCAGCCCGAGAGAAGCACTGATCGTCTCCTCGTAGTCCGACAAGAGGAGCTTCGGGAAGTACTTCTGGGTCGTCTCGGCCGACAGGTACGGGAAGAACGCGTTGAACGGAACGATGGGGATCACCGACTGGACCCCGTCAGCCGCGAGGCGCTGGGCGACCAACGGAGCGTCGGTGGTGATTTCCGCCCCCTCCGAGGTCTGCGCCGGCATCCCCACCACCACCGGCGCGGGGAGGCCTGCCTGCCTGAAGTAAGGAAGTAGGTAGTCGTTGACCGCGAGCTGGTCCGAGGGCCGGTCCCCTTCGATGATGCCCACCTTCTTCGACCCGCCGAGCAGTCCGGACTGCACTCCCCACTTGACCAGCGTGGCGAGGATCTGAGACTGATCCGCTCCGGTCCACCACAAGTAAGGAGAGCCCTCCTGCAGCCACTGGTTCACCGTCGTCCACGCGCCGATGAACGGCGTGTGTCCCTCCTGAGTGATGCAGAGCTCGTTGTCGCCCGTCCAGGTGCCGATGCCGTCCAAGACCGCGAATACAGGAGGGTTGCCCTGCGTCCACTGCTTGCACAGGGACCTCATCGACGTCTCGCTCGTGGGGTCGAAGTTGACGATGTCCGGGATGATCTTGCGGCCGTTGATCCCACCGGCGGCATTGATGGCGTTCACGTATGTGTTGATCGCCTGCTCCTGTTGCGAGTATTCGACGTCACCGGCAAAGCCGAAACTGGTCGAAAGGCTCGTCAGGTTGGAGACGGGAAACGCCACCCTGATCGTAGTGGCAGTCACCCCTCTCGAACTGGTGCTGGCGGTCTCGGGCGCGGTGAGCGGAGCCGGCTTCGTCCCTGACGTCGATGGCGTCTTCGAGGTGCTGGACGACGCGGTGATGCCGAAGACGACGCCGCCCACGATGACGAGGAGCAGCGCCCAGCTGACGGCCTGGGTGCGCATGGGCCGACGACGGAAACGGCGCCACGACCTCTTGACGAAGGATCCAGAACCTGATGCCGCCACCCGCCCTCCTCGTTCGCCGTCTGTTCATTTGACCCGCAGAGTTCTTATGGGTGCGGGTCGCCGATGACTGCCACACGATACGACCGAGCGGGCCTCGGCGCGAGTCGTGCCCACCCGCATGGATCGCCTCGATGCATGACCGCGGTCGTCGCCCTGCCACTGCCGGCCGGGGTCGGGCCGGAGGATCGGGATCGGGTGGATCGATAAGACCGCCGGGTGCAAACTGTGGCCATGGTCGTTAAGGCGAGCCTCGACATAAAACCACTCTCACCGGTGATCGGAGCAGAGATCGGAGGCCTGGACCTGTCGTTCCCGCTCGATCCAGAGGTGGTGACCATGGTGCGCGAGGCCCTGGTGCATCACCTGGTCATCTTCTTCAGGGATCAGGACCTCACCCCGGAGCAGCAGGCGGCGTTCGGCCGGCAATTCGGTGAGCTCACGACCGCTCATCCGGTGCTCGCCTCTCTCGAGGGCCATCCCCAGGTCCTGCCCATCGACGGTCGTGTCGACCGGGCCTCGTGGTGGCACACGGACGTGACGTTCCTGTCCACACCTCCGCTCGGGTCGATCCTCTACATGCGCGAGGTGCCGGATTCCGGCGGCGACACCATGTGGATCAGCATGCAGGCCGCTTACGACGGGCTTTCCGAACCGATGCGCGCTTTCTGCGACAAGCTCATCGCCTGGCACCACGACCCCTTCTTCGCGGCGGACGTCGAAGCCAAGGGCGGCTACGAGTGGGACGGCAAGCACCACGAACGTCTCTTCCCGACGTCGCACCCAGTCGTGCGCGAGCACCCGGAATCCGGTCGAAAGGGACTTTTCGTCAACCCTCAGTTCACCCGGTTCCTAGAGGGGCTCTCGCAACACGAGAGTGAGACCCTGCTCGAGATGCTCTACCGCCACTGCGTGAAGAAGCCCGAGTACAGCTGCAGGTTCCGCTGGCGTCCGGGATCGGTGGCGTTCTGGGACAACCGGGCGACCATGCACTACGCGCTCGACGACTACGGCGACGCCATCCGGGTGGCCCACCGCGTGACCCTGCGGGGGGACAAGCCGTACGGGCCCGCCCGGGCCGAGGAAAAGGCCGGGTCGTCGCCCGACACCGAATAGCCCACACCGAATAGCCCACGCCGAATAGCCCAGCGCCTGCTCCCTGGGCATACCGGCTGCCGGTACAACCTCTCTGTACGATTCGATCGCTTGGGCGCTCGGTGCGCCGGAGCCCGTGGAGGCGCAGCCGATGACGAAAAGAGAGGTCCCCGAGCGCGGCGCCGCCTCTCGTCGCAGGCCGACGAGCACCTCCGCGTTCGGGGTCTCGCGCCGCGAAGGGCACGACTCCTCGGGTTTCTACGACAGGTTCGAGACTCCTCGCATAATCGAGGACGACTCGGTCGCGGAGTGCCCGGTGAAAGACACCGTGCTGTGCGCAGACGGGCGGCGGATGGACTCGTTGCCCGACAGCTGCATCGCCCTGGTGGTCACCTCACCTCCTTACTTCGCCGGAAAAGAGTACGAGGCCGAGCTGGGCGAGCGCGGGGTACCGGCCACCTACCTCGAGTACCTCGGAATGCTCCGCGACGTGTTCGCGGAGTGCTGGAGAGTGCTCGAACCCGGTGGGCGCATCGCAGTGAACGTCGCGAATCTCGGGCGCAAGCCCTACCGGTCGCTGTCAGCGGACGTCATCCGGATACTTCAGGACGACCTCGGCTTCTTGCTCCGCGGGGAGATCATCTGGGTGAAAGGACGCGGGGCGAACGGGAACTGTGCGTGGGGTTCGTACGCATCCGCGGCAAATCCGGTGCTCCGCGACGTGACCGAACGGATCGTCATGGCCTGCAAGGGGCGCTTCGACCGCGTCCCGAGCCGGAGCAGGCGCGAGTCGCTCGGCCTCCCCTACGAGGACACCATCGACGCCGGGGACTTTCGCTCCTGGACGCTCGACACATGGCATTTCGCCCCGGAGTCGGCACGGCGCATAGGACACCCGGCTCCGTTCCCGGTGGAGCTGCCCCGGAGAGTGATCGAGCTCAACACCTACAAAGGCGACTGCGTTCTCGACCCGTTCTTCGGGTCAGGACAAACGGCGCTCGCGTGCATCGCCACCGGCCGCCACTACGTCGGCGTGGACATCGACCCGAGCTATGTCGATCTTGCCCGGGCGCGCGTTGCTCAGCTGGCTGGATCGAGCGAAGCGGGCAAAACCCGCGGCAAGGCGAAGGTCTCGGTGAACCGCAAGCCGAGCCGGCTCGAAGACAAGGAGAAGAGAAGGCGGCGGGTGCCTTCCAAGCTCGCCCCGCTGCCTCAAAGGGCTCGAGGCGGGACCGGCACCGACGGCTGAGAGACCGAGGGCATGCCGGACGACCGGACCTTCGTCACCGAGCTCGCGACGGCCCTCGGCATGCTCGGCGACACCGACCTCATCGAAGCCCTAAAGCTCCGATCTCCCGAGTTGCGCATCACCGACGACGACTGGGACCGCCTCGAGGACCTCACATCCGGACGCAGCTGGAGCACCGAGGCACATGCCGCATACGAAAACGGTCTGGCCTTCTTGGAGTCTCCTGACGCGTTACGCGGGCGCCGACCGATTCTCATCGAGTGGACCGGCGGACGCAGACCGCCCGGTGACGAGGTCGCCCCCATTGACCTGAGGGTGGACCACGTCT
Source organism: uncultured Acidimicrobiales bacterium (assembly GCA_963764615.1). Lineage (GTDB taxonomy): Bacteria > Actinomycetota > Acidimicrobiia > Acidimicrobiales > CAVXTF01 > CAVXTF01. The sequence continues at coordinate 48,913 of CAVXTF010000002.1, read as the reverse complement.
TTCTGGTCAGCTGCAAATATCTGTCGGCCAACATCGCGAACCCGTCTCCTGCACGGCTGTTCGACGGCCTGCTCGCAACCTCGGGGGACTGGGTGCGAGGCGACTGGTACCTCGAGACGGCACCCGAAGAGCTGAAAGAGCTCTATCTCGCCTGCAGGCGAGCTTCTGGCGAGTCGGGTCTTCCCGACGATCCCGCCATGCTGCAGCCCGAGCAGCGGCGGAGGCTGCGCCGCGCCTTACCGGAGCGCTCACTACCCGACGATGTGAGGCCCGCTTACCGTGATCTGTGCCGGGCGGTCAGCGTCGCATCTGCAAAGCGCTGGAACGAGGCGATCGACCGGTTCGGCAATCCCGAGCAGGTCCTGTGGCGCTTGCTGCGCATCGGCAGCGCGCCTTACTACCTGCTGGGTGCGAGCACCCGGGCACCGCTTCGTCTTCGCATCGCGAGCCCATGGGACTGGCGTCAGCAGTTCAGGTTCTCCCACCTCGAGGTCACCGCTGGATCTGCCGGCCAACCTCAGGTCGACTTTGCGGCCGCGTACGAGACGCGCGTCTCGCGCCGCACCGCCACCGTGCGCGGACACGTCGAGGTCCGCTGGAGCCATGGTCGCTTCGCCAAACCCCCCGAAGCGAAGATCTATCTGGACACGCCGACCGACCAGCTGCCCGGCTACTACCCGCTCTCTACGCCATCATCCGGAGCGGCAGTGCAGGGTCGCTACGGAACGCAGCCTCAGTTGTTCGACGACGTCGAACGCGAATACTCCGATCGTGTCGACTGAGGAGCCCCAAAGCCGGGCCCGGTTGGGCACTAAAGCCTCATGTCCGGGTACCGTGATCCGATGTTCGGGTTCGTAGATCCACAGGCCGAGATAGACCCCGGCAAGCCGGCCTTGCTCGTCGGCGACCGGAGCCTGTCCTATGGGGAGCTCGACCGCAGGTCCGCGGCCCTCGCGCAAGTGATGGTCGAACACGGGGTCGGCACAGACGATCCCGTGGCGGTCATGCTGCCCAACGGATTCGAGATCATCGAGGCCGGGATCGCGACCTCGAAGGCGGGGGCAGCCTTCCTTCCTGTCAATTGGCACCTGGGGCCCGACGAGGTGGGATGGATCCTGTCTGACTCGGGCACGCGCCTGCTGATCTCGCACGCGGACATGGCGGAAACCGCACGCAAGGCGCTCGCGCTCGCACCCGACTGTGAGCTCGTTCTGGTGGGAGACGACTCCCCCGGCGGGTACGAGGCACTCCTGTCGCAGGCTTCAGGAGGCGACCCCGACGTCGACTCCCGCGCCAGCCTGTCCTACCGGTTCTACACCTCCGGCACGACCGGTCGGCCGAGGGGGGTGGAGCGCGACGGCGCAGTCGATGACCGCACAGGCGCGTCCACGAGGCGGGTCCTGAAGATGTGGGGTATACAGGCTTCGGACGTCTTCTTGGCGACGGGGCCGATCTATCACGCGGCCGGTTCCTACGCATTCTTGAGCCTGCACGCCGGCGCGACCGTGTCGGTGCTCCCCAAGTTCGACGGGCTTTCGTGGCTCGAGTCCGTCGACCACCATCGCGTCACTGTCACCTTGATGGTTCCCGCGCACTTCATCCGCGTCCTCGAGGTCCCCGAGGAGCAGTGGCGCAGGTTCGATCTGTCGAGCCTGCGACTCATCCTTCACGCGGCGGCACCGTGTCCGATCTCGGTGAAGAGGCGGATCATGGATGCCCTGCCCGGTGCCGAGATCTGGGAGTTCTACGGGGCGAGCGAGGGAGGTGTGAGCCGCATCTCCCCCGGAGAGTGGCGCGAGCGCCCGGGGAGCGTGGGCCGGCCCTGGCCCGGGGTCGAAGTGACGATCCGCGGCGAAGAAGGAGAGGTTCTCGGCGCCGGGGAAACGGGCCTCGTCTACATGACGAGCCCAGGCGGCCGGTTCAGTTACCACCAGGATCCCGACAAGACGGCGGCCGCATGGCAGGGCGACAGCTACACGCTCGGAGATGTGGGGCATCTGGACTCGGACGGCTACCTCTTCCTGACCGACCGGGCAGCCGATGTCGTCATACGCGGCGGCGTGAACATCTACCCCGCCGAGATCGAGCAGGTACTCGCATCGCACCCCGCCGTCGTCGACTGCGCCGTCTTCGGAATCCCCGACGACAGATCGGGAGAGGCGCTTCGCGCCCTCGTCGAGCTGCGCCGTCCGACCGACGCCGCCGAACTCGCCGCGCACTGCCGCGCTCACCTGGCCGCCTACAAGTGTCCCCAGGAGATCATCGAGATTCCCGAGCTACCGAGGGACCCGAGCGGCAAGGTGCGCAAGCGACACCTGCGAGATCAGGCGTGGGAGGGACATGCCAACCGGATCCGGGTGGACTGAGGTACATGCACTTCCAGAGTCGACCCCGGTGGTGGAGACGTGCTCGGTCGAAGGGTTCGACGCTTCCGTCAGACCGACGACGCCTACGGCGCTGAACATCGTGAACGAGACCATTGCGACAGCCATCTTGTGCTTCATGTGACGTCATCTCTGCCAGAAGGAAATGCGGAACGGTGGTTCGAGGCTAAGTACCACCCGGGCCGTCTCAACGGAGTTTTCCTTTCGTCAAAAGCGAAATCCGTCCCCGGGTACAAGAATCCCTGTCAACGCCCGGGTCGAGATCTCATTCGTCACGCCGATTGCGCCAGAGGTAGCCTCAGGTCGTGGGGAGCGCTCCTGACGTGGTCGTTCTCGGCTCAGGTGCTGCCGGATTGAGCGCTGCTCTCGCTGCGTCAGGTGGTGGTGCTGATGTTCTTGTCCTCGAGAGATCGGGCCGGGTCGGTGGCACCACGGCATTGTCCGGCGGGATCGTATGGGCTCCGGCGAACCACTTGATGGCCCAGGCGGGTATCGCGGACTCGGCTGCTGACGCGATCGGCTATCTCGACCGTATTGACCGCGGTGGGGATGCCGGGCTCAGGACCGAATTCGTCCGGGATGCCCCGCGCGTGGTGAGGCTGCTCGAACAGCTCTCACCTTTGCGATGGGAGATGCTCGCCCACTGGCCGGACTACCACTCAGAGGAGCGCGGGGGGACCCGAGGTGGGCGTTCGGTGTGGCCGGCACCGCTCGCCTTTCCCGACGAGGTCGCGCGACGGGTTCAACCGAGCCCTGAGAGCAGTGACGACCCGGCTGCCGGCGAGCTTCACGAGCCGTCGAACGACGGCGTCGTCTTCAGAGGCCCCGTTCGAGGACGCGTTCTCATCGGCGCTCTGCTGTCGGCACTCGATTCCCGCGGGGTCGAAGTGCGCCTCGGTGCCCGCCCTCGGCGTCTTGTCTCAGAAGACGGCCGCGTTGTGGGAGTCCACCTCGACGGAGAGAAGATCCGCGCCAAGGTCGTGGTGGCGACCGGAGGCTTCCAGCACGACCCGGATCTGGCAGCCGGCTTTCTCCGATCTCCTGAGGTCGCAGCGATGGGCACTCCGGGATGTGCAGGAGACGGGCTCCGCATGGTCATGGAAGCGGGCGCCGACATCTCCAACATGGCAGAAGGCTGGTGGATGCCGGCTGTGCGCCTCGACGCCGAGGAGCTCGACGGTTCACCGTTCTTCCGGCCCCTTCATTCCGAGCGCGCACAGCCTGGCGCAGTGATGGTCGACCGGCGCGGCCGGCGATTCGTGAACGAGGCCCAAAACTACGGCGACGTGGGACGCGCCATGCAAAGCTTCGAGCCCGAGCCCGACTGGTTCCCCGCACTTCCTTGCTGGCTCTTGTTCGACGCCGCCTACCGGGCAAGAACACCCGTCGGTCCTCTCTTGCCGGGCGACCCGGATCCCGATTGGCTGGTGCGGGCCGGAAGCCTGGAGCTGCTGGCGCTGCGGATCGGGGTACCCCAGGACACGCTCGTCACCACCGTCGAACGGTTCAACAAGCATTCGGCGCTCGGAGAGGACCCTGACTTCAACAGGGGACTCCGCCACTACGACAGGTGGATCGGCGACCGAAATGCCGTTCACCCGACACTCGGCGCTCTGTCGGAAGGCCCCTTCTACGCGCTCAAGGTCCATTGCGGATGCATGGGAACGAAGGGCGGTCCCCGCACCGATGACCGGGGACGCGTGCTCGGCGCCGGCGGCGGGGTTATCGAAGGGCTCTACGCCGCAGGAAATGCGGCAGCGAGCCCGTTCGGCATCGCCACCCCTGCAGGAGGCGCGACCCTCGGGCCAGCTCTCGTGTTCGGAACCCGCGCCGGAGAAGCGGCGGCTCGAGACAGATGACGAGCCCTGCAACAGAGCCTTCGAAGGGAGCACTTCCCGAGGGTGCGAGATTCGTTCAGCGACTGCTGGACGCAGAGAGGCGTCCTGTGCCGGCCTGCCTGAGAGCAGCTTCTGTGGCCGACCTCGGCGACGCCGACATTCCGCGTGACCGCTACCTTTCTCCCGGGTTACACGAGCTCGAGGTCGGCAAGGTCTGGAACCGCGTCTGGCAAGTGGTCTGCCGCGAAGACGAGATCCCTGCGCCGGGCGACGTGTGGGTCCATAACCTGGCGGGAACGTCGCTGCTGGTTGTACGCAACTCGCCGGGAGAGGTCAGGGCCTTTTACAACGCCTGCCTTCACCGAGGGACCCAGCTGCGGACCGGGCCCGGGCGAGTTTCGGAGTTGCGCTGCCCGTTCCACGGATTCACGTGGCGGCTCGACGGCACTTTCGCAGGAATGCCGTGTCCGTGGGACTTCTCCCACGTGGACCGGGAAGCCTTCTCGCTTCCCCAGGTCCGCACAGGATCATGGGGCGGATTCGTGTTCATCACCCTCGATCCGCAGCAGGGCCCTCTCGAGGAATATCTCGAGATCCTCCCCCAACACTTCGCGGCGTGGCCCCTCGAGGAGCGCTTCACGGCTGCGCACGTGGTGCGACCGCTCCGGTGCAACTGGAAGGTGGCGCTCGAGGCTTTCATCGAGTCGTACCACACGGTGGCGGTGCACCCCCAACTGCTGACCACGAGCGGCGATACCCAGACCGAGTACGACGTCTACCCCGGTGTCGATCACGTCAACAGGATGATCACTCCTGTCGGAGTCGCGAGCGGTCACCGCCACGATGTCAGCGAACAGCAGATCGTCGACGCCATGTTCATGACGAGAGACGATCCAGGAGCAGTCGTCCCCGAAGGCGGGACAGCGAGGGAGCTCCTTGCCGACAGAAAAAGGAGCGAGCTGTCGAAGAAGACCGGACGCGACTTCTCGACTCTCACCGACTGCGAAGCTCTCGACGCCATCGAGTACTTCGTGTTCCCGAACTTCGTCCCTTGGGCGGGCTACACCACTCCGCTCGCCTACCTGTTCCGCCCAATCGGCGACCACGCATCGGCTTGCGTCATGGACGTCTGGCTCCTCGACCCGTTGGCGGTCGGCGAAAGCCCGGCCACCGGCCGCACCGGTCCGCTTCCTCGGGGCCGACGACTCGTGGGCGGAAGCTCCTGAGCTCGGCTACCTGGGACCGATCCTCGACCAGGACACGGCGACTCTCGAGCGCGTCCAACTCGGCCTCGCAGCTTCTGTGAAACCCGGGTTGACCCTCGCCCACTATCAGGAGAGCCGCATACGTCACTTCCACCAGACGCTCGGGCGCTACCTGGAGTCCTGAGATGCCGAGTTCGTACTGGCCTCCGAGCGACGACGAGCCTGTCCTGGCGACGACGGTCGCGTCGATCCTGCGCGAGGCGGCGCTGACCGCGCCCGACGCGACGGCCCTCGTCGAAGGGGTCGGAGACCGCGGACTGCGCCGGCGATTCACCTACGCTCAGCTGCTCGCATGTGCTTGCCGAGCTGCGGAACTGCTCGAAGACCGCTTCGAGGAAGGCGCCCGCTTGGCGTGCTTCGCTCCGAGCACTCCCGAAGCCCTCGTGCTCAGCTATGCCGCTGCAAATGCGGGACTCGTTCTCGTCCCGCTCAACCCGGCCCTTCGCCCCGGAGAGCTCGCATACGTGCTCGGACAGTGTGGCGCTTCAGGGGTCGTCGTCGCTTCCGAGCATCGCGGAGTCGACCTGCCGGATGTCGCAAAGCGCGCCCGCGACGAGGCTGGCACGAAGTGCGCGGTGCTGATGCTCGACGACGTGGTGAAGATCGGGAACAGTCCCGACCGTTGCGACCCAGGCAGCCCGCTGCGAGATCCGGCACCCGGAGACGTCGCCCAGCTCGTCTACACATCAGGGACGACAGGAAGGCCGAAAGGCGCTCGGCTCACTCATTCCGGCATGACCAATGCAGCACGCTTCGGAGCCGTGCGGTTCGGGTTGCGCCCCGGAGACGTGTATGTCGACACCATGCCTCTTCACCATGTCGGAGGCCAGGTCGTCGCCTTCCAGATCTGCCAGCTGGTCGCGACCGCGGTGCTGGTCACGAACTTCGACCCCGGGCTCGTCCTCGAGCTTCTCGAGACCGAGCGTGCAGACGTCACCGTGGGCGTGCCCACCATGCTGCTTTCCCTCATAGATCATCCCGACTTCGCAACCAGGGATCTGTCCGCTCTGCGTTCTGTGAGCTCGGGAGGATCCGTCGTTCCTCCGGACCTCGTGCGCCACATCGAGAGCGCGCTCGGCGTGAGGTCGACGATCTGCTTCGGCCAGACCGAGACGTGTGGTTTCATCTCCCAGACCCACCTCGACGACAGCGCTGAGGACAAGGCGACGACCCTCGGCCAGCCGCTCCCGCGAGTCGAAGCCCGTGTGGTCGACAGCGTCGGCGAGGACGTCGTGGAATGCGGACAGGTGGGCGAGCTCCAGGTGCGGTGCCCCTTCGTGATGGCCGGTTACCACGAGATGCCCGACGCCACCGCAGAGGCTTTCGCTCCAGGGGGATGGCTGCGAACGGGCGACCTGGTCACGATGGATGAGCGGGGTTTCCTGACGATCGCGGGGCGAGTTAAGGACATGATCGTCACAGGAGGAGAGAACGTGTTCCCTGTGGAGATCGAGACGGCTCTATGCGAGCATCCGGACGTGCTGATGGCTGCAGTGGTCGGGCTCCCGGATCGCAAGTGGGGTGAGCAGGTGGTCGCGGTGATACGACCGGCCGCAGGGGCGAGCCCAGATCCCTCGGCTCTCATCGCTTATCTGAAGGAGCGTCTCGCTCCTTTCAAGGTCCCGAAGCGGATCCTGCTCGCCGACGAGCTCCCCCTCACTGCTTCGGGAAAGGTCCAGAAGTTCGTCCTCCGCGAGCAGTTGGAGTCCTCGTGAGCACGCCCGGGAGCGACGGGGCGGACCGGGCGATGCCCGACAACGCCACTCTGATCGGCATGTTCACGACCATGTCGCGGATAGTGGCCTGCGACGAGGCATTGCGTTCGGGACTCTCTTCGGGTCAGCTCGCCTTCTCCTATTACTCGCCGAGGGGACAAGAAGCCGTCGCTGCCGGTTGGGCGGCCGCCACCGGACCACGCGACATGCTCGTCACCACGTACCGTGGCATGCACGACCAGATCGCGAAGGGTGTTCCGCTGCACCCGCTTCTCGCCGAGATGCTCGGTCGGGCCACAGGTACGAACCGAGGTAAGGGTGGACCCATGCATGTCGTGTGGCCGGAGGTCGGCCTGATGCTCACGACGGGGGTCGTCGGATCCGGCCTGCCGATCGCGACCGGACTCGCCTGGGCCTCCCAACTTGCCGGCGACGACAGGGTCACCATCGCCTGCTTCGGCGACGGTGCGACGAACATCGGGGCGTTTCACGAGGCCCTGAACCTGGCGTCCGTCTGGCAGCTTCCAGTCATCTTTCTGTGCCAGAACAACCGCTACGGGGAGCACACACCGATCGCTCACCATCAGCACAACGAGAGCGTGGCGATGCGCGCCGCCTCCTATGCGATGCCGGGTGTCACGGTAGACGGCAACGACCCGGTGGCCGTGTGGCGGGTCGTTGCCGAAGCGGTCGCGCGTGCGCGAGCAGGCGAGGGGCCGACACTGGTCGAGGCTGTGACTTACCGCCTCTTCGGCCACGTCTTCGGTGATCCGATGAAATACGTCGAGCGTGCCGAGCTCGACGCAGCATGGGCCGCAGAACCGACCGGGCGTTTCAAGCGAACCCTCGAGCAGGCAGGAGTGCTCGATGCGGAGGCCGCTTCGCAGATCGAGTCGCGTTGTACCGACGAGGTCACTGTCGCCCTCTCGCGCGCGCTCTCGGACCCCGAGCCGGCCCCCGAAGTGTTGCTCGAAGACGTGACTTCGGCTCCTACCGTCGGGGCCGACCATGACGAGCCGGGCATGACGGTAGAACGGGGCCCTCAAGCAGCGCCTGCTGCTCAACCCCTGAGCGTCCGCACCGCCATAAACGGGGCGCTCGGCGACCTGCTGGAATCAGATGAGCGGGTCGTTCTCCTGGGGGAGGACATCTGCGATCCAGGAGGTGGGGTCTTCGGCGTCACGCGGGGTCTTTCGACGCGCTTTGCGAGCCGCGTGCGTGACACTCCCATTTCCGAGCAGGCGATTCTGGGAGCGGCAACCGGCGCCGCACTCGCCGGCATGCGTCCGGTCGCCGAGATCATGTTCATGGATTTCCTGGCGGTTTGCATGGACCAGCTCGTGAACCACGCTGCGAAGATCCGTTACATGTCAGGGGGCAAGACCTCCGTTCCCATTGTCGTGAGGACAGCCGTCGGAGGTGGGCTCGGCGTGGGAGCCCAACACTCCCAGATGCTCGAGGCGTGGCTCGTCCACACACCGGGTCTGAAGGTCGTGGTACCGAGCACTCCGACCGACGCCAGGGCCCTGCTCTTCTCCTGTGTAACGGACGAAGATCCTTGCGTCTTCATAGAGCAGGTGCCCAACTACACCTACAAGGACGTGCTCGACGACGTGTCGGTACCCCTGGGTTCGGCGGCTGTACGCAGGGCCGGCACCGACGTGAGCGTGATCACCTACGGCCGTCAGGTCCACGAGGCTCTGTCGGTCGCAAGCGAGCTGTCGTCAGAAGGCATCGATGTGGAAGTGGTCGACCTGCGTTGCCTCGTCCCACTGGACCGCGATGCGGTGCTCACGTCGGTACGCGGAACCAGGCGAGCGGTCGTCTACCACGAGGCCGTCGTCACGGGCGGCTTCGGAGCGGAGATCTCGGCGCAGATCTCGGCGGCATGCTTCGGAGAACTTCTCTCGCCCATCGAGCGGGTGGGAGCGGTGCACAGTCCCCTTCCCTATTCGAGCTCACTGGAGCGACTGGCGCTTCCTGGACCCCACCGTCTCGCAGAGGCGTTGCGCGTCTCGGTGGGCACGGCTTCCCGCCCGCTGGGCTGATGGAGATCCGGATGCCCAAGCTCGGGATGGAGATGACAGAGGCAACCCTCAGTCGTTGGCTGGTGGAAGACGGTGCCACCGTGGAGAAGGGTCAGCCGATGTACGAGGTGGAGACCGAGAAGGTCGAGAGCGAGGTCTGCGCTCCCGAGGCCGGACGAATCGAGCAGATCGCCGAGGCTGGGACCTTGCTCCAGGTCGGCGACCTGCTCGGCCACCTGAAGGCGCCGACGGCCCGATCCTGAGTCAGAACCGGTTCGGAGTCGGCATCAACCAGCCGCGCGCTCGGTTCGTCCTTGTCGCAGGTCGGCAAGGATCCTGTTGAGCGCGTCGAGCCCCTCTTCGAGATCCGCTCGCGAGGTGGATCCCGCGAACCACGTGGGCGGGCGCACCAAGAACGTCGACGGACCCGGTGGTGGCTCCTCGAGTCCGTTGAGCCATTGCGCGCGACCGTCCGCCAGATGGATCCGCGCTACCCGCGTGGAGGATCCGGATTGGTCACGTGTTCGCAATGCAAAGTCGAAGTAACTCACTGCGTCATATGGCCAACGCCGGGTTCGCATCACCGTGTGCCACTCGATGCCCTCCTCGGACGCTACGAGTGTTCCTTGCACTGCCAGGCGGAAGGCGAGAGCCGCAGTGGCGACCCCGAGCACAAGGCGGAAGGCGCTGAATGGTTCGAACGCTTCGACCAGAAAGTAGAGCGCCAGCAACCCTGTCATCACGGTGGTGAAGGAGACGGGCCCTGAGCGACCGCGGACTGTCATGCGAGCATGATTGTCCGGCAGTTGGCCCATCGATCCTGCGGGTGTCCGTCCACTCGCGTAGTGCACTGGCCGCTCCTGACCCGAAGCGTAGGCCAAAAGGCGCACTACTCAGGGAGCGTACGAGCCAAGTTCCTGCGCGTGCACTCGGATTGCTCGCTCAGCGATTGCTCGCTCAGCGATTGCTCCTCAGGATGGGGGGCGTACGTATCCCGCCACTCGTATCGGCACAAGGCGCGCTTAAGTTGAGCGATTTTTGTGGGAATCTTTTTCCTCACGCTCTGTGATTTTACATCTCTCTCTGAGCGCGAGAAACCTGGCCTGCCAATGCAGAGGGGGGCTTACCCGGATCTCCGAGGCTCCAAACCCGAAAAGTGAAAGCTTCTTTCGGATGAAGAGCCCGGTAAGCGCTGATTGGAGCAGGACCCGGCCTCGAGGCCGAAATGAAGTGAGGCCCCACCCGAAGGAGGGGCCTCACTCAATCGGTGTCGGGCGCCAGGGCCGTCGGCCCTAGGCGTGAATGGGCTAATTCCTCGTGAAGTCCGCAGCGCCGGCGGTGGTGGACTTCGTCGAGCCGCTGCCGATGAAGATCTGGTTCCTCTTCGCCGGAACCCCTCCCTTGTGCCCGATGTTCAGCGTGAAGTCAAGCTCCGAGCCGCAGCCGGCGTAGAACGTGAAACCGTCCAGGTCGCCGCCGTTGACCAACTTGAAGGTGAGCTTGTTGGAACCAACGAGTGTGACCTTGTCGCTGTAATTCTCGTCCTTGGTCGAGCTGAGGTCGAGGATGAGGCCATCGGTGTATTGGTACCCGGAGGGACCCGTTATGACGGTGCCCGAGAAGATCACGTTGCGACTGCCACCAGTCGGATGCGTCACGTAGAGGGTGTACCAGCCGTTGCTCTGTCCGATGTAGTAGCCCTCGGGACCGCCCGCGACGATGCTCGGGTAGCCCTCCGAAGTAGATGGCCAGGCGCCGAGACTGCACCCGGACAGCACGTAGTAAGGGATTAGCCCGTTGCTAGCGTTGTTGTAGGGATCGCCGCTGTAGGTGGCGTTGAGTGTGATCGAGCCGTTCTGCGGTCCTCCGGCCGGAAGTACGTTCGTAGTGATGGTCGCCTCGCCGTTTTCTAACGGAGCGCTGCCGACCGTCCCGGTCTGGGGTCCAGTGTTCGCTGCGCCCACGGTGTAGTACGTGAAGGTCACGTCCCCTGTGGGAGCCGGTGCTGAGTTGCTCGGCTGCTTCACCGTCGCCACGATGGTGACATTGCGACCAGGGCCGGTGGCGGGCGGATCGGTCTCGACGATCGAGGTCCTGGTATTTGCCGGGTCGCCCACGTCCATGGTGACTGTGACGGGCGGGGAGACGTTGCCGTCTGAGTCGCTCAACGTGTATGTGAAGCTGTCTGTCCCCTGGAATCCCGAGTTAGGCGTGTAAGAGAACCCGCCGTCACCGTTCGAGTCCAGCGTCACCGTGCCGTCCAACGCCTGCGTGTCCAGATTGGCGGTGCAGCACGTCGCAGTGGAGTCGGTGTCGGTAGCCCCTGTGAGCAGCACACCGGCAGGCACGGCGAAATTCGCGTCGCCTATCGAGTATGACGTGTCGGGAGCCGTAACGGTCCCTTCGTCCATGGGTCTAGCGGAGGTCAGGACAGCATGGGTCATGTGGAGCCTGGTTGCCGCGCTCGAAGCCGCAGGTGCGGCGATGATGGAAGCGAACACCACCCCCACCACCAACCCCGGTACCACTACCATGCTCACTACGTACTTTCGAAACATCCGGTGCATTCTGGAACCTCCGCCTCTTCCATGTAGAGACTGCTTGTTCGCCAACGTGCTTGAAGGCGATAGAGAAAGATTGCAGAATGCAACTCCCCCAGTCGCCGTGGCATAAGGTGACGCCTACTTGCCAACTGCGCTCTCACACTATGAACGTTCTCGTGCCGGGAATCAAGCAAGTTCCCGCCCGGCTCCGAATGCCTACGTACGAATCGAACCTGATGGCGTATTCCCGGCTTTGTCAGTCACCGGGCGACGACGCTAATACACCGCCTCCCATGTGCCTCGCTATCTCGAAACATGCCACTGCTCCCGCCGCTGCGACATTCAACGACCCGATTGTTCCGTGTTGAGGAATTGACGCAATAAATTTGCAACGCCGCCTGGTGAGCGAAGAAAGGCCTCTGCTCTCGTCGCCCAGGACGAGAGCGACTCCCGACCCCTCGTCGAATCCTTCGAAAGCGATTTCGTAAATCGACTGACCGGCGCCGGCATCGAGCCCTATACAGGTCACTCCCGCGGTTGCCAGGCGAGCCACGGCAGTCGGGATCCCCGGTGCAAGGGAAATTCTCAGGTGCTCCACAGCCCCTGCGGCAACCTTCGCCACGGTCGGTGTCACGTGCGCGGCGCCGTGCCTTGCGAGCACGACACCGGTGACGCCCGCACATTCGGCGATCCGCAGGAGAGCTCCCACGTTCTGGGGGTCCGTCACGCCGTCCAGGACCAGGATGAAGGGTGGACGCGTCGTGCCTCCTGACTCGACGGGCTCGCAGATCTCGTCGAGAGACGTCTCTTTCAAGGGTGCCGCGAGTGCCAGGACTCCCTGGTGAGACCTCGTACGCGCCTCGGCGTCGAGCCGACGTGACGGGACTACGAGCAGGCGAGCTCCCGCGTGGTGAGCCAGGCTCGTGATCCGGTCGAGCTCCGGCGATGGGTCAAGTCCTTCTGCGATCCAGACCTGCCGTACGGGACGCCGGCCGGCGGCGAGCAGCTCGAGCACGGCCTGCCTGCCTTCGATCTGGTCTCCACCGAGCTCTCGGCGGTCAGGCGGACGGCGTTCTTGCTGCCTTCTGTCAGATGGGCGGCGGTCCGGCCACCTCCGGTCGGACGGTTGACGATCCGGTCGACGGCGGTCGAACTGTCCTCCAGGTGAGCGGGGCCGTCCGCCCTTCTTGGCATTCGAGGCGCCGAGCGCGCGGTGCCGGGCCGCGGTGGTCCACGGCGCGAGAAGAGGCGCGGGGGCCCGCGCCGCGTGGCGCCCCACTGCGAGGAGCCGGCGCACCACGGGTCGGGGCCGTGCGCCGGCCCGCCGTTCGCTGGCCCGCCGTTCGCTGGCCCGCCGTTCGCTGGCCCGCCGTTCGCGGATCCTCTCGTGTCCTGTGCCCATTCGACAACCCGCCTGGAGCCGACCTCTTCGGTTGCCCGGATCGCGCTGCGACCCCTCGCCTCGGCGCTCCGGAGGGTCCCGACGATCTCGAGGAGGAGGCCGACGCTCTCGTCGCTCCGTTGCCACGGCGCGACCCGGAGCTCCCCGCGGATCCAGTGCTTCTCTGATCGCGAGTCGGGCTCCGCTCACCCGAGGTCTCGCGTCTCTTCGGGTTCGGCCGAGGTCGCGGGCTCATGTCGCCTCTCCTTCGGTCGAAGAGAGCAGTACGACCGCGAGGCTGGCGATCCCCTCCACCCTCCCGAGTGCACCGAGCCCTTCGGCCCGTTTGGCCTTGACGCTTACGGCAGCCCCCACCACAGCCGTCAGGTTCGAGCCCATTGCAGCGGTATGAGGCGCCAACCGCGGCCTTTCGCAAACGATCGTGCAGTCGGCGTTCACCACCTTCAGCCCGTTCGCGCCGACCATCTGGGCCACCTTCGTGAGCAGGTCTATGGAGCTCGCGCCTGCCCACTCGGGTGCGTCGTCCGGAAAATGCCCGCCGAGGTCTCCGAGGCCAGCTGCGCCGAGCATGGCGTCGGCTAGGGCGTGGCTGAGGACATCTGCGTCGCTGTGGCCGCTCAACCCTGAGGCTCCCTCGACCAAGATCCCACCGAGCACCAGCTTCCTACCCGGATCCCCCGAGAACCTGTGAACGTCGAATCCCTGCCCAACCCGCAGCGTGGTCATCGAACGAGTCCCGTCATGAGCGCCTCGATCAATCGAAGATCCCCGGGCTCGGTGAGTTTGATGTTGGAGCGTTCGCCCTGGACCACCCGCACGACGGCTCCGAACCCTTCCACGAGTGCCGCGTCGTCGGTGGCATCAGGCTCGCCGGCGTGTGCACGGCGCAACAGCTCCGCGCGGAATGCCTGAGGAGTCTGTACCGCGACGAGGTCCTCTCGTGAGACCGTCGACACCACTACGTCACCGTCGACACGCTTCAACGTGTCAGACACACGGAGCCCGGGAACGGCAGCGTCCGCACCGTCACGGACCGCCCGGACGACAGCTTCGAACAGGCGCCAAGTGGCGAGCGGGCGCGCAGCGTCGTGGACGACGACAAAGGCAACGTCGTCAGGGACGACTTCGAGGCCTGCTCTGACCGAGGCAGCTCGAGTCGGCCCTCCGGGAACGACCTTGTCTGCATCGCCGAGCATCTCGATCTCGTCTTCGGTGCTTGAAGGTGGAATCACGACCACGACACCTGAGGCCACCGAACGGGCGGCTTTCACCGCCATCGAAACGACGGGCCGACCTGCCACTTCTGCGAACTGCTTGCGCCCACCGAAACGGGCGCCGTCGCCTGCGGCGACAACGACGGCCCACGTATCAGTAGCGGCGTCACCCGGCGCGTCGGCGCCCACTTTCAGCCGTTTCCCTGTGTTCTCCCGAGCGCTCGCCGCTACGGGAGCACCTCGTCGAGGCGCTTTTCGGCTTCCTCCTCGTTCACGTCGAGCGCGAAGGTCAGCTCGGAAACAAGGATTTGCCTCGCACGGCCGAGCATCCGCTTCTCCCCGGCCGACAGGCCCTTGTCCTTGTCACGGATGGAGAGGTTTCTCACCACCTCGGCCACCTGGTAGATGTCTCCGGAGCGGAGCTTCTCCGAGTGGTTCTTGTAACGCCTGGACCAGTTCGTCGGCATGCGCGCTTCCTTCTTGCGAAGCACCGCGAACACCTCTTCGACCTCTTCGTCGTTGATCACCTCGCGCAGGCCGACGCCTTCGGTGTTGTCAGCCGGCACCTTCAGGATCAGGTCTCCGTAGGCCAGCCTGAGAACGAGGTACTCACGTTCCTCGCCGAACGCGGACATCTTCTCGCGACGTTCGACGATCGCCGCGCCGTGGTGGGGGTAGACAACCTTGTCGCCTATGTCGAACACAGAAGAACTCCTAGGGCACGAACCGCCGACGGGCTCGCGTTTGGCAAGACCACGCAAAGTGGGAAGGACTGAAGATCGCCGAGGATCCAGTTTACCTGCTCTGCGACGCGAACCCGCTCCGGGTGTGATCAGGCGTTATAACGGTCCAGGATGGACGTCTCAGCGAGACGGGCGAGACCCTCCTTCACGGACTTCGCCCGCGCCTCTCCCACCCCTTCTACTTGCTCGAGATCGGCGACGGAAGCCCTCATGATGCGCTGGAAAGTCGACAGATCCGCGACCAGCCGGTCGATCAGGGTCGGAGGGAACCTTGGCAGCTTGTGAAGGATGCGGTACCCGCGAGGCTCGACAGAGGCGCTCAGATCCCCGTCGGCAGGGAGGACCCCGATGGCACGGGCCACCTGCTGGGACTCGAGCAGATCCTCGAAGCTGAGGCTCGCCATCGCCTCGAGCGCACGATCGAGCTGTGCCTTCTTGTCAGGAGACATGTGGTCGGGTGCCTTCTTGTCGTGCGCCTTGTGGATAGGAGTCTTGTGGTCGGATGACTTCTGGTTGGATGTCACGTCCGGCGTGGAGGCTCCCGAGCAGAGGTAGTCCTGCACCACGAGGGCCCGGACTTCGTCCACCCCCTCGGTGACCTCCTCGAGCTGGAGGCGGAGCAACTGTCCGTCTGCTCCGAGCTCCACGAGCCTTCCTGCCGTTTCTGCTGCTATCCGCACCAGTTGCTCGGCCGGCTGTAGGACCGCGACCACGTCGCGCACGGTGACGGTGTCCTCGACCTCGAGCGCTGTGAGCGCGGTGAGCGCCACGTCGTACCGCTCGCGGAAACGCTGGAGGGACTGCAGGCCCTGCGTCGCGCGATCCATCACACGCCCGACGCGTTCGAGAACGTGGCTCTCGTCGTGGCGGTAGACCGTGATGAGGTTCATCGCCGCCGACACCGACACGACGGGCACGTCGATCGAACGGGCCACGCGCTCTGCCGTACGGTGCCTAGTACCGGTCTCTCCCGTAGGCACGTTCGCGC
The DNA here is from genome assembly GCA_963764615.1 of uncultured Acidimicrobiales bacterium. GTDB lineage: Bacteria > Actinomycetota > Acidimicrobiia > Acidimicrobiales > CAVXTF01 > CAVXTF01. The sequence goes on along the minus strand of CAVXTF010000002.1, from coordinate 32,794 downwards.
TAGGCATCAGATGGACATTGGCCCGTGCGATCCTCGAAGCGTCGGACGAGACGATGATCGCACCGTCCATCTTGGCGAGCTCTGAGAGACGTTGCGGGCTGAACTCCGCGTCGAGCAGGAATCCGCCCGTGCAGATCGAGAGCACCTCGGGTCCGTCCCCGATGACGACGAGCGCGCCCCTGTCGGCATGAAGGACACGTTCGATACCGTCTCGCAGCGGTGTCCCCGGCGCCACCATGGCGAGCGAAACCGCCATGGCCGGGCTCAGGCTCGGCTGCACGCGGCCATGTTAACGGGCACTTCCTGCGACGGCGGGTTCGGACTCCGCCCACAGATCGAGCTCAGCCGCCCGCCACCCTGAGACCGCGTCCTGCGCGCACCGGACTCCGGCCCACAAGGTCCACAGCGGTTGCAACAGCTTCGACCCTGATCAGTTCCAATCCCGGAATGCAGTCGGGCGTGGATCCCGGGACCACCGCATGCCGGAATCCCAACCGGTGCGCTTCAGTGAGCCTGCGGAGCGCGTGCGGCACCTGGCGGACCTCGCCGGCGAGACCCACCTCGCCGAAAGCGAACAGGTCAGGCGGCACCGGGAACCCGGTCGCGGCCGACACGAGAGCCATCGCCATCGGCAGATCGGCTCCGGGCTCTGACACCCGCATGCCGCCTGCCACCGAGCAGTAGACGTCGGACCTGGCGAGCCGGACCCCGCATCTCTGTTCCAGGACGGCGAGCAACAGGCCGATCCGGCCGGGCTCGAGCCCGCGTATGGTGCGTCGCGGAGCGCCCGAAGATGAGTGGGACACGAGCGCCTGGAGCTCCACGACGATCGCACGCTCCCCTTCGACGGTTGGGAGCACAGCGCTTCCCGTCGCCTCGGGACGCCTGTCACCGAGCAGCATCCGGTACGGGTCCGAAACCTCTGCCAGACCGCCTTCGCCCATCTCGAAGAGGCCGAGCTCACCTGTCGGCCCGAACCTGTGCTTCACCGCCCTCACCATCCTCGAGCGCGTGGTGACGGTCACCTTCGACCGTGAGGACCGTGTCCACGAGGTGCTCGAGCGAACGCGGGCCGGCGAGAGTTCCCTGCTTGGTCACATGGCCGACCAGGACCACCGCTGCCCGGTGGGCCTGAGCCAAACCGACGAGGAGCTCCGAGCACGCGCGGACCTGGGCGAGGCTTCCGGGAGGGCCCGACACGTCGGGCAACGACATCGCCTGTATCGAGTCCACCACCACCAGGTCGGCACCTGTCGAGGAGACGGCATCGACCACATCGGACACGTCGGTCCCGGACAGCACGAGCAGGCCTTCGGGCAGCGGACCGAGACGCTCGGCACGAAGTCGCACCTGCTGTGCCGACTCCTCCGCGGCTACAAGCAGGACCGGCACGCCCATGCCCGCCCTGGACCTGAGCGCCTGGAGGAGGAGCGTGGACTTGCCGACTCCTGGCTCGCCTGCGAGCAGGGTGACCGACCCCGGCACGAGACCGCCCCCGAGCACACGATCGAGCTCGGGCAATCCGGTCCTCTTAGGTTCGGCCTCGCGGGAATCGACATCCGACAGAGCCATCGTGGCCGACATGGGCATGTCGCCACGGCCGCTCGTGCCGCTCCGGCCGAGCTTTCCGGTGTTTCCGGCGAGCAATCCAGCGCCAGACGCTATGACGGAACGGTCCTGATGCTCGACAAGGGAGTTCCACTCCCCGCAGGCGGGACAACGTCCGGTCCACCGCAGTGCTACCGCCCCGCATCCGCGGCACACGTGACGAGAACGACCTGGGCCCACGCAAGAACCGTAGGTCCTGGGTGCTACAGGTCCTGCTGTGGGTCTGAGGTCCGGCCGGCGCAACCGGCTGGCGAGCTGCGCCGGGGTTGCCGGAGCGCCTTAGTTGGTGGGGCCGGTTCCGGCGAGCTCGACCGGGGGTGGCTCCACCCCTTCGACCGAATGGAACACGATCTCGCCGTCTTCGACGTCGACCACGACCGTCTCGCCCACGCGGAACTCCTTCCAGAGAATCCGCTCGGACAATGGGTCCTCGATCATCTGCTGGATCGCCCGACGGAGAGGCCTCGCACCGAGCTGGGGGTCGTAGCCCTTCTCCGCGAGCAGGATCTTCGCGGGCGGAGTGAGAGCGAGGCCGATGCCTTGTGACTCGAGCTGATCGCTGACCCTCTTCACCATCAGGTCGACGATCTCGATGACCTCTTCGCGCGACAGCTCGTGGAAGACGATGACCTCGTCGATCCGGTTCAGGAACTCCGGACGGAAGTGAGCCTTGAGAGCCTCCTGGACCTTGCTCTTCATCCGCTCGTAGGTGACCGCCTCCGACGACTTGGCGAACCCGACCGAGGACTTGCGCAGGTCGGCGGTCCCGAGGTTGGAGGTCATGATCAGGACCGTGTTCTTGAAGTCGACCGACCTTCCCTGGGCGTCTGTGAGGCGGCCGTCTTCCAGGATCTGGAGCAGCGCGTTGAAGACGTCGGGGTGCGCCTTTTCCACCTCGTCGAAGAGCACGACGGAGAACGGCTTACGACGCACCGCCTCTGTGAGTTGGCCACCCTCCTCGTACCCCACGTAGCCCGGAGGCGATCCGACGAGCCGCGAGACGGTGTGCTTCTCCATGTACTCGGACATGTCGAGCTGGATGAGGGCGTCCTCGTCGTCGAACAGGAACTGGGCGAGGGCCTTTGCAAGCTCGGTCTTCCCGACACCGGTCGGGCCGAGGAATATGAACGATCCGCTCGGCCTCTTCGGGTCCTTCAAACCGGCCCGGGTGCGGCGGATCGCTCGCGACAACGCCTGGATCGCCTCGTTCTGGCCGATCACACGCTTGTGGAGCTCGTCCTCCATCCGGAGCAGCTTTGCGGTCTCCTCCTCGGTGAGCCTGTAGACGGGGATCCCGGTCCAGTTCGCGAGGACCTCGGCGATCACTTCTTCGTCGACCACGTCGAACAGCTCCATGCCCTCGGCGCGCCACTCGGCCTCCATGGCCTGCTTGCGGTCGAGATGCTCCTTCTCTTTTTCGGCGAGCTTCTTCGCCTGCTCGAAGGCCTGGCGCTCGATCGCTGCGTCCTTGTCGGTGCGGACCTTCGCGATGTCCTCTTCGAGCTTCTTGTAGTCCGGAGGAGTGCTCATCCTGCGAATCCGCAGCCGGCTCCCGGCTTCGTCGATCAGGTCGATCGCCTTGTCGGGCAGGAAGCGGTCAGACAGGTACCGGTCAGCGAGGTTCGCTGCCGCGACGAGCGCCTGGTCTGTGATCGTCACCGAGTGGTGCGACTCGTACCGGTCGCGGAGCCCCTTCAGGATCTCGATCGTGTGGGCCACCGTCGGCTGGTCGACCTTGATGGGCTGGAACCGCCGCTCGAGGGCCGCGTCCTTCTCGAGGTGCTTGCGGTACTCGTCGAGCGTGGTTGCGCCGATCGTCTGCAGCTCACCCCTGGCGAGCATGGGCTTGAGGATCGAGGCGGCGTCGATCGCTCCCTCTGCGGCGCCTGCGCCGACGAGGGTGTGCAGCTCGTCTATGAACAAGATGATGTCGCCGCGGGTGCGGATCTCCTTCAGGACCTTCTTCAGGCGCTCCTCGAAGTCGCCGCGGTAGCGGCTGCCTGCCACCAGCGCTCCGAGGTCGAGGGTGTACAGCTGCTTGCTCTTCAAGGTCTCGGGCACGTCGTTCACCACGATGCGCTGGGAGAGACCCTCCACGATGGCGGTCTTCCCGACCCCGGGCTCGCCGATCAGCACCGGGTTGTTCTTCGTGCGGCGCGACAGAACCTGCATCACCCGCTCGATCTCTTTCTCGCGGCCGATGACGGGATCGAGCTTGTTGTCGCGGGCGAGCTGGGTCAGGTTGCGCCCGAACTGGTCGAGAACCGGCGAGCCACCGGATGGGCTCTCGGAAGACGACGCCGTCCCTGAAGTCTCCTTGCCGCCCTGGTAGCCCGAGAGCAGCTGGATGACCTGCTGGCGGACCTTGGCGAGGTCAGCGCCGAGGCTGATCAGCACCTGAGCGGCGACACCTTCGCCTTCGCGCACGAGCCCGAGGAGCATGTGCTCTGTGCCGATGTAGTTGTGACCGAGTTGGAGGGCCTCGCGAAGCGACAGCTCGAGGACTTTCTTCGCCCGGGGGGTGAAGGGCGGCGACCCTGTCGGGGCGGTCCCGGACAGGCCGATCGTCTCTTCGACCTTCTCGCGCACGGCCTCGAGCGACACCCCGAGCTGCTCGAGGGCCTTGGCCGCGACCCCCTCGCCCTCGTGGATGAGGCCGAGAAGGATGTGCTCGGTGCCGATGAAACTGTGGTTGAGCAGGCGCGCTTCTTCTTGCGCAAGCACAAGCACTCGGCGAGCCCGGTCAGTAAAGCGTTCGAACACTCAGACCGCCTCCCTCGACGGTTCAGATCCCGACTCGGAGTGTACCGGCCGGAGCCCTCGTCCCGATATCAACACACCACCCTGGGCGGCTACAGAGAGGGTCGGCATACATGGCCTGCTACATGAGGACCACCACTCAGAGTGGTCGTCACTCCCGGCTCGAGTCCAACCTGTCGGAGCCACACCCATCTCGGCTTGATTCCTGCGGACCAACACGAGCTGTTTCCTACGGACCACTATGCCCCTTCCCGACGTCTTTCTTTCGAGTTCCGACGGCGTGCCACGTGCCCACTTCCAGTTCTTCCTTCGAGCCACATCGTCCGGACGGATCGTCCGCCCGAGTCTCGGCTGGTTGTCAGACTTCTGCCCACGTCGCCTATCGTCTCGATTGGTGAACGCCTCCGCCCTCCTCGGTGTTCCCGCGGTCGAAGAAGGTCTCGTCCGTCTGGAACCCGCTCTCCTCGACGCGGTGACGTCGGGAGACGGCTTCCTCGACCAGGTGACCACGCACCTGATCAACGGGGGCGGAAAGCGCCTGAGGCCCGCGCTTGCGATCGCAGCCGCGACGGGATGCATACGCGACGCCACCGAAGACGACATCGCGGGGGCGGTGTCGGTCGAGCTCGTGCACCAGGCTTCGCTGTACCACGACGACGTGATCGACGAGGCGGTGATGCGCCGCAAGGTCGAGAGCGTCAACACTCGTTGGGGAAATCTCGTGGCCATCGTCGCGGGTGACTTCCTCCTCGCCAGGTCGGCCGAGATCGCAGCGTCGCTTGGCCAGGAGGTCGCCGCCCTCATGGCCAACACCCTCGCCCGACTCTGCGAGGGACAGCTCGTGGAGATCCGGTTCAAATTCTCGACCGAGCGGACAGAGGCCGACTACTACGAGGCGATCGCCGGCAAGACCTCCGCACTGATGGCCACCTCGTGCCGCGTCGGGGCCATCACCTCGCGCTGCGAGCCCGACGAGGTCGAGTCGCTCACGCGCTTCGGAGCTGCGCTCGGCATGGTCTTCCAGATCCGCGACGACGTCCTCGACGTGATCGGGACCGAGAAGGACCTCGGAAAGCCGGTCGGCCAGGACCTCGCCGAAGGCATCTACACCTTGCCGGTCCTCCTCGCGCTCGCGGACGACACGTCGGGACCCCTGTTGAGGCCGCTTCTCGGCGGCCCGATGTCCGCGGACCAGGTCGAAGAGGCGCGTGCGGTCGTCTCGGCCTCTTCAGCGATGCACGCGACGATGGCGGTCGGTCAACGGTTCGCCGAGCAGGCCGAGCGCGAGGCGACGGGCGCACCCACACCCGAGCTCGCGAGGAAGCTTTCCGAGCTCGCACGCAACTTCATGGACGACCTCGCCGTGACTGCGCCCTGACGACTGCGCCCTCACGACTGCGCCCTGACGACTTAGCCGGCGTTCAGCCCCGCCCGTTGTCTGCCGGCGCACGACCGCTCTTGGGCTCGGGCCGAAGCGTAGGGAACGCGATCACCTCGCGGATGTTGGCGGCGTCGGTCAGGATCATGACAAGGCGGTCGATCCCTATCCCGAGGCCCCCCGTCGGCGGAAGCCCTCGTTCGAGGGCCCTCAGGTAGTCCTCGTCGACCTCCATCGCCTCGAGGTCACCACCCGAGCGCGCCAGAGCCTGGGCCTCGAACCGCACGCGCTGGTCATCGGGATCGACGAGCTCGGAGAAGGCGTTGCCAAGCTCGCGCCCGGCGACGATCGGTTCGAACCGCTCCGCGAGATCGGCGTCGTGGCGATGGCGCCGCGACAGAGGGGAGACCTCGGCCGGGAATTCGGTGACGAAGACGGGCCCCCACAGATCGGTTTCGACCGTCTTCTCGTAGAGCTCGAGCAGCAACTTGCCCGAGCCCCAGGAAGCCTCGACCTCGCCGCCGGCACGCTTCAGCTCAGAAGCGAGATCGTCGACCGGGCTGTGAACGCTCACGGAGCTGCCGATCGCCTCGCTCACCAGTTCGGCCATCGTCGCCCGACGCCACGGCGGCGCAAGATCAAGAGGTCGCCCCTGGTAAGTGACCGTCGTGGCGCCGGTGATCTCGACGGCGAGCTCGGAGACGAGCGTCTCGATCAGCTCCATCATGTCGGTCCAGTCCGCGTACGCCTGGTACAGCTCGAGCATCGTGAACTCGGGGTTGTGCCGAGGGGACATCCCCTCGTTGCGGAACACCCTGGCGATCTCGAAGACCTTCTCGAAACCTCCGACTACCAACCTCTTCAGGTACAGCTCGGGCGCGATCCGCAGGTAGAGATCGGTGTCGAGGGTGTTGTGATGGGTGACGAACGGCCGCGCCACGCGCGCCTCCTATGACGGGGTGGAGAATCGGCGTCTCGACCTCGAGGAATCCCCGGCTTTCCAGCTTCTGTCGCAACAATGCGATCACGCGACTGCGAACCAGGAACGTCGCGCGTGCGTGCGGGTTCACCCACAAGTCAACCTCGCGCTGGCGGAAGCGGGTCTCGGTGTCGGTGATCCCTTCCCACTTGTTGCCGAACGACCGTCGCGCTTCTGCAAGCTGCACCCAGCTCTGGACTCCGACCGACAGCTCCCCCTTGCGTGTCTTCAAGACCCGCCCGCGAGCCCCGATCCAGTCGGCGAGCGACAGCGCCGAGAATCCCGCGAGGTCTTCCGTCACACCCTCTCGGGCGAACAGCTGAATGCTCCCCGACGAATCGTCGAGCCTGGCGAACGCGATCTTGCCTTGGCCGACGCACGAGCATCACGCGCCCCGCGACGGCCACCTCGACCTCTGTCTCCTCTCCGGGCTCGAGCGTGTCGTCGAACCGCTCGTGAAGCTCGGCTGCGGTCGCGGTGCGGTCGAACCGGTAAGGCACGGTCATGGCGTCAAGAGTGCCGGACGTTGCGCTCGTACACCAACCGCAGGCCGTGCAGGGTCAGCCATGGCTCGTGATGCTCGATGCACTCCGACAACGGGGCGATGACATCGCGAGAGGCCGCCCGTAGCGACCACCGTGGACGGACCGAGCTCGGCGGCGAATCGGGTGCACATGCCGTCCACCTGCGCGGCGAATCCGTAGAGCGCGCCGGATTGGATGGACTCCACCGTCGACTTGCCGATGACGTTGCGGGGCTCGACGAGCTCGACGCGCCGCAAAGCCGCGGCGTGGTGGAAAAGGGCGTCGAGCGATATCGCGAGGCCAGGAGCGATCGCCCCACCGAGGTACTCGCCGTCGACCGAGATCGCGTCGAACGTCGTCGCGGTCCCCATGTCGACCACGATGCACGGGCCCGCCGTACAGGTCGTAGGCACCGACCGCGTTCGCGATCCTGTCGGGACCGACCTCCTTCGGGTTGTCGTAGAGGATCGGCATCCCCGAGCGCAGTCCCGGCTCGAGCACCACGCAGGGCATGTCGAACCACCTCTCCGCCATCTGGCGCAACGAGGTCTTCACGAGCGGCACCGACGAGGTGACGGCCATCCCGCTAACGACCTCGTCGAATTGGAGGCGGGAGAGCTCGAGCAGGTTCGAGAGCAGCAGGGCATGCTCGTCGGGGGTGCGATCGTCGACGGTCGACAGCCGCCAGTGGTGGGTCATGCCTGCGGGCTCGGGAGGTTCCGACGATGCGGGCCTGGCGTGCCCGGGAGGCTCGTCGTCGGGGCCGAGCGAGAAGAGCCCGATCACCGTCTCGGTGTTGCCGACGTCGATCGCTAGCAACATCTAAGACGCTCCTTTGGTCGTCGCTCTACTTGGCGCCAGGTCGAGACCGATGTCGAGGACGGGCGCCGAATGGGTGAGGGCGCCGATCGATATCAGGTCGGCGCCGGCCTCGCGAAATCAGGTGCGACTCGATCGTGATCCCGCCCGACACCTCGACGAGGACCCGGCCCGCAGCCCCTCTCGTACCGATCATGGCGACACATTCGGCCACCTGCTCGCGGCTTCATGTTGTCGAGCATGACGACGGACGCTCCCGCGTCCACCGCCTCGATCACCTGGTCCGGGCTCTCGCACTCGACCTCCACCATGCGACCCGGCCACAGCCTGCGGGCGTTCGCGACCGCGTCCGATATGGCGATGCCCGCCAGGTGGTTGTCCTTCACCATGACGGCCTCCGACAGGCTGCCACGGTGATTGAACCGCCTCCCGCGCGCACTGCCGCCTTCTCGAATGAACGCAGGCCCGGCGTGGTCTTCCGCGTGTCGAGGACCCGCGTGCCGGGGTTGACGGCGGTCGACCGCGTCCACGAAGGCTCGCGTCAAGGTCGCGACCCCCGACAGGTGGCAGAGGAAATTGAGCGCAGTGCGCTCCGCGGTGAGTATCGGAGCGAGCGGCCCCTCGACGACGGCGATCTCGTCACCGGCCGACACTCGGCTGCCGTCGGGTAGCAACCAGACGACCGACACATCCGGATCGGTGAGCGCGAACGCCTCGATCGCACACCGGCTGCCGGCAATCACGCCCTCGCGGCGCGCCACGAAGGTGAAACGCGCGGCGCCGACGCCGGGACCAACGACGCCGAGAGGTCGCCGAGGGGAAGGACGTCCTCTGCGAGGGCACGGCGCACGGCATCGTGCACGGCCTGGATCGGCGGTTCAACCGATTGCCCATGGACGAGACGCCTCTTCCATTCCGGACGCGCTTCGGGGAATTTCGAGCCGGGAGTGCGCACCCCGCGTCTCCTCGCGGATCTCGGCGGATACGAGAAGGGCGCTCGCAAGCGAGCACAGGTTGGCGAGCTCCGCGTTGGACCGGTCGACTGCGAGCCCGGCCAGCCTGCCTGCGACCTCGGACACGGAGCGCGACGCGGACTGCGAGCGAGGCGGCGGACCGGCTCACCCCAGCACCCTCGGTCATCGCGCGCTGCACCAGAGCACGCATCTTGACCGTGTCGTGCTTCGGCCCCGCACCGAGCCTCCGACGCCTGCGGTCCTGGGTCTCGACTCAGGTGCAGACCCGTTCCGACCCAGGTGCACGGCACCTCGGCCGCCGGTCACGCTCGCCGGATGAGCACCGCTCGCCATCACGCCCGTCGGCTCCGGGCCCGGTCCGGCCGGATGCTGAGCGCCTCTGCGACCCTCGCGCCGAAGACCATCCCCTCGAGCAGGGAGTTGGAGGCCAGCCGGTTGGCTCCGTGCACCCCCGTGCACGAAGCCTCGCCCGCTGCCCACAGGCCCGGCAAGGCGCTCGCACCGTCGAGATCGGTGATCACCCCTCCCGAGATGTAGTGGGCCGCCGGCGCGATCGGGAGCCAGTCGACCGCAGGGTCGAGCCCGGCATCGCGCAAGCGACTCGGCGAGCGTCGGGAAACGCCGGTCGAAGTTGCTCGAGCGCCGTTGCGTCGAGCCACAGGTGGTCGACACCTGATCGCGCCATGCGCTCGGCCATCGCGCTGGCTCACCACATCCCGTGGGGCGAGCTCGTCCACGAACCGCTCTCCGTCGGCGTCCCTCAGGATGCCCCGTGCCCCCGCAGCGCCTCCGACAGAAGCGGCCGGGGCATGGCCGGGTGATGCAGCGCTGTCGGATGGAACTGCACGAACTCGACGTCGGCCACGGGGACGCCGGCCCGCAGCGCCATCGCGATCCCGTCGCCTGTCGCCTCGTTCGGGTTGGTCGTGACGGCGAACATCTGTCCCGCGCCACCGGTGGCGATGACCACCTGGGTCGGCGCGGACCTCGCGACGGCCCTCGCGGGTCGAGCGCGGTGACTCCGACGCATCGGCCTCCGAGCACGATGAGGATCGAGGGCGAGCCACCGCTCGAGCACCGCGGCCGCGGTCCGCACGACAGCGGTCACGAGCGCTCGTTCGACCTCGGCACCGGTGGCCGCGCCGCCTGCGTGCAGGATCCGCGCGATGGAGTGGCCGCCCTCGCGCGGCTCGCGCCAGCCTTCCCGACTCCTCTGAGTCGAACACCGCACCGAGGCCGATCAGCTCGCGCACCCTCAACGGGCCCTCGTCGACGAGCACCCGCACCGCCCTGTGGTCGCACAAGCCCGCGCCCGCAGCGAGCGTGTCGGCGAGGTGGAGGTCGGTCGAGTCCTCGTCGCCACCGATCACGGCGGCGACCCCGCCCTGGGCCCACATGGTGGCGGACTGGGAGAGCTCCCCCTTGGTCAGGATGCCGACACGCAGGCCCGGGACCTCCGCCAGGCGCACGACCGCCGAAAGCCCCGCGACCCCGCTGCCCAGGACGAGCACGTCGAGATCGAGGCCTTCTGAATGTTCCCCTATCGAGCCGTGCCGCGTCCGTTTGCACAAGTCGCTCAGAGCGTGACCGGCTGCCGCAGCTCGGCCTCGAGGCGGGCGGTGGACTCGTCGACGCAACGGTTGGCCGAGTCGACGTGGACGACACGCGGCTCGAAAGAGCTCGAGCTCCGCTTCTTCGTAGTCCGCATAGGTGATGACGATCACCTTGTCACCGCGGTGTACGAGCCGCGCAGCCGCACCGTTCAGGCAGACCTCGCCCGGGCCTCCGACGATCGCGTACGTCTCGAAGCGAGCCCCGTTGTCGATGTCGAGCACAGCGACCTGTTCGTACTCGCGGATGTCGGCGAGCTCTCATCAGCTCGGGATCGAGACTGATCGACCCGACGTAGTCGAGGTTCGCGTCGGTCACCGTCGCGCGGTGGATCTTCGACTTCATCATGCGTCGCCGCATCGCTCAACTCTCCTTTGAGAGTCGTAAGCAGTGTCGGCGCAATTGCTCCCCGCGAAGTGTCCGTCGATGAGTCTCGAACAGCTGCAGTCGCGGCCGAACCTCGACCCGACGAGCGCGCCGAGATTGTCGATCAGCCTCACCGCGCCGACCCGCGCCGCGATCAGCAGGCGGACCTCGCCGGTCAGGCGCGCGGGCGTGGTCATGGACGCGGGTCGACGACCTCTGCGTACTCGGGATCGACGCTCGGTGCTCGGTGGCGAGCACTCGACAGCATCGATCTTGCGCACCTCTCGCGGCCGGTCCTCGCCGGCAGAGATCGCCGTCGCCCCCGCCACGAGTGCCCGGTGGAGCACCGACGCGCTCGTCCGGTCTGTGACCGAGAGACGCACGTTGCGACTCGACACGGCGAGGCCGTCGAGCTCGCGCACCGTCGGGCAGGCCACCACCTCGACCGGCAGGCACAGGTCGCGAGACGAGCCTGCGCACGACGGCAACCTGCTGGAAATCCTTCTCGCCGAAGTATGCGCGGCAACGGCCTGCCAGCGCGAAGAGCTTGGTCACCACGGTGGCGACGCCGTCGAAGTGGCCGGGGCGGAACTTGCCTTCGAGCATGTCGGTGAGCCCGTCACGTGCACCGTCGTGCCGGAGGTCCGCGGATGGTCGGGATAGATCTCGCTCACCTCTGGGAGCGAACACCACGTCGGCACCGGCGTCGGCGAGCAGCGCCAGATCCGCCTCGAGGTCGCGCGGATAGGCGTCGAGATCGGCGGGATCGTCGAACTGGAGCGGGTTCACGAAGATCGTCACGGCCACGAACCCGCACTCGGCTCGATGCTCGCTCGACGAGCGATCGGTGCCCGGCGTGCAGCGCGCCCATCGTCGGGACGAGGCCGACCGCGAGCGCCGAGCCGAGCGCGCCTCGTCTGAGCAGAGGAGAATTCTGCGGCCGTGCGGACCAGCCGCACGGAGCGTGCATCGCCCACGACTACGCGACCTCTACGGGAAGGACTGTCCTGCCGACGCGGCCTGCGTCAGCGTCTGCGGCGACGGGAGCCGCTGCGTCGGTCGGCCCCTCGACCACCCGGCGCGCGAGAGCGACGCACGCGTCGTAGCCGGCTCGCTCCTCGGGAGCGAGCGCTGCGCGGTGACTGGCGAGCGTCGCCGTGGTCCCCCCTCGCCGCGGGACCGGTGAGCGCAGCGCTTCGGGACCGAGCACCTCCACGTCGGCGAGGGCGGCGCGGGCGAGGCCGAAGAACACGTCGAGGTCGAGACCGATCTAGTCGCCACCCTCTCGACCTGGCCCATGAGAGCCACGACGTGGTTCGCCGCGATGACGCTGCCGCGTGGTACGCGGCGCTGTTCTCGTCGCGGACCGTCACGTCCGGCCGCCGATGCTGCGGGCGAGCTCGGCGCTATCGGGTCACCGGCGACCGCGAAGGTGACTCCGGCAGCGAGCCTCGCCGCGCCCACGCCTCGGCGTTCGGCAGCGGGACGAGGGGATGCATCGAGCCGCGCCTTGTATGCGGTGCGAGGACCTCGAGGCCCTGTGAGCCCGACAGGTGGAGCACCGCCGTCGAGTCCACCGGCCGGACCCTGCGGGCCACTTCTGCGATCCGGCGGTCCGGCACGGCGATGATGAGAACGTCCACCCCGCTCGCCGCCTCGGAGGGGTCCTCGTCCGAAGCAGACGAATCCGACCATGTCGTGGCCGGCCGCGACGAGAGCCCCGGCTACGGACTTTCCGGCCCGACCAGGACCGATCAGGCGAACTGTGGCCACCTCGGAACCCCTTTCTGCGATCCAGCCCTCAAGGGGTGCCGGTCGCTCAGGAGACAGATAGTCAGTTGCTCGAGAACAAAGTACTCACACTGAGTCTACTAGACGGCGGACGCTTCCTCCAGCCGCATCGAGACGGTCGGAGGAGACGAGCTCCGGCGCCAGGTCGGCCAGAGGGGCGAGGACGAATCGCCTCTCCCACATACGGGGATGGGGAACCTACCAGGTCCGCCTCGTCGACCGACAGGTCGCCGACGAGCAGGATGTCGACGTCGAGCGTCCGCGGTCCGTCTTTCTCCGCGCGCAGGCGGTCGGCTTCTGACTCGAGCCTGCCGGCGATCTCGAGGAGCTGTCGGGGCGATTTGGGCGTGTTCAGCTCGACCACCGCGTTCAGGTACGGGCCCTGCCCGGGCGGACCCCCGACAGGCTCGGTCTCGTAGAGGGGCGACACGGCGACCACGTCGGGCAGGCCAGCGACGGCGCGCCTTATGAGCTCGAGCCTGTCGCCCATGTTCGATCCGAGCCCGACGAACGCCCGGACGCGCTCGGCGGCCCGGGTGATGCAGACGCCGGCCGAACGCATGTCGAAAGCCACAGGTGGTCGCAGCTTTCGCACAGACACGGTCACCTGCTCCACGCGGCTCATACCGACAGCAGGGCGTCGGCAATGGCGGTGGCGAGTGTCTCGAGCAGGCGGAACGAAGCGCCCGTGACCACATCTGACGCCAACTCGACCAGTCCTGGTAGTCGACCGTGTCCCGGACTCGTCACTCGAGGCGGCGCCCGACATGTCGACGGTCACGTCGAGGTCCAGCTCGAACGGCTGAGCGGACTGCCTTTCGGCGTCACCGACACCGTGCCTGCCGAGAAGCCTGATGCCGCGCAACTCGATGGCGTCGGAGGTCACGTCGAGGCCGCCCGGCGCGTGCTCAGTCGTTGCCCGGCGAAGGTTGGGTGCGCCTCAGATCTGCGGCCTGCGACATGAGCTCGCGCCCTGTGGGCCCGAGCTGGCGGCCCGACAGCCGCTCCACCACCGCGATCGCCTGGGGTCCGGCGGGCAGGCGTCCCGACCAGAGCAGGAAACCCCCTACGACCCCTACCACGCTGTCGCCGAGCTCCTCTTGATGGACGAGTATGCGCTCCCCCTTCGAGAGCCACTCCTCGAGTTGCAAGAACAGCTCCGACAGCGTCTCGCGTGCGTCGCCTGAGGGCGGTATCGGGAAATGGGCGGAGGCGATGTCACCCTGCTCATAGGCCTGGAGGTTGTGCGGGGACGGGAGCATCGAGACGATGCGGGTGAATCCCTGGACCCTGAGCCAGATGATCTCCTCCTGGCGACGGACACGCCGGTGGTGAGGCGCAAAGCCGCCCGGTCGCTCGCTCATTGCGAGCTGGTCCTGGATCACCCACGTGAAGTTGCGCGGCGGGATCCCTGCGGCCCACTTTCCCCTCATAGATCCCCTCCAGCGTTGATATTCCCGCTCCCGCGGGTGCCCGAGGCGGGCCGGCCCGACAAGGGCGGCGGCCTGCACAGTAGGGCCGACGTCGTGGACCCTCACCATCGACGCGCCGGCGAGCATGGCCCATGTGGCGGTCGCGAGCGACGCTTCGAGCCGCCCCGGGTCGGTGACGCCGAACCGTCGGCCTCGGGCGCGACGGCACCGAGGAATCCCTTGCGGCTGGTGCCCACGAGGACCGGAAAGCCCTCTCCTGCCAGCTCGGGCAGGTGACGCAGGAGAGCCAGGTTGTGCTCGAGGGTCTTGCCGAATCCGATCCCCGGGTCGACCCACACCTCGGTGCAACCCGCAGCCACGGCCGTAGAAGCCCTGTCGATGAGGAAACCGTGGACCTCCGACACGACGTCGTCGTAGGTGGGCGACATCTGCATCGTCTTGGGTCTCCCCTGCATGTGCATCGCGACCCACCCGACCCCGGCTGAGGCCGCGATCTCCCAAAGCCCGGCCGAGATGTCGTTCACCAAGGTGGCACCCGCACGGATCGCCTCTTCGGCCACCGAGGGTTTGGTCGTGTCAACCGAGACGCGCACCGATGAGGAGAGCGCGCCCACCACGGGGAGGACCCGCCTCAGCTCCTCGGCCTCGCTCACGGGCTCGGCGCCCGGGCGGCTCGACTCGCCACCGACATCGACCACGTCCGCCCCCGCCGCCACGAGCTCGAGCCCGTGGTCGATCGCCCGGTCGTGGTCCATGAATTCCCCCCGTCAGAGAACGAATCGGGCGTGACGTTGAGCACACCCATGACGAGAGGACGCATGACTCCCTACAGTAGAGCCCTCCACAAGCGGGCGGACCTGAAGCGGAGACGAGGGATCTGTACGGGTCCGCGCTCAGCGGCCGTGGACGAACGCCATCGCTTCTGCACGTGTCCTCGGGTCTTCTTTGAATATCCCGCGAAGAGCCGAGGTGACGGTGAGGGTGCCCGGCTTCCTCACGCCGCGCATCGACATGCACAGGTGCTCGGCCTCGACCACGACGAGCGCACCCCGTGGGCGCGAGGGCGTCCATGAGGGTGTCGGCGATCTGAGAGGTCATCCGCTCCTGGACCTGCAGGCGCTTGGCGAAGGCGTCCACCAGCCTGGCGAGCTTCGAAAGGCCCGTGATCCTGCCGTCGTCGCCCGGGATGTACGCGACGTGCGCCTTGCCCATGAACGGCACCAGGTGGTGCTCGCACAACGAGGCGAACGGGATGTCGCGCACCATCACCATCTCGTCGTGCTCCGCGGCGAAGGTGAGCGTCAGATACTTGCTCGGGTCCTCTTCGAGACCCGAGAACAGCTCCTCGTACATGGAGGCGACGCGCCGCGGAGTCGCCTGCAGGCCCTCGCGATCGGGATCCTCCCCGATGCCGATCAAGAGCTCCCTGACCGCTCTTTCGATCCGCTCCGGATCGAGGCTCACCGGCCGACCTCACCCATCGGTCACCTCGCCCGTGTAGACGTGCAGGTCACGCAGGTTCCTGAACTTCTCGCCGACATCAAGCCCGTAGCCCACCACGAAATCCGCCGGAATGCGGAACCCGACATATCGAAGGTCCAGATCGGTCGTCTGACGGCCTTCCTTCACCAGCAGCGCGCACACCTCGAGGCTCGCGGGCTGGCGGGCGAGAAGGTTCCTCCGTAGGTACGACAAGGTGAGACCGCTGTCGACGATGTCTTCGACGATGAGCACGTGCCGGCCGGTGAGGTCGGTATCGAGATCCTTCACGATCCTCACGACCCCGCTCGTGGACGTGCCGGTGCCGTAGGAGGCGACAGCCATCACGTCCACCTCCACCGGCAGACGGATCGCGCTCGCGAGGTCGCTCATGAACACGAACGCGCCCTTCAATACTCCGACGAGAAGAGGAGGGTGGTCCGCATAGTCGGCTGCTATCTCCTCTCCGAGCTCGCTTACACGACGGCGCAGATCGGCTTCGCTCACAACGACAGGGCCAATGAGGGGGTCGTCCCTCCACTTGACCGAGCTCACCTCGCTACACCGCCCACGTTGTTGACGAGGGGCTCGGCACGCAATCTCCCCGCGGTCCTACGCACCCGGGTCGTGGGCGCCACCTCGGTCCCGAGCACCTCGCCCCGGGCCACCGCGAGGACCCTTTCGACCGCGGCGAGATCCGGCGGATAGGGGCCGTCACCTCTGAGCCAGCCCCTCACGGCCCTTCGCGCAACCGGCGCCGGGGCGCCGGCGATCTCGGCCGCGTCGGTCGGGTCGAGGTCCGCAGCCTGGGCCGCCAGCCAGTCGGAGTCCTCGCCCGCGAGTAGCGCCAACCTGGCGAGAAGGGGGGTGACGTCGCGCCCTGCCAGCTCGGAGCAGATCGGCAACAGCTCGTGGCGCACCCTGTTCCTCAAGATCGTCGGGTCGGAGTTCGAGGGGTCGATCAACGGATCGAGCCCGGCGCCGCGAGTCACTTCGAGCGCCTCTTTCCGGCGCAGTGCGAGAAGCGGGTGCTCAGGCCCCGGTCTCATGGCACTGAGGCCGTCGGGGCCGGTACCTCGAAGCAGCCTGAGGAGCACGGTCTCGGCCTGGTCGTCCATTGTGTGCCCTGTCGCTGCGCCCGCGGGGAGGGCCGCTCTGCGGGCAGTGCGCGCACGAGCCTCGAGATTGGGCCCAGGAGTAACCTCGGCGCGCACCGAGCGGAACCCGGCCCCGAGCCGATGCCGCGGCGTGTTCCACGCGGTCGGCCTCCTCGGCGGACCCGGGACGAAGTCCGTGGTCCACGTGCACCGCCGTCACCTCGCAACCGGCCTCGGTCGCCAACACGAGCAGCGCGAGGGAGTCGGCCCCACCGGAGACGGCGCACGCGACCGGTTCTCCTGCCTGCGGAAAGGTGCAGCGAGCGAGAAGCGCCCGCAGCCCCTCGTCGGGGCTCACCCTGCGACGAGCTGAAGACTGTTCATGCGGGCGACCCAGGCGGAGGGATCCCGGATCTCCTCGAGTGACGGGAGGCGGTCGGGAGCCTCCCAGACCCTGGCCAGCAACTCAGGACCCCCGATCGTCTCCACGGCTTCGATGAACCGCTCACCTTGCTCGTACTGGCGCAGCTTGGCGTCCATCCCTATCAGCTGCTGCATCAGGCGGGCTGCTGGGCCGGCACGCTTTCGCCTGTCGTGCAGGACGGCTGCGAACTTGGCCGCGTCGGGCACGAGCTCCGCGCCCGCACGGTTCATGGTGATGTCGCCGTGACCTTCGAGAAGGCTCATCAGTGCCTGGATCTTCCCGATCGTCGCCAGCTGCTCCGGGCCCGCCACCAGCCCGATGAGACCTGACTGCTCGAGCGGGTTGCGACCCGCCCTGATCTCGTCGATCGCCCGGCGAAGGGACTCCGCGAAACGACCGGGGTCCGGGGTCATTCCTGAGAGACCCTCGTCCACAAGGGAGAGGAAGTACTCGTGGAGCCAGGGCACACCGGTGAACTGACAGCGGTGGGTGACCTCGTGCAGAGCGATCCAGAGCCGGAACTGCTCGGGGGCGAAGCCGTGCCTCCGCTCGAGGCCCACGATGTTGGGGCCGACGTACGACACGACGTCGCCGCCTGATTCGCCTGAGCCCGCTTTATCTTCTTCGGCAGCCGAGATGGAGTCCTCGGTGAAGAGGATGTCGTACTGGCCGAGGACGCGGGTCGACATCCATCCGATGACCAGGCCGAGCTGAGTGCCCGTGACAGCGCCCGACACCGAGGAGAGCGGACGCGGGAGCTGGGTCTGCTCGAGCTTGTCGATGAGAGGTGCCAAAAGCCGCCGGAACGACCGGATGTTGGCGCGGACCCAGTCGGCACGGTCCACGACCACGCCCCGGGGTGGGCCCGAGCGCGGCTCGAGGCCCGTCGCCCGGACCACGAGATCCTCGGCCTGAGCGGTGAAACGAATGAAGTCCGCTTCGACTGCGGCTGAGGTCTTGGAATCGAGAACCAACAGTTGCTGGCCGCCCAGAGCCTTCAGGCGGCCGGAGCTCACCCAAACGCCCACGCGCTCGGCCACATCCCACGAAACAGGGCTGCTCATACGACCAGCATAGAGAGGTGCGGCACTCCGGCGGCACCCGGCGGTTATGCCCCTACTTCTTCTCCTCTTCGAGGAGAGCCGCCCTGATGCGTTCGATGAGCTCTGCCGGGACACGGTCGGTGCACCGGCTGGCGATGACGATCCGCAGCTCGCGTTCGAATCCGACCGCCTGGAAGCAGGGAGAACAGGCGTCGAGGTGCCTCTGGATCTGCTCGCGGCGTTCGTCGGTGAGCTCGCCGTCGAGGTACTGGTAGAGACGCTCCACCGTTTCGTTGCAATCGGAGGCGCCCTCGCCGGTCCCCATCTATCTGCTCCCCTCGCTCCCTCGGCTGACCGACGACCGCCCGCTCATCCGCGAGTGTCGGCCGCGACCAGTCCACGGGCCTCGGCGTATTCAAGCAACGCCTTTTGAAGGGCTCTTCTTCCCCGGTGGATCCTGCTCATGACGGTTCCGATGGGCACATCGGTGATGTCTGCGATCTCCTTGTACGAGAATCCCTCGACGTCGGCCAGTAAGACGGCGATCCGGAACGCCTCGGGAAGCGACTCGATCGCGCGCTTCACCTCGTCGTCGGTGATCCGATCCAGGAGCTCGTCTTCGGCTGAACGGCCCGCTCCCGCTGCCGAGAGCTCGCCCAGGCGCTTGTAGAGGTAGAGATCCTCGATGTCCTCGACATCGGCCTTTTCGGGGCGGCGCTTGGCGGCGCGGTAGCTGTTTATGAAGGTGTTCGTGAGGATGCGGTACAACCAGGCCTTCAGGTTCGTGCCGTCCTCGAAGGAGCCGAACGCGCGGTAGGCCTTTAGGAAGGTCTCCTGCACGAGGTCTTCGGCGTCGGCCGGATTCCGGGTCATGCGCAGCGCAGCCGTGTAGAGCGCAGGCATGTACTCCATCGCCTGTTCGGTGAACTGCGACCGGTCGGCCATGCCGAGCACTGTAGCCCCAGGGAGTATCACGCCCTCCCCGGCAAAGAGTCTCAGCTGCCCCTCAGAACCCTTCCCCTGAGAGCCGCCAGAGCGAGCGTCATGCTCACGATCCCGATCCCGGCGAGCGCAGCAAGCCCTTCGAGGACCGTCCCGGCCTGCCACCCTGCGGTTATGAGCGAGCGAAGAGCCCCGAGCAGATATGTGATCGGGTTGTAAGTGGCGATCGCAGACATCCAGCCCGTGAGCGACTGCTTGGGCACGACGGCATCGCTCAGGAAGAAGAGGGGGAAGAACACCACGAACGACGCGTTGACCGCCGCCGGGCTCCCGGTCTTGAGCGCGACGGCGTAGGGGAATCCCGTGAATGCGAGACCCCACAGGGCGGAGAACGCCACGAAGGCAAGTACACCCCCGACCCCCGAGGAGAACCGGACGCCTACACCGAAGCCGATCGCGAGCACCGGGACGCACAAAGCGATGATGACGACCACGTCGGCTGCCATGAGCCCGAGGAGCAGTGCGGGCCGGCGGATCGGTGTCATGCAGAGACGGTCGAAGTAACCGCTCTGGATGTCCGTGACGAGTGTCGGCGCTCTCGACATCCCGGTGACCGCGAACGCGATCGCCATCGGTAGGAGAAAAGCCTTGTAGTCGAATGCTCCTTTGGCGAACTTCTCGAGCGCGCCGAGATTGACGGCGTAGAAGAATGCGGGGACGAACACCGCAGGGAGCACCGATGCCGGCTCGCGCGGGATCTGGCGAAGGGCGCGTCCCGCAACCGAAAGCATGTCGCGCGCGATCCCGGCCTCCCTGCCCCGGATCGTTGCGCTCGCGTCAACTGCATCGCTCATCGGGCGCCTCCATTAGTCGACAAGCCGTCTGCGACCGGCGAATGAGTCAGCTCGCGGTACACGTCGTCGAGCGTGGGCGTTCGCAGGGTGATGCTCTTCACCTCGAGACGCGCCTTTCCGAGCGCGACCGCCACTGCGCTCAACGCGGCCGGGCCGTCGGAGGTGGAGAGGACCACCCTCTCGTTCTCCGTCAGGACACTGTCGATGGCGGCGAGACCTCCGAGCTCGGACAGGGCGCCCGACAGGTCGCCGCGGATCTCACCGGAGCTGTCGGTCTGCAGATCGGCGACGATGAGGTCCTGGCCGATGGATCTCTTGAGCTCGTCCGGCGCACCGACAGCTGCGAGCCGACCCCGGGCGATGAACCCCACCCGGTCGGCGAGAGCATCGGCTTCTTCGAGGTACTGGGTGGTGAGGAAGATCGTCATGCCGAGCTCCGAGTTGAGCCTTCTCACCTCGGCCCAGACGTTTTCGCGGCTGGTCGGGTCGAGGCCGGTCGTCGGCTCGTCCAAGAAGAGGATCTCGGGGTTGTGCATGAGGGCGGCCGCCAGGTCGAGCCTGCGCTTCATGCCCCCCGAATAGGTGCTGATGAGCCGGTCGATGGAAGCCCCGATGTCGACGAGATCGAGGACCTGATCGAGACGCGTCCGTATCTCGGCTGACCTGAGCCCGTAGAGCCTGCCTTGAAGCGCGAGCAGCTCGCGCCCGGTCTGACGCTCGTCGAGCGCCGCCTCCTGGAGGGCGACACCGATCCGCAGCCTCACCTCCTGAGGTTCCTTCACCACGTCGTGACCGGCCACCGTGGCGGTGCCCGCGGTCGGGTGCAGGAGGGTGCAGAGCACCCGGATGAACGTCGACTTTCCGGCCCCGTTGGGACCGAGAAAGCCGAATATCTCGCCCTCGGCCACGGTGAGGTCGATCCCGTCGACTGCGGTCACGGCCCCGTAGCGCCTGACTAGGCCCACTGTCTGAACGGCATGGTGGACGCCCTGGGCGGGGAGAAGGGATGTGTCAGGCTCGGCTTCGGCCAGGATCTGCACCATTTAGATACTACTCAGTATCTGAGATACTGTCTAGTAGGCCTCTTTGCTATCATCGTGATCGAGGTCCCATGGCGCTCGATCCCCTGACACCAGACCGCAGGCGCCGACTCACGCGCGATCACCTTCTCGATGCGGCGGCGCAGGTGCTCGCCGAGCGCGGTTTCCACGGCGCCTCATTGGACGAGGTCGCTGCGGCAGCGGGCTTCACCAAGGGCGCGGTGTACTCGAACTTCAAGAACAAAGAGGATCTGTTCCTCGCCCTGTTGGAGCGGTACTGGGAGCTCGAGTCGGAGGCTCTCCGCGATGCCCTTGCCTCAGACGTCCCGCCCGAGTCACGTCTGTCCGACTTCGTTGCGCTAATCCGCGACCAGATGCAGACGCCCGGAAACTGGCCCGCTCTCTATCTCGAGTTCTGCGTCTACGCGATGCGTCACCCGGCAGCGCGCGCGCGGCTCGTGCAGTTGAACGACGCGATCGTCGACTCGGTCGCGGAGATACTGGAGGCCGAAAGGGTTCGCTGGGGAATCGAGACCGACGAGCCGGCGAAGCAAGTGGCGATGATCATCGACGCCTTGTTCAGGGGAGTCGGGATAATGCGCGCACTCGATCCCTCGTCAGTGGACGAACAGTTCCTCGAGATGGCGATCACCTTCATCGCTCGCGGAACCGTGCCTTCGAACCCGGTCTCTCCTCCGCAGTCCTCATGAACAACGGATTGGCCGGCTCAGCTCGACGATCCGTACTGGATCGGGACGGTGAGGACCTGAGTCTTGTGCCATTGCCCGTCTGAGAGCTGCCAGTCGGTGAGCTGGGACAAGCTTGCACTTAGCGCATCGACGGTTCCGCCTACGCCGACAGACACGCTCTCGGTGTAGGCGGGCAACGTCGGCAGTTTGTGCCACGACGTGTCGCCGTCTCCTCCGGTGACTGCGGCATCGAGATCTCCGGCGCCAGATTTCGTCTCGACGACGAGCGTCCCACCCGGTGCGAATCCGGTAGACACGACAGATGCACCCGCCTGTAGCGGGAACGCCTCGGACATCGACCAGGCAGAGGGCTGACCGTCTTCCCACAGCGCGTAAAGCGCATCGGCCGAGCCCTTCCGGGCGTCGACCAACGCGACGACCCGGCTTCTTTCGACCGACAGGCGCAGGACGCTGAACTCTCCTTCGGAGGATGCGAGCTTCGGCCCGAGCAGCTGAACTGAGCCAGCCCCCGCGACTGTGCTGTCGCTCGAGAAGATCCCGACGACGCCGGGTTTCGTGCAGTTCGATCCGACCAGGTCGTCGTGTCCCGAAGCGGCGAGGGCAGTAAGTTGCGCTACCCCGCACGAACTTGCCCCAGGAGACCCCGCGAGTTGGCTGCGCGTGAACAGGGTCGCCCAGTTCGACTCCCTGCCCGTCCCCACCGCGACCGCAGATCCACCACGTTCAAGCACGGAGATCTGCGTACCCGCTGTGAGAGGAGCGGTGAAGACATCGGGCACCGGCGCAGTGCCCAGCGGGATCACACCCGGGGTCCACACGCTTCCGTTGTCGGAGGTGATCGCGAACGGCGAGAAGGTCAGGAGATCGTTCGGGGCGAACACCACTGCGACCGAGCCGTCCGGACCTGGCGATGCCGCGAGACCTCCGTTGTCTGCGACACCGGGTGGCGTGACGAGGGTCCAGTCCGACCGGCCGGCGGGGCGGAAGAACAACTGCCAGAAAGTGTTCTGGGGGTCGCTCAAGTGACCCATGGGAAGGATCGCCCAGGACCCCGAAGCCGTGACGAACGAAGAGGCGAGCGGCGCTTCGGGCCATGTCGTCGCCCTAGCGCCTGGCTTCGAAGCGGAGCCGCCTACGAGAAGGCCGGCCGTTAGTGCCGCGGCCGCAGCGAGCACGACCGCGCCCACGATCAGTGCCGAGCGACCGAGCCTCGGCGAGTCCTTGTCGCGAAGCGGCCTCACACGACGTTCGGGTCGTCGGTCTGTTGAGCTCCGCCCCTTGCGGGCATCAGGGAACCGTCCTCGGCGCGGGGATCGTTCTTCTGCCTGCGGCGCTCGGAGGCTAACTGAACTGTCGTACGAGCACACTTCGCGGCCGTGCCTCCAAGAGGTGACAGGCGGTCGTCAGGTCCTATGAGGCGACCGCTGATTCGGCCGGAGTGAGGAGAAGGTCTTCGATCTGGTAGTGCTCTTGCCAGTCGAGCAACAGATCGCGAACGGTCGGATAAGGCCTCGGCTTGCCGCTGCTCCTGTCGAGGACCGCCAGGGAATAACCAAGTTGATGGAAATAGCTCAGGTATTCCGACGGGGTGGTTCCCGAGACCTCTTCCAACATCGCTTCACTCAACTCTGTCGTGATCACCGGGCGATGCCGCTCGATCAACTCGTGAGCTCCTGCGACCACCCGCGCCTCGGCTCCCTCGACGTCCAACTTCAGAAGCCCGACGGGCTCGTCGACCAAGTCGTCCAATCTGAAGGTCGGCACCACGGTGCCTGGGCTCGACAAGAGGTCGCCGTCGTCGACGAGGGATCCATTCGATCCGATGTGGCTCGAGTAGTAGGCCCAACCTGTCTGCTGGTCGCACGCCACAGGTAACAGGCTTATGTTGGCCCGCTCCTGGAGCCGCATGGTGCTCAGCAACAGGCGGCAATTCTCCGAATTGGGCTCGATCGCTATGACCTTGCCCTCGGGCCCGACGAGCCCGGAGGCCAGCATGGAGTAGTAACCGATGTTCGCTCCTACGTCGACGACAGTCATGCCCGGCTTGCAGAACTTGTTGAACACCGCTGTCAGATGAGGTTCGTAGTCGCCGGCCCGCAAGGTCAACGAAACTGACCGGTCGGCAGTGTCGCACATGAGCTCGACGTCGCCGACACGGACCGTCTCGACATCGTCGCGGGAAAGCTGGATAGAGAAGGCCGTAGGTGCAAGTTGATGTTCGACCGCGCCGAGCATGCGGCGAAATGTCGACGGATCGGTGAGCTCCCCATCGCCAGCGACATCTATCGCTTGGCGGACAACCGGGTCATCTAACGTGGGATACAGCAAATGCACCAACTCGGCGTACGTCAGACCCCGGTGCGGAAGCTCGCCCCCCAGGCGGTGAATGGCCCTGATCCGGATCGTGTCAACGAAGCGATCGAGACTCGACCGGCGGGGGCCGGACGATGCAGGCGTATGGCTACCAGAATCTGACGGACCGTTCACCCGAGGAACGCTAGTTCCACCGCCGGGCGTGGCCCCGGACGCGCAGATGCCGCCGGACATCCTCACGGAGCGGCCGGCGGCATCTTCATTGTTACGTCTTCACTCTAGGTATACGTGTCCTCGCGACGCACGACGTTGCCTCGCCCGTCGTCGACGACCGTGCGGTGCCTGCGGAATCCCGCACCACCGAGTCCGAGGGTCAACAGAGACAGCACGAACCCGACTGCTCCGACGATCATCAGGATCACCCCGACGGTGCGGACGTTGAAGCCGTGCTGGTACGGGCTCACGGTCACGGCGAAATCAAGGATCGCGCCTGCCGCAAACACCACAACACTCGCAGCTGTGCCGCTCACCATTTCGGTCAACCTCCTATGTCGGACACGCGCCTCAAGTTGGCTTCTACCCGGAAAGTGCCACCGAAAACAGTCGGCTTTCGCCAGGGAGTCACCAGCGATACCAGCGGGCATAGCGCCCGCCCCCCGATCTCACCACGAGCGAGTGCGAAACCGAGCACCCATACGAAGAGCACCACTAGCGCGACTATCCACAACGTAAAAACCGCCGGCTCCCAGCAGGAGCGCGAGCAACAGAACGAGCAAGATGAGTCCCATCAGTAACCTCGTTCCTGAGCAGCGCGCTCGCGGCGATCAGCGCCTTCTCTTCGGAACGCTCGTCACTGCGGCGGACAGGGCACGCGCTCCGGGTGGTGGCACCGTGCTGAGTCGGCCGTCCAACCGGGTGAAGCGCGTGATCGACATGTTGAAATTGAACGGCGCTCTCCCGGCCGTCAGGGACTAGGAATCTACTGACTAGGCGTCGGGCCGAACGAGGTCGGCATCGAACGGCGACCCGATCCACTATGACCAGGCCCCGGCGCCTTCGGGCCTCCGGCAATGTGTCGATCATCGCGACCTCAGGGCTTGCGTCGCTGACCTCGACCAGCAGAGCACCGTCGACATGATCTAGCGACACGTTGAACTCGCTGCGACCGTGGCGTTGGGCGTTTGCAGCCAGCTCGCCCACAACGAGCACGGCATCGTCGGGGTCCAGCCCCCAGTCTGCGACCACATCCTGGGCGAAGAGTCGGGCCGCCCTAACCTGTTGGACGCTCGAATCGAAGCTGCGTTCGGTTCGAATCAAAGTTCGCCTCGGCCGTACTCCAACCACGCGTCGCGCCTTCAGAACATGGGCGCTTCGGCGGGTTTCTGGGCCGGCACCAAACGACGGAACTCGTCTCTCGAGGACCCTACCCAGTCTCTTCTCGACGTAACTCGTAGGAGTCGCGCGGCGACACGGCGCGATGAGCGCACTCCTTGCGGAGTCGTCCGGAGCCGGCGGGCCGCCATTGTTGTGGACAGCAAGCGACCCGCCTAGCTAGGGCGGGCCGGTCGCTGTCTGTGAGTAGGCGTAGGCGAGGTACTTCCCGCTTGCTGATACCCGGTCTTCGGGCTCAGAAACGTGACCCCACCGTCACAGAAGGATGTGTCACTGCTCCGAGATTGGAGCCTGGGAGGGGACTTGAACCCCTGACCTGCGCATTACGAGTGCAGTACAAGCCTCGTCACCGGTGTTCTCCACACACCAGAACGCGCTTTGACCAGCACGTTTGCCTCTGGGCGACTTACTCCCACTCAGGATTCGGCAGCGAAGCTAGCCCTGAACGTAGCCCGGAGTTGCAAGCCGGTCGATCAGAGCTTCGCTGGATACTCGTCGCCCGCCCAGGGACGGCGGCCTCCTAATTCGCTGCCATGTGCCGTCCCCAAGTGGCATCCCGGTTCGGGCGGTCGCAAAACAATTTCCGACGTCGTGCGACCGCAGCAATGATCGGTCGTTCAAATTCAAGTTAAAGTCAATTGATTATGCCCGGTGCTACTCTTCATATTGGGCGGTTTCGTCAACCCAAATCACCACCGAAGTCCTCACCACTACCTTTTTTAACACTAGATCCGACTTTCAACACTCCAGGGGAAAATACCCAATCGTGACGATATAGCCGGAAATACACCGTGGCAGTCCGTAATGACACGGGACCTACCGGGTGATCATCCCGCGCGATCATTTGGCTATGCGCGCGGACTTGTCGGCTCTGCAATAGCGGTTGCCTCGGCACACATGTCCGTCTATGCTGCCAAGCACAGGGCTCAGGCGGGGTGCCGAACGACATCCTCCTCGGCATCGAGGAAATGCAACACAAATCGGAGGTTCAATTGAAACATCATTTTTCTTTGCGCGCCTTCAAGAAGGGCCGAGTTACTCGCTCGGTTATGGGGATACTGGCATTGACACTCGGGGTACTGGGCATCTCATCGGTCAGTTCGGCCGCCACCGCCCACCGTCCGGTGTCGCCATCAGCCAGCGATGGCCCCGTCGTCAACTGGACCAACACATTGGCCCGAAATACGAGTGGATGGTGCGGCTACTCACCACCGAATGCACCTTGCAATGGCCAGACCGGCAACTACGGAACGATCGACGTGGTGAAACACACATTCAGCAATTACGGCGGGTACGCGGCGAGCGTTGCCGGGCCAGGACAGACACATTACGGCCGTATTTCGGGTGCCGGATCTAGCGCCAGCATCTTTGATTCCCTGTCCGGCTGCACCGTCCCGGGGGGCGAGAACTGCACCGGTCCCTTCACGCTCTTCGGACCGAGTAATGCTGGTACCGACAATGTCTTCCCGAGGAACGGGTTCACCACGTCGATCAAGATCTACCTCGACACCGCCTGGGCGAATACCTACCCAGGCAATTTGATCGGCTGGGACACGTCGTTGAACAACACATCCGGAAGTTTTCTTCAGGACCAGACATTTGATATTTGCTCCGTGACAGGCGGCTTCTTCATCAGCACGGCCTTCGGTTCCGGCGGCTGCACCTCGGGGACCCCACAAGTCACGACGTCCGGCTGGTACACGTTCTACGAGGACTTCACCGCCGTGCCCCACGGAGACGTCTTCGATACGTACACGGTGGTGGACGACTCGACGTCGAGATCGGTCTTCGCGCCGCCCGCAGTAGACACCACGCAGCCCGTGAGCGGAGTGGGTGGACCTCTCTACGGCTGGTTCCCGGACGAGGACGTCCAGGGGCTCCCAATCGCTCAGGCATCCCTGCAGAAAAATACCTAAGCCTTGACCAACCGATGAAGTAGCGCGGGCGTACGTCGGCGTGCCAGAGGAAAGGGCCTCCCGGACTGGGAACGCGGTGCGAGCCGCAGTTCGTCCCGGTTCGAGGAGGCACTTTCTGTTTCTGCCCCACTCGCCTTTTCGGCCCCGATGTTCGGCTCCGACGGTCGGCCGTGCTGGAACCGGCCTTCACATCCGGCCGAGCGAGCGGGCTCGCAGTGGGACCAACATTCCGGGTAAAAGGACGAAGTTAAGGTTCGGCTTTCAAACGCTTCCAACTCCCAATATGTCGGCGCCTTCGACCTGATTCATCAAGCCAGTTGCGGACGTCCTGAACCACCCTGCGTCAACTTCCAGTGAGGCAAGGTCCCCGAGTGCTCCCGTATGCCCGCGGCGCTACTCGGCCAGGTACAAGGCGAGGATCCTTGCCAAGTACGACACGCTGGGCAAAGGTGAGAAGGGCGCGCTCATGCGCCGCGAGGGGCTTTACAGCTCGCTCATAATCCAGTGACGCAAGCAGCGTGACCGCAGCGCCAAACAGAGCTGGCCAAGCCCGCCGGCCGCCAGCATGTCGATCCTCGTGACAAAGACATCACCCGGCGAAAAAGCGCACCGAGCTCGACAGGATCCGCAAGGTCATCGAGGTCCACGGAATGCTCTCGGCGCTGTTGGAGCAGCTCGCCGCCGACACCAGGCCGGATCTCCTGGTTGGTTCCCTTCATTTTTCTCTCCTTGTAGCTCGTGGGAGACGTACTAGGCCAGAACTACCGCTGAGCACTTCGTGCGGAGGCAAAATGAGCTCCGAGATTGGAGCCTGGGAGGGGACTTGAACCCCTGACCTGCGCATTACGAGTGCGCTGCTCTACCGTCTGAGCTACCCAGGCTGGCTTTCTGACCTGCACTTTCATGACACGTGGGGCCGTACTACTGCTGACTAGTCTCACCCCCGTCTCGAACTGAACCTGGTCAGGTTAGGACATCGGAAGGCTGACGATGGCACGAGCAACGGTGGCCAAGCGCAAGCAAGAGCACGGCGCGGGTGCGATCGCGGAGGTGCATTCCCTCATGCTTCTTCGACTTCGTTGGGTCGAAGTGACGTCGCTACGTTGGTCGGAGTCGACCGAGCACAAACAGAGTGCCATACCAACTTGAGATGAAATCATGGCCAGCCCGGAGAAGATCCGGGCTGGCCATCATTTTCACTAAGCCGAGTAGCTGGACGCTGAACGTAATCCTCAACCGTTGATCGTCAACCTGAAGGTCTTGGATGCCTTCTCGCGTGGACTGGACGAGTCGTGCACTCTGACCGTGAACGTGAACGTGCCGCTCACCGTCGGAGTCCCAGTCAGCTTGCCCGATGAACTCAGCGTGATTCCATGAG
Organism: uncultured Acidimicrobiales bacterium; assembly: GCA_963764615.1. Classification (GTDB taxonomy): domain Bacteria; phylum Actinomycetota; class Acidimicrobiia; order Acidimicrobiales; family CAVXTF01; genus CAVXTF01. Next base: position 3,963 of record CAVXTF010000002.1, on the reverse strand, counting down.
GCAGCGAGCCGCTAACCAGCTTCCACGTGTACGGTCCCGTACCGCCGCTGGCGGCAAGCTTGACCCTGTAGTGAACGAGCTTGGTTCCATCAGGTAGTGGCGACGGCGTCGTTATCGTCACAGGGCTCACGACGTAGACGCACTCGTCGACGGTTGTGTCAGAGCTCGATGAGTAGTTGGAATCTCCCGAGTAGTAGGCGCCGTAGCACCAGTAGCCGGTCGATGTCGGTGTAAACGACGCCGAGGCGGCAGTGGAGGTGTCGTGGCTTGCTGCTGTCAGGTTCACCGGGCCACCCACTTGGTTGGCAATGGAGGAACACGATGTTGCCAGTGACGTCGGCCCGCACTCGAAGAAGGCGACGGTGCCAGTTGGGCTGCCACCGGCGGAATTGCCCGTCACCGTCGTGTGATCGGTGTCGGACTGTCCGAGCGTGATCGTCGAATTGGTGGGAGTGCTGACGGTGGACGTGCTGGCTGACGTGACGTCGTAGCACTCGTCTGTGCCCGTGTCCGAGCTCGCCGAGTAGTTCGAGTCACTCGAGTAGTACGCACCGAAGCACCACCAGCCGGTGGAGGTTGCGGTGAAGTTCAGCGAGGTGGCACTGGACGTGTTGCCGGCCCCCGCGGTCACGCCGACCGCGCCCCTATCGGGTTCGCAAGCGAGGTGCAGGGCGTCGGCGTAGCCGTCGGCCCGCACTCGTAGAAGCTGATGGAACCCGTCGGGCTTCCACCGGCGGCATTGCCGGTCACAACCGCAACGTCGGAGTTGGGTCCACCGAGCGCGCCGGTCGAGCTGGTCGGCGTCGAACTGGTGGATGTTCCGCCCGGAGTGACGGTGTAGCACTCGTCAGAGCTCTGATCGGAGCTGCCGGCATAGTTGCTGTCACCTGAGTAGACGGCTGCGAAGCACCAGGTGCCGGTGGACGTCGGCGTAAAGGATGCCGAGGTGACAGTGCCCGGGTTGGAAGTGCCGCTCAGGGTCTCCGTATCGAACGGTGCCCCGCTGGCAACGCACGGATCCACGTTCTCCCCGCACGCGTAGAAGGCCACCGTGCCGGTCGGATCGACGCCACTGACACTGCCGGTCACCGTCGCTCCATCGGTGTTGGTGTCTCCCAACGCGATGCTCGAGTTGGTCGGCGCCGTGACCGTCGAACTGCTGGACACGCCGACGCTGTAGCACTCATCGGCACTCTGATCGGAGCTGCCGCTGTAGTTGCCGTCTCCAGAGTAGACAGCCGCGAAGCACCAGGTGCCGGTGGACGTCGGCATGAAGGATGCCGAGGTGACAGTGCCCGGGTTGGAAGTGCCGCTCAGGGTCTCCGTATCGAACGGTGCTCCGCTGGCAACGCACGGATCGATGTCCTCCCCGCACGCATAGAAGGCCACCGTGCCAGTCGGATCGACGCCACTGACACTGCCGGTCACCGTCGCTCCGTCGGTGTTGGTGTCTCCCAACGCGATGCTCGAGTTGGTCGGCGCCGTGACCGTGGAACTGCTGGCCGGCGTGACGTCGAAGCACTCATCGGTGGTGTCGTCAGAGCTTCCCGAGTAGTTGGCGTCCCCCGAGTAGCTGTTGGCAAAGCACCAGTAGCCCGTAGAAGTGGGGGTAAAGGCTGGCGAGGTGGCACTGGAGGTGTTGCCGGCTCCAGCGGTCAAGCCCACTGCGTTGCCGTCCGTGTACAACGTTGCCGTGCACGGGACGGGAGCGGTGGGGTTCGCCGTCGGTCCACACACATCGAAAGTGACGGATCCCGTAGGGCTCCCTGCCGTAGCGTTGCCTGTCACCACCGCACTGTCGGTGTTGCTGTTACCAAGCACGATGCTCGGGCTCGTTGGTGTCGTGACAGTTGTGGTGGTGGCCGCAACGACGTCGATGGTGTTCGTTGCGCAAATCTCCGTCGGCCCCGAGTTCCCCGAGACGTACTGGAGGCTGCCCGTTGGCGACATCCACTGGACGCCGAACTCCCAGTCGTTTCCGTTGTTGGGTGTGGTCGCCTCGCACACGTCTACCGTCTGAGGTCCCGTCGGCGTGTTGGCGGGAATGGTGAAGTTGGCATTCAGTTGCGGCGGGTTCAGGATCACCTGATAGAAGGTGAGGGTCTCGTCCCCGGTCGTCGTCGCGTTATTCGACAGGGTGAGGGTGGTGGGCGATGTGGGCGAGGTGCCGCTCTGCGCCGTCACCTCCGTACCGACAGGAATACCGGTCCCGCTCACGGAGTCACCGACGAGGCTGTATGGCGTTGCGGCGGTGCCGGCCGATGTCCCGGTGCAAGTTGCCGACGGATTCCCCGCGGCGATGCAGGTCGTTACCTGGTTCGAGCCGCTGGCCTCGGCCACGTTGGTGATCGTGCTGTCGGCGGCGTCCTGGCTGGTGGTCGAACTCACATTGTCGACGCTGTAGTTCCCCTCGCTCACGTCTGCGTTGTTGGTGAAGGTGAGCGTGTCGGAGGCGGTTGTGGCCGTGGCGTCTTGCGACAGCGTCAGCTCCACGGTCGCGTAGTTGCCTGTCGTCCCGTTACCCTGGCCCGTCACCGTGGTACCCGCCGGAATATCACCCGCCGAATCGGAGACCAAGTCACCCGCGAGGTTGGTGGGGAAGGCGTCGGGTGGAGTGACCGTCGTCACCTCCGAGCCAGACGTCACGCTCACGCCGGTGACCGTGGTCTGAGTGGGGTTCGGGGTCACCGTTGCCGGGTTGCCGTCCACGGTGACGCTGACCGGTGTGGAATCCCCGGCGCGTGCGTACCAGCAGTTGTATGTGGCGTTGAAGAGGTTGCCTGAACCTGCTCCCAAGCCGCCGATGGTGGCCGGGCAGGCTCCTGGGGTGTCGGTGGCAGTGATGCTTTGACCGATGGACCCCGAGCCCGAGCTCAGCGTCGCAGTGGGCGCCTGCGAGGTGGGGACATTCTGCCCCGCGTACTCGACAGCGACCTGGGCGGCGCTCGGACCCGAGCCTGTCGTCTCGAACTCCTCGAGACAGAACGGCATGCCGGCATCGATCAGCGCTTGTTGCGGTGGGCACGTGTTGGCGGGGTCACCACTCGATTTGAAGCTCGCCTCCGACGCGACGGTGCTGGCGCTCGTCAACCATGAGGTCGGAGGTGGCGAGGTCGTCGTGGTGGTGATCGCGAGCGTTTCTGCGGTGGACGCGATCGCAGGCAGCGAGAGCGTGATCGTGTTGCCGGACACATTCGAAACCGTTGTACCCACAGTGAGGTCGCTTCCTGCTATTCCGTCGCCGTTGCTCACACCCGGGAACGAGCCTGTAGTACTCGTGACCGTGGTCGAACCTGATGTCACGACGTTGTTGCTCACCGTGATGGCCGCTGCGGTGGAGGCAACCGCGTTGTTCGAAAGTGTCAATGTGGTGCCGGCGTACGAGACCACCGTGGTGTTCGCAGCGACATCGGTTCCGCTGGCGGCTTCACCGCTTGTGATGGCGAGACCCGACGGAACTGTCCACACATTTGAGCCCGTCGTCGCGATGTCGGTGCTGAACGTGAGCGTTATTTTTGTTTCGTTGGACGATGCCGGATTCGACATGGTCAACGTTGCGCCACCCGCCGCAACTGAGAGCACCGTGGTGTTCGGCGGGACACCGGTACCGCTTACTTCGTCCCCGGCATCTGTCGCCGCGTACGCGGTACCGGTCGTTGTCGCGGTCGGCGAGGTCGCCACAAGGTTGGTGGTGGTGTTCGTGGACGTGGCGCCCACGGCGGTGGTTGCGCCGGCGGTGATGCCCCATACTTGCTTGCTCAATCCTGCGGTGCCGGTGTCGACGTCTGCCTCGCCGTTGCCCACACCACCGGTCCAGTTGAAGCCCGGGCCGGCCATGATGGTGAGGGCCGTCCCGCCGGCCGCGTCTATCGGGTTGGATCCCATAAAGATCGTTCCGCCGGCGGAGCTGATGCCCGTGAGGAGGGTACTCGGGGCTCCACTCGCGCCGTCGTAGCAGGCCTC